>CAWHLG010000001.1:0-291575 GCA_963830015.1 uncultured Alphaproteobacteria bacterium
TGTGGTGGGCCCGGCAGGACTCGAACCTGCAACCAGACCGTTATGAGCGGTCGGCTCTAACCATTGAGCTACAGGCCCGGATCACGACGCAGCGAGCGCGAAAATATAGCAACCGGCGGCCAACGCAACGGACGTGTGCGGCCGCCGGCGAAGCGGCGGTCACATCCGCAGCAGCCGCATGGCGTTGCCGCTCAGTATCTTTGCCTTGTCCTCGTCGCACAGCGGCACGGTTTCCATCCACTTCACGCCGGGCGGGTTGACGACGAACGGCCAGTCCACCGCGAACAGGATGCGGTCGACGCCCATCTCCTGGACGCAGCACATCAGCGCCGGGTTGGAGAAGTTGCCGCTGGTGGTGATCCAGAAGTTGTTGCAGAAGATGTCGCGGAAGCTGATCTGCCTGGCCGCGCCGGGGCGCGCGATGGCGTGGTCGACGCGCCACACCAGGAACGGCAGCGTCTCGCCGAGATGCCCGAGGATGACCTTCAGCTTCGGGTGCTTCTCGAACACGCCGGACAGCACCATGCGGATCGCGGTGGTCGCGGTCTCGACCGTGTAGCCCCAGGCGGCCCGCACCACCATCGGAAAGTCCTTGGCATAGTCGGCGTAGTAGACGTCGCCGACCCGCGGGTCGGGCGTCGCCGGATGGAAGTAGATCGGCACGTCGAGCTTCTCGGCGCGCTCGTAGATCGGCCAGAAGCGCTTGTCGTCGAGGAAGATCCCGTTCGACAGCCCGTGCATCATCGCGCCTTTGAAGCCGAGCCTGGTGACGCATCGCTCGAGCTCGTCGGCTGCCGCCTTCGGGTCGTTCGACGGCAGCGCGGCAAAGGCCGCGAAGCGCTTCGGATTGGCCGCGCAGGCCGCGGCGAGGCGATCGTTGACGCCGCGCACCAGCGCCGCCGCCCCGTCCGCCGGCAGCTTCTGCGCCGAGGGCGCGCCATGCGAGATCACCTGCACGTCGATGCCGGCCTCGTCCATCTCCTTGAGGCGCAGCGCGCCGAGGTCGAACAGCCGGTCCATCTGCGGCCCGGGCCGGCCGGACTCCAGCCCCGAATAGGTCTTGGACAATTCGGCGTCCCAGTAGTGTTCTTCGACGGCAATCACCGGGCAATTCGGCTTCTTGAACATTTTCACTCCCCTTCGCCAAGGCGGTCCGGCTTCGTATCAGGGGCGTGGCGGACTGTCACGGCGGGCCGCCGCCGGCCTAGACCGCAGGCCCGGCTTCTCTATGATTGTCCCGACGCGCCGGGGGCAACCTTCCATCAACATCGCTTCAAGGGATATGAAATGATCCGCAAATTCATCGGCGCATTGCCGCTGCTGGCTCTGCTTTTCCCGGCGGCCGCGCCGGCGCAGGAGTGGCCGACGCGACAGCCCATCAAGGTCATCGTGCCGTTCACCGCCGGCAGCGCCACCGACATCACCGCCCGCACCGTGGTCGATCAGGTCGGCCGGCAGATCGGCCAGACCTTCGTGGTCGAGAACCGCGGCGGCGCCGGCACGACAATCGGCTCCAACAGCGTGGCCAAGGCCGACCCGGATGGCTACACCTTCCTGATCAGCTCCACGTCCATGGTGGTCGTGGCCTCGACCTATGCGAACCTGCCGTACAGCGTCACCGACGATTTTACCCCGGTCGGGGCGCTTGCCGACGTTCCCTTTTTCATCGGGACTGCGGTGAAGTTCAAAACCCTGAAAGAGCTGATCGAAGCCGGCAAAAAGCCCGGCGGTAACATCCTTTACGGCACCGCAGGCGCGGGCAGCTCGGGCCATCTGTTCATGGAGCAGTTGCGGCTCGCCGCCGGATATCCGGCAACAGCCGTGCCGTTCCGCGGAACGCCGGAGGCGATGACCGAGATGGTCGCCGGCCGCCTCGACCTGTATCCGACGCCGGCCGTGAACGCGATTCCGCTCTCCCGGGACGGCAAGATCAGCACGCTCGCCGTCAGCTCGCCGAAGCGGCTGCCGACCATGCCGGAGGTCGCGACGCTGCGCGAGCACGGCCTGCCCGATGCCGAATACCAGTTCTGGGTCGGCGCGTTTGCGCCCGCCAAAACGCCGAAGCCGATCGTCGAGCGGCTCAACCGGGAGATCGTTGCGGCGCTGAAGGTGAAAGAGGTCGGCGACAAGATCCTCGCGCTCGGCGGAACAACGCTGCCGATGACGCAGTCGGAGTTCGCGTCATTCGTGAAGACGCAGCTCGAGCTCAACGCCAAGATCGTCAAGGCTGCCGGCTTGAAGCCGCAGCAGTAACTTTGACGGCCATCAGGGAGAAGCATGCATGCACGCGTTCAGCCTGACCAAAGAGCAGGAGTGGAGTCCGAAAAAGCACGTGGAGAAGATTCTCGGCGAGGTCGAGGACGGCGATTACACGGTCGCCTGCTGGGAGCCCGGCCAGATCAGCCCGAACCACTGCCACCCGCACGCCACCGAGATCTATTTCTGCTTCTCCGGCGGCGGAAAGATGCGCACGCCGAAAGAGACCATCGACGTGATACCCGGCTCGTTCGTCGTGCACCCGCCGGGCGAGGTGCACGAATACATCAACGGACCGCAGCGCACGCTGCTGTTCCGCGTGCGTTACGGCTCCGACATGCTGTCGCGGCACGTCGAATGGCGCGGCCATGCGGACTTCAAGCAGAGCGCGGAAGACGCCGAGTACTACCGGAAGAACCCGCCGGGCTGATGCCACAACAAGTTACTGCTAAATCGCAGACTTAGACCAAAAGCCCGTGATGGTCCGGATTGCCTCAACTTCATCTCAAATGCTAACGATCTGAAACCTTCCCGAACGAATCGTTAAAGACATCGTTAGTGTCCAAGGCCTACCCTCCACCCATGGTCCACTCTGCCGAAAGCCGATCGACCGAGCGCCGCCGCATCGCGCGGCAGAAGAGCTTTCTGCGCGGCATGGTCTATTTCAACAACCGCCGCAGCGTCGCCGACTGCCTGATCCGCGATATCTCGGCATTCGGCGCACGGCTGATCTTCTCGGACACCATCACCACGCCGGACACGATGGACCTCTACATTCCCCAGAAGGAGCAGACGCTCCGGTCCCACGTGATCTGGCGGGTCGGCCACGAGGTGGGCGTCGCGTTCCCGCAGGCCGTCCAGGGGGAGCCGGCCGGGTCCGCCGACCTGGCCGAGCGCGTGACCAGGCTCGAGGCCGAGATCGCCGGCATCAAGCGCCTGCTCAAGAAGCTCAAGGCCGACACGGACGCCGACCCGGCCTGACCCACGCATCTAAAAGTCCCTCAAAATCCTTGTTCTCTCTTTGTTCCTAGCGTACTGTGCTGCCTGATTCACGTGCGGCCAAGCAAGTGCGGCCAGAACGCAGCAGGTCATGACCGTCTTCACGCCCCACCAGGATGCCGCGCTGAAGGCGGTCGCCGACTGGCTCAAGGCCAGGCCGGGCAAAGGCCAAACGCCGCAGATCTTCCGTCTGTTCGGCTATGCCGGAACCGGCAAGACCACCCTCGCCCGTCACCTCGCCCAGGCGGTCGACGGCAAGGTGCTGTTCGCGGCCTTCACCGGCAAGGCCGCGCTGGTGATGCGCAGCAAGGGCTGCGAGCGCGCGTCCACCATTCACAGCCTGATCTACAAGACCCGCGAGAGCGGCGAAGAGGTGCCGAGCTTCGACCTGTGGGACGACGCACCGGCGTCCAAGGCTTCGCTGATCGTGATCGACGAATGCTCGATGGTCGACGCCGAACTCGGACGCGACCTGAAGTCGTTCGGCGTGCCGCTTCTGGTGCTGGGCGATCCGGCGCAACTGCCGCCGATCCAGGGCGGCGGCTTTTTCACCGACGCCGAGCCCGACGCGATGCTGACCGAGGTGCACCGGCAGGCCGAGGACAATCCGATCATCCGGCTGTCCATGGACATCCGCGAAGGCCGCGACCTGGACGTGGGCGTCTACGGCGAGACTCAGGTCGTGACCCGGCAGATGCTCGAACCGGGCCGCGTGCTCGACGCCGACCAGGTGCTGGTCGGCCGCAACGCGACGCGGCGCGCCTACAATGCGCGCATGCGCGAGCGCCGCGGCTTTGCCGGCGAACTGCCCGCCACCGGCGACAAGCTCGTCTGCCTGCGCAACAACAAGCGCAAGGGACTGTTCAACGGCGCGCTGTGGTCGGTGAAGGAAAAGCCCTCCGCCCGGCGCGACATCATCAAGATGCGGCTGCAACCGGACGACGGCTTCGCGGGAAAAGGCATCAAGGTGTCGGTGCGCCCGGAATGCTTCACCGGCGGCATCGAAGGCATCGAATGGCCGATGCGCAAGGCCTATGACGAGTTCGACTACGGCTACGTGCTGACCGTGCACAAGTCGCAGGGCTCGCAGTGGGACGACGTGGTGCTGTTCGACGAGTCGATGGCGTTCGGCGAGAGCCGCCAGCGCTGGCTTTATACCGGCGTCACGCGGGCGGCAAAGCGGTTGACAGTGGTGGTGTGAAAACCCGAGCCTTCCGGTGCCGCCATTCCGGGAGGACGTCATGCCGAAGCCAAGCGTCAAGGACCGCACCCTCGAAGAGCGCCTGCGCGCCATCGAGGACCGGCTGGAAATCCTCAACCTGATCGCCAGCCATCCGCCGAGCGCCGACAGCGGGGCCGACTATTTCACCCGGCAGGTCTACACCGACGACGGCGTCATCGATCTCGGCGGCGGCAAGACCGCGAACGGCAATGCCGAGGTGGCCGGCATGGTCAAGACGCCGGGCCATCAGGCCGCGATCGCAGGCGGGCTCGCGCATTTCTGCGGCCTGCCGCGCATCGACATCGACGGCGATACCGCGGTCGTCACGTCGTATCTGCAAATCATCACGCCGCACCCGACCGGCGAACCCTACGAGGTGCCGAACCACGGCGTGACCAAGGGCTTCCGGATTCACCGGGTCGGCGCCAATCGCTGGGAGCTGGTCCGCGCGGCATCGGGCTGGAAAATCAAGCGGCGCACGTTGCGGCCGCTCGACGGCTCGGAGCCGGCGCGCGAGCTCCTTCGCGGCGCGCTCAAGTCCTACGAGGAGGCCGATCGGTAGCTGTTTTATCGCGCGGACGAGGATGTGCGCCTGCGCGGGGTTGGCTCAGGCGTCGTGAGCTTCTTCCAAAAAGCCACGAGGCCCGACTCCTCGGGCTTCTTCCGGCTGACCCGCGTATGCGTGTGCCGCTGCGGCGCCCGGCGGGCGCGCTTCGACTCGCGCTCGGGCGCGGCCTCGATCTCGGGCTTGGGCTGCGGCAACGGCACCGCCGCGGAATCGAGTTTTGCCACCTGAACGTCCGGCGACGCGCTGACCGCATCGCTTTGCGACGCAGGCGCGACCGCCGCTGCTTCGAGCTTCGCCACCGCCTGCGGCGCATTGGCGGGACGCGGCTTCGGCATCGGCAGCAGTTCCATGAACACGGTGGGAAGCGCAGGCGTGCTTTGCGGCGGCGGCGAAGCCAAATCCTGCTCGGGTGCTCTGGCCACCGTTTGCGGGGCGGCAGGCGGCACTTGCCGCGCGGCCGGCTGACCCGCCACGGGAGCTTGAGCAGAAACAGGAGCAGGCGCTGCAACGGCCGGTACCGGTGCCGCAGGCCGAGCCGCAACGACAGGAGCGGATGCCGGCGCCGCCGCCACCTGCGCCGGCGCGGCGAACTTCGGCCGGGTGATCGTCTGCACCTGCACCACGCGGGGCTGCAGCACGTCGGCCGAGGCCGGCGCCGTGTCGCGGTCGGTCATGGAACGCTTCGCAGCCAAACGTTGTGGAGGCTCGACGTTGGCGATCTGCGTCGTCGAACGCGGCAGCGCGCATTTCGATGTCGGCCTCTTGTAGAAGCCGCGCTGGTAATAGTTGATGGCGCGCTGCTCGTTGCATCCCGCCGCGCGGTAGGCGCTGGCGAGATACTTCACCGCATAGGTCATGTTGGTGTCGGCATCGAGCAGGCCGTCGGCGGTGCCGCGATAGCCCATCGACTTGGCGGTGCCGAGGCGAATCTGCATCAGGCCGTAGTTGCCCTTGCTGACCGCCCGCGCGTTGCCCTTGCTCTCGATATGGATGACGCGGCGTATCAGCGGCTCCGGCACGCCATAGGCGGCCGAGTGCTTGGCGATCAGCGCGTCGTGCGGTCCCGCCACGGCACCGCCGGCCGGCGCCATCAGGGCGCACGCACCGAACACAGCCGGAACCCACCTGGGAAAGCCCGAGCCCATGCACGTTCTGATAGCCGCATCACCCTTCCGATTCAACCCAAGCCCAGACGCGGTGTGGGTTTCGGGGGAACAGTTTGCCAGAGCGCCACAATTTGCGATGAATCCGGCTGTTCAGCGATCCCCGCCGATTTTTTTCGCGCAGAAGCCGCGCATGGCTCTCGCGCCGGGAACCCGCTGGACGCGCTCCCGGCGCGATGGCAAGACTTTCCCCGCAATTTTTTGGACAAAATTTTCGGGGTGGACAATGGCCGAGGCTGCGGGGATCAAAGAAAACGTCAAGCGCGTGTTCTACGTGCGCTTCGTCAACCATCAGATCTATCTCGACCTGATCGCGCAGCGGCCCGAAATCCGGCTCGACAAGCTCGAGAACAACTCGCCGGATGCGCTGGTGAACCCGATCACGGCCGCCGCGCACGCCTACCAGGTGAGCTCGGCGCGCGACGAGCTGCCGATGCGGTATCACGCCACCAGGGACCTGATCGCACGGGCGCCGAACCTCTTGATCGTCTCCACCGGCGGCGCCGGCTACGACACCGTCAACGTCAAGGACTGCACCGACGCGGGCGTGCTGGTGGTCAACCAGACCGGCGGCAACGCCGACGCGGTCGCGGCGCACGTGCTGGCGATGGTGCTGATGCTGTCGAAGCAGATCATCCAGACCAACCACACGCTGCGCAAAGGCACCATGCACGACCGCAACGCCTTCATGGGCAGCGACATCAACAACCGGACCATCGGCATCGTCGGCCTCGGCAATGTCGGCCGCAGGGTCGCCAGGCTCTGCAAGACGCTGTTCGACATGGACGTGCTGGCCTGCGACCCCTATCTCGACGAGAAGACCATCGCCGAGCGCGGCGCCACCAAGGTGACGCTCGACGAGCTGCTCAAGCGCTCCGACTTCGTGTCGATCAACTGCCCGCTGGACGACACCTCCCGCAACATGATCAGCACCCGCGAATTCGGGCTGATGCAGAAGCACGCCTATTTCATCACCACCGCGCGCGGCTTCATCCACGACGAGAAGGCGCTCGAGGAGGCGCTGCGGGCAAAGCAGATCGCCGGCGCCGGCCTCGACGTCTGGTCGAAGGAGCCGCCGATGCCGGATCATCCGCTGCTGCAGTTCGACAACGTGATCGCAAGCCCTCACACCGCGGGCGTCACCAAGGAGGCGCGCGCCAACATGGGCAAGTTCGCGGCGACCCAACTGATCGAGGCGCTCGACGGCAAGCGGCCGCCGCGCATCGTCAACCCGGAGGTGTGGCCGGTCTATCAGAAGCGCTTCGAGCGCACCTTCGGCTTCCGGCCGGAATAGCATCCGGCCGGAAACATTGAGGCCGCCGCCTCAGATGATCGGCGGCTCGACGTGCTGGATCGCGACGTGGCCGGTGCCGTCGTCGATCATCTGGAAGTCCGAGTCCGCATAGGTGCCGTCGAAACTGACCTTCGAGTCAAGGACGCCGTTCTCGAACACCTTCAGGGTGTTGGTGGACTCGATATACCGGAACGTGACGTCGGACCCGAACAGCAGATCCTTGAACTGGATCATGTCGGTGTCGTCGAAGCCTTCGATCGATCCCTTGAACGTGGAGGCGTCGTCGAGGATCAGCTTGCCGCCATCTCCATCTTCGCCGATGAACCTCACCGCCGCTCGGGCGGCGCCCTGGAAGTGGATCGTGCCGTCATCGTTGACGGTAGCCCAGCCCGCAGCGCCGACGGTCGATCCTACGACGAGTGTTCCACCGTCTTCGGCGATAAGCTCGCCGAAGACGTTGTTGACGGTGCCGTGCAGCCAGGTGGTCGAGTCGCCGCGAGCCGCGATCCCGCCCTTGTTGACGACATTGCCGGTGATGTCGATCACGCCATTTCCGATGGATTGAATTCCGTTGGCATCGTTGAGCACCGGTCCGGACGCCGAGAATGAGCCACTGACGGAGATGAGATCGTAGTTCTTCAGCGCTCCCGTGACGTTGATGCTGCCGCCTTCGTGGGAGCCGATGAGGCCAAAATTCTTGACAGTTCCGTTCAGGTTGATCGTGCCGCTGGCGTGGCCCGGATCGCCGAATGCCGTGATCTCACCGTAGTTGTTGATGTCACTGTTCACTTCGAGCGTGCTGTCGGAACCCGCATCGAGGAAACCGCTGTCGTTCACGATCCGGTTGGCGCCGGTGTCGAGAACGAGCGTGCCGCCCATCGCTTCGATGGTGCCGAAGTTGACCAGCTTCATCATCGCGTCGCCGATCTGGCCCTGGCCGGCGATCCAGGCGCTGACGTTGGAGAGCCTGACCACATCGGCGAGGCCGTCCGCGGTGCCGATCCGGATCGGACCGGTCGGATCGGTCAGGCCCATCTCGATGTCCGGCTCGCAGCCGCAGCCGCCGCTGATGGCCGTGTTGGCGCCGATCAGCAGGGCTGCGCCCGCCGCTGTATCGCTGTCGAGCTCGATGGTGCCTGGCGCGATGATCTTGCCGTTATCGACCTGCAATGTCGCGTCGACGATACGCAGCGTCATCTGGTCATTGTCGAGGCTGCCGACCACGATCTGGCCGACTGTGAGGTCCGACGTCAGGGTGACGGTGAATTCGCCGGGCCGATTGATGACGGCCCGGTCGGTCTCGCCCGGCACCACGCCGTCGATCCAGTTGGCCGCATCCTCGAAGTCGCCGTCGATGGGATTGTCCCAGACGATGACGACAGGCGGAGGCACGAGGGTCGGCACCAGCGTCGCGCCGGAAATTTCCGCCATGAAGCCGCTGTGCGTGGTGCCGTCGTTGTCGCTGCCAGAAACGACGCCGCTGTTGCTGATGCCGTAGGCGCCGCCGGAGTTCGGCATTCCGACGGTAGAGTACACGCCGCCGCTGTAGACGAACGCGTTCACCGTGAAAGACGAGTCCATGTAGAAGCCGGCGATCTGGCCGGCATTGTTGATGCTGACGCCGCCGCTGCCAAAGCCCGCCGCATCCGGATGGCCGATCGTCGCAAAGACGCCATCCTTCAGGAGAAAGCCGTGGCGGATGCCGGTTCCGACGTCGACATAGGTGCCGACGATATGGCCGAGGTCATTGACGTCGAGCGCAATGATGTCGTTGCCGGCGGCGCCGACTTCGCTGAGATCCAACTCCACAAAACCGTCCGCGTCGTCCACAAAACCGTCCGCGTCGTAGACAAAGGCATGCTCGACACCGCCGTCGCTGTAGGTGCCGACGATCTGGCCGTTATTGCTCATGCCCAGGATCTGGGTGGTGCCGTCATCACCCAGCGCGCTGTCGAGCGTCGTGTAGTCGCCTCCGTCGTAGATAAAGCCGTGGGAGCTGCCGTCCTCGGTGACCAGGTAGTAGCCTGCAATCTGGCCGAGATCGTTGATGTCGGACGCGGCCACGCCGCCGGTCGCGTCGACGAACTCGAGGTCGAGCACCGAGCCGCCGATGCTGGCGAAGCTCTGTCCTGTAAAGCCCGGCCCTGCCGAGTCGGAATAGCGGCCGACGAAATCGCCGTCCACGTTGGAATTGCGAATCTCGGTGCCGAATGACACCGGTCCGCCGGACGACGGCACCGCATCCGGATGGTCGAAGAAGCTGACGTCGTAGGTGAATTCCATGCCGAGCGTCGTGACGAAGCCCACTGAGCCATCAAAGGTGGAGTAAAAGCCGACAACCTGACCGAGATTGTTGACACCCGTCACGTTGATGGAGCCCTGCTGCCCGAAGACAGCGCCCGGAGCTTTGATCGTATAATACGTCCCGTCGGTGTCGCGGATGAAGCCCTGATCATTGCCGTTGGCATCAATGTAGTTGCCGACAATGTGGCCCCAGTCATTGATGTCGGCGGCCATGGTCACCTGGCTGTCGGGCACATCCAGCGTCGTGAACGAGCCACCGTCGTTCAGGAAGCCATGAAGTCCGATGTCGCTTTCGAAGTAGCCGACGACCTGCCCGAGTTCATTGACGCCCAGGGCAACCGTGCCGTCTGAATCGTCGTCCACGACCGCGCCCGGAGCGTCGAACGTGGTGACGCCCCCGCTATCGGCGATAAAGCCGTGATTGCCGGTGCCGTCGGCGTAGTTGACGATGCCGACGATCTCCCCCGCACTGATGTCTTGCGCGACAACGAGGCTCGCGCCGTCGATCGTGACCGGGATGAATGTTCCACCGTCGTAGATGAAGGCCTCGATTCCCGACGGGCCAAACGACATCACGACCAGTTGGCCGGCGTCGTTGAGCCCCAGCACATCGGTCTGAGGGGAGCCATCGACCTGAATGACCGCGGCACTGCCGTTGTCGAAATAGAAGCCGAGAACCACGCCGTCGGCGGCGTTCACATAATCGCCGGCCCATTCGCCGTAATTGTTGATCCCGTGCACGCGGGTGTGGCGTTCACCGCCGAACTCGCCGTCGGGACTGCTGATGAGCGTGTAATCGAGCGACAACGTTCCAGAAGTTCCGGACAAAAGAAGCCCCAGCGCCATCTCTATGCTCCCATTTCAAACAAAATAAAATCTCGCCGTCGCAGACGGCTGCGGCGGTGCCAGTGCGTCTATCTGTGGGCGGATAAGCGACCGCAATTCACAGTCGATGTCCGGCCGGAACGGGTTCCGGCCGGAAACGTTGATGCCGCCGCCTCAGATGATCGGCGGCTCGACGTGCTGGATCGCGACGTGGCCGGTGCCGTCGTCGATCATCTGGAAGTCCGAGTCCGTGTAGGACCCGACGAAATTGAACTTCGAGTCGAGGACGCCGTTCTCGAACACCTTGAGGGTGTTGGTGGACTCGATATACCGGAACGTGACGTCCGACCCGAACAGCAGATCCTTGAACTGGATCATGTCGGTGTCGTCGAAGCCGGTGACGTCGTTCTTGAACGTGCTGGCATCGTCCAGGATCAGCGTGCCGCCTTCGTCGCCGTCGAAGAAGACATGCGCGCGGGCCGAACCCTCGAAATGCATCGTTCCGTCATCGAAGATTTTGGCCTCGCCCGCCGCTCCCGAAGTCGATCCCACCAGGAGCAGCCCGCCGTCCGCGGTCAGCGTGCCGGCGGCGTTGTTGACGGCGCCGTGCAGCAGGACGCTTGAATCGTCGAAGGCCGTGATCCCGCCCTTGTTGACGAGGTCGCCGGTGATGTCGATCAGGCCGGTCCCGTGGGCCTCAATCCCGGCATCGTTGAGCACCGATCCCGAGGCCGAGAACGAGCCTTCGATCTCGATGAGGCCGAAGTTCTTCAGCGCCCCCGTCACATTGACACTGCCGGCTTCCTCCGCCGCGATGATGCCGTAGTTCTTGACGGCGCCGTCCAGGTTGATCGTGCCCCCGTCCGTATCGCCGGTTGCCTCGATCACGAAGTAGTTGGCGATCTCGCTGTTCACGTCGAGCGTGCCGTCCGTGCCCGCTTCGAGGTTGCCGTCGTTCACGATCTTGTTCGCACCGGTGTCGAGAACGAGCGTGCCGTCCCTCGCTTCGATGATGCCGCCGTTGACGAGTTGCATCATCGCGTCGCCGATCTGGCCCTGGCCGGCGATCCAGGCGCTGATGTTGGTGAGCCTGACCACATCGATAAGTCCGTCGGCGGTGCCGATCCGGATCGGACCGACCGGATCGGTCAGGCCCATCGCGATGTCGGGCTCGCAGCCGCAGCCGCCGGTGATGGCCGTTTTGGCGCCGATCAGCAGGGCTGCGCCAATCGCCGAATCGCTGTCGAGTTCGATGGTGCCGGCCGCGCTGATCTTGCCGCCGTCGACCTGCAGCGCAGCGTCTACGATGCGAAGCGTCACGCCGTCGTTGTCGAGGCTGCCGACCACGAGTTTGTCGACGGTGTGATCCGACGTCAGGGTGACGGTGAACTCGCCGGGCCGGTTGATGACGGCCTTGTCGAGCTCGCCGGGCACCACGCCGCCCATCCACTTGGTCGCGTCATTGAAGTCGCCGTCGACGGGATCGTCCCAGACGATGACGACAGGCGGAGGCACGAGGGTCGGCACCAGCGTCGCGCCGGAAATTTCCGCCATGAAACCGTGATGCGTCGTGCCGTCGTTGTCGCTGCCGGACACGACGCCGCTGTTGCTGATGCCGTAGGCGCCGCCCGGGTTCGGCATGTCGACGGTGGAATACACGCCGCCGCTGTAGACGAACGCGTGCACCACAAAGCTCGAATCCATGTAGAAGCCGGCGATCTGGCCGGCGTTGTTGATGCTGACGCCGCCGCTGCCGAAGCCCGCCGCATCCGGATGGGCGATCGTCGTGAAGACGCCGTCTTTCAGGAAAAAGCCGTGGCGGATACCGGATATCACATCGACATAGGTGCCGACGATCTGGCCGAAGTCGTTGACGTCGAGCGCGATGATGTCGTTGCCGACGGCTCCAGCGCCGGTGAGATCGAGCTCCACAAACCCGTTGGTCGCATCGTAGACAAAGGCATGCTCGGCGCCGCCGTCGGTATAGGTGCCGACGATCTGGCCGATATTGCTCATGCCCAGAAGCTCGGTGGTGCCGGCATCGCCCAGCGTGCTGTCGAGCGTCACAAAGTCGTCGCCGTCAAAGATGAAGCCGTGGACGGTGCTGTCCTCGGTGACGAAATAGGTGCCGACGATCTGGTCGAGATCGTTGATGTCCGACGCGGCAACGCCGCCGGTCGCGTCCTCGAAACCAAGATCGAAAAGCGTGCCGCCGATGTTGGCGAAGCTCTGGCCCGTGAACCCCGGGCTCGCCTGGTCGGAGTAGCGGCCGACAAAATCGCCGTCCACGTTGGAATTGCGAATCTCGGTGCCGAATGACGGAGGCCCGCCGGACGAGGGGACCGCATCCGGATGGTCGAAGAAGCTGACGTCGTAGGTGAATTCCATGCCGAGCGTCGTTACGAAGCCCTGCGAGCCGTCGAATCCGTCGGTCGCGTAGGTGCCGACAACCTGACCGAGATTGTTGATGCCGGTGACCTCGACGGTGCCGGGAATGGCACCGACGCCCGTGGGCGCCTCGATCGTGTAGAAGTTGCCTTCGGCGAAAACGAAGCCGTGGGTGTTGCCGTTGTTGCCGACATAGAAGCCGGCGATCTGGCCCCAGTCGTTGATGTCCTGCGCAAACGTGAGTGCGGCTCCCGGCACATCCACGTCGAAGAAGTCGGTGCCGTTGTAGATGAAACCGTGCGTCTGATCGGCGGTCTGGTAGGCGCCGACGACGAGACCCTGATCGTTGATGCCGAAAGCAACGGTCATCTCCGCATCGGGTGCGTCGAACTGGGTGAAGCCTCCAATCTCGCTAAAGACAAAGCCGTGGGTTCCGGTCACGTCCTGGAAAACGCCGACGACGGCAGGAGCATTGTTGATGTCCTGCGCGGCGGACAGGAAAGCGCCGGGAATTGTGACCGGAAGGAAAACACCTGCGGAGTAAACGAAAGCAGCAGGCGGAGCAGCCGTGGGGAAAACCATTCCAGCCAGATCGCCCGCGTCGTTGAGGCCAAACACCTCGGTGGCATCCACGAAGGGAACGGTGATGTCGACGAACTCGCCGTTGTGCAAATAGAAGCCGTGTGTGGATTCATCCGGGAGCTGGTAATAGCCCCCCACCTCGCCGTGATTGTTGATCTTCGATGCAACGTGTGGTCCACGCCCCCATCCACCGCCGCCGGATTGCTAATGATCGTGTAGTCCAATGCCAGCGTCGCCATCGCAATTGCTCCCCTTCCAGATCAAACGGCACCGCGCCGTCGCAGTCCGGCTGCGGCGGCGTTGTTCAGTGCACCTTTTGCGCGAGCAGGCCCGCGCAAATAACAGTTTCTTTTCGGGAATTCCCCCGGGTGGTAGCGGGATATTAGGGGAAAATTGACCATGCCGATAGCCACAGGGGCGCGCTTCCCACCGCCGGCCCGGGCTCCAGATGCCGCGCCAAGGCGTTCCCGTTAAGCGCCTAGCCCGCTGATTTTCCCACAATTTGTGCGTTAAGCTTGCTCCGCCAACGTGCCGGGGACGTAAAGCATGATCAGCAAATTCCACGTGCTCTATGTCGGCCAGATCGAGCTCGACAACATCGGGCTGTCCGGCACGCCGGCGAACGACCGGCGCTACTCCGACGAGCGGCTGCGCGAGGTGTTCGCGACCGCCAAGGACGTCGCCCAGACGATGGACGACCTGGGCTTCGACGTCCTGTGGATGGCCGAGCACCATTTCCAGCGCGAGGGCTACGAGGTCATCCCGAACCTGATCCAGACCGGGCTGTGGCTCGCGACCCAGACCAGGCGGCTGAAGTTCGGCTGCGGCTTCAACATCCTGCCGATGTGGCACCCGGTTCGGCTCGCCGAAGACTACGCGATGGCCGACATCGTCACCGAGGGCCGCGTCGTCATGGGGGTGGGCCGCGGCTATCACACCCGCGAGGTGGAGAGCTTCGGCGCGCCGCTGCTCGACGCCGAAAAGAACCGCGCGCTGTTCGAGGAGCAGCTGCAGCTTCTGCTCGCCTGCTTCAACGAGCCGGAGTTCGCCTTCAAGGGCCAGTTCTACGAATGCCCGCCGCAGGTCGAATACCGCGGCTACCAGTTGCAGGACGTCACGCTGGTGCCGCGGCCGAAGAACCTGCCGGTGGAGATCTACATGCCGATCGCCAGCGGCAAGACCATCGACATGATGGCGAAGTACGACCTCAAGGCGATGGTGACGCTGAACGGCGAGAGGATTCTCGACGACGTGCTGCGCGCCTATCGCGACGCGTTCGGCGCGCGCGGCCGGAGCAAGCAGCTCGGCGAGGACGTGATCTGGGGCGCCGGCGTCTATCTCGCCGACAGCGAGGCCGAGGCGATGCGGCGGCTCGGGCCCGCGCATGACGAGCGCTTCAAGTGGTTCGCGCCGTTCGGCTTCGTGCGGTATGCCGACGACGACGGGCGGGTGTGGGGCGCGCCCGGCGCGCCGGCCAAGGTGCCGACGCTGGCGGACGGGGTGAAGCAGAAGGCGTGGTTCTGCGGACCGCCGGCGCAGGTGATCGACGGGATCAGGTCGGTGGCGGACAAGTATCCGGGGCTCGACAATTTCATGATCCACTGGGCCGAGGGACTCGGGCCCAAGGAGTTCAAGGAGCAGCTGCGGTGGTTCGCCAAGGACGTGATGCCGGCGTTGAAGCAGGGCTAGTCCCGTCGTCATGACCGGGCATGGCGTTGAGGGTCGCGCCATCTCGTCGTCTCTCCTGATGCTGAAACAGCCGCGCTCTCTCTCCGTCATCCTGAGGTGCCCGCCGAAGGCGGGCCTCGAAGGATGAACGGCCCCTTTGTTGCAACATGCGGCTGGCGCAACAGCCGGGCCGTCGCCCGCTGATGTCGGGCTTGCCCGACATCAGTTCTTAAGAACGCAAGTCGGGCAGGCCCGACTTGCGGCGGCTCGTTCGCTACGCTCACTCGCACCTCAGGGTGACGGGGATGGATTGGTGCTCGGCTCAACAAAAAACTCCGACAAACATGGACATGGAAACTCGTTTCCGCGGCGCGCTGCGCCCGGGCTTTGCCAAGTTTCTTCTTGTTGCCCCTCCTGCGAGGGGAGCGGAGCGCCGAAAGGCGCTGGTGCGGAACGCCGCACCCGTGGCCGCCTTGCGGTTGGGCCAGTCCCTTCACCGGAAGGGACTGCCGGCCCATGACGCGGACCGGCGCGCCTTGCGGCGCTCCACCACGGTGTTCGCGAGGCCTTGGCCTCACTCGCTCTCGGGCCGCGCTTTCCTTCCCGGGCTACTGACGTGTTCACCCGGTAGTCCAGCAGGCTCCCTGCGCACGGGTCTAATCTAGTGCCCGTAGGGCGGGGTCCGAGGCGTCCCGGGAGTCCGGTGGTTAGTCGGACCCGCAGGCAGACCGTTCCTGCCTCTCCCAGCGGCAACCACCCGGATGGTGCCCCTCAACAAGCAGGATGAGAACGAACATAGAACGGAATTAATGCCTGTCAACCCCGCGGCCTTGCGCCTCAGGGCAATCGCTCCGGATTAACGGCGCGATTTGATGGTGATTTGGGGGAATCCCGAGATGTTGGAATTGTGATTCTTTTGGCGCTTCGTCGGACAGCGAGGCAGCCATGGCACAGTCGATCGGTTTGCTGGATCACTTCTCGGCCCTGAAAGACCGCGCGAGCAATGGCGGGTTCTCTATCCCTTGCGGGAGGTCTTGCTGCTTTTGCTGTGCGGCACTCTGTCGGGGATGGACGACTTCGTGGAAATCAATCTGTGGGGGCGCGAGCGGCTCGATTTTCTGCGACGGTTCTTGCCCTTCGAGCACGGCGTGCCCTCCCACGACACGCTGAACGACATCGTCAACGCCATGGATGGCAAGGTCTTTCAGGATTGCTTCACGTCGTGGGTGGAGACCCTGCGCGACAGCAGTCCAGACATCGTTGCGATCGACGGCAAGACCTCCCGAAGGACTACGCCAGGTCCAAGGGACGCGAGCCCCTGCACTTGGTGTCGGCTTGGGCAAGCCGTCAGCGCTTGGTGTTGGGGCAGGAGGCCGTGACCGACAAGTCCAACGAGATCGTCGCGATCCCTCTGTTGCTCAAGCGCCTGGAGTTGAAGGGAGCCCTCGTCACCATCGACGCGATCGGAACCCAGGTCGAAATCGCGAAGATCATCGTGAACGGCGGCGGCGATTATCTGCTCGCGCTGAAGGACAACTGGCCGGCCTTCAGGGCAGAAGTCGAGACCTTCTTTGCCGACGACACCAACGCAACCGCCTTCCAGACCTTCGATACCACCGATGCCGACCACGGCCGCCTCGAACAACGCCACCATGTCGTCTGCCAAGAGGTCGACTGGCTGCTTTCGGAGCGGCGCTTTCCCAAGGAGCGCCCGTTCCCTCGCATGGCCATGATCGCCATGGTCCAAACCGCCACCGAGCGCGCAGGAAAAGTCGAGCGGGAGAAACGGTACTACATCTTGAAGTGCCTTGCGATGCCGCGGCGCCCTGCGAACGCCCGAACCTGCGGGCCCTCAGGATGCGCGGACCGTCGATCTCGAGCATGCGGCGAAGGCCCAGCGAAGGGTTGCGCTGCAGACCCGCACAGGCTGTTTTCCGGTAGCTTCATGCGCTAGGGTCCCCGGCACAAAAGTACCCAGGGAGAGTTGCAATGGCGAAGAAGGGCTATCTCGTATCGGCGTATCGCTCGATCAAGGATCCGGAGAAGCTCGCGGCCTATGCCAAGCTTGCGGGCCCGGCATTCGCGAAGTACGGCGCGCGCTACGTCGCGCGCGGCGACGCCGCGCACGCCTACGAGGCCGGCATCAAGCAGCGCATCGTGATCGTCGAGTTCGAGAGCGTGGCGAAGGCGGTCGAGGCGCATGACAGCCCGGAATACGGCGCGGCGCTGAAGGCGTTCGACGGCTGCGCCGAGCGCGACCTGCGCATCGTCGAGGGGCTGGAATAGCCCCTCGCCTTTCCTACTGTTTCGCGGGCGGCGAGCCGCGGAACACGCCGTCCTTGTAGAACATGCGGAACGGCGTCGTGCCGGAATCCTTGCCGTCGAACGAGCGCCAGCGCGCGTTGGTGCAGAGCGTGCCGCCCTGCGCCGGCACCGCCTCGTATTCGGCCATGTGCAGGTAGAGCTCGTTCGGCGGCAGCGTCGCCATGAAGGTGGTGATGCACTTGCCGCCGATGATGACGGGGTCATAGCCCTTGATGATGTAGCCGCCCCCGCCGGTGGACGGGAACGTCGAGGTGAGCAGCGGCCAGGACGAATAGTTCTCCTCGGCGCGGGCGGCACTCGGTGCGAGCGCAAACAGCGCGGCGAACAATGCAAAACGTGCAAAACCAAAACGCATATGAAATCTCCCCTCGGTTTGGGCGGTACGGAGGGGATACGGACGCGCCACGCTAACCGGATGCGGCGCTCACGCGCTTGTGACGGACGCTTGTGACGGAGCCTTGCCGATGCGCTAGGTTTGCGCCCCGAGAAGCAAGAAATTCAGGGAGAAAGCAGCATGCCGAAGGGCTACTGGGTGACGATCTACCGCAAGATTTCCGATCCGCAGAAGCTCGCCGCCTATGCGGAGCTGGCGCCCAAGGCCACCGCGCCGTTCGGCGGCAAGTATCTGGCGCGGGGCACGGCGGCAAACGCGTATGAGGCGGGGCTGAAGGACCGCATCGTGATCTCGGAGTTTCCGAGCGTCGCGCAGGCGCGCGCGGCGTATGAGAGCGACGGGTACAAGACGGCGCTGGCCGCGCTCGGCAACGGCGCGGAGCGGGATGTGAGGATTGTCGAAGGGCTGGAGTAGTTCAGCTCGCTCCTTCTCTCAGCGCCTGCAACTCTCTCCCCGTCATCCTGAGGTGCGAGCGCGAAGCGCGAGCCTCGAAGGATGGACGGCCCCGAAGTTGCAACAGCCGGGCCGTCGCCCTTCGAGGCTCGGCGGCTTCGCCGCCTCGCACCTCAGGGTGACGGGGAAAGAGCGGTGCAAGCGGCCAGCGACGGTTGGCAGGCTGCTGAAAAACTCTCCGCTGTCATTCCGGGACGCCGCCATAAGCGCGTTTACGCGCGTCTTCGACGCGCTATGGCGGCGGACCCGGAATCCGGAAATGCAGGAAATCCCGACATTCTGGATTCCGGGTTCGCGCCTTCGGCGCGCCCCGGAATGACGGCCAGGAGTTTTTCAGCAGCCTGCTAAACCTCCCGCGGGATCGGCCTGGGCTTTCCCGCCTCGTCGATCGCGACGAAGGTGAATGTCGCCTGCGTCACCTTCTCCTGCGTGTGGGTCTGAAACCGCCGCGCCCAGGCCTCGACGTGGATCTTCATCGAGGTGCGACCGATGTGCTCCACCTCGGTGTAGACCTCGAGCACGTCGCCGACCCGCACCGGGCGGATGAACTGCATCGCGTCCATCGCCACGGTGACAACACGGCCGCGCGCCCGCTCGACCCCGGCGATGCCGCCGGCCTGGTCCATCCGCGACAGCACCCAGCCGCCGAAGATGTCGCCGTTGGCGTTGGTGTCGGCCGGCATCGCGCTGATGCGCACGGTCAGCGCGCCGCGCGGGGCGCCATCTTCGTTATCGTTGTCCGGCATCGCCGATCCCCCGGAAAATGCATCCAAAATTGTGCCTGAAAGGTATCCCGGAATGGCGGCTCCGCCCACCGCCGGCGCAGGGCAAACGGCCCGAAACCCAGCTTCGCGGTTGTGTTGCGGTGCGATTTGGGGCACAGCGTTGCGCAACGCGGGGCGCGGAAACAAGGAACAACAAACATGGCACGCAAACCAGGCACCAGCAGCGTCGGCGAGTTCGCGCTGTTCGATGTGGTCTACGAAGACGGCTCGCAGCGCTCGAACCGGCGCGTGCCGCTGTCGGCGCTCGGCGGGCTTGACGGCGACGAGCCGGCCAAGTCCGAGATCGCCAAGCAAGACCGCGAGATCGCGGAAAAGTCCGGCCGGCCCGCGCTCACCATCAAGACCATCAAGCGCGCGGGTGCGAAGTAGCGCGCGACGCATAAAGCGTCGCGAGGATCAAACGCGCCTCACGGCAACGTGCGAAAACGTGCGTTGGCCACCCTGCCCGGCCGGCCTAGCTTTGCAGCCAGCACGCAAACCGCCACCGGGAGAACGCGCATGCGTTTCAAGGCCCTGCTCGCCGCCGCTGCCCTGATCCTGCCGCTTGCCGCAACGCTGCCGCTGACGCGGGTGCAGGCGTCGAGCAAGCCGGTGAAGATCGAGGCGCCGAAGCTCGACGCGGCCGCAGCCGACGGCCTGCAGACCGCGGTGATCGCGGGCGGCTGCTTCTGGGGCGTGCAGGCCGTGTACCAGCACACCAGGGGCGTGACCAAGGCCGTGTCGGGCTATGCCGGCGGCGACAAGAAGGACGCCGACTACGACCGCGTCAGCATGGGCCGCACCCAGCATGCCGAGGCCGTGCTGGTGACGTTCGATCCGAAGGTGATCTCCTACGGCAAGATCCTGCAGATCTTCTTCTCGGTGGTGCACGACCCGACGCAGTTGAACCGGCAAGGTCCCGACACCGGCGCGCACTACCGCACCGAGATTTTCCCGCAGAGCGACGAGCAGGCGAAGGTCGCCAAGGCGTATATCGCGCAGCTCGACGCCGCGAAGGTGTTTGCAAAGCCGATCGTGACCAGGACCGGCACGATGAAGGCCGCGTTCTATCCGGCCGAGGGCTACCATCAGGACTACGCGTTCCGGAATCCGAACAACATGTACATCGTCATCAACGATGCGCCGAAGGTGGAGAACCTCAAGAAGTTTTTCCCTGCGGAGTTTCGGGAGAAGCCGGTGCTGGTGGCGGGCGCGAAATAAACCAACAGCCTCACCTCGCCCCCAGCCGCTCCGCAAACAACGCAATCGTCTTCCGATACACCTCGCTCCGGTTCCACTCGCGCATCACCTGAAAATTCGCCGTCCCCTCGCCGAACGGCGCGCCGGGCTGCCAGCCGTTCACCTTGAGCAGGTTGGCCGTCGAGGCGAGCACGTCCGGCACGCTCTTTCGCAGATCGACATGGCCGTTGCCGTCGTAGTCGACGCCGTACTTGATGTAGGACGACGGCAGGAACTGGGTCTGGCCGAGCTCGCCGGCATAGGCGCCGACCATGCTGCCCAGCGAAAGATCGCCGCGCTGCACGATCTTCAGCGCGGCATGCAATTCCTTCTGGAACAGCTCGGTGCGGCGGCAATCGTGCGCCAGCGTCGCGAGCGTGCGCACCACCGGAAGCTTGCCGATGTCGCCGGAGCCGAAATCGCTTTCCAGGCCCCAGATGCCGACGATCAGTTCCTTCGGCACGCCGAATTGTCTTTCGACACGGGACAACAGCGCGGCGTGGCGCTGCAGGAGCTGGCGCGCGCGGTTGATGCGGCCCTGCGTGACGCGGGTCGCGGCGTATTCCTCGAAGCTCTTGCGGAAGGTGCCGCGCTGGCGGCGGTCGAAGGAGAGAACGTTCGGGTCGATCGTGACGCCCGCGAAGGCCTGGTCGATCACCTGGCGCGAGACGCCCTGCGACGCCGCCTCGCGCGAGATCGTGGCGATGAAGCTCTGGAAGTCGCCGCCGCACTGGGCGGCGAGCGAGGGGGTGGCGAGAACCAGCGTGACGAGAACGGCAGCGAGTCGTGCGAGCATTCCGGACTCCGTATCCCCGCGGCGATCATGGCACGGCGGCCCGGAACCGCTCAACACAAGGCGGCGCAATCGGCGTCAAACCGGCGTTTTGGCTGCTTCGTGCGTCAAAGTGCCGGTTCGGACGGCGCATCGTGCATCGACATTGCCGCAATAAAGGCGCACTGTCGCGCTGACCGAAACGCCAGTTCAAGGCGGCCGGCCCTTTTCACCAACTTGGAAATGATCGGAGCCCAACCGGGTCTCCGTTGACCTCGCCCCGGCCATGCCGGGCGAAAGGAGACAAACGTGCAACTTCCCCAGATGCTACAGGGCGATTCCCTGACCCGCCTCATCCAGGGCGCCGCGGTCGGCGCCGCACTGACCTGCATCATAGGCTTCAACTGGGCCGGCTGGATGCTCGGCAGCACCGCACAGACCCAGGTCAGGAACGCCGAACAGGCGAGCGTGGTCAAGGTGCTCGCACCGATCTGCGCCGACCGGTTCACGCGATCCGCGGACGCGACTGCGAATCTGAAGGCGCTCAACGGCGAGGATTCGTGGAAGCGCTACGAGCTGATCGAAAAGGCCGGATGGACCAAGTTCCCCGGCTCCGAGCCCGACCGCGGCGTCGCCAACGCCTGCGCGGCGTTGCTGACGCAGGTGAAGTAGGCGGCGCATCGCGCGCAAGCGCAGCGAACGACGCAGAACGGCGGGCCTGGGCCCGCCGTTTCCGTTTCAGGCGCCTTCAGCCGGCCGAGGCCGGCGGGGATACCACCGCCTCGCTGCGGCAGCGGACGCAGCGCGCGCTTGTCCCGACAATCTCGCAGGCGGGATCGTTCGGCACGATGCCCCGCCGGCATTTCGGACAGACGAACCCATCGGCCGTCGGCGCGAAATCATACTCCGGACCGACATAGGCGCAGATCATGTGATGCAGCAGCGGATAAAGCTCGAGGCCTGCGGCGCCGCAGGCCGGGCATTCCGATTGATCCCGCTCAATTTGCATCGCCCCCGGCCCATTCTCGCCCGGCACCATCAGCCATGAAGCCCAAAGATCCGCTGCACAAATGCAAACACGCCGGCTGCAACGCCGGTGTAATACATGCGCACATGCACCGTCGAATTGAACGCCGGCGGATCCTGGCCTGGATGCAGGCGAATTCGTGCGATCTGCGTGTTGACGCGCTCACGCGCGAGGCCCGCCTGTGCCGCGTGGTCGGCATCGGAAACCGGCATGATCTCGATGATCGTTCCGAAGATGCGCCAGTTGCCGAACAGCACCACGACCTCTCTGCCGACCCGGGGATCGACGAAGCGCTCGTTCGGAATATACCAGTAGACGTAGACATCGCCCGGATCCCGGATTTCCGCGATCGGCGCGCCCGCCAGCACCGACTGGCCGGCGCGCGCGGGTCGCGTCGGGATAACGCCGGCAATCGGCGCGACGATCCGGCCGCCGGAAAAGTTACGCTGCACCTCATCGATCTGCCCGCGAATCTGCCGGGTGAGTTCGTCCAGGGAGGCAAGCTGGGTCGCCGCCTCGGCAACCTCCGCCTCCAGCGACACCAGGGCTTTGCGGGCCACCGCGCGCTCGCGGAACACTTCCATGCGGAAGGCCGTGGTGGCCGCACCCGACGCCTCGACGACGCGATTGACCGCCTCCTCGGTCACCTGGACATACGAGCGCGCGGTCGCCAGCGATTCCTGCGCCACCCGCTGCTTGATCCGGAGTTCCGCGCTGCGGACGGCAACCTCGGCCAGTCCGCGCATGTAGTTCGCGACGATGTTGTCCTGTTCCGGTGACCAGACCTGTGCGATCGCTTCCCCGGCCTCGACCACGGATCCGCGCACCACGTGGATGTTCTTGACCTGCACGACATAGGGACTTGAGACGACGACCACCGGCGACGAGACGAGGCCGGTGCCGCCGAGATAGACCAGGGGCCTGCCGAAATAGATGACGACGAAGGCAAGCATCCCGAACACGATGGTCGAATAGGCGGCGCGCACCAGCCGCCCGGCCGCGCGCCGGCGGCTTTCCACCGGGTCGGGAACACTTGGGTCGAGGCGGTTGAGCACGACATTCATCGGGCCAGATCCCCGAAAAGCGCGCGACGAACGCGCGGCGGCACGAAGTCATCCTTCCTCGATGCAGCGAAAATGATTTCGGAAGAGTAGGAGAAGAAGCAGGCACATTTGAGGTAGACGCCCTGGTAGAAGGGAAAGATCGGCGCTGCCACCAAACCGGACAGGCCGACGAACCGGTTGAACAGCACGAACGCGAGCGCCATGTTGAAAATCGAGACCCCAAGCAACAGGACATAGATGCAGCCGAGCAACAACGCCGCGTCGGCAGCGCCGAACATCAGCAGGACATAGGCCAGATAGAACGGCAGGCTCAGTGTCGGAATGAGATCGAACAGAATGAAGTCGAGCCGCTGCAGCGTGTCGGGCAGTCGCTCGTAGCGGTGGAAAAAGCGCAGCTCGCCGTACATCATGAAACGGACGCGCAGCGCATCACGGTCCCAGCGGGCCCGTTGCCGCAACAGGCCGATCCCGCTCGGCGGACCATCCGTCTCGGCCCAGGCGTCCGGCACGAAGCGGATGGCATAGCCAAACCGGCGCAGCCGCAGGCTGAATTCCAGATCCTCGCCGGGGCCGACATCGAGACCGCCCTGCCGCAGGAAGACGTCGCGCCGGTACATCGAGCAGGCGCCGGACAGGCAGGCGATCGCATCGATCACGTCGAGGATCGATCGCCCGGCGCTGATCGACATCAGATATTCGACGCTTTGCAGCCCGGTCCAGATCGAGTCGCGCTCGTTGCTGATCGCGATGTTGCAACTCGCACCGCCAACGCGCGGGTCGTTGAACGCAGCCGCGAGCCGCGCGACCGCGGTCGGCTCGAACACCGTGTCCGCGTCCACGGTCAACAGCAGATCGCCGGTGGCAAAACGGGCCGCCGCGTTGACGGCCGCGCTGCGGCCACAGCGCGTACCGTGGCAGATGACCATGTCCACCAGGCCCTGCGCGCGGGCCCGCTCGGCGATGGCGCGGGTGTCATCGGTGGAGCCGTCATCGACGACGATGATCTCGACCGGCCGCAAGGATTGCCGGCGCAGCGAGGCGATGCTGGGGGCGAGGCCTGCGCCGCCGTTGAACGTCGGGATGATCACGCTGACCGAAAATTCGCCGACGGCCGGCTCGCTGCTTCTGCCCCAAAAGCCAAATGCGGCGAGAGACACGAGCGACAGGGTGTAGCGGGGAATGTCGAAGATCAGCACCGAGAAGACGAGCAGCAAGGGGCTCGTTGCGGTGAACATCTGCAGCGTTTCGAACATGCAGGCACCTCGGGGCGACGAACCCAATGAGGCCGGCCGGGGTTCACCGCCAGACGCTCTTTGCAACGACGATGGCTCGCATCGATCTCGCCGCAAGGTTCGCAGCAAGCGATGCAACCTTCACGAACGCTTTCGCTACAAGGGTGCGAGCGTTCGTAACCTTTGAAAAACCATAGGGCCTGCGGCGAAGCCGGCCCCGGGCCAGGGAGTGGAGTGCGGGATTGGAGCGCAGGATTGAGGCGCGCATCAGGCACGGACAACCGCTTCCGCCGAGCATGATGGTACGGCGGCGTTGCGATGCGAAACGGGTCTGGGCGGTCTATCCTGCTTTGCCGGCCGCGGCGCGCAAAGCGGTCACGACCTCCACAGCAGCCGCCTCCGAGCGGCGGTCGAGCCGCAGCGTCAGGCAGCAGGCCGAACCGCCGCTGCGCAGGAAAGCCTGCAGCGGCGTCTGCACCACGGTGTAGCCGCGCCGCTCAAGGCTTGCGCGCAGCGCCGCACTGCAGGCCGAGAGCGCTATCACGCGGCCGAAACACACCGCGTTGGCGGCAAAGTGCGCGGCATCGGATTGGTCGAGCGCAATGCGCTGGGCGGGCGCCACCTGCGCCTCGATGCGCTCAATCGCCTCCGGCGCGAACGCGCCGGGATGGTAGATGACGCTGCCGCAGGGCAGCGCACAGAACGCGGTGTCCAGGTGATAGAAGCTCGGATCGGCGAGCGCGAGCGGCACGCAACGCACGCCGAAGCGTTCCTCGACCACGGCGCTCGCGGCCGCGTCCGAGCGGAAGCCGCAACCCATCCAGAACAGGGAACGCCTGGCGTCCCACAGGCAGTCGCCGGCGCCCTCGAGCGCCAGGCCCTCGGGCATCTCGAAAATCTCGCCAATCAGGCCTCGCGCCTTGAGCGCGCGGAAGGCCGACGCATAGGCGGGCTCCTCCCCCCGGCGCTCGGGATGGCGGAAGCGGGCGAGCAGCGCCTTGCCGTCGAGCACCACGGCGGCGTTGGCGGTGAACACCAGATCGGGCAGGCCGGGCTCGGGCGCGACCGTCTCGATCGCGGCGCCGTGGCGAATGAGCGCGCGGTGCAGGCCCTGCCATTGCCGCACGGCGACGGCGTGCAGTTCCGCGCCGCTGTCGGCCCAGGCCTTGGGATCCATCCACGGGTTGATGCTGTAGGTGACCGCGAAATGCCGCGGCGGGCACATCAGGAAGCGAGGCTGCGGGAGAGCGGCGAGCGACGCGTGGATGTTCATCGCGGTGGGGGACCTTCCTTGCTGGAAACTCTCCGGGCGAATCACGAGCCGCGGAGAATGATAACACGGCGGTGCAGATAGGTGCGGTGCCAGCGCGCGCAAGTGCGCGCGGATGTGAGTTCCAGGCCGGTGCCGGAAAGCTCGCAGGATTTTGGCGGTCTCCGCTTCCACCGCAGCGGCGATGCACAACGGCCCGAAGCGTGCGGAGGCACAAGCGCGGCTTCCAGCCATGTCCGGCGCGGATGGCCGCAGCGGCCGGGCGCGCTTGTCTCACGGTGCCGGACAGGTCAGGCTGTCGAAAAAGCCCGAGGAACGCCCGAATGTCACGGACCATTGCCCCGAGCGCCCGCCTGGCGCGCCGGATCCTGCTCGGGACCGCGCTGCTGCTCACGCTGGGCATGGGGATGCGGCAGAGCTTCGGCCTGTTTCTCGGACCGGTCACCCACGATCTCGCATTGACGGCGGCCGATTTCACGCTGGCGCTGGCGATCCAGAATATCGTCTGGGGCTTCTCGCAGGCGTTCGTCGGCGCGACCGCCGACCGCTTCGGCCTGCGCATCACCATGGTGGCGGGCGCGGCGCTCTACGTCGTCGGCCTCGGCATCATGGCCGCCGCGCAAGGCGCGCTCGCGCTGATCGTCTCGGGCGGGCTGGTCGGCATTGCGCTGTCGTGCACGGCGACGTCGCTCGCCATGTCGGCATGCGTGCGCGCGGTTTCGGAGGAGCGGCGAAGCATGACGCTCGGCCTGGTCTCCGCGGCGGGCTCGCTCGGCACGCTCGTGGTGCCGCTGGTGACGCAGGCCGTGCTGGCGCGCGAGCCGTGGCAGATCGCCATGCTGTTTTTCGTGCTGCTTGCGGTCGCGATGCTGCCAGCGGCGTTCTGGGCCGGCGGCGCCGACAAGATCCCGGCGCAGAGCACGGCCAGCACCTCGATGCGCGAGGTGCTGGGCCAGGCGATGCGCAACCGGCCGTTCCTGGTGATGTCGGGCGCCTACTTCGTCTGCGGCCTCAACCTGATGTTCGTCAGCACGCACCTGCCCGCCTATCTGGCGCTGTGCGGCCAGGACCCGATGCTGAGCGCGGGGGCGCTGGCGGTGATCGGCGGCGTCAGCGCGTTCGGCTCGATCCTGACCGGCTGGCTCGGCGGGAAATACCCGAGGCACATCCTGCTGGGCCTGCTCTACATCCTGCGTTCGATCCTGCTCGCGGCCTATTTCGTGCTGCCGCCGACGCCTGCGAGCACGCTCCTGTTCGCGGCGGTGATGGGCATGCTGTGGTGGCCCGGGCTGATCCCGCTGATCGGCGGCATGGTCGCGCAATTGTTCGGCACCCGCTACCTGGCGACGCTGCTCGGCGTGTCGTTCGTCGTGCACCAGGTCGGCTCATCGCTCGGAACCTGGGGCGGCGGCGTGATCGTCGATCTGACGGGCTCCTACGATCGCGCCTGGCAGATCGGCACGCTGATCGGATTTGCGGCGGGCGTCATCCAGATCGTGGCCGGCGGCCCGGCACGGCGGCCGGATCGGATGGGTGTGCCGGCGACGGCAGCAACATGACGACAAAGCGTAGCGACGACGTGAGCTTGGAGGCCGACATGAAAGCCCGTCTCGATTTCCGCAAGGCTTCTCCCGAAGGGGACAAAGCGATGACGGGTCTGCACATGTTTGTGCGCAATTGCGGTCTCGAACACGGGCTGCTTGAGCTCGTCAAATTGCGCGCATCGCAGATCAACGGATGCGCCCATTGCATCGACATGCATGCCAAGGAATTGCGGGCGGACGGAGAGAGCGAACAACGTCTGTATCTGCTGAGCGCCTGGCGCGAGTCGCCGTTCTACAGCGAACGCGAGCGCGCGGCGCTGGCCTGGGCCGAAGCGGTGACGCTGGTGGCGGACCACGGCGTGTCCGACGAGGTGTATGCGCAGGCGCGCAAGCACTTCAGCGAGCGGGAACTGACGGACCTGACATTGGCGCTGGTCGCGATCAACGGCGCGAACCGGCTCAACATCGCGTTTCGCACCGTGCCCGGCAGCCATCGGGTGCGGCGGCGGGCTGCGGAGTGACGCGAGGAGCCGGCGCAACCCGGTGGTGCTCCGGGCATGACCGCGCGTGTTGCGCGAGTGCGGACAACAAACAAAAACGGCGGGCCGAAGCCCGCCGTTGCATTTTGAAAGCTAGATCCCCGCTTTCGCGGGGATGACCGCCTCCGGCGGTCAGTTGTCCAGGAAGCTCCGCAGCTTCCGCGATCGTGACGGGTGCTTCAGCTTGCGCAGCGCCTTGGCTTCGATCTGGCGGATGCGCTCGCGGGTGACCGAGAACTGCTGGCCGACCTCTTCCAGCGTGTGGTCGGTGTTCATGCCGATGCCGAAGCGCATGCGCAGCACGCGCTCTTCTCGCGGCGTGAGGGAGGCCAGGACGCGAGTGGTCGTCTCGCGCAGGTTGCTCTGGATCGCCGCGTCGATCGGCAGGATCGCGTTCTTGTCCTCGATGAAATCGCCGAGGTGCGAGTCCTCCTCGTCGCCAATCGGGCGTTTCGAGCGACAGCGGCTCTTTCGCAATCTTGAGGACCTTGCGCACCTTCTCGAGCGGCATGCCGAGCTTCTCGGCCAGTTCCTCGGGGGTGGGCTCGCGGCCGATCTCGTTCAGCATCTGGCGCGAGGTGCGGACGATCTTGTTGATCGTCTCGATCATGTGCACCGGGATGCGGATGGTGCGCGCCTGGTCGGCGATCGAGCGGGTGATCGCCTGCCGGATCCACCAGGTGGCGTAGGTCGAGAACTTGTAGCCGCGGCGGTACTCGAACTTGTCGACCGCCTTCATCAGGCCGATGTTGCCTTCCTGGATCAGGTCGAGGAACTGCAGGCCGCGGTTGGTGTACTTCTTGGCGATGGAGATGACGAGGCGGAGGTTTGCCTCCACCATTTCCTTCTTCGCCTGGCGGGCTTCGCGCTCGCCCTTCTGCACCATCTGCACGATCTTGCGGAATTCGCCGATCTCGACGCCGGTCTGGCCGGCGAGCTCGTGGATCTGGCCGCGGATCTCCTTGACCTTGTCCTTGTCTTTGGCGACGAGGTTCTTCCAGCCCTTCGCCGAAAGTTTCGACACGCGGTTGAGCCAGCGCGGATCGAGCTCGGAGCCCTGGTAGTTTCGCAGGAAGTCTTCGCGCACGACGCCGTAGCTTTCCGACAGGCGCATCAGCCGGCCTTCGTAGCCGACCAGACGCTTGTTGATGTCGTAGAGCTGCTCGACCAGCGCATCGATGCGGCCCTGGTTCAGCCGCAGCGACTTCACCTCGGCGATGATCTCTTCCTTGAGCTTCTTGTACTTGCGCTCCTGGGCGGGCGAAAGCGTGTCGCTCTTCAGCTGCAGCTGGATGTCCTGGTCCTGCAACCGGCGCAGCCGCTTGAAGCTATCGGCGATCTTGTCGAAGGTCTCGACGACTTTCGGCTTGAGCTCGGCCTCGATGGCGGCGAGCGAGAGCGAATTCTCCATGTCGTCGTCGTCGAAGTCGCTGTCGCCGGGCGGGGTCTCGCCGCCCTCGGCGCTTTCACCGCCCTCGCCGTCCGCGGTCTTCGGCGCACCGGCAGGCCTGAAGGCCGACGGCGCGGACTGTGGCGGCGGCGCGGGCTGAACCGGCGCGAGCGCGGGAGCCGCGACGTGCTGGCCGCCGTTGGCGACAGGCTGGCCGTCCGGGCCGATGGCGCCGCCGTTCGCGCCGTTGCCCATGTTCTGGCCGAAGTTCTGGCCCATATTCTGGCCCTGCCCCATGTTGTTCGCCATGTTGTTCTTGGCGTCGGGGCCGGCATAGGTCGCTTCGAGATCGATGATGTCGCGCAGGAACACCTTTCCGGTGTTCAGTTCGTCGCGCCAGATGATGACGGCCTGGAAGGTCAGCGGGCTTTCGCAGAGGCCCGCGATCATCGCCTCGCGGCCGGCCTCGATGCGCTTGGCGATGGCGATTTCGCCCTCGCGGGACAGAAGCTCCACCGAGCCCATCTCGCGCAGATACATGCGGACGGGATCGTCGGTGCGCTCGGCCGGCTCCTTGCCGGACGCGGTGGTCAGCGCCTTCGGCTTGGCTTCGACCAGCTCGCCGTCGCCGTCATCGTCGTCGTCGGCCTCCTCGGCCGGCTTGCCTTCCTCTTCCTCGGCGTTGTCCTCGTTGTCGACCACGTTGATGCCCATCTCGTTGAGCATCGCGTAGACGTCCTCGATCTGGTCGGAGGACACCTCCTCGGACGGCAGCACCGCGTTGAGCTGGTCGTGGGTGACGTAGCCTCGCTTCTTGGCGAGCTTGATCATCTTCTTGACGGCCGCATCCGACAGGTCGAGCAACGGAAGCGGGCTGTCCGGGGTTTCCGGCGTTTCCTTGTCGGCGGGCGCTGCGCCCTCCTCCTTGGCCTTGGCTTTGGTCGCTACGGCAACCTTCGACGCCATTCCCTTTTCCTCCGTCACTTTCTTGGATTCAGTCTTCTGTTCGGCGGTCTTCTTGATGAGCAGGTTCTTGAGATCGTTTTTGGGATCGCTTTTCGGCTCAGGCTTCTTTGCAGCGGACGCCTTCGCGGCCGGCGCAGGCTTCGCCACGGCAGCTTTGGCCGCAGCCGGTTTGGCTGCGCCAGCTTTGGCCACGGTAGGCTTGGCCACGGTAGGTTTGGCCGCAGGCGCGCGGGACCCCGGCCGGCCGGCCGCGGGCTTCTGCTTGGTCGCTGCATGACCCTTGCTCATGTGAGGGTCCTCCTACCTATAGGGATGAGTCTCGGTGTCCGGCTCAATCGGGCTGACTGGGCCTGGATCGGGCGAAACCCTGAGGAATCGCCCCGAATCGGGGCCGTTACTGTCGGCCGGGCTCCCTTAAGCCCGGCTTAACCCTGTTCAAACGCCGGTCGCCGACGATCTATTCCCGTTCCCGTGGTGCATCTCTCGGTTGCGCGGACGCAACGCTCACTTCGTTGGACGCTTCGCCTAGACGCTTCGCGACATCCGGCCTGAGGACAAGCCAAAGCCCTCGATCTGGGCTTCGCTCCCATCGAGGGCGGATAGCCTGCCTTGGACGTCTCGAAGCCAAGCCAGATTGGCGTCGGTCGGTTCCTCGCCCAGCGCGCGCTCGGCGTCTTTAAGCTCTCTATTTAACGTGCGCTGCTTGCGATGCAAGGCAACAACGTGGGTCCACCATTGTCCCACGTCGTCAGGACTGGCGCCGCTTTTCGCCGGCCAGTCCGAGCGGTGGGTGATGGCGGTCTCCACCCGCGAAAGCACGCCGGCGAGCCCCTTGGCCGAAACGGCCGCCCGAAGCGTCTCGGTGTCGGCGCCGGCGGCGTCCCCATCGGTCGCAGCGTCCAGGATCGCCCGGCGGAGCTGGTCGGCGTCGGGATTGAGGAACTCGAGCGCCGAAAACTCCTCGGAATGGTGTTCCAGCAGCCAGGGGTGGTTGATGACCGTCATCAACATCAGCGCCTCCCGCGGCGGAAGCGCGGTCCGGTGCCCGCGAACGATGGGGCTGCCGGACAGTCGTGCACTGGGTTGTGCCAAGGGCTCCCGCCCTAGGGTCAACCGGCTGCCCGCCCCCCGGTTCCGCTGCCATGAGCCGGACCCGCCGCGCGCGCCGTCGCGAAAGCCGCCCTGCCAGACATTGCCTGACGCACCGCGCGAGCCCCGGTCGCGGCCGGCGTTGGGGTTGAGCAGTTCGCGCAGCCGGGCGGTGAAGTCCTGCTGGTAGTACTTGCGGACCAACTCGTCGCCGATGCCGCGCACCAGACCGTTGAGCTTGGCCTCCAGCGCCGCGCGGCGCTCCGGGGTGTCGAACGAGGCGGCCTCGATCTCGCGGTTCCAGAGCATCTCGCCGAGCGGATGCGCGCCGGAAAGCACATCGGCCACCGCATCGCGCCCGCCGGATCGGACCAGATCGTCGGGGTCCTGCCCTTCCGGCAGCAACGCGAAGCGAAGGCTCTTGCCCGGGCGAAGCCGCGGCAGCGCAAGGTCCGCAGCCCGATAGGCGGCGCGCTGGCCGGCCTTGTCGCCGTCGAAGCAGAGGATCGGCTCGTCGGCCATCTTCCAGAGAATGCCGAGCTGTTCCTCGGTGAGCGCGGTGCCGAGCGGCGCGACGGCGGCCGGATAGCCGGCCGTCACCAGCGCGATCACGTCGACATAGCCTTCGACCACGATGAGCTGCGCGCCGTCATGCACCGCCGTGCGCGCGGCAAAGCCGTTGTAGAGGTTCGAGCCCTTGTGAAAGAGCGGTGTCTCCGGCGAGTTGAGATATTTGGCTGGCGCATCCGGCGACAATGCGCGTCCGCCGAAGGCGATGATGCGGCCGCGGAAGTCGTGGATCGGGAACATCACGCGGTCGCGGAAACGGTCGTAGGGAACCGGGATGTCGTCGCCGGCGATCAGCAGTCCGGCCTCGACCATGTCGGGAACCGGCACGCCCTGCTCGCCGAGATGCTCCTTCAGCGCGAAACGCTCGGACGGCGCAAAGCCCATGCGGAACTTCAGCTGGGTCGCGGGGTCGAGCGCACGATCGGCGAGATAGCCGCGGGCCTTGGCGCCCGTGCGGGAGGCGAGCTGGGCCTCGAAGAACTTCGCGGCCAGCTCCATCACGTCGTGCAGCGTCTTGCGCTTTTCCTCGCGCGCTTCCTCTTCCCTGGAGACTATCGGCATCGACACGCCGGCCATAGCGGCGAGCCGCTCGACAGCCTCGGGAAACTCCACGCCGTCGGTCAGCATGACGAAGTCGAAGATCGAGCCGTTCTTGCCGGAGGAGAAGTCGAACCACGCCTGCTTTTGGTCGTTGACGAAGAACGAGGCGGTCTTTTCCTTGTTGAACGGCGACAGGCCCTTCCACTCGCGCCCGGATTTCTGAAGCTTCACGCGCCGGCCCACCACCTCCGAGACTGGAAGGCGGGCGCGCAGCTCGTCGAGGAACTGGGGCGTAAAGCGCATGCGTTAATTTCGGGCGATCAGGTTTCTGGGTGACCGAATTGGTTACCCGGCGGGATCATCATAGCCCTCAAATGGGGGACGGGCGGATGACGGCCAGAGGCCGGGAAAGATTCGTCTGGAAAGACTACGCTTTCCCACTTATCCACAGAGCCGGAGCAATCAGGGGAACCCGCGATGGCGCCAGCACCAACCACCTTCGTCCTGGTCCACGGCGCCTGGCACGGCGGCTGGTGCTGGCGACGGGTCGACGACATGCTCACGGCGAAGGGCCACAAGGTGTTTACGCCAACGCTGACGGGGCTCGGCGAGCGAAGCCACCTGATGCGGGCGGGCATCAATGTCAGCACGCACGCGACCGACGTGGTCAACCTGATCAAATGGGAGCGGCTCACTAACGTTGTGCTGTGCGGACACTCCTACGGCGGAATGGTGGTGTCGGCGGTGGCCGAGCAGGCGGCTGACAAGATCGCCTCGATCGTGTTTCTCGACGCCTTCGTGCCGGAGAACGGTGACAGCATGGCCGATCTCACCTCGCAGGTGGTGCGCGACAATCTTGCGGCCGCGGCCGAACGCGGCGACATCAGCGTGCCGGGGCGGCCCGCGGCGGCGTTCCTGGTCAACGAAAAGGACCAGGCCTGGGTGGATTCGCTGACCGGCCCGCAGCCGATCGCCACCATGACGGAAAAGCTCAAGCTCACCGGCGCGGTCGGCAGGATCGGCAAGAAGGCGTATGTCCGCGCCGGCGCCTATCCCAATCCGGGCTTCGACAAGGCGCTGGAGCGGGTGAAGGCGGACCGGGCGTGGCGAACCTACGACGTGCCGTGCGGGCATGACGTGATGGTCGACATGCCGGAGCGGCTTGCGGAAATTTTGCTCGAGGTGGCGTAGGCCTCGCTGTTGCGCCGAACTCGGTCATCCCTCCCCGCGAGGGGAGGGTCCGCGCCACCAGCGCGTTTACGCGCGTCTTCGACGCGCTATGGCGCGGGGGTGGGGAGATCGTGCAACGCGCCAAGTGAATGCTCGTCAGGCGAAAATATTGAGGCCTTCGCTTTGGCACCGCGCGTGGGGCAGCATGTCCCCACCCGGCCGCTTCGCGGCCACCCTCCCCTCGCGGGGAGGAATGGCACCGCCCGAATTGCCTTTGCCTTAGTGCCCCGGCTCCGCCTTCGGCGCCATCAGGCGCAGCGGCTTTGGCCGGGCGAGGCCGGCGCGCTCCCGCATCATCAGCTCGAAGAAGCCCGCGAACACGCTGATCACGCCGAACCCGAACAGGGCTGCTTCGGTCATCGGCTGCAGGTGACCGAGGCTGGTGACATGATCCGACCGATAGTTCAGGACGTGGAACCCGTAAGCGAGGAACCCGATCCAGGAGAGCCACCGCACCGCCCGGAAAAACAGCCACGCCGCAACTGCCGAATTCATCTGCTGCTCTCCGCTATTGCGGCTCGAAGCCCGCGTCCTTGACCACCTTCTCGGCAACGACGCGCTCGCGCTTGATGTCCTCGGCGAACTGCTCCGGCGTGTTGGCGGCGGGCACCAGGCTTCGCGCCCTCAGATGGCGATCGCTGAACGCAGGGGTGTTGATGATGCCGGCGATGTCCTTCGACAGCCGGTCGACCATCGGCTTCGGCGTGCCGGCCGGCGCAAACATCCCGTACCAGCTTCGCGACGGCGGGCCGTTGTAGCCCACGTCGGCGAACAGCGGCACCTCGGGAAAATTCGGCGAGCGGATGTTGTTGAGCATCACCAGCGGCGTCATCTGGCCGGCCCGGATGTTGCCGACGACGTTGCCCTCGCCGAACAGGCCGATCGGCGTCGAGCCGCTCATGATGGCGTTGACCGCCTCGCCGCCGCCGCGGAACGGCACGCGCACCCAGTCGCAGCCCTTCTGCTTCTTCAGCGTCTCCATGTAGAGCACCATCGGCGCGCCCGGCGCGAGATAGCTCAGCGTGCCGGCCTTGGCCTTCGACAGCGCGCAAAGCTCGTCGACGGTCTTGACGCCGAGTTGCGAGTTCACCACCAGCATGTGGATCAGGTGGAAGGCGTTGGTGATCGGCTGCAGGCTGGTTTCCGGATCGAACGGCAGCTTCTTGAACAGGAACTGGTTGTAGAGCATCGCGTCGGCGTTGGTGATGCAGATGGTGTAGCCGTCGGGGGCTGCGTCCGCGCAGGCGCGGGTGCCGACGTTCATCGCGCCGCCCGGGCGGTTCTCGATGATCAGCGGCTGGCCCCATTTCTGGCGCAGCTCCTCGCCGAGCGCGCGCATGAAGATGTCGCTCAACCCGCCGGCGCTGGTGGTGGTGATGGCCTTGACCGGCCGGTTCGGCCAGTCCGCCTGCGCGAGCGCGGTTCCGGTTGCGGCGGCGCAGAGCGCAAGCAGCGCCGCGAGCGGCAGCTTCAGGAATTTCATGGTCGTGTCTCCCATTCGGATCGGACGGTCGGTCTTGTTATTGCGGCAGATTACCCTTTTTCACAGGCGCGTCGCCGCATTTCGTCAAGCCTGTCATGACACACGTCCCCTACTGCGGCGCAAGCCCCGACTGATCGACCACACGTCTGGCCTCGGCGCGATCCTGCTTGAGAAAGGCCGCGAACTCATCGGGTGTGCTGAGCACCGGCTCGAGCCCGCGACGCACGAGGTTGCGCTCGCGGAAGCCGGTTTCGCCCGCGACCGAGCGCACATCGGTCGCGATCTTCTCCAGCATCGCCTTCGGCACGCCGGTGGGCGCATAGAGCGCAAAGTAGGAGCGCGTCACGGGACCTTTGTAGCCGGTCTCCTTCAGCGCCGGCACGCCGGGAAGCAGCGCCGCGCGCTTGTCGCCGTCGGTGAGGAGCGCGGTCATCCTGCCCGCTTCGAGATGCGCCAGCATGTTGCCGATGCCGAGGAAGGTGATCGGCGTGACGCCCGACAGCACGCCGTTGATGGCGTCGCCGCCGCCCTTGAACGGCACCTTCACCAGGTCGATGCCGTGCTCCTTGTTGAGGTTGTCCATGTAGAGGACCAAGGGCGCGGCCGGCGCGGAATAGCTGAACGTCCGGGGCCTGGATTTGGCAAGCGCAACGAGATCGGAAACGGACCTGACGCCGAGACCGGCGTTCACCGCCAGCGCCTGGGTCATGAAGAACAGGTTGGTCACCGGGGCGATCGCGCGTTCGACATCGACCGGCAGGTTTTTGTACAGGTAGAGGTTATAGGTCACCGCCTCGTTCGACATGATGCAGATGGTGTAGCCGTCGGGCGGCGACTCGGCGCAGGCGCGCGAACCGATGTTGAAGTTGCCGCCGGAGCGGTTCTCGATCACGACCGGCTGACCCCAGCGCTTCTGCAGCTCTTCGCCGAGCGCGCGCATGAAGATGTCGCTGATGCCGCCGGGCGCCGAGGATGCGATCACGCGCATCGGCTTCGTCGGATAGGCTTGCGCGGAAAACATCGTGGACAGCACCGCGGCGGCAGCAACAGGAAACGCCAGTCGTCGCATGCTGTCGGTCCTCCGCCGTGCGGTCAGATGATGTCCGGACAAGGCCCCTAGAGTTTGCGCATGTCCTTATCGGAAAACCGGTGCCCACTTTTCCGGGACATGCGCCCGAGTTTGCGCATGTCCTTTTCGGAAAACCGGTGCCCACTTTTCCGGGACATGCGCCAGCTCTTCACCACGCTTGCCGCGTGAACATCACTTGATGTTCGGATAAAGCCCCAACTCCTTGATCGCATCAAGCGCCTCGACGCGCTCCTGCTCGAGCTGCTTGGCGAACTCGTCCGGCTTGTTGAGCACCGCGGTCAGCGCCCGCGAATTCATGTGGCGCTTCTGGAACTCCGGGTTGGAGGCGACCTTGGCGACGCCGGCCTGGACCTTGTCGATCATCGGCCGCGGCGTTCCAGCCGGCGCGTAGATGCCGAAGAAGGTCGCCGCGAGGTGGCGGGTGTAACCGGTTTCCTTGAAGGTCGGGATGTCGGGGGCGAGCGGCGAGCGCACGTCGCCGTCGACCGCAAGCCCGTGGATCTTGCCGTCGCGGATCAGCTGGATCAGGTTGCCGATGCCGAAGATCGCGATCTGCGTGGTGTTGGTCATCATGCTGTTGATCGCATCGCCGCCGCCCTTGAACGGAACGCGGACGAGATCGATGCCGTGCTTCCTCTTGAACTCCTCGACGAACGCCGTCTTGGTCAGCGACGCCGACATGTAGTTCACCGTCTTGGGATTGGCCTTGGCATACGCGGCAAGCTGGTCGAACGATTTCACCTTGATCTGGTCGGTGACCGCGAACACCTGCTGCAGGTAGAACGCCTTGGTGACCGGCGTCAGCGCCTTCATCGGCTCGAAGCCTGCGACCGGATTGATCACCGGGTTGGTGACCATCGCCTCGGTGGAGATGATGCAGAAGGTGTAGCCGTCGGGCGCGGACTCGGCGCAGGCGCGCGCGCCGATGGTGCCCGCAGCACCGGCGCGGTCCTCGACCACCACCGTCGCGCCGAGAATGCCGCCGAGCTCGTCGGCGACCGCGCGCATCCAGACGTCGCTCAGGCCCCCCGCGCCCTGCGAGGCGATCACCCGGATCGGCCGGTTCGGCCAGCCCTGCGCCGCCGCCCACTGCACCGGCAAAATCGACAGCACAAGCAATGCGAGGATGCGATAGCAGCCGCTCATGTCTTTACCTCCCGTGAGATTTTTTCGTGTTTTGTTGGGCAACAATGCCGCAGCCCACCGGACCCGGCAAGCCGGGGGACCCGTGCTGCGGCGTCATGACTGCGCCCCAATGGGCGCTACCCTGTGCGGAAGCGCACTGGCCCAAGCCTGAGGCCGGCGCTTATGATCGGCTGTCCCGCAACCCGTCACCGAGCTGCCATGTCCCGTTCGTGCATCCGAGCCGGCCTGTTGCTGACGATGAGCGCGGTGGCAAGTGCTGCGGGCGCCCAGTCGCTGAACGTGCTCGGACAGGTGGGCGTTCTCGGCGAATGGGAGCTGACGGCCGATCTCACCGCCACCAACACGGGCGGAAAAGAGTTCTCCGGGCCGGCGCTGATGCGTCACGTCGGGCTCTGCACGCAGGACGGCCCCGAGGAGAAGAAGGGCGACCTTCGGATCAAGCTCGTGCGCGCATCGCAGGTTGACGCGACGCTTGTCGTCGGTGGCGTCACCTGCACCTACCAGGGGCGCAAGGACCACAACTACAGCGGCACGATGCGCTGTCCCGGACAGCGGGACGTGCCGCTGCTGCTCTGGCTGAAATAACGCCAAAAAGAAAAGGCCGGCCGGCTTGTGCCGGCCAGCCCGTCTCAGACCGCACTCAGCGCGCAGCCGTCTTGCGTGACTTGAGCGCGGTGACCTCCGGACGCTCGGTGTCGGCCTCCTTGGTGAGCGCCATCACCTTCGCGGTGTGCAGCTTCACCTTGGCGGCGTCATCCGCCTTCACAGCGGCGTTGGCCGCGCCGACATGGGCGGCGAGCCGGTTCGGCTCCTTCTTCAGAACCGCTTCATAGGCAACCAGCGCCTCCTTCGCCATGCCGCGGTCGAGCAGCATGGCGCCGTAAAGCTCGCGCGCGGGCGCCAGCGGCCCGGGCGTGACCGGATGCTTCTCGGTCTTGTCCTCGGCATCGGCCGCGGCGCTCATCGCCTTCAGCGCGTCGTCATGCTTGCCTTCGGCATGCAGCACCCAGGCGCTCGCAACCTGGCGCTGGATATCGACGATCTCCGACCAGTAGGCGTCCTTGGCGTCGCGCAGCTTGCCGCTCAGCTCGGCGAGCTTGGCGACGTCGGCCTTGGCGGCCTCGGGATTCCCGGACCGCGACGCGCCAAGCGCGCGGGCGAAGTGGGTGATCGCGTCGGCGTAGAGATATTTGCTCGATCGCGGCTGGAGTTCGGCCGCGGCCTTCCAGTCGCTCCGCTCCACCGCATAGCGCGCGGAACTCGCCGATCCCGCATAGGGTCCGGCGAACCGGTCGACCTTGTGCTCGATTGCGATCAACTCGTCGACAACCGCGCGCGCCTTCTTGTCCTGCGCCAGTTGCAGATGCGCATAGACCAGATAATCCATGCCGTGCGCCTGATCGTGCGTCTCGCCGTCGAGTTTGGCGACGCGCGCCGACTCGGCGTTCGACTTGATCGACTCCTTCCAGTAGCCCACGCGGGTGAAGATATGCGACGGCATGTGCTGCGCGTGCGGCGCGGCCGGCGCGATCGCGGCGTAGCGCTTGGCGGCGGCGAGGCCTTTTTCCGCGATCGCCGGATAGTCGTAGAGGTGAATGAGATAGTGCGCGACGCCCGGATGCTGCGGCTTGCGCTTGAAGATCGGCTCGAGCAGCGCCGCGCCCTTGAGCTGGTTGGCGTAGGTCTTGTCGGCGGGTGAGGCCGCGACGTTCAGCGTGATCGCGTAGGCGATCTGCGCCTCGTCGTCCTTCGGATAGCGCAGCGCGACCTGCTCCGCAGCCTTGAGATAATTCTGCACGCGGGTGCGGTGATCGACCTTGTCGTGGTCGGTGTACATCGCAGCGATGGCGTCGATGTAGTCGCGCTCGCGCTCGGTCTTGGCGTTGAGCGCCTTGCCCTTCTGCACCGCGTCGAGGCCGAGCGGCAGGTTGCCGGCCGGCGGCGGGGCGTGCGGATTGTAGAGGAGGCTCACGGCGATGCCCCAATAGGCCATCGCGCAGTTCGGGTCCGCCTTCAGCACCTCCTCGAAGGTGCGTTGCGAGGCGCGATACCAGAACGAGTGCTGATAGAGCATGCCCTGGTTGAAAAGCTTTTGCGCGGCCGGCGTGCACGACGTCTCGAAGTTGACGCTGCCGAGCTGCTGCTTGCTCTTGGGTGCGGAAATGGCCGGCTGTGACAGGCATACGGCGGCGGCAGCCGCCACGATCAATCGCTTCTTCATCGATTTCTCCCGGGTCGTTCTGTTGCTTCAGCGAAAAGTGCGAAGGCTCGATCTTCGAGTGCTGGATTAAGTCTTGGACGAAAGGGGCGTTGGCGCCCGTCAGGCAGTGCAATGGCGCAAGGCTGCGCCCAGCGCGGTGGCGAAGTCAATACACGCAGCGGATGACAGCATTGCCGCGCGTTGCACGTCTCGGGCACTTGCGCCGTTGCCCGTTGATAAGCCGAAGCCCTAGGGTTGCCCATCCAACGAACGAATGACTTTTCGGGGAGGTTGCGGGTGGCGGATCACGGCATGAAGGTCGAAAAAGGTATTACGGTGCGGATGCGCGACGGGGTGCAGATCTCGCTCTGCGTCTACCGCCCGGACGCGCCCGGCCAGTATCCGATCCTGTTCGCAGCCTCGCCCTACCAGTACGAGATGGACGAGGTGCCGGCCTATCCGCTGTTTCTGTGGCGCGAGACCGGCCCGGTCGAATGGTATGTCAGCCAGGGCTACGCCTATGTGCATGCCGACGTGCGCGGCTCGGGGCATTCCGAGGGCGAGTTCGAGTTCATGGGGCCGAACGAGCAGCAGGACTATCTCGAACTGATCGCCTGGATGATCAAGCAGCCGTGGAGCAACGGCCGCGTCGGCGGCATCGGCCAATCCTACTACGCGATGGCGCAGTGGCTGATGGCGACCTACAACCCGCCGGGCCTCGCCTGCATCATTCCGTATGACGGGCTGGTCGACCAGTATCGCTGCTCGAACTATCACGGCGGGATTTTCTGCTCCTACCGCTCGGTCTGGTACACGTCGCTGCGCGCCGACAACATGCACCGTCCGGCCGGCAAGATGGGCCGGCCGCCGATGAAGTTCGATCTGGTTGGCGCGATCACCGAGCACATCCTCGACGACGAGTTCTGGAAGGTGCGCTCACCCTACTGGCGGCTCGACAAGATCAAGTGCCCGGTGCTGTCGATCGGCCACTGGGGCAAGATGGGCCTGCACCTGCGCGGCAACATCGTCGGCTACGAGGAGCTGAAATCGCCGAAGAAGCTCGTCGTCACCGGCGCGCGCAACACCTTCGAAGCGCACAAGATGTTCGACCAGGTGGACTTCCACGAGAAGGAATGCCTGCCGTTCTACGACCTGCATCTGAAGGGCAAGAACAACGGCTTCATGGAAACCGAGCCGGTCAAGATCTTCGTGCGCGGCGCGAATGTGTGGCGCGGCGACGAGGAATGGCCGCCGAAGCGGGCGAAATACGTGCCCTGGTACCTGCGCAAGGGGCCCTCCGGCAGCGTGACGTCGCTCAACGACGGCGGCCTGTCGGCGGAGAAGCCCGCGGCGGACGAGCCCTCCACCAGCTACACCTATCCGGACTGGGAGTGGGTCAACGGCGTCACCGTCACGGCGCCGGACGGGCGGGTCGATGCGGTGCGCCGCGTGCTGACCTTCACCAGCGCGCCTTTGGAAGCCGATCTCGAAGTCACCGGGCCGATCGTGCTGAAGCTGTTCGCCTCCTCCACCGCGATCGACACGCGCTTCATCGTCAAGCTCTCCGACCAGCAGCCGCAGGACGACGCCGCGCGCAGGAGCGGCGCGCAGCCCGCGTTCATTCCGGTGTCGAAGGGCTGGCTCAATGCGTCGCACCGCGAGAAAGACGAGAAGCGGTCCACGCCGACCCGGCCGTTCTACACCCACACCAATCCGCAGCCGATCGAGCCCGGCAAGGTGTACGAATTCGATATCGAGGTGCTGCCGGTGTCGTATGTGTTCAAGAAGGGCCATCGTATACGGCTGGAGATCGCCAACGGCGATTCAGCGGCGACCGACAGCGTGTTCACGCATCCGTATCATCCGACGCTGATGGGGACGGATACGTTCCATCACGACGGCAGGCATGCGTCATGCATCATGCTGCCGGTGATGTGAGGCCTCTCAACGCTGTCATTCCGGGGCGCCCGCAAAGCGGGCGAACCCGGAATCCGAGCCGAGCAGGAGCTATCTCGTGTGGCTCTGGATTCCGGGCTCGCGCCTTCGGCGCGCCCCGGAATGACAGCGGAGCAAACCGCTACCTCGGCTGCTCGCCACTCTCCTTGACGATCTGCTCGGCGAACTTGCGTTCCGCGGCGACGAAGCGCGCAAACTCGTCGAGCCGCTCCATCGCAGGCTCGACGGCGCGGTCGATATAGATGCGCTTGCGGAACGCGGGCTCGGCCATGATGCGGTCGGCATCGCGCGCAATCTTCTCGACGATCGGCCGCGGCACGCCCGCCGGCGCAAACAGGCCGAACCAGGTCGATGGATATTCCTCGCCCAGCGCCTCCTTCAGGGTCGGTGCATCGGGGAACAGCGGCGAGCGCGCTTTCGAGGTCACCGCGAGCAGGGTGATGCGGCCGCTCTGGATCTGCGGCACCATGTTGGAGAGCGCGAGCAGCGCGATCGGCGTCGAGCCGCCGAGCACCGCGTTGACCACGTCGCCGCCGCCCCGGTAGGGCACCTTCACGATATCGATGTTCTCTTTCTTCTTCAGCCGCTCCATGAACACGGTCAGCGGGAACGAGAACGTGGCGTAGCTCAGCCCTTGGCGGGTCTTGGCGAGCGCCACCAGCTCGGGGAGCGACTTCACCTTGAGGTCGCTGTTGGCGACGATCGACAGCGTGTTGAAGAACAGGTTGGCGATCGGCGTGAAATCCTTTTCGGGATTGTAGGGAATGCTCTTGTAGAGAAACTCGTTGTAGACCGCGGGTTCGCTCGACATCACGCAGATGGTGTAGCCGTCGGGCACGGCTTCCGCGCAGGCGCGCGCGCCGATGTTCTGCCCGCCGCCGGGCCGGTTCTCGACGATGACCGGCTGCTGCCAGAGCTTCGAGAGCTCGTCGGCCAGCGCCCGGCTGAACACGTCGCCGCCGCCGCCCGCGGCCAGCGGAAACACGAGCTTCACCGGGCGCGCCGGGTAGTCCTGCGCGGCCGCGGGCGCCGCGACGGACAGCGCCGCGACAAGCGAAGCAATTGCGATCCGAAGCATGCGACCGGCTCCCGCGTCGATTTCCAAATGTCTCACTGCGGCTGGATGTTGCTTTCCTTCGCGACGCGCGCCGCAAAGGCGCGGTTGTCGGCGATGAACTTCGCGAACTCGGCGCGCGTCTGCACCACCGGATCGACGGCGCGATTGATGAAATACTTGTCGCGGAACGCCGGCTCACTCGTGATGCGCAGGATTTCGGCATGCACCTTGTCGAGAACGGGCGCGGGCGTCCCGGCCGGCGCGAACATGCCGAACCACGGCGGCGGGTAGTCCTGGCCGGTTGCCTCTTTCAGCGTCGGAATGTCGGGAAACAGCGGCGAACGCGCATTGGCGTTGAGCGCAATGCCGACGACCTGACCGGCCCTGATCTGGCCGATCATGTTGGACAGGCCGAGGAACACGATCGGCGTCGAGCCCGACACCATGGCGTTGACCATCTCGTTGCCACTGCGGAACGGTACGCGGACGATGTCGATGCCATTCTTCTTGTTCAGAGTGTCCATGAAATAGACCAGCATGAACGAGAACGTGCCGTAGCTCAGCGTGCCGGGCTTCGATTTGGCGAGCGCGACCAGTTCCGGGATGGTTTTCACGCCGAGCGAGGAATTCGCGGCGAGCGTGTTGGCGTTGATGAACAGGTTGGCGACCGGCTCGAGGTCCTTCTCCGGATCGAACGGCAGGTTCTTGAAGGTGAACTGGTTGTAGACCACCGGCTCGCCGGAGAGCACACAGAGCGTGTAGCCGTCGGGCGCGGCCTCCGCACAGGCGCGGGTGCCGATGTTGAGCCCACCGCCGGGACGATTCTCGACGATGAAGGGCTGGCCCAGCGATTTCTGCAGCTCTTCGGCAAGCGCGCGGGTGAACACGTCGCCGCCGCCGCCCGGACCGAGCGGGATGATGATGCGCACGGCACGCGCGGGCCAATCCTGCGCCGACGCCGCCGCGCACCAGCCGGCCACACCAACAGCGAGCAGCCACGCCACCAGCCGCCTCATTCTCTCCTCCCGCAGTTTTTGCCGCAGTTTTTGCCGCGGTTTCTTGCCGCGATTTCTGACCGTTGTTTTGCACATCATAGCGGAACGGACGCCGCGCGCGAGACAGCCGGACGGCCGAAATCCGCAAGGCTGCCGCGCGTCGCCGTGGATCGCGCATTGCTGCGTCCGGCAGGCGGCGATAGCCTTTCGGCGTGTCCACGGTCCAGGTGACGCTCATGCGCCGCTTCGTTCTCGCAGGCCTCGCCGCTGCCGCATTGGTTGCTGCCCCCTGCGGCGATGCGTCCGCCCAATCGAGATGCGCGAAGGGCGAGGTCTGGGGTGATCTCGGCTGCCAGCCGAAGGCCCAGTCCTCGCCGATGACGCGCGCGGCGAAGGAGCTGAAAGCTCGTTTGCAGAGAACGAAGCCCGTCCCGGCGGTCGGCGTACCGACGTCGCCCGCGCCGATGTTGGACTGAGTGCGTCCCGGCGTTCCGCCGATGCCCACCACATTCGCGCGAGGGACGCCGCCCACCGCATCGCCAATCTCGCCGGGCTCTGTTTCGGCGCTATAGTAAGTCCAATCGCAAGCGCGAACGCGAGGAGAAGCGATGGCGCAGGCCCGTGCACGCAAGACATTCGTGCTCATTCACGGCGCGTGGCATGGCGGCTGGTGCTGGCGGCGCGTCGCCGACCTGCTCGAAGCCCGGGGCCACAAGGTGTTCGCGCCGTCGCTGACCGGGCTTGCCGACCGCTCGCATCTTCTCAGCAGGGACATCACCCTCGACACCCACATCGCCGACATCGTCAATCTGTTCAAATGGCAGGGTCTGAACGACGTGTGCCTAGTCGCGCATTCCTATGGCGGCTGGCCGTGCTCGGGAGCGCTCGAAGAGATCGGCGACCGCGTATCCTCGATCGTCTGGCTCGACGCGTTCAAGCCGGAGAACGGCCAGAAGGGCGTCGACTTCGCCTCCGGGTTCAGCCGCAATGCGATGGAAGAGGCGGTCGCCAAAGGCACGCCGGGCCGCAAGGGCCCGCCGTCGAAGGCATTCGGCGTCAACGAGAAGGACCAGGCGTGGGTCGATTCCCTGCTGACCGACCAGCCGAACGGCGTCGCGACGCAGCCGATCAGGCTCACCGGCGCGCGCGAGAAGATCGGCAGGAAGGCCTACATCCGCGCGACGAGTTATCCGCAGACAGCCTTCGACAGGGCACTGGCGGAGTGCAAGGCTGACCCCACGTGGAAGACGTTCGTGAACGAGAACACCGGGCACGACGTGATGATCGACCAGCCGCAATGGCTGGTGCACATTCTGATGCAGGTGGCTTGATAGAGTGGCTCGATTGAAAGGGAGGCGACAATGACGACAAACTCAGAAGCGACGCGCCGCGGCGTGCTGGGCACGATGGCGGCCGGCGCACTGGCCGCGGGCATGGCACCCGCGACGGCGCAAGGCGGACAAAAGACCTTCGTGCTGGTGCATGGCGCCTGGCACGGCGGCTGGTGCTGGCGGCGTGTCTCGGACCTGCTGGAAAAGAAGGGTCACAAGGTGTTCACGCCGACCATGACCGGGCTTGGCGCATGTTCTCACCTCGCAAGCAAGGACGTGAACCTCACCACGCACATCACCGACATCGTCAACTTCATCAAGTGGGAGGATCTGTCCGGCATCGTCCTGGTCGGGCACTCCTATGGCGGCTACATCGTCAGCGGCGCCGCTGAGCAGATCGGCGACAAGGTGAGCTCGATCGTGTTCCTCGACGCCTTTGTGCCGGAGAGCGGCGAAAGCCTCGGGGCGGGCGCCTCGCAGCCGGTCAAGGACGCGATCGCGGCTGCGCTCGGCCGCGGCGAGCACTTGCTGAAGCCGGTCCCGGCTTCGGTGTTCCGCGTCAACGAGAAGGATCGCGCCTGGGTCGACGCCAAGTGCACGCCGCAGCCGATCGGCACGTTCACCGAAACGATCAAGCTCACCGGCGCGCGCGACAAGATCGCGAAAAAATCCTACATCCGCGCCAAGGGCTATCCGAGCGTGCCGTTCGACGCGATGCTCGCGAAGTATCAGCCCAATTCGGCGTGGAAGACGTTCGAAATGACGGCCGGCCACGACGCGATGGTCGACCAGCCGCAGGAACTGACCGACCTGCTGTTGCAGCTGGCCTGAGCGCAGTCCCCGAGCAAGCAAAGTGACGGCCGCCGCCCTCCCGCAACGGGACGGCGGCGGCCGCTGAGTTACTATCGTTTGGTAATGACAATCTCGGCGTATTCGCTCGGCACCACCATGGTGCCGTCCTTAGCGCGGTTGAGCCGCACAACCAGATTCATCAGATCGCTGTGCAGTTCGTCCTGCTTCGCCGCGGGAAGCGCCGCGAAGGTCTTCAGCAGCGGACCGTAATAGGTCTTGAACACCTCCATCCAATGCCCCGGCGAGCGGTAGCGGAACATGAATTCGCGCTTGCGCAGGTCGACCGATGCGGCGCGCGGCCCGAACATCTCGTTGATGCGCGGCTGGGCGCCCCAGAGGGCGGGCGACTTCACACCGGCCGGCGGCGGCATCTGCTTGCCGATCGCCTTGAACACCTGGCCGATGAAGCCCTCCGGCGTCCAGTTGGCGAGGCCGATCTTGCCGCCGGGCCTGCAGACGCGCAGAAGCTCGGCTGCGGCCTTGTCCTGGTTGGGCGTGAACATCACGCCGAAGGTCGAGACCACCGCGTCGAAGGAGCCGTCGGCGAACGGCAGCAACTCGGCGTCGGCCTCCTTGAACTCGATGCGCCAGCCTTCGGCCTGCGCGCGCGCCTTGCCGCGCTCGAGCAGCGCCGGGACATAGTCGGTCGAGACCACGTCGCACCAGCGCCGCGCGGCCGCGAGCGTGACGTTTCCGTTGCCGGCGGCGACATCGAGCACCTTCTGGCCCGAGCGCAGGTCGAGCGCTTCGCAAAGGTCCTCGCCGACGATCTGCAGCGTCGCGCCGACGATGGCATAGTCGCCGGAGGACCAGGCGCCCTGCTGGCGGGTCTTCAGGGCTGCGAGATCGGGAGCCGCGGAGGCGGCGGGCGGCGGGGCGGTCAAGGTCGCAGTATTCATGGTCGTTCCTCATGTGGTGATTGCAATGGCACCACCATGGAGGAAGACCGGCGGCAAGGCTTCCAGACCGGCTTGAGTTTGCCTTGAGACGGGCTTGATTGTTCCTCAAGGCGGCAGTTATTGCGGCTGAAGCCCTGCTTCCTTGACGATCTGTTCGGCCAGCACGCGGTCCTTCCTGATGAAGGCTCCGAATTCGTCGGGCGTGCTGGCGACCGGCGCGAGCCCGCGCTCGGTCAGATGGCGGCGCCGGAATTCCGGCTCGGCCATGATGGCCGCGATCGCGGCCTGCAACCTCGCCGTGATGGCCTTCGGCGTGCCGCCGGGCGCGAGCAGGCCGAAATACGAGCGCGCTTCGAAGCTCTTGCCGGTCGCTTCCGGAATGGTCGGGATGTTGGGGAACAGCGGCGAGCGCTTGTCGCTGTCGACCATCAGCCCGATCACCAGGCCTGCTTCGAGCTGCGCGCGCACGTTGGAGATGCCGTAGAAGCCGACCGGTGTCGTGCCCGACAGCAGCGCATTCACCGCCTCGCCGCCGCCGCGGAACGGCACGCGCACCATGTCGATGCCGGAATCCTTTTTCATCCGCTCGAGCAGCACGCCGAGCGGCACCGCCGCGGTCGAATAGCTGAGCGTGCCGGGCTTCGCCTTCGACAGCGCGGCAAGCTCCGCCACCGATTTGACCTTCAGGCTCTCACCGACCACCAGCACCTGGTCGATCAGAAACAGCTGCGTGACCGGCTCGAGCGCCGCCGGATCGAAGTTCAGCGTCTTGAACAGGAACTGGCTGAACACCAGCGGCTCGCCCGGAATGATGCACAGCGTGTAGCCGTCGGGCGGGGCTTCCGCGCAGGCGCGGGTGCCGATGTTGAACGCGCCGCCCGGGCGGTTCTCGATCACGATCGGCTGGCCGAGCCGCTTCTGCATCTCGTCGCCCAGCGCCCGCATGAAGATGTCGCTGGTGCCGCCGGCGCTGGAGGTGGCGATCACCTTGATCGGCCGCGTCGGGTAGTCCTGTGCAGTGGCGCCGGACGAACCACAAAAAAGCGCCGCGGCGGTGGCCACGGCGCGGACAACGGCATGCAACATGAAACGCCCCTATTTCTTGCTCAGCAGTTCCTTGATCTTACCGCTGGCCTTGCCGAAATCCATCTTGCCGGCGAAGCGTTCCTTCAACGCAGCCATCGCGCGGCCCATGTCCTTCATGGTTTCGACGTTGAGTTCCTGAAGCATGGCGGAGATCGCGGCGCCAGCCTCCACGTCCGACATCTGCTGCGGCAGATATGCCGTGATGATCTCGATCTCGCCCTTCTCCTGTGCGGCAAGCTCAGGCCGCCCGCCCTTGTCGTAAAGTTCGGCGGAATTCCTGGCGCTGCTTGATCATCTTCTGGAACAGCGACATCAGGTCGGCTTCGTTCAGCGGTTGCTTGCCCTGCCCTCGCGCCTCGATATCGGCGTTCTTGATCGCGGCGTTCATCATCCGCAGCGTCGAGACGCGGCGCTCGTCGCGCGCCTTCATCGCGTCCTTCATGGCGTTGTTGATGCTGTCGCGGAGCACGGGAAAACCCCCATTTTTCTTCGAAACCGGCCATTCAAAAACCGGCTGTTCAAATCGAAACTGGACCTTTGACGGCGGCGGTCCGGAAGCCTATCTAGGCCCCATATGAGCCCCAAACAAGACAATTCAGGCTGGATCGAGCGGAAACCCACTGCGCTGCTGGTGCTGGCCGACGGCACCGTGCTCGAAGGCTTTGGCCTCGGCGCGAGCGGCCATGCGGTCGGCGAGGTCTGCTTCAACACCGCCATGACGGGCTATCAGGAGATCCTGACCGATCCTTCGTATGCCGGGCAGATCATCACCTTCACGTTCCCGCATATCGGCAATGTCGGCACCAACGACGAGGACATCGAGACGCTGAACCTCGCGGCGACGCCGGGCGCCTGCGGCGCGATCCTGCGCACCGACATCACCCAGCCGTCGAACTACCGCGCATCGAAGCATCTCGACCAGTGGCTCAAGTCGCGCGGCGTGATCGGCCTCTGCGGCATCGACACCCGGGCGCTCACCGTGCTGATCCGCGAGAAGGGCATGCCCAACGCGGTGATCGCGCACAATGCGAACGGCAAGTTCGATCTCGACGCCTTGAAGAAAGAGGCACGCGAGTGGCCGGGCCTCGTCGGCATGGACCTCGTGCCGAAGGTGACCAGCGCGCAGCGTTTCACCTGGGACGAGACGCCCTGGCAATGGGGCAAAGGCTACGGCCGCCAAAGCACGCATCAAGGCAAGCCGGAATTCCATGTCGTGGCGATCGACTATGGCGTGAAGCGCAACATCCTGCGGCTGCTCGCCGACGCCGGCTGCAAGGTGACTGTCGTGCCGGCGAAGACCTCGGCCGAGGATGTCTTTGCGCTCAAGCCCGACGGCGTGTTCCTTTCCAACGGCCCCGGCGATCCGGCGGCGACCGGGCAATATGCGGTGCCGGTGATCAGGAAGCTGATCGACAGCGGCACGCCCACCTTCGGGATCTGCCTCGGCCACCAGATGCTCGGCATCGCGGTCGGCGGCAAGACCATGAAGATGCACCAGGGCCATCACGGCGCGAACCATCCGGTGCAGGACATGACCACCGGCAAGGTCGAGATCACCTCGATGAACCACGGCTTTGCGGTCGACAAGGACAGCCTGCCGAAGAACGTCGAGCAGACCCATGTTTCCCTGTTCGACGGCTCCAATTGCGGCATCGCGCTGAAGGACCGCCCGGTGTTCTCGGTGCAGTACCATCCCGAAGCGTCGCCCGGCCCGCGTGACAGCCACTATCTCTTCACGCGGTTCGTGGAGTTGATGCGGACGCGCAAGGCTCGCGCGGCCTGATCCGCGCCGCCGCTGCAGCGCGCTTGCAGCAACCGGCATTCTCCATGCGCTGCAAGCTCGTGATCTTCGACTTCGACGGCACGCTGGCCGACACGTTCCCGTGGTTCATGCGGATCATCAACGACGTCGCCGACCGCTACCGCTTCAAGCGGATCGAGCCGCACGAGGTCGAGTTGCTGCGCGGCATGGGCGCAACCGAGATCATGGCGCATCTTGGCGTTTCGCGATGGAAACTGCCGCTGATCGCGGGTCACATGCGCCGGCGCAAGGCGCGCGAGATCGGCGAGACCAGGTTGTTTGCAGGTGTGGAGGCGCTGCTGGCGCGGCTCGTCGACGCAGGCCTGCGCGTGGCGATTGTCAGCTCGAACTCGGAGGCCAATGTCCGCACGGTCATGGGGCCTGCGCTTGCCGCCCGCGTCACGTTCTTCGAGTGCGGCGCCTCGGTGTTCGGCAAGGCCGCGCGGTTTCGCAAGGTGCTGCGGCGAAGCGGCATTTTGCCACCCGACGCCATTTGCATCGGCGACGAGGTCCGCGATCTGGACGCCGCCCGCCGCGCCGGGATCGCCTTCGGGGCCGTTGCCTGGGGCTTCACCCGGGCCGAGGCGTTGCAGGCCCGGGGACCTGACGTCCTGTTCAGCAGCCTCGACGAAATTGCGGATAGCCTGACCGGATAGCGCAAGAGACCACTCGCGCAGCCGGTTCCGGCAAGCTAAGAAGAGTTCCGCGAGTCTTTATCACTCGGGCGCGATTCCCCATGCCACCAAACCTCGCCATCAAGCCTGAAGTCATCATGTTCGCCGATGACGGCTTTGTGCCGAACAATCCGCGGCTGCCGTTTGTGATTTATCGCGGCGCGATCGATCTGATCGGCATGGTCAACCCCGAAGACGCGATCGAGAGGCGGTTTCGCGACAACGGCTGGGGCCAATTCTGGCGCAACGGGATCTACCCGTACATCCACTACCACTCGATGATCCACGAAGGCATGGGCATCGCCCGCGGCAAGGCGCGCGTGCGCTTCGGCGGCAACAAGGGCCGGGAGATCAATCTCACAGCGGGTGACGTCGCGGTGCTGCCGGCCGGCACCGGGCACCAGTGCCTGTCGCACAGCGACAACCTGATGGTGATCGGTGCTTATCCCCGGACCGGCCACTACGACCTTTGCCGCGACAACAAGGCCGACCACGACAAGGCGGTGCTGTCGATCCCGCAGGTGCCGCTTCCCGATTCCGACCCGGTGTTCGGCAAGCAGGGCCCGCTGTTGCGGCTGTGGAACAACTGAGCTAGCCAAGCTTCATGTCAGCGTCCGACTGGATCGAGTTCTGGGACGGCGAGCATCCGATCTATGTGGATGCGCGCCATGCCGCCGCGCATTTCCGGCGCATCGCCGAGGACATCCGCGGCTATGCGCCGGAGGGCGGCAACGGCGTGTTTCTCGACTACGGGTGCGGCGAGGCGCTGTCGGCGGAGCTTGTCGCCGAAAGGGTCGGGCGGCTGATCCTGTGCGAGCCCGCGCCGAACGTGCGCGGCATGCTCGCCGGCCGCTATGCCGGAAATCCGAAGGTGGTCGTGCGCAAGCCGGACGACATCGCGACCATGGCGGCGGAATCGGTCGACGTCATCGTCATGCATTCGGTCGCGCAATACGTGACGCCGCACGAGCTCGACCGGCTGTTCCGGCTGTTTCGCAAGCTGCTCAAGCCGGAGGGCCTGTTCGTGCTGGGCGACGTGATCCCGCGCAAGCTGTCGGCGCTGGCCGACGGGATGGCGCTCCTGAAGTTCGGCTCGCAGGAGGGATTTTACGGCCAGGCGCTGCGCGGCCTGATCCGCACCCGCTTCTCGCACTACTGGAAGCTCCGCAAGTCGCTGGGGCTCGAGAGGTATGATGAGGGGGAAATCACCGCCAAGCTCGAGGCTGCGGGCTTCACGGTGCAGCGCTCCCGCTCAAACATCGGCCACAATAACAAGCGATTGACGTTCCTGGCACATGCACGCTGACGCTCTTGGGTGGACGCATTTTCCTCGGCGAACCGCTACACACTTCGCCTGAAAATGCTTTGCGGATCCGGTGGGGACAATTTTCCGGCCCGTTAAGGTTAAGCCCTTGTTAAGCGGACTTTGAGACTAAGGGCGGCGTGTAGAGTGCGTTTGTCGGGGAGTATCCGCTTGTCCAAACATAAGGCCGTCCGTTTCGCCTTCCGTTTTACCGCCTCCGTTGCCATTTTTGGTGCGGCCGCCGTCATTCTGGCGGGCTTGAGCACCTTCGCCATGCGGTCGAGCCGCGCCCTGCCGCTCGATGGCGCGTTCGACGACGAACCCCAGGTTTCAAACCGCACGATCAAGTCGAACCGGCTGTCGCTGCGGCCGGCCATCCTTGCGCAGAACGAGCCTGCCGGCTTCGTGCTCGCGTCCGCGCCGCAGGGTCTCGATCTCGAGCGCTTCTATGAGACGGTCACATCCGCGCAGCCGATGCTGCCGGCGACCGCTTACGAACAGGCTGCGGCGGCGGCCGAGCCCGCCGTAACGCCGGAGCCGAAGAAGCCGCAGGCCGTCGCAGCTTTGCCGGCCGCGCCCGAGAAGCCGAAGCGCCAGGCGCCGCCTGCCCCGCCTGCCGCAACCAACATGCTCGACGACGGCGCGATCGCCGGACTGAAAACCCGCCTGCGCCTCACCGACGACCAGATGGAATACTGGCCCGCGGTCGAAAGCGCTCTGCGCGACGTCGCTCGCACGCAACTGCGCCATACCAGGCAGATGCAGGGCAGCAAGGTGAACATCGACGTCAACAGCCCGGAAGTGCAGAAGCTGATCTGGGCGGCGACGCCGCTTTTGATGCGGCTTCGTGCCGAGCAGAAGAGCGAGGTCCGCAAGCTTGCGCGGATCATGGGGCTCGAGCAGGTCGCTTCGCAGATCTGACGCCGCAGCCTTCGAACCGAACGCGACCGCCGGGTCCCATAGGCGAGCGAAGCGACGCCGTCCTTCGGACGGCTATGGCGGGCGAAGCGACGCCGTCCTTCGGACGGCTATGCCCGGCGGTTTTGTTTTTCCCATCGCCGTTCGCCGCGTATTCGCGGGAAATTCGCCGCAAATGGAACAAATGCCCGGGCTATTTCGTTGTCGGGATCGGAAGCTTTTTTGGCAGAGACGCCGATCATGACGAACGCGCTCACCGCACTGGACAAAGGCAAGCCGCGCGCAGAGCCGCTGATGGTGGCGATCGCCGCGCTCGCTTTCGGCATGTTCGCCGGCACCTGGATCATCGGCCCGAGCGTATCCGGCGGATCGTATTCCAAGGAGCGCACGACGACGGAAGAGCCATTGACTTATGAGCAGATGATCGCGCGGCCCGATCCGTTCCCGTACCGCACGGCGACGCCTGCGTTCCCGCAGCAGGCTGCGACCAGCCCCGCGCCCATCGTCCGGGAGCGCATGGCCGAGGCAGACGATCCGTGGCAGAGCCAGCGCAGCCGGTGGTCGCGCGCGACTCGCATGCCGGACCGGCATACGGCCGTTCACTGAGGACAGCCCCTCACATCGACGGAACGATAGGCGGAGATGCTTTGCGCTGGATCGTCTCGTCGAGTTCGGCGCCCATCAGCACCGCAATCGTCGACAGCCACATCCACATCATCAGGCCGATGGCTGCGCCGAGCGAGCCGTAGGTGGCGTTGTAGTCGGCAAAGTTCGACAAATAGAACGACAGCGCCGCCGATCCGGCGAGCCAGGCCAACGCCGCTGCAATCGCACCCGGCGTCAGCCAGGCCCGATGCATTTTCAATCCGCTCGGCCCGAGGCGATAGAACACGGCGAGCGCGCCCACCATCACGGCAAACAGGATCGGCCACCGGACCAGCCACGTCGCCGTGCCGGTGAACGGCTTCAGCCCGAAGGTCGACATCACCAGCGGAAACGCCACCACGGCGCCGATCGACAGGAGGAGAAACGCAATCGCTCCGAGCGTCATCGACAGCGAAAGCAGGTTGAGGCGGATGAAGCTGCGGCCTTCGTCGCGGCCCTCGATCACGTTCAGCGCGTCGATCAGCGCCTTGACGCCCGCGTTCGCACTCCACAGCGCGATCAGCAGACCTGCGATGGCGCCGACGCCGAGGCCGCCCGGTTGGGAGCCGATGCGGACGATCTGCTCGCGCAGGATCTCGATGCTGGCGGGCGGCAGGATATCGGCCAGCAGCGACAGGTGATCCTGAACCGTGCCGGGCGTGGCGAACAGCCCGTAGAAGGACACGAACGCGGTGATTGCCGGCACCATCGCGAGCAGCGCGTAGAATACGACACCCGCGGCGACCGCAAGAAGCCGGTCCTTGCCCATCGCCTCGTAGGTGTCGATCAGCACGTCGCGCCACCAGCGCCACGGCGCGCCTTTCGGCCAGACGCCGCCGACCATGACCGGCCGCGGCGGCCCGGCAGCCCAGCCGGTCGGCCAGGTTTCCACCGAAGGCGCGGTCGGCGGCGAGGGCTTCTGAAGCTTCCAGGCAATCGCGACGGCGCCCGCCACGACAGCGGCGTCGAGAACCCAAGCACCGAGCTTTTTGCCGAAACCCATGATGCCGATCCGAGATCGTTACGCATAACGACCGGGCCGGGTTTTGGTTGCGGCTACTGCCCTTTGATGCCGCCCGTCGCGATCACCTTGGACCAGATCGCACGGTCATGCGCCAGGAACGCGGTGAAGTCGGCGGGCGAGCCGCCACCCACGGCGAGGCCGCTGTTGGCGATATGCCGCGCGAATTCCGGCGACTTCAGCGCCTTGTTGATCTCGCGGTTCAGCACCGCCACGACCTCCGGCGGCGTGCCGCTTTTCACCATGATGCCGAGGAACCCTGCGGCCTCGTAGCCCGCGACGCCTGCCTCCGCGAGCGTCGGGACCTCGGGCAGCTGCGGCATCCGCGTCGTCCCCGTGAAGGCCAGCGCCTTGAGCTTGCCGTCGCGGATATGGCCGAGCGCGCCGGGAATATCCGACGCCAGAAGCTGCACGTCGCTGCGCAGCAGGCCGACCATCGCCGGCCCGAAGCCGCGGAACGGCACATGGGTCAGTTTCGTGCCGGTCCGCTGCGCGAACTGCTCCATGGCGAGATGCGCGAAGGTGCCGTTGCCCGCCGAGCCGTAATTCAGCTCGCCGGGTTTCGACTTGGCGTAAGCGATCAGTTCCGCGACGTTCGCGACCGGAACCGCGGCGTTCACCACCAGCACGCCCGGCACGGTGACCAGCAACGCGACCGGAACAAGATCCTGCTCCGCGTTGTAGGGCGTCTGGTAGCCCAGGAGATTATTGATGTTGGTGTTGGTGCCGGCCTGCAGCAGCATGGTGCCGTCGGCCGGCGCCTGAAGCACCGCATTGGTGCCGATTACGGTCGCGGCACCAGGCTTGTTCTCGACGATCACGGTCTGGCCCAGCGCCTGGGTGAACTTTTCGCCGAGCAGGCGCGCGACCGTGTCGGCATTGCCGCCCGCCGGGAATGTCACGACAATGGTGATGGGACGCGACGGATAGCCTTGCGCGAAGACCGCGCCGGGACAAAGCAGCGCACCAAGCGTCACGAGCACCCGCAGCAGTCCCTGCATGTTCGTCCCCCTAGCGCGCCGCAAGCTCGACAAACGACTCGCGGCTGTTGACCGTCTCCACGTCGAAGCCCGCGGCCTTCTTGAAGCCGATCGCGGTCGTCTCCAGCTCCTCCTGCGACAGCACGTCATGGATGTGCTTGAAGCCGCCGGGCGCGCGCTCCTCGGCGGTCTGCAGGATCGATTCCAGACCGAGATTGCGGTTGCGGATGATCATGTCGTTCATCGCCGCGATCCGCTGGTTCTGATAACGGGTGAACGCCTCGGCCGGATCGCGGACCGTCATCAGCGACGCCGCCAGCACGCGGCCATCGACGATGGCCTGGGAGCCCGCCTGCGCGCCGACCGGCTGCATCGGATGCGCGGCGTCGCCGATCAGCGTGACGCGGCCGAAGCTCCAGCGCGGAATCGGATCGCGGTCGACGTTCGGCAGTTGCAGCACGTGCTCGGCCGGGGTCGAGGCAAACAGGCCGTGCAGGTCGAGCCACGGATAGGTCCAGCCCTTGTACTGATCGAGGCAGGTCTGCTTGTCGGCCGCGGTGTCCCAGGCTTCGGGCGGCGGCGAGCCCGGCGGGATTTTCGTATAGGCCAGCCAGTTGATCGTGACCTTCCCGCCCGGACGCCGCGTCACCGGATAGAGGATCGCGCGGTGGTGGCGGTGGCCGACCACGACCATCGACGCGCCGGTGAGGTAAGGCTCCGCCTCGACAATGCCGCGGTAGTGCAGATAGCCGTCGAACACGGCTTTCTCGCCCGTGTAGAAGTGCTGGCGCACCGCCGAGTGGATGCCGTCGGCGCCGATCAGGACACTGCCTTCGGCTTCACCCGCGGGCTTGCCGGATGGACCGTCGAAGCGGGCAACCACCCGGTCGCCACGCTGCTCGAAACCCGTGAGGCGATGGCCGGTGAACACAACGCCGTCGCCGATCCGCTCGCGGATCGCCGCGAGCAGCACCCTGTGCAACTCGCCGCGCGAGATCGAAATCTGCGGCCAGCGATAGCCCGCGGCACGGCCGCGCGGCTCGGTCCAGATCAACTGGCCGTGCTTGTTGTAGAAGGCCAGTTCCTGCGTGAGAATTCCACTCGCGGACAGCTTTTCGCCGAGCCCCAGCGCGAACAGCTCGCGCACGGCGTTGGGCTGCAAATTGATGCCGTAGCCCAGCGGCGCCAGCGTCGGGACCGCTTCATACACCCGGCACCGAATGCCGATCTGATGAAGGCTGAGCGCGCAGGACAGCCCCGCGATGCCGCCGCCAACGATGATGACGTCCATTTGCGGATGTCCCGATTTCAGTTCGGCGCGATGCCCGCGTCGCGGATGACCTTGCCGAAGCGCTCATGATTGTCGCGAATCTGGGCGCGGAACCTGTCGGCATCGGCGTAGGACGGCGCGAGCCCGAACTTGCGGATGCGTTCCTGCACGTCCGGCTGCGCCGAGATCTCGGCGATTTCCTTGGACAGCCGCGCGACCACCTCCTGCGGCGTCTTTGACGGCACGGCAATACCAAAGAAGATTTCGAGATCGAAGCCCGGCACGCCGTTCTCGGCGATGGTCGGAATGTCCGGCAGTGCAGGCTCGCGGCGGCCCGACGCCACGCCGAGCGCTTTCACCTTCCCGGCCGCGACATGCGGCATCACCGCGGTCGGCGCAGCCCAGCTCATCGGAATCTGGCCGGCCAGCACGTCGTTGAGCGCAAGAGCCGCACCGCGATAAGGCACATTGACGATATCGACCTTGGCAAGCGCATTCAGCATCAGCAGCGCAAGATGGTGCGGGGTGCCGATGCCGGGTGTCCCGGCGGAAAGCTTGCCGGGCTGCTCCTTGGCGAGCGCGATCAGTTCGCGCACGCTGTTCGGCGCAAACGAAGGATTGGCAATCAGGATCAGCGGCGAGATTGCGACGCGCGCCACCGGCGTGAAATCGGCGATTGTGTCGAACGGCACGCTCTTGTGCAGCCACTTGTGCAGAACGGCCGAGCTTTCCATCACCAGAATCGTATGACCGTCGGGCGCCGCCTTGGCGACGTAGTCGGTGCCGACCAGGCCGCCCGCGCCGGTCTTGTTCTCCACCACCACGGACTGCTTCAGCCGCTCGGCGAGCTTCTCGGCAAACAGGCGTCCGGTCGCGTCAACCCCGCCGCCCGCGCCGATCGGCACGACGACGGTGATCTGGCGCTGCGGATTGAACTGCGCCTGCGACGGCACCGCCGACAGGCACAGCGCGGCAACGGTCAGCCAGATACGGCTCCCCCGGACCATTCTCTCCTCCCAGACTTCTCTTGTTGCTTGCAGGCAGCGTAGCCCGGCAGCCATGGTCGAGCAAACCTTGGGGCGAGCAAACCTTGGGGCGAGCAAACCTTGACCCCGCAAACATCCCGCTTGTCCCGTCCGCGCAAAGCTGCACACTCATGCCCGGAAGTGAAGGAGTTGGTCCATGAACAAGCACGCCGGAAACCTGCGCAACGAAAGCCGCGCCTGGGTCGAGGTGCCGGCCGACGACAACGGCGACGCCATGATCGCGGCGATGGCCGAGGCCGGCGTGGACTACATCTTCTTCACCTCCGGCTCGGAGATCGGCTTCTATCAGGAGGCGGTGGCGAAGGCGCACGCGCAGGGCCGCAAGGCGCCGAAGCTGATCACGGTCACACACGAGCATGCGAGCCTCAACGCCGCGCTCGGCTATGCGGCGGTGAGCGGCAAGCCCGCGGTGACGGCGGCGCATGTCGACTGCGGCACGCAGCATTACGGCGGCGCGGTGCACACCGCGTTTCATTCCGGCCTTCCGGTGGTCATCACCGGCGGCGGCTCGCCGACCAGCTATCCCGGCAGCATGCCGGGTGCACGCGACGGCGGCGGACATATCTGGCTGCAGCAGAGCTTCGACCAGAACTCGATCGTGCGGCAGTACACCAAGTGGGACCACCGCATGCAGATGCAGGACAATGCGGGGCTGATGATCTCGCGCGCGTTGCAGGTGGCGCGCACCGAGCCGTGCGGCCCGGTGTATCTGACGCTGCCCAGAGAAGTGTCGCTGCACAAGATCAACGGCGCGAAGTTCCCGACCATGGACCAGCTCGGCGTGGCGCGGCCCGCCGCGCCGGACGCCGAAGGCATCCGCGAGATCGCCGAGCGGCTGGTGAAGGCGCAGAACCCGTTCGTGCTGGTGGCGAAATCGGGGCGCAATCCCGCGACGGTCCCTGCCCTGGTCCGGCTCTGCGAGCTGATCGCGCTGCCGGTCGCGCAATCGGGCCTGCGCGCCTATCAGTGCTTCCCGCTGAACCATCCGCTCTACATGAGCGGCACAAGCCTCAAGGACGCCGACGTCGTCCTCGCGCTCGACGTCGACATTCCGTGGCTCGCCGACTCAAACCCGCCGCCGGACAGCGCGTGGGTCGCGATCACCGACGTGGAGCCGTCCAAGCGGCGGATTCCGACCATGGAGTTCACCGCCGATCTTCGTCTCACCGCCGACGCGCTCCCGGTGATCGAGGCGCTGGAAGCCGAGGTGCGCAAGCTCATCACCCCCGCCGATCAGGAGCGCTTTGCGGCCCGGGCGGCGCGCTGCGCAGAGATTTCGGCGAAACGCCGCAGCGACATCGCCGAGGACGCCAAATCGCGCGCCAACAAGATGCCGATTGATCCGAAGTGGCTCGCCTACCGGATCGCCAAGGTGCTCGACGACAACTGCATCGTGTTCGACGAGACCATCGCGCAGAACCAGTTGCACGACTACCTGCACATCTCGCAGCCCGGCGCCTATTTCCACAATCCGGCATCGAGCGGCGGCTGGTCGCCGGGCGCGGCGTTCGGCGCAAAGCTCGCCGCCCCCGGCAAGGACGTGATCGCGGTCACCGGCGACGGCTTTTACATGTTCGGCACGCCGATCCACGCGCTGTGGGCGGCCCGGCACTACAAGGCGCCGTTCATGGCGGTGGTCTACCAGAACCGCAGCTATTCGACCGGCACGCTGCGCATCAACAGCGTCTACGGCAAGGACAGCTACACCGCGAAGGCGGACTACGACGGCGGCTATTTCGATCCGCCGATCGACTTCGCCAAGGAAGCGGAGGCGGCCGGCGCCTATGGCGAGAACGTCACGGATTCGGCGCAGGTCGAAGGCGCGCTGCGGCGGGGCTTGAAGGCGATCCGCGAGGAAGGCCGGCCGGCGGTGATCTCGGTGTGGCTCGCGAAGTTGCTGCAAAAAGACTGACAAGACGGCGGCGCGGATCGACCGCGCGCGACTGAGCATCGAACCGGCTGATGTCCTTGGGAGGGAACGCCATGAAGCTTGCACGCCGCCGATTCCTGCATCTCGCCGCGGGCGCTGCCGCCCTCGCCGCTTCGCTTCCCGCTTCGGCGCAGACCTATCCAGCCAAGCCGATCACCATGATCGTGCCGTTCGCGGCCGGCGGATCGACCGACGTGATCGGCCGCATTCTCGCCGAACGGATGCGCACCTCGCTCGGCCAGACCGTGATCGTCGAGAACGTCACCGGCGCGGGCGGCACCATCGGCGTGACGCGCGCGGTGCGCGCCGCCCCCGACGGCTACACCATCAGCCTCGGGCAGAACGGCTCGCACGTCATCACCGGGGCGACCTACAGCAACCTCTCTTACGATCTCCGCAGCGATTTCGAGCCGGTGTCGCTGCTGGTCATCGCGCCGTTCGTCATCGTCGCTAAAAAAGCCACGCCGCCGGACGATTTGAAAAGTCTCGTCGCCTGGCTGAAGGCGAATCCGGGCCGGACGGTCGGCAATGCCGGCCAGGGCAGCATCACGCATGTCGCAGGCCTGGTGTTCCAGAACGCCATCTCCGCCAACCTTCAGTTCGTGCCCTATCGCGGCACCGGACCGGCGATGCAGGACTTGGTGGCAGGCCAGATCGACATGATGATCGCCGATCCGATCACGGCCCTGCCGCAGGCGCGCGGCGGCACGATCAAGATCTACGGGGTCGCGGCCGACACGCGGCTCTCCAGCGCGCCCGATGTGCCGACCGTCGATCAGGCGGGGCTTCCGGGCTTCCACATGTCGCTGTGGCACGGGCTGTGGGTGCCCAAGGGCACGCCCAAGCCGGTGATCGACCGGCTGCACGCCGCCGTGCTGGACGCTCTGGCCGATCCCGCGACCCGAACCAGGCTTGCCGAAGCCGGACAGGAGATTTTCCCGCGAGAACGGCAGAATCCGGCTTCGCTCGGTGCTCTGCAAAAGGCGGAAATTGAAAAATGGTGGCCGATCATCAAGGCCAGCGGCTTCAAAGTCGAGTAGCCGACATTGCCCCGGAACTGACGGGAACCGCCAAAGTTACATAAGGTTCCACGAGCGTTTGAAAATAAAGAAATTGGTCTACGGCGGGTTCCACCCGTAAAACTGGGTGGGCGCCGGTTGGGAGCGAATGCTGTGTCTGAGATCTCCGATTTGAAAGCTGCCATTCAAGCGCGGGCTGCCATGGTGGCACCCGATCTTGTCGCGGCGCTGATCCAGGACGCGGCTCCACGGGGCGAGGAGTTTTTCCGCCAACTCGTCAATTCCCTTCCTGCCGCCGTCTACACCACGGATGCCGAAGGCCGGATCACCTATTTCAACGAAGCGGCCGCGGAGCTTTGGGGCTGCCGCCCGACGCTGGGCGAGAGCGAGTGGTGCGGCTCGTGGAAGATGTTGTGGCCGGATGGCCGGGCGCTGCCCCACGATCAATGCTCGATGGCGCAGGCGGTAAAGGAAAAGCGGCCGGTTCGCGGCGCTGAAGCGATCGCGGAGCGCCCGGACGGCGTACGCGTGCCGTTCATGACGTTTCCGACGCCGCTCTACGATGCGACGGGCGCCATGACCGGCGCGGTGAATATGCTGCTTGATCTGACCGACCGCAAGCGCAGCGACGCGGCTGTGCAGCATCTGGCATCGATCGTCGAGTCATCCGACGACGCGATCATCAGCAAGGACCTCAGCGGCGTCATCTCGAGCTGGAACATCGGTGCCGAGCGGCTGTTCGGCTATCTGGCCGAAGAAGCGATCGGCAAACACATCTCGATCCTGATTCCGCCGCATCTCCTGCAAGAGGAAGAAACCATCATCGACCGCGTCCGGCGCGGACAGCGCATCGAGCACTATGAGACTGTCCGGCAGCGCAAGCACGGCAGCCTGATCGACATTTCGATCACCGTTTCGCCGATCAGAAACGCGCAAGGCAAGGTCGTCGGCGCGTCGAAAATCGCCCGCGATATCAGCGACCGCAAGCGGAGCGAGGTGCAGATCGCCACACTCGCGCGCGAGGCGGAACACCGGACCAGGAACATTCTGGCGACGGTGCAGGCCATCGTGCGCCTTTCCAATTCCGATACGGCCGACGGCCTGAAAGAGAACATCGCGGGACGCATCCAGGCGCTCGCCAACGTCAATACGCTGCTGGTCCAATCGCGCTGGACGGGTGCGACGCTGCACAGCCTGGTGACGAAGGAATTGTCGCCTTACTGCCCGGCCAATGACCCCCGCGCGCGGATCGACGGTCCGAACGTCCTGCTGGAGCCGACCGTGGCGCAATCGATCGCCGCGGCGCTGCATGAACTGGCGACCAATGCCGCAAAGCACGGCGCATTGTCGGTGCCGGACGGCCACATCAGGATCGCGTGGCGCGATTCGCCTGACGGGTTCGTCTTGAACTGGAGCGAGATGAACGGCCCGCCTGTCGTTGCGCCGAAGCGTCAAGGGTTCGGCATGAACCTCATGGACACGATGATCCAGGGCCATTTGAAGGGCACGCTTCGCTTCGACTGGCAGCCTGACGGCTTCAAATGCGAAATTTCGTTGCCCTCGATGGTATAGTCAGCCGCTTGCTGGACTGGCCGGAGCGCCCGGGCCTGCTCAATCGGGCCAGAAAGCCGAATCCTTGCAAAACGGCCGGTGACAACTAGGTTTTCCGGGCATTCCGGGGTTGGCGGGGGCCTGATTCTGGTCTAAGCACCCCTCGCGCGGGGCACTCCCCGTTGCGGGGGCGAAGGACGCGCAAAAGCGCGCCCTTTTTTTGTGCCGAATTGAGGCCGGATGCCGAAACGCACGGACATCAAGTCGATCCTGATCATTGGCGCCGGCCCGATCGTCATCGGCCAGGCCTGCGAGTTCGACTATTCCGGCACCCAGGCCTGCAAGGCCCTCAAGGAAGAGGGCTACCGGATCGTGCTGGTGAATTCGAACCCGGCTACGATCATGACCGATCCGGACCTCGCCGACGCGACCTATATCGAGCCGATCACGCCGGAGATCGTCGCCAAGATCATCGAAAAGGAACGTCCCGACGCCGTCCTGCCGACCATGGGCGGACAGACCGCGCTCAACACCGCGCTGTCGCTCAAGAAGATGGGCGTGCTCGACAAGTTCAACGTCAAGATGATCGGCGCCACGGCAGAGGCGATCGACAAGGCGGAAGACCGCGAGCTGTTCCGCAACGCCATGACCAAGATCGGGCTGGCGACGCCGCGCTCGCACCAGATCAAGACGATCGCGCAGGCGCTGGAGGCGCTGGAAGACATCGGCCTGCCGGCGATCATCCGGCCGTCGTTCACCCTTGGTGGAACGGGCGGCGGCATCGCCTACAACAAGGACGAGTTCATCACCATCGTCGAGCGCGGCATCGACGCCTCGCCGACCCACGAGGTGCTGATCGAAGAAAGCGTGCTCGGCTGGAAAGAGTACGAGATGGAGGTTGTCCGCGACAAGAAGGACAACTGCATCATCATCTGCTCGATCGAGAACCTCGATCCGATGGGCATTCACACCGGCGACTCGATCACCATTGCGCCGGCGCTGACGCTCACCGACAAGGAATACCAGATCATGCGCGACGCCTCGCTGGCGGTGCTGCGCGAGATCGGCGTCGAGACCGGCGGCTCGAACGTGCAGTTCGCGGTGAACCCGGAAGACGGCCGGTTGATCGTCATCGAGATGAATCCGCGCGTGTCGCGCTCCTCGGCGCTGGCGTCGAAGGCCACCGGCTTTCCGATCGCCAAGGTCGCGGCCAAGCTCGCGGTCGGCTACACGCTCGACGAGATCGCCAACGACATCACCGGCGGGGCGACGCCCGCCTCGTTCGAACCGACCATCGACTACGTGGTCACCAAGATTCCGCGCTTCGCCTTCGAGAAATTCCCCGGCGCCGACGAGACCCTGACCACCTCGATGAAGTCGGTCGGCGAGGCGATGGCGATCGGCCGCACCTTCCAGGAAAGCCTGCAGAAGGCGCTGCGCTCGCTCGAGACCGGCCTCAACGGGCTGGACGAGATCGCCATCGAAGGGCTCAACCAGGGCGACGACAAGAACGCGATCCGCGCGGCGCTGGGCTCCCCCTCGCAGGACGGCCTGCTCAAGGTCGCGCAGGCGATGCGGCTCGGCTTCACCGACGAGGAAATCCACTCGGCCTGCAAGGTCGATCCCTGGTTCCTCGCGCAGGTGCGCGGCATCGTCGACGCCGAGGCCGAAATCCGCGCCAAGGGCCTGCCGAAGACCGCGGGCGCGTTGCGGCGGCTCAAGGCGATGGGCTTCTCGGACGCGCGGCTTGGGAAGCTCACCGGCAGTTCGGCCGACGAGGTGACCAGGAAGCGCCGCGCGCTCGACGTGCGGCCGCTGTTCAAGCGGATCGACACCTGCGCCGCCGAGTTCGCCTCGCCGACCGCGTATATGTATTCGACCTATGAGACGCCGTTCGCGGGCGGGCCTGCGAACGAAGCCCGGCCGTCCGACAAAAAGAAGGTGGTGATCCTCGGCGGCGGTCCGAACCGCATCGGCCAGGGCATCGAATTCGACTACTGCTGCTGCCACGCCTGCTTCGCGCTGGACGAAGTCGGCTACGAGACCATCATGATCAACTGCAATCCGGAGACGGTCTCGACCGACTACGACACGTCGGACCGCCTCTACTTCGAGCCGCTGACCGCCGAAGACGTGCTCGAGATCATCGACACCGAGCGGTCCAACGGCACGCTGCACGGCGTCATTGTGCAGTTCGGCGGGCAGACGCCGCTGAAACTCGCCGAGGCCCTGGAAAAGGCCAAGGTGCCGATCCTTGGGACCTCGCCGGACGCGATCGACCTCGCCGAAGACCGCGACCGCTTCAAGCAGTTGCTGAACAAGCTGAAGCTCCGCCAGCCGCAGAGCGGAATCGCCACGAGCCTCAAGGCTGCGCGCGCCTCAGTCGAAGCCATCGGCTATCCGGTGGTGATCCGGCCGTCCTATGTGCTCGGCGGACGCGCGATGGAAATCGTCCACGATGCGCCGCAGCTCGACCGCTATCTCGCCCGCCTCACCGGCGACCTCGACCGGCCGTCCGAGCTGGTCGTCTCGGCCAAGCGGCCGCTCCTGATCGACCGCTATCTCACCGATGCGATCGAGGTGGACGTCGACTGCCTGTGCGACGGCAAGGACACCTATATCGCCGGCATCATGGAGCACATCGAGGAGGCCGGCATCCATTCCGGCGACTCGGCCTGCTCGCTGCCGCCGTACTCGCTCGATGCGAAAGTGATCGCCGAACTGGAGCGGCAGACCCGGGCGCTCGCGCTCGCGCTCAATGTCGGCGGGCTGATGAACGTGCAGTACGCCATCAAGGACGGCGACATCTACGTGCTCGAGGTGAACCCGCGCGCCTCGCGTACGGTTCCGTTCGTCGCCAAGGTCACCGGCATCCCCGTCGCCAAGATCGCGGCCCGCGTGATGGCCGGCGAGAAGCTCGCCTCCTTCAAGCTGCCGCAACTTTCCTTCGACTTGAAACGATTCAAGCATGTCGGCGTCAAGGAAGCCGTGTTCCCGTTCGGCCGGTTCGGCGACAAGGTCGACACCGTGCTCGGCCCGGAGATGAAATCGACCGGCGAGGTGATGGGGCTGGACCGCGACTACAGCGTCGCCTTCGCCAAGAGCCAGCTCGGCGGCGGCGCGCGGCTGCCCAAGGGCGGCACGGTGTTCGTCTCGGTTCGCGACAACGACAAGCCCAAGGTGCTGGAGCCGCTGAAGACGTTGCGGAAGCTCGGCTTCGACGTGATCGCGACATCGGGCACCCAGCGCTACCTCAACGAGCACGGGATCGAAGCCGCCAAAATCAACAAGGTGGCGGAAGGCCGGCCGCATATCGTCGATGCCATCAAAAACGGCCGGGTCCAGCTGGTATTCAATACCACCGAGGGGGCTACCGCCCTGGCGGACAGCCGTCCGCTGCGGCGGGCGGCCCTCTTGCATAAAGTGCCGTACTACACCACTCTTTCCGGTGCCGTGGCTGCGGCGCAGGGTATAAAAGCCTATCTCGGGGACGATCTCGAGGTACGCGCGCTGCAAAGCTATTTCGGCGGGCCGGCCTGACAGGCCGGCGAAAGTTAAGGCGCGTTGGGTCTACGTTCAAACATGCGGGCGGAAGGGAACTTCAGCCCGCGTTTGGATTTCTGTCCATCGCACGAGGAGGACTGAGAAGTGGTTGAGAAGATTCCGATGACCGCTGAAGGTCACACGGTGCTTGAGAAGGACCTCAAGCATCGCCAGCAGGTCGAACGGCCGCGCATCATCCAGCAGATCACGGACGCCCGCACGCACGGCGACCTGTCCGAGAACGCGGAGTATCACGCCGCCAAGGAACAGCAGTCGCTCAACGAGGGCGCGATCGCCGAGCTCGAGGACAAGCTCGCGCGCGCCGAGGTGATCGACGTGTCGAAGCTTTCCGGCGACACCATCAAGTTCGGCGCGACCGTGACGCTGGTCGACGAGGATACCGACAAAAAGCACGTCTGGCAGATCGTCGGCGAGCCCGAGGCCAATGCCAAGGAAGGCAAGATCTCGATCACGTCGCCGATCGCGCGCGCGCTGATCAACAAGAAGAAAGGCGAAAACGTCGAGGTGAACACGCCCGGCGGCGCCAAGGCCTACGCGATCACCAAGATCGAGTGGAAGTAGCGCACCCGCGTTTCACTTCCGCGACGTCGATTGTGCGATGGCCGGGCTTGTCCCGGCCATCGGCGTTTTGGAAAGTAGGTCTGCCAGCTTAAGCCGGGGTGCCAATGAAGTTCGGGATTTTCGACCACATCGACGACGCAGGCGTGCCGCTTTCGGAGCTTTACGCCAATCGCCTCACCATCGCCGAGGCCTATGACCGCGCGGGCTTTTACGGCTATCACGTCGCCGAGCATCACACGACGCCGCTGGGCGCGGCCGCCTCGCCCGCGCTGATCTTCGCGGCGCTGGCCTACCGCACCAGGAAGCTTCGCTTCGGCCCGCTGGTCTATTTGCTCCCGTTCTACCATCCGCTGCGCCTGATCGAAGAGGTCTGCATGCTCGACCAGATGAGCGGCGGCCGCTTCCTGCTCGGCGTCGGCCGCGGCGTGTCGATGTACGAGACGCAGGCCTACGGCCTCGACTTCTCGAAGACGCAGGCGATGTATCACGAGGCGTTCCAGGTGCTGCTGAAGGGCCTGAACACGGAGGAGCTGTCGTTCGCGGGCGAGTTTTACAAGTTCGACAAGTCTGCCGATGATTCTCAAGCCGGTGCAGAAGCCGCACCCGCCGCTGTGGTACGGCGTGACGCTGCCGAGCAACTCGGCCTGGCCCGCGGAGAACCACGTCAACATCGTCGCGCTGGGACTGCGCGACAACACGCAGGCGATCATCAAGGCCTATCGCGAGACGCGGACGCAGAAGGGCTTCGACCAGGACGGTACATTGGCCGGCGTGAGCCGGCATATCGTCGTGGCCGATACCGACGAGGCGGCGCTGGCGATTGCCCGGCGCGCCTATCCGCGCTGGCGGCAGAGCTTCCGCTGGCTGTTCAACCGGCACGGCACCGAGCCGCGCGTGATCGGCATCTATCCGGAGACCTTCGACGCGCTGATCGCGCTGAACAACGGCATCGCGGGATCGCCCGAGACCGTGCGGCGCTTCATCGCAGCCGAGATCGAAGCGAACAATTGCAATTATTTCGTGCCGCAGATGGTGTTCGGCGACATGACACTGCCCGAGGCGCTGCGTTCGATCGAACTGTTCGGCAAGGAGGTCATGCCGGCCTTCGCGAAGTGACAGGGAGGACAAGAATGAAAACAACACGGCAGATCGCATTCGCGCTGGCCACGCTCGCCGTTGAGTTCGGCACGGCGGGCGGCGCCGTGGCACAAACCTATCCGAACAAGCCGATCCGCATGATCGTGCCGTCCACGCCGGGCTCGCCGACCGACGTGATGGCGCGGCTGGTTGCACAGAGCGTATCCAACACCATCGGCCAGCCGGTGCTGGTCGAGCCGCGCCCCGGCGGCGGCGGCATCATCGGCACCAAGGCCGTCGTCAATGCCGCGCCCGACGGCTACACGCTCCTGTTCACCGAGGGCGCCAAGCACCTGATGACGCCTGCGCTCTACGACAATGTCGGGTTCGATCCGGTGACCGACGTGACGCCGGTCGCCACCGCCGGCGGCGGCTCGTTCCTTCTGGTGGTCGCGCCGAGCGTTCCGGCCACCACCGTAAAGGAACTGGTCGACTACGCGCGCGGCCATCCCGGCAGGATCAACTTCGGCTTCGGCCAGGGCACGCTGCCGCACATGCTCGGCGAAACGCTCAAGCACACCGCCAGGGTCGACATCTCGAGCATTCCCTACAAGGGCGGCGCGCAGGCGGTCGCCGACATGCTGGGCGGCCACATCCAGATGAACTTCGGCACCACCGCGACGCTGCTGGCGCTGATCAGGCAGGGCAAATTGCGGCCGCTCGCCGTCACCAACGGAGCCCGCCTTGCCGAACTGCCCGACACGCCGACCATGGCGGAAAGCGGCTTTCCCAACCTGACGCTGCGCTACTGGATGGCGGTGTGGGCGCCGCCGCGCACGCCGGCCGCGATCGTCGAGAAGCTCAACGGCGAGATCGTCGCGGGGCTCAAGTCGCAAGAGCTTGCGGCCGGCATGGCGCGCGCAGGCTTCGAGCCGATGCCGATGGATGCAAAGGCCGTCGCAACGTTCATGGCGTCGGAATCGCCGAAATGGCTTGCCGTGGCGAAGACGTCGGGTGTGAAGGGCGACTAGATCTTCATTCCGGCTCGATCTTGGCGTCGGCCACGATCTTCCGCCACTTCGCGATCTCGGCGACCATGAAGGTCTTGAGCTCGTCGGGCGAGCTTGCGACCGGCTCGATTCCGGCGGCAAGGAGCTTCGGCGCGACCTCCGGATCGGCCAGCGCCTTGCGCAGCGCGGCGTTGAGCGCATCGACCACCGGCTTCGGCGTCCTGGCCGGCGCGTAGGCGGCAAACCAGGCGGTGAGGTCGTAGCCCCTCAACCCCGCGTCGTTGAGCGGCGGCAGGTCCGGCGCGAGCGGCGATTTCTGCAGGCTTGAAACCGCGAAGCCCTTCAGCCGTCCGGCGCGCACCGGCGGCAGCGAGGTCGAGACGTCGCCGAAGAACAGCGAGATCTGGCCGCCGAGCAGGTCGGTGACGACCAGCGGATTGCTGCGATAGGGGACGTGCAGCATATCGATCCCCGCCATCGTCTTCATCAGTTCGCCGGCGGCGCGCGACGACGTGGAGCCCGCGCCGAAGGTGAGCTTGCCGGGATTGGCCTTGGCGTAGGCGATCAGCTCCTGGACGGTATTGGCCGGCACCGACGGATGTCCGACCAGCGCCAGCGTGATGGTGCCGAGCTTGGTGATCGGCTCGAAATCGGTCACTGCGTCGTAGGGCACGCGCTTGAGCATGCTCTGGTTGGAGGCATGCGTCGTGTTCGACGTGATGAACACCGTGTAGCCGTCGGGCGCGGCGCGCACCACGTTCATCGCCGCCGGCACGCCGCTGCCGCCCGCGGTGTTCTCGATGATGACGCTCTGGCCGAGCGAAGTCCCGACATGATTGCCGAGCAGCCGCGCCAGCGTGTCGGTGGCGCTGCCTGCCGCGAACGGCACGATGAACTTGAGGCTGCGGCTCGGATAGCGCTCCTGCGCCGCCGCGGTTTGCGGCGTGATCGCCGCAAGCCCCAGCGCGGCAAGGCCCAGCAAGCATCCAAGCAGGCGTTTTTTCATGACCCGGTCTCCTGGTTTTCGATTTGCAGGGAAACATCCAACAGAACGAACGACAGCGACTTGCCGTGGCCGTCGAGGCCGAGGCTTGCGTTGACGCCGCCCTCCAGCACGTCGTCGAGCACGAAGTTGAAGGCGCCGAGCCTGGGCAGGTCGTAGCGCACCACGCGCGAGGGCTTCCGATGCGCGAAGGCCTCGGCGACGCGTTCGGCAGTGATCTGGCGCGCGATGGCCGTGTAGTGCGCAGGATCCCGGCAGACCAGCGCGATGTTGAGCCGGTTGCCCTTGTCGCCGGACCGCGCATTGGCGATCTCGTGAAGCTTGACGGTGCGCGGACTCATGCGCCGCCCCCGAGCATGGTGACGGAGGGCTGCACGATCGAACGCTCGATCAGGCAGGAGGCGCTGGCGAGCCGCGGCAGGACGCGGCGGCGCACGCCTGCTCCGCCGGCCGGACCCGCGCAGTAGAGCGCCTCCACTTCGTCGAGCAGAAGCTCGACCACTGCGGCGTCGAACGATTGCGCGGCGAAGCGCAGCCGCACATCGGCCGGCGCCGCGTTGTGACCGTGCACGAACGTGCCGCCGTCGTCGCCCAGCACGCTGACAACACCGATCATGTCGGTGCGAAATTTCAGCCCGGGCGCGCGACGATGCATGCGCGCGGAGATCGTTTCTGCGGCGAGCCTGGCGCGGGCAGCCGCATTCGGGCCGGCGTAGGAAATCTCGGCTTCGCCCAGCACGCCGCCATCGATGCAGACGGTGGCTTTCAACGTCTCGGGCGCCGGCCTGCCGCGCGCGCCGCCGACACGGACGCGGTCGTCTCCCGCCTCCTCCACCGTGACACCCGTGACATCGAGCACGACGTCGGGCGCGAGATACGCGGCCGGATCGTGCATCTCGTAAAGCATCTGTTCGATCACGGTGAGGCGGTCGACACGTCCGCCGGTGCCCGCGGGCTTGCCGATCACAATGCCGCCGTCGACGGACACTTCGGCGATCGGGTAGCCGATATCGGCCATGCCCGGCACGGTCTTGAATGGCGGATCGGCGAAATAGCCGCCGGTGACCTGGGCGCCGCATTCCAGCAGATGACCCACGAGGGTGCCGGCCGCGAGGGCGTCCCAATCGCCGGCGCGCCAGCCGAACGCGTGCATCAGGGGCCCAAGCGCCAGCGCAGAGTCGGCCACGCGCCCGGTCACCACCACGTCGGCGCCCTGCCCGAGCGCGTCCGCGATCGGGCCCGCGCCGAGATAGACGTTGGCGGCGATCACCTCACCGCCGTCACGCAAGATTGCGTCGCGCAAGATCGCGCCGTCGGTCTCGCGCGCGGCAAGGTCCTGCGCCGACAGCGCGTCGCGCACGTCGTCGCCTTCGACCACTGCGATGCGCGGCGCCCTGAGCCCCTGCTCGCGCGCCAGCGAAAGAATCCGCCCAGCGGCACCGCGCGGATTCGCCGCGCCGAAATTGCCGATGATCCGGATGTTGTCGCGCAGGCAGCGGCCCAGCACCGGGCCGACGAAACGCTCCAGCGCCGGATTGAAGCCGCGCGAGGGGTCGCGCCGGCGCTCGAGCTGCGCCAGCGCCAGCGTGCGCTCGGCCAGGCATTCGAACATGAGAAACCGCGGGCCTTCGAAACGCGCGAGCGCGCCGACGACCGGCCCTGCCGCATCGGTGCGGTCGCCGGCAAATCCCGCTCCCGCGCCGATCGCAACCACCGAATTCATTGGCGTTCTCTTCGGGCGTTTTCTTCGGGCGTTCTCTTCGGGCGTTCTCTTGAGGTTCTCTCTTGCTGTTTGTTTGAGCCCCTCCCTGCGCGTGAACGCTATTGACCGCTATTCATAGTGTCAAATAATGACATCCGATAAATCCATAGGTCTGACCGATGAATTTGACGCACCGGCAACTCGAAGTCCTGGTCGCCGCGGCCGATTCCGAAAGCTTCAGCGCCGCGGCGCAGCGGCTCGGCATATCGCAGCCGTCGCTCAGCGAATCCATTCGCCGCATCGAGCGCGAAATCGGCGCCTCGCTGTTCGAGCGCACGACGCGTTCGCTGAAGCTCACGGAAGACGGCCGTCACGCGGCGTCGGTCGCGCGCGAGGCGGTGCGCGATTTCAAAGCCGCGCTGGAGCGGCTCGCCTCGCGCGGGACCGGCCGGCAGGGCCGCATCGCGGTCGCAGCATTGCCTTCGATCGCCTGCGCCGTGCTTCCGGCGGCGATCCTGGCGTTTGCGCGCGAGCATCCGGCGGTCGATATCGCCTTGCACGACGTGCAGCACGAGCGTGCGGTGCAGATGGTCACCGAGGGCGCGGTCGATCTGGCGCTGACCGTCAAACCGGCCGAGAGCGACGGGCTGGTCTTTGAAGAGATCGCGTCGGACGTCGCGCATCTGGTTTGCCGCGCCGACGATCCGCTGGCGCGGCGCAAGACCGTCCGCTGGCGCGAGCTCGGCGGCCGCGCCTTCATCGGCATCACCCGCATCTCGTCGGTGCGGCGGCTGACCGATGCGGCCTTCGTGCATGCCGAAATCGCCATCGCGCCGCGCTACGAGGTCGAGCAGATCGCTTCCGCGGTCGCGCTGGTCGAAGCCAATCTCGGCGTCACCGCGCTGCCGTCCCTGACATTCTCGATGTTCAGGGGGCGCAAGCTCGCGGTCCGCCCGCTGGTCGAGCCGAGCCTGCGGCGCAATGTCGGCTTCGTCACCGTCGCGGGCCGCACGCTGACCCCGCAGATCAGCCGCTTCGCGCAGATCGTGCGGAGCGCGATGCGCAAGGAGCTGGCCGCGGCGCGGCCTTAGAGCATTTGCGCATGTCCTTTTCGGAAAACCGGAATCCACTTTTCCGGGACATGCGCTAGCCGCCGCTATCTCGTTTCGGCCTTCAGCTCCATCGGCACCATGGCCGCGTCCTTGGAGTTGCGCAGCGTCAGCGAGGTCTTCACGTTGCGCACGTTCGGCGCGCCGGTGAGATCCGCCACGAAAGCCTGGAACGTCTTGAGGTCCGGTGCGACGCATTTGAGGACGAAGTCGATCTCGCCGGACAGCATCCAGCATTCGCGCACCAGCGGCGCGTTGCGGACGAACTCCTCGAACGCCTTGAGCTCCGGCTCCGCCTGGCTGGTCAGGTGCACCATCGCGAACACGGTGACCTCGTAGCCGAGCAGTTTCTCGTCGAGCAGCGCGCGGTAGCCCTTGATGAAACCGGCCTCCTCCAGCGCGCGCACCCGGCGCAGGCAGGGGGGCGCGGAAATACCGACGCGGCGGGCCAGTTCGACGTTGGTGATACGGCCATCCTCCTGAAGCTCCTTCAGGATCTTCCAGTCGATGGCATCGAGACGATCGGGCACGAGAACTCCACGACGGGGGTCAGACAACTCAGGACAGGCGGCCATTATCGGGCGCTGCCGGTCGCGAAACAATATTTCGCGCAATAATATTGCGCGGTTATGGGACGTTTTCCCAAACCACTGCAAAAACCTTTCGGATTGCGGAAAACTGGCCAATTCCGAGGGTTGCGTATCTTGCATAGCTAGTCCGATGGCTTAGATTAAGTGCCCGGGGGATGCAGCGCACGGCCCTAGCGCGCCGTCGCATTCCTTCGTGGCGCGGACGGACCCCTTCGAACTCAGCCGTCTGACCCGATTGAGGGAAACAATGACCAAAATCACGGAGGCCAAGCTCGTCATCGTCGGGTCAGGACCCGCGGGCTACACCGCCGCGATCTACGCCGCGCGCGCAATGCTGGAGCCGATCCTGATCCAGGGCATCCAGCCGGGCGGGCAGCTCACCATCACCACCGACGTGGAGAACTATCCGGGCTTCGCCGACGTCATCCAGGGTCCCTGGCTGATGGAACAGATGCAGAAGCAGGCCGAACATGTCGGCACGCGGATCGTCACCGACCACGTCAACGATCTCGAGCTTTCGCAACGGCCGTTCCGCCTGACCTGCGATTCCGGCGACGTGTATGTCGCCGACACCGTGGTGCTCGCGACCGGCGCGCAGGCGCGCTGGCTCGATCTACCCTCCGAGCAGAAGTTCAAGGGCTACGGCGTGTCGGCCTGCGCCACCTGCGACGGCTTCTTCTACAAGAACAAGGAAGTGCTGGTGATCGGAGGCGGCAACACCGCGGTCGAAGAAGCGCTGTTCCTCACCAATTTTGCCTCCAAGGTGACGGTGGTGCACCGGCGCGATTCGTTCCGCGCCGAGAAGATACTGCAGGACCGGCTGTTCAAGCACCCGAAGATCAGCGTGATCTGGGATTCGGAGCTGGCCGACGTGGTCGGCCACGAGAACCCGCTGAAGGTGCGGGGCGTGGTGCTGCGCAACGTCAAGAGCGGCGCGAAGCAGGAGATGGCGGCGGACGGCGTGTTCATCGCCATCGGGCATTCGCCCTCGACCGAACTGGTCGCGGGCAAGGTCAAGATGAAGCCGAGCGGCTACGTTTGGACCGCGCCCTATTCGACCGCGACCTCGGTGCCGGGCCTGTTCGCAGCCGGCGACGTCACCGACGAGATCTATCGCCAAGCGGTCACAGCGGCAGGGCTCGGGTGCATGGCCGCTCTGGAAGCCGAACAATTCCTCGCCCATCGCGGCGAACAACAGCAGCAAGCGGCAGAGTAGGCCGGCGTAGGGCACATGGCAGGTCGAAAAGGAATGGACTGGGACAAGCTGAAGGTGTTTCACGCCGCCGCCGAGGCTGGCAGCTTCACGCATGCCGGCGAGCAGCTCGGGCTGTCGCAATCGGCCGTGTCACGCCAGGTCAGCGCGCTGGAGCAGGAACTCGCGGTCTCGCTGTTTCACCGCCATGCCCGCGGACTGATCCTCACCGAACAGGGCGAGCTTCTCTACCGCACGGCGCATGACGTCTTCATGAAGCTCGAGGCCGCGCGCGCCAAGCTGACCGACAGCCGGGAAAAGCCGCACGGCGAGCTGAAAGTGACGACCACGCCGGGCATCGGCATCCACTGGCTGACGCCGCGGCTCGGCGAGTTCATGGACCTGTTTCCCGATATCCGCCTGACGCTGATCACCACGGACGAGGAGCTCGACCTCGCCATGCGCGAGGCCGACGTGGCGATCCGCCTGCGCCAGCCGACCCAGCCCGACCTGATCCAGCGCAAGCTGTTCTCCGTGCATTTCCACGCCTACGCGTCGGCGGAATATCTCAAGCGGGCCGGCACGCCGCGCACGCTCGACGAACTGGACAACCACCGCATCATCCAGCTCGGCGGCTCGACGGTGCCCATCTACCTGCAAAACCGGAACTGGCTGACGGAAGTCGGCCGCAACGGCAAAGGCCCGCGGCAACCGGTGTTCCTGATCAACAACGTGCTGGGCCTGCTGCGCGCATGCCAGCGCGGTCTCGGTATCGCGTTACTCCCCGACTACCTGATCGAAGACAATGCCGGGCTCGTTCAGCTGTTCGGCGAGGAAGAAGGCCCGGCGCTCGATGCATTTTTCGTCTACCCGGAAGAGTTGAAGTCGGTTGCACGCGTTCAGGCGTTCCGCGACTTCCTCGTCAGCAACGCGCAGCGCTGGAGTTTCTGAGCGCGCGTTGTCGCGCGCGCTCACGAACGCGTGAGAATCGCCCGGCACGCTGCTACAGATTTTCCGATTCGTTTTTGTGGAAATTGCCGGAGCTGCATGGCTGTCATGCTTCCCACCGTTTTTGGCCGCTTCGCATGGCTGACATGCGGCGCTTCGCGTTGCGCGCGAACAGTCTGCGCCGCATTATTTCATGGCTGTCGGTACTGGGTTGTCGCATCCCCCCAGATTAAGCCAATCCGGTGCCGGCAGCTTGTTCCCCTCTGGAAGGTAAGTGTCGGCCGTCCCGCGCCGACATACTGAGCCGGGCTCGAAAGAGCCCGGCTTCTTATTTTCTTCGATTGCAATTGGGGACGCAGCACCGCGCTCTACGCGGGCACTATGCCCACAGCCGCTCGCTCTCGAGTCCCTTGTAGAGATCGGCGACGAACTCGCCGTAACCGTTGTAGAGCAGCGTCGGCCGCCGCTCGCCGGTGCCGATCAGCTCTTCGGTCGCCTGGCTCCAGCGCGGATGCGCGACCTCCGGATTGACGTTCGCCCAGAAGCCGTATTCCGACGCCTGCAGGTCTTCCCAGTAGCTCTTCGGCCGCTTGTCGGTGAACGACACGCGCACGATCGACTTGATGTGCTTGAAGCCGTACTTCCACGGCACCGCGAGCCGAATCGGCGCGCCGTGCTGCTTGGGCATCGGCTTGCCGTATGCGCCGGTGGCGAGGAACGTCAGCTCGTGGGTCGCTTCCGCGATGGTGAGCCCCTCGACATAGGGCCACGGGTGCCAGGACTGCTTCTGGCCGGGCGCGATCGACTTGTCGAGAAAGGTTTCCATCCGCACGTACTTCGCCGACGACAGCGGCTTTGCGAACTCGACAAGCTTCGCCATCGGGAAGCCCGACCACGGCACCGCCATGCTCCACGCCTCGACGCAGCGGTGACGATAAAGCCGCTCCTCGATCGGGAACTTGCGCACCAGATCGTCGATGCCGACCTCGAACGGCTTTTCCACCATGCCGTCGATCTTGATGGTCCACGGTCTGATCTTCAGCGCCTGGGCCTGCTTGGTGACGTTCTTCGACGAGTTGAATTCGTAGAAATTGTTGTAGCTGCCGTTCACCTTCTCGTCGGTGATGGGCCGGTCGAGAACGTATTTCTCGTTCCGCTTCGCCGGATAGAGATCGATCGACGGATCGGGCTGATCGCCGGCGCGCTGGGCCAGCGCGATACGCGGCGCGAACCCGGCGATGGCTGCGCCCGCGGTGAGGCCGAGCAGCGCGCGACGATTGAAGAACAGGTGTTCGGGCGTTGCGCGGCTTTCGGGCATTTCCCAGCCGCGCCGGCGAATGACGTTCATGGACCTTATCCCTCCGGATATTGGGCATCCGAGCAGTAAGGTCCCGACGCATCACGCGCAAGTCACGGATCGGAGAGGATTCATAGCTGCAAGGTATGGAAGCCGCAGAGCCCTCCGCGCGTGTCCCGGATGCGGTGCAGCACCACCAGCGCGTTCACGCGCTGGTGGCTTGTGCTGCGCTGCGCCCGGGACACCAGCCCGCTATTCTGCCGCGCGTCGCGCCGCAACGATCTGGTCGGCGGTCTTGCCGATCAATTCCGCCATATGGTCGAACTTGAAACTGAAGGAGCCGACACCCGCGGTCGCCGACCGCACCTCGATGATGAGGTCGCCGATTTCCAACTCCGGCATCTTGGCGCGCACCACGTCCCAGCCATCCCAGCCCTCGCGGGTGTCGAAGCCGAGAATCTGGCCGCGCCGCCCGGACAGGATCGCATTCATCTTCGCCGTCGCGTCCGACGGGCAGACGATCTCGACGTGATGGATCGGCTCCAGCAGGACCGGGTGGCATTGCGGCAAGCCCTCATTGATGCCGATGCGCGCCGCGGTCTGGAACGCCATGTCGGAGGAGTCGACGGTGTGATACGAGCCGTCGATCAGGGCGACCTGCACGTCGACCACCTGGAAGCCGAGCGGGCCGTGCTTCAGCGCGCCGATCGCGCCCTCCTCGACCGACGGAATGTAGTTCCGCGGCACCACGCCGCCGGTGATCTTGTCCTCGAACTTGAAGCCCGAGCCGCGCGGCAGCGGCTTGATGTCGAGCACCACGTCGCCGAACTGGCCGTGACCGCCGGACTGCTTCTTGTGGCGGCCGCGCTGGACCACGCTTTTCTTGATCGTCTCGTTGTAGCCGACGCTCGGACGGCCGGTGTTGATGGCAACGCCGAAGCGATCCGCCAGCCGCTCGGCCGCGACGCGCAGGTGCATCTCGCCCTGGCCCCAGACGATCACCTCGTGGGTCTCCGGGTTGTGCACGACGGTGACCGACGGATCCTCGTCGAGCAGCTTGTGCAGCGCCTGGCCGAGCTTGACGTCGTCCTTGCGCTCCTTGGCGGACACCGAGATCGCCAGAACGGGATCGTGCGGCTTCACCTCCACCAGCGGCGAATGCGCCTGCTTGCCGGCCGTCAGCGTGTTGCCGGTCCTGGCGTATTCGAGCTTGCCGAGCGCGACGGTTTCGCCGGCGGAAGCCACCCCGCGCTTTTCGCTCGACTGGCCCAGCAGCTTGAAGGTGCCGGACACGCGGCCGACCTCGCGCTCGGGCGACAGGAGCGTGATGCCGTCGCCGACCTGCCCCGAGAGCACGCGCACGACCGAGATCTTGCCGGCATGGCCTGTGTTGAAGGTCTTGAGCACATAGGCGAGCGGGTCGCCGCCGTCGACGCCGAGGCGCTTGACGGTCACCTCGACACCCGGCGACTCGTGACGCAGCGCCTTGAGCAGCCGCAGCACCCCGTTGGTGCGGGTCGCCACGCCCATCAGCACCGGGACGACGAGACCCTCGCGCAGTTCCTTGGCCAGATCGTCGAACACCTTGTCGCGCGGCGGCGGAATGTCCTCGAGCAGCTGCTCCATCAGTTCGTCATCGTGGTCGGCGAGCTTCTCCAGCATGGAGAACCGTGCGGTCTTCTCCTGCTCCAGGCTCTCGCCCTCCAGCGGCACCACCTCCGAGGCCGCATGCTCCTTGTAGACATGGGCGCGCTCGAGCGCGAGATCGACGAATCCGGTGACGATATCGTTCTTCCAGATCGGGATCTGGCGCAGCACCAGCGGCTTGCGCGAGGCCGGCTGCAGCAGTTGCAGCGCCTCCATCAGCTTGGTCTCGGCCTTGTCGATCTTGTTGAGGAACAGGAACCGCGGGATGCCGAGTTCCTCGAGCTCCCGCATGATGAGCTGCAACTGCGGCACCTTCTTCTCGTCGGCTTCGCAGACCACCACCGCGGCGTCGACCGCCGGCAGCGCCGCGCGCATGTCGTGGACGAATTCGACGGAGCCCGGGCAATCGATAAAAGTGTAGCTGTCGCCCATGAACGTCGTCGTGGCGACCGACAGCTCGACGCTCATCTTGTGATGGCGCGCCTCCTTCGACGCGTCGCCGACGGTGGTGCCGGCCTCGATGGTGCCCGGGCGCTGGATCGCCCCGGTGCGGGCCAGGATCGCTTCGAGAAGGGTGGTCTTTCCAGCCTGAAAGGGGCCCACCAGCGCGATGCACCGGGGACCCTGGGCTCTTGTGCCGCCATTGCCATTCGCAGCTGCCATCGACGCCTCCCTGTTGGCGCCGCACGGCCGGTGACATCCGGCCGCAGTTCCTGACGCCGGACGTTCATCGTCTCAGGGGATTGTGGCGGTGGCAAGGGGCACGCTATGCCCGATACACCGCATTAAACCAAAGTTGACTCGCTTGCGGATACGCCGCTGCGCGGTTCCGGATCGAGCAAAAACCCAGGCATGATCTCGCCGGCGAAGCGCCGCAGCTGCGCGGGACCGCCAAGCGTGGTGAGCAGAATGTAGCCGACGCCGGCCTGGCGCAGCGCGCCGAGCTTTTCGGAAATGCCGTCGGGCGTGTCGTAGAGCGTGTGCGCTTCGGTCGCGCCGGGCTTGTCCGCGTAGGACAGGACATGGGAACCGGCCTTGCCGCCGGGCAGCCGCGACACGTCGACGGTGCGCTGCGTGGCAGCCGCCGCGCGCTTGAGCGCCTGCGCGGCCTCCGCCTTGTCGTTTGCGACATGGAGCTGGCGCGCGACCGCGACCTGCATCGGATCGAACGGCAGACCGGCGGCCAGCCGCTCCGCCCGAAACAGGGCGATGCGCCGGCCGTGCTGCTCGGGCGAGGCGTACTGATCGAGGATCAGGTTGAAGCCGCGGCGCGCGGCGCGCCTGATCGAGGCGTCGCTTGCGGCCGCCACCCAGAACGGCGGGTGCGGCTTCTGCGCGGGCGGCGGCTCGACCACGATGTCGTCGAACTGCCAGAACCGCCCGCGATGCGAGAAGCGCTCGCGCGAGACGAACGCCCTGGTCATCACCTCGACGGACTCCTCGAAACGCGGCTCGGCCTCCTCGATCGGGATGCGGAAGCCCGCGAATTCGTTGTGCCGGTATCCCTTGCCGATGCCGAAGTCGAAGCGGCCGTTGGAGACGAGATCGAGGGTGGCCGCCTGCTCGGCGAGCAGCACCGGATTGTGCCACGGCAGCACGATCACCGCCGTGCCGAGCCGCAATCTCGTGGTGCGCATCGCAAGCGCGGTCTGCAGCATCAGCGTGGCGGAGACCTGGTTCCAGCCGGTGAAATGATGCTCGACCAGGAAGCTCGAGCGGTAGCCCAGCGCCTCGGCCTCGACCGCCATGTCGAGATAATCGCGGAAGCCCTGCCCGGTCTCCGGTCCAAGATCGGCGGTGCTGGCCTGGGCGGAGCCGAAAATTCCAAATTGCATTGCGGCAGTTTAGCCAAAAACTCCTGCTCATGCCCATGCCCACCTGTCCGTAAGTTGGCCCACCGGATTGATGGTTCGTGCGGTTTGGTGCTGTAGTTCGTTCTCTCCGGGGAGGACCAACAATGGCGACGGCGGCGCAGGCGGACACGTTCGACTACATCGTGGTCGGCGCGGGCTCCGCCGGCTGCGTGCTCGCCAACCGCCTGACAGCCTCGGGCCGCCACCGCGTGCTGCTGCTCGAAGCCGGCGGGCACGACCGGCATCTGTGGATTCACATCCCGCTCGGCTACGGCAAGCTGTTCGCCGACCCGCGGGTGAACTGGCTCTACAAGTCAGAGCCGGAACCCGAGTTGCACGACCGGCAGATCATCCAGCCGCGCGGCAAGGTGCTGGGCGGATCGAGCTCGATCAACGGCCTGCTTTATCTGCGCGGCCAGCCCGCCGACTACGACCACTGGCGGCAGCTCGGCAACACCGGATGGAGCTTCGACGATGTGCTGCCCTACTTCCGCCGCTCGGAAGACCAGGAGCGCGGCGAGGACGCGCTGCACGGCACCGGCGGGCCGCTCGCCGTGTCCAACGTTTGCGAGCCGCATGCCTTGTGCGAAGCCTTCATCGAATCGGCGCAGCAGGCCGGCTTTCCGCGCAACGACGACTTCAACGGACCGACCCAGGAGGGGGCCGGCTATTTCCAGCTCACCGCCAAGAACGGCCGGCGCTGGTCGACCGCGGTCGGCTACCTGAAGGAGGCGCGGCGGCGGCCCAATCTCAAGGTCGAGACCAACGCGCTGGCCAGCCGCATCCTGTTCGAAGGCCGGCACGCAACCGGCATCGAATACCGGCAAGGCGACACAGTGCGCACCGCGCATGCGGGCCGCGAGGTGATCCTTGCGGGCGGCGCGTTCAACTCGCCGCAACTGCTCCAACTCTCGGGCATCGGTCCCGCGGCGCTGCTTCGCTCGCACGGCATCGACGTGATCGCCGACATGGCCGGCGTCGGTGCCGACCTGCAGGACCATCTTCAGGTCCGCATGCAATACCGTTGCACCGAGCCGATCACCATGAACGACGTGATCAACAGCTTCCGGCAGCGGATGATCGCCGGCGCGCGCTATGCGATGTTCCGCAAGGGCCTGCTGGCGATCGGCGCGGGCTATGCCGGCGGATTCTTCCGCACCAGCCCGCAGGTCGCGACGCCGGACATGCAGGTGCACTTCATCATCTTCAGCGCCGACACCGCGGGCGCGTCGCTGCATCCGTTCCCGGGCTTCATCGCGTCGATCTGCCAACTCAGGCCGGAGAGCCGCGGCTTCGTCCACATCAAGTCGGCCGATCCATCGAAGGCGCCGGCGATCCAGCCGCGCTATCTGACGAGCCAGCTCGACCGCGACACGGTGGTCGCCTCGCTGAAGCTGCTCCGCAGGATCATGGGACAGGAGGCGATGCGGCGCTACATCGCCGAAGAGCGCGCGCCCGGCCCGCTGGTGCAGACCGATGCCGAACTTCTCGATTTCGCCCGCTCGGCCGGAACGACGGTGTTCCATCCGACCAGCACCTGCCGCATGGGTCCGGACGACACCGCAGTGGTCGATGAACGGCTGCGCGTGCGCGGGATCGGGAATTTGCGCGTGGTCGACGCCTCGATCATGCCGACCGTCGTGTCCGGCAACACCAATGCGGCGGTGGTGATGATCGCGGAAAAGGGCGCCGACATGATCCTGCAGGATGCGTCAGCCGCGGCCACAACGCCCCAAGCCGCCTGATCGCAGTCAGAACCGCGGAATATCCGGGAACGGCAGCTTGCCGGCATGCACGTGCAGGCGCCCGAGCTCGGCGCAGCGGTGCAGCTTCGGAAACACCTTGCCGGGATTGAGCAGGCCCTGCGCGTCGAACGCGCATTTCAGCCGCTGCTGCTGGTTGAGGTCTTCCTCCGTGAACATCGCGGGCATCAGGTCGCGCTTCTCGACGCCGACGCCGTGCTCGCCGGTGAGCACGCCGCCGACCTCGACGCAGAGCTTGAGGATTTCGCCGCCGAACTCCTCGGTCTTCTCGAGCTCGCCCGGCACGTTGGCGTCGTAGAGAATGAGCGGATGCAGATTGCCGTCGCCGGCGTGAAACACGTTGGCGACGCGAAGCCCGTAGTGCTCCGACAGTTCCCGGATGCGCTTGAGCACCAGCGGCAGCTGGGCGCGCGGGATGGTTCCGTCCATGCAGTAATAGTCGGGCGAGATGCGGCCGACCGCGGGAAACGCGGCCTTCCGGCCGGCCCAGAACAGCAGCCGTTCCTCTTCGGTGGTCGAGACCCGCAGCGTGGTCGAATTGCAGGCCTTGGCGATCTCGGCCACACGCTCGATCAGATGATCCACTTCGGCCGCCGGACCGTCGAGCTCGACGATCAGCAGGGCCTCGACGTCGAGCGGATAGCCGGCGTGAACGAACTCCTCGGTCGCGTGGATCGCGGGCTTATCCATCATCTCCATGCCGCCGGGGATGATGCCGGCGCCGATGATGCGCGAGACGCACTCGCCGGATTCTTCGGCCGACGGAAAGCCGACCAGCACGGCACGCGCGGTTTCCGGTTTCTTCAGGATCCGCACGGTCACTTCGGTGACGACGCCGAGCAGCCCTTCGGAGCCGGTGATGATGCCGATCAGGTCATAGCCGCCCGCATCGAGATGCTTGCCGCCGAGCCGGATGATCTCGCCGGTGATCAGCACCATCTCGACGCCGAGGATGTTGTTGGTGGTCATGCCGTATTTCAGGCAATGCACGCCGCCGGAATTTTCCGCGACATTGCCGCCGATCGAGCAGGCGATCTGCGAGGAGGGGTCCGGCGCGTAGTAGAACGCCTCGTCCTCCACCGCCTTGCTGATGGCGAGGTTGGTGACGCCCGGCTCCACCACGGCGACGCGGTTGGCGAAATCGATCTCGCGGATGCGGTTGAACTTGCCCATGCCGAGCAGCACGCCGTCGACCAGCGGCAGCGCCCCGCCGGACAGCGAGGTCCCCGCCCCCCGCGGCACCACCCGGATGCCGTTGTCGTGGCAGTAGCGCAGCACGCGGGCCACCTGGTCGGTGGTTTCGGGCAGCACCACAACCATCGGAAGCTGCTTGTAGGCGGTCAGCCCGTCGGATTCGTAGGGCCGCATGGCGATTTCGGACGATACGACCCCCTCGCCCGGCACGATTTCGGACAAGGCCGCGACGATCTCGCTCCTTCTGGCGAGAACGGCCTGGTCGGCTTCGGGCATCAGGACGGACATGGGCTTCCTTGGGCTTTTCTCTTGGGCGATCCAAAACCGGCGCTGGAGCGTTGAACTGGCGGGTGGGGTGATTGTACAACCGCCCGTCCGGACGGAAAATGGCTTCGGACGGCCACAAGGAGAAACGCGTTATGAAGTTGCTGGCATTGGGCGGGGCTTTGCTCGCCGCCACCGTGGGAATCGCGCAGGCTCAGGATCTCGCCGCGGGCGAACAGTCGTTCCGCAAGTGCGGGCCCTGCCACTCGGTCGGCGAGGACGCGCGCAACAAGATCGGCCCGGTGCTGAACGGCCTCGACGGCCGCAAGTCCGGCACCGTCGCGGACTACAGCTACAGCGAAGCCAACAAGAAGGCCGAGATCACCTGGAGCGAAGCGACGTTCAAGGACTACATCCAGAATCCGATGGCCAAGATGCCGGGCACCAAGATGGCTTTCGCCGGCATCAGGAACGACAAGGAAATTGCCGATCTGTGGGGCTATCTCAAACAATTTAAGGCCAACGGCAGCAAATAAAGGCCTGTTCGTTCGATATTCGATGAATTCCGCGCGCCCTTGTGGCGCGCGGAACGTTTTCCGGTATATGCGTGTTCTAGGCGGGCGGTAGTGCCGCACCTGATCTACACGCGCCGCCGGGACCTTTTTTTGTGCCGCCGAAAACCCGCAATTCAAAAACTACGCTGCGCGCGTGGGGAACTTCACGTCGGAGCCAACCGGAGTGAACATGAGGGACAAATACACGTTCGGCATCGAGGAGGAGTATTTCCTGGTCGACGCCGGGACGAAGCTGGTCGCGCGCGCGATGCCCGAGACGTTTCTCGCAGCCGCAAAGGCCGCGACCAATGGGCAGGTGATGGGCGAATTCCTGCAGTCGCAGATCGAGGTGAGGACTCTGCCGCATCATGACATCCGCACCGCGCATGCGGAATTGCGGCATCTGCGGCAGACGGTCGGCAAGATCGCCGCCGACCACGGCCTTGCGATTCTCGCGGCCGGCACGCACCCGACCGCCGACTGGCACAAGTCGCAGCAGTCCGAGGGCGAGCGCTACGACGCGGTGATGGACGACCTGCAGATGGTCGGCCAGCGCAACATGCTGTGCGGGCTGCACGTGCATGTCGAACTGCCCGATCCCGACGACCGGGTCGACGTCATGACCCGCATGCTGCCCTATCTGCCGCTGTTCATTGCGCTGGCGACCTCGTCGCCGTTCTGGCGCTCGCGGCCGACCGGCCTCAAGGGCTACCGGCTCGCGGCCTATGACGAACTTCCGCGCACCGGCGTGCCCGAGCTGTTCCGCAACAAGGAGGAGTTCGAGGCCTATGTGTCGGCGCTGGTGAAGGCCGGCGTGATGCAGGATTCGAGCTATGTGTGGTGGTCGATGCGGCCCTCGCTCAAGCATCCGACGCTGGAGCTGCGCGCGCCCGACTGCCCGACCCTGGTCGACAATTCGATCGCGATCGCCGCGCTGTGGCGTTCGCTCGCGCGCAGGCTGGTTCGCAATCCGCAGCTCAATCGCGACATCGACGTGGTGAAGCGCGCCATCGTCGTCGAGAACAAGTGGCGGGCGCAGCGCTATGGCGTGCACGGCAGCTTCGTGGGCGACGACGGCGCGATCACGGTCGCCGACTTCACCAAACTGGTGCTGGAGGAGACCGCGGCCGACGCCGAGGCGCTCGGCTGCCTCAACGAGATGCGCCGCTGCACCACCATCGTCGGCGCCGGCACCTCCGCCGACGCGCAGATGGCGGTGTTCGAGGCGCACGGCAAGAAGGAAGGCCGGGCGCAGGCGCTCAGCGCCGTCACCGACTGGCTTGCGATCGCGACGCTGCAATAGGCAGGCAGCAGAAAAAAGCAGGGTGGGCTAAACCACGAAAGCGGCGTGCCCACGCATTCTTGCCCGGCCCGAAGACGTGGGCCCAGCGCTTCGCGCCTTGGCCCACCTTACGGCGCTGAAAAACCTGCCAAACTGAAAATGGGTTTGTTCTGCCAACTTCAATTAACAGTTGCATACATCAGATTTCTCTACCCTGCAACACAGCACTATTTCCAAAGCACGCACCGCCGATTTGCGGCGCGACATGGCGCGTCTCTCATAGCGGTCGAGAGCCCACAGTTCCTGAATTGTTTCGCACATTGCGTCGGAACGGGCTTCCGAGACCGGTGCACCCATCGCCGGCCGGACGATCAGGAGATGACGCGCCCGGCGCACACGTTCGACATCGATCTGCGCGGCGGCAACGTCGCGGGCGCGCTCCCGCACCTCGGGGTCGGTCGAGCCTTTGGCGATGCGTTCTGCCAGTTCAACGACTTCTGTTGCCAGGCCCGGATCGACAAAAACAGGGATGCTCAACCCATGACGCAAAGCGTTGACCGCCACGCTCCGCTTTCCCGCGGCCGAGCGTGGACCGGTGCCGAGCCGCGCATTGCGGCGATTGGCGGCGAGTTGCCGAGGGATCGTCACGCGGACCTCACAAGCAGAAGAGACAAAAATCATATATTGTAGGAATCTGATCTCGTCAACCCGCGCGTATCCGCGATGAATTTCGCCCTGTCCTTGCTGTCCAACCAAGGCGGTCTTCAATCTCAACGCCTGGTCGCTCCGGCACACCCGCAGTTCCCATCCGGTCGCCATCGATCCCGCCCGTCCACCAACTGTTTCAATACAGGGCGGCCTCGAGGCCCGGTCTGCCGGGAGCCAGCATCAAGTTGGCGCCGTCGTGTGGCGGTTTTCCACCCGTCGTCGAGGCGATGGTGACCACGGCTATTAAAAGCAGCAACAGGACGGCGAACACGCGATGGCCGACAGGACTCAGCAATGAGCGCGGCCATGCCGGAATGCGATTAAATGGGCTCTCGCGATTAACATGTTTCATGAGCGTCTCCATCCGCTCGAAAGAATGCAATTAGGATCGAACCATCGGGATGATGAAGTGCGAATAGTCACAACTCGGGAGACGCCCCCGCCAGCCGCGCTACGGAATTACCGCTCATGGCTCAGTCCCGCGTGGCTTGCGTGCTTCCGGGCTCGATCGAGCAGCGACAGGGTTGATTTGAACTATTGGCGCGGCGGCAGGCCTTCAAAGGCGGGCACGCCGTCGGCGATGAGATGGAAAGGCTGACCTTCTGCCGTGAAGATCGCCTTTTGCGCGCCGCCATATACTGAAGGATCGTCCAGCGTTCCGATCTTCAGAACCACCGGTCGCAGGCCGGGCCGCCGCGACATCATGTGTGTACCGCAGACCGCGCAGAACTCTCGCGTTACGGCGTCAGCCTTGTCGGGCCGCCGATAGGTCTTTGGCGCGCCTTTCGTGTAGGCGAATCCGTCTGCTGGCACGAGCATGAACAAATTAGGTGCGCCGCCCGAGAAATACTGACATGCGCGGCAGTGGCATTGCGCTCTTAAAACCGGCTCACCCTCCGCAACATACCGCACAGCACCGCAATAGCACCCACCTTCGAGCCGCATGGTACCTCTCCTACGTCGCAGGCGAACATGTCGGCATTATTGATTTTTTGCATACCAAATCGAGAATGGCCCCTCAACGTCCGCTTGGGGGTCAATCGCGTCGGTTTGGGCCTGTCCTCGCCACGTCCGCTATTCACCCGTCGCGACCGAACATCGGACATTGTCCGCCGCATATCCGCTTTGCATCCGATGGCGACCGAACGGCGACATCGCTGGTCCGAAACGTGCCAGAGGCAGACATTCCAGGTCACTCGATGACGCGGTCAGCGCGTAACAAGGCTAGCGACGGAAGCGAAAGGCCAAGTGTCTTTGCGGCCTTCATGTTGAGCACGGTTTCGAATTTGACCGCCCGGTCAACAGGAAGGTCGGCAGGCTTAACCCCTCGAAGAATTTTATCAACGAATAAGGCCGCGAGCTTGCACATCTCGTGAAAATCCGCGCCGTAGCCAATCAATGCGCCCGCCTCTCCAAACTCGCCAGATGACACGACAGGCAGCGAATGTTTCGTAGCCAGATCGACAATCTGCTTTTGATTGGTCAGATAAACCGCATCCTCCTGGACAATGACCCCTTCGACACGATTTCTGACCATCGCAGCAATGGCGGGCCCGAATTCCGTGGGGTCACGCGCGTCGAATTGCTGCAACTCGATCTTCAATGCATCAGCGGCGCGATGAATGACCGGCAGCGTGGCGCTAAACAGCGGGTTGTCTGGTTTTACGAGGACAGCCACTCGCCTGACATGCGGAATGGTGTCCTTCAGCAACTCAAGCCGCTTGGCCATGAGTTCAGGCAGGAAATAGGTGTTTCCAGTGACGTTCGCCTCCGGTCGAGATAAATTTGTGACAAGGCCGGCACCGACCGCGTCACCGGCGTACACGAATACGATTGGAATTTCCGTGGTAGCCCGCTTTGCTGCCAGCGTACCCGGGGTTCCATAAGTCAGAATGATATCGACCTTGCGACGGACCAACTCGGCCGCGAGCGCAGGAAGCCGATTATAGTTCTCCTCGGCCCACAGATCCTCGATGACGATGTTCTTGTCTTGCTCGTAACCGAGCCGCCGAAGGCCCGATCGCAGTGCCTCCAATCGACTGGCCCAACTGGACGCGACCGTGACGCCGAGAATTCCCAGGCGCGGAGTTCTTGGGCCGCTTTGGGCGCGGGCCATCTGCGGCAATAGCACCGCCCCACCCAGCAATTTGAAAAAATCGCGTCGCCTCATATGCGGGCCCAGGTTGATCCAACCATCCTAAAGATCAACAACCGACATCGGAAGCGCGGCAGGACGTCCGCTTGGGGTCCAATCGCGTCGGTTTGGACCTCTCCGCGCCACGACCGCTGTTCACCCCATCGCGAACGGACAGCGGACATCTGTGATGTCCGAAACGTGCCCAATAGCAGACATCGCTTAATCCTGTTTCAACGGTGGCTTTGTTTGCTCCTGCGCCTGGACCGGCAGCGTGACAAAAAACGTCGAACCCTGTCCAAGCTGCGACTCGATCCAGATGCGCCCTCCGTGCATCTCGATGATGCGCTTGGAGATCGCCAGTCCAAGACCGGTGCCGCCCTTCTTGCGCGTCAACGAATTGTCCGCCTGCTGGAACTCCTGAAACAGATGGGCCTGATCGGCGGCGGAAATGCCGGGGCCGGTGTCGCGCACCGAGACACTGAACAAGCCTTTGTTCGCATCGGCGACGATCACCACTTCTCCCGCGTCGGTGAATTTGATCGCATTGCCGGCGAGATTGAGCAGCACCTGCGCCAGACGGCGTTCGTCGCCATAGCCCCTTGGAAGATCCGGCGCTACCTTGGCCTTGAATGCCAGTTTCTTGTCGATCGCCAGCGCCTCGACCGCGCTGAAGACCGTCTGCGTCACATCGCCCATCGAATAGTCGCCGAGGTCGAGGGTGAAATGGCCGGCCTCGATCTTGGACAGGTCGAGCACCGCGTTGATCAGACCCAGCAGATGCTTGCCGTTGCATTCGACCCGCTTGAGCACCGCCTGCATTTTGTCAGGCGCAGCGCCATAGACGCCGTCGGCGATCAGCTCGGTATAACCCAGGATCGCGTTGAGCGGCGTGCGCAGCTCATGGCTCATGCTTGCGAGAAACTGCGACTTGTGCTGGCTTGCCTCGGCAAGCTGCCGGCCTTTGTCCTGGATCTCGTCGAACAGCCGGACGTTCTCGATCGCGATCGCCGCCTGGTCGGCAAAGGTCGAGACCAGTTCGATCTCCTTGTCGCTGAACGGCCGAACCTCGGAGCGCGTGAGCGCCATCACGCCGACCGGAACGCCCTCGCGCAGCATGGGGACGCCCAGCATGGTGCGGAATCCGCCGAGCCTCTGAGCCTCCGGCCAGTTGAACTCCGGATCGCTGTGCACGTCGGGAATATGGATGATCTCGCGTTCGACCAGCGCGCGGCCGGTGCCGGTGTTGCGGCTCGGCTCGACGGGCCGGTCCTTGATGTATTCGATGTATTCCGGCGGGAAGCCAAAGGAAACGGCGCGATAGAAACGGTCCCCCTTCTTCTGGGTGATCGTGCCCATATCGGCGTCGCACAGCCGGCCCGCGGTGCGCAAAAGCGAATCGAGCACGGTGTGCAGGTCATACGCCGATCGGCTGATCACCTTGAGCACGTCGGCGGTGGCGGTCTGCTGCTGGAGCGATTCGCGAAGCTCGTTGAGCAGCCGCGCGTTCTCGATGGCAATAACCGCCTGGGCGGCAAAGTTCTGCACCAACTCGATCTGCTTGTCGGAGAAGGGGCACACCTCCTGCCGAAAAATCGCGATCATTCCGACCGCGTCGTTGTCCTTTAGCATCGGGACCACAAGAAGCGTCCGCGCGCCAGCCAGATCGACCGATGCAACACGCACCGGATCACCGGCCCGATACGAAGGCTCTGCTTTGATATCTTCAATGTGGATTGCCTGTTTCGCCAGCGCTGCGCGACCTAGGCCCGTGTCGAGACTAGGATAAATGACTGGATTGCATGCGCGCTCTTCCGCATAGACGCGAGGCACGTCATGCAGTGCGACCGATCGGAATCCGTCGCCTTCGGAAAGCCACAGAATGCCAAATTTGGCTTCGCAAAGCCGCGTCGCATTCTCCAGTATGGTCTGAAAGACCGGCTTGAGGTCACCAGGCGAGCTTGAGATAACCTTCAGCACTTCCGAGGTCGCCGTCTGCTGCTCCAGCGCCTCGGAAAGATCGCCGGTGCGCTGTCGGAGCTCACCCAATAGGCGAGCATTCTCGATGGCGATGACGGCCTGATCCGCGAATGTCTTGAGAATTGCCAGTTGCTTGTCAGAAAGCGCTCCAGGCGCCGGTCGCGCAACGCTGAGCACGCCAATTGCGGAATCGCCGCGTAGCATCGGCACTTTGGTCACTGCCCGATATCCGCTCTTCAGGAAGTTCTGGCGGCCAGTCGAAATGTCGTTCGACCCCTCGCGGGCATCTGCAACATCGACAATGCGCCGGTCGAGGATGGCGACGCCGGCCATATATTCGCGCGTGAGCGGAAACGGAAATATCTTGCGCCAATTCTCGACACCGGTCGCGTTCTCCGCCGCGATGGCGACGGCCGTTATTTCGCCGTCCTTCGGAAGCTCGATGCTGATGGCGGAGCCCGGAAAAAGCGCGAGACCAGCTTGCACGATCGCGTTGAACACCGGCTGCGTGTCGAGCGAACGACTGATGACTCGTAGAATCTCGGCTGTAGCTGTTTGCTGCTCCAGCGACTCGGAGAGGAGCTTTCGCGATTCGGAGAGCTCGCTGGTCCGTTGGTCCAGCTGCGCTTTCAGGTCAGAGTCGGACGCGCGGCGAGCGACCGCGGCGGCAACGCCACGCCTTGGGCTGGCAGTCTTGCGCCGCCGTGCTTTGCTCGCCTTGCCTCTTGTCGTGAGACGCCGCTTCATACCCGTCCCCAGGCGCGTGAGCCGACATCGTAATGGCTTGAGTGAGCATCCCGGAAGGGGTTGAAATCGGGATTGGGTGGGCAGTCAGGTCCAGGACGATGCCCGCTATGGGGGTCATTCGCGTCGATTTGGGCTGCCGGCGCCACGTCCGCTGTTCGCCCCATCGCGACCGAACAGCGGATGCCGCTGGACGTCCGCCATGGTCCCGCAAACAGACAATCCAAAATATCTTTCAAAACACTGATTTCCGCGTGTGTGTCGGGCACGTCGTCTCCGCCGCCGGCCGGGGAAGTCGACGTTAGCGGCCGCGCATGACGGCCGCCTGTGTCTTGTGTGTTTCCGCCAGCTCAGAGCCGCCCACCGCCCGCGGCAGCATTCGTTGCAGCACGTTGTCGCCGCGGATGAAGTAGTGATAGAGCGCTGCGCCGACGTGCGTGAGAACCAGAACAATCAGGAACCAGCCCACCCAGCGATGGATTGCGAACAGTGGCGTCGCAAGCGTCTCATTCTTGTCGACGATCGGCGGGATACTGAACAACCCGAAGAACGGCGTCGATGCGCCATAGGCGGAGTTGGCGATATAGCCCACGACCGGCATGGCGAGCAGGAGCACATAGAATGACGCATGCACGGCCGAGGAAACGGTCTTCTGCCAGGGCTTAATTCCCGGATCGGCAATGGGTGCGCCTACGGCAAGCCGGTTGATCAGGCGCAGGGTCATCAGGATCAGGATCGCCACACCGAGCGACTTGTGGAAATTATAGAGAACATCCCGGGTCGGCCCTTCGCTCACCCGCGTCATCGAGATCGCCACCGGAGCTGTGGCGAGTACGCAGCCCGCAACCAGCCAATGAAGCAATTTCGAGGTTGCCGGATAATGGTCAGTCCTCGTGCCATAGGTCATCGTTTCCTCCTGCCGCCGGCCCGTTCGACTTTTTGATCTGGAACAACGCAGGAGCGCGGCAAATGGTTCGAACCCATTTGTTCCGTTCCTCCGGCCCGATTGTTGGATCGACCAGCACACCGCTGGGTTCGGTATCAGACAGAATCGATGTCGGCTCGGGTGCCCCGTCAGCGGCGGCGGAGAGGGCACCATGAACCGGGCAATACATTCAAATGGCTGAGGGGTTACGGTTCATCGATAGACCGTAACCCCTCACCCAACCCAGCCTGCCGGATGTTTGGTGCAGCCCTCTCCCAAAAGGAGAGGGCACAATGACCAGCGCTAGGCTCTTCTGACGCAGCAACGCTAACCCATCCTGCACGCCACGCTTGCACCTGGTTCATTCAAACTGTGTCGCCCGGCGCCGCCGACGGTTCACGGCCGCCGAAAAAATATTCAAGACGGGCCAATTGCGATTTCTGCATAGGCCCGCGGGCCCTGCACAGGCCCGAAGCCGCGCTTGCCTCAGGGTGCGCGCAGACCAGATCGTCAAGACATTCTCAAGAACAAATCAATGCGCCGTCAAAGCGAACCCGGGCGATCTGGAGCATGATGCAATCGCTATGCGATCCATGCGATCTGTCGGGCCTGGATGGCACGAACGGCTTCAAGCTCAGCGGCGCGGCGGCGTACGACCACGCAGGCTTCAGCGTCGCCTCGGCGGGCGACGTCAACGGCGACGGCTTCGCCGACGTGATCGTCGGCGCGCTCGGCGCCGACCCGAACGGTATCCGTTCAGGCGCGAGCTACGTCATGTTCGGCAAGGCCGCAGGCTTCGCGTCGAACATCGACCTGTCGAGCCTCGACGGCACCACCGGCTTCAGGATCAGCGGCGCGGCAGGCGAGTACAGCGGCGGCGCCGTTGCCCGCCGGCGACGTCAACGGCGACGGCTTCGCCGACCTGATCGTCAAGGCCAGCCAATCCCACTCGGGCTACGTGGTGTTTGGCCGGGCGCCGGACAGCGCGGTGACGCGCATCGGCACGGACGCGTCGCAGACCCTCGCCGGCGGAGCGTTCGGCGACACCCTCAGCGGGCTGGGCGGCGACGACGAGCTGTTCGGCAACGGCGGCGGCGACATCCTCGACGGCGGCGCAGGCATCGACGTGATGCGCGGCGGGGCCGGCAACGACACATATCACGTGGACAGCAGCAGCGACGTCGTGATCGAACTCGCCAACAAGGGCGCCGACACGGTCCATACGACGGTGTCCTTTACGCTCGGTCAGAACGTCGAGAACCTCGTTGCCAATTCGGACGCCGACCTGACGCTCGCCGGCAACAGTCGTGCCAACACCATCACCGGCGGCGCGGGCAACGACACGGTCACGGGCGTCAACGGCAACGACACGCTCGCGGGCGGCGACGGCAACGACAAGCTCGTCGGCGGCAACGGCAACGACACCCTCCTGGGCGGCGACGGCAACGACAAGCTCCTGGGCGGCACCGGCGACGACACGCTCGACGGCGGCAGCGGCAACGACCAGATCGACGGCGGCGCGGGCGCGGACGCCATGGAGGGCGGCGCGGGCGACGACCGCTTTTACGTCGACAACGCCGGCGACACGGCGATCGACGCCAGTGGTGTCGACACGGTCTACACGACCGTCGGCCACACGCTCGGCGCGGGCATCGAGCGGCTCTATGCCGACACCGACACCGGGCTCGCGCTCACCGGCAACGGCGCGGACAATGTGATCGTCGGCCGCGGCGGCAGCGACTCGCTCAACGGCGGCGCAGGCCGGGACGACATGACCGGCGGCGCGGGCGCGGACCGCTTCGTGTTCAAGGCGCTGTCGGACAGCACGGTGGGCGCGGCGCGCGACTTGATCCGGGATTTCCTGATCGGCGCCGACAAGATCGATCTTGCGGCGATCGACGCCAACGCGGGCGCAGCCGGCGACCAGGCGTTCAGCTTCATCGGCGCGGGCGAGTTCACCCATCACGCCGGCGAGCTGCAGGTGAGGCCGTTCGGCGTCGTCGGCGTCAACACGCTCGTCTCGGGCGACGTGGACGGCAACGGCCGGGCCGATTTCCAGATCCTGCTCAGCGGCAGTGTCGCGCTGCAGGCGACGGATTTCCTGCTTTAAGGCTTCCGTCGGCGGCCGGGAGAGCGGGTGGGCTGGCGCCGACCCCGCTTCGCCAAAGCGAGGGGTTACGGTCTATCGATAGACCGCAACCCCTCACCCAACTCAGCCTGCTGTACGTTTGGTGTAGCCTTCTCCCAAAAGGAGAGGGCACAGTAACGAACGCCGGCGTTCTTTGACGCAGTAAGACTACCCCATCCTGCGCGCTGCGCTTGCACCTGGTTCATTCAAACTGTGTCGCACGGCGCCGCCAAAAGTTCACGGTCGCCGAAAAATATTTAAGACGGGCCAATTGCGATTTCTGCATAGGCCCGCGGGCCCTGCACAGGCCCGAAGCCGCGCTTGCCTCAGGGTGCGCGCTGCAAAGACCGGATCGTCAAGACAATCTCAAGAACAAATCAATGCGCCGTCAAAGCGAACCTGGGCGATCTGGAGCATGATGCAATCGCAATGCGATCCATGTGATCGCACCCTTGGAGGTTAAAATGCATTTTCCAACTTTTTTCACTGTCGTTTTGGCGGTGCCATCGATTTCAACCGTGACCGGACCGAAGCCGGGGCACTGCGGCGGACCGCTGAGCAAGATGCGTCTCGCCTCGGGCCTGAGGATCGTCGCGATGGCGTGATGCTCACCGCGGCCGTCATGGCTGCGGCGCGGCGCAGGTTGCGCCGCCCGTGATCATCCGCTGAGCGACCGCTCCGCACCCACCTGATTTCACCGCGCGTGCGATGCCACGCGCGGCAGCGACGGCGCGCGCGCCGATACACATGAACAAATTGACGAACAGGAGATTGCGATGAGTGTCTTTCCGGCCAATATCGATCTGTCGACGCTGAACGGTGGCATTGCCACTGGCTTCCAGATCAGCGGCGCGGCGGCGTACGACGTCAGCGGCCGTTCGGTCGCCTCGGCGGGCGACGTCAATGGCGACGGCTTCGACGACGTGATCGTCGGTGCGCTACGACGCCGATCCGAACGGCATCAGCTCCGGCGCGAGCTATGTGGTGTTCGGCCAAGCCGGCGGCTTTGCCGCCGAATATCGACCTGTCGACCCTCGACGGCACCAACGGCTTCCAGATCAGCGGCGAGGCGGCGGACGACTACAGCGGCGTCTCCGTCGCCTCGGCGGGCGACGTCAACGGCGACGGCTTCGACGACCTGATCGTCGGCGCCCGTGACGCCGACCCGAACGGCACCTATTCCGGCGCGAGCTATGTGGTGTTCGGCAAGGCCGCGGGCTTTGCCGCCAATCTCGACCTGTCGACCCTCGACGGCACCAACGGCTTCCAGCTCAGCGGCGAGGCGGCGAGCGACTACAGCGGCTTCTCGGTCGCCTCGGCGGGCGACGTCAACGGCGACGGCTTCGACGACCTGATCGTCGGCGCCCCTCGCGCCGACCCGAACGGCATCGTGCTCCGGCGCGAGCTACGTGGTGTTCGGCAAGGCCGCAGGCTTCGCCGCCAACATCGACCTGTCGAGCCTCGACGGCACCAACGGCTTCCAGATCAGCGGCGAGGCGGCAGACGACTACAGCGGCTGTCTCGGTCGCCTCGGCGGGCGACGTCAATGGCGACGGCTTCGACGACCTGATCGTCGGGGCCTCTGGCGCCGATCCGAACGGCACCGATTCCGGCGCGAGCTATGTGGTGTTCGGCAAGGCCGCGGGCTTTGCGCGCCAATCTCAACCTGTCGAGCCTCAACGGCACCAACGGCTTCCAGATCAGCGGCGAGGCGGCGTACGACCACAGCGGCTGCTCGGTCGCCTCGGCGGCGACGTCAACGGCGACGGCTTCGACGACCTGATCATCGGCGCCAATGGCGCCGATCCGAACGGCGCCATTCCGGCGCGAGCTATGTGGTGTTCGGCAAGGCCGGCGGCTTCGCCGCCGACCTCAACCTGTCGAGCCTCAACGGCAGCAACGGCTTCCAGATCAGCGGCGAGGCGGCGGACGACTACAGCGGCCGCTCGGTCGCCTCGGCGGGCGACGTCAACGGCGACGGCTTCGACGACCTGATCGTCGGGGCTCGCGTCCGCCGATCCGAACGGCAGCGATTCCGGCGCGAGCTACGTGGTGTTCGGCAAGGCCGGGAGGCTTTGCCGCGAACATCGACCTGTCGAGCCTCGACGGCACCAACGGCTTCCAGATCAGCGGCGAGGCGCGGACGACTGCAGCGGCCGTTCGGTCGCCTCGGCAGGCGACGTCAACGGCGACGGCTTCGACGACCTGATCGTCGGCGCTCCGCAGCGCCGACCCGCACGGCACCAGCTCCGGCGCGAGCTACGTGGTGTTCGGGCGGGCTCCGGACACCGCCGTGACGCGCGTCGGCAGCGCGGCGTCGCAGACGATCTCCGGCGGCTGGTTCAACGACACCCTGATCGGCCTGGGCGGTGACGACGTGCTGAACGGCAACGACGGCAACGACACGCTGATCGGCGGCGAAGGCGGTGACAAGCTGAACGGCGGCGACGGCCGCGACACACTGATCGGCGGCGAAAGCGGTGACGACCTGCACGGCGGCGCGGGCGACGACGTGATGCAAGGGGGCACCGGCAACGATGCCTATTATGTCGACAGCATCGAGGACGTGGTGCTGGAGTACGCCGGCGAGGGCTTCGCCGACGGCGTGTACACGACGATCTCCCTGACGCTCGGCCAGAATGTCGAGCTCCTGGTCGCCGCCTCGGATGCGGGCCTGACCCTCACCGGCAACAGCCTCGACAACATCATCGGCGGCGCCGGCGGCAACGATGTGCTCATCGGCGGCGACGGCGATGACACGCTGATCGGCCGGGCGGGCAGCGACGTCATGAAGGGGGGCGCCGGCGACGACACTTATCAGGTCGAAGACAGCGGCGACACGGTGACGGAAGCTCGCGAACGAGGGCACCGACACCGTGCACACGACTGGTGTCCTTCACGCTCGGCCGGTCAATGTCGAGAACCTGTTCGGCGCATTCGGACAGCGGCCTGACGCTGCAAGCGGCAACAGCCTCGCCAACATCATCACCGGCGCCGGCGGCAACGATATGCTGGCCGGCGGCACCGGCAACGACACGCTCAACGGCGCCGACGGCAACGACATGCTCAACGGCGGCAGGGGCGCGGACGCCATGGACGGCGGTGACGGCGACGACCGCTACTTCGTCGACAACGCCGGCGACACGGTGACCAACTCGAGCGGTATCGACACGATCTACACCACGATGGACCATTCGCTCGGCGCGGACTTCGAGCGGCTCCATGCCAGGTCGGACGCGGGCCTCATCCTCACCGGCAACGGCGTGGACAATATGATCGTCGGCCGCGGCGGCGACGACACGATCACGGCGGCGCCGGCCGGGACGTCATGACCGGCGGCGCGGGCGGCGACACGTTCGTGTTCCGGGCGCTGTCGGACAGCGTGGCGGGCGGCGGGCGCGACGTGATCAAGGACTTCGTGGCCGGCTTGGATACGATCGACTTACGGCAAATCGACGCGAACGCGTGGCTCGCCAACGATCAGGCATTCGCTTCATCGGCGCGGGCGCGTTTACGCAAACCGCCGGAGAGCTGCAAGCGAAGACGTTCGGCGCCAACACACTTGTGTCCGGCGACGTGGACGGCGATGGCAAGGGAGATTTCCAGATCCTGCTGAGCGGCAGTGTCGCGCTGCAGGCGACGGATTTCCTGCTGTAGCTGTCGGGTGGGCAAAGCCGCGAAGCGGCGTGTCCACGCGTGCTTGTGCAATGACGTGGGCACGGCGCCATAGCGCGTCGAACACGCGTATCAACGCGCTGGTGGCGGCTTTGCCCACCCTCCGCCGTTACGCCGCTACGCCTCCGGCAACACCGCCTGCACCACGAGCCCGCGGGCGCGGGCGTCGACCACGCCGAGCCCGCGCAGAGCGAACAGCGTCAGCGCCTGCACCGCGTCGCGGGCGCGCGCCGGCTCGTCGATGCCTTCGGGGGCGAGCGGGCCGATCAGGCCCTCGAGCAGCGCGCCGACCAGCGCCGACGCCGCGAGGCCCGCATCCTGCTCCGGCAGGTGGCCGCCCTCGATGCCCGCCCTGATGCGCGCCTCGATCTCGCCGGCCAGCGCCTTGCGGTGACGCTGGCGCAGCGCATCGACCTGGGTGTCGACCGGCTCGGCGAGCACCGCCCAGGCGAGGCGCCGGTTGCGCAGCGCACGCGCGCCGAGCGTCGCCACCGCCGCGACCAGCGCCGACATCGGACCGGGGGCGGCGTCGGCCGCCTTGCGGACCGCGGCGATCTCGCGCTCGGCCACCGTTTCGACCAGCGCACCGACCAGATCGATCTTGCCGGGGAAGTAGCGATAGACGGTGCCGGCCGCGACCCCTGCCCGCTCGGCGACCGGCACGATCTGCACCGCGGCCATGCCGCCGGCGGCGGCTGCGTCCCGCGCCGCATCGACAATGGCGTCGTGGCGCGCATTGAGCCTGCGGACGACGTTTTCGGTGCGGCGATAGGCCATTGCCCGGACTGCCTGATTCGTAGGACTGAACTATGGTTCACAAGTAAGCGCCGGGCGCAAGCAAGTGGCTTCCGATTGCGCGGCAGCCGCGCCACGAGTCTCCTTTCCCCGCTTGCGGGAGAGGGTGGCGAGCGAATGCGAGCCGGGAGAGGGCTCTTTGTTGCACCGCCCCTCTCCCCTTTCGCATTCGATCTGGACCAGATCGCAAGATCCGCGTGATTTGCCGTGCGCCGCGCCCACGCGGTGATACGCTTGCTCCAACAACGCGAGGCGCGAACGCGCCCGAACACAGCGGGAGGTCATCGTGCGTTTCATCAAGCTTGCACTGTCGTCGGTCGCCGCACTTGTCGTCGTCAGCGCGGCGCAGGCCCAGAGCCCGGTGAAGATACGCGTCAGCTACGTGGTCGCGCCGTCGGACTGGGCGCCGCTGCTGCCCGAGAAGCCCGACCTGCTGAAACACAACGGCAAGTCCTACACGCTCGAAGTCGTGCGGGTCGGCGGCACGCCGGCGCTGGTGCAGGCAATGGCCAACAACGAGATCGAGATCGGCAACCACTCCTACTCGTCGCTCGGCATCGCGATCCAGAACGCCGGCATGGACGACCTGCGCATCATCTCCGACCAGTTCCAGGACGGCGTGCAGGGCCACTCGACGACGCAATACTATGTGCTGAACGACAGCCTGGTGCGGAAGGTGTCCGACCTCAAGGGCAAGGTGGTCTCCAGCAATGCCGCGGGCTCGGCGGTCGATATCGCCATGCGCGCCATGCTGAAAAGGAACGGCCTCGAGGACAAGCGCGACTACACCCACATCGAGGCGCCGCTGCCGACCATGAAGGCGATGCTGCTCGACAAGAAGGCTGAGCTCATCCCGAGCGTGGTGCCGTTCCAGTTCGATCCCGAGCTGCGGAGCAGAGGCCGCGTGCTGTTCACGCAGCGCGACGTGTTCGGCGTCACGCAGATGATCGTGTGGACCGCGCGCAAGAGCTTCATCGACAAGAACCGCGCCGCGATGGTCGATTTCATGGAGGACACGCTGCGCGTGGTGCGCTGGTATCTCGATCCCGCGAACCATGACGCGGCGGTGGCGATCGCGTCGAAGCTCACGCGGCTGCCGCCCGAGCGGTTCAAGGGCTGGTTCTTCACCGACAAGGACTACGCCCGCAACGGCAACCTCGCGCCCGACATGAAGGCGCTGCAGGCCAATGTCGACGCCACCCGCGAGCTCGGCTTCATCCGCTCGCCGCTCGACGTGCAGAAGTACACGGATCTCAGCATCGTGCAGGAAGCGGCGGCGCGATTGAAGTAGCGGCCAAGGTGTCGCATCGCGGCATTCGGTGGCGCGACAACATCGTAGATGGGGTAACGGGCCCACGCTGTGGCCAATAAGTTGCGGGCTCGCTGCGCAGCCTATTGGGCGGCAGGGTGGTCGTCCCTCAATCTGATGGTGTGACGGAGTTGGACGCGAGGTCCGCTCCAAGCATCAACGAGGGACGACCATGGAACATTATGCAGGAATTGACGTGTCTTTGGAATGCTCGAGTGTTTGCGTTGTCGAGGCAACCGGCAAGATCGTTCGCGAAGGCAAGATCCCAAGCGAACCGGAAGCGCTGATTGCCTGGTTCCGGTCGCTTGGCTTTGCGACCGAACGGATCGGGCTGGAGGCTGGACCGCTGTCGCAATGGCTGTATGCGGCGATGAAGCAGGCCGGACTTGCGGTGGAGTTGCTGGAGACGCGGCACGTGCGCGACGCATTCAAGGCGATGCCGGTGAAGTCGGACCGCAATGATGCGCGGGGGATCGCGCAGTTGATGCGGCTTGGCTGGTCCGCCGGTGCATTGCAAGTCGATGGCGGCGCAGGAGACGCGGGCGGTGCTGGCGGCGCGCAAGCTGGTGCAGTCGAAGCTTCAGGACGTGGAGAATAGCCTGCGCGGGATTTTGCGCGGCTTTGGATTGAAGGTCGGCAAGACTACGCAGCGGAGCTTTGCGGGACGGATCCGCGAGTTGGTGGCCAACCACGCGAGCCTGGAGACGATCGCGGAGGCGCTGCTTTCGGTGCATGCGGTTCTGCTGCGCGAGTTCAAGATCTTCGAGAAGCAGGTTCGATCAATGGCCCGGTCCGACGCCAAGGCCAGGTTGCTGATGTCGACGCCGGCGGTCGGCCCGATCGTGGCGCTCACCTATGCCAGCGCCATCGACGATCCAGGGCGGTTCAAATCATCGAAGCGGGCAGGATCGCATTTCGGGCTGACCCCCAGGAAGTATCAGTCCGGCGAGACCGACGTGACCGGCCGGATCAGCGAGATCGGCGATGCCTCGGTCCGCACGGCGCTCTACGAGGCCGCCCACATCATGCTGATCAAGCCGGTCAAGGGCTGCTCGCAGCTCAAGAGCTGGGCGATGCGGATCGCCAGGCGCGCCGGGATGAAGAAGGCCAAAGTGGCGCTCGCGCGCAAGCTCGCGGTGATCCTGCACCGGATGCTCGCCAACGGAACATCGTTCAACGCCGCCGTCGCGGCAGCCTGACAGGGAGACGCGCAACAGTTTTCGGGCGGGTCACGACACCAGGCCTTCTCGAAGCGAAGTCCCTTCGCCGGGACGATGGATCAGGTCAGACCGCTGCCCACCCAGTCGGCACTGCGACCACGCGTTCGTAGATTGGTCGGCCTATCCTCTTCAAACCCCATCAGGTGGCGGCCTTGCGTCGACCCCGTACAGAAGCGAGACCCCGGCGAAGACGACGACGCAAAAGGGATTGACCAATCAAGGCCCGTTACAGAAGGGTGGGCAAAGGCGCGTAAGCGCCGTGCCCACGCGTTCGTGCTCGGTCTAAAGACGTGGGCACGCCGCTTTCGCGGCTTTGCCCACCCTACAATAGCCACGGCCGCAGCGCTCCCGCATTGAAGCAGCGAGCGCCGCGGCCTGGCAGGTATTCCGTTCACTCCGCAGCGATCCGGTATGGCACCGCTTCGAAGTCCTCGATCGCGTGGTCGTGCGCGGACACCGCTTCGATCTCGTCCTGCCGCACGCGGAACCACAAGGCATAGAGCGCCGGCACCACCAGCAGCGTCAGGATCGTGGCGACCAGCAGTCCGCCCATGATGGTGATCGCCATCGGTCCCCAGAAGAGAGAGCCGGCGAGCGGGATCATGCCCAGCACCGCGGCGAGCGCGGTGAGCACGACCGGGCGCGCCCGGCGCACGGTGGCGTCGATCACCGCCCGATGCCGGCCGTGGCCGTCCGCGATGTCGTGGTCGATCTGGTCGACCAGGATGACGGTGTTGCGCATGATCATGCCGGCCAGCGCGATCATGCCGAGCAGCGCGACAAAGCCGAACGGCCGGTTCGAGATCAGGAGCGCGGCGGTGCCGCCGATGATGCCGAGCGGCGCGGTGGTGAACACCAGCAGCAGCCGCGAGAAGCTCTGCAGCTGGATCATCAGGATCGCCAGCATCGCCACGGCCATCACCGGGAACACCGCGGCCAGCGAGGCATTCGCCTTGGCGCTCTCCTCGATCGCGCCGCCGGTCTCGATGCGATAGCCGTAGGGCAGCGCGTCCTCGATGGCCTTGAGCTTCGGCGCCACTTCGTTGCTGACGTCGGGCGCCTGCACGCCGTCGACGATGTCGCCGCGCACGGTCAGCACCAGGTCGCGGTTGCGCCGCCACAGGATCGGCTCCTCGTACTGGTATTTGATCCGCGCGATCTGCGACAGCGGCACCGCGACGCCGTTGCGGGTGGAGATCGTCAGGCCCTGCAACTGGCCGAGGTCCAGCCGTTCGGCCGGCACGGCGCGCGCAACCACGTCGATGCTCTCGATGCCCTCGCGATACTGCGTGACGGTGAAGCCGGTCAGCAGCGTCTGCAGGGTCTGCGCGACGTCCTGGGGCGTCAGCCCGATGGCGCGGGCGCGGTCCTGGTCGACTTCGAGCCGGATCGACTTGGCCTGCTCGCCCCAGTCGAGGTGCGGATCGATCAGCTTGCTGTTGGAGGCCATGACCTTGCGCACGTCCTCGGCGATGTCGCGGACCTTCAGCGGATCCGGCCCGATGACGCGGAACTGCACCGGATAGCCGACCGGCGGGCCGAAGTTGAAACGATCGACGCGGGTGCGGGCGCCCGACAGCGCGCCCTCCGCCAAAGCCTTTTCCAGGCGCGAGCGGACGCGCTCGCGCGCCTCGAGATCTTTGGTGACGATGACGATCTGCGCGAAGTTCGGGTTCGGCAGCACGGGGTTGAGGCCGAGCCAGAAGCGCGGCGCGCCCTGCCCCACATAGCTCGTATAGGTGACGATGTCGGGATCCCCGGTCAGCAGCTTTTCGGCCTCCTTCGCGGTGGCGTTGGTCGCGCCGATCGAGGTGCCTTCCGGCAGCCGCATCTCGAAGAACAGTTCGGTGCGGCTCGAGGTCGGGAAGAACTGCTGCTGCACCAGGCCGAAGGCGGCAATCGCGGTGACGAACATGTCCGACCGTCACGGCGACGACGGTCTTGCGCCAGCGCAGGCAGAGCTCGATCACGTGCCGCAGCGCGCGATAGATGCGCGTGTCGTAGACCGCCTCGGGATCGCCATGTGCATGATCTTGACGCGCATGACCGGCAGCGGCCGCGCGTTTGGCGAAATCCGGCAGGAGCTTCATGCCGAGATAGGGCGTGAACAGCACCGCCACGAACCAGGAGGCGACCAGCGCCAGGCCGACCACCCAGAAGATGCCGCCGGCGTATTCGCCGGTGCTCGAATTGGCGAAGCCGACCGGCAGGAAGCCCGCGGCCGTCACCAGCGTGCCGGTCAGCATCGGGAACGCGGTCGAGGTCCAGGCAAAGGTCGCGGCGCGGGCGCGGCTGAAGCCCTGCTCCATCTTCACCACCATCATCTCGATGGCGATGATCGCGTCGTCGACCAGCAGCCCTAGCGCGATGATCAGCGCGCCGAGCGTGATGCGATGCAGGTCGAGGCCGCCCGCGTACATCACGATGAACACGATCGCCAGCACCAGCGGCACCGACAGCGCAACCACGATGCCGGTGCGAAGCCCGAGCGTCAGGAAGCTCACCAGCAGCACGATGCCCAGCGCCTCGACGAAGGTTTTCAGGAATTCCGACACCAACTCGCCGACGATGTGCGGCTGGTCGGCCACTTGCGTGATCTCGATGCCGACCGGAAGCTCGGCGGTGATCGACTTCATCGCTTTCTTGAGCTCTTCGCCGAGCGTCAGAATGTTGCCGCCGTCCTGCATCGAGACGCCGATGCCGAGCGCGGGCTTGCCGCCCTCGCGCACCAGGAAGCCCGGCGGGTCCTCATAGCCGCGCTTGACGGTCGCGATATCGCCCAGCCGGAACACCCGGCCGTCCGCCTGCACCGGCACCGCGGCGATGGCGTCTGCGCCGGAGAAGGCGCCGGTCACGCGCAGGTGGATGCGGTCGGCGGAGGTCTCGACCGATCCGCCCGCGGTCACGGCGTTCTGCCGCGCCACGCTGTCGAAGATCTGCTGCGGGGTGATGCCGAGCGTCGCGAGCTTTCCGTGGCTGAACTCGATGAAGATCTTTTCCGGCTGCACGCCGATCAGGTCGACCTTGTTGACGGCCGGAATGCGCAGGAGGACCTGGCGAATGTCTTCGGCGCGCTTCTTGAGATCGGCGAGGCTCAGGCCGTCGGCCTTCAGCATGTACAGCGCCGAATAGACGTCGCCGAACTCGTCGTTGAAGTTCGGGCCGATGATGCCAGCCGGCAGATCGCCGCGGATATCGCCGACCTTCTTGCGCGCCTGATACCAGAGGTCCTTCACCTTCCTGGGCGGCGTGGTGTCGGACAGCGTCACCTGGATGAAGGCGGTGCCCGGCTGCGAATAGCTGGTGACACGGTCGAGATGAGGCAGCTCCTGCAGCTTCTTCTCGATCTTGTCGACGACCTGGGTCTGCAGCTCGGACGCGGTCGCGCCGGGCCAGCCGACATGGATGTTCATAACCTTGATGGTGAACGAGGGGTCTTCGGCGCGGCCGAGCTTGTAATACGAGAACAGGCCGGAGGCGCCGATCAGCAGGATCATGAACAGCACCAGCGCACGGTGCGTGATCGCCCATTCCGACAGATTGAAACGCTTCATGGCGCGGCTCTCCACGGAACCGATGATTTAGAGTGTGTTGCGATGAGAATCGCCGGCGACACGGGTGGTGCCATCCCTCCCCCCGCGAGGGGAGGGACCGCGCGAAGCGCGGGGGTGGGGAAAAGCCTGCGAGAATCTGAGACTTCTCCCCACCCGGCGGCTTCGCCGCCACCCTCCCCTCGCGGGGAGGGATGAGACCGCCGATGTTGCGCCTCTGCTTCATTCAAGCGATCCCGTTTTAGTTCGAAGTCTCGATCGCGCGGACCCTGAGGCCGGCCTCGAGCTTCTGCACGCCAAGGGTGACAATCCGGTCGCCGTTGCTGATCCCGGAGGTGACCAGCGCCACGGCGCCGTCGAAGGCGGCCACCGTGACATTGCGGAGCGTGAGGGCGCCGCCATCGTCCACCACAAAGACCGAAGGACCATGGCCGCGGTTGAGCACGGAAGAGAGCGGCAGCCTGGCAACGCTTTCCTCGCCGGGGCGCGACAGGGTGACGGTTGCGGTCATGCCGTAGGCCGTGGCGTCGTCGGCATCGAGGATGGTGAAGCGCGCCGCATAGGTGCGGGTTGCGGGATCGGCCTGCGGCGACAGTTCGCGCAGACGGGCCTGATAGGTGCGGTCGCCATCCGACCACAGCCGCACCTTCGCCTGCGTCTGACGCACGTCGCCGAGCCAGGTTTCCGGCAGCGCGACGACGGCTTCCTTTTCACCGCGATGGGCGAGCTGCACGACCGCCTGGCCGACCGCGACGACCTGTCCGGGTTCGGCCCGCGTCGCCGTGATCACGCCGTCGGCGTTGGCCTTGAGATCCGCATAGGCGAGCTGGTTGCGGGCGAGATCGAGCGCGCGGCGGGCGCGCCCGAGGCGGCCTTCGGCTTCGTCATTCGCCGTCTTCTTGCGGTCGTATTCGGCGACCGGCGCGTAGCCGCGCGCCTTCAGCGTGGTGTAGCGGTCGAGATCGGCCGCGGCTTGCGAAAGACTCGAGGTCGCCGCGGCAAGCTCCGCCTCGGCGCTCTCGACCTGCAGGCGGAGGTCCTGCGGGTCGAGGCGCGCGATGACGTCGCCCACCCGAACGCGGTCGCCGACATTGACGACGCGCTCGACGATCTTGCCGCTGACGCGGAAGCCGAGATCGGTTTCATAGCGGGCGCGGACCACGCCGACGAATTCGCGGGCCGCGGCGCCGTTTGCGAAGGTCACGCGCTGGACCTGAACCGGACGCTCGACCTGGGCGAGCGGCGCGGTTTCCGCCTGGCAGCCGGCGAGTGCCAGCGCAGCCAGCAAGCCCAGCATCGGCCGGCGCCACCGGCCCGTGAGCGGAAGACGGCCATTCGAGGCGCTGATTTCGCCGCTCAAGCGTTCGATGAACGCGGCAACTTGACGGTTGATGACTGACGAAAATCGGAATTCGTCACTATTTGGACGCAATGATGCGGCGGAGGACTGGGTCATGGCCGGTTACTTTCGTTTGGTGATGGCGCGGAGCAGGAGGCGGGTCAAAGCCTGCGCCTCGTTCTCGAGATTGTGGCCTTCCTGAAGGCCTTGCTCGAGCAGCAATGGATGGCAGAGCGATGCCTGGGCCCGCATGATCGTGGCCGACGTTTCGCGTGGATCGACCGGGTCGAACTCGCCCGAACTCGATGCCGTCGCGCAGGATCAGCTCGATCGCGTTCCGGTAAACTTCCTTGTGCCCCTTGATGGCGTCCCAGCTCTCTTCCATCGCGACCAGAACGAGGTCATTAACCTTCTGTTCCGTCAGAAGATTTTCCTTGTGATAGGCGAGAACTTCGAGCGTGAGCCGCTCCAGACGCTGGCTCGCGGCGTCGCGCGAACGCGCCACCGCCCAGATCTTGGCCTCGAGCTCGCCGAGGCAGCGCTGGCAGATGGCCTGGACGATGGCAGTTTTGGAGGGGAAGAAGCGGTAGACATTGGCCGGCGACATGCCGAGTTCCGAGGCGATGTCGGCCACGGTGGCCTTGGCGAAGCCGATGCTGCGGAACAGCGTCTCCGCGGTGTCCATGATCCGCGCACGCGTGTCCTCAGGTCTGGTCTTCACAGCGGGAAACATGGCGGGGGCCGTTGGTTCCTGTGGCAGTTTGACTAGTGATGAATATCATAATTCGTCAGTTCACAGAAATCAACCCCCGCCGAACCGTTTTCTCGACCCCTCCCCTACCGGCCCTCCCCGGCCAGCGCCTTGGCCCGGATGCCCTCCAGGGTGAGCCCCGGCGTCGAGGCATTGGTGTCGACCTTGAGATGGACGATCGCGGGCTTGCCGGACGCCTGCGCGGCCTTGAAGGCCGCAGGGAAGTCCGCGGTTTTCTCGACCGTGACGCCGAAACCGCCGAACGCCTTGGCGTAGGCGGTGAAGTCCGGGTTCTTCAATTCGGTCGCGACCACGCGCGTCGGATATTCGCGCTCCTGGTGCATGCGGATGGTGCCGTAGGTGCCGTTGTCGCAGATGACGACGATCGCGGGGATGTCGTACTGCACCGCGGTCGCGAACTCCTGCCCGTTCATCAGGAAATCGCCGTCGCCGGAGAAGCAGACCACCGTGCGCCCGGGGAACGCGCGCTTGATGCCGAGCGCGGACGGCACGCCGTATCCCATCGAGCCCGAGCACGGGCCGATGTGGGTGGCGAACTTGCGGAAGCGGTAGAAGCGATGCACCCAGGCCGAGAAGTTGCCGGCGCCGGTGGTGATGAACGAATCGTCGGGAAGATTGTCGCGCAGCCACACGACGACCTCGCCGATATTGACGCCGCCGGGCTGCGGCGTCGCCTTCTCGGTCCAAGCGATGTAGTCGGCATGCGCCGCCCTGGTCTGCTCGCGCCAGGAGATCTCGTTCGGCGGCTGCAGGCCCTCGAGCGCCGCGGCAAAGCCGGTGGGCGCGGCGTGGATCGCAAGATGCGGATGGTACACGCGGCCGAGTTCCTCCGCGCCGGGATGCACGTGCACCAGCGTCTGGCGGGGCCCTGGAATATCCAGCAGCGAATAGCTCTGCGAGGGGATCTCGCTCAAGCGCCCGCCGATCAGGACAATCAGGTCCGACGCCTTGATCCGCGCCAGCAGTTTCGGATTGATGCCGAGGCCTACGTCGCCGGCATAGCCCGGATGCAGGGTGTCGATCAGATGGGTGCGGCGGAACGTGGTCGCGACCGGCACCGCAAAGCGCTCGGCGAAGCGCGCGAGCGACGCGGTCGCGGCCTCCGACCAGCGGCTGCCGCCGACCAGCACGATCGGGGATTTCGCGGCCCAGAGAAGCTTCTGCAGCTTCGCCATGTCGGCAAGGCCCGGCCAGGTCTCGACCGGCTCGAACGCCGGCGCGTCGGGGACGGCCACGCGCTCGACCAGCATGTCCTCGGGCAGCGCAATCACCACCGGGCCGGGGCGGCCGTTGCAGGCGGTGTAGAAGGCGCGCGAGACGATCTCGGGGATGCGCGCCGGATCGTCGATCTCGGTCGCCCACTTCGCCATGGTGCCGAACACCGCGCGATAGTCGAGTTCCTGAAACGCCTCGCGCTCGCGCATATCGCGCGCGATCTGGCCGACAAAGACAATGAGCGGCGTCGAGTTCCTGCCGGGCGATATGAATGCCCGGCGAGGCATTGGTGGCGCCGGGGCCGCGGGTGACGAAGACAACGCCCGGCCGGCCGGTGACCTTGCCGACCGCCTCCGCCATCATCGTCGCGCCCCCTTCCTGACGGCAGACGGTGAGCTTGATCGGCCGGTCGTGGAACGCGTCCAGCGCCGCGAGATAGCTTTCGCCCGGCACGCAGAACACGTGCTCCACGCCGTGAACGAGCAGCTGATCGACCAGAATTTCACCGCCGGTGCGGGTGCCGTCATTGGCGCGCAGCATGTTGTTTCTCCCTGTCTTTGGCGGGGTATATAGCACGCTCGCGTCGCGGCGAGGCCCGACGAAACCGCTTGCTCAGACAGCGCCGCGGCCACCCTCCCCTCGCGGGCAGGGCTATCGCTTTTGGCCGAACAGGCTGAGAAGGAAGCCATCGTCCCAGGCTGCGGCTTTGACTTTGCGGCGCATGGATATTTGCTCTGGGTGCGCTCGAAGCATGTTGAGTGCGAGCCGTCGCAGGACGGCGAGGTTCTCGGGTGCGTCGTCCTTTCTTGCGCGGTTGGCATCCTCGGCAAGGACGACGTCGAGAATCCAGTGCATCTGGTTCTCGATGGACCAGTGGGACCGGACGACGGCCAGGAGCCTGTCGGCTGCAAGGTATTTGGACAGAAGATAGTATCTCACGAAGGGCTTGTCTGCGGGACGCCCTTTGCACTTGCGCCGGGATGTGACTCTGGCAATAGCGGCAATGCCTGGAAAGTCATGCATCTCGGCGAGCTTGTTGTCGTGCATGACCGTCGCCCGTCGCGCTTCGCGGCGGTCGTGGGCGACCTCGTGAAGCTGGGTGGCTGTGTCGCGCTCACCGGCGCGGCCAAAGCGGCCTTCGACCGCCGTGAAGAGCTTGCCTTGGTTCTTCTTGAGCGCAAGCACGTAGTGGCCGCCTTGGTCCCGCACGGTCTTTGCAAAGGCGCGGCTGCAAAACAGTGCATCGGCCGTGACGATTTTGCGCTTCAGCCGCAGCATCTGGAGGACTTCCAGAGCCGCCTCGTGTTCATTCCTTCCCGGCGCCTTGCGCGAGGCCAGTGCCATGCGTGCCTTGGCGGCAAAGACGTTGATCAGGTGCATCGGCGTGGCGCTCTTGCCCCGCTCGTAGGCTCCACACAGCGACTTGCCGTCGATCGCGATCACGCCGTTCAGGTCCAGATTATGGAATTTGGCGAACGCCGCCATGAACTGCCGGAACACGCGCTCGAAGGCTTCCGGGTCGAGCATGCGAAAGATGTCGCTGAAGACGTCGTGGCTCGGGGTACCCTTCTCCAGCGGCAGAAAGCGGCGCAGCATCTCTATCTTGCGCCGGCCAAAGTCGGCCATGTCCGTGGCACTCTCGGCCCCGGACAGAACCGCCGCCAACGCAACAACCAGTATCTCCAGCAAAGGGTACGACGCATTGGCCGCACGAGGATCGCGCAACTTCCGGAAATGCTTCTTGAGCTTGCCCATCCGGCTCCCCTTTCAAAATCGGGAGCCTTCAAAATCCTGTTCGCAAATCAAAGCAATAGGTCGCAAAAGCCAAAAGCGATTCCCCTGCCCTCGCGGGGAGGGATGGCACTGCCGATGTCGCACGTGTCTGCTCAACTCACTTCTTCATCTTCATGAACTTCGCCGGGACCATCAGAGAGGTGGCCTGCTCCACGAGCAGCCCCGACTCGTTCAGCTTCTTGAGATAGCTCTGCCAGTCCGGATCGGCCATCATGCCGGCGCGGCGCTTGGCTCGGTCGGCGGCGTCTTCGTACACCCACTGGTGCACCAGCGAGTTCATCGCACCGGACTCCGCGAACATGTAGGCGTGCGGCTCGCCGAGATGCTTCCACTGCGCCTTGAGGCCGAATTCCTCGTAGATGGCGAGATGGGTGTTCATGTGGCCGGGCTTGATCCGGTAGGTGCGGTGATCGACGAGCAAAATGGCCTCCCGTTTGAGCGCTTCATTGCGCGAAGGCCGATAGTTCGATTGCCGCATGGCAGGGTCAACCGATTTGTGCTGAATGTCTCCCATGCTCGTGCTCGAAAGCGCCGCGTTGCCATCGCCTTCTGCGCCATCGGCGCGTTCCTGCACCTCTACGCGCCGCAATCGGTGCTGCCCATGATGGCGCAGGAGTACGGCGTGGGCGCCGCCGATGCGAGCCCGATCATCACCGCCGGCACGCTCGCGGTCGCGGCCACCGCGCCGTTCACCGGCGCGCTGTCCGACGTGCTGGGGCGAAAGCGCGTGATCGTCGTGGCGATGGCGCTGCTGCTGATCCCCGCGACCATGAGCTCCTTCGCGGCGACCCTCGACCAGCTGATCTTCTGGCGCTTCATGCACGGGCTGCTGCTGCCGCCGATCTTCGCAGTCACCGTCGCCTATATCGGCGACGAATGGCCGCCGGCCGAGGCCAACGGGGTGATCGGCCTCTACGCCGCGGCGTCGGCGGTCGGCGGATTTTTCGGACGGTTCGTGCCGGGGATGCTGGCGGAGCAGTTCGGGTGGCGCGGCGGCTTCCTCGCGCTGGCCTGCGGCTCGGTGATCTGCCTTGCCATGGTGTTCTTCCTGCTGCCCACCGAAAAGAAATTCGTCCGCGCCACCAGTCTTGGCAGCTCGCTGCGGCAGATGGTCGGTCACCTGCGCAATCCGCGGCTGCTCGCGACCTTCGCGGTGGGCTTCGGCGTGCTGTTCAACTTCATCGCGACGTTCACGTATCTCAGCTTCCACCTCGCGGCGCCGCCGTTCAACCGGTCGCCGGCGTTCCTCGGCTCGGTGTTCGTGGTCTACCTGTTCGGCTCGGTGGGCGCGCTCTATCTCGGCCGCGCGATCGCGTGGTTTGGGCGGCGCAACTTCGTTCTGCTGGTGATCGCGGTGTGGGCGGGCGGGATGCTGCTCAGCCTGATCCCGTCGATCCCGGCCATCGTCGGCTGCCTGATCGTCGCCTCGACCTGCGGAATTCTCACGCAGGCCTCCTCGACGAGCTTCGTTGCCATCACGGCCAAGACCGGCACGTCGGCCGCGGTCGGGCTCTACGTCACGGCGTTCTACATCGGCGGCACGTTCGGCGGCTGGCTGCCCGGCCTCGCCTACGAGGCCGGCGGATGGACCTATTCTCTGGCGCTGGTGCTTGGCATGCTGTCGATCATGGCAGCGATCGTGGCCACCACGTGGAAGCAATAGATCTGGAAGCAGCAGAAGGCCGGGAATGCAATGACGATGCGGGAAAGGCAGAAAGACCGGACGCTGACCAATCCGGCGCTGAGCACGCGGCGGCTCAAGCTCGGCACGTTCCAGACCAATCTCGATTCCGGCTGCGTGATGAGCGATCTCGACGGCCGGCTCGACATCACCTGGCCCAACACGGTGGCGCTGGCGAAGCTTTCCGACGAGATGGAATTCGAGGCGCTGGTGCCGGTCGCGCGCTGGCAGGGCTGGGGCGGCAAGCTCAATCCGCAGGGGCCGGGCTTCGAGGCCTACACCTGGGCGGCGGGGATCTCCGCCTCGACGCGCACGCCCGGCGTGGTCTCGACCTCGCACATCACCATCAACCACCCGATCATCGCGGCCAAGCAGTCGGCGGCGATCGACCACATCTCGGACGGGCGCTTCATCCTCAATGTCGTCACCGGCTGGGTGCAGCCGGAGATCGAGATGTTCAACCAGCCGTTCCTCTCCCACGAGGAACGTTACGCCTGCGCCGAGGAGTGGCTCGCGATCATCAAGCGGCTGTGGACCGAGGACAACTCGTTCGACCACGAGGGCAGGTTCTTCAAGATCAGGAAGGGCTACCTCGCGCCGAAGCCGATCCAGTACCCGCACCCCGCGATCATGAACGCCGGCGCCTCCGAGCTCGGACGGCACTACGCGGTGAAGCACTGCGATCTGGTGTTCACCGTGATCCGCACCGGCGGGCTCGAGGACTGCCGCGCCCACGTGCAGGCCTATCACAAGCTCGCGGCCGACTACGGCCGGACCATCAAGGTGTGGACGCTGGTCAACATCGTGCAGGGCGAGACCGAGCAAGAGGCGCGCGACTTCTATAACGACTACGTCCACCGGCGCGGCGACTGGGAGGCCGCGAAGAACATGGTGGAGATCTTTTCGCTGGAGACCAACAAGCGGAACGTGCCGCCGGAGCGGATCAAGCCGCTGCAGGAGGCGTTCATCCAGGGCTGGGGCGGGCTGCCGGTGGTGGGCACCCGCGAGCAGGTGGTGGATACACTGAGAACGCTGTCGAAGGCGGGCCTCGACGGCGTGCTGGTGGCGTTTCCGCGGTACGAGGAAGGTCTGCGGGATTTCCGCGACAGGACATACCCGCTGCTGAAGCAAGCAGGATTGAGAGATTTCGTGTAACTATTTCCGCGGTCATTCCGGGGCGCGAGGCACAAGCGCGTTCACGCGCGTCTTCGACGCGCTATGGCTCGCGAACCTGGAATCCATAACCACTGCTGCGGAGTATGGATTCCGGGTTCGCCGCTTGCGCGGCGCCCCGGAATGACCGCGGAGAGATTTAGGGGAAACGCCAATGAGCAACGTCACGCCTGCCCAGTTCGAATTCCTGCGCTCGATCGACACGCCGACCGTCTGCAACCTGCTGGAGATCGTCGCGCCCGAGCGCCGCGGCTTCGGCTACACGGTGCGGCACCTGCACTGCCCGTTCCCGGACCTCCCGCCGATGGTGGGCTTCGCCAAGACCGTGACGATGCGCGCGCAGGACCGCGTGCCGCTCGGCGAAGCGGGCTACATGAACAAGCGGCTCGACTATCTCGACTACATCGCGGCGCAGCCGCAGCCCGGAATCGCGGTGATCCAGGACGTCGACGAGATCGTCGGCTTCGGCGCGTTCTGGGGCGAAGTGCAGACCAACGTGCACAAGGCGCTGGGCTGCCTCGGCACCATCACCAACGGCTCGATCCGCGACATCCCGCAGGTCGCGCCGGGCTTCCAGATGCTGGCGGGCTCGATCGCGCCGTCGCACGCGTTCGTGCACGTGGTGGACTTCGGGCTGAACGTGAACATCCACGGCATGGCGGTGCGCAGCGGCGATCTCATTCACGCCGACCAGCACGGCGCGGTGGTGGTGCCGGTCGAGACGATCGATCCGATGAAGGCCGCGGCGCCGGGACTTGCGGCGAAAGAAGCCAAGATCATCGAGGCGGCGAAGGCCGGCAAGGGCGTCGAAGCAATCAAAGCCGCGATGAAGGGATAGGCGATGCGGGGGATCGTTGCTGCAGCATTCGTTGCGCTGTCCGGTACGGCGATTGCACAGCAGCCCATGTCGCCGCTGCCGAGCCATCTGCCGCTCAAGACCGAAGCCTGTTTTGGCAAGACCTTCGATGCCGAACATCTCAGGCAGAACCCGAAGCAGCGGGTGACCCGCTTCCACGTGTTCCGCGATTTCACCGCGGACAAGACCACGGAAGACGAGCCGCTTTCCCCCCGCGAACTCGTCGAACACGACGGCAACGACGGCCGCATCGGGCTGACGGCCTATGTCGGCTTCCGCGACAGGCCGGGCGTGTTCTCGAGCTGGCTCAGCTGCATCAGGAACAGCGACGGCAAAGCCGTGCGTTGCGGCGTCGAGTGCGACGGCGGCGGCTTCAGGATCGGCGCACAAGGCACGGCGCTGCTGGTGGAGAACGACGGCTTTTCCGTCACCGGGTGGTGCGGCGCCAACGAAGACGACCGGGAGCGGAGCGATATCGTCAGGCCGGGCGAAGCCGACCGGCAGTTTGTGCTCGATCCGCTGCCGCTTGAGCAATGCGCCGCGATCCGCGACCAGTTGAAACCGGCATGGGCCAAACTTTCGGCCCAGTTCGGCGCGCCGATCCGCGAGCGGCTCGCGACGAACGACGCGGTGTGCTTCAGCCGCAGTTACGACGCCGCGCATCTCGCGAAGCATCCGCGGCAGACCGTCAAACGTATCGCGGTTCTGAAGCCGCGCGGCGGCAAGATGCTGCCCGACACATACCTTTATGAGCTGACGTTCAGCATCGAATTGAAGAACGGCCGGAAGTTGACCAGGAAAACCACCTGCCAGCCGAGCAAGTACGCCTACGGCTGCACGCATGATCCGGCGTACGACATGCAGGAGGATTTCTACCTGACGCGCGCGGGCGACAAGGAGATCATGCTGCGCGACAAGCGCGCGCGGCTGGAAAAGCTGTTCGATGCGGCGCTGGGCACGGACGACCGGATATTCCGGCTGTCGGCGTCGCCGGCGGACGCGTGCCGTTTCTGAACTCCCGCTCCCGGGCGCCGGACGCACGCGTGGCCATTCTGCAACGGTCACACAAATGATACCGGGCCGCATGCGCGGCCGCGGCTTGCGCCCGCCTTGCTCGCGCCTATGTGTGCCCGCGGTCGAATTCATTTCTCACCGGTCACTCACAGGGAGCGTTGGAATGTCCGTGCTGTTTTCGAAGGCGACGTTGGGAAGTCTTTCTCTGCAGAACCACCTTGTGATGTGTCCCCTCACCCGCAGCCGCGCCGTCGGCAATGTGCCGAACGACCTGATGGCCGAATACTACGCGCAGCGCGCCTCCGCCGGCCTGATCATCACCGAGGGCACCTCGCCGTCTCCCAACGGGCTCGGCTATGCCCGCATCCCCGGCATCTATTCCGAAGCGCAAGTCGCGGGCTGGAAAAAGGTCACCGATGCGGTGCATGCCCGCGGCGGAAGGATCTTCGTTCAGTTGATGCACACGGGCCGGATCGGCCATCAGCTCAACCTGCCGGCCGGCGCGAAGATCGTGGCGCCCTCGGCCGTCGCGGCCACCGGCCAGATGTTCACCGACGCGGAAGGCATGCAGCCGCATCCGGTGCCCGCCGCGATGACCGAGGCCGAGCTCAAGAGCACGATCGCGGAATATGCGAAGGCCGCGACCAACGCCGTGGCCGCGGGCTTCGACGGCATCGAGCTGCACGCCGCGAACGGCTACCTGCTCGAACAGTTCATCCGGCCGAACTCGAACCAGCGCACCGACGCCTATGGCGGCGGAATCGAGAATCGCGCGCGTTTCGTGCTGGAGGTCGTGGAGGCCTCGATCGCGGCGATCGGCAAGGGCAAGGTCGGCATCCGGCTTTCGCCCTATGGCGTGTTCAACGACATGCCGCTCTATCCGGAGATGGAGCAGGACTATGCCTATCTGGCGCAGAAGCTGAACGCGGCGGGCCTTGTCTATATCCACCTGGTCGATCATTCCGCGGGCGGCGCGCCGCCGGTGCCCGTATCGATCAAGGCTGCGTTCCGCGGCACGTTCCAGCGCACGCTGATCCTGTCGGGCGGCTACGACGCCGGACGCGCCGAAAGCGACCTCGCCGCCGGAAAGGCCGACCTGATCGCCGTGGGCAAGGGCTTCCTCGCCAATCCGGACCTGGTCGCGCGGTGGAAGGCCAAGGCGACCGTGAATGCGCCTGACGCGGCCACGTTCTACACGCCGGGCCCCAAGGGCTACACCGACTACCCGGCGCTGGCCGGGTAGCGGCTCGCGCGAGCGGGTTTCAGGCGTCGGCGCTTGGGTGCCATTTCGGCTGGTAACCCGCCGCGAGGACCGCGAGCGTCGACGGCGGGGTCAGCACATCGACGCTCACGCCGTGTGGACGCGGCTTGCGCGCGTCATAGCCGCCCGGTGTCCAGCGCAGCAGCGTGTCGCCGCGCACGGCGAGCGGTTCGCCGTCCAGCACCACGAACGCGCCGTCGGGCACGTCGTCGAGCGCGCGCCGGTGCAGCCGCTTGGCGCGGCCGTCGAGGCGTTCGGCGTGCAGCGTGTCGTCCATCTCGTCGGCGAACGGACGCGAGTTCATGTTGCCCGCCCGGCGCCAGCCTTCGGCGAAGGCCTCAGCGTCCTTGCGGCGGCACTCGAAGCAGGGCCGGTGGCCGGCGGCCAGTGCGGTCGGCTCGTCGAGGAAGAACAGCTCGGTGTAGGAGCGGTTGCTCCACACCTCGCGCTTGCGGCTGTCGAAGTCGAGCACGCAGCAGATCCAGTTGCGCGAAGCCCAGCGGCGCCTGGTCAGCGTCTTGTCTTCGGCGTGAAAACGTCCGCCGCGGTTGCCGAACAGGGTCCCGCGCGCCGACGTGGCGAACAATTCGCCAAACGGGTCGACGCGGTTGGGCAGCGGCATCGCCGGTCACTCCCTCAACGGGGCAGGAACAGCACGTTTCGCGTTTCGATCTCGGTGCCCCAGCTCGTGTTCTTGCCCAGCGAGGCGATGGTCGGCAGGCCGGGAAGCCTTTCGCCATGCTGCACGACAAACGCATCGTAGCCGAAGGTTTCGCAGATGTCCTTCGCGTAGCCGCCGGGATCGGCATGCGTGCCGGACAGAAGTTCCAGCAGCAGGCCCGGCCGGTCGCGGGCGATGATCGCCTTCGCGCCGTCCAATACCTCGCGCTCGCTGCCCTCGACGTCGACCTTGATGAAACGCACGCCGGCGATGCCGTAGCTGTCGAGCGTGCGAAGCTCGACGTCGTAGGTCTTCTGGTTCTTGAACTGCGAATGCGTCTGCTTCAGGTTTCCGGCGAAGTGCAGCACCATGCCGTCGTCGGACAGCGGCACGTAGAACGTCGCCCGCCCCGGCTGGTCGGAGATCGCGACCTCGTGCACCTCGGCGCGTCCCCGCAGCATCCACCGGGCAAAATACGCGTAGTCCGGATTGGCCTCGAACGACACCACGCGGTCGGCGACCTCGGACAGTGCGAAGGCGAAAAAGCCCTGGTTGGCGCCGACGTCAATGGCCGTGCCACCGTCCGGCATCAGCTCGCGCAAGATCGCAAGCTCCGGCTCGCCGGTACGGATCTCGTTCTCGATCCGCCGCCGGTAATAGAGCCGCGGCGGCACGAGCATCAGCAGTTTTTCGTTGAAGGGCAGCGCCATAAGACGCGCATTATGAGGCAGCCGGCGGCGGCCGCACAACTGCGGCCGCCCGCTGCCTTCGCACGCAACAGAAAAATATCTCCCATAGTCTGTCGATTATTTGGGATCGCCCGGAGGCGACACGGTGATGCCGGGCGGGCCGCCGGCTCGAAGCAGCCTTCGCCGCCAGCAAGCGCGGAGCCCCAGGCTTCGCCGTGCTCTATTTCGATCTCGACCATTTCAAGGACGTCAATGATACGCTAGGCCACCTGCTCGGCGATGCTCTGCTTCAGGCGGTCGCGGACCGTGTCAAGGGAGTGCTGCGCAACGACGATTTCGTTGCGCGCTTCGGCGGCGACGAATTCGCGGTGCTGCAACACAACGTGTCCGATGTCGCGACCGCTGAAAGGCTGGCGCGCAGAATCTGCAGCGCTGTGGCCGCGCCCTATCGGATCGACGGAAACGAAATTCATATCTCGGCCAGCATCGGCATATCACCTTATGCACCGAACATCGCCAGTCCCGAAGTGATGATGATTCAGGCCGACCTCGCGCTCTATCGCGCGAAAGAGCACGGCCGCAACTGCCTCCGCTTCCACAGCGCGGACCTGGATCGCGAGGTCGAGGAGCGCGTCACCATCACCGAGGATCTGCGGGGCGCGATCGGCAGGGGCGAAATAGAGCTTCATTTCCAGCCACAGGTTGCGTTGGCCACTGGAAAAATCGTCGGGATGGAAGCGCTGATGCGGTGGAATCATCCATCGCGTGGTCTCATCCCGCCGTCTATCTTCATTCCGATTGCCGAGCGAACAGGCCTGGTCATGCTGCTGGGACGATGGGCACTGGACGAAGCCTGTCGTCAGATGAAGGAATGGATTGCACAAGGGATTGGGCCCAAGCTGATCGCCGTGAACGTATCCGCCTTGCAGTTCAGGGTGTCGTCCGATCTGGAGCGCAACATCGCCGACAGCCTGTCCCGGCACGGTATCGCGCCCGAACTGCTTGAACTGGAGTTGACCGAATCGGTCTTGATGGAAGCGGCGCAGCAGCACAGCGACTGCTTCGACCGGCTGCGCCGGCTGGGCGTAAGAATTGCGATCGACGATTTCGGCACGGGATATTCGTCGCTTCACTATCTGACAACGTACCGCGTCAACCAGGTGAAGATCGCGCAGGAGCTGGTTTCAAAGGTCGACAGCGATTCCCGCAATGCCACCGTGGTCCGCGCGGCGGTCCGGCTCGCCCGCGACCTCGACATTGGATGCATCGCCGAAGGTGTCGAGTTCGAAAGCGCAAGCCGAATTTCTGTTGTCGGCCGGATGCGACTACGCGCAGGGCTACTATTTCAGCCGGCCGGTCAATGCCAAACGGGCGGCGGAATTGCTCCGCCAGGGGGGAGTTGGACCGGCATCCGGTCCTTTGCGCGTTGTCGACACCACGGCTGCCTAGCCGCCCCGGATTCACCCAGGCGCTGCAGCCGATCACGCGCGATCCGGAGGTCGTCAAGCTGTTCGCAAACCTCGGCATCGACGCGCTCGGCACGACGCCGGAGCAGGCGGCGGCGAGCATCCGCAAGGATATGCCGGTCTATTCGCAGATCGTCGATCTGGCGGGCGTGCGGCGGCGCTGACCGCTTCGGCGCATCTGCCGGCAACTCACGCCGCCGGACGCGCGGGAAAATGCCTGTCGAGCCAGTTGCGGATCAGCCCGGCCACCAGCGGGCTCTGGTGCGTGAACATGAAATGGTCGACGTCGGCTATCAGGTGCAGGTCGGTCGGCTGGCCGGCATGGCGGAACAAATCGATCGACTGCTCGGTCGGCGTGACCGAATCCTTCGCGCTGTGCAGCAGCAGCAGCGGACGAGGCGCGATCCTGTCGACCACCTCGTTGGCGCGAAACGCCATCATGCTTTCGACGGTTTCGAGCGGGAATTCCATGATCGAGCCCGCCGGCAGAAGGCCGCGCATCGCGGCCGGAATCGGCACCACATCGTAGCGCGGTACCATGACAGTTTTGCCGGTCCGGGCACGCTCGTTCCGGCCCTCCTCGATCATCCGAGTGAAGCGCGCCCAGGCCTCGCCGCCGGGATGCTGGCGCCGGAATTTCTTTTCGCCGTCGCCCCAGCCGCCGGACGACAGGACGGCGGCAACCCGCTCCTCGACGCCGCCCGCATAGACCGCGACCGCTGCGCCGAAGCTTTCGCCCATCAGCGCAATGCGCGTGGAAACGACCTCGGGCCGCCCGGCGAGGTAACTCAGCGCATTGCGTGCGTCCTCGACCTCTTCCAGGCAGATGATGCGGCCGCGCTCGCCCTCGCTCTGCCCGCAGCCGCGAAAGTCGAAGCGGAACGCGACATAACCCATATCGCAAAACAGCTGCCCCGGATTGTTTCCACCGGGACCCGCCATGGTCCCGCCGAAGCCGTGCAGGACGATGACCGCCGCGCGCCTCTCGCCTGGCTTCAGGCCATCCGGGATTTGCAGAACGCCGGCGAGCGTGTGGCCTGCCGACTGAAACGTGACGTTTTCTTCCATGATCCGCCCCTGCCCCGGAGCGAATCCCGGTCAAGTTGAACCAGGATGCGCTCTGGGTTCTTGCATTTGCGCCCGTCCTTTTCGGAGAACCGGTACTCACCCTGGATCAAGTCCGGGGCAGGCTTTTTCCGGGACATGCGCCAGAACATCCCGATTCACCGCAAAACAAAAGGCCGGGGCAAGCCCCGGCCTTTGCAAATCGGTTCTGGCGCGGCGGCCCTACGACTGCGGCTGCGGTTCCATCGGGCCGGCCGGCGGCGCGTCGGGCCGCTGGCGGCCCTTGCCGGCCGGCGGCACCGCCGACGAGCGCGGCGTCTGCGGCTCGATCACGCTCTCGCGCACCGGCCGCTTGCCGGCGAGCAGGTCCTTGATCTCGTCGCCCGTGAGCGTCTCGAACTCGAGCAGGCCCTTGGCCAGCACCTCGAGTTCGCTGCGCTTCTCTTCGAGCATGCGCCGCGCCTCGGTGTGCGCCTCCTCGACCAGCCGCCTGATCTCGATGTCGATCTTCTGCGCGGTAGCCTCCGACACGTTCTGGGTGCGGGCCACCGACATGCCGAGGAACACCTCGTCCTGGTTCTCGCCATAGGACACGGCGCCAAGCTCGGGCGAGAAGCCCCAGCGCGTGACCATCATGCGGGCCAGACGCGTCGCCTGCTCGATGTCGGATTGCGCACCGGATGTGACCTTCTCCTTGCCGAAGATCATTTCCTCGGCGACGCGGCCGCCCATCATGATGATGAGGCGGGAGGTCATCTGCTCGAAGCTCATCGACAGCTTGTCACGCTCCGGCAGTTGCATGACCATGCCGAGCGCGCGGCCGCGCGGGATGATGGTCGCCTTGTGCACCGGATCGGTCGCCTTGACGGTGAGCGCGAGGATCGCATGGCCGCCCTCGTGATAGGCGGTCAGCATCTTCTCTTCCTCGGTCATCACGAGCGACTTGCGCTCGGCGCCCATCATCACCTTGTCCTTGGCGTCCTCGAATTCGGCCTGCGTGACCATGCGCTTGTTGCGGCGCGCGGCCATCAGGGCTGCTTCGTTGACGAGGTTGGCGAGGTCGGCGCCGGAGAAGCCCGGCGTGCCGCGTGCGGTGGTTTTGAGGTTGACGTCGGGGGCGAGCGGCACCTTGCGGACGTGCACCTTCAGGATCTGCTCGCGGCCGACCACGTCCGGATTGGGCACGATCACCTGGCGGTCGAAGCGGCCCGGGCGCAGCAGCGCGGGGTCGAGCACGTCCGGCCGGTTGGTCGCGGCGATCAGGATGATGCCCTCGTTGGCCTCGAAGCCGTCCATCTCGACCAGCAACTGGTTCAGCGTCTGCTCGCGCTCGTCGTTGCCGCCGCCGAGGCCGGCGCCGCGATGGCGGCCGACCGCATCGATTTCGTCGATGAAGATGATGCACGGCGCGTTCTTCTTCGCCTGCTCGAACATGTCGCGGACGCGGCTGGCACCGACGCCGACGAACATCTCGACGAAGTCGGAGCCCGAGATGGTGAAGAACGGCACATTGGCTTCACCGGCCACCGCGCGCGCAATCAGCGTCTTGCCGGTGCCGGGCGGGCCCACCAGCAGCACGCCGCGCGGGATGCGGCCGCCGAGCCGCTGGAATTTGGACGGGTCGCGGAGAAATTCGACGATCTCCTGAAGGTCCTGCTTGGCCTCGTCGACGCCCGCCACGTCCTCGAACGTGACGCGGCCATGCGCCTCGGTCAGAAGCTTGGCGCGGCTCTTGCCGAAGCCGAGCGCCTTGCCGCCCGCGCCCTGCATCTGGCGCGACAGGAAAATCCACACGCCGATCAGCGCGATGAACGGCAGCCACGACACCAGCAGCGACACGAACCACGGCACGCTGTCGCCCTGCGCGCGCGCGGTGATCGAGACGCCCTTGTCAAAGAGCCGCTTGACCAGCGTCGGATCGCTCGGCGCGTAGGTCTGGAAGCTGCGGCCGTCAGTGAAGGTGCCGTGAATCTCCGGGCCCTGGATCAGCACGTCGCGGACCTTGCCGGCGTCGACCTCGGTGAGAAGCTGCGAGAACGAGATGTCGGTCGACGAGGTGCGCTGGCTGGGGTTCTGGAACAGCGTGAACAGGGCAAGCAGGAGCAGAACGATGATGACCCAGAGAGCGAAATTGCGAAGGTTGGCGTTCATCCCATGGGTCTTTCTGTGAGTCGTTCTTGTCCGAAGTTGTGCCCGAATGCCGCAGCCAAGCTCCCGAGCGCTTGTCTCTCAAGCGCTTGGGCGACGGCCGCGATGCTTTGCCTTGTTACCAGCGAACCATCAACATTTTAACCAATGTAGGTCCGGGGGGCCCAACTGCCAAGGGAACGGCCTCTCCGTGGCCTGGCGAATCCAGCGCTTTCTATCCCGTTTCGGCGCCGTCTGACGAACCCCAGGAGTTGAGCTTGTCGGTTGGTTAAGGCCGTTTCGAGGCGGGTCCCGCTTGCCGCGACCTCCGCGGCGGGGCGCGCTCGACCGTCATCCGGTCTCCGATCCGGGTGATCACAGCGCCAGCCAGCGTGCGGCGAAGCCGCGCCGTGCCTGAAGAAGCGGCAAATGCGTCGAACAGAGCCTCCAGTTTGCCGAGTTCGACCGGCCCCTCGTCGCCGACCTGTTCGATGGCCCGGCCAAGAAGCCTGAGGGCGACTTCCGCAGACAATCTTGCATAGGCCGCAGCCGAAAATTCGACCCGTTTGAGTTCCTTCGAGCAATATGAACCAAGCGCCACGGTGGCGTCCTCGACTGCGTCCTCCAAGGCGTCGTCGACCCGCCTCATGCGGCGGGCAAAGCGCACCAACCGCTCGCGGCTCAATCCTTCCCGCTCCAGCAACGGCATGGCTGCCCGCAGCCGCGGCCGAGTGAACCGCGGATCACGGTTGGTTGGATCGTCAGCATAAGCCACCCCAGCCTCTCGCAAGGTGCCCACCAACCGGCCTTTGGGCACGTCCAGGAATGGACGGACCAGCAGCTTTTGCCATCCGTCGCCATCAGCAGGATACACCTCGCTGGGATAACCCGAGACACGCGCCATGGCAGCGAGACCTTTGATCCCGCTGCCATGGGCAAGCCGCATCAAAACGGTCTCGGCTTGATCGTCGCGCGTATGAGCGGTCAAGACGTAACGAGCACCTGCGTCATCCGCGACTCGCCCGATCAGCCGATAACGCGCAAGGCGCGCCGCTTCAGATAGTCCCGTGGACGGCTTGCGCCCGCTCCAGCGCAAAGTTTGGTGCTCGATGCGGAGGGAATGCGCGAGCTGCTTGACGGCCACGGCTTCCTTCTTCGCCTCCGGTCGCAGGCCGTGATCAACCGTCACGGCGATAAGCTTCGGCCCGCCTTTGATCGCTTTGCGCCAGTGCGCTGCGAGCCACAGCAATGCCGTAGAATCCGGTCCACCGGAGACGGCAAGGATCAGAACGGGCTGGTCGGAAAGGTCGGCAAACAGCGATTGAACTTCGGCGGCCGTCAGGGTCGCGCTGCTGTCAGCACTGGGCACGCTTCTGCTCGCGCTCGACGCCCTGCTTCACGTTGTTGGAAGCCTTGGGATACTTGCGGTTGATCTCCGCGAAGGTGGCGCAGGCCATTTCCTTCTGCTTCAGCGCCGCGAGCGACTGGCCGAGCCGCAGCAGCGCGTCCGGGGCGCGTGCGTGCGTGCCGTACTTGGTCGAGAGGTCGAGAAACGACTGCGCCGCGGCGTCGTAGCGCTGGCGCTGGAACAGGCTTTCGCCGAGCCAGAACTGCGCGTCGGGAGCGCGGCGATCGCTCGGAAACTTCTTCAGGAACGCGTCGAACGTCTGCTCGGCGAGCGCGTAGTCCTTGCGCATCACATAGCCGTAGCCGAGGTCGTAATAGTCCTTCGGCTGCTCGGCGGGCGGAGCGACGGCCGCGACCGCACCGGTGGCGCTGAGATTGCGCGACGGCGGCGGCGGCAAGGCGCCGCCCTGCTGCGACAAGCCGCCGCCCTGCTGCGACAAGCCGCCGCCCTGCTGCGGCTGGCCCGGCTCGCTGGGCCGGCCGGCCGCGCCGGTGGCAAGCGTCGAAAGGTCGAGCGGGGCGCCCGCGCCGCGGCCGCCGGGCACGCCGACCGGCGGCTCGGCGGTGATGATCGGCGGCGGCTCCATCGGGGCGCTGCCGCCGGAGGACAGGCTGCCGAGCGTCTGCGGCGCGCCGGGCGCGTTGGGGTTCTGCGTCGGATCGAACACGTCGGAGCGGCGGCCCGGCACGCCGGCGGGCGGCGCCGGCGGAACCGCGCCGGACTGAACCGGCGGGCGCGGCCCCTGAACCGGCGGAAGCGGCTGGCCGATCTGCGCGGACGAAGCGGGCGGGGGCGCGGCTGCGCCTTGTCCCTGGGCGCCGGGATTGCCGCCCGGATTGCCACCCATGCTGCGGATCTGCGCTTCGAGCTGCTGATTGCGGTACTGGAGCTGCTCGATCTGGCCGGTCGCCTGACGCAGCATGTTTTCGAGCCGCTCGATGCGGACGACCTGATCGGGCATCGGCTCCTGGCCGGGGGCCTGCTGCTGCACCGGCGCCTGCGGCCGGTTGCCGAACATGCGGTCGAGCACGGACAGCGGCGAGCCGCCACCGTCCTGCGCGGCAGCGACGGTCGAAAGGCAAAGAGCCGCGGCGAGCGCCGCTGCGGATAGGCCGCGAGTCATCACGCTGGTCATGGAGTAAACTTGAGTTGCCCGGCAGGTGTGTAGCATAGCGGCGCGATCGGGACCAAAGTGTGACTGGGAGCCTTTTTCCGGCATCCCCGAAAGCAAACCGGCGCCCTGCGGGGCGCCGGCCGATCGATCGTTTCAGCCCATGGTCGGCCGGGAAATGGCCGTCTAGGACGTCGCGCCGAGCACGGTGACGGCGCGGCGGTTCTGCGACCAGCACGAGATGTCGTTGCAGACCGCGACCGGGCGCTCCTTGCCGTAGGACACCGTGCGCATCCGGCCGGGCTGCACGCCCTGCGCCGCGAGATAGTCGCGGACCGCCTGGGCGCGGCGGGCGCCGAGCGCGATGTTGTATTCACGGGTGCCGCGCTCGTCGGCGTGGCCTTCGATGGTGAAGGTGTAGTTGGCGTACTGCTGCAGCCACTGCGCCTGCTTGTCGAGGGTCGAGCGCGACTGCATCGACAACTCGGTCGAATCGGATTCAAAGAACACGCGGTCGCCGACATTGACCACGAAGTCCTGCTGGCTGCCCGGCGACGCGACGCCGGCCGAGGCCATGGCGTCGTTGGCCTGCTTGCTGGCGCATGCGGACAGCGCAAGACCCGCGATCAACGCGGCGGCGATCCCGGCGCGGTGGACGATACGCAACATATACTTCATCCCGGTCTCCGTTTCGTTTTTGGCCGGACCTCATCCCTCAGGATGTCTGGATTTTGTGAATAAGGCGTCAACCTTGATGAATGGTTGCCGAAGCCGCGAGGCCTTGAGCGGCGTCCCACGATGCTTAACGGATGGTAAATCCGGGGAACGTCAGCGCGCGCCCTGCGCACGCATCAGGCCGATGGCGTCGAGCTCGGACTGCTCGATCGCGGCCTCGGCCGCCCGCTCGCGCATCCGGTCGCGGTCGTCGAGCAATTCCACCTTCTTCAGCTCCTCGAAGGCCTCGGCCAGCGCATCCTTGGCGTCGTTGAGCTGGACCTTCAGTTCGTCCGCCGAATGCTTGAGATTCTCGCGCCGCTGGATCGCGGCCTTGGCGTAGGTCGGATAGGCGAAATGCGACGGATCGTGGATGTTGGCCTTGTCCTGCTCCGACTTGATCTCGCGCTCGAGATCGCCCGCCATGCGCTCGAAATCGGCGATCATGCCCTCGATCTGCATGACCTTGCGGCGCTTCTCGTCGACCTGAAACTTCTTCAGACGGATGAGGGTCTCGCGTGACTTCATCGACTCTGCACTCCCCGAAGCCGCGACAGGCACAAGCGCCGCGAGCCGGTAATAAAAATCCAATATGGTCCAATAGAGTTAGTTTTTGGTTTCCGCAGAGAGCCAGGCCCAGGGAACCGGCGCAGGAACTTCGCCCGTGTTCCAAAACAAAACCGGCGCCCTTTCGGAGCGCCGGCTGGCCTTGAGGCAAGCTCAGGTCGCTTATGATGTCGCGCCGAGCACGGTGACGGCGCGGCGGTTCTGCGACCAGCACGAGATATCGTTGCAGACCGCGACCGGACGCTCCTTGCCGAAAGAGACGGTGCGTATCCGGTTGGGCTGGATGCCCTGCGCCGCGAGATAGTCACGGACCGCCTGGGCGCGCCGCGCGCCGAGCGCGATGTTGTATTCGCGGGTGCCGCGCTCGTCGGCGTGGCCTTCGATGGTGAAGGTGTAGCTGGCGTATTGCTGGAGCCACTGCGCCTGCTTGTCGAGGGTCGAGCGCGACTGCATCGTCAGTTCGGTCGAGTCGGATTCGAAGAACACGCGGTCGCCGACATTGACCACGAAGTCCTGCTGGCTTCCCGGCGCGGCAGCGCCGGCCGCCAGCGAATCGGTGGCGGGCTTGCTGGCGCATGCGGAAACGGCCAAGCCCGCGATCAGCGCGACGACGATCCCCGCCCGGTGGACGATACGCGACAGTGACTTCATCCCGGTGCCTCCCTCTCTTCGCCGGACCTCCCCCCACTCTATCGGGAGGTTCGTTAAGCGAACATTCCATCAACCTTGATGAGACGTTGTCGAACCCGCAAAAAAAGCACTGAACCCCGAAACATATTGGGGTGGTTAATGCGGCGTGAAAATGTCCCGGTTGTGGCCGGTTATGCTTCTCGCCCAATGCCTTGCGGCCCAATGCCTTGCGGCCCAATGCCTTGCGGCCCAAGACCTTGCGGCCCAAGACCTTGCGGCCTAAGACCTTGCAGCCCAAGACAAGCCCCTACGACAGCAGCGGCGACCAGGCCGGATCCGAGGCAAAGCCCGGGGTCGGGATCTTCTGTTCGTTGCGGCCGCTGATATCGACCGTGTAGAGCGAAGGGCCGGCGCTGCCGCCCGGATCGCGGAAGAACATCACCACGCGGCCGTTCGGCGCAAACGTCGGGCCCTCGTTGTGGAAGCCCTCGGTGAGGATGCGCTCGCCCGAGCCGTCCGGCTTCATGATGCCGATGCCGAAGCTGCCGCCGCCCTGCTTGGTGAAGGCGATGTAGTCGCCGCGCGGCGACCACACCGGGGTCGAATAGCGGCCTTCGCCGAAGCTGATACGCTGGGCCGCTCCGCCGGCCGCGCCCATCACGTAGATCTGTTGGGTGCCGCCGCGGTCGCTCTCGAAGCAGATCCGCGCCGAGTCGGGCGAGTAGGACGGCGCGGTGTCGATTGCCGGCGTCTCGGTGAGTCGCGTCATCGCTTTCGAGCGCAGATCGAGCACGTAGAGGTTCGAGTTCGAGCCCTGCTGCAGACTCATGATCACGCGCTGACCGTCGGGCGAGAAGCGCGGCGCGAAGCTCATGTTCGGGAAGTTGCCGACCACCTCGCGCTGCAACGTCTCGATATTGAGCAGGAACACCCGCGGCTCGCGGCCGCCATACGACATGTAGGTGATCTCCTGCGTCTTCGGCGAGAAGCGCGGCGTCAGCACCAGGTCGTCGCCGCGCGTGAGATAGCGAACGTTGGCGCCGTCCTGGTCCATGATCGCAAGCCGCTTGACGCGCTGGTTCTTCGGACCCGACTCGTCGACGAACACCACGCGGCTGTCGAAATAACCCATCTCGCCGGTGAGGCGCTGATAGACCGCGTCCGAGATGATGTGCGCGATGCGGCGCCAGTTGTCGGCGGCGGTGAAGTATTGCTGGCCGGTGAGCTGCTCCGCCGACGCCACGTCCCACAGCCGGAACTCGGTCTTGAGCCGGCCGTCGCTCTGCCGTGTGATGCGGCCGGTCACCAGCGCCTGGGCGGCGATGGTGCGCCACTCTGGAAAGCGCGGCAGCGTGTCGATGTTGGTGATGCGCTCGATGTAGGCCGCCTGATCGATCGGCGCAAACAGCCCGGAGCGCTTGAGGTTCGCGGTGATGACCTGCGTGACGTTGCGCGCCACCTCGCCGTCGTTCGGCGTGCCGCCGATGAAGTCGGGCAACGCGATCGGCATCGGCTTCACCGTGCCCTGCGTCACGTCGATGCGGGTCTGCGCGCGGACCTGGCGTGGCGCCCACAGCGCAGCGGCTCCCGCGGCGGCGCCGGCGAGCATCGCGCGGCGCGTCATCAGGAGCGGCCGGCAAGTCACTGGCAGCCGGTCCACCGGCGACCGGTCGTGCAAATTGTCAGACGTCATGGAATTCCGATTCCCGAACAGCAACCCGTCAGCCCCCGAACATGTCCTTGGGGTCGAAGGTGATCTCAATGTCTTTCCAAAGCTCGTAGGTTTCCGGCCGCAGCATCTTGAACGGCTGGCAGGTCAGGATCGCGCGCTTGGCGCTCTCCGCCATCGCCGGACCGAACGGCGACGCCGTGCCCGCGACCAGCAGCGGCTGGCCTGCGACCGAGCCGTCCTGCTTGAACAGCACCCGCATCACGACCTTCAGGTTGGGCGCGTTGGAGGCACCGACCGGCGGATTCCAGCATTCGGCCAGACGCCGGCGCAGCGCGTCGATCTCGCTTTGCGACAGCACGGCTGCGTTGCCCTGCGACTTGCCGAGGCCCGGGTTCTGGCTGAGGTGATCGCCCGCGGCGGCGTGCCGCTGCGGATCGCGCTTGTCGAGCAATGCGGCGATCCTGGTCGGATCGTAGGCCTGCGCCTGTTTCTGTTCCTTCTCGGCCTTGGCCTTCGCGGCGCGCTCCTCGGCCTTCTTCTTCGCCTCTTCCTTCTTCAGGGTCTCGGCGATCGGATCGACCCTGGGCGGCTCCGGCTTCTTCTCGGGCTTGGCGTCCGCCGCTTTGGGCTTGGATTCGGGCGCCGGCGGAGGCGGCTGCGGCTCGTTCCGCGCCGCGTCGATTTCCTTCTTCGGCGTGACCTTCGCCGTGGAGTTGTCGACCGGCTTGGACGGATCGATCTTCTCGACCAGCGGCGCGGGCTTCGCATCCTTCGGGGCGTTCTTCACGCCCTTGGTCATTTCGGAGAATTGCTTGTCGGAGATGATGTCGACCGGCAGGGCGTCGTTGGGCTTGGCCTCGAGCGGCTTCGCGGCAAAAGAAATCAGCCCCCACAGCAGCAGGGCCGCGTGAAACAGCGCGGAAATGGCCAGTCCGGTTTTCATCTCTGGCAACTTCACAGGCCCTGCTCCACCTCCGTGACCAGCGCGACCCGGCGGAAGCCGGCGGCGGAGAGCCGTCCCATCACCTTCATCACGGTACCATAATCCACGGTTTTATCGCCGCGAACATAGATGCGCTCGTCGTTTCCACCGCGCGCGTCGGCGATGGCCCGGAGCTTGGGCACCAGTTCCTCGATCTTGATTTCGGTATTCTGCAGGAAAACCTGCCCCTTGGTGGTGACCGAGATGGCCAGCGGCTCCTTGTCCGCCTGATCCAGGCCCGCCGCCTGGGTCTGCGGCAGGTCGATCGGCACGCCGACGGTCAGAAGCGGCGCCGACACCATGAAGATGATCAGCAACACCAGCATGACGTCGACCATCGGGGTGACGTTGATCTCGGCCATGACCGGCTGGCGGCGGTGCCGCCGCTTGCCGAACGCCCCCGAATGCGCGCCGCCGCTCATCCCCATGGCTGGGCAGCCCCCTACTGAGTCCCGCGCTCGTCGATCTGCCGCGACAGGATCGCGGAGAACTCGTCGGCGAAGCCCTCCAGGCGCTGTGCCTGGCGGTTCACCTCGGTGATGAACTTGTTATAGAAAATGGTCGCCGGGATGGCGGCGATGAGGCCGATTGCGGTCGCAAACAGCGCTTCCGCGATGCCCGGCGCCACAACCGCTAACGAAGTGTTCTTCGAGGCGGCGATCGACTGGAAGCTCGTCATGATGCCCCACACCGTGCCGAACAGGCCGACGAAGGGGCCGGCCGAGCCGACCGTCGCAAGCACCAAGAGCCTGCGCTCGAGCCGCTCGATCTCGCGTGCGATGGTGACGTCCATCACCTTCTCGATCCGCATCTGGAGTCCCGCAAACGAGCGCGACTGTCCCTCGAAGCTGCGCTTCCACTCGCGCATGGCTGCGACAAAAAGCGCCGACATCGAATGCACCGGCCGCGCCGACAGCGCCTTGTAAAGCTCCTCCAGCGACTGCCCCGACCAGAACGCCTCCTCGAAGCGGTCCATCGACTTGCGGGTGCGGGTGTAGAGCAGGAACTTGTCGATCACGATCGCCCAGACCCAGACCGACGACAGCAGCAGGCCCAGCATGACGGACTTCACCAGCCAGTGCGCCTGCCAGAACAGGGCGAACAGCGACAGGTCGGAGGAGGTCAGCGGCAGCGCCGTTTGCGCCACGTCCGCAGGATTTATCGCTTTCGTCCCTTCCGAGTCCCATTGCAGCGGTGGCTGGACCTGACGAGGTCCGCCGCACATTCGATCGAGAACCGGACGGTGCTCTGCAGAACCCCAATGGCCGTCGACAGGGCCAACAGCGTCACATCGCGATGCGACCCGCAGGCGACGCCAAATTACGCAGGAGCTTCCAGCCGTCCACCACCGCCGAAGGCCTGAAAGTCTCGCGAAACTTGACCAAACTAGGGCACCGGACCGGTCAGTCCGGGGACTAGGCAGCGTTATTTGGGTTAATGCCGGGTTACCAAGGAGATGCCGCGGCGATCCGGGCTGCAGGGCGGACCCGGCGAACGCGCCGAAAAGCGAGCAGGGCGGCTGAGGTTTCGCGCCAAAAGAAACGCCCGCCGCGTCGGGGAACACGGCAGGCGGCTCGACGCAGATACGCGTACTCAGTTCTGCGGCGGAGGAGATTCCGGACCAGGGCTCGGGCGATTGCGCCGCTCGGCCATGAACTGGTCGAACTCCGACTTGTCCTTGGCCATGCGCAGCCGGTCGAGGAAATCGTGGAATTCGCGCTGCTCGTCCTCGAGACGGCGAAGCGTCTCGGTGCGGTATTCGTCGAACGCGCGGTTCCCGCTCGAACGATGCGGCGGCTGCCACCAGGTGCCCGCGCCGCGCATGCCACTTCCTGTGCCGGCACCCTGGTGCCAGCGGCTCATCTCACGACCTTTCCAGCAGCCCATGCGTCCACTCCAGAAGATGAAGGCGAGGATCGCGAGGCCGAGCGGCCAGAACACGCAAAAGCCCAGAACCATCAACGCGATCCAGGCGGGTTTCCCGAGTTCGTCGAGCTTGGCAACAATCGGCATCGCACACCTCACCGTGTGAATGTTAATAACATTTACATACGGGTCGTTTGACGAATGTCAAGACTGCTAGAAACCAGCCGCCGTTTTCACGGCTTTTGATTGTAGGTTCGATCGCCTTGAATTTTTCTGCGCGCGTCTTATCCTCGCGCGCATTAGATGCATTTTTAGATTCAAACTACTTTTCTTTGATTGCAGCGTAGGGGATTTGATCATGGATAATCAGGTTGCTGTTATTGCAATCGGCGCGCTTCTGGTTGCAGCGAATTCCTGGTCGCGCTTCGACGAACCCAGCTATGCTTCGGCGACCGAGTTTTTTGCGCGCTATCAGCCGAGATTTTCAACTTCACACAGTCGCTACGTTCGCGCCCGGCTCGGTTACGTCCTCGCGATTGTACTGGTCTATGTCCTGTTCAATCTCGTTCCGGAATTTTTTGAATCCTTCAACGCGTCACCGATCAAGGGATCGGTACCATTCGGCATCGCACTTGCGATGATCACGCTCCAGAACGTGCCGGGCCTTAAGGACCTAGAGCAGCGAATACGAGGCTTCCTGCATTCCTTTGCTCAGGTTCCGGACGGCGTACGCCGCACGGTCTCGGAACTGCGCGGCTCTCCGTTCAATTTCTCCTCGCAGGCATTTTCTGCGCAAACGCGAAAACTCAATCTGCCGCAAACGAACGACAGGCAGCCCGTCGCCATACGCGAACAGATCGTGCGCGACGACGAACTGCTTCTGACCTGGTACACGACCGGCTGCATCCTGTTTGCACTGTCGGACGGCAATCGCGACAAGATCGGCATCGATCCGCTGTTCTACGAGTATTACAAGGACGAGCTTGACGTCATCAGTTCCAAGCATCTGGCCTTGAGCCACATCGTGCGCAGGCACCTGGAAGGCATCCATGCGGCGGAGCGATCCGAAGAAACATCAAGTATTGCGGAGGCCGCGGTCGCGGAGACTCGAAAGCTGCGTGACCGGCTCTATACGTTCCTCGCGTGCGGCATTCACAGCAGTCTCGAAAAGGACGGTTCCAAGCGCTTCGAGATCAGCAACAGGCTCGGGTTCTCGCTTCCTCAGCCCACGCCTGGCGGCGGCATACCGTTCAGCCCGATAGCAGGGGCAAGCTTCATCGCATTACTAATTGTTTCGGTGTTCTCGGCCTACTTCACGCAGCAATTCCGGGAATACGTGCTTGAACCGCTGGGGACATGGGCCGGTGGATTTCCGGTTCCCAAGCAAGACATTGAAATCTATTTCTGGTCGTCGTCCAGCGCAGCATACTATCTGGCGACCGTCCTTACCGTGCTCGCTGTTCGCGACCATCGAATATTGAAACGAGAGTGGTTCGATCTGAACAATTTCGATCGAGCAAGGCCGATTTTCCGGTACATCGCACCTGTGCTTGTAAGCACCGCCGTCGGCGTTCTGGTCCTGTCGCTCATATCGATTGTCGGCGGACCGGCGTTCAGTGGATCCTTCAGAAACCTCGCCGGCCCTGTTCGCGAGGCTGTTGTGTGGTTTCCACTTGCTGCCGTTCTGGCATGCACCATCATTGCCATCAGCGACAGTCGGCTGATCGATGAAAGGCCTGCGCTCCGTATCTGCCTGAGGGCTTTGCTTGGCGCCTCCGCAATGGGGCTTATGGGCTTTTTCGTCGGCCACTTCGTCGTCACCAACAAGATCAACGAATTCGCGGCCAACAGCGCTCTGGACCTGAAGCTCTATCCTGAAATTTCCCCCGCGAAATGGTATTTCAGCCTGTTCATTGCCGGTCAGGTCTGGTTCCTCGTGTTCGTCCTGTGCATCATTGTGCAGATTGCCGAACACCTTTCACTGATCGCCAAGTCGCTGCGAGGCAAGCAGATCGAGGTGCGGATGCGCGACGACGTGCGGTACCGAATCGTCTTCCACAACTCGGGACAGGCGAAGCTTACGTCGGCCTACGACGGCAACCTGAACGTCCCGAGCCGGAACGGCACCTGGCTGCAATTTCCGGAAGGCACTGCGATCAAGTGGTCGTATCAGCACGACGGCCAGGCGCGCCGGGAAGCCGACTTCGGTCTCGTTTCCACGTACGGCGATTTGATGATCTACGAAGGTTACGTCAGCAGCTTCGGCCGATCTCCGGACATAGTGGCGCAAGTGCGATTGCTGAACGGCCACGATGGACCTGTGCAACAAGTCGAGGTCCCCGCAAACCTGCGGATCGCATCATGACAGAGGCGCAACGGTACTACATCCCGCTGTGCCTTTACCCACATACGAAGTATCGGCGCCGGGCGGGCATCATCGAATTGATTGAGAAATTCGACCTGCGGTCGAGCGCCTTCATCATGATCGTTGCCGATGAATTGCTGGTGCTCGACAGGCTGGTGACCGGGCGGTTCTGGACCGTCGAAAGCGCCAGAAAGAAAGCGCGGTATGAGGCCGAAAACGTGATGCGAATGGTCAGGCGCACCATCTCCAAAGAGAAGGCAGGCCAAGCCGCAAGCGTCATTTTTTGGGAAGGCATCGCGGACACCGACGGGTACAGGAACTTCTCGAACGCGCTGCGGCCACGATTGACGTCCGATGCCGTGCTTTCGCCAAGGCTCGAGGAGTTTGTCGAGCGGCGCGTTGCGAAATTCGGGCTCGGCAGCAAGCCCGACATCGAGCGATCTCACGAACTGGAGTATCTTCTTTCCGAAGTTTGCATGAGCACCTATTGCACCGAGGTGCTCGGATTTGAGACGGAAGTCTGGGAAAGGCCCCCGGGCCCTGACGTGCCGGACGTTCTCAAGATCCTCTACGAAGAGAGAGTTGAACTTGTTGCGGGCTTCCTGGGGCGGCCTGCACGGCGGAAGCTGAAATTCTTGTATGACGAGCCGAGCCCACACACTGACAACCCGACGGCCAAAAGCGAAAGCTTTCCAGATCCGCGAAAAATGTAGTCTGATATCGGGTGGCTCCTGCCTTCCTCACATGCGGGCATGGCGCGGGCCGGGGGCAATCTCAGGATAGGCTGCTACAGCGGAACGGTCATCTGAAGCTTGGTCCAGATGCGGCTTGCGGTTTCGCTGGTCTGTGCGCTCAAGCCTGGGGCAGCCCAAGGCCCCGCAGATATAGGAGCATGCCGGCTTCCAGCAATTCCTCCGGCTGCATCGGCAGCTTGCGGCTCGCGGCATCGCCGCGGCCGAACAAGGAGGCTACGCCGTGCGAGAGCGCCCAGATGTGCAACGCCATCATCATCACGGGCGGGCGGTTCTTCGCGGGCATCGTCGCGATCATCGTTTCGGTGGCCTGGCGCAACACGTTGAACGCGCGGTCGCCGGCCTCGCGAAGCTCGGGGTTGCCGTCGAGCGCAATACCGGCCTCGAACATCGCCGAGTAGTACGCGGGCTCGGTGCGCGCGAAATGAAGATACGCCTTGCCCATGCGGTCGAACGCTGCCGACGGCTTCGGCCTGCCGTCGTCCCAGGCGCGCAACAGCGCCTGCTCGAAGCGCACGAAGCCCTGCTTGGCGACATCGGAGATCAGTTCGTCGCGGTCGCGATAATGACGATAGGGCGCCGCGGGGCTGACGCCGGCCCAGCGCGCGGCTTCGGCGAAGGTGAAACCCGCGGGGCCCTTCTGCGCGATCAGTTCGAGCGCCGCCCGGATCAGGGCTTCCTTGAGGTTGCCGTGGTGATAGCCGCGCGGTGGCTCGCTGCCCGACTTGCCGCCGCGGTGTTTCGACCAGCTCATGTGAAGAGCATTTACATCACGGCAGGAGCCGCGTCGACAGCATTGCGGAGCATCTCAAGCGCCCGCGCTGTCCTGATCGGCCTTCATGGCGTCGCGCAGCGCCCTGGGAATCCGCTGGGCCCGGCCGCCCGACACGAAGGCGACCTGCACGGTCGCCTCGACCAGCATCTCGCCGCCGCGCATGACCTGCTGATGCAGCACGATCGACGCGCCCTTCACCTCGGACGGCGTGGTGACGATCTCCAGAAGGTCGTCCATCCGCGCGGGCTTGCGGAAACCGATCTGCATGGAACGCACGACAAAGGCGAAGCCCGGCGCCTCTTTCGCCATCTCCTCGAACAGCGCGCGCTGGTCGGCGCCGAGCAGCCGCAGGTAGTTGGTCCGCCCGCGCTCCATGAAGCGCAGATAGCTCGCGTGATAGACCACGCCGGAGAAGTCGGTGTCCTCGTAATAGACCCGCACCGGCTGATGGTGGCGGCCGTCGCTGATCTTGCCGTCGAGTGGAGACACGCTCATCGCCACGACGCATTCTGTTCGATGGCACGGTCCCAGTTCCGGCCGTCGAACGGCTTCGGATCGACCGCGAGACTGCCGAAGTCATCGAGACAGCGCACATTGACGTCGATCTTGTCGGGGTCGGAGCGCGGCACATAGAAGGGATGGACGCCGCACGTCTTGCAGAACGTGTGCTGCGCCGTCCCGGTGCCGAACCGGTAGGTGGTCAGCGCGTCGCGGCCGCTCAGGCATTCGAACTGCTGTGGCGGCACGATCAAATGCAGAAACCCCTTCATGCCGCAGAGCGAGCAATTGCACTCGACGACGCGCGCCAGATCGCCGGTCACGCGAAAGCGGACACGTCGGCAATGGCACCCGCCCTCGTAGGTCTTCAGCATCGGCTCACCGTTGCGTTAAGCGCCGTCATCATCCGCGGCAAACAGGCCGAACTGCGAGGGATCGCGCGTGGGCTCGTTGAGTCCAAGATGCTTGAAAGCGTGCCCCGTGATCAGACGCCCGCGCGGCGTGCGCTGCAGAAAGCCCTTCTGGATCAGGAACGGCTCGATGATTTCCTCGATGGCGTCGCGCGGCTCGGAGAGCGCTGCGGCCAGCGTCTCGACGCCGACCGGCCCGCCGCCGTAATTCTCGGCGATCGTCATGAGATAGCGGCGGTCCATCGCGTCGAGTCCCGCCGGGTCCACCTCAAGCTCCAGCAGCGCCTTGTTGGCGAGCTTGCGGTCGACCTTGTCGACCTTGCCGACATGGGCGAAGTCGCGCACGCGGCGCAGCAGCCGTCCGGCGATGCGCGGGGTGCCGCGCGAGCGCCGCGCGATCTCGTTGGCGCCGTCCTCGGACATGCCAAGCCCGAGCACGCGCGCGCCGCGGTTGACAATCAGCTCGAGCTCGGCCTCGGTGTAGAAATTGAGCCGCACCGGAATGCCGAAGCGGTCGCGCAGCGGATTGGTGAGAAGGCCTGCGCGCGTGGTCGCGCCGACCAGGGTGAATTTCGCGAGATCGATCTTCACCGAGCGGGCGGCGGGGCCCTCGCCGATGATGAGATCGAGCTGGAAGTCCTCCATCGCCGGATAAAGAACCTCCTCGACCGCCGGATTGAGCCGGTGGATCTCGTCGATGAACAGAACATCGCGCTCTTCGAGATTGGTGAGCAGCGCCGCAAGGTCGCCGGCCTTGGCGATCACCGGGCCGGACGTGCCGCGGAAGTTGACGCCGAGTTCCCGCGAGACGATCTGCGCCAGCGTGGTCTTGCCGAGCCCCGGCGGGCCGACCAGCAGCACGTGATCGAGCGCCTCGTTGCGCGAGCGCGCCGCCTCGATGAACACCGAAAGGTTGGCGCGCGCCTGCTGCTGGCCGATGAACTCGGCGAGCCGCTGCGGCCGCAGCTTCAACTCGGCCGCGTCTTCCTCGCGGCGTTCGGCGGTGACCAGGCGTTTGGGCGGGGTGGCCACGCTCAGTTTCCTCGCTCGCGGCTGTATTTGTTGGGCAGCAACTCGCCGATGCCGACCGCGACCGGCCCCTTCTGCCCCGGAACGATGACGCGGGCGTTGCGATCGTAGTCCCAGATCAGCTCGCGGCAAGCGCCGCAGGGCGACACGACCGCAACCGGCCGGTCCTTTTCCTCCGGCGGCGGATGACGCACCGCGACGACGGTGTCGATGTTGAACTCGCCCGCCACCGTGATCGCCTGCCCGAGCGCAACCGCTTCGGCGCAGACCGCCATGCGGCCCAGATAGGCGTCGAGGCTGACGCCGGTGAAGATCTTTCCCGAGCGCAGCCGGATCGCCGCTCCAACCTCCTGCCAGTCATAGCGGTAGCGGTTGCGGATCGCGTCGGTCGCTGCCTGGATCAGCTCGCTGTCCGCCTTGCTCAGCGCCGTCACTTCGAAAGCTCCTTCAGCCCCAGCCGGATCAATTGCGCCGTCTCCGCGCCCTCGCCCGCGTTGCGGCTCGCGGCGGCGATAGCAGCAGCAGCCTGCGGCTGGCCATAGCCGAGATTGACCAGCGCCGAGACCGCATCGAGCACCGGCTGCGGCGCGCGCTTCTCGTTGACCGCGCCGGACAGCTGGATGACGGCGGGGTCGAGCGAGGAATAGGCCGGAGCCTTGTCCTTCAGCTCGATCACCAGCCGCTCGGCGACCTTGGGGCCGACGCCGGGCGAACGCCTGATCGCGGCCTTGTCGCCGATCGCGATGGCGGAGGCGAGCTCGCCGGGCTTGAACGTGCCGAGCACCGAGAGCGCGACCTTGGCGCCAACGCCCTGCACGGTCTGCAGCAGCCGGAACCACTCGCGCTCGGCGTCGCTCATGAAGCCGAAAAGCCGGATCTGGTCTTCGCGGACATATGTCTCGATCGCGAGCGTCGCCGCCTCGCCGGGCGCCGGCAGCGCCTGAAGCGTGCGCGAGGAGCAATGCACCAGATAGCCGACGCCATGCACGTCGAGAACGATGAAATCCTCGCCGTAGCTGTCGATGATGCCCTTCAGCTTGCCGATCATTCGGGGTTGTTACCATGAATTGGCGGATCGAATTCACGCCCCGGGCATTGTATCCCCGGCTGAAACGGGGCGAGTTCGCGGAACGTGGTCACGAAATCCAGGGATTTGCGAACCGGCCGCTCTGTCTGGCAGGCCGGCCGGGCGTCGCCGGTCCCGCACCGGCCGCTGACGCGCGACCTCGAGACCGACGTGCTGGTGGTTGGCGCCGGCATCACCGGCGCGATGGTGGCCGATGCGCTCTCGGCGGAGGGCTTCAAGGTCGCGGTCGTCGACCGCCGCGGCCCGGCCAACGGCTCGACCACGGCCAGCACGGCGCTGGTGCAATACGCTATCGACACGCCGCTGACGAAGCTCGCGCCGCGGGTCGGCAAGCGCGACGCGATCCGCGCCTGGCGGCGCTCGCGGCTCGCGGTCGATGCGCTTGCGGCAAGGCTGAAAGAGTTGGGCGTCGAGACTGCGCGCCGCGACACGCTTTATCTCGCCGGCAACCTGCTCGACGCCGGCGAGCTTGAGCGAGAGCATGAGGCGCGTCTTTCCGCAGGCTTCGCCGGCCGCCTGCTGTCCCGGGGTGAATTGAAAAGCGGTTTCGGCATCCGGTCGCGGGCCGCGATCATGAGCACCGGCGATCTCGCGCTCGATCCGCGCGCCACGACATGCGCCTTGCTGCGCGCGGCCTGCCGGGCCGGAACGAAAATCCATGCTCCGGCCGACATCGTCGATATCGATGCCAGGACATCCCGCGTGGTGGCGACGGCGGCGAACGGCAGGCGCATTCGCTCAAGCCATCTGGTGTTTGCCACCGGCTACGAATTTCCCAAAAGCGTGCCGCAGCGCGGGCACACGATCGCATCCACCTGGGCCATCGCCACCGTGCCGCAGCCGCGCAGGCTCTGGCCCGGCGAGTGCATGATCTGGGAGGCGGCCGATCCGTATCTCTATGTGCGCACCACGCCCGATGGGCGCGTGATCTGCGGCGGCGAGGACGAGGAGTTTTCCGACGAGGAGAAGCGCGACGCCCTGCTTGCGCGCAAGACCGCGACGCTGCAGCGCAAGCTCAAGCAGCTCCTGCCGGACATCGACACCCGCATCGACTTCGCCTGGACCGGATCGTTCGGCCAGAGTTCGACCGGGCTGCCGACCATCGGCCCGGTCCCGCGCATGCCGAACTGCTGGGCAGCCCTCGGCTACGGCGGCAACGGCACGACCTATTCGCGGATTGCGGCCGACGTCATCGCCGGCGCGCTCGCGGGACGACCGGACGTGGATGCCGATCTCTACGGCTTTTCACGCCGCAAATAGCTGGCCCGGCCTTATCCGGCGGCCTTGACCTTCAGCTGCAGCGCGGCGCTCTGCCGGTGGTGCGCGTGGCACACCGCGATGGCGAGCGCGTCGGCGGCGTCGTGGGTCGGCGGATCGGCCTTGGGCAGCAGCACGCGGAGCATCAGCCTGATCTGCTCCTTCTCGCAGTGGCCGGCGCCGACGATGGTCTTCTTCACGAGGTTCGGCGCGTATTCGGCGACCGCGATCCCGGCCCGCGCCGGGATCAGCATCGCCACGCCGCGCGCCTGGCCGAGCTTCAGCGTCGCATTGGCGTCCTTGTTGACGAAGGTCGCCTCGACGGCGGCCTCATCGGGCGCGAAGTCCTCGATCACCTTCGCCAGCCCGTCGTGGATCGTCACCAGACGCTCGGCGAGGCTCACCTTGTCGCTGGTCGCGACCGAGCCGCAGCCCGAATAGATCAGGCGGTTGCCCTCGACCTCGATGACGCCCCAGCCGGTGCGGCGGAGGCCGGGGTCGATGCCGAGGATGCGAATCGGGCGGTTCATGCAGCTTCGTTGATAGCCCCGTCCGGCAGCCGCGGCAAAGCACCCGCATGGCAGCTCCCCGCTCTCCCCAATCGCCACGTCCGCGTGCGGCTGTTACCAGAGAAAGCGCCGGAACCGGAACGTGATCGATCTTCCCAGCAGCGCAACCTTCGCGGCCGCCCTCGCCGAGCCCCGCCTCTATGCCGCGATGGCGGTGGCGGCGCTGGCCGGCATCACCCGCGGCTTCTCCGGCTTCGGCGGCGCGATGATCTATATGCCGCTGATCGCCGCGATCTACGATCCGCGCATCGCTGCCGTCACGATCCTGCTGGTCGACCTTGTGGCAGCAACGCCGTTTGCAATTCCCGAGGTTCGCCGCTGCACCTGGCGCGAGGTGGGACCGCTGTCGATTGCGATGGCGGCGGGGCTGCCGCTCGGCGTGTGGCTTCTGATCGTGCTCGACCCGGTCGTGCTGCGCTGGTGCATCGCCATCGTGGTCCTGAGCGTCGTGCCGGTGCTGGCGTCGGGCTGGCGCTATCACGGTCCGCCGCGGCTGCCGCTCACCCTCGGAGTCGGACTGGTCGCGGGCGTCTCCGGCGGCGCAACGTTGATCGCGGCGCCTCCGGTGATCCTCTACTGGCTCGGCGGCGGCAACAGCGTCATTACGATACGCGCCAACCTCATGGTGCTCTTCATGATCTGCGACGTGCTGCTGGTCGCGATCTTCGGCTACGGCAACCTGTTTGAAGCGCGGCCGCTGGCGCTGTCGCTGCTGCTCGGGGTTCCCTTCTTTGTGGGCATGGGGATCGGCGCACGCTTCTTCCACGGGACGTCGGACAGGCTCTATCGGAATATCGCCTACGTCATCATCTCGCTCGCCGCTCTCGTCAGCCTTCCGATACTCGACTCGATCCTCCGCTGAAGGTTAGTGTTTCGCGCCATGCCGGGATCCAGGTCATCGCCAGCGCGCAAGCGCCGGGCCATCATCATTGGCGGCTCGATGTCGGGCCTGTTCACCGCAGCCTTCCTGCGCCAGATCGGTTGGGATTGCGACGTGTACGAGCGCTCCGGCGTCGAACTGGTCGGCCGCGGCGCGGGCATCACCACGCATCCGGAGCTGCTCGACGCGCTGGAAGCGAGCGGCGCCGGCACGCGCGATCTCGGCATCGAGGTGCCCAAGCGCATCGCGCTCGACCGCAACGGCCGCATCACGGGCGAACGTCCGCTGCGGCAGATCCTCACGTCGTGGGACCGGCTGCAACGGCTGCTGCGCGAGACCATCGATCCGGCGCACTATCATCTGGGCTGGGCGTTCGAACGCGTCGAGCAGAACGGCAGCGGCGTGCGCGTGCACTTCAACGGCGGCCGTGTCGAGAACGCCGACATCCTGGTCGGCGGCGACGGCATCCGCTCGACGGTGCGCGGCCAGGTCGCGCCGGAGCTGCAGCCGGCCTATGCCGGCTACTACATCTGGCGCGGCGCGCCGAACGAAGCCGATCTCGCTCCGAAAACGCTGAAAGAGATTTTTCCGTATTTCTGCTTCTACCTGCCGCCGCGCCAGGAAATCATCACTTACCCGATTTCGGGCTTCAACAACGACCTGCGCCCCGGTCGCCGCCGCTACAACTTCATCTGGTACCGCGTGGCCGACGCCGAAAAGCTCCGCGAGATGAACGTGGACGAGAACGGCCGCCAGCATGAGTTCTCGGTGCCGCCGCCGCTCATCCGCAAGGACCTGATCGCGGAAATGTACGCCGACGCGCGCGACATCATGCCGGAGGTGATGCTCGATTGCGTGATGACGATGGAGCAGCCGTTCATTACGCCGATCTACGACTTCACCGCGCCCAGCATCGTGTTCGGCCGCGTCGCTATGGTCGGAGACGCTGCGGCGAACGCGCGCCCGCATATGGGCTTCGGCGTCGCCAAGGCGGGCGGCGACGCGCAGGCGCTGGCGCATGCGCTGCGCGACCACGACGACATCGACAAGGCGCTGAAGGCCTACAACGCCGAGCGCCAGCCGATCGGCAACACCATCGTGATGCACAGCCGCAAGCTCGGCACGCATATGGGCGTGGACCTGAAGACCGAGGAGGACCGACGCATGCACGCGCTGCTTCAGGACGACGGCGCGATGATGGACTGGATCGCGGTGCCGAATTTCCTGGGCGCTTACAAGTGAGCGCCCAATGAGCGAGCTTCCGAAACCCGATTTCGCGCGCAACATGCGGCTCGTCGGGTATTCCGATCAGGGCGGCCTGTGGCGCAACTCGGATTCGTCTTCACGGCGGTGCTGGGCCGCCCGCTGTTCGCCGAAGCGCTGTCCTTGAGGAAGCGCGGCGGGCTGGTCGTCGCTGCCGCCGCGATGGTGACGCTGGTGTTCAGCTAGGCGCTCGCCTTGGCGAGCAGCGCCTCCGACATTTCGAAATTGGCATAGACGTTCTGCACGTCGTCATGCTCGTTCAGCGTGTCGAGCAGGCCCAGAAGCTTCTCGCCCTTCTCGTCGTCGACCGCCATGGTGTTCTTCGGCTTCCACACCAGCGCTGCCTTACGCGGCTCGCCAAACTTCGCCTCCAGCGCCTTCGCCACTTCGCCGAGCGAGGCCGAGGCGGTGTAGACCTCATGGCCGGTCTCGCCCGACACCACGTCGTCGGCGCCGGCCTCGATCGCGGCTTCGAGCATCTGGTCGGCACTGGCGACCTTGGCATCGAACTCCACCAGGCCGACGTGATCGAACATGAACGACACCGCGCCGGTTTCGGCCATGTTGCCGCCGCTCTTGGTGAAGGCCGCGCGCACGTCGCCCGCGGTGCGGTTGCGGTTGTCGGTCAGCACCTCGACGATCACCGCCACGCCGCCCGGGCCGTAGCCCTCGTAGCGCATGTCCTCGTAGTTCTCGCTGTCGTTGCCCTGCGACTTCTTGATCGCGCGCTCGATGCCGTCCTTGGGCATGTTTTCGGCGCGGGCCGCAATGATCGCGGCACGCAGCCGTGCGTTCATCGTCGGGTCCGGCAGGCCGAGCTTGGCGGCGGTGGTGATTTCGCGCGCGAGCTTGGAGAACAGCTTGGAGCGCGCCTTATCCTGGCGCCCCTTGCGGTGCATGATGTTCTTGAATTGGGAATGTCCAGCCATCGTCGTCCGCCCGCTGCAGGGCAGCCGGATACCAAGGCGCGCCGCCGCGATCAACCCCGCAGGGCGGCGGAACGCAACGCTGGAAACTAGAAGCGGTAGTTGACCCCGAGCCGCACCAGGTTCTGGGTCACGCGGCTGTCTTCGCCGATCGCCGGAACGCCGGAGATCGCGAGAACGGCATCCTTCCGGCCGAGGTCGACGTAGAGATACTCCATCCGCGCGCTCCAGTTCCGCGCGAAGGCGAGCTCGACGCCGGCGCCGACCGCCCAGCCGGACCGCGTCTCCTCGCGGCTCAGGCTCACCGAGGTCGCGCCGGCGCTGGCGGACGCCTCGGTTTCGAGGCGGGCATAGGCGTAACCGCCGGTGCCGTAGACCAGCCAGGAGTCCTGGGCGTAGCCGAGACGGCCGCGCACGGTGCCGAACCAGGGCAGCTTCTGGCTGTAGCTCGCATTGGTGGTCACGCCGCAGACCGCCGCGGCGCAGGTCGGCGCCGTCAGCGTGCCCTGCATGCCGGTAAACTGGAAATCGGTCTCGACGCCGAATACCGCCGGTCCGGTCTGCCAGTTGTAGCCGAGCTGCACGCCGCCCAGGACGCCGTTCAGGTTGTTGGTGGCGCTGGCGAAGGGCGCACCGCCGACGCTGAAGTCGGTCTCGGCGCTGGCCCAGCCGCCGCCGACGTTGCCGCCGATATAGAAGCCGGTCCAATGGGTGAACGCGGTCGGCGCCGGCACATAGACCGATCGGGGCAGGTCCGCCGCCTGCGCAAAACCCGTGGTGACCAGGATTGCGAACCCCGCCAACGTCATCTTGCGCATGGGAGTTCCCCTCCGCTGATTCGTTATGCGGCCAGAATCGTTAACAAGTCTTAAGAGAAACGGTTGTCCTTCGACGTGAATTGGGCATTGCAGGTCGAACGGCACGCGATGACTGAGCCCGAACGATCCGCGGCAGGCGCCACGCCGGACCAGAGTGCACTCCGACTGAACGGATCCGGGATGCGCTCTCAAGCTTCAGGTTGGCGCATGTCCCTTTTCGGAAAAGCGGCGCGCGCTTTTCCGGCACGGCGCACAGGGCCGCAACCCAAAGCCAGAGACCATATGTCAGTGCTTCATTTCGCCGGAGGCGCGGCGGACCTGATAGAACCGGACCACCCGCTTGGCGGTTGCGGTCTGCAGCCGTTCGAAGTGCACGCGCGCGGTTTCGACCGCGGCCGGCGACGGCTTGGTGTCGCCGCGGCGCAGGTCGAGGATCAGCTTGGCGGTGGACCAGCGCAGTTCGGAGGCCTTGATCAGCAGCAGCGCAAGATCGTTGTCCCCCGTCTTGTCGGTGAAGATGCGGTCGACAGACTCGACCGGCAACTGGCACAGCGAGGCGACGGCGACGACCACCTCCTCGTACCTGCCGGCCGCGGCGAATTGCTGCACGCCCTGATCGAGCGGCTTGCCGGACTTCTGCAAGGCTTCGAAATGGGCCTTCGCCTGGGTGAAGTCGCGCTGCACGGGAGCCAGGGGCGCAGTGCCCGCCTTGTGACCGGTCAGGTCGAACAGGATCTTGTTCACCTCGTTCGCGGCCGCCGGATTGGCGTCGGCGATCTTCTTGAACACGGCTTCCGACGCCTTGGACACGAGCGTCCGCAGGTGCTCCTTCGGAATGTCCTTGCGGAGGCCGACGCTGGCGGACAGTTCGTCGTCGCCGGCCGAGCGCTCGACGAGCTTGCCGAAACCCGCATGCGAGAAGCGCGCGCCGTCGTTGCTCACGACCGAATACAGAACGTCGCGATTGCCTCGGGTCACCAGCACGTCGCTGACCGCCTCGCTGACGGTCACGCGCTTGGAGATGGCGAGCAGCCGGTCCTGGCCTTCGCCGCGAGCGATCGACAGCAGCTCTTCCTCGGTCAGCCGCGGCGAATGAGTCAGCACCGGCGCCGCCACCACGATCGACTCGTCGCGCGCAAGCGAGCGGATCACCGCAATGGGCGCGCGGGCGACCGGCGCCAGCCGTTTGGCGAGTTCGGCGCGCGCCTGCTCCTCGATCTTCACGGCAAGGCGGGAAATGACGTCGTCGAACAGATCGACCTGATCATCGGAATAATTGTCCGCGCGAAGCATGAAGAGGTCGGTGACGCGTCGCAGCGTTTCGACGCGCCGGTCGGCAGAACCCGACGAAATTGCGCTCTCGACTTCGGTGATAAGGGAGTTGTTCGCTTCCAACGCGGCACCGTTCTGGTGGTTACGCTTGATACTGTTCAACCCATAGGTACCGGCCAAGCGTTTCGATCCGGTAAAATGCAGCCCGTTTGCGGCTCCATCCGATGCGAAAGAGCCGCCTGGAAAAACCAGTTTTGCGCGTTTATGCCTTTCGAAGCCGGCGCGCCGCAGCGTCACGCGGCCCACGGCAACAGTCGGTTAACGCAAAACCCGTTTCGACTTACGTCCAGAACGCCGGCCGCACTTCTTCAAGGGCGCCGCCGAGACGCACCGGCCCGACCCGCGTGGCCAGGCCCGTCGCATCGTCGGTTTCCACCGCCACCGCGCAAAACGTGGCCGGACCGTTCGCCGGCTCGAATTTGCCCTGCGGGATCTTGCGGATGAAACGGCCGAGCGGCTCGTCCTTGGCCATGCCGATGACGGAGTCGTAGTCGCCGGTCATGCCGACGTCGGAGATGAACGCCGTGCCGGCCTTGAGGATGCGGTGGTCCGAGGTCGGCACGTGGGTGTGCGTGCCGACCACGAGGCTCGCGCGGCCATCGGCGATGTAACCCATCGCCTGCTTCTCGCTGGTCGCCTCGCAATGCATGTCGATGACGATGGCGTCGGCGCCGGAGCCGAGCGCGCAGGCGGCGAGCTCACGCTCCACCGCCGAAAACGGATCGTCGAGCGCGTCCATGAAGATGCGCCCCATCACGTTCATCACCAGCGCGCGCTTGCCGTTCTTGGTGTCGATCATCGCCACGCCGCGCCCCGGCGTGCCGGCCGGATAGTTGATCGGGCGGATCAGCCGCGGCGCACGCTCGATGAACACCAGCGCCTCGCGCTGGTCCCAGGCGTGATTGCCGAGCGTGACGGCGTCGGCGCCGGCGTCGATGAACTCCTCATAGATCGCTTCGGTGATGCCGAAGCCGCCGGCGGCGTTCTCGCCATTGACGATGACGAGGTCGAGCTCCCATTCGGCGATCAGCTTCGGCAGCCGGTCGAGCAGCACATTGCGCCCGCTGCGCCCGACGATGTCGCCGATGAAGAGAATTCGCATGTCAGGTCCCGCGGAAGTCGATCGTTTCACGCTCGGTTAGCACAAGATCGAGCCGGGCGTCGCGTTCCGTGACCGGAACGTCGGGCACCTCCTGGGCCGCATAGGCGATGCCCACCGCGGTGACGGGTTTCAGGGCACGAAGCCGGTTGATGGTCATGTCGTAGTAGCCCGCGCCATAGCCGATGCGGTTGCCGCGGCGGTCGAAGGCGGCAAGCGGCACGATCAGGATGTCGGGATCGACCTCGGGCGCGTCGTCCTTCGGCTCGCGGATGCCCCAGACGCCGGAATTGAGCTGCTGGCCAAACGCGTAGGCGCGCATGATCAGCGGCTGGCCGCGGCCGGCGACGACGGGGAGCGCGAGCCTTGCGCCGGCGTCGGCAAGCGTCCGCAGCAGCGGCAATGGATTGATCTCGCTCTTGAGCGGCGAGAAGCCCGAGACGATGACGCCGGGGCTGATCCGGAGCGGAAAGGGCCGTCCGGCGATCGCGCCCGCCGCAGCCTGCCGCTCCGCCGGGGGCAGCGCCTCGCGGCGTGCCAGGGCCGATTTGCGAAGTTCCGCCTTGAGCTGGTCGATCGGAATGGGCGTCATCAACGAAACCGGGTCCAGCCCCCGACGGAAAAACAGTGCGGAGCCGCAGTGGCCGTCGGAGTTGTGATCCCGGGAACCTACATAAGTAGGTGGGCGCCATATGTCCCGGTCCAGGGACCAGGTCAGGGACAGCTCCCTTCAGGATCGTAAGGCCCCGGGGAATTTACTCCAGTCGCGCCCCGCAGCCCCGCAACCGCAATGTAGTGGTTCGCAGCGCCGGACGCCACCGGTGGAATTGAGCCTGTTTCAACCGGGGGATTGCTCATTTGCGGACGCCACGCCCGCATTGAGCTTCTTCGCCATGCCCTCGATTCGCTCGGCGGCCGAGGTGAAGGCGGCAATCAGCGCCGCCTGCGTCGCCTGCGCCTTGTCGGCGGATGCGCCGCGCGCGTCCTGCAGGGCGGCGATTTCCTGCTCGAGCTTGCGCACCTTCTTGTCGGCTTCGATCGCATCGTCGGCGACGGTCATCGCCGCCATCACCATCAGCCGCGCATCGCCGATCTCGCCGAACTGACCGCGCAGCGTGCCGATCCGGTCTTCGAGCGCCTTGGCGAGCAGGCGCAGATGGTCCTCCTGGCCGTCCTCGCAGGCCATGCGGAACTGGCGGCCGTTGATCGTGACGTTCACCTGCGCCATGGAGTGCTCACAGCAATGCTCGCGGCGATGCTCACATCAGTCATTCGAACTCGAGAACCAGCCGGACGTTCTCCATCGCGGCATCGATCCGGCGGGCGATGTCGCGGTTGGACGCTTCGAGCTGGCGGCTGCGCGCCAGCTGGCCGTCGAGGTCGGCGGCAAGCTTCGAGCGGTCGGCGGCCAGCGCATGGACCTGCTCGCCCAGCGCTGCCCGCTCGCGGTCGCCGTCGATCCGGCGCTCGACGGCGGCGTCGAGCGCATCCAGCGCCTCGGAAAGACGCCTCGTCGCCTGCTCGATTGCGGTCTGCTCGGTCATGCCTTGGTCAATTGGGGTGTTCAACGGGCCGATCTCATTCACGCTTCAATCACGCCATCAATGCGGCAAATGCGCGATGAAAAACGCTGAATCGGCAATAGCGTAGACGCGAAAGCTTAGGTGTTGCGTCACCTGACCGTCAACGCCGCAAAGCCACGTTATCCCTGGGTTTTCGGCAGCCTGTGCATGGCGCGTGCAGGGGACTGCCCGTTCGTTGGACTCACCGCGCCCCCGTGCTATCCACCGGCCATCCTGGACAGGTCCCCATGAACGCAACAGCTTCGACTACCGCCGTCGCGACGTCCTCGCGCACCGGTGATGGAGTATCCATGAATCGCGCTGAGCACGACCGCATGGCCAACGCGATCCGCGCGCTCGCGATGGACGCCGTGGAGCAGGCCAAGTCCGGCCATCCCGGCCTGCCGATGGGGGCCGCCGACATCGCGACCGTGCTGTTCACGCAGGCGATGAAGTTCGATCCCGCCGACCCGGCGTGGCCGGACCGCGACCGGTTCATCCTGTCGGCCGGTCACGGCTCGATGCTGGTCTACGCATCGCTCTATCTGCTCGGCTACGAGGCCGTCACGCTCGACCAGCTCAAGCAGTTCCGCCAGCTCGGCTCGATCACGCCGGGGCATCCGGAGAACTTCATCACGCCTGGTGTCGAGACCACCACCGGCCCGCTCGGCCAGGGCATCGCCAACGCCGTCGGCATGGCGATGGCGGAGCGGCATCTGGCAGCCGAGTTCGGCGGCGACGTCGTCAATCATTCGACCTTCGTGATCGCCTCCGATGGCGATTTGATGGAGGGCATCAGCCAGGAGGCCATCGCGCTCGCCGGGCACCTGAAGCTCAGCAAGCTGATCGTGCTGTTCGACGACAACGGCATCTCGATCGACGGACCGCTGTCGCTTGCGGACTCGGTCGATCAGGTGAAGCGCTTCGAGGCCGCCGGCTGGAACGCCTCGCGCATCGACGGCCACGATCCGGCCGCGATTGCCGCCGCGATCGAGAAGGCGCGGGCCTCCGACCGCCCGACCATGATCGCCTGCAAGACCACGATCGGCTATGGCGCGCCGACCAAGGCCGGCAAGGCGTCGTCGCACGGCTCGCCGCTCGGCGCCGACGAGATCAAGGGCGCGCGCGAGAGGCTCGGCTGGAGCGAGGCGCCGTTCCAGATTCCCGCCGACGTGCTGACGCAGTGGCGCGCCGCGGGCCAGCGTGGCAAGGCCGCGCACAAGGACTGGGACAAGCGTCTTGCGGCGCTGCCCGCCGACAGGCGCGCCGAGTTCGAGCGCCGCATGAAGGGCGATCTGCCGGGGGCGCTGAACGCCGCGATCCGCTCGCTCAAGGAAAAGCTTCACGCCGAGCCGAAGGAAATCGCGACCCGCACGGCCTGCGAATTCGCGCTGGAGAGCATCATCCCGGCGGTGCCGGAGATGATCGGCGGCTCCGCCGACCTCACCGGCTCCAACAACACCCGCACCAAGTCGATGAAGGCGATCACGCCCACCGACTTCTCCGGGCGGTTCGTGCATTGGGGCATCCGCGAGCACGGCATGGCCGCGGCGATGAACGGCATGGTGCTGCACCGGGGCATCATCCCCTACAGCGGCACCTTCCTGGTGTTCGCCGACTATTGCCGGCCGTCGATCCGGCTCGCCGCCCTGATGGGCGAGCGCGTCATTCACGTGATGACCCACGATTCCATCGGCCTTGGCGAGGACGGCCCGACGCACCAGCCGGTCGAGCATCTCGCTTCGCTGCGGGCGATCCCGAACCTCAACGTGTTCCGGCCGTGCGACGCGGTCGAGACCGTCGAATGCTGGCAACTGGCGCTGGAAGGCCGCGAGACGCCGAGCGTGCTGGCGCTGACCCGCCAGAACCTGCCGCAGCTTCGCCGCACCCTCGACGAGCGCAACAAATGCGTCCACGGCGCCTACGAAATCTCGCCGGCGCAGGGCAAAGCCGAGGTCTCGATCTTCGCCACCGGTTCCGAGGTGTCGCTCGCCGTGGAGGCGCAGAAGCTCCTCGCCGGCCAGGGCGTGCAGGCCCGCGTGGTGTCTGTCCCCTGCTTCGAACTGTTCCAGGCAGCCCCGGACGACGTCCGCCGCGCGGTGATCGGCGACGCGCCCGTCAAAGTGGGCGTCGAGGCCGCGGTCCGGCAGGGCTGGGACGCCCTGATCGGCTCGGACGGCGGCTTTGTCGGCATGAGCACGTTCGGCGCAAGCGCCCCCTACAAGGAGCTCTATAACCATTTCGGCATAACAGCCGCGAAGGTCGCGGAAGCCGCGTTGAGCAGGCTGGGCAAAAGGTGATAACAACCCGCCCAGCCTAGGTTTTTTTCTTGTGTCACGGCCGGGCTTCCCCCGGCCGTTCGCGTCTTTATATCAAGGCGACGCGATGCCCGCCCAAGCGGCGCATGACATCTCACCAGTGGGAGCGAACATGACTGTCCGGGTTGCCATCAATGGATTTGGCCGCATCGGCCGCAACGTGCTGCGCGCGATCGCCGAGGCCAACCGCAACGACATCGAGGTGGTCGGCATCAACGATCTCGGCCCGGTCGAGACCAACGCACACCTGCTCCGCTTCGACAGCGTGCACGGCCGCTTTCCCGGCACGGTCACGGTGAAGGGCGACACCATCAGCGTCGGCAACGGCGCGATCAAGGTCACCGCCGAGAAGGACCCCTCGAAGCTGCCGTGGAAGGACCTCGGCGTCGACATCGCGCTGGAATGCACCGGCATCTTCACCGCCAAGGACAAGGCGTCGCTGCACCTGACCGCGGGCGCCAAGCGCGTGCTGGTGTCGGCGCCTGCCGACGGCGCCGATCTCACCGTCGTCTACGGCGTCAACCACGACAAGCTGACCAAGGACCACAAGGTCGTCTCCAACGCCTCGTGCACCACCAACTGCCTCGCCCCCGTCGCGAAGGTCCTCAACGATGCGGTGGGCATCGACAAGGGTTTCATGACGACGATCCACTCGTATACCGGCGACCAGCCCACCCTCGACACGATGCACAAGGATCTCTACCGCGCCCGCGCCGCGGCGCTGAACATGATCCCCACTTCAACCGGCGCCGCCAAGGCCGTGGGCCTCGTGCTGCCGGAGCTGAACGGCAAGCTCGACGGTGTCGCGATCCGGGTGCCGACGCCGAACGTCTCGGTGGTCGATTTCAAGTTCGTGGCGAAGAAGGCCACCAGCAAGGACGAGATCAACGGCGCGATCAAGCGCGCCGCCGACCAGCAGCTCAAGAACATCCTCGGCTACACCAACGATCCGAACGTGTCCGGCGACTTCAACCACGACCCGCACAGCTCGGTGTTCCACATGGACCAGACCAAGGTGATGGACGGCACGTTCGTGCGGGTGATGTCCTGGTACGACAACGAGTGGGGCTTCTCCAACCGCATGGCGGACACCGCCGTGGCGATGGGCAAGCTGATCTAACACAGAGGGGATCGCGCCATGGAGGTTCCGGCCTGGCTCGGAATCAGCTGCCTGATCCTGTTCGTCGCTTTTGTCGTCTTCGCATTTCGCCAGGGAATGAAAGTCAGGCGGCGGCCGCAAGGTGTGCCGCCTGAAATTGCTCCGCCCTGACCGTTCGCGGCGGTCGCGTCGAAGAACGCGAACCGCCTGTTGCATAAGTGATCAGTGCCGATGCCGAACTTCCGAACCCTCGACGATCTCCCTTCCGACCTGGGCGGCAACGCCGCCCTCGTTCGTGTCGATTTCAACGTCCCGATGAAGGACGGCAAGGTCACCGACGACACGCGCTTGCGGGCGGCAATCCCGACAATCAAGGACCTGCAAGCAAGAAATGCCGCAGTGATTCTTTTGGCGCATTTCGGCAGGCCAAAGGGCAAGCCCGACCCGGCGCAGAGCCTGCGGCCGTTGCTCGATCCGCTTTCCGCCCTGGTCGGCGCCCAGGTTCAGTTCTGTGAAGATTTGAAGGAGCCGCATCTCGTCACTGAAAATGTGAAGGGTGGCGGAGTCCTTCTGCTGGAGAATCTTCGCTTCCATCCCGGCGAGGAGAAGAATGATCCGGCGTTCGTTTCGACGCTCGCCCAATGCGGCGACCTCTGGATCAACGATGCGTTCTCCGCCGCGCACCGCGCGCACGCCTCGACCGAGGGGTTGGGCCACAAGCTCCCGGCCTATGCGGGGCGATCCATGCAGGCCGAACTCGAGGCGCTGGAGAAGGCGCTGGGGAAGCCTGTGCGGCCGGTCGTCGCCATCGTCGGCGGCGCCAAGGTGTCGACCAAGCTCGACCTCTTGGAAAACCTGATCACCAGGGTCCAGGGCCTCGTGATCGGCGGCGCGATGGCCAACACCTTCCTGCATGCCCAGGGCCTGGGCGTCGGCAAGTCGCTGGTCGAGAAGGACCTCGCCGACACCGCGCGGCGCATTCTCGCCAAGGCCGAAAGCTCGGGCTGCGCGATCATCCTGCCGGTGGACGCCACCGTCGCCTATCACTTCGAGGCGAATGCGCCGTCGCAAGCCTATGGCGTCGACGCGATCCCGGCCGACGGCATGATGCTCGACGTGGGCTCCCAGTCGGTCGAGCGGGTCATGGGGGCGATCGACGACGCATCAACCCTGGTCTGGAACGGGCCGATGGGGGCCTTCGAGATGCAGCCGTTCGACCGCGGTACCGTCGCGGTGGCCCGCCACGCCGCCGCACGCACCAAGGCCGGCAAGCTTATTTCGGTGGCAGGCGGTGGCGACACCGTGGCGGCGCTCAATGCCGCCGGCGTCGCTGACCGTTTTACCTATGTGTCCACAGCCGGCGGCGCCTTCCTGGAGTGGATGGAAGGCAAGGCCTTGCCCGGCGTCGAGGTGTTAAGGCAAAAATGACCTCGAAAGAGCGGTTCCCGAGCGCAACCCGCCGTACGGGTGACACGTTCCTGAAGTGTATTCCGACCAGCTATTCAAGGAGAGGGCGATGAATCTCGCAGACCTCAACAAAGTGGCCGAGGCGATGGTTGCGCCGGGCCGGGGCATCCTGGCCGCCGACGAGTCCACCGGCACGATCAAGAAACGCTTCGACGCGATCAACGTCGAAAACACCGAGGACAATCGCCGCGACTATCGCGAGATGATGTTCCGCGCCGCCGAGGGCATGAAGCACATCTCCGGCGTCATCCTCTACGACGAGACCATCTGGCAGAAGGCCAAGGACGGAACGCCGCTGGTCGAACTGATCAAAAAGGCCGGCTCCATCCCGGGCATCAAGGTCGACGAAGGCGTCAAGCCGCTGCACAATTGCCCGGGCGAAACCGTCACCATCGGCCTCGACAAGCTCGCCGACCGGCTGCCCAAGTATTACGAGCAGGGCGCGCGCTTTGCGAAGTGGCGGGGCGTGATCGACATCGGCGCAGGCATCCCGACCGCCACCGCGATCCGCACCAACACGCACGCGCTCGCCCGTTATGCGGCGCTGTGCCAGGCGGCGCAGATCGTGCCGATCGTCGAGCCGGAAGTGCTGATGGACGGCGATAACGACATCGACCGCTGCTACGAGGTCACCACGGCGGTGCTGAAGGCACAGTTCGAGGAGCTTTACGCCCAGCGCGTCGCCCTCGAAGGCATCGTGCTGAAGCCCAACATGGCGATCTCCGGCAAGAAGAACGCCAGGCGCGCGGGCGTCGAAGAGGTTGCCGAGAAGACCGTCAAGATGCTGAAGAACTGCGTGCCGGGCGCGGTGCCGGGCATCGCGTTCCTGTCGGGCGGCCAGTCCGACGAGGAAGCGACCGCGCATCTCGATCTGATGAACAAGATCGGCAATCTGCCCTGGCAGCTCACCTTCTCCTATGGCCGCGCGCTGCAGCACGCGCCGCAGAAGGCCTGGTCGGGCAAGAGCGAGAACGTCGCGGCGGCCCAGCGCGTGTTCGCGCACCGGGCGCTGATGAACGGCCTCGCCTCCAAGGGCCAGTGGAAGCAGGATCTGGAGAAGAAGGCGGCCTGATCCGGCTTGCCGTTCGCAACCGCGGAACCTACCCTCCCGGCGTGCCATCACGCCGGGGATTTTCATGCTGACGCCACTGAAGCGGGCCGCATTCGCCGCGTTTGCCGGGCTCGTGCTCGCCACAACGGCGCGTGCCGACACCTACCCATCCAGGCAAGTCACCATCATGCCGCTGCTTGCGGCGGGCACCGGGCTCGACGTGGTGGTGCGGCTCTACGCCGACCAGCTTTCGCAGAGCTTCGGCAAGCCGGTGGTGGTCGAGAACAAGCCGGGCAGCGCGGGGCTGATCGGCGTCGCGGCGCTGAAAGCCGCGCCGGCGGACGGCTACACCCTGATCGTCGCGACCAGCGCCGTGATGGCGATCCGCCCGACGCTGCTCAAGAGCGCGCCCTACGACGCGCAGAAGGATTTCATCCCGATCGCGCTCTATGTGAAGTCCCCGTTCATCCTCGTGGTCAATCCGGCGCTGCCGATCCATTCGGTTCCCGACCTGATCAAGTACGTCAAGGAGCGGCCGGGCCAGCTCAGCTATTCGTCGTCCGGCGTCGGCGGCGCACCACATCTGTCCGCCGAATACATGAAGCAGCGCTTCGGCATCGATCTGGCCCACGTGCCCTACCGCAACAGCCCGCAGTCGATCGCCGACGTCGCGGCAGGCCACGTGGCGATGGCGTTCGCCGAGGCCGGCGCATCGCTGCCCCTCATCCGCGACGGCAAGCTGCGGGCGCTCGCGGTGACGTCGTCCACCCGGCTTCCCACCGTGCCGGACCTGCCGCCGTTCGGCGAAGCGGTCGGCGCGCCGGACTTCGAGACGGTGTCGTGGCACGTGCTGCTGGCGCCCGCGGGCACGCCGCCCGACGTGGTCGCAAGGCTCCACGGCGAGATGAAGCGGATCATGGAAGCGCCCGACATGCGAAAGAAGGTCGCAGACGTGGGGCTGATCCCGCAGGACATCGTGCCCGTCGAACGCCAGATGGCATATATCAAGGCGGAAGGCGAGAAATGGGGGACGCTGGTGCGCCAGCTCGGACTGCAAGGCTCGCAGTAACCCGATTTCCGCCAAATTGAAACCGCATCCGAAGAACCATGGCCAAGCCGCAAACCGCCACCAAGCGCCCCGCTCCGCGCCTTTATCTCGCGACGCCCGAAACCGGCGATCCGAAGACGCTGGGGGGCGTGCTGCGCGAGACAGTCCGCGCCGCGGATGTGGCCGCTGTGTTGCTGCGGCTCAAGCCCGCCGCCGAGCGCGACCTGGTCAACCGCGTCAAGGCGATTGCCGGCACGGTGCAGGAAGCCGGCGCGGCGCTCATTCTCGACGGGCACGCCGGGATTGCGGCCAAGGCGGGCGCCGACGGCGCGCATCTTTCCGCCATCGAGGCGTTCACCGCGGCGGTCGATGGGCTGAAACCGGCCCGGATCGCCGGCTGCGGGGGCTTGCACACGCGCCACGACGCCATGCTCGCGGCCGAGCGCGGCGCCGACTACGTGATGTTCGGCGAGCCGGAGGCCGGTGGCCGGCGGCCGTCGCTTGCGGCGATCGTCGAGCGCATCGAATGGTGGTCGGGGCTGTTCGAGATTCCCTGCGTCGGCTATGCGGCGACGCTGGACGAGGTGGGACCGCTCGCCGCGGCCGGCGCCGATTTCGTCGCCATCGGCGGGACCATCTGGGACGACCCGCGGGGGCCGGCGGCGGCGGTCGCCGACGCGGCCACAAGACTTGACGCACCAAGACTTGGTGTATCGGAGCCGGCGCAATGAGCGGACCGATGAAGGCTTCAGCCGCCGGCCTCGCCGTGTTCGCGGCGCTTGTGCTGGCATCGTCCGCCGTGGCGCAGCCGAAGCCCGCGCCGGTCTCGACGGAGCCGGACGTCGCCTATGGCGCGTTCCAGCGCGGGCTCTATCTCACCGCGTTTCGCGAGGCGACTAGGCGGATCGACGAGAAGAACGATCCCAAGGCGATGACGCTGCTCGGCGAGCTCTATGCCGACGGGCTCGGCGTCCCCAACGACGACAAGAAAGCCGAGGAATGGTACCGGCTTGCGGCCAGGCGCGGCGACCGCGAGGCGATGTTCGCGCTCGCCATGTTCCGCCTGACCGGACGCGGCGGACCGCAGAACCGCCCCGAGGCCGTGAACCTTCTGTCCGAAGCAGCCAAGCTCGGCCATGTGGTCGCGGCTTATGATCTGGCCCTGCTCTATCTCGAGGGCCAGATGCTGCCGCAGGACTTCGGGCGCGCCGCCGAACTGATGAAGTCGGCGGCCGAGGCCGGCAACCCGCAGGCGCAATATGCGCTGGCGACGTTCTACAAGGACGGCCGCGGCGTGAAGCAGGACGTCCAGGAATCGACGCGCTGGCTCGGCGCCTCTGCCCGCTCGGGCTATACCGATGCCGAGATCGAATACGGCATCGCCCTGTTCAACGGCACCGGCACGCCGAAGAACGAACGCGCGGCGGGGGAGTTCTTCATGAAGGCCGCCCGCAAGAACAACGCGGTCGGGCAGAACCGGCTGGCGCTGATGTACTCCAGCGGCCGCGGCATCAAGGCCGACCCGGTCGAGGCCGCTCGCTGGCATCTGATCGCGAAGGCCGGCGGCAACAACGATCAGTTCCTCGACGATTTCGTGCGCAAGATGAAACCTGCCGACCGCGCCGCCGCAGAAGACAAGGCCAAGCCCTGGATCGCACGCATGAAGGCGATCGGGCCAACCCCGTTTCCCGACCCGCCCAAGCAATAGCGCGCAAAGCCTTGACGGACGTTGCCGCGTCGGGGCATCTGCCCCGCAGAACCTCAATTCGGCGGACCCGCGTCAGCGAAATTCCATGGCCAAGATCAGCGGCAGCGACATCCGGCCCGGCATGGTGATCGAGCTCGACGGGTCACTTTGGGCGGCTGTCAAAACGGTGGCGGTGAAGCCCGGCAAGGGCCCGGCCTACAATCAGGTCGAGCTGAAGAACATCCTCGACGGGCGCAAGCTCAACCAGCGCTTCGGCGGCAGCGACCGGGTCGAAGAGACCGAGGTCGAGCGGCGGCAGTTCCAGTTCCTCTACAAGCAGGGCGACCAGCTCGTGTTCATGGATACGGCGACCTACGACCAGATCGAGCTCCGCGAAGACTTCGTCGGCGAACGCGGGACGTTCCTGCAGGACGGCATGAACGTGCAGGTGCAACTGCATCAGGACAAGCCGATCGGCATCAAGCTGCCGGAGACGGTGGTGCTCGAAGTCACGGAAGCCGACGCCCACATCAAGGGACAGACCGCCGCCTCGTCCTACAAGTCGGCGACGCTGGAAAACGGGCTCCGCGTCCAGGTGCCGCCGTTCATCGGCACGGGCGAAAAGATCGTGGTGTCGACCGACGAGGTCGCCTACGTCCGGCGGGCCGAGTAATGCACCACTCCGCACTGATCAACGTGATGGTCTCCTCCGCGCGCAAGGCCGCGCGTTCGCTCAAGCGCGACTTCGGCGAGGTGGAGAATCTTCAGGTGTCGCTGAAAGGCCCGGCCAACTTCGTCACCGCGGCCGACCGGCGCGCCGAGGAGACGCTCCGCGCCGAACTCACCAAGGTGCGGCCCGGCTACGGATTCCTCGGCGAGGAAAGCGGCAAGCACGAAGGCTCCGACGCGACGCATACCTGGATCGTCGATCCGCTCGACGGCACCACTAACTTCCTGCACGGCATCCCGCAGTTCGCGATCTCGATCGGCCTGGAGCGCTCCGGCGCGATCGTCGCGGGCGTCGTCTACAATCCCATCACCGACGAGATGTTCACCGCCGAGCGCGGCAAGGGCGCGTACCTGAACGACCGGCGGATCCGGGTTGCGGCGCGAAAGACGCTCGCCGATGCGGTGGTCGCCTGCGGCCTGCCGCATCGCGGCCGCGGCGACCTCGAGCTGGGGCTGAAAGAGCTTGCGGCGGTTCAGGACAAGGTCGCGGGCCTCAGGCGTTTCGGCGCAGCCGCCCTCGACCTCGCCTATGTCGCCGCCGGACGGCTCGACGGCTATTGGGAGCAGAACATCTCGCCGTGGGACATCGCGGCGGGCATCATCCTGATCCGCGAGGCCGGCGGCTTTGCCACCGACATCGACGACGGCGATGCGATGTTCACCAAACGCAATATCGTCGTGGGCAACGAGTTCGTGCACCGCGAACTGCAACGCCTCCTGAAGGCCGCCGGCAAGAATTAGGCGTTCGCACCGCGGCAACGGACCCGTTTGGCCGTCATTTGCGTTGAATAGACCAGAAGCAGGATTACTTTCGCCGCGTGCTTGCCATAATGTGGCTACGTGCTTCGGCGACGAAAAGGCCGGTCATGGCGAAAGACGTCGATCCATTCAAAGTGTCCTCACCGCGAATCTTCCTGGTGCGGATGCTGGTTTTCCTGATCCTTTGCGGATTGATCGTCGTTGTCATCCATCCGCAGATCTGGACCGCATTCAAAGCCAACCCGCCGCTGAACGGGCTGATCATCGGCGTGCTGGCGATCGGAATTCTGCTGTCGTTCCGGCAGGTGATCCGGCTTTTCCCGGAGGTGGCCTGGGTCAACAGCTTCCGCCTTGCCGATCCGGGCATCGCGCTCGAACGCCCGCCGACGCTTCTCGCACCGATGGCTGCCATTCTGCGCGATCAGGCCGGCAGCATGTCGATTTCGTCGCTGACGATGCGGACCCTGCTCAATTCGATCGCGATGCGGCTCGACGAAGCGCGCGAGATTTCCCGCTATATGACCGGGCTGCTGATTTTTCTCGGCCTGCTCGGCACGTTCTGGGGTCTGATCGAAACCGTGAGCTCGGTCGGCGGCGTCATCAACAACCTCAAGGTCGGCAGCGATGCCGGCGCCACGTTCGACACGCTGCGCGACGGCCTCTCGGCGCCGTTGTCGGGCATGGGCATCTCGTTCTCGTCCTCGCTGTTCGGCCTCGCGGGCTCGCTCGTGCTGGGCTTCCTCGACCTGCAGATGAGCCAGGCGCAGAACCGCTTTCACACCGAGCTCGAGGACTGGCTCGCCACCACCGTGAGCGACATCAACACCAACACCGCCGTCGATCCGGCCGCCCTGCCGATCGGCAGCACCATCGGCGAAATGGGCATGGCGATCGAGCGGCTGCGCGAGGCGATGACGCAGACGACGGGTCCGGGCTCCGGCAAGGCGGCCACCATCGCCATGGCCAATCTCGCCGAGGCGATCCAGGGATTGGTGCACCATATGCGGACCGAGCAGCAGATGATCCGCGACTGGGTCGACTCGCAGGCCGAGCAGCACCGCGAGATCAGGCGGCTGCTCGAAATGATGGTTCAGGAGCGGGCCGACCACCGATGACCCGAGAACTTATGATCCAAGAACTTGTGATTCAGGAACCGATGAACCGGCGGGCGTGCTGACATGGCGCTGGCGCGCAGCCGCAGGAGCACGACCGGGGTCGACTATTGGCCCGGCTTCGTCGACGCGCTGTCGACGCTGATTCTCGGCATCGTCTTCATGCTGACGGTCTTCGCGATCGTGCAGTTCTTCCTGTCGCAGGAGGTCACCGGCAAGGACACTGCGCTGTCGCGGCTGTCGGCGCGCATCGCGCAATTGTCCGAGCTGTTGTCGCTCGAGCAGAACACCAAGGTATCGCTCGAGGAGCAACTGGCCCAGTTGCGGTCGACCCTTGCAACGAGCGAAGGCGAGCGCGACCGGTACAGAGGGCTTTACGAGGGGCTCGGCGGCAACCAGCAGGGCCAGATAGCCGATCTCAGCAGCAAGCTCGACACCGAAAAGCAGATGTCGCTCCGCGCGCTGGCGCAGGTCGAGGTGCTGAACCAGCAGATCGCGGCGCTGCGGCGCCAGCTCGGCGCGATCGAGCAGGCGCTGGAGATGTCCGAGAAGAAGGACCGGGAATCGCAGGACCGGATCAGGGATCTCGGCCAGCGCCTGAATTTGGCGCTGGCGCAGCGGGTGCAGGAGCTGTCGCGCTATCGCTCGGACTTCTTCGGGCGACTACGTGAAATCCTCGGCAACCGGCCGGACATCCGCGTGGTCGGCGACCGCTTCGTGCTGCAATCCGAGGTGTTCTTCGACACCGGTCAATCGGTGCTGAAGCCCGAAGGACGCTCCGAGATGGACAAGATCGCAGCGGCGCTGCTCGAGCTCAACCGGCAGATTCCGCAGGACATCGCCTGGGTGCTGCGGGTCGACGGCCACACCGACGTGCGGCCGATCTCGGGCGGCCGCTCCAACTGGGACCTTTCGGCGGCGCGCGCCATCGCCGTGGTGCAGTACCTGATCGCCAAGGGCATGCCGCCGCAGCGTCTCGTCGCCGCGGGCTTCGGCGAATTCCAGCCGATCGATCCCGGCACCGACGAAGGCGCCTACAGCCGCAACCGCCGCATCGAGCTGAAGCTGACGGAGCGGTGAGCAAGCCGGCCCTCAAGCTCCGCGACTATGCCGTCGCCGACGAAGACGCGGCGATCGAGCTTTGGCGGCGCACCTGGCAGCAGGCTTATCCGGCCATCGACTTCGCGGCGCGCGTCGACTGGTGGCGCGAGCGCTGGCGCAAGGAGCTTGTGCCGCAGGCGAAGATCGTCGTCGCCGAGATGGACGGCGTGCTCGAGGGCTTCGTCACCGTCGATCCAAAAAACGGCTATCTCGATCAGATCGTGGTGGCGCCGGAATTCTGGGGCAGCAACGTCGCCGTGATGCTGCTCGACGCCGGCAAGCGCATTTCGCCGGCGCTGCTGGAGCTGCTCGTCAACAAGGACAACGCCCGCGCCATCGCGTTCTACGAAAAGAACGGATTTTCCTATGCGGGCGAGGACGTCAATCCGGTCTCGGGCCGTCCGGTCAACCGGATGCGCTGGCGGCCGTAACCCAAGAGTACGCATGCAAAGGCCCGGCGCCGCCATGCCGCACCGGACCTTCGAACAGAAAAGCGAAATTACTCGCCCTTGTCCTCGGACTTGCCGCCACCGAGCTGCTTCAGCTTGGCGAACACCGCGGCGGTGTCGAGATCGTCCTTGGCCTTGGCGGCCGCGGGCGTCTCCGGCTCGGCCGGCTCCTGCGGCGCCGTGGTGACCGAGGCCGGCAGCAGCGTCACGCCCGGTTCGGCCGGCGCGGGCTTCTCCTTCGAGGCGCGCTGCACCTCGAAGTCGAGATCGATCTGCGAACACAGGCCCAGCGTCACCGGATCGAGCGGGGTGAGGCTCGCGGCGTTCCAATGGGTGCGGTCGCGGATGCCGGCGATGGTCGATTTGGTGGTGCCGACCAGCCGCATGATCTGCGCGTCCTTCAACTCCGGATGGTTGCGGAGCAGCCAGAGGATCGCATTCGGACGGTCCTGGCGGCGGGACACCGGGGTATAGCGCGGGCCCTTCTTCTTCGGGCCGGGCTTGGCCTCCGGCAGGCCCACCTTGGGCCTGGAAAGCAGCAGCTTGTGGTCGGGGTCGGCGACCCCCTTGTCGATCTCGTCGCGGGTCAGCTGGCCGGTCTGGATCGGGTCCAGGCCCTTGATCCCCTGGGCGGCATCGCCATCGGCAATGGCCTTCACCTCGAGGGGGTGCAGCTTGCAGAACTCGGCCACCTGGTCGAACGACAGGGCGGTGTTCTCCACCAGCCAGACGGCGGTCGCCTTTGGCATCAATGGCGCTTCTTGCATGGGATAAATCTCCTCCTGCGCCCCGCCCGCCCTTCCGGACGAGGCCCGTGTCATCCAAGATGACTGGAATATGGCCCGAATATAGGCATTTGACCCCGGGAAGTCCAATATCCGGGGCTGCGCTTGACAGGGCCGGGTCAGGAACCTCATTTCTTCCTTATGAACGCGGAAAACGTTGAGAAACCCCTGCTGAAGGTCCTGCTTTGCTCGCCGCGCGGCTTTTGCGCCGGCGTGGTCCGGGCGATCGACTCGGTCGAACAGGCGCTCAAGCGCTACGGCGCACCGGTCTATGTCCGCCACGAGATCGTCCACAACCGCTATGTGGTGGAAAGCCTGAAGGCCAAGGGGGCGGTTTTCGTCGAGGAACTCGACGAAATCCCCGAAACCGACGCGCCGGTGATCTTCTCCGCCCACGGCGTGCCGAAGTCGATCCCGGCGGAATCGCAGCGCCGGAACTTCTTTCATCTCGACGCCACCTGCCCGCTGGTGACCAAGGTGCATCGCGAGGCCGAAATCCACCACAAGCGCGGCCGCAACATCCTCCTGATCGGTCATGCCGGCCATCCCGAGGTGGTCGGCACGCTCGGCCAGTTGCCCGACGGCGCCATCACCCTGGTGCAGACCGTCGAAGAGGCCGAGGCGTTCACGCCGAAGGACCCGAACAACCTCGCCTACGTGACCCAGACCACGCTCTCGCTCGACGACACGGCGGAGATCGTCGCGACCTTGAAGCGGCGCTTCCCCGCCATCATCGCCCCGCACAAGGAAGACATCTGCTACGCCACCACCAACCGCCAGGACGCGGTCAAGCGCGTGGCGCCGCAGGTCGATGCGCTGGTCGTGGTCGGTGCGCCGAACTCGTCGAACTCGCGGCGGCTTCAGGAGGTCGCCGAGCGGGCCGGATGCCGTTATTCGGTGCTGGTGCAGCGCGCATCCGAGATCGACTGGTCGAAATTCGACGGCGTCAGGACGCTCGGCGTCACCGCCGGCGCCTCGGCGCCCGAGGTGCTGGTCGAGGAAATCCTCGACGCGTTCGCCGCGCGCTACAAACTCGACGTCGAGACCGTGTCGGGCGCGGACGAATCGGGCATGTTCTTCCCGCTGCCGCGCCAGCTTCGCGACAACGCGGCCGCCTGATCATTCCCCTGCCCGCTTGACCAGACGGGCCGACGCAAGCGCGGGTCCAGCGGCATGGCCGTCTACACCGATGTCCCCACCGAAGCAACTCGAGAGCTTTCTCGCAGGCTATGATTTGGGGAAGCTTAAGTCCTACAAAGGCATCGCCGAGGGCGTAGAGAACTCCAACTTTCTCGTCCACGTTGGCGATGCCTATTACATCCTGACGCTCTACGAAAAGCGTGTTGCTGTTGGCGATGTGCCGTTCTTTCTCGCCCTGATGGAACACCTGCATGCGCGTGGCATCAACTGTCCGCAGCCAGTAAAAAACAAAAGTGGAGAGGCACTTGGCACGCTGTGCGGACGCCCGGCTGCGATCGTCACATTCCTTGACGGCATGTGGATGCGCCGAACGAACGCAAAGCATTGCAGCGCAGTAGGCGAAGCACTGGCACGGATGCATCTCGCAAGCGCCGATTTTCCTAGTAAACGTCGCAACGCGCTGTCGGTCGAAGGGTGGCGACCGCTGTTTGAGCAGGCGGACGGCCGCGCCAATAGTGTGCACCACGAACTTCATTCAGTGATCGCAGAAGAGTTGGCGGACTTGGAAGATACTTGGCCTCGCAATCTACCTCAGGGCGTCATCCACGCGGATTTATTTCCGGACAACGTGTTTTTTCTTGGCAACAAACTGTCGGGCCTGATCGACTTCTATTTCGCCTGCACCGACACGCTCGCCTATGACGTCGCAATCTGCCTCAACGCCTGGTGCTTCGAGCCGGATCATTCCTACAACGTTACGAAAGGCCGCAGCCTACTCAGCTCATACTTCAACGTACCGACCTCTTTCTGAACCCGAACTGCACGCACTACCGCTTCTCGCCCGCGGAGCGGCACTTCGGTTTCTACTGACCCGGCTCGTGGACTGGCTAGACGTACCCCCCACAGCGCTAGTCAAGCCTAAGGACCCGCTCGAATATCTTCGAAAGCTGCGCTTCCACCAGCAAATCAATGGCTTTCGTCGACTACGGACTTAGCACTGAAGATTTACGCGAGTGACTTGAACCCTCATGTCATCATATTTACCGACGGCGCGTGCTCTGGAAATCCTGGCCCGGGTGGCTGGGGAGCAGTGCTGACTGACGGCAAGCACACGAAAGAATTGAAGGGTGGCGATGCTCAGACGACCAACAACCGATGGAACTAATGGCGGCAATTGCTGCGCTCGAATGGTTGAAATATCCGTCAAAAGTCGAGCTACACACCGATAGCAAGTACGTCCACGATGGTATCTCAAAATGGATCCAGAATTGGAAGCGTAACGGCTGGAGGACCTTCGACAAAAAGCCGGTGAAGAATGTCGATCTCTGGCAGAGGCTCGACGAGGCAATCAAGCGGCACAACGTGAGATGGCACTGGGTCAAAGGCCACGCCGGCCATGAGTTGAACGAGCGCGCCGACCGGCTTGCGGTCGCGGCGATTGCGGACATCCGCGCCCAGCGACAATGATGATGCGCAAACAAAAAGGCCCCTCCCCGCGTTCGCAGGAAGGGGCCCTCGTCAGACCTGAAAATCAGAGACCCTTGAGCAGATTGTCGGCGCCGGAAACTTCCGCCTTGCCCGGCCCCTCTTCGACGTTCAGCGCCTTCACGACGCCGTCTTCGACCACCATCGCATAGCGGCCCGAGCGGACGCCGAGACCGCGCTCGGTCAGGTCCGCGGTGATGCCGACCGCCTTGGCCCAGGCCGCGCTGCCGTCGGCGAGGAACTCGATGCCGTCGCCGCCGGAGGCCTTCTTCCACGCATCCATCACGAACACATCGTTCACGCCGGTCACCGCGACGGTGTTGATGCCCTTGGCCTTGATGGCGGCCAGGTTCTTCACGAAGCCCGGCAGATGGTTCTTGTGGCAGGTCGGCGTGAAGGCGCCCGGCACCGCGAACAGCACCACCTTCTTGCCCTTGAACAATTCATCGGTGGTCATCGGCTTCGGACCCTCGCCCGTCATCACCGTGAAACTGCCGCTCGGCACCTTGTCGCCAACCTTGATTGCCATGGCTCACATCCTCTCGCAGGGTTATGGAATGATTATGGGCGCCAAGTTAGCGCCTCCGGCGAATTAGTCGAGACGGTATCCGGCCTCGATGGCCTTGTCGCCGGCGACCGCGGTCAACCGCAAGCTCGCGCCCTTGCCGCTCTCGCCGGGCGGCAGCCCGTCGACGACGAACGCAAACCGCTGCTGGCCCGCGGGCGCACCGGCCACCGGCTCCGGCAACGGCAGCGCCCATTGCGCGGTGGGCCCTTCGGCGAACAGCACGGGCGTCGAGCCCGCGGGTGCAGCCACGTCGACAACAACCTTGGGCTTCGATCCGTCCTCGCGGCGCACCGCGCGGATGGCGAATGCGCCGTCGCCGCCGATGGCGGTGGACTTCGGCACCAGGGCTTCGGCCGCACCGACCGTCGCGTCACCGGCCTTCTCGGCGCCGGTGATCTTCAGCTCGAGATTGGCTTCCGCCGGGACGCAGAGCTTTTCGCAAACCGCGTAGTCGAGCTTCAGCCGGAGCACGACGGGTTTTGTGGAATCGCCCGGCACGACATGCACCGGCAAGACCAAGCCGGCTTTGTAACCGACCGAGTGCCCGCCGGCGCCGTCGGGGAACCGGATCGGCGCCGGGAACAGCACCGTCGCGGTTTTGACATTTTCCGATTTCGAGAAATCGAATGCGGGCGGTACGCCGGAATCGCCCGGATACCGCCAGTAGGTTTTCCAGCCGGAACTGAGCTTGATCTCGATACCCGCCCGATGGATGCGCCCGGCGCCTTCGCCTTTTGTTCGCGCGGCAATCAGGCGCACCGACGATTGCAGGCCGTCATCCCAGCGCGACATCTCCGCCGCAATTGCAGGCGAACCTGACGCGCCGAGACTTACCGCAGACAGACCTGCGGCCAGAAAAAAGGCAAGGCGAACATTGCGTGGACGGTGGGACATAGCGGTCATCTATGGACGTGATTTAATGAGGGCAGCGCACACAAGCCATTGAATTGCTCGTGATCATAACACGGCGTTATCTCCAAGTTTCGTTTCCAAAGCCTTGGCGATGGGAGTAACCTCAACGGTATGAAGCTCACACGCAAGTCATTGCAGAAACAGCATTCCGGCAAGGCCCGCGGATTCCTCGACGGGCAGATGCTGATTGCGTCGCCCGGCATGCGGGACGAGCGGTTTGCGCGCAGCGTGATCTACATGTGTGCGCACTCGTCGGAGGGTGCGATGGGCATCGTGGTGAATCAGCCGGCGCCCCACATCAGCTTCACGGACCTCCTGGTGAAGCTCGAAGTGATCCCCGAGAAGGACAAGATCCAGCTTCCGACCCGCGCCGATGTCACGGTGCTCAAGGGCGGACCGGTGGAAACCGAGCGCGGCTTCGTGCTGCACAGCGCGGATTTTTTCATCGAGAATTCGACCCTGCCGATCGACGAGGGCATCTGCCTCACCGCGACGCTCGACATCCTCAAGGCGATCGCGCGCGGCGCAGGTCCCGCCAGCGCCGTCCTGGCGCTCGGCTATGCCGGCTGGTCGCCGGGCCAGCTCGAGAACGAGATGCAGCAGAACGGCTGGCTGCATTGCAGCGCCGATCCGGACCTGATCTTCGGCATGGATATCGAAGCGAAATACGACCGGGCCATGCAGAAGATCGGCATCCGCCCCGGGATGCTCTCCAGCGAAGTCGGCCACGCCTGATCCATGGCCGCGGTCCGCACCGGACTGCTGTTCGCTACCCTGGCAACCGCCGTTCCGGCCAGCGCCGCCGACATCAATGTGATCGCCGCCGGCGCCGTGCGCGGCGTGATCCGCGGCATGATCGACGACTATGCGCGCGAGACCGGTCACAAGTTCAGCTTCACCGTCGGACCTACGGGCTTTCTGCGCGATACGATCGCATCGGGAAAGCCGGCTGACCTGATCATCACTTCGGCGCCGCTGATGCGCGAGCTCGAAGCGACCGGAAAGATCGCGTCCGGCAGCCGCGTCGATATCGGCCGGGTTGGGCTGGGCTTCGTGGTCAAGGCGGGGGCGCCGGTCCCCGATCTCGCGACACCGGACGCGATCAAGCAGGCTTTGCTCAAAGCCACCAGCATTGCCTATTCGGATCCCAAGCTCGGCGCGACCTCCGTGACGCACCTGATGAAGATCGCGGAGCAATTCGGCATCAAGGACGAGGTCACCCGCAAGGGTGTTCTTTCCACCGGCGGCCATGACGCCGCTGAAAAAGTCGCGAAAGGCGAGGCCGAACTCGCCTTCGCGCCGATCACCGACATCCACGCCAAGGATGCCCGCCTCGCGGGACCCCTGCCCGACGCGATCCAGCTCTGGACGGTTTACGCTGCGGCCATTCCTTCGAACAGCAAGGAACCGGACCACGCCCGCGCCTTCATCGCCACACTGACCGCACCCGCGATGCGGGAACGCTGGCTGAAGGCCGGCTGGCAGCCTGTGAAGCCAGATTGAATCAGCGCGCCGGCTCGAGCTGTTCGCTTTGCAGGAGCTTCCGCGCGGCCTCGGCCGTCATCGGCTCGCCGAACACGTAGCCCTGCGCGTATTCGCAGCCGAGCTGATAAAGCTCGACCGCGTCGGAGTCGGTTTCCGCGCCCTCCGCCACCACGTCCATGCCGAGATCGTGCGCGAGCGAGATGATCGAGCGCAGGATCACCGGCCGCGTGCCCTTGTTGTTCATGCGAACGAACGACTGGTCGATCTTGATGGTGTCGAACGGGAAGCGCTGGAGGTAGGTCAGCGACGAGTGCCCGGTGCCGAAATCGTCGAGTGCCAGCCCCGCGCCAAGCTCGCGGATGCGCGTCAGCAACTGCGCCGCGTGCTCCGGATTCTCCATCACCAGCGACTCGGTGAGCTCGAGCTTGAGCGAGCCGCGGGCGAGGCCGGAGCGCGACAGCACGGTCCGCAGGTCGTGAATGAGGTCGTGGCGCAGAAGCTGGCGCGACGACACGTTGACGCTCGCGAAAATCGGCTCGCGGGTGCGCACATTGCGCTGCCAGGCGCTCAACTGCCGCGCGGTTCGCTCCATCACGAACAGGCCGAGATCGACGATCAGCCCGATTTCCTCGGCGATGCTGATGAACTCCGCCGGCGACATGCGGCCCATCTTCGGATGATCCCAGCGCGCCAGCGCCTCGAAGCCCGCGACCGAGCGATCTTCGAGGCGGACGATCGGCTGATAGAGAATGGTGATTTCCTCGCGCTCCAGCGCGCGCCGCAATTCGGATTCGAGCGTCAGGCGGTCGGTCTTGCGCGCGCGCATCGCGGGCTTGAACAGCTCGATGCGGTCGCCGCCGATCCGCTTGGCGTGATACATCGCCAGCTCGGCGTCCTTCAGCACCTCTTCGGTGCGGTTCGGCTGGCCGTCGCAGAGCGCAAGTCCGATCGATGCCGTGAGGAAAATCTCGCGGTCGTTGAAGGTGATCGGCGCGCGGAGCGTGCGGCGGATGGTTTCGGCAAAGGCGATGAGCCGCGTCGGATCGCGCTCCGAAAGGAGAATCATCGAGAACTGATCGCCGGTGAGGCGCGCCAGCGTGTCCTGCGGCTTGAGCAGGCGACCGAGCCGGCGCGCCAGCGTCAGCAGGATGAAGTCGCCGACCGCGATGCCCACCGAATCGTTGACCTGCTTGAAGCGGTCGAGATCGATCACCACGACGGTCGGACGGATGTTGGAGTCGGCCTTGGCGAACGCCATCACGGCTTCGAGACGGTCGAGGAACAGTTGCCGGTTCGGCAGGCCGGTGAGGTTGTCATGCACCGCATCGTGCAGGAGCCGCTCCTCGGCAGTCTTGAACTCGGTGACGTCGGTCAGCGTGCCGACCAGGCGAACCACCTCGCCGTCCGAGCCGACCACGGGCCGCGCCTTGAGCGCAAACCAGAGATAATTGCCTTCCGGCGTGCGCAGCCGGAAGTCCTGCACCAGCCGGCCGCGGCGCTGCTCCAGCACGCTGTCGAGGGCTGCGCGGAAGCGGTCGCGGTCGAGCACGTGCAGCACATCGAGCCAGCGCGCCGCCGGCCCTTCCAGCGAGCCGCGCTTGAGGCCCAGGAGGTGCTCGGTCTCGGGGCTGGTGTAGATGCGGTCGGCCGAGACGTCCCAATCCCAGATCATGTCGCCCGCGCCGGTGAGCGCGAGCGCGCGGCGCTCGACGTCGGTGACGATGTTGTGGGTGATGCCGCCGGCGAACGCGTGCTGCATCACCGTGAAGCCGATCAGCATGACGATCAGCACGAGGCCGCCGAGCAGCGCGGGGCCGATGATGTCGTTCTGCACCGAACCGGTGACGGTCATGATCAGCGCCACCGCCCAGATCAGCAGCAGGAACCAGGTCGGGATCAGCAGCACCGCGCGGTCGAAGCCGTGGGTGGAGAGATAGACGACGAGGCCAAAGCCAAGAAACGCAATGCCGACCAGCGACAGCCGCGCAATGCCGGACGCAATCGAGGCATCGATCAGCGCGATGACCACCAGCGCGACCAGGCCGGCGAGCCAGCCGAGCGTGATGTGCATGTAGCGCACATGCCAGCGGCCGAGATTGAGATAGGCGAACAGGAACACCAGGAGGGTGCCGGCGAGGATCGCCTCGCCCGAGGCGCGCCAGATGCGCTCGGCGCCCGACGACATGTCGAACACTTTGCCCCAGAAGCCGAAGTCGATGCCGATATAGACCAGCACGGCCCAGCCCAGCGCCGCGGCCGCCGGAAACATCACGCTGCCCTTCACCACGAACAGGATGGTGAGGAACAGCGCGAGCAGGCCGGCGATGCCGATGACGATGCCGAAGTAGAGCGTGAAGCTGTTGATCTTGTCCTTGTAGGCGTCGGGCTCCCACAGGTAGAGCTGCGGCAGGCGGTCGGTGCGAAGCTCGGCGATGTAGGTGACGACCGTGCCGGGATCGAGCGTGATGCGATAGATGTCGGCGGTGGCGCTGTACTGCTGCTCCGGCCGCTCGCCGGAGCTCGGCGTGATGGTGACGATGCGCGACAGCCCGAGATCGGGCAGCAGCAGGCCCGAGCCGACCATCCGGTAGTGCGGCACGACGATCAGCCGGTCGATCTGCTCGTCGCCGGAATTGGCGAGCGCGAACACCGCCCAGTTGGTCGAGCCTTCGCGCGCGGGCTGCTGCATGCGGCGGACGATGCCGTCGGCGCCGGGCGCGGCCGAGACCGAAATCGAGTCGGTGTCGGTCTTCTGGAATTCGGCGACGCCGGTGAGGTCGATCGCGGTCACGTCGGTGCGCACGTTGACGGCCTCGACCGCCTGCGCGGCCGGAGCGCCGAGCAGCGCAGCCGTCAAAACGGCCGCGAACGGCAACGCGCGCCAAAAGCTCGCTCGACGCGGTCGGCGTGCGATGCAGAACAATGCTGCCCCAAACCAGCTCATGGGCGTCGTAAAGCCCCTAAAAATAAGCCGAAATCGCGGCCACCGCGACGCCCAGGCCGCCCTTCCCCCGCTGGCGCCATGAGTAGCCCTATATACCTGAATGGGCAAGGATTTCCGCCCAGACCGTGAACGGCTAACGGGCAGAAACAGCTGCCTCTTGCCCGGCAGGGACGGCCTGAAGCCTGCGATTGCTCCGCTCCAGCGCTTCCCTGGCCAGTGCTCCTTTGGCGTCGGCCCGCAGAAGCGCATGAACCACCGGGAAGTACTGGTCCGGGTCATAGCTGATCAGGATGAGGTCGACGCCCGCGTTGAGCGCCGAAACGCTGGCCGCGGCCAGCCCTCCATTGCTGCGGTATGCCGCGCCCATGCTGAAATCGTCGGTCACCAGGATCCCGTCATACTTCCAGTCCCGGCGAAGAAGCCCGGACACCACCGGTGCGGAAAACGAAGCTGGCCGCTCGCGATCGATTGCGGTCAGCGTGACGTGGGCGAGCATGGTGAACATGGATTTCTGCTGCATCAGTTCCCTGAATGGCAGCCAATCGCTTCTGGCGAGTTCGTCGGCCGGTGTCGCAAGCGTCGCGTGGTCGAGGTGCGTATCCTCGAACACGCGGCCAAGCCCGGGGAAATGCTTGATCGTGCAATGCACGCCGTGCAGCGCGAGCTCGCGGCAATATTCGCCGGCAACGTCGGCGACGATTTTCGGGTCGGACGAGATGGCGCGTGTACTGATCCGGCTATAGCGGTCGTTCGGATTGCTGACGCCCTGATCGAGATCGACCACCGGCGCGAAATTCAGGTTGACGCCCAGTTCGGACAGCGATCGGCCGACGTTCGCGGCATAGGTCCGAGCCGCCTCGCGCCGTGCATTCTCATTGCCGTGCGACCGAACAATCTCACCCAATGTGACCGGGCGCGGCAACGGCGGCGACATGCGCGAGACGCCGCCGCCCTCCTGGTCGGTGGCAATCAGCAACGGCGGCAACCCCTGCGCCTTGCGGATCGCCTGAAGCGCCTCGATATCGCGGCGGATTGTCCCGGCGTCCTTGCCACGCGCATTGTGCGCCGTAATGAAAATACCCGCGACAGCCCGCCGCTTGATCAGATCGCGCAGGCCGGCCTCGGTGCGATAGCCGACGATCAGATGGCGGCCGAGCTTTTCGACCTGCACCGGATCGGCGCGCAGAACCTCACTCCGCATCCAGCGGAATTGCAGTTCGAACGTCAGCGTCAGGGCGAGCGCCAGGAACGCCACCAGCGCGGTCGCCCCGTAGACCAGCGTCGCCGGACGCCAGCGCGCGCTGATCCGCCAGAAGAGGATTTCCGCTCCGATCAGCGCCAGCGGCAGAGCAATCGACAGGGCCAGTGCCGCCGATCGCGTGGACGCGAACAGCGGCGAGCGCCAGTTCAAGGCGAGATACAGAAGCAGGATCGCTGCGGCGAACCGCGCAAGGCCCAGCACCAGGTTCAGAATTCGCAGCACGCGCGGCCAGCCCGTTCGTTTCAGCCCGCCGCAAATGGCCACGACATCCGTGGCCGCTTTATGTCGCCCAACTAGACCGTGAGCACGATCTTGCCGATGTGCAGGCTCGTTTCCATCCGGGCGTGGGCTTCCGAGGCCTTGGCCATCGGATAGGTCGAAATCGATCACCGGCTTGATCTTTCCCGCGGCGACCAGCGGCCAGACCCGCTCCTCGATGCCGCGGGCAATGGCGGCCTTCTCGGCCACGGTACGCGGCCGCAGGGTCGAACCCGTATGGTGCAGCCGCTTCTGCATCAGCAGCGCGAAGTTCGCCGTTGCCTTCGGCCCGGCCGTGAACGACACCTGCGCGATGACGCCCTGGTCGGCCGCCGCTGCGTAGTTACGGTCGACATATTCGCCGCCGACGATGTCGACGATCAGGTTGGCGCCCTTGCCTTCGGTCGCCGTCTTCGTCACGGCGACGAAATCCTCGGTCTTGTAGTTCACCGCGACGTCGGCGCCGAGCTTCTTCGCCGCCGCGCACTTCTCGTCGGAGCCGGCGGTCGCGATCACCTTGGCGCCGAACGCCTTGGCCAGCATGATCGCGGTCGTGCCGATGCCCGAGGTGCCGCCATGCACCAGCACCCAGTCGCCGTTCTTCACGTCGGCACGCATGAACATGTTCTGCCAGCAGGTGAAGAACGTCTCGGGGATGGCCGCGGCCTCGACCATCGAAAGCTGCGGCGGCACCGGCAGCGCGTGCGGCTCGTAGGCGAGGCAATATTGCGCATAGCCGCCGCCGACCACGAGCGCGCAGACCTTGTCGCCGACCTTCCAGCGTTTCACGTCCGGGCCGAGCGCCGCCACTTCGCCTGCGATCTCCAGGCCCGGAATATCGGTCGCGCCCTTGGGCGGCGGATAGGTGCCCTGGCGCTGGCGCACGTCCGGGCGATTGACGCCTGCTGCCACGACCTTGACCAGAATTTCGCCCGCCCCCGGCACCGGCACCGGACGCGCCTCCGGCACCAGCATCTCAGGTCCGCCGGGAGCCTTGATGGCGATCGCGGTCATGCGGGCAGGCAGCGTCATTTCGTCCTCGATGCTTTGGGATAAGGCGATTTTCTAGTCCGGCCGCCGGTATGTGACAACCGGCGAAGCCGCGGCTATTTTTCCGAAAACCCGGAGGCCCGACATGCCAGCCATCGACGACGAAGACCGGCCGAAGAAAAAACTGGTCCACGAAATCGGACAGGATCTCACCTTGCTGTCGGTCGGCGAACTGACCGAGCGGATCGCCCTGCTGAAGGAAGAAATCGCGCGCCTCGAAACCAACATGGCGAGCAAGCAGGCGTCGAAGTCAGCGGCCGATCTGTTCTTCAAGAAGTAGCGGCCGCCACAATGTTTACCGCGCGTTAACCATAGGAAATGCTCAGCGCGTTGTTAACTCTAAATTAAGCTTTCCCCTTTATTACTAATATCTGTCCATCTTCATGGACGTGAGTGGCTCCTGTCCACTCTGTTTGACGCCTCCCTGTTATCACCTTCGAGCCGCCGGCAACGGCGGCTCCTTTTTTTGTTCCGTTTCGGGGCAAACATTTCCGCACGGTTACCATTTTGTAAACATTGTGGCTGAACGGCTGGACAGTTTTGTCTTAACCCGATCATATCTGCGCCGGGTTGGGTAAGGCGTGCAGTATGAAAGAGCGTTCCGCCGACGAAGTGGCGCCGATTGCGTTCGGCGAAAAACTAGCCGGTTCGCAGGCGTTTGCTGCGCTGTTCCGCGACGGCATGAGCCTTGTCGAAGAGACTGCCGCCTATCTCGACGGCCCGGGCCGTCAGGAATCCAAGAAGCTCGAGCGCAACGCTGCGCTGGCCTATGCCACCGAAAGCATGCGCCTGACGACGCGGCTGATGCAGCTGGCCTCCTGGCTGCTGCTGCACCGCGCGGTCAAGGAAGGCGAGATGACGCTTTCCCAGGCCAACAAGGAAAAGTCCAAGGTGAAGCTCACCGCCGGCGAGCCCGGCGATCCGGAGACCATCAAGGCGCTCCCGGAACGCCTGCGCGTGCTGATCGACCGCTCCAAGAAGCTGAACGACCAGGTCCGCCGCCTCGATGCCAACATCTATGCGCCGCCGCTCGCCCCGGACAAACCGCAGGGAAGCAATGCGGTGGTGCGCCAGCTCGGGCTGCTCAAGGCCGCCTTCGAGCAGGACGGTCACTAAGCCGGAACCCAAATGAAAACCCCCGCTTGCGCGGGGGTTTTTTGCTCGTTCGGAACTTGCGAAAAGTTACTTCTTGCCGATCTTGAGCCCGGCGAACTTCTTTTCGAAGCGCGAGAGGCGGCCGCCGCGATCCATCAACTGCTGGCTGCCGCCGGTCCAGGCCGGGTGCGACTTCGGATCGATGTCGAGATGCAGCACGTCACCCTTCTTGCCCCAGGTGGTGCGGGTGGTGAATTCGGTGCCGTCGGTCATCTTGACCGTGATGGTGTGGTAGTCCGGATGCAGTTCGGGCTTCATCGTCAATGTCCTGCGGCGCATGCCGCGTTGTTTGCCGCGTTGAATTTGGCTGGATTTGCGCGGTTCTATACAGGACGGGGACTGGGCCGACAAGCCCAAGAGGGTCTAGTGGGGGCCGAGTGAGGCTCTTGCCTCCCCTTGTTGCATTTGGCCTCCTGCAGGGGCACAGCAGACCGTGAAAGCAGCCGAAATCCAAGGCATAACTGGCCGATGAACGACGTGTCCGGCACCTCGCCGCGCGAGCTTGCCCCGGCCGCCCAGCCGGACGCCGCGGCCGTGCCCGCCCGGAAGCCGAAACTGCGACCGCTGCGGATCCTGGTTCCCTATGCCATGCGCTACCGAGGCCGGGCCGCCGCGGCCCTTGTCGCGCTCGCGGTCGCATCGGCGGCAACGCTGGTCGTGCCGGTCGCAGTGCGGCGGATGATCGATTTCGGTTTCACCGAGGAGCGCATCGGGCTGATCGACCAGTACTTCGGCGTGATGGTCGCGATCGTCGCGGTTCTCGCGATCGCCAGCGCGTCGCGCTACTACCTGGTCACCTCGATCGGCGAGCGGGTGGTGGCGGATCTGCGCAGCGCCGTTTTCGCGCATCTCACCACCCTGTCGGCAACATTTTTCGACACGGCAAAAACCGGCGAATTGACGTCGCGGCTCACTGCCGACACGACGCAGATCAAGTCCGCGGTCGGATCGTCGGTGTCGGTCGCGCTGCGCAACCTGGTGCTGTTCGCCGGATCGGCGACGATGATGGTGATCACCAGCCCCAAGCTCTCGGGCTTCGTGCTCGGCGCAATTCCGGTGATCGTTCTGCCGCTGGTCGCGTTCGGCCGCTCGGTGCGGCGGCGCTCGCGCACCGCGCAGGACACGCTGGCCGACGCCTCGGCCTATGCCGCCGAACTGATCGGCGCGATCCGCACCCTTCAGGCCTTCACCAACGAGCCGGCCGCCGGCGCCCGCTTCGGAAGTGCGGTGGAGCGCGCCTATGGGGCCGCGCTCCAATCGACCAAGGCGCGTGCGGTTCTGACCGCGATCATCATCTTTCTCGCATCGGCCAGCGTCGTGGTCATCCTCTGGGTCGGCGCGCAGGACGTCATCGCCGGACACATGACGCCTGGAACGCTCAGCCAGTTCGTGCTGTTCGCGGTATTTGCGGCAAGCGGGCTCGGCCAGTTGAGCGAGGTCTGGGGCGAGCTGTCGCAAGCCGCGGGCTCGGCCGAGCGGCTCGCCGAACTGCTTGCCGTGCAGCCCGAAATGCGCGCGCCTGCGCATCCCGTGCCGCTCGCGCAGCGCCCGCGCGCCGAGGTCGCCTTCGACAATGTCCGGTTCGCCTATCCGGCACGGCCGGAGGCCGACGTGCTCGACGGCGTCTCGTTCCACGTCAGGCCCGGTGAAAAGGTCGCGATCGTCGGCCCATCCGGCGCGGGCAAGAGCACGATCTTCCATCTGATCCTGCGGTTCTACGATCCGAAGTCGGGCGCCGTGACGTTCGACGGCGTTCGGCTGCCGGATGCCGACCCCGCCGAGCTTCGCCGTCATGTGGCGCTGGTGCCGCAGGACACGGCGATCTTCGCCATGAGCGTTCGCGACAACATCCGGTTCGGACGGCCCGACGCCACCGACGCGGAGATCGAGCGCGCCGCCGAGGATGCGGCGGCCGCGAGCTTCATCCGCCTGCTGCCGCAGGGCTACGACACGGCGGTCGGCGAGCGCGGCGTCACGCTGTCCGGCGGCCAGCGCCAGCGCATTGCCATCGCGCGGGCGATCCTGAAAGGCGCGCCGCTGCTCCTGCTCGATGAGGCCACCTCCTCGCTCGATGCGGAAAGCGAAACGCTGGTCCAGACCGCGCTCACCCGGCTGATGCAGAACCGCACGACGCTCGTCATCGCGCACCGGCTTGCGACGGTGCTGTCCTGCGACAGGATTCTGGTTCTGGACAGCGGCCGTATCGTCGAGCAGGGAAACCACGACAGCCTGGTGAAGCTCGGCGGCCTCTACGCGAGGCTCGCCGCGCTGCAGTTCAAATCAAGCTAGCGCATGTCCCGGAAAAGTGGGCACCGGTTTTCCGACAAGGACATGCGCAAACGCTCTAGGCCCTGTCTTCTTTTTTCCTGGTGTCGCCGATCAGCCTGGCGGTCAGCAACGCAAAGGCGTGGCTCAACTCCGACAGCGCGTCGTCGAGCACCTTCCGCCGCCGCTCCAGCCGCTCGACCAGCACCATGCAGAGTTCCTGTCCGGCCTTGGAGCTCTCGGGCGATACGTCCTCGTCGGTCGCATCGAGGATGGCGCTGATGTCGGCGAGCGTGAGGCCCGCCTTGCGACACTGGACGATGAAGGAGATTCGCTCGCAGTCGGCCCAGCCATAAACCGGCACACCGTCTTGTACGTTTCCGCGCCGGATCAAACCGCGCATCTCGTAGTAGCGCAGCTTGAGCTGCGACACGACGAACATTTCCGAGACGTTCCGCAGCGACAGCAGGCGATCCGCCTGCGGGCTCGGCAGGTCGCTGCCGGTGTCGTCCAGCCACACGACGTCCGGCGCCTTCACTGCACTGTTCTCGCTATTGGACATTCATCGCCCCCTCAACGGCGCGGCACGACCAGCAATGGTCTTGGGTTCGGGTCGGAGCGCGCGCCTGTAAAAAAATGTGCACGCTTCCGAAGGGGCTGACCGTCTGGAACCACTCAGCCTGTAAGCGCGCCGGCCATCCAAAGGATGATCCGGCAGCGGGATGTGGCCGGGGATGGCTGAAAAGGCAAGAAATTTACTGCTAAACGCCGCGCTCCAGGTGAAAATAACCCAGCAACAACAATGATCTTCCGTTGATGGAGATCGTGGATCGCAAACCCGGTCAGGACCCGCCGGTGACGCCCGCTTTGGCAAGCCCCTTGGCCAGCCCGTCGACAATGGCGGGGGCGACAACAATGCGCGAAAGCTCCTGGTGCGGGTTCCTGACCCAGCCGGGCCCAAGGGCGCGGAGCCGGTCGGCAGCCTTCTTGGCGTCGTCGGGCTTGCCCGAGGCATCCGCGGCAAGAACCTGCGCGACCTGGCCGAGCGCGGTGTTGTCGTTGGGAATGGCGTTGGCGTAGCCGATGGCCTCGGTCATCTGGCCGGTCATGTAGCTGCCGATGAACAGATAGACGTAGTGCCAGGACGGACGGACCGCGCCGCCGGCACCGGCCTCTCGCAGCATGGCCATGCCCTTCTCGATATCGCCCGACATCAGCGTCCGGCCGCCGAATTCGCCAAGCGCCAGCATGTCGTACTTGTTGAGCGATACCATCTTACGGCCGGTCTCCAGCGCGGCCGCGGTGTCGCGGCGATTGGCCTGCACGATCATCAGCGCAAGATAGCCGCGCGAGCTTTCCGGATTGAGCAGAATCCCCTGCCGCGCCGCGCGCAGCGCGCGATCGAGCGGAGGATCCTCCGGACGCAGATCGTAGGCGAGTTGGAATTCGCGATTGTAGATCATGGCCAGGAACGTGAAGCCCACCGCGTAGCTCGGGTCGAGCGCCGTCAGGTGCTCGAGGCAATTGCGGGCCATGTCGTGCAACTGGCGGTCGGACTTCTGCATCGAGTCCGCGGCCTCCAGGATGCATCGATAGCGCGGGTCGCCGACATTCGATGCAAGCTGGTTGGCACGGTCGCGCGCGCGGATGACGCCGTAGGATTGCAGAAGCGAGTTGGTGAGCGCGATGACGACCGAGTCTTCGGTCAGGCCGGCGCCACCCGGCGACTGGATGCGTTCAAAGGTCCGCGACCATACGACCTTCCCCTCGGCCACGCTGGTGAGCGTGAACCAGGCATTGGCGGCGTTTCCGGTATATTCCAGCGAGCCGGACAGGATGTAGTCCGTATGCGGCGTGGGCATCGGCGCATCAGCGCTCGCCAGCGCCGGGCCGGACGCCACGTTGATCGTGTCGAAACGCGCGAACGCATCGCCGATCTTGGCGCGCAGCCGTTCGGCGGCGACCGAATCGGACGACGGCGCACCAATGACGCGAACAGGCTCGATCCGTACGACCGGCATGCCGTTGCCGGCGGGCAGCGCCGCACTGCGCCGCGCTTCGCCGTCGCGCACGGAAGCGGCGGTTGAAGCCGTGGTGTCGCCCGACCGGCCGAAATAAAAGCCGCTCGCAACCGCGGCAATGACGACGATCGCGACCGCCGCCGACAACGCGAGCATGGGCGCCTGACGCAGCCGCGCCCGCCACGGCACGGCGGTTGCGGCCGCGATGACAGGCGCGGCACACTCGCGCCTGCGGAACGCCGGCACATAGGAGCCGCGCGGCAGTTCGATCACGATCCGATCGTCCACCCCTGGACCGGTGTAATAGCGCTCCATCGCGCGCCGCAGCCGCGTTGCCTCGACGCGGACGATCGGATCGATCTGCGGATCGAAGGTGGGGTCGCGGCGCAGCACCTCGACACCGATCGTGTAGGCCTTGATGCGGTCGCCCTTGCCGTGCAGCACCGCCTCGGTGACGAAGCGCAGGAACGCGCCAAGCTGCGGCGAACGGCTGAAGACCTCGCTGAACAGCATGTGGTCGAGCGCGGCCCTGATCTCGTCAGGCGTCGGCGCGGGATCGTGCACGCTGTCGATGGTCTCGGACATGACGGACATGCCGGTTTCGCTCGATCACCGATTTAAGGGTTAGGCTAGCGCACAACGAACGATGCGTCCGCTGCCGCGTGATCCAATTCAACTGGAAATGGATGCCGGTGGCGGTGAGGTAATTGCTGATTGCGCGACCAGCAAGGGATTTCCGAACCGGTTCTTGGCTGCACATGGCTCGACGACGACCGACCAATTGTGAAGGCGCGTTCACACGCAAAACTCTCGTGATTGAAACGGCTTAAAGCTTCCCGTCGGAGTGCGGGCGACTCACCGACACAAAGGCATACAACTAAGGTTCAATGCCGGCATGGTGCTTCAAAGACGCGCGTGAACGCGCTGGTGGCACGTCAAAGACGCGCGTGAACGCGCTATGGCACTTCACGCCGCGCGTAAAACATGCTTAACGGCGCATCAGCGCCGCGCCAGCAGCCGGTCGAGCGCGTAACGCCCGGCGCCGGTGATGAACAGCACCACCAGCCCGCCCTTCATGGACATGTTCTTCCAGAAATGGCTGCTCTGGTTGGCCTGCTGCGCCTCCGGATAGGCCCAGTAGCGGTGCGAGCTGAAGGTGGCGATGATGACGAACAACAGCATCACCAGCGATGCGTAGCGGGTGGCGAAGCCGAGCAGCAGGCAGATGCCGCCGATGAACTCCACCGGCGGCGCGACGTAGCCCAGGAATTCCGGCAGGTCGCGGCGTGGCATGGTCTTCACGAAGGCCGGAATGTCCATCAGCTTGCGCCAGCCGCTGGAGATGAAAATCCATCCCAGAAGCACGCGGCCGACCAGCAGCAGGAAGTCCTGCCATTGCGCGGCGATCCAATCGGTGTGGCTGAGATAGCTCGGTGAATCCTGCGAATTCTGCAGCGACATGACGTCCTCCCCGGTGAACGTTTTTATGGCCGGATGCTAACACGTCGACCGGTGCATGCCAGACACCGCCACGCGGCGAATGGTCCGCGCACCAACAACGCTGCGCCGCAACAGGATGAGCGTTATTGCTTCCGGGTCTGCGACGCGCTCGCGGCCAGCAGCGCCTGGCCGAACGTGGCAAGCTCCATATTCTCCAGCGATATGCCGAACCGCGCCGTGCCGATATGCACGATCAGCGCATGCGGCTCCTTGCCCGAACCGGAGCTCAGTCCGAGCCCCGACACGCGCAGGCACGTCACGCCGTCGAGCGGCTCGCCCATCCGGGTCGGCGAGGCGCTCGCCTCGGCCGAACTCGCGGCCGCGGCGAGAATTCTGATCGCCGCCGTCACCGCGGCCTCGAACGGCATGCCGAGGCCGGTCGTGGTCTTGCCGTCGTCGAGCATGAGAATTTCGACCACGCCGCCGGCTTTGGCCTTCGCGCCGATATCGAGTGTCATTCGAATTTTCCTTCAGACCTGAAACGTGCAGCGGTCGGGAACGCAAGTCGTTTCAAGGAACGACGTTCGCCGATGCTCGGCCCGCTCCATGCGGGAATTGAACGTATAGATGAAGCCTGCGGCGATGACGCCAACCAGAATGGCGGAGACGATGTAGAAGGCCACACGCATCGACAGGTGCTCCGCAAATCCGCGCGCCCGGGAGCTTACACGTCCAGAACCTCAGGCACCGACGCCCTTCGCCTTCATCGCGCTGCCGATCTCGTCGAGGATCGCCGGATCGTCGATCGTGGCGGGCATCGTCCACGGATCCTTGTCGGCCATCTTCTTGATGGTGCCGCGCAGGATCTTGCCCGAGCGCGTCTTCGGCAGGCGGTTGACGATGATGGCGAGACGGAACGACGCCACCGGGCCGATCTTCTCGCGCACCAGGGCCACGCATTCGGCCTCGATCTCGGCGGGCGGGCGGTTGACACCGGCCTTCAGCACGATGAAGCCGCAAGGCACCTCGCCTTTCAGATCGTCCTTGATGCCAAGCACCGCACATTCGGCGACGTCCTTGTGCCCGGCCAGCACCTCCTCCATGCCGCCGGTCGAAAGCCGGTGACCCGCGACGTTGATGATGTCGTCGGTGCGGCCCATCACGTAGACGTAGCCGTCGTCGTCGATGTAGCCCGCGTCCGCGGTCTTGTAGTAGCCGGGAAACTCGGCGAGGTAGCTCTCCCTCATGCGCTCGTCCTGCTGCCACAGCGTCGGCAGCGAAGACGGCGGCAGCGGCAGCTTGACGACGATCGAACCCATGGTGCCGCGCGGCACCTCCTTGCAGGCTTCGTCGACCACGCGAATGTCGTAGCCCGGCATTGCCACGGTGGGCGATCCGCGCTTCACCGGAAGCTGGCCCAGGCCCACCGGATTGCCGGCGATGCACCAGCCGGTCTCGGTCTGCCACCAGTGGTCGATGACCGGCTTTTGCAGCAGGTTCTCGGCCCAGATGATGGTGTCGGGATCGGCGCGCTCGCCGGCGAGGAACAGGGTGCGGAACTTCGAGAAGTCGTACTGGGCAAACAGCTTGCCCTGCGGGTCTTCCTTCTTGATGGCGCGGAACGCGGTCGGCGCGGTGAACATCGCGACCGCGCCGTGCTCGGCGATCACCCGCCAGAACGCGCCGGCGTCCGGCGTGCCGACCGGCTTGCCTTCGTAGAGGATCGTCGTCGCGCCATGCAGCAGCGGCGCATAGACGATGTAGCTGTGGCCGACCACCCAGCCGATGTCGGAGGCGGCCCACCACACCTCGCCGGGCTCGACGCCGTAGAGATTCTTCATCGACCATTTCAGCGCGACCATGTGGCCGCCGTTGTCGCGCATCACGCCCTTGGGGATGCCGGTCGTGCCCGACGTGTAGAGAATGTAGAGCGGGTCGGTCGCCTTCATCGGCACCGGCTCGAGCACGTTGTGCGCCCAGACCAGCGCGTGATCCCAGGTCTCCTGCCAGTCGTGATCGCGGCCCGGCGTCAGCTCGGCCTTCACCTGCGGCCGTTGCAGGATCAGGCAGGCCGAAGGCTTGTGCTTCGGACAGCCTGATCGCCTCGTCGAGCAGCGGCTTGTAGGGAATGACGCGGGCGCCCTCGATGCCGCAGCTTGCCGAGATCATGACCCTGGGGGTGCAGTCGTCGATCCGGGTGGCAAGCTCCTTCGGCGCGAAGCCGCCGAACACCACCGAATGAATCGCGCCGATCCGCGCGCAGGCCAGCATCGCCACCAGCGCCTCCGGCACCATCGGCATGTAGAGGATGACGCGGTCGCCCTTCTCGACGCCGAAGTTGTGCTTGAGGATGCCGGCGAGAATTTCGGTCTTGGTCTGCAGCGCCGCGTAGGTGATGGTCTGCTTCGTGTTCGTGACCGGCGAGTCGTAGATGATCGCCGCCTGCTCGCCGCGGCCGGCCTCGACGTGCCGGTCCACCGCGTTGTAGCAGGTGTTGCAGACGCCGTCGGTGAACCAGCGGCCATAGACCCCGGCGTTCGGATCGAACACGGTCTTCGGCTTCACGATCCAGTCGATCTCGGCCGCGGCCTCGCCCCAGAAGCCCTGGGGGTCGCGCTGCCATCGCGCATAGACGTCGTGGTAGCGGCTTGTTTTGGCGTCCATCAGCGTTCCTCCGGCGCCAATTGTCGTCTCACGCGCGCCTTTTGCAAGCGGACGGGGGGGCCGCTTCCAGCACCGCGCATTTCACCAATGGTTCGCGATCCCGGGCTTTGAATTCGGGCGCCCGGGCCGGCCCGCCTTTTCCCTTTTTCCTCGCTCTCGAAAGAAGCGATGGAGCGCCGGGAGGCGCCACCGGCGGATCGCCGCCGGTTGGCGAACCCAAATCCGGGGTCCGCCGCGCGCCACGGCAGGTCCCCTGTTACCAGGGGTTGCCGCTTTCGGGCGCGCTGGCCCAGTGACGTAGGGCCCGGCGCCTCCCGGCGCTCCAACGCGATGCCATTGTCGGGCACCGCATCCTGCTTGCTCTTCGAACGCCGCGATCGACGGCGCCCTCGATTGAACAGGACGGAACACACATAAATTCCTATAGGATCAAAGTCAACCCCGCGGAACTAATATTCCTGTCCAGCGGGATTGCCGGCTTGCGTGACCTATTCGTGGCTCACTCTGTGCAAACCGTCTGGTGAACGTCGCCCGTCTGCGCTCTATATGGGCTTCGACCGATCCCTCATTCCGCGCCGGGCAACCCTTGGATCTTCTGACAAATCCCGCCTTCATGGCGGTCGCCATCATTGGCGTCTGCCTGCTCGGCATTTCCAAGGGCGGCTTTCTCGGGCTCGGCGTCATGGCGCTGCCGCTGATGTCGCTGTTCGTGCCGCCGCTGCAGGCGGCCGCCATCATCCTGCCCACCGCGATCGCGCAGGATTTCCTGACGCTGTGGATCTACCGCCGCGAATGGAGTGCCTGGAACATCAAGATCATGCTGCCCAGCATGATGTTCGGCATGTTCTGCGCCTGGCTGATGGCTGCGAACCTGACGGCCGCGCATATCCGGCTCGCCATCGGCCTGATCGCCACGCTGTTCGTGCTGCGGCATTGGACCGCGAGGTATCTCGCGAACTGGACGCCGAAACCCAGCGTTGCGACCGGCATCGTGTTCGGCGCGATCGGCGGCGTGACGACGATGCTGGCCAATGCGGGCGGGCCGGCCTGGCAGATTCACCTGCTGCCGCAGAAGCTCGAAAAGCTGCCTTATATCGGCACGGTGAGCATCCTGTTCGCGGCGAGCAACATCGTCAAAGTGCCGGGCTTTGCGACGCTCGGATACGTCACCGCCGAGAACATGCTGGTGGGCTTGGCGCTGGTGCCGATCGCGGTCGCTTCGAACTATCTGGGCATCTGGTCGGTGCGAAAGGTGTCCACCGAGACGTTCTTCAGGATCGCCTATGTGCTGATGTTCGTGATTGCAGTCGAACTGATGCGAAGCTCGATTGTCGAGCTCTGGTGGGGCTGACTCTCTGCGGCGTCATTCCGGGGCGCTCGCGTCAGCGAGCGAGCCCGAAATCCAGAGCCGTATGCCGAGCGCTGCTCTGGATTCCGGGTCCGCCGCTTCGCGGCGTCCCGGAATGACGTCGGAGGAAATTGGCCGGCGTCGGAATGAACGCACGCATGACGCCATGCCGGAAAACGGGTGGCTTTTGCGGCACCGGTTCCGCTTTAAGTCGGCCGCCGGCCCGCGCCAAGGTCCCATGACCATCATCACCGATCCGCTGTTCTATCTCGTCGCAATTCCGGCGGTGATTTGCCTCGGCCTCTCGAAAGGCGGCTTCACCGGCATCGGCATGGTCGCCACGCCGCTGCTCGCGCTGATCATGCCGCCGCTGGAGGCGGCCGCGCTGCTGCTGCCGATCCTGCTGGTGCAGGACGCGTTCTCGGTCTGGATCTACCGCCGGGTCTGGGACCCGTGGATCCTGAAGGTCATGCTGCCCGGCTGCGTCGTCGGCGTCGGCGCGGCCTGGCTGCTGGCGGCTTACGTCTCGGAGGACGCAATCCGGCTTCTGGTCGGGCTGATCGCGCTGGGCCTGGTCGCCTATCTCGCGCTGCGCCACCTGCTGCCCAAGGCGACACAGCGACCCCACGCTGCGCACGGCACGTTCTGGGGCGCCATGTCGGGCTTCACGACGACGCTGATCCAGATCGGCGCGCCGCCCTATTTCGTGTTCGTCCTGCCGCAGCGCCTGGAGAAGATGCTCTTCGCCGGCACCACGGTCATGTTCTTCGCCGCGGCCAACGTCCTGAAAGTTGCGCCCTATGTCGCGCTCGGCCAGTTTTCCACCGCGGGGCTCTGGACCTCGGCGCTGCTGTTCCCGCTCGCCATCGCCAGCAACTATCTCGGCGTCTGGCTGGTGCGGGTGACGCCGGAGAACCTGTTCTACCGGACCACCGAAGTGATCGTGTTCCTGCTCGGCTGCGAACTGACCCGGCAAGGGGTAATGGGGCTGCTCAAGTAGCGTCATGCAGAGTTCAAACGGGCGGCGTATGCTTGGCATGTGTCGAGCACCAACCGAAGAACAGGATTGCTGATCGCATGCGCCGCGGGATGGCTGGCCGCCGTCCCGGCCGGCCACGCGTTCGACCTGCAAGGTCACCGCGGGGCGCGCGGCCTGATGCCGGAAAACACGCTCGCGGGCTTTGCCGCGGCGTTATCGATCGGCGTGACGACGCTCGAACTCGATCTCGCGCTCACCAGGGACGGCGTGATCGTGGTGAGCCACGACAGCCATCTCAATCCCGACCATACGCGCGGGCCCGATCGTGCATTTCTCAAAGGCAAGGGACCGGCCATCCGCTCGCTGACGCTGGCCGAACTCAAGCGATACGACGTCGGACGCCTGAAGCCCGGAACCGGGTACGGCACGAGCCTGCCCGAGCAGCGCGCGGTCGATGGCGCGACGATCCCCTCGCTTGCCGAGGTGTTCGATCTGGTCCGGCGCGCCGGGGCCAATCACATCCGGTTCAATATCGAGACCAAGATCACGCCCGAGTCGGGCGCCGAAGTCGCGGACCCGGAGACGTTCGCGGCCGCGGTCGTGCATGAAGTGCGGACAGCCGGAATGGCCGCGCGCGTTTCAGTGCAGTCGTTCGATTGGCGGACGCTGGCCGCGATCAAGCGGACCGCGCCCGAGATCGAACTCTCCTGCATCACCGTCGAGCGGCAATGGCGCGACAACCTGCAGCGCGGCGGGCGCGGCGCCTCGCCCTGGACGGCAGGCCTCGACATCGACGACTTCGACAGCTCGGCCCCGCGGCTGGTCAAAGCCGCCGGATGCGCCATCTGGTCGCCGATGTTTCAGGACCTTTCGCCCGTGGAACTGGCCGAAGCGAAGTCGATCGGGCTCAAGGTCGTGCCCTGGACCGTGAACGAGCGGCCGCAGATGGAGCGGCTGATCCGGGCCGGCGTCGACGGGATCATCAGCGACTATCCGGACCGGTTGCGCGCGGCCATGCAGGCGGCGGACCTGCCGCTGCCGCCGCGGGTCATGCCCGGCGAGGCCGGCCGTCAGCCGGACACCTCGGGCCACACGCAGCGATAGCCGTCGGGCTGACGCTCTCCGATGACCCGCAAAGCCCTGGTTGGCGCGGGATTTCCGCGTTCTGAACCAAATTCCGGCGTGCTTCGACCAATGCGAAAGGACTTGAATTGCTTGCCGTACAGGGCACCGCCATGTTCTCGCTGAAAACACTCGCAGCCGTGCTGTCTCTCCTGGGTTATGAGGTTGACACGGTCGACCGGCAGGATTTGCAGGACTGCCATCAGGCTGAGTACAGACGGAGAATCGAAGCTTGCACAGACATCGCCGCGAACGTGCTCGCGCCGAGCGCAACCCGCGCCTATGCACTATCTGAACGCGGCCTCGCCCGGGAGGCCAGGCACGACTTCGAGGGCGCACTCAAGGATTATTCCGAAGGAATCCGGATCGCACCGGGATACGCCTGGTCCTACTCCAATCGCGGACGGCTCTATCAGAATGCGTCCAGCTTCGAGCAGTCAATCGCCGATTTCAGCACCGCCATCCGCCTCGAGCCGAGTGAAGCGCTGCACTTCGGCCTGCGCGGCTTGAGCCACCATTTGAATGGCGACAGCGCGCGGGCTACGGCCGACTTCGAGCAGTCACTTCGCCTCAATCCGGAATCGGCCGACACGTATCTTTACCGCGGCCACATGCATCTCGCCGCCGGCGATCGCGACGGCGCCATCGCGGATTTCACCGAGACGATCCGCCTGGAGCCGGAGAACACGCGCGCCTATGCCGGCCGGGCGGAAGCCTACCAGGGCAAGGACGAGCACGACCGTGCCATCGCCGATGCCGGCGACCTGCTTCGCCTCAATCCCGCGTCGGCCTGGGCTCATGCGCTTCGCGCCGCCTCCCACCGCGCCAGGGGCGATCTCGATGCCGCGATCGCCGACTACAGCGAGACACTCCGCATCGATCCCGGCTACTTCGCCATTCACTACGAACGCGGCATCCTTTATCGGATGAAAGGCGACCGCGAGCGTGCGATTGCCGATCTCCGGGAGGCCAGGCAGCGTTATCCGTACTATGCCATTGCTGCCCAGCGTGAGTTGCAGGCGCTTGGCGCCGAGCCGGCCTCCAATACAGGCTTGCTCGATCTGCTGAAGTAAGCGCCAATTCGCGGCTAGCATTGGCGCATGTCCTTTTCGGAAAACCGGTGCCCACTTTTCCGGGACATGCGCTATCGCCGCGATACATTGATCGCAACCGGCTCCCTTCGTAACCTTGCATCGAAGGGATGCCACGATGACAAGCTCACCCTACGAAACCGGCCTCGACCGCAACCCGGCGAACTTCCAGCCGCTGACGCCGCTGACGCTGCTGGAGCGCGCGGCCTCCGTGTTTCCCGATCATCCCGCGGTCGTGCACGGCGCGCTGCGGCGGAGCTACCGCGAGCTCTACGCGCGCACGCGGCAACTCGCCTCGGCGCTGAAGCAGCGCGGCATCGGCCGCGGCGACACGGTGTCGGCGGTGCTGCCCAACACGCCGGCGATGCTCGAATGCCACTACGGCGTGCCGATGGCGGGCGCCGTCCTCAACACCGTCAACACGCGGCTCGACGCCGCGGTGATCGCCTTCCAGTTCGACCACGGCGAATGCAAGGTGGTCATCACCGACCGCGAATATTCCAGGGTGGTCAAGGAGGCGCTGTCGCTCGCCAAGGTCAAACCGCTGGTGATCGACTACGACGATCCGGAATATTCCGGCGCGGGCGAGCGGCTCGGCCGGATCGACTACGAGGCGTTCGTCGCGGAGGGCGATCCGGATTTCGCCTGGGCGATGCCGGACGACGAGTGGGACGCCATCGCGCTCAACTACACCTCGGGCACCACCGGCGATCCCAAGGGCGTGGTCTATCACCACCGCGGCGCGTATCTGCTCGCCATCGGCAACGTGCTCACCGGCGCGATGGGCCGGCATCCGGTCTATCTGTGGACGCTGCCGATGTTCCACTGCAACGGCTGGTGCTTCCCGTGGACGCTGTCGGTGGTCGCCGGCACCCATGTGTGCCTGCGCGCGGTGCGCGCCAGGGCGATGTACGACCTGATCGCGACGCACAAGGTCACGCATCTGTGCGGCGCGCCGATCGTGATGTCGGCGCTGCTGAATGCGCCCGCGGATGAGCGGAAGCCGTTGCCGCACAAGGTCGAGTTCTTCACCGCCGCCGCGCCGCCGCCGGAAGCCGTGCTCGCCGCGATGAAGGAGGCGGGCTTCAACGTCACGCATGTCTACGGGCTGACCGAAACCTACGGGCCCGCGACCACCAACGAATGGCACACCGCGTGGGACAAGCTCCCCTTGGCCGAGCAGGCGGCGAAGAAGGCGCGGCAGGGCGTGCGCTACGTGCCGCTCGAAGCGCTCGACGTGCTCGACCCCGAGACCATGCAGCCGGTGCCGCGCGACGGCGAGACGCTCGGCGAGGTGATGTTCCGCGGCAATGTGGTGATGAAGGGCTACCTGAAGAACAAGGCGTCGAGCGACAAGGCGTTCGAGGGCGGCTGGTTTCACTCCGGCGATCTCGGCGTGATGCACCCGGACGGCTATGTCCAGCTCAAGGACCGCTCCAAGGACATCATCATCTCCGGCGGCGAGAACATCTCGTCGATCGAAGTGGAGGACGCGCTCTACAAGCATCCCGCCGTGCAGGCGGCCGCGGTGGTGGCGAAGCCCGACGAGAAATGGGGCGAGACGCCGTGCGCGTTCGTGGAACTGAAGCCGGGGCAGAACGCGACGACCGACGAACTGGTCGCGTGGTGCAAGAACAACCTCGCCGGCTACAAGGTGCCGCGCTACGTGGTGTTCGCCGAATTGCCGAAGACCAGCACGGGGAAGATTCAGAAGTTCAAATTGCGCGAGATGGCCAAGGAGGTGTAGGGCCAAGCGAGGCCGACTGTGCTAAAAGTACAGGAGCAGAGGCGGTAGCCATGAGCGACTTCACGCGCATTACACAGAACCCGGCCGTCATGGGCGGCAAACCATGCATCCGCGGCCTCCGAGTCACGGTGGGGATGGTCGTCGGGCAGATCGGCGCCGGACGAACGGCCGACGAATTGCTTGTTGATTATCCTTACCTTGAACGCGAGGACATTCTTGAGGCGTTGCGCTACGCGGCCTGGCGTGCGCAGGAGCGCGAGGTCGAACTGACCGGCGGCGGATGAAAATCCTGGTCGATATGAACCTGTCGCCGGCTTGGGTGAATTTCCTCACCGAGGCTGGGTACGAAGCCACGCATTGGTCCAAAATTGGATTGGGGAATGCGAGCGACTCAGAACTGATGGCTTGGGCAATCAAGAACGATTATGTGGTTCTGACTGCAGATTTGGATTTTGGTGCGATCCTCGCCGTCTCGAAAAGAGTGGGGCCGAGTGTCGTTCAACTGCGCAGCGATATTCTCACGCCGCAGACAATCGGCAATGCGGTCATCCGCGCGCTCCGCAAGCAAGACAGGAATTGTCCGACGGCGCGCTTATATCAGTCGATGCTGCGCACGCAAGATTGCGGATTCTACCAATGAAATGATCGAATCTTGTCGGCTAGCGGCATCACGATTGAGACGGAAGCAGGAAGCGACTTGCTCACCTACCGCAGATTATCCGGCGTGACCATCCGCTCGAAGTCCATCCGGTTGACGCGCGAACCGGAGGAAGGCCCGAGGCTGCCGGGGCCGAAGCCGAAGCGCGACGGGCCCTGCTGCACGCCGAACTGCATGGTGCCGGCCGGCGTGTTGAACTCGGTCTTGCCGGGCGTCGTGCCGCCGGAACCGCCGCTGCGGAAGTTCTTCGCCTGCTCCTCGAGGTCGAATTTCGGAACCTCGTAGTTGCTGTTGCTGTTCGCCGCCTCGCCGCCGAGCGTGAAGGCCCGGGCGACAGGCGCCGCCAGCACGAGGAGGGCCGCCAGCATGAGAGCCGCGGCCAAAGTGCCCCGATGCGCGATTTTCAGACGAATTTGCATGACCCCTCGCCAGCAACCGGCCCCTCAATCCATAAGACCCCGGCGCAATCCGGTCAACGCCGAGCCCTGCACGCCGATAAACTCGTGATTCAACAAGGCGCAATGAAGGCGCGGGCCGCTCGCGGCATGTCTTGTCACATTGTTCTCAACCGCCCGTTGTCCTAGCCTTTCGGCAAAACAAAGTTCCGGCCGGGAGGATTGCCATGCCGATGTCGTCATCCGGGACGCGCGTTCTGACGCTTGCGTTCGCGCCCGCGCTCGCTGCCTCATTGTTCGCCACCCCGTCATTGGCCAACGACTACTACGCCGGCAAGACCATCGAGCTTCTGGTCGGCGCTCCCCCCGGCGGCGGCTACGACATCTACGCCCGCACGGTGGCGCGGCATTTCGGCCGCCATATCCCCGGAAATCCGACCATCGTGGTGAAGAACATGCCGGGCGCGGGCAGCGCCAAGGCCGCGCAATACATCCAGGGTATCGCTCCCAAGGACGGCACCTCGCTCGCCGGCGTCATGCCCGGCGCGATCATGGGCCCCCTGCTCGACGACCGCACCGCGCCGATGTTCGACCCGACCAAGGTGCGCTACATCGGCACCGCCAACAGCGGCACGCGCGTCTGCACCACCATGAAGGGCTCGAAGATCGCAAGCTTCGCCGATGCCCAGAAGGTGAAGGCCAAGTTCGGCGGATCGAGCCCGAACGACTCCACCTATGAATACGGCTACCTGCACAAGCACACGTCCGGCGCGATCTTCGACATCGTCGCGGGCTATCGCGGCACCGCCGAGATGGCGCTGGCGATGGAGCGCGGCGAGATCGACGGCCTCTGCGGCTGGGACTGGTCGAGTTTCAAGTCGCAGAAGCCCGAATGGCTGCGTGACGGCAAGGCCAACGTGCTGCTCCAGGCCAGCGTCGACCCGAATCCCGAACTGACCAAGATGGGCGTGCCAACGGTGTTCCAGTTCATCAAGGACGAGGAGGCGCGCAAGGTGGTCGAACTGGTGATCAGCCAGACCGTGTTCCACCGCTCCTACATCGCGCCGCCGGAGACGCCGCCGGCGCAGCTCGAAGTTCTGCGCAAGGCGTTCGACGCGACCATGGCGGACAAGGAGTTCCTCGCCGACGCCGAAAGAACCCGCGTCGACATCGAGCCGCTTTCGGGCGCGAAAGTTCAGGAGGTGGTGGCGAAGCTCTATGCCGCGCCGCCCGCGATCGTCGAGCGCGCGCGCAAGGCGATCCGTCCGGATTGAGAACCCCCATGAAATGAAATTGCAACAATCGGGCGCCAAAGTTAGAACGGCAGCGACAAGTTGTGGGACTGAAACGCCGTGAAGAGCGGGACGAAACCCGGGGAAATCGATCTCGGGCTCCTGGAGCAGGCCTGCGCCCGTCTTGGCGACGCCGTGATCGATCCGGCGGTCTGGCCTGAACTGATGGCGGATATTTGTGCAGGCGTTGGCGCGCAAGCCGCGCTTCTCCTGCAATCCGATGCGCGGACCTTCGACGTTCCGCGGACGCCCAACTTCGAAGAGTGCGCCCAATATTACTTCAGCAACAACTGGCACCTGAACGACACGCGCGCGAAGAAGGGCGTCCCGCTGCTGCTGGCCGGCAACTCCGTGATCATCGACGAAGACATTTTCACGCCCGAAGACACGCGCCGCGACCCGTTCTTCAACGATTGCCTGCTGCCGCATGACGTGCCCTGGTTTGGTGCTATCGGCTTTCGTTCCGGATCCGCCCTATGGGCGCTTTCGCTGCAACGAAGCGGCCGAAGCGGCCGCTACAGCAAGACCGACAAGCGGGTGCTGACGACGCTGGCGCCCCGCCTGAGCGAGGTCGCCACGCTGTCGGCAGCCCTCGGTGGCGCCGCCTTGAACGGGGCCACCACCGCGCTCGGTCTTGTCGGCCGGCCCGCGCTTGCGATCGGCCGGTTCGGCGCGGTGCTCGACGTCAACGCCATGGCCGACAGCCTGTTCGACGATGAGCTTTCCGTCCGCAACGGCCGCCTTTCGATCCGGGACGCCGACGCGCGCGCCGCGTTCGAGCGGTTTGTCGCCTGCGCGGGGTCGACCGCGGACACCGCAGCCTTGCCGGCCCACAGCATCGTCGTACGCAGACGCAGCAAACCGCCGGTCGTGATCGGCGTGCTGCCGGTTCCGGCCGCGGCCCGCACGCCGTTTCTCGGCGCGCGCGCGATCCTGACGCTCACGGAACTCACACCCGGTCGCGGGCCGAACGCCGCGGTGCTCATGGAGAGCTTCGGGATGACGCCGGCAGAGGCGAAGCTCGCGGCCATCGTCGCGGAAGGTGTTTCGCTCGAAGCGGCCGCCGCCCGGCTCGGCATCGCGCGCGAGACGGCTCGCGCGCAGATCAAGTCGGTGTTCGGAAAGACCGGCACGCGCCGGCAGAGCGAACTTGCCGCGCGTCTTGCGGCGATGTTCCGGTTCGGCTCGTAGGAAGCAATGAACGCTAGCGCGCCACGATCTCGGCGCGGCCGATCGACAGCGCGGCATTGGCCGGCGCAGCGCCGCCGCCGCGGTCGACCAGCGCGACCTCGACCTCGGCGGTGCCGCTCGGCTCGCGGCCCAGCGCACGCGTCACGTTGAACTGATAGCTCTGCTTGTCGCCTGCGATGGAAAAGCGCCCGACCTCGGTGGACGACCCGGTGGCGCTCTTGATGCTCACCACGCCGCCGAGATGGCCCGATTTGCGCAGCACGGACACGCTCAATTCGAGCATCACGACGTTGGACGACTTCGCGGCGGCCGGCACCGGCACCGTGATGCGCGCGGGCGCCGCAGCGGTCGCGGTGCCGCCTGCGGTCGCCAGGCTCGACAGCGCCATGATCCACAGCGCCAGCGCGAGCAGCGGCAGCAGGCAGAACGACACCCGGCCGATCGTGAACGGCCGCCTCACCATCACCGACTCCTGACTCGCCGCCATGATACCCGAACCCGCCGTCATAGGATCACAACCTCCACCCGCCTCGGCCTGATGTTGCTCGCATGCGACTCGCCGCTGTTGCTGCTCGGCAGCAACTGCACCGTCAGGCGATCGGTGCGCGGGCCGCGCGGCTGGCCCATCCGCGCCAGCGCCTGCGAAAGATCGATGCAGAGCGAACCGCCGCCAGTCGACGTTCCATGACCGGAGCCGGACGCGCCGCCGTGCTGCGCGTGCTCGCTGCCGAAGAAGCTCGCGCTCGTCGCATAGCTCTGGTCGTCGATGGTGGTGCGCGGGGTGAGTTCCTGGCAATTGACGAATGTCCGCAGGCGCGTCGCGGCATCCAGCGGCAGGTCGACATCGTGCAGGAACGCAAAGACATAGCGGCGGTTGCCGCGCGTCTCCGGCCCGCCGGACGCCGCGCCGAGCACGGCATCCTGTCCGAGCATCTCGCCGAGCGAGCGCGAGAGCGGCACGGTCACCGCGAGCGGCCTGTCGGGCGACGCAGCCGTGCCGTTGTCGGCGCTGGCCACATAGACGCTGCCGAGCGACGGCATCTCGATTCGCCGAATGCCGGGGCCGGAGCCGAGCAGCCCGCGCGCCACGGCCTGGCGGTAGCCGCGAAGCTTTTCCGTCACCGGATCGCCGACCGGCATGGCGACCTCCGCGGCAAACGGGCTGTCGTCGCCGTCGTAGCGATAGCCGAGCGCGGGCGTCGCGTTCAGGTCGCCGACGCGGACATCCCACGGCGATCCGTTGCCGGCCAGGAAGTTCCGGTTGAAGACCAGATTGCGCCAGGCCAATTCGGGGCTGTTGGCGTTGCCGCGCGCGTTCCAGCCGGACCACAGCCGGTCGATATTGGCGTGATGCAGGAAGAAGATCGGGTCGCGGGAGGCAAGGTCCACCACCCCCATGTTGCCGCCGATGCTCTGGTGCACGCCGTCGTGCGGATTGAACTCGAGTTCGGTCCTGGAGCCCGGGCGCCGCTGCCACTGCGACGCGGCGCTGTCCTGGCCGCGCGGACGGCTCGAGCCGAACGCCTCGAAGTCGGGGCTCTGCATGACGCGCGAGATCACCTGCGGACCGACCATGTCGTCGCCGAGCCGAAGCCCGTTGGCGACACCGGGCCGCGGATGAAACAGCGGATTGGAATTGCGGTTGCCCGCGGAGAACGCCGACGGGAACGCGCGGTCGGCGGTCCAGTTCCAGTACGGCAGCGCGAAGTCGGCCTTGCCGGACAGTTCGCGGACGACCTGCTCGAACGAGACGAGATAGGCGCGATGCCAGGGCAGGAAATACCAGTTGCCGTGCGGGCAGAAATTGCGGTGGATGTCGGCGAAGCGGGTCCAGTTGCGCGGGTCGGACTGCGGCAGTGCCTTCATCGCCGCGACCGCGCGGCTCATCGCGGCGAGATCAGGATCGTTCGCAGTCATGCCGCGCACCGAGCGGCGGACGACCGTGGCGCCCTGCGCGAGCAGCGGAGAATTCAATCCGAGCAGCGCGAGCGATGTGCCGCCGGCACCGATAAAAGCGCGCCTGTCGAGCATTCGTGTCCCCTACCCGCCGCAACAGGACAGGAGTATCGAATGCGCGCATGCTAACCAATTCGCCGCGCGTGTTTGATTGCGCGCGTGGTTAGCACGCGTAGTTAGCGGGCGTGGTTAGCGGCGCTGGTTAATGCGCGGCGTGCGCGATCCCATTCGCCGGCGGTGCGATCACATCCGCTTGCGGGGAATGAAGGCTTTCAGCGGCCGCTTGATCGCGCCGGCGCACTGGCGGGTCAAGGTGCGGCCGCCCTCGGTCCAGGTCTGCGTGCCTTTCAACCTGGCGCTGCGCCGCACGAACACGCCGCCGTACTGGGCGCTGTACTGGCGGGCCGCGTCCTTCCACGAGCCTTGCAACTCGATACGCGTGCCGCGCAACAAGCCGGTGCCGCGCTCCGGCTCGGCTTCCGCAAACTCGCGCAACCGCACGACATGGCTGTAGCGCACGTCGCCGCCGGCGATCGTGACCTCGATCGCCTCGCGCATCTTGTCCTGGGTGAACGGCGTCTTGTCGCACACCAGCGTGCCGCGATACGTCGCGTCCAGCACCTGTGCGGATGCCTGGGCGTATGCCTGGGTCTGGGCCTGCGTGCCGCCGCACGCAAGCAGCAAGACCGCGGCGCAGGCCGCATTCCCCTTTCGCAACATGATCCCCCCTGTTGCCCTTTGGCGATATTTTCTGTTATCCGCCGCGCCCCGCCGCAAGCGCCCGCAGCATCATTCCACCTTCAGCCCGAGCTTGCGAATGAGCGCGCCCCACTTCCGGTCCTCCCGCTCGATGTCGGCCGTGTATTCCTCCGGCGTCGACGGCATCGGATCGCCGCCGTCGGATGCAATGCGGGCGCGCACGTCCGGCGTATCGACGATCAGCCGGAGCTCGCGATTGAGCCGCTCGACGATCGGCCGCGGCGTGCCAGCCGGCGCCAGCAGTCCGTAGTTCAATCCCGACTCGAAGCCCGGCAGGCCGGCCTCCGCCGACGTCGGCACGTCCGGCAGATGGCTGGAGCGCTTCGGCGCAAGCACCGCGACGGCTTTCAGCGTGCCGCCCTTGATGTTGCTCATGGCGGGCGCCAGCACGTTGAGGCCGAGCTTGACGTGCCCGCCCAGCAGGTCGGTGGTGAGCGGCCCGGTGCCGCGATAGGTGACGATGGTGAAGTCGATCCCGGCCATCGACTTCAGGAGCTCGGCGCCGAGATTGGCGCTGGTGCCGGGCGGCGGTGTGCCGATGTTGATCTTGCTCGGATCGCGCTTTGCCTCCGCAACGATCTCCGCGAGCGTCTGCTGCGGCGACGAAGGATGCGCCATCAGCACGATCGGCGTGTTCGAGATCAGCCCGACCGGCACCAGGTCCTTGAGCGTCTGGTAGCCGGGACTGGCGTAGAGATTGGGGTTGATCGCAATCGAGCCCGACGTCGCCATCACCAGCGTATAGCCGTCGGGCGCAGAGCGCGCGGCAACGCGGGTGCCGATGACGCCGGCCGCGCCGCCGCGATTGTCGATGATGACAGGCTGCCCGAGCGCGGCGGCGAGCTTCTCGCCGACGATGCGGCCGATCACGTCGACGCCGCCGCCGGCGGGAAACGGCACGATCAGCGTGATCGGTTTCGACGGGTAGTCCTGCGCCGTGGCGCCGGGAGCACCGCCGAACAAAGCCGCAGCTGCCAGCGATAACACAACAAACAGGCGCAGCATGCGCGCTACTCGAACTTCATGTTGAGGCTTTTGATGATCGGCGCCCATTTCTTTTCTTCGGTGTCGATGGCAGTCGCATATTCGTCGGGCGTGGTCGGCTTCGGCGAGGCGCCTTCGCCCGCGAGCTTGGCTTGCAACTGCGCGTCGGCCAGCGCCGTGCGAAGCTCCTTGTTGAGCCTGTCGACGATCGGGCGCGGCGTGCCGGGCGGCGCAGCGATCCCGTAGCTGATCACGGCCGAGAACCCCGGCAACCCCAATTCCGCAATCGGCGGCACGTCCGGCAGCAGCGGCGAACGATCGGCTGTCGTCACTGCGAGCGCGTGCAGCTTGCCGCCCTTCACATTCCCAATGATCGGCGCGATCGAAAGGAACATCATCGAGACATGGCCGCCGATCAGGTTGGCAAGCGCATCGCCATTGCCCTTGTAGGGGATCTTGGTGAGCTCGATGCCCGCGGTCCTTGCGAACAGCTCGGTGGTGATGTGGCCGACCGTGCCGGGCACGAAGGCATAGTTGATCTTGCCGGGATTGGCCTTGCCGTAGGCGATCAGCTCGCCGGTGGTTCGCGCCGGGACGGAAGGGTGCACCACCAGCACGCTCGGCATCAGGCCGATGATGCCAATGGGCGTGAAATCCTTGCGCGGATCATACCCTGCATTGGTGTAGAGGGTCGGATTGATCGCGAAGGTGCCGGTGTAGGACAGAAGGATTGTATAGCCGTCGGGCGCGGCCTTGGAGACGGCACGCGTGCCGATCGTCCCGCCGGCGCCGCCGCGGTTTTCCACCACCACCTGCTGGCCGAGCGTGCGGCTCATCCGCTCGGCGACGGTGCGCGCCATGGCGTCGGTGCCGCCGCCGGGCGGGAACGGCACGACGAAGGTGATGGGCTTGGTCGGAAAATCCTGGGCGGCCGCGCAGGCAACTGAAAGCCCGAGCAGCGCCGCACCAACAGCAGAACGCGCGCGCATCACTCCACCTTCAGGTTGAGTTTCTTGATCAGGGCTCCCCACTTCTCGTACTCGGCCACGATGTCGGCCGCGTACTCCTCGGGCGTCGAGGTCAGCGGATCGCCGCCTTCGTTGTTGATGCGCTTCTTCACCTCGTCGGTGGCCGCAACCTTCCGCATCGCGGCGTTCAGCTTGTCGATGATCGGACGCGGCAGGCCGGCAGGACCGAGCAGCCCGTAGTGCAGGACCGATTCAAAACCCGGCAGCCCCGACTCGTGCGAGGTCGGAATATTCGGCAAGAGGCTGAAGCGCTGGCGGTCGAGGATGGCGATGCCGCGCAAGGAGCCGGCGCCGAGATTGCCCATCGCCGGCGGAAGCACGCCAAACGCGATCGGCACGTGGCCGCCGAGCAGGTCGTTCATCAGCTGCGCCGTGCCCTTGTAGGGCACGATGGTCGCTTCGACGCCCGCCATCGACTTGAAGAGCTCGGCGGAGAGATAGCCGCCGGTGCCGACGGCGGAGGTGCCGATGTTGAACTTGCCGCCCTCCTTCTTGGCGAGCGTGACCACCTCGCCGATGGTCTTGGCCGGGAACGAGGGATGCGCGAGCAGCGCGACCGGCATCGAGGCGAACAGCCCGATCGGCGCGAAGTCCTTCCGCGGATCGAAGCCGGCATTGGCGTAGAGCGAGGGATTGATCGAGATCGAGCCGGTGTGACCGAAGAACAGCGTGTAGCCGTCCGGCGCGCTGCGGATCGTCGCGCGGGTGCCGACCAGCCCCGAGCCGCCGACGCGATTGTCGACGATCACCTGCTGGCCCATGACGCTGGAGAGCCGCTCGGCCACCACACGGGCCAGAACGTCGACGCCGCCGCCCGGCGGATACGGCACGACCAGCGTCACGGTCTTGGTGGGATAGTCCTGCGCCAAGGCCGGTGCCGAGCCCGTCAGAACCCCGGCCAGCGCCAAACCTGCAACGGCGCCGAGCGCCACGACCCGCAGGGAGCAATGCCCAACCTGCCCAAACACGCGACCACAAACGCCCATCCTCAGTCCTCCCGATTTTTGTTCTGGCTTCGGAAAATAGCACCGCCGGCTCTCATAGCGAGAGCCGGCGGTGCTGTCTCGAAAATCAAGAACGGGTGAGCCGCCCGAAGCCTAGTGCAGGCTATGGGGCTCGCCGATCCGGATACGCTGGATCTCGTCCTTGACGAGCAACTTGCGACGCTTCAATTCAGCGAGCTTCAGGTCGTCTGTCGACGGATGTGTCATGGCCTCGGCGATCTCGTCTTCGAGAGCCCGATGCTTCCGTTGCAGTTCCGCAAGATGCGCCTGGATGGTCATGTGGAGTGGCTCCTAGAGACATTTCAGCAAACACCCCTGACTCGCGTATTGTGCCACGAGCCTAGCCCCAAGTCGATTATCCGACCTCTTGTGCGATGCAGAAATTCCCGGATAGCGCAGCGTCCCGGCCAAATTGCGGCTTTGGACTCCGCTTGTGGAAAGAGGGATAATTGCCTACTTGTGCGGGATACGCCGGGACCATGAGAAGCCTGAACCATCCGGCGCGGGCCCAGTCAGTATCGAGTCGCGAAAGCGTTTGGAATTGCAAAAAACATGGGAATTCAAGATTTTGTACTGATCCAGGGCTCTGCGCCGGCGGGCGGAACCGCCGCCGGGGTGGTCGATGAAGCGTTGCGAGCGGCGGTCGCGATGACGCAGGACGATGAGAGCGAGCTGCGGTCGCAATTGGCGCAGTTGCGCCAGGAGCATCGCGACCTGGATGCCGCGATCGAGGCCCTGCACAACTCGCCGGGCTCGGATTTGCTGCAGGTCCAGCGGCTGAAGAAGCGAAAGCTGCACCTGCGTGACCGGATCATCCAGATCGAAGACCAGCTGACGCCCGATATCATCGCCTAGCGGGCCATCCGATTTCCCCTTGCGGTTCGATCCAGCAAATTTGCGCCAATTTGTTCAACGACGGTTAGCGACGGCGCGGAAAATGCCCGGCGGAGGCCCGTGCCTATTTGTTAGCCGCCCGGCACCCCGTGACGCTGCAGCGCAGCAATTGACACCTAACTTATCCACAGACGTTAATCGGCTCGGGGGAGCGCCCGGACCTCACCGCGACACCAGGCCGGCCGCGTCAAATTCGCAATCGGGGACATGACATGGACCACGGCTCGGACCCTGGCCCGCAATTCTTCAGCGCGGAGGCATCGCTGACCGTCGGCGAGATCGCGACGCTCATCGGCGCAGAGCCGCGCGCGGGCGCGAATCTCGATCGCCGGATCACCAATATCGCTCCGATCGATCTCGCCGGACCGGGCGATCTGACATTTCTCGACAACTTCAATTTCGCCGGCGAACTGGCGACCACGCGCGCAGGCGCCGTCCTCACCTCGGCGCGGTTCGAGCCGCAGGCGCCCGCCCATCTGACGGTCCTGCGCGCGCGCGAGCCGTACAAGGCTTTCGTGCTCGTGACGCAGCAGTTCTATCGAAGCTCGCTGCGCCCGAGTTCGCCCTATGGCGAGCGCGGGGTGGCGGCGGGCGCAACGGTGCATCCGACCGCGAAGATCGCGGGAGATGTCACCGTCGATCCCGGAGCGGTGATCGGTGCGGGCGCGCAAATCGGCCCCGGCACGATCATCGGCGCCAATGCGGTGATCGGCACCAAGGTCAGGATCGGACGCGACTGCACCGTCGGCCCCAACAGCTCGATCACCCATTCGGTGCTGGGCGACCGCGTGATCGTGCATCCGGGCTGCCGCATCGGCCAGGACGGCTTCGGCTATGTGCCGACCAAGGAGGGACAGCTCAAGGTGCCGCAGATCGGCCGGGTGATCCTGGGGGACGACGTGGAGATCGGCGCCGGCACCAATATCGACCGGGGCGGCATCCGCGACACGGTGATCGGCGCAGGCACCAAGATCGATAACCTGGTCCAGATCGGCCACAACGTGACGGTCGGAAAGAACTGCATCATCGTGGCGCAGTCCGGCCTTTCCGGCAGCGTCACGCTCGAGGACAACGTGGTGCTGGCGGCCCGCGTCGGCATCATCCCGCACATCACGGTCGGCAAGGGCGCGGTGCTGGCGGCCCGTTCAACCGTGATCCGGGACGTTCCGGCGGGCCAGCACTGGGGCGGCTTCCCCAATGCCAAGCCGCTCAAGGAGTTTTTCCGCGAAATGGTCGTGCTGGAACGGCTCGCCACCCCCCAGGCCAAGAAGATCGTGCCGCCCGAGCCCGATCAGCAATGATCGCGCTCGGATTCGCGCCCAAGGATCGAGCCCAAGGATCGAGCCCAGGGCCGTTATTCCCGGCATTCTCGCGCCGCCACGCCGAAAACCCTCGTAAATGATGGACTTTTAGCACCCGATCTGATACCGACGCGCGACTCGGGGGCCAAAGGCCTCCCGCGCACCCATATCCAAACCCGGAATTCAGCACCCGGATTGCAGAAGGAACGACGCGTGCAGGTTCTCGTCCGTGACAACAACGTCGATCAGGCCCTCAAGGCGCTCAAGAAAAAGATGCAGCGCGAGGGTATCTTCCGCGAGATGAAGCTTCGCGGCCACTACGAAAAACCCTCGGAAAAGAAGGCTCGGGAAAAGGCGGAAGCGGTGCGCCGCGCCCGCAAGCTTGCCCGCAAGCGCGCGCAGCGCGAGGGCCTCATCCCGATGAAGCCGAAGCCCGCGTTCGGCGCGCCGGGCAGCGAGCGCGGCGGTCGTGGCGGTCCGGGCGGCGGCGGCCGTGGCGGCGCTGGGGGCCGGAGCGGCGGCGGCTTCGGCGGCGGCAACGGATTTGGTGGCGGCGGCGGCTTCGGGCGCTGATCGCCATCTTCTGCTTTCGGTCGATGACTTCCGGCGCGGGCGGCAGAAACAGCGGCCCGCGCTTTGCTTTTCCGGCGCCCGATTCGGTGCGGTCCGGGTTATGGTCGAATGTTCGCCGCATTCCTTCGGTGAACCACCGTGACCGCCGCCAACACGAACCGCACAGCTTCCGATGATGCAACAGCGCAGCCATAGCGCAGGCCGGACCGGCGCGAGAGCCCGCCGCTTCGCGGGCACGAGCCTGGCAGGCTTGGCGCTGCTCGCCGCGGCCGCGACGCTGGGCGGATGCGGCACCATCGGTGGCAGCGGCGGCACGGTCAGCCAGACCTCGGAAACCGAGGACAACCAGTTCGCCGCCTCACCCGCCAACATCGCCTCGCTCACGGCCGTCATCCAGCGCAATCCAAGCGATCCGCAGGCCTACAACATGCGCGGCTCGGTGTTCGGCCAGGCCGGCCGCAACACCGACGCGATGGCCGATTTCGACAAGGCGATCAGCCTCGACCCGAACTACGCGCAGGCCTATGCCAACCGCGGCCTGATCAACCGCAAGACCGGCAAGCTCGACGCCGCGATCGCCGACTACAACCGCGCGCTGACGCTCGACCAGAACTACGCGGTCGCCTATCTCGGACGCGGCATCGTGCACCGGCTGAAGAAGCAGCCGTTCGACGCCTTCAAGGACTTCAACCAGGCGATCTCGATCCGCCCCGATAATTCCGAGGCCTACTACAACCGCGGCCTGCTCTATCAGAGCCAGCGGCAGCACAAGTTCGCGATCGACGATTTCTCGACCGCGATCGGGCTTTCGCAAAGTCAGGCCGAGCCGTATGTCGCCCGCGGCCTGAGCTACATGGCGATCAACGATCTCAAGGCCGCGGCGACCGACCTCGACGACGCGGTGCAGGCCGAGCCGCAGAGCCTGCAAGCCTGGACCACGCGCGCCTTTGCCTATGAGCGGCTGGGCGACAAGGAAAAGGCTGCGGGCTCCTACGCTCGGGCGCTGAACATCAAGCAGGACCACGAGCCCGCCAAGCAGGGCTTCGCGCGCGTCGGCGGCAGAGCCGGCCAGACGTACCAGACGTTCTGAAGAGCGATCCGCTCAGGGCTTGAGGCGAACACGGCGCAACAGCGCCTTCAAATCCCACCATCGGCCCGGCGTGGACGCCGCGCGAGCCCGCGGCCGCCGCTTCTCGACATCGCTGTCGTTGGCAAAGCCGGAGACGACCTGGCTTGCGAGCAAGGCCAGCATGCCGAACAGCACCAATTCCACCAGCTCGAGCTTGTTGCCGACCTCGAAGCTGAACGGGGGACCGTAGAGGAAGTAGGCCGCTGCAAGGCTGCTGGCGATGATGACCCCCATCGCCGAGATGCTGCCGTAGCGGATGGCAATCAGCGCGGTGGGCACGACGTAGATGAAGATCAGATGGTCCTGCTGAAGCGTCGGCTGCATCGCCCAGAGAAACAGGGTGGTGAGCCCGACGAGGGTGAGCGACACCGTAATGGGCGTGACCCACCGGCGGACGAACGATTGCGCATTCGGCCGGACGCCGGTTCTGGCGCCCGCAAGGGATTCCAACTCTGTGCGCAGCGACATCGCGTCTCGCTCACAAGTTCGGATTCATTCTGATTTTAGCCAGGAAGCAGCCCTGGCGCCATCGCCGGATATCAGCGGCCGTCGAGAAACGCCCGCACGGCGTTCAGCGCGCCGAACCGGTCGAGGTCGCTGTGGCCGCCGCCATTGATCCGAACGAAGCGCTTGGGTTCGTTCGCGAGAGCAAACAGCCGCTCGCCGAACGCGAACGGCACCACGTTATCGCGCGTGCCGTGCACGATCAGGACCGGCACCGATATCCGGGCGATCCGCAGGTCGGAACGGAACGGATCCTTCATCAGCAGACGCACCGGCAAAAACCAGTAGACCCGCGCGCCGACGTCGATCGCCGACGTGAACGGCGCCTCCAGCATCAGCCGGCCGACCTTTTGCGTGGACGCCAGAGCCACGGCGACGCCGCCGCCGAGCGATTCGCCCCACGGCACGATCCGCTCCGGCGGATAGCGCGACGCGGCGAATGCATAGACCGCATGCGCGTCGGCGATCAGCCCGGTCTCGGTGGGACTGCCGGTTGAGCCGCCATAACCGCGGTAGCTCAGCGCGAGCAGTCCCGTCCCGTCCGCGGTCAGCGCACGGAAGCGATCGGCCCGCAGGTTCAGGCCGCCGGCATTGCCCTGGAAATAGATGACGACGGGGCGGTCGGCCTTTGGCGGGATATGCCAGACGACCACCTTCTCGCCGTCGGCGGTGTCGAGCACGAGTTCTTCGGCCTGCGGCAGCCCGGCCTCGGCCGGCGGCGTCCGCTGCCGGTCCGGATGGTACATCAGCGAGCGCTGCACGAGGTACATCAGCAAAACGAACCCGCCGAACGCCACCAGCGCACCGAGCAGAAACTTCAAGCCGGTCATGGCGCAGTCATAGCACGCGGCTTGCCGCCGCGGACAATCCCGCTACGGTGCGGCGGCAAAGTAATCGGTCCGTGATGATCCACATCCCTCGTCCGCTCGGGACGCTCCAATTCCTCGGTGCATGGCTGGTCCCCTGGCGGCCGGCGTTCGGCGTCCGTGCGGCGGGATCGAACCTCGCCTTCTTCGCGCACCATCGCGACACCATCGGCCGGCACATTGCGAAATATGGCACGCATGAGCCGCTGGTGACGCAATGGATGGCGGAATTCCTGAGCGCGGCGCCGCGCGGCATCGCGATCGATATCGGCGCCAACCTCGGCTGGCACGCCGTGCATGCGGCGCGGCATCCCAATGTCGAGACGCTGGTCGCGTTCGAGCCCGATCCGTTCAATGCCTGGCTGCTGGAACGCAATCTCGCGGAAAACGGCGTTGAAAACGTCATCGTCGAAAACCGCGCGGTCGGCGCAGCGCCGGGCGTGGCGAAGCTGCACCGCTACAAGGGCGCGAATTACGGCCGCCATTCGATCGCCGCCGACCACGGCTACGGCTCACGATCCGTGCCGGTCACCGATCTCGACGGCGCGCTCGCGGCGCTCGGCCTTGCGGACCGGCCGGTCTCGCTGATCAAGATCGACGTGGAGGGTTACGAGCCCGCGGTCATCGACGGCGCGACCAAAACGCTCGGCCGCACCGATGCGCTGATTATCGAATACTCGCCCGATCTCAGCAGGGCCGGCGGACTCTCGACCAACGACACGATGCAACGGTTGCAAACCGCTGGCTTCGAGCCGTTCTTGCTGATGCCGGGCGGTGGCACCGCACGGACCAGTGCGGGCGAACTCGCCAGCCTGCAAGGAAGTACCGACGTAATCTGGGTGAAGAGCGCACGCTTTGATGCGCTCATACCCGGCATGCACATGCGTAGCCGGGGCTCGATGTCGCTTCTGGATATCGCCGAAGCGAACAAGCGCGTGGTCAAGCCGCTGTAAGCGGCTTACATGCCCTTGTTGATGGTCTCGGTCATTTTCTTGGCGTCGCCGAGCAGCATCATGGTGTTGTCGCGGTAGAACAGCGGATTGTCGATGCCGGCATAGCCCGAGGCGAGCGACCGCTTGATGAACATCACGGTGCCGGCCTTCCACACCTGGAGCACCGGCATGCCGTAGATCGGCGAGGACTTGTCGTCCTCCGCTGCGGGATTGGTCACGTCGTTCGCGCCGATCACGAAGGCGATATCGGCCTGCGCGAACTCGGAGTTGATGTCTTCGAGCTCGAACACCTCGTCATACGGCACGTTGGCTTCGGCAAGCAGCACGTTCATGTGGCCGGGCATGCGGCCCGCCACCGGATGGATCGCGTATTTGACCTCGACGCCTTCCTTCTTGAGATGGTCCGCCATCTCACGCAGCGCGTGCTGCGCCTGCGCCACCGCCATGCCGTAGCCCGGCACGATGATGACCTTGGAGGCGTTCTTCATGATGTAGGCGGCGTCCTCCGCCGAGCCGATCTTGACCGGCTTCTGCTCGCCGCCGCCGGCGCCCGGGCCTGCGACCTCGCCGCCGAAGCCGCCGAGGATCACCGAGATGAAGCTCCGGTTCATTCCGGCGCACATGATGTAGGACAGGATCGCGCCCGACGAGCCGACCAGCGCGCCGGTGATGATCAGCGCCGAATTGCCGAGCGTGAAGCCGATGCCCGCCGCGGCCCAGCCGGAATACGAGTTCAGCATCGAGATCACGACCGGCATGTCGGCGCCGCCGATCGGGATGATGATCAGCGCGCCGAGCACCAGCGCGATGACCGTGACCAGCCAGAAATCGAGCTGGCTCTGCGACACCACGAGGCCGTAGATGAAGAATACCATCGCCAGCGCCAGCACGATGTTGATGATGTGGCGGCCCGGAATGAGGATCGGCGCGCCGCTCATGCGGCCGGAAAGCTTGAGGAAGGCGATGATCGAACCGGTGAAGGTGACGGCGCCGATCGCGACGCCGAGCGACATTTCGACCAGGCTCGCCTTGTGGATGGCGCCGCGGGTGCCGATGCTGAAGGCGGCCGGCGCGTAGAATGCGGCGGCCGCGACCAGCACCGCCGCCATGCCGACCAGCGAGTGGAACGCCGCGACCAGTTCCGGCATCGAGGTCATCGGCACGCGGCGGGCGATCACCGCGCCGATGCCGCCGCCCAGCACGATGCCGGCGATCACCAGGATCCACGCGCCGAGCCCCTGCGGCGGATGCCCGGCGAGCGTGGTGAGAACGGCGATCGTCATGCCGACGATGCCGAACATGTTGCCGCGGCGACTCAACTCCGGGCTCGACAGCCCGCGCAGCGCCAGGATGAACAGGACGCCCGCGACGAGATAGAGAGCCGCGGAGATGTTGGCGTTCATGGCGCGCGCCTCACTTTTTCTTCTTCTGATACATCGCAAGCATCCGCTGCGTGACCAGGAAGCCGCCGAAGATGTTGATGGAGGCGAACACCAGCGCGACGAAACCGAGCGCCCTCGCCCAGATCGGCCCGTTGTCGTCGGCGACCACGGCGACACCGACCGCGAGCAGCGCGCCGACGACGATGACGGAGGAGATCGCGTTGGTCACCGACATCAGCGGCGTGTGCAGCGCCGGCGTCACCGACCAGACCACGTAGTAGCCGACGAACACCGCCAGCACGAAGATCGACAGCCGGAAGACGAACGGGTCGACGGCGTCGAGTGCGGTTCCGGTCATGGCGAAGGCTCCTTCTGCGCGCGGCGTACAGCGCTGTCTGTGCAGCTTTCCGGCTAGGCCGTCTTGGGCATGAAATTCGGATGAACCACCAAACCGTCGCGCGTCAGTGCGGTGGCGCGGACGATCTCGTCGTCCCAATTGACCGCGAGCTTCTTCTCTTTCTTGTCGATCAGGATTTCCAGGAATGTGAGCAGGTTCTTGGCGTAGAGGCCCGAAGCCGAGGCCGGCAGGCGGCCGGCGACGTTGGTGAAACCGACGATCTTGACGCCGTTGACCTCGGCCACCTTGCCGGCCTGTGCGCCTTCGACGTTGCCGCCGCGCTCGATCGCCAGGTCGACCAGCACCGAGCCGGGCCGCATCGATTTCACCATTTCGGCCGAAACCAGCTTCGGCGCGGGGCGCCCGGGGATCAGGGCGGTGGTGATGACGACGTCCTGCTTCTTGATATGCTCGGCGACCAGCGCGGCCTGCTTCGCCTGATACTCCTTCGACATTTCCTTGGCGTAGCCGCCGGCGGTCTGCGCGTTCTTGAACTCTTCGTCTTCGACCGCAAGGAACTTGGCGCCCAGGCTTTCGACCTGCTCCTTGGTGGCGGGCCGCACGTCGGTGGCGGTGACCACCGCGCCGAGGCGGCGCGCGGTCGCAATCGCCTGGAGGCCCGCGACGCCGACGCCCATGATGAACACGCGCGCCGCGGGCACCGTGCCCGCCGCCGTCATCATCATCGGGAATGCGCGGCCGTATTCCGCCGACGCGTCGATCACGGCGCGATAACCGGCCAGATTGGCCTGGCTCGACAGCACGTCCATCGACTGTGCGCGGGTGATGCGCGGCATCAGCTCCATCGCGAAGGCCGTCACGCGGGCATCGGCCAAGCCCTTGATCGCCGCTTCGTTGCCGTACGGATCCATGATGGCGATGACGAGGGCGCCAGGCTTCACGCCGGCCAGTCCAGCCGGGCTCGGACGCTGCACTGTGAGGACAATGTCAGCGCCGGCGACCGCACCCTTGGCGACCGTCGCGCCGGCCCCGGTGTAGTCGGCGTCGAGGATGCCGGACTTGACGCCGGCGCCCGGCTCAATAGCGACCTCTGCGCCCAACGCGATCATTTTCTTGACGGTCTCGGGGGTCGCCGCGACGCGCGGCTCCGACGCGTCCGACTCGGCCCCAATCGCGATTTTCATGCTGTCTCCCACGGCCCCAGCTTTGCGCGGACGAAAGCGGCCCGTCCGGCCCCCGTCCGGTCAGGTCAGGAAGTAGGCCATCCCGCCCACGATAATGACGACCGTGATGATTCCCCATTTCACCAGAGCCAGAAAGCCCAGGTAAGTCTGCTCGTGAGCGGGGTAGTCGTTGCCTTCCGCGACCGAATATTCAGTGCTGCCGTGCGCGGCCATTGCGCGATCCCTTTCAAGTCTTATGCCAATCCCAAACGGGCCAATCCCAGGCGGGAGGTGGAGCGCGCCGGCCACGCGCCGTCGGAACGGCTGGATCGGCGCAACAGAGGACGTTCAGGACTTAGCGGAATCGGCCCGACCGGGCAATGCCACGGCCGCAATCCTGACGTTGGGCAAAACCCGAAAAACGGGGATTTTCTTCGTCCGTCCTCAGCGCTAGCGACAGTCGGACCGGGCCATGGTTCGGCTGGCCGCGGCCAGATCATCCTCATGCCCCTGGACGATATCGGCGACCATGTTGCGCATCTGCGGGTCCTTGACGCAACTCGACTGTTTCAGCGCCGCAAGCTGGTCCTCGAGGCGCGGCTTGAGCTGGCGGGCGATGCGGCATTCTTCCTGCAAGAGCTTGGCGTTCGAGCCCTTGCTCTCGGCGATCTGCTTGGTGATGCGCTGATAGCGCGTGGTGAGCTTCTCGGTGTCCTTGGACATCACCTTGCTGATTTCTTCCGAGCAATCGGCGCGCACGCCTTTCGGCGCAAGGATCGCTGCCGCAAGCAAGAGACAGCATCCAAGTCTGACCAGCATCAACGAGTCTCCGTTGAAACGAAGCGATTCACACCTGCCATTGGTGCAATTGTGGCAGGCGCGGCCGTGGGACGGCCGAAGCCCGCGCCCCCATAACCCGACCGGCGGCCGTTGTCCAACATCTGGCCCGCGACGCCGCGTCTCAGTGCAAAGACACAGGGCAAATCTAGCTTGAAGAGCCAAGCCCCGCGCGAGCGAGCGCCGCGCTCTGGCGCTTCTCCACCGCCGCGACCGAGAATTGCTCCATCGCCGCCTCGAACAGCCGGTGAAAATTGAGCTCGGCGCGCAGATGCAGGAACACGCCGCCGAGCCCGATGGCCGCGCGATCCATCAGCACGAATTCCTGCGGCACCGTGACCGGGCCTTTTTGCCGCAGCGCACGCTGCACCTCGAAGGCCTGGCGGCGGCCGTACTCGCCGGGCTTCACGCCGTCGGCGATGCTGCGGACGCGATCCTCCATCAGCGGGCCGTAAATAAAGCGCGCCCAGATGTTGAGGATGTCGATCAATTCGCGCGACAGCTTGCGAAAGCCCCAGGTCTCGTAGGCGTGGACGATGCGGGCGTCGTCGTTGTTGCGGAGCCCGTTGTAGAGATCGACCACGCCGCCGACGAAACTCGGCGGGAAAATCCGGATGCAGCCGTAGTCCAGAAGGTTGATGCCGGCGGGTTTGCCCTTGCGCTCGAACACCGAATAGTTGCCGAGGTGCGGGTCGCCGTGGATCACGCCGAAGCGGCTGAACGGCTGCCACCATGCCGTGAACATCGCGGTGGCCAGACGGTTGCGCACCGCGAGCGTCTCGTCCTTGTGGTCGAGCATGCGGCTGCCGTCGAGCCATTCCATGGTCAGCAGCCGCTCGGTGGAGAGACCAGGCTCGACGCGCGGCACGCGGATCAATTCCTCGTCCTTGAGCATGTCGCGATAGAGCGCGACGTGCTTCGCCTCGCGGCGATAGTCGAGTTCCTCGCGCATCCGCGCGCCGATTTCCTTGATGATCTCGCGGGTGTCGATCGCCGGGTCGAACTGGCGGCGAATTGCAAACAGCACGCCAAGCTGCTTCAGGTCGGCCTCGACCGCCGACTGCATGTCGGCATATTGCAGCTTGCAGGCCAGCAGCTCGCCATCGAGCGACGTCGCACGATGCACCTGGCCGAGCGACGCTGCGGCCGCGGGATGGTGCTCGAAGCTTGCGAACCTTTTCTGCCAGTCGGCGCCGAGCTCGGCCTGCATGCGGCGCTTGACGAAGGCCCAGCCCATCGGCGGCGCCTGGCTTTGCAGCTTGGTCAATTCGTTGATGTATTCGGGCGGCAGCGCCTCGGGGATGGTGGCGAGCAGCTGCGCCACCTTCATGATCGGCCCTTTGAGGCCGCCGAGTGCCGAAGCCAGCTCCGCGGCATTTTTTGCGCGATCGAGATCGAACCCGAAGATGCGCGCGCCGGCGATCCGCGCCGCCACGCCGCCGACGTTCGCGCCGACGCGGGCGTAGCGCGCGGCGCGGGCTGTGAGGCGGTTTCGTTCCTGATCGGCCATCGGCTTCCGGGCGAGTTCCAGTGCCTATCGATACGCGCTGTCCGCGGATTGACAAGCGAAGATGGGCAGCACCGCGCTGAATGCCAATAAAAATGTTCGCGGCGCAACGGCGTGGCTTGACAGAATGTACCGGGACCGCCCAAGGCGGCCGACGATCTGGCGCGCAAGAACGCTGAATGGCTTCGATTTCAATTGACGTTCGTTCAAGCCGTGCCGGACATGAACCCGGCGCGGCATTTTTGCGACCAATGCCCAACGGAGGACCTTGCATGATTTTTCGCGTCGAGACCGTGGCCGCCATATGGGCCGCAACCGCCACGGCCTTTGTCACGACGGCGCCTGCGTCCGCCGGCAGCTGGGCCTGGGGTTGCATCGGCAAGCTTGGCAACGAGCGCGTCATCTTCGACCGCAACACCATGATCGTGACGGCCTCGAAGCTCCCCCGCGTGACGCTTCGAGATCTCGCCAACAACGGCCCCAGGCTCCAAACGCAGGATGGGACGACGTTCGAAAATCTCGGCAACAACGACGGCTTTGCGAAAACGATGCGCTTCGGGAAAAATGGCGAACCGGAGCAGAAGCTCACGCTGATCGAGGCGGCCTCGCGCAAGACCTTCCATCGCAAGGGCCACGTCGGGCGCCGCGAGGAATACACGACGAAATTTCTCAAGACCTTCCGCTACGCGCCGGACAAGCAAGCGGAGCGCAAGATCACGATGCAGTGCATCGAATATGTCCTGACGACATGCGGCGGCCCGTGCTCGTGAGCCGCCGCGCGCGGCCTCAGCCCAGCGCTTCCAACTCCCCGATCATCCGCTCGATCACGCCGAGCCCGCCCTGCCAGAACTTCGGGTCGCGGGCATCGAGGCCGAACGGCGCCAACAGCTCGGAATGGTGCTTGGTGCCGCCCGCCGCCAGCATCGCGAGATAGCGCTCGGCAAACCCTTCGTTTGCGCGCTCGTAGACCGCGTAAAGCGAGTTCACCAGACAATCGCCGAACGCATAGGCATAGACGTAGAACGGCGAATGGATGAAGTGCGGGATGTAGCTCCAGAACGTCTCGTATCCCGGACGCAGGTCGATCGCCGGACCGAGGCTTTCTCTCTGCACCTCGAGCCACATGTTGCAGAGCTGCTCGGACGTGAGTTCGCCGTTGCGCCGCTCGGTATGAACCCGGCGCTCGAAGGTGTAGAACGCGATCTGGCGCACCACCGTGTTGATCATGTCCTCGACCTTGGCGGCGAGCATGGCCTTGCGTTGTTTCTTGTCGGTGGTCTCGGACAGGAGCTTCTTGAATGTCAGCATCTCGCCGAACACGCTCGCGGTTTCGGCGAGCGTGAGCGGGGTCGACGCCATCAGCGCGCCGTTCGGTCCAGCCAGAACCTGATGCACGCCGTGACCCAGCTCGTGGGCGAGCGTCATCACGTCGCGCGGCTTGCCCTGGTAGTTGAGCAGCACGTAAGGATGCGCCGACGGCACGGTCGGATGTGCGAAGGCGCCCGGCGATTTGCCCGGCCGCGCCGGCGCGTCGATCCAGCGATCCTTGAAGAAGCGCTCGGCGATGCTCGCCATCTTGGGCGAGAACGCGCCATAGGCCGTCAGCACCATGTTCTGCGCGTCCGGCCAGCGGATCGTCCGCATCGCCACCTGCGGCAGCGGCGCGTTGCGGTCCCAGTGCGGCAACTGCTTCTTGCCGAACCATTTCGCCTTCAGCGCGTAATAACGGTGCGACAGCCGCGGATAGGCCTCGCGCACCGACGACACCAGCGCATCCACCACCTCCGGCTCGACCCGGTTGGCGAGATGGCGGGACGCGGCGACATCGTTGAAGCCGCGCCACCGGTCGGAAATCTCCTTGTCCTTCGCCAGCGTGTTGGTGACCAGCGTGAAGAGACGCAGATTCTCCCGGAAGGTCTTCGCAAGGGCCTCCGCCGCGGCCTTGCGCTTGGCGGACTTCGAGTCCTGAAGCAGGTTGAGCGTCTGCTCCTGCGTCAACATCCTGCCGCCGACCTTGAAGCGGAGCGCCACCATCGTCTCGTCGAACAGCCGGTTGAACGCCGAATAGCCGGTCACCGATTTTTCGTGGAACAATTGCTCGACCCGGTCCTCGAGCTGGTAAGGCTTGTCCTTGCGGATGTCCTCGATCCAGGGCCGGTAGTGACCGAGCGCCGGATCGGTCATCGCGGCGTCGAGCACGGAGTCTTCCAGCCGGTTCAGCTCGAGCTGGAAGAACAGCAGATGCAGCGAAGCCGCCGTGATGCGCTCCTGCATGTCGCCGTAGAACTTGGCGATCGCCGGATCGGTGGAGTTGCCGGCATAGAGCAGGCCCGCATAGGAGATGAGCCGGCCGAGCACCTCTTCGATGTTCTCGTAGCGACGGACCGCCTCGGCAAGCGTCTTGCCCGCGGTGGCGCTGCCGGCGATGACGGCAAGCCTGCTTTTGTAATCCTTCTCGAACTCGATGCACTCGGTCTCGCCGCGCTCCAGGTCCTGCTTGATCGCGGGCGCGTCCATCGCGGGATAGAGATCGGCAAGATTCCATTCCGGCAGCGCGCCGAGCGTCTTCGCGGGACCCTTGGCGGGCGCCTTGGAGGTCTTCTTGGCAGCGGAGCGCCGCGCGGGCGCGAAAACTGGGGTCGGGGTCATGAATGCCTGAACGGTTCGGGGGACAATCGGTCGAGACTTAAGAACATAAGCCCCCGCACTCATCCGGCAACCCGTGCCGCGCAGCAAGTGGAGCGCCGGACCGGAAGCGAACACGTTTGTCCGATCTAGCCGCTTGCACCGCGCCCGGGCCCGGGCATCCATGGGCACGCTGCTCCGACGACAATCGCAGCCGGGGTCATGGATCGCCGGCTCCTAGGCGAGCGAAGCGACGCCGTCCTTCCGACGGCTAGGCCCGGCGAGGACACCGCGTTGGTAGCTCCGTGCTCAAGCGATCGCGGCGAGCTGCGGTGCGAGATGGGTCAGCACTTCCATGGTCTCGGCGGTGAACGCCTCGGTCTTTTCCTCGAAGGCCTCGCGGAAGGCGTGCCAGGCCACCGCGACTTTCGCCAGCAGGGCTCCCCTGCGCCGGCGCAGCGCCGCAATCGCCTGCTCGGCGAACAGCATCGGACTGTCATGCTCGAACAGCACCCGGCCCTGTCCGTCCTCGATCACGTAATGCCGGCCCACGCGCGAGATGCAGAGGATGCAGTCGTAGTTCGGCGGCGGGCCGATCAGATAGACCTGCGGATCGCCATGCTCGGTCGTTCCGATCTCCCAGCCGCTGGCTTCGCCCACCGAAACCGAGCTGGAGCAGGCCGCGACGATCTGCTGGAACTCTTCGCTCTGCCAGCCCTGTGGAGCCTGCGGAGCGGACCGCGGGAATTTCACAACCGTTGTCATTTTTTCACCTCGTACAGCAGCCGGTAGAGCTCCGGCTCGTAGTAGGACAGGAGCTTGCGCGCGAACGCCGACGGGTCGGTCTGGAGCGCGCGAGCCCAGGCTTCCATGCTTTCGGTCGGAACCCGGCCGAAGCCGTTCTCCACCTGGGAAATGAACGTGTAGTACTTGAACCCCAGAATCTGGGCGAGTTGGATCTGCGACAGCCCTGCCGCAGCCCGAAGCTCCTTGAGCCAGCCGCCCGCCTGCTTGCGAAGCTGCTTCGCCTCCGAGTCCGCCTTGGCGAACTGCATCGCTTCCCCCGGCGCGGCCGATGCTTCTTGCCTTTTGGCACGTTTCATGTTTACTAAACTATCGATCGCTAAACGGAACCGCACTAGACGCTTATAACATAACTCGCGCCTGCGGGAAGAACGACACGCGCCTTAACCGTCGGAAGACGGGAACAAATCGGCACGGAAACGGCCATGAAGCTGCGCAAGCCCCGTTACCAATCGCGCTACCAGCACGGACAGACAAGCGATCGGACCGAAGGTTACGGGCCGCAGTTCGCATTTGCCGCGGCGACATTGGTGGGCTTCACGGCCTGGACCGGTAGCGTGGCAACCCTGCCTCACGGTTTCGCTCCTCCGATCGTTGCTTCGGTGTTTCTCGCCCTGGCCGCGGTCTTCGCGATCGTGGCCTGGCGGTGCCGCACCGACGACCCCACCAACGTCACCTACACGGACGTCGCCGGCGCACTGACGCTGATCGGCCTTTGCGTGTCGGCGACCATCGAGCCCGACCACCTCTTGCGTCTTGTGCAGGGCGGAAGCAACGAACACTAGGGCATGAACCGCCCGCGACCGGGTCGCGGGCATCGCAAATCATCGGAAAACAGGTGCTGATGCAGCAGTAACTCCGAAATATTGACCAGGCCGGGCCCCTCTGGCAGCCGCATGCTGCGATGTCGGACTGGAACACAAGGATGGCCCCAATGCGCCTGTTGTCTTGCAGCACCCCGTGCTGCGAATTTCTTGATGGTACAAACCCGCCGACCCGACCTGCATCCTGGGTGCCACCGCGCCTGCAGGCGGCATTTGCCTCAGTTCTTATTCTCGCGCTCTGCATCGCGCCGGCCGCCGCCGCACCCGCGACCGGCACCTATTCGGCCCAGCCGGTGTTCGTGTTCGGCATTCCGGTCGACTTCATCCTGTTCGGCCTGACGCTGCTCGGCGTCGCGATCTTCCATCACAAGACGCTGCAAGTCGCACTGACCGGGCTCGCGGTGGTCACCGTCTACAAGCTGCTCTTCACCGGCTTCAGGCAGGGCGAGGGTTTCAGCGGCCTCGTGCTGCAGATGCACCATGAGTGGGTCATCCTGACCAATCTGTTCCTGCTGCTGATGGGTTTTGCGATCCTGTCGCGGCATTTCGAGAACAGCCGGATCCCGGACGAGATGCCGAGGTACCTGCCGGACGGTTGGACCGGCGGGCTCCTGCTGCTCATCATCGTCTTCGTGCTCTCGGGCTTTCTCGACAACATCGCCGCTGCCCTGATTGGCGGCACGATTGCCCGGCATGTCTTCAAGGGCAAAGTCCACATCGGCTATCTCGCCGCCATCGTCGCCGCATCGAATGCTGGCGGCGCTGGCAGCGTCGTCGGCGACACGACGACCACGATGATGTGGATCGACGGAATCAGCCCGCTCCGCGTCGTCGAAGCCTATGTCGCCGCAATTGCCGGTTTTTTTGTCTACAGCATTCCCGCCGCGATCCAGCAGCACCGCCACTCGCCGATCGTGAGGGATGCGCCGCGCGGCCTGCACATCGACTGGACCTCGCTCGCCATCGTGGGAGGGATCCTCGTCACTGCGATCACCGCAAACGTCACGGCCAACCTGAAATTCCCGGCGGTGCTCGACATCGTCCCGGTCCTCGGCGTGGCTGTCTGGGTCGTTATTCTCGTGACTGCGCCCCTGCGGCGACCGGACTGGGAGATCATGCCCGAGACGTTCAAGGGCACGATCTTCCTGCTCGCGCTCGTCACCAATGCGTCGTTCATGCCGGTCGAGCAGCTTCCGCTCGCGTCCTGGCAGACCGCGTTGGGCCTGGGCTTCCTCTCCTCGGTGTTCGACAACATTCCGCTCACCGCGCTCGCCCTCAAGCAGGGCGGTTACGACTGGGGCTTCCTGGCCTACTGCGTCGGCTTCGGCGGCTCGATGATCTGGTTCGGCTCATCCGCCGGCGTCGCGATTTCCAACATGTATCCGGAGGCGAAATCGGTCGGCCGCTGGCTGCGCCACGGCTGGTTTGTTGCGGTGGCCTACGTCGTCGGCTTCTTCGTGATGCTGGCAATGCTGGGATGGCATCCCGACGCCCCGCACAAGAAGCGCGTCGAACTGAACACCAACCACGCCATTCACACAACAACAGGGGACGGGTAATGGGGCTGCTGCAATGGATGACGTTGATCGTCTTTGCGATCACGATTGCCGCCGTCGTCGTCAACAAGCTCGATGCGACGGTTGCCGCGCTGCTCGGCGTCGCGGTGATGGTGTGGATGGGCACCATGACCGAGGTCGAGGCCGCGCAGCTTGTCGACTGGAACGTGATGGCGATCCTGATCGGTATCTGGATCATCGCCGGCTATTTCGGCAAGACAGGCGTACCGAGCTGGCTGTCCGTGCAATCCCTGAAGCTATCCGGGGGCAGGCCAGGAATCCTGGTCCTTGTGCTGTCGATGCTGACCGGGCTGCTTTCGATGTTCATCGACAACGTGGTCTGCATCCTGATGATGGCTCCGGTCGCGCTGCCCCTCGCGCGCGCCCTCGGCATCCCGGCGACGCCGCTGGTGCTGATGATCGGGTTTTCCGCGAACTTCATGGGCACCGCGCTGCTGCTGGGCGACCTGCCGCCACAGATGCTGCATAGTGTCGCCGGCGCCGAGTTCTTCGATTTCATCTGGTACGACGGCCGGCTGTCGTCGTTCCCGATCCTGATGCTGACCTTCGTGCTTACCCTCGCGTTCATGTATGTCTACGGCTTCCGGCGGATCGGCAGGGCCACGGCCGAAGGCATAGCGAGCGTCAAATCCGAAATACCGGACCCGACCTTCGCCGCGATCACCTGCGGCATGTTCGTCCTCACCGTGATCGCGATGGCGATGCGCGAGCATCTTGGCGTGAAGCTCGGCTTCATCGCGCTGACCGGCGCGATCATCACCGTGCTGATCATCGAGATCATGGGCGACAAGCTCAAGGAAGCGCCGAGCTTCGAGCACATCGTGCAGGAGCTCGACTGGCGCGCCGTGTTCTTCTACATCGCGCTGTTCGCCCTGGTCGGCGGCCTCGAGAAGACGCACATCCTTGACATGATGGCGAACTGGCTGCGGCCGATGTTCGCGCAGAACTACGCGCTGGCGGCGACTATCCTCTATTGGGTCACCATCCCGATTGTCGGCATCGTCGAGCACGACGCCTACATCCTCACCTTCCTGAATACCATCAAGGAGCTCGGGACCCAGGGCGTGCCGCCGTGGCCGCTGTGGTGGGTGGTGCTGTGGGCCGGCACGCTCGGTTCGAATCTGACGGTCGCCGGTGCGCCCGCGCTCTACGTCGCGCTGCGCATCGCCGAGAAGGAGGAGGACAGGAAAGTGTCGCTACGCGAATTCCTGTCGTGGAGCCTGTCGTTCACCCTTGTCAGTTCCGCGATCTGCTACGTGTTCGCGATGCTGATCTGGGTCCTGCCCTACGCGAAGTGAGGAAGGAGATTTCCATGTTCAAGAACATCCTCATCCCGACCGACGGATCGGCGCTGTCGCAGAAGGCCGCCACCAGGGGGGTCGAGCTTGCCAAGGCACTCGGCGCCAAGGTGACGGCGTTTTTCGCAGCACCGCCGGCGACCCCGGTCGTCTATCGCAACCACCTGCCGGTCGGCTTCGCGCAGCCGGGCGAGCACGAGCAGATGATCGAGCGCGCGGCGGCGAAGCATCTCGATTTCATCGAGCGGGCGGCGAAAAAGGCCGGCGTCAAATGCGAAAGCATTCACGCGACCAGCGACTATCCCGAGGACGACATCCTGAAGGTCGCCGCCAGGAAGAAGTGCGATCTCATCGTCATGGGAACCCATGGTCAGGGCGGGCTACGCGGCGTCTTCGTCGGGAGCGTCACGCAGAAGGTGCTCGGGAAATCGAAAATTCCCGTCATGGTCGTCCAGTGAACGAACAGGACTGAAACAAGCGGCGCCGCCGCGGCAAACCGCGGCGGCAGGATACGGAAAGCACGTGATGCCGGAACGAAGTCTCGCCGTCGCGGGACATTGGCGTCAGGACCGGGCCCCTCTGGCAGCTTTCAGGAGCTGCGATGTCGGACCGACGCAGCAAAGAAGAGGGACAAGAAATGCAATCGCCAGCCGGCTGATCGCGTCAGCACCTGATCCACGCCAGACCTGAACGGTCCGGCATCAACCGACCGCAACGCCCGGCATGTCCGCGCGCGCCTCGTCGCGCGCGCTCGGCCCGGCTTTGCCGAATGCAATCCGTCACTTCAAGACAAGGACCACGAATGACCGCTTACTTCTCCAGCGAAGCCCTGACCGCCCTGTTCCAGGTCATCATGATCGACCTGGTGCTCGCAGGCGACAACGCCATCGTCATCGGGCTCGCCGCCGCCGGACTTCCGCAGCACCAGCGCCTCAAGGTGATCTTCTGGGGCATCGCCGCCGCCACGCTGATGCGCATCGGCTTCGCCAGCGTCACCATCCAGCTCCTTCAGATCATCGGCCTGCTGCTGGCCGGCGGCATCCTGCTGCTCTGGGTCTGCTGGAAGATGTGGCGCGAGTTGCGCCAGCCGCATCATCACGCCTCCACAGGACTCGCCGCCGCGGGCGGCGCGCCGGTCGAAGCGTCACTTCCCGCAGGCGCGCCGAGAAAAACGTTCGGCCAGGCGATCTGGCAGATCATCGTCGCTGACGTGTCGATGTCGCTCGATAACGTGCTCGCGGTTGCGGGCGCCGCACGCAACTATCCCACCATCCTGATCTTCGGCCTGGTGCTGTCGATCGCGCTGATGGGCGTCGCTGCGAACTTCATGGCGAACCTGCTGCAGAAGCACCGCTGGATCGCCTATGTCGGACTGGCGATCATCCTCTATGTGGCGCTCGACATGTGCTACCGCGGCACACGGGAGGTTTGGCCGTACGCGGAGCGGCTGGCCAGCCTGCTGTAGCTCACTCCGAAGAAGCGGAAGGCTGCGCTAGTGTCCCGACAGCCGGGAGAAGCGCTCCTTCCGCCATTCGCCGCGCATCTCGCGGGCAAGGCGCAGGGTCTCGGTCGCGCGCGACGTGTCCGCCGGATGCAGCGGCGCCACGACGGGCGCGGCCTTGCGCAGCACGGCGTTGTCGGGCTTCGCCTTGAGTGGCGTGTCGACTGAGCGGATGACGTGTCGCTCGAATCCCATCGGATCCTCCATCGTCTTCGATGGAGCGTGACACCCGGCGGGGCTGCTGAATAGTTTCATATTAACGAAACTATGAACGACTAGTTGTCTCGACAGTGCCGTATGGCGCGGCGGACACATCACTCCAGGGATGGTCCTGTGCGGTCTTTGCCCGGGCGCCGGCACGAAAGCGATGCTTTCAGCCGAAGCGCGCCGTATGATGTTTTCGCTCTTTCCGCATACGAAAACGATCGACATGGCCGTCCGCATCCTCCGAAGCCTGCTCTCCGCACTCCTGCTCGCTGGCCTGATCCTGCCGGCCCGCGCCGAGACGCCCGAGGAATGGGTCAAGCTCGGCGCCCGCGTGCACGGCGGCTTCGGCTCGTTCATCCCGGTCGGCATCCGGATCGGCGAGGACGCGATGAAGCGCCTCGATGCGAAGCCGCGCGAGCTTTCGGTCGTGTTCTATCAGGGCGACGGCGTGCCCTGCCCCTGCTCGATCGACGGCGTGATGCTGGCGATCGGCGCGAGCCCCGGCCAGGGCTCGGCCCAGGTCGCGGCGGAGAAATCGCCGCCTGGCACCTTCGCGGTGGTGGTGATCCGCCCGCGCAAAGGCGGCGACGGGCTGAAATACACCGTGCCGATCTCGCAGCTTCCGAAGCTCGGCCAGATCAACAGCACGATCCAGGACCCGCTTGCACGCTTCAATGCGGTCATGGTGCTGCCGGACCTGTTCACGGTCGAGCCTGTGAAGTAGCGCTGCTTTCTCGCCGCAGTCATTCCGGGGCGCACGCCATAAGCGCGTTTACGCGCGTCTTCGACGCGCTATGGCGTGCGAACCCGGAATCCATAACCACTGCTGCGGAGTATGGATTCCGGGTTCGCGCCTTTCGGCGCGCCGCGGAATGACCGCGGAGAGAGCGATAGTCTATGATGCGAAACGAAACTTCGCGGAGGCCCCCATGCAGCGCGTGACATCATCGCGGCGCGCGGCTATCAGAACCGCTCGGAGGCGATCCGCGATCTGGCGCGCTCGGGCCTCGAGCAGGCCGCGGTCGAGGTCGCCGGGTCCCGTCATTGCGTCGCCGCGCTGGTCTATGTCTACGACCATCATGCGCGCGACCTTCCCAAGCGCCTGACGCAGGAATTCCACGACCATCACGACCTGTCGCAGGCGACGCTCCACGTGCACCTCGACCACGAGAGCTGCCTCGAGGTGACGGTGCTGAAGGGCAAGGGCGCGGAGGTGCAATCGTTCGCCAATCACGTCATCGCCGAGCGCGGCGTGCGGCACGGCCACGTCGTCTATGTCCCGGCGCGCAACGGCACGTCGCATTCGAATAACCACGGACATGCGCATGGCCACGGCCATCCGCCCGGGCGGGCGCGGCGGCGTGCGCAATGAGCGGCGCATTTTAATTGTTTCTTAAGGCAAGCTGCTAACGCCACCTTAAGTCCGCACGGCGCAAATTGCGTCGAAACGGCACAATTTGCGTCAGTCACAAGTTGCGTTTGTGGGGTATTGATATGGCGGCGCGCGTTCTCATCGTGGATGACGATCCGGTTCAGCGGCGGCTGCTGGACAACATGGTGCGCAAGTTCGGGCACGATCCGGTGATCGCCGAAAGCGGCGAGCAGGCGGCGGCGATGCTCTCCGGCGGCGAGCGCTTCGACTGCGTCGTGCTCGACCTGGTGATGCCCGATCTCGACGGCTTCGGCGTACTGGCGCGGATGCGGACCGCGGGGCTCACCGTTCCGGTGATCGTGCAGACCGCGCATGGCGGCATCGACAACGCGGTGTCGGCGATGCGCGCGGGCGCGGCCGACTTCGTGGTGAAGCCGGTCGGCGCCGAGCGCCTGCAGGTGTCGCTCGCGAACGCGCTCGAACGGAGCCTGCTCGCCGACGAACTGGCGCGCACCAAGCGCGCGCAGTCCGGAACGTCGACGTTCAGGGATATCGTCACGCACAGTTCGAAGATGCAGGCGGTGCTGCGCAGCGGCGAGAAGGCCGCGGCGTCTGCCATTCCGGTGCTGATCGAAGGCGAGTCCGGAGTCGGAAAGGAATTGGTCGCGCGCGCGATCCACGGGCAGAGCGAGCGGCGGGCGCGGCCTTTCGTAGCGGTGAATTGCGGCGCGATCCCCGAGAATCTCGTGGAATCCACCCTGTTCGGTCACGAGAAGGGATCGTTCACCGGCGCGACCGAAAAGCACAACGGCAAGTTTCTGGAAGCCACCGGCGGCACGCTGTTCCTCGACGAAGTCGGCGAACTGCCGATGGCGGCGCAGGTGAAGCTGCTGCGCGCCATTCAGGAGGGCGAGGTCGAGCCGGTCGGCGGACGCAAGCCCGTCAAGGTCGATGTGCGCATCATCTCCGCCACCAACCGCAACCTGACCGACGACGTGAGGCTCGGCCGCTTCCGCGAGGACCTGTTCTACCGGCTGCACGTGTTTCCGATCGCCGTGCCGCCGCTGCGCGAGCGCAGCGAGGACATCCCGGCCCTGGTGCGTCATTTCCTGGCGCGGTTCGCCGCCGAAGAGGGCAAGCGCGTGCGCGCGATCAGCGGCGAGGCGCTGGCGCTGCTCGGCCGCCACCGCTGGCCGGGCAACGTCCGGCAGCTCGAGAACGCCGTGTTCCGCGCCGTGGTGATGGCCGAAGGCGACACCATCGGCACGGGCGAATTCCCGCAGGTCGCGGCGCAGATCGCGCAGGCGCCGTTTACACAGCCGTCTTCCGAACTGCCGCACATTGCATCCGCACCGGCGATGGCCGAGGCGCACGACAACTCCATGGCCGCCGCGACCATGCACGGAGCGCTCGCGCTGCTCGACGGACACGGCGACGTGCGGCCGCTCGAGGAGATCGAGTACGAGACCATCCGCTTCGCCATCGCGCACTACCGCGGGCAGATGTCGGAGGTTGCGCGGCGGCTGCGGATCGGGCGCTCGACGCTCTACCGCAAGCTCGAGCATCTCGGCCTCAGCGAACAGCCGAAGGAGCCGGCATAGTCTCCCGGATCCGAAGTTCGCACGGTTGCTCAGCGGGCGGTTTTGCGAACTTCGGGTTTCGCAGGACGCTGGCAGTCTGCTGAAAAACTCTGGGCTGTCATTCCGGGGCGCGCCCATAAGCGCGTTTACGCGCGTCTTCGACGCGCTATGGGCGCGAACCCGGAATCCAGAACATCGGGATTTCCTGCTTTTCTGGATTCCGGGTCCGCCGCTTCGCGGCGTCCCGGAATGACCGCTGAGGATTTTCAGCAACCTGCTAGACGCAGGTCCGCTGGCTCGCCCATCGCGCCGAACCAACGCGTCAGATCGAAACAGGCTGCTCGACCCGCCCCTCCGCCCCGAAAACCCGCAGATAGCGCGCGATATCGGCTGGCGCACCGAGGGCCTTGTTGGGGTTGTCGGAAAGCTTCAACGCCGGCCGGCCGTTCGCCTCGCTCACCTTGCAGACCAGCGATATCGCATTGAGCCTGTCGTCCGGCTTGGGTGCGCAACCCTCGAAATCGTTGGTCAGGTTGGTGCCCCAGCCAAAACTCATGCGCGCCTTGCCGTGAAAGTGGCGGTGCGCCAGTTCGATCGTCTCCACGTCAAGTGCATCCGAAAACACCAGCAGCTTCTCGCGAGGGTCCTTGTTCCTGGCGCGCCACCAGGCCAGGATCGTTTCTCCGCCCTCGATCGGAGGAGCGGAGTCCAGGCGGAAGCCGGTCCAGTCCGCCACCCAATCGGGGGCATGGCGCAGGAAGGACGCAGTGCCGAAGGTGTCCGGCAGTACGATGAGCAGATTGCCGGCGTAATATCGCTGCCAGTCCTGCAGGATCCGATAGGGGGCCTGTTTCAGCTCTTCGTCATTGCCGGCAAGCGCTGCCAGCACCATCGGCAGCTCATGGGCATTGGTGCCGATCGCCTCCAGGTCGTTGTCCATGGCGAGCAGGACGTTGCTCGTGCCGATCAGCGCGTCTCCGAGCCCCTCCTTCAACGCCTCCACGCACCAGCGTTGCCAGAGGAAGCTGTGGCGCCGGCGCGTGCCGAAATCGGAGATCTTCAGGTCGCGCAGTTTCGCAAGCCGGTCCACCTTCGACCAAAGCCTGGCTTTGGCGCGGGCATAGAGAACATCGAGCGTGAAGAGGCCGAGCCCCTTGAGTGCCGCGCGCGAGCGCAGTTCGTTGATGATCGCGAGCGCAGGGATCTCCCACATCGTCGTGTGCGTCCAGGGCCCGGCAAAATCCAGCACGAATTGGCCATCCTCCTTGCGCAAATCGTATTCAGGAAGCTGAAAGCCTTCGAGCCAGGCCAGGAACTCCGGTGCAAAGATTTGCCGGCGTCCATAGAACGCGTTGCCGGCCAGCCAGATCATCTCCTTTTTGGTGAACCGGATTGTTCGCGCGTGGTCGAGCTGGTCGCGCAGCTCCCGTTCGTCGATCTCATCCGCGATCCGCACGCGTCTGGTGCGGTTGAACAGCGAGAACGTGGCGCGGACGTCCGGGTAGACGCCCCAGATCATCTGCAGCATCAGCAGCTTGTAAAAGTCCGTGTCGAGCAGGCTGCGGACGATCGGATCGAGCTTCCAGGTATGGTCGTAGACCCGCTTGGCGATGTCGGCCCGCGCCATCGCGACTAGCCTGTTGCCCGTGAATGAAGTGATGCCGTCGCTGCGAAGTGCCGCGACTGGCGGGCGTCCAGGATTGGCATCGGCATCTTCATGTGGGGACGCTCAGGACAAATGCACCGAAGCGGTATGGCCCGGGAATGGGCTGGCCAACATAGCAGCTTCCCCGAAAGTCTCGCCACCCGTGCCATCCCGAAGAGGAACTGAAATCATCGGCGTGCCAGGTGTCGCCTTGGCTCGGAAGTTCGCTTCGCCGCAAGCTTAAGAACTCTGGCAAACTTCCGAACCGCGCAACAGAGCCGTTCACCAAAACGGGGGGACCGAATTAACGCTCTCCATACACCATACGGCGAGGCGAGGCGTTCCGAATTAACTCTCAAATCTCCATTGCGTGGACGCAGCAGCGATTAGCTGTGAATGTCCCGCCTTGCATCGCGGCGCGGCGCCGTTGGCGCCCTCATTCACCCGCAAGACTTTGCGCCCGAGGCACGGCATGTGGAGTACGCGTCGATGCGCAGCGCACGAATGAACATTTTGGCCGGCACCGCGCTGGCGCTGGTCCTTGCGACGCCCGCAAGTGCCGCACCGCAGGCATCGACCACCGCTCCCGCACAGCGCGACTACAGCACGCCGGGCAGCATGACGAAGCCGTCGACGCCGATCATGCCGACCGACACCGGCCTGCGGTTCCGCAGCACGCTTCCAGACACCGGCACCGGACTGCAGCCGCGCGGCGACGTCACGCCGCTTGCGCCGGCCGCTCCCGCCGCGAAGATCGAGCCCGCCGCGACGCAGGCGGCTCCGACACCGCCCCCCGCTGCCGCCGCGGCAAAGCCCGCGCCGCAAGCGCCGCCCGCGGCCGCTGACGCTCCGGCGGCGCCGGCCCGCGCGCCTGCCGCGGCCCGACCGGCAGCGCCCGCACCCGTCGCGCGTCCCGTCGCAGCGCCCGAGCCTGCACCGGCTCCCGTCGCCCGGCCGGCCGCACCGGCCGAAACCGCTCCCACGGCCGCACGCCCGGCAGCGCCCGCGCCGGTCGCGCGCCCGGCCACAGCCTCCCGCCAGGCCCCGGCCGCGAAGCCCGCGCCCAACGCCGCGCCCGAGTCCGAAGTCGGCGGCAAGATCCGGGAAATCCTCGCCAGCAGGCAATTCGAGCAGATCGCCCCGCGCAAGCCCGAACGCGACGCGATCGCAGCCCTCTACCAGAAGACCCGCGCCTTCAAGCCGCTCTGGGTCGCGGCCGGCGCACCGTCCGAGCGCGCCAGCGACGCGCTCGAATATCTGCGCGGCATCGACGCCGACGGCCTCGATCCGAACGACTATCCCATGCCGAACCTTGCGGTGGGGAACGTGGAAGCGCAGGCCGAGGCAGAGCTCAAGTTCACCGCGATGCTGCTGACTTACGTGCGGCATGCTTCGAACGGCCGCGTGCACTTCAGCCGGGTGAGCCCGAACATCGAATACAAGCTGGCGTTCGATCCGGCCGACGCGCTGAGCAGGATCGCCGCCTCGAACGACCTGCCGAAGACGCTGGAAACGTTCAATCCGCCGCAGCCGGCCTATCAGGCTTTGAAAGACAAGCTCGCGGAGCTTCGCAACGAGCCGCAGGCCAGTGCGCCTGCCATGATCCAGGCCGGCCCGACGCTCAAATATGCCCGTGACCGCCAGACCGGCCGCGAGATGATCATGAGCGATGCGCGTGTGCCGCAGCTGCGCGAGCGTCTCGGCCTGCCGCCGGAGAACAACCGGCACTACAACGTCGCGCTCGTCAATGCGGTCGCGAAATTCCAGAAGGCGAATGGCCTCAAACCCACCGGCGAACTGACCGGCGCGACGATCGAGGCGATGAACCCGCCGAGCCGCGACCGGCAGGTCGACGCAACGCTCGCGACAATGGAGCGGTGGCGCTGGATGCCGCGGGATCTCGGCAAGACCCACGTCATGCTGAACATCCCGGACTTTCACCTGCGCGTCATGAACAACGGCGCCCAGGCCTGGCAGACCCGCGTTGTCGTCGGCAAGCCGACGCAGGCGACGCCGCTTCTGACCGAGACGATGAAGTACATCACGGTCAATCCGACCTGGAACGTGCCGCAGTCGATCATCTACAAGGAGTTGCTGCCGATCTACGAGACGTCCGACCCGCAGATCTTCGAGCGGCAGGGGCTGAAGGTCGAGCGCAATCCGGACGGCACCGTGCGCGTCTATCAGCCGCCGGGCGAGCGCAACGCCCTCGGCCAGATCCGCTTCAACTTCCCGAACAAGTTCCTGGTCTACCAGCACGACACGCCGGAAAAGCACTACTTCGCCCACGACAAGCGCGCCTACAGCCACGGCTGCATGCGGGTGCAGGATCCGATGAAGTATGCCGAGGTGCTGCTGTCGTTCGCGGCGCCGCGCGGCAACCACACCCAGGAGAGCGTGCGGCGGATGCTCGGCGGCCAGGAGCACCAGATCGACTTCCAGACCCATATTCCGGTGCACATCACCTACCAGACCGCCTTCGTGGACGACGGGGGCAAGCTCCAGGTCCGCGACGACGTCTACGGCCTCGACCAGAAGCTTCTGTCGATCCTGCGGGGCAGCGAACGGCAGGTGGCGGACGTGCTGATCGAGCGGCCGGCCGACCCCAATTTCAAGCCCAGCCCCGAGGAGGGCCACCGGCTGCGCAACGCGGCGCGGGGCAATGTTGGCGGTCCGTTCTCGCTGTTCGAGCAGCTTTTCCGCTAAACCGATACCGGGGTGCCTCGTTTTGGCACCCCTGCCAAGTTATCCACTTATCCACCGGAGTACTATCCAACCGTCGCAAGGCTCTGGATTATCTAGGCTATTTTTCGCCATACTTCGGGTCTAGAGTACGCCGTGCTGAGGGTCGGGGGGACGTGCAATTCTGCATTAACCGATCCCGCTTAAGACTGCGTTAGCCATGTTGCCGCGGTGCAACCCGCGTCGGCATACGTTTTACGACCTTAAAGCGAGATCGCTCGTGCGAGTTGGTGGGGGAGCTAAAGCCGGGACTGCTGTGAGTGCTGTGCTCACAGCGCGCCGCGTCAGTCTCGCCACATTGCTCCTCATCGCCGGTTCTTTCGGGCTGCAACAGGCTCTCGCCGCGCCGGGCGACACCCGAACCCTTTGGCTGCACCACATCCACACCAAGGAAGAGGTGCAGATCACCTTCAAGCGGAACGGCCAGTTCGACGAGGAAGGCCTGAAGAAGGTCAACTGGGCGCTGCGCGACTGGCGCACCGACGCGCCGATCAAGATGGACCCCGAGGTCATCGACCTCTTGTGGGAGGTCTATCGCGACACCGGCGCCAAACAGCCGATCCATATCATCGGCGGCTACCGTTCTCCGGCGACCAATTCCATGCTGCGCAGCCGCAGCAAAGGCGTCGCCAAGCACAGCCAGCATACGCTGGGCAAAGCCATCGACTTCTTCATTCCGGGCGTTCCGCTCGACGTCCTGCGCGCCGCAGCCATGAAAGCCCAGGGTGGCGGCGTCGGCTATTATCCGACCTCCGGCTCGCCGTTCGTGCATCTCGACGTCGGCAGCGTCCGCGCCTGGCCGCGGATGACGCGCGAGCAGCTCGCCAAGCTGTTCCCGGACGGCCGCACGGTGCACCTGCCGCCGGACGGCAACCCGCTGCCGGGCTATCAACTCGCGCTCGCCGATCTTGAGCGCGGCCAACGCACGGCGCCGACGCCGCAGAAGCGCAGCCTGCTCGCTTCGCTGTTCAACCGCGACAAGGACGCCGAAGAGGCCGACGACACCACATCGGCCCGCGAGATCGCCACAGCTCAGCGCGCTCTGCGCCAGAGGCCCGCGCCGGCCGCTCCGGCCCGCACCGTTGTGGCCGCGGTCCAGACGCCGGCTCCCACTGCGCCAGCCCCTGCCGTCCAGGCGCCGGCGCCTGTTGTGGCTGAAGCGCCGGTGCCGCTGCCTCCACGCCGGCCGATGTATCAGGTCGCATCCGCCGAGAGCCGCCCGGCGCCGGCTCCTGCCCCCCGTCCGGCTCAGCCGATCAACCTCGCTTCGCTGTCGCCCAGCGACATCATCAACATGCGCGGCCTCTGGGACGGCTTCCAGGAGGCGGCGTCCGCGGACTCGCTCAACCTGTCGAGCGCCCGGCGTGCGCTCGCGTCCTCGCTGACCGCCGCCGCCGGCCGCGACGTCACCGCCACCATCGGACAGTCCGGCGCGGACCGCGTGCCATCGCAGATCGCGCTCGCCTATGCGTCGCCGGCGCCGGCCAATACGGCTTCCGGTCGCGGTCCGGCGGTCGTGCCGGCCGTGGTCACCAGCAAGGACGGCGCCTCGATCGCGCAGAAGCCGGTCGACAACCTGGCGCGCAGCCGTATGGCCCGGACCGACGACAAGTTCGACGATCCGTGGATGCGCGGCCTGATGCTGACCCCGAGCCTGCAGAACTCGCTGATCGTCACCCGCGTCGGCGACATCGACGTGACGAGCCTCTCGCAGCATATGCAGAAGCCGGCGTCCGCCGTGATGATGACGTTCACGGCCGATCCGAACCTGGGTGCGAACACCGACTCGTTCAGCGGCAGCGCCGTGGTGTTTCCGGCCATCGTGACGTTCAGCCCCACCTCGCGCCGCACCGCCGCGCTGCGCTGAGTCTTCATATCGCGAACGCGATCGGAGCCGCTGCGGCATAGCCCCCGGCGGCTTTTTCATGTCGCCTGCCGTGGCGGTCGCGACGTAGTATGCGCAGGCCTGTCACGGAGACTGCCTTGACGCTTTCCAATTCGGTTCTCGACACCCGCTTTCGCTCGGCGCTCGGCCGCATGGCCGACCGGGGACGGTTGCAGACCTATTCGGCGCCGGCCGACATCAATCTCGAAATCGCGGGGCTGATGAAGAAGCTCGACGGCGGGCCGGCGGTCCTGTTCTCCAGGGTCAACGGCCACGACATGCCGGTGATCGGCAATCTCCTGTCGTGCCAGGCCAATGTCGAAGCCGCCTTCGGCATCGACTTCCGCGGCGTGCGCGAATTCGTCGGCCGGGCGCTGGGCGATCCGAAGCCGCCGGTGCTGGTCGAGCGGGCGCCCGTGCAGGAGCAGGTGCACCGGACCAACATCGATCTCGGCAAAATGCTGCCGGCGCTGCAGCACACGGCCGCTGACGCCGGCCGCTACGTCACCGCCGGCATCGTCATCGCCTGCGATCCGGAAACCGGCGTCTACAATGCGTCCTATCATCGCCTGATGCTGGCCGGGCCGAACCGCGCCGCCATCCAGCTCGACTTCGGCCGGCATCTGCGCGCCGCTTTCGAGCGCGCGCAGAAGAAGGGCCAGCACCTGCCGGTCGTCGTCTGCATCGGCGCCGACCTCGCGCTGCATTACACCGCCGCCACCATGGGATCGCAGATGCCGGAGAACGCCGACGAGCTGGCCGTCGCGGGCGGGTTGTGCGGGCGTCCGCTGTCGGTGGTGAAGGCGGTGTCGCAGGATCTGCTGGTGCCGGCCGAGAGCGAGATCGTGCTCGAGGGGGTGCTGAAATGCGACGAGGAGGTGATGGAGGGCCCGTTCGGCGAGTTCGTTGGGTACCTCGCGCCGGCCGACCCCGGACCGGTGCTCGAGGTCACGGCGGTCACCCACCGGACCAGGCCGATCTATCACGCCATCAACGGCTACGGCCGCGAGACCGTGGTGCTGCGCAAGTATGTGCTGGAGGCGAGCCTCCTGAAGGTGCTGCAGGGCGCGGTGCCGATCGTCACCGATGCAGAGATGACCGCCGGCGGGCTGCACCGTTTTCACGCCATCGTGCAGGTGAAGAAGACCGGGCCGGCACATGACGGATTCCAGCGCAACGCCATCATGGCGTCGTTCGGCGCGCTGAAGGACCTCGACATGGTGATCGTGGTCGACGACGACATCGACATCCGCGATCCGGCCGACGTGGAATACGCGCTGGCAACGCGGATGGAGGCGTCGAAGGACCTGTTCACGATTCCGGCGGCGCGCGGCCACGAATATGTGCGGGTGTCGGACCGCGGCATGCGCACCAAGCTCGGCATCGACGCCACCGTGCCGTTCGCAGAGAAGGCGCGGTTCGCCCGCTGCGAGTTCAAGCCGGTGGACGTGGATGCGACGGCGATGACGCTGGATGCCGGCGCTGCACGCAAGCGGCTGGATCTCTGATTCAGCCTGGGTTTTCGGCCGCCCCCCGCCGCACTGACGAAACCTTTACGACTTGCTGCAACGATCGCTCCCGAGGGGATCGCGCATGAAGATGCGGGACACGAGGGAGCTTAATAACCGGCGGGCGCTCGCGCGCCTGACCCGCGCCACGCCCGAAATTTTTCCCGCCCCGGTTCTCGTTCACGCGCACGCGCTGCGCTGGACGCCGCCGATGCCGCGGCTTGCGGCCGACAGCTACTGGCGCGCGCACGTGATCCGCGCCGACCGGCTCGCCCGTACGCTTGCGTCGATCAGCGGCGCGCCCGCCGGGTGGACGTGGCGCACCGGCCCGCGCAAGGGCCTGCCGCAGAACTTCCGCCAGCCGCCCGCGCCGTATCGCGAGGCGAAATTCGCGCGCGGACCGGGCTTCTGCTGCGTGTGCGGGCAGCCGGTGTATCGCTTCGGCTGGCACCGCGACCTGTGGGGCACAGGAATGAACCGCCGCGCCGAATGGCACGCGGCCTGCGTCGCGGCGTGGCGGCTGTGGAACGCGCCGAGCGACCACGACCGCGTGCTGCGCAAGCTCCAGGCGCGCCGCTGCGCGCAGACCGGCGGACGGCTCTGGAAGACCGCGGAGATCGACCACCGCGTGCCGCTGTTCCAGGTGTGGCAGGAGCGGCACGATACGCCCTGGCCTGCGCTCCTGTCCTATTGGGGCGCGCCCAACCTGCAGGTCATCAATCGCGACGTGCACGCCGCCAAGTGTGCCGAGGAGGCGAAATATCGCAGCCACGGCCGCAAGACCGTGGCTGGCGAGCCTGTGTCCTTGCCGTAACGTCTACGTTTTGCGCATGTCCTTTTCGGAAAACCGGTACCCACTTTTCCGGGACATGCGCTACGCCGCCAGCATCCCCAGCGCGTTCATGTAGGTTTCGAGGATGAGCTGCTGCTCGTTGCGCTCCTGCGGCTCCTGCTTGCGCAGCCGGATCACCGCGCGCAGCGCCTTGACGTCGAAGCCGTTGGCCTTCGACTCCGCATAGACGTCGCGGATGTCGTCGGAGATCGTCTTCTTTTCCTCTTCCAGCCGCTCGATCCGCTCGACGAAGGCCTTGAGCTGGTCCTTGGCGAAACGGGTGTTGGCGGCTTCGGGCTGCTCTTTTTCAACGGCGGACATGGACGCTCCTCGATGCATGCGCGGCGGGGACGGCCCCCGCTTCGTCGCATCGAGAATTCTGACAATGATGCCTCCGGGGCAAGGCAAGGCTCCGGCCGCCCCCGTCATCCACAGCCAAGCTGTGGGGAAGATTGCCTTATTTGACCCTCCACTGTCATTCCGGGGCGGCTCGAAGGGCCGAACCCGGAATCCAGAGCCGTACGGTGTGTTGCTCTGGATTCCGGGTTCGCTCGCTGACGCGAGCGCCCCGGAATGACGGCGGAGTGAAATTACAGACCAGGCAGGTTGTAGCGCGAGAAGTCGCGGCCTTCCTTGACCACGAATTCGAGCAGGAACGGCGCGCCTGTTTCGGTCACGCCGACCGCCTCCTTGATGCCACCCACGATATCGCCCGGCTTCTCGACGCGGCGCGCGGCGACGTTCAGGCCCTCGGCCACCTTGGTGTAGTTGCCGCCCACCGTCATCGAGCCGTACTTCTCGTCGGAGATCTTCAGCACGTCGCGCTCGGCGCCCATCACGCCGTTGTTGAACACCACGGTGAGGATACCGATGCGGTTGCGCGCCGCGGTCTCGATGTCCATGCCGGTCATGCCGATCGCGGCGTCGCCCATCACATTGACGCAGAGCTTCTTGGGTTCGGCGAGCTTCGCGCCCATGGTGATGCCGAGGCCATAGCCGAGCTGGGTGGACTTGCCCCAGCCCATGTAGGAGCCCGCCACCGTCGGCTCCCAGAACGGCATCATCTGCTCGCGCGGGCTGCCGGAATCATGGGTCATGATGACGTTGTTGCGGTCCACCGTCTTCATGAGATCGCGGATCACGCGGTACTGGTTCAGCGGCGTCTCGTCGGAATTCAGAAACTTCGCCCACTCGTCGAGCCAGGCCTTCTTGGCGGTCGCGACCTCCTCCTTGAGCGACGTGAAGGCGTTGCCGCCGCCCGGCCCCTTCTGGCGCGAGACCTCGGCGATCAAAGCGTCGAGCACCAGCGCCGCGTCCCCCACCACCGCGTGATCGGCGCGGTACTCCTTGTTGATGTCGCCGGCGTCGTTGGTGGAATGCACGATGGTCTTGCCCGGCGGCACGCCCGGCCCGAACGGCGTCTTGGTGAGGCTCGAGCCCACCGCAAACACCAGATCGGCCTTGGCCATGAAATCGGTGTAGGGCTTGCCGCGCGAGCGCGTCGAGGCGCCGAGCGACAGCGGATGGTTTTCCGGGATCGCGCTCTTGCCCGGATTGGTGGTGACCACCGGCGCGGGCAACAGCTCCGCCAGCGCCGCAAGCTGCTCGCCCGCTTCGCGCGTAATGCACGCCCTGCCCGGCCCACAGGATCGGGTTCTTCGCGGCCAAGAGCATCTGCACGGCCTTCTTCACCGCGTCGGGATCGGGCGCGGAGCGCTGCACCGGCACCGGCACATAGTCGAGCGTGCCCTTGAACTCGGCCTCGAACACCTCGTCCGGCACCTCGATCAGCACCGGGCCGGCTTTGCCCGAGCGCATCGCGTGATAGGCGCGCCGCATCAGGTCGGGCAGCTCCTGCACGTTGTGAGCGAGCGCCGCCCATTTGGTGACCGGCTTGTAGACCTCGGCGGCGCGGAACGCCGGCCGCACGTATTGTTTGGCCAGCGCCAGTCCGCCGGACACGATCAGCAGCGGCACGTTCTCCGAATAGGCCTGCGCCACGCCCGGAAACGCGTTCTCGATGCCGGGGCCGGCCTGCGCCGCGAACACGCCGTTCCGCTTGCCGCGCTTGATGCGGCTGTAGCCGTCGGCGAGGCCGACGCCGACGCGCTCCTGCCGGCACAGCACCGGACGGATGTCGAGCGCCGCGCAAGGCTCGATCACCTGGTTGCGCGGATAGCAGGAGAGAAACTCCGTGCCTTCGCGCTTGAGGATTTCAGCGATGACCTGGGCGCCGTTCATGGATGCATTCCTCCCTGGGTCACCGGTTCGCGCCGGCTCACCCGTTGTTGAAGTGTAGAGCGCCTTTGAGGCGCGCCGGAAGCCCTACGCAGGTACTTGCGTCATGCTATCGTTGGGAAAACGAAACGATGGGGAGCGGACATGCACATTGGATTGAAATCCATTCTGGTCGGTGCACTGCTGGCGCTTCCGCTCGCGGCGCAAGCGCAGACGTTTCCCGGCGCCGACTGGCAGCGCAAGACGCCTGCCGAGGCCGGCATCAATCCGCAACTGCTCAAGGACGCGATCGATTTCGCCATTGCGAGCGAAGTGAAGAACCCACGCGACCTCAAGCTCAATCACTACCGGTCGTTCGGCCGCGAGCCGTTCGGCGAGGCGATCGGCCCGATCAAGGACCGCGGCGACCAGACTGGTGTCATCGTCCACAAGGGCGTCATCGTCGCCGAATGGGGCGAGCCGGCGCGCGTGGACATGACGCACAGCGTTACCAAGAGCCTGCTGTCGAGCGTGGTCGGCGTGGCGTTCGACAGCGGCATGATCCGCAGCGTCGACGACACCGCCCGCGAATACGTCGCGCCGATCCAGCTCTACAATCCCCTGCCCGCGGGCAACCGCGCCGACCGGATGCGGCAGCCGGACCTGATCGACCTGTTCGACACACCGCACAACCGCACCATCACCTGGAACCACCTGCTGCGGCAGACCAGCGACTGGGAGGGCACGCTCTGGGGCAAGCCCGACTGGGCCGACCGGCCGACCGACAAGTTCGACGAATGGCAGACGCGGCCCCGCAACAAGGCCGGCACGGTCTACAAGTACAACGACACGCGGGTGAACGTGCTGGCGCTCGCCGCGCTCAATCTCTGGCGGAAGCCGCTGCCGCAGGTGCTCAAGGAAAAGATCATGGACCCGATCGGCGCCTCAAACACGTGGCGCTGGTTCGGCTACGACAATTCATGGGTCGTGATCGACGGGCAGCCGGTGCAGGCGTCAACCGGCGGCGGCCACTGGGGCGGCGGCATGTTCATCAACGCCTACGACATGGCGCGCTTCGGCACTCTCACGTTGCGGCGGGGCAAGTGGGGCGACAAACAGCTTCTGTCGGAGAAGTGGATCGGCATGGCGCTCACGCCGACCGGCGGCCAGTCGCCCTACGGCTTCATCAACTACCAGCTCAACACCGAGCGCAAGACCTTCCCCAGCGGCCCGGTGACGGCGTTCATGCACAACGGCAACGGGCTCAACATGGTCTATGTCGATCCCGAGCATGACGTTGTCGCGGTGGTGCGCTGGATCGAGAACAGCGCGGCCGACGGCTTCGTGAAGCGGCTGATCGCGGCGGTGACGACGAAGAGCTAGCGCCGTTTCCAATTGGGTTCGTTTTTTCTGACTGCAATTTTAAGTTGTAATAACATTTTCGTACACGTTTTGGGTATCTCGGAATCCGCAGTTACCAATTTAGGTGTGCCAGCCGAGGCGGCACACGCCCGCGGGCGAAGGCGCTTCACATCGGCCGCAACTCCATGTTCGCAAGACCCACCGAGAGGTTGACGCCGGTCGTGCCCTCGACCGACCAGGGCTGCAGCGCCACCGTGTTGCCCGAGCCGCCGATCAGGAAGTTCTCGCCGACACCGACGGCGAAGCCGACGTTGCCGCTCGCGCCCACGTAGGATCCCGCGAGGCTTCCCGGCATCATGCGGTTGGTCGGCGCGAAGACACCCCAGGCCAGCGCGCCGCCGGCGGTGAAGCCAAGATCGACGCCGAGCGTCGTCATGGTGCCGGAATAGGCTTCGATCGGCCCCGGCCCCTCCGGCGTGAAGCGGCAGTCCATCCGCTCGAAGCCGCCGATGATCAGACCGAGGTGCGGCCCGAGCGTGCATTGGAGAACGCCAACTTTCGTGCCTGGCCCGCCGCCGACGACGGGCGGCGGCGCGTATCGCGTCGGAAGATCGGCCGCGAGCGCACTCGCCGATACAAAACCAGCGATCGCAACGGCAGTGATGAGGTTGCGCTTCATGATGGCCCCCGTGACACGCGTGAAATTGTTCCCGGTCGCCGGACCGGGCGGATGCGCCAACGAACGCCAATGCGCGTGCATGCGCTATGCAATTCCGGCAATCGCCGTGGTTCAAAAAAGTCTCGGCGTGGAGCGCCCGCGCGAGCGCCGTGCGGCCGCCGCTGACTTATTTGTGCACGAGCCTGCTCGCCGTTGCCGCACGCGGTGCTGCGGGCGAGATCGAGAGCGTCAGCCAGGCGTTCCATCCATCCGGCCGGTCCTTGGCGTCGAACTCAAAATACGCTTTCGCACCGAGAAATCCCTGCATATCGCCGGCCGGAAACAGATAGCCGATCTGCGGCCCGACGCCGATCACCCGCGACTTGATCGGACCGAGGATGGCGAGCGAGCCGCTGTCGGCCGAGAGCTGATTGTAGAAGTAGCCGACGGGTCCGACGAAGAGCTGCTTGGAGAGCCACTGCGATGCGCCCCAGTCGAGGTGCCAGTCGACACCGTTCTGATAGTCGGTGTCGGTGTTCTTCAGATTGTAGGTGACGCCGGTCACCGCGGAAAACTCGTGGCCCGTCTGCGGATTGAAGTAGGTGTATCCAACGCCGCCGTCGATCGCGCCGTGACCCATGCCTAAATTCGCGAGCCGCGTCGGATCGTAGGTGCCGACCGGAATATCGCCGGTGACGTACGTCATGTAATTGTGGACGCCCATGTTCCATTTCAGCGACGCCATCGGATAGAGATCGCCGAAGCCGTCGCGGGCGTCGGAGATGCTGCCGCTGCGGGTCGCACTTAAGCCGCCGATCGAAGCGGTCAGCGTTCCATCGACGGAGGTCCGGTTGTGACCGACGATGCCCATCATGCCGAGCGCGAACTGCCCGCCCAGCACCGGCGATGCAAAGACATAGGTAGCGTTGAGCGCCATCAGGTCGACGCGGGCGTTCAGAATTCGCATTCAGATTGACATTCAAGGTCGGATTGAACCGGCCGACCGTGAACTGGCGCGCCGCCGCGACCTCGCCGCCCGCGCTGACCTTGGTGTGATAGTAGATGGCCGCGGCCGACCAGCCGGGCTGAGCCGGCGCCGCCGCGAGGCTGCCGAACAGGCCGGGCAGCCAGAAGCTGACGCCACCTTCATCGGCGTGAGCCAGCGGGACGCAAAACGCCGCAAGTGCGGCACCCAAAAGCAGTCCGCGCGACTTCGTGTTGCTGAGCATTGTCCGCCCCCACTCGACTGGAAACACATGCTTGTCTTTGGTCCGTCGCTTTGCCTCGTGTCTTTGGTTCGTCTGCCGAAACTCAAGCACCGACGCTACTCACGCGACGCCAGGACTGACAGTCCCCTGATCCGGTTGCACGCCACTAAAGTCACGCCGTTGCACTAAAGATACGCCGTGTACGAACTGACCCAGATCAGGATCGTTGCGATCAGCCCGATGACGCCCGCGTTTTTCGCGAACACGGTCGCGGTTCCGGACATCCCGAGCCGGAGACTGTGCGGGTCGACATCGGGAGGTATCGAGATGGCGGCCGGGAATACCGAAGTACCGCCGATGGCATTGGTCCGCGCCAGCGTTCCCGACACCGCAATCTGGCCCTGGCCAACGCCTTCGACGATTTCCGTGATCTTTCCATGATGGAGACGCCCGGGATCGTTGTCGAACACCAGCGTCACGTCCGCACCTGGCCGGATCGCCCGGAAGCCGTTCTGCGAGAACATGCCGACGATCATGATCTCGGATAAATCGATGAACGACATGACGGTTCGGACAGGGGTCACACGATCTCCCACGGCCAGAGCCATGACGGTGACAGAACCATCGTTGGAAGCGCGAACGGTCGTCTGATCAAGCTCCCATCGGGCCTGGTCCAGCTGCGCCCGCGTCTGAACGATCGACGTGTTGACCCCGCCGATCTCGGAGTCCAGCGCCAGCTTCGCGCTGAGCTGGGCCGCCTTTGCGGCCTGCAACTGGTTGGCGGTCGTGTCGAACTGATTCTGGACGTCCTGAATCCGGAACTCGGTTTCCGCGCCGCCGCGCAATGCGACCTGCAGGTCGCTCAGGCGCTTCTGATGATAGGCGAACTGCGCGTCGAGCACGCCGACATTCGCGGTCTGCTGCGCGTAGTTGGCCTTAAGAACCTTGGCATTCTGCTCGGCGGCGACGAGAGCTGCCTCGAGCTGGGTGACCTTGTAGCGGAACGGGGTGGGATCGATCTGGAACAGCACCGTCCCCGCCTTCACCGGCACATTCGGCTTCACCGGGACTGCGACGACCTCGCCGGAAACGTTCGGCGTCACCTCGATCACCCGCGCGACAACGGTGATGCGGCCGTTCGGCGTCAGCGAGTTCAGCAGCGCAACAAATACGGACAGAATGAAAACACCGATCGCCGCGGCAATCGTTCCGGAAATCCAGTTGAGCCGGACCAGCCTGAATTTGGCGAAGACCAGCCAGGTCAGGATCAGGTAGAGCGCAAGAATGATCAGCATGAGCTCAATCCGAACGCCGGCTCCCCTGTTCATACGGATCGGGCAATTGCAGACTAGCGAAGCGGCCGCGACGCACTATGCAATTCCGGCAATTCCCGGGATGCCGGCGGACACGGCGCTTTTTGCATAGTCACTGCGCGGCGATGTGCCGATGATCGACGGATCAATGAAACCCGTCGCGCCGAAGCCGCTGATCGGGAGAACGTCGATGGCGAGCCTGTTCATGGTTGACAGACCCGAAGCCAAACCGGCCGCCGCCCGGCGCCTGCTCACGCGGGCGCTGATGAGCGGGGTGGTTCTTATTTTCGTCAGTGCGCCGGATGCGACGCATATCGCCGGCGCACAGCCCTATTGCGCGGTGTACAATTCCGGCACGCAGAATTGCGGCATCCCGACACTGCAGAGCTGCGAGCAATCGGTCAGCGGTGTCGGCGGAATCTGCCAGCCGGACAACACCGCACAGTTGCGGCCGGACTTCTTCTCCAGAAGGCGGCTGCAACAGGCGATCGAAGGCGACAATCCGTCGTCCGGCGAGAACAATCCGCCGGGCGGCCCCGACTTCATGCCGCCGCCGCCCGATGAATAGGGCGCGGGCTCATTAACGGCCGGACACAAGCCTCCGGGACAGCCGTTAATTGCCCTTAGAGTCCTTCATCGTCTTTTAATATCGACCCGGCACTTTGGGATTGCGTCACCTTGGGGCGCAATTGGAGTTGGAACCCGCCAGCCCCGCCACCCAAACGAATTGGTTTGCCGGCCATGCTTGACGCTCAAACCTGCCTGCAACTCCTGGATCATGCAGGCGGGCAGGTGTCCGATGGTCCGTCCGAATTATGGACCGAGGCCGGCGCGATGGTGATTATCGGATTTGTCGGCCAATACCTGGTTGGCCTTGGCTCGCTGTGGTGGCTCGGCATTTGAGTGCCGGATCCGCGGTCAGTCTTCGCCCCGCGCATTGATCTCCAGCAGTCTGCTGAAAAACTCCGGGCCGTCATTCCGGGGCGCGCCGAAGGTGCGAACCCGGAATCCAGAACATCGGATTTCCTGCTTTTCTGGATTCCGGGTCCGCCGCCATTGCGCGTCGAAGACGCGCGTAAACGCGCTCATTGCGGCGTCCCGGAATGACCGCGGAGGGTTTTTCAGCTACCTGCCAAATCGTCGCGATTGACCCGACGCGAGAATTCAGCGAGCTGCGCGACCACAGCCAGATTTGTAACGGCGCGGTCCGGTCGCGCAGCCAGTTCGCCCGCTTCGTTCAAGCCCGCTGATTGACCAAAGGCATCATCCCGCTGATGCGCGCGGGGCTGCACGATGCCGGGCCCTGGATCGTTTCCAGGGCCCGGCGCAGCGTCGCCGAGGGGCGCTCGCCGAACGCCCGCCGGTATTCGACGGAGAACCGCCCGAGTTCGAGAAAGCCGAAGTGCATCGCCACGTCGGTGACGGTCTGGCTTGGGCTGGCCGGCGACAGCAGGGCCTTCCTCGCCTCGCTCATGCGCATCGTCCGCAAATGACGGTAAGGCGACGATCCGTAGACCACCTGAAACGCGTTGCGGAGCGTGCGCTGGCTCACGCCGGCGGCGCGGCAAATGTCATCGATGTGCAGCGGCTCGTCGGCCTGCCCGCGCGCCATGTCTTCGATGAGCTCGACGATCTGCCGATAGTGCTGCACACCCTGCCCTGCTTGATTTGATTTCAATTCCGACGATTTCCGCGCCGAGGAATGCATAGGGCCGCCCCTTCATTCGTCACGCGCAATTGTCAGTCCGAATTCCGGCCGGGCGATATTGGACCTAGGGGCAACGCGACTGCCCCCAGGGCCAATAGAAAGACGCAAAGAATGTTCTCGAACGCCTCTCGCCAACCGACAGCTGGCATGCGGATTCAGGTTGCGGGATCGGTTTTTGCATAGCCTTGCCCGCGAGACAGGCCGACAATTCAGGCGTAGGGTCGGAAGCGCCCGGCATCAGGCCAGCGCAGGGGGCGCATTTCAACATGACAAGAAAGCCCGCGATATCGACGGCGGCTGCCCTGGCATTCTTGTCGGGTTCGCTGGTGGCGCAGGCGGCCGATCTGCCGCAGACGCCGGCCTACAAGGAGCCCACGGTTTTCGTGCCGGCGTTCACCTGGACCGGCTTCTATCTCGGCGGCGAGCTCGGCTGGATGCAGACCATGCCGACCTATACGCCGGGGGCGGTCATCGCCGGCGCGACGTTCGTCGCGTCGTCGCTGCCGGTGAGCGACAAGCACGGCGTGACCTACGGACTGATCACCGGTTACAATTATCAGGTCGGCCAGGTCGTGCTCGGTTTCGAAGGCGACCTGAACGGCTGGACGGTGGGCGAGATGCGCTCGACCGCGGTCACCGGCGATTTCATCACCGCGCACAGCAAATGGGGCGGCTCGATCCGCGGACGGCTCGGTTATGCCGCCGACCGCACGCTGTTCTTCGTGACAGGCGGCGCGGCCTTCGCCTCCACCAAGACGACCGCCACCGGCACGGGCTACTCGATCGGCGGCGACGACGTCCGCTGGGGTTGGACGCTCGGCGGCGGCATCGACTACGCGTTCGCCAACAACTGGTTTGTCGGCATTGCCTACCGCTACACGCAATACGAGTCGAAGACATTCACTTATCCGGTGGGCATCCTGAATCTCGGAATCGTCGGCTTCGAGCAGGAGATCGCCGACCAGCGGGTGAATGCACGGCTCGGCTACAAGTTCTGAGGCGCGGGGCTCGACGATCCGTACCCCCGCGGCCGCGCAGATCAGACGGAGCTGGCCGCCTTGCCGAGGGCGTCAATCAGGAGATTTGCCGGGAACGGCTTGGGCAGATAGGCGACGCATCCGGCCGCCATCGCTTCCCTGCGGGTGTTCTCGTTGTCGACCGCGGTCATGAAAATCACCGCGTGCCTCGAACCGGACGCTGCAAGCCTGCGCCGCAGCTCAATTCCGGAAATGCCGCCAAGATGAATGTCGACCACGAGGCAGGTCGCCTTGCTTGCGGCGGCCCGCTCAAGATAAGCCTCGGCCGACGTATAGGTCTCCGTGCCGAAACCGTTCGCCCAAAGCAAACGCTCGATCCCTGTCATCATGCTGACGTCGTCTTCGACGACGGCGACGATTTGAGTCCCGGGCACCATCTGTTGTTCTTCGTTGTCGCACCGCGCGTCGTTGCGCGGGCAAACCGGTAGCACCCCAAAAGCTAGGACGGTCCGGGCTACCTCCCTATTGTACTTAGGAGCAGCCGCCGGCCGGAAGCGGCAAGATTGTTCTCCGCGATGCACAAGCGCGATGCGTCGAAAATCCCACGGCGGTGCCCAAGTGCGGCGCAAAGCCGGCCCCACCCTTGAAAACAGGCTCAATCCGGTTTCACAAGGTTGCTCTCGGTCGCAACCAACAAGCCGAGCTTCTCGGCCATCGAAACGGCTTCTGCGACCGAACGAACCTCGAGCTTCTGCATGATGCTCTGGCGTTGCGCCTTGATGGTTCGCACGGATTTCCCCAGTTCGTGGGCAATCTGCTTGTTCTGCCTGCCGCGCACGAACATCAGGTAGACGTCCCGCTCGCGGGGCGAGAGCAGGTCCACGCGACGGCGGATCTGTGCGATCCGGTCGAATTGCTCGCGGAGCTCTGTGTAGCGCCTCAAGGCCCGCTCGATGGCTTCGAGCAACGCCGCCTTGGACACCGGTTTGACGAGAAAGTCCTCGGCGCCGGACTTCATGGCCTGAACGCTGGCCGGAATGTCGCCGTGACCGGTCAGGAAGACCACCGGCAAAAGCGTCTGCACGTCCGAAAGGCGTTGCTGCAACTGCAGGCCGTCGAGGCCCGCCATGCGAAGGTCGAGCAGGATGCAGCCCGGATCGGTGCAAAGCGGACTTCGCAGAAACTGCTCGCCCAATTCATAGAGCGTGACGCGGTACCCCGACGCTTCGAGCAGGCGCCCGATCGAGTTGCGAAACGACGCGTCGTCGTCGACGACATGAATGACGGGCGCGGCGCCGGTCATGCCGGCACCTGCGCCTTCGCGAGCGGCAGCGTGAAGCGGAATGCGGCCCCGCCGCCGGGACGGTTCTCCGCCCAGATCCGCCCGCCGCAGGTTTCCACGATCATGCGCGCGATCGAGAGGCCAAGGCCGGTGCCGTGCGACTTGGTGGTGTAGAAGGCGTCGAAGATATTGTTGAGCCTGTCGCCCGGGATGCCGCCGCCGGAGTCGAGGACGGAGACCTGCACCTCGGATTCGCTGGCAACCGCGCTCTCCATCGTCAGCACGCGCTTGCCGGGCGCGCAGGCCTGCATCGCATCCATCGCGTTTGTCGCCAGATTGAGAATGACCTGCTGGAAGTGTACCGGGTCGGCGCGCACCTGGAGCGAGCCCTGCAAATGCCCAGGCCTGAGGTCGACGCCCCGCTTGATGGCCTCGGCGTCGAGCACCTTCAGCGTGCTGCGGATCGCGTCATTCAGATCGAATTCCTGAAATTCGATGTCACGCTTCCTCAACAACCCGCGCAGGTGCTTGATCACGTCGCTGGCGCGCTGGTCGTCGCGGCGGATGTCGGCGAGGATGTCCCTGATTTTCCCAAGATCGGGGGATTTTCCGGCCAGCAGGATTTCGGCGGCCTCGGTGTTGCAAAGAATCGCGCCCAGCGGCTGGTTCAGCTCATGCGCGATCGAGGCCGACAGCGCGCCGGCGGTCGCGGTGCGGTTCAGATGCGCGACCTCCTGAAATCGGTTGTGCGATTCCCGCTCCGCGGTGTGACGCCGCCGACGCTCGATCAAGAGCCCTGCGATCACGAGAGCCTGCAACAGGATCGCGGTGGAAATCGCGATCAGGTGCCAGCGATACTGTTCCCACAATGTGGGTTGACGAAAGCGGATTTCTCCGCCCGGCGGCACCAGGTTCTCACTGATGTTCCAGCGCTTGAGCTCGCGCCAGTCCACCCTGTCGGCATTGCTGCCGGTAGGGCGCGGCGGCAATGTCGAGAGTGCGGTGCCGGCGAGGATTTGCAGCGCGAGGTCACCGACTTCGCTGCCGATCGAGTCGAACGAATCCGTGTGCCCGCCGACGACACCGCGGCCGAGATGGCTTTCATAGGGAGAGAACACCGGTGCGCTGGAGACGCTGGCAACCTCGCGAGCGACCTCGGTCGGAATGAAGGTGCGGCCCGTGCCGTCCGCGAACACAGTCAGCAAAATGACAATGCTTTCGCGGGGCAACAGCTTCAGCTTGCCGATCAGATCGTAGTACGGGAGGCCGGCCAGATAGCTCGTGTTGTATTTCTGCTCGTAGGGGACAAGCTGGCGGCGCGCAATCTGGACCCATTGCTGGTCAAATTCGGCGGCGCCGGCGACCACAACGAGGTTGCGGGCGGCGGGCTGCAGCCGTTGGGCCAACGTCAAGGTTTTCGTCAGGTCGAATTCGCTGACAACTCCCGTCACGTTGGCAGGCGGGCCCAACGCGGAAAGTCTGGTTCGTGATGTGCAGCAAAACACGACCGGGCTCCCAAATCCCAGAATCTTCTCGTTCTGAACGATAAACCGCAAAGCCTGCGGACCCATCGCCAGCACCACGCCGGGCCTGGTGTCCTGGTACTTGTCGAAAAGATAACCGGCCGTGCGGGCCTCGTGCTGGGCTCCGGCAAAACGGCCAAAATCAAGATATTCGGTGTGGAACTCGATCGGCTCACGCGACCGTTCGGTGAGCCGTCTCCTTGCAGCTTCACCGGCTACAACATTGGCCGGCACCGAGGTGTTGTAGGGATACAGCATCAGCACGCGCGGCGTCTTCTCTTGCGCGCGCGCCATGTCGCCGGACGATAATCCGAGGCACATCCATGCCGTCAGACCAACAAGAGCCGGCGCTTTTGATCGCCCGATGAATCGGGCCAACAGGCGTCGGATCCGAGAACCGCGCCTGTCACCACGGCCTGGACGGACCCTGCACCCTCCAAGCATGAACGTCCTGCGCAGACTGCTGCCGAAATCCATCCCGGCACGCCGCGGATGCACGCAACGTGCACCACGCGGCCTGTGAGATGTCCGGACAGGATTGTATCCAATCCCATTCCCGCGCCAACCGGTGTGTGATGGTGGCGTCGATCATCATGTATTCGTTATCATGGTCGCTCGCCAGCAGCTTGAAAATGCGCTCGAAAACTCCGCTCTTCGCCCACCGATTGAAGCGCTGATAGACAATCTTCCAGTCGCCGAAACGCTCGGGCAAATCGCGCCACGGGATACCAGCTCGGTATCGGTACAGGATTGCTTCGATGAACAGCCGATTGTCAGCCGCCGTGCCTCCTACATGGCCTTCGCGGCCGGGTAGAAAATCCTTGATCCGGCCCCAATGGTCGTCGCGTAATGCATAGCGTCGCATCGGTCGGCCCTCCTCAAGCCGACCGCCCATGAGTCACAGAAAAACTGATTTGGGAATCCCGTTGCCCTCTACGGGGCTAAATCCGTCCTCACGGACTAACTGAAGACAGGCCCTAGTTCGGCACCGTCACGATCCTGTCACACAGCGCGAAAACAGCCCGACAGGCTGGCTGACGCTGCATTTGCAAAAACTTTAGGCGCTTTACAGCGCAATTCCGGCGCTTCTACAGCGCGAAAAGGCTCATGGCGAAGGTTCGGGCCGTCCGCCGGGTGCGGCGCGCTACGACGCCGACACAACCCGGCGCAACCTGACATTGCCGACAATCCGGTTCCAGGACTCCGAGCGAGAACCGACTGTCAGTTTTTGCATAGCCAGTCGCATTCATCATCGACAACTTCGATTTCTGAAGACTGTCCGTGCGCAAGGGCGTTCGAACCGCGCTCGCGTGCGCCGGTTAAGTCTCGCACCCGATTGCGCGCTCGCGCGACGAGCCGTGAACCAGGAGAGATCGACATGACCCGCTCTCGCATTGCCGGCCTGCTGCTTGCCACCGCTTTCGCTTTCGCGCCGCAGGCTGCGTTCGCGCAATCGGGCGCCGGACAGGAGCAGCACGTGCCGCTGCAAAAGACGATCGGACAGAACAAGCCGCAGGTCGTGCCGTCGCTGTTCGTGATGAATTCCACGGGCGTATCGCTGCAGGGCGGCAAGCTCACGCTGACCGGCATAGCGCCGAGTTCCATCGTGTTCGCCGACCGGCCCGTGCGCGCCGCGGGTCACGATCTGACGTCGCGCATCGTCGAGGACTGGTCGAAGGGAAGCGACAACTTCGCGCAGGATCCGCCGAACGCCACCGTTTCCGGCTTCAGCAAGGACGGCGGCCGCGTGAAGGACGCGGTGGTCGTACTGAAGAATCCGAAGCTAGAGGGCGACCGCCTGACGTTCGACGTCGACGTGCTCGAAGGCGATCTCGCCGGCGCGGACGGCGCGGCCTCGCTGTTCATCGACCTCATCGGCCGGCCGCTGACGCCATTTTCGCTGGCGGGCGCCGCGCGCCGCACCGCCTATCGCGGCGCCTACTACGCGGGCGCTGCCGCGGTCGGTGCAGCGGCCGTTGGAGCGGCCGCGTACTACCACCCGTACGCCGCGGCTGCCGCCTATGGCTACGGCTATCCCCCGCCCCCGCCGCGTCCGGCATGCGGCTATTACCCGTATCCGCCCTGCTACTGAGCGCTTGGCAATTCCAAAGCTCGCCTGAGGATGCCGTGACAGAGCTGAACGTCACAGAGCGAATTGCAGACGGCCGTCCCGGGATTCATCCCGGGATGGTCTTCATCCCCGGCGGCACGTTCCGCATGGGATCGGACCGGCACTATCCGGAGGAAGCGCCGGTTCATCGCGTGACGGTCGACAGCTTCTGGATGGACCGCACGCCGGTGACCAACCGGCAGTTCAAGGAATTCGTCAAGGCGACCGGTCACGTCACCTTCGCGGAGATCGCACCAGACCCCGCGAACTATCCCGGCTCGCCGCCGCACATGATCTATGCCGGCTCGCTGGTGTTCACGCCGCCGGACGGACCGGTCGACCTGCGCCACTTCGGCGAATGGTGGAGCCTGATGAAGGGCGCGAACTGGCGCCGCCCCTATGGCCCCAAGAGCAACATCAACGCGCTCGACAATCATCCGGTCGTGCACGTGACGTTCGGCGACGCGCTGGCCTATGCGCTATGGGCCGGCAAGGACCTGCCGACCGAGGCCGAGTGGGAGTTCGCCGCGCGCGGCGGGCTCGACGGCGCCGACTACGCCTGGGGCGACGAGTTCACGCCCGGCGGCAAGCACATGGCCAACACCTGGCAGGGCGAATTCCCGCGCCAGAACCTGCACGAAGACGGCTTCGAACGCACCTCGCCGGTGACGGCATTTCCGCCGAACGGCTACGGCGTCCACGACATGATCGGCAATGTCTGGGAGTGGACCGCGGACTGGTATGCGCCGAAGCATCAGCCGGACGCGCCGAAGGCTTGCTGCATCCCGGAAAATCCGCGCGGCGGGCGCGAAGACGCCAGCTACGACCCGTCGATGCCGAACATCAAGATTCCCCGCAAGGTCATCAAGGGCGGCTCGCACCTGTGCGCGCCGAACTACTGCCGCCGCTACCGGCCGGCGGCGCGCCACGCGGAGCCGGTCGACACGTCCACGAGCCATCTCGGTTTCCGATGCATCAGGCGAGAAGCCTCTGATGCATCACCATCAGGAGGATGACGCATGTCTGACTGCATTCTGGTCAACAGACCACCGAATTTAGGAGACAGCCTGCGCAGCGCGTTGCGCGGCCTGCACGCACGGTCCTGTGCGGCGCTGATCGGCGCAGCCACGCTGATGTCGCTCTCGCTCGCCGGTGAGGCCAAAGCGCAAGCGCAGCCGCCGGCGCAGCAGAAGCCCAACATCATCATGATCATCTCGGACGACACCGGCTACGGCGATCTCGGGCCGTACGGCGGCGGCATCGGCCGCGGCATGCCGACGCCAAACATCGACCGGATGGCGGCCGAGGGCATGACGTTCTTCTCGTTCTATGCGCAGCCGAGTTGCACGCCCGGCCGAGCCGCGATGCAGACCGGACGCATCCCCAACCGCAGCGGCATGACCACCGTGGCCTTCCAGGGCCAGGGCGGCGGCCTGCCGGCGGCGGAATGGACGCTGGCTTCGGTGCTGAAAACCGGCGGCTACAAGACCTTTTTCACCGGCAAGTGGCATCTCGGCGAGGCCGACTACGCGCTGCCCAATGCGCAGGGCTACGACGAGATGAAGTATTGCGGGCTCTATCATCTCAACGCCTACACCTATGCCGACCCGACCTGGTTCCCGGACATGGACCCGGCCCTGCGCGCCATGTTCGCGCGAGTGACCAAGGGTGCGCTGTCGGGCAATGCCGGGCAGCCGGCGCGCGAGGAGTTCAAGATCAACGGACAGTATGTCGATACCCCGACCATCAACGGTCGCGAAGGCGTGGTCGGCATTCCGTTCTTCGACGGCTATGTCGAAAAGGCGGCGCTCGACTATCTCGACCGCAACGCCAACTCGGCCGAGCCGATCTTCATGAGCATCAACTTCATGAAGGTGCATCAGCCGAATCTGCCGCACCCGGATTACATCCACAAGTCGATGTCCAAGAGCAAGTATGCCGACTCGGTGCACGAACTCGACGCGCGCATCGGCCGCATCATGGACAAGATCCGCTCGAATCCGCGGCTCGCCGGCAACACGCTGGTGTTCTACACCACCGACAACGGCGCGTGGCAGGACGTGTATCCGGACGCGGGCTACACCCCGTTCCGCGGCACCAAGGGCACCGTGCGCGAAGGCGGCAACCGTGTTCCCGCCATCGCCTGGATGCCGGGCAAGATCGCCGCGGGTTCGAAGAACCACGAGATCGTCGGCGGCCTCGACCTGATGGCCACCTTTGCCTCGGTGGGCAGCGTGCGACTGCCGACGCAGGATCGTGCCGGCCAGCCAACCATGTTCGACAGCTTCGACATCTCGCCGGTGCTGTTCGGCCGCGGCCCGTCGCCGCGCACCGAGTGGTTCTATTTCACCGAGAACGAGCTGTCCCCCGGCGCTGCGCGCGTCGGCAACTACAAGGCGGTGTTCAATCTGCGCGGCGACGACGGCGCAGTCACCGGAGGCCTCGCGGTCGACACCAACCTCGGCTGGAAAGGCGCGGCGAAGTACGTTGCGACCGTGCCGCAGGTGTTCGACCTCTGGGCGGATCCGCAAGAGCGCTACGACATCTTCATGAGCAACGTCACCGAGCGCACCTGGACCATGGTGCCCATCGAGGCCTCCATCAAAAAGCTGATGGCGACCTACGTGCAGTATCCGCCGCGCAAGCTGCAAAGCATGGGGTACGACGGGCCGATCGAAATTTCCAAGTATCAACAGTTCCAGGCTATTCGAGAGCAAATGGCAAGGGAAGGATTCAACCTCGCCTTGCCGACCGGAAACTGACACGACGAAACAGGACGGCGCCCTTGCGGCGCCGTCCACTTTGCTGTTGCCGGATCTGTTGCCAACTCCTGCATCTTTTCGGAATTCCGCCGTCAAACGACACTGCCCGTTTGGAGAACCGAGATGAATCCGAACCTACCTTCTGCGCGTGGCTTCAACCGCCGTATCCTGCTCTCGACCCTGGCCTTGATGCCCGCGTTGACCGGACTGCTGCGCTCCAATTCCACGCTCGCGCAGGCCGATCCGCTGCCGTCCTGGAACGATGGCGCGACCAAATCGTCGATCACCAATTTCGTCGCCCGCGTCACCACCCAGGGCGGTCCGGACTTCGTGCCGCCCGACCAGCGCATCGCCACCTTCGACAACGACGGCACGCTGTGGATCGAGCAGCCGATGTATGTGCAGTTCGCCTTCATCCTCGACCGCGTCAAGGCAATGGCGCCGCAGAACCCCGGCTGGAAAACCAAGCAGCCGTTCAAGGCGGTGCTGGACGGCGACATGAAGGCGCTGGCCGCGTCCGGCGAAAAGGGCCTGGTCGAGCTGATGGCGGTGACGCATGCCGGCATGACGGTGGACGAGTTCGCCAGGATCGTCACCGAATGGCTCGCGACCGCGCGCCACCCCCGCTTCAAACGCGCGTACACCGAGCTGGTGTACCAGCCGATGCTGGAGGTGCTCGCGTATCTCCGCGCCAACGGCTTCAAGACCTACATCGTCTCCGGCGGCGGCATCGAGTTCATGCGGCCGTGGACCGAGAAGATCTACGGCATTCCGCCCGAGCAGGTGGTCGGCTCCTCGATCAAAACAAGATTCGAGATGCGCGACGGGCAGCCGAGGCTGTTTCGCCTGCCGCAGATCAATTTCATCGACGACAAGACCGGCAAGCCGGTCGGCATCAACGAGCACATCGGCCGCCGGCCGATCGCAGCCTTCGGCAACTCGGACGGCGACCTGCAGATGCTGCAATGGACGACGATGAGCGGCAGCGGCGCGCGGTTCGGGCTGATCGTGCATCACACCGACGCCGAGCGCGAATACGCCTATGACCGCAAGTCGCACGTCGGAAAGCTTGATCTCGCGCTGGATGCCGCGGCGGTGAACAAGTGGACGCTGGCGGACATGAAGAAGGACTGGAAGCGCGTGTTTGCGTTTGAATAGGCGCGGGTCCAACCTTCGAGTGCCAAGTTGATATCCCAACGCAGGAGGCCGTCATGGCTTTTCCGTTCACCGCAATCGCCGCCGCCGCGCAGCTTGTGATCGCCGCGGCCGAAGGCGTGCCCAACATCAACTATGAAGCGGGCTGCCGCGCTTCGGCAGCGGCGAGCGCCAGCCTCGGGATCACGGCCGACCCCCAGAGCGTCGGCTCCTGCATGGCCGAGGAAAAGCAGGCCCACGACCAGCTGGTCCGGCAGTGGACGCAGTTTCCGCCCAACGACCGCATGCATTGTGAGCGGGAAGCGGCGCTCGGCCAGATGCCGAGCTACGTCGAACTGCAGACCTGCCTGCAGATCGCGCGCGACACCAGGACCCTGCCGAAGCTGGAAAGCTTCGTGAAGAAGAGCGCATCGACCAAGCGCTGACGATTTCGTCAAGCGGCTGATCGCAGCAGTCGCGGCGAAGCTGGTGCCGCTGTCACCCGGCAGTCCACGAGTCGACGTAGAAAAACGTAGGGTGGGCCAAGGCGCGTCAGCGCCGGGCCCACGTCTTTTTTGTTCGGCGCGACGACGTGGGCACGCCGCATTCGCGGCTTTGCCCACCCTACATCACTCCCCTATTTCGAATCTCGCGGGTTCCTGGGTTTCTGTTCCGTAAGGATTGCGAATATCCTCGTGCCTTCGCGATCGGTGACCGTAGGATCTACGATTTTCAGGTAGCTCTTGACCTCGGCCATCACTTCCCAAACGAGATTTTCGTTTCCGGATCCAACCGCAGAATTGACGCACTGCATGAGGGCGGCGTTCTCCGCGACCCGTTCCGCAATCGGTCTCAACTCCTCAACCGGACGGCGCTGCGGAAGCGGCTTTGGCAGGATCACGCCATGAGACTCCTGGCCGGTCTTTGACTTGGTCGGAACATTCACCACGATGAATCTTTTCGGTTTGTTTTCATCAGCCATCGCGACCTCCAGACGTGGCCGTTACCTCGCCAGCTCCGCCAGCTCCGGCACCACCCACAACGGCTTCTCGCCGCGCGCGACGCGCTGAATGTTGTCGAACGCGTTGCGAAAGCGCGCCGTGTGATTGTCGAAGGTCGGCCCGGCGAAATGCGAGGTCAGCAGCACGTTGTCGAGCTTGAACAGCGGATTGTCCGGCGGCGGCGGCTCCTGGTCGAACACGTCGAGGCCGGCGCCGAAGATCCTGTGGTCGGCGAGCACTTTGGTCAGCGCCGCCTCGTCGATCACCGGACCGCGGCTGGTGTTGACGATCACCGCGGTGGGCTTCATCAGCGCCAACTCATTCGCGCCGATCATGTGGCGGGTGGAATCGTTGAGCGGCACGTGCATGGTGACGTAATCGGAGCTTGCCAGGAGCTCGCGCAGCAGGCGGAAGCGGACGCCGTGCGCGTCCTCCTCGTGCTCCGGAAGGCGGGCGATGTCGTAATACTGGATGCGCATGCCGAGCGCGCGGCCGATCCGCGCCACCTTCTTGCCGATGGTGCCGAGGCCCACGATGCCGAGCGTCTTGTCGAACACCTCGTACATCACCGGCGCGGGCCCGTTGCCGCGCCAGCGCCCGGCCGAGACGTTGCCGTGCTGCCAGATCACCCGGCGCGACACCGCGAGCATCAGCATGATGGCGTGCTCGGACACCGAGATCGCGTTGGCGCCGCCGTTGTTGCAGACCGGCACCCTGGCGCGGCGCGCCGCCTCGAGATCGACGTCGTCGTAGCCGGCGCTGAGCAGCTGATAGAGCCTGAGCTTCGGCGAGAGCTTGTAGAGCGGATCGTCCAGGCGGACGTTCGGGTAGCAGACCAGGTATTCGGCAGACGGCAGAACCTGCTCCAGCGCGGCGCGGTCGGCGCGCGAAATGACGAGCTCGAAGCCGGACGGCGCCATCTTCTTCGCCATCTCGGCGATGTCGGCATGGGTGGGCGGGACGACGACGATGCGTGGCGGCATGATTGTTCCTGTTCTTGAAATCGCGGCAGACGATAGCCGTTCTCAACCGAGCGCGCCTGCCCCGCGGGGCGCAGGGGACCGATGCCGGTTCGGCGGGCGGGAAAAGCCGAAGTGGTCGCGCAGCGTCGTCCCCTCGTATTCGGTCCGGAACAGGCCGCGCTTCTGCAGGATCGGGATCACGCCGGCCGCGAAATCGTCGAGCCCGCCAGGGAAATAGGGCGGCATGACGTTGAATCCGTCGGCTGCGCCGGCCCGGAACCACTCCTCCATCCGGTCGGCAATCTGTTCGGGCGTGCCGCACATCACGAAATGGCCGCGGCCGGTCGCCACCATCTGCGCGAGCTGGCGCAGCGTGAGGTTGTCGCGCCGCGCGGCGTCGGTCAGGAGCCTGGCGCGGCTCTGGATCTGTTCGGAGACCGGAAGCTCGGGCAGCGGGCCGTCGAGATCGTATTGCGAGACGTCGTGGCCAAGCCGGTCGGACAGCATGCCGATCACCTTGCTCTGGTCGGTCCAGCTGTCGAGCAGCGCGAGCTTGTCGCGCGCCTCCTTCTCGGTGCCGCCCAGCACCGGGAGGAAACCCGGCATGATGGCGAGGTCTTCCGGCCTGCGTCCGAACCGCGCGAGCCGGCCCTTCAGCTCGCGGTAGAACGCCTGCGCGCTCTCAAGGCTCTGGTGGGCGGTGAAGACCACGTCCCCGGTGCGGGCGGCAAGCTGCTGGCCGGGTTCGGACGAGCCGGACTGCACGATGATCGGATGCCCCTGCGGCGGACGCGAGGTGTTGAGCGGGCCCTTGACCGAAAAGAAGGTGCCCTTGTGATCGAGGACATGCCGCCTGGACTGATCCGCGAAAACACCGGTCGACTTGTCCCTGGGAAAGGCGCCGTCCTCCCAGGAATCCCAGAGCCCGCACACCACGTCGATGAATTCCTCGGCGATGGCGTAGCGGTCCGCATGGGCCGGATGCTGCACGCCGAAATTCCGGCCGGTCGAGGCGTAGGAGGTGGTGACCGCGTTCCAGGCGGCCCGGCCGCCGCTGATGTGGTCGAGCGAGGCGAAGGAGCGCGCCAGATGGAACGGCTCGCCGTAGGTGGTGGAGGCGGTGGCGGCGAGGCCGATCCGGCTGGTCGCGACGGCGAACGCGGTGAGCACCATCAGCGGTTCGAGGCGCGCGATCTGCGACGGATGGCCGTCCTCGCTGCTGGTCAGCCCGTCGGCCAGGAACACCATGTCGAACCTGGCGCGCTCGGCGGCCACCGCCTGGCGCACCAGATGCGGCAGGTTCTCGCTGCCGGAGTCGGCACCGGGGTAGCGCCAGCCGGCGACGTGGTGCCCCGCGCCCTGCAGGAACATGCCGAGATGCATCTGCCGGGGCGGTGCTGCCACGCGAAACTCCTCCGCTTTTCGGCAGAATGCTATCGAAACCCTCCCGAGGTCATTCCGGGACGCCGCGAAGCGGCGGGCCCGGAATCCAGAACATCGGGATTTCCTGTGCTTCTGGATTCCGGGCTCGCGCCTTCGGCGCGCCCCGGAATGACGCCTGGGGCTATATCAGCGTCCTGTTAGGCAAACATATCGGGCCACGGTTTAGGTTGCTATCGTGAGACCCACTACAAGCGCGGAGTTGGACAAGCGCAAGGGAGAACGCCATGCGACCGTTCGAGGGTATCCGGGTGATCGACGCGACCCACGTTCTGGCGGGGCCGTTCGCGGCCTATCAGCTCGGCGTGCTGGGCGCCGACGTGATCAAGATCGAGGACCCGAACGACCCCGACCAGAGCCGCGGCTCGGGCACCGACAAGGAACTCAACCACAAACTGATGGGCACCCAGTTCCTGACCCAGGCCTCCAACAAGCGCTCGGTGGCGCTCGATCTCAAGCAGGAGCGCGACCGCGAAATCCTGAAAGCGCTGGTCAAGACCGCCGACGTGTTCGTGGAGAACTACCGCCCCGGTGCGTTCGAGGCGCTCGGGCTGGGCTACGAGGCGCTGTCGGACATCAATCCGCGCCTGATCTATGCCTCGTTCTCGGCGTTCGGACAGAACGGCCCGCGCGGCAACCAGACCGCCTATGACCACGTGATCCAGGCGACGTCCGGCATCATGGCGATGACCGGCACCAAGGACGTGAACCCGATCAAGTTCGGCTCGCCCGCGGTCGACTACGGCACCGGCATGACCGGCGCGTTCGCGCTTTCGGCCGCGCTCTATCAGCGCGAGCGCACAGGCAAGGGCCAGCGCATCGACATGGCGATGCTCGACGTCGCCATGATCCTGATGGCTTCGCATGTGACCGGCTACCTGCGAAACGGCGTGCATCCGAAGCCCTCCGGCAACCGTCATCCGCACGCGACCAACGGCGCGTTCAAGACCAAGGACGGCACGCTGGTCATGCTGGGGGCGAGCAACATCCGCCAGCAGAAGCGGCTGTGGTCCCTGCTCGGCCGTCCCGAGATGGCCAAGAAGACCAACGACGAGCGCGACGCCGACCACGCCCGCGAGATCGCGGTGCTGGAGGAGGTCATGCTGACGCGCACCGCGGACGAGTGGGAGGAATTCCTGCAGGCCCGCCACGTCCCGGCGTGCCGCGTGCGCACCATGGGCGAGGCGATTGCCGATCCGCACATCGCCTCGCGCGGCATCCTTCACCGCCACGCCAATGGCGGCAACGGCGTCGAGGGGCCGTTCGGCGTGCCGCTCGCGGCGTTCACGTTCGCCCATGACGGCCCGCGCATCGATGCGCCGCCGCCGTCGCTTGGCCAGCACAACGAGGAAATTCTGGCGGAACTCGGATTCGGCAAGCCCGAGGCGAAACGGGCTTAGCCCCCTTGGAGCGACCGATCAAACGGGGTTCGGTTTCGAACTAGAATCCTTGAAGCTAGGGAAGGGTGCCAACTCCAAACACCTCGATTGCCCCGAGATAAGCGCGCTGCACCGCCGGATCGCTCATCAATTCCTCCGAGCTCCCCTCGCCGACGACGCGGCCGGTCATCATTATATAGCCGCGGTCGGCGACCTTGAGGCTCTGCTTGGTGTTCTGCTCGACCAGCAGAATTCCCACGCCACTTTCGCGAATTTGCGGGAGAACCTGAAACAGTTCGAGGCAGACCCGCGGCGAAAGCCCCAATGACGGTTCGTCCAACAGAAGAATGTCTGGCGCCGACATCAGCGCGCGGCCGATCGCGACCATCTGGCGCTCTCCGCCGCTCATGGTGCCGACCGGCTGATGCAGGCGTTCGGCAAGCCTCGGAAACAAGGCCAGCACGCGCGACCGCGTGTCTTGCTCGCCCGCCCGCGCGCGTCTGGCATAGGCGCCAAGCTCCAGATTTTCCTGGACCGTCAGATCGGTAAAGATGCCGCGGCCTTCCGGCACGGTGGCGATGCCGCATTCGACGATGTCGTTCAGCTTGAGTGTCAGCGAGATCGCGGCCGGCAAGTGCGATCTTCGAGCCCGGGCTGCGGCCGCAGCATTCCGGCAATCGCCTTGATCAGCGTCGTCTTGCCCGCGCCGTTGCCGCCGAGGATGGTGACGATCTCGCCGCGGCCGATCTTCAGCGCCACATCGTCGAGTGCCCGGTGCTTGCCGTAGCATCACGGACAGGGCTTCGACCTCAAGCATCAGCCTCTCCAAGATAGGCGTGGATCACCGTCGGGGTCGGAGAGCACTGCGGCTGGCCGGTCCGTCGGCGATCTTGCGGCCGGCATTCATGACGATGCAGCGGCCGCAGAGCGAGCGGATCGCGTCCATCACATGCTCGACCATGACGATGGTCAGGCCGTCGTGGCGCAGCGAGCGGATGAGCGCGATGCCCTCCTGCAGCTCGGCGAGGATTGAGGCCGGCCAGCCACTCGTCGAGCAGCAGCAGCGTCGGGCGCGAGCGCGAGCGCACGCGCAAGCTCAAGCCGCTTCTGGTCGATGTAGGTGAGCTGCTCGGCATGAAGCGCGGCCTTGCCGGCGAGGCCGACGCGCGCGAGCAATTCTTCGGCGCGACGCTTGCGCCGCCCGCGCCCCACAGCTTCGTCCGGCCGAAGGTGAGCGCCAGCGACGATGTTCTCCGCGCACGTCAGCTCGCCCAGCACGCGGACGAGCTGAAACGTGCGCGCCGACGCCGAGGCGTGCGATGCGATTCGCGGCAAGCCGCGCGATCGGCGTGCCCTTGAAGCAGGATCGTCTCCGGTGTCGCAGCGCAGCCGCGCCCGAGATCAGGTTGAGCATGGTGGTCTTGCCGGAACCGTTCGGCCCGATCAGGCCGACCGATCTCGCCCGCTTCGATCGGTAAACGTCGAGATCGTCCACCGCGACCAGTCCGCCGAAGGTCTTGCGGACGGCCGACGTCGAGCAAGGATGCGGTGCGGCGCTGCACGGGCGGCTTCTCCGCCGGTCGCAGCGCCCGGCCAGCCGGATTGCGCACAGGCCCGCGACGCCCTGCGGCACGAAGTAGACGATGACGATGAACACGAGCGCCGAGCAGCACGCTGAAGAGATTCGGGAAAGTTCGCCGAAAGAATCTCGAACAGGAGCGCCAGCGGGATGACGCCCAGCAGCGGCCCGTAGAGCCGCGCCGACGCCGCCGAGCAGCGCCATGATCACGACCTGAAACGAGATGCATCGGATTGAAGGCGATGTCGGGATCGATATAGGTCCAGCGCGGCGCCATGATCGCGCCGGTGAGGGTCATGAACAGCGGCGCTGAGGGCGAACAGCGCGAGCTTGGCGCGCGTGGTGTCGATGCCGGCAGTGGCGCGCGACGGTCTCGTCGTCGCCGATGACGCGCAGCGCGAGGCCGAGACGCGAGCGGCGGATCAGGAAGCCGGTCAGCAAGCGCCAGCACGGCGAGCGCCAGGAGCTGCCAGTAGATCGTGGCCTGCGGTGATATCGACGAAGACGTAGCGGCCGACCGCGCGCGTGGATATTGACCTCGTACCAGGTGACGAGTTGGCGGATCGAGCTCGGCGAGGCCGAAGGTGAAGATGACGAAATAGATGCCGGACAGGCGCAGCGTGGAAAGCCCGACCACCAGCGCCACCACGAGCGCCGACCGCGACCGCGATCAAGAAGCACCAGCGGCCACGGCAGGACTCTCGCCCAGCACGGCCGACCGTGTAGGCGCCGATGCCGAAGAACGCGACGGTGGCGAGCGAGATGTAGCGGGTCGGGCCCGAGAACAGCGCCCAGGCGGTCGCCAGCACCGCGTAGCTCAGGATGCTGATGCCGAGCGCGAGGTGATAGCCGCTGCCGACCAGCGGCAACGGCAGCGCAGATGCGCAACCACGACGATCGCAGCCGACGGCGCTCGAGCAGGTATCTGCGGTTCAACGCACCGGCCTCCCGAACAGGCCGGTCGGCCGCATCAGCAGCACGGCGAGGAACAGCGCATAGGTCGACGGCAAGCGTCAGGCCGGGATCGAACAGCCGCGCGACGAGCGGTCTCGACAAGGCCGAGCAGCAGGCCCGCGACCAGGGCGCCGAGCGATGATTGCCGACGCCGCCCATGATGACGACGATCAAGCGCCTTCATGGTGAAGACGACGCCCATCGACGCGTTGAAGGTGAGGAACATGCTGACCAGGACGCCGCCGGCCGCGACCAGCGCGCCGCCCAAGCGCGAACGCAAAGGCCGAAGCCTGGCTGCACGTCGATGGCGACGAGCCGGGCCGCCACCGGATCGACGGCGACGGCGCGCAATGGCGGTGCCGACGCGGGTGCGCGTCAATGCGAGATAGATCAGCCGACGCCGATCACCACGGCGAAGAGCCAGCGCAATCAGCCGGTTGACGGCGAGCGCGCTGCCGAGCACGTTGAACCGGGATCGAGAGGTAAGAGTAGCTGTAGATACTGGCCGCCGAAGATCATCGAGCGCGATGCCCTGCACGATGAACAGCAGACCGAAGGTCGCAAGAATGCTGTCGACCTCCAGCATGCCCTCGGTTCTTGGCGCGCCGCACCAGCGGCATCAGCAGCACGCGATAGATCGCCCAGTTGACGCGCAAAGGCGAGCGGCACGGCGACGATGAGCCCGACGATCGGGCTCACCGCCAGTGTCGGTGTAACAGCCAGTAGGCGCCGAGCGCGGCGACCGACCAGCAACTCGCCATAGGAGAGGTTCATGATGCGCGCGACGCCGTACTGGAGCGTCAGCCCCATGCGCGATCAGCGCATACATGCCACCGAGAATGAGCCCGGTGAGCAGGATGTCGACGGCGAGCATGCCGCGCCCGCTACGATGACACCGAGCGGTTCAGCTCACTGCGCTTTCCATGCCGGCTTCGGGAATACCGGCTGGCGCGCGCCGGGAAGATTCGTCGGCGCGATGCCGTAATACTCGCCGCCCTGCCATTGGCCGACATACCAGACGTCCTTGAGCAGGTTGCCCTCGAGCTTGATCTTGCCGACGATGCGTGTCGAACGTCGCCGGTCTGGCAGCTCCTTGATCACGGCGGCGCGGTCGACCTTGCCGACCCGCTCGATCGCCTGCTGGAGCATCTGCAGGCTCGACATAGGTGACCGGGCTCGCCCAGCGGTCCGGCTCGCGCGCCGTTGCACTTCGATGTGGCGCTTCAGATAGTCCTTGAACGCCGGCGAGTCCGACGTTCCAGCCGCCGATGCCCATCACGCCTTCGGCGTTGGCGTCGAAGCGCTGCCTTGAAGAGCGGGAACGCGGTGCCGACCGCGGTGAAGAAGACCTTGGGATTGTAGTTCAGCACGCTGGGCCTGATCGGTGATCAGCGAGCGTATCGGGCGGATAGCTCGCCGCGATGAAGACATCGGCGTTGCTGCGCATCGCCTCGGTCGACGATCGGCTGCATGTCCTGGGTGCCGAGCGGATAGGACTTGTCGTAGACGAGCGTTGAAGCCGCGCCTTCTTGAAGCGCGTCGCGCGCCGCGGTGGAAAGCTCGATGCCGAACTGGTCGGCGACGCTGACCATGGCGATCGTTCGTTGCCGATCTTGCCTTCGGCTGCGCAGCTTGGTCAGCACGCTCGACGAACGACACCGCCATCTCGGTGCGCGGTGCCGAGCAGCCAGAAGCTGTTCGGCCAGCGCTTGGCGAGTTCCGGCGCGCGGTCGGTCGTCGGCCGTCACCGAGAAGCTGCGGATAGCCGGCGCGATTGAAGATCGGTGCCGACGGCGAGGTTGAAGCCCGTGCCCCAGGGCGGCAGGATGAAATCGACCTTGTCCTGGATCGCGAGGCGCTCGAGCGCGCTGCACCAGCTCTTCGGAGTTGCTGCGGTCGTCGTATTCGACCACCTCGATCGGCACACGCTTCTTGCCGCTCGAGCATGATGCCGCCGGCTGCGTTCACGTCCTTCACCCAGAGCTTGTAGGCGTTGAGCAGCGTGATGGTGGCGCCGCCGACGTAGGGGCCGGTCTTCGAAATCGCCCAGCCGATCTTGATGGAGTCCTGCGCCAGCGCGCTGCCGCCATCAGGGCCAGGGCCGCTGCCGCGCACAGCATCCTGCGCGACCACTTGGTCGCAATTCCCGTCGTCCTGTTCGTCATGTCTTCCTCCCCTGTCGTCTCTCGGATTTTCGTTGCAGCTTATTCCCGTCCACCGCGGACATCTTCAATGCACTCTCGGCTGGATTGAGTCCACGGATGAACAATTCCAGCGCGCGCCTGAGGTCATCCATCCCGACGGTCAGATCGGAGTCCTTCGAAGCAAGCCAGCGCCGCAGCTCCACCTGGTAGATGCAGAACGCGACCCAACCGATAAAGCCTGGCGGCTCCTTGGATTTTACGGTGCCGCCGCCGGCGGCCATTTCGACCACCTGCCCGACCAGCCGGATGACGCTTTCGCGGGTGAGACGAAAACGTTCTGCCTGCCGCCCGGTATCGTAGAAAATCATTTCCCTGAGCATCATCCGCGACAGCTCGGGCTGGGCGGAAAAGAACTCGTAGTGCTGGCGGAAGATCGTCAGCAGGTTTTGCAGCAGCGACGCATCGTCGGGGATGCTCGCCTGCGCCCGATGGGGGAGGGTTGGAGCTCGTCGTTCGCCACCAGGAACAGCAGGTCGCGCTTGTTGTCGGCATAGATAAAGAGTGTGCCGATCCCGACGCTGGCCCGCTGCGCGATCTCGCGGGTGGTGGTGTCGTCGAAGCCCTTGGCGATGAACAACTCGCGCGCCGCGTCTTGATGCGGCGAAGCTTGTCGAGCTTGTTCTGCTCGCGCAGCCCGAGAACCTGACTGCCGAGCGCTTCTTTGGTGGTGGTGCGCGCCATTGCCGATTTCGACCCGATGCGCCGAGTTTGCGCAATCCCTGTCTGACTTGACTCATTTCTGAGGCTGCTCAATTATGAGCATGCTCATATTGTGCCGGAAACGTCCGGCCGTCAATCGCCGAACATCAATCGGGTGTGAGCCAACAACGCCGGAACGCGGCGATACGGGAGGAGCGGAGATGAGCAAATTCGGTATCGGTCAGGCGGTGCGGCGCGTCGAAGACGAGCGTTTTCTTACCGGCTCGGGCTCGTTCGTCGGTGATCTGGCGCTGCCGCGTCAGTGTTACGGCGTGCCGGTTCTGTCGCCGCACGCCCACGCACGGATCGATAGCATCGATACGAAGGCCGCGCAAGCCGCGCCGGGCGTGCTCTGCGTGCTCACTGGAAAGGACGCGGCAACCGACAAGATCGGCGCCCTGCCCCCGCATTTCATGCCGGAAGCTTGGGGCGGCCCGAAAGGCTACGCCACCGTGCGTCCGGTGCTGCTGTCCGAACGCGTGCGCTGCGTTGGCGACCGCGTCGCCTTCGTGGTGGCCGAGACCGAAGCGCAGGCGCGCGATGCCGCCGAGCTGATCGAGGTCGACTACGAGCCGCTGCATGCGGTGGTCGACGTCGAGGACGCGGTCGCGGATCCGCAGCGCCGCGGATCTGGGCCCGACTGCGCGAACGGCAATGTCGGCACCACCATCGCGTTCGGCGACAAGGCGGCGACCGACGCGGCCTTCGCAAAGGCGAAACACATCGCGAAGTTGCGCCTGCACAACAATCGCGTCACCGCGAACGCGATCGAGCCGCGCTACCGCGCTCGGCGCTTTGACCGCCGCCGACGGAGAGCTACACGCTATACACCACATCGCAGGACCCGCACGGCGTGAACACCAAGCTGGCGACGGCCGTCTTCAATATACCGGAAACGAAAATCCGTGTGGTTTCACCGGACGTCGGCGGCGGCTTCGGCATGAAGGCCAACATCTATCCCGACGACGTGCTGGTGCTGTGGGCATCGCGCCGCTGCGGGCGTCCGGTGAAATGGACGGCGACCGCGGTCCGAAAGCCTTCTGCACGACACCCAGGCGCGCGATCAGGTGATCTATGGCGAGATCGCTCTCGACGGGACGGCACGAATCCTCGCGGTGCGCGCCCGCGCCTATCAGGCGCTCGGCGCCTATTGGTGGGCGGCGATCACCGCGCCGCTGTTCTTCTCGCTGATGCTGATCCCGAGCGTCTACGACATCCAGACGGTCGACCTCAGCACCAGCGCGGTCTTCACCAACACCGCGCCGACCTCGGTCTATCGCGGCGCCGGCCGCCCGGAAGCCATCTATTTCATCGAGCGCATGCTCGACGAGGCGGCGCGCGTCAGCGGCATCGACCGCGGTCGAATTGCGCCGCCGCAATCTGATCAGGCCGGACGCCGCTGCCCTACCACACGCCGACCCACCACAACTACGACAGCGGCGAATTCGAGCGGCTGATGGACCAGTGCCTCGCAGCTGGCGGACTGGGAGGGCTTCGAAGCCGCCGCAAGGCGAGCGCGAAGCGTCGGCAAGCTGCGCGGCCGCGCGGTGACGCCCTATATCGAGCTTGGCGGCGTGTTCAACGAGCGGATGGAACTGCGGTTCGATCCGAGCGGCCATGGTGTCGATCATCGCCGGCACGCATTCGCACGGCCAGGGCCACGCCACGGCATTCGCGCAGCTTGTCTCGGAATGGCTCGGCGTTCCGTTCGACGCGATCCGCTATATTCAGGGCGACACGCGAAAAGGTCGCGATCGGCCGCGGCACCTTCGCGGCACGTAGCTCGATGGTGGGCGGCGTCGCGCTTGCGCTTCGCAGCCGACGCGATCATCGCCAAGGCCGAAACCGATGGCGGGCATCCTGCTGGAGGCCGCCGCCGACGACATCGAGTTCAAGGACGGCCAGCTTCAAGGTCGCCGGCACCGACAAGGCGATCCCGCTCACCGCAGTGGCGAAAGCCTTCTTCGCACCGGCGGGACCGGTGGCTGAAATTCGGGCTTGGCCTCGAGGCCGCGGGCTCCTATACCGGCGCACCGGGCGGCGCGCCGAACTATCCGAACGGCTGCCAGGTCTGCGAGGTCGAGGTCGATCCGGAGACCGGCGACGTCACGATCGACCGCTTCGCCGCCGTCGACGATCTCGGCATGATCATCAATCCGATGATCTGCGAGGGCCAGATTCAGGGCGGCATTGCGCAGGGCCTCGGCCAGGCGCTGTTCGAGGCGATCGCCTACGATCCGCAGAGCGGGCAACTCCTGAGCGGGAGCTTCATGGATTACGCGCATGCCGCGCGCGGCGCACATGCCCGACATCATATCCGCGCTGACCGAAGTGCCGGCGAGGACCAATCCGCTCGGCATCAAGGGCATCGGCGAGTCCGGCACCATCGGCGCGCCGCCGACGGTGGTGAACGCGGTTCTCGATGCGCTGAAGTCCGCTCGGCGTTGAGCACATCGACATGCCGCTGACGCCGTCGCGCGTCTGGAACGCGATCCGCACGGCCAAAAAGATCAGCCGCCTGACGCGGCAACGATTCACGTCAACAGGACACGATCGAACATGACCACGAATGCCGTGAGCAGTCCGCTGCTGATGTCGAGCGAAGCGCCGCCGACCGACTACGACCGCGCTCCGTCCTACGAGCGAATGATCCGGGATATCGACGTGATGGTGCCGATGCGCGACGGCGTGAAAATATGCATCGACATCTACCGGCCCGACACCACCGAGAAGCTTCCGGCGCTGCTGGCTTTCGCGATCTACAACAAGGATTTCCAGGGACCCGACGTGGCGGAATCGCTGCCGCCGCAGCCGGCCTGGACGCCGCTGTGGACCGGGCCGCTCGAAGCCGGCGACACGCATTTCCTCGTGTCGCGCGGCTATATCCACGTCATCGGCTCGCCGCGCGGCGTTGGCAAATCCGAAGGCGGCGGTTCGCGGCAATGGGACAGCTACGACCTGATCGAGTGGATCGCGGCACAGCCGTGGTGCGACGGCCAAGTCGGCATGGTCGGCATCTCGGGATTCGGCGCGGAGCAGTTCCATGTCGCCAAGCAGCAGCCGCCGCATCTGAAGGCGATCTTCCCGTTCGATCCGCGCGGCGCTTACGGCACGCTCGGCAGTTTCCGCGAGGAATATCCCGGCGGGGTCCTGCACCTGTTTCGCTATCTGGTCGGACACTTCTCGGCGATGCACCAGCATCGCGGCGCGCCCGGCGCGCTGCCTGAGCCGAAGGCGACCCACTGGCGCGAGGCGATGGCCAATCCGGACTACCGGATGTATCCGAACATTCTCAACCTGCTGGCGCAGAAGGGCCAGCACATGCCGCCGATCTTCGATCTGTTCGTCGATCCCTACGAGAAAGAGTCGGCGGCACCGAACACGCCGAAGCCGAACTCAGGAAGATCAAGGTGCCGTTCTATACGGGCTCCGGCTGGTACGGCTACACGTACAAGACCCACCTGAACGGCGCGCAGAACTATTTCGCGGCGGTCGATGCGCCGAAGAAGCTGATGTTCACCGGACCCGCGCATCTGGAGCGCCCGTTCCACTCGTTTCATCGCGAGATGCTGAAGTGGTTCGACCATTGGCTGCGCGGCATCGACACCGGCATCATGAAAGAGCCACCGGTGAAATACTGGGTGATGGGCGAGAACCGCTGGAGAAGCGCCCAGACTGGCCGCTGCAGGACACGCAGTGGACCAAACTTTATCTCAACAACTGGGAGCGGCTGAGCGCCGAGCCGTTCACGCCTTCAAGCGTCGACCGCTTCATCCCGGCCGATGCCTTCGTGCAGATGCCGCCGACGCAGACCAAAACCGTTCAGAAGCTGCGATACGTGACCGACCCGCTGCCGGATGACGTGCTGGTGGCCGGCCCGATCTCGTTGAAGCTGTTCGCAGCCATAGACCAGGACGACACCAACTGGTTCGCGATTCTCAAAGACGTCGGCCCCGACGTGTCGGTGATGAGCGTGCGCGAAGGCGAGCGCGAGCGGCCCGCCGACGTTCCCGAACGTGAAGTGACCCGCGGCTGGCTTAAGGCATCGCTCCGCGCGACCGATTCAAAGCGCTCAAAGCCGTGGAAGCCCTGGCACCACCTGACGCGCGAAGCCCGCAAACCCGTCGTGCCGGGCGAGATCACCGAGTACGACATCGAGATCATGGCGACCGCCAACATGTTCCGCAAAGGGCATCGCATCTGCCTGGAGATCGCCAGCATGGATCTGCCGACCGGCGTGGCTGGCGCTACCAATGCGGAATATGTGCCGTACCACATCTGCAGCAGCAGAACCGTGCTGCACAAAATCTATCACGATGCGAACAGGCCCTCGCATCTGCTACTGCCGGTCGTCCCTGCATAACGTGAAACTTGCGGCGTCAACGCAAATCAGGATTGGACAGCTCCATGGACATCAAACAGCCGACGAGACGGATCGTTACCGGCCACGACACTCAAGGCAAAGCGGTTGCCCTGTTCGATGGACCAGCTGTGCCTCACCAGCGAAGCCCCGGTGGCAATGCGGTGACAATGCTGTGGGTCACCGGCGAAAGCCCGGCTGATTTAAGCAGCGGCGCCGACCGGGCGGAAACCAAGGTTGGCGTTCCACCTCCGCCAAACGGCTCGATTTTTCGAATCGTCGATTTTCCGCCGGCCACGACAGGCACGCCGCCGGTCGACCATCACAAGATGCTGATCGGTATGGGCATCGATCCGGCCACCCAGGGATACTCGCGGCATCCAAACACACATCGCACGCGGAGCATCGACTACGCTATCGTTCTGGATGGCGAGATCGACATGCTGATGGACGATACCGAGGTGCACATGAAGGCGGGAGATGTCCTGGTCCAGCAAGGAACAAACCACGCCTGGGTCAATAATGGTGCCAAGCCATGCCGCATCGCGTTTATCTTGGTGGATGCGAAAGAGCCACACGCGTGGAAACAAGGCTGGCCCAAATAGTGAAATGCAACTGTGCCCGACGGATTGAGCGCAGTCGATTCTCGAGCGCGATCGAACCGGCAGCTTCGGTGAGGACGTACGAAGTCTCACGATCGAACTTCAGCCCCTCACCCAGTGCGCCATAGTGCGTCGAAGACGAGCGTGGACGCGATGGTCGCGACACGCCGATCCGATCTCTAGAACCGTGCGGATTGGAATAGGACGCAGCGAAGTTCCGAACTACGACGAGCGAAGCCGCCCGCGTGCGCGTCGCAGCAGGAGAAGAACAGCTTCCGCTTCGGCGGCGGCGTCTGGCGGCTGCGCCCGCTGACCACGATCTCGCCGTCGGCGATGACATAGGCGATGCCCGGCAGGTCGCCGTGCGCGATGGCGTCGGCGATGCTGGTGCCGGCCGAGCCTTCCACCGGCCCGCAGATCACGATGTCGGCGGGGCGGCCGGGCGCGAGGATGCCGACGTCGAGGCCGTGCGCCTTGGCGGTGTTGCCGGTCGCGATCGCGACCGCGTCGGCCGGCGCAACACCGCAGACCGACGACAGGTAGCAGATGTTGCGGAACATCGCGCGCGGCACCACGCCGGTGCCGCCCGGCGTGTCGGTGCCGAGGGTGAGCCGCGCGAGCTTGCCCTTCTCGCGCAGGCGATCGACCGCGCGCTTGGTCGAGCCGTAGTTGCCCGAGGTGCAGATCTCGACCGCGAAGTCGGTGCTGTCGATCACCTTGTCGAGGTCCGTGTCGCTCATCGGAATCGGCCCGCCGCTGATGTGGGCGGCGACGTCGGGCTGGAGCCACGACAGGATGTCGTAGCCGCACATCTGCGACAGGCCGGAGCGCGACACGCCGCCGGTGTGCACCTTGGTGCGGATGCCGCGGGCGCGGCACCATTGCTGGTAGCGCAGCGCCTCGTCCTTGTGGGTGGCGAGCGGAAAGAAGATGAACTTGGCGCAGATCGACTTCGCGGCGGCGAGCCGGTCGAAATGCCCCTCCTGCATGCCGGGCACGAGGATCACGGTGCCGGCATGCACCCGCGCGCCGCTCCAGCGGATGCGGCCGGTGGTGTGCGCGGTCACCACCGCGAGCGAGGTGACGAGGTCGGGGGTGAGGTTCTCGTAGTCGAGGCCCGGCACGTGCAGCTCGCAGGCCGAGACCATGGTGGTGGTGCCGCCGTGCACGTAGTTGCCGATCCAGCCGATGGTGTCCTGCGTGGGCGTCCACTCGCCGAACACCGGATGGACATGGCCGTCCACCAGCCCCGGCATCACCGCGCTGCCGCCGGCGTCGATCGTCGCATCGGCCTTGGTATCGGCGGGCGGATCGAACGCGGCGATTTTCGTGCCATCGATCAGAAGCGATTTTACGTCGGCCTCCGGCTTGGCGATGTCGCCGGTAAAGAACTCGCCGATGTTCCTGATGAGAAGCGTGGACACCGCCCTCTCCCCGTCATTCCGGGGCGCGCCGAAGGCGCGAGCCCGGAATCCAGCTTCACATTCCGTTCATTGGTCTGGATTCCGGGCTCGCCGCTTCGCGGCGCCCCGGAATGACAGGTTCAGTGCTTGTGCACCGCCGACGACTTTTCGAACGCCGCCTTCTGCTCCGGCGAGGCTTCCTTCTGGTGCTTCGCCTTCCACTGATCGAACGGCTCGCCGTAGACGATCTCGCGGCTCTGGTCCTTGGTCATCGGCACGCCCGTGGCGTCGGCCGCGTCCTTCATCCAGTTGGACAGGCAATTGCGGCAGAAGCCGGCGAGATTCATCATGTCGATGTTCTGCACGTCGGTGCGGGTGCGCAGGTGCTCGACCAGGCGCCGGTAGACGGCGGCTTCAAGCTCGGTTTGGGTCTTGTCGTCCATGTTGGCAACCTCCATTGCCATCAAGATAGACGTGGGCCTCGATGCTTTGAAGGGGCCCTACCCGCGTCCATCCTTCGAGACGCATTGCTTCGCAATGCTCCTCAGGATGAGGCCGGGAGATAGCGCTTTCCATAGGTCCAAAAACAAGCCCGCCGCGTCCCCGGCGGGACGCGGCGGGAATGAGGGCGATCGAAGGCGGGCCTCAGGCCAGCGCCTTCTTCACCCGGTCGGAGGACATCGGCAGGTGGCGGAGCCGCTTGCCGGTCAGCGCGGCAACCGCATTGCCGATTGCCGGCGCCACGGTCGGAATGCCGACCTCGCCCATGCCGGTGGGCGGGTTGTTGGTGGCGATGATCCTGATGTGCAGCTCCGGCATGTCGCTCATCCGCAGCACATGATAGTCGTTGAAGTTCGACTGCTGGATCGCGCCGCCCTTCATCGTCAGTTCTTCCGACAGCGCGCCGGACAGAGCGTAGACGATCGCGCTTTCGACCTGCGCCTGGGCGTTTTCGGGCTGCACGACGAGGCCCGGATCGACCGCGATCCAGTAGTTGTGGACCTTGATCTTGCCGGTCGCCTTGTTCACCGACACCTCGGCTATGCCCGCGGTGAGCGTGTCGTGATAGTCGGAGAAGGCGATGCCGAGCGCGCGGTCCTTCCGCTTCTTCTTCCAGTTCGCCATCTCGGCCACCGCCTTGATGACGGCCTGCGCGCGCGGGTGATCCCTGGTGAGCTCGAGACGGTAGGCGAGCGGATCGACGCCCCTCGCCTGCGCCACTTCGTCGAGGAACGACTCGCTCACGAACTTGTTGTAGCCCGCGCCGATGCCGCGCCAGGCGTGCACGCGCATGCCGCGCTGCTCGCGGATCGCGTCGGCCTTCAGGTTCGGGATCTTGTAGAACTCCTGGCTCATCCCGACCCAGCCGATGTAGTCGCGGCCGCCGGTCGCCGCAAAGCGCGGGGGAGCAGCCACCGCGTCGACGTTCTCGGAGACGATCCGGTGATGCCAGCTCACCAGCTCGTTCTTGTCGTCGAGGCCCGCCTTCATCACGTGATGCGTCATCGGCCGCGGGCGGGCCGCTGCGATGTCGTCCTCGCGGGTGAGCGTCAGCTTCACCGGCTTCTTGACGATGTTGGAGATCACCGCCGCCTGCACCGGAGCGTCCGGCCAGATGCGCCGGCCGAACCCGCCGCCGAGCAGCTGCAGGTTGATCTTCACCTTGTCGGGCGTGGTCTTCAGCACGTTCGCCACCACGGCGGCGGCGAGCGGCTGTACCTGTGTCCCGACCCAGATCTCGACCGAGGTGCCGTCCGGCGAAACCTGCGCCACGGCGTTCATCGGCTCCATCTGGGCGTGATAGGTGTGCTCCGACCAGTAGGCCGCCTCCAGCGTCTTCTTCGCGCCGGCCAGCGCCTTGTCGGCATCGCCCACCTTGAACGCCTCCTTGACCTCGGACGCGGGGTCCTTGGCCTTGCGGGCGTATTCTTCCTTGGCCTTTTCGGAATCGAACGGGGCCGCGGGGGCGGCACTCGTATCCCAATTGACCTTCAGCGCCATGCGGCCGGCCCGGCTCGCCTCGACCGTATCGGCAACCACGGCGACACCGAACGGCAGCGACAGCACGTGGGTGACGCCCTTGATCTTCTTGACGTCGTCAGCGTTGACGCTGCCGACCTTCACGCCTTCCATCGGCGAGTGCAGCAGCGAGGCATAGACCATGCCCGGCACCTGCACGTCGATGCCGTATTTCGCCGAGCCGTTGACCTTCGACGGCACGTCGACCCGCTTGATGTCCTTGCGGCCGATCAGCTTGAAGTCTTTCGGCTTCTTGAGATCGGCTTCGGCCATCTTCGGCAGCTCGGCCGGCACCTTGGCGAACTTCACCACGTCGCCGTAGGAGATCTTGCGCTTGGATTTGGCGTGGCTGACCGTGCTCTTGTCGGTGGTCAGTTCGCCGGCCGGCACCTTCCACTCGGCAGCCACCGCATCGACCAGCACCTTGCGGGCCTGCGCGCCCGCCAGGCGCAGCGGCATGTAGTAGGCCGGCACGGAGACGCTGGCGAGCGTCACCTGCGCGCCCGGGAACATCTTGTGCGCGCCGCCATAGACGCGCGGATTGCCCGGCGCGAACTCGCATTTGACCTTAGACCAGTCGGCGTCGAGCTCTTCGGCGAGAATGAGCGGCAGCGCGGTGAGCACGCCCTGCCCCATCTCCGAGGTCGGGCAGAGAATGGTGATGGTGTTGTCGGCCGCGATCGTCACCCAGGCGTTGAGCTTGGCGCCTTCGGCGGCATAGGCCTCCGAGGCGCGGCCGAGGATCGCGCCGCTCAGCGCGAACGAGAAGGTGAGGCCTGCCGCGCTCTGCACGAAGCCGCGGCGGGACAGTTCGGGGGTCTGAATGGGCTTGTTCATGATCAGGCCTCCTTCGCGGCGCGCTGAATGGCCCGGACGATGCGCGGATAGGTGCCGCAGCGGCAGATGTTGCCGTCCATGTGGGTGACGATCTGCTCGCGCGTCGGCTTCTTCGTCTTCGCCAGAAGCTCGGCCGCCTGCATGATCTGGCCGGACTGGCAGTAGCCGCATTGCGGCACCTGCTCGGCGATAAACGCCTTCTGCAGCGGGTGCGAACTGGTCGGCGACAGTCCCTCGATGGTCGTGACCTTCTTGCCCGCCACTTCGCTCATCGTGGTCTGACAGGAGCGCACCGCCCTGCCGTCGACATGGACCGTGCATGCGCCGCACAGGCCCGAGCCGCAGCCGAACTTGGTGCCGGTAAGTTTCAGGTGCTCGCGCACCACCCAGAGCAAAGGCGTGTTGGCGTCGACATCGACACTCTCAGCCTTGCCGTTGACCGTAATCGCGACCGCCATCGTGTTCCCTCCTTTGGCAGTAGTTGACGCGCGCCGGCCGCCCCGAGCGGCACGAACGCGCAACGAAATCTGGAAGCAGTTTTTTGAAAGCCGGCCTGAAACCGGTCTATTCCTCCCGAGGAATCTTATTTTGAAGCATTATAACCTGCTTCCTCCGAGGATAGCACCTCTGCGGTGCGATAAATTGTCGGCACCAGGGTCTGCCCACCACGTTGCAGGGATACCGGACCCTGGACTGGAAGTTTTTTGGGGAAGCTTGGCCCATTCGCGATAGACAGACGGCGCATGACTGCGAGGACCCTGCTGGATGGACTGTTCCGCACCGCAATCGCGGCGGCGCACCCCTCGTCATGCCTGCCGTCCCACTTGCCTGCTCCGCCCGCGTCCGGCCGGCTGGTCGTCCTGGCCGCCGGAAAGGCCGCGGGCGCCATGACCGAGGTGGCCGAGCAGCACTATCTCGACCGCGGCAAGTTGCCGCCTGACCGGATGACCGGGCTTGCCGTCACGCGGCACGGCTATGGCTGCCCGAGCCGCACGATCGAGATGGTCGAAGCCGGCCATCCGGTGCCGGATGCGGCGGGGCTCGCGGCAGCGGAGAAGGCGCTGCGGATCGCCGATCAGGCGACCGCGGACGATCTTGTGCTGGTGCTGTTGTCGGGCGGCGCGTCCGCGAACTGGATCGCGCCCGCGGACGGGTTGAGCTTTGCCGACAAGCAGACGGTGACACGGGCGCTGCTGCGCTCGGGCGCCCACATCGGCGAGATGAATACGCTGCGAAAGCACCTGTCCCGCATCAAGGGCGGGCGCCTGGCCCGGCGTGCAAATCCGGCGCGGGTGCTGACGCTGGCGATCTCCGACGTGCCGGGTGACGATCCCGCCGTGATCGGCTCCGGACCGACGGTGCCCGATCCGACGACGCTTGCCGATGCGCAGGCGATCGTTACGCGCCACCGGCTCGAACTGCCCGACGCCGTCGCACGCGCGCTCGCCGATCCGGGCAACGAGTCGCCCAAGCCGGGAGATCCTGCGTTCGCCACCACCGAATTCAAGCTGATCGCGCGTCCCACCGATGCGTTTCGCGCCGTCGAGGATGCGGCACGCAAGGCCGGCTACGAACCGGTCCTGCTGGGCGACCGGGTCGAAGGCGAAGCGCGCGCGGTTGCGGGCGAGCATGCCGCACGCGCGCTGGAATTGCAGAAGCAGGGCCGCCGCGCCGTGCTGCTGTCCGGCGGCGAGCTCACGGTGACGATCCGCGGCAAGGGCCGCGGCGGCCCCAACCAGGAATACGCCCTGGCGCTCGCCATCGCGCTGCGCGGCGCCCCCGGCATCTCGGCACTGGCCGGCGACACCGACGGCACCGACGGCGGCGGCGGCTCGGCCAGCGACCCGGCGGGGGCGGCGATCGACGGAACAACCCTGGAACGCGCCCGCGCGCTTGGCCTCGATCCGGCCCAGTTTCTTGCTAACAACAACTCCACCGGGTTTTTCAGCCGGCTGGGCGACCTCGTGGAAACCGGCCCGACATGCACCAACGTGAACGATTTTCGCGCCATTGTCGTTGACAGCCCTTAAGCCTTCACGCGATACCGGCCAAACAACAGGTAAAGCGCCTTGTCCTTTGCTGTGCATCCGTCGGTCCGGCTCTTGCTTGTCGCGGCGGCATTCGCCCTGACGCCCGCTCCGGCGGTGGCCGACTTCCATCTGTGCAACAACACCGGCAGCCGGGTAGGCATCGCGATCGGCTACAAGGACCCGGAAGGCACCTGGATCACCGAAGGCTGGTGGAATCTGTCGGCGCGCGCCTGCGAGACCGTGCTGAAGGGAACGCTTGTGGCCCGCTACTATTACATCTACGCCATCGATTATGACCGCGGCGGCGAATGGTCCGGCCAGGCCTTCATGTGCACCCGCGACAAGGAGTTCACCATTCAAGGAACGCAGGACTGCCTGGCGCGCGGGTTCGACAAGACCGGCTTCTTCGAGGTCGACACCGGCGAGCAGCGCACATGGACCGTGCAGCTCACCGAGACCGGCGAAAGCTCGCCGCAGCGGCCGCTGACACCCGGCACGCCGTTGCTGCCGACGCCGGGCCGCCAGGCGCCATCGCAACTGCCAAGGGCGCCTGCTCGATGACAAGGACTGGCCGATGACAAGGACTGGCCGATGAGACGCCTTCGTCGCACCAAAGTGGTTGCCACGCTCGGCCCCGCCTCCGGCAACAAGGAGATGATCGCGCGCCTGTTCGAAGCCGGCGCCGACGTCTTCCGCATCAACATGAGCCACACGCCGCATGACCGCATGCGCGAGCTGGTGGCCACCATCCGCTCGGTCGAGGCCACGCACAATCGTCCGATCGGCATCCTGGTCGATCTGCAGGGCCCGAAGCTGCGCGTCGGCGCCTTCGCCAACGGGCCGGCCACGCTGGACAACGGTGGCACCTTTACGTTCGACACCGATCCGGCCCCCGGCGACGCGACCCGCGTGCACCTGCCGCATCCGGAGATCTTCGAGGGCGTGCAGCCCGGCCACACGCTGTTGCTCGACGACGGCAAGATCCGCCTGATCGCCACCGAAGCGAACCGGCAGAAAATCGTCACCCGCGTGGAGGTCGGCGGCAAGCTCTCCGACCGCAAGGGCGTGAGCCTGCCCGACACCGTGATCCCGTTCTCGGCGCTCACACCCAAAGACAGGTCCGACCTCGAAGCCGCCCTCGACACCGGGGTGGACTGGATTGCGCTGTCCTTCATCCAGCGCCCGGAGGACATCGCCGAAGCCAAGAAGATCGCGCGCGGCCGCGCCGTCGATGATGGCCAAGATCGAGAAGCCGCAGGCGGTGTACCGGCTCGACGAGATCGTCGAAGTCACCGACGCGATCATGGTGGCGCGCGGCGACCTCGGCGTGGAAATGCCGCTGGAGAAGGTGCCGGGCATTCAGAAGCAGTTGACCCGTGCCGCCCGCAAGGCCGGCAAGCCGGTGGTGGTGGCGACCCAGATGCTCGAAAGCATGATTTCGAGCCCGGTGCCGACCCGCGCCGAGGTGTCGGACGTGGCCACCGCGATCTTCGACGGCGCCGACGCGGTGATGCTGTCGGCGGAGTCGGCCGCCGGGCAATTCCCGGTCGAGGCGGTCGGCACCATGAACCGGATCGCCGAAGAGGTGGAAAGCGAAGACACCTATCACACCATCATGAAGGCGCAGCACGCGGAGCCCGAGGCGACCGGCTCGGACGCCATCGCCGCCGCCGCCCGCCAGATCGCCGAGACGCTCGACCTGTCCGCCGTGGTCTGCTGGACCTTCTCGGGCTCGACCGCGCTTCGCGTCGCGCGCGAGCGGCCGCAGGTGCCGATCGTGGCGCTGTCGCCCAACGTCGACACCGGACGGCGGCTGTCGGTCTGCTGGGGCATTCACTGCATCGTCACCGAGGACGCGAAGGATCCGGGCGACATGGTGGAGCGCGCCTGCCGCCTGGCGTTCAAGGACGGCTTCGCCAAGGCCGGGCGCCGCGTCATCATCGTGGCCGGCGTGCCGCTCGGCACACCCGGCGCGACCAACATGCTGCGAATTGCCTTCGTCGGCGCAGACGCGGCGAGCGACTAAAGCGCATCCCGGTTCAGATGAACCGGAATGCGCTCTAAATTCTTGCGTTTGCGCATGTCCTTTTCGGAAAACCGGTGCCCACTTTTCCGGGACATGCGCTAGCGCCCTGCACTCTCCTCGACCAGTTCGGTGATCGCTTCGGAAGCTGCCTCCGCGGCCACATGGTGAACCATATGGCCGACGCCGGGCAGCACGATCAGCCTGCCACGCGGCAGCACCGCTGCGATCGCCTCGGCGTGAATCTGCAACGAAACCACGTAGTCCAGGTCGCCGACCATGATCGTAACTGGTGCTACGATGGCGCCATAGTTCGGGACCTGCGCGCTGACAAAGGACTTGAGCTGAATGAGGTCCTCCGCGTTGGTGATCAATTCCGCGGGCCGCAGTACAAGCTCGACCGCGGTCCGTTCGGCATAGTTTTGCGGCGGCTCGTGCGGAGCAAAAACGCTCGTCACCACGGGCCCGATCATCAGCTTGCCGATGGGAAGCGCCATCGTCCGCGCAAACAGCGGACCGACGACCGGCGTCGTCAGGATCGGGTTATACCAACCGACGCCACCCTTCCACGGATGCGTCACCGGCGCCAGCAGCAGCAATCCGGACACTGCATCCGGATAGGCCAGCGCATAAGCGGTCGCGAGCGCGCCTGACCACGAATGTCCGACGATGACTGCACGGCGGATGCCGATCCGCTGCAACGCGTCATGGATCAAGGCTACCTGACGTGCCGGCGAAGCGTCAGCGCTGCCGCCCAGGCGGCTGCTCCAGCCATGGCCCGGCCGATCCACCAAAATAACCCGATGGCGTTGCGCGAGTTTGTCACCAAGCGCCAGCCGCATGTCTTCGAGATTGCCGCTCGCACCGTGAAGCAGAACGACCGGCACCGCATTTGCGGGTCCAAGCTCGACCAGATGTATGCGGCCGCCGGAAACCTCGACAAATCGCCCAGCCGGCGGGTGAGCCTGTTCGATCCTTCGAACCTCGAACACCGTGAACAGTCCAAGGCCGCCCAACAGCGCCACGGCAACCAGAAAACCGATCAGGATCATTCGCATGAAACCGGACACGGGAAATGCAAAGCCCCCGCTTCTGACCGGTTCAGGAATTGCGGGACGATGACCTGTGAGGCGGTCAGATGCCGCGGCCCTCGACCTTCTCGCTCAAGGTCTTCACGAGATCGGGGATCTTCTGAAGGTTCGGATGCACCTCGAGTGCGCGGCGGAACACTTCCAGCGCGCGCTTTTCGTCGCCGAACTCCTGCAGAATCATGCCGAGACCGGACATCGCCCCGAAATGACGCGGCTCGCGGCTGAGCACCTGGCGGATGTCATCGAGCGAGGCACCGAAGTCCTTGCGCATGTAGTGCAGCGTCGCACGCCGGTTCCAGGCCTCGACATAGTCGGGCTTGAGCTTGACGACGGAGTTCAGCAATTCGATCGCCAGGTCGAGGTCGCTGGCCTCGATCGCCGTCTTGGCGCGGGTCATCAGCAGATTGGCGGTGTCACTGCCGGACGCCGTCCACAGCGCCCAGATGCGCGCCTCGACCTGCTTGGCGCTGTCGGCGTCAGGCGCGGCCTTCAATGCCCCGAACAGGAAATCGAGGTTGCGGGTGCGGTCGCCCTGCTGGGCGCGCGGCAGGTCCTTCGGAGGCTGCATCGGCTCGATGGCGCGGCCGGACTGGCCGGGCGGCGCAATGGTCTGGGCCGGCGCAGGACCGCTCAGCAGCGCCAGGATCGCGGCCGGGGCAACCAGCGACGCAAGGCCAAGGCGGCGCAGCTTCGCTGACCTATGGAATCGCGGGTTCATGCCCCAAATCTATCCCCTTGCCGCGAGGCGGCAAGATGGCAATTGCGGCAGTTTGTGCCCGATACACAGCCGGCCCGGGGATACGCGGGCCGTCCAATCCGGCGGCCTGGTGGCATAGCCGTCCGAAGGACGGCGTCGCTTCGCTCGCCTATGCCGAGATAGCCTTGCGTGTCTAGCCCTGGCGGGCCTTGAACCGGCGCTGGGTCTTGTTGATCACATAGACCCGGCCCTTGCGCCGCACGATGCGGTTGTCGCGATGGCGGCCGCGCAGCGATTTCAATGAGTTACGGACTTTCATAACAATCCCGTCGGTTGAGGTTTGGCAGGTTCATAAGGACCTCGCCCCACCCTGTCAAACCGGCGGAAATGCATCACCAGCCCGCCCGCGTTGCAGTGCCCCACAGACCACAACGGCCCTCGTTCCCTCCCGCGCGGAGCGGGAGGGAACAACAGGCCGTCAGGTCAACAGGGGCTGTGGCCTAAGTTCGGCCGATCAGCGCAGAGCGGATCAGCACTCGGCCGATCAGCACTTGGCCGGGCAGCCCGGCGTCCAGCAGAACGGCGTGAACATCGCCCGGTACAGCTTGCCGTCGCCGCCGCAGACGTTGACGGCGCACTGAGCGCCCGTGCAGACCGCCGTGCAGAGCATTCCGGGCGTGCAGGCCTTGGCCTTCTTCTTCGCGGCTTCCGCCGACACGCCGGACAATGCGATCGCCGACACGGCAACGGCGCAAACCAATAGAATCTTCGAGAGCGACTTCATGATGGGGCCCCCCCTCTGTTGTGAAGACGGCCAAGAATTGCATGGAGGCTGACCGCTCACAAGGTCATTGTTCCATTGCTCCACCGTAGAAGGGCCGGGCGGGCTGCACTAAGGTTTGCCGCCCGCAGGCTCAAAAAAAGCAGCCGGAAACGCCGAATGAAACGCAGTTCTGAACGCTTCCTGACGACCCACACCGGCAGCCTGCCGCGCCCCGACGACCTGATTCGGATGATGTACGCCAAGGAGGAAGGCGTGCCGGTCGATCCACAGGCTTTGGCCGCACGGGTGCGCGCCGCGGTGGCGGAAGTCGTCAAGAAACAAGCGGATGCCGGCGTCGATCTGGTCAACGACGGCGAGTTGTCGAAGCCGAGCTACGCCACCTACATCAAGGACCGGCTGAACGGCTTCGGCGGCACCGGCAATACTTTCGTCTACCAGGATCTGGCGGAATTCCCCAAGCTCGCGCAACGCGTGTTCGGCGATCCCGGGCGTTCCCGCCGCAAGACGCCGGCTTGCAACGCGCCGATCAGCGTGCGCGATCCGGCCGCGGCGCGGACCGACGCCGACAATCTCAACGCGGCGCTTGCGCAGGTGAAAGCCACCGAAGGCTTCATGAGCGCCGCCTCCCCCGGCGTGGTGTCGCTGTTTTTCCGCAACGACCACTACAAGGATCACGACGCCTATCTCGAGGCCATCGCCGAAGCGATGCGCGACGAATACGAGGTCGTGACCAAAGCCGGCATCGTGCTGCAGATCGATTGCCCGGACCTCGGCATGGGCCGGCACATCCAGTATGCCGATCTCGACCTCAAGGAATTTCGCCGCCGCATCGGCGCGCACATCGCGGCGTTGAATCACGCGACCCGCAATATCGCGCCGGAGCAGATGCGGCTGCACCTGTGCTGGGGCAACTACGAGGGTCCGCACCATCACGACGTGCCGCTCGCCGACATCATCGACGTCGTGTTCAGCGCCCGGCCGCACGCGATCTCGCTCGAAGCCGCCAATCCCCGCCACGCTCACGAATACACCTTGTTCGAGACCGTCAAGCTTCCGCCCGGAAAGGTCCTGATTCCCGGCGTCATCGAATCCAAATCGAATTTCATCGAGCATCCGGAACTGGTCGCACAGCGGATCGGCCGCTATGCGAAGCTGGTCGGCCGCGAGAACGTGATTGCCGGCAGCGACTGCGGCTATGGAACCTGGGTGGGCCAGGCCGCCGTCGATCCCGACGTGGTCTGGGCGAAGATGGCGGCGATGGCCGAAGGCGCCCGGATCGCCACCAGGCAGTTCTGGACATAGCGGCCGCGAACCTTTGTCCTTTCCGGAAATTAAGCTCTAAACGCGCCCGGCCGTGCTAATGCGGTCGCCCGCGATTCACGAAAGGTCCGGCACGCCGCGATGACCGAAACCACTGCCACGGCAGCCACCACGACCCGTCCCAAAGTCCAACCGGCATGGCTCGACAGCATCGTGCGGCCGATCAAGGCGTTCCGGCCGAGCTACCTGCCGGTGGTCATGGTGTATTTCGCCTACGGCTCGATTGGCTTGGTCGATGTGACCCGCGATCTCTGGATCAAAGAGAGCCTTTCGCTCACGCCGTCAGAACTGGCCGGCATCGCCGTGTGGCTGATGCTGCCCTGGACGATCAAGATGGTGTTCGGCGAACTGGTCGATACCGTGCCGATCTTCGGCTCGCAGCGGAAATCCTACGTCCTGATCGGCGCAACCTTCATGGCTGCCGGTCTCATTGTCCTCGCAGGGGCCGCCGGCCGGTGGCTCACATTCGCCCGGCCCGATCATCTCTATGTCATGGGGGCGCTGCTGTTCACCGTCGGCACCGTGGTGCAGGACGTGGTTGCGGACGCCATGTCGACAGAGGTCGTTCCCCGCACCGACGAGACAGGCCAGGAAAGGCCGGACCATGTCGTGCGGACCGAGCTCGCCATGGTGCAGGTGCTCGGACGGCTCGCCGTCTCGGCCGGGATTCTCGCGGTCGCGGGGCTGTCCGGATGGCTGGCCGACCTGATGGCGCGCCAGGCGGTTTTCCTCATCGCCCTGGTCATCCCGGCGATTTCGGTCACAGGCGTGTTCCTGCGCGGAACGGAAACCTCCGAACGCCGCGCCATCGACTGGCGCATCCTCGGCGGCGGCATCGCGTTCGGCGCGGTGGTCGCGGCGCTAGGCTTTGGCGGGCTTCCGTTCGGCCAGGAGGTCATCTTCCTCATTTCGATGGGCGTGGTCTGCATCATGCTGGTGCTGGTCACCGCCAAGCTCGACCACAACACGCGAATGGGCATCCTGTTCGCCACCATCATCGTGTTTGCGTTTCGCTCCGCACCCTCGGTCGGCGACGGCTTTTTCTGGTGGACGCTCGACGAACTGAAATTCGACGCGTCGTTCTACGGCACGCTGCGGCAGACCGGCGCGATCCTGTCGATCGCGGTGATGTGGCTGTTCAGCCGGCAACTGACCGAATGCTCGGTGACCCGGACGCTGTTCTGGATCGCGGTCTTGACCACCATCCTGTCGCTGCCCAACATCGGGCTGGTCTACGGGCTGCACCACTGGACCGAAGCGACGTTCGGTTTCGGCGCGCGCGGCATCGCCTTCGTCGACGCGGCGGCGGCCTCGCCCTTCGTGCAGCTCAGCATGGTGCCGCTGCTGACGCTGGTCGCCTACTATGCACCGCCCGGCCACCGCGCGACCTGGTTCGCGCTGATGGCCTCGCTGATGAACCTCGCGCTGGTGGCGGGCTCATTGCAGACCAAGTACCTCAACCAGATTTTCGTGGTGAACCGCGGCGAATATACCGAGCTCGGCCCCCTGTTGATCTGGGCGACAGGACTGGGTTTTATCATTCCGGTCATGACGATTGCCCTGTTCGGCCGGAGCGCGGTGCGGCACGCGGCGGTCAAGAGGTGAGATCGGGAGTGTTGCGCGATGCAGTTCGGACTGAACTTCTTTCCCTGCGTCGGCCCGGACCAGAAGTCGGCGGAGCAGTATTTTCGCGAAGCCATGCACCTGTGCAGCCTGACCGACGAACTCGGCTACACGCACATCCGGCAGGTCGAGCACTACTTCCATCCCTACGGCGGCTATAGCCCCAATCCGCTGATCTTTCTCACCGCCGCAGCCATGGTGACAAAGAAGACCCGGCTGATCACCGGCGCCGTGCTGCCCGCCTTCAACAAGCCGCTGAAGATGGCCGGCGAGATCGGCATGCTCGACGGCATCAGCAACGGCCGGCTGGAGGTCGGCTTCGCCCGCGCCTTCCTGCCGCACGAGTTCACGCAATTCGGCGTGAGCCTCGACGAGAGCCGCCGCAGATTCACCGAAGGGCTCGCGCAGATCACGCTGCTGTTGAAGGACGAGAAGGTCTCCGCGAAGGGCGAGTTCAACAGCTTCAGCAATGTCACGTCGCTGCCGCGCCCGACGCAAAAGCCGCATCCGCCATTCTGGATCGCCGCGACCAACACGCCGGAGACTTTTGCCTTTGCCGGCGCCAACGGCTGCAAGGTGATGGCGATCCCGCTCGAGCCCGACAAGATGCGAAGCCTGATCGGCACCTACCGCGATGCGTGGCGCAAGGCCGGGCATTCCGGCAACGGCCATGTGATGAACACGTTCTTCATGTGCTGCGCACCGACCCGCGACGAGGCGATGGCCGCGGGGGTCGGTCCATGCAACGAGCACCTCAAGGGGCTCGCGGATGCCGCGAAGGAATGGCTCGCCGGCGCCAGCACCAAGGACTATCCTGGCTACGACAAGCTGATCGCGCATGTGTCGAGCGACACCGCCGAGCGGCAGATGGCGGCCGGCAGCGCGTTCATCGGTTCGCCCGCCGATATCGTCGAGATGATCCGCAGTTACAATGAGAAGGTCGGCGGCATCGACAGCGTGTCGCTGCACTTCACGCCGGGAAATATGCCGGTGGAGAAAGCCGAGCGCTCGTTGCGGCTGTTTTCGGCGGAAGTAATGCCGAAGCTCACTTCGCTTTGATCGCAACAAAGTTTCGTAGGGTGGGCCAAGGCGGCAAAGCCGTCGGGCCCACGCATTCTTGCTCGGGGCGAAGACGTGGGCATAGGCGAGCGAAGCGACGCCGCTTCACGGCTTTAACCACCCTACACCTTTTGCTGTGCCAGAAACCGTTTCACGAAAGCGCGGTAGCCGCCGGGCGGACGGCCGAGGATCGCCGACAGCACCAGCGGATTGCCGCCGGCATAGCCGTGCTCGTCATAGTGATGGCACATCTTGGCGTAGGCTTCGACGGCCCAGGGATTCCAGTTGTTCGCCGTGGCCCATAATTTCCACTCGTCGATCGAGCGCTTTTCAGCGCGCACCGGCCTGCCCCATTCCTCGGCAATGACCTTCGCCATCTCGCCGGTGGTGAGTTGGTCGGGACCCGCCAGCTCGAAGATGCCACCGCGGTAGCCCGGCTCGGTCAGAACGCGCGCCGCCGCCTCGCCGTAGTCCTCGGTGTCGATCATCGCCATGCGCTGGTCCGGCGAATAAGGCCGCAGATAGACCCCGCGGTCGCGGATGCCCGGCCATTCCAGCCGGATGTTCTGCATGAACATCGCGGGCTGCAGGATGGTGAAGGCCAGACCGGAATCGATCAGCGCCTCCTCGACCACCAGCTTGTTGAAATGGTGATCCATGTCGCGCATCTGCGGATGGAACACCGAACTGAACACGAAATGGCCGACCTTGGCGTCCACCGCGGCCTTCAGCACGCGCAGGCCGATCTTGGCCTCGTCCTCGCGAAAGCGCGGCGGAATGTGCATGACCGACGCCACGCCCTGCATCGCGCGCGCGACATCGGCGTCGCTGGTGAGATCTCCGACCACCGTTTCGGCGACGCCGAGCGACTTCAGGTTCGCCGCCGAGCTGTCCCTGGAGCTCAGCGCACGAACCCTGGCGCCGCGCTTGACCAGATGGTGAAGGGTGGGAAGGCCGATGGCGCCCGACGCGCCGGTGATCAGGATGGTCATGCTGCCTTAGGTCTCCGCGCGGTACTGAAAACCCTGGCCGGACCGCTCGATGCGCCCGAAACCCGGAAACGGCAGATGCGCGCCGGCGACGGTCACCTGCCGGTCCGCCGCCCAGCCGAACACCTGCCGCCGCGTGGCGCGCGCCATGTCGGGATCTGTATCGAAAATCAGGGCCGCATCGAGCCGCGGCACCTGGACCGATGCGATGTGCACGATGTCGCCCCAGATCAGCAGGCGCTCGCCGCCCGATTGCAGCAGCCAGTTGGTGTGGCCCGGCGTGTGCCCGGGCCGCAGCACCGCGGTGACGCCGGGAAGCACCTCGCCGTCCTTGATGCGGCGGATGCGATCCCTGTAGGGCGCCGTGACGCGCCGCTGCGCCGCGGAGTTGTTGCGGATCCGCTCGGGATCGTCCGGCAGTACCGTGCGGTCGAGCCAGAACGCAGCCTCTTTTTCATGAACGACGATCTCGGCCTTGGGAAACACCGCCCTGCCCGCCTCGTCCACCAGCCCGAACGAATGGTCGGAATGCAGATGGGTGAGCAAAAGCACATCGATGTCTTCCGGCGCGGCGCCCGCGGCGCGCAGGTTTTCCGGCAGCTTGCCGAGCGTCGGCTGCAAGGCAGGCCCCGATCCCGCATCGCTCAGCATCAGTTTGCCGCCGCCGCGGATGAGGTAGGAGTTCACGTCGAGCCACATCGGCTCGCCGGTCTTCACGCCGCTCAGCCGCTCGATGTCGGCGCGCTCCACGCCGATGAGCGCCTCGAAGCTGCCGCGATAGGGACCGTCGGACACCGTCGTGACGGTGAAATCGCCGACCTTGCGTGTCGAGGTTTGTGTCATGGCTATGCCGCCGCCGCGAGCGCGGGCTTGCCGCGAATGAGATCCGAGGCCTTCTCGGCCATCATCAGCACGCAGGCATTGATGTGCGCCGAGACGAGGTCGGGCATCGCCGAGGCGTCGACCACGCGCAAACCATCCACGCCATGGACACGGAATTGCGGATCGACCACGGCGCCGGGCCCGGTCCCCATCATGCAGGTCGAGGCTGGATGGTTCGCGGTCGCGGCCACGTTCCTGATCCAGTTGTCGATCTCGGCGTCGCTCTGGATCTTCGGCCCCGGCGAGGTCTCGGCGCCGCGGAAAGGCGCGAGCGGCGGCTGCGCCGCGACCTCGCGCGCGATCCGAACCCCCTGGCGCAAGGTCGGCAGGTCGTTCGGCGCGGTGAGGAAGTTGGTGACGATCTTTACCTTGTCGTTCGGATCGGCGGAGCGCAGCAGCACCTCGCCGCGGCTGTCCGGATGCAGCAGGCAGGGGCGGATGCCGTAGCCGTCGGCATAGCGCTTCTTCCAGCCGGGGAACCAGAGCGCTGCGTCCAGCGGCGCGCCGCGGAACATGAATTCCACGTCCGGCACCGAAAGCTCAGGCCGCGTCTTGATGAAGGCGTGCAGGCCGCCGGGCACCACGGTCGCCGGACCCGTTCCGAAGAAATGGGCGCGCAGCATGCTGAGTGCAATTTTGTCGAACCGCATGCCCTCGCGGAATTCGCTGCCCTTCGGGCGCGAGTACATCATCAGCACCGCGAGATGGTCCTGCAGGTTCTTGCCTACCGGCAGATCGACGACCGGCACAATGCCGACCGAACGCAGATGATCGGCCGGGCCGATGCCCGAGAGCATCAGCACCTGCGGTGAGTTGAACGCACCGCCGCTCAGGATCACCTCGCGGGTGGCGTGCGCTCGCAGCACCTGTCCGCCCTTTTCGTATTCGACTCCGGTGGCGCGCTTGCCCTGCAGGATGATGCGCGAAACCAGCGCGCGCACCTCGACGGACAGATTTTCCCGCTTCATTGCCGGATGCAGATAGCCGACCGCGGCCGAGCAGCGCTTGCCGTCGCGGATCGAGTATTGGCTCCGTCCGAAGCCCACGCCCGACGCGCTGTTGTAGTCGTCGGTCACCGGCAGGCCCGCCATGCGCGCGGACTCGATCCAGGCGGTGAACATCGGATCCCTGGTCTTCGCCCACTGCACGCCGATTTTGCCGCCCGTGCCGCGGAATTCGCTCTCGCCGTCCTGCCAGTTTTCGACACGCTTGAAATACGGCAGCACGTCGGCATAGGACCAGCCCCGCGCGCCCTTCTGCGCCCAGCGGTCGTAGTCGGCGGGATCGCCGCGCGTGAACGCCATCACGTTGATCGAGGACGAGCCGCCGAGCACCTTGCCGCGCATCTCGTCGATGCGGCGATTATTGAGGTTCGGGTCGGGCTCCGACCAGTAGCCCCAGTCGTGCATCCTGTATTCATGCAGCTTGCCGAGACCGATGGGGATGTGGATCAGCGGATTGAAGTCGCGGCCGCCGGCTTCGAGCAGCAGCACGCGGGTGTGCGGGTCTTCCGACAGCCGGTTGGCGAGCACACAGCCGGCGGAGCCGGCGCCGATGACGATGTAGTCGTAGCTGTGATCTGAAGGCATCTGGTCAACCCGGTACGCGATGCGCAAGGCTAGCAAATGCCGCCGCAGGGGCGCCAAGGGAAATCGGGTGTTCGCAGCGATGAACCGCTATGCATCGTTGCGCGACGAATGAGTTGATCAGCAACTTTCATGGTTGCGTGAGTTGATTTTTGACGCACCCGGTGAGATACCAACGCGCACTTTTGAGGTAACCATGCTTTCGAAGCGAACACATATCGCGATAGCGCCAACCGCCGCCGGCCCGAACGACCGGCCGCGCGTCCGGCTGTGCGCGCTCGTGTGTTTGCCATTTACCAAGAAGTCGACTGTGCTCGAACAGACTTGGCTCGAACAGGGCCTAGGACAACCGGATTAACCGGCGGCAGGGCCAACCCTCCGCCGAACAGGCAGAGGGGCCGATGGCCTAGAAAAAGTTCAAATACCTGACGAATCCACGCTCGATAGGGGCTTTGCGCTGTCCGCGCCCGCATAGGCACGCGCATGCGCTTCCCCGATCCTGCGTTCTCCAATCTGTTGCCGCTCGCGCCTAACGCAGGCGCGAATGCGTGACTGCATTTGAATTCGGCCAAAAGTGGCCGCGCTGTTTGACATCGTGAGCGTCCAGAAATTGGACGGCGTTCGTGCGACTGCCGCTCTTTACGAGATGCGAAGCAGGAGCGCCGTCCGTTTGTCTTTTTTCTGCTGGCATAGCTCAGTTGGAAGAGCGCTCCCCGCCGCGCCGCCGAGCGGAGCGAGGAGCCGGCGCGGCTCATTGTGGAGTGTTCGCGCTGGCCGCTCGCTTCGCTCGCCAGCGCGAACGAGGCCGAGCGCGGGGGTCCGATCCTTCCTGCCTCGAAAGCTAATCTGGTGAAAGCGCTGCGTTGAAAACGCGGAGAGCGTGGCTCGAAACCACGTCGAGGCACCAATTCATTCCCGCCGGGGCTCTCGGTGAGGACCGCCGGCTGTTAACCGGCGAAGGCAGATTCGGCCTGCGCCGCAATGCGGCTTCCGCACCATCAAGCGGCGGTCGATCCCAGAGCCACTGCGGGCGAACGGGACTTGCCGACCAGGAACAGGAAAGCCAGCGTCGCCGTTACAATTCCGATCGCAATGAGAACTTGAGGCGTTTGCCCCCAGATCAGGAACATTTGGGCGATCAGGACGGGGCCGGCCACGTGGCCGAGCCGTTCGACGAAGCGATAGGTCGTCGTCACCGAGCCCGCACCGATCTGCTGCGCGATCTCGGAGTGCGCGACGTGGGTCACGACGGGAGCGTTGATAAAGCCATGTGCGAGGCCGACGCAGACCACGCCCACGATTACGACCATCGCGCTCAGCAGCCCGTTGCCGACACTCGGGGAGCCGATAGACCCGATCAGAACCAGTCCGCCGCCGCTGATCAGAGCGCCCCAGAACAGGATGGTCACGGTGTCGCCTGATCGATCGACGAAGCGCGAGACAAGCCCGCTGGCAAGCACCACGCTGATCGCATACAGCATGATGACCTGGCCGATGTCTTCGGGACGATAGCCATGCTGGTCCAGAAGAAGGGGCAGCGCGAATGTGATGGTGCCGGTCAGGATGGCTTTCGCCGGAATCCCGATGCAGAAGATGGTTTTCAGGAACTCGGCATTGCGCAGGACGTTCTTCAAGCTGCTTACGATTTCGAAGCTGGCGGCGCTGCGGCTGTTGTGATGCCCGGCCTCTTTGGCCAGACGCGGGATCACGATTGCAGAATACGCGGCAGCCACCAGGCCGATCGTCGCGCTGAACTGGAACAGTCCATGCGGCTGCAGATAGTTCACCAGCAACGAGCCGATCGCCATTCCGGAAATCATGCCGCCCTGGAACCCGAACACGATGATGTCCGCGCCCTGGGTTTTCTTCTGCGGCGAAGCAACCGCGAGGATGTAGGCCTGAATGCCGATGAACAGCATTCCCTGGCCGAGACCGGCGACCCCGCGCAGGACCGATAGTTGCAGGATGTCCTGCGCCACGCTCAATCCGAATACGCTGCTGCTGGCGATGATGAGACCGCCCCAGATCAGCGCGCGCGGGCCATGCTTGTCGGCGAAACGGCCGGCCGGAATAAGGGTCAGCGCGAAACACAGATAAAACGCCGTAAAGGGCAGCGCCGCATAGCCGAGCGACATGCCCGACCCGGTGGCGGCCTCCTGCATGAATTTCGGCAGGAACGAATAGAGCAGATGCTCGAGGAACACGGCGAGGAAGAAGATCGGCTTGACGACAATCAGACCGGCTTCTTCGGCCAGGCTGGCCTCGCCGGAGCTGACGGCATCCGCCTTGGACGTCTTCAGTCGCTGCATCGAAGTTGCGACCTGCAGGAACAGACCGGCGAGAAACGCCGAAGCGACGAACAGCGCGGCAAAATTCCTCACGCTGCGCTCGACCTGGTCATACACAACGGACCGCGGCGCCGTGACCACGAAATGGACGGTGCGCGAGTTGTCTTGCGGCGACATGTCGATGTTGTATTCAAAATTGCGTGGATCGGAGGTCCACGACGCGCCGAGCTTTCTGGGATCCGAAGAAACCTGAATGGCGCCGTTGATGATGAGCGACGCTTCCTTGATCTCGGGGTTCAGCCGCCGGTACTCGCTGAACACCTGGTCGATGCCGTCAACATCGCGAAACCTGACGTTCACTTCCACGACGGCGTTCAGGCGCTGCGACAACACCATGGCCGACGCCTGCACTTTGCCCTGGACCGCCGCGGAATAAAGCGACGCCAGCGCAAAGACGACACCTCCCGCCGTGATGAGGAATGTGCAGGCATAGCCGATCTGGAGCCACGGAATCGAAGTTCGCGCGAGATAGGGCGAGATGATCCAGACGACAATGGCAAACAGCGCCGAGAGCGCGAAAACAACATAGGGCAGCGATTGGAACGCCGCCTTCAACCGTTTCGACAACCCGTCCCGGGAAGCCACGACGACCAGGCTGCCGACGGTTTCAAACCGGTCGCGCAGCGGCAGGATGACCTGGGTGTGATTGTCGCTGTAATCGATCTCGATATTCTGTTTGACGTGCTTGATGGTGGGCGACGGCGGAGGCAACCCCGGATTTCTTTTGTCGATTTCAATGAACAGATTATCACCGCTCTGGTTATAGACGGCCAGGGCGTCGACCTCGTCGATGCCGTTTACGACCGAGCTGGCTAAGGTATTGAATCCCGCGAACTGTTCCAGCGGAAGGCCTGCACGCAAGTGGTTCTCGATCGACGCCTGCAGGCGTTGCCCCTGGGACGACAGTTTCTCTATTTCGAGTTGCTGATAGGTCCGCCTGCCTTCTCCCATCCCAACGTAAATGAGAAGAAAGAGAGACAGGCCCGTCACGATGAACATCGTGACGCCATCGGTGAACCGCCGACCCGTGGTTGTTTGTACGCCTGACGAACTCACCCTGTCACCTCGCCAGTTCCCCGTGGTTACGTTTTGTTCGGGTTAACTGTGCGTAAAAGGAACGACCGGCGCCCCCTTTATGCTTCGAAGTAAAATACACGCGAGTTGTGAAACTTCATTTAATGGATCATTTGGCCTTCCATTCTCCGGCTATTCAAACCCCTTAACTCAATGAACGCCGCATTGAAATCGGACAGGAATTGGCGGACCCGCAACAGGCGCGGCGCCGCCGGGCAGGTCCCGTGAATTCACCCACGCCATGCGATGCCTGCAAAAACGTTCTGGACGCTCACGATGTCGCCGGCGCTTGCATTGATGAAGCGAGGAGACCATGAGCAGAGCAGATCCCCACCAGGCGCGGGCGCGCGAACTCGCCCGCGAGGCCGGCCTCGACCCCGACGCGCGCGTCGAGCGTCCCGGCCAGCGTTCCATGCCGCTGTGGTGCACGTTCCGCGACGCGGCGCACAAGGAGCATCTTGCGCGCGAGGCGGCCGCCACCGCGGCGTCGATTGCCGCCGTCACCACGCAGGCGCCGGAGTTCAGGAACGCGCCGCTCAGGGTGTTCGGCCGACACGACGCCGCGACCGTCGCGCAGATGAAGAACTGCATGGCGATCGGCAATGTCGTCGGCGGCGTCATCTGCGCCGACGGCCACCTCGGCTACGCGCAGCCGGTCGGCGGTGTCATCGCCTATGAGAAGCAGATCAGCATTTCCGGCGTCGGCTTCGACATCGGCTGCGGCAACATGGCGGTTCGCCTCGACACGCCCTACCCGGCGATCGCCGACCGCGTCGGCCCGATCGTCCGGGACGTGGCGCGGACGATCTCGTTCGGCATCGGCCGCACCAATGAGGAGCGTGCCGAGCACGCGCTGTTCGACGACGCCGATGCGTGGCGCGAATCCGACATGGAGGCCTATCGCCAGAAGGCGGTGACCCAGCTCGGCACCGTCGGCTCGGGCAACCACTATGTCGACCTGATGCGCGACGAGGCGGGCTTCGTCTGGATCGGCGTGCATTTCGGCAGCCGCGGTCTCGGTCACACCAGCGCGACCCGCTATCTCAAGGCCGCCGGCGGCAAGGACGGCATGAACGTGCCGCCCGCGGTGATCGACGAGGATTCCGAGCTCGGCCGCCGCTACATCGCGGCGATGCAGCTGGCCGGCCGCTATTCCTATGCGGGCCGCGAGTGGGTGATCGAGCGCGTGCGCAAGATCATCGGCGGCGCCGTGACCGACATGGTGCACAACCACCACAACTACGCGTGGCGGGAGAACCACAACGGCCGCGACCTCTGGGTCGTCCGCAAGGGCGCGACACCGGCATTTCCCGGCCAGCGCGGCTTCGTCGGCGGCTCGATGGGCGACGACGCCGTCATCATCGAGGGCGTCGACAGCGAGGAGGCGCGCGCGTCGCTCTACTCGACCGTGCACGGCGCCGGCCGCCTGTTCGGCCGCAACGAGGCGAAGCGGCGCTTCAGCCGCGCACAGATGGACCAGTGGCTCGCCGGGCGCGGTGTCACGCTGATCGGCGCCGACCTCGACGAAAGCCCGATGGCGTACCGCCGGCTGCCGGAGGTGCTGGCGCAGCATGCCGGCACCATCCGGGTGCTGCACACGCTGCGGCCGTTTGCGGTCGTGATGGCGGGCGAGAACGAGTTCGATCCGTTCAAGGACTGACGGAAGTGCAAGTGGCGCCGGCAGGTTTGACCCGGACGAAAAAGGGAGCGGACCGGATTGTCTTGGGCGCAACGGCCGTGCCGGAGGTCTGCGCCTGACCGGCGGCGATCGCCTGCAGACGTCTGAAAAAAGTGCGCGAGGCGACCGGGGATGTTGTTGGGGCTGTCGCCTCGCGCGGTTCAGGTTTTACGCTGCCGGAAGGGTCGTTCCGGCCTCGGTACCCTGGGTCCTCTCCCCTCCGGCTGTGAATTGGACCGAAGGCCAATACGGCCGGGAAATCCCCAACGCACCCGGTGCAAACACAGGAAGTTGATTAGGCAGCCCAGCCCATCGCCCGTGGCACCACAAGCGTGCAACGCACAAAGCCGCAATAATCTCAAGAAAACTGCATCGAAAAACAGGGCGGAACCGGTACGCGATCGAGTTGCAGAACTGACATCGGCAGCCCATCATCGCCCCATCGCGCAATCGGGTGTACGCTGGCGTCGAGCTCAAAAAACTAAAAAACGTCATCAAACTCAGGCTTTGTAGTTGTGAGTGGTGCAATGGGGCTGGCAATCCGCGGCGTTCGCCTCGCTGTGAGATACGCGTCGATCGCGCGGGAATCCTTTTTGAAATTTCCGCTAGGACGGCAATCGGACGGAGTTGTCCGATGACGCTCGCCGTCCCGGCCCACCCGCTGCCGCACCGCCTTTCCGATTTCCGGCGCGAATTGAATGGACCGCTGATCGCGGCGCTCGCGTATTACCTCGGGGCGGAGGCCGCGTTCTTCGTCGGCACGCTTTCCGACAAGATCTTCGCGCCGTTCTGGCCACCCAATGTCGCGCTGTTCTGCGCGCTGCTGATGAGCCCCCAGCGGCGCTGGTGGCTTTTCATCCTCGCGGCGTTTCCCGTGCATGTGCTGGTCGAAGTCCGCGTCGGCATGGGCGCCGCACAGTTGCTGGTGGCGTTCGCAACCAACGTCGCGGTCGCAGCCATCAGCGCGGCCGCCTTGCAACGCACCGTCGGCGGACCGCCATGGTTCGGCAGCCTGCGAAACGCATGCCTCTACGTCGCCATTACCGCGGTCGCGAGCCCGGCGGTCGTGGCGCTGGCCGGCGCCTTCGTTCCCGTCATCAGCGCCGGTTCGAGCGAGCAGTATTGGACCTTCTGGGCGCAATGGTATCTGTCCAACGCAGTCGGAAGCCTGGCGCTTGGACCGATCGCGCTCATTCTGCTGAGCGAACGCCCCAAGAGACTGCTGTCGGTTCCGTTCCGCCGGGCCGCCGAAGCGGCTGTGCTTGCGGCCGCGCTGGTCGTCGTTTGCGCCGTGGCGTTCGAGGCAGGCACGGCGACTATCCCAAGCGGGTTCCTGCCCGCTCTTATCGAACTTCCGCTGCCGTTCGTTCTGTGGGCGGCGGTGCGATTTGGCGCGAAAGGCGCAGGCAGCGCGATCCTGCTGGTCACGGTGATCCTGATCTGGCGCGCCCTGAACGGGCCGAGCCTGTTCCTCACCGGAAATGCCGAAACCAATGTAGTTGCTCTGCAGGTCTTTGTGCTTGGGCTGTCGGTGCCGATCCTGCTTCTGGGCGCGTCGATCGAACAAACGCGCAGGGCCGAGAAGGTCGCAAAAGAGAGCGAGGATCGCATGGCGTTCGCCGCGATCTCGGCGGATGTCTGCCTGTGGCACATCGACTTCCAGTCCGACCGCTTCTGGGTCACGGACCACGGCCGTGAACTGCTCGGGCTTGGCCCGAACGAGCCGATCTCGCGTCATGCCGTGATGAGCATGATTCACCCGGACGACCGCCAGCGCGCGGTGGAAGCCCTGCGCGCCGCGGCCGAAAGTCTCGCCGACTGCGAATTTCGAATTGTCCGGCCCGGCGATGGCGAGATCCGGTGGATACGCTGCCGCGCCCGCGCCCACGGCCATTATCGGGGCGCGCCCGCCGAAATCAGCGGCACTTTTGCCGATATCACCGAGTTGAAGTCCGCCGAAAGCGAGCTGACGCAGCAGCGCCAGGAGATTACGCACCTGTCGCGGGTGTCGATGCTTGGCGAGCTGTCGGGCGGAATTGCGCACGAACTCACTCAGCCGCTGTCTGCGATCCTGTCGAATGCAGAAGCCGCAAGGATACTTCTCAAGCGGGACTCGCCGGACATCAAAGAGGTGGTGGAAATCCTCGACGACATCATCGGCGAGAACAACCGCGCCGGCGAAGTCATCCATCAACTCCGCAGCCTGCTGAAGAAAAGCGAAGTCAGGTTCGAGGCGGTCGACATCAACGACATTGTCAATTCCACGCTGCGATTGCTGCACAACGAGCTCATCACCAGGCACGTACGGACAAGCACCGATCTTTCTACCGATCTTCCGCTGGTCTCGGGCGACCCGATCCAGTTGCAGCAAGTGCTGCTCAATCTCATGCTAAATGCAATCGACGCTTTGAACGATATAGTACCTTCCGGTCGTACGATCTCCATCAGCACGGCCGTGACGGACGCGGAGCAGGTACAGATCAGGATTTCCGATTGCGGCACCGGGCTCGCGCCGGTTCACCGCGAACGGATTTTCCAGCCGTTCTTCACGACCAAGGAGCGGGGTCTCGGGCTTGGATTGTCGCTGTGTTCGACCATCGTCAAGCTGCACGGCGGCGCGTTGAGCCTGGACAACAATCCAGGAGACGGCGCAACGGCGGCGTTCACTCTTCCGGCGCTGAACCGCGCCGAGGCTGCACAGTAGCGTCGGGGGCGAATCATGGGCTTCACCGCATTTCTGGTCGACGACGATCCGGGCGTCCTGAAAGCTCTGTCCAGGATCGTGCGCACCGCCGGCTATGACAGCGTCTGCTATTCCTCGCCGCAGGATTTTTTGCGCGAGTACGATCCATCCACCCCCGGCTGCGTCGTTCTCGATCTGACGATGCCGGAGCTCGACGGACTGGAATTGCAGCAACGGCTTGCCCGTGCCGGCGACAAGCTTCCGATCATCTTCCTCTCGGGCCAGGCCGACATTCCCGCGAGTGTGCGCGCCATGAAAGCCGGCGCGATCGACTTCCTGGTCAAGCCGGTCAATCGTGAAACGCTCCTGTCGGCCATCGAGCAGGCCAGGGAGCGGGACGGCAAAGCCCGGCAGGCGCGTGGCGAACGGCAGTCGATCGAAGGAAAGCTGGCCAGGCTGACCCGGCGCGAACGGGAGGTTCTCGATCACGTCGTCAAAGGACAGCTGAACAAGCAGATTGCAGCCGAACTGGGCACGGTCGAGAAGACGATCAAAGTGCATCGCGGGCGCATGATGGCCAAGCTGGAGGTTCGAAGCGTCGCCGATCTCGTGCGCCTTGCCGAGCGGATCAACGCCGGATCAAATCCCTAGGGGGAACCCTGACCCTATTGGCCCTTCGGCCAACTCGACTTGCGCCCGAAGTTGTTCGACAAGGTGCGATATGGCAACGCCTGCAACGCGCATTGCGATCGTGGACGACGACGCATCGGTGCGTAAAGCGCTGGGCAGGCTTTTGTCGGCATCGTCGTTCGACATCAAGTCCTATGGCTCGGCGCGTGACTTCCTCAAGTCGCTCCAGCTCGGCACGCCAGACTGCCTTGTTGTCGATCTGCACATGCCGGAATTGACCGGCTTCGACCTTCAACGCCAGCTCATGCGGAGCGGCATCAATATCCCGACCATCGTGATCACGGCCTACAACGAACCGGGGCTGCGGGAGCGGTGCCAGTCGGCCGGTGCCGCGGCTTTCCTGCTCAAGCCGGTCGATGGGTCGACCCTGATCGGGAGTATCAACGCGGCAACCGGCCGCAACCAGACTGACCCCCATTGACACGCAGCCGCCTGTTCGGCCGCAACGAGACAGGCAGCGCCTGAACCGCGCGCAGACGGACCGGTCGCTGAACGCGCGCGGCGCCAAGCCGACCGGCACGACCTCGACGAGAACCTCGATGGCTGACCGGCGGCCGCGCGTTGTTGATCACTGTTTTGAGCGCAAATTCTTCACGTCAATATTCAATTCCAGGCACCTGATCCATTCCATATAGCTTGGTGAGTACACGTTGGGATGGATACAGGTCGTTCTATAGAACGGCGGAATATCTTTCCAGGCGGCAGTCAGCGCGGCCCGCGCCTGTTGCTCGGATCTCACGCACTGCTCGAGCGGATTGCCAAGCCCCGTACCCAATTGAAGGATTGAATTCGAACGGTCGCGACAGACTTTCTGAATATCCAGAGTCGGAAGCCTGTCGTCTTTCGCTTCCGCAGCGAAACCTGTGACAATTACGAAAACAACAGAAAGTATTGCAATTGATTTGCTCATCGTTCGTCTCCCCTCAGGCTGATTGGCCTTCGCTCGACAGCGCCCGCAATGGCGACCACACGCAGCAGCCGCCGCACCAGGTCTCAAGAAAACCGAGACGAGGGACTGGCGGCTACCCATCCGATGCTTCCGTGGGTCGCATCATAACATTTCCGGACGAGCGTCAGTCTTACAAATGAGGGCTCCTCGCAGTTGAGGTTTCACCACTGCATGACCGGCCGGACGAAGACCCTGGATTGCACTTCTGCCGCGTGAGCATCGGCCACTGTGGCTATCCACGTCGCGCGGACTCAGGGCGCCGACCCGGACAACTGCGAAAGCGACGAACCGTACGTCCCGGCCGGCACGATGCCGGCGACAAATTGCGTCGTCAGCTTGCTCGACGAGCAGCGCAGCGCAAGACGCGCGACTGGCACGTTTCGGACATTCCGCGTGTCCGCTGTTCGGTTGCGATGGGGTGAATAGCGGACGTGGCGCGGACAGGCCCAAAGGCCGCAATACAAGAGCGGCCTCACGTCCATCAGATGTTCTAGTTGCCGTTCTGTTCCTATGCGCGGCTGGGTACTGGCCTGTCTCGACCCCTAGTGGCCGGTTTTGAAAGTGGGCAGTGGCCTGTTTTGGATTGCCTGCGTGAGCATGCTCGCGCATTCTGCGCGGGCTAGTGGTTTTTCATAAAGGGGCCAACGATGAAATCTCTTTTGGCTGTTGTTGCAGCCATCGCATTGACTGCGGCGGTTCCGGCATCTGCCCAAAAACTCAATGCAGACGACGTCAAGTGGATCAATGAATGCATAGACGACAATAAGGGCGAATCTGGTGCAACGCCGGCCATCGCTCGCAAGTACTGCATGTGCATGAACGAGAGGATGGAAAGCAGCGAAGCGAAGTCCATTACGCAATGGGAAAAGTCCAATCCCCGCGCGCGGGAAGCCTGTAGCAGGCAAGCGGGCTGGAGATAGGGATTGTAGAGGCCGCCTCAGTTGGCGGCCTCTTTCATTGCGAGGCAAACAAATCCGCCTTAGGCCGTCGCGATCTCTGCCTTTAGCCGCGACACCGTGCCGTTGCTCAATCCTACGGCTCAAGCGACCCGGTTGATACCCATGCCAGCCGCTAGCAGCTTGCGAGCCTTCTTGGCCTTGGCGGCACCGTCTGAATCATCCTCAACCGGCCTGCGCCCCAACGTCTTGCCACGGGCCACGGCTCGCTTCAGTCCCGCATGAACACGCTCCCGGATCATGCTGCGCTCGAACTCCGCGAGCTTTGCAGCAACGGTCTCTGGATTGGGATGCGTGTAACGGAACAACATCCGTGCATCCCGATGACCACTAATAAGCGCCACTTCGGGGACGTTGAGCCCCCGCTCGAAGAACCGGCTGATCGCTTCGTGGCGAAGGTCGTGGAAATGCAGATCGGCCAGACCGGCGCGCGTGATCGTTCGCCGCCATGACAGCTTCACCGCTTCGGCGGTCAGCGGAAAAACGCGAGTTGTGTTGCAGTAGCCGGTTGATGGCCGAAGCGCGTCAATGATCTCCACCGCTGCTCGCGCAATAGGAACGGTGCGGGGATGGCCGTTCTTCGTCAGCGGGATCCGTAGAGTGCGGGCGGTTACATCAACGTCGTCCCATCGGATGCGTAGGAATTCTCCCCGGCGCATCCCTGTCTCAATTGCGAGGTGCACCAGCGGAGCGATGTGTCTATTTCGGCACTTGGCGAGGCCCGCCATAAGCCGGTCGTACTCTCCTACTCTCAGCCTCCGGTCGCGGCCCGGACCGTTTGGTGGCCGCCGTACACGCTTCACCGGGTTTTCTGAGAGGGGCACTCCCCACTCCCGAAACGCCAGATCAAGAGCGTGCTGGACGATTTGAAGGTCGCGATTGACGGTGCCCGGCTTTACCCGTGTGAGGCGCAGGTCGCGGTACTGAGCGATCTTTTCGGACGTGAGCGCCGCAAGAGGCAGCGTCGCAAAGGGCTGACGCATGATCGCGTTGACCATGATGGTCTCAACGGCTCGGCAGCGCTTCAATGCGATCACAGTGTCGCGGTAGCGGGTAAGCACATCGACCAGCCGAGTCTGATGAAGAACCTTGAGGTCGGGCGTCAGTCCACGGCGGTCTACTTCCGCTTCGGTCTGCCGTGCCCAAACTAGCGCGTTGCGTTTGGACAGAAATGATCGGCTGAGCGTTTGAGCGCCGCGCCTGCGGTTTGAACTTGCCAATTGTCGCCGCGCCTGCGGACGGTCGCCATGCTGAACCTCGCTTTGACACAGTTGTGCCAGCACGGTCTGCGAGGACTTCAGAGGCGGCGGGGAGAACCACAAAAGGTCTGATTTTACAGGCCGAAAAGATGG
>CAWHLG010000002.1:0-54629 GCA_963830015.1 uncultured Alphaproteobacteria bacterium
ACGGCGGCCGCGCTTGGCCCCGATGATCAGACCCGCCGCGGCGCACCGGCGCTGCAGCTCCTCGTAGGTCGGACGCGGGCCCGATGGTGTGGCCGCCCGCTCCGCAGCGCGCTGTTCGGCGCGCGCTCGATCGCGCGCCTCGCGTTGGCGCGTCAGCATGACCGGCCGCGCCGCCTCTTCGAGCGCGATGCGCAGACCGGCGAGCGTTGGCGCGAAGCGCTCGGTCGAGGGGTAGCCTCTGGCGGCGTCGGCGACCGCGCGGCACGGTTCGATGGGGAACATTGAGAACATGTTCTCGGCGCCGAAGGCGAATATCTGCAGGTCGCTCTCAGGTGACCGCATGCTGCCCATCATCTGATCGACCAGCTTCGCGATCTCTTCGGCGCTGTTCGAGGAAGGCTCGCATTTCGGCAAGCCGTTTCTGGTGTGGGGTGAGCTTTCGTCCATAGGTAGCCTCCGTCTTCTGGGGTGCGGTGGGTAAGGGTGCAGACAGGCGCGCGACGAACTCGGCGATGCCGCGCTCGAAATAGGTGATGCTGTTCGGGGCTTCGCCGCGCCGCTTGGCGATCTGCTCGCGGCAAGACGCCTCGATCTGTTCCGCGGTCCAGCCCTGGTTCAGCCAGCTCTGCACGCGCATCGGCGCGCCGGCCCAGCTCGGTGGGATGAAGTCGTCGCTGTGGCCGCAGATTTTGGCGATGCTGCTGGTGAGACTGAAGGCGGTCTCGCTGATGGAAAGCGGACTTCCGGTTGAAGGCTTCGAAGCCGTGCGCTCATCGTCATCGTCATTCTGGATTCTGGCTTCTGGACTCTGGGCTTGAACCTCCGGGTCAACCCGGGGGTTAACCCCCGGATTGATCGCCGGGTTGCCTCCCTTTCTTCCGTTCTCTTTGTCTTTCAGCGCTTTGGCGTGATCGCGCACCATCCGGCGCGAAACGATCTCCCGTTCTCCCCGCGATCAAACACGCGGTTGATCTCCAGCTCAGCGAGCGCTGAGCGCACGTTTTTCAGCGACGATCCCACCAGTCGCACGATGTCGCGCTGGGTAGCGACGGTCGAGGGTGACCGTACTCGGCACTCTCGTGCATGAGGCCGATCAGTTCGATCCAGAGCCCGCGCGCGGCGAGCGAGCAGCGGCGCAGCAGCGCAGCAGCGGGTCGGCGCGCCAGTCGGTCGGGTAGAACTTGAGCCAGGGGTGCTTGGTCATCCGTGCCTCGCGTGTTGCGACGGTTGCTTTCGGATTGCGCAACGCAGCCGCGGCCGTGCCGGCGCGCAGGCTCAAGGCCTGCGGCGCTGCGCTTGGGCTTCAATGGTTGGAGGCTTTTGGTCGGGTCCTGGCGTCGCCGGTGGAGTGCGAAGGGATCTCGGCGGAGTCGCCGTCAGTAGCGAAATTAGATCGTACTTTCCGCCGGCCGTGTCGGAATCGCCCCGCATCACAAACTCACTGCGGTTTCTGGCCATGCAATTGAGCATTCCAAATTGTTGCGAAATGGGCAGGTTCGACATCTCCCCCGGATGCAAGACCCTTTTTGCTTTCTTGAATCCAGCTTTGTTGCAGTCCGGCCAAACAATCAGGAAGCCGAAGTGCCGCAGGAAACAGCGATTTCGGGGTGTGACTTTGCGCACTTCAACAGACCCAGGGTCTGGGCCATGATCCATCCAAGGTTCCTCCCCAACAAGCCGTCCCCTGATGCCCACGTGGCGGCTTTTTCTTTTGCTGTCGTGTTGCGCCGTGGCGAAGAAACCTGATGTGCCATCTCTACAAGTCGCCCGCTCGCGGCAGCGCATCCCACGCCTCCTTCGAGCATCCCACGCCTCCTTCGGGATGCCGTACTGCTTGGCGCACCCGCTCTGCCTCGGCTTCCGCGTCGAAGCAGCGGCGCCCGCGTTGTCACCGATGAAGAGCCTCCCTCGCGGCGCACAGGGCTCATCTCACGATCAAATGTGTGCCCGGTTCCACGCGATGCGCTACACTTTTCGTCCGGCCACTCAATGCGGGACGAAGCCATGCCGAAGCGAACGCGTCTGTTCAGCCAACCGGCGGGGGTTGTGTCCGCCCTTTGCGTCCTCTGGATCGCTGCAGGTCTTCCGCTCACGCCGGCCCACGGACAGCAGCCCGCGGCGCCGCAGGCGGTGCCGGTCGGCACCGTGGCGGCCGAGAAGAAGCCGATTTCGAAAACGGATGATTTTGTCGGCCGCGTCGAGGCCATCAACCGGGTGCAGGTCAAGGCCCGCGTCACCGGCTATCTCGACGCGATCCTGTTCAAGGAAGGCGACACGATCGCCGAGGGCGCGCCGGTCTACCGGCTCGAGAAGGGGCAGTTCGAAGCCGCGGTGAAGCAGGCGGAAGGCGCGCTCGAGCGCAACAAGGCCGCCAAGGTGCTGTCCGTGGTGCAGTTGCAGCGCGCCGACGATCTGGTGAAGCGAAGCGCGGGCACCGAAGTGGCGCGCGACCAGGCGCTCGCGGCGGACCAGCAGGCGAGCGGCGCGATCCTGGAAGCCGAAGCCAACCTGCAGACCGCCAAGATCAATCTGGGCTACACCGACATCGTCTCGCCGATTGCCGGCAAGATCGGCCGCACCAGCGTCACCAAGGGCAACGTGGTCGGCCCCGACACCGGCACGCTGACCACGATCGTCAGCCAGGACCCGATGTACGTCACGTTTCCGGTGAGCCAGCGCGATTTCCTGCGCGCGCAGCAGACCGGATCGCGGCCCGACCTGCAGGCGCTCAAGGTCAAGCTGCGATATTCGGACGGAACAGAATACGCGGAGACCGGCACGCTCAACTTCGTCGACGTGTCGGTGGACCGCTCGACCGACACCGTGACCGTGCGCGCGACGGTGCCCAACCCGAAAGGCGGGCTGATAGACGGCCAGTTGATGAAGGTCGTGGTCGAGGCCGGCACGCCGGAGGAAAAGATCGTGATTCCGCAGTCCGCGCTGATCGCGGATCAGGAGGGCGTCTACATTTTCCTGGTTCAGGACGGCAAGGCCGTGATCAGGCGCGTCCGGACCGGCGGCGCCGCCGGCACCGGCGTCATCATCGACTCTGGATTGCAGGGCGGCGAGCAGGTGATCGTGCAGGGCCTGCAGTCGGTCCGTCCGGGCGCGCCGGTGCGCGCGACGCCCGCCCGCATGCCCGGCCAGAGCTAGTTCGATGATCTCTGCAGTATTCGTCGACCGGCCGCGGCTGGCCATCGTCATCGCGATCGTCACCACGATCGGCGGGATTTTGGCGCTGCTGACGATCCCGATCGCGCAATATCCGGACATCGTGCCGCCGCAGGTGTCGGTCACGACCTCCTATCCGGGCGCATCCGGCTCGGTCGTCAACGACACCATCGCGCAGCCGATCGAGGCGCAGGTGATCGGCGTCGACAAGTCGATCTACATGAAGAGCGTGAGCGGCGACGATGGCAGCTATTCGCTGACCGTGTCGTTCGAGCTCGGCACCAATGCCGACATCAACACGGTGAACGTCAACAACCGTGTGCAGGTCGCGCTATCGAAGCTGCCGGCCGACGTGCAGAAGCAGGGCGTGACGGTGAAGAAGAAGTCGTCGGCGCTGCTCGGCGTGATCGCCGTCTACTCGCCGAAGAAGACCCACGACCCGCTGTTTCTGTCCAACTACGTCACCATCAGCCTGCTCGACCAGATCAAGAGCATTCCCGGCGTCGGCGATGCCTCGATCTGGGGCCCGCAGGACTACGCCATGCGCGTCTGGGTGCAGACCGACCGGCTCACCGGCCTCAACCTGACCAGCGCCGACATCATCAACGCCATTCAGGCGCAGAACGTGCAGGCCGCGGTCGGCCGCATCGGCGCGCGCCCGATCTCGCGCGACCAGCAATTGCAGCTCAACATCCAGACCAAGGGGCGGCTCACCACGGTCGAGGAGTTCGGCAACATCGTCATCCGCACCAATGCGGACGGTTCGGTTCTGCGGTTGGGCGACGTTGCCCGCGTGGAGCTCGGCGCCGCCAACCTCGACCGCGAGACCCGTTTCAACGGTGCTTCGGCCGCCGCCATCGCGATCAACCAGGCGCCCGGCGCCAATGCGATTTCAACGCTGCGCGCGGTTCGTGCCAAGCTTGCCGAACTGGAGAAGAGCTTCCCCGACGACGTGGCCTGGAAGGCCACCTACGACCCCACCGTGTTCGTGACCGACACCATCCATGAGGTGCAGAAGACGCTGATCGAGGCCTTCATCCTCGTGGTGCTCGTGGTGTTCCTGTTCCTCGGCAGCTGGCGGGCGACGCTGATTCCGACCTTCGCGGTGCCGGTGAGCCTGATCGGTACCTTCGTCGTGCTGCTCGCGGTCGGCTATTCGGCCAACTCGGTTTCGCTGCTGGCGATCGTTCTCGCCATCGGCATCGTGGTCGACGACGCGATCGTCGTGGTGGAGAACGTCGAGCGCGTGATGGAGGAGCATCCGGAGCTGACGCCTGCGGACGCGACCAAGCAGGCGATGCGGGAGATCACCGCGCCGATCATCGCCATCACGCTGGTGCTTTTGTCGGTGTTCGTTCCGGTGGGCTTCATTCCGGGCATTTCCGGCGAGCTGTTCCGGCAGTTCGCGGTGACCGTTGCGGTGGCCATGTTCATCTCCGCGATCAACGCGCTGACGCTGTCGCCGGCGCTGTGCGCGATCCTGCTGCAGCCGCATCACGGGCCGCGGCACGGTATCATGGGCAAGGTGATGCGCTCGATCGACACCGTGCGCGACGCCTATGGCAGCGCGGTCGCCCGGCTGGTCCGGATCTCGGTGATCGGCATTGCAATGGTCGCGGTCGCAGGCGTTGGCGCGCTGGGGCTTGCGAAAATCACCCCGACCGGCTTCCTGCCGGAGGACGACCAGGGCGGCATGTTCGTCGTGGTGCAGATGCCGGGCGGCGCCTCGATCAACCGGACCACCGAGGTGGTCGAGCAGGCCGAGGCGATCGTGCGCGAGGAGACGGCGGTCGCGGACGTCACCTCGGTGGTCGGATTGAACTTCATCGACAACTACTCGCAGGCGAACGCCGCGTTCCTGGTGGTCACGCTGAAGCCGTTCGCGGAGCGCAAGTCGGCGGATCAGAGCGTCCGCGGGCTGATGGCGCGGCTTGCGCCGAAGCTCCGCCAGATATCGGAGGGCACCGTGGTTCCGCTCGCGCCGCCGCCGATCCTCGGTCTCGGCTCCGGCGGCGGGTTCACCTATGTGCTGCAGGATCAGAGCGGCGGCGACACCGCGGCGCTGGCCCAGGCCACCCGCGGGCTGATCGTGGCCGCGAACCAGAACCCCAGCCTGAGCCGGGTGTTCACCACCTTCTCGGCGACCAATCCGTCGATCTATCTCGATATCGACCGCGACAAGGCGCAGATCCTGGGCGTGCCGCTGAGCAACGTGTTCCAGGCCCTGCAGGCCTCGCTCGGCGGCTACTTCGTCAACTACATGAACCTGTTCGGCCGCACCTGGCAGGTGCAGGTGCAGGCGGAGGCCGAGGATCGCACGCGGATCGACGACATCTACCAGATCAACGTGCGCAGCAACGACGGCAAGATGATCCCGATGCGCAGCCTCGCCGAAGTGCGCATCGTGGTCGGCGCGCCGGCCATCATCCGCTACAACAACCGGCAGGCTGTCACCATCCAGGGCACCCCCGCGCCGGGCGTCTCCTCCGGGCAGGCGCTGAAGGCGATGGAGGAGGTTTCGGCCCGCACGCTGCCGCGCGGCTATGGCGGCGAATGGACCGACACCGCGTTCCAGGAAAAGCGCGCCGAGGGCCAGACCGGGCTGATCCTCAGCTTCGCGGTGCTGTTCGCCTACCTGTTCCTGGTCGCGCTCTACGAAAGCTGGACGATTCCCGTGCCGGTGCTGCTGTCGGTTGCGATCGGCGTGCTCGGCTCGTTTCTCGCCATCGTGCTCTTGGGCCTGACGCTCGATCTCTACGGGCAGATCGGCATGGTCGTTCTGATCGGGCTGGCGGCCAAGAACGGCATCCTGATCGTCGAATTCGCCAAGGAGAAGCGCGAGAAGGGCGAGCCGCTGCTGCAGGCCGCGATCGAAGGCGGCAGGCTCCGATTCCGGCCGGTGATGATGACGTCGTTCGCGTTCATCCTCGGCCTCTATCCGCTGGTGGTCGCCAGCGGCGCGTCGGAGCTGGCGCGGCGCAACGTCGGCAGCCCGGTGTTCGGCGGCATGATCCTCGCGTCGTTCGTCGGCATCTTCGCGATCCCGCCGCTCTACGTGATGTTCCAGGCGCTGCGCGAAAAAGTCCGGCCCTCGCTGCGGCCGAAGAACGAGGTGGTGCAGACAGAAGCACCACCGGCGTCGCACGGATAAGACGGACCACGCTTTTTCCACACGAGAGAGCTCACCGCTGCTGCTCCATTGCAGATCAAGCGCTAGCTTGCGGCGATCTGATCCAGCTCCAGCTCAAGCCCCGATTGCCATGACGGCATCGGGCGGCCGAGCAGCGCGCTGATTCGCGAAAGATCGAGCCGCGAGTTGAGCGGCCGCACAGCCCTGGTGGGAAATTCCGCCGTCTTGATCGCAACGATGCTGGTGGCGCGCACCGGGCGGCCGCGCGCCTTGAGACCCGCGACGATGGCGGTGGCGAAATCGTGCCAGCTGGTCGTGCCCGATGCCGCGAGATGCAAGGTGCTGCCGGCGGCTGCGGCAAGCGCCGAAAAGTCGCCGCCAAACTTGCGCAGCAGGTCCGTCAGCGTGGCGCCGATGATCGCCGCCGAGGTCGGCGCGCCGATCTGGTCGGCGACGATGCGCAGGCCGTCGCGTTCGGCGGCGAGCCGCGTGATGGTGCGCAGAAAATTCGTGCCGGTGCGGTGATAGACCCACGAGGTCCGCACGATCAGGTGCGGCCCGCCGGCCGCCCGCAGCGCCTGCTCGCCCTTGAGCTTGCTGATGCCGTAGACCGAAAGCGGCGCGGTCGCGTCGTCCTCGCGCCACGGCCGCTCGCCGCCGCCGCCGAACACGTAGTCGGTCGAAAAATGCAGCACCGGGGCCTTGCGCGCCGCGGCCCACCGCGCGATCGCGGCCGGCGCCTCGCCGTTGACGAAGAACGCCTGCTCCGGCTCGTCCTCGGCGCGGTCGACCGCGGTGTAGGCCGCGGGATTGACGATCACGTCCGGCGCGATGACGTCGAGCTTGCCCGGGATCGAGGCGACGTCGGCGAGATCGAGCAGGTCGCGGCCGGGCGCGTAAACCTCGCCGAACTCGCCAAGCTTGGCGGCGAGCACGCCGCCCACCTGGCCGGTTTTTCCTGTCAGCAGGATGCGCATGATCCACGGCTCACTTGGGCTATGGCTCGTAGGCCGGCAGCTGCGTGATGTCGGCGAGCCTGACGCCCGCGGCATCGCGCGGCGAAAGCTGGGGCGCTTTCACCGGCCAGTCGATGTTAAGGGAGGGATCGTTCCAGGCCAGCACGATCTCGTCGGCGGGGCTATAGACGCTGTCGCACTTGTAGAAGACGTCGGCCTGCTCCGACAGGACCACGAAGCCATGCGCAAAGCCGCGCGGCCCGAACAGCTGCCGTCCGTTCTCGCCGGAAAGCTCCACCGCCACGTGCTTGCCGAACCAGGGACTGCCACGGCGCACGTCCACCATCACGTCGAGGATGCGCCCGGACATGACCCCGATCAGCTTGCCCTGCGGGTTCGGCGTCTGCAGGTGCAGTCCGCGCAGAACGCCCTTCGCCGAACGGGAAAAATTGTCCTGCACGAACGGGAGCGCGATGCCGGCTGCGGCATAGCGCTCGGCGCGATAAAGCTCGGTGAAGAAACCTCGCGTGTCGCCGAAGCGCTTCGGCTCGACGATAATGACGCCCGGAATGGCAGTTTTAACGACTTCCATAACCGTCCCTGGTCCGGAATCACGCCCCGTTGTAGAACGCGACTCAGGTGGTAGCAGATAACCGACTCGGAATAGAGTAAAGTCATGAAAGGCATCATTCTGGCGGGCGGCACCGGCTCGCGGCTCTATCCCGCGACGCATGTTGTCTCCAAGCAACTGCTGCCCGTGTTCGACAAGCCGATGATCTATTATCCGCTGTCGACGCTGATGTTTGCCGGCGTGCGCGAGATTCTGATCATTTCCACACCCGACGACCTGCCCTTGTTCAAGCGCCTGCTGGGCGACGGCGCGCGCTTCGGCATCAAGTTCTCCTATGCCGAGCAGGACAAGCCGCGCGGGCTGGCGGACGCCTTCATCGTCGGCCGGGATTTCGTCGGCAAGGATTCGGTCGCGCTCATTCTCGGCGACAACATCTTCTACGGCCACGGCCTGCCGGAACTGCTGACCAGGGCGGCGGCGCGGCAGAGCGGGGCTACGATCTTCGCCTATTCGGTGAAGGACCCGCAGCGCTACGGCGTGGTCGAGTTCGATGCGTCGGGCCGGGCGCTGTCGGTGGAAGAGAAGCCGAAAGAGCCGAAGTCGAACTTCGCGGTGACCGGGCTCTATTTCTACGACAACGGCGTGCTCGACATCGCGAAATCGATCAAGCCGTCGGCGCGCGGCGAGCTCGAGATCACCGACGTCAACAACGCCTACATCAAGGCGGGCAAGCTCAACGTCGAGGTGATGGGCCGCGGCTTCGCCTGGCTCGACACCGGCACGCATGCGTCGCTGCTGGAGGCGAGCCTCTATGTGCAGATCATCGAGGAGCGGCAGGGCCTGCGCATCTCATGCCCCGAGGAGATTGCGTTGCGTCTCGGCACCATCACCGCCGAAAGCTTCCATGAGTTGGCGCAGAAGGCTTCGCAGAGCAGCTACGGGCAGTACCTGCTGTCGGTCTATCGAACCCATCAGGAGCGGGCCAAAAAGGGGCCGCCCGGTCGCGCATGAGCCTTACGGACAAGAGCTTTTCGGGCGAGACCATCCTTGTCACCGGCGGCGCGGGCTTCATCGGCTCGGCGGTGGTGCGCCATCTGCTCGACGAGACCGATGCGTTCGTCGTCAACGTCGACAAGCTCACTTACGCGGGCAATCTCGATTCCATCCCGCAGGCGAAGGGCCACCGCCGCTATGTGCTGGAGCGGGTGGACATCGGCGACGCCGCGGAGATCCGCCGCGTGATCGAGGCCCACAAGCCCGCTGCCGTGCTCAACCTCGCCGCCGAGACCCATGTCGACCGCTCGATCGACGGGCCGGCGGAGTTCATCCAGACCAATGTGCTCGGCACCTACACGCTGCTGCAGGAGGCGTTGCGCCACTGGAATGCGCTCGCTCCGGTGGAGCGTGACAGATTTCGTTTCGTTCATATCTCGACCGACGAGGTGTTCGGCTCGCTCGGCGCGAGCGGACAGTTCTGCGAAACCACCGCCTATGCGCCGAACTCGCCCTATTCGGCGAGCAAGGCCTCGTCCGATCATCTGGTCCGTGCCTGGCGCGAGACCTACGGTCTGCCGACCATCATCACCAACACGTCGAACAACTATGGTCCGTACCAGTTTCCGGAAAAACTGGTCCCGCACATCATCATCCGCGGTCTTGCGGGACAAAGCCTGCCGGTCTACGGCGACGGCCTCAACGTGCGCGACTGGCTGCACGTGGAGGATCACACGCGCGCGCTCCGCGTGGTGCTGGAGCGCGGCAAGGCCGGCGAGTGCTATCTGATCGGCGGGCGCAACGAGCGCAACAACCGCTCGGTGGTCGAAACGATCTGCGATCTGCTCGACGATGCGGCCGGACGCGGCGCGCAGCCGCGCCGGAAGCTCATCACTTATGTGACCGACCGGCCGGGACACGACCGCCGCTACGCCATCGATCCCTCGAAGATCGAGCGCGAGCTGGGCTGGCGTGCGTCCGAGTCGTTCGAAAGCGGGCTTGCGAAAACCGTGGCCTGGTATCTGGGCAACAGGCCGTGGTGGGAGGCGATCCTGCAGCGCGGCTATCAGGCCGAGCGCATCGGGACGGCGCAGAGCGCAGTGCGAAAATCGTGATGCACAGGTGTCGATCCACCAGGTGCTGACGCGTGGGTGCGCCGTGCACGAAGTTCGGGATCGGCATTTCAAAAAAATATTTCTGCGCTTTTTTTAGGGCCTGTCTTCAGTTAGTCCGTGAGGACGGATTTAGCCCCGTAGAGGGCAACGGGATTCCCAAATCAGTTTTTCTGTGACTCATGGGCGGTCGGCTTGAGGAGGGCCGACCGATGCGACGCTATGCATTACGCGACGACCAGTGGGGCCGGATCAAGGATTTTCTACCCGGCCGCGAAGGCCATGTAGGAGGCACGGCGGCTGACAATCGGCTGTTCATCGAAGCAATCCTGTACCGATACCGAGCTGGTATCCCGTGGCGCGATTTGCCCGAGCGTTTCGGCGACTGGAAGATTGTCTATCAGCGCTTCAATCGGTGGGCGAAGAGCGGAGTTTTCGAGCGCATTTTCAAGCTGCTGGCGAGCGACCATGATAACGAATACATGATGATCGACGCCACCATCGTGCGCGCTCACCAGCACAGCGCCGGCGCACGAAAAAAAACGGCGAACAGGCGATCGGCCGCTCGCGCGGCGGGCTGACCACCAAAATCCACGCCCTGGTCGATGCGCTCGGCAATCCCGTCCAGGTGATGCTCACGCCCGGACAAGCGCACGATCTGACTTGCGCGGAGCCGCTGCTGGAATCTGTCGATCCAGGGGCGGTGCTTGGCGACAAGGCCTTCGACGCCGACCCCTTCATTGACGCACTCGAACGGCGCGACATCGCGCCGGTGATTCCGCCCAAGGCCAACCGCAAGGTGCCGCGCAGTTGTGATTTCGTGCTCTATTGCGAGCGCAACCTCGTCGAGCGCTTCTTCAACAAACTCAAGCACTTTCGTGCCATCGCCACCCGCTATGACAAACTCGCCACAAATTTCCTCGCCGGCGTCCAGCTCGCCTGCGCCATGATCCTGCTCAACTGAAGACAGGCCCTAGTCGTCTGCGACGGCGAGGGCCGCAGGTTTATGTCAAATTTTGCAAAGCAAGCGCCGCAAATCCGGCCCGCTAAGTGTGGGCAGCGGCACGGCATTTTGTCCCCCGAACGAATGACAAGGCGGCGCGTTATTCTGCGTTGCAGCAAAGGTTGTGCTGCGACATCAGCGTCCGCCGAGTGGTCCCAGGTCGCACTTCCCCTCTGTGGAATTTCGTATACCAATTGGATAATCCGATGGTTACGGGATGCCGGGGGGCGTCAGACGGACAATCGGCTTGGAATGCTCGCTACGGTGTTTGTGTAATCGCAGGGGGCGACGCGCAAATACCGCCCACACAACCAAGCACAAGAGGAAACGGCCATGTTGAAGTCAGTAGTCAGGATGGGGGTCCTCGCTTCGGCAGCGGTATTGAGTGCCGCTCCGGTGTCGACCGCGCAGGCGGCCTGGGAGCCGACCCGTCCAGTGGAAATCGTCGTGCCGGCGGGTCCGGGCGGCGGCGCCGACCAGATGGCGCGCGTCGTTCAAGGCATCGTCACCAAGCACGGCCTGATGAAGCAGTCGCTCATCGTCGTGAACAAGGCCGGCGGCGCCGGCGGCGAAGGCTTCCTCGACGTGAAGGGCTCGCGCGCCAATCCGCACAAGCTCATCATCACCTTGTCCAACCTGTTCACCACGCCGCTGGCGACGGGCATTCCGTTCAACTGGAAGGACCTCACGCCGGTCGCGATGCTCGCGCTCGACGAGTTCGTGCTCTGGGTGAACGCGGACAAGCCGTACAAGACGGTCAAGGACTATATCGATGCCGTGAAGGCCGCGCCTCCCGGCACGTTCAAGATGGGCGGCACCGGCTCCAAGCAGGAAGACCAGATCATCACCGTCGCGGTCGAGAAGGCCGCGAACATCAAGTTCACCTACATCCCCTACAAGGGCGGCGGCGAAGTCGCGGTGCAGCTCGTCGGCGGCCACGTCAACTCCTCCGTGAACAACCCGATCGAAGCGGTGGCGCAGTGGAGGGCCGGCAAGGTGCGGCCGCTCTGCGTGTTCGACGGCAAGAAGCTCGACTACCACGAGAAGGTCGCGGGCGACCTCGGCTGGGACAGCATCCCGACCTGCAAGTCGGCCGGTCTCGACATGGAATACGTGATGCTGCGCGGCTTCTTCATGGCGCCGGGCGTGACCAAGGACCAGATCGCCTTCTACGAGGATCTGTTCAAGAAGGTCCGCGAGCAGCCGGAGTGGAAGGACCTGATGAAGAACGGTGCGTTCAATCAGACCTTCATGACCGGCGCCGACTACGCCAAGTGGGTCGGCAACGAAGAGGCGCGCCACCAGTCGCTGATGAAGGAAGCGGGCTTCCTCGCCACCAACTGATCGCTTGAGAACCTGCGGACCGGCGGACCAAAAGTCCGCCGGCTCCGCGAGGTTGCGGCTGTGACTGCGGGTTTGGAGCATGATCCCGAAACGTGTGAAGCGGTTTTCGGAAAAGATCATGCTCGGACGTACGAGGGATTGAGACAACGATGAGTGAAGCGTCACACGACAGCGGCCGCGGTCCCTACCAGCGGCAGGTCGAAATCGGAGTGGCCCTGGGCACGGCGCTGTTCGGCGCCGTGGTGATGTACGGCAGCATGAAGGTCGGCATCGGCTGGGGCGTCGAGGGTCCGAAGGCCGGGTTCTTTCCGTTCTACGTCGGCCTCGTCATCGTGCTTTCCAGCGTCGTCAATCTGATTCGCGTCTTCGCCGACACCAAGCCGGAGTGGGTGTTCGCAAGCTGGTCGCAACTCCGATCGGTGATGTCGGTGGTGCTGCCGACCGCGGTTTATGTCGGCGCGCTGCCCTATCTCGGCATCTATCTCACTTCGATGATCCTGATCGGTGGCTTCATGAAGTGGCTCGGGCGCTACGCCTGGCCGATCACGGCGGCCATCTCGATCGGCGTTCCGCTCGTCGCTTACTTCACGTTCGAGAAATGGTTCCTCGTTCCGCTCCCGAAGGGGCCGATCGAGGATTGGCTTGGGCTGTAAAGGCTTGGACTGCAAAGACTTGGACTTTGATCGGCTGAAATCAACAAAAAGCGCCTGCGTGACGGGCTGCGGAATGCTTCGGGGACGCGTCGATGCTTGAGGATCTTGGTAGTCTGTTTCACGGGTTCTCGGTTGCGCTGCAGCCGTACAACATCGCGCTGATGTTCCTGGGCATCGTGCTCGGCGTCATCATCGGCGTGCTGCCGGGGCTCGGCGGTGCCAACGGCATCGCGATCCTGCTGCCGCTGACCTTCAACATGTCGCCGACCTCGGCGATCATCATGCTGTCGTGCATCTACTGGGGCGCGCTGTTCGGCGGCGCCATCACCTCGATCCTGTTCAACATACCGGGCGAACCATGGTCGGTGGCGACCACGTTCGACGGCCATCCGATGGCGCAGCAGGGCAAGGCGGGCGAGGCACTGACCGCGGCCTTCACCTCCTCCTTCGTCGGCGCGCTGTTCGCCGTCATCGTCATCACGCTGGTCGCGCCGCTGGTGGCCCAGTTCGCCCTGCAGTTCGGTCCCGCGGAAAAATTCTCGGTGTTCTTCCTGGCGTTCTGCTCGTTCATCGGCATGGGCAAGGAGCCGCCGTTCAAGACCATCGTGTCGATGATGATCGGCTTCGCGCTCGCCGCGGTCGGCCTCGACAGCGTGACCGGCCAACTCCGTTTGACCTTCGGGTTCACCGAATTCCTCAGCGGCTTCGACTTCCTGATCGCCGTCATCGGCTTGTTCGGCATCGGCGAGATCCTGCTGACCATGGAGGAGGGGCTCGCCTTCAAAGGCAAGGCCGCCGGCATCAATCCCAAGGTGGTGTGGCAGACCTGGAAGGAACTGCCGCGCTACTGGATGACGTCGCTGCGCTCCTGCCTGATCGGCTGCTGGATGGGCATTTCGCCGGCCGGCGCCACGCCCGCCTCATTCATGAGCTACGGCATCGCCAAGCGCGTCTCGCCCAGGGGCCATAACTTCGGCAAGGGCGAGATGGAAGGCGTCGTCGCGCCGGAGACCGCGGCGCATGCCGCCGGTACCTCGGCGCTGTTGCCGATGCTCTCCCTCGGCGTGCCCGGCTCGCCGACCGCAGCGGTGCTGCTCGGCGGCCTCCTGATCTGGGGCCTGCAGCCGGGGCCGCTGCTGTTCGTCGAGCAGCGCGATTTCGTCTGGGGGCTGATCGCATCGATGTATCTCGGCAATATCGTCGGCCTCATCGTCGTGCTGACGATGGTTCCGTTCTTCGCCGCGATCCTGCGCATTCCGTTCAGCATCATCGCGCCGGTGATCCTGGTGATCTGCGCGATCGGCGCCTACACCGTGCACAATTCGACCTTCGACGTCGTGATGATGCTGGTGTTTGGGATCGTCGGCTACCTGCTGAAGAAGACCGACTATCCGCTTGCGCCGATGGTCCTTGCCATCGTGCTCGGCGACAAGGCCGAGGAGGCGTTCCGCCAGTCGCTGCTCGCCTCGCGCGGCAGTCTCAGCGTGTTCTGGTCGAGCCCGCTGGTGGGCACCATCATGGCGCTTGGCCTGATCGCGCTGTTCTGGCCGCTGATCCAGGGCGCGGTTTCGAAGTTGCGTTCGCCGCCGACCAAGGCGGCGACCTGAGCGGACATCAAAGTCCGGCCATGACCATGACAGAATTGTTGAACCAGTCTTTACCGTGGAATATTGTATTCCAGAATGAGTGACAATCAGCCAGTGCGCCGAACTGCCGCAGACCGCCCGTCCGGATCCGGACGGTCCGGCGAAGCTGCGACCCGCATCGCGCTCGACCCGATCGACACCTCGTTCAGCTTCAAGAACAAGGCCTATGCGGCGTTGAAGAACGTCATCGTCTCGATGGACGTCTATCGCAGCCGCGCCGACATCCGGCTCGACGAGCGCCAGCTTGCGCAGGACTTCGGCATCAGCCGCACGCCGGTTCGCGAGGCGATGGCGCAACTCGAGCGCGAAGGCTTCGTCCGCTCGGTGCCGCGCCGCGGCGTCTACGTCGTGCGCAAGACCAAGGCCGAGGTGATCGAGATGATCACCGCCTGGGCGGCGCTCGAGGGCATGGCCGCGCGGCTCATCACCCAGCGCGCCGGCGACGAGGATATCGCGTCGCTGCGCAAGATGTTCGCGACCTTCGAGGACGGCGAGCTGCGCGCGCATCTCGACGAATACTCGGAAGCCAACATCGAGTTTCACCAGGCCATCATCGGCATGAGCGGCAACAGCGTTCTCATTTCGCTGGCCGCGAACCTGTTCACCCACATGCGGATGATCCGGCGCAAGACCATCGTCGAGAAGGACCGCGTCGAGAAATCGATCCGCGATCACATGAACATCATCCAGGCGCTCGAGGCGCGCGACACCGCGCGCGCCGAGGACCTGGTGCGCGATCACGCGCTCGGCCTCGCCGAGCACGTCGAGAAATACGCCGACTATCTGGATTGATCGAAGAAGAATTCAGGGAGGATTCCCAATGGCCGATGCAGCAGTCAAAGAGAAGCCCGCAGCCGAAACCGAGCGCGAGCTGACCGACGGCTTCAACCTCATCATCGATGCGCTGAAGCTCAACGGCCTCAACACCATCTACGGGGTGCCGGGCATCCCGATCACCGACTTCGGCCGCATGGCGCAGGCCGCGGGCATCCGCGTGCTGTCGTTCCGCCACGAGCAGAACGCGGGTTATGCGGCGTCGATCGCGGGCTTCCTCACCAAGAAGCCCGGCGTCTGCCTCACCGTGTCGGCGCCGGGTTTCCTCAACGGCCTCACCGCGCTGGCGCATGCCACCACCAACTGCTTCCCGATGATCCTGATGTCGGGCTCGTCCGAGCGCGAGATCGTCGACCTGCAGCAGGGCGACTACGAGGAGATGGACCAGCTCGCGATCGCCAAGCCGCTGTGCAAGGCGGCCTACCGCGTGCTGCACGCCCAGGACATCGGCATCGCGCTTGCCCGCGCGATCCGCGCCGCGGTGTCCGGCCGTCCGGGCGGCGTCTATCTCGACCTGCCGGCCAAGCTGTTCGGCCAGGTGATGGACGCGGAAGCCGGAAAGAAGTCGCTGGTGAAGGTGATCGACGCTGCGCCGGCGCAGATTCCCGCGCCCGATGCGGTCAAGCGCGCGCTCGACGTGCTGAAGGGCGCCAAGCGCCCGCTGATCATCCTCGGCAAGGGCGCGGCCTACGCCCAGGCCGACGATGCAATCCGCAGCTTTGTCGAAAAGACCGGCGTGCCGTTCCTGCCGATGAGCATGGCGAAGGGGCTTTTGCCCGACACGCATCCGCAGTGCGCGGGCGCCGCGCGCTCGACCGTGCTGAAGGACTCGATGTCGTTGTGATGATCGGCGCCCGCCTCAACTGGCTGCTGTCGCACGGCAAGGGCAAGAACTGGGGCGACGCGCCGAAGAAATTCATCCAGATCGACATCGAGCCCAAGGAGATGGACTCCAACGTCGAGATCGCAGCTCCGGTGGTGGGCGATATCGGCTCCTGCGTCACCGCGATGCTCAACGCCATGGGCGGCTGGCCCGCGCCGCCGGCAGACTGGATCAAGACCGTCACCTCGAAGCGTGACGAAAACGTCGCCAAGATGGCGCCGCGGCTGATGAACAACAACGTGCCGATGGACTATCACGGCGCGCTCGGCGTGCTGCGCACCATCGTCAAGGAGCGGCCGGACGCCATTCTCGTGAACGAGGGCGCCAACACGCTCGACCTCGCGCGCGGCATCATCGATGTCTACCAGCCGCGCAAGCGCATCGACGTCGGCACCTGGGGCATCATGGGCATCGGCATGGGCTATGCCATCGCTGCCGCGGTCGAGACCGGCAAGCCGGTGCTCGCGGTCGAAGGCGACTCGGCGTTCGGCTTCTCCGGCATGGAGGTGGAGACGATCTGCCGCTACAAGCTGCCGGTCTGCATCGTCATCTTCAACAACGACGGCATTTACCGCGGCACCGACGTCAACAACGTGAGCTCGGACCCGGCGCCGACCGTGTTCGTCAAGGGCTCGCGCTACGACAAGATGATGGAGGCGTTCGGCGGCGTCGGCGTCAACGCGACCTCGCCGGACGAGCTCAAGCGCGCCGTGAACGAGGCGATGGACTCCGGCAAGCCGACGCTGATCAACGCGGTGATCGACCCGAAGGCCGGCAGCGAGAGCGGTCGCATCGGCAATCTCAATCCGCAAAGCGCTCTGAAGAAAAAGTACAGGCGCACCGCACCAGGGCGACCATGAACCAAGAAGATGACACGATCGGGCACGCACTCGGCAAGAAGGCGAAAGGACGACAATGCAGCAAGAAGCCTCGAAAGCAACAAACAAGTCAAAGCCGGCCTCCAAGAAGGTCGTGAAGCTGAAGTCGAAGAAGCCGGCTGCGAAGGCGAAGGCCGCCGCGAACGGCCTGCCCAGGCCTTCGTCCAGGCCGTTCGGCCAGGCCGGCAAGGCGCTCGATGGCGTGAAGATCCTCGACTTCACCCACGTCCAGTCCGGCCCGACCTGCACGCAGCTCCTGGCTTACCTCGGCGCTGACTGCATCAAGGTCGAGCGTCCCGGCGTCGGCGACATCACCCGCGGGCAGTTGCGCGACGTGAAGGGCGCGGACTCGCTCTACTTCACCATGCTCAACGCCAACAAGCGCTCGATCACCATCGACAGCAAGAATCCCAAGGGCAAGGAAATCCTCGAGCGGCTGATCAAGCATTGCGACGTGCTGGTCGAAAACTTCGCCCCCGGCGCGCTCGACCGCATGGGCCTCACCTGGGACTACATCCACAAGACCAACCCGCGCATGATCGTCGCGTCGGTGAAGGGCTTCGGCCCCGGTCCCTACGAGGACTGCAAGGTCTACGAGAACGTCGCGCAGTGCACCGGCGGCGCCGCGTCCACCACCGGCTTCCGCGAAGGTCCGCCGCTGGTCACCGGCGCGCAGATCGGCGACAGCGGCACCGGCCTGCATCTGGCGTTCGGCATCTGCGCGGCGCTCTATCAGCGCACCCGCACCGGCCGAGGCCAGAAGGTGTTCGCCGCCATGCAGGACGGCGTGCTCAACCTCGCGCGCGTCAAGCTGCGCGACCAGCAGCGCCTCGCACACGGCCCGCTCACCGAATACAGCCAGTACGGCGAAGGCATCCCGTTCGGCAACGCGACGCCGCGCGCCGGCAACGACTCCGGCGGCGGCCAGCCCGGCTGGATCCTGAAGTGCAAGGGCTGGGAGAACGATCCCGACGCCTACATCTACTTCATCACGCAGGCGCCGGTGTGGGAGGCGATCTGCGACCTGATCGGCAAGCCGGAATGGAAGACCGACCCGGACTATGCCAAGCCGCCGGCGCGGCTGCCGCGGCTGAAGCAGATCTTCGCCACCATCGAAGAATGGACCATGACCAAGACCAAGTTCGAGGTCATGGACCTTTGCAACGCGGTCGACATCCCGGTCGGCCCGATCCTGTCGATGAAGGAGATCGCCGAGGAGAAGTCGCTGCGCGACACCGGCACGGTGGTCGAGGTCGATCACCCGACGCGCGGCAAGTATCTCACCGTCGGCAATCCGGTGAAGATGTCGGACTCGATCACCGAGGTGAAGCGTTCGCCGCTGCTCGGCGAGCACACCGAAGAGATCCTGACCAAGGTGCTGGGCTATTCGGCGAAGGAACTGGCCGAGATCAAGTCCTCCGGCGCGATCACGCCGCCGGAGAAGCCGGCCAAGGCGGAAGCGGCGTAAGCGATTCTGTGTCCCGGATGCGGTGCGGCACGAAGCGCGTCAGCGCGAGGTGATGCACCGCTGATCCGGGATCGTACCGGGCTCGGAGTTCGTAACGGTCCCGGTTCTGCAGCGCACCACTCGCTTGCTCGCGCTGCGCTGCACCCGGGACACGTAGAGTTGTTGGGAGGAGTTGCTTCAATGCGTATCGTGGTTCACGGCCAGCAGGCGTTCGGCAAGGCCGTGCTGGAAGCGCTGATCAAGCGCGGTGAGAATGTCGTCGGCGTCTATGTCGCGCCCGAGAAGCCCGGCGCCAAGGCCGATCCGCTGAAGGAAGCCGCGCTTGCCGCCAACCTTCCGGTGTTCCAGCCCGAGTCCTACAAGGACGCGAAGGTGTGGGAGCAGTTCAAGGCGCTGAAGCCCGACCTCCAGGTGATGGCCTTCGTCACGCTGTTCGTGCCCGAGGAATTCCTCAACATCCCGACCCACGGCTCGATCCAGTATCACCCGTCGCTGCTGCCGGCCTATCGCGGCGCGAGCGCGATCAACTGGCCGATCATCAAGGGCGAGAAGGAGACCGGCCTGTCGATCTTCTGGCCGGACAACGGCCTCGATACCGGTGATGTGTTGATCCAGAAGAAGACCCCGATCAGCGGCACCGACACGCTCGGCACCGTCTACTTCGACCGCCTGTTCCCGATGGGCGTCGAGGCGATGCTGGAGTTGGTCGACCTGGTGAAAGCCGGCAAGGCGCCGCGCATCAAGCAGGACGAATCCAAGGCCACCTATGAAGGTCGCTGCGGTCCCGACAATGCGAAGATCGACTGGGGCAAGCCCTGGGAGCAGATCGACCGCGTCATCCGCGGCTGCAATCCCGCGCCGGGCGCGTGGACCACGCTCGACGGCAAGCAGCTCAGGATTTTCGACGCCAAGCCGCTGCCGGCGAAGGATCCCAAGGGCATCGCCGGCAAGACCGGCGAGATCGCCGCGATCGACGCGGAAGGCTTCACCGTGGTCTGCGCCGATGGGCGCTTCAAGGTCACGCGCGTGCAGCCCGCCGACGGCAAGAAGATCGAAGCCGGCGAATGGGCGAAGTCCGCCAACCTCGCGGTCAAGGCACGTTTCTCATAAACCTCCGTCGTCACGGCCGGCGCCGGCCGGCTTTGACGAAATCTTCTCTTCCCCATTTCTCCTTTTTTGATGGACCGCACCCATGCCCGCCTCGCAGCACCAGTCTCCCAAATCCGACATTGAAATCGCCCAGGCCTCCAAGCCGCGCCGCATCCTCGATGTTGCCAAGGAAAAGCTCGGCATCGCCGCCGAGAACCTCGATCCGTACGGCCACTTCAAGGCCAAGGTGTCGATGGAATACATCAAGACGCTCAAGGACAAGAAGAACGGCAAGCTGATCCTGGTCACCGCGATCAGCCCGACGCCCGCGGGCGAGGGCAAGACCACCACCACGGTCGGCCTCACCGATGCGCTCAACCACATCGGCAAGAAGGCGATGTGCGCGCTGCGCGAGCCCTCATTGGGTCCGTGCTTCGGCGTCAAGGGCGGCGCGGCCGGCGGCGGCTACGCCCAGGTGATCCCGATGGAGGACATCAACCTCCACTTCACCGGCGACTTCCACGCCATCACCTCGGCGCACAACCTGCTCTCGGCGCTGATCGACAACCATATCTACTGGGGCAATGCGCTCGGCATCGACAGCCGCCGCGTCGTGTGGCGCCGCGTCATGGACATGAATGACCGCGCGCTGCGCGAGATCGTCTGCTCGCTCGGCGGCGTCGCCAACGGCTATCCGCGCGAGGCGGGCTTCGACATCACCGTGGCCTCGGAAGTGATGGCGATCTTCTGCCTCGCCACCGACCTCGAAGACCTCAAGCGGAGGCTCGGCGACATCATCGTCGGCTACACCCGCGACCGGAAGCCGGTGCGCGCGCGGGAGCTGAACGCCAACGGCGCGATGACCGCGCTGCTCAAGGACGCGATCGCGCCGAACCTGGTGCAGACGCTGGAGGGCACGCCGGCCTTCATCCACGGCGGCCCGTTCGCCAACATCGCGCACGGCTGCAACTCGGTGTCGGCGACGACGGCCGCGCTGAAGCTTTCCGACTACGTGGTGACGGAAGCGGGCTTCGGCGCCGACCTCGGCGCCGAGAAGTTCCTCGACATCAAGTGCCGCAAGGCGGGCCTCAAGCCCGACTGCGTCGTGATCGTCGCGACCATCCGTGCGCTGAAGATGCACGGCGGCGTCAAGAAGGACGACCTGAAGAAGGAGGATCTGAAGGCTCTCGAAGCCGGCATGTCGAACCTCCAGCAGCACATCGAGAACGTGAAGAAATTCGGCCTGCCGGCGGTGGTTTCGATCAACCGATTCTCGGCGGACACCGATGCTGAGATCGCGCTGGTCAAGGAGAAGTGCAAGGCGCTCGGCGTCGAGGCGCTGATGGCCGACCACTGGGCGATGGGCGGCGAGGGCGCGGCCGACGTCGCCAAGGCGGTCGTCAAGATCTGCGATGAGGGCAAGGCGAACCTGAAGTATCTCTATCCCGACGAGATGCCGCTGTTCGAGAAGATCCGCACCATCAGCAAGGAAATCTACCGCGCCGATGACGCCACCGCCGACAAGTCGGTCAAGGACCAGCTCAAGCAGTGGGAAGACATGGGCTTCGGCAAGCTGCCGGTCTGCATCGCCAAGACGCAGTATTCGTTCTCGACCAATCCGGACGCCAAGGGCGCGCCCAAGGGCTTCTCGATCCCGGTGCGCGAGGTGCGGCTCTCGGCCGGAGCCGAGTTCATTGTCGCGATCTGCGGTGAGATCATGACCATGCCGGGCCTGCCCAAGGTGCCGTCGGCCGACAGCATCAATGTCAACGAACAGGGCAGGATCGTCGGGCTGTTCTAGCCCCCGGTTCCGATTTGGACTAAAGAAGCCCCGTGGATGCATAGGCGAGCGAAGCGACGCCGTCCTTCGGACGGCGAGGGCTTCTGCTTTTTTGCAGCCCGCTGCCGGGCGATTGAAGCCCGAACCAGGAGGACAGTACGATGTTGAAGTTCTATTACAGGCGCGCCGAACCCGACCAAGGTCGCGCTTGTTTCTCGAAGAAGTCCGGCCTGCCGTATGACGCGATCCCGGTCGACACCCGCAAGGGCGACCAGCACAAGCCGGAATACCTCGCGATCAATCCGAATGCCAAGGTGCCGGCCATCGTCGACGGCGACGTCACCGTGTTCGATTCGAGCGCGATCCTGCTCTATCTCGCCGAGAAGACCGGCAAGTTCCTGCCGGCCAAGACCGACAAGGCGCGCGGCGAACTGCTGTCCTGGATGTTCTTCGTGTCGTCCGGCGTCGGTCCTTATTCCGGCCAGTCGGTGCACTTCCGCGTCTATGCGCCGGAGAAGCTGCCTTACGCCATCAACCGCTACGCCTACGAGGCGCAGCGCCACTTCGGCATCCTCGATGCGCGGCTCGCCAAGCAGAAGTACATGCTGGGCGACACCTACACGATCGTCGACATGAACGTGTGGGGCTGGGCGCGGCTGATCCCGAACATCCTCGGCGAGGGCGGCTGGGCCAAGTTCCCGAACCTCAAGCGCATGGTCGATGAGATCAGCGCGCGGCCCGCGGCGCAGAAGGCATTGACGCTGAAGGACCGGCACCAGTTCAAGGCCGAGATGGACGATGTCGCCAAGAAGGCGATGTTCGGGCATCTCAGCGAAAAGGTTGCCTGACGCACAACCGGCGGGCGTTCTGGCCCTCCTGCGCGTTATCGATTATGGAAGCCCCGCTTTGGCGGGGCTTCTGTTTTCTGGAGAGGCGATGATCCCGGCTGATCTTTCGTTTCACGATGCAACCATCGCGGCGATCGAGCGCGAAGAAGCGAGCACGATCCTCCACATCGAGGACGTCGCCGTCGACCACGGCGAAGACGTCGTCAACGGCACGCTGACGCTCGACGGCGTGCGGCGCGTTCTCCGGGACGGCGAGGAAATCCCGGAACTGGCGATGGCCGGCGACGACGGGGAGATCCTGGAGCTTGAAGAGCTGCCCGGTCCCGTGATCCGCATGTTCGTGATCTGGACGAAGTACGAAACGCAGGACGAGGCGCAGAACCTCTATCTCATCGAATGCAAGGGCATGCGATGGGAGGCGGAGGAATAGGACTTGCCGCAATTCAGCGGTGCCGGTGCGGATCAGATCTTCGCCATCAAACTTTCGATCCGCTGCATGTGGCGTTCGAGGCTCGCAGGCGTCGCCACGTTCATGTGGTAGCGGGCGTGATAATCGATCCGTGCCTTGCCGCCGGTCAGCGCGCGCAGATACCGCTTGATCACTTTGCGCGGTGGATCGCCCATCACAAATGCCATCCAGCGCGGCCGGCCATAGCTCGTCAGAGCCACGATCCGCTTGAGGTGCGTCAGCGCAGGCTTCACATGGGCAGGATCGCTGATGTCGAAGGAGACGCCCGGCATCAGCACGCGGTCGAACCAGCCCTTGAGGATCGCCGGCAGGCCGAAGCACCAGACCGGGAAGCAGAACACCAGCGCCTCCGCGCGCTGCAACCGTTCGACATACTCCTTCACCGCCAACTGGTTGATCCCGGTGTCGTGATAGTTCAGCCGTTCTTCGCGGCTCAGCACCGGGTTGAAGCCTTCGGCATAGAGATCGCAGTCGTCGACCTCGTGCCCGGCGCGGCGCAGCGCGGCTACGACGCGGGCATGCATCGCGGCGTGAAAGCTTGTTTCGACAGGGTGGGCGAAAATGACGAGGATGCGCATGGGATCCCTCCGATGCGCAACGTGCATGGATCGTGCCGCCGCCCCCTAAAAGGCAGAACCGGCGGCATTCGCCGCCGGTCCGCCAGGCAAGATTTTCGGCTGCTACTTCGCGGGTCTCGGTCCGATCCGTTCGCCGTGCTTCACGCGCTCGGCCGCCTTGTGTACCAGCGTATAGGCGTAGTCCACGCCCATGCCGTAGGCGCCCGAATGCTCCTGCACGAGTGCAATCGTTGCGTCATATGTCTTCTTGCGAGCCCAGTCGCGCTGCCATTCGAGCAGAACCTGCTGCCAGGTGACCGGAATGACGCCGGCCTGCACCATGCGGTCCATCGCATACTTTTGCGCATCCGCGGACGTGGCGCCCGATGCATCCGCGACCATGTAGATCTCGTATTGCGCGTCGTGGATCGCCGACAGCGCGAACATCAGGTTGCAGACTTCCGTCCAGAGTCCCGACACCACGATCTTCTTGCGCCCGGCCGCGGCAAGCGCGTCACGGACATTCTGGTCGTCCCAGGAGTTCATCGAGGTGCGCTCGAGGATCTTGTGCTCCGGAAACACCGCGAGCAGCTCCGGGTAGGTGTGTCCGGAAAAGCTTTCGGTTTCCACCGTCGTGATCGTGGTCGGCACGTTGAAGATCTTTGCCGCCTTGGCGAGAGCCACGACGTTGTTCTTCAGTGTCTGGCGGTCGATCGACTGCACGCCGAAGGCCATCTGCGGCTGCTGGTCGATGAAGATGAGCTGGCTGTTCTCCGGGGTCAGAAGTTCGGTGAAGTTCGGCATGGCTGGTCTCCTGGGATGGGGTTGAGGGTTTGTCGGTCGGGAAAAAAGAAGCCGGCGGCTCAGGGCCGCCGGCGTGCCGCGTTATGCGGCCATATCGAACACGAGCACTTCCGCGTCGTCGGACGTGCCGGTCAGCGCGATCTTCGAACCGGCGTCGAGCGCCACGCCATCGCCTGGGCGAAGCTGTTCGCCGTTGAGCGTCGCCGTGCCCTGCGCCACCTGGACCCAGCCGATGCGGCCCGCGGCCAGTTCGTGGCTCACGGCGCCGCCGTCACCCGGCCGCGTGGCGTACAGATCGACGTCGCGGTGGATCGTCACCGAGCCGTCACGTCCATCGCGCGAGCCGACGAGTCTGAGCGTGCCGCGCTTGCTGTCGGCGCTGAAGCTCTTCTGCTCGTAGCCGGGCGCCAGGCCCTGCTTCTCCGGAATGATCCAGATCTGCAGGAAGTGCACCGGCTCGGTCTCCGACGCGTTGAACTCGCTGTGCCGGATGCCGGTGCCGGCCGACATGCGCTGCACGTCGCCGGGCCGGATCACCGAGCCCGTGCCGATGCTGTCGCGGTGCGCGAGCCCGCCTTCCAGCACGTAGGAGATGATCTCCATGTCGGCGTGCGGATGGGTGGGGAAGCCCGCGCCCGGCGCGACGCGGTCGTCGTTGATCACCCGCAGCGGGCCGACGCCCATGTGCTCGGGGTCGTGATAATGGCCGAACGAGAAGGTGTGCCGGCTGTCGAGCCAGCCGAGATTGGCCCGGCCGCGCTCTTCGGCTTTCCGGAGGTTGAGCATTGTGGTTCTCCCGATTTCGCCGGCGGCTTGGGGCGCCGGCCTCGGGCGTAGAATTAAGCCGCTGGACAGATTGCAACAATCTGGCAGTATTGGAACATACTGGTGCCAGATAAGAACCAATCGGATGGACAAGCTCGACGCCATGGGCGCCTTCGCCCGCGTGGTTTCCGCGGGCAGCTATGCCGAGGCAGCGCGGCGCATGGGGCTTACGCGCTCGGCGGTCAGCAAGGCGGTCACCGAGCTCGAGCAAATTCTCGGCGTGCGCCTCCTCGACCGCACCACGCGGCGCGTCACGCCGACCGAAGCCGGCCGCGCCTATTACGAGCGCGTCACCGGCATCCTCGCCGATGTGGAGTCCACCGAAAGCGCGGTGTCACGGCTGCACGACGAGCCGAAGGGGCTGCTGAAGATCAATGCGCCGATGTCGTTCGGCACGCTCTATCTCGGTCCGGCGATCGCCGAGTTCATGGTGGCCTATCCGGAGCTGCGCATCGAGCTGATCCTCAACGACCGCTTCATCGATCCGGTCGAGGAGGGTGTCGACGTCACGGTGCGGATCGGCGCGCTGCCCGACTCGAGCCTGATCGCGCGCAAGCTCGCACCGGCGCGGCGCGTGCTCGCGGCGTCACCGGACTATCTCGAGGCGCACGGCACGCCGAAGACGCCGGACGACCTCGTGCACCATCGCGCGCTGACCTTCGGCCATTCGCAGGCGGCGCAGCGCTTCGAGCTGACGCAGGACGCCGACCCCGTGTCGGTGCCGGTGACGGCCTGCCTGTGCTCCAACAACGGCGACGTGCTGCGCGCCGCGGCGCTGCACGGCAACGGCATCGTCCTGCTGCCGACCTTCCTGATCGGTCCGGATATCGCGGCGGGAAAACTGCGGATCGTGCTGCCCGACCACGAGCCGACCGGGCTCGACATCTATGCGGTCTACGCGCCGAACCGGTATCTCGCGGCGAAGACGCGCGTGTTCATCGACTTCCTCGCCGGCCGCTTCGGGCCGCGGCCGGCCTGGGATCGCATTTAGTACAACCCGCCACGCCTCCGGTCGACGGCCGCGATGGCGCGGCCGACCGCGGCCAGTGTCGCGTTCCGCTTGTCGACCGGCGCCGACGTTCCGGTGAGATAGACCGCGACCACGATCGGCTTGCCGTCCGGCGGCCAGAGCACGCCGACGTCGTTGTTGGTGCCGCGCTCGCCAGCGCCGGTCTTGTCGCCGGTGCGCCAGCCCGGCGGAAGCTGCGCCCGCAACCTCGTGTCGCCGGTCTTGTTGCCGAGCATCCATTTCGTCAGTTGCTCTTTCGATGCGGGGGAGAGCGCGTCGGCGAGCAGAAGCTTCTGCGTGTTGCCAAGCATGGCAAGCGGCGTCGTGGTGTCGCGCGGATCGCCTGGCGCCGCTTCGTTGAGGTCGGGTTCGATGCGATCGAGGCGCGTGACGCCGTCGCCGAGCGTACGCACGTAAGCCGTGAGACCCGCCGGCCCGCCAAGCGTTGCGAGGATCAGGTTGCCCGCGGTGTTATCGCTCACGATCATGGCGGCCTCGCAGATGTCCGCGAGCGTCATGCCGTCGCCGCCCACCCGCTCCTTGGTGAACAGCGAATTGACGACGATGTCGCTCGCCTGGAACACGATGCGCCGGTCGAGCCGCTCCTTGCCTTCATCGACGCGCTTGAGCACGGCCGCAGCGGCCAGAAGCTTGAACGTGCTGCACACCGGAAAGAGCTCGTTGCCGCGATGCTCGACCCTCGCGCCGGAACCCGTGTCCAGCACGGCGACGCCGAGCCGGCCGCCGCTTTCAAGCTCGATGCGGGCCAGGTCCGCCGCCAGCGTGTCCGGCAAGCCGGCCGCGCCGGCCGATCCCCGTTGCAGCAAGCTCCAGCCCGCCAGCGCACCCGCGCCGGTCACAAAATGCCGCCGTGTCGTCATATCCCCTCCGTCGGCCGCAAGATCTTGACCAAGACCTTGAAGAACAAGGTCGCGGCGGCCGCATTGGCGGGAATGACCTTGGCGAAGTCGGGGACGCTCCGCGGAGAGATCGTGACGCTACTTCGGCTGCTCGGCGGCGGCCGCCTTCAGCACCGGCTCCCAGCGCGTCATCTCGCCTTTGACGTAGTCCTGAAACGCCGCGGGACTCCGCTCCGCCTTGCCCGGGATCGAGCCGCCCAGCGCGTTGATGCGAAGCCGCACGGTCGGGTCGTCCAGCGCCTTGTCGAGCGCGTCGGCGAGCCGGGCCACCACCGGCGCCGGCGTGCCCTTCGGAGCGAAGATGCCGGCCCAGATGCTCATCGCATAATTGACGCCCATCTCCTTCGCGGTCGGCACATCCGGCAGCGAGGCGAGGCGTTCGGCGGCCGACACCGCATAGGCCTTGATCGCGCCGGACTTCACCTGCTCGGTCACGCTCACCGACTGCTCGCAGAAATAATCGACATGGCCGCCGATCAGGTCGTTCATCGCCGGTCCCGTGCCGCGATAGGCGACCGCCGTGGGTTTCGCGCCGGCCTCGGTGTTGAACAGAAGGCACGCCATGTGCGACGACGAGCCGATGCCGCCATGCGCCTGCTTGAAGCCGTTGCCCTTCTCCTTCACGTCGGCGACGAACTCGCGGAGGTCCTTCGACGGGAAGTTCTTGCGCGCGACGATCACGGCGGGCGAATGCGCGGTCGGCCCGATCGGCACGAATTCGCGCGGGTCGTAGCGGATGCCGGGTGTCAGCACCGGGGCGGCCACATGCGATCCCATGCTGCCGGCGAGCAGCGTGTAGCCGTCGGGCGCCGCGGCCGCGACCCGGCCGCTGCCGATCACGCCGCCCGCGCCGCCGACATTCTCGATGACCAGCGTCTGGCCGAGCGCCTTGCCCATCTGCTCGGTGACAATGCGCGCCACCACGTCGCTCGGCCCGCCGGCCGGGAACGGCACGATCACGTTGACCGGGCGGTTCGGATAGTCCTGCGCCTGCAGGGTGGCCGGAGCCAGCGCGGATGCGATCAGGATCCCGGCGGTCCATGCCGCCGCAATTTTCATTCCGGACTTCATGGTCGTCTCCCTTGCCGCAGATGCGGGCGGTCTTGCGCCGCCTTTGATGGAATCAGTCGTTCTTCAGGATCTCCGCCACTTCAACCTTGCGCCCTTCGCGCGCCGAGAGAATTCCTGCGCGCACCACCGCAAGCGACTCGGTCGCATACTCGCCGCCGACCTCGGGCGCGGGCCCGCCGCGCACAGCTGCGGCGAATTCCTCTAGCTCCTCGACGAACGTGTCGTTTTTCGGCGCCGTGACCGGCTGTGGCTTGTCCTCGCCGCGCTTGAGCATCCGCAAGCCACCGTGCATGTCGTAATAGGCGGTGGCGTCCTTGCCGTAGAGGTTCATCAGATAGTATTCGGACGCCGACGCATAGCTGGCGTTCAGCGTCGACAGCGCGCCGTTCTCGTGCTCGAGGATCAGGCTCGCGACGTCGGGATTGTCGCCCGGCAGCACGAGCTGGGCGAACTGCCCGCGCACCGCCTTGACCGGCCCCATGAGGTAGGTCAGCACGTCGGTGTAGTGGATGCCGATCTGCAGCATCACGCCGCCCGGCATCCCGGCCGCCTGGTAGCGCCACGAGTTGAGATCGATCTTGCCGAGCCGGTCGCGGCTGATGTTCGCCTCGGCGTTGACCATCTTGCCGAACCGGCCGGCCTCGATTTCCTTTTTCACCCAGCGGAAATGGCTTTCGCGCCGGCGCTGATAGCCCATCGCCAGCACCACGCCGGCCTTGCGGCAGACTTCGGTGATGGCGCGGCCCTCGGTGACGTTGTTGGCGATCGGCTTGTCGAGAAACACGTGCTTGCCGGCTGCCGCCGCGGCTTTGGTGGTCGGCAGGTGCACGTCGTTCGGCGTGGTGTTGATGATGGCTTCGACTGATTTGTCGGCCAGCACGTCGTCGTAATTTGCAACCGGTTTGCAGCCGTATTTCTTCGCGAATGCCGCGCGCTTGTCCTCCGAGCGCGTGTGGCAGGCGACGATCTCGATCTTGCCGGTGCGCTTGATGGCGTCGGCGAGCACATCCGACCACCAGCCCATTCCGACGCAGGCGACGCGCAAAGGCTCGGTCATTTCTTTTTCCAATTCTCCGACTTCTCCCGGCCTCATCCTGAGGAGCATCGCGTAGCGATGCGTCTCGAAGAATGGGGCCGCCCTCGTCCTTCGAGACGCGGCCTTCGGCCGCTCCTCAGGATGAGGGCGGAGCGAGGGTAGCGCTCGATTTCAGCGAAATCATCACTTCCAACTCGCGCCGATCGACTCGACAGCGGCCTGCGCGATTTTCAGGTCGGTTTCCCAGTCGCCGCCGCTGACGCCCACGCCGCCGATGCACTCCCCGTCCACCAGCACCGGCACGCCGCCTTCCATCGCGGTCCAGCGGTCGGGACCCGCGGCGAGCGCGAGCCCGAGCGCATGCGTCACGTCGAGATCCTGCCCGACCGCGCCCTTGGCCGTGGTCGCGCGCTTGTTCGACGACGCGCACACCGCCTTGGTGGTGCAGGAGTGCAGGGTGTGGAATTTGCCGCCGTCCATCCGCTCCAGCACGATCACGTGCCCGCCTGCATCGGTGATGCAGCACGAGACCGCGATTTTGGCCTCGCGGGCCTTGTCGATGGCGGTCGCCATCATTTTTCTCGCGCCGTCGTGGGTCAGGCGCTTGGCGTCGGCGATGTACATGAAAACCTCAGGCTTTTGGCTCGCCGGGAGTGTGCGTCAGCGCGCCGGTGCCTTCAAGGGCGCGCGGCAGGCGTCAAAGGTCGCGGTCGAGGCTCGCCGCCAGCTGCCGGGCTTCCGCCACCAGCGCCGCGGTGTTCGGCATCATCGGCTCGCGCGAGGGCACCACCAGGCCGATGGTCTGCACCGCCTCGGGCTCCTTGATCGGGATGGCGCGGATGGTTTCGGTGAGGCCTAGCGTCTCGGCGAGCTTGCGCGGCATCACGCTCGCCCAGCGCCCGGTGCGCACGTGCGAGAACAGCAGGATCATCGAATCCAACTCCAGCGTCGGCCGCGCCTCCGAGCCCGCGCCTTGCAGCAGCCGGTCGATGATGCGGCGGTTCTGCATGTCCGGCGTCAGCAGGCAGAGCGGCACCTGCGCCACCTCCGCCCACGTCACCTCGTCGCGGTTGCCGAGCGGCGCATCCGCCGAGGTCAGCAGCATGTAGCGCTCGTGATAGAGCGGAATCGCGGTGACGCGGCCGAGCGGCTCGTTGCCGACATAGGTGATCCCGGCATCGACCTCGAGATTTTCGATCAGGTCGAGGATCTCGATCGAGGTGCGCGAGTAGATGGTGAAGCGCACATTGGGGTGCCGTTCGCGGTAGGGCGTGGTCAAGGCGGCGACCATCCCGAGCGTGGTCGGGATCGCGGCGATGCGGAGCTGGCCGGACAGGCCGTGGCGCAGCGCGTTGATCTCCTCGCGCATCGCGCGCGTGTCGCCGACAATGCGCCGCGCCCAGTCGAGCACCCGCTCGCCCTCGGGTGTGAAGCCCTGGAAGCGCGAGCCGCGGTTCACCAGCAGCACGCCCATCTGCTCTTCGAGTTGCTTCACGCCCGCCGATAGCGTCGGCTGGGTCACGCCGCAGGCCTCCGCCGCCCGGCCGAAATGCCGTTCGCGGGCGAGCGCCAGAATGAAGTCGAGCTTGTCGATCATCGAAATATCTAGGCTTTTCAGCTTGTTATAATGTATTCCAGGAGCGGCCCACGCGCAAGCCGGACAGCCCAATCATATCCCAATTGATAGCTTTTTTCTATCGAGCCATGTCCGGGACGGGATTGTTCGCAAGCTTAGATCGGTTCAAGTCTGCGAGCCGGAGAAGAACAATGAATATCCAGAATCCGCCGAAGATCGGCGGCAACGGCGCCGGGCCGCAAGGCGGCCGCAAGAAAGCGCGCCGCACTCCCAAGGGCCGGCAGATCGACCCGATCGCCGAGGCGGAAATTCAGACGCTGCTGGGAAGCCGCTCGCGCCAGCGCGACCTGCTGATCGAGCATCTGCATCTGATCCAGGACAAATACGGCCACATCTCCGCGGCGCATCTCGCGGCGCTTGCCGCCGAGATGAAGCTTGCGCAGACCGAGGTGTACGAGGTCGCGACCTTCTACGCGCATTTCGACGTGGTGAAGGAAGGGCAGACGCCGCCGCCGCCGGTCACCGTGCGGGTGTGCGACTCTCTTTCATGCGCGATGGCCGGCGCCGACCGCCTGCTCAACGATCTGCCGAAGCTGCTCGGATCCGGCGTCCGCGTTCTCCGCGCGCCGTGCATGGGCGCGTGCGACCGCGCGCCGGTCTGCGCCGTCGGCCATGTCCAGGTGATGAAGGCGACCGGCGAGGCGGTGAAGAAGATCGCGACGCCCGACACGCACGCCCATGGGCTCAAGCCCGGCACCGACTTCGACGCGTATCGCGCCAATGGCGGCTACAAGCTGTTCGAGGACGCGCTCGCGGGCGAACGCACGCGCGACGAGCTCATCAAGGTCGTCAGCGACGCCGGCCTTCGCGGGCTTGGCGGCGCGGGCTTCCCGACCGGGCGCAAGTGGACATTCGTGCGTGCCGAGAAGGGCCCGCGGCTGATGGCGGTGAACGGCGACGAGGGCGAGCCTGGCACGTTCAAGGACCGTTATTATCTGGGGCTCGATCCGCACCGCGCGCTGGAAGGCATGCTGATCGCCGCCTGGGTGGTCGAGGCGGCCGAGGTCTATTTCTATCTCCGCGACGAATATCCGGAAATCCGGCTGATGCTGGAGCAGGAGATCGACAAGCTCCGTCGCGCGGGCCTCGACAAGTATACCAAGATCCATCTCCGCCGCGGCGCCGGCGCCTACATCTGCGGCGAAGAGTTGGCGATGATCGAGTTGATCGAGGGCAAGCGCGGCCTGCCGCGGCATCGCCCGCCTTACGTCGCGCAGGTCGGCCTGTTCGGCCGGCCGACGTTGGAGCAGAACGTCGAGACGCTCTATTGGATCCGCGACATCGTCGAGAAGGGCGCGGAGTGGGCGACCTCGCAGGGCCGCCATGAGCGCAAGGGCTTCCGCAGCTTCTCGGTTTCCGGCCGGGTGAAAAAACCGGGTGTCGTGCTGGCTCCGGCCGGCGTCACCGCGCGCGAGCTGATCGACGAATACTGCGGCGGCATGGCCGACGGCGAAATCTTCAAAGCGTACCTGCCGGGCGGCGCGTCCGGCGGCATCCTGCCGGCGTCGCTCGCCGACGAGCCGATGGACTTCGGCACGCTGGAAAAGCACGGATGCTTCGTCGGTTCCCACGCGGTTGTGATCCTGTCCGAGAAGGACGATATGAAGGCGGTGGCGCTCAACCTCATGCGGTTCTTCGAGGATGAGTTCTGCGGCCAGTGCACGCCCTGCCGGGTCGGCACCGAAAAGGCCGCCAAGCTGATGGAGCAGGGGCCGTGGGATGCAGGCCTGCTCACCGAGCTCTCGACGCTGATGCGCGACGCTTCGATCTGCGGCCTGGGCCAGGCCGCGCCGAATCCGCTGCTCTGCGTTTTGAAATTCTTCCCCGATGAACTCACCAAGCCGATGGGGCGTTGGTGAGGAAGAGGCTGACATGAGCGATCAGAACGCACAGAAGCCCGACACCTTCTTCATCGACGACCGCGAGGTCGAGATCCGCGAAGGCGAGACGATCTTCCGCGCCGCGCGCCGCCTCGACATCAAGCTGCCGCACCTCTGCTACACGCCGAAGCCGGGCTACCGGCCCGACGGCAATTGCCGCGTCTGCATGGTCGAGGTCGAGGGCGAGCGCGTGCTCGCCGCAAGCTGCATCCGCACGCCCGCGCCGGGCATGAAGGTGAAGACCCAGACCGACCGCGCCAAGACCGCGCGCCAGATGGTCGCGGAACTGCTCCTCACCGACCAGCCCGCCATCGAGGTGGCGCACGATCCGGATTCCGAACTCTGGAAGATCGTCAACCGGCAGAAGCTCGAAGCCGGCCGCTTCCCCAGGCGCGACGCCATCAAGGTGCCGGAGCCCGACCGCAGCCACGTGGCGATGGCGGTGAACCTCGACGCCTGCATCCAGTGCAATCTCTGCGTCCGCGCCTGCCGCGAAGTGCAGGTCAACGACGTGATCGGCATGGCCGGCCGCGGCCATCTGGAAAAGATCGTGTTCGACCAGGACGACCCGATGGGCGCGTCCACCTGCGTCGCCTGCGGCGAGTGCGTCCAGGCCTGCCCGACCGGCGCGCTGATGCCCTCGACCATGGTCGACGAGAACAACGTCTATCTTGGCAAGCCCGACCGCACCGTCGACTCGGTCTGCCCGTATTGCGGCGTCGGCTGCCAGCTCACCTACCAGATCAAGGACGACAAGATCGTCGCCGTCGAAGGCAAGAACGGCCCGGCCAACGCGAACCGGCTCTGCGTGAAGGGCCGTTTCGGATTCGATTACGTCGCCAATCCGCAACGGCTCCTCAAGCCGATGATCCGCAAGGACGGCGTGCCGAAGGTGCCCCACGAGTTCATCGACCCGTCGAACCCTTGGACGCATTTCCGCGAGGCGACGTGGGAGGAGGCGCTCGACCGCGCCGCGGGGGGCCTCAAGAAGATCCGCGACCGTGACGGTCCCGACGCGCTGGCCGGCTTCGGCTCGGCCAAGGGCTCGAACGAAGAGGCGTATCTGTTCCAGAAGCTGGTCCGCACCGGCTTCGGCACCAACAACGTCGATCACTGCACGCGGCTCTGTCACGCGTCGTCGGTGTCGGCGCTGCTCGAGGGTGTCGGCTCGGCCGCCGTCACGGCCACCTTCAACGAGTGCAAGAACTCCGAACTGATCATCGTGATCGGCGCCAACCCGACCGAGAACCATCCGGTCGCCGCGACCTTCTTCAAGCAGGCGGCGAAGCGCGGCGCCAAGCTCGTGGTGATGGATCCGCGCGGCCAGGCGCTGAAGCGCCACGCCTGGAAGATGATGCAGTTCAAGAACGGCACGGACGTGGCGATGCTCAACGCCATGCTGAACGTGATCGTCGAGGAAAAGCTCTACGACCAGCAGTACATCCAGACCTACGTCGAAGGCTTCGAGGCCTGGAAGGAGAACATCAAGGACTTCACGCCGGAAGAGATGGCGCCGATCTGCGGCATCGAGGCCGACACGCTGCGCGAGGTCGCGCGCGCCTATGCCCGCGCCGAAAGCTCGATCATCTTCTGGGGCATGGGCGTGTCGCAGCACACCCACGGCACCGACAATGCGCGCTGCCTCATCGCGCTCGCGCTGATCACCGGCCAGATCGGCCGGCCGGGCACCGGGCTGCATCCGCTGCGCGGCCAGAACAACGTGCAGGGCGCGTCCGACGCGGGCCTGATTCCGATGTTCTTCCCCGACTACAAGTCGGTCGAGAACCCGGAGATCCGCGCCCAGTACGAGAAGGCGTGGGGCGTGAAGCTTCCGCCGAAGCGCGGCAAGACCGTGGTCGAGATCATGGACGCGGTCCACGCCGACGAGATCAAGGGCATGTACATCGAGGGCGAGAACCCGGCGATGTCGGACCCGGACCTGAACCACGCCCGTCAGGCGCTGGCGCATCTCGAGCATCTCGTGGTGCAGGACCTGTTCCTCACCGAGACCGCGGTCTATGCCGACGTGGTGCTTCCTGCTTCAGGTTGGCCGGAGAAGGACGGCACGGTGACCAACACCAACCGCCAGGTGCAGATGGGCCGTCAGGCCATTCCGCTGCCGGGCGACACGCGCCAGGACCTGTGGATCATCACCGAGATCGCCAACCGGCTCGGCTGCGGCTGGACCTACAAGCACGTCGGCGAGGTGTTCAACGAGATGGCGTCGATGATGCCGGCGCTCGACAACATCACCTGGGAGCGCGTCGACCGCGAATACGCCGTCACCTATCCGGTCGACGGGCCGGATGTGCCGGGCCGCGACGTGGTGTTCGAGGACGGCTTCCCGCGCCCCGGCGGCTTCGGCAAGCTGGTCGCGACCAAGCTCCAGCCGCCGGACGAGGTGCCGGACGCCGAGTATCCGTTCATCCTGTCCACCGGCCGCCAGCTCGAGCACTGGCACACCGGCTCGATGACGCGCCGCGCCACGGTGCTGGACATCCTCGAGCCCTCCGCCGTCGCGCAGCTCTCGCGCGGCACCATCCAGAAGCTCGGCATCGAGCCGGGCGACATGGTGCGCGTGACGACGCGGCGCGGCACGGTCGAGCTTGCGGCGCGCCAGGACGACGCGGTGCCGGACGGCGTGGTGTTCATTCCGTTCGCCTACGTGGAGGCCGCGGCGAACCTCCTGACCAACCCGAAGCTCGATCCGTTCGGCAAGATTCCCGAGTTCAAGTTCTGCGCGGCGAAGGTCGAGGCGGCCGGCCCGCCTTCGATGATGGCGGCGGAATGAAGCTCAGCTCATTTGGTTCAGATCGGAGATCGCTCTGTTGATCCCGCCCAACCGGACTGACGCAAGCTAGAAATACACCAGCGACGTCTTGCCGGAAATTCCCGGGTAATACAAACGAAGTCGCACGATGTACTTCCGTCCTTCGAAAAGCTTGTATGTGATGCTCGCATTTCGCTGTTCGCCACTGTCATCGTCAGCAGCGAGATATCGTGCCGCGCCGTTGATATCCTCGAACAGGATGAGCAGCGTATCCGAAGCACCTCTTGTCTCGATCCTGTATCTCCGGGATGACGTTGGATTGATCGAGACGTCAGCTTGCTGACCTGCGGCGAGGTCGAACACCGCCGGCTGAAACGGTTGAAGTGTTGTGAGCGATGCTTGCAACGGCGGATACCACTTGCGGGCCCACTGCTTGTCGGCTGCCGAGAGCGTTCCCGGAGGTGTCAGGCCGTTGATGTCGTATTGCTGCGGTTCGTCGATCAGGCCCGGCTCGAACTCGTATTCCATGATCGAGGCCGGGTCCCATGACGAGCCCTGGACTTGCTGCGGGGTAAGCTTCTCCAGGATATTATGGAACGTGGTGTCGCGGTCCCATTCGTTGGGCGGCCTGGCGAGCGCGTCGTAGACGGCTTGCTCATGCCACTTTATTCCTGCGAATGGATTCTGGTGCTCGTGTTCCATGCCGAACACATGTCCGAGTTCGTGCAGCGCGGTACCGCGGCCGTATGGTGTCGTGAGGTCCCATCCGTAAACGGTCGTTGGCTCGTCCAACGGGACGCGCAACACATCGCGGCCAACTGCCGAGGCGGAACTGCCGTCCGCCGTAGAGTAGCCGATCCGGACCTCAGCCTCGCTGAGCTGGCTGACCTCCCTGAACTCAAGGCCGATGCCAACCGCCTTCCATTCGGTAAATGCGTTGCGAACCGCGTCAGCCTGTTTCTTGGGAGTGGAAAAATGACCACTCGTGAAAAAACAGTAGTGCAGAACCGTTCCGTTCACCCATTTCGAAGTTGTGGAGAGAATAGCCGCGGCCCTGCGCATGTCTGTCATGACAGAGGGCGGAAGCGGGCGAACCGGTCTTGGGAGATTGCTACAAAGAGGCTTGATCGATCGCGTTGCAGCTCGCTTGGCCGGCCGTCTGGTGCGCGCGCGTGCCATATTGAATCCTCCTGAAATGCGATTGACAGATTTTCAAATTCACAAGTTATCGCCGGAGTGATGCACGCAAAAAGTAGCTGGCGCTGCCGGTGCTATCAAGCTTGTTAGATGAGGCAGGAGTGTTGTCGTATCCGCACTCTCCGCGATCCGTCGGCAATAGCCGACGTCAGCCTTCGACGTTGTCACATCCGCTGCCACTGCGGGGATTGATACGACGTTCTGCAGCGCTCCGGCTAATTCCTGCGCTTAAGGCTCACGACCTATGAAAGGTATCTGATCACCGCACCCAGCGCGCGTCGGGATGTTCCTCGGGCACGTGCACCATGGTCAGGTCGATGCTTGCATCGCCGTTGACGCTGATCCGCACAGGCGCCGCAATGTGTGCGGTGCGCCAGAGCTGAAGCTGGTAGTCGCCCTTGCAAAGGCGCAGCTGCGCGCAGCCGGTCTTGTCGGTGCGGGCGTGGAACGGGCCGAGCCGGATTTCGACGCCGGCGAGCGCTTCCGCCGTGTCGCGCTCCGTGACCCTCACGCTCAAGGTGTGATCGGGCTTCGCCGCGGCGGTGACGCTGAAGCGCGACGCCACGGCTTCATTTTGATCTCCGGCAAAACGGACGGCGTATTCGGCCATCTCCTGCTTCGCCGGAGCGGGCACATCGAGCGCGGTCCAGTACAGCGCCTCGGTGTCGGCCCACGGCGCGCTGCCGAGCGCGCCCGATGCCACCACCGCGCCCTTGGCGTCGCTGACCTCGACCCGTCCGCCTGCCAGCGCACGGCCGGATGACGATTTTGCTCCGACCTTGATCGAGAATGTTTCACCCGCGACCGCCGGCATCGGCACGTCCCACACCGCAAGGCTGATCGTCTCCTGGTTGCTCACGGGGCGACCTCCTCACGAATTCCGTTGCGCGGCGTGCCGCCCGGCGATCCGGCCGAACACCAGGCAGCGCCCGAGCCCATGCTGGGCGAAGCCGCCCTGGGATTCACCCGCGCAGTACAGCCCCGGGATCGCCTCGCCGCGGATATCGATCACCTGCGCATGCGTGTCGGTGCGCAGTCCGGTCAGCGAGTCGTGCAGGATCGGCGTCGCCCACGCCGCATGGAACGGCGGCTTGGCGATCGGGTGCAGCGGCGTCGGCTTGGCGAAGTCGGTGTCGGTGCCGGAGGCGACGAACGAATTGTAGCGGTTCACCGTCTCCTGCAGCGCCGCGCCGGACATCGGCTGCTTCTGGTAAGGGTTGCTGATCTTGCCGGCCAGCTCGTGGATCGTATCGGCGCTGAAGAAATAGCCGTCGGGATCGACATGCGGCGGCTTGGGCTTCCATTTCTGCCGCGCCACCGCGTCCGCGTCGAAGATCGCCCACACCGGACCGCCGCCGTTGAGCTTGGCGTTGTCGCCGTGGTTGCCGAGCGCCGCGTTGATGAAGTCGTAGGAGCTGTCGAGCTCGTTCCAGAACCGCTGGCCGAACTGGTTCACGAGGATCGCCTCCTGCCAGTCCGTCACCGTCAGCCCGGTCGCCTTGCAGAGATGAAAGATGGGACTGTCGGTCTCGAAGTAGAGGCTGAGATAGCCCCACCGCGTTCCGACATGGCGCGTCTTGGTGATGGCGGGGCCGACCTCGGCGGTCTGCGTGCCGGTCGCCCACAGCGACGCGCCGATCTCCATGGCGGCGATCTCGCCGTCGGCGCCCTGGAACGAGTAGGGCAGGCCGGCCTGCTGGTACTCCTCGGTGAGGCGGGGATCGAACATCCTGCGGAAATTGACGTTGCCGGTGTGTCCGCCGGTCGCGATGACGATGCCCCGCCTGGCCTCGATGGCGACGTCCTTGCCGTCCGCCTGCGCGACGATGCCTGTCACGCGGCCCTTGCGCCCGTCGCGCACGATCTCCCGCATCTCGTGCTTGAGCAGAATCTGCACGCCCTTCTGGCGCGCGCTTTCGGCGAGGCGGCGCACCAGCCCCGAGCCGTTGCGGTTTCTTCGCGGCGCGATCACCTCGCCCGGGATGTGCCATTCGTGGGTGACGAACACCCGCGGCACGGTCGAGGCATCCGGCGTGACGATCGGCTTCTCGATGAAGGTGACGCCGTTGTCGAGCAGGAACTGGAAGGTCGGCACGCACTCGTCGGCGAACGCGCGCACCAGGTCGCGGTCGTTGTACCGGCCGTCGCCGCGCCTGTGGGTTGTCCAGTCGGCAAAGATCTGCTCGGGGCTGTCCTTGATGCCGAACTTCTTCTGCAGGGCGTTGCCGCCGCCGAGATGCACCCGGCCGCCGCTCAGCATCGCATGCCCGCCGATGTCGTAGTTCTCCTCGACAAGAATCACCGCCGCGCCATGGTCGCGCGCCGAAACGGCGGCTGCGAGGCCCGCGGCGCCTGCGCCGATGACCACGACGTCGGTCGAAAGATTCCATTTCATCCGGGGTAGTGCCTTGGGCGGGACCTGCAATCGGGCCGCATCATGACGAGGCGGGCATTGCGGTCAAGACGACCCCTCCAAAAGACGCCGGGCGCGCCTGCCAGATGGCCGGCGCGCCCGGCGACGGAACGGTCGGATCAACGCCTTGGATCAGCAGTCACGGTCCGCGCGGTGCTCTGTGGCCGCGGGAAGGCACGGGGGTCCCGTATCGGCCGGCAACGGAACGTCGGTGGACTTGATTTTCCAGAGGTCCGGCTCCGGCAGTGTCTGCCGGGGCATGGTCATGACGGCCGCGGAATCGGCCGGACCGGCGAGAGCGTCGCTGCGTTGGGCATCCCTCACAAGCAATAAAAACATCGTCGCAATAAAGGCGGCCGTGGCGAGACCCGCGGCCAGAATTTTCTCGGCGTTGGTGATCATCGGTAATCTCCTCTGATCAGCCCCCTTGGGACTAACGCTAGGCCCTTGATCCGCGGCCCTATGTGACGCAGATCACACAGGGAGGGCCTATGTGCGTAAACGCACGGGCGCCCCCGGCGGTGTGCCACGGTGGAAAGGCAGGCGCGCTGCGGCGGTATCTCGCCCAAATTGGTCCGCCGTGTAATATCCGCGCATGGACGAGGTCACGGACGGTGCCGATCCGCACAGGGCGATCGCGCGGCTCGAAGAGCGCATCGAGGGGCTTTCGCTGAAGCTCGAAGGCTGCCGCAAGTTCGCGCTCGCGGCCCAGTGCGCCATGGCGCTCGGCGCCGCGATCCTCGCCGGGCTGCTGTTCCGGGTGATCCCGTTCGATCCGCTGGCCATGACCTCCTCGATCGTGGCGCTGCTGGGCGGCATCGTGATGTCGGGCTCGAACAAGAGCACCGCCAGCGAGACGGCCGCCGCGCTGGCGCAGGCCGAGGCCGAGCGCGATGAACTGATCGGCTCGATCGACCTTCAGCTGGTCCGCGAGCGGCCGCTGCTGCATTGACGCAGGGGTGCGCTTACGGCGCCGGTCCCTTGACGATGCAGTCCGGGCAAAGATCGAAGACGTGCGTGATGACAGCCGCGGCGCCGATCGAGCCGAGAAACAACGCGGCCCAGATCCAGATCCATGTGCGGATGCGGCTGACGTCGGGCGGAAAATTCGCCCGCACCCAGCTCCAGTCGTTGACGACCGGGACCTTCAGGCCATGCCGCGCGAGCGCCCGCCCGAACAGGGTATGTGTGATGATTCCGGCGATCCCCGAGAACAGCGCGAATGCGATCAGCGCGTTGACGACGGTCTTCATGGTCGGGCCAGCCGTTTTCCGGTCCCGCGCTAGCCGGGCTTCGCGTCCTTGAAATACGGCTCGACCTTGCCGGTGAGCTTGATGGTCAGCGGATTGCCGAAGCGGTCCTTCGCCTTGCCGGCCTCGACGCGGATCCAGCCCTCGCTGACACAGTATTCCTCGACGTTGGTCTTTTCCTTGCCGTTGAAGAGGATTCCGACGTCGCGCTGGAGAACCTCCGCGTTGTAGTGCGGGCTCGCGGGATTGACGGAGAGTCGGTCGGGCAGGGTATCGGGCGATGGTTCGATCATGGCAGGTCCGGCGCAGGGTTGCGGTCCGCGCCCCTATAGCACCGGCGCCTAGGCGGTCCAAACCGCGTCCGGGTTTTCCTCCGGCACCGGCTGCGTGGCGACGGCAACCGAGGTGTCGGCCTCGACCGCAACCGGCGTCGCCGTCATCGCGTAGCCGGTCTTCCAGACCACCAGCTCGTAGCGGCCCTTGGCGAGCCGCACTTTTGCCGTGCCGGACGCGTCGGTCGGGGCGCGATAGGGGCCGAGCCGCACCACCGCGTCCGCGAGTGGCGCGCCGCCGGCCACGACCGTCACCGTGAGGGTGTGCTCGGCGGGCGCCACCACGTTGACGCTGAAGGCCGAGGATGCCGGTTCGTGCGGCTCCTGGACGTCCTCGCCGCCGAAATGCGCGGAGAGCGCCAGCGGCCCCGGCGCGGCCGGCGCCTGCAACGCGACCTCGGCCCAGTACAGCGCCTCGCTGCCCGGCCACGGGACGTCGCCGAGCAGCGCCGACGCCACCACGGCGCCGGTGCCGTCGCGCAGCTCGACGCGGCCGCCGCCGAGCGGCATCCCGTCCGACGATTTCACGCCGGCCTTCACCGAGAACCTCTCACCCGCGGGCGTCGCGGCCGGCACGTCCCATGCCGCAAGACTCGCGGTGGGTCGTTGCCGGTTCGCGTCATCGGCCACGGCGGGCTAGGCCGCGTTCTTGGCGGCGTGGCGTCCGGCGAGCCGGCCGAACACCAGGCAGCGGCCAAGGCCGTGCTGGGCGAAGCCGCCCTGCGTTTCGCCGGCACTGTAGAGGCCCGCGATCACCTCGCCGCGGGTGTCGAGCACCTGGCAGTCGGTGGTGGTGCGCAGTCCCGTATTGGTGTCGTGCAGGATCGGCGTCGACCACGCCGCGAAGAACGGCGGCTTTTCGATCTTGTGCATCGGCGTGGGCTTCTTGAAGTCCTTGTCGGCGCCGTCGGTGACGAACGAGTTGTAGCGGGCGACCGACTCCGCCAGCGCCGCGCCCGGCATCGGCTGCTTCTGGTACGGGTTCTTGATCCTGCCTGCGAGCTCGGCGAGCGTGTCGGCCTGAAAGAACCAGCCGTCCGGATCGACGTTCGGCGGCTTGGTGTTCCACTTCTCGCGCGCCGCAGCCTCCGAATCGAAGATCGCCCAGATCGGTCCGCCGCCGTTGAGCTTGGTCTTGTCGCCGTGCCAGGCCATCGCGGCGTTGAAGAACTTGAACGAGCCGTCGGCCTCGTTCCAGAACCGTTTGCCGTATTGGTTGACCATGATCAGGTTCTGCCAGTCCTTGACCGTGAGCCCGGTCGCCTTGGCCTGCGGGAACATGATGCTGTCGGTCTCGTAGACCAGCGTGGCGTAGCCCCAGCGGCAGCCGATGTGCCGCGTCTTGGTGATGGCGGCGCCGGCCTCGATGGTCTGCATGCCGGTCGCCCACAGCGAGGCGCCGATATCCATTGCCGCGATCTCGCCCGAGGCGTTCTGGTCGGCATAGGGCATGCACGCCTGCTGGTATTCCTCGGTCAGCCGAGGATCGAACATGCGGCGGAAGTTGACGTTGCCGGTGTGGCCGCCGGTGGCGACGATCACGCCCCTGGTCGCGCGCATGTTGATGGTGCGGTCGCCCGCCTGCACGACGATGCCGAGCACGCGGCCGCGATTGTAGCTCTCGCGCACGATCGAGGTCATCTTGTGCTTGAGCAGGATCTGCGCGCCCTTCTTGCGGGCGCTTTCGGCAAGCCTTCGCACCAGGCCCGAGCCGTTGCGGTTTCGGTGCGGCGCGACCACCTCGCTCGGAATGTGCCACTCCTTGGTGACGAAGATGCGGTCCACCGTGGAAGCATCCGGCGGCGTGATCGGCTTCTCGATGAACTCGACGCCGTTCTCGATCAGGAAATTGAAGGTGGTGACATTCTCGTCGGCGAACACCCGCACCAGGTCGCGGTCGCTGAGCCGGCTTTCGCCATGGTCGTGCCGCACCCAGTCGGCGAACACCTTGTCGGCATCGTCCTTGATGTTGAATTTCTGCTGCAGGGCGTGACCGCCGCCGAGTTGCACCCGTCCGCCGCTCAGCATGCCGCGGCCGCCGATGTCGAAGTTCTCGTCGATCACGATCACCGAGGCGCCGGCATCGCGCGCCGCGATCGCCGCCGGAAGTCCGGCGACGCCCGCGCCGATCACGACGACATCCGCCGTCATGTCCCAGCGCATCGCGCCTTGCGCCGCGCTTTCGGTCGCGCCGAGGCCCGCCGCCACCGCGCCGGCCGCGCCTGTGGTCAGGAACGATCTTCTGCCCAGATCGACATGCCTAGAGTCGACATGCCTGGATTCGATATGCGCGGAGCTTTCGGCCGCGCGCCGTTGCTGGGCGTGCTTATCCATTGCGAGCCTCCCCGGGGAATATGTTGCGTTTTGTTATTGTGGCATCATCTTGAAGCGGTCCCGGCCGGGGTCAAGGCGTTTGCGGGAGAGGACACAGGGCGTGAAGCGGATAGTGCAGGGGCGCGCCTGTGTTTTTGCTGCGCTGGCCGCGAGTTGCCTCGGGTTCGCGGCGCGACCGGCGGGGGCGCTGCATGCCTGCGATGCGGTTTCCGAGGAAGGCTGGCGTGTAGCCGCCACCGTCGAGGTCGCCGAAATCAAGGATGGCGCGCCCTATCGCACCGGCAGCGACTGGGTGCTCGACCGCACCACGACGACGCTGCCGTTCTGCAATTACTTTACACCGACCGGCGGTTACAGCCTGCGCTCCTATTCGCTCGATCCGGTCAAGGCCACAGAGCGCGTCGTGATCTGCCGGGCCGCTTCACCGGTGGCGCCGTACCCGGGTCCATGCCCGCCGAAATGAATGTCATGAACGACAGCAACGAAAAGCACATCGTCGTCGTCGGCCAGGGCGCGGCGGGGCTCTCGGCCGCGCTTGCCGCGGCCGAGGAGGCGAAGGCCGCGAACGTTCCCGCCGCCGTCACGCTGATCGACAAGGCGCCCGAGTCGGCCGCCGGCGGCAACACGCGCTTCACGCCGTCCTACATGCGGATGGCCGCGGTGGATCGCGTCGAGCCGTCGTTCGTGCACGACATGCTGGAGGCAACCGGGCTCGAGGGCGACGAAGATTACTTCGCGACGCTGGCGAAGCTTGCGCCCGCGACCGTGCAGTGGATCGCATCCCACGGCGTGCCGTTCCACCAGCCGGACTACTATCTCGCCAAGGGCCCGCCGCGCATCCAGCCGGTCGGCGGCGGCGAGACCATCCACCGTGAGCTGACCCGCGCGGCGAACCAGGCTGGCGTCGCCTTCCTGTTCGGCTGCGCCGCGCAGTCGCTGGTCGCCGAGGGCGACGCGGTGCGCGGCATTCAACTGTCGAACGGCGATACGCTTTCGGCGGACGCCGTGATCCTGGCCTGCGGCGGCTTCCAGGCCAACAAGCAGATGATGCGCGAGCATTTCGGTCCGGGCGGCGAAGAGGTGCCGCTGCTCGCGCCACGCGCGCATTACAATTCCGGCGACGGCATCCGCATGGCGCTCGCGTTCGGCGCCGATTTCTCCGGCGAGCGCGCCGGCATGCACATCGAGCCGGTGGATCCCCGCTCGAAGAACCAGGCGCCGGTGGTGCTGCTCTATCCCTACGGCATCGTCGTCGACCGCGAGGGCAAGCGCTTCTTCGACGAGGGTCGCGGCCTCGTGCACGAGACCTGGGAATCGTTCTCGCGCCGTCTGCACTTCAACGTGCCCGACCGCCAGGCCTGGACGATCCTGGATTCGCGCGTGCGCGAAATTCCCGACTGGCAGCGCGCCACGCGCTCCGAGGTTCCGCCGGTCGAGGCCAGCAATATCTGGGACCTCGCCGATCTCATCGGCGTGGAAGCGAGCGGACTGGCCCGCACGATTGCGGCCTACAACGCGGCATGCTCGGGCGATCCTTCGAAATTCGACGCAACAAAATGTGATGGTCTCGCCGCGCAGGCTTCGCTCGCACCGCCGAAGTCGAACTGGGCGCGTGCGCTCACCGATCCGCCGTTCCTCGCCTGGCCGCTGATCGGCGCGATCGCCTACACGTTCGGCGGGCTCGCGACCGACACGCGCGCGCGCGTTCTGCGCAAGAGCACGCCAATTCCGGGCCTTTTCGCCGCGGGCGAGATCACCGGGCACTTCTACGGCACCGCGCCGAACGCGGTGTCGGTGCTGCGTGCCTTCGTGTTCGGGCGCGTCGCGGGACGCGAGGCGCTGGCCTATTTGTCGACCATCAAAAATTGAAGTTCCGGCCCGGAACATTTCGCGCGTACGTTGCGCGCCGCACTGGCGTCACATTCGGACGGTCTAACCCGCGCGGGCCGGGGGACTGCATCGACAGGTTCCGGTTCGCTTACACCAGAACGGGGACCTACGAGATGCTGAAAAGCCTGCTTGCTGCTTTCTTGCTTGGCGCGATCACCACGGCTGCCGGTGCCGTGGACGTCAAGGACCTCGCGCCGTGCAAGCCCGCGGCGGCACGTTTCTGCGACCAGTCCAACATCGGCGCGACGATCACCAACCTGCTCAAGTGCGGCGCGACGCTCGCCTCCGTCAGCAACAGCGTCGGCGAGGGCTGCCGCCAGGTGTTGCGCCGCTACGGCCAGCTCTGACGCGACAGCGAAGACGCGGAGTGCACAAGCCCCTGCCAGAGGCGGGGGCTTTCCGTTGTGTGCTTGTCAATTTTCGCCGGGTTTGATTTCCGCGACCAGCCGACGCCCGTCCCACAGCTCGACGACCTCGCAGCCTTCCGTCAGCGGTTGCGTTTGCTCGATTGCACCCGCGTCGGTGTGAGCTGTGATGGTGATCGGATCGCCGACGAGCCATCGTTGATTGAGCCGGTAGGCGGTGTACGCGGGCATGGAATCTCGCGCATGCAATCGGCACGCCGTCCCGCTTGCCTGCCGCTGTCGCTGACCCGCGCGGACTGCGAGCGCAGGACCAAAGGCTCCCGCGAGGAGAGGGTACGCCGGCAGGGCCGCACAACGCGGGAGTGCGATGATACCTTCAGGCTAGCCTGGGTCGGTCGCTGCCGCGCGCTATCCCGCGAGCGCGTGCAGCGCCGTCACCGCCAGGAACAGGACGCCGGCAATCGCCGCGAACAGGCGTCCGGCGCTGCGCTCCGACTGCGTGACGCTTTGAGCCTGCATTGCAACTCCTCAAAGAGACGGAAGCCCCAGCGTGCCGGCCGGGGCTTCTCTCTGGCAGGTGCGGACCGAACCGTCCGCTGCTTGCCGCTACGAAAATCCCGCCGCGGCGCGGGGGGCATGGGGGAGAGATGCGCCGCAGCGGGAGTATGGAACGCAGTCTCAACTTTCGGGTCGATACTCCGTTCCTCCCTCTGTCTCGGTTTTCGGTTGCGTTTGTTTCTGTTGCGGCTGTTGCTGCTGCTGGACCGGGGCCCGATCCGCCCGGTCGGCAAGATCGAGATAGGCGGCCGCCAGCTTGTGCAATTCCCGCCGGGTGACGGCATCCGCCGCCTGCTCCGCCCGCCGCCTTGCTTCCTCTGCCTTGATACGGAACCCGACCCCTGAAGACATGGGCAAAACCTCAACAGTATGTCGAAAGACACTCCGGCCAGATCGGGTAAGTCCGGGCGTGCGGAATCGTTCCGGGGACTAACCTGATTATGTGGACAATTGCAGTTCGGCCACGAGCCGCGTGCCCTGCCGGCCGGCCGGGATTGGTCCGGGATCCGGCGACGCCCGGTGCTTCCGCGGCCGCCTGCTTCCCGGGAGTTAAGGCGGGTTTTCGTCGGGTTTGTCCCGGCGGATTGACGATGAATCAATCATTACGGCGGCACATGGCGTCCGGGGCATGCTGCGCGATTCGCGCACGGACAGGGCGACATGGCTTTCGGACGCAGACAGGTCGATCCCAGCACCACCGGGCGCTATCCGGGCAACAAGCGGCGCGCCTCGCGCGTCAAGTCCGGCGCCAGTGGCTGGCTGCGTCTCGACGGCGGCTTCGCCATGCGGCCGTGCCAGGTCCTCGATGTGTCCGACACCGGCGTGCGCATCGCCGTCGATCCGGCGCTGCGGGTGCCGAACGACTTCGTCATCGTGCTGTCGCAAGGCGGCCAGGGCCGCCGCGCCCACGTGAAATGGCGGAACGCCACGCAGATCGGCGCGCAGTTCGTCTGATCCTCTTTGCTTCGTCGGTGCTGTTGCCTCTTCACCCTCCCCTGGAGGGGGAGGGTCGGCGCCTCGCGTTAGCGAGGCGACGGGGTGGGGTGAGCCTTCCATCGCAAAAAAAGTTCACCCCACCCCGACTGCCTACGCTTCGCTCCGTCAGTCGACCCTCCCCCTCCAGGGGAGGGTGAAGAGCACCGACGCCGTGCGCATATCCATCTCACGGCGAGCTATATGCGATGGCCCAGCCTTCTCCAGGGGAGGGTGATCGAACAAGCGGCGGCAGTGCGCTTTTAAACATATCGTTGCGCGTCTATGTTGCGCCCATGTCGCTCGCACACTCCATCGCCCCCCGCGCGCCCCTGGGCCTTGTCCGCAACGACTGGACCCGCGAGGAAATCCGCGCGCTGTTTGCGCTGCCGTTTCCCGAACTGATGTTCGAGGCGCAGCGCATCCACCGCATGCATTTCGATCCGGCCGAGGTGCAGATCTCGACGCTGCTGTCGATCAAGACCGGCGGCTGCCCGGAGGACTGCGCCTATTGCCCGCAGAGCGCGAAGTACGACACCGGCGTCAAGGCCGAGAAGCTGATGAGCGTCGCGGCCGTGCTCGCCGAGGCGCGCGCGGCGAAAGCGGGCGGCGCGAGCCGCTTCTGCATGGGGGCGGCCTGGCGCGAGCCGAAGGACCGCGACGTCGAGAACGTCTGCGCCATGATCGAAGGCGTGAAGGCGCTGGGGCTCGAGACCTGCGCCACGCTGGGAATGCTCACGCGCAAGCAGGCCGCGCGGTTGAAAACGAGCGGCCTCGACTACTACAACCACAACCTCGACACTTCGCCGGAGTTCTACGGCGAGATCATCACCACCCGCACCTACAGGGACCGGCTCGACACGCTCGACGCGGTGCGCGAGGCCGGCATCAACGTCTGCTGCGGCGGCATCGTCGGCATGGGCGAGGGCGAGGACGATCGCGTCGGGATGATCGCCACGCTGGCAAGCCTGCCGGTGCATCCGGAAAGCGTGCCGATCAACATGCTGGTGCAGGTCGAAGGCACGCCGCTGATGGGAGAGAGCAGGCTCGATCCGCTGGAATTTGTCCGCACCATTGCGGTTGCCCGCATCGCCATGCCGAAGTCGGTGGTCCGGCTTTCCGCCGGGCGCGAGGACATGAGCGAGGAGACCCAGGCGCTGTGCTTCCTCGCCGGCGCCAACTCGATCTTCTACGGGCCGAAGCTCCTCACCACGCCCAATCCCGGCCGCGATCGCGACATGGCGCTGCTCGACAAGCTCGGCATGCGGCCGATGGAGCGCTCGTAGGATGATCGAGATCTCCCCACTGTCATTCCGGGACGCCGCCACCAGCGCGGTTACGCGCGTCTTCGACGCGCTATGGCGGCGGGCCCGGAATCCAGATCAGAATTCGGTTCGTGCATCTGGATTCCGGGCTCGCGCCCATCAGCGCGTTCACGCGCGTCTTCGACGCGCTATGGGCGCGCCCCGGAACGACCGCAGCGCGAGGCGCTGATGGACCCGCGTGCGATCACCGCCGGCCGCAATCCGCCGAAGGACATCAACGTCATCATCGAAATTCCGCTCGGCGGCGCGCCGGTCAAGTATGAGCTGGACAAGGTCTCCGGCGCGCTGTCGGTCGACCGCTTCCTGCACACCGCGATGTTCTATCCGGGCAACTACGGCTTCATCCCGCAGACGCTCTCGCTCGACGGCGACCCGTGCGACGTGCTGGTGATCAGCCAGGTGCCGGTGGTGCCCGGCGCGGTGATCCGCTGCCGTCCGGTCGGCGCGCTGCAGATGAAGGACGAGGCCGGCGGCGACGAGAAGATCATCGCCGTGCCGGTCGATGCGCTCGCGCCGTTCTACTCCGACGTTCGCAGCTACCGCGACCTGCCGAAGATCATGTGCGAGCAGATCGCCCACTTCTTCCAGCACTACAAGGATCTGGAAAAGGGCAAATGGGTCACCATCGTGCGCTGGCTCGACGTCGGCGGCGCGGAGCGGCTGGTGCGCGAGGCGATCGCGCGGGCGGCGTTCGGCACGGTCAAGCCACCTGCCGCACGAGCCAGAGCCCGGCGAACAGGCCGGCGATCGAAAGCACGACGGAGCCGATGACGTAGACGGCCGCAAGTCCGAGTTGGCCCCGCTCGTAGAGCAGCGCCGCATCGAGCGAGAAGGCGGAAAACGTCGTGTAGCCGCCCAGCACGCCGGTCGTGAGAAACAGCCGCCAGTGCTGCGAGGCGTCGCCCTTGAGGGCGAGCCAGGAGGCGACGAGCCCCATGATGAGCGAGCCGCTGACATTGATGAAAATCGTCGCGTAGGGGAAAGCCGGCCCGAGCAGCTTGAACCCCGCGATATTGCAGCCGTGCCGGATCGCGGCGCCCAAGCCGCCGCCGAGAAACACGATGGCGAACCCCGCCATGGCGTTCGAGGCCAGAATATTCATCGGTCGTTGTCCTTTCGTCATCGGACAGGGCAGCAAAAAAGCCGCCCTGCGGCGGCCTTCGGACAGAGTCCCACCGCCATGGTTTCAGCGGTAGGAGTCATCAGCGCCGACGAACCTGGAGTGTCTGTTCGCCGGGGCGGTTATCGGGAGAACCCCATCCCATCGCTGCAAAGCTAGTGACCGGACGATACCCGGTCAACGGCACCTTTTTTGCACCATTGACCGGGTTACACACAGCGGGGGATCGCGGGTCATGGCCGTCAAACGCATTGAAGCCGAACCCTCCGGGCTGGTGGTGGAGTTCGATCACGCCGCCCTGATCATCATCGACATGCAGCGCGATTTTCTCGAACCCGGCGGCTTCGGCGAGACGCTCGGCAACAATGTCGCGCTGCTGAAAGCGGCCGTGCCGCCCTTGCAGAGCGTCCTCGCCTCCGCACGCAAGGCCGGCATGCTGATCATCCACACCCGCGAAGGCCATCGCCCCGACCTCTCGGACGCCCCGAAGCATAAGGTCGAGCGCGGCGAGCCTTCGCTCCGGATCGGGGCTCCCGGGCCGATGGGCCGCATCCTGGTCCGCGGCGAGCCCGGTCACGACATCATTCCCGAGCTCTACCCCACTCCGGGAGAGCCGGTGATCGACAAGCCCGGCAAGGGCGCGTTCTACCAGACCGACCTGGAGCTGATGCTGAAGAACCGCGAGATCGACACCTTGCTGGTTTGCGGCGTCACCACCGAGGTCTGCGTCAACACCACCGTGCGCGAGGCGAACGACCGCGGCTTCCGCTGCATCGTGTTGTCGGACTGCTGCGCGTCCTATTTCCCGGAATTCCACGCCGCAGGACTTGCGATGATCAAGGCGCAGGGCGGCATCTTCGGCTGGGTGACGGCTTCGCCGCAAATTCTCGCGGCGCTGGATTCGCTTTGAGCAATCCGGCTTTCGACGTCGCAGCAAATGAGCAGCCGCGCGCTGCGGCAAAATCCTGGAAATTCTGCCTGTTTTCGCGCCGCGCGAAAGGAAGCCGTTGGATTCGTTTGCGACTTGCTGCGCGCATAAGAGCAACCCACAGGCATCTCCGATTTGTGACATCTGGCACGGTGCTTGCGTAACGGGGAACTTGCCGGATGCGTTCGCATCCGTCCTTCACCGCCCGACGGTGTTGCGTATCGGCCAACTCTCCCGCGGCGCGGCCCGCTGCGGGGACCGGTGGTTCGTTGCCGCAGCACTGAAGGCCCGGCGATGCCGAATAAAACGGGGTTGGGGACCTTTGAACATGTCGCTCATGAAGTCTGCGTCCGCACTTCTGGCCGGCGCGGTGATCTCGGTCGGGGCGCTGATGTCGACCGGCGCGATGGCGGCCGATTTGCCGGTGAAGGCGAAGCCGTCGGTGGTCGGTGCGACCATGCCGCTCGACGTTCACGGCTGGTTCGACACGACGTTCGCCAGCAACCGCGTCACCGGCGGCGGCTTGCTGCTGTATCCGTCGGGCGCTGCGCTCGTGCAAACCAACATGGGCCTGTCTCTCGACCTCTACAAAGATCCCACGGGCTTCATCAACAGCGTCAGCATTTACGGCGGCTTCTGGAACGAGTGGTGGATGAATTCATCGCTGCCGGGCTCGCGCGCATGGCAGGAGATGGACTTCTACGGCGGTGTGACCGTCGGCTTTGCCCAGCACTGGAAGTTCAGCGCGGAATACGTGCAGTTCAATTTCCCCAATTCCATTCCGACGGCCTACAACGGCGTCTTCACGCTGTCCTATAGCGACGCCCATTGGGGTTGGTGGATCCCGCTCAATCCCTACGTCAGCCTGTTCTACAACTTCGACGGCGGCTCCACGGTGGTGCTCGGCAAGACCAGCGACGCCTACCGCGTCACGGTCGGTATCGTGCCGACGGTCGATCTGTTCAAGGGAGGGTTCGTGCCGGTGACGGTGGCGTTCCCGACGTCGGTCACCTTCGGCCCCGAGGAGTTCTGGAACAGGAACGACGGCACTACCAACAGGTGCGGACCAACCGGAACCACGGCCTGCGAGCTCAGCAACCTTGCATTCTACACCACCGGCATCGAGGCGAAGTTCTCGCTTGTGAACATCGTCCCGAAGCGCCTCGGCAATTGGTACGTCAAGGGGGCCGCCCGCTACTACAAGATCGACAACGAGGCCCTGCTCGCCGCTCAGGTCGTTACCGGCGCGGCAACGTCTTTCGCAAATGCCAAGGACGATGTGTTTCTCGGCTCGGGAAGCATCGGCTTCACGTTCTAGGTTTTCCGGGCTACGGAGCCGGTCGTTTTGTTTGGTGGCGTCATACCCGGCAGACACCACTTTCGAAACGGCCGGCTTCGTTCCAGAACTTGCGTAAGAGACTGCTTGGAGCACTTCCTGGCGCAATTTTTTTCTGGGGCATTGGGGGCACCGGATGACGACAGCGACCGCACACCGGCCTGCATTGTGGACGCCGAGCGACTGGAACGCGTTCTTCGGTTTCGGCACCAACATCCTGGTCAACATGCTGGTGCTGACCGGCCTGTTGCGCTTCGTGCTGAAGATGCCGGACTCGCTGGTGTTCGGCCGCATCCTGCCCGCGCTGGGGCTGATGATGTGCCTCTCGACCTTCTACTATGCCTTCCTGGCCTATCGCCTGGCGCAGAAGACCGGCCGCAGCGATGTCTGTGCGCTGCCTTCGGGCGTCAGCGTGCCGCACATGTTCGTCGTCACCTTCGTGATCATGCTGCCGATCACGATCAAGACCGGCGATCCGCTCAAGGGCTGGTCGGCGGGCCTGGTCTGGGTGTTCTTCCAGAGCTTCATCCTGATGATCGGCGGCTTCATCGCGCCGTACATCCGCAGGATCACGCCGCGCGCGGCACTGCTGGGCGCGCTGGCCGGCATCTCGATCACCTTCATCTCGATGCGGCCCGCGCTCGAGATGTTCATGACGCCGGTGATCGGCCTGATCTGTTTCGCCGTGATCCTGGCGAGCTGGCTTGGCGGATACAAATATCCCAAGGCCATTCCGGCGGGCCTGGTCGCGATCGCGGTCGGCATGCTGATCGCCTGGGGCTCGACCCTGATTGGCGTCGGCTACGGCGGGATGACCCTGAAGAATCTCACCGGGGCGTTTGCGACCTTCGGCTTCTCGGTGCCGCTGCCGGCCTTCGACATGGTGTTCTCCGGGTTCGAATTCCTCGGCATCATCCTGGTCACCGCGATTCCGTTCGGCATCTACGATCTCGTCGAGGCCATGGACAACGTCGAGAGCGCCGAAGCCGCGGGCGACACATATCCGACCACGCAGGTGCTCACCGCTGACGGCGTCGTCAGCCTGATCGGTTGCCTGATGGGCAACCCGTTCATCAACGCGGTCTATATCGGCCATCCCGGCTGGAAGGCGATGGGCGGCCGCATCGGCTATTCGGCCGCGACCGGCCTGATGGTCATCGCGTTGTCGTGGTTCGGCATCATCGCGGTGATGTCGTCGCTGATCCCGCTGGTCGCGATCTCGCCGATCCTGCTCTACATCGGCATGCTGATCGGCGCGCAGGCGTTCCAGGAGACCCCGGAGCGCCATGCGCCCGCGGTCGTTCTGGCGCTGATCCCGAACATCGCGGCCTGGGGCAAGCTCCTGGTCGACAGTTCGCTCGGCGCGGCCGGCACCAACGCCGCGACCGTGGGCTTCGACAAGCTCGGCCAGGTGGGCGTGCTCTATCACGGGTTGGAAGTGCTGGGCGCCGGCGCCATCCTCGGCGGCATGGTGCTTGGCGCGATCGGTGCATTTGTCATCGACAAGAAATACACCGAGGCGTCCTGCTTCGCGGCGGCCGGCGCGGTGTTGACGTTCTTCGGCTTCATGCACGGCGAGGCGGTCGGCATCGCGGTGACGCCCTCGGTTGCCGCGGCCTACGCGATTGTCGCCGCGTTCTTCTACGCATTGAGCCGTGCGCCCGAGTTCGGATTTGCGCCTGCGCCGGCCAAGGAAGTGCACAAGCAGGTTCCTGCGGCGACCCCCGCCGAATAGGGTGAGTGTTGGGGCTGCTGCCCTGCGGGGCCGGATGCGTATCTTCCGGCCCCGCATTTTTCCCGTAACGCCGCAGCCGCTTGGGCCGTTTGGCGCCGCTGCCTTGCGGAGAGGCGGGAAGTGGTCCCAAATGCCTCCCGATGCTGGTCTCGGATCCGACGCCGCTGATCGTCGCCCCTGTCATCCCGGTGGTGACGATCGAGCGCTCGCGTGATGCCGTACCGCTCGCCAGGGCGTTGATGGCCGGAGGTTTGCGGATCGTCGAGATTGCGCTTCGTACGCCCGCCGCGCTTGATGCCATCAAAGCCATTGTCGCCGAATTGCCGGACGTCATCGTCGGTGCGGGCACCGTGACCAAGCCGCAGGACATCGTGCGCGCCGACGAAGCCGGCGCGGATTTCCTGGTGACGCCCGGAACGCCGTCTGCACTGATGCAGGTGCTGCGCGATGCACCGGTCCCGGTGTTGCCCGGCTGCGGGACCGTGAGTGAAGCGATGGAGTTGGCCGCGATGGGCTTCCCGGTGCTGAAGTTCTTCCCCGCCGAACCCTCGGGCGGCGTGCGCTGGCTCCGGTCGGTGTCGGAGCCGCTGCCGCATGTCAGGTTCTGCCCGACCGGCGGCATCGACGCCGGCAACGCCGCGGGCTATCTCGCGTTGCCCAATGTCATCGCGGTCGGCGGCTCGTGGATTGCGCCGGCGCAGGCCATAGCGGCGGGCGACTTCGATGGCATCACGGCGCGCGCGCGCGCGGCTGCAGCGCTCCGGAAATGACCAGGGCATGGACGCGATGCACGCTGGATGCAAGCGAGGTCCGGTATGAGCCGCACAGGCTATCGGCGTGCCTCGTGCTGCCGCATTCGCGTCCGGCGGCATGTCATTTGCGCTTGAAGCTCAGGATGTAGGCGATGATGTCATCGGCCTCTGCGGATTTGAGGCTGAAATTCGGCATCTCTTTGTGGTTGGACTGAAGGAATACCCGCAGAGACAGGGCGGTCGTCGATGGAAGATTGGCGACCTCAGCGAAATCGGCGGCGAATATCCCAAATGTCCCGGGTTCGACCCGATGGCATTGCGAGCACCAAGCTTTGGCGAGGGCAAGTCCGCTGTCGACATTGCCGGCAGAGTCCTGAGCGTGGATCAGCGTCGGCATTGTGAGCGCCATCCCCAGCGACATGCCTGCTGCCATCAGCGCGTGCCTGATCGTGACGATAAGGGAGTTGCTCATTTCTCGTCTCGGTGTCGCGGGTATGCCTGTCGCATGAATCACGCGTCGCAGCTCCTCATTTGAGGGCTGCTCTCCCTCATAAGTAGAAACTATCAGCGCGATCCGCGCCATTGACCTTGATCCACGTCAATACAAGCGAACTTCCAATCAAAGGGACACTCGAACCATGGAGTGCTGGTGTGGCTTTGGTTCGCAAGTTCGCTTGGAGAAGGCTGAAAAATTCAGTCGAACTTTCGAACCGCGACACCAGCTGCAGGTCCGATTGCCACCCGAAGCCCCCCTTCAGCGCCGCTCGCGCAAAGCGTTTGACTGGT
>CAWHLG010000003.1:0-253965 GCA_963830015.1 uncultured Alphaproteobacteria bacterium
ACGATCGTTCATCCTAAGCCTGGGGCGAACATGAGGCGGAGGCAATTTATCGGAGGATTGGCGGCAGTGGCGGCTATATCGCCTGCTGCGCTAGCGCAGGCGCACATGCGGCGCGTTGGCGTACTGATGAACCTCAAATTCGGATGATGCAGAAGGGCAATCCCGCTTCGCGGCATTTTTGCAAAGTATGCAGGAGCAAGGTTGGACCGTCGGTCGTAATCTTCAAGTTGACTTTCGCTGGGGCGGAAACGACGAGGGACGACACCGTCGATTTGCAACTGAACTTGTAGGGCTTGCGCCAGACGTCATTCTCACCGTCGCCAGCCAAGCAGTGATGGAGTTAAATGGGAGACTCGCACTATACCCATAATATTCGTGGGCGTGGCCGATCCAGTTGGCGCGGGATTTGTCGACAGCTTAGCGCGGCCTGGTGGCACTATTACCGGATTTACTCAGTATGAGTACGGGATGAGTGCAAAGTGGCTGGAACTTCTCAAAGAGATAGCTCCGCGCATAACCCGTGCGGCAGTGCTTCGAAATCCTGCAATAGCGTCCGGCAGCGGCGTACTGGGCGCGCTCCAAGCCATCGCGCCTTCACTGGGTGTGGAGTTGCGGCCAATCGATGTGCGAAATGGTGCCGAAATCGAGCGTGCTGTTGCTGCGTTCGCACGGGGCGCGAACGATGGCTTGATCGTGACGGGGGGTGGAATGCCGGTCAATCGCAAACTCATAGTCACACTCGCAGCACGCCACCGCTTACCTGCAGTCTATCCCTTTCGTTATTACAGCGCCGAGGGTGGGCTCGTTTCTTATGGCGCGGATTTGCTCACTCAATTCCGACAAGCGGCGACCTATATCGACCGCATTCTGAAAGGCGAAAAGCCCACCGATTTACCAGTACAGGCGGCGACCAAATACGAGCTAGTGATCAATCTCAAGACCGCAAAGACGCTGGGACTTTCACAGTGCCGCCAACGCTGTTAGCCCGGGCGGATGAGGTGATCGAGTAGGCACGGTTGGTGAGGTCAGAAGGTCGCTATTGGCCCGTTGCGACATGCTGCATTGCCGCGTAATTTTGGTCGCAAACGGGTAACAGCCGAAATGGAGACGGTTGGGCACGGCTACTATCGTGACGCGCCTGACCCAGTCGCGACATTGCCAGCCGACGATTGCTGTTTCGCTTTTCGAGCTTAACCCGCTACGCTGACGGCCTCGTAAAATCGGGGGCGGGAATGAGGCGGCGAGCATTTTCTCCGCATAATCGGTGGCGTAGCAACGGCGTGGCCGCTTGTCGCGAGGGCACAGCACTCAGCGATGCCGGTGGTGCGGCGTTTACCTCAACAGCGCATCTGCTTCGGAATATCAATCTGCGGCCGCGGCCGTTCGGGACGGCCTGAGTGAGACCGGCTACGTCGAAGGCCAGAACGTGGCGATCGAGTACCGGTGGGCGGAGGACCGATACGAGCGGCTGCCCGGATTTGGCGGCCGATTTCGTTCGCCGACAGGTGGCCGTCATCGTAGCGAATACCCCCGCGGCACCGGTAGTAAAGGCTGCGACGTCAACGATACCGATCGTGTTCTTGTCGGCCGCCAATCCGGTTCAAACTCGGGCTTGTCTCCAGCCTGAGCCGGCCGGGCGGTAATGTCACCGGCGTCAGTATTTTGAACGTGGAACTGGGGCCAAAACGATTGGAATTGCTGCGCGGGCTGTTGCCCAGTGCGACCGCTGTAGCGCTGCTTATCAACCCGACGCACCCCGCCGCCGAGACGATATCGAGAGACTTGCAGGCGGCGGCAGGCGCACTCGGATTGCAGCTTTATGTCCTGCGCGCCCGCACTGATTCTAGTTGGAGAACGCGTTCGTGTCCCTGCGCCAACTCAAGGCCGCTGGGCTCGTTATCGGCCCCGATCCGTTCTTCGTCAGCCGTAGCAAGCAACTTGCGGGCTGGACCGTACGTCACGAGGTGCCTGCCATTTCCCCGTATCGCCCGTTTGCCGCTGCCGGCGGCCTATTGAGTTATGGCGGCAGTCTTCGGTGAGCCGTTTCGTCAGGTCGGTCTCTATGCTGGCCGCATTCTTAAGGGTGAAAAGCCGGCCGGCCGTGGCGTCCGGAAAGCGGTTGGAATTGGGCGTGGCGCGATCTCCGGTAGCATGAAGGTATCGTTTCAGGCGGCGAGGTCAATTGGCTGATCGATGAGCTTTGTAGAGAGCGTCTGCCAGCCATCAACCTTGCGCATGTTGATCTGGCCAGAGGCGAGCAATGCCCAGAACAGCATGGCAGCGGTTTCGGCGGACGGCAGCACGGTCTGCGTCTTGATCCTTCGCTTGAACTCCTCGTGCAGTCGTTCGATTGCATTGGTAGTTCGCGCGCTCCGCCATTGGCTCGGCGGCAGTCGTGTGAAGGTGAACAGCCGGTCGCCGGCTTCCTCCAGGCTGTCGGCGACGGCGCGGTGCTTGAGCCGCCATTTGCGGATGAAGGCCTTGCGGCGCATCTCGATCTCCTCGCGCGTTGCCGCATAGATCATGTCGCTGTAGTCGGTGCCGATCTCCTCGTGAAGACGCTCGGGGGCATGGGCGAGCAGGTTGCGATGCTTATGAACGGTGCACCTTTGCACCGGCACGCCGTCCCACACTGCGGCGATCGCCTTGTCCAGCCCGGGCGCGCCATCGACGATGAGGAACTCGGGCCGCCGCAAGCCGCGCTTGATGAGATCGTCGAGGACGGTACGCCAGGCCTCGGTGCTCTCGCCACCCATGCTCTTGATCGCGAGCACCACCTTCTGGCCGTCCTGCGCGTACGCCGATGACGACGAGCAGCGAGATGGAGGTCGCTTTGCGGTCGAGCCGCACGCGCACCACCGTGCCGTCGAGAATGAGCCGCACGATCGGCTCGTCAGCCAGCGAGCGGGCGTTCCAGGTGTCCCAGTAGGTCTTCACCTTCCGCCACACCCGGCTCACCGTGTCCTTGCCCACCGCACCGCCAAACAGGGCGGCGAGCGCACGGCGCACCCGGCGCGTGTTGGTGCCCGCCAGATAGGTGCTCGCGATCAGTGCGTCGGCGGCCAGGGTGCGGCGCTGATAAGCCCGCAACGCCTGGCTCTTCCACTCCGTCGTCTTGCCCTCCGGGGTGTTCAGTCGGGCACGTGGCACCGCGATCTCGATCGGCCCGAAGGTCCCGGTCAGCGACCGCGTCCGGCTCCCATGGCGGTGGCCCGCAATGCCTGCTCTTCCTTCATTGCCGACCATCTGGCTTCGACTGTAACGCGGGCGGGCAAGCGCAGTGTCGAGCTCGCCGCAGATCATCCCTTCGATGAACTCACGCGCCCGAGCGCGCACCTCGGTCTCGATCGGATCGAACCAGGTGTCGAAAAGATCAACAGCCATCTCCGCTGCAGGCTGCGAAGAATCAGGCTTCGTGGTAGTGCTTGTCATGGCGTGGTCTCCAGTCCGGCGCTTCAATGCCGGATGATTCGAGGTTGATCACCCCGGAGACTACGCCACACTTAATTCCTACCAACCCAGCGACGCCACCCGGCCGACTTGCCAGTGCAACAGTCCACTAAGCTCGAAATGATTATCAACATGAAGACCGTCAAGGCGCTCGGGCTCACCGTCCCACTACCGCTACTCGGCCGCGCCGACGAGGTGATCGAGTCGGAGCCCTGACGAGTCGCGAATGGCACAAAACGTCGTGCTGCATCGCCGCAGCACCTCGGTCGCAAACGGATGAACTGCCGACGTCGAAATGGTTGCCAACGCCAATCAAACGGCGCGAATGACCCGTCTGCGACATCGGCCGCCCTGCCTTCGCCTTCCCAATCGCTGTCTCAACTGGATACGATCAGGCGTTCTTGACTTCGGGGGCGACATGCGGCGGCGGAAGTTTATCATTGGCGTGGGTGGTGCGGCCGCATGGCCGCTCGCGGCGCGGGCGCAGCAGGCGATGCCGTTAATCGGGTTTCTGCACGGCGGGTCGCAACGCGAGTGGGCGCATCTGATAGAGGCATTCCGGCAAGGTCTGAGCGAAGCCGGCTTCGTCGAGGGCCGGAATATTGCCGAAATTGAATTTCGCTGGGCCGAAGGTCAATTCGACCGGTTGCCCGGGATGGCGACCGATCTGGTCAATCGCCAGCCGGCCCTGATCGCCACCGATGGCGGAACGGTGACAGCGCAGGCAGCGAAGCGGGCGACATCGACCATTCCGATCATATTCACGCTGGGCGGCGATCCGGTCAAATCGGGATTGGTGGCGAGTCTCAACCGGCCGGGCGGCAACCTGACCGGCGTGAGCTTCCTGCTCAACGCGCTGGTCGGCAAGCGGCTGGAGTTGCTGCGCGAGTTCGCCCCGTCGGCCGGCTCGATCGGCATGCTGGTCAATCCCAGAAACCCGATCGCGTCAGACGACGTGCGAGACGTCCAGGACGCGGCGCGCAAGCTCGGCCTGCAAACCCAAGTCGGGAATGCGAGCAACACGAGCGAAATCGATGCCGCGTTCGACGGCCTGCGCCGGCAGCAAGCCGGCGCATTGATCGTGCTGCCCGATGCCACCTTCATCAGCCGGCGAAGTCAGATTGTGGCACTGGCTGCGCGCCACGCCCTGCCTGCCATTTACTTTTTGCGCGAGTTCGCGGAGGCGGGCGGCTTGATGAGCTATTCGGCCAGCTCCATCGAAGCGCGCCGCTGGGCCGGTGGGCTGGCCGCCCGGGTGCTGAAGGGCGAGAAGCCGACCGAGTTGCCGGTCTTGCAGCCGACACGGTATGAGCTGGTGCTCAATCTCAAGACCGCCAAAGACCTCGGCCTCGCGGTGCCGCCGACGCTGCTCGCCCGCGCCGACGAGGTGATCGAATGATACGGCGGGAGTTCATTGCATGGGTTGGCGGCACTGCGATGCTTGGCCGTTGGCGGCGCTCAGCGCAGCAGCAGAGCCCCACCGTTCGCGTCGGCTACCTCACCGGCGGCGTCCTCGCGGCTCGCTCCAATTTCCTGAATGCGTTTCGAGCCGGGATGCGCGATTTCGGCTACGAGGAAGGACGCAACCTGATCCTGATCATGCGCGGTGCCGATGGCCATTTCGAGCGTCTGCCGCGCCTCGCTCGAGGAGCTGCTGCGGGACAATCCCGATGTTCTGCTGGTATCGACCACTCCTGGCAATCTTGCCGCCAAAGCAGCGACGTCCACCGTGCCGATCGTGATGGTGGGTCCCGACCCGCTCGGTCTCGGTTTGGTCACAAGTCTCGCCCGGCCGGGCGGGAACATCACGGGCATCACCAACAGCACTGCCGAGTTGACCGGCAAGCGCCTCGAGATCCTGAAGGAGCTTCTCCCGGCAGTCTCCCGAGTGGCCGTACTGATCAATCCCAACGATCAGAATACCAATCTTCAGATGGAAGGCGCACGCGCGGTGGCGAAGCTGCTGAACATTCAGCTTGATCCCGTTCTGCCAATGCGGGAAGCCGCGGATCTGGAGCCGAGCTTCGCGGCCGCGATTAGCGCCGGCGCAAAGGCGGCCATCCGAATGGTCGATCCCCTGACGAGTGTTTTCCGGCAGCGAACGGTCGAGCTTGCGCTGATCCCATCGACTGCCGATGATTTTCGCGTTCCGCGAAGATGTCGCGGCCGGGGGACTGATTTCGTACGGTACCGATTTTCCTGCCCAGTATCGCCAGGCGGCGCGTTTCGTTCACCGCATTCTTGACGGTGCGAAACCGAGCGATCTGCCGGTCGAGCAGCCGACGCGGTTCGAACTGATCATCAATCTGAAGACCGCAAGGCGCTCGGCCTCGACGGTGCCGCCGACGCTGCTTGCCCGCGCCGACGAGGTGATCGAGTAAAATCGGCAATCCGTTATGAAGCAGCCTCCGAGCCTTGGGGTACGAAAATGAGGCGGCGTGAATTCGTTGGTTGCCTTGGCAGCAGCATAGCGGCTATGTGGCCGCTCGCAGCGCGCGCGCAGCAGCAGGCGACGTTCCCGATTGTGAGCGGCCTCGCAGCACCGGCGGAAGCGACATACAGGCACCACGTGGCGGCTATCCGACAGGGCTTGCAGGAGATGGGTTTTGTCGAAGGTAAAAACGTCGGATTGGAGTTTCGCTGGGCAGAGGGTCAATATGACCGGCTGCCGGCACTGGCCGCCGACTTGGTCCATCGCCGGGTCAACGTCATCATTACCATGGGCGGCGGGCCCCCGATCCGGGCAGCTCGCAACGCGACCTCAACCATCCCGATCGTGTTTCATCTTGGTGCCGATCCGGTCGAGCTCGGCCTCGTCGCGAGCCTCAATCGACCAGGCGGAAACATCACCGGCATTACATTGATGACCAATTCGCTGGAGCCGAAACGTCTGGAGCTTCTGCACAAAATGGTGCCGGACGCAAAATCGATCGGCGTCCTGGTCAATCCAGCCAATCAGTCAAACGCGATTCAGGTCCGTCAGGTGCAGGAGATGGCGCGGGTCGCTCAGTTGAAGATCTTTACCGCCGACGCAAGCACGGCGCAGCAGCTCGAAGCGGCCTTTGCCAGCATGGCCGAAAACCGGATCGATGCCATCACGCTTCTCTCTGATGTGTTTTTCACCAGCAATTCTGCACGGCTCGCCGAGTTGTCCGAGCGACATCGTATCCCGACAATCGCTCATTCAAGAGAATTTGCGGAAGCCGGAGGGCTCATGAGCTATGGCACCAATTTGACGGACGCCTACCGATGGACGGGCATCTATGCCGGCCGCATTCTCAAAGGAGAGAGCCCGGCCGAGCTGCCGGTCATCGAGCCGACACGGTTCGACTTTCTGATCAACCTGCGTACTGCGAGAAAGCTCAATCTTACCGTGCCACCAGTGCTGCTTGCCACTGCTGACGAGGTGATCGATTGATCGATAGATCGTGGCTATATGGCACGAAGCGGACCTCCCGGCATGTCCGCTCTCGTGACGCTATCGGGGGACAAGCGGACATCAAGCGCAGCATCCGAGCGTCTCGTTTGACCACGCAGCCTTAAAAGGCTTTGCTTCTGTCCCTCGACCAATGCGGTATTTTGATTAATCATTCGATCGGCGCTGAGTGCCCATCTGGTGCTGTAGGGGGAAACCAAATTGGGCGTCAACCTCGTGGTCGCTGTCACGGATGGCGATTGGTTCGAAATGCTTCGCCGGCAGCCGAACCTCGCCGAGGTTAATTTCTGGGCGCCATCTGCGGCAAGTTTCCGCGCGCTTCAACCTGGGGAGCTTTTCCTCTTTAAGCTCCATGCGCCGCGCAATGTGATTGTCGGCGGCGGCATCTTCGCCTATGCCAATGCGCTGCCGTGCTCGCTGGCCTGGGAGGCGTTTCGCGAGGCGAATGGCGCGCGTTCTTTGCCTGAGATGCGCGCTCGCATTGCCCGCTATCGTCGCGCCGACCCAAGCGACCGGAGTGACTTCGAGATCGGCTGTCGCATTCTCACGCAACCATTCTTCTTCGACGAACCGGACTGGGTCGCCATTCCGCCGAGCTGGTCGCCAAACATTGTCTCGTTCAAGACCTACTCCACAGGCGACGCGGAAGGGCTCGCTTTATGGGATGCGGTGAATGATCGCCTAAACCGCCCGAAGTTCTCGGGAATGGTCGAAACACAGGCCCGGTTTGGCGAACCACATCTGATCCGCCCGCGCCTTGGGCAGGGCGCGTTCCGTGTGCTCGTCACGGACACCTACAACCGCCGTTGCGCGATTACGCAGGAGCGGACGCTTCCGGCGCTTGAAGCCGCGCATATCCGGCCGTACAGCGATGGCGGCGTACACGAGGCCCGGAACGGGCTTCTGCTTCGGCGCGACATCCACAGTCTGTTCGATGCAGGTTACGTGACGGTGACGCCCGACCTTCACTTCGAAGTAAGCCGTAGGATCAAGGAGGAGTTTGAGAACGGGCGGCATTACTACGCACTGCACGGGAATCCTATCCGCCCACCCGATGACCCCCAGAGATGCCCCGATCCCGAGGCGCTGCGCTGGCATAATGAACACGCCTATCGAGGGTGAGGCATGGCCATTTCATTTGATGAACTCGACACCCAGATGCGCGTGGCGGCTTTCGAGCATGTGCGAAGGCTGAACGAAGTCCATGATCATCTAACCGCGAACGAATTGAAGCCGGGCTTTGTCTTTGACGGCGATCGCATTCCGCTCATCAATCCGCAGCGCGGCATCTTCAAGCCGCAACAAATGCGTTTCCTGCTTTCGATCAAGACCGTGTTCCCGAAGCCGGGCGGCAAGGTCTGGTACGACGACCAACGCGAGGTGCATCGCCAGATTTTCGCGAGCGATGAGACGATCGACTACGCCTTCATGGGCCAGGATCCCAACGCGGCTGACAACCGGTGGCTTCGGGAGGCTTTCGAGAACCAAGTGCCGATCATCTATTTCCTCGGCGTCGCGCCCGGCCGATACCAAGCCGTGGTTCCGACATTTGTTACGGGGTGGGACGCTGAGGCCTTGAACGCGCGAATAGCGTTCGGTGCGCCGGAGCAAGAGGCCCTCGTACCACCGGAAAACGCTTTGGAGCGGCGCTATGCCTTGCGTGCAGTCAAGCAACGGTTGCATCAGGCGTCGTTCCGCGAAGCGGTCATTACCGCCTACAATGGCCGCTGCGCGCTCTCGGGGTTGCCGGAATCATTGCTGCTCGACGCCGCCCATATCGTCGCGGATAAGGATGAGCAATTTGGCCAGCCGGTTGTTCCGAACGGCATCCCGCTCTCGAAGATTCATCATGCGGCGTTCGACGCGCATCTGATCGGCATCGACCCGGATTATCGGCTGCATGTGTCCGAACGGCTGCTCGGGCAGCGTGACGGTCCAATGCTTGAGGCATTGAAGCGACTGAATGGCGGTACGATCCATTTTCCAAAACGTGACAAGGACCGACCGGATCGGGATCGCCTTGCGCTGCGGTTCGAACGCTTCAAGACGGCGGCATGATGCCCGGCTTCGCTCGCCACGTCGGCATCGACTATTCCGGCGCGGAAACGCCGACCGCGAGCCTGAAGGGTTTGCGCGTCTATCTGGCCGAGGGAGCTGCGTCGCCAGTCGAAGTGTCGCCGCCGCCCAGCCCGCGCAAGTACTGGACCCGCAAGGGCATCGCCGAATGGCTAGTGGAACGGTTGGTCGAAGATGCGCCCACGCTGGTCGGCATCGACCACGGCTTTTCGTTCCCGCTGCGTTATTTCGAGGTGCACCACCTCAAGCCAGACTGGCCAACATTCCTCGACGACTTCCAGCGCCATTGGCCCACCGACCAGGATCACACCTACGTTGATTTCGTCCGCGATGGTTCGGTCGGCAATGGCGCGGCGCGTATGGGCAATGCCCGCTGGCGTCGGCTGACCGAAGAACGGGCCGGCAGCGCGAAGTCGGTGTTCCATTTCGACGTGCAGGGCTCGGTGGCAAAATCCACCCATGCCGGCATCCCCTGGCTGGGGTTCATCCGGCAGCGGCTCGGGCCGCGCGTGCATTTCTGGCCATTCGACGGCTGGGACATCCCGGCGGGGCGATCTGCCATCGCCGAGGTCTATCCGGCGCTGTGGAGCCGCGGTTTCGCTAGGGAGAACCGCACCGGCGACCAGCATGATGCCTTTAGCATCGCCGCCTGGCTATCGCGTGCAGACCGGGACGGTAGCCTCGCCGCCTTCCTGAAGCCCGACCTGACCCCACCCGAGCGCACCGTGGCGCAGGTGGAGGGTTGGATACTGGGTGTGCCGGGCTTGATCCGGGCCGGTGGGAAGACTCGGCATCCGCCGCTTGCAATTCGACTATGTCCAGTTTACACTAAACAATATGGCCAAGACCTCGAAGCCCGCACCCGCCGCCGATCCCGCCCGCAAGCAGGCGGTGATCTACGCCCGCGTCTCCTCCAAGGAGCAGGAGAAGGAGGGCTTCTCGATCCCGGCGCAGTTGAAGCTCCTGAAGGAGTATGCGGCGGCGCAGGGCTTCGCGGTGGCGCAGGAATATGTGGACGTTGAAACCGCCAAGCAGACCGGCCGCACCGCCTTCGGCGAGATGGTCGCCTATCTGAAGGCGCATCCGTCTATCCGCGTGATGCTGGTCGAGAAGACCGACCGGCTCTACCGCAACCTCAAGGACTGGGTGACGGTGGACGAGCTGGATGTCGAAATCCATTTCCCCAAGGAAGGCGTGGTGCTGTCGCGCGAGTCGCGCTCCTCGGAAAAGTTCATGCACGGCATCAAGGTGCTGATGGCGAAGAACTACATCGACAATCTGTCGGAGGAAACGCGCAAAGGGATGCTGGAGAAGGCGGAGCAGGGCATCTGGCCTTCGTTCGCGCCGCTCGGATACCGCAACCTCGACGGGCCGGATGGCAAGAAGATTATCGCACCCGATCCCGATGTCGCGCCGATCATCTCCAAGCTGTTCGACTGGTACGCGACCGGCCGCCTTTCTCTGAAAGAAGCGGCGCATAAGGCGCGGGACGCTGGCCTCGTCTATCGCAAGAGCGGCGCCAAGGTGCCGGTGAGCACGGTCCATTCAATTCTGCGTAACCGGATTTACACAGGCTGGTTCGAGTGGAACGGCAAGATGATACAAGGCCGGCACGAGCCGCTGGTCTCGGTCGAATTGTGGGAGCGTGTGCAGGCCGTGATGGACGGCCGCTTCGCGAAGAAGCACCGTCGCATGACACACGACTTCGCCTTCTCAGGGCTGATCGCTTGCTCAAAATGCGGCTGCTCGGTGGTCGGCGAGATCAAGAAACAGCGCTACGTTTATTACCACTGCACCGGCTATTCCGATAAATGCCAAGGCAACCCGGCCACCTGCCGACGAAAGTATGTGCGGGAGGAGGCGCTGGAGCAGCAGTTCACCAGTCTGCTTGGCCAGTTGCATTTCGATGATGAGGTTCTCTCCTGGGTGCAGGAAGCGCTTCACTCCAGCCACGCCGACAAACGGCGGGAGCAAGAGGAGGCCATTGCTCGGCTCCGGGCGGAATACGACCGGCTACAGCGCCGGCTCGATGCGATGTACGTGGACAAGCTCGATGGGCGCGTTGACGCTGCCTTCTTCGACAAGATGGCGGCCGAATGGCGCGCCGAGCAGGCGCGGTGCCAGCGTGAGATCGACAGGCATCAGGAAGCCGACAAGTCCTACATGGACGAGGGCGTCCAGATTCTCGAACTGGCGCGAAACGCCCAACGGCTGTTCGAGCAGCAGGAACCGCGCCAAAAACGCCGTCTGCTCAACTTTGTACTATCGAACTGCACTTGGGAGGACGGCGAAGTCGTTGCCACCTTCCGCCAACCGTTTGATCTGTTGGCAGAAACCACCGCAATCGCCGCGCAGGCAGCGCGCGATGGACAGCGCAATTTGACCAAAAGTGAGATTTGGCTCCCCGGGCCGGATTCGAACCAGCGACCAACCGGTTAACAGGCCACGCCCGGAATTGAACCGGGGTACGCGGATTTGCAGTCCGCTGCGTCACCACTCCGCCACGTGGCCGTCCGGGGCATGGCTATATAGGACGTGCCGCGCCTCGACAACACGGCGCAAATCCCCCGCCATGCTTGCCTTTTGCCGGGCCTTGCCGCAAAAACCGCGCTGTCCGGAAGCCTTCGAGGGTTACGCATGATCGACTTTGCCGCCGCGCGCCGCATGATGGTGGACGGCCAGGTTCGGACCGCCGACGTGACCGATCCGCGGCTCCTCGCCGCCATGCTCGACGTGCCGCGCGAGCGGTTTTTTCCCGAGGACAAGGTTTCGCTCGCCTATCTCGACCTCGACGTTGCGGTGAGCGAGACCGGCCTGCCGGTCCGCCGCCTGCTCAAGCCGATGGTGCTGGCGAAGCTCATTCAGGCGGCCGGGCTCGGCGAAACCGATCGCGTGCTCGATGTCGGCTGCGCCACCGGCTATTCGACCGCGGTGCTGGCCAGGCTTGCCCATTCGGTGGTGGGCCTCGAGGAGGAGGCGAGCCTCGCCCGCCAGGCGTCCGCCATGCTGGCCGAAGCGGGCACAGCCAACGCCAAGGTCGTCACGGGAGCGCTGGCCTCCGGCTGCCCAGCCGAGGGGCCTTACGACCTGATCCTGCTCGAAGGGGCGACCGAGGCCGTTCCCGCGACCCTGCTGGACCAGCTCAAGAGCGGCGGCCGGCTCGCGTGCGTGCTGGGCCGCGGCCAGCCCGGCAAGGCGATGATCTACACGCCGCACCGGCGGCGATCTCAGCGGCCGGGCGGTGTTTGACGCGGCGGCGCCGCTGCTGCCGGGCTTCGCCAAGCCGCAGGAATTCGTGTTCTAGCGTTCGTGTTCCGGCGGCCACACCGCCGGGCCTTCGTTCGCGCCGCCGTAAAACCTGACATGATCCTGTGTATGACTTTCGAGCCAGGGGTTTCCATCCCGTTGGAAACCCCCGTAAAGTCAGGCGTTTCGTAGTCTTGCGCCGCGTTTTGAGAGCGTTCCGTGCGTATTTTCGTAGGGGTTACGAGGGTACGTGGACGTGCGCGTTTGGGGACCTATGTGGCGGGCAGGCGTCGGGTTGGGGGTGTTCGTCGTCGCGGCGGGCGCGGGTGCGCTTGTCTCGTGTGCGCTTGCGCCGACGCTCGCGCACGCCGACACCATGCGCGGCGCGCTGACCCAGGCCTATCAGAACAATCCGCAGCTTAATGCGCAGCGCGCGTCGGTGCGCGCCACCGACGAGAGCGTGCCGCAGGCGCTCTCCGGCTATCGGCCGCGCATCAGCCTCTCGGCGACGGTTGGCGAGCAGTTCCTCGACTCGACTTCGAAAAGCACGTCCCCCACGGGCGTCGTCAGCTATCCGCGTTCGATCGGCAACGTCGGAACGCAGACCTACGGCGCGACCTACACGCAAACGCTGCTCAACGGCTACGGGACGGCGTCGCGCACCCGGCAGGCGGAGCAACTGGTTTCTTCGGCACGCGAGACGCTGCGGCTGAGCGAGCAGACCGTGCTGCTTGCGGCCGCGACCGCCTACATGAACCTGATCCGCGACGCCGCGATTCTCAGCCTGCAGCGCAGCAACGTCGAGGTGCTGCAGGAGCAGTTGCGGCAAACCCAGGATCGCTTCCAGGTCGGCGAGGTCACCCGCACCGACGTGGCGCAGTCGGAGTCGCGGCTTGCCGCGGCGCGCGCGCAGATGCTGACCGCGGAGTCGAACTACACCACGTCGCGTTCGACCTACCGGCAGGTGATCGGCGTCGAGCCGGGCCGGCTCGAACCGGCCAGCCCGGTCGACCGCCTGGGGCCGGGCAATCTGCAGCAGGGCATCGCGCTGGCGCGGGCGCAGCATCCGACGGTGACGGTCGCGATGTTCAACGTCGATGCGGCGGTGTTTCAGGTCAAGATCGCCGAAAGCTCGCTTTATCCGACCCTCAACGTGGTGGGCCAGACGCAGAAGGCCTATGGCTCCACGACGTCGCTGACCACGATCGAATCGTTCAGCGCGTCGGTGCAGGGGCAGTTGAACGTGCCGATCTATCAGGGCGGCACCGAATACTCGCAGATCCGTCAGGCCAAGGAGACCTTGCAGCAGCGCCGCATCGATCTCGACACCCAGCGCGACCAGGCGCAGCAGACGCTGGTGCAGTTCTGGGGACAGCTCGAAGCCGCCAAGGCCCAGGTCCAGGCGACCCAGACCCAGGTGAACGCCGCCGAGATCGCGCTCAACGGCGTGCGCGAGGAGGCCCGCGTCGGCCAGCGCACCACGCTCGACGTGCTCAATGCGCAGCAGGAGCTGGTCAACGCCCGGGTGTCGCTGGTGATCGCGCAGCGCGACCGTGTCGTCGGCTCCTATGCGGTGCTGGCCGCAGCGGGCGGGCTGTCGGCGATGGTGCTGGCGCTGCCGGTCCAGATCTACGACCCGACGGTGCACTATCACCAGGTGCGCGACACCTGGGTCGGGGTGCGTACGCCTGACGGCAAATAGCGATGGGCCGGAGTTCGTGTGGACAGGGGCGGGCGCGCCGCCGAGTGGCGTGAAGCGACACGAGGAGCCGGCGCGGCACTACAAAAATGCCCGCGCTGGCCGCTCGCCCACAGCGCGTCGAAGACGCGCGTAACCGCGCTGGTGGCGCGTCGAAGACGCGCGTAAACGCGCTAATGGCGCGTCGAAGACGCGCGTAAACGCGCTAATGGCTCGCCAGCGCGGGCGCGCCGCCCCGCCCGCGGAACCGGTATCCACAAGCAGCGCGTTGCGCAGGACCGGTCCGATCCCAAAGTTGAGCCGATCCGTGTCAATATCGAACAGATGTCAGTGATTCGCCGCACGCGGTCCGGATGGGAGCCGGCGTGCGAAGAGCGCGGGGAATTTGTGCGGGGAAATCGGCGATGAGCCAACCGGCGAAGGCGCAAGAGCCGTCGATGGAGGAGATCCTTGCCTCCATCCGACGGATCATCGCTGACGACGACACCAAGCCCGCTCCGCCGCCGCCGCCACCCGCTGCGGCGCCGAAGCCGGCTGCCATGCCGCCGCGCACGCCGGTGCCGCCGTCGCCGCCGCCCCGCGCTGCTGCGCCGCCGCCCGAGCCGCCGCCGGTCGTGCAGCCCGAGCCGCCGCCCGAGCCGGAACCGGAGGACATTCTCGACCTGACCGAGCAGATGGCGGAAGCGGAGCATCCGAGCTTCCAGACCATCGACGGCCAGTCCGACGTCATCTTCGCCGATCCGCAGCCGGAGCCGCCACCGCCGCGCATGGCCGAGCCGCCGCGCGCGTACGCGCCGCCACCGCCGCCCGCCCCGGATACCAACGAACGTCCGCTGATGTCGAACTCGACCAGCGCGGCAGTGGACTCCGCGTTCAACTCGCTGGCACAGACCGTGCTGGTTCAGAACGCCCGCACGCTGGAAGACCTGGTGCGCGAAATGCTGCGGCCGCTGCTCAAGTCATGGCTGGACGACAATCTGCCGGGCATGGTCGAGCGGATCGTCAAGGCCGAGATCGAACGCGTCTCGCGCGGCCGCGGCCAGTAGCCCGAACTAATCTTACTGCGTCAGAGGTGCCGAAGCGCTTGTTGTGCCCTCTCCATAGCCCGTCGAAGACGGGCGTGAACGCCCTGATGGTGGGAGAGGGCTACACCAAACGTACAACGGGCTGAGTTGGGTGAGGGGTTGCGGTCTATCGATGAACCGTAACCCCTCACCCATTCGAATGTATTGCACAGTTCGTGGTGCCCTCTCCCAAAAGGAGAGGGCGCAGTAACGAACGCCGGCGTTCTTTGACGCAGTAGAACTAACGGCGCTTCAATTTCGCGGTGAACCAGAACGCCAGCGCGGGCAGCACCAGGGCTGCGATCACGAACAATGGCGGTCCGCCGAAGCGGTCCATCACCGGTGCGCCGAGCGCGACCCCGAGCGTCTGGCCGAGGAAATACATCGACGCGAAGAGGGTTACGCCGGTGCCACGCGCTTGCGGAACCATCTGCGTCGCCTCGGTCTGCAAGGTGTTGTGCAGCATGTAAAAGCCCACGCCCACGCCGAGCATCGCGAGCGGCGCGAAATACCAGACCGGCTGCAGCGCCAGCGTCAGGAATGAAAGTCCGACCAGCACGCCTCCCGAGCGGGCGATGCCGGTCTGGCCGAGCCGGCGCATCAGCACTTTCACGGTCGCGGCATAGATCAGCCCGCCGAGCGCAAAGATGCCGATGACGACGCCGACGCCGGTAAAGCTCAGCCCGAAGCGCAGATGCAGGTCCGCGCCGATATACGAGAAGACGCCCTGGAAGAACGTGCCTTCGAGGCCGACCGCGATCAGCATGACGCGCGCCCAGGGGGTGCCGAGTACGATCCGGTAGCTTGCGACGAGACCGCGCCGCTCGGCAGCGCCGCGCGCGGGCCGCGTCATCGGGTTTGCGGCCAGCTGCCAGCCGAGCGCCACAGCCGCGATCGCCAGCATCGCCGCGAGCAGCAGGAACATGGTTCGCCAGCCGAAAAAGTCGCCGACGATGCCGCCCGCGGCCTGGCCGAACAGTTGGCCCAGCACCTGGCCGGCGAGGAAGCGGCCGAGCACCTGCTGGCGCTGCTCGTAGGGCACCACGTCGCCGATGAAGGCCAGGCTGATCGGCAGGATCCAGGCAACCGTCAGTCCTGAGGCGAAGCGGGCGAGCGTGAGGCTGTCGAGACCACGCGCAAGCCCGCAGGCCGCCACGGTGACCGCCGACAGCGCGCAGGCCAGCGCCACGGTGCGGTATTTTCCGAAGCCGTCGGCGATCGGCCCGGTGATGAACTGCATCGAGCCGTGGGTCAGCGCATAGGCGGTGATGACGATCGAGGCGGCGCCGACCGAGACCGCGAGGTCCGCCGCGATCTGCGGCAGCAAGGTGTCCGCGGCGCGCACCAGCGCCTGGCTCGCAAAGCTCGCCACCGCCAGCGCCCCGATGGCGGCGTTCGCCGATCCGGGCGCCGGAGAGGGCTTGGAGACGGGCGTGGGGGACGGCGTTGACAGCATCGGGGGTGGCGGGCTTTCTACCGCGCCACCAGATTCACGACAAATCGGCTTGTTTCATCGCGATGATCGACAAAACCTACCAGCCCTCCGAGGTCGAAGGCCGCATTTACGCCGCCTGGGAACAGGCAGGCGCGTTCCGCGCCGGCCGCCCCGAGCGCGCGGGCGCCGAGCCCTACAGCATCGTGATCCCGCCGCCGAACGTGACCGGCTCGCTGCACATGGGGCATGCGCTCAACAACACCCTTCAGGACATTCTGTGCCGGTTCGAGCGGATGCGCGGCAGGGACGTGCTGTGGCAGCCCGGCACCGACCATGCCGGCATCGCCACGCAGATGGTGGTCGAGCGGCAGCTGATGGAGCGGCAGGAGCCCTCCCGCCGCGACATGGGCCGCGAGAAATTCCTCGAGCGCGTGTGGGCCTGGAAGGCGGAGTCGGGCGGCACCATCGTCAACCAGCTCAAGCGGCTCGGCGCGTCCTGCGACTGGTCGCGCGAGCGCTTCACCATGGACGAGGGCCTGTCGCGCGCGGTGCTGAAGGTGTTCGTTCAGCTCTACAACGACGGCCTGATCTACAAGGACAAGCGGCTGGTCAACTGGGACCCGAAGCTGCTCACCGCGATCTCCGACCTCGAAGTGCAGCAGATCGAGGTCAAGGGAAGCCTCTGGCACATCAAGTATCCGGTCGAGGGCACCAGCGAGCACATCACCGTCGCCACCACGCGGCCCGAAACGATGCTGGGCGACACCGCGGTCGCGGTGCATCCGGACGACGAACGCTACAAGGCGCTGATCGGCAAGAACGCGGTTCTGCCGCTGGTCGGGCGGCGGATTCCGATCGTCGCCGACGAATATTCCGATCCGGAGAAGGGCACCGGCGCGGTCAAGATCACGCCGGCGCACGACTTCAACGACTTCGAGGTCGGCAAGCGGCACAACCTGCCGCAGGTGAACGTGCTCGACATCGAGGGCAAGCTTGCCCTGCAGGACAACGAAGCATTCCTCGCCGGTGTGCCGTCGACGCCTGCGCTCGACGAGACCATGAAGCTCCACGGTCTCGATCGCTTCAAGGCGCGCAAGGCGATCGTCGAGCGGCTGGAGATGGCGGGCTTCCTCGACAAGATCGAGCCGCACACGCACATGGTGCCGCACGGCGACCGCTCCAACGTGGTGATCGAGCCGTTCCTGACCGACCAGTGGTACGTGAACGCCAAGGCGCTGGCGGTCGAGGCGCATCGCCGCGGTGCGCGACGGCAAGACCAACTTCGTGCCGAAGAACTGGGAGAAGACCTATTTCGACTGGATGGAGAACATCCAGCCGTGGTGCATCTCGCGCCAGCTCTGGTGGGGCCATCAGATCCCGGCGTGGTACGGGCCGGACGGCAAGGTGTTCGTCGCCGAGACCGAGGACGAGGCGGTGTCCCGCGCGCTCGCCTACTACCAGGAAACCGGCGCGCTGACGGCGGACCAGGCGCGCGAGATGGCGGTCGATCCGGCAAAGCGCGCGCCGTTCATCACCCGTGACGAGGACGTGCTCGACACCTGGTTCTCGTCGGGCCTGTGGCCATTCTCCACGCTCGGCTGGCCGGACGAGACGCAAAGAGCTCAAACGCTTCTATCCGACCTCGGCGCTGGTCACCGGCTTCGACATCATCTTCTTCTGGGTCGCCCGCATGATGATGTTGGGACTGCACTTCCAGAAAGAAGTGCCGTTCAAGGACGTCTACATCCACCGTCTCGTCCGTGACGAGAAGGGCGCGAAGATGTCGAAATCCAAGGGCAACGTCGTCGATCCGCTCGGCATCATCGACGACTATGGCGCGGATGCGCTCCGCTTCACGCTGGCGCGCGGCGCGGCGCTCGGCCATGACATTCGGCTGTCCCCGCAGTCGGTCGAGAACAACCGGAACTTTGCCACCAAGCTCTGGAACGCCGCTCGCTTCGTCGAGTTCAACGGCGCGACGCGTGTTGCGGGCTTCGATCCGAAGTCAGCGAAGGAGCCGCTCAATCGCTGGATTGCGCACGAGACCGCCAAGGTTGTTCGCGAAGTTACCACGGCGATCGAAGAGTACGGGTTCAACGATGCCGCGAATGCGGCCTACCGCTTCGTGTGGAACGTCTATTGCGATTGGTACGTGGAATTGTCGAAGCCGCTTCTCACCGGCCCCGACGGTCCGGCAAAGGCCGAGACACGCGCGACGGCCGCCTGGGCGCTCGACGAGATCCTGAAGCTCCTGCACCCGTTCATGCCGTTCATCACCGAGGAACTCTGGCGCGTCACCGCCGAGACCGGGCCGAAGCGCGACACCGCGCTGGTGCTGGCGCAGTGGTCTGCGCTCGAAGGGCTCGACGACGACAAGGCCGAAGCCGAGATCGGCTGGCTGATCGATCTGGTCACCGCGATCCGCTCGGTGCGCGTGGAGATGAACATCCCGGCGTCGACGCCGATTCCGGTGGTGCTGGCGGGCGCTTCGGCCGAAACCAGGGCGCGCGCCGGACGCTGGACCGAGTTTGCCAAGCGGCTCGCCCGCGTCGCCGACATCTCGTTTGCCGACGCGCAGCCGCAAGGCTCGGTGCAACTCCTGATCCGCGGCGAGGCCGCCTGCCTGCCGCTCAAGGGCGTGATCGACTTCGCCGCCGAGCGCGCGCGTCTCGACAAGGAGATGAAGAAGGCCGAGTCCGACATCCAGCGCGTCGACGCCAAGCTCAACAATCCGAAGTTCGTCGCCAATGCCGACGAAGATGTGGTCGAGGGCGAGCGCGAGAAACGCGAGGAGGCGGTCGGCCGCCGGCAGAAGATCGTCGAGGCGCTGGAGCGTTTGCAGCACGCCAATTGAGCGAACGACATGAGCCCGCGCCGGCCATTTCTGGAAGTGCTCGCCGGCGCGGTGCTGCGCCGGCCTTACGACGACGCGGAAGGCCGCAAGGGCCCGCTCGGCCTCCTCGCCCGCGCGCAGCGCCACATGGTCCGGCACCATGCGCTGACGCTGCGCGGCTGGCCGAGATTCTCCCGCCCGCTGCGGATCGCGTTTCTGTCCGACTTTCACGTCGGCTCCCACGCCGGTGACGTCGCACGGCTCGCCGCCGTCGCGGCCGAGGTTTCAACCCATTCGCCGGACCTCGTGCTGCTCGGCGGCGACTATGTGAACATGCAACTGTTCGGCGGCGGCCGGGTGCCGCCGCAGACCATCGCCAGCCTGCTCTCGCGGATAACGTCGCCCTGCGGCTCGTTCGGCGTGCTCGGCAATCACGACTATGTCTACGGCAAGGAAAGCGTCGCGGCGGCGCTCGGCGCCGCGGGGATCACGGTGCTCGATCACGGCCGGGCGCCCTTCATCTATGAAGGGCACAGCATCGACGTGATCGGCCTCTCCGACGCTCATATCGCCTGGCCGGAAGGGCAGGAACTGCTGAAGGGTCTTGAGCCGGACAAGCCCGCCGTCGTCCTGACGCACGACCCGGCGCATTTCGCCGCCGTGCCGGCCGGGCCGTTTCTCACGCTTGCGGGCCACACCCATGGCGGCCAGATCAGGCTGCCCGGCATCGGCGCGCTGACCAATGCCAGCGTGGCGCCGATGCACTGGACCCACGGTCTCGTGACCGAGGACGGGCGGCATATGATCGTCACGGCAGGGCTGGGCACCAGCGGCGTGCCGCTGCGGATCGGCGTGCCGCCGGAGTTTGTGATGATCGACGTCGCCGGGTCATGAGACTGCTGCGCCGGGCAGGTCTCGGCGTCGCCGCCGCGGTGACGGCGCTGATCGTGCTGACGCTGCTGACCGCACGCTCCGGCGACCCGGCGCTGTGGCCGCCGGCTGCGGGCGAGCCGCGTGTCGAAATCTTTGTGCTGAGCCACGGCTATCATTCCGGGCTCGTGCTGCCGCGCGAGACCGTGGCCGAAACGGCAAGCCGGGGCGGCCATGCCGCGCTGAACGCCGTCGTGCAACGCTTCGCCGGCTATCGTTCCCTGGAGATCGGCTGGGGTGACGAAGGATTTTACCGCCACGTGCCCGACGCCGCGTCGCTCACGTTCGGGCTCGCGGTGCGCGCGCTGCTCCGGCCGGGCAATCCGTCGGTCCTCCATGTGGTGGGTTTGCCCGGCCACGCGCGGCAGGCTTTCCCGCGGTCCGACATCGTCCGGATCGAACTGTCGGGCGGCGGATGGGCGCGCATGCTCGATGCGTTGGAAGCGAGTTTCGGCAAAGGCGAGGGCAGCGCCGCCCCGGAGCCGCTCGGCCCGGGGCTCTATGGCCCAAGCCTGTTCTATCGCGGCGTCGAAACGTTTCACGTCTTCAATGTGTGCAATCACTGGGTGGCGCGGTTGCTGTCGGCGGCCGGCGTGCCCACCGCGCCGGTGCCGGCGACGTTGCCGGCAGGGCTGTTGCTCGACCTGCAATGGCGGGCGGGACTTGTCGCCTTGCAGAAGAATTGACCGCGTCGGGCAAGGCCGTGAACCGGATACGGCGTTGCAAGTGATGGTACCTTGCGCTCTGATTGCCGGACCACTGGTGGGAGGCGACGATGTCGGATGCAGATCGCAATGTGGCGCTCCTGAAAGATGCCTACAAGAAGTGGGGCGACAGCCTCGGGTCCAGCGTCGACGAATGGATGAAAATCTGCGCCGACCAGATTTCGTTCGGTTCGATTGCCGAAGGTCCGCCGGGCGCCGAATACCTGACCCAATTTCAGAGCAAGAGCGCGCTCAAGGAATATTTCGCGGGGCTCGAACGCGATTGGCAGATGATCGAATATTCCGCCGAGCATTTCGTCGCCCAGGACGACCGCGTGGTCATGCTCGGACGCTGCGGCTGGCGCTACAAGAAGACCGGCAAGGTGGTGTGGACGCGCAAGGCCGACTCCTGGCGCTTTGCCGACGGCAAGGCTGTCGAGTACTACGAGTATTTCGACACCGCCCAGGTTCTTGCCGCGCTGTCCTGACGGATCGGGAACAGCCGCGATGAATGTGTTTCTGGCAGGCGCGACCGGCGTCATCGGCCGCCCGCTGATCGCGCTGTTGCGAAGTGCCGGCCACGCGGTCACCGGCACGACGCGGTGGGCTGCGAAGATCGCCAATATCGAGGCGCTGGGTGCAAAAGGCGTCGCGGTCGATGCCTTCGATGCCGAGGGGTTGAAGCGGGCCGTGATCGCGGCGCGGCCCGACGTGGTGATCCATCAACTGACCGATCTGCCCGATGTCAGCGACCCGTCGAAGATGGCTGTCATGCGCGAAGACAATGCGCGGCTTCGCATCGAAGGCACGCGCAACCTGATGGCGGCGGCGAAGGCCGCGGGCGCGCGCCGCGTCGTCGCGCAGAGCATCGCCTTCGTCTATGCGCCGGGTCCGAAGCCGTATCGCGAAGGCAATCCGCTGGAGTCCGATGCGGCCAACCGCGTCACCATCGACGGCGTGAAGGCGCTGGAAGACGCGGTGCTGAACACGCCTGGCATCGACGGCATCGTGCTGCGTTACGGCCGGCTCTATGGGCCGGGCACCTGGTTCGACAAGCCCGGCGGGCCCGGACCGCTCACCTGCGGGGCCGCGGCGCAGGCGGCACTGCTGGCGATGACGCGCGGCGCGCCCGGCATCTACAACATCGCCGAGGACGACGGCACGTTTTCGGTCGAGAAGGCGCGCCGCGAGCTCGGCTTCGATCCTGCTCACCGAATGCCGTGAATCGCCGCTCGGGCCTGTAGATCGAGGCGATACCCCCGATGGCACCTTGCGTGTCATGCAGATTCTGTTCGTTCACCAGAACTTCCCGGCGCAGTTTCTGCACCTGGCGACGGGCCTTGCAGCGATCGGCCATCGCGTGGCCGCGATCGGCGGGCCGACCTCGCGTCCGATCCCGAACGTTCCGATCAAGGTCGCCCGCTATGAACGGCTGGCTCGCGGCTCGACCAAGGACATCCATCCGCTGGCGCTGCGCTTCGAGGCCGACTGCCTGCGCGCGGAAGCCGCCGCGGTGGCCGCGACGCGGCTTGCCGGCGAAGGCTTTTCCCCGGACGTGATCGTCGGGCATGACGGATGGGGCGAGTTGTTTCTGCTGACGGAAATCTGGCCCAAGGCGCGCGTGCTGGCCTACGCTGAATATTACAACCAGCGCCAAGGCGCCGATTTCAGCTTCGACACCGAGTTCAAGCCGCCCGATCCCGGTCGCAATTACGTGCAGCGGACGCGCAATGCCGGCCTGGCGCTGGCTCTGGCCGACGCCGACCTGATCGTGGCGCCGACGCAATTCCAGCGCGCGCTTCACCCGCCGGGCCTGCGCGACCGGATCGCCGTCGTGCACGACGGCATCGACACGGCAAGCGCGCGGCCGCGCGACGACGCGACGCTGCAGGTTCCGAATGGCCCGCTGCTGCGCGCCGGCGACGAGGTGGTGACCTACGTCAATCGCCGCCTCGAACCGCTCCGCGGCCTGCATTCTTTTCTGCGAGCCTTGCCCGACCTGCTTTCGGCGCGCCCGGCCGCACAGGTGGTCATCATCGGCTCCACCGAGGGGACCGCCTATGGCGGGCAGCCGAACGAGGGCGGGACCTGGAAGGACAAACTTCTCGCCGAGTTGGGCGACAGGCTCGATGCCCGGCGCGTGCACTGGCTCGGGCATGTCGGCAAATCGGTTCTGCTCGACGCCTTCGCGGTTTCGCGCGCGCATGTCTACCTGACCTATCCGTTCGTGCTGTCATGGTCCTTGCTCGAAGCCATGAGCGCGGGCTGCCTGGTGATCGGCTCGGATACGGCGCCGGTCACTGAAGTCATCGCCGACCGGAAGAACGGCCTGCTGGTCGATTTCCACGACCACGCGGCGCTCTCAAAGCTGCTGGTCGCGGCCTTGTCGCGACCCGCCGACGCGTTCCGCGCCATCCGGCAGAATGCCCGGCAGACAATTCTGGAGCGGTATGACCGCGATACGGTGTGCCTGCCGAAGCTGATCGCAACCATCGAGGGACTTGGCCCTCAAAAACCTTGAATCCGGGGCCTGCCGCTGTACATAGGCGTCTAGGAACGCATCAATGAACGCACCAGTCCGGGCGCCCGGCGCGAAAATGGGTCACAACCGGTCGCCGCTCGCCGACGAGATCGAGCGCCGGCGCACGTTTGCCATCATCTCCCATCCCGACGCCGGCAAGACCACGCTGACCGAAAAGCTGCTGCTGTTCGGCGGCGCGATCCAGCTCGCCGGCCAGGTGAAGGCCAAGCGCAACCGCCGCTCCACGCAATCCGACTGGATGGCGATCGAGCGCGAGCGCGGCATCTCGGTGGTCACCTCGGTGATGACCTTCGAATACGGCGAGCACGTCTTCAACCTGCTCGACACGCCGGGCCACGAGGACTTCTCCGAGGACACCTACCGCACGCTGACCGCGGTGGACTCCGCCGTGATGGTGATCGACGCCGCCAAGGGCATCGAGGCGCGCACCCGCAAGCTGTTCGAGGTGTGCCGCCTGCGCGACATTCCGATCATCACCTTCATCAACAAGATGGACCGCGAAAGCCGCGATCCGTTCGACCTGCTGGACGAGATCGAGAAGACGCTGGCGCTCGACACCACGCCGGTGAACTGGCCGGTCGGCCGCGGCCGCGATTTCGTCGGCACCGTCGCCATCGAGGGCGGCGGCGTGCGGCTGCTCGAAGGCGACGCCGGCAAGGCCGGCACGCTCCGGGAAATGAGCATCGCCGAGGTCGCGGCGCTCAACCCCAATCTCGACGGCGCCGCGATCTCCGGCGAGCTGGAGCTGGTCCGCGATGCCTGCAAGCCGTTCGAGATGGAGGCGTTCCGCGAGGGGCATCTTTCGCCGGTGTTCTTCGGCTCGGCGCTGAAGAACTTCGGCGTCGGCGATCTGCTCGACGCGATCGGCCGCATCGCGCCGCCGCCGCGCGCGCAGAAGGCCGACACGCGCACCGTCGAGGCCGACGAGAACAACATGTCGGCCTTCGTGTTCAAGATCCAGGCGAACATGGACCCGAACCACCGCGACCGCATGGCGTTCGCGCGGCTGTGCTCCGGCAAGCTCACCCGCGGCATGAAGGTCAAGCAGGTGCGCACCGGCAAGTCGATCTCGCTCAACGCGCCGCAGTTCTTCTTCGCGCAGGACCGTTCGGTCGCCGACGAGGCGTTTGCCGGCGACGTGGTCGGCATTCCCAACCACGGCGCCATCGCCATCGGCGACACGCTCACCGAAGGCGAGGACATCAACTTCGTCGGCGTGCCGAACTTCGCCCCGGAAATCCTCCGCCGCGTGCGGCTCCCCGACGCCATGAAGGCGAAGAAGCTGAAGGAGGCGCTGCAGCAGCTCGCGGAGGAGGGCGTGGTGCAGGTGTTCCGCCCGCAGGACGGCTCGCCTGCGCTGGTCGGCGTGGTCGGCCCGCTTCAGCTCGACGTGCTGCGCGTGCGGCTCAAGGACGAATACGGCCTCGAGGTGCTGTGGGACACCGCCGAGTTCGCGCTGGCGCGCTGGATTGCCGCGGATGATCCCAAGGTGCTCGAAAAATTCGTCAAGGACCACGGGCTCAGCATCGCCGACGATCTCGACGGCGATCCGGTGTACCTCGCCAAGAACGACTTTTATCTGGGCTACACCCGCGACCGTGCGCCCGGCATCGCCTTCACCGACGTGAAGGATCGCCACGCGGCTGCGAAGGCCACGGCCTGATTTTGCCGCCTTGAACCTGCCCGCCGTCCCGGCCGACCAATGCCAAAGGTGGCAGGCGGGTCATGCAATTTTCCTTCGATGCGGGCAGGTTCGAGGTGGGCCGTTACCGCGGCGCGCCGGTCAATCTCTCGCCCACGTTTTTCATCACCGCGGTGGTCCTGGCGGTTCCGTTCCTTCGCATGTTCAGCCTGCGCGGGCTGGTGCTTGCTGGGTTCTTCGTCGCGATGTTCTTCCTGTCCATCCTGATCCACGAACTCGCCCATGCCGTGATGGCGACGCACTACCGCGTGCAGGTCGCGCGGATCGAGATCAGCATGGCCGGCGGTCTCGTGCATTTCCGCGGCTGGCCGCACACCATGGGGCAGGACCTGCTGATCACTCTCGCGGGTCCGATTGCCAATCTGGCGATGGGCCTTGCCGCGCTTGCGCTGCTCAAGCTCGTGCCGGCCGCTGCGCCCGGAACCATCGTGGTCGACGGCAGGCTCGTCACCGAGCCGTTTACGCAGCCCTCCATGGTCGCGCTGCTTCTGCGGGCGGCGGTCTACGTCAATTTCGGGCTCGGGGTGGTCAATCTGCTGCCGGGGATTCCGCTCGACGGCGGCAGGATCGTCTATCTTCTGGTCGAGCAGCGCTGGCATTCGCGCACGGCGCTGCTGACCGTGAGCTCGCTCGGTCTGTTCTTCGCGACCGTCAACACCTTCCTGCTGATCGGCACCATCATCGCCGGCTTCCCGATCTGGGCGCCGCCCACGTTCGCCGCCAACTGGGAGGCGTTCAAGGCGGCGCGCAAGGGGCGCGCCAACTGGGACGCGGTGGCGTTCTGAGGATGCTCAGCCGTCCTTGAACGGCTTGCTGAGAAACTTCGATCCCTTCAGCCCATAGCGCCACGGCAGATCCGCGGCCTTGGTGATGCCGATGCGGACGCCGGTGGCGACATCTGCTTCCTCGTCACGCGCATAGAGCTCGAACGGCAGCCGGTCGAGCGCAAGCCCGTTGTGCGCGATCGTCACGCCCATCGCCTCGGCGAGCCGTCCCGGTCCTGAGCATAGGAGCCGTTCTTCCGAAAGCCCGCGCCGGCGCCGCATCTTCGCGAGCCCTTCGGTGGGCTCGACCGCCCGGATCAGCACCGCGCTCGCCGAGCCTTCCGGCTCGCAGACGAAATTCAGGCACCAGTGAATGCCATAGGAGCGGTAGACATAGGCGACGCCCGGCGGGCCGAACATGACCGCGTTGCGCGGGGTCTGCCCCCGGTAACTGTGCGCGGCCGGGTCGGTGTGGTGATAAGCCTCGACCTCGACGATCCGCCCGCCGACGCCGCCGACCAGCAGCGTCGCGCCGATCAGTTCGGGCGCCACATGGTGAACGCTTCGGGCAAAAAAGGGCGGATGGAGCTTGCGGCGGGCCATTTTGATGTTGCGCTGCGGCCACCACCTGTGGCGCGGCGGCAACAACTTTGGAACATTTGAATTGTACACCGCCGTTTACTGCAAGGCGCCGCGATTTGGCCATACCCTTTGACGAAATCGAAGGTCGTTCAAGCCGTTGTATTTCCGGTTTTTTCAGCCGGACGGAGTAACGGCTTGGACGGAATTGGAAATCCGCAAGCAATAATCCCGGGGGGGAGACAGCGGCGGAGGGCCGGGGGCGATCGCTCGCGGCTGCACGTCGCAGGATTTTTTCGATGGATGCTCGTACCAAGCTGAAGGCCAAGCTCCCCAGCCGCCACGTGACCGAGGGGCCTGAGCGCGCACCGCATCGCTCGTACTATTACGCGATGGGTCTGACGACGCGGCAGATCCACCAGCCGTTCGTCGGCGTCGCCTCCTGCTGGAACGAAGCCGCTCCCTGCAACATCGCGCTGATGCGCCAGGCCCAGGCCGCGAAAAAGGGCGTCGCGGCGGCCGGCGGCACGCCGCGCGAGTTCTGCACCATCACCGTCACCGACGGCATCGCCATGGGCCACGAGGGCATGAAGTCCTCGCTGCCGTCGCGCGAGGCGATCGCCGACACGGTCGAACTCACCATACGCGGTCACTCGTACGATGCGTTGATCGGCCTCGCCGGCTGCGACAAGTCGCTGCCGGGCATGATGATGGCGATGTGCCGTCTCAATGTGCCGTCGATCTTCATCTATGGCGGCTCGATCCTGCCCGGCACCTTCAAGGGCCAGCCGGTCACCGTGCAGGATGTGTTCGAGGCGGTCGGCAAGCACTCGGTCGGGCAGATGACCGACGCCGATCTCGAAACGCTCGAGCAGGTGGCGTGCCCGTCGGCCGGCGCCTGCGGTGCGCAGTTCACCGCCAATACGATGGCGACCGTTTCCGAAGCGATCGGGCTTGCGCTGCCGTATTCGGCGCGGCGCGCCGGCGCCTTACGAAATCCGCGACGCCTTCTGCATGACCGCAGGCGAGCAGGTCATGAAGCTCATCGCGGAGGGCATCCGCCCGCGCGACATTGTGACGAAAAAGGCGCTGGAAAATGCCGCGGCGGTGGTAGCCGCATCGGGCGGCTCGACCAATGCTGCGCTGCATCTGCCTGCAATTGCTCACGAATGCGGAATTGAATTCACGCTGTTCGACGTCGCCGAGGTCTTCAAAAGGACACCATATATCGCCGATTTGAAACCGGGCGGCCGTTATGTTGCCAAGGACATGTTTGAAGTTGGCGGCATTCCGCTGCTGATGAAAACCCTTTTGGATCATGGATTCTTGGACGGTAGTTGCATGACGGTGACAGGCCGCACCATCGCGCAGAACCTCAAGAGCGTGAAATGGAATCCGGACCAGGACGTGGTCTACCCGGCCAACAAGCCGATCACCAAGACCGGCGGCGTGGTCGGGCTCAAAGGTAATCTCGCGCCGGAAGGCGCGATCGTGAAGGTCGCTGGAATGAGCGAGTTGAAGTTCACCGGCCCGGCGCGTTGCTTCGACCGCGAGGAAGACTGCTTCGCCGCGGTCAAGGCGAAGAAGTACAAGGAAGGCGACGTGTTCGTGATCCGCTACGAGGGCCCGAAGGGCGGCCCGGGCATGCGAGAGATGCTGGCGACCACCGCCGCGCTCTACGGCCAGGGCATGGGCGGCAAGGTAGCCCTCATCACCGACGGCCGCTTCTCGGGTGCGACGCGCGGTTTCTGCATCGGCCATGTCGGCCCCGAGGCCGCGGTCGGCGGGCCGATCGCGCTGGTCAAGGACGGCGACATCATCGAGATCGACGCCGTCAAAGGCACCATGAACGTCAAGGTTTCGGCCGACGAACTCGCCAGGCGCCGCAAGTCATGGAAGTCGCGCGAAACCGATTTCGGTTCCGGCTACATCTGGAAATACGCCCAGCAGGTCGGCGACGCCTTGCATGGCGCGGTCACCCATCCTGGCGCCGCCGCCGAGAAGTCGTGTTATGCGGACATTTAGCGCCATCACCAGCGCTACGCTGCTCGCGCTCGCCTTCGGGACCGGGCCGACGCAGTCGCTCGACGGCACGCCGTCGCCGAATCCCGTCCTCGCTCCGGCGGGGGTACAGCCGCTGGCCAGTGCGTTGCCGGGCGGCCCGAAAGCCGCAAATCCAAATCTAAGTCCGAATCTAAGTCCCGGCCTCAAGACCGCGATCATGCCGACGTCGCCGGGCGACGCCTTCCGCAGCGCCACCGAGGCGCTCAGGTCCGGCGAAACCTCCAAGGCGGTCATGTCGCTGCAATACGCCGCCGAGCACGGTCACGGGTTCGCGCTGTGGAAGCTCGGCCGCATGTATGCCGACGGCGAGGGCGTGAAGCGCGACAACATCCGCGCGTTCGAATACTTCCAGAAGTTCGCCGACAGCCACGCCGACGACAATCCGGCGACGCCGCGTGCGCGCTTCGTCGCCAACGCTTTCGTCGCGCTCGGCCACTACTATCTCGAAGGCATTCCGACAGCCGTGGCGCCGAGCCCGGAGCTGGCGCGCCGCATGTTCGGCCATGCCGCGTCCTACTTCGGCGATCCGGAAGCGCAGTTCCAGCTCGCCTCGCTTTATCTCGACGGCAACGGCGTGGTGCGCGACGCCAAGCGCGCGGTGCCGTGGCTGGTGCTCGCCTCCAACAAGGGCCACTACAAGGCGCAGGCCATTCTCGGCCGCATCCTGTTCAACGGCGAGCACGGCACGCGCCAGCGCGCCGCAGGCCTGATGTGGATGACGGTCGCAAGCGACGGCCCGGGCGCCAAGGAGCCCTGGATCGCGCAGTTGCGCGAAAGCTCGATTGCGCAGGCGACCAACGACGAGCAGGCGATGGCTTATATTCTGCTCAAGCGCTGGGTCGAAGGCCGCCGCGAGTAGGGCGCCTCTTGTCCCGGATGCGGTGCAGCGCGAGCGTAGCGAGTGGTGCACCGCTGATCCGGGACCGTCACGTCCACCGCCATTGGAACGGTCCCGCATCTGCGGTTCACCGCTTCGCGGTGCACCGCGTGCGGGACACGCAAGCCGGCGTCACGCCGCCTCGAGCGCCAGATCCGCATAGACCGGCACGTGGTCGGACGGCCGCTCCCAGGAGCGGACGTGCTTGTCGATGCCCGCGCCGGTGAGCCGGTCGGCGGCCTGCGGCGACAGCAGCAGATGGTCGATCCGGATGCCCCAGTTCTTCTGCCAGGCGCCCGCCTGGTAATCCCAGAACGTGTAGAGCCCTTTGTCGTCGCTCACGGCGCGAATGGCGTCGGTGAGGCCCAGGCTGGTGAGCGCGCGGAACTTGGCGCGGGTCTGCGGCAGGAACAGCGCGTCCTTGGCCCAGACCGCGGGGTTGTGGACGTCGTCGGCGGTCGGGATGACGTTGTAGTCGCCCGCCAGCACCAGCGGCTCTTCCAGTTGAAGCCGTTCATGCGCGTACTTTGAAAGCCGGTCCATCCATCTGATTTTATATGGATATTTTTCGGTATCCGGGGGGTTGCCGTTGGGCAGGTAGATCGACGCCACCCGCAGGCTGCCGCGGTCGGTCGAAACGACGGCCTCGATGAACCGGGCATGGTCGTCGGCGTCGTCGCCGGGCAGCCTTGGCGTCACCTCGTCGAACTTGAACTTCGACAGGATGGCGACGCCGTTGAAGGTCTTCTGGCCGTGGAATGCGACGTTGTAGCCCAGCGCCTCGATTTCCAGCCTCGGAAAGGCGTCATCGACGGTCTTGGTTTCCTGAAGGCAAACGATGTCGGGCGACCGCTCCTTGAGCCAGGCGGTCAGGTTCTCGATTCGCTGCTTGATCGAATTGACGTTCCAGGTGGCGATCCGCATGGGTGTTCTTTGGGGCGTTTTGGCAGGTTTTTAGGGTTGGCCGCGGTTAACCACCATGCCCGAGTTCGCAAAGCGCTTAAAGAACTTGGAGCAAATTGCCGTTACCGGTGTTCGTGACCTTGGCGGGGGCGTGCAACCGCCCGGCGCTCTATGCTAAACAATTCTGTAAATTGCTGGGGGTTCGCGGCTAGACCGGGCGACGAGGGACAGAGGGAGTACGGCACCCGTTCTGCGGTCGGGGCCGGAACAATAGGATGAACAAACGGACGCTGGTTCTGGGCGCGGCCGGGGTGCTCGCCCTCGCGGGCCTCGGGGTATTTCTTTGGACAAGTTCGTCGGCCCAGAAGGCCGCGGCACAGGCCCCCGCGGCGAGCGGGTGATCCCGGTCGCGGTGGCGAAGGCCGTCAAGAAGCCGGTTCCGGTCCGGCTTGAGGCGCTCGGCACCGTGACGATGATCGCAGCGGTCGCGATCAAGCCGCGCATCGACAGCGAAATCGTCGCCGTGAAGTTCGAGGACGGCGCCCGCGTCAAGCAGGGCGACGTGCTGTTCGTGCTCGACGGCCGCTCGATCGAGGCCGAGATCAAGCGCGTCGAGGCGGTGATCGCCGGCGCCGAAGCGCAGTTCGAGCAGGCACAGCGCGACGTCGCGCGCTACACCGACCTCGTTCAGAAGAACGCCACCACCCAGGTCACGCTCAACAATTCGCAGACCCAGCTGAACGTCTCGCGCGCGCTCGCCGAGTCCAGCAAGGCGACGCTGCAGGGCCTCAAGGTTCAACTCGGCTACACCACCATCCGCGCGCCGATTTCCGGCCGCATGAGCATGGCCACCGTCAAGGTCGGCAATATCGTGCGGCAGGCGGATCTCGCGCCGCTCGCCACCATCAATCAGGTCGCGCCGATCTACGTTTCGTTCGCGGTGCCGCAGCGGAGCCTGCCGGACGTGCGCGCGGCGCTTGCCGCCGAAACCGCCACGCTCGAGGCGGTCATTCCGGGCTCGAACGCGCGCGCGACCGGTCAGGTCACGATGATCGAGAACGCGGTCGATGCCGCGACCGGCATGGTGACGGTGCGCGCCACCATGCCGAACCAGGACGAACTCTTGTGGCCCGGCACGCTGGTAAACACGGCGCTGACGCTGCGCAACGACGCCCGTGTGTCGGTTCCGACCGCGGCGTTGCAGATCAGTCAGGAAGGCCAATTCGTGTTCGTCGTGAAAGACAATGCGGCGACCAAGCGCCTGGTCAAGGTCGAGCGGACGGTCGACGGCATTGCCGCGATCGCATCCGGGCTGGAGGACGGCGAAACGGTCGTGATCGACGGCCAGCTTCAGTTGCAGAACGGAACCAAGGTTTCCATCCGGGGCGGCAGGGCCAAATCCTGAAGGGCCGAATCTCGAGGGCAGAGTCCTGACATGAATCTTTCAGAGGCCTGTATCCGGCGCCCGGTGATGACGACGCTCATCACGGCGTCGCTCATCGTGTTCGGCATCTTCGGCTATCGCCTGCTGTCGGTCGCGGCGCTGCCGCGGGTCGACTTTCCGACCATCGAGGTGACCGCGACGCTGCCGGGCGCCAGCCCCGAGACCATGGCGGCCTCGGTCGCCGGACCGATCGAGCGGCAGTTCTCCACCATCGCCGGCGTCTCGTCGATGACCTCGACCTCGACGCTCGGCCAGACCCGCATCACCATCCAGTTCGACCTCAACCGCAACATCGACGGCGCGGCGCTCGACGTGCAGACGGCGCTTTCGGTCGCGCAGCGCAGGCTGCCGATCGAGATGACCACGCCGCCGTCGTTCCGCAAGGTCAATCCCGGCGACTTCCCGGTGCTGTTCATCAGCCTGATCTCGTCGACGCTGCCGATGTCGACGGTCGACGAATACGGCCAGACGCTGCTGGCCCAGCAGATCTCGCAGTTGTCCGGCGTCGCCCAGGTGCTGGTCTACGGCTCGCAGAAATTCGCGGTTCGGGTGCAGGTCGATCCGATCGCCGCCGCCGCGCGCAACATTTCGCTGGACGATGTTCGGACGGTGCTGTCCAAGACCAACTCCAACACGCCGGTCGGAACGCTGGCGGGCAGCGAACGCAACACGACGCTGGTGGCGACCGGCGCCATGCGGAACGCGGCCGATTACTGCAACGTGGTGGCGGCCTGGCGCAACGGCTCCCCGGTCAAGCTCTGCGAGATCGCCAACGTCATCGACGGTGTCGAGAACGACAAGGTCGCGAGTTGGTACAACAACCAGCGCGCGGTGGTGCTGGCCATCCAGCGGCAGCCGGACGCCAACACCGTCGAGGTGGTCGACCTGGTCAAGTCGAAGCTGCCGCAGTTCCGCGCGCAGGTGCCGGCCGCGATCAGCATGGAAACGCTGCTGGACCGCTCGATCTCGATCCGCAACGCGGTCTACGAGGTGCAGGAGACCCTGCTGATCGCGTTTGCGCTGGTCATCCTGGTGATCTTCCTGTTCCTGCGCTCGGTGACCGCGACGATCATCCCGGCGCTGGCGGTGCCGATCTCGCTGGTCGCGACGTTTGCGGCAATGTATGCGCTCGGGTTCTCGATCAACAACATGACGCTGCTCGCCCTGACGCTGTCGGTCGGCTTCGTGGTCGACGACGCCATCGTCATGCTGGAAAACATCGTGCGCCACATCGAGGGCGGCATGCGGCCGTTCGAGGCGGCGCTCAAGGGCGCGCGCGAGATCGGCTTCACCATCGTCTCGATCACGTTCTCGCTGATCGCCGTGTTCATCCCGGTGCTGCTGATGGGCGGTATCGTCGGCCGCGTGTTCCGCGAGTTCGCCGTCACCATCGCGGTGGCGATCGTGGTTTCGGGCTTCGTCTCGCTGACGCTGACGCCGATGCTGTGCGCGCGCGTGCTGCGCGGCCATCAACCCGGCGAGGAGCAGAAAAAGCAGTTCTTCGTGCTGCAATGGTTCGAGAACATGTTCCAGGCCTGGCTCAAGGGCTACGAATGGTCGCTCGACAAGGTGCTCAAGTACAAGTTCGTGATGCTGCTCATCACGCTCGGCACCATCGTCGGCACGGTCTGGCTCTACATTGTCATCCCCAAGGGCTTCTTCCCGCGCGAAGACACCGGCTACATGCTGGCGATCACCGAGGCGCAGTCGGACATTTCGTTCGACGGCATGGTCGAGCGGCAGCGCAAGGTCGCCGAGATCGTCCGCAACGACCCGGCGGTGCTCTACGTCAATTCGACGGTGGGCGTCGGTGGCCCGAATTCGACGCTGAACAACGGCCGCATGCTGGTGGCGCTGAAGCCGAAGTCCGAGCGCGGCAAGCTCGATACCATCATTCCGCGGATGGGACGCGCGACCGCCCAGGTCACCGGCATGCGCGTCTACTTCCAGATGATCCAGAACATCAATATCGGCGGCCGGATCAACAAGGGCATCTATCAATACACGCTGCAATCGAGCGACACCGACGCGCTCTACAAGACCGCGCCCGAGCTGCGCGAGAAGATTTCCGGGATCCCCGGCCTGCTCGACGTCAACACCGACCTCTACGTCACCAATCCGCAGGTGATGATCGAAGTGGACCGCGAGAAGGCCGCGGCTTACGGCATCACCGTCGATCAGGTCCGCCAGGAGCTGTTCAACGCGTTCGGCAGCCGGCAGGTCGCCACGATCTACACCCAGAGCAACGACTACCAGGTGATCCTGGAGGCGAAGCCCGAGTTCCGCAACGACCCGTCCAAGCTCTCCAGCATTTACATCAAGACCACCGGCACCGGCACGGCGCAGGCCGCTTCGGGCGTCGCGCCGACGCTGGGCCCCGGCACCGGCATTCCCGGCACCGGCACACCCTCCGGCCAGTCGATTCCGCTCACGGCGCTGACCAGGCCGGTGACCAGCGTCGGTCCGCTTCTGGTAAATCACCAGGGTCAGCAGCCCTCGGTGACGATCTCGTTCAATCTTGCGCCCGGCACGTCGATCGGCCAGGCGACCGATGCGATCCGGCAGCTGGAGCGGGATTCGAACTTGCCGGCATCGATTACGACCGGCTTCCAGGGCACGACGCAAGTGTTCGAGGAGTCGCAGAAGGGCCAGTTCGTCCTGATCCTGGCCGCGATCTTCGCCGCCTTCGTCGTGCTCGGCATTCTCTACGAGAGCTTCATCCACCCGATCACCATCATCTCCGGGCTGCCTTCGGCCGGCATCGGCGCGCTCCTGACGCTGATCCTGTTCAAGATGGACCTGTCGGTGATCGCGATGATCGGCATCGTCATGCTGGTCGGCATCGTCAAGAAGAACGCCATCATGATGGTCGATTTCGCGATTGAACGGCGCCGCGTCGGTCTGTCCGCCGAGGTGGCGATCCGCGAGGCCTGCCTGCTGCGCTTCCGCCCGATCATGATGACGACGTTCGCGGCGATCTTCGGCGCGCTGCCGATCGCGCTTGCGGGTGGCGAGGGCGCGGAGTTGCGCCAGCCGCTCGGCGTCGCGGTGGTCGGCGGCCTGATCCTGTCGCAACTGCTGACGCTGTTCATCACCCCGGTGATTTACGTCTATCTCGACCGCATCGACCGCGTGCTCAAGCGCCGCCTCGAGCCGCAGCTTGCCGAGGTGGGCGAGCCGCCGCACAAACCCGCGGTCGCCGCGGAGTAATCGCCATGCGCCGGCTTGCCACCATTACGATTGCGGCATGGGTTGCGCTGGTTCCCGCGGCGGCATCCGCCCAGGACTGGCCCACGCGGCCGATCCGCGCGATCATCCCGTTCGGCGCCGGCAGCGCGACCGATCTCGTCCCGCGCATCGTGTTCGACCAGCTTTCGCCGCAGCTCGGCCAGCCGATCGTGGTGGAGAACCGGACCGGCGCGGGCGGCACGCTCGGCACCAACGCGGTCGCCAAGGCCGATCCCGACGGCTACACGCTGCTCGCCCATTCAAACGCTCTTACGGTGTCGCCCGCGATCTACGCGAACCTGCCCTACGACACCGTCGGCGACTTCGCGCCGGTTGCCCCGTTCGGCAGCCTGCCGGCGGTGCTGATCATCTCGCCGGCCAAGGGCTTCAAGACCATTCAGGAGATGGTCGCCGCCGCCAAGGCGAAACCCGGCACGTTCAACTTCGCTTCGGTCGGCGTCGGCTCCGGCACGCATCTGAGCGCGGAAAAATTCAAGCTCAGCGCCGGCTTCGAGGCGACCCACGTGCCGTTCCGCGGCGGGCCCGAGGCGCTCACCGAAGTGATCACCGGGCGCGTCGAATTCTACTTCTGCCCGATCAACACCGCGCTGCCCTATATCCGCGAGGGCAAGCTCGTCGCGCTGGTCACCAACGGGGCCGCGCGCGTGCCGGAGCTTCCGGACGTGCCGACCACGCTCGAGGCGGGCTACCGCAACGCCGATTTTCCGATCTGGATCGGCATGCTGGCGCCCGCCCGGACGCCGCGCGCGGTGGTCGACAGGCTCAACGCCGAAACCATCAAGGCGGTCAGGACGCCGGCCGTGCAGGAGCGCCTCACCAAGACCGGCATCGTGCCGCTGGTCTGGACGCCGGCGCAATTTGCCGAGCGCATCAAGGCGGAAATCGCCGACAACATCGCGGTTGCCAAGGCCGCCGGCATCAAGCCGAACTAGCGCATGTCCCGGAAAAGTGGGTGCCGGTTTTCCGAAAAGGACATGCGCAAACGCAAAAATCTAAAGTCCATCCCGGTTCATTTGAACCGGGATGGACTTCTAGAACGGCCAGACGTCGTCGAGCTCGTAGGCCGGTACGGTCCGCCACGGACCGTCGGGACGCGGCGGCACCGCGTCGGACGGCATGGCGTGCTGCCGCGCCTCGGCCTCGTGGGAGGCCCTGATCGCGGACACGCAAAACCCGGCAACCAGTGCACTGACTGCAAGCGACACAAGAACCACGACGACGTTCCGCATTTTTCTGCCTTTCGAATTGATGACGCATGCGCACCCGGCTCAGGACTTGGCCTGGGACCTGGCTCAGGACCTGGGCCATGACCGGGTGTGGCTCCGGTCATGGCCCGGCCTCGTTGAGGCACCGATCGGCGCGAGGGGACGGGGAAACACGCCGGCCGGCAGCCCCTCGGCTAGTGATGAGCGTTCATCGGCGGGCATCCCGCTGCATCGGGACCGCGGGCGTGACTGTCAGCTTGGCTTTGATTGTCGACCGCGTATCGCGGTCCGGTCAGCGCCGTGTTCATGCCGGCAACCAGGATGGCGCCTGCAACGAGCGTCCCGAAAATACGCAGCGATGCCGCAAATCGCACAAAAGCATTGTCCGGTAAAATCATGCCTCACCTTTTTGTTGGCGTGCAGGCGCCAATGGTCCTGCCGCAGGCCGCGATTCCGCTTCAGCGGAAATCGCGGCGACACTGCCGCCGCGTGACGGGCTTTGCGTCATTCGTTCAGAGGAACGCAGCCGCAAAATTTGCGGATGCCGATCACATCGGCGTGAGCCGCCTGCGCTGGCGAGCCACCAGCGCGGGCACGTTTGGAGTGGCCCGCGCCGGCTCCTCGTGTCGCTTCGCGCCACTCGGCGGCGCGGCCGCGCTGGCGAGCCACCAGCGCGTTTACGCGCGTCTGCGACGCGCCACCAGCGCGTTTACGCGCGTCTGCGACGCGCCACCAGCGCGTTTACGCGCGTCTGCGACGCGCCACCAGCGCGTTTACGCGCGTCTGCGACGCGCCACCAGCGCGTTTACGCGCGTCTTCGAGCGCTATGGGGGCGAGCGGCCAGCGCGGCCGGGTCGGCTCCGCGTGTCGTTGCAGGGGTCAGTTCGCCAGCGGCAGGGAAAATCCAGCGACCAGCTTGACGAGATCGGCCTGGCGGCCGGCGCCGGTTTTCTCGAACAGCCGGCCGAGATGCGTCTTGACCGTGCTCTCGGCGACGCCGAGCGCGGCCGCGACCTCGGGCACGCCGCCGACGTCGACGATGGCAAGCAGCACGCGCAGTTCGGCCGGCGTGAGCTTGAACGCCTTGCCGATGATGTCGGCGGGTGCGGAGCTTTGCAGCGCGACCTTGCGAACGAACAGCGCGACAACCGGTCTCGACCCGAGCGCCGCCGCCTGTCGCGTTTCTGTCGACAGCGGCAGCGCATGCGCCACGTAATGTTCGCCGCCCCGCGCGACCAGCGGCAGCGCGGCGCCCTTGAGACCGATCGCGGCGGCGTCGCCGCCGGCAGCCTCGCAGACGTCGCGCAGCGTCTGATGGACCTGCACGTCGCGCGCGATCAGCCGTCCGCCGACCGATCGCAGAAAGTCGTCGCCCTGCAGAACATCGCGGCCGGCGGCGTTGGCATGAACGATCCTGCCGTCCGTATCGAGCAGAAACAGGCCCGCGCTCAGCCGGTCGAGGGTCGCCGCGAAGGTTGCGATTTCGGCCCGCTGGCCATCCATCGCGTGCCGCACCAGCGTGGCCCGCCGGATGTGCGGCGCGAGAAGCATCATGCGTCGGCGCATTTCGCAATCGACCATGCCGCTCGATTCGTCGCGCACCACGCTGAAGATGGAGCAGCACTGTTCCGACTTTTCGACGATGATATTGGCGACGTCGAGCCAGCCCTGCGGTTGCGCCCACTCCTGGTAGAATTGCCCCTGCAGGTACTCGTTGTAGGGCACGAGCTCGGGAATGCTGACGATCCGCAGCGGCTCGACGAACGGCACGCGTGCGAGCGGGCAGGACCTCGAATAGCGTTCGCGGTAGCTCTCGAGATACCGGGGATCGACGCCGACATAGTGATCGACATCGAGTGCATCCTTGTGCGGGCTCTTCGAGAGAAGACCGCCGGCCTGGCCGCCGACGAATCCGGCGATGGCGGCGAGCACTTCGCACCAGCGTCCGGAGTCGAGCGCTGCGTCGTAGATGCCGCTGATGATGCTGCTTAAGGCTTCGTCTACGTTCTGGTGCTGGACCGAATCCAGAGGCGCGGAGACCCGACTGGTTGCCGGCATCGGCATTCCCCCTTGTGCAATGAGTTGTCTGACCGTGGTTGAATGACTGCTTTCTGCGAAATCGATTTCAGGAAACTTCCTTCAAGAACCTTCAGGTGATCGCAAAATGACAAAAGCGGTATCGATGACTTCTATGCTCCATAACGTTCGATGACGTTCGACCTAAGCGATCTTCGGCGGAAGTGCAAGCACGCACACATCGGACGCGGACCCATTCGTCCGGCTGATTGGTTCAATTCGAAACCGGAATTTGGACCGGTTGCAAATGCGGTTGTCCCGCCGCCTATCCGGCAAATGGAGGACGTGGGCAGCGGTTTCCGCGCGGCTCGCGTCGCGGTTCGGGAGTCCGCTTGATTTCCCGGCTTGTGCCAAAGGGGCACTGGCCTACCGGATTACCGGTTGTTCCCGCGGGCCGCCGCCGCGTATCGTGCCGTTCCTGGTAACGGAACGGAAACGATGAAATCCACTCTGATCAAATGCGGTTTCCTGGTCACGCTCGATCCGGCGATCGGCGACATCAAGGGCGGCGAACTGCTGATGTCCGGAAACAGCATCAAGGCTGCGGGCCGCAGCCTCAATGCCACCGCCGACGAGACCATCGACGCATCCGACAAGATCGTGATGCCGGGCCTGGTCAACGCCCACATGCACACCTGGGAAACCGCGCTGCGCGGCATCGGCGCGGAGTGGATGTCCGCCGACTATTTCAAGCATGTGCATTCCAACCTCGCGACGCGCTACAAGCCGGAGGACAACTACGTCGCAAACCTGATGGGCGCGCTCGCCCAGATCGACGCGGGCTGCACCACGCTGGTCGACTGGTGCCACAACATCACCACCATCGAGCACGCCGAGCGCGCGGTGGACGGCCTGGTCGACAGCGGCATCCGCGCGGTGTTCGCGCACGGCACGGCAAAACCGATCGGGCTCGAGACCGGCACGCCGTTCACCCACGTGCCGCATCCGCGCGAGCGCGTCGAGGCGCTGCGCAAGGGCAGGCTTTCCGGCGATGACGCGCGGGTGACCCTGGCGATGGCCATTCTCGGGCCCGACTGGGGCGCGTGGGAGGTGGTCGAGCACGACATCAGGATGGCGCGCGAATTCGGCCTCGTCTCGTCGTCGCACACCCGCCGCCGCGAGGACTGCGTGGTGCCGGACGGCTATGCCAGGATGGCCAGGGCGGGCCTGCTCGGCCCCGATCACAATCTCGTGCACGGCACCAGCTACGACACCGCCGACCTTCGCGTCGTGGTCGACAGCGGCGCGTCGCTGACCTCGACCGTGCTGGTCGAACTGCACCACCACATCGGCGACACCATGGTCGCGGCCTATCGCGAGCAGGGCGGGGCGCCGTCGATCGGCATCGACGTCGAGCTCTATTGCTCGGGCCAGATGTTCCGCGAAATGCAGGCGGCGCTGCTGTTCGCCCGCGGCAAGGAGGTCCGCAACAATGTGCATGCGCGGCAACTCGCCGCTGAAGACCATTCCGGTCCGCTCGCGCGAGGCACTGGAATGGGCGACCATCAACGGCGCCAAAGCGTTCCGCCTCGACAGCAAAATCGGTACGCTCACGCCCGGCAAGAAGGCCGACATCGTCATGCTCAACGCCGACGACGTGAACATGGCGCCGGTCTGCGATCCGATCACCTCCATCGTCGAGATCGCCGGCGCCGGCAATGTCGACACCGTGATCATCGACGGCGTGATCCGCAAGCGGAACGGCAAGCTCACGTTCGGCGACGCGGAGTACCGGCGGCGTCTGAACGAGCTGAAGGAATCCGGCGCGCGCATCATGCGCGACGGCAACTACAAGGTGGCGTCGGCGCCGAACTGAAACGAACCGGAAGGGCATCCATGACCTCGAAGATCACCCGCCGCTCGGCTGTCGCCGGGCTTTCTGCCATGACCATCGCACCGGCTTTCGCGCAGCCGGTGGCCCAAGGCACCATCACCATCGCGCACGGTTTCACACCGGGCGGCAACGTCGATCTCACCGCGCGCCTGATCGCCGAGCGGCTCGCCGCGCGGCTCGGCCAGCAGGTGATCGTCGAGCCGCGGCCCGGCGCCGGCGGCTCGACCGCCGCGGCCTCGGTCGCGCGCGCGGCGCCCGACGGGCGGACGCTGTTTCTGGCGGCAGGCGGGCATGCGGTGTCGGCGGCGATCTACAAGTCGCTGCCCTACAATCCGCTCGAGGATTTTTCCTGGGTCAGCATGCTGTCGGACTTTCCGTTCGTGTTCGTCACCTATCCGGATCATCCGGCGAAGAATCTCGGCCGAGTTCATCGCGCAGGCGAAATCCGGGCCGGGCAAGCTTGCTCTGCGCGCATCCCGGCAACGGCACCGGCCAGCATCTCGCGCTGGAGCTGTTCGCGGCGACGGCGGGGATCAAGGTGCAGGCCGTGCCGTATCGCGGCTCGCCGCAGGCGGCGACCGATCTGCTGGGCAAGCGCGTCGACACCTTCATGGACAACATGACAGTGGTCGCCGAGATGGTGCGCGACGGCAGGCTGCGCGCACTCGGAATCACCGGCCCGTCGCGGTTCTTCGTGCTGCCCGACGTGCCGACGTTTGCCGAGCAGGGCGTGCGTGACTATGCGGTGACGTCGTGGCTCGGGCTTGCGGGCCCGGCCGGCATTGCCGCGCCGATGCTCGCGAAGCTGAACCAGGAGGTGGTTGCAAGCCTCAAGGAGCCGGAGACCGTCGAGCGCCTGAAGAAGATCGGCGGCGAGGCGCGCCCGACCACGTCGGAGGCCTATCGTGCGCGTGTCGCCTCCGACATCGAGAAGTGGACCAAAATCGTCGCCGGCGCCAGCATCGAACGCATCTGAGACCGGCACGTCTTTTGCTTCGGAATCCTCCGATATCATGGAGGATTTCCCGTGCGCCGTACCTTGCTTGCCGCTGCCGTTCTGATCGCCGGTGTTGCCGGTGCTTGCGCCGATACCTGGCCGTCGCGGCCGATCCGCGCCGTCATTCCGTTTGGTCCGGGCAGCGCGGTCGACATCGTTCCGCGCATCGTTTTTGAGCAGATGGCGTCCCAACTCGGGCAGAGCATCGTCGTCGAGAACCGCGCGGGGGCGGGCGGTACGCTCGGCACGGCCGCAGTCGCCAAGGCCGATCCGGATGGCTACACGCTTCTGGTGCATTCGTCGGCGCACACCATTGCGCCGGCGCTTTATCCGAACCTGTCCTACAGCGTCGCCCGCGATTTCGTCACCGTCGGCACGATCGGCAGCGTGCCCAACATCATGATCATGGCGCCGTCCAAGGGCTACAAGACGGTGCAGCAGTACGTCGCCGCGGCGAAGGCCGATCCGAAGCTCTCGACCTATGCGGCGCTCGGCGTCGGATCCGCCGTGCAGATGAGCGCCGAGCGGTTTCGGCTGAGCGCCGGTTTCGAATCGGTGATGGTGCCGTTCAAGGGCGGCGCCGAGGGCATCACCGAAGTGATGGCCGGCCGTGTCGATTTCTACTTCTGCCCGATCTCGACCGCGCTGCCGCACATCAGGGACGGGCGGCTCCTTGGGCTTGCGGTGTCGAGCCCGCAGCGCGCGTCTGCGGCACCGGAGATCCCGACCACGCTGGAATCCGGCTATGCCGATTCCGACTACACGTTCTGGATGGGCATCTTCATGCCGGCCAAGACCCCGCCGGAGATCGTCGCCAAATTCCACCGGGAGATGGCCAGGGCGCTCGACGCGCCGGCCGTGAAGGAAAAGCTCGCCAAGCTCGGCGTCGAGCCGATGCCGCTGTCGCCCGCCCAGTTCGACGCGCAGGTGAAGCGGGAAATCGGCACTTACGCGACCTTCGCCAAGGCCGCAGGCATGCAGGCGAACTAGCCCCAGAGCATGGCGCGCGGGGAATGCGCGACGTCGTCGGCTCCCCCTCTGGGCGGACACCCGCCGCTTGTAATACCCTCATGCCATGAGGCGCCGGGATGTCCTTGCCGGCATCGCTGCAGCGGCGATGCCGATTGTCGTAGACGCGCAGGAGCGCGTGCGGCGTGTCGGCATTCTGATGAACGTCGCCGATGGCGACCGCGAGGCGCTGAGCCATGTCGCCGCCTTCGAGCAGGGCATGCGGGACCTCGGCTGGGTCTCCGGGCAAAACCTGCGGGTCGACCTGCGTTGGGCCTCGGGTGAAATCGGGCGCTATCGTGAGGCCACGGTCGAACTGGTTGCGAATTCGCCCGACGTTCTGCTGGTGGCCGGCGCGGCGGTGGGACCGGCGCAGCGCGTGACCCGCACAATACCGATCGTGTTTCCCCAGGCGATTGATCCGGTGGGGGCGGGATTCGTCGCAAGCCTCAACCGGCCCGGCAGCAACGTCACCGGCTTCATGCAGTTCGAATACAGTCTGGCGGGAAAATGGCTGGACCTGCTGCGCGAGATCGTCCCGGGCTTGACGCGCGTGGGTCTGCTGCGCGAGCCGCTCAATCCGGCCGGCATCGGTCAATGGGCGGCGTTGCAGGTCGCGGCCGAACCGTCTGGCATCGAGCTCAGCCCAATCCCGATCCGCACCGCCGACGAAATCGAGCGCGGCATTGCGGCTTTCACGCGCGAGACGCGCGGCGGGCTGATCGCGGCGGTCGGGGCCAACACGGTCATCCACCGTCAGACCATCATCAACTGAGCGGCCCGGTTCAAGCTTCCCGCTGTCTATCCATACCGTCATCTCGCGGTTGACGGCGGCCTGATCGCCTATGGCGTCAATCTCGCCGCGCAATACAAGCGCGCGGCCGGCTATGTGGACCGCATCCTCAAGGGGGAGAAGCCCGCCGACCTGCCGGTGCAAAGGCCTCTCAAGTACGAGCTCACGGTCAATCTCAAGACCGCGAAGACGCTGGGCGTGACGCTGCCGCCGACCTTGCTCGCCCGCGCCGACGAGGTGATCGAGTAGCTACCGGCGCCGCTCCGGTCCGGTCCGTCAGCGCGGAAAATGGCCCGCGAATGCGTAGAACACGCACAGCGCGAGGCTCGACCAGACCGCCGCGCTGAAATAAAGCGACATCCAGGCGATCTCGTCCTTCCACTCGGCCATGTCGTACGTCACGACCCAGCGGACGCTCGCGTCGCGAAGACCCTGCAGAGGGCTCAGCGGTTTGCGGCCGTGCGCAACCTCGGTCCGCCATCGCCGCAGATACATCGGCACGTCGATGGCCGCGAGAAATGCCAGATAGCCGGCAATCCCGACGATCGCCATGACGAGGATCACGCGAATCGAAACCGTCAAACTCCGGCAGCAACCGGCAAAGGCCGATCCCGACGATGAAGAAGGCAACGGCCCAAATCGAATTTTCGATGGCGTTGCCGAGGAAGTTCCTGGTCAGCACCGCATGCCATGAGAAGCATTCCGCGATCACGATCAGCGGCACGATCACCCATGCGGCGTTCAAGGTGGTCTCCGCTCCCGTCATCGTGCCGAGCTGATGCAGCATCATCGCCCACTGCACCGCGAAGGCGATCTCGGCCACGGTTGCGACCGACCGTCCGACCGTGACGCTCGACAGCCACGTGTCGAACAGGCAGATCCGCTGCACGTCCGCGCGCGGCAGGAACGACCGGAATGCGCAGCCAAAAACATAGGCCGCGCAAAGCAACAGCATCACCTCGATGCCGGACGTGCCGCCAAAACTGCCGGCCCGCGGTTCCAGAAGCGTGCGGTACAGCAGGAACCAGACCGCGATATTGACGCCGCTCACCAGCGTCAACAGCCCCCACCACCGTGCCACCGGATTTGACCAGGCCAGGGATCGTGACTGCGCCGGCAATTGCAAACTCATGGATCACTCCGCGTGAAACCGAACTGACATTTTACCGTAGTGTTTTTGTCACAAACTAGAGTCAAGTCGCGACAAAATGCGTTTGCGGCGCTTTGCGGGGTAAACGAGGGACTCGCGCTCGCGAGCCACCAGCGCGAGCATTTAATGGTGCCCGCGCCAGCTCCTCGCGTCGGTTCCCCTTCCGCTCGGCGGCGCGGGCGGTTGCTCAGCGGCATTGGCGCCGCCTGCACAAGCGGCCTCGGGTCCCGTGGAGGCGCTCACGGACGCGCCTGTGGCTGCGCTCCTGGGCGCGCCTCGGAATGATGGCGAGATGCGGGGCGAAAGCGAAAAGCTCGTGCCGCAGCCGCAGGATGCCTCGGCCTTCGGATTGTCGACCTTGAAGGACGCGCCGATCAGGTCGTCGACGGAGTAGATCCCGGAGCCGGCGAGGGATTGTCAGGCATTTCCCCACACGGTCAGACGCGAGTAACGAGCGCTCCCTAAGAGGAGCGAACCAGTAATATTGCCGGAATAATTCGCCGTTCGCTTCGTGTGATCGGGTCGAAATCAGGTTGTTTCGGAGCAATTTTGGAAATTTGTCGACCTGTGAAGAGATGGCGGAGCAGCGGACATTCCGTGCGCGTTGCGCTGGGCGTGCTCGTCGCCGCCATCGTTGCTCCGGCACTCTTGCTTGGCGGCTGGCTGACGCTGCAGTCCGCCGAGGCGGAGCGTCAGCAGTTGGAACAGAACCTCCGCTTGAAATCGACCGGGAAATCGCCGGAACAGTGAACCTTCTGACGGCACTGGCGAGTTCGTACGCCTTGCAGACCGACGATCTCGAGGCCTTCGGCCGGCAGATTGTGGCGCTGTCGCGGAAACTCAATGTACAGATCGTGCTTCGTGACCCGGTGCGCGACACGCAGTTGATCAACACCGGTCTGCCGCAGGGCACTTTTCCGGGGCAACTGCCGCCGGCGAGGTTGGCTGCGGAGGAGGAGTTGCTGCGGACCATGAAACCGGTCGTCAGCAACGTGTTCTATGCGCCGCTTGTCAAACGCCACGTGGTCGCGGTGATCGTTCCGGTCCTGCGCGAAGGCGACTTGGTCTACATCCTTTCGATCGGCATCCCGACTGACAAGTTCTTGCAGTTTCTTGCTGCGCCAGCCGGGTCGGAGGGTCGCGTCGCCGCCGTGCTCGACCGCGACCGCGTGTTCGTGGCGCGGTCCGAAAAGCACTCTGAACACACAGGGAAGTCGATCCGCCGTCCGGATAAGCTCTCGGAGGAAGGTGTCCGGGTGACCACCAACCTGGACGGCACCCCGTTCCACTGGTTCTATCGCCGCTCCGATGCAACCGGCTGGACCTTCGCCCTCGGCGTGCCGACGAACGTCGTCAATGCCCTGCGCGAGCACGCCCTTGTGCGATATCTGGCGGCCGGTGCAGTGCTCCTCGCCGGGGCGATAACGCTGGCCTTTGGCTTCGGAAGCTGGATGACGCGGTGGTCCGGCCGGCTCGGGATCGACCGGCAACCGACCCGCGACGAGTTCCGGGTTCTGTTCAGAGTACTTCCCGAACGGCGTGCTGCTGGTCAATTCCGCAGGCGTGATCCTGCTGGTGAATGCGCTGATCGAAACGTACTTCGGATATGCGCGCGGCGAACTGGTCGGGCAGCCGGTCGAACTCCTGCTGCCGCACAGGTTCCGGATCGGCCATCGCCAGTTGCGCGACGGTTTTGCCGCGGCACCGGAAATCAGACAGATGGGCGCGGGCCGCGACCTCTACGGCCGCCGCAAGGACGGCAGCGAATTTCCAGTCGAGCTCGGTCTCAATCCGATCAACACCAGCGCTGGCCGTCTGGTGATGGCCACAGTGGTGGACATCAGCGCAAGGAAGCAAGCGGCAGAGCGGCTTTTGGCCGCCGCGAAGGCGCTGAAGGCAAGCGAAGATCAGTGCCGCCTCGCGATCGACGCCGCAGAGCTCGGCGTGTGGACCTGGGATATGGCGAAAGACGAGGTCTGGTGGTCGGATCGGCTACGCCAGGTACTCGCTGTTCCGGCCGACATGCCGACCGATCACGCCAACTACTTCGACCGGGTCCATCCCGCGGATCGTCACGTTCTGGACGAGAACAAGCGGCTTTGCGAGGCCGGCCAGCGCTACTACGACATCGAGTACCGGGTGATCGGCCTGAATGACCAGGTGACGCGGTGGGTCAATTCCAAGGGTCAGGTCGATTTCGACGACCGCAACAGGCCGCTGCGGGTGCGCGGCGTGATCCAGGACATCACGGCGCGCAAGGCGGCCGAAATTGCGCGTGACGAGCTGCGGCGTCGGCTCATGCATGCCCAGGAGCAGGAGCGGCTGCGGCTTGCTCAGGAGCTGCACGATCAGACCGGGCAGGGCCTCGCCGCGGCGCTGGTGGCGCTGAAAGGGATCGAGACGAGCAGCACCGAGGACCGGCGCGAGCAGGTGCAAATGCTCCGCAAGCAGCTCGATCAGATGGGACAGGCGCTGCACCGTGTCGCGTGGGAGCTGCGGCCGGCCGCCATCGACGAACTCGGCCTGACGCTGGTGCTCGGCAACTACGTGTCGGAATGGAGCCGGCAGTTCGAGGTCAAGGCCGACTTCCAGTGCCGCGACGCCGCGGTCAACGATTTGCCAGATGAGGTGCGCACGGCAATCTACCGCGTGGTTCAGGAGGCGCTCACCAATATCGCCAAGCACGCCAAGAGCGCGACCGCGGTCAGCATCGTGATCAACCGCGTCTCAGGCGTGCTGCGACTGACGATCGAGGACAACGGCCCGGGCCTTGTTGCCGCCGCCGCCGACCCGGACGCACGCCCGCGCAAGGGCGGCCTGGGCCTCGCCGGCATGCGCGAGCGGCTGGCACTGCTCGGCGGCTCGCTGGAAATCGAAGCGACGTCGGAGGGCGTCACCATCTTCGCACGCATTCCCTTGAGCAGGAAAGACTGTCTGCATGACTGCCCGAATTCGCATCACGCTGAGCGACGACCACCCGATCATGCTGACCGGATTGCACAAGCTGATCGAGGCGGAGGATGATCTGCAGGTTGTCGGCTCTGCAAGCAATGGACCGGCCGCGCTCAAGCTGATCCGCGACACAAAACCGGACGTCGCCGTTCTCGATATTTCCATGCCGGAGCTCAACGGCATCCTGGTTGCCCAGCGGCTCACCAGGGAACTGCCCGGCGTGAAGCTGATGATGCTGACGCTTCATGAAGATCGCGCCTACCTCAAACAGGCACTGGAGGCCGGTGTCCGCGGCTATGTCCTGAAGCGCTCCGCCGCCGAGGCGCTGGTCCCGGCCATTCGCGCGGTGATGGTCGGCGACTCTATGTCGGACCCCGCCGTTGTCGGGCGGGTGTTCGAGGGCAAGCAATCACAGACGGCGAACATCGACATGCGGTCGCTGCCCGATCTGACCGGCCGCGAGGCCGAGGTGCTCAATGTCGGCGCTGGGATATACCGGCAAGGAAATTGCCCGGCAGGTTGCAGTCGGCGTCAAAACGATCGAGACCTACAAATCCCGCGGTATGGAAAAGCTCGGCCTCGCCACCGCGCCGAGCTCGTGCGCTTCGCCGCCGTCCAAGGCTGGCTTTCCGACATCTGACCGGCGGCCGGCGCAGCATCCTTTCCAAGACGTTAATGCGTCGGGAGAAAACCGACCCCCCGTCGGCATTGCACGACACGACTTCTCCCCAAGGGCTGCTCTACCTTGCGTCGACCGCCGGCAGGGCCGGCGGGTAAGCAACGCGTCGCCGTCCAGGCCGGCCGCATCATTGAGATCGAGAGAGCCGACATGAATATCCGGAAATCGGTGTTTGCCTTCGGCGGAGCGCTTGCGGCGGCCGTGGCGGTGGCCACATTGGTCGGCGGCATCGCTTTCGACCGTATTCGGGTCGGCGGCGACATGTATTCGCAGATCGCGCAGGGCAAGGACCTCGTCGCGGACATTCTCCCACCACCCGCGTATGTGATCGAGGCCTACCTTGAGGCCACGCTGGCTCTCAATGGCGCAAAGCCGTTGGCCGAAAGCGCCGAGAGAGTGAAGCAGCTTCGTTCGGACTATGACCAGCGCCGCGAGTTCTGGCGCAAGTCCGTCCTCGACGGCGTCATCAAGCAGAAGCTGACCGAAACATCGCATGAGCACGTCGGCAGGTTCTGGTCCGGGGTCGAAGGCGATCTTTTGCCGGCGCTGGCGCGCAACGACATGGCGGCTGCGGCCATGGCCTATTCGGACATCACGGAAGCCTACGCCAGGCATCGCAAGGTGATCGACAGCATCGTCAAGGACGCCGAAAAGATGAATGCTGCGATCGAGGCCGAAGCCGGTTCGCAGGGCGCCTTCGCATTCTGGTCGGTTGCGAGCGTGATCGTCGCACTTTTCGCCGTGCTTGGCGTCGAAATCGTCATGATCCGCCGGAACGTGGTTCAGCCGATCGTGCGGATGACGTCGGTGATGAATGCGCTGGCCTCTGGTTCGCTCGAGACCGAGATTCCGTATGCCGGGCGCAACGACGAGGTCGGCGACATGGCGAAGGCTCTGGGTATTTTCCGGGATGCGGGCCTGGCCAAGCTCGATCTGGAACAGGCGAACGAGCAGCAACGCCGGGAAACCGAAGGGCTCCGGCGGAAGGAGACCGAAGCCCAGGGGGCCGCCGCCACAGAACGGGCCGCCGCGACACGGGAACAGGCCGGCGTGGTCGAGGCTCTCGCCGATGGGCTGAAGCAACTGACGGCGGGCAATCTCGGGTTCAGGCTCGGTCAGGTCTTCCCCTCCGCCTATGAACAGCTGCGGCTCGACTTCAACAGTGCGATGGACAAGCTGTCCGAAACCATTCGAGTCATCTCGCAGGCGGCGCGGGAGGTAAGCCAGGCCACCAGCGAGATATCGTCCGGTACAACGGACCTCTCGCAGCGGACCGAGGAGCAGGCGGCAACCCTCGAACAGACCTCGGCCTCGATGGAGCAGATTTCGGCGACGGTGAAGAAGAACGCCGACAACGCCATGCGGGCGAGCCAGTCTGCGTCGGCGACGCGCGATGTCGCACAGCGCGGCGGCGAGGTCGTCGCTCAGGCGATCGAGGCGATGTCGTTGATCGAAGGGTCTTCATGCAGGATTTCGGACATCATAGGCGTCATCGACGAGATCGCGCGCCAGACAAACCTGCTTGCGCTCAACGCGGCGGTGGAGGCGGCGCGCGCCGGCGACGCCGGCCGCGGCTTCGCTGTGGTGGCCGCGGAAGTCCGCAGTCTTGCCCAGCGCTCCTCGCAGGCCGCCAAGGACATCAAGGACCTGATCACGCAGTTCCAACAGCCAGGTCCAGGACGGAGTCGAGCTGGTGAACCGGGCAGGAACGTCGCTCACCGAGATCGTCAATTCGATCAGGAGCGTGACCGCAATCGTGTCCGATATCGCGAGTGCGAGCGCCGAGCAGGCGGCCGGCATCGAACAGGTCAACAAGGCGCTCGGTCAGATGGACGAGGTGACGCAGCAAAACTCCGCGCTGGTGGAGGAGAGCGCCGCTACCGCGAAGAACCTGGAGCACCAGGCCATGACGGTGGAGCAGCGTGTCGGCGTCTTCAAGATCGACGAAGACGCCCGGAGTGCTCCACGCCGGGCGCCGGCGACGGCGGCCTCGTTCACCGTTCCTGCGGCGAGTGCGCCAAAATCGGGTGCCGCGCCGGTACCGGTCCGCAAGGTCAACGGTTCCGCACGCGGCCCTGCGGGCCGGATGCAATCCGCGCTTGCGTTCAAAAGCGATCCGGACTGGCGGGAGTTCTGATTGACTAGCCTGGCAGAAGTCGTAGCGGTGCTGCGGGCTTTTGCTGATCTGTCTGTTTGTTCGAACTGGTTGCGCGGCCAAGTACGGGATTGACGGCTAGAGGGGGCATAAGATGCCGCAGGAGATGGGATCGCGCACTTCCACGGTCGTAGCGGAAAGCGCACCGCTCGTTGGGTTGGAAGCGTTCGACATGTACGTGAAGCTGATCAGCACACACGTCGAAATTCTTCAGTCGTTGATCCCCAAGCTCGAGTTTGAGCTCGAAGGTCATAAACGAAGTTTGGCGGAAGATCTTGAGCGCTGGGACCACGAACGCTCCCACGTGCTGCACAAGAAGCCCGAGGCTGAAGGCGGCAAGTGTATCCCGGAGACCGCAAATTTGACCGCCTGCGAGGTCGCGCGATGAACCATCCGAACAAGCTGAATGATGGGTCTGCATGCTCCAAATGCGGCTCGGGCACCTTGGCGTTCGAAATACGCTCGCCCGTAAGGCGCAGGCCGGGGTTCAGTGAAGTGCGCTTTCGGTGCACCGCGTGCGCGACGGTCATTCGTCAACTTGAGGATGACCGCTTTTGTGACTGAGCAGGACACTTCTTGGCCTTCCCAGGATCTGAACTCTGCAGGCGGAAGGGCTGGATCCGGAATGAGCGCCCGAGAGACAGCGACTAAAGCGAAAAGCTCGTGCCGCAGCCGCAGGACGCCTTGGCCTTCGGATTGTTGACCTTGAACGACGCGCCGATCAGGTCGTCGACGAAGTCGATCTCGGAGCCGGCGAGGAACTGCAGCGACACCTGATCGACCAGCATGGTCACGCCGTCGCGCTCGATGGTCACGTCGTCGTCGGCCTTGGCGCTCTCGACGTCGAACTTGTACTGAAAGCCCGAGCAGCCGCCGCCCATGACGCTCAGCCGCAGCATCGAGCCTGACGGTTCGGCCTTCAGAATCTGGCCGATCTTTTTCGCGGCCCGTTCGGAGATGGTGACGTCGGTGGTCATCGCTTTCCGTCCTTCGCGCCGTGCGGCCCAAATCTTCGCGCCGTGCGGCCCAAGCCATCGTGCACGTACCTGCCCTTGGCAGGGGCTGGTGGCTGCATCCGCGCCTGCATGATAGGTAAGTGCGCAGCGGCGAACGTCAATTCAGCGGGATTTCGGGCGAAAGCTATGGCGATTCCAGGGTCCCCGCCAGCGCCCTATGCGTCCGATCCGGCGAAAAGCCGCGGCCGCCGCTACCCCGAATCCCCGAGCGCGACGCGGAGCGATTTCCGCCGCGACTGCGACCGCATCATCCATTCGGCGGCGTTCCGGCGGCTCGCCTACAAGACCCAGGTGTTCGTCTTCCACGAGGGCGACCATTTCCGCAACCGCCTGACCCACACCTTGGAAGTGACGCAGGTGGCGCGCTCCATCGCCCGCGCGCTCGGCCTCGACGAGGATCTCGCCGAGGCATCCGCGCTCGGCCACGACCTCGGCCACCCGCCGTTCGGCCATGCCGGCGAGCGCGCGCTCGACCAGTGCCTCGGCCTGTTCGGCGGCTTCGACCACAACGCCCATACGCTGCACGTCGTCACCGCGCTGGAGCGGCGCTACGCCGATTTCGACGGGCTCAATCTCACCTGGGACACGCTGGAAGGGCTGGTGAAGCACAACGGCCCGCTGACCGACCGCGCGGGCCATCCGGTCGCGCGCTACCGGGAGCGCGGACTGCCGCGCGTCATTGCGGAGTACTCGCGCGGTCACGACCTCGATCTCTGGAGCCATCCGAGCGCCGAGGCGCAGGCCGGCGCGATCTCCGACGACATCGCCTATGACGCCCACGACATCGACGACGGGCTGCGCGCCGGGATGTTCCAGATCGGCGATCTCGCCGGCCTGCCGCTGATCGGCGACATCCTGCGCGACATCGCCCGGGACCATCCACGGCTGGAAGCGAGCCGCCACGCCCACGAGCTGGTGCGCCGCGTCATCACCCGCATGATCGAGGACGTGATCGCGGAAAGCCGCCGGCGGATCGCAGCGCTCGGCCCGAAATCCGCGTCCGACATCCGCACCGCCGGCGCGCCGGTGATCGGCTTCTCGGAGGCCTACGCCGCGGCCGACAAGGCGATCAAGGCGTTTCTCTATCCGCGGCTCTACCGCCATGTCCGCATCATGCGGATCATGGGCGAGGCCGAGGCGGTGGTGCGGCGGCTGTTCCAGCATTTCGTGCAGGCGCCGGGCGACCTGCCGCCCGAATGGCTCGCAAGCCTCGAGCCCGGCGACGCGGTCGGCGGCGCGCTGCGGATCGCCGACTACATCGCCGGCATGACCGACCGCTACGCGATCGGCGAGTACGAGCGGCTGTTCGGCAGGACGCCGGAGCTGAAGTAGGGGCTGCGTGTCGCGCGCGACTGCCGCGTGCAGCCGTCGAGCGTCTGTGACGCGAACGGTCAGCACCGGCTGATCACCGCGGACCGTACCAGAGGGCCGTCCTTTGGCACGGTCCCGGGTCCTGCAGCGCATCACGTTGCGTGCTGCGCTTGCGCCCGTGACACGGACGTCTTCGCCCTCGCATCGCCACAGGCGATTTGCTATCACCCGCCCGCCATGAGTTCCTTCGCACAATGAACGTCTTCCAGGTCTTCACCCAACACGTCCGCACCGCCGTCGAGACGCTGGCCAGGGCCGGCGCCGTGCCGGCCACGCTCGACCTTTCGCGCATCGTGGTCGAGCCGCCGCGCGAGGCGAGCCACGGCGATCTCGCGACCAATGCGGCGATGGCGCTCGCCAAGGACGCCGGCCTGAAGCCGCGCGAGCTTGCCGAAAAGATCGCGGCCGAGCTTGCAAAGCTTCCCGAGGTCACCAAGACCGATATCGCGGGGCCGGGCTTCATCAACCTGACGCTCGATCCGGCGGTGTGGCGCGAGGCGCTGGCGGAAGCGATCCGCGCAGGCGCCGACCACGGCCGGGGCAGCATCGGCGCGGGCCAGCCGGTGAACGTCGAATACGTCTCGGCCAATCCGACCGGGCCGATGCATGTCGGCCACTGCCGCGGCGCGGTGTTCGGCGATGCGCTCGCCAATCTGCTCGCGGTCGCGGGCTTCGCGGTGACGCGCGAGTACTACATCAACGACGCCGGCGCGCAGGTCGATGTGCTGGCGCGCTCGGCGTTCCTGCGCTACCGCGAGGCGCTCGGCGAAAACATCGGCGCAATTCCCGAGGGCTTCTATCCCGGCGACTATCTCAAGCCGGTCGGCGAAGCGCTGAAGGCCGAGTTCGGCGACAAGCTGAAAGCGATGAGCGAGGCGCAATGGCTGCCGCTGGTGCGCGGCAAGGCCATCGCGATGATGATGGTCGCGATCAAGGAAGACCTCGCGGCGTTGAACGTCCAGCACGACGTGTTCTTCTCCGAGCGCTCGCTGATCGAGGGCGCCGACCAGGTCGGCGCGACCATCGAGGCGTTGCGCGCCCGCGATCAGGTGTACGAAGGCCGCCTGCCGCCGCCGAAGGGCGCGCCGGTCGACGACTACGAGGACCGCGAGCAGACCCTGTTCCGCGCCACCGCATTCGGCGACGACGTCGACCGGCCGCTGAAGAAGTCCGACGGCAGCTACACTTATTTCGCCTCCGACATCGCCTATCACAAGTCGAAGTTCGACCGCGGCTTTCGCGACATGATCGACGTGTGGGGCGCCGACCACGGCGGCTACATCAAGCGCATGAAGGCCGCGGTGAAGGCGGTCTCGGGCGCAACCGCCGAGCTCGACGTCAAGATCGTGCAGCTCGTCAAGCTCAGCCGCGACGGCGTCGAAGTGAAGATGTCGAAGCGCTCGGGCGAGTTCGTGACGCTGCGCGAGGTGGTGGAGGAGGTGGGCCGCGACGCGGTGCGCTTCATGATGCTCTACCGCAAGAACGATGCGGTGCTCGACTTCGACATGGCCAAGGTGAAGGAGCAGTCGAAGGACAATCCGGTCTTCTACGTCCAGTACGGCCACGCCCGCGGCCATTCGATCTTCCGCAATGCCGCCGAGCAGATGCCGCAGCTGGGCCTGGATCCGGGAAAATGTTCGGTCGACATCGGCAAGGCCGAGTTGCACCGGCTGGACGACTCGGCGGAACTTTCGATCATGCGCAAGATCGCGCTCTACCCGCGGCTCGTGGAAGCGGCCGCGGTGGCGCATGAGCCGCACCGGGTGGCTTTCTATCTCTATGAACTGGCGAGCGAATTTCACGCCCAATGGACAAGAGGGACGAATTCGCCTCATTTACGCTTCATTATCCTCGATGATCCACTACTTACTGTGGCCCGCCTCGCACTGGTCCAGGGCGTGGTCACCGTTCTCGCCTCGGGGTTGAAGCTATTGGGGGTCGAGGCGCCTGGGGAGATGCGGTAGCTCGGAGCTGATTGGGCACGGTCCGCGGGGGAACCCGTGGGCGCGGACCATAGCGCGGGGACGGTCCCAGCGATTGGGTCTGGGTGACCGCCGAGTACCGGAATTGGATTTGTAATGGCGGACGACAACACAGCGCGTTTCCGATCGAGCGACGCCTATGGTCGCGGCGCAGAGCCGCAGACGCCGGCCAGCGACCCGCTGGCGGAACTCGCGCGGCTGATCGGCCAGAATGATCCCTTCGCCGAGTTCGGCCGCGACGGCCATCCGCCGGCGCAGCCGGATCCCGGCGTCCCCTCGGGCGTCCAGTACGGCAGCTATCCGCAATACGATCCGCTGCCGCCGCAGCCCGCGCCGCAACCGGCGTATCGCCAGGAAGAGCACCACCAGGATTATCGCCAGGAAGATCACCGCCAGGACCACCACCAGGACTATCGCCAGGACCCGGCGCCGCAGTGGCCGGAGCCGCCGCGCTTCGGCGATCCGCAGCCCGCGCAGAATTTCGCGCATGACGACTGGCCCGGTTCGCCGCAAGCGCCGCAGGCTTATCAAGCGCCGCAGGCTTATCAGGCGCCGCAGGCTTATCAGGCGCGCAGGCCTATCAGGCGCCGCAGGCCTATCAGGCGCCGCAGGCCTATCAGCCGCGCGAGCCGTTCCTGCGGCCGGAGGATCTGTCGCCGCAGAGTCTGCCGCCGGTGCCGGGCTTCGACACGCCTCAGGCCTATGCCGATCAGGGCCATCAGCCCTATCAGGACCCGCATCCCTATCAGCAGGCCTCCGACTATCCGGCGGAGCGTCCGTCATTCGATCCGCCGCCGGGCTTTCTCACGGCGGGTCGCCAGACCTTCTCCCAAGGGTCTTTCGCCCAGGAGTTTTTCGCCGCCCAGGAGCCTTTCGCGCAGCAGCCCTTCGCGCAGCCTTCGCCGCCGGTCTATCCGACGGCGCCCGAGGCCGGCGCGATGCCGGCGCCCCATGACGACGAGTTCTACGACGACGCGCCGCGCGGCGGCCGCCGCAAGGGCCTGCTGACCGTCGCGGCCGTGCTGGCGCTGGCCGTGGTCGGCACCGCGAGCGCGGTCGGCTATCGCAACTTCTTCGGCGGGCCCGGCGTTGCGTCGCCGCCGCCGGTGATCCGTGCCAGCAGCGAGCCGGCCAGGGTGGCGCCGCCGCAGTCGGGAGCGGTCGCCGCCGATCCGTCGGCCAGCAAGTTCAACTACGACCGCTTTGCCGACCGCGGCAAGGACGAGCAGGTGGTCCCGCGCCAGGAAACGCCGATCGACCAGAAGGAACTGGCGAAGACGACCGCGCCGCGCACCGTGCTTCCGGGCGCGCCGATCGCCAATTCGCCGTCCAACCGCACCGGCGCGACCACCGCCGCCAATCCGCCGAGCGCGATCGGCGAGCCGCGGCGCGTCCGCACCGTTCCGATCAAGCCCGACGCCGCCGACATGGCCGCGAACGTGCCGGGGGGATCGACCGATCAGTTGCCGCCGCCGCCGTCCCCGACCTCGCGGCAGGCGAGCGCTGTGCCTGTGCCGTCGCGGCCGGTCGAAACGAGGCCCGCCGAGCCATCGGCGCGCGCGGCGCCGCCGCAGCAGCCCCGAACCGTCACGGCCTCGCGCAACACGCCCGTGCCATCGGCCAATGCGCCGCTTTCGCTCAGCCCCGAGGCCGCAAATTCGGCTCCGCCGCCGCCCGCCGCCGTGCGCGACATCGCCCCGCCGCCCGCTTCGCCGCCGCCTGCGCGGCAGGCGAGCGTTTCGGCGGCGGCACCCCGTGCATCCGCCGGCGGACGCTTCCACGTGCAGGTGTCGTCGCAGAAGAGCGAGGCCGACGCCGAGCAGTCGTACCGCAGCATCGCGTCGCGCCATTCCGGCGTGCTCGGCGGCCAGCCGCACGTGGTCCGGCGCGCCGACCTGGGCAGCAAGGGCATCTTCTACCGCGCGATGGTCGGTCCGTTCGCCAGCCGCGAAGAGGCCGTGCAGCTTTGCTCGAGCCTGAAATCGGCCGGCGGCGATTGCGTTGTGCAAGCCAATTGATTGATCAAGCGTTTGTCTTGACCCTGCGGCGCGGCGCACGTTAAGCCCGCGCCGATGGCGCGGCGCGCATTTATCACCGGACTGGCCGGACCCACCCTGACCACCGAGGAGCGCGCCTTTCTGCGCGAAACCCGGCCTTGGGGCCTGATCCTGTTCAAACGCAACATTCAGGACAAGGCCCAAGTCACTGGTCTTGTTGCCGAAGCCCTGCAGGAAGCGGGAGCCCGGATCCCCGTTCTGGTCGATCAGGAGGGCGGCCGGGTGCAGCGGCTTGGGCCGCCGCACTGGCCGGCCTATCCGCCGGGCGCGGCCTATGGGGAACTCTACGACCGGGATTCCGCGCAGGGCCTGGCCGCGGCCAGACTGGGCGCGCGGCTGATCGCGTCGGACCTCCTGCCGCTCGGCATCGACGTCGATTGCCTGCCGCTCGCCGACGTGCCGGTCAGCGACGCCGACCGGGTGATCGGCGACCGCGCCTATGGCGACACGCCAGCGAAGGTCGCGGCGCTTGCCGCGGCGGTTGCCGAGGGCCTGGCGGAAGGCGGCGTGCTGCCGGTGCTCAAGCACATTCCCGGCCACGGCCGCGCCAACGCCGACAGCCATCTCAAGCTTCCGGTGGTGCACGCCGACCGTGCAATGCTGGCAGCCACCGACTTCGCCGCATTCCGTCCCCTGAAAAAATTGCCCTTGGGAATGACGGCGCATGTGGTTTTCACCGCCTTCGATCCCGTGCTACCCGCTACGACATCGCCGAAAATGATCCGCGAGGTGATTCGCGGCCTGATCGGCTTCGACGGCTTGTTGATGAGTGACGACGTGTCGATGGGTGCACTTTCAGGATCGATTGCCGAGCGTTCGCGCGCGTCGCTCGCGGCCGGCTGCGATCTGGTGCTCCATTGCAACGGAAAGATGGATGAGATGCGGCAGGTCGCGGCTGAGGCGCCCGAGTTGTCCGGCGACGCGGCGCGGCGGTCCGCGGCGGCGTTTGCCGCGCGCAGGAAGCCTGCCGCCATCGACCTCGACGCCGCGCGGCGCGAGTTTGCCGCAATGCTCAATCAACAGATCGCCTGATGACCGAAACTGAATCGTTCGAGACGGAACTGGCCGAACGCGGCTCCGACGAGCCCGCGCTGGTGGTCGATGTCGAGGGCTTCGAGGGCCCGCTCGACCTGCTGCTCGCGCTGGCCCGCCAGCAGAAGGTCGATCTTTCGAAGATTTCGGTGCTGGCGCTGGCCGAGCAGTATCTGACGTTCATCGAGGCGGCGCGGAAGCTGCGGCTGGAACTCGCCGCCGACTACCTCGTGATGGCCGCCTGGCTCGCCTATCTCAAGTCGCGCCTGCTGCTGCCGGAAGTCGCCGGTCCCGATGGCCCCAGCGCCGAGGACATGGCCAATGCGCTGGCCTGGCGGCTCAAGCGGCTGGAAGCGTTCCGCGACGTTTCGAGCCAGCTCATGCAGCGCCCGCAGCTGCAGCGCGACATGTTCCAGCGCGGCGATCCGGAGCCCATCGCCGACATCAAGCATCCGCAATGGACCGCCACGCTCTACGACCTGCTTTCGGCCTATGCCAAGCAGCGCCAGCAGGCGGCGTTCAGCCATGTTCAGTTCAAGAAGCGCAATGTCTGGGCGCTGCAGGAAGCCCGCGAGGTCCTCGAGCGGCTGGTCGGGCAGGCCGGCGACTGGGCCCCGCTCGACAAGTACCTGATCGAGTACCTGGTCGAGCCCTCGATGCGGGCGAGCGTGTTTGCGTCAAGCCTGGCGGCCACCCTGGAGCTGGTTCGCGAAGGGCAGATCGAGGTGCATCAGCAGTCGGCATTCTCGCCGATTTACCTGCGTAAACGCGACGCCGCGGGGCTTGCGGCGCTGGAATCCAGCGCAGCGGTGCCGCGCGCAACGGAATAGACTGGTCAGGGAGATTCGGAGGCATGGCGGCATTGGCGGAACGGCGCATCATTCCCCACGAGGAGCTCAAGGCTCGATCCGACGAGAAATCGGAGGCGCAGGCTCGCGCCGAGCGAGAACAGGCCCGCGCGCAGGAGCAGGGCCGAGCCGAGGAGCAGGCCGGCGAGGGGCGGGAGCTCGCGGCTCGTCCGGAGCATCTGCGGCTGCTCGAGGCGCTGCTGTTTGCGGCCTCGGCTCCGCTCGACGAGAAGACGCTCGGTGCGCGGCTGCCGGAGGACGTGGACGTCAAGGCCAGCCTGCGCATGCTGCAGCTCGAATACGCGCCGCGCGGCGTGAACCTCGTCAAGATCAACAACAAGTGGGCGTTCCGCACCGCGACCGACCTGTCGTGGCTCCTGACCAAGGAAGCGGTGGTTCCGAAGAAGCTGTCGCGCGCCGCGGTCGAGACGCTGGCCGTGATCGCCTATCACCAGCCGGTGACGCGCGCCGAGGTCGAGGAGATCCGCGGCGTGGTGATGTCGAAGGGCACCTTCGACGTGCTGATGGAGACCGGATGGATCAAGCCGCGCGGCCGCCGCAAGGTGCCGGGCCGGCCGATCACCTACGGCACGACCGAGGATTTCCTGTCGCATTTCGGCCTGGAGCAACTCGGCGATCTGCCCGGACTCGAGGAATTGAAGGGCTCCGGCCTGCTCGATCACCGCCTGCCGCCGGGCTTCGCGGTGCCGATGCCATCGGACGATCCGCAGCTTCGCGACGACGAGGACCCGCTCGAGCCGGGCGACCTCGACCTTGGTCTGGCGCCGCCGCCCGAGCGCGTCGAGGAGTAGTTCGCGGCTCGCTCCGCAGTCATTCCGGGGCGCTCGCGATAGCGAGCGAGCCCGGAATCCAGGGCACACGACGAGTGTTGGTTTTGGCTCTGGATTCCGGGTTCGCGCCATAGCGCGTCAAAGACGCGCGTAAACGCGCTGACGCGCGCGCCCCGGAATGACGGAGCTAAATTTTCCGAGTTCCCAAGACATTTGAACCGGTTAGCCATCTTTCCGGAGGCTCGTTTTGAACCGCCGGTAATCCTTGTTTTTACAATCCTCTGCGCCTAGGTTCGGGCCAGACCGAGGGGGGCGGCGTTCCGCCGGTCGTTGCGGAGGTTTTTCGATGGGTTCCTTCAGTATCTGGCACTGGATCGTGGTGATCGCCGTGATCCTGCTGCTGTTCGGGCGTGGCAAGATTTCCGAGCTGATGGGCGACGTCGCTCAGGGCATCAAGGCCTTCAAGAAAGGCATGACCGACGACGAGGCGGCGAAAGCCGAGACGCCCGCGGCCGATGCCAAGACGATCAACCACCAGGCCGAGGCCGCAAAGCCGGTCGAGCCGATCAAGCCCGCCGCGACCGCGGAGAAGAGCACAACCTGATCGCTGGAGCGCATGGCGTCCGCGTCGATCATGGGGGGCGCCGGCCGCAGGGCTCGCGCCCCTAGCTATTTGCGAGCGTGGAAGGTGTGAGAGCGTGATGCTCCACCAGAAGGTTCTCGATGTTTGACATCGGCTGGAGCGAGCTTGTCGTCATCGCCGTCGTGGCGCTGATCGCCATCGGGCCGAAGGAGTTGCCCGGCGTGCTGCGCACCGTCGGCAACTACATGGGCAAGATCCGCCGTATGGCCTCGGAATTCCAGGGTCAGTTCCAGGAGGCGATGCGCGAAGCCGAGGTGGCCGACCTGAAGAAGTCGGTCGACGAGATGACCGAGTCGGCTTCCAGGAGCTTCACCGACTTCGACCCGATCGGCTCGGTGCGCAAGGAGATCGAGAGCTTCACCGCCGATCCGCTGGCGGACAAGCCGCCCGCGCCCGAAAGCGTGTCGCCCGAAAGCGCCTCGCCGGAGGCCGCAGCGCCGGGCACGGCCGCGCCGGTTGCGGCCGACACGTTCATACCGCAGGCGGCTTCGGCCGACACCGCGCTCGCCCCTGAAGCGCCGCAGCCGCAAAGCGAAAGCAAGGCCGCAAGCGAAAGCAAGGCCGGGAGCGGCGCGTGAGAAGCGAGGACGACGAGAAGGAGATCGAGGCCTCCAAGGCGCCGCTGATGTCGCACCTGGTCGAGCTGCGCTCGCGGCTGATCAAGGCGCTTGCGGCCTTCTTCGTCGCGGCCGTGGTCTGCTTCTTCTTTGCCAAGCAGATCTACAACATCCTGGTCTGGCCCTATGTGTGGATCGCCGGCGCGGAGAACTCGAAGTTCATCTACACCGCGCTGCTCGAATACTTCATCACCCAGTTGAAGCTGTCGCTGTTCGGTGCGGCCTTCATCGCGTTCCCGGTGATCGCGACGCAGATCTACATGTTCGTCGCGCCAGGCCTCTACCGCAACGAGCGGCAGGCGTTCCTGCCTTATCTCGTGGCGACACCGTTCTTCTTCGGTCTGGGCGCCGCGATGGTCTATTTCATCGTCATGCCGATGCTGGTGCGCTTCTCGCTCGGCATGCAGCAGGTGGCGGGCGAGGGGCAGCCCGAGATCGCGCTGTTGCCCAAGGTCGGCGAATACCTGTCGCTCCTGATGAGCCTGATCCTCGCCTTCGGCGTGGCGTTCCAGCTTCCGGTGATCCTCACGCTGCTCGGCCGCATCGGCATCGTCAGCTCGCAGATGCTGAAGGAGAAGCGGCGCTATTTCATCGTCATCGCCTTCGTGATCGCAGCCGTGCTGACGCCGCCCGACGTGATCAGCCAGATGTCGCTCGCGATCCCGCTGATGCTGCTCTACGAGGGCTCGATCTGGTCGGTGAAGATCGTCGAGGGCCGGCAGGGCAAGGGCAGCACCACGACCGGCACCGAGATCAAGCCGGCGGAGTAGGCAGGGCCGTTGCAGCGAGCAGCGGAAGGCTGTCCTGCGGGGTTGACAGTAGTCCTATAGGATTTATATCTGTGTCGTCCTGCTCGATCCAGGGCGCCGTCGATCGCGGCGCCTGAAGGGGGGAGCAGGATGCGGTGCCCGACAATGGCATCGCGGTGGAGCGCCGGGAGGCGCCGGGCCCTACGTCACTGGGCCAGCGCGCCCGAAAGCGGCAACCCCTGGTAACAGGGGACCTGCCGTGGCGCGCGCCGGACCCCGGATTTGGGTTCGGCAACCGGCGGCGATCCGCCGGTGGCGCCTCCCGGCGCTCCATTCCCCTTTTGGGGAAACGGAAAAAGGGGAACGGCGCGCCTGGGCGCCGCAGTTTTTCCAGGCCGCGAAGCGTTGGCTATACGGACCCCCTCCACCTATAAGATCGCGTCAGATTCCCTGAACGTTCCGGTTTGCAGTCCTCATGCACGACATCCGCCTCATCCGCGAAAACGCCGCGGCGTTCGACCAGGCGCTGAACCGCCGCCCCCTCGACGCGGAGGCGAAGAAGCTGTTTTCGTCGCAGAACCTGCTCGCGATCGACGAGCGCCGCCGGGCGGCCATCCAGAAGTTCGAGCAGGCGCAGGCGCGAAGGAACGCGGCCTCGAAGGAGATCGGCCAGGCCAAGGCGAAGAAGGACGAGGCCACGGCCAGCAAGCTGATGGCCGAGGTCAACGAGCTCAAGACCACGCTGCCGGACATGGAGGCGGCGACGAAGGCTGCCGAGGAAGAGCTCGACAAGCTTCTTGCGACAATCCCCAATTTGCCGCTCGCCGAAGTGCCGGACGGCGCCGACGAGCAGGGCAACGTCGAGCACCACAAGTCCGGTGCGAAGCGGGAGTATGCATTCACGCCAAAGCAGCATTTCGAGCTGGGCGAGGCGCTCGGGATGATGGACTTCGAGACGGCGGCGAAGCTGTCCGGCGCGAGGTTTGTCGTATTGAAGGGTGCGTTGGCGCGCATGGAGCGCGCGCTCGGGCAATTCATGCTCGACGTGCATACGGCCGATCATGGCTACACGGAGGTCAATCCGCCTTTGCTCGTCCGCAACGAGACGATGTTTGGTACGGCGCAGTTGCCCAAGTTCAAGGACGACCAGTTTTCGGCGCACCGCGCATTGAGCATCGACGAGTGGAGCAAAATCGCCGACCAGCTCAACGAGGATCGGTTTTGGGAACAGGCCGGACCTGCAAAAGAAGCAAAAGTGGATACGACCCAAGCTCCGGTTCGTTTTACCGCCGAGGGGCTGACGCGAGTTGAAGAAATTCGTTCACATCTGGGCCATCTGTGGCTCATCCCCACCGCCGAGGTTTCGCTGACGAACCTGGTCCGCGAGTCGATCGTCGACGACGCGCAGCTTCCGATGCGGCTCACCGCCTGCACGCCGTGCTTCCGCGCCGAGGCCGGCGCCGCGGGCCGCGACACCCGCGGCATGATCCGCCAGCACCAGTTCACCAAGGTCGAGCTCGTCTCCATCACCGCGCCGGATCAGAGCATGGCCGAGCACGAGCGCATGCTGGCGTCGGCCGAAGCGGTGCTGAAGAAGCTCGATCTGCACTACCGCGTCGTCACGCTCTGCACCGGCGACATGGGATTTGCCTCGCAGAAGACCTACGACATCGAGGTGTGGCTGCCGGGCCAGGACATGTACCGCGAGATATCGTCCTGCTCGGTGTGCGGCGATTTCCAGGCGCGGCGCATGAACGCGCGCTATCGCGGCAAGGACGGCAAGCCGGCTTTCGTGCACACGCTCAACGGTTCGGGCGTGGCGGTGGGGCGGGCGCTTATCGCCGTGATGGAAAACTACCAGCAGGCCGACGGCTCCATCGTGGTGCCGGACGCGCTCGCGCCCTATATGGGCGGAATCAAAAAGATCGAGAAGAAATCGTGAGTTTGAGGTTCATCACTTGCCACGGGTCATTCCGGGGCTGGCCGAAGGCCGGAGCCCGGAATCCAGATGCGAATCCGGAGTCCTGTTCTGGATTCCGGGTTCGGCGCTGCGCGCCGCCCCGGAATGACGGAGCAGCGTAATGCGCATCCTTGTCACCAACGACGACGGCATCCACGCGCCGGGCCTGAAGATCTGCGAGCAGATCGCGCAGCGATTGTCCGACGACGTCTGGATCATCGCGCCCGAGCACGACCAGTCCGGCGTGTCGCATTCGCTCTCGCTCAACGATCCGCTGCGGCTGCGCCAGGTCGGCGAGCGGCACTACGCGGTCAAGGGCACGCCGACCGATTGCGTCATCATGGGCGCGCGGCACGTGCTGCACGACCATCAGCCCGATCTCGTGCTGTCCGGCGTCAACCGCGGGCGCAACGCCGCCGAGGACGTGCTCTATTCCGGCACCATCGCCGCGGCCAAGGAAGCCTGCGTGCTCGGCATTCCCTCGTTCGCGCTGTCGCTGGCGCATTCCGCCGGCAACAAGCAGAACCCGTTCTGGCAGACCGCGGTCGAGCATGCACCCGCCATCATCGACCGCGTGTTGCGACAGGGCATCCCGCGCGACGTGCTGGTGAACGTGAATTTTCCCGATTGTCCGCCCGGCGCGGTGAAGGGCGTTTCGGTGTCCGCGCAGGGCAAGCGCGACCAGCAACTGCTGCACATCGACGCGCGCCACGACGGGCGCGGCAATCCGTATTTCTGGATCGCCTATGCGCGCGGCGTGAAGCCGAGCGGCAAGGACGGCACCGATCTCGCGGCGCTGTTCGACAACCGCATCGCGGTGACGCCGCTGCGGCTCGACCAGACCGACCAGCCGTATCTGACCAAGCTCGCAGAACTGTTCCCCTGACAAGAGGCCGAACGTGGCGGACGAAAGCGTACAGCGGATGGAGTTCATGCTGACGCTGCGCCGCCGCGGCATCGGCGACCAGGCGGTGCTGCGTGCGATGGACGAGGTGCCGCGCGAGCATTTCGTCGACACGCGCTACGTGGATGCGGCCTATTCCGATCACGCCATGCCGATCGCCTGCGGCCAGACCATCAGCCAGCCCTACGTCGTCGCCTACATGACCGAGCAGTTGCAGGTGAAGCCGAACCACCGCGTGCTCGAGGTCGGCACCGGCTCCGGCTACCAGGCGGCGGTGCTGTCGCGGCTCGCCCGCGAGGTGTTCTCGATCGAGCGTTTCCGCACGCTGGCCGATGCCGCGCGCGTCCGGCTCAAGACGCTCGCCTACAACAATGTCGAGGTGCTGTTCGGCGACGGCTTTGCCGGCAACCTCAGCCACGCGCCCTATGACCGCATCATGGTTACGGCTGCGACGGACACTGTGCCGCAGCCGCTGGTCCAGCAACTGGCCGAGGGCGGTATCATGATCTTGCCGCTCGGGCCGCAGCAGGGCGCGCAGCACCTCGTGCGCCTCACCAAGACCGCTGCCGGAATCGAGCAGGAGACGCTGATCGCCGTGCGTTTCGTGCCGCTCCTGCCGGGAAAGGCGAGGGAGCTTTGAGCGAGCTTTGGCGCGGTTGAATTGCGGCAATACCGCGGTCGGTTCCCAACAGTTTGACAGAAAATCCGTTGGTTTCGGTTAGGGTTGAGAGATGTCTTTAAAAGCTTGTTTACCCGCGCCCTGTTTACTGCCCGCTTGTGTGTTGCGTACGAGTGGGAAAACCTATGGGTTGCGTCGCCGAGCCACGCCGCTCGCTCCGTCTGTTCCGCCTCGCCTTGTTCGCCACGATTTCGGCGGCCGCGGCAGGCTGTAGCTCCGACACCGATCGCTTTGAATCCAACCCGTTCGGCGGGAGGCAGCAGGCCTCCGCGCAGCATCCGCAGGACGTGACCGGCACGGTCCAGCAGCAGCGCTCGTCGAGCGTGCACAGCCAGCCGCTGCCGCCGCCGACCGCTTCGGCCCCGGGGACGCGGCCGGTCGCCGGCGGCTCGTCGGGCGGTTCGCCCGGCATGGCGTCCTATCATCCGAAGAACGCGAGCCCGGAAATCACCGGCTCGGCTCATTCCACAAAGTCCGGCTGGAGCTGGCAAGGCGGCACCGCGATCACGGTGCAGCAGGGCGACACCATCGACTCCATCACGCGCCGCTATGGCGTGCCGGCGTCCGCCATTGCGGAAGCCAACAACCTGCCGAACGGCTCGACGCTGCGCCCCGGCCAGCGCCTCGTGATCCCGAAATACGAGGTGACCGGCAGCACGGTCGCGCCGCGCCCGGCTTCGCCTCCCGCGCCCAGGCCCATGATCTCCGCGCCGGCCGTGACCGCGCCTGCGGCGACCGGCCCGCACGTCCACATCATCGCGCCGGGCGAGACGCTGATGAAGCTGTCGCGCCAGTACAACAAGCCGCTGGTCGAGATCGCGCGCGCCAACAACATTCCGCCGTCGACCCTGGTGAAGATCGGCGACCGTATCGTCATTCCGGGCCTGCGCGGACAGCAGCAGGCGAAGATGCAGCCGCAGGCGAAGCCTGCGCCGATGGCACAAGCCCAGCCGCAACAGATCGCACAGGCGCAGCCGAAGCCGGCCGTGGCTCCCGCAGCACCCCAGCTCGTTGCGCAGCAACCCAAGCCCACGGCGCCGGCGACGCAGAAGGTCGCGTCCGCGCCGATGGCTGCCGCGTCGCCGCCGACCGCGGTGAACGTCGTCTCGCCGGCCGCGCAAAGTCCCGAGCCGCCGAAGGCCAAGCAGGAGGTGACGGCGGCGATGCCGTCGTTCCGCTGGCCGGTGAACGGCCGCGTGATCCAGGGCGTTCGGTCCGAAGACCGAGCGGGCAGCAGAACGACGGCATCAACATCTCGGTGCCGGAAGGCACCGCGATCAAGGCCGCCGACGACGGCGTCGTGGCCTACGCCGGCAACGAGCTCAAGACCTACGGCAATCTGGTGCTGATCCGGCACTCCAACGGCTACGTCACCGCCTACGCGCATGCGAGCGAAATCGCGGTCAAGCGCGACGACGTCGTCAAGCGCGGCCAGGTGATCGCCAAGTCCGGCCAGACCGGCAGCGTGACCGCGCCGCAGGTGCACTTCGAGATCCGCAAGGGCTCGACGCCGGTCGATCCCGCGCCGTTCCTGGCGAAGAGCGGTGGCTAAATTAGCCGCGACTTGAACGCCACTCTGTCCACACGGTCATTGCCGGGCCTTGACCCGGCAATCCATGACCCGGTTTCAACGGTGGAAGCCTTACGTAAGACCGGCCTTAGACCAGCACGGTCATGGATGCGCGGGTCGAGCCCGCGCATGACACCGCTCGTGTTGTGAGACTGAGGGTCAGACCGACAGCTTCACGCCGAGCCGTCCCGCGAGGTCCTGCACGTATTGCCACGCCACGCGGCCTGAGCGCGAGCCGCGCGTCGTCGCCCATTCCAGCGCCTCGCGCCGCAGGTCGTCGGCGCCGAACGGAATTCTGAAATGGCCGACATAGCCCTCGACCATCGCCAGGAACTCGTCCTGGCTGCAGCGGTGGAAGCCGAGCCAGAGCCCGAAGCGGTCCGACAGCGAAACCTTCTCCTCGACGGTCTCGCCGGGATTGATCGCGGTCGAGCGCTCGTTCTCCATCATGTCGCGCGACATCAGATGGCGGCGGTTCGACGTGGCGTAGAGGATGACGTTCTCCGGCCGGCCCTCGATGCCGCCTTCCAGCACCGCCTTCAGCGACTTGTAGGAGGTGTCCTCGGCGTCGAACGACAGGTCGTCGCAGAACACGATGAAGCGGTAGGGCGCGGGCCGCACCAGCGCCATCAGGTCCGGCAGGCTCTCGATGTCCTCGCGGTGGATCTCGACGAGCTTGAGATTGCCGTGGGCGATGCTCTCGTTGACCGCGGCATGCGCGGCCTTCACCAGCGACGACTTGCCCATGCCGCGCGCGCCCCACAGCAGCGCGTTGTTGGCGGGCAGGCCGCTGGCGAACCGCTCGGTGTTCTCCATCAGCGTATCGCGCATGCGGTCGATGCCCTTGAGCAGCATCATCTCGACGCGGTTGACGCGCGGCACCGGCGCGAGGCGGGCGCCCTTGGGCTGCCAGATGAAGGCGTCGGCGGCGTCGAAATCGGTCCCGGTGTCGATCGCAGGCGCCAGCCGCTCGAGGGCTGCCGCGACGCGCGCCAGCATGTCCGGTTCGCGGCTGGACGAGCCTTCGGCTTTGGCCTTGGCTTTGGTGGACGGGGCCTTGGATTGGCCCGTCGGGGCCTTGGAACGCGACTTCGACTTCGCCATTGGGGTGCCTTCGGTTGGCCGCTCCCTTAGCTGTTGAACACCTCGCTCGCAAGCCGCCGGATTCCTGAAAACATTGAATATTTGGGCCTTTGGCCGCACGGCGCGGCGTTGCAATTGGGCCGATGGCCGCTATATTCCGCGCACACTTTGAGGCGCCCGCCGCGGCGGCAGGCGCCGCCGGGGACGCCGCCGCGACCAGAGGCCCTTCATGTTCATTTCGCCCGCATATGCCCAGGCCGCCAGCCCGTTCGGCGGCGACAGCATGCTGGTGTCGCTGCTGCCCTTCATCCTGATCTTCGTGATCATGTATTTCCTGATCCTGCGGCCGCAGCAGAAGCGGCAGAAGCAGCACCAGGAGATGGTCAAGAACGTGCGCCGCGGCGACACCGTCATCACCTCCGGCGGGCTGGTCGGCAAGGTCACAAGGTCGTCCGACGACGAGCAGATCGAGGTCGAGGTGGCCGACGGCGTGCGCGTGCGCCAGATGCGGTCGATGATCGCCGACGTGCGCGCCAAGGGCGAGCCGGTGAAGGAGGAGAGCGCGTCGAACTGATCGCTCAGGCGATCGGCAGGACCGCTGCAAGCCCCATGCTCTATGTTTCACGCTGGAAGGCCACCGCGATCCTGCTCACCACGCTGATCGTCTGCGCTTTCTCGATCCCGAATTTCATTTCCGAGCAGACTGTTCAGTCCTGGCCCAAATGGGCGCAGCGCCATCTCGTGCTGGGCCTCGATCTGCAGGGCGGCTCGCACATTCTGCTGGAGGTGGACACCAACGCGGTCCGCAAGGACAAGGTCAATTCGCTGCAGCGACGACGTCCGCCGCGTGGTCGCGCGAGAACCGGCTCGGCAGCCCGGGCAGCGTGGCGATCCGCGGCAACACCGTGGAATTCCGCGTCCGCGAAGGCGTCGACCAGACTCTCGCCCTTCAGAAGCTGCGCGAGCTGTCGCAGCCGCTCGGCGGCGTGCTCAGCACCACCGGCCAGCGCACGGTGGACGTGGTCGATGCCGGCAACGGCTTGTTCCGGCTGACGCCCACCGAGCCCGCCATCGTCGAGCGCATCCGCCAGTCGGTCGAGCAGTCGATCCAGATCGTCGAACGGCGCGTCAACGAGCTCGGCACTGTCGAGCCGACCATCCAGCGCCAGGGCGTCGACCGCATCCTGGTGCAGGTGCCCGGCCTGCAGGATCCCTCGCGCCTGAAAGACCTGCTCGGCAAGACCGCGAAGCTTACCTTCCGGATGGTCGACCAGTCGGTGCCGGCCGACCAGGCCACCCCGGGCAACCTGCCGCCCGACTCCGAACTCCTCAAAGGCACCAAGGCCGAGAACAACCAGGCCTATGTGATCGAAAAGCGCGTACTGGTGTCCGGCGAGGACCTGACCGACGCGCAGCCCGGCTTCGACCAGCGCACCAGCGAGCCGATCGTCACCTTCCGCTTCAACAACAACGGCGCGCGCCGGTTCGCCCAGGTGACGCAGGAGAACGTCGGCAAGCCGTTCGCGATCGTGCTCGACAACGAGGTGATCTCGGCGCCGGTGATCCGCGAGCCGATCCTCGGCGGCTCGGGCCAGATTTCCGGGCAATTTCACTGTGCAGGCCGCCAACGACCTCGCGATCCTGCTGCGCGCCGGCGCGCTGCCGGCTCCGCTGACGATCATCGAGGAGCGCACCGTCGGCCCCGGGCCTCGGGCAGGATTCGATCGAGAAGGGCATGCTGCGCGTCGTGGATCGGCGCCGTCGCTGGTCGTGCTGTTCATGTTCGCGACCTACGGCCTGTTCGGCCTGTTCGCCAATATCGCGGTCGCGTTCAACGTCGCGATGATCTTCGGCGTCCTGTCGCTGCTCAACGCCACGCTGACGCTGCCGGGCATCGCCGGCATCGTGCTCACCGTCGGCATGGCGGTCGACTCCAACGTGCTGATCTACGAGCGCATCCGCGAGGAGGTGCGCGCCGGGCCGCTCGGCGATCAGCGTCGATCGACGCGGGCTTCAGCCGCGCGCTTGCGACCATTCTCGATTCCAACATCACCACGTTCATCGCCGCCGCGGTGCTGTTCTTCATCGGTATCGGGTCCGGTGCGCGGTTTCGCTGTGACGCTCGGCATCGGCATCATCACCACGGTGTTCACCGCATTCACCTTGACCCGGCTGATGGTCGCCTCTTGGTGCCGGCTGTTTCCGTCCGCGAACCGTGCCGATCTGATCAAGAGGTTTCCGTGCGCCTTCTCCGCATCGTTCCGGACGACACCAAGTTCGATTTCATGCGCTTCCGGCGCATCAGCTTTCCGGTGTCGGCGATCCTGTCGGTGCTTGCGATCGTCGCCTACTTCTACGTTTGGCCTGAATTTCGGCATCGACTTCGTCGGCGGCACGCTGCTCGAGGTCCAGTCCAAGTCCGGTCCGGCCGATCTCGCGCAAGATGCGCACCACGCTGAACGCGCTCAATCTCGGCGACGTGCAGCTTGCAGCAGTTCGGCGGGCCGAGCGACGTGCTGATCCGCATTCCGCAGCAGGCCGGTGGCGACGAAGCGCAGCAGGCTGCGCTCACCAAGGTGCGCGACGCGCTCGGCGACGGGGATCGAATACCGGCGCGTCGAAGTGGTCGGGCCGCGCATCTCGAACGAGCTGCTGGCCATGCGGCACGCTGGGTCTCATGCTCGCGATCCTCGGCATCTTGGTCTATCTCTGGTTCCGCTTCGAATGGCAGTTCGCGCTCGGCGCCATGATCGCCAACGTCCACGATCTGGTGCTGACCATCGGATTCATGTCGATCACGCAGATCGATTTCGATCTCACCAGCATCGCGGCGCTGCTGACCATTCTCGGCTATTCGCTGAACGACACCGTCGTCATCTATGACCGCATCCGCGAGATGCTGCGCCGCTACAAGCGGCATGTCGATGCACGACCTGCTGAACATCTCGGTCAACGCCACGCTGTCGCGCTCGATCATCACCCACGTCACCGTGACGCTTGCGCTGTTGTCGCTGCTGATTTTCGGCGGACCGTCGATCCACAGCTTCACCGCGGCGATGATCTTCGGCGCGGTGCTGGTCGGCACCTACACGTCGATCTTCATCGCGGCCCCGATCCTGATCTATCTCGGGGTCGGCGAAGGCCGCGAGACCGCGAAGGACACCGAGCCTGCCGAAGAGCCTCCGGCGCAGCCGGCTCCGGCCCGGCGCTGACGGCTGCGCCTTGAGCGGGCTCCATCTGCCGCGCCGGGTGCCGATCGAGGGATACGGCAAGGGCGGGTTCCGCTTCGGCGACATGTCGCATCGCGGCTCGCTGCTATGCCTGCCGAGCGGGGTCTGGGCGTGGCCGGTCGTGCAGGTCGCCGACATCGACGAGAACGCGTTGCAGCCGGTGTTTGCCGAAGCCGGCGACATCGGGCTGTTCCTGCTGGGCACCGGCCGCTGACCGCTGGATCATGCCCGACGCGCTGGCCGACCGCTTTCGCGAACTGAAAATCAATGTCGAGACGACGCGCACCGGCACCGCGGTGAGCACCTACAACATTCTCCTGGGCGAAGGCCGGCGCGTCGCCGCGGGCTTCATCGCGGTCGACTGAGAAATCTCGCTACGCTCTTCCGGCATGGCGGATGCATTCGATCACTGCGAGCGAGCTGCTGCGCGAAGGCGACAAGGACCGGTTCCTCGCGACGCTTGTTCGCGCCGCCGAAATACCGCCGCGCGCTGTTTGCGCTGTACGCCTTCAATCTCGAAGTGGCGCGCACGCGGGAGCTGGCGCGCGAGCCGATGCCGGGCGAAATCCGGCTGCAATGGTGGCGCGAGGTGCTTGAGCGGGATCGGACGCGGCGACATCGACGCGCACCCGGTGGCTGCCGCGATCCGCGACGTCGTGGTGCGCTACCGGCTGCCGCCGAAGGCGCTGGCCGATCTGATCGACGCGCGCACATTCGATCTCTACGACGAGCCGATGGCCGACGTCGCCGTACCTCGAGCGCTACGCCATGCACACATCGTCGGTGCTGATCGAGCTTGCCGCGCGCATCCTGCGCGACGGCCGCGATCCGGACATCGGCCCGCTCGCGGGCCATGCCGGGATGGCCTATGCGATATCGGGGCTGCTCCGGGCGCTGCCGGTGCATGCCGCGCGGGGGCAGATCTATCTGCCCGCCGACCTGATGCAGCGCTACGGCGCGCAGACGGCGGATATTCTCGCGGGCCGGGCCACCGACCGAAATTCGCGCGGTGCTGGCCGAATTGCGGCTGCGGGCGCGGCACCATCTCGGCGCGATGCAGCCGCTGCTCGCTGCGGCTGCGCCCGAAGTGCTGCCGGCGCTGCTGCCGGTCGCGCTGGTGAAGCCCGCGCTCGACCGCATGGAACGCCGCGGCTACGCGCCGTTCGCGCCGTCGGAATTGCCGCAATGGCGGCGTCAGTGGATCCTGTGGCGCGCCGCCCGGACCAGGCTGCGCAAGGCGTTCTGACTACGCGGCCGCAATCCTTGCGCCGCCGATCCACTGATCGAGATCGGCGAGCGCGCGGGCGCTCAGCGCGCGCTTCTTGGCGACGGCCTTCTCCGGGCCGCGCAGCCGCGTGCCGTCCGGGCTCTTGCTCGGCATCTGCGCCAGCGGCGTGAACAACCCGAAATTGACGTTCATCGGCTGGTACGACTGCGGACCGGCATCGATCCGCCCGACGTGGTCGCCGGTGATGTAGGCCGAGCAGCGCGCCATGGGCGGTGGTCGGCGGCGGCGGCACGACCGGTTCGCCGCGCCGCTCGGCCGCGGCGAAGCGTCCGGCGAGAAGGCCGACCGCGGCCGACTCCACATAGCCCTCGCAGCCGGTGATCTGGCCGGCGAAGCGCAGCCGCGGCGCGGATGACAGCCGGAGCGTGCCGTCCAGGAGCTTCGGCGAATTCAGGAACGTGTTGCGATGCAGCCCGCCGAGGCGGGCGAATTCCGCATTCTGCAGGCCGGGTATGGTGCGGAACACGCGGGTCTGCTCGCCGTGCTTCAGCTTGGTCTGGAAGCCCACCATGTTGAACAGCGTGCCGAGCTTGTTGTCCTGGCGAAGCTGCACGATGGCATAGGCCTTGGTCTGCGGATCGCGCGGATTGGTCAGGCCGACCGGCTTCATCGGGCCGTGGCGCAGCGTCTCGACGCCGCGCTCGGCCATCACCTCGATCGGCAGGCAGCCGTCGAAATAGGGCGTCGACTTTTCCCATTCGTGGAAGGTCGTCTTGTCGCCGGCGATGAGCGCGGCGACGAAGGCTTCGTACTGCGCGCGGTCCATCGGGCAGTTGATGTAGTCGGCGCCGGAGCCGCCGGGGCCCGCCTTGTCGTAGCGCGACTGGAACCAGGCGACGTTCATGTCGATGCTGTCGCGATGCACGATCGGCGCAATCGCATCGAAGAAGGCGAGCGCGCTTTCGCCGGTCATCGCGCCGATGGATTGCGCGAGCGCGGGCGAGGTGAGCGGCCCGGTGGCGACGATCACGCTGTCCCATTCCGCCGGCGGCACGATGACTTCCTCGCGCGCCACCTCGATCAGCGGATGGGCGGCGATCGCCTGCGTGATGGCCGCCGAAAAGCCGTCGCGATCGACCGCGAGCGCGCCGCCGGCCGGCACCTGGTTGGCGTCGGCCGCGCGCATGATCAGCGAGTTGAGGCGGCGCATTTCCTCGTGCAGGAGGCCGACCGCGTTGGTTTCGCGGTCGTCGGAGCGCAGCGAATTCGAGCAGACCAGTTCGGCGAGGCCGTCGGTCTTGTGCGCGTCGGTTCCGCGCACCGGCCTCATTTCATGAAGCCGGACGGGAACACCGGCGGATGCGAGCTGCCAGGCGGCTTCGGAGCCCGCGAGCCCGCCGCCGACGATATGGACGGGTTGAGTTTGTTGAGACGGCATGGACAATACCTAGGCGGCCCGCAGAAGGCCGACAACGCGAATTGTTCGAGGTATTCGCGGGTGGGCCAGTTGCATCAGAAGTTGCGTCGGATGGCCGTTGTCGCCGGAACGGCTGCATGTGTGCTGCTGGCCGCAGGGCCGGCGCGTGCCGTGCAGCTTTCGCCCGCGATCGCCCAGATGTATGCCGCGGTCGAAGCCGTCCCGCCGACCGCAAGCCAGATGATGGTCTGCTACGGCTTCGTATGCCGGTTGCGCTACTTTCTCTATTTCACCCCGGCCGACCGGGCCGCCATCGCCGGGATGATGGCCAAGGGCGCGAAGTCCGCCGCCGACGAACGCAAGGCGCTGCAGCAGGTCTTCGTCTGGTTCGACCGGCGGGCCGGCAAGGCGGTCGGGACCGACAAGCGCATCGCGCGGGCCGACATCCGTCACCGGGCCGCCGACACCAATTTCGATTGCTTTGACACGACGCGAAACGCGGTCAGCCTGCTGCTGGTGCTGCGCGAGTGGGGTCTGTTGCGGCATCACACCATCGAGGATCCGCGGTTTCGCGGAAATCTGTTTGTTGGCCAGACGCCGCACAACACCGCGGTCCTGAAGGAGAAAGCGGGCGGCAAGGAGTGGATCATCGACATGTGGACCACCACATACGGTCAGGTCCCCGACGTCATGACCCTCGAAAAATGGCTGGACGAGAACTAGCTAGAGCCGCGGCAATCCTGCATTCTCCGGCCCTCCGGACCAAAGTTCATTGGAGGCGACACAATGATGCGTAAAACCGGGCTTCTCGTGGGAGCCGCAATCGGGATCGGCATGATGGCTCAGACGGCGACCGCGGCCGAGATCAAGGTGCTCACCACCGGCGCTTTCAAGCAGGTGGTCGTGGCGCTGATCCCTGAATTCGAAAAGGCGACCGGGCATAAGGTGGTGCTCGACAACGGCACCGTGGGCCAGCTGCAGAAGCGGGTGGACGGCGGGGAGACCTTCGACGTTCTGGTGCTGTCGCCGCGCGGCATCGAGGACTACATCAAGGGCGGCAAGATCGCGGCCGGAAGCAACGCACGGCTCGCCAGGGTGGGCGTCGGCGTCATGGTCAAGGAAGGCACGCCGAAGCCCGATGTGAGCTCGGTCGAAGCCTTCAAGCAGGCGCTGCTCAAGGCCAAGTCGGTCGGCTATATCGATCCGGCGAGCGGCGGCTCGAGCGGCATCTATGTTGCGGGACTGCTCGACAAGCTCGGCATCGCCGAGCAGGTGAAGCCCAAGGCCAAGCTGAAGCAGGGCGGACACGTCTCCGACCTGGTCAAGAGCGGCGAGGCGGAGATCGGCATCCACCAGATCAGCGAGATCGTGTCGGAGAAGGGCGTGACCCTGGTTGGCCCGCTGCCGGCCGAGATCCAGAACTACACGGTCTATGTGGTCGGCCTGAGCACCGCGGCCAAGGAAGCCGAGGCCGCCAAGGCCTTCATCAAGGTGCTGACCGGGCCGTCGGCCGCGGGCGTGCTCAAGTCCAAGGGAATGGAAGGCGCCTGACAGGCCCCCGGACTGTGGCAGGACCCTGAAAAGCGAAAGCGCCCGCCATCTGGCGGGCGCTGTCAGTCAGGGAACCCGGAGCGCCTTAGTGCTCGGAGTTTTCCCAGGCCACGCGGGGGATATCGCCGCGGGTGATGCCGATGTCGGCCAGCTCGCGATCGCCGAGCCGGTTGAGCTCGCGAAGGCTGTTGTTGTAGCGGCGCCATTGCTGGAACACGCCAACCAGGTGAGAGAGGAACATGATCGTTAACCCTTTGAAAGCAGCGGATGATTCCGCTCGTCTTGATGTGGAATACATAATATTCAGCGAGTTCCGGGAAAAGCGATATTGCTGCGGCGCAGCACTGCACTGAGTGCATGACCAATGCAACTTCTCGTTAATATTGTTGGAAAAGAGCTATTTTTTGGAATAATCTTCCAAACGGAAGCCCGCAGGCAGAAGAAAATTGTGCACTGCAAACTGCGGCATTAACCGAATCCGGGGTCAATCGATGCCGGGCCGAATCTGATCCCCAAAAATCGCGCGAGAATCGCGCAAGATCGCCCAGGCATCAATCGTATTTGATGTTGGTTTCCTTCAGCACCCGCGACCAGCGGTCGGCTTCGTCCCGGATGAAGCGGCTGAATTGCTCCGGCGTACTGGCGATCGGAAACGCGCCGGTTCGCTCGGATTTCTCGCGCATCGCCGGGTCGGACAGGATCTGCGCGACCTTCTGCTGGATCTTGCCGATGACCGGCGCGGGCGTTCCCCTGGGCGCCACGAGGCCGAGCCAGACCGACATGTCTTCGAGGTTCGGAAGGCCTGCGGCTTCCGCGAGCGTCGGAATGCCGGCCATCGAGGCGGGCGCCACGCGGTCGAGCCTGGCAAGCGCGCGCACCTTGCCGCCCTCGACCAGCGGGTTCACGGTGACGTTCGCGGCATAGATCATCTGGACGCTGCCGGTGAGCAGCCCGTTCACGGTTTCCGGCGTGCCCTTGAACGGCACGTAGACGATGTCGAGGCCCGCGGCCTTGTGGAAGCGATAGCCCATCAGCTGCGCCGTGATGGTGCCGGCGCCGTAGTTGAGCTTGCCCGGCGCGGCCTTCGCCCGCGCGATCAGGTCCTGCACCGACGCCGGTCCGCTCTGCGCCGAAACCGCCAGCACCGAGACCGTCTTGGTCGTGGTGGTGATCGGCGCGAAATCGTTGATCGGATCGTAGGGCAGCGACTTGTAGAGGAACTGGTTCATCACCAGCGTGGAGTCGATCGCCATCAGCAGCGTGTAGCCGTCGGGCGCCGCCTTGGCGACGAGCTGCGCGCCGATCACGGTGTTGCCGCCGGGCCGGTTGTCGACGATCACCGGCTGGCCCCAGTCCTCGTTCATGCGCTGCGCCAGAAGCCGCGCCGCGACATCCGCCGGGCCGCCGGCCGGGAACGGCACGACAATGTGGATCGCGCGGTTCGGATAGTCCTTTGCTGCATCGGGAGCAGGGGGCTGTGCGGCCGCCGGCGCCAAAGCGGCAAACACCAGTATTGCGGCGATGAGTTTGCGCATCTCGTCCTCCCCTGATGCTGCGGCTTGAGCCGGCTTGTTGAGCGAGCTTAGCAGCGCTGCGGGTCCGCTGTCGTCATGGAGCGGAGTGCAGCGTTGCGAATTTCCGCTGGCGCAGGCGGCGGCCGGCCGGGCAATGTCGCGGGCTCATGCATGCCTCGCGCCCGGTCACCATCACCGCACTCGGCATCGCCCAGATCCTTGGCTGGGGCACGTCGTTCTATTTCCCGGCGGTGCTGGCGCCGCCGATTGTCGCCGACACCGGCTGGGCGCTGGCCTGGGTGGTCAGCGGCACCTCGATCGGGCTGCTGGTCGCGGGGCTGATCGCGCCCAAGGTCGGCGCAATCATCGACCGGCGCGGCGGGCGGCCGGTGCTCGCGGTCTCATCGCTGCTCCAGGCCGCCGGGCTCTGCTGCATCGGGCTTGCGCCGAATCTTCCGATGTTCCTGCTCGGCTGGATCGTGCTCGGCGGCGGCATGGGCACCGGGCTCTACGACGCGGTGTTCGCGGCGCTCGGCAAGCTCTACGGCCGGGACGCGCGGACGGCGATCACCAATCTCACGCTGTTCGGCGGCTTTGCCTCGACCGTGTGCTGGCCGCTCAGCGCATTTCTGGCGGAGAATTTCGGCTGGCGCGGCGCGTGCCTTGTCTATGCGGCTTTGCATCTGATCGTCTCGCTGCCGTTGCAGATGGCGGTGATGCCGCCGCTGTCGAAGGTGCCGTCCGATCTGCCGGGTGACGCCACCGCCGACGCATCAGCGATAAAAGGCGCGCCGCTGCGGCACGAGGGCCTGATCCTGCTGCTGATCGCCTCGATCCTGACGATCGCCGGCGCCATCGGCTCGATCGTGATCGTCCATATGATGATCTTTCTGCAGGAGCGCGGCGCGAGCTTTGCGCTCGCGGTCACGCTCGGCACCCTGTTCGGGCCGGCGCAAGTGGGTGCGCGGGTGGTCGAGCGGATGTTCGGTGCGAGCTACCACCCGGTCTGGACCATGATCGCCTCCTGCGTGCTGATGCTCGCGGGCCTGATCATGCTGGTCGGCGGAACGCCACTGCTCTGGCTCACCATCCTGATCTATGGCGGCGGCTACGGCATCATGTGGATCGCGCGCGGCACGCTGCCGCTCGCGCTGTTCGGCCCGGAACGCTACGCGACGCTGATGGGGCGGCTCGCGTTTCCGAGCCTGATCGCGCAGGCGCTGGCGCCGTCGGCGGGCGCGCTCCTGATCGAGCGGCACGGCGCGGACGCGACGATGGCGGTGCTGACCGGCTTTGCCGCGCTCAACGTGGCGCTGATCGCCGTGCTGTGGGCGCTGTGCCGGTCAAGCGCGCGCGTGTAACAGCAGCTACTGCGTGGCAAGGCCGGCGCTCTGGACGACCTTGGCCCATTTGTCCACCTCGTTCCTGAAGCGGGCGGAAAACTCCTCCGGCGAGCTGCCGATCGGGATGGCGCCTTCCTTGGTGATGCGCGCGTGCACGTCCGGTGTGTTCAGCATGGCGACGATTTCGCGGTTTAGCTTCCCAACAATGTCCTTCGGCGTTCCGGCCGGCGCGAACACGCCCTGCCACGAGCTGATTTCATAGCTGGGATAGCCGAGCTCGGCGATGGTCGGCACGTCGGGGAGGTCGGGCAGCCGCTTCTCGGTCGTCACCGCAATCACGCGCAGCGTGCCGTTGCGCACATGCTGCAGCATCGACGCGCTCAGCCCGAAATGCGCCTTCACATGGCCGCCGACGAGAGCGTTGATCACCTCGGCATTGCCCTTGAACGGCACGTGCACCAGTTTCGTGCCGGTCATCGCCTTGAACATCTCCGCTGCAAGATGCGTCGAGGTGCCGGGCCCGGAGGTCGCGTAATCGAGGCCCGCCGGCTGCGTCTTGGAGTATTCGATGAATTGCTTGAGATTGCTGATCGGCAGCGACGGGTGCACCACCAGCATCAGCGGGATGGTCGAAAGCTCGGTGATCGCGATGAAATCCTTCACCGCGTCGTAAGGCTGCTTCTGCAGGCTGGCATTGACGGCGAGCGCGAACGTCGTCACGAGCAGGGTGTGTCCGTCGGGCGCGGCCTTGGCCACGATATTGGTGCCGATCGAGCTGCCGCCGCCGGGCCGGTTGCTGACGATGACCGGCTGGCCCCATTGATCCGAAAGACGCTGTGAGATGAAGCGGGCGACCGTGTCGGTGGTGCCTCCGGCCACGAAAGGAACCACCAGTTCGATCTGTCTGCTGGGATAATTCTGCGCCCCGCAAGGGATCGAGGCCGCAAGAGCCATCAACAGGGCAGCGCCCAAGCGCGTCCAAGTGCGCGCCCAAATGCGCGCCCGACCCGTCTGCATTCCATCCTCCCGCCGTCTTTTGCGCGAATGTTGTTTTCTTGTCGCTTTTCGAAGCCTAGGCTCGGAAATGCCCGCTGCACAAGCCGATCCATGAGGAATGTCGTGACGCCCGGCTTGCCGTCCATTCCCGTCGTCGATGTCCGCGAAGGCGGCCCGGTGCACCACGCCCGCGAGGGCCGCAGCCGGGCGCGGGGCTTGCGCGACACCTGCGTTGCGTGGCTGCCGGCGCCGGCGAGGCTGATGTTGCCGCTGCTCGACCGCGTCGCGCGGCGCTGGCTGACGCGCTCGCAGTCGCCCTATGTCGAGGAGGTGAGGACGATCGCCGCGACCCTGGCATTCCCCGGCATCTGGTTTCTCAACAACTCGTACCAGTGGTCCTGCACGGCCTTGGGCCGCGAGGAGGACGGCGTGCCGTGGCTCGCGCGGACGCTCGACTGGCCGTTTCACGGGCTCGGGCGCTATGTCGAAATCGCCCGGATGGAGGGCGCCGCGGGCGAGTTCTTCAACGTCACCTGGCCGGGCTATGTCGGTGTGCTCACCGCGCTGGCGCCGGACCGCTTCGGCGCCTCGATCAACCAGGCGCCGCTGCGCCGCCGGACGCATCTGCGGTTCCTGCGGCCGTTCGATCTGGCCGTCAACGGGCTTTCGACCCTCATTCGCCAGCACTCGATTCCGCCCGACCAGTTGCTGCGCTTCGTGTTCGAGGAGGCGGACGACTATGCCGAGGCGAAACGGATGCTCGAGGTGACGCCGATTGCGCGCCCGGCGATCTTTACGCTGGTGGGATGCCACAGGGGCGAGCGCTGCGTCATCGAGCGCACCGAAGACGATTTCGAGACGCGCACCGACGATCACGGCGCGGCCAATGACTGGCTCGAAACCAGCCCGCAATGGGAAGGCCGCATCAGCGCGAACCAGGTGCTGAGCTGTACCTTCGAGCAGGCGGCGGAAAAAAGCCGCGCGCGGCGGCAGGGGCTGGCGTCGTGGCAGGGCGCGTTCGCGACCGAGAGCTTCGGCTGGGTTTTGCCGCCGGTGCTCAATCCTTACACGCGGATCGCGGTAGAGATGTGCCCCGCGCGCGGCGTGCTGCGCGCGGTCGGCTACGAACAGGCTGCGGCGGAGGAGCTGCCGAAGCCCGCGACGCTGCCGTGTGAAGTGAGCGCCGAGCGCCTGCCGGCGTGACCGGGATGCGCGGCGTTTCTCAAATGAAATCTCGGTGTTGTGACCCAGTGGCAGCAATTTAGTGCTGCTTGCGGCAGCTCGCTAGAGTCGGATTCAGTTTGATTGAATTGACCGACGCCACTTGCTCCGTTTACCTCTCCCCGCAAGCGGGCCCCTCGCGGGGAGAGGGAGCTCACCGCCTTCGCCGCTCCCGTTTCGATCTCGTTGGATCAGTCTCTGGCAGTTTGCTGAAAACTCTCCGCGGTCATTCCGGGACGCCGCGAAGCGGCGGACCCGGAATCCAGAAAAGCAGGAAATTCCTAGGTTCTGGATTCCGGGTTCGCGCCTTCGGCGCGCCCCGGAATGATGGCCAGGAGTTTTTCAGCAGCCTGCTAGAACAGGCTCGCCACCTGCGCCTGGGTGCCGGCCAGCGAGCACTTCGCCTCTGCGGCGCTGGCGTGCGAGGCGTCGCCGCTGGCGAGCGCCGCCTTGATTTTCTCCATCAGTTCCAGCGCGGACTCCCGTGAGATCTCGATCGCGACCCGCTCGCGGCCGCCATTGGCCTCGCAGACGAAGTCGACGCACAACGCGTGGTCGAGCTGCGCCTCGTAGGGATGGTCGTAATAGACGTTGGCGGTGTCGATCTTCATCCACTCGCTGCCCGGTCCCTTGGCGGTGCCGGTGAGCCTGGCCTTTTCGACGATGTAGGAGCACATGGTGTTTTCTCCGGTGCAGAGGCGATCAGCCGATATGCTTCTTGAAGAAGGCGAACACCTTCTTCCAGCCGTCCGCGGCCTGCTCGGCACGATAGGCCGAGGCGCGGGAGTGGTTGAAGAAAGCGTGGCCCGCGCCGTCGTAGCGGTGAAACTCGTAGTTCTTGCCAAGCTTCTTCAGCACCGCTTCGGTGCGGTTCACCTGGTCGGCGGTCGGGTTCTCGTCGTCGTTGCCGAACAGGCCGAGCAGCGGCGCGGTCATTTTTTCGGTCAGGTCAATGGGCGCGACAGGCCGCTTGGCGTTCAGCGCCTTGGGATCGTCCACCACCACATTGCCGCCCCAGCAGTCGACCAGCGCGTCGATGCCGGAAATCCGGCAGCCGCAGAGATAAGTGTGGCGGCCGCCGGAGCAGAAGCCGATCACGCCGACCTTGCCGTTGGAGTTGGGTTGTGCGCGCAGATACGCCATCGCTCCGGCGACGTCGCCGACCACCGTATCGTCAGGCACGCCGCCCGCCGCGCGCACGCGGGCGCCGAGATCGTCCGGGCTGCCGGTGCCTTCGCGGAAGTAGAGATGCGGAGAGATCGCGGCAAAGCCATGATGGGTGATCTTGCGCGTCGTTTCGATGATCCATTCGTCCCAGCCGGGCATGTGCATGACGACAACCACGCCGCCGACCTTGGCGTTGCCGGCCGGGCGCGCATAATAGGCCTCGCCCTTGTCGCCGTTGTGTCCCTGGAACGAAACGGTTTCTGCGATCAGGCCCGGATACGACATAAACAACCCTCGTGATGGTGATTTCGGTGCCGGACTATAGCAACGGCCAAACAGGCTGACAGGCCCCTCGACAATCCCGGCGAAGCCGACATCATGGTCCGACGGGGAGAGCGCATGCAGACGCCCAAGGCCTGTTTCTTCGACGTGTTCGGCACCATGGTCGACTGGCGCACCAGCATTGCGCGCGAGGCCGAGGCGGTCCTGAAGCCGCTCGGGCACGCGCTCGACTGGCTGGCTTTCGCCGACGCATGGCGCGGCGAGTATCAGCCGGCGATGGAGGAAATCCGCAGCGGCAGGCTTGCCTTCTGCAAGCTCGACGTGCTGCACCGGCACAATCTCGAGCGCATCCTGCCGCGCTTCAACGTTGCCGGCCTGTTGGAGGAGAACAAGCGGCAACTCAATCTGGCCTGGCACCGGCTCGATGCCTGGCCGGATTCCGCGCCGGGGCTCGCGCGGCTGAAGAAGAAGTGCCTGCTGGCGCCGGTGTCGAACGGCAACATCTCGCTGATGGTGGATCTCGGCCGCCGCAACGGCTTTCCATGGGACGCGATCCTCGGCTCGGAGATCGCCGGCGACTTCAAGCCGAAGCCGCGGGTCTATCTCGCCGCCTGCGAGGCGTTCGATCTGGCGCCCGGCGACTGCATGATGATCGCCGCGCACTCCAACGATCTGGCGCACGCGGCGAAGAACGGACTGCGCACCGGGCACATCGCCCGCCCGAACGAGCATGGTCCGGGTAAGGGCGAGACGGCGCCGAGCGTGCCGGTCGATGTCGCAGGATCGAGCCTGGAAGACTTGGCTGGCAAATTGGGTCTTTGATTTAGCTACGGGCGGTGCTGTCCCTCCCCTGGAGGGGCAGGGCTATCGCTTTTGGCCGAACAGGCTGAGAAGGAAGCCATCGTCCCAGGCTGCGGCTTTGACTTTGCGGCGCATGGATATTTGCTCTGGGTGCGCTCGAAGCATGTTGAGTGCGAGCCGTCGCAGGACGGCGAGGTTCTCGGGTGCGTCGTCCTTTCTTGCGCGGTTGGCATCCTCGGCAAGGACGACGTCGAGAATCCAGTGCATCTGGTTCTCGATGGACCAGTGGGACCGGACGACGGCCAGGAGCCTGTCGGCTGCAAGGTATTTGGACAGAAGATAGTATCTCACGAAGGGCTTGTCTGCGGGACGCCCTTTGCACTTGCGCCGGGATGTGACTCTGGCAATAGCGGCAATGCCTGGAAAGTCATGCATCTCGGCGAGCTTGTTGTCGTGCATGACCGTCGCCCGTCGCGCTTCGCGGCGGTCGTGGGCGACCTCGTGAAGCTGGGTGGCTGTGTCGCGCTCACCGGCGCGGCCAAAGCGGCCTTCGACCGCCGTGAAGAGCTTGCCTTGGTTCTTCTTGAGCGCAAGCACGTAGTGGCCGCCTTGGTCCCGCACGGTCTTTGCAAAGGCGCGGCTGCAAAACAGTGCATCGGCCGTGACGATTTTGCGCTTCAGCCGCAGCATCTGGAGGACTTCCAGAGCCGCCTCGTGTTCATTCCTTCCCGGCGCCTTGCGCGAGGCCAGTGCCATGCGTGCCTTGGCGGCAAAGACGTTGATCAGGTGCATCGGCGTGGCGCTCTTGCCCCGCTCGTAGGCTCCACACAGCGACTTGCCGTCGATCGCGATCACGCCGTTCAGGTCCAGATTATGGAATTTGGCGAACGCCGCCATGAACTGCCGGAACACGCGCTCGAAGGCTTCCGGGTCGAGCATGCGAAAGATGTCGCTGAAGACGTCGTGGCTCGGGGTACCCTTCTCCAGCGGCAGAAAGCGGCGCAGCATCTCTATCTTGCGCCGGCCAAAGTCGGCCATGTCCGTGGCACTCTCGGCCCCGGACAGAACCGCCGCCAACGCAACAACCAGTATCTCCAGCAAAGGGTACGACGCATTGGCCGCACGAGGATCGCGCAACTTCCGGAAATGCTTCTTGAGCTTGCCCATCCGGCTCCCCTTTCAAAATCGGGAGCCTTCAGAATCCTGTTCGCAAATCAAAGCAATAGGTCGCAAAAGCCAAAAGCGATTCCCCTGCCCGCGAGGGGAGGGTGGCCGCGAAGCGGCCGGGTGGGGAGATGCTGCCGCACGCGAACCGCTGCATGCGTTGCGCCATCTCCCCACCCGTCGCATTCGGCGACGTCCCTCCCCTCGCGGGGAGGGATGAGACCGCCGTTGTTGCAAGCTTCGACGCAGATACTCAGTCCTGCGTCCGCTTGAACAGCGACACCGGGAATTCGGCGGCGTAGCGCTTGCCGGGCGGCTGCGGGCGGAAATCGGCGCGTGGGCTTTGGTCCGCCACCACGGCCTTGCGGTAGAGGTGCCACGTCGCGTGGCCAAGCACCGGCAGCACGACGGCCAGGCCGAGGAACAGCGGCAGCGTCCCGATCACCAGCAGAACCGCGACGATCAGGCCCCACAGCGCCATCGTCACCGGGTTTTTCGCAATGACCCGCAACGACGTCAGCATCGCGACCGCCGCGCCGACCTCGCGGTCGAGCAGCAGCGGGAACGACACCGCACCGACCAGCAACGCGGCGATGGCAAACAAGAGGCCGACGCCGTTGCCGACGAGGATCAGGTTCCAGCCCGCGCGCGTCATGAACAGGTCGTGCACGAACTGCGAGATCGATTCCGGGGAGCCGTAGCCGAAGTAGGTTGTGTAGATGGCGTTGGCGGTCGCCATCCAGACCAGGAAGATCGCCATCAGCAGCAGGCCCAGCGCGACAATGGCGCCGATCGAGGGCGAGCGCAGCACCTCCAGGGCGTCCGCGGCCGAGACCTCGACACCGGCCTCGCGCCGCCGGCTCAACTCATAGAGACCGATCGCGGCAAGCGGCCCGATCAGGGCGAACCCCGCCGCGGCCGGAAACAGCAGCGGCACCAGCGCATATCCGAACGAGAGCCCCGCGACGAGAATGCCGATCGCGGGGTAGATGATGCACAGAAACACGGCGTGGCTTGGCATGGCGCTGAAGTCGTCCCAGCCCTTTTTCAGCGCATCGACGAGGTCCGCAGGTGCGACGGTCCGGATGGCGGGATCGGCCGCGTGCTCGTTCGCGCCCACCAGGATATGTGACTGTGCCATTGCCGCGTCTCCTCGGTTTGAGAGAAACAGCCGCGACGTCGGCAGGCAGGGGGCAAGAAAGCCGGCCGCCGGCCCCCGGCGCCGCGACCCACATTAAGCACTGCAACCCGGAACCGGCCTTTTGGTTCCGTCACTCACCCGCTACTGGCGGCGCTTGGCCGCCTCTTCGACCAGGCTGAGATCGGCGAATTTCGCCACCTCGACCGTTTCCTTGATGAAACCCAGCTCCTTCACCTTGTCGATGCTCGATTGCACGACCTTCAGATCGGGTTTGGCATCGAGGTCGCGATAGAAGTCGCGCTTGGTGAACAGCCAGCCATCGAACGCCGCCGGCTGGCGCTTGAGATAGCGTGCGGTGACCGCGACGGCTTCCTTGTGGTTCGCCGGATCGTAATACCAGCGGAGCGCGCGGCTGTAGTCCTCCATCAGGTCGACCAGCGCGGCGCGGTTCTTGTCGATGAAGCCCTTGCGCGCCGCCCAGAACGACAGCGCGATGCTGCCGAGTCCGGTCTGCGTGGTGAACAGGGGCTTGGCGAATTCGTTCAATTCCGGATCGTAGGAGAACGGCAGCACGCCGACCACGAGGTCGGCCTTCTTCTCTTTCAGGATCGCCTTGTGTGCGGGGAAGGGCGCCTCGATCATGGTGTAGTCGCGCGTCACGGTAAGCCCGTGCTTGTTGAGCGCGGACCGCATCGCGATATCGACGCCGCTGCCGAGCCCGTTGGTCGCGGCAACCTTGCCCTTCATGTCGGCGATCTTGTCGATGCCGGAATCCTTGCGCACGAAATAAGGCGTCGAATAATAGCCGGGTGCGCCGTCGACGATCTCGTCGGCGATGATGCGCAAGTCGGTGAGGCCGCCGTTCTGGATCGCCAGCGGAAAGCTGGTGTAGCCGAAGCCCGCTATGTCGATCTCGCCCTGGCTGATGGCGGTGATCTGCAAGGTCGAGGAGCCGAAATGAATGGGCTCGAAGGTGTAGGACTTGCCGTGGTGTTTGGCGGCGCCGGGCGCGAGGAAGATCAGCGGCACCATCGAGGCGGGCGCCGTGATCCAGCCGACCTTGATCTTCACCGGCTGGGCGTTCGCGGGCGGCGCGCAGACAGAGCCAAGTGCAAGGCCGAGCGCAACCGCAAGCGGGATTCCCAAGCGAAAGCCCGGGCGAAAGGCACGCATCGAATCCTCCCGAAAGGTTTGTTATTTACGCGGCAAGGTTACCACCGGCCCGTGAGTCCCGGAAGCCGTGGAAACCGGTCTCCGTTTTTGCGCGCGGCCGATCACGAAGCCGTCATTTCGGGCTATGCAATCCATAGCAAGGCGTTATTGGCGTGGGCGCGGGCCCCGTGCTAACCGCATGCCATGAGCGATGCGGCCACATCGATCGAAGTTGCGGCGCCGAAATCCGGGCCTGCCAAGCCTCCTGTCAAATCCCCTGCCAAGTCCAATGCAGCGCCGAAATCACGGCTCAAGGCGCCGTGGCAGGTCTGGCGCGACGCGTCCGGACGGCTGTCGGCGCTGCGGATCGTTTCGCTGCTATTCCTGACCGTGCCGGTTATGGTCGCGGTCTATGATTTCAACACCGAGGGCTATGGCGCGCGCCCGCTCAACAACGTGATCCATCGCACCGGCTACTGGGCGCTGATCTTCCTGATGGTGTCGCTGGCGATCACGCCGTTGCGGCGAATCGGCCGCTTCGGCGCGCTGCTCGACGTGCGCCGCATGATCGGCGTCGGCGCCTTCGTCTATGCGGGTGCGCATATCCTGCTCTATGTCGCCGACCAGATGTTCGATCTCCGGAAGGTTGCAAGCGAGATCGTGCTGCGGCTCTACCTGACCATCGGCTTTGTCGCGCTGCTGGGTCTCACGGCCTTGGCCGTGACCTCGACCGACGGCATGGTGCGGAGGCTTGGCGGCAGGACCTGGCAGCGCCTGCACAACGTGACCTATGCGATCGGTCTCCTGGCGCTGATCCATTTCTTCCAGCAGACCAAGGCCGATGTGAGTCTCCCGACGTTCGTTGCTTCACTGTTCGGATGGATGATCGGCTATCGCATTCTCATCAAGTTCAAAACGGCGCGGGGGGAGCTTCCGGCCTGGAAGCTCCTGGCGCTGACGGTCGTGATCGCCGTCTTGACCTTTGCGGTCGAGGCAATCGGTATCGGTCTGGTGTTCAACGTGTCGCCGCTGCGGGTGCTCGGCACAGCCTTCGACTTCGACGATCTCAGCATGATCCGGCCGGGCTGGCTGGTGCTGGCGGCGGGCCTGATCGTGGTCGGGCTCGACCTCGTGCGGCAACGCTTCGGTCCGCGGCGTGGACCCGCGGCAGGGGTTATTCGGGCGTAAGACCCGCGGCCTGCGCCAGCCGCTGATAACGCGCGATATCGTCGCGCAGGAATCTGGCGAATTCCTCAGGTGTGCCGCCGATCATTTCCTGACCGAGCGTCGCCATGCGCTTGACGAATTCCGGCTCCTTGATCACCTCGTTGATCGAGGCGTTGAGCCTTCGGATCGCTGATTCCGGTGTGCCGCCGGTCGCCATGATGCCGAGATAGCCGGCGAGGTCGTAGTTCGGCAGGCCTTCTGTGGCGAACGGCGCAATGTTCGGCAGCGACGGCGAGCGCCGGGCGCTGGTGATGCCGAGCGGCACGACCTTGTCGCCCTGCAGCAGGTTGAGCGTGCCGGGCACGTCGCTGCAATACAGATCGACCTCGCCGCGGTTCACCGCGGCCAGCGCCGGCGTCACGCCCCGGTACGGCACGTGCAGAAGGTTGACGCCGGCTTCGCTCTTGAGCAGTTCCATGCAGAAATGATGCGCGCTGCCCTTGCCGACCGAGGCAAAGCTCAGCGGATTGGCCTCGCGCGATTTCGCCAGCGCCAGAAGCTCCTTGAGCGATTTGACGCCGACGGTGCGCTGCGCCAGCAGCACGTTCGGCGACGGCGACAGATACACGACCGGCGCAAGCTCCCGCAGCGTGTCGTAGGGCAGCGACTTGAACAGGCTGGGGTTCACCGAGACGCTGGTGTTGGCGAACAGGAGCGAATAGCCGTCGGGCGCGGCCTTGGCGACGGCGCCCGCGCCGATGGTGTTGCCGGCGCCCGGCCGGTTCTCGACGATCACCGGCACGTTCCACTTTTCGTTGAGCTTTTGCGCGAGCGCCCGGGCCACCGTGTCGATGGTGCCGCCGGCATCGAACGGCACGACGATCTTCACCGTCCGCTCGGGAAACTGCGCGAGGGCTGCGGAGGGAACGGAAAGCGCAATCAGCGCGGCGGCGAATATCCGGACGGGCTTTTTCATATGGACACTATACCGCATCGGCTCGCATAAAGAAGTTGGAGGACGTTCGGTGGCGCGTAAAATCCGTGTCGCGGTGATCGGAGCGGGGCTGGGCGGGCTGGCCGCGGCCTGTGCGCTGCGGCAGCACGGCATCGAGGTGGCCGTCTACGAGCGCGCGGCGCAACTGGGCGAGGTCGGTGCGGGCATCCAGCTCGCGCCCAATGCCGTGAAGGTCCTGCGCGCGCTCGGCCTCGAAGCCGGGTTGCGGGCGGTCAGCAGCGAACCCTCGAGTTTCGCTTCGCTCGCCTGGGACGATGCGCGCTTGCGTTTTCGCGAGCCGATGAAGGGGCCGTACGCGGCGCAATACGGCGCGCCGTACCTGATGGCGCACCGCGCCGACCTGCACCGGCTGTTATGCGAAGGGCTTCCCGGCAACGCCGTGCGGCTCGATGCGCGCTGCGTCGGCGTGGCCAACCGGGACGGGCGCGCGGTTGCCCAATTCGCCGATGGATCGGCGATCGAGGCCGATGTCGTCGTCGGCGCCGACGGCATCAATTCGACCGTTCGGGAATGCCTGTTCGGCGTCCAGCCGGTGCGCTTCACCCAGCAGATGGCGTGGCGTTGCATCGTCCCCATCGAATGCGTTCCGACGCGGGTCGGGCCGGGCGGTTCGGTCGAAGTGGGCCGCGATGAGTATGTCGGCTGGATCGGACCGGACGGGCACGTGATCTGCTATCCGATCCGCGGCGGCGCGCTCTACAACATCTTCGCCGGCCACGTCACCGATCAATGGGTCGAGGAATCCTGGGCGGTGCCGAGCGGGATCGACGAGCTTCTGGCGGGATACCGCGGCTGGAATCCGGCGCTGCTCGAGATGCTCGGTCAGGTGCGCGAATGCTTCAAATGGGGCATCCGCGACCGCGACCCGCTGCCGCGCTGGACCGAAGGCGCGATCACGCTGCTCGGCGACGCGGCGCATCCGATGATGCCGACGCTGGCGCAGGGCGCGGCGCAATCCATCGAGGATGGATTTGCGCTGGCGCGCAATCTTTCGGGCCATGACGAGCCGTTGCGCGGCCTTGCGGCTTACGAGGCCGAGCGCCGGCCGCGCGCCTCGCGCGTGGTATTGCAGGCGCGCGAGCAGTTTCAGAACAACCGAAAGGTACCGGCGCCGCCGCCGCTGCCGCGCGAGTGGATTTTCGGCCACGATGCAACGAGCGGCGCCGTGCCTGCGGTCTGACGTGCGTCAGTCGATATTGAAGCTTTTTGGATCCCAAGGCGGCTTGGGATAGCGCGGGTCCATCTTTTCCAGCGTGGCGCGGACGATCGCGGCGATCGCGGCGTTGCGCGCCCATTTGCGGTCGGCGGGGATGACGAACCACGGCGCCCAGGCCGTCGAGCAGCGGTCCAGCATGATCTCGTAGGCGGCCTGATAGTCGTCCCAGAGCTTGCGGTCGTCGAGGTCGGACGGGTTGAACTTCCAGCGGCTCTTGGCTTCGTCGAGACGCTCCTGCAGCCGCTCGCCTTGCTCCTTTTTCGAGATGTGGAGCATGAACTTGAGAATGGTCGTGCCGTTCTCGGAGAGCATCTTCTCGAAAGCGTTGATCTGGTCGTAGCGCGCCTCGATCTCGTCCTTCGGCGCGAATTTCCGCACGCGGCCGATCAGCACGTCCTCATAATGCGAGCGGTTGAATACGCCGATGAAGCCCCGGCGCGGCGCCGCGAGGTGGGTCCGCCAGAGGAAATCGTGCGCCAGCTCTTCTTCGCTCGGCTTGCGGAATGGCGTGACCACGACGCCAAGCGGACTGGTCTCCTTGAACACATGGCGGATGGTGCCGTCCTTGCCCGCGGTGTCGGTACCTTGCAGCACCACCAGCAATGCCCGCCTGCCTTCGGCGTAGAGCCTGTCCTGAAGCGTGTTGATTTCCTTGGTGTGCTCAAGGCTCTGTTTTTCCGCGACCTCGCGATCGGGAAAGAGCTTGAGGTCGCCGGGCGCGCGCTGATCGAGCTTCGATGGTTTTCCGGGCTCGATCCGGAAACGCGCGTAAAGGTCTTCCGCCATGCTCACTCCGCCACAACCGGCCCATCAGGCCAACAAATCGCCGAACTCCTGATGCCTCGCAATATAGTTCGAAACGAACGAGCAGCGCGGCACAACCTTCAGTCCCTCGGCGCGGGCCGCTTCCAGCGCGCCGCGAATAAGCCGCGAGGCGATACCCTGGCCCTGCAGCGCGTAGGGCACCTCCGTATGAGTGAAGGTCATGGTCCCGGGCGACAGGTTATAGTAGGCCACCGCGACGTCGCCGCCGGCGTCGGTTTCGAAGCGTCGCAGGTCTTTGTTGTTGCGGATTTCAGCGGGCATGCAAGTCATGATCGATGGCAGGATGACAGACAGGACCCACACTTATAAGTCCCATGGCAGGATTGCGAGCCGGATCGCGAAGTTTCTCTGGATCGGATTGGTGGCGCTCATTCCTGCGGGAGCGGATGCCGCGTCGCCCGAGCAAGCCTATCTGGCTGCCCGCAACGTGCAGATCCGCAGACTGGCGGCGCTCAGCAAGCCGGATCCGGGCAGCGAACAGGTGCTGAAGGCGCACGATCAGGCTGTGGCCGAGCTGCAGAACCAGCTCAGGCGTGTCGTCGGGCCGTCGAAGCTTGAGCTGCCGGGCCTGCCCGCGGAGGGCAAGATCAACAACGACACCCTGACCGAGGGTGATCAGGGCTTCGGGATGCTCGACGGGCTCCGCTATGCATCCGAGGACCACAAGACATGGGCGGTGGTGACCACCGAAGGGCTGTTCAAGGTCTGGCTGCGCGAGCACCGCAAATGGTGGCGCGACAACAATGTGCCGCAGGACCCGGCGAACGCACTGCGCCACATGTCATTCTACACCCAGGCGGTGAGCACGGACGCGGCGGCGTTCAAATACGTGGAACTGCCGATCCGAAAACCCGCGGCGGCAAGCCTCGCCTTCGCCATGCTCGGCACCAGCGCGCAGGATATCGGCCCGTGGGAGGCCGAAGACGTGACGGTCGCGCTCTTGCAGGGCGGAAAGCTTTACGTCGTCCGCGTCAAGAGCAGCGCAAAGATCGGCCCGTTTCCGTCCTGCAAGGCGCAGTGGGACCAGGCGAACAAGAAATCGCAAGGGAATCCAAAGCGCGAGGAGCGCGATCATACCGCGTTCCTGCGCTGCTTTGCCGAGCGCGCGCCGCGCGAGAAGGGCTTTGCCGATCTGGTGCGTCAGGCGCAGGAGATCGCCGACAAATTACCGGTGAAGTAATCCGGCGAAGTCAGCGCGCGTTGTTCCACACCACGTTCTCGAGAGCGGTGCGGGTCAAGCCGATGTCGCGCAGCATGCGGTCATCGAGCTTGTCGAGGGCCTGCATGTTCCTGCGATCGCGCACCCAGCGGCGAACCGCGAAGAAAGGGCTCAGGGCAACGGCGAGCATCGTGCAATTCCTTCAAATATAATATGCCCGGAAAATCCGGGACTGAAGGGATTGGTCGTCCTGCGGTCGCAAAAGGTTCATAATCCCGGCCCGTGATCCAGGTGCGCAGTCAGCATCCAAATTCAGGGTCCAAGACGTCGCCAAACCGGAAGGTGCCCATGGCCGATCTCACGCTCTATCACGCCTCGCCCTCGCGCTCGTCCGTCACGCTCTGGATGCTGGAGGAGCTGGGCGAGCCCTACGACATCAAGCTCCTGCAGCTGTCCGAGGGCGATCAGCTGAAGCCCGACTATCTCGCCGTCAACCCGATGGGCAAGGTGCCGACGCTCAAGCACAACGGCGTGGTGATCACCGAGGCCGCGGCGATCTGCACCTATCTGGCCGACGCGTTTCCGCAAAAGAAGCTCAACGTGCCGGTCGGCGATCCGCGCCGCGGCCCGTATCTCAAATGGCTGTTCTTCGGGCCGAGCTGCTTCGAGCCGGCGGTGGTCGATCGCGCAGCTCCGCGCAAGGAGGAGGCGCGTCGCGCGATGCTGGGCTACGGCGATTTCGAGACCACCATGAACGTGGTCGCGAAGGCGGTGGAGAAGGGGCCGTGGATCCTCGGCGATCAGTTCACCGCGGCCGACGTGGTGATCGGTAGCAACGTGCGCTGGGGCACCATGTTCAAGCTTGTTCCGCCGCGGCCGGAATTCGCGGCCTACTCGGAGCGGATTGCCGCGCGTCCGGCAGCGCAGCGCGCCGAAGCGAAGGACAAGGAACTCGGCGCGAAGTAGCGCGCTGGGTTAAGCGCGAGGACCGACGCCGGGATCGCCGATCCGGCCCGAGGCGACCAGCCGGTTCCAGATGAACAGCACGGCGATCGCGCCGATGGTCGCCGCGATGAAGCCCGCGCCCTGGTCGGCGCGGTACCAGCCGATGGTCTGGCCGACGAAGGTGGCCAGGAAGGCGCCGGCGACGCCGAGCACGATGGTCAAGATGAATCCCGTCACCGTGTTGGGACCGGGCACGACCAGACGCGCGAGAAAGCCTGCGATCAGGCCGACGAGGAGAATCCAGAGCATTTCCGCCTCCATTCTGCGAACGCACGCCAGTATCGCGGGCGGCAGTGTCCCAAGCAGCCGGCCGACGGCAGGTCTGCGCGCAGCGGTTCGCAATTGGCCCAACGGTCCTCTCGCGCGCCACGCTCCCGTCGCAATGCAGGTGCGATCATTTGGTTCCGGCCAATACACGTGAGGAGGCGCAGATGGGTTTGCTCGACGTTCTCAATGGCATGCAGAACGGCCCGCGCGGCCAGCAGGATCCCAATGCGAAGGGTGGCATGTCGCCGATCACGATGGCGATCCTGGCGCTGCTTGCCTACAAGGGCATCAAGCACGTGACCGGCGGACAGCAGCATGCGCCGTCAGCGCCTGCGCCGTCGCGGATCCCCGACGGCCGCACTATGGATGCGAATGCCGGAGGGACGGGCGGCGGGCTCGGCGATCTCCTTGGTGGGCTCCTGGGCGGCGGTCAGCAGGCGCCGTCGCGGAATCCCGGTGGTCCCGGTGGCGGTCTTGGTGGCCTGCTCGGCGGCGCGCTCGCGGGCGGTGCGGCCGGCAGCATCCTGAACGGCGGGCTCGGCAGCCTGCTCGAGCAATTCCAGCAGAACGGGCAGGGCCAGGCCGCGGCGTCCTGGGTCGGCAAGGGGCCGAACCAGGACATTTCCGAAAGCGATCTCGCCCGGTCCATCGGCAGCGAGGACATCGAAGCGCTGGCGAGCCACACCGGGCTGTCGCGCAACGAGCTTCTCGCGGGCCTCAGCCGCGAGCTGCCGGGCGCGATTGACCAACTGACGCCGAACGGCCGGCTGCCGACCGACGAAGAAGCGTCGCGCTGGGTCTGACGGCCTGGCCTCGCGGCGGCTATGCTGGCGGGCATGAACCTGCCGCCGCTGCGAACCCTGTTCTTCGAGGACCTGTCGGTCGGGATGGCCGAGACGCTGGAGAAGACCGTCTCGGCCTCCGACGTCGTCGGCTTCGCGCAACTGACCGGCGACCGCAATCCGATCCATCTGTCGGAGCACTTCGCCGCGCGCACGACGTTCAAAACGCGGATCGCGCACGGGCTTTACACCGCCAGCCTGATATCCGCGGTGCTCGGCACGCGGCTGCCGGGACCGGGCGCGATCTACATCTCCCAGAGCCTGAACTTTCGCGCGCCGGTGAGGATCGACGACACCGTGACGGTCACCGTGACGGTGGCGGAGCTGATGCCGGAAAAATCGCGGGCGCGGCTTGCCTGCGTCTGCACCGTCGCGGGCGAGGTGGTGCTGGAAGGCGAGGCGCTGGTGAAGGTGCCGTCGCAGGAAAAGGGTGGCCGCCCGGTGATGAAGGTGTGACGGCGCGGCATGGGCTGGAAATTGGGGCCGGAAATGGGGGCTGGGAATGAAGACGTGGCTGCTGCTTGTTGCCGCGATGACCGTCGCAGCTCCTGTCGCCGCAAAGGATGCGGCGAAGCCCGCGACGTTCGACGAAAGCGCCTTTCCGCCCGAGGTGCGGAAGTCGCTGCAATCCGCGCGTGACGAATGTGCCAAGGCGGAAGGCGAGCGGGTCACATTCGCGCCCGACACCGTCCGCAAACTCGACCTCACCGGCGACGGCCGCGACGACTACTTCGTCAGCCTGCGTAATGTGCGATGCCACGGCCGGGAGTTCGTGTATTGCGGCACCGGCGGCTGCGAATTCAAGATCATTGTGGCGCTGAAGGAGGGCGGGCACCGGACCGTGTTCAGCGACCTCGTGCGCGGTTACGACATCCTCCCGGGCAAAGGCGGGAAGCGGATCCGCTTCTGGCTGCACGGCGGCTATTGCGGCGGCGGGGGCGTTCCGTCGTGCCCGAAGACGCATCGCATTTCGGCAAAGCCGTTCGCGTTCAAGATGCCGGAATAGGATTGCGGCAGCCGGCGCATGACAGGTTTTGCGGAATTGAAATGTGTCCGGCCGGACGCGATAAAGCCACGGCCGGCCAAGTCGGATTGTGAAGCCGGGTTTTGAAGCCGGGTTGTGAAATAGCTGGGGACATCCATGAAAGCCGACGAAGCCGCCGAGATGATGGACAAAGACACCGAGCGCGACACCTTCAAGCAGCGCGCCGCCGTCGCCATCGCCATTTTCGCCATGGTGCTGGCGATCTGCGGGCTCGGCGGATCGAATGCCGGCAAGGAGGCGGTGAACAACAACATCCTGGCCGCCAACCATTTCAATTTCTTCCAGGCGAAGAACATGCGGCAGACCGCGACGGAGCTGGCCGCCGACGAATTGCAATACGGCTGGCTGCAGATGCCGGGCATGCCGGACGCCCCCAAAACCGCGATGCAGGCCAAGCTCGACGAATACCGCAAGACCATCGCGCGCTACGAAACCGAGCCGGAGACCCGCGAAGGCAAGAAAGAGCTGCTGGTCCGGGCGCGCGAGCATGAGAAGCTGCGCGACCACGCGCTGAAGCAGGACCCGTATTTCGACTATGCCGAGGCGCTGCTGCAGATCGCGATCGTGCTGATCTCGGTCGCGATCATCGCCAACCTGACGTGGCTGGCGTTTTTCGGCGGCGCGATCGGCCTTGCCGGCGTGCTCTTGACGATCAACGGCTTCTATCTGCTGGTGGAGATCCCGGGGCTCGCATAGGCGCGCGCCTCGCCGCACCCGGCAACCATGATCGGCACATTTCTTCTCGCGCTGGACTGGTTCGGCACCGCGGTGTTCGCGGTGACCGGCGCGCTGGTCGCCTCGCGCAAGCGGATGGACATCACGGGATTCATGCTGCTGGCGGCCGCGGCCGGCATCGGCGGCGGCAGTGTGCGCGACGTCATGCTCGGTGCGTTGCCGGTGCTCTGGGTGAAGGAGCCGGTCTATCTCGGCATCTGCATCGTGGCCGGCGCGGCGACGTTCTTCCTCGCGCATATTCCGGAGTCGCGCTATCGCGCGCTGCTGTGGCTCGACGCGGCCGGGCTTTCGTTGTTCTGCGTGGTGGGGGCGGAGCGGGCGCTCGAGGCGGGGGCAGGCGGCTTCATCGCGGTGGCGATGGGTGTGGCGAGCGCGACGCTCGGCGGCGCGATCCGCGACGTGCTGGGCGGCGAGAGTCCGCTGATCCTGCGCAAGGAAATCTACGTCACCGCGGCGCTGGCCGGCGCATTCGCGTATGTCGGGCTGGTGGGGTTCGGTGTGCCCGCGGCGGCCGCCGCGGCCGCCGGATTTGCCACCTGCTTCACGATCCGGGCGCTCGCGCTGCGCTACGGATGGTCCCTGCCGGTGTACCGGGCGCGGATCGGGCGGAGCGCGGAGGAGGTCGACCGGCTCGACCGGTGATGGCGGGGGAATACACGCGCATTCTGCCGCAGCCCCCTGCGCCGCCGCCATTTGCCTTGCGCCCGGCCGGCGCATCGGCGCATGCTGGACGCGGAAGCCGTTCATCGGGAGATGCGCAATGACTCCTCGTTGGCTGCTCGTTCCAGTCCTGGCCCTCATCGCGTTCCTGTCGGGCGGTCATCCGGCCGCCGCCGACGACTATCCGGCGCGCGGCGCCACGATCGTTGTGCCGTTCACGCCGGCGGGCTCCACCGACATCCTGGCGCGGATGTGCGCGCAGGTGCTCGAACAAAAGCTCGGCAAGACCTTCCTGGTCGAGAACCGCCCCGGCGCGGGCCAGCAGATCGGCGTCAACGCGGTCGTCAAGGCCACGCCCGACGGCTACACGCTGCTGATGGCGACCAGCTCGGCGATTGGCGTCAACCCGACGCTCTACAAGAAGCTCGGCTACGACCCGGTGAAGGACCTCGCGCCGATCGCGATGGTCGCGCACCTGCCGTTCATCCTGCTGGTGAATCCGGCGCTGCCGATCAACAGCATGGCCGAGCTGATCGCATATGCGAAGGCGAACCCGGGCAAGCTCAGCTACGGCTCGGGCGGCGTCGGCGCGTCGCATCATCTCTACGGCGAGCTGTTCGGCAGCATGGCCGGAATCAAGATGACGCATGTGCCCTACAAGGGCACGGTGCCGGCGCTCAACGACCTGATCGCGGGCCACATCCAGGTGCTGTTTGCCGATTCGCCGCCGGCGCTGCCGCAGGTGAAGGCCGGCAAGGCGCGGGCGCTCGGCGTCAGCACGGCAACGCGCATCGCGGTTGCGCCGGAGATTGCGCCGATCAACGACAGCCTGAAAGGCTTCGACACCGCGCCGTGGCAGATGCTGATGGCGCCGCACGGCACGCCCGCGCCGGTGGTCGACAAGCTGCACAAGGAGATCGTCGCCTACATCGCGACGCCGGACGGCCGGAAGAAGCTCACCGACATGGGCTTGGTGCCGGGCGCGCCGACCAAGCCCGCCGAGCTTGCGAAGTTCGTCGAGAGCGAGGTGAAGGCCTGGGGCAAGATGGTCGTGCAGGCCGGCGCCGCGGGAACCGTGGAGTGAACGCGTCGCGCTGACGCGCCATCAGCGCGTTTACGTGCGTCTTGACGCGCCGTCAGCGCGTTCACGCGCGTCTTCATGCGCCATTAGCGCGTTCACGCGCGTCTTCATGCGCCAGCATGGTTGTCACGAATTCGTGACGAGCGCGTGCCGTCACGGATATGGCGGTTGCGACATTCAAGTGTTGGAACGATGCGTTGCGCGCAGGGCCATACTGCGCGGCAGCAAGTGGTGCGCTTGCGTCGCGATTTCATTTCTCCGGACAAGGGACAACCCCTGTGGACACGGAGAATGACCATGATCGATTTTGGAAAAGGCGCGGCAATCCTGGCTGTGGCGCTCGCGGTGGCGGCGGCTTCGCCGGCGTTGGCGGCAAAACGGGCAAACAATGCCGGTCACGACGCGCGTGCCCAGGCGGTCGGCAGTGACGTCAGCGGAGCGACGACACGCGGCGACCGCGAGCAGGCTCTTCGCGATTGCAGCGCCAAAGCCGAGGGGATGAAGCAGTACACCTGGGGCGTCCAGCAGGGATACATGTTCCGGAACTGCATGGCCGGGCATGGCCAGACGGAGTAGCTCAACCGGAATAACCAGGCGGAACAGAAGCCCCTAATGCGGCTTGCTCGCGTGCGTCCGCTCGGCCTCGCGCAGCACATCGAGCGGCCGCCAGGGCTTCGCCAGGAATTTCGCGCCCTCGGGCAGGCCGGTGCGCGGGGTTCCCGAGGTGACGATGACGTGCATGTTGGGGAACCGCTCCCTGACGAAATGCGCCAGAGCGAGGCCGTCCATCGCGCCGGCCAGGTTGACGTCGGTGAACATCAGCGACAGGCAGCCGCCCATGCGGTCGAGCACGCCCAGCGCGGCCTCCGCGCTGTCGCACTGGACCACGCCCATGTCGCTCTCCTCGAGCAGGATGACCACCAGCTCGCGCTGCAAGGCGTCGTCCTCGACCACCAGTGCGATCGGTTTGAAGGGTGTCGCCTGTCCCATCACCGTCTCCGTCAAATGAGTAACTGATGGTGAATGCGTAGCGTGGACCAAGGTTCAAAGAAAAGTGCGGTAGCGCACATAATCGTCACGCGATCGTCAGCGGCCGGGGGGAACTTTCCGCGCCGGACGGTTCCGCGCTAGGCTTGCTTCGGTTCCGCCAACGGCCGGAGCCCGCGGCCCAACGCAACAAGGGAGGATGCCATGCCGGTGGTCGATCCGAGGATCGCGGGGAAGCCCGTGCCCCGCATCTCGAAGGAAACGATGGAGCGCGAATGCGTCGGCCGCGCCGCCGACGTCAAGGCGCTGGACCTGGCATTCCTCGACCAGCGCATTGCGCGCTACGAGCGCGATATCATCAACATGGTCGGCATGGGCGTGACCGAGAACGCCAGGCTCAAGCCCAATGTCGGCAACGGCGCGGCGGGCTTCTCGGTCACCTACATCCGCGCCAAAACCGGCAAGGGCGCGGCGCTGCACCGCCACGCGACCGAGGAGGTGTTCATCCCGGTGAAGGGGCGCTGGCAGGTGTTCTGGCTGGAAGGCGACGAGGAACGCACGCTCGACCTCGACGAGGGCGACGTGGTCAACGTGCCGATCGGCATCTACCGCGGATTTCGCAGCCTCACCGACCGGCCCGATGCGCTGATGATGGCGATCATCGGCGGCCCGGACGCCGGCAAGGTGGACTGGCATCCGAGCGTGATCGAGGAGGCGAGGAAGACCGGGCTCAGCGTGGACGACGACGGGAACCTGGTGGAGGAAAAGCCCGCGGCATGAGCCGCCAACTCGTTTGCGCTCTGTAGGTGGGCAAAGCGAAGCGTGCCCACGTCTTTCCTCGATTTGCATCAGGTGGGCACGGCGCTTCGCGCCTTTGCCCACCCTACGCCGCTGGCGCCTTGCTAAATCAGATAGAGTTCCGGTCTGGAGGCGCACATGTTTGAGAAGGAACAGGTGCTGCAGGAGCTGCACGGGCGGCTGCTCGCGGCCGGAGTCGATCCGCTCGATCCGAAGGTGCAGGCGATCTGCGACGTCGTGAATGGATTCTACGCGGAGAAAACCAAGATCGTGCTGCAGATGATGCAGGACGTGCTGGCGAAGGTGGAGGACGCGGGCAACGCGTGAGCCGCGCGCGCCGCGCGGGCTTCACCGCGCCGAACCATCCTCGTCGCCGCTGGTGGCTTGCGCTCAGAATCGCGCCAGCGCCGGCAGGATGACATTGCGGGCGACCTCGTGGGGCATGCGGTCGCCACGGTTCGCCAGGATCACGATACCGAGTTTCCGGTCCGGCACCAGGCCGACATAGGCCGACGCGTTGTTGATGCCGCCGGGCTTGTCGACGATCGTCGGCCCGCCGGCGGCGCCGGCCTGCGGATCGATCACCTCCCAGGCCAGCGCCTGCGTGATGCGCGGGCCGATGCGGACCACGCCGCGCCGGGTGAACTGCATCGCCGCCTGCAGGTCCGGAGCGACCGGAATGTCGCCGAGATGGGCGGCCATCAGCGTGGCGAGATCGCGCGCCGACGAGAACATCTGGCCGGTGCCCGGGAAATCGTAATAGCTCTGCTGGTTGCCCGGAATGCCGATCGGTTCGCCGCGCTCGCCATAGCCTTGCACGGCGTTGGCGAGCGGTATCTGCGGACTGTCCAGCGGGCCGGCCGGCAGCACGGTCGCATTCAGGCCGAGCGGCTTCAGCACGCGCTGCCCGATCAGGTCGCCGATCGGCGCGCCGAACCGGCGCTCCAGCGCGAGCTGCAGCAGCACATAGCCGGCATGGGTGTAGGTGTGCTGCCGGCCGGGCCGCTGGCCCGCATCCGGCGTCCAGGCGTTGAGCGCACCGATGAAGCCCGCGAGCGCGGTGCGCTGCGTCGGCCATGGCGGATGGTCCGAGGGCAGCAGCAGCCCGGAGGTGTGGCTCGCGAGCTGGCCGAGCGTCACGTCGCGGATGTATCCGCCCTGCCGCAGCTCGGGGACGTATTGCGCCACGCGGTCGTCGAAACCGAGCTCGCCGCGCTGCACCGCCAGCGCCAGCACGAGGGCCTCGAAGATCTTGCGGAGCGAGGCGAGATTGAACAGCGAGTCTGCCGTGACGAGCCGGCGGCTGGTCATTTCCGCGAAGCCATAATTGTAGAACAGCGTGCGGCCGCCGATCCGCACCGCGACCGCAACGCCGCCGGTGTTGTCTTCGCCCAGCATGCCGGGGATCAGCCGTTGCGCGATCAGCCGCTCGACATCGCCATCGTTTGCGGCGCGTGCGCCGGTGGCGGCCGGGCAGGCCAGCAGTGCGGAGACCAGGACCGTCGTCACAAGTCGCATGCAGGGCTCGTTTTTCCGGCAGGTGAATTACTGCTGTCGCGCTCCGGTCAATTGCAAAAACGTGGAAATGTTCCGGGCGGATGCAAGCCGTCGCAAGGCACGGGTCGGCTTGCTTCTCCGCTATACTGGCCGTGATCGGGAGGCAGGTTCATGACCCATGAGATCGACGCCATCCGCACGCTGCTGACGTCGAAGCCGCGCCCGGTCGGGTGGGGAGAGCGGCGCGCGCGGATCGACGAGGTGGGATCGGTCTGGCCGGTCGCCGGCGACACTGCGCTCGAACCGGTCGACCTCGGGGGCGTGCCGGGCGAGTTTTCGCTGGCGCCGGGCAGCGACGCGTCGCACGTGCTGCTGTTCTTTCACGGCGGCGGCTACTGCTCGGGCTCGATCGCGAGCCACCGGCGCATGGTGACGGAAGCGGGCCGCGCCGCGCGCATGCGCACGCTCGCGGTGGGGTATCGGCTGGCGCCGGAGCATCCGTTTCCCGCGGCGCACGAGGACGCGCTCAAGGCGTGGCGTTATCTGCGCGCGACGGGGATCGCGGCGGAGCACATTTCGGTCGGCGGCGACAGCGCCGGCGGCAACCTCACCATCTGTCTGATCAATCGACTGCGCGCCGCCGGGGAGGCCGTGCCCGCCTGCGCCTGGCTCGCCTCGCCCTGGACCGATCTCACCATGTCGGGTGGCTCGCTCGTCACCAAGGACGCGGTCGATCCGCTCATTCACAAGCCGTATCTGGAAGAACTGGCGGCGGCATATGCGGGCGCGGCCGACCGGCGCGATCCGCTGATCTCGCCGCTGTTCGCGGACCTCAAAAACTTTCCGCCGGTGCTGATCCAGGTCGGCTCGGCCGAGACGCTGCTCGACGACGCCGTACGATTTGCGCGCGCGGCGGGTTTGGCCGACGTCGCCGTGACGCTCGAAGTCTGGCCGCACATGATCCATGCGTGGCCGATGTGGAATGCGAAGCTTGCGGACGGGCGCAAGGCGCTGGAGCAGGCGGGTGCGTTCATGCAGCGGTGGTGCAGGCGCGCCGCCGGTTGAGCGTCAGCGGTTCTCGTCGAACCACTTCACGACCATCGGCATCATCGGCTCGAATCCGCCGGGCATGAAGATGTTGAGCAGGCCGATGCGCGCGGCCGTGCGGTTCTCGAAGTCATGCATGACGCCCGCCGGGATGCGGACGAACGAGCCCTTCGGCGCTTCGATCCAGTCGTCGCCGATCAGGATCGAGGCGGTGCCCTCGAGCACGTAGAACATATCCTCGTTGGCATCGTGCTTGTGCGCGCCGGGCCCGGGCTGCATCGGATCCAGCCACCATTCGGAGATGCTGTAGCGGTTGCCGGTTTCCTCGCCGTCGGCCTTGAAGACCGCGCGCATGGTCTTCATCGCGTAGGCGCGGCCAGCCGTCGGGCTGCAGGGCGATGACGCCGGAGGGAAGGGGTTTGTCCGTCATCGAACCCTCCGGCACGCCGCCCGCGATCGGCCGTCGCGGATTACTTCTCGACCTTGCCGCCGGCCTCGACCCAGTCCTTGAAGCCGCCGAGGTTGTAGACCTTCTCGTAACCCATATCCTTGAGCAGCTTGCCCGCAAGCGCGGCGCGCCCGCCGGACGCGCAATGCAGGATCACGGTCTTGTCGGTGGAGAGGCTCTTTTCGGCGGTCGGCGAGGTGGGGCAGGCCTTGAACTCCAGCGAGCCGCGCGGGATGTGCAGCGCGCCCGCCGCCTTGCCGGTCGCGCCGAGCTCGGCGCTGTCGCGGATGTCGATCAGCACGGCGCCATTGGCGACCATGTCCTGGGCTTCCTTGCCGGAGATTTTCGGAACGGCGGCGTTGGCGGCTTCGACGAGCTGTTTGGCGGTGGTGGGCATCGGGGGTCCTTTCGAATGGGCGGCGCTGTCTCTGCCTTAGGCGTAGCCGATCACGCGGTCCGGCTCAACACGGGGCAGCGGCGTGATGTGGCCCGCGTCAGTTCAGCTTGACGCCGGTCTGCTCGATGATCGTCTTGTAGCGCGCCGCCTCGCCGCGGATGCGCTCGACCAGCGCCGCCTGGCTGACCGGCGCGACCTCCATGCCGAGCTCGTTGAAGCGCTTGCGCAGCGCCTCGTCCTTCAGGATTTTCAGGACCTCGGCGTCGAGCCGCGCGATGATGTCCGCCGGCGTGCCGGCCGGAACGTAGAGGCCGATCGTCAGGCCGGCGTCGACGTTGAGGCCGCTGTCGGCCATGGTGGGGGCTTCCTTCAGGAACGAGGGCCGCTCGCGGCCGAGCACGGCCAGCGTTTTGATCTTGCCCGCGTCGAGCATCCCCTGAACCGAGCTCTGCGTCGTCACCCCGAGCGCGGTGTCGCCGGCGGCGAGTCCGTTCGCCATCGCTGCGCCGCCGCGATAGGGCACGTGCAGCAGCTTGATGCCGGCCTCCAGCCCGAGCCATTCGACCGCGAGCTGGTTGATGGTGCCGACGCCCGGCGAGCCGAAGGCGAGCTTGCCGGGTTCGGCCTTGGCCCGGGCGATCAGGTCCTTCACCGAGTTGAGCCCGCTGCCCGGATGCGTGAGCAGCAGCAGCGGCGAGTTGGCGAAGCGGGTGACCGGGATCAGGTCTTTATATGGATCGTAGTTGGTCGCCGGCATCAGCGAGGGCACGGTGATGAAGTCGCCGGTGGTCATCAGGATCGTGTAGCCGTCGGGGGCGGACTTGGTCACCGCGTCGACGCCGAGCGTGCCGCTGGCGCCGGCGCGGTTCTCGATCACCACCGGCTGGCCGAGCGCCTCGGAGAGCTTCTGGCTGACGAGGCGCGCGCCGATATCGGCGATGCCGCCGGGCGGGAAGGGGACGACCGCCTTGATGGTGCGGCTGGGCCAGGTCTGGGCCAGCGCGGGCGCGGCGCCAAACACGGCGCCGGCCGCCGAAAGCAGACCCATCACGGTCAGGGCCAGTGGCAGCCCGGTACGGCATTGCATAGAGCTTGTCTCCTGGTTGCCGGCGCCGCAACTGTCGCGACTTTTCCGGCGGGAGACAAGGCGGCACGTGGCGACCGCTGATCCGCGCGCGCTGTCGCTCCCGGCGTCCAGGCGGCCGTGGCCGTCCGAGGGTGGTGCCCGGCCCGGCGCCCAGCAGAACTCAGCGGTTTTCAAACTCGAGAGTGCCGGCCGGAAGCCCCTTGGGCGCGGTCGTCTCCGGCGTGACCGGTTGCACGACCCGTGAAGCCGCGCATTGCAGGGCGCCGTTGACCCCACTGACCAATGCCACGGCCACGACAAACGGGATTTCAATCCAGAAGAATGGGCCAAATCCGTTGAAGTCCGCGGCACCTTCAAGTCGCATCAGCGATATCAGGCTGGCGACCAGCACCGAGGTCACCCCGCCCAGGCAGCCGAACAGGACAAAATCAAAAACGGCGCCATGCAGAAGCGAGCCGCGCCGGACAATGTCCGACGTCATGACAAGTGCGACGTTGCAGATTGCGGAGGGCAGGGCATAGAGCAACGCAATGGTCAGGTTCATGGTGCTGATGACCTGGCCTGCTTCGTATGCGCGGAAAGCGACCCATGGCGCCGCTGCCAACCCGTAGCAGCCGATCGACGCCAGCAGCAGGATCATCACGTGCTCCGGCCACAGCATGTGGTGACCGCGGCCTTTCAGATCGATCAGATAGAGCCGTATGGCCGCGACGAGGAACATCGGCATGACGAAAGACAGGGCAATGACAAAACCGAGCCCGGACCATTCCTGGATGGTCTGACGGATTTGCGTGGGGGTCAGTTCCCCGGTGCTGCTGAATGCCGATGTCAGCGGCCCTGAAATGATCGCCACCAGAGCGATCAGGAATATCGCGATGAGAATCTGGGCAATGGTGAACTGAAATTTCGCCTGGGCGATTCCAGCCAGATACGGAATCTGCTGGAGGCGTTTTCTCACGCTGACCTCCTCCGATTCCGCATAAAGCAGGGCGCAGGCAATCAGACGGGCCAGCCGCCTGATGAGATTGATCATCTGCGACCGTTTGCCGGGGTTCAAAGGCTCGGCCGGATCCGCGGCTTGCCGGGTTGCGGCGGCACGCGGTCGTCGTGCCGCCTTGGCAGACGAGTTGATCTCGGTTTCGATCGATTGGAACAGGTTGATCGTGCCGGTGACGACGTCGGCATGCTCGACATAGAAGTCACGATGGCGCTGTCCGCGCTTGGTCCGCCCACTGGCAGTCAGGCTGTGCCGCAACGACTCCAGCTGGCGAAAAACCGTGACAAGTTCGTTGTCCGTCGCACGTTCGAGCTCGCGCCCGGTTCCCACCGAACTCAACAGCGATTCGATGATTTCCTCGGCGAGCTGGCGCGCCTTGAATGGCGTATCGGAGAAGTCCTGAAGCCACTGACGGAATGATCCTTCGACGCGCCTGATCCAGGGAACGGTCGGCGCGATGACCATCAGAGCCATGGCGGCCCAGGCGGGCGTGCCGATCTGATGGGCTTGCGATTGTCCTCCGGCAGAGGCACCGACGGTGCCGAACAACGGCTTGAGGAATTCCTGGAATCCCGGAAAGGAGCCGGCAACGATCAAGCCGACGTAGCACAGCACATAGCAACCGGAAAAAACCAGCGAGGCGCTGACATAGCGAAAACGGCTCGTGAAATACCGCGCCGGCAAAGGCGGATCGATGTTGTCGGCGTCGACGTGCTTTTCGCTGAACCGGCCTTGCGCGAAGGCGAAAACCGTGACCAGGCCGGTCCAGAATGACGCGTCCTGCAGGGTCGCCGCAAAAATCGTGAAGATGTTCAGCGGTTCTATGGCGGCCCCTCCCGTTGCCTTGATCTTATCGTCTCGGACAGCAATCCCAGGCGACGCAGCCATCCGGCTGCCGCCGGACGTTGCACACGGCCTGACCGGCCGGACATTCCGGAATTCTGCATCGCTGCGCGAATATCGCCGAGCCCGGTCGCTGCAGCCTGGGACCGGACGACAGGACGTTGGACGGAGACGCCGCGGCCGGGACGCTCTCGTTGCAAAGCGCGGGGGCCGCAACAGCGACGGCAAATCCGGCGACGAAAAGAAGCCCGGCGAAACGTTTCACAACGCCCTCATTCAATTCGAAGTGCTGTTGCTTCCCGAGATGCCAACGCCGGCCGATCATCGGCCGAGCGATCCAATTGATCTTCATCTCAATTCGAAAAGTATAGGACCGCGATGCAGCTTCGCGCAACACGCGCCCATCGGCCGCGCCACAAGGTTCTCGATCCGCGCGAACAATCGGTGAAACTTAAATGGGCAATTGAAGCGACAAGCAGCGATAAAACGCGCACACGCAGGTCACGAAGCGTTGCCCATCGCGGCCTGCATCCGTACCGCGATACCGCAACGATGGTTTGATCTCGCGGCCGGGGCCTCGTCGCAATCCCACATTCCTGCGGCGCGTTGCAGCGCTGCCGTGCCGTGCTTGCCCGCGCGGGTCGCCGATAACTACATCGGAAGACGCGGAGGCGCGCACGCAGCCCGCGCCGGCGGCGGCAAAACACGGATTCACTTTTCAAACAGCGATTGAGGCGAACAGAACCTGGGGCAAGTGTCATCGTTGCGGGGATTGGCGGCGCCCAGCCGTCTTCCGTTCTTGCCCGCCTCGAAACAATTCGAGGGGAGCGAAGCGCCGCAAAGCGCTGGCGCGGAACGCCGCACCCATGGCCGCCTTGCGGTTGGGCCGGTCCCTTCACCGGAAGGGACCGCCGGCCCATGACGCGGGCCGGCGCGCCTTGCGGCGCTTCACCACGGTGTTCGTGAGGCCTGGCCTCACTCGCTCTCGGGCCGCGCTTTCCTCCCCGGGCTACTGATGTGTTCGCCCGGTAGTCCAGCAGGCTCCCTGCGCACGGGTCATCTAGTGCCCGTAGGGCGGGGTCCGAGGCGTCCCGGGAGTCCGGTGGTTTAGTCGGACCCGCAGGCAGACCGTTCCTGCCTCTGCCAGCGGGAACCACCCGGATGGCGCCTCTCAACAAGCAGGATGAGAACGAATATAGAACGGAATTAATGCCTGTCAACCCGTCGCACCGGGACAGGGGGCGGAGGCGAGGTCGCGGACCGCTGCTCCGCCGAGCCCAGCGCTTCTTGCGCCTGCTGCTACGACGCGTGCCGCTATCAGGCTTGGCGCAGCGGTTTGCCGGGCGCGTCGCGCAGGCCTTCCAGGATCGAAAGCGCGCGGGCCATCGAAAAGGCGCGCGCCGGCGCGTCGAACGCCTTGGCCGACGGCATCGTGTAGCCGTGCTGGATGCCGGGGAAGATGTGCACCTCGACGTTCGGCATGCGCTGCGGCACCGCGCGGTAGGCGTCGAGCACGGGCTGCGGCGCGACGTGATCCTGGTCGCCCCACATGATGCAGACAGGCGCGGTGACGCCGTCGAGCTCGCCGACGTAATCGAGCAGCTGCGTGCCGTGGCACGACAGGCCGGCGTCGTAGCCCAGCCGCTTCGGCCCGAGGATCGCGTAGGGGCCGCCGTAGCAGAATCCCATCGCCGCGGCGCGGCCGTTGAACTGCGGCAGCGTGCGGATGTGCGCCAGCGCGTCCTTCATGTCGGCCTCGCCGGCCGCGATCTTCGGCAGCCGCGGCTGGCCGCGCTCCCGCGCGCGCGGGTCCTCGTGCACCAGCGGGCCCGGCACCGAGCGCCAGAACAGGTCGGGGGCGGCTGCGATATAGCCGTGCGCGGCGAACTCGTCGGCGATGTCGCGCAGGTCCTTGTCGACGCCGAGGATGGCGCAGGCCAGCACCACGGCGGGAGCTTTGGTCGCCGATGGCGGCAGGGCGAGATAGCAATCGAATGCGCCGCCTTGCTGCGAGGCGACCTTGATGGTGCTGCCCGGCATGGGACTCTCCCGATGGTGTGGCGTTCCGGCGGACAGCGTAGCGCGCTGCGAATGCCGCGCAAGGGTTGCGTCAGTCGAGATACGGGTGCCGAAGCGAGTGATGCAAGTCATCTGAGGCGCCAACGGGTCCACACGATGCGCGGCCCAATGGCAGGCTCCGCGCCGTACCCGCCAGCGCATTCACTTCGTGGCTGCGCTCGAAAACGCCTCGAGCGCGCCCGCCATGGTCCTCAGGATGTCATCCTTGCCGTCGATCCTGTAACGCGCCTTGAGCGTCTCCGGCGTCGTGTAGCCGATCCACACCTTGCCGGCATCGTCTTCCCAGACGAGCACCTTCATCGGCAGGTCGATCGCAACGTGACGGTTGGCCTGCATCAACGGCGTGCCGAGTTTTGGATTGCCGAACAACAGGACCTCGGTGGGTTTGAGCTCAAGCCCGGCGGCTTTCGCTGCCGCGGCGTGATCGACCCGGGCGACAGGCGATATTCCCTTGTCCTTCAGCGCGGCGGTGAGCCGGTCGAGCGTCTCTTTGACCGGGTACTTGCTCGGCTTGATGGCCAATTCGTCGGCGCGCGCGGGCAGCAACAGAGCAAGAGCCATCGTCATTGCGATCGCAAGGCGCATGTGTGAACCCCTATGCGTGACCGACCAGAGGCTCGCGACAGGATAGTCGTCTCGATCACCTTAAACTCCGCCCACAAAGACAAAATCAGTCACAAGTCGGTGATGTCGCAAATTGCGAAGCGGGCAAGGCCGGCGAATGCCGTGTGATGACGGCGGTTGACCAGAGAGAAACCGACGGCGCTGTGCGCAGCGCACACTCGCGGTCGGCTACCGGTTTGCGCCGGAGCATCCGTTTTCCGCCGCATGAGGACGCGCCCAATGGGTGGACCTTGGGACTCGCGGCAGCATGAGTGGTGGGTTACGCGCCTTCGGCGCTAACCCACCCGACACTCGCTCCAAAACCTGCGATCGGGAGATGGCTTCATGACCCACGGGATCGACGCCATCCGCGCGCTGCCGTCGTCGAAGCCGCGGCCGGGCGCTGGGCCGAGCGGCGGGCGCTATGGATGCCCGACGTCGCCAAGGAAAACGACGTGCTCGATCGCTTCCAATCTGTCGACGCCGCCATTGCCGACCAGGTCGGTGACGATCACCAGGTCGCCCACGTGTTGCAGCAGATAGTTGTCGAAATCCCGCTGGTAGAAGACGGTATCCTCGCCGGCTCCGCCGTGGACGGAGTCGTCGCCGAGGCCGGGGTAGAGGGCGTCGTCGCCCTGGCCGCCGTTGATGGTGTCGTTGCCGTCCTGGCCCCGGAGAACGTCGTTTCCGTCGCCGCCTTGGATCGTGTCTGCGCCGTCGCCGCCCTCGATCACATCGCTGCCGTCGTTGCCTTGCAGCAGGTCGCTGCCGTCGCCGCCGTAGAGCTCGTGAGCGCGAAGGCGGAAGACGCGCGTGAACGCGCTGGTGCTGCGACGCTTGCTGCTACGACGCCTGGCGCAGCGGTTTGCCGGGCGCGTCGCGCAGGCCTTCCAGGATCGAAAGCGCGCGGGCCATCGAAAAGGCGCGCGCCGGCGCGTCGAACGCCTTGGCCGAGGGCATCGTGTAGCCGTGCTGGATGCCGGGGAAGATGTGCACCTCGACGTTCGCCAAGCGCTGCGGCACCGCGCGGTAGGCGTCGAGCACGGGCTGCGGTGCGACGTGATCCTGATCGCCCCACATGATGCAGACCGGCGCAGTGACGCCGTCGAGCTCGCCGACGTAATCGAGCAGCTGCGTGCCGTGGCACGACAGGCCGGCATCGTAGCCCAGCCGCTTCGGCCCGAGGATCGCGTAGGGGCCGCCGTAGCAGAATCCCATCGCCGCGGCGCGGCCGTTGAACTGCGGCAGCGTGCGGATGTGCGCCAGCGCGTCCTTCATGTCGGCCTCGCCGGCCGCGATCTTCGGCAGCCGCGGCTGGCCGCGCTCCCGCGCGCGCGGATCCTCGTGGGGCAGAGGGCCGGGCACCGAGCGCCAGAACAGGTCGGGGGCGGCGGCGATGTAGCCGTTCGCGGCGAACTCGTCGGCGATGTCGCGCAGGTCCTTGTCGACGCCGAGAATGGCGCAGGCCAGCACCACGGCGGGAGTTTTGGCTGCCGACGGCGGCAGAGCGAGATAGCAATCGAACGCGCCGCCCTGGTGTGACGCGACCTTGATGGTGCTGCCCGGCATGTGGCTCTCTCCCGATGGTGTGGCGATGTGGCGGTCAGCGTAGCGCGCTGCGGATGCCGCGCAAGGGTTGCGTGGCGGGTGTCGCGCTTGTCATGGCTGGCGCGTCACGCCAGCATCCCTACTAGCGACCTGGATGGACTTTTAGCCAATCTTCAAGGTCGGTCACACCGCTGCTGCTCCATAATTTTTGTACGCCGAGAAAGTACTGCTCGTGAAACTTCGCGTGTTTGTTGTAGACCAAAAAACCAGGGAGATTTTGAGAGTTCATCCGGTTTACATAAGGAACATAATACGTGGCGCCATCGCTCGATTTGGGATCAAAAAAATACATCCTCGACATGAGCGGCTCAGATGCCAGCTTTGCTGCGAGAACTCCTGACGACGATGACTTTGTCGATTTTGATTCTTTAACCATCGACGCCAACAAGCTTATGGTTGAAAGAGACTGTGCCTTGATTTCTGTTTCGGAAGTTTCAAGCATTTGGGACGTAGGCGTAAGGGCTGGCGAGGCCGGATCCATTATCAAGAAATGAATGCTCACCCCTCTCTGGACAGCTTGCAGCAGCTGTGTTCGGAACGTATCAGCCGAAATATGGAAGGTTGTTCCAACCATCCACACATCGCGCTTGGCCGCGGTTAAAAACGCTCCAAAACGATTTTCACTGCCGCTCGCGAGAAAATCATTCGATCGATCCAACGTGACGCTGGCCGAGGATTCGGTCGCGCTGCTGGTCCTGCCAAATCCCAGCAGGTTCGTTGCGGCAACAAAGGTCATTGCCGCACTGAGTACGGCTCCGACAGCAGCATAGATTTTCCATCTTTTCTCAAGCGCAAATCTTTGTTCTTCCAGCCTGACTTTGTCCCGGTCGATCTGAATTCGTTCGAGCTCCAGGTTTGGGCCAACGTGCGCTCGATCATCGAAGGAATCTTTTGCCGTGGTCATTCCATTCACCCCTCCCACCAACGGGATATTGTATCGCAACGCTGGATTGCAGTCTATTCGCCGCCTTGATCCTGCTTCTTCGTGCCTTTTCTTTTGCCGCGGCGCGAGAAACGGAACTGGTACTTCGCTCGCTCGATCACGCAGCGCGCAGTTCTGGCTCGATCAGCAGGGGCAGTACGATATCGCGGCGGTGGAGCGGGAGAAGGGCGGGGAGATCGCGAAGCGTTCTGCTGGAGTTGGTTCTCAATCGAGCATTTTGTTGATGGTCGAGCGAGGCGCAGCGAACAGCCCGTGACGATGCTTTTCACAAAAATCCGCGAACCACCATCGTCACGCCAAGTGCGAGCAAACCTGCAAGAACCAGGTTCTGAAACGCCGCCGACGCAAGCCTCGCGCGCAAGACCTGTCCTACTGTCATGCCCCCGATCGCGGCAAAGAGGGCGACAATGCCGGAAACGAGGGTGGCGGGATCCATCGCGCTGTTCAGGCCCAGGCCAAGCCCAAGGGCCACCGCAAACACAAACGCAGATGCGGCGATCGCTTGAACAAACTCGTCCTTGTCGCGATGAACAGCTTGAAGATAGGGAGCGGAGGGAATCACAAAAACGCCGGTGGCGCCATTCAAGATTCCAGCGACCAGGCCAACGATCTGTCCGAGCCAGAATTCGGACTTCCCACGAATGACGAAGCGCCATCCCGACAGCCCGACGATCGCGTAGCTGATGAGGGTGAGCCCGAGCAGCGCAGTCGTAACGCGAGTGTCGGCGTGGGTGATGATGCGTACCGCGAGCAGTGTCCCCAATACCGCAAACAAATACATCAGGAAGTGCCTGCGCACGATTGCCACGAGATCCGGACCAGAGGCCATCTGCCACACGTTGGTCAGGAGTGCAGGTAGAATGAGTATCGCCGCCGCTGTGGCAGGTGGAAACCAGGCGCCAAGCAAGCCCATTGCGATCGTCGGCAGACCAAGGTCGATTGCGCCCTTCACCAGGCCCGCCAGCACGAACACGGCGATCAAGATTGCGATATCCGGTAACGACAAGGCCATCGTTGTCTCGATCAGCCGAACTCGCTTTCAGGCAGGTGGCGTTTGGCCATGCGTGCGAACCTGGAGAGCAATGGGCCCAGACCTGGTCGGTTAGGCCTCGAATTTTTGTCGCGCACTAGGGTCCGTACTCAATAAGGATTCCGGCGCGGGCTGAGTTGTGATTCAAGGCTTCCACTGGATGGAGGCTTTGATGAAAAAGCAGCTCTATTGGCTTTCCGACACGGAATGGAAGCGGATTGAACCTATGATGCCGCGAGGCCGGCGCGGGGCGCACCGGGTCGATGATCGTCGCGTCATCAGCGGGATCATGCACATGCTGCGCTGTGGCGCTCGCTGGCGAGACTGTCCGCCGGACTATGGCCCCTATCTACCTAATCGATAGATGGGCTACTCCGCCGCCTCGATCCTCTTCTTCCCACCCGCCCGCGCCACCTTCCGGTCCAGCACCGGCTTCAAAAACTGCCCGGTATAACTCCGCTTCACCTTCACCACATCCTCCGGCGTGCCCTGCGCGACGATCTCGCCGCCGCCGTCGCCGCCTTCGGGGCCGAGGTCGATGATCCAGTCGGCGGTCTTGATCACCTCGAGGTTGTGCTCGATCACCACCACGGTGTTGCCGGTGTCGACCAGCTCGTGCAGCACCTCCAGAAGCTTCGCCACGTCGTGGAAATGCAGGCCGGTGGTCGGCTCGTCGAGGATGTAGAGCGTGCGGCCGGTGGCGCGCTTGCTCAGTTCCTTGGCGAGCTTGACGCGCTGCGCCTCGCCGCCGGACAGGGTGGTCGCCTGCTGGCCGACATGGATGTAGTCGAGGCCGACGCGGTGGAGCAGGGCGAGGATGTCCCGGACTCGCGGGACCGCTTTAAAAAACTCCAGCGCCTCCTCGACCGTCATGTCGAGCACGTCGGCGATCGACTTGCCCTTGAACAGCACCTCCAGGGTCTCGCGGTTGTAGCGCTTGCCCTTGCAGACGTCGCAGGTGACGTAGACGTCGGGCAGGAAGTGCATCTCGATCTTGATGACGCCGTCGCCCTGGCAGGCCTCGCAGCGGCCGCCCTTGACGTTGAAGCTGAAGCGGCCGGGTTCGTAGCCGCGCGCTTTCGAACTCCGGCAGGCCGGCGAACCACTCGCGGATCGGCGTGAACGCGCCGGTGTAGGTCGCGGGGTTGGAGCGCGGCGTGCGGCCGATCGGCGACTGGTCGATGTCGATGATCTTGTCGAGGTTCTCCAGCCCCTCGATACGGTCGTGCGGGGCGGGGGCCTCGCTGGCGCCGTTGATCTTGCGGGCGATCGCCTTGTAGAGCGTGTCGATCAGGAGGGTGGACTTGCCTCCGCCGGACACGCCGGTGACGCAGGTCATGACGCCGAGCGGGATCTCGGTGGTGAGGTTCTTCAGGTTGTTGCCGCGCGCATTGACGACCTTGAGCGCGCGGCGCTGCCTGGCGCGGCGCTCGGGGATCGGCACCACCAACTCGCCGGAGAGATATTTGCCGGTGACCGATCCCGACGCAGCGATCAGGTCGGCCACCTGGCCCTGGGCGATGATCTCGCCGCCGTGGATGCCGGCGCCGGGGCCGATGTCGAGCACGTGGTCGGCGGTGCGGATCGCGTCCTCGTCGTGCTCGACCACGATCACGGTGTTGCCGAGGTCGCGCAGGCGCTGCAGCGTGACCAGAAGCCGCTCGTTGTCGCGCTGGTGCAGGCCGATGCTGGGCTCGTCGAGCACGTAGAGCACGCCGGTGAGGCCCGAGCCGATCTGCGAGGCCAGGCGAATGCGCTGGCTCTCGCCGCCCGACAGCGTGCCGGACCCTCGCGACAGCGTGAGGTATTCGAGGCCGACGTCGACCAGGAACTTGAGCCGCTCGCGGATCTCTTTCAGCACGCGGACCGCGATCTCCATCTGCTTCTTGGTGAGGTGCTCCGGCAGCGCGGTGAACCATTCGCCGGCGCGCTTCACCGACATCTCGGAAATGTCGCCGATGTGTTTTTGCGCGATCTTGACGCACAGCGCCTCGGGCTTGAGGCGGAAGCCGTTGCAGGCGTCGCAGGGAATGTCGGTGAAATACTTCTGCAGCTCCTCGCGCGCCCAGTCGCTCTCGGTCTCCTTGAAGCGGCGCTCGAGATTGGTGATGACGCCCTCGAACGGCTTCCTGGTCTGGTACGACCGCATGCCGTCGTCATAGGTGAACTTGATGTCGTCGTCGCCGGAGCCGTAGAGGATGGCGTCCTGGGTCTTCTTGCCGAGGTCCTTCCACCGGGTGTCGAGCGTGAACTTGTAGTGCTTGCCGAGCCCGTCCAGCGTCTGCACGTAGTAGGGCGAGGACGATTTCGCCCACGGCGCGATGGCGCCCTTGCGCAAGGTCGCGTCCTTGTCGGGGATCACCAGGTCGGCGTCGATGTGCTGCTCGATGCCGAGCCCGCCGCACTTCGGGCAGGCGCCGAACGGGTTGTTGAACGAAAAGAGCCGCGGCTCGATCTCGGCGATGGTGAAGCCCGACACCGGGCAGGCGAATTTTTCCGAGAAGATCAGCCGCTCGGCGTTCTCGTTGCGGCCGGCATTGGCCTTGGCGCGGGTGGTGGTGCTGTCGGCGAGCTCGACCACGGCCATGCCTTCGGCGAGCTTGAGGCACTGCTCCAGCGAATCCGCGAGGCGGGTGGAAATGTCGGGACGCACCACGAGGCGGTCGACCACGACGTCGATGTCGTGGGTGAACTTCTTGTCGAGCGGCTTGACGTCGGGGATCTCGTGGAACGCGCCGTCGACCTTGACGCGCTGGTAGCCCTTCTTGGTGTATTCGGCGAGCTCCTTGCGGTACTCGCCCTTGCGGCCGCGCACCACCGGCGCCAGCACATAGATGCGCGTGCCCTCGGGCAGCGCCAGCACGCGGTCCACCATCTGCGACACGGTCTGGCTTTCGATCGGCAGGCCGGTGGCCGGCGAATAGGGCACGCCGATGCGCGCCCAGAGCAGCCGCATGTAGTCGTAGATCTCGGTGACGGTGCCGACCGTGGAGCGCGGGTTGCGCGAGGTGGTCTTCTGCTCGATCGAGATGGCGGGCGACAGGCCGTCGATCTGGTCGACGTCCGGCTTCTGCATCATCTCCAGGAACTGGCGGGCATAGGCGGAGAGCAACTCCACGTAGCGGCGCTGGCCCTCGGCATAGATGGTGTCGAAGGCGAGCGAGGATTTGCCCGAGCCGGACAGGCCGGTGAACACCACCAGCTGGTCGCGCGGGATCTCGACGTCGATGCCCTTGAGATTGTGCTCGCGGGCGCCGCGGATGGCGATGACGCGGCGGTCGTGCGCGTCGCGGGCGGCATTGCGGGCTGCATCCTGGGCTTGTTGCACGCTGCGGCCGGTGCGCCGGCCCTGTTCGAAAAGGTCGCTCATGGATTCCAATGGATTTCGGGGGCGCGGCAGCCCGGATTTCGGATTTCTCGATCAAGGAACGTAGTGAGAACGGGGCGATTTCGCCAGTGCGAAAGGCGAGATCGGCGGAGATATCACCGTAACCCCCGTTCCATCGGGGAACCCGAGGCTTTTCGGGCGGTTGACGGTTGTCTTTTCTACAGAAAACAGGGTGCTTTCATGGCGGCTCGCGCCTTCTGGTCCGGCCACATCCGGCTGGCCCTCGTCACCATCCCGGTCGACATCGTTCCGGCCACAAAGTCGGCGTCGCGGATCGCGTTCCATCAGATCCACGAGCCGAGCGGCAAGCGCATCCGCTACGAGAAGGTGGTGCCCGGCATCGGCCCGATCGACACCGACGACATCGTCAAAGGCTACGAGGTCGACAAGGGCAAGTACGTGCTGCTGACCGACGAGGAGATCGCCGACGTCAAGCTGGAGGCCAAGAAGACCGTCGACCTGGTGCAGTTCGTCGACGCCGACGCGATCGACGCGATCTATTTCGAGCGGCCGTACTATGTTCTGCCGTCGGGGGACGACGAGATCGGCGTCGAGGCCTATGGCGTGCTGCGCGACGCGCTGAAGAACACCAGGAAGATCGGGCTCGGCCAGATCGTGGTGCGCGGGCAGGGCTCGATCGTGGCGATCAAGCCGTGCGGCAAGGGCCTGCTGATGGAAACGCTGCGCTTTGCCGACGAGGTGAAGAAGGCCAGCACCACGTTCGACGACATTCCCGCCAGGAAGTCCGACAAGGACATGATCGATCTCGCCGAAGAGCTGATCAAGAAGAAGGTGGGAGAGTTCGATCCGCAGAAATTCAAGGACTCCTATACTGTGGCGCTGCGCGAGTTGATCGAGGCGAAGCAGGAGCACCGGAAGCCGCGCTCCATCGAGGACACGCCGCCGGCCAGCAATGTGATCAACCTGATGGACGCGTTGAAGCGCAGCGTAAAGGGCGGCAGTGCAGCCAATGACGACGAGCCGGCGGCGCGCGGACGCAAGACGCAGGCCCGGCGGGCGAAGAAGCCGCGCGCCAAAGGCAAGATCGCGAGCAAGGCCGCGGGCAAGACCGCCCGCAAATCGCGCGCCCCGAAGAAGGCCGCCTGATGGCTTCGCGCGGCGGCCTTGCCGAATACCACCGCAAGCGCAATTTCGCGCGCACCGGCGGAGCCCAAAGGGGAGATCAAGCGCGAGCGTCCCAATCGGGCAAGAAATCCGGCAAGCGCCTGTCCTATCTGATCCAGAAGCACGCCGCGACGCCGGCTGCACTACGACTTCCGGCTGGAGTGGAACGGCACGCTGCTGAGCTGGGCGGTGCCGAAGGGCCCGAGCGAGAACCCGCAGGACAAGCGCCTCGCCGTGCATGTCGAGGACCATCCGGTCGAGTACGGCCAGTTCGAAGGCACCATCCCCGAGGGCGAATACGGCGGCGGCACCGTGATGCTGTGGGACCGCGGCACCTGGGAGCCGCACGGCGACGTCGACGAGGCGCTGAAGAAGGGCAAGCTCGCCTTCGACCTGCACGGCGAGCGGCTGCACGGCCAGTGGGCGCTGGTGCGGCTGCGAGGCCGCGACAGGAGCGACAAGGACAACTGGCTGCTGATCAAGGAGCGCGACGAGCTGGCTCGAAAGACCGTCGGCGCCGTGGAAAAAGAGGATACCAGCATCGCCAGTGGCCGCAGCATGGAAGAGATCGCCGCGGGCCGGAAGGTCTGGCACAGCAACCGGAAGAAAAATGGCGCCGGCAAGTCCGCGGCGTCATTCCGGGCGCGCCGAAGGCGCGAGCCCGAAATCCAGTTCAGGAAAAAGTCCCTGCGGTTCTGGATTCCGGGCCCGCCGCTACGCGGCGTCCCGGAATGACCGTGGAAAGAGCCACGATCAAGCCGGTGGCGAAGTCCGCACGCTCAAAAAAAAACTCTCGCGCCGAAAAAGCCGGCGGAAAGCTCCCGGCGTTCGTAAGCCCGCAGCTCGCCACACTCGTGGACGCGCCGCCACCCGGTCCTGAATGGCTGCACGAGATCAAGTTCGATGGCTATCGCGCGATCGCCTCGCTGGCCGGCGGCAAGGTCGTGATGCGCACCCGCAAAGGGCTCGACTGGACCGGCAAGTTTCAGTCGCTGGTGCCCGCGCTGTCCGAACTGCGGTGCGAGAGCGCGCTGCTCGACGGCGAGATCGCGGTGGCGGACGCCGAAGGCCACACCGACTTCGGCGCGCTGCAGAACGCGCTGAGCAACGGCGGCGGCGGGATCGGCTACTACCTGTTCGACCTGCTGGAACTCGACGGCGAGGATCTGCGCAAGCGTCCGCTCGACGAGCGCAAGAGCAAGCTTGCCGCGACTGCTCAGGGGCGTCGGCGCGCCGCTTGGCTATTCCGACCATCTGAAGGGCTCGGGCGAGGAGGTCTTTTCGCACGCCTGCAGGATCAAGCTCGAAGGCATCGTCTCCAAGCGCCGCGATGCGCCCTATGTCTCGGGCCGCAGCCAGTCCTGGCTGAAGAGCAAATGCGGCATGGAGCAGGAGTTCGTCATCATCGGCTGGCGGCCGTCGGACAAGCCGCGCCGGCCGTTCCGCTCGCTGCTGCTCGGGCTGCGCGAGGAGGGCGAGTTGCGCTATGCCGGGCGGGTCGGCAGCGGCTATTCGGGCGAGCGGCTCGACGATCTCGCGGCGCAGTTCAGGAAGCTCGAACGCAAGGGCTCGCCGGCGGCCGGCGTGCCGCCGGCGATCGCGCCGGCACGCGCATTTCCTCGAGCCGAAGCTGGTCGCGCAGATCGCGTTTCGCGGCTGGACCCGCGACAACCTGGTGCGGCAGGGTTCGTTCAAGGGACTGCGCACCGACAAGCCTCCTTCCGAGATCGTCAGGGAGCAACCCATGCCGAAAGCCAAAGCGGTGAAACGCGCGAAGGCTGAGGTGGCGAAAATGCCGCAGCGCAAGCCAGCGAACAAGTCGGCGAAACGGTCCGTTGCCAAGCCGCATGGCGACGAGGCGGGCGAGTTCGCCGGCGTCCGCGTCACCCATCCCGACCGCGTGCTGTTCGAGGCGCAGGGCCTCACCAAGCGCGACCTGATCGACTACTACCTGTCGGTGTCGGACCTGATCCTGCCGCATGTCGCGAACCGGCCGCTGTCGCTGGTGCGGTGCCCGCAGGGCAGCGGCGGCGAATGCTTTTTCCAGAAGCACGCCTCGCAGGGTTTCCCGGCGGAGTTCGGGCACATCCGGATCAAGGAGAAGTCGGCGACGCGCGAATACATGATCATCGAGGACGAGCGCGGACTGGTCGCGGCGGTGCAGGTCGGCGCGCTCGAACTGCACGTGTGGGGCGCGCGCACGGATACGCTGGAGAAGCCGGACCGCATGGTGTTCGACTTCGATCCCGACGAAGGGCTGCCGTTCGCCCGCGTGCGCGACGCCGCGAAGGACATGCGCGAGCGGCTCAGGCGGCTGGGGCTCGAGTCGTTTGCGATGGCGACCGGCGGCAAGGGCATCCACGTGGTGGTGCCGCTTGCGCCGAAGCACAGCTGGGACGAGCACCGCAATTTCGCCGAGGCGCTGGCGCGGCTGATGGAGGACGAGGAGCCGGAGCGCTTCGTCGCCAACATGTCGAAGGCCAGGCGCAAGGGCCGGATCTTTGTCGACTATCTGCGCAACGGCCGCGGCGCGACGGCGATCTCGCCCTATTCGACGCGGGCGCGCGCCGGTGCCTTTGTCGCGACGCCGGTGTCGTGGCTGCAGCTGGCGCGGCTGAAGGACGCGCATCCGGCGAGCATCAAGGACGCCAGGAAGCTGCTCAAGGCCGATCCCTGGCCGGACTACGAGCAAGTGAAGCAGGCGCTGCCGCTCGAACAAGCAATTGGACAACGGCAGAACTGTAGGGCGGCAAAGGCGCCAACGTGTCCGCGCAGCGCGGCCCGATGACAACTCCGCGCCATGCCCACGCGCAAATATGAAACAACGAAGACGTGGGCACGCTTCGCCTTTGCCCACCCTACGAAATCAACTGCAAAAAACAAAGGACCGGCGCAAGGCCGGCCCTTTGTGATGGCGGAGGCCGTCGCGATCAGTAGTACGACGGCATGAAGCGGTAGTTGATCGCGCCGCGGAAGATGTCGTTGTCGAGCCGCCCCGAACTGAACGAGCCGGTGGCCGGGAACGTCGCCGAGATTTCCTCGAGCGAAATGTGCAGGTATTCGAGGCGCGCGCTCCAGTTCGGCGTGATGGCGTAGTCGACACCCACGCCGATCGCCCAGCCGATCGCGGTGTCGTCATTGCTGGCGCCGCCGACGCGGAGCGAGCGGCCGCCGTAAGCCAGGCCGCCGGTGAAGTAGGGCAGCCAGCGATCCCACACCGCCCAGCCGACGCGGCCGCGGAAGGTGCCGAACCAGTCAAGCTCGTTGCTGACGGAGGTGCCGCCGACCGCAAATGAGCCGTCCTGGCCGGAATACTGCAGGTCGGTCTCGACGCCGAACACCCAATTGCCCGCCTGCCAGTTGTAGCCAATCTGGCCGCCGAACACGACGCCGCTGACGTCGTCCCATCCGCCGCCGAGATTGAGACCGGCGTACCAGCCGCCCCAGTTGAACGGCAGCATGGCCGGCGCTACCGCCTGCATCGGCCGCGACCGGCCGAGATCAGCCGCCGTTGCGGGAACAGACGCGGATGCAAGTCCAACCGACACGAGACCGATGGCCGCAAGCAAAAGACGCTTCATGATGCACCTCACCGAACGCCGCCGACCGGGCGACCCGACTAAAATTTACCAATCTTAACGCACGGTTGTGCCGCAGTGAGTCTCAAAAATGCCACACGTGCCTAAATTAGCCGCGTTTGAACAGCTTTCGATAAGTAGCTGATAAATTGAATCTTTTGGTCGACGTTCCGGGTTGGCGGCCGTGGGCAGGGCGGATCCGTCGCCAATTGTTTCAACGTCGGCCCGTTAACGGGTTTGTTAACGGCAGCGGTGCCCGGACGATGCCCGCAACGTGGGCGCAATCGGGGACCGGCGGTGGAAACCGGATGCCGCTTGCGCTTTCGGTCCGGACCGTGATAAGAACAAAAAGAGAACATCGCGAGCGTTCGAACCAACTCCCGGAGCAGCCTTTTGTGGATAACGGCGAACGCGGTGGTGGCGGGGCTGGTGCGCCCCGGGTTGCGGGTTAAGTCACTGAACTGAAGCGCGGTCACTGCAAGGCAGTCACCGAAATTTTGATCCGGAAGCGGCGAAACAGGAGACGGTCATGGCAGGCTCGGTCAACAAGGTCATTCTGGTCGGTAATCTCGGCAAGGATCCGGAGATCCGCCGCACCAACGATGGGCGGCCGATCGCCAATCTCAGCGTCGCGACCTCGGAATCCTGGCGCGACAAGACCACCGGCGAGCGCAAGGAAAAGACCGAGTGGCACCGCGTGGTGATCTTCAGCGAGGGGCTCTGCAAGATCGCCGAGCAGTACCTCAAGAAGGGCTCGAAGGTTTATCTCGAAGGCCAGCTTCAGACCCGCAAGTACACCGACAAGGACGGCGTCGAGAAGTATTCGACCGAGGTGGTGCTGCAGAACTTCAATTCGGCGCTGACCATGCTCGACACCCGCAGCGGCGGAGGCGGCGGCGCGGAATCCTCCGACGACTTCGGCGCGCAAAGCCCGGCGCCCGCGCGCAAGCCCGCGATGGCGGGCGCGGCCGGCGGCCGGCGCGGCGACATGGACGACGAAATCCCGTTCTGATTGCCGGGAAGGCGGTTGTGAAATCGGCGAACGCCCGGCTCTCGTGCCGGGCGTTTTCTTCGCGGGCGTCTGCTGTTTATGACCGAATTCGCCAGCCACAAGACTTGCTAGAATAAGACAAGAGCCGCTGGGGGCTGCCGGGGTTTATGCGGAACAGAGCAATCCGATGCGCGTGCTGGTGACCGGAGCCTATGGGCTGATCGGGGCGGCGTGCCTTGCGCGGCTGCATCGCGACGGCCACGAGGTCACCGGCGCAGGCCGCGCCATCAGGCAGGCCGAGCGCCGCGCGCCCTATGCGAAGTGGATCGCGGCCGACTACCGCAAGCTGACGCTGGCCGGCGACTGGCTGGCGCTGCTCGAAGGCTTCGACGCGGTGGTGAATTGCGTCGGCGTGCTTCAGGACGGCATGCGCGACGACGTGCAGCAAATTCATGTCGCGGCGACCAGCGCGCTGTTCGCGGCCTGCGAGCGTGCGGGCATCAAGCGCGTGGTGCACATCTCGGCGATCGGCGCGTCGCGCTCGGCGCCGACCGCGTTCGCGCGCAGCAAGGCCGAGGCGGAGGACGATCTTTCGCGGCGGCCGACGCTCGACTGGGTGATCCTGCGTCCCGGACTGGTGCTGGCGCCGACGGTCTATGGCGGCACCGCCATGCTGCGCGGGGTCGCGGGCCTGCCGTTCGTCACGCCGGTGCTCGAGCCCGATGCGCGGTTGCAGGTGGTGAGCGTCGAGGACGTGGCGGCGGCGGTGTCGCACAGCCTCACGCCGGAGGCGAAGCTGCGCGTCAAATGGGACGTCGCGCATCCCGACGTGCTGACGCTGGAGACCGTGGTGCGCTCGATCCGCGACTGGCTCGGCTTCCGGCGGCGGCCGGTCTGGCGGGTGCCGCACGGGCTCGGCACGGCGGTGTCGGCGGTGGCGGACCTGCTCGGCTATCTCGGTTGGCGCAGCCCCGCGCGCTCGACCGCGGTGCGGCAGCTTGCGGCGGGCGTGGTGGGGGCGCCGGCGCCCTGGATCGCCGCAACCGGCATCGAGCCGAAAAGCTTCGCGGCGATCCTGGCGCACCAGCCCTCGAGCGTGGCCGACCGCTGGTTCGCGCGGCTGTTTCTGTTCAAGCCCGCGGCGATCGGCGGGCTCGCGCTGTTCTGGATCCTCACCGGCATGATCACGCTCGGGCCCGGCCGCGCGGCGGCGATGGGCCATCTCGCGGCGGCGGGTTTCTCGCCGCGGGTCGCGGGACCCGTGCTGCTGCTGGGAGCGCTGTTCGACTATTTCCTGGGGCTTGCACTGCTGGTGCGGCCCGCGGCGCGCTATGTGCTCTACGCCATGATCGTGGCGACCGGGTTCTATCTGCTGGCCGGCACGATCCTTTTGCCGCAGCTCTGGCTCGATCCGCTCGGGCCGTATCTCAAGATCGTGCCGATGCTGATCGCGATGCTGTTCACGCTGGCCATTCTCGACGAACGGTGAAAGACGGAGAGGGCAGGCGCGATGAGCCACCTCTACCTCACGCTCAAGCTCATGCACGTCATCGGCGCGACGGTGCTGTTCGGCACCGGCCTCGGCATCGCCTTCTTCATGTTCATGGCCAACCGCACGCGCGACCCCGCGACGATCGCGCACACCGCGCGCACGGTGGTGATTGCCGACGCGGTGTTCATCGCGACCGCGGTGGTGCTTCAGCCGCTGACCGGCTGGGGCATGGCCGTGATGACCGGGGTATCGTTGTTTCACTTCTGGATGAGGGCGACGCTGGTCCTCTACATCTTCGTCGGCCTGTGCTGGCTGCCGGTGGTGTGGATCCAGACGCGGATGCGCGACCTTGCGGCGGCGGCCGCGCGCGACGGCACCGCGCTGCCGCCGCGGTATTTCAGCTACTACAAGGTCTGGTTCGCGCTCGGCTGGCCGGCCTTCGCCGGCGTGATCGCCATTTTCGTTCTGATGCTCTGGAAGCCGCAATGGTGATGGCTTCCCGGGGAGCTTGCGGTGACGACCGGTCTCTGAATCGCGCGCGTTGGCGGTTGAGCCTAGTCTTATTGCGTCAAAAAAACGCCGGCGTTCGTTACTGTGCCCTCTCCTTTTGGGAGAGGGCACCACGAACTGTGCAATACATTCGAATGGGTGAGGGATTGCGGTTCATCGACAGACTGTAACCCCTCACCCAACTCAGCCTGCTGTACGTTTCGGTGTAGCCCTCTCCCAAAAGGAGAGGGCACAGCAACAAGCGCTTCGGCTCTTCTGACGCAGTAAGACTACAGGCCGAACGCGGCGCGGGTTCCGTCGACCACATACTGCACGGCAAGCGCCGCAAGGATCACGCCGAGCAGCCGCGACAGCACCACGTTGCCGGTGACGCCCAGCACCTTGCGGATCCGTTCGCCGGCCATGAAGGTGACGAAGCAGGCCGCGATGACGGCCGCGACAACCGCGAGCAGGATCGCAATCCATTCCGGACGGGCGTTGGCCTGGCCGGCGAGCAGGATGGTCGCCGTGATGGCGCCTGGCCCCGCCATCAGCGGAATGGCGAGCGGGAAGGCGGCCATGTTGTGCAGGTGCTCCTCGGCGGCCTGCTCGGCGTCCTGCGCGGCGTGCTTGAGGCGCAGCCCCAGCACCATTTCGGAGGCGACGGCGAACAGCAGCAGCCCGCCGGCGATGCGGAACGCAGGCAACGTGATGCCGAGATTGCGCAGCAGCCAGTCGCCGATCAGCGCGGCGCCGATCAGGATGAGCCCTGCAATCAGGCAGGCGCGCAGCGCGATCCGGCGGCGGAATTTCGCCGACACGCCGTCCGTGAGGCCGAGGAAGGTCGGCACCAGGCCCACGGGATCGACCACCACCAGCAGCGTCACCAGGGCCGAAATCAGGAACTCGAACGGCATGGCGGGACCCTAATGCGCGCAGCGCGCGCGGGTCCATCGATTTGCGCGATGCATTGTGGATGCGGCGCGCGATCCGCCACATATGCGGCGGCGCCTCGTTTTCTGCTCTGCAACCCATTGAAAACACAGCGTGAAATCTTATGTACGGGGCGTGCTTTGAGGTGGCTGCGCCCCCCTGAATCGGCTATGAAAATCCCCAGAGATTCGCCGCCGAATCCGTTGCGTTCTTCGCAAGCTTTCACCAGGAAATCTTCCATTGGCCGACGCTGAAAATCCGCCTGCCGGTCCGACGCCATCCGACGTCCGCCCCGTCTCCATCACCGACGAGATGAAGCGCAGCTATCTCGATTACGCGATGAGCGTGATCGTGTCGCGCGCGCTGCCGGACGTGCGCGACGGCCTCAAGCCCGTGCACCGCCGCATCCTCTATTCGATGCACGAGCAGGGCCACACGCCCGACAAGAAATACGTGAAATCGGCCCGCGTGGTCGGCGACGTGATGGGCAAATACCATCCGCACGGCGACACCGCGATCTACGACGCGCTGGTGCGCATGGCGCAGGACTTCTCCATGCGCCTGATGCTGATCGACGGGCAGGGCAACTTCGGCTCGGTCGACGGCGATGCGCCGGCGGCGATGCGTTACACCGAATGCCGGCTGGCCAAGCCCGCGATGTCGATCCTCGGCGACATCGACGAGGACACGGTCAATTTTCAGGACAACTACGACGGCAACGAGCACGAGCCGGTGGTTCTGCCGGCGCGTTTCCCGAACCTGCTGGTCAACGGTGCCGGCGGCATCGCGGTCGGCATGGCGACCAACATCCCGCCGCACAATCTCGGCGAAGTGATCGACGCCTGCATCGCGCTGATCAACGATCCGGCGCTCACGACCGACGATCTGATCAAGATCGTGCCGGGCCCGGATTTTCCGACCGGCGGCATCATCCTCGGCCGCTCCGGAATCCAGAGCGCCTATCACACCGGCCGCGGCTCCATCGTGATGCGCGGCAAGGTCGAGATCGAGACCATCCGCAAGGAGCGCGAGGCGATTGTCATCTCGGAGATCCCGTACCAGGTGAACAAGGCCACGATGATCGAGCGCATGGCCGAACTGGTGCGCGAGAAGAAGATCGAAGGCATCGCCGAGCTGCGCGACGAATCCGACCGGCAGGGCTACCGCGTCGTCATCGAGCTCAAGCGCGACGCGATGCCCGACGTGGTGCTGAACCAGCTCTATCGCTTCACTGCGCTGCAGACCTCGTTCGGCGCCAACATGGTGGCGCTCGACGGCGGCCGGCCGCTGGTGATGAAGCTGAAGGACATGCTCGTCGCCTTCATCGCCTTCCGCGAGGAGGTGGTGTCGCGGCGCACCAAGTTCCGGCTCAACAAGGCGCGTGACCGCGCACACATCCTGGTGGGCCTCGCCATCGCGGTCGCCAACATCGACGAAGTGATCAAGCTGATCCGCGCCTCGAAGGACGCCAACGAAGCCCGCGACAAGTTGATGGAGCGGGAATGGCCGGCCAATACCGCGGCCGACCTGATTGCGCTGATCGACGACCCGCGCCACCGCGTCTCGTCGGCCGGCACGGCGAAGCTGACCGCCGAGCAGACCAAGGCGATCCTCGACCTGCGGCTGCAGCGGCTGACCGCGCTCGGCCGCGACGAGATCAAGGACGAGCTCGACAAGCTCGCCGCCGAGATCAGCGACTATCTCGACATCCTGCGCTCGCGCGCGCGGATCCAGGCGATCGTCAAGGAAGAGCTGGTGACGGTGAAGGACGAGTTCGCCACGCCGCGGCGCACCGTGATCGCCGAGCAGGAGGGCGAGGTCGAGGACGAGGACCTGATCCACCGCGAGGACATGGTGGTGACGGTCTCGCATCTCGGCTACGTCAAGCGCGTCCCGCTCTCGACCTACCGGATGCAGCGGCGCGGCGGCAAAGGCCGTTCCGGCATGCAGACCCGCGACGAGGATTTCGTGTCGCGGCTGTTCGTGGCGTCCACGCATACGCCGGTGCTGTTCTTCTCGTCGCTCGGCCGGGTCTACAAGGAGAAGGTGTGGCGCCTGCCGCTGGCGGCTCCCCAGGCGCGCGGCAAGCCGCTGATCAACATCCTGCCGATCGAGCAGGGCGAGCGGATGACCTCGATCCTGCCGCTGCCGGAGGATGAGAGCACCTGGGCCAATCTCGACGTGATGTTCGCGACCACCAAGGGCACGGTGCGGCGGAACAAGCTCAGTGACTTCGTCGACGTGCGGCGCTCCGGCATCATCGCGATGAAGCTCGCCGAGGGCGAGGGCATCCTCGACGTGCAGGTCTGCACCGAGAAGGACGACGTGCTGCTCACCACCGCGCAGGGCCAGTGCATCCGTTTCCCGGTGACCGACGTGCGGGTGTTCTCCGGCCGCACCTCGATGGGCGTGCGCGGCATCAACCTGGCCGAAGGCGACCGGGTGATCTCGCAATCCATCCTGGGCCATCTCGACGTCAGTTCGGAGGAGCGCGTGGCGTATCTCAAGCGCGCCAATGCGGTGCGCCGCGCCGCCGGCGAGGAGGAAGAGGCCGTGGTGGACGCCGAAGACGCGGCCGCGCCGGCCATCGAGCTCGGCGAGCAGCGCTATGTCGAGATGTCGGCGGCCGAGCAGTTCATCCTGACCATTTCGGAGCGCGGCCACGGCAAGCGCTCGTCATCCTACGAGTACCGGATCACCGGCCGCGGCGGCAAAGGCCTGGTGGCGATGGCGATCTGGGAGGGCAAGAAGGGCTCGGAGACGATCAAGGAAAAGATCGGCAAACTGGTCGCCTCGTTCCCGGTGGAGGAGGCCGATCAGCTCATGCTGGTGACCGACGGCGGCAAGCTGATCCGCACGCCGGTGAACGGCATCCGCATCGCCGGCCGCTCGACCCAGGGCGTGATCGTGTTCAACACCGCCGACGACGAGAAGGTGATGTCGGTCGAGCGCATCGGCGAAGAGGGCGACGACAACGGCGGGAATTAGCCGGCTGTCATTCCGGGGCGCGCCCATCAGCGCGTTCACGCGCGTCTTCGACCCGCTATGGGCGCGAACCCGGAATCCAGTTACGGAGAAGGTCCTTGCTTGTCTGGATTCCGGGTTCGGCGCTGCGCGCCGCCCCGGAATGACCGGACCGCCTACTCCGCCTTGATGCCTGCGGTTTCGACGACGCCGCGCCAGAGCGCGAGCTGGTTCTCGATCATCTTTCCGAAGGTTTCCGGCGTGTCGATCCTGATCTCGGCCCCGAGCGTGTCGAGCCGCGCGCGCGTCGCCGGATCGTTCAGGCTTTCGCGGAACGCCGCATTGAGCTTGGCGATGATGTCCGGCGCCGTGCCGGCAGGCGCGACCACGCCGAGCCAGAACGGCGAGTTGATCTTCGGGTAGCCCAATTCCGCGGTGGTCGGGACGTCCGGCATTTTCGGGCTGCGCTCGTTGGTGACCACGGCGAGCGGGCGAAGCTTGCCCGACTGCAGGTGCGGCAGCACGGTGGTGCTCGGATCGATCGCCATCTGCACCTCGCCGGCGATCAGCGCGGCAAGCATCGGGCCGGTGCCGCGATAGGGCACGTGCACGATGTTGATGCCGGCTTCGATCTTGAGCAGCTCGTTGAGCAGGTGCGTGCCGGTGCCGAATCCCTGGGAGCCGTAGCTGATCTTGCCCGGATTGGCCCTGGCGTAGGCGATCAGCTCGGGGAGCGTTTTGACCGGCACGTCCGGATGCACGCAGATGAACTGGTGGGTGACGATGAGCTGGCCGACCGGCGCGAACACCTTCAGCGGATCGTAGCCGATGTTCCGGTGCACGGCGGGTCCCGACGTGAGCGAACCGCCGGGCGTCATGAGGATGGTGTAGCCGTCGGGATCGGCGGAGGCGACGGCCTTGGCGCCGACGCTGCCGCCCGCGCCGCCGCCGCGGTTCTCGATCACGATGCTCTGGCCGAGCACCGTCCCGAGCCGGTCGGAGATGATGCGGGCCATGCCGTCGGTCGGCCCGCCGGGCGGGAACGGCACGATCACCTTGACCGGCCGGTTGGGATAGCTCTGGGAGGACGCCGGAACTATCGCGGCCAGCAGCGCCGATGCGGCACACAGCCCGGCGATCAGGAGCGTTCGAACCGATTGGGTCATGCTTGCGCGCCTACTCCACGGTGATCTTGGCGTCGTTTACCACGCCGGTCCACAGCTTCAGCTCGCGGTCGAGCATTTTTTCGAAGTCGCCCGGCGTGCCGATCTTGATCTCGGCGCCGGCGTTGGCCAGCCGCTGCTTGGTCGCCGGATCGTTGAGCGCTTCGCGGAACGCGGCATTGAGCTTGGTGACGATATCCGCCGGCGTTCCGGCCGGCGCGACCACGCCGAGCCAGAACGGCGAGTTGATCTTGGGATAGCCCTGCTCGCCGGTGGTTGGCACGCCGGGCAGCCTGTCGGTGCGCGTCGGACCGGCGATGGCTATGGCGCGGAGCTTGCCGGACTGGATGTGCGGCAGGATCGTGGTCATCGGGTCCGCGACGACCTGGACCTCGCCTGCGACGGCGGCGATGAGCATGGGCGCAGTGCCGCGATAGGGCACATGCGTGAAGCTGGCCTTGGACTCGAGTTTGAACAGCTCGAGCAGCAGATGCGGCGCGACGCCGAAGCCCTGCGAGCCCCAGCTCACTTTGCCGGGATTGGCCTTGGCATAGGCGACCAACTCCGCCATCGACTTCACCGGCAGGTCCGCATGCACGGCGATGATCAGCGGCGTCTCCATCACCTGGGCGACCGGCACGAACACCTTCACCGGGTCGTAGCCGATGTTCTTGTGCACGGCGGGGCCGGTGGTGAGCGAGCCACCCGGCGTCAGCAGGATGGTGTAGCCGTCGGGGTCGGAGCCCGCGACGAACTTGGCGCCGACGCTGCCGCCCGCGCCGCCGCCGCGGTTCTCGATCACGATGCTCTGGCCGAGCACCGAGCCGAGCCGGTCGGAGACGATGCGCGCCATGCCGTCGGTCGGCCCGCCGGCCGGGAACGGCACGACCACCTTGATCGGCTGCTTGGTCGGCCAGGCCTGCGCCTGCGCGGCGCCGGTGAAGTGCAATGCGCCGGCGACGCCCAAGGCTGCCGCCAGCAAGGCTCGAATGACCATCACGCTTGCCTCCCTGAATTCGCCCCGCGGTTTTTATTGTGCGAGGCAGGGATCGTATCAGGGCAGCGTGGGCGGCGTAAGTTGTTCGCGCCGCAACGCACGCGACGTGATGGCGCAACAAACCGGCGCGCTCATCAGGTCAGATATGAAAATTGCGGTTGCGCGCCGCGGGGAAGGGACCCGTGCCCCAAGGCGCCGCGCAACCGGCGCGGCGCCCCAGGAACACTCAGGCAGGTCCGCCTTCAGTACCCGTAGACCGCCGGTCCGATGTAGAAACGCGGCCTTGGCGCGTAGTAGCCGTATCCGTAGCCGCCACCGTAGTAGGGCCGGTAGCCGTATCCATAGCCGCCATAGTACGGGCGATACGGCCGGTAGCCGTATCCGTAGCCGCCGCCGTAGTAGGGCCGGTAACCGTATCCGCCGCCGTAATAGGGCCGGTAGCCGTATCCGCCGCCGTAGTACGGCCGATAGCCATATCCGCCGCCGTAATACGGGCGGTAACCGTATCCGTAGCCGCCGTAGTACGGGCGATACGGCCGGTAGTACGGGCGATAGCCGTAGCCGTACCCGTAGTAGTGGACGTTATCGGTGAGAGCGATGCTCTCGCTTGCATCCTTGAGCGCGGCGGGCGCCGAGATCGGCACGGCCTGCGCGGGGTTCGATGTAACCAATGCCGCCAGAAGGGCTCCTCCGGCAGCCGCCAAAACGCCTTTACGCATTGCCCCCTCCTGGGTGCAAAATGGGTTGAGCAACCCCAATACTTTCCGACACTTATATGGTTAACGCAAGCCCCTCAAAGCCTGAAAAACCGGGCCTCCCGAGCGATCCAGAAGGACTATTTCCCGTCTTCGAAGTTCTGAAACAGCGCCGCCGCGCCCTGATCCGCCGTCCGCCGGGACGGGCCGGAGACGACGATCAGCACCATCTCCTTGTCCATGATGCAGCGGACGGCGGCGGTGTATTCGCGCATCGTCCCGTAGCGGGTCTGCTGCGTGCGCTCGACGTTGCCGAAACCGGTGGCGACGATGGCCGCCTCAGCGCGGGCAAGACACGCCTCCTGCGTGGCCGGTGCATCCTTCCAGCGGCCCGGCACGGTGTAGCGGGTGGCGACCGCGGGTCCCGCGAATGCGCTCGATGCGATGAGCGTGCAAGCCAACGCAGCCGCAATAGCCGGCTTCGGGACACCCATGGTCGGTCTCAGAGATCCATCGTGCTCGGCGCGAACAGCTCTTCGAGCCCCACGCGGCGCGGCGACAGACCCTGCTCGTGCACGTATTGCGTGACGGTCTCGAGCACCTTGCGATTCGACTTCACGCCATAGACCATCGGGTCGGTGGCAAGGGCGCTGCGCACCTCGTCGCCGATCAGCCCCGGCTCGTAGTGACGGTGCAGCGCGTTGTCGCGGGCGCGCAGCACCTCGGCGCGGGCCTGGGCGAAGGCGTTGTAGATGTTGAGCGCCGCCCACGGATAACGCTCGTGGATCGAACGCCGGATCACCATGCCGTGGTTGATCTGGTAGATACCGGTCTTCTTGAAATAGCGCGGGCCTTCGACCTTGCGGTCGAACAGCAGCCGGAAGCGGTCGTCGCGGAACAGGTCGGCGCGGCTGCGATCCACGAGGTTGTTGTGGGCGAGGTAGAGCAGCGTCGCGTCGAGTTCGCCCTTGACCATCATCTCGCCGATGTTGGTCGCGAGCGGAATGCGGTGCACGGTGACGCCGTCGGGCGGCTTGAACCCGGTCGAGCCACCGTGGCTCGTCTCCGCCGTGCGTTCCATGTGCCATTCGATCTCGCGCGGATGCACGCCGAATTCGTGCTGCAGCACGCCGCGGCCCCAGATCGCCGCGGTCTGCTGATATTCGGGCACGCCGACGCGCTTGCCCTTGAGGTCGGCGGGCTTCTCGATGCCGGAGGCGACGCGAACCAGGATGCGCAGATGGAAGAACTCGCGCGTGGTGAACACCGGGATCATGACCCACTGGGTCGGTCCCTTCGAGGTCGCGATGGTGAGCGACGACATCGACATCTCCGACACGTCGAACTCGGCGAATTTCAACTGCCGCCAGAACATCTCCGAGGGGTGCAGCGCGGTCGGGTGCAGCCTGATCGCGTCCGGCTGGATGCGCCCGTCGAGGATCGCGCGGGTGTTCTCGTTCTCCGACAGCGCGATGCTGAGCTCGAGCTTTCCGGCACCACCGCCGCCCCGCGACGGCTCGCGCGGCGGGGGATTCATGGGGTCTTCAGGCAAGGCGGTCCTCCGGCACTGTCATTGTCTGCATCATTCGACCTTGATGTTGGCGTCGCGGATGACGCGATCCCATTTGCCGACGTCGGCACGGATGTAGTCGGCAAACTGCGCGGGCGAACCGGACATCGGCTCGAACATGTAGGGATCGAGCGAACGCCCACGGAATTCCGCGTCGGAGAGGATTTTCTGCGTCTCGGCGTTGATGCGGCCGACGATGCCGGGCGCGGTGCCGGCCGGTGCAAACAGGCCGAACCAGAACACCGCTTCGAAGGTCGGCCAGCCGCCTTCGGCAACCGTCGGCACGTCCGGGAGCTGCGGCACGCGCCTTGGTCCGGTCACGGCCAGGATCCTGATCTTGCCGGCACGGGCCTGGGGCGCGGCGATCCCGACGCTCGCCACCATCATCGGGACGTGGCCGGCGATCACGTCGTTCATCGAGGGCGCCGAGCCGCGATAGGGCACGCCGACGAATTTTGCGCCGGTCACGGCCGACAGCAGCGCCATGTTGAGCTGGCCGCCCGCGCCGAAGTTGGCGTAGTTCAGGCCTTCGGGCCTCGATTTCGCGAGCGCGATCAGTTCGGCGACGTTGCTGGCCGGCACCTGCGGATTGATCAGGACGCCCTGGTTGATGGTGACGAGCCCGGATATCGGCACGAGATCCTTCTCCGGATCGTAGGGCAGGCTCTTGTAAAGCCCCGGGATCAGCGCCGTGCCTTCGGTGAGCAGGAGCGTGTATCCGTCCGGCGCGGACTTCGCGACCTGCGCCGCGCCGATGGCATGGGCCGCCCCGCCGCGATTTTCGACGATGAATTGCTGACCGAGCGATTGCGTCAGCCGCTGGACCAGCGCCCGGGCGAGCGTGTCGGAGACGCCACCCGGTGCGACCGGCACGATGATGGTGACGGGTCGGCTCGGCCAGATCTGGGGCTGGCTGTGGGCCTGTCCCGCAAACACCGACACCAGGAAAGCCGTCAGCGCGAGCGTGGGAAGCTTGGTTGCCGCTCTCATCGCGCGCCGGCGTTTTCCAGAATCCGCGCCATCTCCACATAGCCGCGCCGGCGGGCATGCTGGAGAGGCGTCGCGCCCTGGCGGTCGGGAATGTTGACGTCGGCGCCGGCATCGACCAGCGCCTTGAGCGTCGCGGTGTGGTTTGCCCCGCCATTGCCGAGCACGATGGATTCCATCAGCGCGGTCCATCCCAGATTGTTGACGTGATTGAGCGGCGCTTTTGCCGCGATCAGCATCTTCACCACCTCGGCGTGGCCGAGATGCGCCGCGGCGATCAGCGCTGTGCCGGCGTAGCGGCTGGTGATGTTGCGGGCGCTCGCGCCGCCCTCGATCGCGATCTTCAGCATCTCGAGGTCGTTTGCGACCGCGGCGATGGTGACGATATCGTAGCGCTCGATCTCCAGCGCGTTCGGGTTGGCGCCCAGCGCCAGCAGCGCCTTCGCCGCCGCGTGCTGCTTCATGTAGGCCGCCACATGCAAGGGCGTGCGGCTCTTGGAGTCCTGGATGTTCGGCTTCTCGCCGTCCTTGATCAGCTTCTCGATCTCGGCGACGTCGCCCTTGGCTGCGGCCTCGTGCAGCCCGGCATAGACGGCGAGCTCCTGCCGGGTCGGCGCGTTTTGCGCAAAGGAATGATGCGGCGCGAAAACGAGTACGAATGAGAGCAGAAGAAGCCGTTTCATTCGATGACCGTGCTGCATTCGACCGGAACTGCACTCAAGATAACGTTCGGCGCCTGTTCTGTCTTGTTCTGTCTTGCGGCCGGGCGGGTCGGGAAGACGGCCCGTATGTCATTGCGCCTTCAAGCCCGCCGCCTGCATGATCGCGCCAATGCGCTGCGATTCAGCGGCGATGAAGGCGCCGAATTCCGCGGCCGACATGTTCTGGCTGTCCGCGTACATGGTGCGGAGCCTGCCGGCGAACTCCGGTGTCTTGAGGGCCACGACCGTGTCGGCGCGAATCCGGTCGATGATCGGCTGCGGCGTTCCGGCCGGGGCAAGCAGGCCGGACCAGGACGCCCCCATGACGCCATTCACGCCGCTCTCCGTCATGGTCGGAACGTCGGGCAACGCCGGAATGCGGCTGTCGCGCAGCACGGCAAGACCGCGGATGTGGCCGTCGTTCAGATGCGCGAGCATCACCGAGGTGGTCTCGAAGCCGCCATGGATGCGCCCGGCGAGCATGTCGGTGATCAGCGTCGACGCGCCACGGTACGGCACCACCTGGATGTCCGCGCCGGTCTGCATCTTGAACATTTCCGCCAGCATGTGCGGCGGTGCGCCGTTCGGCACGCCGAAGTTGATCTTGCCCGGATTGGCCCTGGCATAGGTCAGCAGCTCCGGAACGGTCTTGAACGGCGCATTGGTGGCCCCGATCATCACGTAGGGCACGCTCGATATGATCGCGATCGGCACGATCATGGGATAATTCTGAGCGGAAAGCGGGGTTGTGAAACCCGCGCCAATGAGAGCCAGCAGGATTGCGGCGGGCATGCCAAGAGTCACGCGAAGCATGTCCTTGTCTCCCGGCCGGTCCGTGGTCTTATTAGAGGCTAGGGTAGTAAGTCGCAGACGCCCGGCACAAGCCGGGTCCGGTGGAATGGCGGACGGATGACGGACAAGGTTGCAATCGTCGGCGGCGGCATCGGCGGGCTCACCGCCGCACTGGCGCTGATCCGGGAGGGCATCGAGGTCGAGGTCCACGAGCAGGCTCCCGAATTGAAGGAGCTTGGCGCCGGCGTGCAGATCAGTTCGAACGGCACGCGGGTGCTCTACGCGCTGGGGCTTGGCGCGGCGTCGGAGAAGGTCGGCGTGGTGGTGGCCGGCAAGGAAATCCGGCTCTGGAGCACCGGCCAGACCTGGAAGCTGTTCGATCTCGGTGCGGTGTCGGTGGAGCGCTACGGGTTTCCCTACACGATGTTTCACCGCGGTGACCTCCACACGATGCTGCTCGACGCGATCCGCCGCGAGAAGCCCGACGCGATCAAACTCAACCGCAAGTGCACCGACGTCACCGCGCAGGGCGACACGGTGACCATGACGTTCGAGAACGGCGAGACTGCGTCAGCGCCGCTCGTCATCGGCGCCGACGGCGTGCAGTCGCGCGTGCGGCTTGCGACCTTCGGCGCCGACCAGCCGGAGTTCACCGGCATCGTTGCCTGGCGGATCCTGGTGCCGCGCGAACGGGTGCCGAAAGGCATCCGTTGGCAGGTCGGCACCAACTGGGTCGGGCCGGGCGGCCACGTGGTGCACTATCCGGTGCGCGGCGGGCAGTTCCTGAATTTCGTCGGCCTCCTGGAGCGCGACGACTGGCGCGTCGAATCCTGGACCGTGCAGGGCAGCAAGGACGAGTTCATCAACGACTTCCGCAACTGGCATCCCGATATCCACGCGACGATCCGCGCAGGCGACACGCCCTACAAGTGGGCGCTGTTCGCGCGGCCGCCGATGCCGGCCTGGACGGAGGGCCGCGTGACGCTGCTGGGCGACGCCTGCCATTCCATGCTGCCGATGATGGCGCAGGGCGCGGTGATGGCGCTGGAAGACGGTTGCGTGCTGGCGCGCTGCATCAGGAAGTATGGGGTCAACCCCGAGGCGCTGCAGCGCTACGAGGCGGTGCGGCGCGAGCGCGCCAACCGCTGCGTGGCGGCGGCGATCGACAACACCAGGCGCTTCCACAATCCGGAAATGGCACATGCCGCGGGCGCCGAAGCCTATGTCACGCGCGAGTGGCAGGAGGACAAGGTGAAGGCCCGCTACGAGTGGCTGTTTACCTATGACGCAACCAGTGTGCCGGTTTGATTGGCCGGTTTGATTGCCCGGTTTGATTGCTTGGCCGCCTTCGCCTAAAAGGGCCGCGCCGCCGAGAACCCGCCGACCATGAATTCCCCGTCGTTTTTCATTGAGCCGTCCGGCCTGACCGTTGGCGAGATTGCCGCGCTGACCGGCGCTGCGCCGCGTCCGGGCGCGCGGCTCGATGCCGTGGTGAAGGGAATTGCGGCGCTCGAACTGGCGCGGCCGAGAGACATCGTTTTTCTCGACAGCGACAAGCACGCCGATCAGCTCGCCGCGACCCGTGCCATGGTCTGCCTCACCACTGCGGCTCTCGCGAAGCGCGCGCCCGCGAAGCTCTCCGTGCTGGTGACCGCCGAGCCGTTCCGCGACTTCGTCACGGTGGCCCGAAAACTTCATCCGGATACGCTTCGGCCATCGACATTGTTCGAGACCGCGGCGGTTGCGGGCGACGCATCGGTGCACCCGTCGGCGGAAATCGAGGACGGCGTGACCATCGATCCGGGCGCGGTGATCGGCCCGCGCGCCGGCATCGGCGCGGGAACCGTGATCGGGCCGAATGCCGTGATCGGCCCGGGCGTGCAGATCGGCCGCGGCTGTTCGGTCGGGGCCGGAGTTTCCATCGTCCACGCACTGATTGGCGACAACGTGATCGTCCAGACCGGATGCCGGATCGGGCAGGGCGGCGCACGCTACCATCGCAGCGCCGAGGGTTTCCTCAAGGTTCCGCCGGTCGGCCGCGTCATCATCCAGGATCATGTCGAGATCGGCGCCAACACCACGATCGACAGCGGAAGCCACGGCGATACCGTGATCGGCGAGGGCTCCAAAGTCGACAATCTGGTGCAGATCGGCCATAACGTCCGGGTCGGCCGGCACTGCATGATCGTCGCACAATGCGGCCTGTCGGGCGGCGTCACGCTCGCCGATCATGTGACGCTCGGCGGCCAGGTGGACGTGGCGGATCACGTGACCATCGGCGAAGGCGTGACGGTCGGCGCCAAGCGCAGCGTCACGGCCGATATCCCGGCGCCTTGAAGGAGCAGCAAGACCTCGATGGCTGATATTACGGCAGACGTGGTTGCGATCATCGCCAAGAAGCTTCCGCCCGATAAACGCAATCTCCAGATGAGCGACCGGTTGGACGAGATCGGCATCGACTCGCTGATGGGCGTCGAGATGATCTTCGATCTCGAGGAGAAGTTCGACATCCAGATACCGTTCAACGCCAACGACGCCAAGCTCGAATTCGAGACCGTCGGCGCGGTCGTCGCGGCGATCAAGAAGATCACCGGAAAGTCGTAGATGCCCCATCGCGTCGTCGTCACGGGCTGGGGCGTCCTGTCGTCGATCGGCCATGACGCGGCGAGCCACTGGGCGAACCTGACCAACGGCGTCTGCGGCATCGCACCCGCACTGACGATTCCGACCGAACAGCTCACCCAGAAGGTCGTCGCCGAGGTCAAGGACTACGACGCGCTCAGGCATTTCGACGACCGCGCGGCGGCGCCGATGGACCGCGTCGCCCAGTTCGCCGTGATCGCGGCGCGCGAGGCGATCGCGCATTCGGGGCTGACGTTCGAGGGTGGACTGTCGGAGCAGACCGCGACCATCATCGGCTGCGGCGTCGGCGGGCAATCGACCCAGGACGAGAACTACAAGCGCCTCTATGGCGACAAGGCCAAGCGCCTGCATCCGCTCACCATCCCGAAGCTGATGGTGAACGCGCCGGCGAGCCAGATTTCCATGTCCTGCGGCCTGCGCGGCCCGGCCTTCGTGGTCGCCAGCGCCTGCGCCTCGGCGACGCACGCCATCGGGCTCGCGTTCCACATGGTGCGCTCCGGCAGCGTTCCGGTGGCGGTGACCGGCGGCGCGGAGGCCTGCATCGCCTTCGGCACCATGAAGGGCTGGGAGGCGCTGCGCGTGCTCGCGCCCGACACCTGCCGGCCGTTCTCGCGCGACCGCAAGGGCCTGGTGATCGGCGAGGGCGCGGCCGCCATCGTGATCGAAAGCCTCGAGCACGCCAGGAAACGCTCGGCGAACATCCTGGGCGAGATCGTCGGCTTCGGCATGACCGCGGACGCGGGCGATCTGCTCAGCCCCGATGCCGGCGGCATGCTGCGCGCGATCAACGGCGCGCTCGCGGATGGCGGGCTCAACGCGTCGGACGTGCAATACGTCAATGCGCACGGCACCGGCACCGCGGCGAACGACGAGACCGAGACGGATGCGCTGAAGCGCGTTTTCGGCGATCACGCGAGCAAGCTTGTGATGTCGTCGAACAAGTCGATGATCGGCCACGCGCTGGGCGCTGCCGGGGCCCTGGAGATGGTCGCGACGCTGATGACCATCAGGGACGGCATTGTGCCGCCGACCATCAATTATCTGGGCCCGGATCCGGCCTGCGATATCGATTGCGTGCCGAACGAATCGCGGCAGATGAAAGTCGATGCCGCGCTGTCGAATTCGTTTGCGTTCGGCGGGCTCAACGCCGTGCTGGCGGCGAAGCGGTTTTCGTAAGTATCAGCGGCACGGGCGGTGATGCGGCGTTAGCGCTGCGCCTTGCGTTCGATGTTCACGGTGCGCGCCACCGGCCTGGCCTGGCCCTCGGTTCGGCGGCTGTCGCGCAGGCAGTCGGCGTCGATATTCGGCCACGCCTGCTCGGCGCACCTGCCGGTCGGCGGAACCGGCGCCGCGGCCATGGCGACCTTGATCGGCGCGCTGGCGTCGACCGGTTCGCTGAACGTCGGCAGGATGGTGATGGCGGCGGCGATGATGGCGGCAAGCGCGATGGCCCACACCGGCTCGAGCAGAGTTTTCATGACGCGCCCCTGTTCAAGACAATCCGCTTTCCGCGGACCCTTCGCCGATTAGTCGCGCCGCCGTAGCCCGGGTTCAGTGACGCAGATCACAAAACAGACGTTTCGATAGACGTCAGGAGTGACCCGTTAGCTGTTGAAATCGCGACAATTTTACCAATTGTGGCGCGCCCCCGTTGCCGGCTTCATTGCGGCACGCTAGACCCCCGACATGCCGCGCATCGCGCTCTATGCCGGGTCATTCGACCCGGTCACCAACGGCCACCTCGACGTCGTCCGCCAGGCCGCAGGCCTGGCCGACCGGCTCGTGCTCGCGATCGGCGTGCATCCCGGCAAGACGCCGATGTTCGCCGTCAAGGAGCGGCTGGCGATGCTCGAGGAAACCTGCGGGCCGATCGCCCGGAAGGCCAAGTGCCGGCTCGAATGCACGACCTTCGACGATCTGGTCGTGACTGCGGCGAAGCGCGCGGGAGCGACCATCCTGATCCGCGGGCTGCGCGACGGCACCGACTTCGACTACGAGATGCAGATGTCGGGCATGAACGGCCATATGGCCCCCGGCGTGCAGACCGTGTTCCTGCCGGCGTCGCCCGGCGTCCGGCACATCACCGCCACTTTGGTGCGCCAGATATCCGCGATGGGCGGCGACGTGTCGGGCTTCGTGCCGGCGCCGGTGCTGGCCCGGCTGAAGAAGAAGTTCGCCGGAAAGTCCGGCTCGAAATAACCGACACCCCGACAAGCAACGCCTGAGGAGTCCGAACGATGATGCGCCGAACGCTCGCCACGCTTGTGTCCGCCTTTGCGCTTGTTGCGCTTGCCGTCCCGGCATCCGCGCAGGGCAACCTGGCTTTCCCGGCAAACCTCACCGAGAAGGCGCCGGCGACCTACAAGGCCAGGTTCGACACCTCCAAGGGCGTGTTCGTCATCGAGGTGACGCGCGAGTGGGCGCCGAACGGCGCGGACCGCTTCTACAACCTCGTCAAGAACGGCTTCTACGACAACGTCCGCTTCTTCCGCGTGATCTCCGGCTTCATGGTGCAGTTCGGCATCCACGGCGACCCGAAGACGTCGGCGCCGTGGCGCGAGGCGCGCATCGCCGACGATCCGGTGAAGCAGAGCAACAAGCGCGGCTATATCACCTATGCGATGGCCGGCCCCAACACGCGCACCAGCCAGGTCTTCATCAACTTCGCCGACAACGCCAACCTCGACAACAGCGGCTTCTCGCCGTTCGGCCGGGTGATCTCCGGCATGGACGTGGTCGACAAGCTCAATCCCGAATACGGCGAGGGCGCGCCGCGCGGCCGCGGCCCGGATCAGGGCCGCATCCAGCAGGAGGGCAATGCCTATCTGCAGCGCGACTTCGGCAAGCTCGATTTCGTGAAGAAGGCGACCATCGAGCGGTGACGGCAAAGATGCGGTGCGTCGGTCTCGTCGGCATTGCAGCTGTGGCCACGGCGATGATCTCGTCGCCGCTCGCGGCCCAGCCGGGCCGTGGCGTTGCACCCAAAGGGCCGCTGAATACGTTGATTGACGTCCGTGACGCGGTCCTGGCCTGCTGGAAGTGGCCGCCGATGAGCGAAGTCCGGCAGGGGATGCAGCTGACGATCCGGCTGAGCTTCAAGCGTGACGGCGAGATTTTCGGCGCGAAGCTGACCTATCAATCGCCGAACGTGTCCGACGAGGAACGCCGGATGTATTACGGCGTTCTGCTGGAGGCGCTGAAGCTTTGTTCGCCGCTGCCGGTGTCCGAGAGCCTCGGCGCGGCGATTGCCGGGCGGCCGTTCATGTTCCGATTCAACGACAACCGAAAAGAGAGAAAGGCTTGAGTTCATGGCTAGTCCCGAAAACACGATGACCCTCGACACGACCAAAGGGAAGGTCGTGATCGAAATGCGTCCCGATCTCGCGCCCGGCCACGTCGCCCGCATCAAGGAACTGGTGAAGTCCGGCTTCTACGACGGCATCGTGTTCCACCGCGTGATCGAGGGCTTCATGGCGCAGACCGGCTGCCCGCATGGGACCGGCACCGGCGGCTCCGGGCAGAAGCTCAAGGCCGAATTCAACAAGGAGCCGCATGTGCGCGGCACCGTGTCGATGGCGCGGGCGCAGAGCCCGGATTCCGGCGACAGCCAGTTCTTCATCTGCTTCGACGACGCGACCTTCCTCGACGGCCAGTACACCGCGTGGGGCAAGGTGATCGAGGGCATGGAGAACGTCGACAAGATCAAGCGCGGCGAGCCGGTGAATTCGCCGGACAAGATCATCAAGGCGTCGATGGGGGCCTAGCACCTTGTCATTCCGGGGCGCACGCCGGAAGCGCGTTGACGCGCGTCTTCCGCGCGCTATGGCGTGGGAACCCGGAATCCAGACCAGGGTTCCGAGTGTGCATCTGGATTCCGGGTTCTCGAGCTTCGCTCGCGCCCCGGAATGACGCCGGAGTTTCATGCGCACCGACCTGTTCGATTTTGACCTGCCACCCGAGCGCATCGCGCTGCGGCCGGTTTCGCCGCGCGATGCGGCCCGCCTGCTCGTGGTGCGGCCGGGCGGCTCGCCGGAGCTTGCGGACAAGGGCGTGCGCGACCTGCCGGACCTGCTCAATCCCGGCGATGCGCTGGTGGTCAACGACACCAAGGTGATCCCGGCGCGCCTGACGGGCCGCCGGATCGGCCGCGGCGCGGACGCCAAAATCGAGACGACGCTGACCGAGCGGCTCGACGGCTCGCGCTGGCGCGCCTTCGCCAGGCCCGGCAAGAAGCTCGCGGCGGGCGACGTCATCCGTTTCGGTGAGGAGGGCAAGGTGTGCTTCCTCGGCCAGCTCGACGCGACGGTCGAAGGCAAGGGCGAGGGCGGCGAGATCACGCTGTCGTTTGCGTTTCACGGCGCGGTGCTCGATCAGGCCATCGCCGAACGGGGCGACATGCCGCTGCCGCCCTACATCGCCGGCAGGCGGAAGCCCGACGAGCAGGACCGCGCCGACTACCAGACTTTTTTTGCCCGCGAGGAGGGCTCGGTCGCGGCGCCCACCGCGGGGCTGCATTTCACCGACGCTCTGCTGGCGCGATTGGCGGAACGGGGCGTGGCCGTCCACAAGGTGACGCTCCATGTCGGACCGGGCACGTTCCTGCCGGTGCACGCGGGCGACACCGAGGGCCACAGGATGCATTCGGAGCACGCGGTGCTTTCGGCCGGGACCGCAGCAGCGCTCAATGCGGCCCATGCCAAGGGCGGGCGAATCGTGGCGGTGGGCTCGACGGCGCTGCGGACGGTCGAAAGCGCCGCGGCCGGCGACGGCACGATCAAGCCGTTTTCGGGCGGCACCGCGCTGTTCATCACGCCGGGTTACCGATTCAAGGCGGTGGACGCGATGATGACCAACTTCCACCTGCCGCGCTCGACGCTGTTCATGCTGGTGTCGGCGTTCTGCGGCCTCGACACCATGCAGCGCGCCTACGCGCATGCGATCGCGGAAGGCTATCGGTTCTATTCCTATGGGGATGCGTCCCTGCTATTCCGGGCGCAATGAGCGAACCGTTCTCCTTTCGCCTGATCGGCAACGACGGCGCCGCGCGGCGCGGCCAATTCTCGACGCCGCACGGCAGCGTGCAGACGCCGGCTTTCATGCCGGTCGGGACGCAAGCGACCGTGAAGGGGTTGGCGCCCGAGGCGGTGCGCGCGACCGGCGCGGAAATCCTGCTCGGCAACACCTACCACCTGATGCTGCGGCCGGGCGCGGAGCGCATCGGCGCGCTGGGCGGCCTGCACAAATTCATGAACTGGCACGGGCCGATCCTGACCGACTCCGGCGGCTTCCAGGTCATGTCGCTGTCCGAGCTTCGCAAGATCAGCGACAAGGGCGTCACCTTCCGCTCGCATATCGACGGCACCATGGTGGACCTCACGCCCGAGCGCGCCATCGAGATCCAGTCGCTGCTCGGCGCCGACATTTCGATGCAGCTCGACGAATGCATCAAGCTGCCGAACACGCACGCCGAGCTCGAGCGCGCGATGCGGCTGTCGCTCGGCTGGGCGGAGCGCTGCAAGCGCACGTTCGAAAGCGCCGGTCCGGGCCGGGCGCTGTTCGGCATCGTTCAGGGCGGCGACGACATGGGGCTGCGTGCCGAGAGCGCCCGCGCACTGAGCGGCATCGGCTTCCACGGCTACGCCATCGGCGGGCTCGCGGTCGGCGAGCCGCAGGAGACCATGCTCAAGGTGGTGGAAGAGACCGCGCCGCAGCTTTCGGCGGACCGGCCGCGCTACCTGATGGGCGTCGGCACGCCGGACGATCTCATCAAGGCGGTGGCGCGCGGCATCGACATGTTCGACTGCGTAATGCCCACGCGCAACGGCCGCCACGGCGCGGTGTTCACCCGCATGGGCCAGATCAATCTCGACAATGCCCGACATCGCGACGATCCGCGTCCGCTCGACGAGCAAAGCCCGTGCGAGGCCGCGCGCACCTATTCACGCGCCTACCTGCATCATCTGGTGCGGGTGAACGAGATGCTCGGTGCGATCGTATTGTCGACGGTCAATCTGGCCTATTACCAGGAGCTGATGGCGGGCGCGCGCAACGCCATCGGGCAGGGGCGCTATGCCGCCTGGTGCGCCGAGGTGCAGGAAGGCTGGGTCAAGGGCGACCTGCACCCGACCTAGCCGTGCGCACCGACTCCGGTTGACGCACGCGCGAGCAACGCCGCGCGAATCTTTTTTGTCTTGCTGGTTCGGCGACGCTCAAAAAGAGCCAATGTCCGGGCCCGACGGCTTTGGCGCGACCTGCGCGGTTCCCCTCGCAGGCGCAGTTCTTGCCGGAGCCGCAGTTCTTGCCGGAGCCGCAGTTCGTGCCGGAGCCGCAGCCAGCACCGGAGCCTCGGCTGGCGCCGGAGCCGCAACAGCTGCTGTCGGAGGTTTCTTTTGATGCCGCCCCAGATTGCGCAGTGTCTCTGCGCGAAGCTGCTCGGCAGACTGAACCCTGACAGGCGTTCCCGTGATGCCTTTCGTCTTCGAAATGTTCAGGTCTCGCAATTCATTGATGTATGCCGCCGGCATCGCCATCGGCGAGCCGGGCTTCTCCATCCCCATGTCCGCCGCGATGTCTCCGATGAACGCATTGCAGTTATAGAGAACCGCATGCCACACCGGTGACTTCGCCTGCAGCGCCTTGATGTAACCGACAACCTTTCTGTATTCCTCGGCCGACAAATTCACCCTGAAACGGGCGAGGACGTACTGATCCTCGGTGTCGCCGTCGCTCGCGCCGGTTTCGGACGGGACCGCAAGGAAATGCCCGATCATCCACGGAACCGGGCTTTCGGTTGCGGGATGCAAGCCGGCGACAATCTTCGTTGCGATGCCGCCATTCGCATTCAGCCGGCCGTGAATGAGGAACGTATGCCCGTAGTTATGGGCGTTGCGCGCCCGAAATTCCACGTAGTAGGGCTTGGCCAGAGGCTTGGGCTCGGGCGCGCCGGCAACCGTGTCCGGTTGCGGCGTCGAAGCTGCGGGTGCGGCGGCCGCGGGTGCCGCCGGCGCGGAAACTGCCGGTGCTGGAACTGCCTGTGCCTGAGCCGGCGACGCGGGAGCTGCCGGCGCGGCCGTCGTCATTGCGCGAGCCGCAGGCGTGTGAGCTGCCGCAGTCACCGAGGCAGGTCTTTGTCTGGGTTCGTCGACGATCTGCGCCTGAGCCGACCAGGCCGCAAAGGTGACGAACGCGCAAGTCGCGGCAGCCGCTCGCAGGACCTTGTATGTGCCCGCGTCAGTAGCGGCGATTGGATGGCGCATGTCGATCTCCCATACCAAAAACGCCCCCAGCGCGTGGGACCGCCACGTCGATAGGAGCACCTCTCACGGCAGTGGAAGAAAGAGGCCGACAACGTGCCGGCGCTCTTTCTTTTTCACAGCGAACGGCCGTTTAGCCCTTCGTGATAACCGGAGCGGGAGCCTTGCCCTTGCCGACAAAGCATCCACCGAGACTCAGGCCCGCCACAACCAGTGCGACAGCCAGTGCCAAGCGCTTCATTGTTCGCCTCCCAACCCATCAGAGGATGTTCACGGGGCTGATTACGCCCGATGGCAAGGCGTCCAACTAGTGCTCAAAAGCCACAGTGGACAGGCTTTTCTGCGTAAACACAGTTCCAAGCGCAATCGAATTGACGAATGATGGCCGGGCAGGACACACAGAGCAAGTTGCCCGTCCCCTTGGGAACAGCTTGGGAATAGCCGTCATGAACGCCCGTGCTCGCACTGCCTTGGTTGTGATTTTTCTCATAGTGACATGGGGCTTGGCGGCCCAATCGTCCGCCCCATCGTCCGCCCGGGCGGCTCAGGTCGTCGCGATTTCCGGCAAATCGGTCGGCACCATCGTGATCCGGACCAGCCAGCGCCGGCTCTATCTGGTGACCGCGCCGGGGCAGGCGATCAGCTATCCGGTGGGCGTGGGCCGCGCCGGAAAACAGTGGACGGGCGAATCGTTCATCATGAGCAAGCGGATCAAGCCCGCGTGGCAGCCCCCGGAGGAGATCAGGCGGGACCGGCCCTCATTGCCGGCCGTCATACCGGCGGGAGCGCCCAACAACCCGATGGGCGCGGCGGCGCTGGTTCTGGCCCGCGACCAGTACGCAATTCACGGAACGAATGCGCCCTCGTCGATCGGCGGGTTCGTGTCCTATGGCTGTATCCGGATGCACAACCGGGACATCCTGGATCTATACGAGCGGGTCAGCATCGGAACGCGGGTGGTGGTCACCCGCTAGGATTTCACACGAAAGGGAGTGTCTCGTGGCCGTGTTGAAAAAGAGCGTTTGGCAAAGCTGCAAAACACTTGGCGCAAAGACACTTGGTGCTCATTGGTTCGCCGCGCTGCTGCTGTGCGTCCTGAGCTTGTCGCTGCCGTCGAACGTTCAGGGACAGCCTGCGCCGGCCAGCACTGAGCCTGCAGCACAATCGGCACCGACGCCAAAACCGGCTGCGATCGCTTCGGGATATTACATTGAATTCCGCGCCGGCTCGATCGGCACCTACGGCCACAGCTACGTTGTCTACGGTGCCAACGGCGGCAAGCCGAACTATGCCGACCTGCATCCGATGGGAGGCTATGCCGGAATGGCCGCGGGCCATCTGGTTCCGGTCCCGGCCAACACGGTATGGAATCCGGAAGTTCTGAAATTGCCGATCGCGTCGCGCTATCGCGTCTCGCTGACGGGCGAGCAATATCGCAAGCTGTTGATCGCGGTGAAGCAGGTCAAGGCAAGTTCCCCGGTCTGGAACGCCGTCCTCAACAACTGCAATCATTTCATCGGCCAGCTCGCCATGGCGATCGGGTTGAAGGTGCCGACGTCTTTCCAGATCGCAACTGCGTTCGTGCCGGCTCTGAAAGAGCTCAACGAGGGCTCGGCACAAAAGCGTCGCGCCTCGCTTCCGCCGGCGTAGTGATTCTCGGCGTGAACCGAGGCCGCGATCGCAGGCGGCCTCGATCCCTCGCAGGCCGGCATCCTGCGAGCGCGGTTATTGTTTTTGACCCTGACCGAACCGCGGGATGATGCGCGACGTCCGCTGCATGTAGTCGCGATATTCCTCGCCGAACATCGCCAGCATCATCGCTTCCTCGCGGCCGACCCGCACGAAATAGAGACAGCCAAATCCGATGACGCCGGAAAACCCCGCCGCCCAGTTCGGCAGCAGGAGCGCCTGGGCCACCGCCCATAGCCAGAAGGCGGAATACATCGGGTGCCGCACGTGGCGATAAACTCCGTCGCTGATCAATTTGTGCTGCTCTCTCATTTCGAGCGTCACCGACCAGTTGCGGCCGAGATCCTTGTGCGTGCGGTGGAACAGCCACAAGGCGGCCGCGAAGACGGCGCCGCCGGCAAACGGCTGCCAGACCTGCAATGGGTAATCGGCAAATCTGAACAGGCCGGCGAAGACGTAAAGCGCGGGCACGACGCCAAGTCCGCACGTCGAAATGGCGAGCAAAGTCAGCTCGAGCGGACGATGCGCCACCTGGGCAATGGGTGTCTTCCGGCTGCGCCTCGCGTGCGGCTGACGGATCGCAAACCAGCCGATCACGCCGGCGCACCAGATGATCTTCGCGGCGAGCAACATGGTCCTATTCCCTGAGCGATCCGGTTTGCGGGTCCGGAAAATAGTCCAGAAATCCCCCCGCCGCCTTGGCCCATTGCCGGGCGGGCAGCGGGCCGCAGATCATCATGAAATAATCATAGACCGTGCGGCGGTCGTTCGCGCTGACGCATTGGTAATGCAGACGCAAGGGTCTGAATCGGTACTTCGCGAAGGTTTCCGGCCGCAGCATATCCCTGACGTGGACCCGGCGGATGAGCGGCTTGCCGTCCAGCCGGTCGTTCTCTTTGGCAATCAGGTGCATTGCGACGGGGTCGAAGCGATAAAAGCTGATCGAGTCTTCGCGGGATTGCTGCTCGGCCCAGAACACCGTTGGATCCCGCGCCAGCTTGAGCACCTGGCCGCGCAAGCGGTGGGCCGCCGGATGGAGAACGCATTTCGGAATCGTGGCCCCGGTGGTCACCAGCGAAATCGCAGCTTTCCGCCGGCCGATTTCGGGATCCAGTTCGAGCGCCCGAACCAGTGCGTCCACGGCAAGGGTCGCGCCGAGACTGTGGCCAACAATCAGAATCTCGTCATCCGCGCCGTCGCGGGCGCAATCTGCAATTCTCCGTGCAAACTGCTGCAGGCGTTCATCGATGTCGTGACGAGTGCCGTAGATGTACGCCAGAGAAAAATACCAATCGTCGAGCGCCTGATGAAGTTGCCATCCGGGCCAGCGCAGCGCCAAAAAGAACAACGCAACTCCGCCTGCCGATGCCAGCGCAACCTCCGCAAGCGGAGGCAGCTCGAGCCAAAATCGCAAAGCCGCCGCGAAACCCAGTGCCAGGCCGAAAACCAGCAGAAGATAAAGCAAGGGCAAGATCGAAAAACCGAAATAGCGCAGATTGACCGATGCGTAACGGCGCATCGTTCCCGTGACGATCAGGTCGACATAGCTGAGGACAGCGCGACCGAGTCGGGCAAGCTGCGACCTTGCGGCGTCCCGCTCAATGAGATCGTCCCAGGCCAGCAACTCGAACTCGGTGACAGCACGCCAGTTTGGTCCCGATGTTTCAACCTTCCAGGTGGCAAATCCTGCTGCGGCTTTCGCATCGGAGACGTCCGCTTCGACGTTCCATGTGCGCCTGAAAAAGCCGAGTTGGCGGATGAAGCGAGTTTGAAAATCCTGCGGCGACACGGGGTCGTAGCCGGGGATATGAAACACATGTCGCCGGCGTTGGGTCATCGAATACCAACTACTCAATCACGCGACGTGGCTTCTCGAGATGTCATTGATGAAGCGGACTCTGGCATGCAGCGATCCACAGAAACGCGCACGGTGAAAGCTCATATCAATTGGCTGCGTGAAACAAAAGCCGGCACGAACTGGACGATTTTGGTCGCGGCTGAACGCCGGGTGAGAGCGTCGCCCAGGCCTTCAGCTACGGTCTGACCCAAGTTGCCGGCGCGACTGATCGGAGCGTTGGCCATCCCCGGGTTCGCGTGGCGGATTCCCGCATTGAGCAGGCTGAAATGGCTGTCTCATACGTCCGTGCTGACCGTGCCATGCCCGTCGGCGATCAATCTCGCCCATGGAACGACGGATAACCGGGTTCATCCGGTCGGGCGCTTCACCTCGTCCAAAGGGCGTTTCTTCAAAAACACATATCCACTGTGGCTTTTCGGCACTAGTTCTGTTGCCCCGAGTAAGGCTCTTATCAGGTTGAACAAGGGCAATGGCTCGGCAAGAGCCGTTCAAAGCAAGGGGCGTTACGTGAAAAAGCTCGCATTGGCAGTTGCATTGGTTGTCGCCGGCCTGAGCCTGGGTGGATGCTTCGTGGGCAAAGGCAAGGCGCCGGCCCCGGTCATCACCAAGGGCTAACGCAAGACGTGTTCGAAACGGCTGGCTCAGCCGGCCGTTTCGGTCTCGCGTTCGTTTAATCCTGCGGCGAGGCAGCGATGCCATCGCCGCGGGATCGCTTTCCCGTTATCGCCAGCCGCACCGGGCCGTACTCGCCATGAAACGCGGGAGCGGTCGTAACCCGTTCTGTGCACTGGCGAAATTGGCATGTTGTTAGCGTTGACGCCGCGTTAAGAAACTTCGCCGCATTTTAGCGGCCATGAAGTGTAGCGTGCGTATCCTGGCCGGGGCGGTCATGCTTGTGACCCTCGCCGGCTGCAACACCACCCAGGGCCCGACGGCCACAGAGCCGCTCGGCTATGCCGAGGCGACCGGCTCGATCGATCCCATCGATCCGCTGCCGCCCATCCGCCCCGTCAAAAAACACGTCTTCCTTCTCATGGGCGGCCTCAACGGTGGGGACGGTTGGGTGACCAGCGCCGGCATGTACGCGCTGCGGTCGTCGCTCCAGGCGCTGCCGGACGTGGAGCTGACCACCTACAACTGGAAGTCCTACAAGGACGCCTATGACGCCATCGCCCTGCTGCCCAAGCACGACATCGTGATCGTCATCGGTTATTCCGGCGGCGGTCACAAAGCCACCTGGCTGGCCAATGGGTATTCCGGCGTTCCCGGCCGCTATTGGGGGCGGCCGCGCATCGATCTGATGGTGGTCTACGACGCCAGCCCGACCTGGGCCATGATGCCCATTCACGACAACGTCAAGCGGGCGATCAACTTCCGCAGCGCCACACCGTTGTTTTTCGGATTGGGCGGCGGCGCTTTGGTGGGAAATACCGAAATCGAGACAGTCGATATTTATGAACATCACCTGTTGGTGCAGATCAACCAGACGCTGCATCAACGAACCATCGCGGAAGTGAAGAAGGTTCAGAAGTCGGTCGACAGCACCGCGGTTCAATAATCGCAATACGGCCACGCGCCGACGACATGATCGAACGGCCGATCGTCACCATCGTGATCGGCGCTTCGCGGCGCAAAAATATGTCCGCTCTCTGATGGGCTTTCGAGAGACGATCGAAGCGGCAATTGATGAGTATGCGGCCTAGCGGCGCGGCTCTGCCGGCTGCCGGCGCTGGGCGCTCAGGTCGTATTTCGTGTCGTAGTGGATCGCCCGCAGGGCCGGATCGCGCTGGATGAAGTGGCCGTCCCACAGGGCAAAGCCGATGCTGGCCGCGACCGTGCTCAGCACGGCCAGCACGAATCGCGACGATCAGTTTCATGGGCGGACCCGGAGAATTATTACAGGATTGCGACGCGCGTCGCGAGCACGGTCCCGGGTTTCCTCCCGCAATTTCACGGGTGCCCGAGTTTTGCCTGAATTCCCAATGGCCCTCGACCAAAGATGGGCGCAGGGGCACAATAGGACGCTTCCAAACAACAACGAGGCGCACCACGCGCCCGCGCTTCCCAAGCCTTTTAGGGAGAGGCCCAACCCATGGCGATCAATCTCAAAGTCAACGGCGCGAGCCATAGCGTCCCGGCCGAGCCGGACACTCCGCTGCTCTACGTGCTCCGCAACGACCTTGCGCTGAACGGCGCCAAATACGGCTGCGGCCTCGCCCAGTGCGGCGCCTGCACGGTGCTGGTGAACGGCAAGCCTGTGCGCTCCTGCGTCACCCCGATCGGCACGCTCGGCAGCGCCGAGATCACCACCATCGAAGGGCTCGGCACGCCGGACAAGCCGCATGCCCTGCAGAAGGCATTCATCGGCGAGCAGGCGGTGCAGTGCGGCTATTGCATCAACGGCATGATCATGTCGGCCAAGGAACTGCTGGATCGCAAGCCGAACGCCACGGAAGCCGACGTGAAGAACGCACTCGCCGGCAATCTCTGCCGCTGCGGCACCCACAATCGCATCGTCGGCGCGGTTCTTCGCGCCGCGCGCGAAACCCCCGGGAGGATCTGACCATGAACGCTCCGGTCCTCAGCCGCCGCGCTTTCACCAAGGGAATGGGCGCAGGCATCGTTCTCGCATTCTCGCTCGATCCGGCCGAGCTTCTGGCACAGGCCGCCCCGCAGGCGGCGAGGCTGCCCGGCAGCCTGCAGACCAACCGCATGCTGGATGCGTGGATCCGCATCAACGCCGACGGCACCGCGGCGGTCTTCACCGGCAAGGTGGAACTCGGCCAGGGCATCCTCACGGCGCTGTGGCAGATCGCAGCGGAAGAACTCGACCTGCCGCTGGCGCGCGTCAGCGTCATGTCGAACGACACCGCCCGTTCGCCGAATGAAAACTTCACCTTCGGCAGCCAGTCGATCGAGAACAGCGGAGTGGCGCTCAGGCTCGCCGGCGCGGAGGTGCGCGCGATGCTGGTCGAGCTTGCGGCGAAGAAGCTCGGCGCCGCGGCCGACACGCTGAAGGTCGAGAACGGCACGATCAGCACCGCCGACAACCGCAAGGTCACTTACGGCGAGCTTGCATCCGAGACCGATCTCAAGCGCGAAGCCACCGCCAAGGTGAAGCCGAAGGACCCGGCCTCGTACAAGATCGTCGGCCAGTCGGTGCAGCGCATCGACATTCCGGCCAAAGTGTTCGGCGGTGCGGCTTACGTCCAGGACCTGCGGCCGGCCGGCATGGTGCATGGCCGCGCGGTGCGCCCGCCGCGATACGGCTCGACGCTCGAGAGCGTGGACGAGGGCGCGGCGAAGTCGATGCCCGGCGTGATCGCGGTGGTGCGCGACGGCTCGTTCCTCGGCGTGATCGCGGCGCGCGAGGAACAGGCGATCAAGGCGCGCGACGCGCTCGTCAAGAACGCAAAGTGGAAGCCCGGACCCGAGCTGCCCGATCCCGGCAGGATCTACGAGTATCTCAAGTCACGGCCGGCGCAGACCGCAGTGGTCAATGAGAAGAAGGGCATGGTGCTCGCCGGCGCCCGCGTGCACGAGGCAACCTATACCAAGCCGTACATGTCGCACGGCTCGATCGGCCCGTCGTGTGCGCTCGCCGAATTCAAGGACGGCAAGTTCACCGTCTGGAGCCACGGCCAGGGCATGTTCCCGATGCGGAACGATCTGGCGAAGGGCCTGAAGGTGCCTGCGTCGCAGGTCCGCTGCATCCATGTGGAGGGCTCGGGCTGCTACGGCCACAACGGCGCCGACGATGCCGCCCTCGACGCGGCGCTGCTCGCCCGCGCACTGCCCGGCCGGCCGGTTCGCGTGCAGTGGATGCGCGACGACGAGTTCGCCTGGTCGCCCTATGGCTGCGCCATGGCCATGCATGTGAAGGCCGCGCTCGACGGCGACGGCCGCATCGCCGACTGGGACTATGAGTTGTGGAGCAACACCCACAGCATGCGGCCCAACGATCCGGACGGCAACAACCTGCTGGCCAGCTGGTATCTCGCCGAGCCGCAGAAGCACGGCACGCCGCGCGGCGTGCCGATCCAGTTCGGCGGCGGCGCCGACCGCAACGCGGTGCCGCTCTATGACTTCCCGAACCAGAAGGTCACCAACCACCTGATCGCCGAGATGCCGCTGCGCGCCTCGGCGCTGCGCACGCTCGGGGCCTACAGCAACGTGGTGGCGTCGGAATGCTTCATGGACGAGATGGCGCTGCTGGCCAAAGCCGATCCGGTGGCGTTCCGCCTCGCGCATATGAAGGAGCCACGCGCCCGCGCGGTGATCGAGAAGGTCGCCGCGATGGCCAACTGGAAACCCGGTGAGGCGGGAAGCCTCGCCCGCGGTCGCGGCATCGCATTTGCCAAGTACAAGAACCTCGCCTGCTACGTTGCCTGCATCGCCGACGTCGAGGTCGACCGCGCGACCGGCAAGGTCCGCGTTCCGCACGTCTGGGCCGCGGCCGACTCCGGTTTGATCATCAATCCGGACGGGCTCAGGAACCAGATCGAGGGCGGCATCATCCAGGCGGCAAGCTGGACGCTCTATGAGAACGTGCGGTTCGACAAAACCGGCATCACGTCGCGGGACTGGGCGAGCTATCCGATCATGACCATGCCTGACGTGCCGAAGGTGACGGTCGAACTGATCAACCGTCCGACCGAGCGGCCGCTTGGCGCGGGCGAGGGCTCGCAGGGCCCTGCGGGGGCCGCGATCGCCAACGCGGTGGCGCATGCCACGGGAAAACGCCTGCGCGACCTGCCGCTCGACGCGGGACGCGTAAAGGCCGCGCTCGGCTGATCTGTCATTCCGGGGCACGCGCGACAGCGCGTGAACCCGGAATCCAGAAAAGCAGGGAATCCCGATGTTGCTGGATTCCGGGTTCGGCCCCATAGCGCGTCGAAGACGCGCGTGAACGCGCTTATGGGCCGCCCCGGAATGACAGCCGGAGCATGGGACGCTGCCCGCGTGTTGCGGCGCGGCAGCGTTGCTTTCGTTTAGTCCACGCCTGCGTTGATCGCGCGAACGTGATGGCGCTTCGCCATTGCGTCTCGACGCCTGCCCGTGTGCGGGTGCAGACTTATTCCAATTCCAAACACAACAGGCGCGTCCGGCGCCGGGATTGCGCGATCCGGCGGTGATGACCGCACGGAGTTCGAAACGTCAATTCGATCCGCGACGGATGCGCTCCGTGCGGACGCTGGGAGGACGACATGGCGACAAATTTTACGGTCAACGGCAAGGCGGTGTCGGTGGACGCGCCGCCGGACACGCCGCTGCTGTGGGTGGTGCGCGAAGGATTGAAGCTCACCGGCACCAAGTTCGGCTGCGGCACGGGCCTGTGCGGCGCCTGCATGGTGCACATCGACGGCAAGCGCGCCTATTCGTGCCAGACGCAGCTGTCGGAGCTCTCCGGCAAGTCGGTGACCACCATCGAAGGGCTTTCGCCCAATTCCAGCCATCCGGTGCAGAAGGCCTGGCTCGCCGAGAACGTGCCGCAATGCGGCTACTGCCAGTCCGGCCAGATCATGAGCGCGGCCGATCTGCTCAGGCAGAAACCGAAGCCCTCGCGCGCCGAGATCGTCGAGCACATGAGCACCAACATCTGCCGCTGCGGCACCTACCAGCGCATCGTTCGCGCGGTCGAGCGCGCGGCGCGGGAGGCGTGACATGAACAAGCACATCAAAAAATCCGAGAAACTGCTTTCGCGCCGTCAGGTGATGATCGGCGCGGCCGGCCTGTCGTTTGCGATCGCGCTGCCCGACGGTCTCAAGGCCGCGGTCCTTTCCGGTGAGCGTACCGGCACCGCGATCAGCCCGTGGATCAGCATCGCGACCGACGGCACCATCACCATCATGTCGGCCGCGACCGAGATGGGGCAGGGGTCGATGACCTCGCTGCCGCTGATCATCGCCGAAGAGCTCGATGCCGACTGGGCGAGGGTGCGGATCGTGCCGGCGCCGCCGCTCGACAACATCTACGGCAATCCGGGCTTCGGCGGCATGATGTACACGGCCGGCTCCAACGCGGTGACGAGCTACTACCGGCCGCTGCGGATCGTCGGTGCGCAGGTGCGCCGCGTGCTGCTCGACAACGCCGCGCGCAAATGGGGCGTTCCGGTCGAGGAACTGACCACAGAGCCGAGTGTGGTGGTGCATGCCAAATCCGGGCGAAAGCTCACCTATGGCGACATCGCCCAATTCGCCGAACTGCCGGCCAAGGCGCCGGAGATCAAGCCGGAGCAGCTCAAGAAGACGTCCGACTTCCGCCTGATCGGCAAGGACGTGATGCGCGTCGAACTGCCGGCCAAGGTCAACGGCAGCGCGACCTACGGCATCGACGTGCAGGTGCCGGGCATGCTGTACGGCGCGGTGCTGCGCGCGCCGGTCGAAGGCTCGGTGCCGCACAGGATCGACGAGGCCAGGGCCAAAGCGGTGCCGGGCGTGACGTCCGTCGTCAGGCTGCCGCACGGCGTCGGCGTCGTCGCCGAAACCGCGTGGGCCGCGCTCAAGGGGCGCCAGGCGCTGATCGGCGCGGTCACCTGGACCCGGACCGGCACGGCCTGGGGCTTCGACAGCGACAAGGGCCACGACGCCTTTGCGGCCGACGCGAAGAACCTCAACCGGCCGGCGCGCGACTGGAGCTCGCAGGGCAACGCGCGGGGCGCATTCCAGAACGCGGCGAGCACGATCGAGGCCGAGTATCGCTGCGACTACGCCTATCATGCGCAGATGGAGCCGCTGAACGCGGTGGCGTCAGTGGCTCCGAACGGCGACGCGGTCGAGATCTGGGCCGGCACCCAGAGCCAGACCACGGCGACCGAAGCACCGGCCAAGTTCCTCGGCATTTCCCGCGACAAGGTCAAACTGCACGACCTGTTGATGGGTGGCGGATTCGGCCGCCGCGGCAACCGCGACGTCGACTTCATCATGGATGCGGTGATGCTGTCCAAGGAGGTGGGCCGTCCGGTCAAGGCGATGTGGACGCGCGAGGACGACGTGCACAACGGCCGGTTCCGGCCGATGTCGGCGCATTACCTACGCGCCGCGATCGATCCTTCGGGCAAGCTGGCGGCGTGGCACCACCGCGTCGCGGCCGACCGTATCACGCCGTTCATGGATCCGGTGCGCTTCCAGGCGGGCGGCGGGCGGGACGGCATGGTGATGGCCGGCACCGACGTGCGCGGCTACGACGTGCCGCACCAGTTGGTCGAGCAGCTCTATCGCGACACCGGCGTGCGCACCAATCCGCTGCGCGGCATCGGCGTGACCGCCAACAAGTTCGCGACCGAGTCCTTCATGGACGAGGTGGCGAGGAAACGCGGCACCGATCCGCTCGCGTTCCGGCTCGAACTCCTGAAGGGCACGCCGCGCGCCGTGAGGGCGGTCGAGCGGGTGGCGCAGATGGCGGAGTGGGGCCGCAAACGCGACGGCCGGGCGCTCGGACTTTCCTACATCGACTACTCCGGCAGCCAGGTCGCAGGCATCGCCGAGGTGTCGCTCGACCGCGCAAGCGGCCGGATCAAGGTGCACAATTTCTGGTGCACCATCGACTGCGGCGTCGCCGTGCAGCCCGACAACGTGATCGCCCAGACCGAGAGCAGCATCGTCTACGGCCTCGGCATGACCATGAGCGAGCGCATCTCGATCAAGGACGGCGCGGTCGAGCAGTCGAATTTCTACGACTATTCGCTGCCGCGCATGAACGAGGTGCCGGAAATGCACATCGAGCTGATCAGGACCGACAATCATCCGACCGGCGCAGGGCAGATGGCGACGCCGCTGATCGCGCCGTGCATCTCCAATGCGATCGTCGAGCTCACCGGCGTGCGGCTGCGGCACACGCCGTTCCTTCCCGATCGGGTGAAGAAGGCGCTGGCGTAGGGCTTGACCGGATTTGATCGAAGCTTGTGCACCGCCTTCGCTGCTCCATCGCAAAACAAAACCGGGCCGCGAAAGCGGCCCGGTTTGCAATTGGATGACACTCGCGTCAGAGGGCGAGGTTGCCGATCTCGATATTGGTGTCGAACGCATGGCCGCAGTCTTCGCACAGCCATGCGTGGCGGATGCCGCCGTCCTCGACGAACGCCGACTGCTCCGGAACGAACTGCTCGAGGCCGCACTCGGGACACAGCGGCCGGCTGAAAAAACCCGCAAACGAAAACACAGCGGGCGTGGCATCCTGTGGGGTCATGCACGTCCTCCTGTCTTTTTGCCTGGCCCATTGTCGAGGCCGAAGCCTCCTTCGATGCCGTGAACCTGACGGCAGTCTGTGGCGACAGCGCGTCCGGGCCATGAAACTTCAATGACGCCGCATAAGTTTCTTGCGGCCCATCCCGTTTGGTTTCGGTGTCGATGCCGCCGCGAATTTTCCGCAAATCCGACGTGCATTCACGCTGCGGTGCAGTAAGATTAATCGGCGAAACGCGGTGTGGCCGGGACGAACGCTGGTACATCAGGCGTTCACTTGTTTTCGGATGGCGCGTTGCGGGAGCGTTGCGTATGAAAATGCGAACGGTCGTGCTGCTGGCGGGCTTGTCGGCGCTCTGGCTTATCGGCTTGATCGGACAGCTGCATTCGTCCGAAGCCGCGCTCCGCTACCTGGTCCTCTCGCTCGCCATTGTCGCCATCGGGCTCTGGCGCATGCCGGTGAAGCAGGCGGCGCGCCGGAAGTTTCGCGACAGAAAGCGGCCGCCGGACCGGGACTGATCCCGGCCGCGACGGCACGCTTCAACTTTCCGCGATCGCCTGATCTTGGAACGTTACACTTGAAGTACGCCTCCTTCCGGCCCCGGGACCCAAGGGGGGACTGTGGGGGGATTGGGTCGACCGGGACCGGAGGAAGCGATCCGAAAATTGCGTCAGTTGTCGCCGTAATTGACGAACGACATGTCGTTGAACTTCAACTCGGGCAGGTTGCCGCGTCCGAGCCGTTCGGGGTTGACCGTTTCGACACGCTCGACAGACTGGGTGCCGTGCTTCTGCTGCGACCAGGCAATGGCCACGGTGCCGACGGCGAGAACCGCGAAAACATAAGTGGCGTTCTTGATCATATGAGCCTCCAGAAGCCCCGTAATAGGTCGTCGGGGTGGGCGCTTTGGTTCAACCAACGAGCGGCATCCTAGGGAGCGGCCCTGCCGCCCGATGTGCTGGCCATCACAAAAAGGCCGATTGCTTTGCGCCTGCGGGAAGTGGCTCAAATTCCAGTGGAATTTCCGGTGGTGAGGGGGTCCGGGGCTGTGAATTTGGCTTGGAAAGCCCCGCCCCATGGCCTAAGTGTGCGCCCGGGAGCGCGTAGCTCAGTCGGTAGAGCACGTGACTTTTAATCATGGGGTCGCGGGTTCGAGTCCCGCCGCGCTCACCAGTAATATCAAATAGTTATCGCAATTTTAGATAGGTGCATCTTCCCTGAAAAACCCCTCTGGGAAGACTATGGGAAGACGTAACTGGTGCCGATTTTGTGCGTTCTGAGCGACGGGTCCCGACATTTCTCCTGTCGGCGAGGGAATGGCACACGGGCTTCATGGCACACGGCGGACGCAGGCCTGGCGCAGGACGCAATCGGAAGGTGGCGCTAGCTCCTCTTCGGATCGGTGCCGCCTGCGGGGCTGAGCTCGTGGCCAAATGGCAAAAGGCAGCGCGCGCCGTTCTCGACAACGATCGTAACTCCCAAAGGGTCGAGGCTGCGCGCGAAGGCATCAAAGCAGCTGTTGCGACGGCGAAACACACCCGGCATATCCGTCCACCGCGTGAAACATTCGAAAAGCTTGCACAAGAGCACCGTGATGAAATTGACGAAGCCTGCATTGACAGGGAAAGGCCAAATAAATTTGTGCGCCTAGGGCCTGTCTTCAGTTAGTCCGTGAGGACGGATTTAGCCCCGTAGAGGGCAACGGGATTCCCAAATCAGTTTTTCTGTGACTCATGGGCGGTCGGCTTGAGGAGGGCCGACCGATGCGACGCTATGCATTACGCGACGACCAGTGGGGCCGGATCAAGGATTTTCTACCCGGCCGCGAAGGCCATGTAGGAGGCACGGCGGCTGACAATCGGCTGTTCATCGAAGCAATCCTGTACCGATACCGAGCTGGTATCCCGTGGCGCGATTTGCCCGAGCGTTTCGGCGACTGGAAGATTGTCTATCAGCGCTTCAATCGGTGGGCGAAGAGCGGAGTTTTCGAGCGCATTTTCAAGCTGCTGGCGAGCGACCATGATAACGAATACATGATGATCGACGCCACCATCGTGCGCGCTCACCAGCACAGCGCCGGCGCACGAAAAAAAACGGCGAACAGGCGATCGGCCGCTCGCGCGGCGGGCTGACCACCAAAATCCACGCCCTGGTCGATGCGCTCGGCAATCCCGTCCAGGTGATGCTCACGCCCGGACAAGCGCACGATCTGACTTGCGCGGAGCCGCTGCTGGAATCTGTCGATCCAGGGGCGGTGCTTGGCGACAAGGCCTTCGACGCCGACCCCTTCATTGACGCACTCGAACGGCGCGACATCGCGCCGGTGATTCCGCCCAAGGCCAACCGCAAGGTGCCGCGCAGTTGTGATTTCGTGCTCTATTGCGAGCGCAACCTCGTCGAGCGCTTCTTCAACAAACTCAAGCACTTTCGTGCCATCGCCACCCGCTATGACAAACTCGCCACAAATTTCCTCGCCGGCGTCCAGCTCGCCTGCGCCATGATCCTGCTCAACTGAAGACAGGCCCTAGTTTCTTATAGAGTGCCAAGGCCAAAAGGGGTCCGGCAAGAGATCCTGAAGATTGTAGCTAAGCGATTCTCTGTCAGTACAGGTACCGTCGATCGCTACTGGAAGCGGTACCGACAAATCCAGAAGCGGGCGGCGGCGGCTGAGGAAAACCGCTGCTCTGGGACCCATCGCTCTTCCCATGATCTTCCCAATTTTGGCGAGCCCCTAGGAATGGTTCGAAAACGCGAGTCGAAACAAGCGGGTAGGCCAACAGACTCCATGTCTGACTATCACGAGGGCCCTGAACCTCCTGGGCAGGGCGGTGGTTAGCCGCCAGAAATTTTACGCTTCATCCCCGGATATAAAGGCGCTGTCTGATTCGAAAATCAGAACAGCTCCGGGACGTACATCTCTTGGGGGACCGGACCGCGACTATAGTCGGGATGGCGCACGCGCTTCGGCAGCACGACCGGCGCATGTGTGACCTCTTGATAGGGAACCTGCGTCAGCAGATGGCTCATGCAATTCAGCCGCGCCCGCTTCTTATCGACCGCATCGACGATCCACCACGGCGCAAACTTGGTGTGAGTCTTCTCCAGCATCTCTTCCTTGGCTTTAGTGTATTTTTCCCAGCGCTTGCGCGATTCGACATCCATCGGCGACAACTTCCACTGCTTGAGCGGATCGCGAATCCGCATCATGAATCGAAACTGCTGTTCGTCGTCGGTGATTGAGAACCAATATTTTACAAGTATCGTGCCAGAGCGCACGAGCATGTGCTCGAACTCAGGCACCGAGCGGAAGAACTCCTGGACCTGCTCTTCGGTGCAGAATCCCATTACGCGCTCGACCCCGGCGCGGTTATACCAGCTGCGATCGAACAGTACGATCTCGCCACCGGCCGGCAGGTGCGCGGCATAGCGCTGGAAGTACCATTGTGTTCGTTCGCGCTCGTTCGGCGCAGGCAGTGCTGCGACTCGGCAGATGCGGGGATTGAGGCGCTGAGTAATGCGCTTGATGACTCCACCCTTTCCGGCGGCATCGCGGCCTTCAAACAGGACAACGACCTTCTGTTGGTTGTAGGCGACCCAGTCCTGAAGCTTGATCAACTCCCCCTGCAAACGAAGCAGTTCCTTGAAATAGAGCCTGCGATCAAGACCTTCGCCAGGCAGGTGTTCATCGGCGTCGGCCAGTAGCTGATCCAACCGGACATCATCCAGCTCCAACTCGAATTCTTCGTCGATGTCATCGGCGACCTCGCGCTCGATGCGCTTTTGGATTGGTGTTGGTTTTCGAGTCAATCATCCGCTCCTTACACTGAGAACCGGCGTGAGCCGTAGCATCAGAGATTGTCATATCAAATCGCAATAGCCACGCACTCATCACTTTTTGAACATTGGTTCGGATAGTTTGGCCCCACGAGCCACCACGAACAGACGCCCGTTCCATAAGTCAGCTGCTGCCAGCGGTTGTTGCTCGGGACCCTTGTCTGCCCGGCCCTGCCATGAACGCTCGCGAGTCCAATCCGCAGGAAGAGGCGCTTTAAGGTCGTAAGCCCATGCGTTGCAAGAGTACTTGCAGGTGCTCACCGCCCAAAAGGTTGCCTGTACTAATTTAGCTCACTCTTTGACGTGCGGTGGAGCTTGTGTCGAAGGACACGTGACGCTCACGGAACGTTGCAGTGGTACACACGTTGTCAAAAGACTGGGAGGCGCAGTCCCAAGGAGGATTTCGTGAACCAACAGAACCCCGATCAGAAGCAAGGCGGCCAGCAGGACCAAGGCGGGCAACAGAAACAAGGCGGCCAGCAAGGTGGTCAGCAGGGCGGCCAGAAGGAAAACCCCGGCCAGCAGACGCAGAAGCCCGGTCAGGGCGGACAGCAGGGCGGCCAAGGTGGACAGCAGGGAGGTCAGAACAATCCGCAGCGCTAACGCGGACGTTCTGAAGGCATAGAGCCCCGCTTCGGCGGGGCTTTTCTTTGGAACTGCATATCTTTGCGGTCCGTTGTTTCAAAAGGAGGACGCGCCATGAACAATCCGAAAACCCGAGACGACGACGAGCGCTCAAGCATTGCCAACCAAAAGCGCCAGAATCAGACGGGGGCCGAAAAGGAAGCCCGCCGGGTGGTCGAAGGCGGCGAAGCCGACCAACAAAGCCAGCGGCCGGGCGACAACCGCACGCCGGATAAGACCATCGGCCAAGTGAAGTACGCCGATAATGAAGGCGGCGGCGAGCAGAAGAATCAAGGCGGATCCACCCGCACCACTACGCCCGAAAAGCAGGGCGGGATTGGAGGGCCGTGATGGCCGAAGAAAACGCGGCACCGAAAGCTAACCCTGATAAATCGCGCGGCGAGCTGAACGAGGGCAGACCGCACCCTACGAAAGACGTTCCTGCCGGTGATTACCCGACAGAGAACCCGGGGCTGCAGGACGACCACGATCCGAACGACCTGGGGCAGAAGTTGGCCAACAAGTCGAACGCTGAGAAGTCGCAGCGGGAAGGCCCGGCGGCATATGCGCCGCTTCCCGATGAACAAAGCTCAACTGATGAAGCGCGCGCGAAACGCGAGCACGAGGGCCAAGGCATGGTCCGAGATGAGCGCGGGCAAACTCAGCCGGCCGATAAGAGCAGGGCGCAGCAGACGAGTTCTCGGAAGCAGCACGGTCAGTCCGCCCCCCCGCTTGGGGAGTGATCGCAACCTGGCAAGACACGGAGAATTCTAGTGGCAGAAGAAAATCATCCGGAAGAAACGGCCGGGCCCATTTGCCCTAGACCGTTCCCGCACACCTCCCACGAAGGAGCAGCGAGAGAAAGACGACCTTCCAGAGAAGAAGGAAACTGGCCAGGCCATCAAACGGCAGACCAGTAATCAGTGATCGTCCATCCGATTACGGGAGCGGCGAATAGGAGAACGACATGTCCATCATACGCCTTATCCACATCTCGATTGACCCCTCCGAAGTGGAGAACGCGCTGAGAATTTGGAAGACGGACTGCGCCCCGCTCATGATCAAGCAAAAGGGTTGTATCTCTGAGAAATTGCTTCGGTGCCGCGACGCTCATGAGTTGATTTCTTACTCAGAATGGGCATCAGAGGTTGATATCGAAACGTATATGACCAGCGACGCACACAAGGAAATTGTGCGCCACGCGCGCAGCTTAAAAGGCGCAAAGGCCATGGTTAAGCTTTACGATCTCGGCGAATAATCCCGCCAAAGTGACATAGACAAATTTTTTCAGCGATCCGTTTTTACGCCACGATCGCGGAGATCGCGCAGGCCGAGAAAATCAATGAGACATACGTCGGACGGATTCTGCGGCTGACATTGCTGGATCCTAAAGTCGTGCAAATTATTGTAGACGGCAGTCAGCCCGAAAATTTTGAACTGGCAACACTGATGCGCCCTTTTTCGCCGCGCTGGCTGGATCAGCTGGGTTGGGTTCGCAAAGGGGCGGAAGTGCGCTCTTAATCGTTGGGCGTCTCCAAAATTCTGTTTCTATCACTATGTAATGCTCGGGCCCCTGCGCCGCGCTACTGGCCAGACGCGGAGGCGCGTGCACGAGGCAACTGCGGCGGTCCACTCGGCAAAAAACAACAAAGGCGCAGGACGCTTCCTTAGTCAGCTATGTCGTTTGACACCAAACCAACTCCAAGTGACTACCAAGTTGTCGTAAAGCGGCGCGATCCCGGCTCTAAACCTTGGCGCTGGGAAATCTACGTCGCGGGCAGATCTCGACATGTCGAAAGGTCGGAAAACCGCTACCCCGCCATGGCGGAGGCGATCCGCGACGGTATCGAGCCGAACGAGCCACAATTCGCATTCCGGCAAACTGCACCTGAGTTGGTACGGGGTGGGAGCAGGAATGGGAACCCAAGGGCTGCGTAGGCGGTTCTTCCTTTGAGGAGGAGAGCCATGGCGGACGATACCGAACGGAAGATCGCAGAACGTGCTTACCAGATTTGGGACGAGGAGGGGCGGCTGCTCGGCCGCGACAAAGAACATTGGGCGCAAGCGCGGCGCGATCTGGGACTGAGCGATGATGTTGACCTGCCGCCGTTACAACCGGAGCCCACGAGATCTAAGGATGGCTCAGTCAATCAACTTGAAAAACAACTACAAGCCGAAGGTAAGCTAGACGCTGGGGCGATCGGCTAATCGATCCACCTTCGTTCCATCCAGGCTAAGCTTGTTGTCGAGGTCGCCTTTGTGCTTGGTGCCGAAGTAGAGCGTGATGTCTACGGCGATATCGCCTTCATGCTCTTCGTGCAGGTCGTTGTCATCGTCGAAGCGGTCGAACTCCGCCACCGTCTTGGCTGCCGATGCTGCGGACGACCGAACGAGCTGAGGTGGATCATCAATAGCACCTCAGGTTCTCTAAGCCGTCGCCCCTGAACGAAATCCATTGTATCCGTTCGTGCTTGGCACGAGACGAGCGTAGTGCGGCCAATGTTTCTGCGTCTTCAACGTCGCCCGCCGGTGTGATCGGAAATCCTGATAGCATTACCGATTAGCGGTTCACCGGAGCCGGCGAGGTCGTGCCTGAGCCCGTCGTGGAGGGCGGATTTTGTGCTGGTGCCGTACTGGAAGCAATTTTTGGGCTGTCGCTGCGGGTGAACATGAACACCGCGCCCACGAAAAGAAGCACTAGAAGGGCCCCCATGGCCCAGCCGGTCTCGCTGGCATCGTCCTTTTGTCGGATCGGGTAGCGCACAGGATCTGGGTCGTCATACATAATCGAACTCCAGTGTTCGTGCCGTACCAACGTCAGCACGCCACTCCCGTTCCGCGTTTAGTGCATAGCGATCGAGCTTTGCTGGCTCATGTGTCGGGCCGTTGGCATAGCGCGACGCGCTTCCTAGGGCCTGTCTTCAGTTGAGTCCGTGAGGACGGATTTAGCCCCGTAGATGGGCAACGGGATTGCACGAAAGTGCTGAGTTTTTCTGTAGACTCATGGGCGGTCGGCTTGAGGAGGGCCGACCGATGCGACGCTATGCATTACGCGACGACCAGTGGGGCCGGATCAAGCGATTTTCTGCGCCGGCCGCGAAGCGCCAATGTAGGAGGCACGGCGGCTGACAATCGGCTGTTCATCGAAGCACATCCTGTACCAGATACCGAGCTGGTATCCGCGTAGTCGGCGCGCATTTGCCCGAGCGTTTCGGCGACTGGACGAGATTGTCTATCGAGCGCTTCAATCGGTGGGCGAAGAGCGGAGTTTTCGAGCGCATTTTCAAGCTGCTGCGCGAGCGACCATGATAACGAATACATGATGATCGACGCCACCATCGTGCGCGCTCACTAGCACAGCGCGCGGCGCACGAAAAAAAACGGCGACATCAGGCGATCAGGCCGCTCGCGCGGCGGGCTGACCACCAAAATCCACGCTCTGGTCGATGCGCTCTGCGCAATCCCGATCGAGGAGATGCTCACGATCGGACAAGCGCACGACAGACTCGCGCGGAACGCTCGGCGCAAATCGTCGATCCAGGGGCGATGCTTAGCGACGGCCATCGACGCAGGATCGCTTCGATTGACGCACACGCACGGCGCGACATGCGCGCCGGTGATCTCCGCACAAGGCCAACCGCAAGGTCCGCGGTAGTTGTGATATCTGCTCTGATTGCGAGCGCAACACTGGTCGAGCGCTTCATGCATAACGTCACAGCGATCGTTCCGTGCCATCGCCGACCCGCCTATGACGCTCGCACGAAAAACTGATTTGCCGGAGTCCAGTTGCGCTCTACGGGGCTAAATGCATCCTCACGGACTAACTGAAGACAGGCCCTAGCGCCCGGCACGGCAGGGCAAGATGTCGCAATGCCCTGAGGAACGATGCGGCGCCCTTGCCGGTTTCCACTTCGAGCGGCGCTCGTCCCTAAGCCCCCTAGCCCCGCGAGCGCGGCTTGGGAGCCCCGGTGTGTACGTAATAGCGCTGGGGCTTCCTTTGGCTTCTATGCGTGAGGGGTGAGCCCGGATGTACGGCCAGCGGTCTCACGTTCCGTAGCGCTCGTAGCGGACGTAGCGCATCTAGACACATGCCGACATGGCCGGTTTCGGCCTGCGCATCCGGGAGGGCCGCAACTGGATCGTTCAAACAAGATCGGCCCCAGGCATGGCGGATGACGACTGGCAACGTTGCCACCCTGACGGCGGCTAAGGCTCGCTATAATGGCGGGCTTCGTTTGGCGCCGGCAGAAAAAATGCCTCTGTTCAGTATCGCTTCGCTTGTTCTTGCAACGCTGTGCATGATCAGCTCGGCCGCGCACGCCCGGGTCTGCATCAGGGATCTCAAAGGGCAAATTGTTTGCGGGGAACCGGTGGAGACGCGCGATGAGCCCAACGATCAAGCAGACCCACGCCAAGAGGATAGGCGTGATCCGCCGTCCGATGATCAACGTTACCGCCGCCCTGGGCCACCCTACTACGACGAACCTCCGTCCTACCGCCGCCCCCAGCATCCGCCCCCTCACTTGCCGGATTGCTACCAGTATCGTGGCCGCACGATTTGCTGTCCCAAGAATTGGACGGTTCAGGACGGGGCCTGCAAACCATACCGGGGCCGGTAAGCTCTACGAGGGGCAAATTCGATTCACTATCGGCCGGCGCGGCTGACGCGGCCACCGTGGATCCTGCCGCCCTAGACTAGCGGCGCTTACGAGACAACCGGGCCATAGCGTCAAGTTCTTTTGCGATGAGCCGGCTGCGCGCTGCCTCGCTGGCTGCATCGCGCGCCATCGCCCGCTTGTACGAGCGCCGCAGTCTTCGGAAGCCGGCAAACAACACCAGCCAACCGTTCCACGGCCACCACGCAAGCAGAATGACGGCGACCAGGTAGGTCATCATCAGGGGATATCGAGCCGTTGCGCGCATGGCGGTCAGCCTGTCAGGCACCGCTGTGGATGCTTCAGCGATGCTCCAGCATCGCTGAATGCGCAGGCGACATCAACGCCGCCGGCGGGTCATGCCATTTGACGGTGTGTCGTTACCGAGCGCGCAAATCCCTGACACGTCCGCGACGTTCAGGGCCGCGCGGCAGGGCGCGCCTGTTGATAAGTGCCGGCAGCAGCCACCGAACAGACACATTTCACCATCGAACTTGTGCGGTGGGGAGGGGCCGATGTTCGGAACGGATACAAAGTTTCCAGTCGTGATGTGCCCGGGCTGTGATCAGCCGATGAAGGCCATGGAGCGCAAGCCGGTCGCGTTCTCGAACGGGCTCGTTGACGTGACCTATGTTTGCGAAACCTGCCTCACCCATACCATCCGCACGATCAAGTCGGACGACAAGGGTCTGCTCTGACCATCCTTCGCCTGTGCCGAATCAGGCGGCTGAACGGAAGAGCGCCGTCGTCGCGGACCATCACGGTGCCCGCGAACGACGGCGCTCTAAGTCTCAAGTCCTATCCCTTGGTGATCACCGGGGCCGGGGCCTTGCCCTTGCCGACAAAGCAACCACCCAGGCTCAGCGCGGTCACGACCAGCGCGAGTGCCAGTGCAACTTTCTTCATGGAATATCCCCCTTTTCCAATGGGCCCTTGTGGCCCGGTCAGCGATGAAGTTTGCGAGTTGCTCAGTAGCGGAAGCCGCCCGGCCGCCAGTTCAGGCCGAACAGGACCGCATCGACGTCCGATTTCGCACTGAACGCGAGGCCGCCGGGAGCGGTGCCGTCGGTGGTGCCGAAGTCCGCGTGATTGTACTCGACGAACACCGACCAGTTTGGCGCGAACTTGTATTCGGAGCCGACGCCGACCGTCCAACCGGTGCGGGTTCTATGGGTGCTTCCCACTTCCGCGCCGGCGGGATTGAATATCGTCAGAGAATTCTTCCGCCAGGCAGCGCCGCCCTGGAAGTAAAGCAACCAGTTCGGCTGCATCGAGTAGCCGATGCGGCCCGTGAGCAGATCCAGCCAATCGTTTTCAAGCGTGGCAGAGAAGCCGGTAAACGCGCCGCTCCCGATGGTGCCGCTGCGCTCCGCGTCCGCCCAGTCGAACATGTTGCGAACGCCGAACACCCAGGCCCCGGTCTGCCAGTCGCAGCCGATCTGGCCGCCGCCGACGAAGCGGGCACTGTCGCTGGAGCCGGAAATCGTGCCGGCCGATGTCGAGATTTCTCCGCTGCCCCACCCGGCGCCGGCATTGCCGCCGATGTAGCAGCCGGTCCAGGTGCTGACCGGGACGTACACTGCCTCTGGTGCCGGCGCTCTGCGCGGCAGATCGGCGGCGGATGCCGCTTGCCAGGCGCCCAGGCCAAAAATCGCAGCAGCAGCAACAGCTGAAACATGACGCATGACTGTCTCTCCCGCTTGAAGTTGATTGCCTTGACGCTGAACCCCTGGGAGGCTTGCTGCAAGGATCGGCTTTCGCTTTGTCCCACCCCGTGACCCACCCCAATACCGGTCAAAGCGGATTATTTGGCGCTGTTGCGGGACTGCATCATCGGGAACCCGCATTGTCTTTGGCCGCGCAGCGGGAGCGGCATCTCGATACCAGCCGGCCTCGGCAGCGTTCCCAAGATAAAGTCAGCAGACAATTCAGCCGATGTCCGCTTCGGACGAAACCGGTGGAATACAGCGCGGACCTGTTGGCGACCTCTCGATGGGCGACGGTCGTCCGAAATAGTCTCTTGCTGGCTCCGGTCCTCAAGGTGGGGTCTTCCAGGGAGTTGGCCAAAATGTCAGTTGAACGGACGGCTGCTGGCTTGCAGATGGTCATCCCGGGCTGCGAGCAGCAAAGCCTCCCAAAGTCCACAACGCGATCAGACGGTCATGGGCAAGGTCTCTTGAACTTTTACAGGTCGCCAACGTTGCGCGAACAACTTGCCGGCCGTGCATATGCGCCTCTGCGTCCCCGGCGGGGCCAGAAGGCGCCTCCGAGGGACGGTCTTTTCGTCTAGCAGTCTGCTGAAAAACTCCGGGCCGTCATTCCGGGGCGCGCCCATCGGCGCGTTTACGCGCGTCTTCGACGCGCTATGGGCGCGAACCCGGAATCCAGCACATCGCGATTTCCTGCTTTTCTGGATTCCGGGTCCGCCGCTTCGCGGCGTCCCGGAATGACCGCGGAGGGTTTTTCGGCAACCTGCTAGATTTGTTTCTGCTGACTCGCTGGCCAATCCTGTCGTCACATCTCGTCAGCCGCGAACAACGCTTAAGGCGTTGTGCTGATTTCGATTGATGCGGCCATGAAGCAGCCTGCCAATTCCTGAAGAGGTGAGCGCGCGATCGCGAGTCGTCATGCCCGATTGCCTTGCCGGCGTCGGCTCCGTTCGTCGCGCATCATGCTTCGACGACACGCGCCTATTGCGGCGGACGCGTCCCGGAATTGATCGGCTGCTCCGGCGATCCCGGGCCCGATCCCGTTGCGCCGATGGGAAGACCGTTCGGAGCGGTGCCGACGCCGCGGCCGGGCTGGTTCGCGGAGCCGGAGCCGGTCGTCGCGCTGAAGTCCGCGGCGTTGGTCCCACGCCGGTTGAGCGGATCGCTGAATTGCGATGGCCCGGCTGGGCTGGGCGCTGACTGGGATGTGCCTCCCGCACCGGCGGACGAGCCTGCGCTTGCTCCCGCGGCGCCGGCACCTGCGCCGCTGCGCCGCTGCCCGCGCCGCCTCCGCCCTGTGCCAGCGCGGCACTGGACAGTCCGGCCAGAAGGAAAGACACGCAGATTGAAAGCTTCATGGTTGTCACCGTCGATGATCTCTGGGACAACCGGCGGAACGGCGGCATGTTCCGGGCCGGGCAACACCTTGCAGACGGACCACAGAGCGCGCGGCGTCCAGCCGCATCCGTATCCGCCACAACGGCCGGACATGGCTGGAGGGGCGGGTGCCTGACGCTGCCGCCGAACCGATGTGCGCCATCGTCGCGCCGGTCCGTGGCGAGGCGCCGTACCTGATCGAATGGATCGCCTATCACCGGCTGCGCGGCGTGTACCGGTTCCTGCTCGCCGATAACGGCGGCGACGACGGCACCTCGGAGTTGCTGCAGCGGCTGAGCCGCCACGGTTTCGTCAAAAGGCTCGACTGGCGCGAGCGCCGCTATTTTCAGCTGCAGTTCTACCGGCACGTCATCCAGGAGGTGGCGAACACCGAGCGCCTGGTGCTGATCTTCATCGACGTGGACGAGTTTCTGCGCTCGCACGCCGGCGCACCCGGCATTCCCCGGCTTGCGCGCTCCCTGTTCGCCGACGACAGCGTGAGCGCGGTGGCGCTCAATTGGGCGGTTTACGGCAGCTCGGGCCACCTGACAGCCGCGCCGGACCTGGTGCTGGAGCGCTTCCGCCGGCGCGGCCGCCGGAGCCATCCCATCCACCGGCATGTGAAGACCATGGTGCGGGCCGACCGCTGCGCCGCGCCCGGAAACAATCCGCACGCGTTTGCGCTGACCGGCGGGCGATACGTCACGCCGCTCGGCAGCGACGTGGAATGGGACACATCCGTCGAGCCGCAAGGGCTGAGCAAAGAGGTCACCTGGAATCGCCTGCGGGTCGACCATTTCGTGGTCAAGTCGCGCGAGGAGTTCGAGCGCAAACGGGCCAGGGGCAGCGCGGTGCGGCCGCACACCGAGGAGCTTCGCGCCACCGCCTCCTACTTCGATCTGCACGATCGCAACGAAGTGGAGGATCCGATGCATCCGGACCTGGTTGCGGAAACCAGGGCCGAGGTGGAGCGGATCCGCAACGCGCTCGAGAACGAGCCCGCGGCGGAGGGCGGGCCCGCGGGAATGCCTCACGCGTGACGCACGCGACGACTGCTGCGGAATCCGACGTCCGCCACGACGATCGCATTGCGGACTTGCATTGTGTGTCTCCCCAAACGATTTTCCTTGGGACGCCGGCCATGCACCGTTTCCGCCAGCGCCAGCTTGGTTCCGCCAACGTCAACCTGCCGGGTGCGTCCGATGCTCAGACTGTATCACTACTGGAGTTCCGTCTGCTCGCAGAAGGTCCGCATGTGCCTTGCGGAAAAACGGCTCGACTGGGAGAGCCGCCACGTCGACATCTTCGCCTTCGAGAACTACGAGCCCGCTTACACGAAACTCAATCCGAAGGCGGTGGTGCCGACGCTGGATCACGACGGCAACATCCTGATCGAGTTCGAACATCATCCTCGAATATCTGGAGGACGTGTTTCCGGACGCGGTGCGGCTGCGCCCCGACGACCCGTTCGCGCGCTCGACCATGCGGCTGTGGATCTACAATTCCGAGGAACTGGCGCACTGGAACGTCAACGTCTGCTCGCACAATCTGCGGCATGCCAGGCGCATGGATCAGCGCTACTCGCACGAGGAGCAGATGGCGGCGGCGATGAAGTGCCCCAATCCGATGATCGCGCTGCGGCTCAAACGGCGCCTTGCGGTCGGCGTGTCGGTCGAGGAGGAGGACGAGGCCTACGCCAAGCTCGACTATCTGCTCGACCAGATGGAGCAACGGCTGGTGCAGGGGCCCTGGATCGCCGGACCGATGTTCACGCTCGCCGATATCGCGATGGCGCCGATGGTCAACCGCATCGAGGTGCTGGCGCGGCCGGAAATGATCGCGCCGGCGCGCCGGCCGAAGGTCGCGGACTGGTGGCGGCGCATTCAGGAGCGGCCGGGATACCGGACGGCGTTCTCGTTCAAGAACCCCGACAGCCAGGATCCAGTCAAACGTTAGCGCCGCGGCTAGGAGCGGCGGAACTCCTGAGCGCTTTCGGCATTGAATTGCCGTGTTTTGCCGTCAGTCCAATGTCCTTCCATGCAGACCCCACGCCAGATCATTGCATCCTTGCTCCGGTATTGTGCTGCCGTCATCGGACTTGCCCTCCTGCCTCTGGCCGGAGCCGCGGCCGATCCGTTGCCCGACTGCGCATCGAATAAAGTCCAGAACGAAAGGTTTGAGTGCCAGGCCAAGCGCCGCCGGGGCTACGGCGAGGGCCTTGAGCAGAGGCTTGTCGCCGGCGGACGGGACATCAGGGTCTTTGTCCAGGAGGCCGGCGACCCGCGCACCGGCGGCTTTCCCCGGTTGATCGTCTGGGATCATCTGACGCTGGACAAGGTCAACGCTCTCGACGGGCAGGCCGGGATCCGGGACGGCGCGCGAGCGGTCGGCTTCAAGACCCTCGTCTATGTGGACAAGGACGACACCGGCAACTGGTACTTCGATCTGACCAAGCCGGGCAACGCGCCGCTCGACTTTGTGGCGCCAAAACTGCCGTGGTTGCGCCAAGGCGAGGTGCGCTAGAAGCGCGACCGGTGCTTGCGGCGTACATCACACGCCGGGAATACTCCATGCCAACCGCTTCTCGAAAGCCAGAGCATGGAAAAATCCGGAAACCTCAAGCCGAACCCGCCGGTGCGTCAAATTCCGATTGCGGGACGACCGGCCGTTTCCGCGCGGCTCGACGGTCCGGTCACCGCGACGACGTGCTTTGTCTTCGCGCATGGCGCCGGCGCCGGCATGGACCACTCCTTCATGCAGGCGGTCGCCGGGGGACTCGCCGCGCGGGGGATCGCCACGCTCCGCTACCAGTTTCCGTACATGGAGCAGGGCAGCAAACGGCCGGACGCGCCGGCGCTCGCGCATGCCGCGGTCCGCGCCGCCGTTGCCTTTGCCCGCAAGACTTTTCCGCAAGCCGCGCTGATCGCCGGCGGCAAGTCGTTCGGCGCCCGCATGACGTCACAGGCGCAGGCGCTCGATCCGCTGGACGGCGTGGCCGCGCTTTCGTTCTTCGGCTTTCCCCTGCATCCCGCCGGCAAGCCTTCGATCGAGCGTGCCGGTCATCTGCGCGACATCGAGGTGCCGATGCTGTTTCTCCAGGGCACCAGGGACAAGCTCGCGGAATTGCCGCTGCTCGAGCCGGTCGTGGCCAAGCTCGGCCAACACGCGCGTCTCACGCTGTTGGCCGAGGCCGACCATTCGTTTCATGTGCCGGTGCGCTCGGGGCGAACCGACGCCGCGGTCATGGATGAGCTTCTCGACACGTTTGCGGCGTGGAGCGAGGCCGTCGTCCGAAAACGATCCTGATGGATCATGCCGGTTGAAAAAGCGCCGTCTCAGTGCGAGCTCATGGAGCCTTCGAGATCGTAGCCCGCCATCGCATCGTCCACCAACCGCGTCGCGCCCGCCCAGTCGAAGGTGCGGTAGCTGTGGCTGGTGGTGACGAAGCGCGCGCCCGCATAGAACATCTCGTACTGGGTGTGGCGCGAGCCGAACTCGGAGCCGATCGCGTCCCAGGCGAGCTTGAGGAACTTGACCTTCTCCTCCGGCTTCATCCTGGCCGACTGCTGGGTGAGCCCGATGATGCGGCGCAGCTCCGGATCGGCGAAGTCCTGCACCGATGACGGCAGCATGATCAGCGCGCCGCCGGACAGCTCGCGCAGCGTGTTGATCACGCGCGGATAGAGGTCCTGGGTCAGCACCTGCGCCGAATACATGTGGTGCTTGTTCGGCACCCAGTATTCGCCGCGCATGCCGCCCTCGACCTCCATGCCGGCCATCATCGCCTGCACCATGCTCACATGGGCGGCGAGGAAGCCGAGTTGCTCGCGGATCGGCGGCATGGCGTTGGTGCCGATCAACTCGGTCAGCCGGTGCGCAAGTCCGATCAGGAACTTGATCTTCACCGACAGCCGGATCTGGGCCTGGTAGTTCTGGAACGCATGGCCCGCGGTGTCGTGAAACTGGGCGCGGCACATGTCGGTGTCCTTGTAGACGAACACCCGCTCCCACGGCACCTTCACGTCGTCGAAATACATCAGCGCGTCGTTCTCGTCGAAGCGCGACGACAGCGGATTGTCGAACATCGACACCGCATGCGCCTCGTAGGACTTGCGCGAGAGCACGCGCAGGCCCCTGGTGTTCATCGGCAGCGCGCACGAGAAAGCGAGCCGCTCCTCGCCCGGCTTCAGCGGCTGCAGGTTTGCGACGAACACCTCGTTCGCCATGATCGAGCTGGTGCCGAGCATCTTGGCGCCGCGGATGGTGATGCCCGCCGCATCCTCGTCGACGATCGCGGCAACCAGGTCAGGGGTCTGCTCGCCCCAGTCCTTGCCGCGCTCGGCCTGCGGATTGATGATCACGTAAGTGAGGAAATAGTCGTTGCGGCGCGCCTCCTCGAAGTAATCGGCGAAGGCCTTGGCGCGCGCCGCGCTGTGCTTCTGGAACACTTCGAGGCCGACCCGCTGGCCGACCAGCGCCGAGGCGAGGTGGTCCGGCGAGCGGCCCATGAAGCCGCACGACAGTTCGGCCCAGGCCTGCATCGCCTTCCGGCGTTGCACCATCTCGGCGTGGTTGCGCGGGATCTGCCAGGCGCGGTTGACGCGGCGGTTCGCGCCGTCCGGCTTGAAGGTCATCAGTTCGAGGTTTTCCGGCCGCGCCTGGAAGTCGTAGAGCTGCGCCGCCGAGCGAACCGAATTGCGGAACGCCGGATGCTCGGTGACGTCCGGCACCAGCTTGCCGTCGATATGGACGGTGCGGCCGTCCTTCAGCGACCTGATGTGTTCGGCGCCGGTCTTGCAGTCGCTCATGTTCCGCTCCGTCCGCTCAGACCAGCCCGTCGGCGCCCTTGATCTCGCCCGCGGCAAGCCCGCCGACCCGGTGGTTGGTCCGGCCGCGGCTCGCATAGGCGCAGATGATCGCGATCTCGTTCGGTCCCGGCGCATCCGGCAGCGTGATGGTGATGCCGTCGTAGTGCGAGCGGACGTAGAGCGCGTCCTTGTGGGCGAGGGGGATGTCGATGGTCGCGCCCGATGCCACGCGCTTGGTCATGGAGGAGATCCACGCCTTGCCGCCGCCCGCCGCGTCGCGCATGACGTTGCCGAACACGGTGGTCAGCATCGCCACCGCGTGCTCCTGCTCGCCGTTCACGCCGACGAGGCCGGCCTTGCCGTAGCTCACCGGCTTGTGCGGGCCCATCAGGGCGACCGCGCGGGCGCAGATGTTTTGGCCGATCTCTTCGCTCGCTTTGGTCAGCGGGCCGAGGTCGCGCTCGAAGCGGCCGGCATAGGGATTGTCGATGATGGCCGCGACCGCGACCTTGATGAGCGGCGGCGCGACGGTTTGGCCTGCTTCGCTCGTGATCTCGTCGTAGAAACTCAGAACACGCTTGATCTGCATTGCCCAATCCATTCATCCGCGGCGGAGTCCCACCAACGCCTTGGTGATTGCCCGGTTGGCAAAGCTAGTCTGTTCTGCTGGAACCCGCCAACCGGCAACGTCTATTCTCCATGCTATTCCTGAATTCCAGAGCTGCGGAGCAAAGCCATCCACGAGCTGATCCACACCGTCGCCGCACACCCGCAATGGGCTTACGCCGTGCTGTTTCTCGCAGCGCTGCTCGAAGCCGTGCCGGTCGCAGGCTCGTTCGTGCCGGGCTCTACCGTGATCATGAGTCTCAGCGCGCTGATCGGCACCGGCGATCTCAGCCTTGCCGGCGTGTTTGCGGCGACCATGAGCGGGGCGGCGCTGGGCGACGGCGCGGCCTATGCGCTCGGCCGCCGTCATCCCGACTGGCCGCGCAGGCTGTGGCCGCTCAGCCGCTATCCCGAGGTGATCGCAAGGAGCGAAGCGTTCTTCGCGCAGCGCGGATATGCGGCCGTGTTCCTGGCGCGGTTCCTGCCGCCGGTGCGCGCCTTCGTGCCGGTGACCGCGGGCTCGCTCGGCATGCCGCCCGCCCGGTTCTTTCCGTTCAATCTCGCCGCCATCGCCTGCTGGGCTCCGGCGCATATCGTGCCGGGCATGCTCGCGGGCAGCGCGTACCAGCATGCCGGCGCGTTCGCCGGGCACCTCGCGCTGCCGCTGGCGACCGGCCTGGTTGTGCTCGCAGCCCTGGTCTGGGGCGCACGACGATTGCGGCGTTCGGGAGTTCCGGCGGGCCATTGACCTTCGTTGCCCCGTTCGGTTTGCTAAGCGATCCGGGCCGGGAAGACCTGTCAGAAGCGCCGTTTGCGCTCGAAGGAGAATTGCCATGCCGATCGTCAACCGCGTCGCCGACCTGCACGACGAGATCAAGGGCTGGCGGCAGGACATCCATGCCCATCCGGAACTGATGTTCGACGTGCACCGCACCGCGGGCGTGGTCGCGGAAAAGCTCAAGAGCTTTGGATGCGACGAGGTCGTCACCGGCATCGGCAAAACCGGCGTGGTCGGCGTGATCCGCGGCAAGAAAGGTTCCGGCACGCGCACCATCGGGCTGCGCGCCGACATGGACGCGCTCCCCATCGAGGAAGCGACCGGCCTGTCCTACAAGTCGCACAACGCCGGCAAGATGCACGCCTGCGGCCATGACGGGCACACCGCGATGCTGCTCGGCGCGGCCAAATACCTCGCCGAGACGCGCAACTTCGACGGCACCGCGGTGGTGATCTTCCAGCCGGCGGAAGAGGGCGGCGGCGGCGGCCGCGAAATGGTCAAGGACGGCATGATGGACCGCTTCAGGATCGAAGAGGTCTACGGCATGCACAACTATCCGGGCTTCCCGGTCGGCGATTTCGCGATCCGGCCCGGCCCGATGATGGCGGCGGCCGACCGCATCTATATCGACATCGAAGGGCTCGGCGGGCACGCGGCGCGGCCGCACACGTCGATCGACACCGTCGTGGTGGGGGCCGCGATCATCCAGGCGCTGCAGTCGATCGTCTCGCGCAACGTCGACCCGCTGGAATCGGCGGTGGTCTCGATCACCCAGTTCCACGCCGGCACCGCCGACAACATCATCCCGCAGACCGGCCACCTGCGCGGCACCGCGCGAAGCCTCACGCCCGAGACGCGCGACCTGGTCGAGAAGCGGGTGCGCGAGGTGGTCGAGGGCACCGCGAAGCTCTACGGCGCCAAGGCGACGCTCACCTACAAGCGCGACTATCCGGTCACCGTGAACCACGCCCGGCAGACCGAGTTCGCAGCCCAGGTCGCGACCGAGGTGGTCGGCAAGAACCGCGTCGACACCACCGTGCCGCCGGTGATGGGCGCCGAGGACTTCTCGTTCATGCTGGAGGCGCGGCCCGGCGCCTTCATCTTCGTCGGCAACGGCGACAGCGCGGGGCTGCACCACCCGCAATACAACTTCAACGACGAGGTGATCCCGGTCGGCACGTCGTACTGGGTGAAGCTCGTGGAAACGGCGCTGCGCGGTTAGCTGTTGCGGCACCGGCGGTGCCATCCCCCCGCGAGGGGAGGGTGGCCGCGAAGCGGCCGGGTGGGGAAATGGTGCAAAGCGCGAGCAGTGCGATGTGGAGCGGGTATCTCCCCACCCCCGCGCTTCGCGCGGACCCTCCCCTCGCGGGGAGGGATGAGACCGCCGAGTGGCTGCTTACGGCGCCGCGGTCTCGACGCGCTCTTCGACCGCCACGGGCGCGGGCGCGGGCTGCGGCGTGACCGCCGTCGTCACCGCGGTGACTGCGGCCACGGCGCGTCGCCGCGTGAGCAACCCGCCAACCCTGCCTTCGACCCTGCGCCAGAACGCGAAGTCGTTGGCGCGCGTGCCTTCCAGCACCGCGAGCCCGGTCGAGGCGAGGAACGGCAGCGACTGCACGGCGAGCGCCAGCGCGAACAGGTTGATCTCGGAAACCCGCTCGTGGTTGGTGGCGTAGAGATAGATCGCGCTCGCCGTCAGGAGCGCACTGAGCACCGCCTCCCAGAACGCCGGGAAATCCGCGCCGCGCCGGCGGATGCCGCTGCCTGGCCCGCCTTTGGCGGTGCGCACGAACGGCAGGCCGTCCTTGACGATGCCGATGCCGACCGCGCGCGCGACCGACCACTGCAGCGCCATCGCGGCGAACACCGAGCCGAGCATCTGGCCGCCGGAGATGCGCACGCGCAGCCGGTAGAGCCACACGAAGTGCAGCACCGCGACCGCGAAGGCCGCGAGAATCGGGATCGTCAGCACCTTGTCCGGGATGGCGATGCCGAGGATGACGACGAACGGCACCCAGATCAGGTTGAGGATCGCCACCAGCACGCCGACGCTCTCGGCGCCGAGCCACGACATCCAGCCGAGCAGGAATTCGCGCTTCTGGTCGCGGGTGAGGCGGCTCGCGCCCGGCAGGAACCGGCGCCAGTGCTTCTTCATGATCTGGAAGCCGCCATAGGCCCAGCGGTCGCGCTGGCGCTTGTAGGCCTGGTAGCTGTCGGGCAGCAGCCCGTGGCCGTAGCGGCGGTTGGTGTAGTGCGAGGTCCAGCCGAGCTCGAGGATGGTGAGGCCGAGATCGGTGTCCTCGCAGATCGTGTCGCTCGACCAGTTGCCGGCAGCGATCAGCGCGCTGCGCCGCATCAGGCACATGGTGCCGTGCGTGACGATCGCGTTGTGCTCGTTCCGCTGCACCATGCCGATGTCGAAGAAGCCGGCATACTCGCCGTTCATCGCCACATGCATCGCGCTGCGATCGGCGTCGCGGTGGTCCTGCGGCGCCTGCACCAGGCCGACGTTGGGATCGGCGAACAGCGGCGCCAAGTCCTTCAGCCAGTCGGCATGCACCACGTAGTCGGCGTCCAGCACGCCGATGATCTCGGCGTCAGGAGCGGTGTGGGTCAGCGCCAGCCGCAGGGCGCCGGCCTTGAAGCCCTCGAGCTTGTCCTCGCGGACGAACTTGAAGCGCTCGCCGCGCGTTTTGCAGTGCTCCTCGACCGGACGCCAGAACGCGGGGTCCGGCGTGTTGTTGATCACCAGCACGCACTCGAAATTCGGATAGTTGAGCCGCGCCACCGAATCGAGCGTCAGCTTCAGCATCTCCGGCGGCTCGCGATGGGCCGGGATGTGGATCGACACCTTCGGCGCCCAAGATGTTTGGGGCGCCGAAGCCATCTCGGGCGCGAGCGGCGGCGCCGCGATCAGCCGCGACGGCCTGCGGCCGAACGCGATGGCCGCGATCTCCTCGATCCGCGTCATCGCGACCGCGATCAGCGGAACCAGCAGCACCAGCGCCAGCCCGAAGGCGAACGCCGCGCCCGGCACGAAGTAGTGGCCGTTCCAGAAGGCGAACAGGATCGCCAGCCACGCGCCGGTGATGTGGGCGGCGGTGGCGAGCAGCGTCGCCTGGGCGAAGCCTGCGCCGATCAGCGCCAGGATCGGCAGCGACAGGAGCACGCCCACGGCGACCGCGATCGCGGTCAGCTTCCAGTGGTCCGGGTTGGCGATCGGCCCGGTCCAGGAAAATTTCGGCTGCCGCGCGGTGTCGAAGAAGCCCCAGTACGGGCCGACGCCGCCTTCGGTGACGGCCTTCCACGGCTGGTCGTAGGCTTCGATGATGTTGTAGTCGATGCCCATCGCCTCGGCGCGGCTGACGAACGAGCGCAGCACCGCCGCCTGGCTGAGCGTATCCGGCACCGCCTCGTGACGGTTGTAGCCGGCGCTCGGCCAGCCGAACTCGGCGATCACCACCCGCTTGCCGGGATAGGCCTGGCGAAGCAGGTTGTAGATGCGCACCGCCTGATCGACCGCGAGGTTTGCGGAAATGCCTTCCCAGTAGGGCAGGACGTGCGCGCCGATGAAGTCCACCGCGGAGGCGAGCGAGGGGTGATAGCTCCAGACGGCGTGGATCTCGCCGGTCGTCACCGCAAGGCCGGTTTCGCGCTTCACCCGCTGGATCACCCGGATCAGCCGGCGGACGTTGTTCTCGTCTTTCGCCCAGTCCTTGTCGGTCTTGGTCTGCGCTTCGCTGATCCGCTGCGCCTCTTCGCGCAGCAGGTTTTCCGCGTCCTGCTCGTTCAGCCGCAGGTTCTGCAGCGGAAGCTGCTCGTTGCGATAGATGGTCTCGTTGCCGACGACGATGTTGTCGATGTTGCGGTGCTTGCGGGCGAGCGCCATCGCGGACTGGATTTCCCGCTCGTTGCGCTCGGCATCCTTGTCGAGCCAGACGCCGAGCGAAACCCGAAGTCCGAATTCCTGGGCGATCTCCGGAACGGCCTCCGCGCCGCGGGTGGCCGTATAGGTGCGGACCGTGCGGGTGTAGGGCGCGATCGCCTTGAGGTCGGCGCGGATCTGGTTGGACGTGCAGCGCCGGTTCTTGTCGCGGTCGGAGGCGCAGCCGTCGAACGGATTGTACGAGACGCTGGCGAGCTGGTCGCGCACGCCCGGCGCGCCGACCACGTCCCGGGAAAAGGCCCAGACACCGGCATGAAGACATGCAACGGCAACGACGCCGACAAGAGCGACGAAGCGCATCAGAGCAACCAGGCGGGGCTTGAGAACCTCGGCCTGCACCCGTCCCCTGGGTCGGCCTTAGCTGCGGAGCAGCACACCTCTAGCGAGGCCATGTGACTATAAACCCAACTGATGGCGATTTGATGACAGTCCCCGACACGCCCACGCTTCGCCATAACGCTCTTAACGGTTGCCGGTTCCCTGCGGCTTGGCGGCAGCCGGCGCCTGGGCGCCGGCTGGCGGCGCGGCAGCGCCTTGCGCTCCCTGGTTCGTTCCCTGGGCCGCACCCTGAGTTGCGGGAGCCGCCGGCTGGGCGGCGGCGGTTGAAGCGGTGGCGGGCGCCGGCGCCGCGGCGGTCGCCGTTCCTGAACCGGGGTTCAGCCAGCAGGTGTGGACCCGGGCGTTAAGCGTCTCCGGCTTCTTCTGATCGATGCTGGCGCCGAGCCGCACCACGCAGCGGAACGACGACTGGATGTGCGGTCCGGGGCAGCCGAACCGGTCGTACAGGTCGAGATGCCGGAACGCGGTGTCCATGTCGTCCCGGTAAAGCAGCCCGACCACCCGCCGGCCGAGCCAGACGCATTCGGCGTGGCCGGCCGGACCGCTCACCTGGCGGGCGGCCTCGGCAAACTCGTCCACCCGGCGCTGGGCATCCGCATCCCCCTGGGCCGCGGCGGGCTTGTCGCCGGGCTTGTCGGCGGGCTTGGCGTCCTGGGCCAGCGCGGGAAGGGAGGCGAACAGCAACGAGGCCGCGAACAGTGCAGCGGGGCCGGAGCGCGGAAGGAAGGACATGGGGCTCGGTTGGTTCGTGTTACGCGATTGGTTCGTCGCGTTTATCTGTACAACGAATAGGTCCGATTTGCGGCTTCAGCCGTTCAATATTTATTTGCTGAATTTGCCAAACCTGTTCGCTTTGTCCAGCGTCACCCGCGCACTTGATTAAAGTGTCGCACCGTGTGACCAGCCTGAGTTCGAAAGGCGGAACACGCAGGCTGATCGCGGATGCATAAACCTGTCAGTCTGTTCACCTTGGTTGCCGCAACGATCGTCGCGTGCTGGTGGTGGCTCGGCTCGGGCGTGCCGATGCCGCCTTCGCCGCTCGATCCGGGCGAGAAGCTCTACTGCGTGTCCTACGCGCCGTTCCGCGGCAGTCAAACACCGCTCGACCTCTCGACCAGAATCGACGCCCGGCAGATCGAGCAGGACCTCGCCCAGCTCGCGAAAATCACCGATTGCGTGCGCATCTATGCGGTCGATGCCGGCCTCGATCAGATCCCGGAGATCGCGCAGCGGCACGGCCTGAAAGTGCTGCTCGGGCTGTGGGTTTCGAGCTTTCCGGACCGCACGCAATACCAGATCACCACCGGCATCGCGATCGCCAACAAATATCCCGATACCGTGCGCGCGGTGATCGTCGGCAACGAAGCGCTGCTGCGCGGCGAGGTTTCGGCTGCGACCTTGCGCGAATACATCGAAAGCGTGAAGACCAAAGTGAAAGTGCCGGTCACCTATGCCGACGTCTGGGAGTTCTGGATTCGCAATCGCGAGCTTGCGAGCGCGGTCGATTTCGTCACCGTGCACATCCTGCCGTACTGGGAGGACGATCCGATCGGGGCTGCGAAGGCCGCGGATCATGTCGCGTCGATCCGCAGGCACGTCGCCGAAAGTTTTGCCGGCAAGGAGATCATGATCGGTGAATTCGGCTGGCCGAGCGCAGGCCGCATGCGCGAGAGCGCGCTGCCTTCGCCCGCCGCCCAGGCGCGCGTCATCGCCGACGTGCTCAGGCGCGGCAGGCAGGAAGAATTCCGCGTCAACCTCATCGAGGCCTACGACCAGCCGTGGAAGCGTTTCCTCGAAGGCACGGTCGGCGGACACTGGGGCCTGTTCGACGACGCATCGCGGCGGCAGAAGTTCGCCTGGGGCGCGCCGGTGTCGAACCATCCGCACTGGCTCTGGCAGGCGCTCGGCGGCGTGGCGCTGGCGGGTGCGGCGTTTGCCGCGGCGATGATGGCGCGGCGGCGATGGCCTGACGCGCGCGCGCAGGAAATTGCACAAGACAACATGCCCGACAATCTCACATGGCTTGCCTGGAGTGCGATTGCGCTGAACGCCGCGGTCGCCGGCGTGTTCATCGGCTGGACGGTTGCGAACATCCCGGTCGAGAGCCTCGGCATCGGCGGCTGGGTCCGTTCGCTCGCGTTCGCCGCGGTCGCGATGCTTGCGCCGGTCGCGGGCTCGGCGGCGCTCGCCACGTCGCGCAGCCTGCCGGCGTTGCATTGTGCTATCGGGTCTGCGGCGCAGCGCACGTCCGATCCGCTGACGTTGCTCGTTGGCTTGCTGCTGGTCGCGCTGACCGCGCTTGCGATCCAGTCGGCGCTCGCGCTGTCGTTCGATCCGCGCTACCGCGACTTTCCGTTTGCGCCGATGACCGGCGCGCTCGTGCCGTTTGTCCTGATCGCGCTCATGCGGTCAAAGACGCGCGTAAACGCGCTGATGACGGCGCGGAACGCGGCCGGCCGGAAACCGCTGGCCGAGATGGCGGCCGCGGTTGTGCTCGTGCTCAGCGCGGCCTTCATCGTCTGGAACGAGACATTCGCCAACTGGCAGGCGCTGTGGTTTGCGGCAACGCTCGCAGCCCTCGCCTTCAGCCTCCTGCGGACGCGGGACGCGCCAGGCTGAGGATCAGCACCGCGACCGCGAGCGACGACAGCGCGACGTTGTAGAGCACGATGCCGCAGCCGGCCGCGAGCAGCGTCACCGCGAACGGAACGAGCGACGGCCGGAGCCAGTTCAGAACGGCCGCGCCCAGCGCAACGATCCCGAACACCTGCGGCTGGAACAGCGCAATCGCCACCCGGCGGCTCGCGCAGACCAAGCCTCCGCCGCCGGTTTCGCAGGCGATGCCGATGGCGGAATTCTGGATCACCCCGTAGCGCATGACGAAGCCGTAGCAGAGCGCGGCAAGCGCCACGACAGCGAGGCCGATCGCCTGGCGCGGGGTGGGGCGGTAGAGCGGCCGGTTCATGCCGCGCAATGTGCCCGAAAGTGTTTCGGTCCAAAAGCGCACCCGTGCAACTCGGGCGGTGCGCTCCCTCCCCCTGAAAGGGGGAGGGTCGGGGTGGGGGGTCAGCCCCACGCTCCGAACAATTGTCAGAACTTCTCGCGTCACCGAAAACTTGCTGAACGTTATCGCAGCGAAGACCGGCGAATTGAACACAGCTGCAGCGCGTTCGACGCCCAAAGTGACCCCCACCCCAACCCTCCCCCTTCAGGGGGAGGGAGCGCACCACCCGCCTTGCGCCAAAAGCGATCGCGCCCGCAACCGCAATCAGTGAACCGCCAGCTTCTGGCCGCCTTCGTACATCGTCGGCTGACAGACCCCGCCGGTGCCGGTGATGGCGGCGCAGAAGCGCGCGGCCTTCGCCGCGTTGGCGATCGGGCCGGCGACCAGGCGGTACTCGACGCCGCCGCGCGGCTGCTCGCGGCTGAGCACCAGCGGCCGCAGCGTCTGCAGCAGCGTGCCATGCTTGCGCATCGCGGCGGTCCAGACCAGGCGCAGCGCGGCCTCGGATGGCGCGCCGCCGAGATCGAGCCCGAACTGCCGCCGGGTCACCGTGGCCTTCTCGGGCCTGGGCTCCGGCTGCGGCGCCGCGGCGTCCTGCGTGTCGACGGTGCCGGTGACCTCTTCCGCCGGTGGCGTTGCGGCGATGGGGGGGCCAGAAAGAGTAGGCGGCGCGGAAATGGCGGCTTGCGCGGGAAGCGGGGCCGGCGCGGGAGCGGCGGCCGGTGAGGGCGGTTGCCGCAGCGGCGCAAACACCGGCGCAGGCGATGCCGGCGGCGCCGCGGCGAGCACCGGCTGCGGCGGCCCGGCCGGGGGCCGGGGCGGCAGCGCCGTCACCGGCGAGAACGGCTGCTCGATCGTCGTCGGCACCAAGCGGGAGGTCTTCTCCACCCGCTTGATCGAGCCGGTCATGTCGTCGACGTTGTTCTCGAGCACGGCGATCCGGGCCAGCAGCCGCTCGCGGTCGGCGGTCAGCACGCGGACCGTTTCGGCAAGCTTGCGGCCCTCGACGGCGTCGAGCGGGCGGGCCGGCTTGATGCCGGACGGCAGGACCACCTCCCGCAGCTGCAGCGCCGCATGCCGGGCGCGGTCCGACCCCGCCTCGGTCGAACCGGCAAAGATCGCCAGCGTCAGCGACACCGCCGCGACCAGGCCCCATACGAAAACCCGCAGGAAATCTCGCATCCGAAACGTCCGCTGCTGCAGCGCGATCAACGCGCCCATCGCCCTCTCAGCCACGTTCCTCACCGCATTTCGCGTTATTGGGAACTGTCTCTGTCCGAATCACTTCGTTGAATCCATTAGCAGATTCGCTCCGGAGGAACCTCCCCGGAGTTGTCGGCCGGTTGCAGGCGCTTTTTTCCGCAGCACCGCTCGGATATGACGGCCCGGAAGCCAGGGAGAATCGATGAACGCGCGGAATTGCCTTGCCATCGTGCTTGCGGCCGGCGAGGGCACCCGCATGCGGTCGTCGCGCCCGAAGGTGCTGCACACGGTCGCCGGGCGCACCCTTCTCGCCAACGTGCTGGCGGCGCTGAAGGCGGCCGGCGGCACCGCCACGGCGGTGGTGGTCGGGCCGGACCGCGACGATGTGGCGGCCGAAGCCCGCGCGCAGATGCCGGGCGCGGAGATTTTCGTGCAGCGCGAACGGCTCGGCACCGCGCATGCGGTGCTGGCCGCGCGGGCGGCGCTGGAACAGGGCGCCGACGAGGTGCTGGTCATCTTCGGCGACACGCCGCTGATCAAGCCGCAGACGCTGGCCAAATTGCGCCAGGCGCTGGCGGACGGCGCCAGCGTCGCCGTGCTGGGGTTCAGGCCCGCCGATCCGGCCGGCTACGGGCGGCTGGTGACCCATGGCGCCGAGCTCACCGCCATCGTCGAGCACGCCGACGCGACCGAGGCGCAGCGCGGCCATCGCGCTCTGCAACGGCGGCCTGATGGCGTTCGACGGCAAGCATGCGCTTTCGATCCTCGACCGGATCGGCAACGGCAATCGCAAGGGCGAGTTCTACCTGACCGATGCGGTGACGATCGCGCGCACCATGAAGCTTCGCGCGGTGGCACTCGAAGTGGCGGAGGACGAAGTGAGCGGCATCAACACCAAGGCGCAACTGGCGGAAGCCGAGGCCGTGATCCAGCAGCGGCTGCGGCAGGCGGCGCTGGAGGCGGGCGTCACCATGGTCGCGCCCGACACCGTGCACCTGTGCGCCGACACGACGTTCGGCAAGGACGTCACCGTCGAGCCCTATGTGGTGATCGGCACGGGCGTCACGGTCGAGGACGGCGCCACCATCCGCTCGTTCTCGCATCTGCAGGGCGCGCATGTCGGCCGCAACGCGACCGTCGGCCCCTATGCGCGGCTGCGGCCCGGCGCGAAGCTCGAAGCCGACGTGCATGTCGGCAACTTCGTGGAGATCAAGGAGGCGCTGATCGAGCAGGGCGCCAAGGCCAACCACCTCACTTACATCGGCGACGCGCGGGTCGGCGCCGGCGCCAACGTCGGCGCCGGCACCATCACCTGCAACTACGACGGCGCCGCCAAGCACCGCACCGACATCGGCAAGGGCGCCTTCATCGGCTCCAATTCGTCATTGGTTGCGCCGGTGACCATCGGCGACGGCGCCTATGTCGGGTCCGGCTCGGTGATCACCGCGGATGTGCCCCCCGGCGCGCTGGCGATCGGGCGTGCCCGGCAAACCGTCAAGGAAGGGTGGGCCGCGCGCCTGCGCGACCTCAAGTCACTGGTGAAAAAGAAGGCATAAACCTTCACGCCGCCGGGGATTCTTGTTTCCTTAGCCGTCCGCCTTAATTTGACACATGCGGACATGCTTTTTGATTTTCCGGAAACCGGCCCCGGCGCATAAACATCGCGCCGCGGGATGCGGCAGGGGGTAGACGCACTTGTGCGGGATTGTCGGCATTCTGGGCCATGAGCCGGTGGCCGGACCACTGGTGGACGCGCTCAAGCGCCTCGAATACCGCGGCTACGATTCCGCGGGCGTGGCGACGCTGGAAGGCGGCGTGCTGACGCGGCGCCGCGCCGAGGGCAAGCTGCGCAATCTGGAAAACCGGCTGCGCGAGTCGCCGCTCAACGGCACCGTCGGCATCGGCCACACCCGCTGGGCGACCCACGGCAAGCCGACCGAAAGCAACGCGCACCCGCACGCGACCGACCGGATCGCGGTGGTGCACAACGGCATCATCGAGAATTTCCGCGAGCTGCGCGACGAACTGGAAAAGACCGGCGCGAAGTTCACCAGCGAAACCGACACCGAGGTGGTGGCGCATCTGGTCACCGACCAGATGAAGCAGGGCAAGAAGCCGGTGGAGGCCGTGCAGGCCTGCCTGCCGCGGCTGCGCGGCGCGTTTGCGCTGGCCTTCCTGTTTGCCGGCGAGGAGGACCTGCTGATCGGCGCCCGCAAGGGCTCGCCGCTCGCGGTCGGCCACGGCGACGGCGAGATGTTCCTCGGCTCCGACGCCATTGCGCTGGCGCCGTTCACCGACACCATCAGCTATCTCGAGGACGGCGACTGGGCGGTGGTGACGCGCAAGGGCGTCGAGATCCGCGACGTCGCCAACAAGGTCGTCCAGCGCCCGGTGCTCAAATCGAACGCATCGGCGTTCCTGGTCGACAAGGGCAACCACCGCCATTTCATGGCGAAGGAGATCCACGAGCAGCCCGAGGCGGTCGGCCACACCCTGTCGCACTATCTCGACATGGCCGCGGAGCGCGTCGCGCTGCCGATGACGCTGCCGTTCGACTTCAGGAAGATCGAGCGCGTGGCGATCTCGGCCTGCGGCACCGCCTATTATGCCGGGCTGGTCGCCAAATACTGGTTCGAGCGCTTTGCGCGGCTGCCGGTCGAGATCGACGTCGCTTCGGAATTCCGTTACCGGGAAGCTCCGTTCTCGCCGGGCAATCTCGCGCTGTTCGTCTCGCAGTCGGGCGAGACCGCCGACACGCTGGCGACCCTGCGCTACGCCAGGGCGCAGAAGCAGCACATCCTGTCCATCGTCAACGTGCCGACCTCGACCATCGCCCGCGAGAGCGACGTGGTGATGCCGACGCTCGCCGGCCCCGAGATCGGCGTGGCGTCCACCAAGGCATTCACCTGCCAGCTCGCGGCGCTGCTGTGCCTCGCGATTGCCGCAGGCCGCGCCCGCGGCGTCGTCTCCGACGCGGACGAGCGCAGCCTGGTGCGCGCCATGATCGAGGTGCCCCGGCATATCTCCGAAGCGCTGCGGCTCGAGCCGCAGATCGAGTCGCTGGCGCGCTATCTCGCGAAGTCGAAGGACGTGCTCTATCTCGGCCGCGGCACCGCCTACCCGCTGGCGCTGGAAGGCGCGCTGAAGCTCAAGGAAATCTCCTACATCCACGCCGAGGGCTATGCGGCGGGCGAGCTCAAGCACGGGCCCATTGCATTGATTGATGAAACGATGCCGGTGGTGGTGGTCGCGCCGTTCGACCGGAGCGAGCGGCACGAGGGCGTGTTCGAGAAGACCGTCTCCAACATGCAGGAGGTCGCGGCCCGCGGCGGCAAGATCATCCTGATCACCGATCCCAGGGGGGCCGCGGAGGCGGCGTCGCTGTCGCTGCAGACGCTGGTGCTGCCCGACATGGCGACCACGGTTACGCCTATCGTCTATGCCATCCCGGTGCAGCTCATCGCCTATCATACCGCGGTGATCATGGGCACCGACGTGGACCAGCCGCGCAACCTTGCCAAATCTGTGACGGTCGAGTGACGGTGACGGTCGAGTGATTTGCTGTTGAACCATGGCTGACGACAAACCCGGACTGCCCCCCGCCGTGACGGTCGCGGACATGGTTCCTCCCGAGCCGCCGCATCACGGCGCGATGGCGCGCCTGCGCAACTATTTCCTCACCGGCCTCATTCTCGTGGGCCCGATCTACATCACCATCAACCTGACCTGGTGGTTCGTGAACTGGGTGGACGACGCGATGCGGCCGTTCATTCCGGTCGGCCTTCGCGCCGAGACCTACCTGCCGTTCAAGGTGCCGGGCTACGGCGTCGTCATCGCGCTGTTCGCGCTGACCCTGCTCGGCTTCCTCACCGCCAACCTCGTCGGCCGCACGCTGGTCGATTTCAGCGAAAACCTGCTCAACCGCATGCCGATCGTGCGGCCGATCTACAAGACCATGAAGCAGATCTTCGAGACGCTGTTCTCGAAGTCGGGGCCGGGCTTCGGCAAGGTGGCGCTCGCCGAATTTCCGACCGGCATGTGGTCGGTGGTGTTTCTCGCCTCGACGCCGAGCACGGAGATCGCGCAGCGCCTGCCGGGCAAGGACTACGTCTCCTGCTTCCTGCCGTGCACGCCGAACCCGACCACCGGGTTCTTTTTCTACGCGCCGCGCAGCCAGGTCATCGAGCTCGACATCACCGTCGAGCAGGCGATGACGCTGATCATGTCGGCCGGGATGGCGCAGCCCAACGGCGACGCGCAGAAGAAGCTCGCGAGCCTGGTCGAGAACGGCCGCGTCGCGCGTCCGATTTCGGCCCCGGCATCGGCTCCTCCGCCGCCTGCGGCATCCGCCGGTAGCGGTGGATGACCGGCCCGGGCGTATTGTCGCAGTTCCAATTGCGGACGTAGGCTTCCGGCTGTTTCAAAAACCGCCGGGGACTGCCATGAACTTTACCCAAGCGATTGCGTCCGGGTTCAAGAACTATGTCGGTTTCAGCGGCCGCGCCTGCCGCTCGGAATATTGGTATTGGGTGCTTGCGATGTTCATCCTGGGCATCGTCACGACAGTGATCGACATCTTCGTCTTCTCCGAAGGCGTCTTCAGGCCGATCACCTCGATCATGCAACTCGCCGTGTTCCTGCCGAGCCTTGCCGTCGCCATCCGCAGGCTTCACGACCTCGACCGCACCGGATGGTGGTTTCTGATCATCTTCACGGTTATCGGCGCCATCCTGCTGCTGGTCTGGTTCTGCATGAAAGGCACGACGGGACCGAACCGGTTCGGCGCCGATCCGCTCGGCGGAGGCTGAAATCTGCGCCGCAAGTGCAGGCCAAAGGGCAGGTAGGGTGCCGTGCCGCGTGGCGCGGCTCCCGCTTCGCATGACTGCGATGAGGCGGCCCCCCTTTCCACCGGGGCGGATGGGCCCATACGATCCCTCCCGCCGGGCGTACGGAGGGTGGGCATGAAAAGGCGTGAATTTCTCTCGTTGGCGGGCGGCGCGGCTGCGGGTGCGGTTTTGTCGCCCGCCGTGGTCCGCGCGCAGCAGACCGACTATCCGGCGCGCACCGTCCGGATCGTGATCGGCTTCGGCGCCGGCGGCGGCACCGACGTGATGGCGCGCATCGTCGCGCAGAAGCTTCAGGAATCGCTCGGCGGAACGTTTCTGGTCGAGAACAAGCCGGGCGGCGGCGGCCGGCTCGCGCCGGACACCGTCGCGAAATCGACGGCCGACGGTTACACGCTGCTTGGCGCGGCCGCCGGCGCCATGACCATCGGCACGGCGATCTGGCCGAACATCCCCTACGACATCTTCAAGGACTTCGCGCCGATCTCGATGATCGCCGACTATCCGATGCTGGTGGTGGTCCACAAGGATCATCCGGCGAAAAGCGTCGCCGAGCTGGTGGCGTGGCTGAAGGCCAACCCGGAGAAGGCCAACTATCCGACGCCGTCGCCGGTGTTCACGCTGCCGATCGAGCACTTCAAGATCAAGACCGGGGCGCCTGCGACCGCGATCTCCTATCGCAGCAGCAACGAGTCGATCACGAGCCTGCTCGGCGGACAGACCTCCTTCGGCTTCGTCGAGGCGCCGGCCGTCATGCCGCAAATTGTCTCGGGCAATCTCCGGCCGCTCGCCCTGACGGTGCCGCCGCGCCTGTCCGACCTTCCGAATGTGCCGACGCTCGCGGAGGCCGGCGTGGACGAGGTGGTGGCGCAGACCTGGTTCGCGCTGATGGCGCCCGCCGGCACGCCCGTGCCGATCGTCAGGAAGCTCGAAGCCGCGAGCCGGCAGATCGTCGCGTCGGACGACTTCAAATCGAAGGTCAAGGCTTTGAACGGCGTCGCCGTCGGCAGCACCGCGGAACAGTTGACGGCACGCATGAGAGCCGAAACGCAGCGATGGGCGTCGGTGGTGAAGGCCGCAAACATCAAATTCGAATAATTGGAAACCGGACCTCGATTCGCCTATGTATGAGTGACGTGGTCACCGCGTTTAGCGAGAAAATCCAGCCGCCGGAGCAGTTCCCCGGTGGAACCCAAGCCTCGGAGTGGAATGACATGCCGCAGTCGTACCTCGTGTGCCGCGCCGACGAGCTGAAGGACGGCGACCGCCGGGTGATCTCGTGCGACGGCACCGAGGTCGGCGTGTTCAGGATCGATGGCGATCTCGTCGCCTGGCACAACGAGTGCCCGCATCGCTCCGGCCCGGTCTGCCAGGGCCGCATCTACAAGCGCGTGCTCGAGCCGGTCGCGGCCGACGGCACCGTGCGTGAGCTGGCCTATGACGAGAACACCACCAACATCGTGTGCTCGTGGCACGGCTACGAGTTCAACCTGAAGACCGGCGCCAACCAGGGCTACGACAAGATCAGGCTGCGCAAGGTGAAGCTCGAGGAGAAGGACGGCCATATCTATGTCGTCGTGTGACTATGTCGTCGTCTGAGACCAAACCTCCGGCCGAACGCGCCAACGACGAGTACGGCTGGATCGACCGCTACGCCGCCGACCTGCACCGCTCCGCCAAGGCGCTGGTGGAGAAGGGCGAGGCTGCGCGCGTCTCCGACGAGGCTCTGGCGCAGATCATCACCGCCGCGGTGCGCTTGTATTACGCCAAGTCCGAGCTCGAGGAGCGCCCGGTGCCGGCCATCGTGCAGGAGGGCGCGGAGACGCTGACCGCGACCGAGATGCTGGTGGCGGTCTCCGAGATGCTGCGGGACGTGGGGCTCGGGCCGATGGAGCTTGGGCTCTGGTTCCGAAGACGGCCGGGCGAGAACCACCCGGGCGAGACTGTAGACAATCACCCAGGAAATCTTGCGAGGAGCAAGCCATGAACCAGCCCATCGTCGGCGTGCCGCAGATGCTGCCGGCCCAGGTGATCGACACCTCGACCGACAGCCGCGAGATCCTCCGGCATGCGAAGATCGCGGCTCGCAAGCGCAAGCTGCAGGACTGGTTCGTGGTCGACGTCGATGCCCATCACGTCGAGACGGTGTCGTGGAACGAGGTGGTGCAGTACATCGAAGACCCCGTGATCCGCGACCAGGCGATCTACTTCCACCGCGACCGCATCGGGGCGCCGCCCTACGGGCTCAACGGCGACCTCGGCCTGCGCTACCAGAGCGTCGGCGGGCGCATCCCGCACCAGGACGGCCTGCGCGAGAAGGTCGAGGACGTCAGCGTTCACCGCGACGTGACGCTCACCCGCCGTGCCATGGACTCGCTCGGCGTCGACAACATGGTGGTGTTCCCGACGCCGATGCTGTTCCTCGGCCTGCACCCGCAGCCGGAAATGGAGGTGTGGCTCAGCCGCGCCTACAACAAGTGGATGCAGGAGAAGCTGCTGTCGGCCGAAAGCCGCATCAAGTTCCTCGCCGTGCTGCCCTACAACACGCCCGAGGAATGCGAGCGCGTCGTCAAGGAGACCGCCGGCAAGAAGGGCATCATCGGCTTCGCCATTCCGTCGACGCGGCACGCGCCGGTGCATCACAACAAGTACATGCGGCTCTATCGCATGATCGAGGAGACCGGCATGCCGGTTTCGTTCCACGCCGGCTATCACTGGGACGACCCGTCGCTGAAGACCGTCAACCGCTTTCTCGGCATGCATGCGCTGGGCTTCGCCTGGCCGAACATCGTGCACTGCACGAACTGGATCCTGAACGGCATCCCCGAGCGCTTCCCCAAGCTCAAGGTGATCTGGATCGAGTCCGGCATCGCCTGGGCGCCGTTCGTGATGCAGCGGCTCGACGACCAGTTCCTGATGCGCCCGTCGGAGGCGCCGCACCTCAAGCGCCTGCCGTCCGAATACATGCGCGATCACTGCTGGTACACGACGCAGCCGATGGAGGCGAACAACCTCAAGGCGCTGGAGTGCACCTTCGACATGATCAAGGCGGACACGCAGTTGCTGTTCGCGTCGGACTGGCCGCACTTCGACTTCGACGTGCCGAGCGAGATCACCGACCTGCCGTTCATCTCGGAGCAGACCAAGCGGAATATCCTCGGGCTGAACGCCGCAAGGATCTTCAATCTCGATCCGACGCCGGTGAAGCAGCTCTGAGTTTGTTTGCGGCTGGAGCGTTTCCTCTTTGCTCGGAAAGCGGTGTCATGACCGGGTATAGCCGTCCATAGGAACGCCGTCGCTTCGCTCGCCTCGTCTCTACACGGCGTGGACAGCAGTCTTCGGTCTATTTCCTGAGGTTGGGTCTAGGCCTGTCTTCAGTTGAGCAGGATCATGGCGCAGGCGAGCTGGACGCCGGCGAGGAAATTTGTGGCGAGTTTGTCATAGCGGGTGGCGATGGCACGAAAGTGCTTGAGTTTGTTGAAGAAGCGCTCGACGAGGTTGCGCTCGCAATAGAGCACGAAATCACACTGCGCGGCACCTTGCGGTTGGCCTTGGGTGGATTCACCGGCGCGATGTCGCGCCGTTCGAGTGCGTCAATGAAGGGGTCGGCGTCGAAGGCCTTGTCGCCAAGCACCGCCCCTGGATCGACAATTTCAGCAGCGGCTCCGCGCAAGTCAGATCGTGCGCTTGTCCGGGCGTGAGCATCACCTGGACGGGATTGCCGAGCGCATCGACCAGGGCGTGGATTTTGGTGGTCAGCCCGCCGCGCGAGCGGCCGATCGCCTGTTCGCCGTTTTTTTTCGTGCGCCGGCGCTGTGCTGGTGAGCGCGCACGATGGTGGCGTCGATCATCATGTATTCGTTATCATGGTCGCTCGCCAGCAGCTTGAAAATGCGCTCGAAAACTCCGCTCTTCGCCCACCGATTGAAGCGCTGATAGACAATCTTCCAGTCGCCGAAACGCTCGGGCAAATCGCGCCACGGGATACCAGCTCGGTATCGGTACAGGATTGCTTTGATGAACAGCCGATTGTCAGCCGCCGTGCCTCCTACATGGCCTTCGCGGCCGGGTAGAAAATCCTTGATCCGGCCCCACTGGTCGTCGCGTAATGCATAGCGTCGCATCGGTCGGCCCTCCTCAAGCCGACCGCCCATGAGTTACAGAAAAACTGATTTGGGAATCCCGTTGCCCTCTACGGGGCTAAATCCGTCCTCACGGACTAACTGAAGACAGGCCCTAGGGCCTGTCTTCAGTTGAGCAGGATCATGGCGCAGGCGAGCTGGACGCCGGCGAGGAAATTTGTGGCGAGTTTGTCATAGCGGGTGGCGATGGCACGAAAGTGCTTGAGTTTGTTGAAGAAGCGCTCGACGAGGTTGCGCTCGCAATAGAGCACGAAATCACAACTGCGCGGCACCTTGCGGTTGGCCTTGGGCGGAATGACTGGCGCGATGTCGCGCCGTTCGAGTGCGTCAATGAAGGGGTCGGCGTCGAAGGCCTTGTCGCCAAGCACCGCCCCTGGATCGACAAATTCAGCAGCGGCTCCGCGCAAGTCAGATCGTGCGCTTGTCCGGGCGTGAGCATCACCTGGACGGGATTGCCGAGCGCATCGACCAGGGCGTGGATTTTGGTGGTCAGCCCGCCGCGCGAGCGGCCGATCGCCTGTTCGCCGTTTTTTTTCGTGCGCCGGCGCTGTGCTGGTGAGCGCGCACGATGGTGGCGTCGATCATCATGTATTCGTTATCATGGTCGCTCGCCAGCAGCTTGAAAATGCGCTCGAAAACTCCGCTCTTCGCCCACCGATTGAAGCGCTGATAGACAATCTTCCAGTCGCCGAAACGCTCGGGCAAATCGCGCCACGGGATACCAGCTCGGTATCGGTACAGGATTGCTTCGATGAACAGCCGATTGTCAGCCGCCGTGCCTCCTACATGGCCTTCGCGGCCGGGTAGAAAATCCTTGATCCGGCCCCACTGGTCGTCGCGTAATGCATAGCGTCGCATCGGTCGGCCCTCCTCAAGCCGACCGCCCATGAGTACAGAAAAACTGATTTGGGAATCCCGTTGCCCTCTACGGGGCTAAATCCGTCCTCACGGACTAACTGAAGACAGGCCCTAGGAGCCTGTCTGAGTAGTGACTGGTCAAGTGGGGTCGAGTTCGATTCTTTGCGGGCCCATGAGCAAGAATTTTCGCCCCTGGAAGATCGATGAGGTCCTGCTTCTGCCGCCGAGCGTGCAGGACTATGTGCCGCGGGACCACCTGTCGCGGCTGATTGTGGCGCTGGTCCGGGAAGAGCTTGACCTTTCCGCGATTGCCGGCCGCTACACGAGCGGGCTGGGTCAGCCGCCGTTTGACCCGTGGATGATGACGGCGCTGCTTCTGCATGGCTATGCGAGCGGCATCTATTCGTCGCGGCGGATCGCCAAGGCGGCGGTGGAACGCGCGGACTTCATGATGCTCGTGGCGGGCGACCCTCCGGACTTCCGCACGATCTCGGAGTTCCGCAAGCGGCACCTTACGGCGCTGGCCGGGCTGTTCGTACAGGTGTTGAAGCTGGCCGAGAAGGCCGGGCTGGTGAAGCTCGGGCATGTTGCGCTCGATGGCACCAAGATCAAGGCGAACGCGTCCAAGCACAAAGCGATGAGCTATGAGCGCATGAAGAAGCGGGAAGTGGAGCTTGCGGCTGAGGTCGACCGCTGGCTCAAAGCCGCCGAGGCGGCCGATGCCGAGGAGGACAAGCTCTACGGCAGCAGGCGTGGCGACGAGATGCCGGATTGGGTGGCCGACAAGCAGAAGCGGCTGGCCAAGATCCGCGCGGCCAAGGCCGAACTGGAGGCGGAAGCCAAGGCCGCCGCTGCCGAGGAGATGCGTCGCCGGGCCGCGGCAGAGGAACGACGGATCGCCGAAGGCCGCAAGAAGAACGGCAAGACGCCCGCGCCGCCGAAACAGGAGCCCGACGGCAAGGCGCAGCGCAACTTCACCGATCCGGAAAGCCGTATCCTGAAGACCAAGGACGGTTATATCCAGGGCTACAACGCCCAGGCTGCGGTCGATGCCGAGGCCCAGATCATCGTCGCCCATGGCCTGACGCCGAGCATGAGCGATCAAGACCAATTCGTGCCGCTGCTGGATACGACCGAGGACAATCTCGACCGCAAGCCCAGGGAGGCTTCCGCCGATGCCGGCTACTGCAGCGAGGCGAACCTTGCCGCCTTGGCCGCGCGCGACATCCGCGGTTACATCGCGACCGGACGCGCCAAGCATCCCAGCGACGTCAAGCGAAAGATCACAGGGCCGCTCACCAAGGCCATGCGGGACAAGCTGAAGCGCGCGGGATGGCGCAGCAGGTACCGATTGCGAAAGCAAGTCGTGGAGCCGGTGTTCGGACAGATCAAGCAGGCAAGGGGGTTCAGACAGTTCCTGTTGCGCGGGATCGAGAAAGTGACGGCAGAATGGGCTTTGATCTGCACCGCCCACAATCTCACCAAGCTCGCAACAGCCGTATGAGCCGGCTAGCATTCATCGAGCAGCCTAGTCCCAGAACTATCTGGACGGGCTCCTAGTCCGTGTCCAGAACAGTGCGAATTTGTTCGCGAGGTCCGCATGACTGAACGGCTTCGACAGCAACTGCACCCCGGAGGCCACTCTTCAAAGCCAGTCCAACCCAGTTCGAGGGCTCGTTCTGCATCACCACCAATACCAAGAAAAAGCCCCACCGCTGCGGCGGGGCTTTTCCGAGCAAAGGGGAGCATGGGGGCTTGCACGAACTTGGCTCTATAAGTCGGCACGTCGAAAAGCGTTCCGAAAAAAAAGCAGCGAGAGTTCGGCCGCCGGTCACAAGAAAAAGACCCCGCGAAGTCGCCAGACTGAAAGGGTATGGGTGTCAGACCTCATATGTTGCTCGCAGCAGCGGATAAGGGGCGCAGCTGGAGCGCGCGACCGCATTGTGTCTTTGGACATTTTCATAGTGTGATCCACCAAGTCAGCTGGGAACTTTCGATCTGGCGATGCATTGACGCGCGACCGGCTCGAAGTTGAGGCTTTCTCGGCCTATGTTCGATATTTCGAGATCAGTGATCGAGAAGCAAGTCTTCGTCATCGACGACGATGCTGCCGACCGGCCGCGACCATACGGCGCGATGACGGTCAGGACAGCCGGCGACGAGGTCGCGCGGCGCGATGGTGCCGCACATCTGACGGCAGACAGAGTGCCAACCGTTGGCACTTCTTCGCCGCCGTCGTGGCGATGATGCGAGACGCAGACCGTGCCGTTCGCACCGATGGCGACCAGATGGAACGGTGGCGCGATGCCGCAGCGCGCGATGAATTCGGCGGGGAATTCCGCAAACCGTTGCTGATCGTGTGGACGCATCGCGACGAGTACCGACGTTTTGCGGACGAAGACCCGACACGCATGCAGCTGCAATCCGCTTCGGAAAAATTTGTAGCTCAGAACGTGTCGCTGAAGTAGGCCCGGACACCGGTATCGGAGGACCGAGCGGTAACGACTTGGCAAAATTACGGCCAAGAAGTGTCGAGGGTACAATGCGTTGGCCGATCGGCTCAACAACGCGAACTAATTCCTCGGTGATCCGGAACTTTGACGCCCTACGAGGCATCTTAAACAAACTGAACAACAAGCGACCAACTCCCATGCAACGCGGTGGCGTATGTCTAAAATATTAAGTCCGTTGGTGATTGGCCTGCTGGTGATGGTGGTGATCCTTATAGGAACATTCGCCGCTCGAACTATGAGGCGGCTTCTGCCACAGGGGGATCTGACTGAAGAGACGAAAAGCCTTGTGTCAGTCTCTATGGCAGTGGTGGCCACAATTTCTGCACTGGTTCTTGGGCTGCTGATCTCCAACGCAAACAACTCATTCATTGCGCTCGGGGGTCAAGTGACGAGCCTGTCCGCACAGATCATCCGCCTCGACCAAATCCTGCGGCGGTACGGGCCGGACACAGAGCCAGCGCGGGAAATCCTGCAACGGTATGCGGAACAAAAGTCCGAAGATTTGTTTCCCGGCGATAATGCGCGGGCCCTTCCACGCTTGGGCAACCCATCGACCTATGAACGCCTGCAACAACTCGAAGACGCCCTCCTTGCGTTGAAACCGGCAAATGCGCGAGACCAGTGGTGGCTGGGGCAAGCCACGACATTGGCCGCCAAGATCGGCGATGCACGCTGGATATTGGCACAGCAAGTAGGTCAAGGAACGCCAAAAGCCTTCGTCGCGCTGCTGGTCTTTTGGTTGACTCTGCTTTTTTCGAGTTTTGCGCTGTTTGCCCCTCCGAACTTTACCTCCGCCGCCACCCTGACGCTCTGCGCGCTTGCTGTCTCGGGTGCGGTTGGGATGATCCTCGAATTGGAGCAAGGGCTGGGAGGTTTGATCCACATCTCGCCGGAGCCGATGCGTCACGCCGTCATGGTACTGAGGGACTTGCCCGATGTCGCCTTGGGTAGTCATTAAGCGATAAGGCAGGCAGGGATTTTGCGGAAGCTCGCAAGACCACGCTGGCCTGTTTCGAGCCTTGGTGCCGGTTTCGAAATGAGTAGTGGCCGAGTTTGAACTTACCCCGAGTTCAGACATTGCCCCTGCATCACCGGCAACGACCCACAAGGAGGATCGCGATGAGTGACAAGGACGCAGAAAAATCCAAAGTCCCGACCCCGCTTGATATTTTTGAGGGGATCAAGGGTCGTCCGCCAGAGACGGATCGAGAACTGCAAGAGTGGCTCGCCTCTGACGAAGGAAAAGCCGCCACGGTCTTTGCACCTGGGCCTGCTCTTGCCTGGGGCGAGGGGCGGTCATAACGGCCTGATGTAGTCCGAGGGCTATGCCCCTTTGCGTGGCGTTCCATGGCCTGGACCGCGCGTGACCCACCCTCGGGTCAAGGACCCAGGGCGGCGGCATTTACTCATTCCTCGGCTATCAGCCCCCATGAGAAGCTGGTCTTCATAATTGACGATGATGCCGCCGTCCGAAGCTCGCTCTCGTCGCTGTTTCGTTCGGTCGGCCTCCAATCAGCGACGTTCAGCTCCGCCGCCGAATTTCTTTCCGACCATAGGCCCGACGTGCCGAGCTGCCTTGTTCTTGACGTTCGGGGCAATCGAGTTTTTGACGAAGCCATTTCGCGATCAAGAGCTACTTGATGCGGTGCAGGTTGGGCTCGACCGCGACTGCGCGCGCCGTCAACGTGAACAGGCGTTGGCCCGCTTAGCATCAGCTTATGAGAGGCTGACTGCACGGGAAAAGGAAGTGTTGCCATTTGTCACCGGGGCTGATGAACAAGCAGATCGCCGCCAAGCTCGGCGTCTCCGAGATCACGGTCAAAGTGCATCGAGTCAACGCCATGCGGAAAATGGGAGCGAAGTCGCTCCCTGCCTTTGTGAGGATGGCAGAGCTTCTCGGTATTGGGCAGCAGAAGAGCTGACAGACCAACCGCCCGGTTTCTGCACGCACACCCACGATGTAGCTATTCAATCGGCGTCGGCTCCAAACAAAAAACACGATATCAGCGCGACATGCGGGGCCAAGCACGGGTATGCAGGTCATGGCAGGAGCTGGCCGTTGGCCCGCGAGCCGCGGAGAGGAATGCCATGACCCGCGATGTCTCCCGCTTTCTAGCGCCGGATTTCTTGTCTCTCACAATCGGCATTGTGGTGTATTTCGTCGGCGTTCTGACCACGCAGCGCGTGAAATTTCTGCGAAATTTCAGTATTCCCGAGCCGGTGAGCGGAGGTTTTATAGCGGTTGCCGTTATTTCGTTGATCTATTTTGTTTTCAACCTCGAAATTGACTTCGACCTCACGACGCGCGACCGATTGCTGGTCATTTTTTTCGCTACCGTCGGCATCAATGCACGGATCGCCGATCTGGTGGCGGGCGGGCGGACCGTGCTTGTCCTGTGTGTGACGTCGGCGGTGTTTGTTTTCCTTCAAAACATCGTCGGCACCGCAGGTGCGTTCATCTTCGGCATGCCGTCCGCAGCAGGGGTAGTCATCGGCTCCTTGGCGCTGTCCGGCGGCCATGGGACCACGATCGCCTGGGCACCCCTCATAGCAACCGAGCATGATTTTCCAGCGGCGATGGAGACCGGCATCGCGGTGGCAACGCTCGGGCTGATCATCGCCTGCGTGCTAGGCGGCCCGCTCGCAAAAGTTCTTATCGAAAAGTACAGACTGCAACCTTCATCAGCGGCCCCGGTGCCAATCGAGTTGGCGCCGGAAGACGACAAGGCCCCAATAGACAAAATGGGAGTGATGCGGGCGATGCTCGTGGTAAACATCGCAGTCATCCTTGGCTACCTTGCGCACGATTGGATTTCCAAGGCCACCACTTTGAAGGTGCCGCTATTCGTGCCCTGTTTGATAATGGGCATGATCCTGTCCAATACTTTTCCGAAACTCTTTCCCCGATGGCCTTGGCCGGCACGAACGGCGTCCCTCGATCTTCTTTCAAGCTATTCGCTGTCGGTCTTTCTCGCCATGTCGCTCATGAGTATGCAGCTTTGGACCTTGGCCAACATTGCAGGACCGCTGCTTGTCATCGTAGGCATACAGACGCTGGTGGCAGCGATCTATATCTCGCTCGTGGTCTTTCCTGCACTCGGGAAGGACTACCAGGCTGCGGTGCTGAGCGCCGGGTTTACCGGCATATCGCTTGGCTCGACTCCGACAGCCATCGCAGCCATGACGGCGGTCACCAAACACTACGGGCCATCACCTAATGCTTTCGTTATTCTACCACTGGTGTCTGCTTTGTTTGTCAGTCTGGTCAATGTCGCCGCGATTACGTTGTTTTTATCCTTATAGACCGCGCGTAGTGGAGATGTTGAAATTGGCGAGCGCCCGGCCTGCTGCAATAGCCACGAGCAGCGTACGCTCCACTCAGCTCGCATCGCTCAGCTCGTTATTGATTGTGTTCACAAAGCGGTTCACGCCGGTAATTCGATACTGGGGTCCGGGCTTGGCAAACTGTTGCGCTTTCGGTCTGAGGCGTAGGTGACCAGGAACTTCCTGCTCTCGAACTCCAATCATGTCGACAAAATGGAGAGCTGGATGTCTGAGCGAACGCTCCGGGAGCCGATCAAGCCCAAACAAATGTCGACGATGAAGAATCTTGAAGAGGCACCAACGAAGACGCTGCGCACGCATCCGGAATGCGAAGGCATCCGCATTCAGAAGATCGCCCTGCTGGCGCCCACGGAGCGGTCGCGAATTGGGATGCTGAGTTCGCTACCGAACATGGAGAGCGCATCATGGCGGAACAACGGCGAGTGATGCTCGCAATCAAACCGGGTGTGCAGAAGCGGCTCGACTTGGCCGAGGGCCGTTGACGGCTTAGTGGGGCCAACCACTAGCAGCGGGCAGCCAGCGAATTTTTCTGCACTTGCCCTGGAATGGTGCTTGTCCCTGCGGACACCGGTTTACAACCCGGCCCCGGCCGTCGGTGTAGGGATACTGGTACTGAGGTTCGTTCGGGTATGGATGGTCGCGGCCGGGGCTTCCGAACGTGAAGCCCTGTCCGGCTGCTGATCCGCACCACCCGATGGCAATGAGAACGAAGACAACAACTCGCATGCAAAATGAACTTGGGGCGCGAGGCAACGTTCCCTAGCGCGCCGAATGAACTGGGAAGCCTTTGGCACTGGTTTGTCGCAGAGGCGACAGACAGCCGCCGATATGGGACCTTCTATCGCTCGCCTTTGCTCGGAAGCAGCGGGTGTTCCGCATGACTGAACGGCCTCGACAGCAACTGCAGCCCGGGTCTCCTCTTCCATGGTGTACCACGGCATTGGGGGAAATCTGGAGGATCTGAAGGCCTAGCGGAGGAAGTGGAGGGACATCGCCACCACCGTGATGATGGCCAAAATCAAAGCCAGTCCAACCCAGTTCGCGGGCTCGTTCTGCATCACCACCAATACCAAGAAAAAGCCCCACCGTGGCTGCGGCGGGGCTGCTTCCGAGCAAAGGGGGGCATGGGGGATTGCTCGAACTTGGTTCTACAAGTCGGCAGGCCGAAAAGCGTTCCGAAAAAAAGCGGCAAGAGTCGGCCACCGGTCACAAAGAAAAGACCCCGCCAATCGGGCGGGGCCATTTCCGAGCAAGCGCCGGGGGGATGGAGCTTGCTCGTTCCGCATCGACAAGTCGCCAGGTCGAAAACCGTTCCAAGAAAATTGGACCTGCGACCCCTTCGTCCCGAACAAAGCGCGCCACCTGTGACCCCCTCGTGCTCCCGTAAGGCGCGGGCTCTCCATTCGTACAGGCTGGATCTGAACCAGTTACTCTTTCGGAATGAGGTCATGGTCATGAGACTAAGGCCCTTCCTGAGGATCACCGGAAGACTGATGATGAGATTGCACAGCTTGCTGATGCGAGTTTGAGGGCGGCATGAAGGTATCGCGTTTTGCAAATGCAAATCGCCCCTTACAAACGTGTCTTCCTTTGGGGGCGTGGAACGCTGTCCTTATTGTGGAGCACGAAGTCCATCAGGGTTTCGCATTCTGTGGATCGTCGCGGGGGTGGTCGTCCTCTACCTCGTGTACCTGGCGTGGGCGAAGAGTTGAGGGCGGCATGAAGCGCCTCTGGATGTCCCTCGGTGTCGCGCATGATCGCAAGCTGCGCCTTGGCTGTTTCGCCGAGCGGCGCGCGGTAGAGCAGGAGGCAGGTCGAGCGCTCCTGGCCGCGGCCGGCACATCCACGCCGACCTCGATCACCATGGTGGCGACCAGAAGCCGGGATTACCCTGGCCTTCGGCGCCATTGGGGGCGCTTTGCGCGAGGTTTGCTGGGTTCTGACTGACCGCCAATGCGTTCGACCAACGCAGGCTCGGCAATCCCGTACTGGATGAAAACGTCTTGCTTGTTGCGTGCGGGATAGAGGCGGATCGTGGCTCTGGCCAGATACAGCGCAATCGATTTCGGAGGATAGTTGTTGGACAGATATTTCCGAGTCTCGTCCATCTTATCGGGCCACGGGCTGTTCTCCATGGCGACGAGTGCAATGGTCATGGCCTCGAGTACGGTATGGCTGTCCTTGATACTCATGGCGAGGTTGTAGCGGTCTTCGATTAAAGAAGCCTTCAAAGCACTCAGTGACGAGGGGGAGCCCGAGCTTTGCCCGGTCAACCGCTTCCTCGGCATGCACGCGCTGGGCTTCGCCTGGCCGAACATCGTCCACTGCACCAACTGGATCCTGAACGGCATCCCCGAGCGCTTCCCCAAGCTCAAGGTGATCTGGATCGAGTCCGGCATCGCCTGGGCGCCGTTCGTGATGCAGTGGCTCGACGACCAGTTCCTGATGCGCCCGTGGGAGGCGCCGCACCTCAAGCGCCTGCCGTCCGAATACATGCGCGATCACTGCTGGTATACGACGCAGCCGATGGAGGCCAACAACCTCAAGGCGCTGGAGTGCACCTTCGACATGGTCAAGGCGGACACGCAGCTTCTGTTCGCGTCGGACTGGCCGCACTTCGACTTCGACGTGCCGAGCGAGATCACCGACCTGCCGTTCATCTCGGAGCAGACCAAGCGGAATATTCTCGGGCTGAATGCGGCGCGGATCTTCAATCTTGATCCGACGCCGGTGAAGCAGCTTTGATCCGGGGCGTGCGAGGCGCCGGAGCGTCGGGTCGAGCATTTCATCGCCCGGACTCCTGATCGTCGCTCGGCGATAGCCGCAGTTCGCAGAAGGCCCGCGATGAAGGAGGCTATCCGAACAGGAAATCTCCTGTGTTCAGAGCGCCGAGCTGCACGTTGTTGAGAACCAGCGTGCTTTTGTGATCAAGGCCAACGATGAGGTCGCCGCCCTGTTGCTGGCTGTGGGCCTGCAGCTCGGCAAGGCTCGTGAAGAACACCGATACGTCGAGCACATCGCCCCCGGTATCGCCGGCTGCAAAGTCCGCGATCTCGGCCGACCCGGCTCCGTTCTCGATGACGACGAGATCATCGCCTCCGCCGAGAAACACCTCGCCCTGCACGCGGCCGCCGTTGCCGAAGACGAATGTGTCCGCCCCGTCGCCCAGATCGACATCGCCGGCAATGCGGCCGTGATTGATCACGGTTTCCTCGCCGTCGCCGCCCAGCACCGCGATGCCGGCGCCCCGGATCAGGCCGTCATTCTCCAGCCGCGCGGACAGGCCCGCCGCCGGCGCCCCGGCCATCTCCTCGACGTTTAGTTCGATCGCTGCTGACGCCGCGTCATCGCTCCTGATGACGCCCGATCGGGTATTTTCAACGAGCGTGTCATCTCCGGACACGATCACACCCGCCGCGCTCACCAGGCCGAGAGGCCCCCGGTCGAAGACGCCGCCATCGGTCGAAACACCTGTGTGGCGAGGTTGTCCTTCAGTGATGGATTATTCGAGCCGCATCAATTTCCCTCTCACCTCGGCCCGTTGTTTCCCACGGAACATCGCCGGCATTTCTAGACCTTCGCTTGTGACGGGTCAGCAAGCGCGCCTGGCGGCAGGCGCTCCGGTACATCGAGTCTCGCCACGCCTATCCGGCGGTCCGCCATCCCATAATAGACGTCGAAGCGATCGGGCAAGCCGAGATCATCACGCCGATCGATGCCGGTGGGAAACACGACGTTGGGGACGGTCCCTTGGCGCTCCTGCAACGACGTCGGTGTCAGCACCGGCTCTCGTGAACGATAGCGGATGACTTGAGGAAACGTTGCCGATAGCACCAGGACTCCAGCACAATAGCACAGTTCGGGTGCGGAGCCGGAAGACGCCGAAAGCTCGCCGACGCCGTGGTAAATTGTCAGCCAGCCGTGCCGGGTCATGATGGGTGGCGTACCGCCGCCGATTTTGAGCCGTTCCCATGTGGCCACCGGGCTGGCCAGCCGATGATGCGAGCCAAAATGGCAGAGGTGATACGGCGCACAATCCGCCATGGCCATCGAGCAATAGGAAATCCAGATGCTTTCGCGATCGAGATCCACCAGACGGGATCCAGGGTGACACGCCGTTTCCTCCGGGCGAGTTCCAGGAAAAAGGGGCCGCTGGAGGATGGCCAGCGATGCCTGTCCTGATGGGTCTGGAATGGCGATCGGAAAGACGCTGGCGTCCTTGTTGTCTATACCTTCGAATTCGATGCAGTCGTACGGTCGGAAAGTTGCCAATCCCAAGCGCTGCCAGCGGAACAGGTCTTCGGATATTGCCAGGGCGATCCGTGGGCCGTCCTGCGAATACGCGGTGTAAGTCATGACGTAGCGTCGGAGCGGTTCGACAAACGTGATACGCGGATCCTCGCAGCCGCCCGTACCGTCGTGCCGATGCTCGAAATCCGCTTCGGGCTCCAGAGCGATACCGAGTCGCTCGACCTTGACCGGATCACCGGCCGCATCAAACACAACTCGTGCTATGCCGATCCGGGAGTAGTTGCCCTGCGCGACCAGCCGCGGGAAGAGATAAAGTTGACCATCAGGACCACGCACGGCGGCTGGATTCAGGACGCCTTCGGCCTCCAGCGGATTATCCGGCTCCGGTTCCATCACCAGCCCAAGTCGCCGCAATTGAAAGTCACTCATCAATTCTGCCCATCCGTTGTGCGAACGTCGAATGTCCGATTTGGCCATCGGCCAGCTTTACTCGATCACTTCATCCGCGCGCGCGAGGACACCGCGAGCCAGGCATCCTCGCGGTCTGGGCATTGATCACCGGCTCGAACTTGGTCGACTGCGCCACGGGCATGTCCGCTCTTGTCCGTCAGCGACCAAATCGACAGGCCCCCAATGCAGCGATGTGCCACAACCGGGACATGCCAGGCAACTCGGTGGCGCGAGTGGATAAGCTCGGCATTGCCGGGAGACGATTTGTCTTGATGCAGGTCAATGCTGCGCTTTCCGCGTTCCGGTCTGATGTTGCCGGTCGCATCATGGAATTTACGCTCAAACTGCTCAACGGTGGCGCCGGCAGCCTTGCTTCCTATCTGGCGGCGCATGTCCTGCTGTGCCTGCTGCCGGCCTTCTTCATCGCCGGGGCAATGGTGGCGCTGATCCCCAAGGCCAGCATTACGCGCTGGCTGGGACGCAACACGCCGGCCTATGTGTCGAATGCCGTCGAAGCCATGAGTGCCGTCACCGACCGGGCGCGGGTGCTGCATATCACCTCGCAGCGCACGCCCTCCGGCGTGCGGATCGCAGTGACGGATTCCGGAACCGGTATCGACCCCGACAACGTCGATCGTGTCTTCGACACGTTCTTCACCACCAAATCCCATGGCATGGGCATGGGGCTTTCTATTTGCCGCTCCATCGTCGAAGCCCACGGTGGGCGGCTGTCGGCGTCGTCCGCGCACCCGCACGGCTCGATGTTCGAGGTCGTGCTGCCGGCCGCCGACGGGGTGATCGAATAAGCGGGCGATGTCTGCTTCCGGCACCTCTGACATTACGGTATGCCTGTTCCCGCGTCCCGACGCAGCCGATGGAGGCGAACAACCTCAAGGCGCTGGAGTGCACCTTCGACATGATCAAGGCGGACACGCAGCTTCTGTTCGCGTCGGACTGGCCGCACTTCGACTTCGACGTGCCGAGCGAGATCCCCGACCTGCCGTTCATCTCGGAGCAGACCAAGCGGAATATTCTTGGGCTGAACGCCACGCGGATCTTCAATCTCGATCCGACGCCGGTGAAGCAGCTTTGAGCCGGGGAGGACGGACCCAACGCCGTGCGGATGTTCAACATTGATCCGAAGCCAGTGAAGCAGCTCCGAGCCAAGAGCAAAGTGGCACGAGCCACAGCGGGCGGCTTTATTGCCGAGCCGGCACATCGGCTGGCCAAGCCTCACCGGTAAGGTTCGGCTGGCTGCGTGCGACGCGCTCGTCACAGCCAGAGTCCCACGGGAACAAGCCATTTGCGTCCGGGTACACCATTTGCACACAAGGCCAGTCGTCGCTGCCATAGAACCAGCGGCTCCAGCCAAGGTGATCGCGATAGAATTTTCTGGCAACTGATAGGAAACCGCGTCGACGTTTTCGAATACACCCGAGCGCCGCAGCCCAATAGGAAACGAGGTCCCGGCGGTGATCGCGCGATACAGGTGCCACAACGAATCGTGAGCGATCTCTGGTCTTAACGAGAAGACGATAATCTCGGGTGCCTTCGCCCTCAACCAAAAGCCGGTGGTGTAAGAAAAGCCCGGACTTTCGTCTTCGCCAAACACATTCGTATCGAACCAGCCGTGCTGTCTCACTTGGTCGACGAAGTTTCTTTCCTGCCTATCCAGCATATGGTCCGGAGCGTCGAGGGCGGTCGGCATAGGGCAACTTTTGCTTGAGATAACGGCGGGTCAACCTCTGAGCGGATATGTCCGCACGGGGCAGCCTTTTCGGCCACTGCCGCTTTGGTGACGGCTTAGTGGGGCCAACCACTAGCAGCGGGCAGCCAGCGAATTTTTCTGCACTTGCCCTGGAATGGCGCTTGGCCCTGCGGACACCGGTTTACAACCCGGCCCCGGCCATCGGTGTAGGGATATTGGTACTGAGGTTCGTTCGGGTATGGATGCTCGCGGCCGGTGCTTCCGAACGTGAAGCCCTGTCCGGCTGCCGATCCGCACCACCCGATGACAATGAGAACGAACGCAACAACTCGCATGCGAAACGAACTCGGGGCGCGAGGCAACGTTCCCCAGCGTGCCAGATGAACTGGAAGCTTTTGGCAGTCATCCCGCCCGCAGCAGCCTGATCGCCTCGTCGCGCTCGAACAGATAGAGCAGATGCCGCAACGCGTCGCCGCGCGGCGACGCCAAATCCGGAACACGCGACAAAATCAGCGCCGCGTCGCCGACCTCGATCACCGTGGTCGCGATCGGAAGCCGGGGTTACCCTGGCCTTCGGCGCCATTGGGGGCGCTTTGTGCGGGATTTGCTGGGCGACTGACCGCTCATGCGTTCGACTAACGCAGGCTCAGCAATCCCGTACTGGATAAAAACGTCTTGCTTGTTGCGCGCGGGATCAAGGCGGATCGTGGCTCTTGCCAGATACAGTGCAATCGATTTCGGAGGATAGTTCTTGGACAGATATTTCCGAACCTCGTCCATCTTTTCGGGCCACGGGCTGTTCTCCATGGCGACGAGCGCAATGGTCATGGCCTCAAGTACGGTATGGCTGTCCTTGATACTCATGGCGAGGTTGTAGCGGGCTTCGATTAAAGAAGCCTTCAAAGCACTCAGTGACGAGTGCGAGCCATTGCCGCTCTGATCGTTGCCGGCTCAGCCATGAGCCTCGAGCAGGGTCAGGCCAATCCCGACGCTGATAATTTCTTCACGTCGAAGTCTCGCAAGTTCAGCAACCGCCTGGAGCCCGTGAACCCCGACCCGGGCCGACACGACGAAGGGGTGAGACTGGCGTGCGGGTTTCCTTTTTACCGCTGCGGGAAGGTTCCCTCGTGTAAAGGACAACGCCGATGAAAAAAGTTCCACTTCTTGTCGTGTCATCCTTGGCCCTTGGCATTTGCGCCTCACAACAACGGCTTTTGCCGAATTGATCAATTGCAAGCCGGTTAAGAACTGCCGCGCTGGAAACAAGCCTTGTTTTGTCGAGGTTACACAACGCGACCCAATTATCGATCTCGTTGGCACGGATGGCGCGGAGAACCCTGGCCTGCGTCCCAGGGCAGCCATTCGCATTCGGGCCTGCACGGGCGTCGACGACGTTTGCAAGAGCGGCACGCGAGACCAGCGGTTCAACTGGAACGTGATCAATCAGCAAACCGGCCAAGTTGTCGTCGGCGGCCAGCTCGGCAGCGAAACCGGTATCTGGGACACCGGGCCTTACACGGAAATCGGCCCGCATACCTACCTGGGCATCGTCTGCCTCGCCGGCAGACAATCCTGCAAGCTCGCGTGGCAATATTGCGAGTTCGAGCTTCCCCTCGTCGCGGGCGGTGGGGCCGGCGCGGGTACATCGCCGCCGAAAAGGGCGAGCGACATCGCACCGCACCTGACGGATCGGCAAGGCTACCACGTCAGGACACACCGGCTGCTGTTCGGTCGGTAGAGAACACTTCATTGGTCTGGTGCGGGGCTTGCACATCGAAGCTAGTCCCGTACCTTCCGTCCCGCGTAGAGCGCTATGATCGCGTTTGCTTGACCGACGCATCCGACGCATGGGATGCGCTTCGTATGTTCGAGGTCGTGCTGCCGGCCGCCGACGGGGTCATCGGACAGACCCAGTAGCCGCGCTTGCCTTCATCGAGCGCGCGGCCCACGGCTGGCGGTGCAACGCCGGTTTTCCTCAGCGCGCCGACAACGATAAGCAGCATCAGCACTTGGTTGCTTGAGCATTGCGCACCCGGATGACGCGCCGGGTCTGTTCGCTGGTTGGCACAACTGCGGGACCTGTTCTGAAACTCCCGCCGAATTTGATGGTGCAACAAGGAACGAAATGTCTTTTGACGTGTTGCGATGCGAGATGGGGGTTCAATGTCAGTTGGACGCTGCGAACGCTGCTCGGGAGAGGCGAGGCTCACCAGCCTGATACCTCCGTTTGGGCGCGATCCAGGCCGCCGCATCTTCTACTGCGAGCAATGCCATCATTTCACACGGGTTACGTGGCCGGGCTATTTTCAGCAGACAACAACAACAACAACAACAACAACAACAGCAACAGCAACAACCTTCGCCGCCACAAACAAAAGATGAGTAGCAGCCGACGTTTGATCAACGCCCGGCTTGTGTGCCTTCACTCCGTTTGGCCGGACGGCGCTCTCCTCGACATCCGCTGGGCCGCCTGCAATCATCTGGCCTATCCCGCGCGCAGCAGCCTGATCGCCTCGTCCCGCTCGAACAGATAGAGCAGATGCCGCAGCGCCTCGCCGCGCGGCGTGGCAAGCTCCGGATCGCGCGACAAGATCAGCGCCGCGTCGTCGCGCGCCGCCATCAGCAGCTTGCCATGCACCTCGATGCGGGCGACCCGAAAACCCGGCACGCCGCTCTGCCGCGTGCCGAGCAGGTCGCCTTCGCCGCGCAGCCGCAGGTCCTCCTCGGCGATGCGGAAGCCGTCCTCGGTGTCGCGCATGATCGCGAGCCGGGCCTTCGCGGTTTCGCCGAGCGGCGCGCGGTAGAGCAGGAGGCAGGTCGAGCGCTCCTGGCCGCGGCCGATGCGGCCGCGCAGCTGGTGCAGTTGCGACAGCCCGAAGCGCTCGGCGTGCTCGATCACCATGACGGTCGCGGCCGGAACGTCGACGCCGACCTCGATCACCGTGGTGGCGACCAGAAGCCGGGTCTCGCCGGCCGCGAAGCGCGCCATCGCGCGGTCCTTGTCGGCGCCCTTCATCTGGCCGTGCACGATGTCGGCCCTGGCGCCGAAGTGCTGCTTCAGGTCGGCGAAGCGCGCCTCTGCGGCGGCCAGGTCGCTCATCCCGGTGTCCTCGACCAGCGGGCAGACCCAGTAGACGCGCTTGCCTTCGTCGAGCGCGCGGCCCACGGCTCCGACCACCTCGTTGAGCCGGTCCAGCGCGATCGTGCGGGTGTCGATCGGCTGGCGGCCGGCGGGCTTCTCGCGCAGCTCGGAGATTTCCATGTCGCCGAAGTAGGTGAGCACCAGCGTGCGCGGGATCGGCGTCGCGGTCAGCACCAGCATGTCGACGGCTGCGCCCTTGCGTGCCAGCGCCAGGCGCTGGTGCACGCCGAAGCGGTGCTGCTCGTCGATGACGGCGAGCGCCAGGTCGCGGAACGCGACGTCGTCCTGGAACAGCGCGTGGGTGCCGACCAGCAGATCGAGCTCGCCGATCGCGAGCCGCTGCAGCGTCTCGTCGCGCTCCTTGCCGCGCTCGCGGCCGGTCAGGATGGCGACGCGAAGACCGGCCTTCTCGGCGAGCGGCGCGATGGTCGCGAGATGCTGCCGGGCGAGGATCTCGGTCGGCGCCATCAGCGCGGCCTGGCGGCCGGCCTCGATCACGGTCGCGGCGGCGAGCAGCGCCACCACGGTCTTGCCGGAGCCGACGTCGCCCTGCAGCAGCCGTACCATGCGCTGCGGACGCGCGAGATCCGTGACGATGTCGTCGACCGCACTCGCTTGCGACGTCGTCAGCGCGTAGGGCAGCGCCTTGATCACCCGCGCGCGCAGCATGCCTTCGCCGGAGCTGCCGCGGCCCGGCAGCGTGCGCTGGTGCTGGCGGACGAGGGCGAGCGCGAGCTGGCCGGCGAGGAATTCGTCGTAGGCGAGCCGCGACCAGGCCTTGCTCTCGGGCAGGATGCCGGCCGGATCGTCGGGACGGTGCAGCGCGAGCAGCGCCCCGGTGAAGTCCGGAAAGCCGTTGCGCTCGAGCCACGCGTCATCCTGCCATTCCGGCAGCTGCGGAACCCTGGTCAGCGCCGCGTCCACCGCCTTGCGCACCACGTTGATCGTCAGCCCTTCGGTCAGCGGATAGACCGGCTCGACCAGCGGCAGCTTTTCCAGCTCGGCCTCGCTCACCACGCGGTCGGGATGCACCATCTGCAGCATGCCGTCGTAGAGCGCGGTGGTGCCGGAGACGATGCGCTGCTCGCCCACCGGCAGGAGCTTCTCAAGATAGTCGCGCTTGGCGTGGAAGAAGGTGAGGATCAGGTCGCCGGTGTCGTCGCTGGCGTAGATCTGGTACGGCGCGCGCGAGCGGTTGGGCGGCGGCGGGCGATGACGGTCGACCGTGACAGAGATCGTCGCGACGCTGCCCGGCACCACGTCGCGGATCACCGGACGCGCACGCCGGTCGACCGTGCCGCTCGGCAGGTGAAACAGCAGGTCGAGCACGCGCGCGGGTGCGTCCTCGCGCCCGAACAGCCGCTGGTAAAGCTTGCCCAGCTTCGGCCCCACGCCGGGCAGCGTGGTCAGCGCGGCAAACAGGGGATCGAGCCGTGAAGGGCGCATGGCCGTGTCGCACTCTCGTTGGGCCTGCAGGCTGCACGGGTTTTTGACGCGCTTCAACAACTGCGCCTGGGCTGCCGGCGAACGGGAGACGGCTCTGCTGTCATTCCGGGACGCCGCGAAGCGGCGGACCCGGAATCCAGACACATCGGGATTTCCTGCTTTTCTGGATTCCGGGCTCGCGCCTTTGGCGCGCCCCGGAATGACGGCGGAGAGTTTTTCAGCAGCCTGTGAGCGCAGTTTGGCCGCATTAACGCCGTTTGAGCATTAACGCAGTTTTGCTCCGTGACGATTTCGCCACAGCGCGCCGGGCCGATCCGGGTATAGTCGGCGCACGGTGAAAATGGTTCTTCTCGTTCTCCTTCGCGGGCCTTTGCGGGCGCTGGCTTTGCTTGTTGCGGTGGCGTGCACGGTCTGTGCGCTGCCCACCCTGGCTTTGGCGCAGCCGCGCCCCAAGCCGCCCGAGCATCGCAATCTGCCGGCGACCGCGGACGCCTACGCCATCGTGTTCGACCAGTGGGTGGCGCGGCGCAAGCCCGCGAGCGCGATCCTGGTGGTGCGGCGCGGCGGCACGACCGTGTCCCTGAACGGCCACAACGCCGATCCGCAGAAGCCCACGCTGATCGCCAGCCTGTCGAAGCCGATCACCGGCGCCTGCATCGCCGCCATGGTCCGCGACGGCAAGCTCGGCTTCACCACGCCGCTGCGCGATCTGCTGGGGCAGTTCTTCAAGCAGTTCGGCACCCCGGTCGACCAGCGGCTGAACGACGTGACGGTCGAGGAGCTGCTGGCCCATCGCGCCGGGCTTCGCGGCAATGCCGACGACGATCCGATCTTCGGCGTGTTCTTCCGGCGCGCGTATGGCGGGGCGGGCGTGCTCGCCGAAGCCAAGCCCGTGCTGGCCGAATACATGATGCGGGAGCGGCTCGCGCGCCATCCCGGCGGCCGCTACTCGTACAGCAACACCGGCTACCAGATCCTCACCGCGATCATCGAGGAGCAAAGCGGGCGCTCCTACGAGGACTATTGCGGCGAGGCGGTGTTCGGCAGATTGGGTATCGCACGGCCGGCCTTGCACGCCGACTGGCAGATGCTGTCGGGCGCGGGCGGCTGGGTTATCCCGGGCGCGGACTACCTCGCGTTCCTCGACATCTTCGATCCGGCGCATTCGTTTCTCTCCGACGACGTGAAGGACTGGATCGACAAGGCGCAGACGCGCTGGACGCCCGGCCATCGCGGCCGCTGGTACAGCCTCGGCATCAACACCTGGGCCGGGCAGGGCCGCTGGGCGGTTTCGCACGGCGGGCTGATGAACGTGCGCGGCCGCGACGCGACCGGCCGGCCGACCAACGGGACGATCGTCAGCCACGCGTTCCGCGCCGCCAACGGGACGTCGGTGTTCATGGCGGTGCCGTGGACGCGCGACGCGCAGGAGTCGCTCGACGACCTGCGCCGCGCGATCGGCGAGACCCATAAGTTCGTCAAAGCCGGTCCGTGAGGGATTTGCGGTTTTAGAGTTTGATCCAGCGGGACATTGCGCTCGGCGGCCTGCTCCGTTCACCTGTCCCATCAGAAGCGCCGGCGCGTTGTTGTTGTGCCCTCTCCTTGTGGGAGAGGGCTACACGGACCGCTCAACGAAAAAAATGGGTGAGGGGTTGCGGTCCATCGATAGACCTTAACCCCTCACCCAATCGAATGTACTGCACCGTTCATGTTGCCCTCTCCCAAAAGGAGAGGGCGCAGTTACGACCGCCGGCGTTTTCTGACGCAGTAGAAAACAACCAGCTCGCAGCCGGCGGATGCCGCACCTTGTTTTAGTTGGCAAGATCGGCAGGGACCTTGCCGCCATTGGCGGCAAGCTTCTGCATGACCTGCTTGTGCAGCCAGATGTTCATCTCAGCCGACCCGTTCAATTCGCCCTTGTATCCCAGCTCCTGGGCGAGTTCCTTGCGAGATTGCAGGCTGCTGTCGAGATCGAGCACTTTCATGAGGTCGACGATGGATCTACGCCAATCGAGCTTCTCCTTTTTCCTGGCTGCCGCCTCGGTCAGAACCTTCTCCACGTCCACGGACTGGCCACTGGCGGGGCTTTGAGACGGAACGGTTGAAGGCGACGCACCGGAAGTAGGTGACGAAGCAGCGGCCCCGGCCGACTTGCCGAAGATCGCAGACATGATGCTTCCGAAAATGCTCATTGATGGCTCCTGTTGCTGGTCAGAGCCTCAATGCGGGACGACATCAAAAGTTCACCGCCTCGTGAGGCCGTTTAGCGTTGAGCCTGTCTTCGGATACATAGCCCCGTGACAGCGCCGGTACATCTGCAATAAAAAGCGACGCGCCCGGAAAGACGCGCCGCTTCAGAAAAAGAGAAAGCTAGTCGATGTCGAGGATCACACGACGGCTGCTCGGATCGACAAAGTGGATGCCGCTGTCAGTGTGGTAGTAGCGGTAACTGCGAACGGATGGACCCCAATCAGCCGGGACTTCCCGGAGCTCAACCTCGCCCGGAACGGCCGTTCCGATGCGATAGCGCTCCTTGACCGTAACACGCGGCACTTTCTCCTTGACCACGTATTCCTTGATGCGGGTGCGTTGCTCAGGGGCTAGTTCCACGCTTACGCTCTGAGCGAATGCGTGGGTAGCGAACACGACCGCCATGGCGGTAGCGCCAGCGAGAAGAAAACGCTTCATAGAGTTCTCCTAAGTTCGAATTGGGCTTATTGACCCATCTGACAAGCATCGGGAGTTCGCGACGTTCCATGCAGGCTTATTCAAGGCAGCTGCCGGCTTCCGACCCCAAGAAAAAAGCGCCCCATTTGGGGGCACCAGACACGGCATGCTGGTGAAAAATTTCTACTTCAGGAAAACGATCAGGACAGTCGCGTGCGCTCATTAGGTGCGCCAGACTATGTGAGCAATTCGGATCAGACAGGCAGACCAGTCCGGCTCAACCTGCAGGATGAAATACTTCTTTCATCTTGAAGATGGGGCGTGCATTCGCGATCCGAAGGGTGACGAATTTCCCGACGATGCCGCAGCCATGCATGAGGCTGCGAGGGTCGCTCAGGAACTTTCGAAGCTCAAGGTCCATGCCTTCGAGTGGCGTGTGGTGGTGAAGAACGTAGACGGCCTTCGCATCGGCTCGGTCGCTCTCAATCCGGCCCTCACCACGTACGGCCAAGGCGTTCCCGCTGTTCATTGACGGGATGCGCCATGACCAGCACCCCAGCCAACCTGACGACCCGCCACGACCCACGGACAGTCTCCGACCGGGTCGCCCGCGGTTTCACCACGTTTCTCCGCTTCATCGCCGACACGTTCTTTGCCAGACGCTACGGCCATCGAGCGGTCGTGCTCGAGACCGTTGCGGCGGTGCCGGGCATGGTCGGCGCGACATTGCAGCATCTCAAATCGCTGCGGCGCATGCGGAACGATGGAGGCTGGATCCGTACCCTGCTGGCGGAGGCCGAGAACGAGCGCATGCATCTGATGACGTTCATCGAAATCGCCAAGCCCAGCTGGCATGAGCGCTGGCTGGTCCTTCTCGCGCAGGGTGTGTTCTACAACGGCTTCTTCCTGCTCTATCTCGTCTCGTCCCGCACGGCCCATCGGGTGGTCGGCTATTTCGAGGAGGAGGCGATCATCAGCTATACCGAGTACCTGGCCGAGATTGAGAGCGGGCGGATCGAGAATATTGCCGCGCCACAAATCGCCATCGACTACTGGCAACTCGGGCCTGACGCGCGCCTCGAGGACGTCGTCATCGCCGTGCGGGCCGACGAGGCCGGCCACCGCGATGTGAACCACCGCTTTGCCGACGAGCTGGCGCAAGAGTGACGCCGTCGAGGCTGCGCCGTCGTCATCGCCGCTGCCGAGGTGGGTCTGCAAGTGGGATCCCCTTCGGCGCTCGAGCGAATAAGCGCTGGCCACGAGCGGATTGAAAAAAAAGCCCGGTGCATTGGCGGCCGGGCGACCAGCGGGCAGATCGTCAGCCACGCGTTCCGCGCGGCCAACGGAACGTCGGTGTTCATGGCGGTGCCATGGACGCGCGACGCGCAGGAGTCGCTCGACGACCTGCGCCGCACGATCGGCGAGACGCACAAGTTCGTCAAAGCCGGGCCGTGAATCCTGGCGGGTCGGTGACCCGTGTCCTGCGGGGTTGACAGGCATTAATTCCGTTCTATGTTCGTTCTCATCCTGCTTGTTGAGGGGCACCATCCGGGTGGTTGCCGCTGGGAGAGGCAGGAACGGTCTGCCTGCGGGTCCGGCTAACCACCGGACTCCCGGGACGCCTCGGACCCCGCCCTACGGGCACTAGATGACCCGTGCGCAGGGAGCCTGCTGGACTACCGGGTGAACACGTCAGTAGCCCGGGAAGGAAAGCGCGGCCCGAGAGCGAGTGAGGCCAAGGCCTCGCGAACACCGTGGTGGAGCGCCGCAAGGCGCGCCGGTCCGCGTCATGGACCGGTAGTCCCTTCCGATGAAGGGACTGGCCCAACCGCAAGGCGGCCACGGGTGCGGCGTTCCGCACCAGCGCCTTGTGGCGCTCCGCTCCCCTCGCCGGAGGGGCAACAAGAAGAAACTTGGCAAAGCCCGGGCGCCCCGCGCCGCGGTAACGAGTTTTCATGTCCACGTTGACGGAATTTTTTTGTTGAGCCGAACACCCCTCCAACCCCGTCACCCTGAGGTGCGAGTGAGCGAAGCGAACGAGCCGCCGCAAGTCGGGCCTGCCCGACTTGCGTTCTTAAGAACTGATGTCGGGCAAGCCCGACATCAGCGGGCGACGGCCCGGCTGTTGCGCCAGCTGGATGTTGCAACAAAGGGGCCGTTCATCCTTCGAGGCGCGCAAGAGCGCGCACCTCAGGATGACGGGGAGAGAGCTTGCCGCGGACAACGTCCCGCAGCCGGACAAGTCCGGCCCCCCCAACCAGCCACTGACATCTTCGCCCGCACCAACTATATAAATCCCGCACCCGGCGCCCGCCGGGTTTTTGGCGTTGGAGACGACATGACCGGAAGCACGTTGTCGAGCGATGGCCTGGATCCCAGGAGACGCAGACTGCTGTTCCGGTCGTGGCACCGCGGCACCCGCGAGGCCGACCTGATCATGGGGCGCTTTGCCGACGTGCATCTGACCGGCTTCAGCGACGCCGAGCTCGACCAGTACGAGCACCTGCTGGAGGCGATCGAGACCGATCTGCTGGCCTGGGTCACGGGCGTGGCCAACGTGCCGCCCGAGCACGACACGGCAATGTTCCGCCGGGTCCGCGATTTTCATTTCTCGTCGGGGCAGTGACGGATGGCGAAGTTGCCTGCGAAATCCCCCGCCGAACTGCTCGCGCCCGACCGGCCGCTGACGCTCGCCAATGTCACCGACGGCGCCGAAGGCCTGGTGATCGCCGATCTCGCGCGCGCGGTCGCGGCGGCAAAGAACGCGCCGGCGACCAGCGCGCTGGTGGTCTGCCGCGACGGATCGCGGATGGCGGCGCTGGCGCGCGCGCTGTCGTTCTTTGCCCCCGAGATCGAAGCGATGCAGTTCCCGGCCTGGGATTGCGTGCCCTACGACCGGGTGTCGCCGCACGCCACCATCGTCGCGCAGCGGATGACCGCGCTGTCGCGGCTCGCCCGCGTCAAGGGCCGCGACAAGCCCGCGGTGCTGCTGACCACGGTCAATGCCGTGCTCCAGCGCGTGCCGTCGAAGGACCAGATCGCGAGGCAGGCGCTGTCGGCCGCGCCCGGCAACGTGCTGGGGATGGAGGGCGTGATCCGCTGGCTGGAGCTGAACGGCTTCCTGCGCAGCGGAACGGTGCGCGAGCCCGGCGAGTACGCCGTGCGCGGCGGCATCCTCGACCTGTTCGCGCCGGGCATGGAGCTCCCGGTGCGGCTCGACTTCTTCGGCGACACGCTGGAAAGCATCCGCAGCTTCGATCCGGAGACGCAGCGCACCGTGATGGAAATGCGCGCACTCGATCTGGTGCCGGTCGCCGAGTTCCAGCTCACCACCGACACGATCCGCAAATTCCGCACCGGCTATGTTGCAAGCTTCGGCGCGGCGAGCCCCGACGACGTGCTCTACGAAGCGGTCACCGAAGGCCGCCGCCATCCCGGCATGGAGCACTGGCTGCCGCTGTTCCACGACCGCATGGACACTTTGTTCGACTACGTGCCGGGCGCGCCGGTGATCGTGGAAAATCTCGCCGAGGACGCGGCGCGCGAGCGGCTGGCGCAGATCAAGGACTACTACGAGGCGCGCAAGGACGCGCTCGCACACGAAGGCGGCGTGCCCTACAAGCCGCTGCCGCCGGACAAGCTCTACCTGCCGGACGACGAATGGACCGAACGGCTGAAGACTGCGTCGCTCGCGCGGCTCACGCCGTTCGCCGTGCCGGACGGCACGGGCGCGAGCGTCGATGCCGGCACGCGGCAGGGCCATAACTTCGCGGCCGAGCGCGCCGACAACGCAGCCGGCGTTTTCGACGCCGTGACCAGGCACGTGCAGGCGCTGCAGGCGTCGGGCAAGCGCGTGGTCGTGGCGCTCTGGAGCGAGGGCGCGCGCGAGCGCATGAAGCACGTGCTGGCCGAGCACGGGCTCGCCAATCTCGCCCATGTCGGCTCATGGCCCGAGGCGCTGGCGCTGCCGAAGCCGCAGGTGGGGCTCGCGGTGCTGGGCCTCGAGACCGGCTTCGAGACCGCGGACACCGCCGTGGTCGGCGAGCAGGACATTCTCGGCGACCGGCTGGTGCGGCCGCGCCGCGCCTCGAAGCGCGCGGAAAACTTCATCGCCGAGATCACCAGCCTTTCGACCGGCGATCTCGTGGTGCACGTCGATCACGGGATCGGCCGCTTCATCGGCCTGCAGAACATCCAGGCGGCCGGCGCGCCGCACGACTGCCTGGAAATCCACTACGCCGAGGGCGCCAAGCTCTATCTGCCGGTCGAGAACATCGAGCTGCTGTCGCGCTACGGCTCGGAGGACACCGGCGTCGAGCTCGACCGGCTCGGCGGCACCGGCTGGCAGACCCGCAAGGCGCGGATGAAGAACCGCATCCGCGAGATCGCCCACGAGCTGATCAAGATCGCGGCCGAGCGCAAGCTGCGCGAGGCGCCGCGGCTGAGCCTTGCGCCCGGCGCGATGGACGAATTCGCCGCGGGCTTCCCCTACGAGGAGACCGAGGACCAGCAGACCGCGATCGACGCGACCATCGCCGATCTCGCGACCGGCCGGCCGATGGACCGCCTCATCTGCGGCGACGTGGGCTTCGGCAAGACCGAGGTGGCGCTGCGCGCGGCCTTCGAGTCGGTGATGAACGGCAAGCAGGTGGCGGTGGTGGTGCCGACCACGCTGCTCGCCCGCCAGCATACGAAGACCTTTGCCGAACGCTTTCGCGCTTTCCCGGTCGAGGTCGGCCAGGCGTCGCGGCTGGTCTCGGCGGCGGAGCTCGCCCGGGTCAAGAAGGGCATCGCCGACGGCGGCATCGACATCGTCGTCGGCACCCATGCGCTGCTCGGCAAAGCGATCAAGTTCAAGGACCTGGGCCTGGTGATCGTCGACGAGGAGCAGCATTTCGGCGTGGCGCACAAGGAGCGGCTGAAGACGCTGCGCGCCGAGGTGCATGTGCTGACGCTCACCGCGACGCCGATCCCGCGCACCCTGCAGCTCGCGCTGACCGGCGTGCGCGATATGTCGATCATCGCCTCGCCGCCGGTCGACCGCCTCGCGGTGCGGACCTTCGTGTCGCCGTTCGATCCGCTGGTGGTGCGCGAAGCGCTGCTGCGCGAGCGCTACCGCGGCGGGCAGTCGTTCTATGTCTGCCCGCGCATCGAGGATCTGGCCGAGCGAAAGGAGTTCCTCGACAAGCACGTCCCCGAGGTGAAGGTCGCGGTGGCGCACGGCCAGATGCCGGCGCAGGTGCTGGAAGACATCATGTCGGCGTTCTACGACGGCAAGTTCGACGTGCTGCTGTCGACCACCATCGTCGAGTCCGGCCTCGACATCCCGACCGCCAACACCCTGATCGTCCATCGCGCCGACATGTTCGGGCTGGCGCAGCTTTATCAGCTGCGCGGCCGGGTGGGGCGCTCGAAGCTGCGCGCCTATGCGCTGCTCACGCTGCCGGAAAAAAAGAAGATCACCGCGCAGGCCGAGCGGCGGCTCAAGGTGCTGCAATCGCTCGACACGCTCGGCGCGGGCTTCCAGCTCGCCTCGCACGACCTCGACATCCGCGGCGCGGGCAATCTGCTGGGCGACGAGCAATCCGGCCACATCAAGGAGGTCGGTTTCGAGCTTTACCAGCAGATGCTGGAAGAGGCCGTCACGTCGCTCAAGGCCGGCATCGCCGAGCCGGTCGCCGACCGCTGGTCGCCGCAGATCGCCATCGGCACGCCGGTGCTGATTCCGGAGGACTACGTGGCCGATCTTTCGGTGCGTCTGGCGCTGTACCGCAGGCTCGCCGACCTGGAGCAGGACCAGGACATCGAGGCGTTCGGCGCCGAGCTGGTCGACCGCTTCGGGCCGCTGCCCGAGGAGGTCGAGCACCTGCTCAAGATCGTCGCCATCAAGGCGCTGTGCCGCAGGGCGAACGTCGAGAAGATCGAGACCGGGCCGAAGGGCGCAGTGCTGCAATTCCGCGACAGCACCTTCGCCAATCCGGAAGGCCTGATCGCCTTCATCAGCAAGCAGGGCGCCTCGGCCCGCGTGCGGCCCGACATGAAGGTCGTGCTGTTCTACGACTGGGAGAAGCCCGCGCAACGCCTGCACGGCACCACCGCCGTGCTGCGCAACCTGGTGCGCATCGCCGAGCAGGCGAAGGCGGCGTGAGGTCTTGCTTCAAGGCGATCCTGCGGTTTTGGATCGAGCGTGCCACAAGCGCGCTTCACCTCTCCCATGGGGAGAGGTCGCCGCACGAAGTGCGGCGGGTGAGGGGGTACGGTCTATCGAGAGACCTTACGCCCTCACCCCAACCCTCTCCCCACGGGAGAGGGAGTTCACCGCCGTCGTCGTACGACGTGCAACTAATTGGATCAAAGCGAGGCGATCTGGCGCCGCTACTCTGGCTTGATGTCGCCCGCCGCGATGATCTTGATCCATTTCTCGATCTCGCGGTCGACATGGGCGCGGAATTCGCCGGTGGTCGTGCCGATCGGCTGAAAGCCGCGCTCCAGGAGCTTTTCGCGGAACGCCGGGTCTTTGACCGCGGCAGCCGAAATCCGCTGCAGCTTTTCCACGATCGGCGCGGGCGTCGAGGCCGGCACGATCAGTCCCATTTCGCTCGCCGAGTCGACGCTGCCGTAGCCGATCTCCTCCATGCTCGGGATGTTCGGCAGTTGCGGCGCGCGGCCGCGCGTGACGCCGAGCCCGCGCGCCTTGCCGCCCTCGATGTGCGGCTTGATCGAGGGCACCGCGCCGAACGTGAAATCGACCTTGCCGGCCAGGAAATCGGCCAGCATCGGCGCGCCGCCGCGATAGGGCACGATGACCACGTTGATGCCGGCGACCTGGCGGAACTGCTCGCCCGCGAGATGAATCCCGGTGCCGATGCCGGCGGAGGCAAACGTCAGCTTGCCGGGATTGGCCTTGGCGTGATCGACCAGATCCTTCGCGGTCCTGAACGGCGAGTCCGGGTGCACCGACAGGACAAGCTGCGTGCGCGACAGCAGCGAAACCGGGATGAAGTCCTTGCGGGTGTCGTAGGGCAGCTTGTCCTTCAGCAGCCCCGGATTGGTGACGAAGGCCGAGTCCACCATGCCGATGGTGTAGCCGTCGCCCGGCGCGTCTGCGACCGCGCGGGTGCCGATCACGCTGGCGCCGCCGGCGCGGTTGTCGATCACCAGCGTCTGGCCGAACTCGCGCTCGATCTGCTGGGCCAGCAGCCGCGAGAACACGTCGGTCCCGCCGCCCGGCGCATAGGGGACGATCAGCTTCACCGGCCGCTGCGGATAGGCCTCTTGCGCCCGCGTGGACGTTGCCGCGAGCACGGACAGCGCCGCGGCTCCGGCGGTGAACCGCCGCCTGTTCATCAAGGTCATCGACGCTCTCTCCCGATCTTGTTTTTCGTTGCGGATCGCTCAGACGCGGTATTTCGCCATCAGGTCCTCTTCCGGATCGGCGCCGAGCCCCGGCCGGTCCGGCACATCGACGCCGCCTTTCAGGTCCGGCACCGACTTCGCATAGGTGACGAACGCCACGTCGGCGAACAGGCGTTCGAGCGGCGCGTCGCGCTCCTTGGCGGCGATGCAATGCATGGTCGCGAGATAGCCGGGGCCGAAGAAGAAGGCGTGCGGAACGCAGGTGATGCCTGCCTTCTCGGACTCGGTCGCGATGCGAAACAGCTGGGTGATGCCGCCGATCTTCACGATGGAAGGTTGCACGTAGTCGGTCGCGCCGGCCGCGATCATCTTGCGGAAGTCGCTCGGGCTCGTCGCGTTCTCGCCCATCGCGAGCGGCACGCCGGTGGCCTTGCGAAGCTTCGCCGCCGATTCAAAGTCCTCCGGCGGCCAGATCGGCTCCTCGACCCAGTAGGGGTTCGACGCCTTCATCCCGGTGACCGGCTTGTCGGCTTCTCCGGGCAGCCAGGCGCAGTTGGTGTCCACCTTGATCGGGATGTCGGGGCCTGCGACCGAGCGCGCCGCGGCCACCGCTTCGGGCGTGCGCTCGTGCAGCTTGATGTGGCGATAGCCGCGTTCCAGCGCCCGCGCCGTGTTGCGCTTCACGTGCTCGACGTCGCCCGCGTATTGCAGCAGCGAGGCATAGGTTTCGACGCGCTTGCGTTTCGGGCCGCCGAGCAGCTTGGACACCGACGCCTTTTCGAGCTTGCCGCGGATGTCCCACAGCGCGATGTCGAGCCCGCTCAGCGCGTGCATGATGGGGCCGGCGCGGCCAAGCCCGTGCAGCAGCCGCTCGATGGTCGCGCACCAGGGTCTGGTCGGTCGGGTCCTGGCCGACCGCCAGATGCCGGATCCAGTTGTCGAACGCCGCGATCACCGTGGTGCCGCTCGAGCCGAAGGACTCGCCCCAGCCGACCGTGTCGTCGCTGCACTTCACTTTCACGTACAGCGCCTCGACATGCGTGCGCGGCCGGCCCGCGAACGCCGGCGGCGGCGCCCAGGTGTCGAGCGGAATACGAAGCTGGATGATGTCGATTGCGGCGATCGTGACGGGCATTTCGCTTCCTCGGATGTCGCAGGCTTTTGGGGCCGCTATAGTGGCCGGCAGAAGGCGGGGAGTGTGGCCGATATGGCGCGGCCTGTAATCGGACTTTTTGCAATGCTGGCCTGCCTGCTGGCGGCCGGGCCCACGCTTGCCCACACCGGCGGCGCGGCCAGCGGCTTCATCGGCGGGCTGTCGCATCCGGTGTTCGGCCCGGATCATCTCGCCGCGATGGTCGCAGTGGGATTGTGGGGCGCGTTTCTCGGGCCGCCCGCGATCTACGTTCTTCCGGTCGTGTTTCCGCTGGTGATGGCGTTCGGCGGCCTCGCCGGCATTCTCGGCGTGCCGCTGCCGGGCACCGAAATCCTGATCGCGATTTCCGCGATCCTGCTGGGGCTCGCGGTCGCGATTGCGGCGCAGCCGCCGTTGTGGATCGCGGCGCTGCTGGTCGGCGCGTTTGCGATCTTCCACGGTCACGCCCACGGCACCGAACTGCCGCCGGGCGCGGATGCCATCGCCTATTCGGCGGGGTTCGTCATCGCCACGGGGTTGCTGCATCTCGCGGGCATCGCCTTCGGCCTGCTGGTGCGCTGGCCCGCAGGGTTGATCGCCGTGCGCACCGTCGGCGGCGTGATCGCGTTCGCCGGCGTGATTTTCCTGAGCCGATTGGCATCATGAAGGCTGCCGCTGCGCTGCTGACGGTGGTGCTTGCGATGTGGGCGGAGCCCGCGCTGGCGCATCCGCCGCCGCTCGGCGTCCGCGGCTTCTGGGGCGGCGTGCTGCATCCGGTGTTCGTGACCGATCACGTGGTCGGCATCCTCGCGCTCGGGCTTCTGATCGGCCGGCAGGAGCGGTGGGGCTTCGTTCCGCTCGCGGTTTATGCTGCGGCGCTTGCGGCGGGGCTTGCGGCGATGACCACAGGCATCGTGCCGCGTTTCGCCAACGAGGCAGTGCTCGGGATCGCGATGGTTGCCGGATTGCTGGTCGCGCTGGCCCGGTCGCTGCCGCAGGTGCTCGGCGCCGTGCTGGCCATCGTATTGGGCCTCGCGGTCGCGCTCGAACTCGCCGCCCGAGGTTGTTTCGGTGAGCGAGGCCAATCTCATGTTGGTTGGGACGGGGATCGGCGCGGCGGGTTTCCTGATCGTCGTAGCCCTCGCCACCCGCCAGGCGCAGGCCCGATGGGCCAAAGTCGGGGTCAGAATTCTCGGATCGTGGATCGCGGCGGTCGCGGTGCTCGCCGTGGCGTTGCGGCTTGTGCGCTAGGGTTGGCTGGCGTCAGCGCCATCCCAGGCCGGGCGCGACATGCTTCAGGATCGCCTCGATGACGTGGGCGTTGTAGTCGACGCCGAGCTGGTTGGGGACGGTGAGCAGCAGCGTGTCGGCCTCGGCGATGGCCTCGTCTTTCTTCAGTTGCTCGACCAGGACGTCCGGCTCGGCGGCGTAGCTGCGGCCGAAAATGGCGCGCGTGTCGTCGCCGAGCATGCCGATCTGGTCGTCGTTCTCGCCGCCGCCTCCGAAATACGTGTGGTCACGCTCGTCCACCAGCGCAAAGATGCTGCGGCTGACCGACACGCGCGGCTCGCGCTTGTGCCCGGCCGCCTTCCACGCCTCGCGGAAGACCCGGATCTGCTCCGCCTGCTGGATGTGAAAGGGCTTGCCGCTTTCGTCATTCTTGAGCGTCGAACTCTGCATGTTCATCCCGAGCCTGGCCGCCCATTCCGCGGTGGCGTTGGAGCCGGCGCCCCACCAGAGCCGGTCGCGCAGGCCCTCCGAGTGCGGCTCGACGCGCAGGAGTCCCGGAGGATTCGGGAACATCGGCCGCGGATTCGGGCGCGCGAAGCCCTGGCCGCGCAGCACCTCGAGCAGCACCTCGGTGTGGCGCCGGCCCATGTCGGCATCGGTCATCCCCTCGGCCGGCGCGTAGCCGAAATAGCGCCATCCATCGATCACCTGCTCGGGCGAGCCGCGGCTGATGCCCAGCTGCAGTCGTCCGCCGGCGATGAGGTCGGCGGCGCCGGCGTCCTCCGCCATGTACATCGGGTTCTCGTACCGCATGTCGATGACCGCGGTGCCGATCTCGATCCGGCTGGTCTTCGCGCCGACGGCGGCCAGCAGCGGAAACGGAGAGCCGAGCTGCCGGGCGAAGTGATGCACACGGTAGTAAGCGCCGTCCAGGCCGAGTTCCTCGGCCGCGACCGCCAGCTCGATCGATTGCAGGAGCGCGTCGGAGGCCGATCGCGTCTGCGACTGCGGCGAAGGCGTCCAATGGCCGAAGGACAGGAAACCGATCTTTTTCATGGGCTTTTTTGGACCTGCGTCTTGAGCGTGTCTTTGAGGGGGTCTTTGGGGGGTGAACGTCGTTGGTCGGCCGTTCATAAATCAGGTAATCGAGGGCGGGAATAGCGGGCAGGCTTCGGCGGGAGATCATGAGCTTCTTCGAGCGGCTGAAGACACAAGCCTCCGCCGAGTGGCGCGCCTATACGGAGCACCCTTTCACTGCGGGGCTCGCGGACGGCACCTTGCCCGAGGAGGCGTTTCGCCGCTACCTCGTTCAGGACTACCTGTTCCTGATCGAGTTTGCCCGCGCCTACGCGCTCGCGGTCTACAAATCGCCCCGGCTGGCCGACATGCGCGAAGCCGCGTTCGGCCTGTCGGCCATCCTCGACGTCGAGATGAACCTGCACGTGAAACTCTGCGCCGGCTGGGGTCTTTCACCCCACGAGCTCGAGCACGCGCCGCCCGCCTCAGAGACGCTGGCCTACACGCGCTATGTGCTCGACGCCGGAATGCGCGGCGATCTCTTGGCGCTCAAGGTGGCGCTCGCGCCCTGCGTGATCGGCTACGCCGAGATCGCCACGCGCCTCGCCGCGCGGCCGCAGGCGCACGCCGAAGCGAACCGTTATCGCGTCTGGATCGATGAATATGCCGGCGCGGCCTATCAGGACGTCGCCGCGAAGGCGCGGGACCACCTGGACACGCTCGCCGATCTTTATGTGACGCCGGCGCGCGAAGCCGAGCTCATCGCGATCTTCAAGGAGGCGACGCGGCTTGAGGCCGACTTCTGGGAGATGGGCTGGCGCGAAAAATAGAAGCCGGTTGCGTCCCTAGCGGCCGCCTGTGGCGCGCCGCTGTTCGGCCATGAACACTTCCTTGTTGACCGCGATCTGCTCGATGGCGTTGGCCAGCACCTCGGGCGCCTGCGCGCCGCTGACGGCTGCGACGCCGCCGAGGATGTAGGTCGGCACGCCGTCGATGCCCGCGTCCTTGGCGGAGTTCGCCGCCGCCTCGACGGTCGCCACGTCCTCGTCGGTCGCGAGCCGCTCGCGGGTCTGGTCGGCGTCGAGGCCGACGGAGTCCGCGGCCGCGACCAGCACCTCGCGGTCGGAAAGGTCGGCGCCTTCGGTGAAATACAGGTCCATCAGTTTCTGCTTCATCTCGGCGCCCTTGCCGGTTGCCTGCGCCCACAGGATCAGGCGGTGGCAGTCGAGCGTGTTCGGCTGCCGCTTCATCTTGTCGACCGCATAGGTCAGGCCCTCGGAGGCTGCGGCTGCTGCCACGCGCCCGGCAATGCCCTGATAGCGCTCGGGCGAGCCGAACTTGGTGGTGAGATACTCGTTCCGGGTCATGCCCTCGCGCGGCACCCACGGATTGAGGAAATAGGGGTGGTAGCGGACCTCGACCGGAATGTTGGGTTTCAGCGCCAAGGCTTTCTCAAGCCTGCGCTTTCCGATGAAGCACCACGGGCAGACGACATCCGAAACCACGTCGATGGTGACAGGCGTCAGGGCGGTGGGGTTGTCGGACATGCGGGGCCTCGTTTGCTGGCCCTGCACACTTAGTCCCGGCGCTACTCCGCGGCAACCGGCTGGGGCGCGATCCGGGCCAGCAAAGTGAGCGCGGTGTCGCCGGGCTTGAGCGTGGCGAGCGTCACCGACGGACTGATGCCGGCGCGGTCGCCCGGCCGCAGCATGGTGTGCTTGAGCACGCTCGCCAGCCGCCGAGCCGCCACATGGGCATCGCGGAGGCTCGTGTCGCCGAACGCGAACAGGATCGAGCCGTCAGACACGCGGCAGGCGAAGTCGGTGTCGCGGACCAGGTGGCTGACCAGACGCGCCATGTCGATCCCGGTGCGGCGGTCGAGCGGCTCGTCGAAGGCAAAGCGGGCCAGCGAAAGCGTGGTCCGGCGCTCGTTTGCATCCTCGATCGAAAGCTCGAGTGCCCGGCCGAACGCGTCGGCATTCAGCAGACCGGTCCGGGCGTCGATCATGCCCTTGTGCTCGATGGAGTGGAGGAGCCGCTTCAGCGCTATCTCGAACGTCCGCTGGCGGATCAGCGGCACAATGCGCTGGACCAGCACCTGCGGATCGCGGGCGGTCACCGCGTTCGGCAACACCGGAATGTCGCTCGGCGCGCCGAGGAGGCCGACGGGAAGCTCGCGGCGGGCCGCGCTGCTGCCGATCATGTCGATCAGGGCGTCGACCGCGCTTGCCGGCAGACCGTCGCCGATCAAAACCGCGTCGACCTCGCGCGCCTCCAGGCACCGCTCGGCGGTGTCGACGCTCAATGCGCCGATCAGCCCCATCCGTTCGCCGGCCGCGACGCTCAGCGTCGCGTGATGACGCCCCCGGCCGACCAGCAGCACGGTCGCGTCGTCGAGCGGATCGCCGGTGGGCAGTTCCGCGACGATGTTGCGCTCGTCCTTCAGCGTCTGCGCCCGGCCGAGAACCGTCGCATGGAGCGTGCGCAGCCGCTGCGCCGACACCACGCGGGCGATCAACTGCTCGACGCTCGCATCTTCGGGAACCGGCAGCGCGTCGGGCAGGGCGGGTGCTCCGTCCTCGCGGACGCGGACGACGGCGGGCAGATAGGGCACGGCGCCTGCGATCAGGCCAGACAGAGCGCCGGTTGCCTGAAAGTCGGCAATCTCGGGATCGGCCACGACAATGGCTGCGGGTCCGACGCGGTCCGCGACGGCTGGCGCCGTGGCCCAGGACACCTCGATGACCTTGGATGCGCCGGCGGCGGTGAACGCCTGCGACAGCTCACAGCCCGGGCGGCCGGCGACGATCAGGATCGGACCTTGCAGCGACATGCGGGCGGCTACGCAGAACTCGGATGCGAAAGTCCGGAGCTTACGGTGCCGCCATTAACGCCCGGTCAACGGGCGGGAAACTCGACGCCGGCTCAGGCCGCTTTGGGCCGCCGGTCGCGGAATGCGTCGGTCAGGAGCGGATTGACGCCGATCTCGGTCAGCGCATTCCGCACGTCCTCCGCCTCGGCGGCAATCCCGGCCAGCCGGTGCCCCGCCACGGCGTCCGGAAGCGCGGTCAGGGCTGCGCCTTCGCTGGCGCGGCGGACCACCTGTTCGATGTCATGGAGCACGAACCGGTAGCCGCCGACCGTGACCAGTCCCGGCGGCGGCGCGGTGACCACGAAGGTGTCGGACCCGCGATCGTGACGGCAGGCATAGCGGGTGTCGACGAAACCGTGCGGGTCGGCCTTGAGATGCGGAATGTTCAGCCGCTCGGCGCCGGGCGGAAAGGCGTGCTTGGGCACCATCGGGCCGCGCAGCGCGAGCGTGCCGGCTTGGGTGCGCGCCACCTCGGCCAGCAGCACGGCGTGCGCCGAGCCGCGCGGCACCATCACTTCGCCGGCCGGAAGCGGATCGGGCCGGCCAACCACGTCGCGACGGGAGCCGAGCATGGCGATCTCGCCGAACGCCATGATGTCGACCAGTCTGGCGGTCGGGTGCTGCCAGGTCGCGCTTTGGGCCAGCCGCTCGGGCATGCGCCACAGCGCGAGCACGGTCTTGAGCTCGGCCTGGTTCAGAAGTCCGGCTTCGGCCATCCGCGGCGCAAGCGCGGCCGGCACCGCCACCGCGTCGCAGCGGTCGAGGCGGCACTGCAGGTCGAATGTCTCGGCGCTGAACGCGTGATGCAGCGACAGCGTGCCGCCCGCGAGAAGCCACGGCGTGAGCGCCATCGAGAGCCCTGCAAACGACGTCATGGCGCAGCAGGCGAGCAGCCGCGTATCCGGCCCGAGGCTGCCTTCGAGGAGCGCCGTCACGCCGCCCGCGATCAGCTCGGTGTGGTTGCGCGCCACTGCAATGGGCCCTTCGGGCGTGACGTCCCAGGTGACCAGCGCGACGTGGGCCGCGGGATTGCCGGTGCGGGTGAACTCCGGCAGCGGTTCGCCCGGGTCCGCGGCCATCAGGTCGTCGAACGGCACGACGCCGTCGGCGAGGCTTTCGCCGAAGCCGCAGACATAGCGGATCGGGAACACGTCGGCGGCGACCTGCATGGCGAGCACGCAGTGATCGACGTCGCCGATGCGTGACGCCGTGACGATGGCCTTCGCGCCGACCTGATTGAGTGCGAAAGCGGCGTCGGCGCGCCGCCAGAGCAGCGGCAGCGGCATGGCGATCATGCCGGCGCGCAGCACGCCGAGGACGGTGAGGACGCATTCGGCGGTGTTGGGCAGCTGGATGCCGACCACGGCGTCGGTCTGCAGGCCGAGCTTGCGCAGCCGCACCGCGATGGCGGTGACGATGCGGTCGGCTTGCGCGAAGGTCAGGCGGTGCGGCGCGCCATCGGTGAAGGTCTCGCGGTCGAGCGGGTCGGAAATCGCGATCGCGTCGGGGCGCAGCGCCGCGGCGCGCCGGAACACCTCGTCGACGGTGGTTTCCGGGCCGGTCTTGCCGCGTCCGCTTCTGGGATCGCCGAGGATCATCGATGGCCTCCGGTGCTTGCTGTCCTCACTGGCGCTGTTCCGGCGCCGCACGCCACCAGGTTTCCGGCAGATAGCCGAACAAGGAAATGTCCGCGGGATGCGCGACGGCGGTCCAGCGCGCGACCCACTGGTCGGGCAGGTGGAACAGCGGCACGACGTAGAATCCCGACATCAGGATGCGGTCGAGCGCGCGCACCGCGGCGACGAAGTCATCGCGTTCCCGCGCGGACAACAGCGCCGCGATCATCGCGTCGATGGCCGGGCTCTTGACGCCCATGTAGTTGCGGGTGCCGTCGGCATCGGCCGCCGCGGCCCCCCAGTAGAAGGCCTGCTCGTTGCCCGGCGACAGCGACTGGTCCCAGCGGTATTCGATCATGTCGTAATCGTACGTGAGTCGCCGCCGGTCGTATTGCACGGCGTCGACAACCCGGATGCGAATTGCGATACCGGCGCGCTTGAGATCCCGCGAAAACGCGATGGCGATTCGCTCCTGGTCCTTGCTGGTGACCATGATCTCGAAGCTGAACGGCCTGCGGGTGGCGCGCTCGCGCAGCACCGTGCCGTCGAGGTCGTAGCCCGCCGCGTGGAGCAGATCGAGCGCGCGTTTGAGGGTCGTGCGGTCGCGGCCGGTGCCGTCGGTCACCGGGGGTTGCCATTGCCCATCCATGAAATCCGGCCGCACGGCGTCGGGGAACGGCTTGAGCAGCGCGTGTTCGCGGGCGTCGGCGGCGCGGCCGCGGGCGGACAGTTCGGAACCCTCGAAATAGCTCGCCGAGCGCTGATAGCGGTCGAAGAAGAAGTTGTGGTTGAGCCATTCGAAGTCGAGCAGCAGCCCGATCGCCTCGCGCACGCGGATGTCGGCAAAGATCGGACGCCGGGTGTTGAACACCAGTCCGGAAAACTGCTTGGGCATTCCGTTGGGAAATGCCTCCTTGACGATGCGGCCGTCGCGGACCGCGGGCACGTCGTAGGCGGTCTCCCATTTGCTCGGATCGTGCTCGACGCGCAGGTCGTAGAGGCCTTTCTTGAACGCCTCGAAGTGCGAGTTGGAGTCGCGGTAGAAATCGAAGCGGACCTCGTCGAAATTCCATAAGCCCCGGTTGATCGCGAGATTTCGTCCCCAGTAGTTGGGGTCGCGCTTGAAGGTGATGGTGCGGCCCGCGTCGACCGAGCTGATCGTATAGGGGCCGCTGCCTGTGATCGGCTCGAATGTGGTGTCCTCGAAGGTGTCCGGATTGACCGCGTGCCTGGCCAGCACCGGCATCAGCCCGAGGATCAGCGGCAGCTCGCGGTCGTTCGCGCCGGTGAGGTCGAAGCGCACCTTGCGGTCGGGCAGCGTCTCGGCCTTGGTGACCTTCGTGTAATAGGTGCGGAAGTTCGGCCGGCCCTTGTCGCGCAGCAATTGCCAGGAGAACACCACGTCCTGCGGCGTGACCGGCTTGCCGTCGGAGAACTTCGCGGCCGGATCGATTTCGAAGGTGACGTAAGTGCGATCCGCGTCAGTTTCGACCGACCGCGCCAGCAGCCCGTAAAGCGTGAACGGCTCGTCGTAGCCGCGCGCCAGCAGGCTCTCGACCACGTAGCCGCGCACCTGCGCCAGCGCCAGGCCCTTCACGATGAACGGGTTGATGCTGTCGAAAGTGCCGAGAACGCCGTGGATGAGCCGCCCGCCCTTGGGCGCCTGTGGATTGCCATAGCGCACCCGGTCGAAGCCCGCGGGCAGCGCCGGCTCACCGTGCATGGCGATGGCGTGCTCGGGCGTGCCGGGCCGCGCCTGTGCAAAAGTTGCGGCGACCAGCGCGACTGCTCCGAACCCGATCGCTGCGAACTGTGCAAACAGCCGCGGACGGTGGACATGGTGCGCGCGGGCGACAGTCACGGCAGTTCCGGTCAGGTTGGTGGAAGGAATCGCTGGTTCCGCATCGGTCTAGCACAGCGGGGCGGGATCGGCGGGGGCCCGCTCAGCGGTAACCGTGACACCGCGCCGCCCGGTTCGACCTTGGTATAAGGCTTTATCCTGCCGTGGATTTCGGCTAATCAGGCCGTCGTCAGGCGTCACGCTCCTGCCTTGTTTGGGGCGTCGAGACAGGCGCCGGGCGCCCGCATGGGCCAGCGCCGGGACTTTACCGGCGGTAAAGAGGGACTATCTGATGACCTACTCGAACGCGTCCGCAACCACGCGGACTGCCAGAAAAATGTTTATCGCGCTGGCTTCGGCCGCAACGCTGGTTGCGGCTACGGCGTCGGGCGCGCTCGCTCAAGCCCAGCCGCCTGCAGGCAACCCGCAGCAGCGTCCGCCGGCACCGCGTCAGGTGACGCCGCCGCGCCCGGCGCAGCCCGCGCAGCAGGCGCCGGCGGCGCAGGCCGCACCCGCTCAGCAGGCGCAGGGCGGCGAGGCCGGCCAGCCGCAACTGATCTTTTCGCCCTGGGTCAAGCTCTGCAACAAGGACGCCGACCCCAAGGCCAAGCGCGTCTGCGTCACCGTCAAGGACGGCCGTGTCGAGTCCGGCCTGCTCGTGGTCAGCGTCGCGATCATCGAGATGGACGGCGAAGCGAAAAAGCTGCTGCGCATGAGCCTGCCCTACGGCGTCGCGCTCCAGCACGGCACCCGCCTGATCGTCGATCAGACACCGCCGGCGACGGCGCCGTTCGTCACCTGCCTGCCGCCGGTCGTCCCGCCGGGCGGCTGCATCGCCGACTACGAGGCGACCGCCGACATGATCGGCCGCATGAAGAAGGCGCAGCTCCTGACCGTGCAGGCGATCCACATGAACGGCCAGGCCATGAGCCCGCAGCTCGATCTCAAGGACTTCGCCAAGGCCTATGACGGCCCGCCGACCGATCCGAAGGTGTTCGAGGAGCAGCAGAAGAAGCTCCAGGAAGAATTGCAGAAGCGCGCCGAGGATGCGCGCAAGCGGCTGGAAAGCCAGCAGCCCACGCGCTGAGCCGACAACAGAATGAAAAGGCCCGCAGCGATGCGGGCCTTTTTGTTTTCTGGGACCTGAGAGGTCCGGTTAATTCAGCTGGGTGTTGCGCGCCTTGTAGCTGCCGTCCTCTTCGCGCTCGAACACTTCCGCGATCTGCGGATGGCGGACCGGCTTGCCGGAGGTGTCGGGCAGCAGGTTCTGCTCCGAGACATAGGCGATGTATTCGCTTTCCGCGTTCTCGGCGAACAGGTGATAGAACGGCTGGTCCTTGCTCGGCCGCACGTTCTCGGGGATCGATAGCCACCATTCCTCGGTGTTGTTGAACACCGGGTCGATGTCGAAGACCACGCCGCGGAACGGAAACAGGCGATGCTTCACCACCTCGCCAAGCTTGAACTTGGCGAGCCGGGTCCGGGAGGGGCTGTCGAACAGCTTCTTGGTTGTGCTCTGGGTCATGTCCGTGCTCTTCGACGCACAGTCTAGTCGCGAATCCGCTTCCGCAACAGCCTTAAAGCCCGTAACGCACGGCCAAATCGGGATCTTTCGCGGCGACAAGCTTCGCCAGGTCGAACACCACTTTGGCTTGCTTCCAGGTTGCATCGTCCTGCATCTTGCCGTCGATCATCACCGCGCCGCTGCCGTCCGGCATCGCGTCGAGAATCTTCTTCGCCATCGCGACCTCGGCCGGGTCCGGCGAGAACACGCGCTTGGCGATGGCGATCTGGGTCGGATGCAGCGACCAGGCTCCGGCGCAGCCCATCAGGAAGGCGTTGCGGAACTGCAACTCGCAGCCGTCGGGATCGGAGAAGTCGCCGAACGGACCGTAGAACGGCTTGATGCCGGCCGCGGCGCAGGCATCGACCATTTTGGCGGTGGTGTAGTGCCAGAGGTCCTGCTGGAACTTGGGCCGCGTCTCGCCGGCCTTGTCACCAGATTTGCCGTCGGCCAGCACAAAGTAGTCGGGATGGCCGCCGCCGACGCGCGTGGTCTTCATGCCGCGGGAGGCGGCGAGATCGGCGGGACCGAGGCTCATGCCGTGCATGCGCGGCGAGGCGGAGGCGATGGCCTCGACATTGTTGACGCCCTGCGCGGTTTCCAGAATGGCATGGATCAGGATCGGTTTCTTGACCGCATGCCTGGCTTCGAGCTGGGCCAGCAATTGGTCGAGATAGTGGATGTCCCAGGCGCCTTCGACCTTGGGCAGCATCATCACGTCGAGCTTGTTGCCGATCATGGCGACGATCTCGGTGATGTCGTCGAGCGCCCAGGGCGAGTTGAGCGCGTTGATCCGCGTCCAGAGACCAGTCGCGCCGAAGTCGGTGGCCTTCGCCATCGCGATGAAGCCCTTGCGCGCCGCCTCCTTGGCATCGGCAGGAATGGCGTCTTCCAGGTTGCCGAGCACCACGTCGACCTGCCGGGCCAGCTCCGGAACCTTGGCGGTGATCTTTTCGAGGTGCGGCGGCACGAAATGGATCATGCGCTCGAGCCGGACGGGCAATTCGCGCAGCGGCGCGGGCGCGCCGATGGCGAGCGGCTGAAAGAACGGGCGCGGCAGCTTCATGATCGACCTTCGGCTATCCTTCCCAATTGCCGGTCTGCCGTTTAGAGGAAAGCAAGCACCGCGCCAAGTTGACGCCCTGAGCTGCAGCCGGAAAAGCCCGAAAACGGCCGATGATCGAAGTCCTTAATCTGGCGCTGCCGTATTTCGGCTTGATCTTCCTCGGCTTCACCTGCGGACGGATCACCCGCATCCCGGTCCAGGGGCTGGCCTGGATGGATTTCTTTGTCATCTACATGACGCTGCCGGCGCTGTTTTACCGCATCCTCGCCAGGACGCCGTTCGAGCAGCTCAGCAACGTGCCGTTCATCGTCACCGCGACACTCGGCACGTTCCTGGTGCTGATGCTGTCGCTCGGCGTCGCTTACCTGATCCGCCGCGACCTCGCCCAGGCGGCGATTGCGCAACTGGCCGGCGCCTACGGCAACATCGGCTACATGGGGCCGGGGCTGGCTCTGGCGACGGTCGGCGCGCAGGCCGCGGCCCCGGTGGCGCTGATCTTCTGCTTCGAGACCCTGCTGTTCTTTTCGATCGTGCCGTTCCTGATGGCGCTGGCGCGGCCGCAGGGCAAAGGCGCGGGCGCTCTCGCGCTCGACGTGGTGCGCAAGATCGCGCTGCACCCGCTGATGGTGGCAAGCGCGCTCGGCGCGCTGTCGGCCGCGCTTCGCATCGAGCCGCCGGCTGCGATCGATCGCCTGCTGCAGTTTCTGTCCAACGCGTCGGCGCCCTGCGCGCTGTTCACTCTTGGAGTCACGGTGGCGTTGCGCAGGTTGAACGGGGTGCCGCGGGAGGTGGCGGTGCTGGTGCCGATCAAGCTCGTCCTGCATCCGCTGGTGGCTCTGCTTCTGCTGACGGCGTTCGGGCCGTTCGATCCGAGTTGGGTCAAGGCCGCCGTGCTGATGGCGGCGCTGCCGCCCGCGCTCAACGTGTTCGTGCTGGCGCGACAATACAATTCGTGGCTCGACCCCGCGTCGGCTTCGGTGCTGGTCGGCACGCTGCTGTCGGTTGCCACCCTGACGACAGTGATGTGGCTGGTTCAGCATGGCGTCGTCGACCGTTTCCTGCTTCGCTGACACCATGCAGCCGCTCTCCGGATTGCTCGTCCTCGATTTCACCACGCTCCTGCCGGGGCCGCTGGCGACGCTGCTGCTCGCCGAGGCCGGCGCCGAGGTGATCAAGATCGAACGGCCGGGCGGCGAGGACATGCGCCACTACGAGCCGCGCTTCGACAGCGAGAGCGCGATGTTCACGCTGCTCAACCGCGGCAAGAACAGCCTGGTGCTCGATCTCAAGAGCGAGGCCGACCGCGCGAAACTCAATCCGTTGATCGCCCGCGCCGACATCCTGGTCGAGCAGTTCCGCCCGGGCGTGATGGCGCGGCTCGGCCTCGGATACGAAGCGGTCCGCGCGATCAATCCGAAGCTGATCTATTGCTCGATCACAGGCTACGGCCAGACCGGCCCGCGTGCGGATGAGGCCGGGCACGATCTCAACTACATCGGACACACAGGACTGCTTGCGCTCAATCCCGGGCCGCCCGACCGGCCGGTGGTGCCGCCCGCGCTGATCGCGGATATCGCGGGCGGCACGTTGCCTGCGGTCATGAACATCCTCTTGGCGCTGCGCCAGCGCGACCGCACCGGGCAGGGCTGCGCTCTCGACATCGCCATGACGGACGCGATGTTCACCTTCGCGGGCCACGCGCTCGCGTCCGGGCAGGCGACCGGGCAGTTTCCCGGCTTGGGCGGCGCGCGGCTGTCCGGCGGCTCGCCGCGCTACCAGATCTATCCGACCAGCGACGGCAGGTTCGTGTGCTGCGCGGCGCTGGAGCAGAAGTTCTGGGAGGCGTTCACCGCGGCGATCGGCCTCGATACGAAATTCATCGACGACAAGCGCGATCCGGCGGCCACCAGGGCCGCGGTCGCGGCGATCGTCGCGGGCAGGACCGCCGATGAATGGCGGCCGGCGCTTGCCGCGGCCGACTGTTGCGTGACCGTGATGGCGACGCTCGAAGAGGCGCTGCGCGATCCGCATTTCAACGGGCGCGGGCTGTTCGCGCACAAGGTGACCGGGCCTTCAGGCGCGGCAATGACCGCATTGCCGGTGCCGATCGATCCGCAGTTCCGTGACGATCCGGGCGTCGCCAAGGCTGTACCCCGGCTCGGCGATACCGGCTGACGCAGGGGCGAAGGGACGCAGGTTTCGGTTACAGCGCTTCGCCGCGCATCAGACGTGGTTGCGACATCGCGGGCGCAACGCCCTCGCGCATGGCGGCGCGGCGTAGCGGTCCCACGCGATCGAGCAGATAGAGGCCGAGGCCGCGCAGGCTTTGCGCCGGGAGAAAATCCGAGAGCAGCGTGCGGTTGAGGAGGTCGACCGCGAGCGTGCGGCTCTGCACGTCGGCGCGCCGCAGCGCGTCGTAGCGCGAAAGAAGAGCGTCGTCGCCGATGTCGCCGCCGTCGCGGCGCGCCGCAACGACCAGTTCGCCGATGGTGGCGGCATCGCGCAGCCCGAGATTGAGCCCTTGCGCGCCGATCGGCGGCACCACATGGGCCGCTTCGCCGACCAGCGCAATGCGGTGGAGCCCGAACGAGCGGACGGTTTCGACCGCCAGCGGGAATACGCCGCGGCCGGCTTCGACCGAAACCTGGCCGAGCAGCGAATGCGAGCGCCGCTCGATCTCGGCGTTGAGGGCTGCATCGTCGAGCGACCTGAGCTGTTCGGCGTCGTGCGGATCGGTGACGCAGACCAGGCTCGAACGATCGCCCGGCAATGGCACCAGCGTGAACGGGCCGGCCTCGGTGTGAAACTCGGTGGACGTGTCGCGGTGCGGCCGCGCATGGGCGAGGTTGAACGTCAGCGCGGTCTGCGGATAGCTGCGGCCGCGGCTCTCGATGCCGGCGGCCGCGCGGCATAGCGAGCGCCGGCCGTCGGCGCCGACCACGAGGCGGGCGGTAACTGTGCCGCCGCCTTTCAACGAAACGCTCGCGCCATTGCCGGCGGTTTCGACCGAGACGGCGTCATCCTCGATCCGGATCAGCGCGCCGAGCGCCTGCGCCCGCTGTTCCAGCGCCGCGACCAGATGCCGGTTCTCGATATTGTGGCCGAACGCGTCGAGGCCGATCTCGGCCGCCACAAACTGCACTTCGGGTGCGCGGATGAGCCGCGCCGTGGCGTCGACGATGCGCATGGTCCGCAGCGGGGCTGCGTGTGCGGCGCAACCGGCCCACACGCCGAGCGTCTCCAGCGCAGCGACGGAACCCGCCAGCAGCGCGCTGGTGCGGTGGTCGGCCGGCGCCCGCCGCGCGATCAGCGCGGTTTCGATCCCGGCCTCCGCCAGCGCAATGGCCGCGGTCAGGCCGGCGGGTCCCCCGCCGATGACCGCGGTTTCCACGGTAAATGGCCTCGTCTCGTCGCGTTTTTTGCCGCTGTTCTTGCCGCGTTCCATACCGCGTTCCTATCGCGTCCGGTGCGCCAAGACGAGAGCCGGAAACCATGATCGGCTGTGCCGATTTCGCACGCCTTGCCAATGGGCTATCAGTGAACGGTGACCGACTTTGCTCAACCTGATGCGCTCACGCACCTCACGGCCGCCGAGACGCGGCTGTCGGGCGCACTCGCGCGGCCGAAGCGCATCGCACTCGCCTGCATCGTGGCGCTGACCGGCGCGGGCTGGCTCGCGCTGGCGATGATGAACTCCGGCACGACGTCCGGGCTGTGGCAGGCGCTGTGCCAGCCGTCCGGCGCGGGGGCCTTGCGCGACCTGGCGTTGACCGTTCCGATGTGGGCCGCGATGACGCTGGCGATGATGCTGCCGACCGCGGGTCCGATGGTGCTGACCTATGCCGAGATCGCCGACACTGGAGCGCGCAAGGGCGAACCGGTCGTCTCGCCTCTGGTTCTGACCGCGGGCTATGTCGCGGTGTGGTTCGGCTTTGCGCTCGCGGCATCCGTCCTGCAATGGGCGCTGGCGCACGCGGGCCTGATGCCCGGCGGCAGCGTCGGCCACGTGCTCGGCGGCGCGATCTTCATCACGGCCGGTTTGTATCAGTTCTCCACGCTCAAGCAGGCCTGCCTGACCCAGTGCCAGCGGCCGTTCCCGTTCTTCTTCTCGAACTGGACCGATGAACGGGCCGGCGTGTTCCGGCTCGGCCTGCGGCAGGGCTTGTATTGCCTCGGCTGCTGCTGGGCCGCGATGCTGGTGATGTTCGCGGTCGGCACGATGAATGTCGTGTGGATGGCCGCTCTGGGCGTGCTGATGACGATCGAGAAGGTGACCACCACGCCGCGGTTCAGCCGGGCGGTCGGCGCGGCGTTCGTCGTGGCGGGTCTCGTGATGGTCGGGTTTTCAGTGTTGTAGGTGGCGTCGATGGATTTGAACGAGGAACTGCGCGTCGTCGATCCCTGGTCGATCAAGGGCGAGCTGACGCTGTCGTGCAATTGCGAGGTGTTCTGCCCGTGCGTGCTTTCGCTCGGCCAGTCGGCGCCGACCGAAGGCTATTGCCAGACCTGGGCGGCGGTGAAAATCGATCAGGGGCATTTCGGCGACACCGATCTCTCGGGCGTGAAGTTCGGCTTCATGGCGGACATTCCCGGCAGGCTCGGCCGGGGCAACTGGACGGTGGGGCTGTTCGTCGACGACAAGGCGCCGGTGCAGGCCTCCAAGGCGCTCACCTGGATCATGACCGGGCGGGCCGGCGGCTCGACCGCGCTGCTGAAAATCCTCGCGGGCTCGTTTCTGGGCGTGCGGCAGGTGCCGATCGTCTACGAGACGCAGGGCGACACGCGGATCGTCAGGATCGAGAAGATCGTCGACGGCGCGATCACCCCGGTGCGCGGCAAGGACAAGGGGCCGGTCGTCATCCGCAACAGCCAGTACTGGATCGCCCCCGATATCCTAGTCTCCCGCGCCGACAAGTCGCGCTTCCGCCTGTTCGGCCGCAACTGGAATTTCGAGGGCCGTTCGGCGGAAATCTGCCAGCTCGACTGGGGCAACCAGAAGAAGTGATCTGCCGGCTGGTCCGGCGGCTTCCGCCAGGCGCACCGCGGCGGTAAAACTCCTGCCGTGAGCGCGCTGGCATTTTTGGTCCACATTTTTACGGCCTGCGGCGCGGGCCTTGCGCTGTTGGCGATGCTCGCCGCGGTCGCGCATGAGTGGACGCTGATGTTTCTGTGGCTGGGCTTGGCCCTCATCGTCGACGGCGTCGACGGAACGTTCGCCCGCGCGGTCGGCACCAAGGAAAACGCGGCGCGCTGGTCGGGTGAGGTGCTCGACCTGGTCGTCGATTTCACGACTTACGTGTTCGTACCGGCTTACGCGATCGTGTCGGCCGACCTGATGCCGCGCGAATGGGCGCTGCCGGCGGGCTTCGTGATCGCGGTCACGGCCGCGCTCTATTTCGCCGACACCAACATGAAGGCCGACGACAATCATTTTGTCGGCTTCCCGGCCGTGTGGAACCTGATTGCGTTCTATCTGTTGCTGCTGAGGCCCGTTCCCTGGATCACCATCGTGACGATCGCAGCCTTCGCGGTTCTGACATTTCTCCCGGTCCGCTTCGTGCACCCGTTTCGGGTGCGAAGCCTGCGCATCGTGACCGTTACAATGCTGGGGCTTTGGGCGGTCATGGCCTGCGTTGCGTTGTGGCATAACCTCGCGCCGCCTCCCTGGGTCGTTGCCGCTTTGTGCCTGACCGGCGTCTACTTCCTGATCATCGGACTGGTCCCCGCGCGAAGCGAAAACAAATAGGCTCTCATGCTCGAACTCCTCACCGACTGGAATGCCTGGGCCGCGCTTGCGACCTTGACCGCGCTCGAGGTGGTGCTCGGCATCGACAACATCGTGTTCATCTCGATCCTGGTGTCGCGCTGCTCGCCTGAGCAGGCGCTGCGGGCCAGGCAGATCGGGCTCGCGCTCGCGTTTATTTTCCGCATCGCCATGCTGTTCACGCTGACCTGGCTGATGAAGCTGACCTACCCGGTGTTTTCGCTGCTCGGCTTCGATATTTCCTGGCGCGACATCATCCTGATCGGTGGCGGCCTGTTCCTGATCGCCAAGGCGACCCACGAGATCCACGCCGAGGTGGATTACGACGAGACCCACGAGGAGGCAAGCCTGGCCCAGCAGTCCTTCACGCTGGTGGTGGCGCAGCTCGTGGTGGTCGATCTGATCTTCTCGCTCAACTCCATCATCACCGCGATCGGCATGGTTCAGCAGATCGAGATCATGATCGCTGCGGTGGTCATCGCCATGGCCGTGATGTATGCCGCCTCCGGCCCGGTCTCGGATTTCATTTCCCGGCACCCGACCACCAAGATGCTGGCGCTGGCCTTCCTGGTGCTGATCGGCGTGGCCCTGGTTGCCGACGGTTTGGACTTCCACATCCCGCGCGGCTACATCTACTTCGCAATGGCGTTCGCCGGCTCGGTCGAGGTGTTCAACGTGCTGGCGGGCCGCAAGCGAAGAAGCCTGCGCCGTCGTCCTCCTGGCGCGCCGTCGTCCTGAAACGGGGAAAAGCGGAATGCCTGTCCTTCTGATCACCGGCGCCGGCCGCGGCATCGGCGCTGCGACCGCGAAGCTCGCGGCGGCGCGCGGCTACGACGTCGCCGTGACCTACAAGTCCGATGAAAAATCGGCCGGCGAGGTCGTATCCGCGGTGAAAGCGCAGGGCCGCAAGGCGCTGGCGATCAAGGCCGACATGGCATCCGAGGCCGACGTCGAGCGGATGTTCAAGGAGGCCGATGCGCTCGGGCGGCTCAGCCATTTCGTCTACAACGCCGGCATTCCCGGCACTGCAGGACGCGTTGAGGCCGCGGCTCCGGCGATGATGCGCGAGGTGATCGAGGTCAACGTGCTCGGCGCGCTGTGGTCGATGCAGCATGCCATTCGCCGGATCTCCACCAAACACGGCGGGCAGGGCGGATCGGTGGTGCTGCTGTCGTCGGTCGCAGCCGATATCGGCGGGCCCAACGAATATGTGTGGTATGCGGCCTCCAAGGGCGCCATCGAGTCCATGACCTACGGGCTCAGCAAGGAGCTTGCGGCCGACGGCATCCGCGTGAATTGCGTGTCGCCGGGCGCGAGCGAGACCCGCATCCATGCCGACGCCGGCACGCCGGAAAAGCTCGCCAAGGTCGGGCCGATGATCCCGATGGGTCGCGCGGGCAAGCCCGAGGAAAGCGCCGAGGCGGTGCTGTTTCTGCTGTCGGACGCCGCGTCCTATATCAGCGGCACGGTGCTGCGCGTGGCCGGCGGGCGGTAGGCCGTGGACTCATAAATAGGTACCCAGCTCAAGCGCGGCCCTCCCGGGCGCGTTCAAGACTGATACTTCAGATGTCCGCAATGCGTTTGAAGCGAGCGATGGGAGAAGGCAGCCATCTCACTTAGCCTGAGGTGCCGTCGCAAGTTTGCTCAGTCTGACAAAAGCGAATAGCCGACCGTCTCAGGCACTGCCCTCAAGCTTTCTTAAGAACAAGGGTGATGAAACACCCTATGCCGTAGAAGAGCACAATGTTGAGCAGGAACATGCCCGGAAAAGTATTGAGCCATGGCCAATCCATCACGGCTTGCCGGAAAGGCGCAAGCAGAACCCCTGCCGGGAAAACGGCCAAGCTTCCGTATGTGAAGCTCGCTTTCACATTGTCAGTGAAGTACCAAAGCAGCAGCAATGGAGTGGCCAATACGACATAGACCGCGCAGAGAATAAGTCCAGCTTGGCTGAGCCACCCGGTGCGCACGGTCCACCCTCGTCAAATTTTGTGTTTTACAAACTGAGCCTGTCAAGGCCGCTGCTGGCACTCCAACCCTTCTGCGATGTCCGCCTTGGCGCCGTCTTCGGAGGCATCGGACATCAAATGGGCCAGCGCCGAGCGGCCGGATTTATTAGTACGCGACCTGGTCTCTCTGCCGTCATTCCGGGCTTGCCCGCTTCGCGGCGCCCCGGAATGACTGTGGAGGTTCTTGCGCCAATCCTTCGCGCCCCTATGATCCCGCCCCGATGAAGCGCGCGTAGCGTTACGTGCCTTAAAAGGGAGTTGAAACATGACCGCAGCAGTCCGGGTGCACAAGCACGGCGGCCCCGAAGTCCTCACCTACGAGCAGATCGAGATCGGCGCGCCTGGGCCGGGCCAGGTCAAGCTCAAGCAGCACGCCTCGGGTGTGAACTACATCGACACCTATTTCCGGATGGGCATGTATCCGGCGCCCGCTGGCCTGCCGTTCGTGTCCGGCAACGAGGGCGCGGGCGAGGTTATCGCCGTCGGCCCGAACGTCACGGACCTCAAGGTCGGCGACCGCGTCGCCTATGTGGTGGCGATGGGCGCCTATGCCGAGGAGCGGTTGCTGAACGCTGACCGCGCGGTGAAAGTTCCCGACAACATCAGCTACGAGCAGGCCGCCGCGATGATGCTCAAGGGCATGACCGCGGAATATCTGCTGCGCCGGACCTACAAGGTGCAAAAGGGCGACAACATCCTGGTCCACGCCGCCGCGGGCGGGGTCGGCCTGATCCTCTGCCAGTGGGGCAAGGCGCTGGGTGCGAACGTCATCGGCACGGTGGGCACCGAGGACAAGGGCAAGCTCGCGCAGGCCAACGGCTGCGATCACATCATCTACTACCGAAAGGAAGACTTCGCCGCGCGCGTGAAGGAAATCACCAAGGGCGAGCTTTGCGCGGTGGTCTATGACGGCATCGGCAAGACCACGTTCCCGGCCTCGCTCGACTGCCTGCGTCCGCTCGGCATGTTCGCGAGCTTCGGCAGCGCGTCGGGCCAGATCGAAGCCTTCAACATCAACATCCTGCAGACCAAGGGCTCGCTGTTTGCGACGAGGCCGACGCTCAACACCTACGCGGCCAAGCGGGCGGACCTGCTCGACATCGCCAAGAACCTGTTCGAGGTGGTCGGCAGCGGCAAGGTCAAGATCCCGATCAACCAGAAGTACAAGCTCAAGGACGCCGCGAAGGCGCACCAGGATCTGGAAGGCCGCAACACCACGGGATCGACCATCCTGGTTCCGTAGTTCGAGCCGCTGTCATTCCGGGGCACGCGCGTCAGCGCCTGAACCCGGAATCCAGTCAAAGCGGCGGTGTTTGCGTTTGGATTCCGGGTTCGGCCCTTCGGGCCGCCCCGGAATGACTGTGGGATGGGGTCGAATGCCCGGGCACTTGACCCGGGCATAATTTTTGCGTGCAAACGAGGTCACCGGGGCGAATTCGCGCCCGCAGCCGACCGATCTGAGGAGCCGCGCTTGGAGGTTTTTGCCGGGGAATGGCTGAATTTGCTGATCCGCTGGGCGCACATGGTGGTCGCCATCGGCTGGATCGGCACGTCGTTCTATTTCATGGCGCTCGACTACACGCTGTTGAAGCGGGAGAAGATGAACCCGGGCGTCATGGGCACCTCCTGGCAGGTGCACGGCGGCGGCTTCTACCATGTCGAGAAATACACGGTTGCGCCGGCGACGCTGCCGGACGTGCTGCACTGGTTCAAGTGGGAGGCTTATCTCACCTGGCTCACCGGCTTCGGCCTGCTGGTCGTTCAATACTACCTGCATGCCGAGGCGTACCTGATCGATCCCGCTGTGATGCCGCTCGCGCCCTGGCAGGCGATTGCGATCTCGATCGTGTCGCTCGCGGCCGGCTGGTTCGTCTATGACGGCCTGTGCCGCAGCAAGGTCGGCGACAACACCGTCGTGCTGGCGATCTGCGTATTTGCGCTGATCCTGATCGCGTCGGTGCTCTACACCAAGGTGTTTTCCGGCCGCGGCGCGTTCATCCATGTCGGCGCGCTGGTCGGCACCATCATGGCGGTGAACGTGTTCGGCGTGATCGTCCCCGGCCAGAAGAAGATGATCGCCCAGATGATCGCGGGGCAGGCGCCCGATCCGCGCTACGGCGCGGTCGGCAAGCAGCGCTCGATCCACAACAACTACCTGACATTGCCGGTGCTGCTGATGATGGTGTCGCAGCACTATCCGTTCCTGTTCAGCCATCCGCAGTCCTGGCTGATCGTGGCGCTGATCATCATCAGCGGCGCGCTGCTCCGCCATGCGCTCAACCGGGTCGACGCCGGCGACGACTGGAACAGTTACGGCTGGACCTTGCCGGTCGCCGCCATGGCGCTGATCGCCACGATCTACGTGACGGCGCCGCAATCGCGCGCGGTCAGCACGGCCGGCGGCGCGGTGGCCGATGCGGACGCGCAGAACATCGTCACCAGGCATTGTCTGTCGTGCCACGCGAAGAACCCGTCGCATCCGGCGTTCAAGGAGCCGCCCAAGAACGTGTCGCTCGAAAGCGTCGCCGAGATGCGCCGCTACGCCCAGCAGATCTATATGCAGACCGTGCAGAATCGGGCCATGCCGCTGGGCAACCAGACCGGGATGACCGACGAGGAGCGCGATGCGCTCGGCCGCTGGGTCAACCGCGGCAAATAAACAACGCGCAGGCGGACGCAGCCGCCGGCGAGGGACTTAACAGTCGCCCATGAGCCTCACGCCGGATCGATCCACGACACCCATGCCGCCCGATCCACGGTCTGATCCTCCTTGGGGCGTCGGCGCAACGCTGGCCTGGACGCTGACGGCGTTCCTGCTCAGCATGGTGCTGGCAACCGTTGCGTTCGGCATCTGGTCGGCCGGCCGGTCGCGTGGCGCGATCACCAACGACGATGGTGTGGTGGTCGCGTTCGGCACCTTTGCGGCGGTGCCGGTGCAGGTCGCGGTGCTGGCCTTTGCGGCGCAGATGCGGCGCTGGCCGCCCGCGCTGTATCTCGGCCTCATCGTGCCGCGGCGGGCCGAAGTCATCGTCGCGACGATCGCGATTCTGGCCCTCAATCTGACATTCGACGCCATGCTGTGGATCAGCGGCCGCGATCTCGTGCCGCCGTTCCAGGTCGAAATCTGGCGGACCGCCGCGGAGGCGGGCTGGCTTGCGCCGCTGTTCCTGGCCATCATCGTGGTCGCGCCGATCGGCGAAGAGATCGCCTTCCGCGGCTTCCTGTTCCGGGGGCTGGCGCTTCCGGGCTTCGAACTCTATGCCATCGCGGGCGTTGCGCTGGCCTGGGCTTTGCTGCACATCCAGTACGACTGGCTGGGGATGGTTCAGATTTTCGTGGCGGGGCTGGCGCTGGGCTGGTTTCGCTGGGTGACGGGTTCGACCATTCTGACCATCGGAATGCATGTCCTGATCAATCTGCAATCCATGCTGGAAACCTGGATCAAGGTGGAATTCGTCCGGTGAGCACGCTCGACCCCGAGGCGCTCGGCGCGCGAGCCTATGCGATGATCTCCGAGCTCGCGTCGATCTCGGCCGAGCCGACACGCCTGGTGCGGCAGTTTCTGACACCCGAGCACCGCCGCGCGGCGGACCTGGTGGCGTCGTGGATGCAGAAGGCAGGCCTTGCGGTCAGCGAGGATGCGCTCGGCACGCTGCGCGGGCGGTTCGGCACATCGCGCCGCCGCCTGCTGATCGGCTCGCACATCGACACCGTGATCGACGCCGGGAAATACGACGGACCGCTCGGCGTGATCGCCGGCATTCTCGCCGCCGAGCCGTTCGCGAAGGCAAAAGCCAAGCTGCCGTTCGGCATCGACGTGCTGGCGTTCGGCGACGAGGAGGGCTCGCGCTTTCCCGCCACCATGACCTCGTCGTCGGCCTGCGCCGGCGTGTTCGAACCCGGCGCGCTGAGTGCGGCCGACGCGAAGGGCGTCACGCTGACGGCGGCGCTTCGCGCCTACGGCAAGATGCATCTGGACATTCCCGCCGCGGCCTATCGGCCGCAGGACGCCGCCGCCTATGTCGAGGTGCACATCGAGCAGGGTCCGGTGCTCGAAGCCAGGGGCGAGCCGCTCGGCGTCGTCACCGGCATCGTCGGCCAGACCCGGCTTCGCGTCACCGTCACGGGCGAGGCCGGCCATGCCGGCACCGTGCCGATGGCGCTGCGCCACGACGCGTTTGCGGGCGCGGCCGAGATGACGCTGGCGCTCGAGCGGATCGCCCGCGAGCACCCCGAGGACGGCATGGTCGGCACGGTCGGCCGCATCGAGGCGATGCCGGGCGCGGTCAATATCGTCCCGGGCCGCGTGGTGTTCACGGTGGATCTGCGCTCGCTCACCGACGAATTGCGGACCGCCGCGGTGGAGCGCTTCACGGCGGACGTGCAGGCCGTCGCCCAGGCGCGCGGGCTTAAAGCGACCGTCGAGCCGTTTCACCAGGTCGCCACCGCACATTGCGCGCCGCAGCTTCAGGACGCGCTCGCTGCGAGCGTGACCGAACTCGGCCACAACGCGATCCGGCTGCCGTCGGGCGCGGGCCACGACGCGCAGATCATGTCGCGGCTCTGCCCCGCGGCGATGCTGTTCGTGCGCTGCCGCGGTGGCATCAGCCACAACCCGGCGGAGTTCGCCAGCGTGTCCGACATGGGTCTCGCGATCGCGGCGCTGACCCGGTTTATCGAGAAATTCCAGCCGGGCTAGGTTTCCAGCCGCTCGGCGATCCGGCCGAACGCTCCGGCGGACATATTCGGCATTCGCTGCATTCCGATGACCGGAATCGTGCCTGAAAAATTCGAAATTGTTTCGACCGTGCCGTCGATGCTGACGGCAGAACCCGGCGTTTCGTTCACGACGACGGCTTTGACGGCGAGGCCGCGCCGCGCCAGCACGTCGAGGCAGGTCAACGTGTGGCTCAGGCTTCCGAGATAACTGCCCGCCACCAGCACGAGCGGAATATTCAGCGCGGCGATCCAGTCGAGCACGGTATGCGTCTCGGTGAGCGGTACCATGACGCCGCCGATGCCTTCGATCAGAAGCAAGTCCTTCGCGCCGGCGATAGCATTGCGCGAAAACGTCACCAGTGCGTCGAATTCGATGCTGCGGTTCTCGCGCCGCGCGGCCATATCCGGCGAAAGGGGCGCGGCAAACCGCCAGGGCGAGATGCGATCGATCTCCGCGGGGGTGACCGCCTTGCCCAGCGCAACGAGCAGGAGCCCCGCGTCGCTCGTCCCGGCCGCGGCGGGATCGAAGCCGGTCGCAACCGGCTTCCGCGCATCCACGGTCCGTCCGGCCGCCCGCCAGTGCCGGATCAGCCCCGATGCAACGAATGTCTTGCCGATCTCGGTGCCGGTGGCGGTGATGAAGAACGCGCTCATCGGTTGCCCAGCACGCGGGTGCGGACCAGTTCGGCGAGGCGTGCAATCGCGTCGTCGGGGTGGGCGGCGCTGAACGAAAACCGCAGGCGCGCGGTGCCTTCGGGCACGGTTGGCGGGCGGATCGCAACCGCGAGAAAACCTTCCGCCTCCAGCAGTTGGGAAGCCTCCAGGGCCGCCGGTGCCTCGCCGATCACCAGCGGAACAATGGAGCTTTGCGCCTGCGGCAACCCGGCGGCTCCGGTAAAGGCGCGGGCTTTCTGCAACGGCACGGCGAGCCGTTCGGGCTCGCGCTCGATCAGGTCGAGCGCCGCGATCGAGGCCGCCACGACCGGGGGCGGCAGCCCGGTCGTATAGATCAGCGTCCGGGCGCGGTTGCGGACGAGATCGATCACCGGCTGCGACGCGCAGATGTAGCCGCCATAGGCGCCGATCGCCTTGGACAGCGTGCCGATCCGCAACGGAACGCCCGCGCGCGCGGCGTTGCCGAAATCCAGATCGTGCGCGTCGTCGGCCATCAGCCAGGCGTCGGCTTCATTCGCTAGCGCCGCAAGTTCGGCCAGCGGCGCGCGGTCGCCGTCCATCGAGAACACGCCTTCGGTGACGATCAGCACCCGGGCATGGCGGCCGCGATGTTCGGCCAGCAGTTGCCGGACGTGCGCCATGTCGTTGTGGCGGAACGCCACGACTTCGGCCCGTGACAGCCGCGCGCCGGTCCAAAGGCTCGCGTGCGACAGTTCGTCGATCAGGATCAGGTCGCCGCGGCCGGCGAGCACCGGGGCGATGCCGGCGTTGGCCAGATAGCCGGAGCCGAACACGCAGGCAGCCTGCGTGCCTTTCATGCGGGCGAGGCGCGCTTCCAGCTCCGCGTAGAGCGGATGATCGCCGGTCACGAGGCGGGAGGCGCCGGCGCCGACGCCGTGCGTCCCGACGGCCGCGACGGCCGCGGCCTTCAGCTCCGGATGGTGGCTCAGGCCGAGATAGTCGTTGCAGGAGAACGAGAGGAGCTTCCGGCCGTTTCGTTCCAGCCAGAGGCCTTCGCTGCGGCCGGTCGGGACAAGGCGCCGCCGCAGGTGCGACTGCTCCAGCGCGTCGAGCTTGCGGCGTGCGAATTCATCGAGGGACGACATGTTTGCCGTATACTAGCCGCCCGATGGATTGGAAACACTGGTACGAAGCCGGGCTCGGTCACGTCTGGCTGCCTTATTCGCAGATGAAGACCGCGCGGGCGCCGCTTGCGGTGGCGCGCACCGAGGGCTGCCGCATCGTGCTGGCCGACGGCCGCACGCTGATCGACGGCATCGCCTCGTGGTGGACCGCCTGCCACGGCTACAATCACCCGCATGTCCGGCAGGCAGTAGAGCGGCAGCTCGCCGCCATGCCGCATGTGATGTTCGGCGGGCTGGTCCACGAGCCGGCGCTGACGCTCGCGCGGCGGCTGGCCGGGCTCCTGCCGGGCGATCTCGACCGGGTGTTCTTTTCGGAGTCCGGGTCGGTTGCGGTCGAGATCGCGATGAAGATGGCGCTGCAATACTGGATCAACCGCGGCGAACGCGGGCGGACCAAGTTCGTCGCCTTCAAGGGCGGCTATCACGGCGACACCACCGGCGCGATGGCGGTGACCGATCCGGACAGCGGCATGCACGACATTTTTCAGGGTCTGCTGCCCGATCACGTCATCGCCGGACTTCCCACCGATGCGGCAAGCGCCGACGCGCTCGAACTGGTGCTCGCGCGCCATGCGGAAGATATCGCGGGGCTGATCGTCGAGCCGCTGGTGCAGGGCGCGGGCGGAATGCGCTTTCATGATGCGACCACGCTCAATCGTCTTCGTGAGATCGCGGATCGTTGCGGCGCGCTGCTGATCTTCGACGAGATATTCACGGGCTTCGGCCGCACCGGGACGATGTTCGCCTGCGAGCAGGCCGGCACCGTGCCCGACATCGTCACGCTGTCGAAAGCGCTGACCGGCGGCACCTTGCCGCTCGCCGCGACCGTTGCACGAAGACACGTGTTCGAGGCGTTCTGGTCGGACGATCCGGCGAAGGCGCTGATGCACGGCCCGACCTACATGGGCAATGCGCTCGCCTGCGCGGCGGCCAACGCGTCGCTCGATCTGTTCGAACGCGAGGCGCGGATGCGGCAGGTGGCGGCGATCGGCGATCAGATGTCGCGCGAACTGGCCCCTTGCCGCAACCTGCCGGGCGTCAGGGACGTGCGGGTGCTGGGCGCCATCGGCGTGGTCGAAATGGAGCGGATCGGCGATCTTGCGGCGCTGCGCGCCCGGTTTGTCGAGGAGGGCGTGTTTATCCGGCCGTTCGGCCGTATCATCTATCTGACGCCGTCCTTCACCATCGAGTCGCATGATCTCTCGCAGCTCACCGCGGCCGTCGTGAAGGTCGTGCAGCATGGCGTTGCCGGGAGGCTTGAATGAGCGCAAGCGGATCGAAGACTGTCGGATTGGCGAAACTCCTGTTGGCCGCCGTGGCGCTGGCCGTCTCGGTCGGCACGCCGCAGGCGCAGGATTTTCCGAGCCGGCCGGTCACCATGATCGTGCCGTTCGCCGCCGGCGGCACCACCGATGTGGGGCTGCGGGCGCTCGCGGCGGCGACCGAGAAACATCTCGGCCAGCGCATCCTGATCGAGAACCGCACCGGCGCCGGCGGTGTGATCGGGCCGATGCAGATGGCGGCCGGCGCCGCGCCGGACGGCTACACCATCTCGCAGATTCCGATCACGGTGTTCCGCTATCCGTTCACCACCAAGACCACGTTCAATCCGGTCACCGATCTGAGCTACATCATCAGCCTTGCCGGCTACACCTTCGGCATCGTGGTCAGCCCGGATGCGCCGTGGAAGAATTTCCAGGAGCTGCTGGCCGACGCCAAGGCCAATCCCGGCAAGATCAGCTACGGCACGCCGGGTGCCGGCACCACGCTGCACCTCACGATGGAGCAGATCGCCAAAGCGCAGGGCATCAAATGGACCCATGTGCCGTTCCGCGGCACCTCGGACTCCACCAATGCGCTGCTCGGCGGGCATATCAACCTGGTTGCAGACGCGAGCGGCTGGGCGCCGCTGGTCAACAGCGGCAAGCTTCGGCTGCTGGTGATCTGGAGCGACAAGCGCAGCAAGACCTGGCCGGACGCGCCGACCCTGAAGGAGGCGGGCGTCGCCATGATGTCGAATTCGCCGTTCGGCCTCGCGGGCCCCAAGGGCATGGACCCGAAGGTGGTGAAGACATTGCACGACGCCTTCAGGAAGGGGATGGAAGAGCCGTCCTACGTGGATGTGACGGCGAAGATCGACCAGGAGGCCTTCTACCTGAACACCGAGGACTATCGCGCCTTTGCGGTGCGCACGATTGCCGAGCAGAAGCAGTTGATGGAAGACCTGGGCCTTGCGCAGAAGTGATTTGGGGCTGGCCCAGAAGTGACCTGCGCAGGAGCGACGCGTCAGAATCCCGTGGCCGTGCCGTGCAGGTCGTATTCGTCGGCGCGCTCGATCTTGACGGTCACGATCTCGCCGACCCGCAGCGGCCGCCGGCTCGCGACATAGACCGAACCGTCGATTTCCGGGGCGTCGCCCCGCGTCCGGCCCTTTGCAACGGTGGGACCGGCCTCGTCGATGATGACCTGCTGGCGGGTGCCGACCTTGCGCTTGAGCCGCTTCTTCGAGATCGCCTGCTGGCGCGCCATGAACCGGTGCCAGCGCTCTTCGGTGACGTCCTTCGGGACGGCATCGGCAAGGTCGTTCGCGGTCGCGCCCGCGACCGGCTCGTAGCGGAAGCAGCCGACCCGATCGAGTGAAGCCTCGTCGAGCCATTCCAGCAGCGTCTCGAAATCGGCGTCGGTCTCGCCGGGGAAGCCGACGATGAAGGTCGAGCGCAGCGTGATGTCGGGACAGAGTTCGCGCCAGCGCGCGATCCGCTCCAGCGTCTTGGCTTGAGCCGCCGGCCGCTTCATGCGCTTGAGCACGCCGGGGGCGGCGTGCTGGAACGGGATGTCGAGATAGGGCAGCACGATGCCATCCGCCATCAGCGGAATCACGTCGTCGACGTGCGGGTAGGGGTAGACGTAGTGCAGCCGCACCCATGCGCCGAGCGTGCCGAGCTCGCGCGACAGATCGAGAAACTTCGCCCGCACCTCGCGGTCTTTCCATTTGCTCGCGGCGTACTTGATGTCGACGCCATAGGCCGAGGTGTCCTGCGAGATGACGAGCAGTTCCTTCACGCCGGCCGTGACCAGCCGCTCGGCCTCGCGCAATACGTCGGCGGCAGGCCGCGAGACCAGATCGCCGCGCAGCTTCGGGATGATGCAGAAGGTGCAGCGGTTGTTGCAGCCCTCGGAAATCTTCAGATACGCGTAGTGCCGCGGCGTGAGCTTGATGCCTTCCGGCGGCACCAGGTCGACGAATGGATCGTGCCGGGGCGGCGCCGCCTTGTGCACGGCCTTGACCACGCTCTCGTATTGCTGCGGGCCGGTGACCGCGAGCACGTTCGGGTATTTGCCGGTGATCTTTTCAGGTTCCGCGCCCATGCAGCCGGTGACGATGACCTTGCCGTTCTCGGCCAGCGCCTGGCCGATCGCGTCGAGCAACTCCGCCTGGGCGCTGTCGAGGAACCCGCAGGTGTTGACGATGACGAGGTCGGCGCCCTTGTGCTCGCGCGTGAGCTCATACCCCTCGGCCCGCAGCCGGGTGATGATGCGCTCGCTGTCGACCAGCGCCTTGGGGCAGCCCAGCGAGACGAAGCTGACCTGCGGCGCGGCCTGTTTTGCGGTTTTGGATGTGGGCACGGGCGATCAGCTATAGGCGATTGTAGGTAAGATCAAGGCGCGTGCCGTTCCGTCGGGATTCCGGGGCTGCGCGGGCAGCCTGGAGGGCCGATACGGGCTGTGGCGACCGAACACGGGACCAGGTGTGGTTTGGCGGTAGGCGTGCTGGAGAAGCGGAAGCCTGATGGACAGGGCGCCATGGCCTGTGCAGACTTCGCGGCGTCGATATTTGCTGTCTGAGAACCCGGTTTTTGAGGTTTGTCATACTCAAGGAGTTTCGGTTATGCAGCGAAGACAATTTCTCGTTCTCGCCGCAGCGGGCGCCGGTGTGTTGTCGGGGCCGGGCCTCGCCGGCGCACAGTCGTTTGCCGGCAAGCAAATTCGCGTCGTTGTGCCGTTTCCGGCTGGCGGCCCAACCGACATCGTGGCGCGGCCGCTCGCGCAGATGCTGGGAGATGCACTTAAAGGTGTCGTGCTGATCGACAACCGCGGCGGTGCCGGAGGGGGGCTGGGCGCCGATGCCGTGGCCAAGTCTGCGCCGGACGGCCAGACGCTGCTGATGGCAACGGTCGGCACGCACGCCATCAACCCGGCTTTGTATAAAAAGCTGCCTTACGATGCGGTGAAGGATTTCACGCCGATCGGGCTTGTCGCGATGGCGCCTGTGGCGATCGTCGTTCATCCCTCGCTCCAGGCCAACAATGTTGCCGAACTGGTGTCGCTGGCAAAAAGCCGGAGCGGCAAATTGAACTATGGCTCGGCGGGCGCGGGAACGCCGGGGCATTTGACGGGCGAGATGTTCAAGGCGGCGGCGGGTATCGACATCCAGCATGTCCCGTACCGGGGCAGTGCACCCGCGGTGACGGATCTGATCGCCGGCCAGATCCAGATCATGTTCGATCCGTTGCAATCGGTGTTGTCGAATGTGCAAGGGGGCAGGCTGCGCGCCCTGGCGGTCAGCAGCAAGACACGCTCCTCCGCGCTTCCCAACGTGCCGACCATCGCCGAGTCCGGCTATGCCGGTTTTGAAACGACCGCGTGGTGGGGCGTGTTTGCTCCGGCCGGTCTCGCGGCAGCTTCGACAACTGTCCTTTCCGGCGAGATCGAGAAGATCGCCCGGAGCGACGAATTCCGCAGCAAGCTGGAACCGCTGGGCGTGGTCCCGACGGCGCTCAGTGGCGGCATGTTTGCCGAATTCCAGCGCGCCGAACTGCTCAAGTGGGGCAAGGCGGTCCGTGATTCCGGCGCCTCCCTGGATTGATTGGGATGAATTGACCGGCATGAAGCTCAACGACGAAGAACAGGACATCCTGGCCGGCAAGTCCGGGGTCTTGCCGCAGCAGGCGCTTGCGCACCAGAAATCCGTCGGCGAGTTCTTCGGCGCCGCGGATTTCGTTCCGGTGACCCAGGCGCACATCATGGCCGACACGGAAAGTCTCGGCGAAGCCGGGGTGCTTTGGCTGGAGCGCTTGGCGGCGACCGCCGAGGGCCAGCGGCAGGTGCGCATTCCGACCATCACCGATCCGCGCGGCACCGACTTTGCGAAGGCGGCTTCGCTCGGTCAGACGCAGGCCATGCTCGATCTCGAACGGCGCGCCATTGAAGCCTTCGTCAGGCTCGGCGTGACGATGACCGACACCTGCATCAACTATCAGACCGTGCAGGCGCCGATCTCGTATGAGCACGTCGCCTTCGGTGATACGGGTGTGGTGATCTATTCCAACTCGGTGTGTGGAGCTCGTTCGAACTTCGAAGGCGGGCCGTCCGCGCTTGCCGCGGGCCTGACCGGGCGGACGCCACGCTATGGGTTTCATCTTCCGGAATTGCGCCGCGCAACCCTGCATTTTCGAGTGGAATTTACGCCGGCTTCGCTCAACGAATGGGGAGCCCTGGGCGGTGTGATTGGCCGCCTTGCAGGCAACTACTGGGCGGTGCCGGCCATCGAAGGCATCGAGGGTGTTCCGAAGTCGGATCAGCTCAAGCATTTCGGTGCGGCGATGGCGAGCTTCGGCTCAACCGCGCTCTTTCATATCATCGGGATCACGCCCGAAGCCCGCCGGTTGTCTGATGTGGCCGCCACAGGTCTCCCGGGCCATCGCGTGACCAGGGCCGATGTCGACGCCTTGCAGAAATCCTATCTGGTGGACGATGGCGTGGATGTCGTCGTGTTCTCGGCACCGCAGCTGAGCCTCTACGAGTTGCGCGATCTCGCGGCGCTCTGCGAGGGCCGGCGGTTCGCCGTGCCGCTGCTTGCGGTGACGAGCCCCCAGGTCAAGCCGGACTGCGACCGGATGGGCTATACGGCCCGCATCGAGGATGCCGGCGGATCGGTGCTGGCGGGCATGTGCTTCTATCAGTCCTATGCGCGTGAGATTGCCGAGGCCAAAGGCTGGAATCGCCTGGCGACCAACAGTGCGAAGCTGGTCAACATCCTGGGAGGTTACGGCTACCGTCCGATGCTGGCGTCGATGGAGGCCTGCGTGGACGCCGCCGTCAGCGGAAGGCTGGCATGAACGCGGCGTCACGGATTTTTCGCGCCCGCCAGGCGATGGGACGCACCGTGCGCGGGCCTGCGCTCGTGGCGCATGACGGTTTCTCGGCGCGCTATGATCTCGACCGTATGGCCGGAATATTCTCCCGCCCGGCTCACAAGCTCGCCGGCCAGTCCTATGTTGGAAGAATATTGGTTCTGGACACCGCCAAGGGGGGTGTGGCGACGGCCTGGATGCTGCACGAGATGCAATCGAGGGGCATTGTGCCCTTGGCCTTGGTGTTCAATTCCGTGAACCCGATTTTGGCCCAGGGTGCAGCGCTCGGCGACGTGCCGATGCTGGCCGGATTTGATGAGGACATCACGGCGGCGATCCCCAACGGCGCGCAGGTGGAGGTGAACCCGCAGGCGAGTTCTATTTCGATCGTGGCCTAGCGCCGGCCAGCCTATTTCGCCTTGCTTCGTTCCTTCTCGACCTTCTGTTCGACCTCGGCGCTCAGCCGCTGGTAGCCGCCGAGACCGACCACGATGACAATCGCGGTGATCAGGAGCGCGGTGGGATAGAGGATGTCCGAAATGCTCTCCTTGCTGACGCGGAACACCAGCACCAGTCCCTCGATGAAGACGGCGATCGAAATCGTCGAGATGAACTTGGTGAGGCTGCGGCGTGCCTCGGCGGCGTTGCGCATCTCGCGGCCGCGGATCACCTCTTCTTCGACGAAGTATTTGGCGACGTCGAACACCGCCATGGCGATGACCACGTAGCCGATGGCGGCCAGCAGTGCGGCGCCGCCGTCGGCCCAGGAGCTCCATAGCCCGGTGATGACCTCGGTGCCGCCATAGACGACGAGGCCGAACGACATCGCCATCAGCACGACGCTGGCGCTGGCAAAGGCGATGCGCGACAGGAGTTCGATGATGCGTTGCGGGTCCATCCGCCTCACAACGCGCGAGCAGCGGATAAGTTTCCCAAATGCGGAAAGCCGTTCCGTGTTCAGGCGTACTCGGGCAGCGGTTCGTTCCAGGCGTCGTAGCCGTAGACCCAGTCCGGATTGGTCGGCTGGCGCATGAAGGTGTTCTGCTGCGAGGTGCCCTGGATGCGTGCCGTGCGCTCGCGGCGCGCCCTGGCGAAGCGCGCAAACGCCGCCGGGATGTCGTTTGGCTGCGCCTCGATGCAGCGGCTGAGCACGACTGCGTCCTCCATCGCGGTCGCCGCGCCCTGCGCCATGTATTGCGTCATCGGATGTGCCGCGTCGCCGAGCAGAACCATCGGGCCTTCGCCCCAGCGGGGCAGGGGATCGCGGTCGACGATCGCCCATTTGTGCACGCCCGGGCAGGCGTGCACCACACGCTGCACCTGCTCATGGAAGCCGGCGAAGGCCGAGCGCAGCTGGTCGAGATCGCCGGTCGCCGTCCAGGATTCGACCGTGAACTCCGGGTCGGGCACGCTGGTGACGAAATAGACCTCGTCGCGGTTTGCCGTCACGTAATAGATGACGATGTGGCGGTCGGGTCCCCACCACTTGCAGCACTCGTCGATGGCGTAGCCCTGCAGCAGCGCCGCCGGAAACGTGGTGCGATAGGCGACGCGGCCCGTGGTGTTGGCGGTCTCCGCGCCGAGCCAGAGATGGCGGACCCGGGAATGGATGCCGTCGGCGGCGACCACCGCGTCGGCCCCAGCCGTGCTGCCGTCGGCGAAACGCAGCGTCACGCCGCCCGAGCCCCAGTCGAGATCGACCAGTTTCCTGTCGAGCGCGATCTGGTCCGCGGGAACGCGCGAGACCAGTGCCTCGTGCAGATCGCCGCGGTGCATCAGCAGGTAGGGCGCGCCGTATTTGGCCTCGGCCCCGGCGCCGAGCGGCAGTTCGTTGGTGAGCTTGCCGCTGTCCCAGTCGCGGTTGGTCCAGGAGCTTGGCTGGAACGCGGTGGCGCGGATGCGCGGCTCGAGCCCGATGCCGCGGAGCACGCGCATCGCGTTCGGGCTCATCTGGATGCCTGCGCCGAGCCGCACGAAGCCCTTGGCCTGCTCGTAGATGCGCGCTTCGATGCCGCGCTGGCGGAGCGCCGCGGCCAGCGTCAGTCCGCCCATGCCGGCGCCGACAATTGCAAGTTTCAGTGCCATCGGCCTGTGGTGCTCCGGGCGTCGATTTTCCGCCGCGAGTGTGACCCGGAGGTGCACCGATTTCCAGCGCGGGCGGCTACTGCAGGGGCGCAAGACCGTCGCGACTGCGTTGCAGAACACGCGCTGATTTCGGCCCGCTCCTGGAACCATCCGGCCGGGTTTCGCGTTGAAGCTCGTCCTGACGGGGATTCCGATGCCAAAGTACCGCGCGTATGCCGTCCAGAAGGGCCGGCGGGTCGATGTGCCGGCGTTGTTCGAGGCCGTGAGCGACGACGCGGCCATTCCCCAGGCGAAACAATTGCTTGACGGGCCCTATATCCAGCTTTGGCAGGACGACCGTTTTGTCATGGGCCTGCGCAAGCCGCCCAAGCCCGCGGTGGCGCGACTCTCGGCTGACGCACTGCAGTAGTGGTTGTCCTGCTCGGCGTCGTCCTGCCCCGTACCGGCGTCGTCGATCGCTTTAGCGCGCTCGCGAAACGAACTTTTTGTTGCCCTCGTTCCAGGCTTGCATCTGGCCTTTGATAAATTCTTCAGCGTCCGCACTCGTCTGGAAATTGCCCATCTTCTCGTTTCGGCTGTTCGGCCATGTCACATCGACATACCAGGAGCCGTCGTTTCTGCGGCGGGTATGAAGCAAAGGCGGCTTGGGCTCGAGCATCTATGGTTCCTCGTTGTCCTGGCCAATTCGGCAGGATCAATCTTCGAAATCGTCGGCGGCGCCGACCGGCGCGCGCTGCGGGCCGGGACCGCGCTGCAGGAATTGCGGCGTGTGCTGCGGAGACTGCTGGCGCGGTTCGCGCGGCTCGCGGACAGGGCGCTCGGAGGGATCGCGGCCGACCTTGGATTGCAATTCGGCGATGTCGAGGAAGATGTCGGCTTGCCGGCGCAGTTCGTCGGCGACCATCGGCGGCTGGGTCGAGATGGTGGAGACGACGGTGACGCGCACGCCGCGGCGCTGCACCGATTCAACCAGCGAACGAAAATCGCCGTCGCCGGAGAACAGCACCATGTGATCGATATGCGGGGCGAGTTCCATCGCGTCGACCGCGAGCTCGATGTCCATGTTGCCCTTCACCTTGCGGCGGCCGGTCTGGTCGACGAACTCCTTCGTGGCCTTGGTGACGACGGTGTAGCCGTTGTAGTCGAGCCAATCGATCAGAGGACGGATCGATGAATATTCCTGGTCCTCAATAACTGCTGTGTAATAAAAAGCGCGCAGCAGGTTGCCCCGCGACTGGAATTCCCGGAGCAGACGCTTGTAAT
>CAWHLG010000004.1:0-70392 GCA_963830015.1 uncultured Alphaproteobacteria bacterium
GGAGAGGGCACGAGAGGCGTCATCCGACTTGTTGGCAGCGGGTCAGGTCCCCCGGCCCCACAGCCCGCAATAGCGCCGCGCGACGAACTGCAGGCCGTTCGCATAGCCCGGCATGCTGGCATACTTCTCCAGCTTGAACTCCTTCTCGGCCTCGTCCCAGCACTTGCCCGCCTGGCCCATCTTCTTCATTTCGGCGGAAGCTTCCTGCATCAGCGTGAGCGTGGCCTTGACGTCGTCCTTGTTGCCGAGCCGGCCGTTCGGCTGGCCCGGATGGCCGGGAATCATGCGCTCCCAGTCCATCGCCATGACCTTCTTGAGGAATTCCTCGGTCTCCAGCGGATAGATGTCGATGAAGCCGCGGCCGGGGAATGCGCCGACCGGGATGGTGTCGACGATGAAGACGATCTTCTCCTTCGGCAGCCGCATCACCAGCGTCGAGTCGGAGTGGTTGAGCCCGAGATAGTGCAGTTCGAGCGTGGTGCCGCCGAGCTTGATCACTTTCTTGTTGCCGACCGACTCGTCGGGGACCGGTGTGTGCGGATCCTGCAGCGTCTTCAGCCGCGCGGTGGCGTTCTTGTGCGCGATGATGCGGGCTCCGGCGTCCTTGAACGCCTTGCCGCCGGCGATGTGGTCGAAGTGATGATGGCTGTAGATCAGGAACTTGATCGGCTTGTCGGTGACCTTCTTGATCTCGTCGACGTATTGCTGCCCGCCGGTCGGCCGCCCGTAGGCCACCGGATCGGTCGCGATGACGCCGTCCTTGGTGACGATGAACATCGACTGATGGTTGCCGTTGCGGAAGATGTAGACGTTTTCGGTGCCGTCGACCTTCTTGGTCTCGATCTGCGGCCGTTGCTGCGCCTGCGCCGGAAGCCCGAGCGCAGCCGCGAGCAGCACGGCTCCCAGCGATGAGTAGAGAACACGCTTCATAGTCGCCCCTCCTGGATAGTCATGCCGCGAAGCGTTCTTCGCAGCGTTGGCGGCGCGAGCCTACGACGGGGCATCGGCGATTGCCATGATGCGCCGGGCGGATCGAGCCTGCCTCACAAACAATTGCGGCGCGCGCCTATTCCGGCACGCGCCGCACAATTTTCTTGAAATCGTTTACTGTGCGCCGCCGAGGAAGCCCGCGATCTTCCAGCCGCCGCCTTCCTTGGCGTAGCAGATCGCGTCGTGGCCCAGCGGGCTGATGGCGTCGCCCGGTACGAAGCCGACCTTGCCGGAGGGGGCGACGACCTTGATCATCGGATTGTCGCTGCTCGGCTCGGTGCCGTCCTCCATGACGCGGATGAAGTGCATCCCAAGCTTCTCGACCACCGCCGCGTTGGGCTGCGCCGTGGCGCGCATCTCCAGGCCCGGCTCGGTCGGATAGGCCCAGTCGCCTTCCTCGGTGCCGGTGGCCTTGGCCAGGGTCTCGAGCTGCTTAAAGTCGAACTGCGGCTCGGCCGGCCCGCAGATCGTGTCCTTGCGCTCCGGGAAGGGCGTGCCGGTCGGATCGGCGGCAAAGCTCTGCAGCACTTCCCAGCCGGAGCCGTCCTTGGCGTCGAGCCCGATCGCTTTCGCAAGATTTTCGATGCCCGGCCGCTTCTTGTCGGCGCGGTCGCCCTTTTCGCCCATCCAGAAGAAGGTCTTCGACACCATGTCGGCAATCGCCTTGCGGTCTTTCTTCTCGGCGGCGGCGCCGATCTTCTTGCGGAAGGCCTCGAAGCTCGGATCGTTCACCATCGGCGGCGCCGTGATGGCGACCGGCGTGTACGGCTTCGGCGGGGCGGCTTGCTGCTGCGGAGGCTGTTCTTGCGGCGGGCGCTGCTGGCCCTGCTGCTGTTGCTGCTGTTGCGGCGGCGCGGCCTGCGGCCGTTGCTGCTGCTGCTGTTGTTGACCGCCCTGTTGACCACCGGCCGGAGGCAATTGTCCGGGGCGCGGCAACTGGTTCTGCGCGAGGCTCGAGGCGACGGTCCCGGCGAGCAAAAGCGAAGCGGTGATGCAGCCTGCAGCAATGACGCGATAGCCCATCGGGGCGTCTCCTTGGGTAAGTTCGATGCGTGGAATCTACGCCCAATTAAGTCGCTGTTGCGACTGCGCCGGTTCGATTTCAGCGCTATTTTCCGGCAGTTCCTGCCGCGGAATCGCCGTCCTGGTTGCCGGCGGCGATAAAGCCTGCGATCCGCCAGCCCAGCACCAAGTCTTTGATGTAGCAAAGACGTTCGCCGGTGAGTGACATCAGGCTGCCGGGTGTGGTGTAGCCGGTCCCGCCGTCCGGCAGGACCACGCGCGCCCAGTGGCTGCGCTCGGGTGTGGATTCGGGTTTGGGCTCGCCGCCCGCATCCTCGAAGCCCAGCAGGCGGACGAACTGCAAGCCGAGCCGGCCGACCTGGGGCGCGTCAGGCAGCGGGGCGGCACGCACCGCCGTCTCGTCGGCGCGCGGATAGGCCCAGTCGGCGTGGCCGGTATAGGTCTTGTCGAGCAGCCTGGAGAGTTCGACGCTGTCATAGACCGGCCGGGCCGGTGCGCAGATGACGCCCGGCCGGGACTTCGAGCGGCTCCACCGCCTGCTCGGTGGCCAGCATCGCCAGCCGGTCCCAGCCGGCGCCGTTGCGGCGCTCGAGCGCGACCGCGGCGGCGAAATTGTCGGCCGCGGGCCGTCGCTGATCGTGGCCGCGGTCGAAGTCGCGGTCCCAGAAGAAGCCTTGCGCCTGGACCAGCGCCGCGAGATCGGCATAGACGCGGCTCCTGGCGGCGGCAGCGACGGCTGAGCGGAACGCGACGAAGCCCGGATCGGCGGATGGCGCGGGCCGGGCGATCGGGACGGCTGCGTAAGGCTTCGGCGGGCGCGGCGCGATCTGCGCCACGGCGACCGTGGCGAGCAGCGCGAAGGCGGTTGCGAACGTCAATCGCAAGGGACATGCATCGGTTGATGGGCCGAATCAGCGCGGCGAGCTTAGAGCACGAATGTGACACCTGTGAATCCCCTGCCAAACCGCGACACCGGCCGCGGCGCGTGGTAGCCGGGGTCTCAATCGGATGTTCAAGAGACTGTCATGCCCACATTCATGTCGCCTTATCTGCTGCCGGTCCTTCTGCTGATCGGCTCCAATATCTTCATGACCATCGCCTGGTACGGTCATCTTCGTTTCAAGGAAACGCCGCTGCTCGGCGTCATTCTCGCGAGCTGGGGCATTGCGCTGGTCGAATACTGCATGGCGGTGCCGGCCAACCGCTGGGGCAGCGCGGTCTATACGACGGCGCAGCTCAAGACCATGCAGGAGGTCATAACGCTCGTGGTGTTCGCCGGCTTCTCGGTGTTCTATCTCAAGGAAGCGTTCACCTGGAATCATGCGGTTGGCTTCGCACTGATTGCCGGCGGCGTTTTTTTTGTCTTTCGCGGGCCGCTCTGAAGCGAGGCCACTGGCTCCAGGGACGCGGGAAATGCGATCAATCCGCGCCTCGGCGCGCCCGCCGATGTCGAGGGCGGCCGCGGCGCGACCTTGGTGCGAAGATGTGATCAAGTATCGCTAAGCCGATTCGACCGGGGTTTGCTCGGACTGCCATTCTTCGGGAATTGATATGGCCGGACTTCGGAAACTGACGCTTGCGCTGGCCATCGTCGCGACGCTGGCCGACAGTGCTCTGGCCGAGACCCCACCGGATGCAGAGCGTCGGCGAACGCTCGCGGCGCCGGCGCCCGACGGGACCAACCGGCTTCTGCCGGTCAGCCTTCAGCGTCCGCCGGGCCGTGGCCCGTTTCCGCTGGTCGTCATCAATCACGGATCGCCGCCGTCGAAAGAGCGGCCGAAAATGGCGATGCCGACCTTCTCGAGTGCGTCGAACTGGTTTCTCGCAAAGGGCTATGCGGTGGCCCTGCCGCTTCGGCGCGGCTACGGCGCGGTCGGCGGAACGTGGGATGAAGGCTATGGACCTTGCGGCAAGCCCGACTTTCACAATGCCGGAATCGAGACGGCGAGAGACATGGAAGCATCATTGAAGAAGGTGCTGGAAGAGGCCGACATCGCAAAGCGAGGCGTGCTCATTGTCGGTCAATCGGCCGGCGGCTGGGGCACGCTCGCTTTGTCCACGCGGCCACACCCTGCCGTCGTTGGGCTCATCAATTTCGCAGGCGGGCGAGGCGGGCACAGGAATTCCAAGGCGGGGGAGAATTGCAGCCCCGACTCGCTCGTCAGGGCGGCCGGGGAGTTTGGCCGGAGCGCCAAGATCCCAATGCTGTGGATCTATACCGAAAACGATTCCTATTTCTCGCCCGACCTCGCGAGGTCCATGCACAAGGCCTTCACCGGCAATGGCGGAAAGGCGCAACTTCATATGCTCCCGCCGTTCGAAGAGGATGGACATCGCCTCCTTGGCAGAAGGTCCGGCGTGCCCGCGTGGGAGCCTCTCGTTGCGCCGTTCATCGCAACGTTGCGCTGACGATCCGCTGTGCGGGCCATGATCCGACGCGTTCCGGTCCGTGCGGTCGTCTCGGCCTCGATGCTGTGCGCGCTGTCCTGCGGCTTCGCTGAAGCCGAGGCGGCGCCGCGCGGCGGATATGCCGTGGGCGCTGAAACCTGCGGCGAGGCGCCGTTCGCGTTTCCCCGGCTTCGCATCGGGCTGCGCAACGGATACTGCGCGGGGCTGGTGGCCGGCGCCGGCGACGGATTGCAATTCCCGCGATCGATCGTCCAGGTCCCGGGTCACAACCTGTTCGTGGTCGTCGACATGGGCGGATGGATCCGGTCGAAGGGCCGCCTGCTGCTGCTCGATCCTTCGCTTCCGACGGGCCGCCGGACCAGGGTCCTGCTCGACCGCGTCGATTATCCATTCGGGCTGGTGATCGGCAACGACAACAGGATCTACAGCTCCACCGCGGAAACGATCTTCCGGTTCGATCCGCTTGCGGCCGAACCCGCGCGCACCGTTGAAACCATCGTCAGGGGATTGCCGGCGCGCGACATCCGGCTTCCGGACGGAAGCCGGATCGACGAGAGCGCGCACATGATGAAGGCGTTCCTGTTCGACGCGGCGGGCCGGCTCTACGTCAATGTCGGCGCGCCGACCGATGCGTGCGTTGCCAAAGGGACGACCGCGAAGGGGTGCGCCGCAGGAGAGGGGCCCGCGCCGCTCGCGGCGATCTGGGCTTTCACGCCGCCGGGCGGCGTGTTCCCGGCGCTGAAGCCCGGCGACGCCAATCCGCCGATGCAGGTCTTCGCGCGCGGGCTCCGCAACTCGATGGCGCTGGCCGTGCATCCGCGCTTCCCCGCCGACGGCGTTGCGTTCCTGCAGGCGGAGAACGCGCGCGATCTACCGGACCCGAAGAGCCCCAACGAGGAGCTGAACGCGATCGAGCAGGGCAGGCATTACGGCTGGCCCTACTGCTACGACCTTGCGACCGCGAGTCCGGAGTTCAAGGCGTTTCTCCAGGCCAGCCCGGCCTACAGGGATTTCTGCAACAACAAGGCGGCGTATCGCCAGCCCCACTCTTTGCTGCCGCCGCACAGCGCGCCGCTCGCGATGTTCTACTATCGCGGCAGCCGGCTTCCCGAGCTGGATGGAAAGCTTCTGCTCGGGCTGCACGGCTACCGGCCGACCGGCAGCCGGGTGATCTTCTACGACGTCGACGCCAGGGGCTTTCCCGCCGTCAGTCCCGCGCCGGTGCGGTACAACGTGAGCTGCGCGGCCGAGCCCACCAGTCCGTTCCGGACCGCGCAGGAGCCGCAGGTGCCGGCGGCGGCGTTCACCGAACTCATATCGCAGTGGCACAAGGTGAACGGCGTGCGGCCGCAGGGCGCTCCGGTCGGCATGACGGTGGCCGCCGATGGCGCGATCTGGCTGGTCGAGGACAAGAACGCGACGGTCATCCGGATCGACGCCTCGCCGGGCACGCAGACGGAGGAGCTGCCCTGCGGCGCCCGCACCGGCCAGCAGATCGACCGGCTGATCGCCTATGTCCGCGCGAACGACGCGAACAGGCGGCGCCTGCGCCAGATGCGGACCGGGCTCGTCGAGAAACATTGCGCCGGTTGCCATTCGGACTTCGATCTCCGCCCGGAGCAATCCGACGATCAGCGGGATGACGCCGTGCTGCGGTTCGCGCTGTCGCAGGACGGCTGGATCTATCCGGGCGATCCGGACGCCGGACGGCTCCGGACCCGGCTCCGCGGCATCGGGTCGGAGAAGGTGATGCCTGCCAACGGCCGCGACCTCATCGCCAAGGATCCCGCGTACCGGGCGCTGCTCGACTCGATCGACCTGCTGGTGGGAACCATGGTGCCCGGCCAGCGCATGCGCGTGCGGCCCGGCCGGGTCGATCGCAGGTTCTACGACAAAAGCGGGAAAACCTGCGGCGCCATTCCCACCAACACGGTCGTCGTGGTGACCGAGAAGGCCGCCCGGGAAAAACCGGGTTTCAGCCGCATGTATCGCCCGGCCGATATCCATCTCAATGGCGAGTGCACGGACGACAACGGGTATTACCTTGAACAAAGCAATGTCGCGCCTCTTTAGGCTGTTTGCCGCTCTGCTGGTCTGCGGACCGGCGTATGCGGATCCTGCGCTGTTTCAAAGCCGGCAGGTGACGCGGGCGGGCGAATACACGTTCGGGATCGAGGGCCCTGCCGTCGACGCCGCCGGAAATCTCTACGTCGTCAACTTCCAGAGGGCCGGAACGATCGGCAGGCTGCGGCCGAACGCGGCGGCCTCCGAGCTCTTCGCCACGTTGCCGGCAGGCAGCATCGGCGTCTCGACCCGATTCTCTCCCGACGGCCGGATGTTCATCGCGGACTACAAGAAGCACAACATCTTCGTCATCGAGCCCGGCAGTACCGTTCCGCGCGAATACTTTCGGTCCGACGCCTTCAACCAGCCCAACGACATGACCATCGCGAAGGACGGCACGATCTATGCGAGCGATCCGCACTGGAAGCGGCGCGACGGGCAGATCTGGAAAATTGCCCGCACCGCCGACGGCAAGGTCCAGGGCGGGCCGATGACCAGCCCGCGGGCGCTCAGCACGACCAACGGCATCGATCTCAGCCCGGACGAGAAGACCCTTTACGTCGGCGAGTTCGAACACCCGGGAAATCTGGGCCTATCGCATCGAAGGCTCGAAGCTCGTGTCGCCGCGCCTCGTCAAGAAATTCCCCGACCATGACATCGATGGCATCAGGACCGACGTCGACGGCCGCATCTATGCGGCCCGCATGCTGCACGGCACGGTGGTGATCCTGACCGACAGCGGGCGCGTCGAACGCGAGATCCCGCTCACCGCGTCCGAGCCCAGCAATTTCGCGTTCGGCGGTGTCGACGGCCGCACGATCTTCGTCACCCAGCGCAAGGGCGGCTACATCGAGTCGTTCCGGGTCGATCGTCCCGGCCGGGAGTTCTGCATGCAGCGGAGTCATCGTTGTTGAGCCTGTTTGTGGAGACATTTGCCACATCGGCGGTGCCGCGCTCCCTCCCCCTGAAAGGGGGAGGGTCGGGGTGGGGGTCAGCCCCACGCTCCGAACAAGCGTCGGAGCTTCTCGCGTCATCGAAAACTTGCTGAACGTTATCGCAGCGAAGACCGGCGAATTGGACACAGCAGCAGCGCACTCGGCGCCCAAAGTGACCCCCACCCTAACCCTCCCCCTTTCAGGGGGACCTACCGCCGGCGTTGCACGACATGCGATTGCTCTGCCCTCGCGGGGAGGGATGACACCGCCGATCCCGGATGGGAGACTGCCCGGAGCGACGGGGAGGCCGACGTGTTCGTCCAGTTGTTCAGGTTTGCGATGGCCGGAGCGCTCGCGCTCTCGTTGTGTCCGCAATCCCACGCCCAGGACTGGCCGCAGCGTCCGCTGAAGATCATGGTGATCGCGGCGCCGGGCGGGTTGCCCGATCTGATGGCGCGTCTTGTCGCCAGGCATCTGACGGAATCGCTCGGCCAGCCGGTGGTGGTCGAGAACCGGGCGGGCGCGGGCGGCAACATGGCGGCGCTTGCGGTCGCCAAGGCCGCGCCCGACGGCTATACGCTTTTGCTGACCGGCAACAACCACGCGGTCAATCCGACGCTGATCCCCGACGCCGGCTTCGACTACGAGCGCGATCTCGCGCCGGTGACCATGGTGGCGGAAGCCAACATGCTGCTGGTCGCGCATCCCTCGCTCGGCGTCGGCAATGTGCGGGAGCTGATCGCGTTTGCGACAGCAAAGCCCAACGCGGTGTCGGCGGCGATCTCGCCGATCGGCACGCCGAACCATCTCGGCGTGGAATTGCTGGCCCAGAAGGCCAGGCTGGATCTGACCTTCGTGCCTTATCCGGGGATCGGACCGGCCATGCCGGACCTGCTGGCGGGCCGCACGCATATCGCCATCTCGGCGACGTCGTCGATGCTCCCGCATGTGCAGTCCGGCGCGCTCAAGGCGCTGGCGGTGACGCGGCCGGTCCGCGCGCCGATCATGCCTGACGTTCCGACCGTCGCCGAGTCCGGCATCCCGGGCTTCGACGTCAACGCCTGGATCTGCCTGATGACCACCGGCGGCACGCCTGCGCCGGTCATTGCGCGGCTCAATGCCGAGGTGCGCAAGGCAATGGCGACCGAGGAGGTGCGCGCGAGCTTCGCCAGGCAGGGCCTCGAAGCCTCGACGATGTCGCCGGAGCAGCTTGGCGCTTACATCAAATCCGAATCCAACAGATGGGCGGACGTGCTCAAGAACGCAAAGGTGAAGAAGCAATGATCCAGATGACCCCGCTGATGAAAGACCTGCTCGACAAGGCGCTGGCCGACGGCACGCCGTGCCTGGTCGGCACCGCTTCCAAGGACGGCCGCCCGCAGATCAGCCCGAAGGGCAGCGTCGCGGTCTTCGGCGACGACACGCTCTGCTACTGGGAGCGCAGCCACCGCTCGTCGCCCAAGCGGATCGCCGAGAATCCGAATGTGATGGTCTACTACCGCAATCCCGCGCGGAAGGAGAACCCGTATCGCGCCGGCTGCATCCGCTTTCACGGCAAGGCGCGGATCGTCACCGGCGGGCCGGAATGGGAGAAGGCCTGGAGCCTGACCAACCACGAGGAACAGTCGAAGGACCCGGAGAAGAAGGGCGCGGCGGTGCTGATCGCGCTCGACCTGATCGAGCAGATCGACAGCTCCGTGATCATGAAGCGGGAATAGGACGTGAGTAACTTTTCATCGGCTTGTTCGGTCATGTGCGACAATTGCAAGCAGCGCGATCCGGGGCAGCGCTGCTTTCGATCCAAAGCAGGCAGCGCGAGCGCCGTGCCACGGCCTTACCTTTGAGCAATGTTCGCTCGAGTCCAGGCGGACATTCGCCGAAGCCTGTCCTAAAATCGCTGTTGTCAGTACACATCTCAGAGAAAAGACATGGCCACGCATAAACTGGATGCTTCACCCGAAACCGTGCACTGGGGCTATTTCGACGCGGCGCTGAAGCCGCTGGTGACCATCGATTCCGGCGACACCATCACGATCTCCACGGTGTCGGGCACGCTCGGCCATCTGCCGAAACCGGAAACCGGCTTGACCGTGCTGCCCGAGCTCGCGGCGATCCATCAGAAGGTGCAGCCGAAGCTCGGCGGCCCGCACATTCTCACCGGGCCGGTGGCGGTACGCGGCGCGAAAGCCGGACAGGTTCTGGAAGTTCGCATCAAGGCGATCGAGCTCAACCAGGACTGGGGCTACAACACCATCCGTCCGCTCGCCGGCGCCTTGCCCGACGACTTCAAGACCATGCGGCTCATTCACATCCCGCTCGACAAGCAGCGGATGATCGGCAAGCTGCCGTGGGGGCTCGATCTCGATCTCAAGCCGTTCTTCGGCATCATGGCGGTGGCGCCGCCCGCCGCCTGGGGCATGATCAATTCGCCGCCGCCGCGTCGCAACGGCGGCAATCTCGACAACAAGGAATTGGTGGCGGGCACCACGCTCTATCTGCCGATCCACACCGACGGCGCGCTGTTCTCCTGCGGCGACGGTCACGGCGCGCAGGGCGACGGCGAGGTCTGCATCACCGCCATCGAGACCGGGCTCATTGGCACCTTCGAGCTGATCGTGCGGCCCGACATGACGCTGGAATGGCCGATGGCCGAGACGCCGACCCATGTGATGACCATGGCGTTCGACCCCGACCTTGACGACTGCGTGGTGATCGCGCTGCGCGACATGATCAAGCTGATCTGCGCGCGCACCGGCATCTCGCGCGAGGACGCCTACACGCTGTGCAGCCTGGCCGCCGATCTGCGCGTGACGCAGGTGGTGAATGGTGCGAAGGGCATTCACGTGATGCTGGAGAAGAAGCTGCTGCAGGCGAAGAAGTAGCTGCACAGGCGCGGCACTCCGGAGGAATCCATGAGCGAGCCTGTGTTTGCCGACGGGAGTGTGTACGAACGGCTGATGGGCCGCTGGAGCAGGCTGGCCGGCCGGACGTTCCTGGACTGGCTCGCCTTGCCGAAGGGCCTGCGTTGCATCGATGTCGGCTGCGGCAACGGTGCGTTCACCGAGGAGCTGATCGCGCACAGCGCGCCTGCGGGAGTTGCCGGCGTCGATCCGTCGGACGGACAGCTTGCGCATGCGCGCAGCCGGACTGAGGCGAGGCTTGCACAGTTTCAGACCGGCGACGCGCAGGCGCTGCCGTTTGCCGACCGCTCGTTCGACGCGGCCCTGATGGCGCTGGTGATCAGCTTCGTGCCGGATCCCGCCAAGGCCGTTCGCGAGATGGCTCGCGTGACGCGGCCGGGGGGCGTGGTCGCCACATGCGACTGGCTCGCGCCGACATACTCGATATCTGGACCTATGTTGCAGCCGATAATTTCAGCGGCCGATCGAGTCCTTGAACGGATTGAGCGTATCTTCGAGTCGATCGCGGAGCATCCGGAATTGGGCCGCGAGCGCTCCGAAATCATGGAGGGACTGCGCAGCTTTGCCGTTATGTCATGGGTGATCTTTTATCGAATAGATATGAATAGCGAGTCAGTCATCATTGCCCGAGTGCTTCACGGCGCTCGCGACCTGGACGAGTTCGACTACTGATTCACTTTACCGGCACGACCTTCAGCACCCGGCCGGCCGAATTGTCTGTGACCAGATAGATCGCGCCGTCGGGTCCCACGCGCACGTCGCGGATGCGCTCGCGCAACCCCTGCAGCAATCGCTCCTCGCCGGTCACCTTCTCGCCGTCGAGCGAGAGCCGCACCAGCATCTGGTCCTTCAGCGCGCCGACCAGCAGGCTGCCCTTCCACGCCGGGAACAGCTCGGCGTTGTAGAACGCCATGCCGGACGGCGCGATCGACGGCACCCAATATTTGACCGGCTGCTCCATGCCGGCTTGCGCCGACTTGCCGCTGCCGACCGGCGAGCCGTCATAGTTGACGCCGTGGCTGATCACCGGCCAGCCGTAGTTCTTTCCGGCCTGCGGAATGTTGACCTCGTCGCCGCCCTTCGCGCCGTGCTCGTGCTCCCAGAGCTTGCCGCTCTGCGGATGGATCGCCGCGCCCTGCGAGTTGCGGTGGCCGATGCTCCAGATTTCCGGCCTGGCATCCTTGCGGCCGGCGAACGGATTGTCCTTCGGCACCGAGCCATCCGTCGCGACGCGGACGATCTTGCCGATGTGATTGCCGAGCTTCTGGGCGTCGTCGCGATCCTTGAAATGGTCGCCCATGGTCAGGAACAGGTTGTTGTCCGGGGCTTGCGCGATGCGGCAGCCGAAATGGTGTCCGCTCGACAGCGGGCCTTCCTGGCGGAAAATGATTTTCACATCGTTGAGCTTGTCGTCCCCGAGCGTGGCACGCGCCAGGGACGTGCGCCCGCCGCCGCTCTCCGGCTCGGCGAAGCAGAAATAGATCGTCCGGTTCTGCGCGAAGCCGCGATCGGGCACGACATCATGCAGGCCGCCCTGGCCGGAGGCGAACACCTTGGGCACGCCGCCGAGCGGCGCGCCGAGCTTGCCGTCCGCGGTGGCGATGCGCATGCGCCCCGGACGTTCCGTCACCAGCATGCGGCCGTCCGGCAGGAACGCCAGCGCCCACGGGTTTGCAAGCCCGCCGACCACCGTCTCGACCTTGAGATCCCCGGCGGAGGATTTGAAGGTTTGTGCAGAGGCTGCGGCGGGCAGTGCGGCAAGGAGGAGGGCGAGAACAAGCGGTCTGGTCATGAAAGGCTTCCCTTGATGCGCGCAAATGTGGCGCGATCCGGCGGCGAAATCGCGCCGGCAGGGCAACACATCTTGGTGATGAATGTTTCGCTTCGAACGGCAGCCGGTCGCTCACAAACAAGTCAGCTCTACGGCGCACCGCCGCGGGGTTGACAGGCATTAATTCCGTTCTATGTTCGTTCTCATCCTGCCTGTTGAGGGGCACCATCCGGGTGGTTGCCGCTGGGAGAGGCAGGAACGGTCTGCCTGCGGGTCCGACTAACCACCGGACTCCCGGGACGCCTCGGACCCCGCCCTACGGGCACCAGATGACCCGTGCGCAGGGAGCCTGCTGGACTACCGGGTGAACACGTCAGTAGCCCGGGAAGGAAAGCGCGGCCCGAGAGCGAGTGAGGCCAAGGCCTCGCGAACACCGTGGTGGAGCGCCGCAAGGCGCGCCGGTCCGCGTCATGGGCCGGCAGTCCCTTCCGATGAAGGGACTGGCCCAACCGCAAGGCGGCCACGGGTGCGGCGTTCCGCACCAGCGCCTTTCGGCGCTCCGCTCCCCTCGCAGGAGGGGCAACAAGAAGAAACTTGGCAAAGCCCGGGCGCAGCGCGCCGCGGAAACGAGTTTCCACGTCCACGTTTGACGGAGCGTTTTTGTTGAGCCGAGCACCACTCCAACCCCGTCACCCTGAGGTTCGAGTGAGCGAAGCGAACGAGCCTCGAAGGGCGACGGCCCCGAAATCCCGGGCCGTTCATCCTTCGAGGCTCGCCATAGCGCGTCGAAGACGCGCGTCAACGCGCCTAGGGCTCGCACCTCAGGATGACGGGGAGGGAGTGCGGTTGATTCAGCGCCCTGGGGCGGTCGCGGACCGGTTAGCGCGCGCGAGCCGCCGTCATCATGCTGCGCTGGCGCACCAGCAGCATGGACAGGATCGCGATGTTGGCGACATTGAATGCGACGCCGGTCGCAAAGGCGGGCGTGTAATAGCCGTAGATGTCGTAGAGATAACCCGCGAGCCAGCCGCCGGTCGCCATGCCGCTGCCGCTGAACAGCAGCAGCGTCGGCACCCGCCAGTGTGCCTCGCTCATCGGATAGAGGTCGCGGATGGTCAGCACATAGGCCGGAATGAGCGCGCTGAAGCCGATGCCGAATGCGGTCGCGACCGTGAACAGCCCGACGGTGTTTTGCGTGAACAGAAATCCGCTCATCGCCGCGCATTGCATCAGCGAGCTGAGCAGCGCGGTGAGCAGCCCGCCCAGCCGGTCGGACAGGTAGCCCCAGCCCTGGCGGCTGAAGAAGCCCATGCCGAGCAGCAGCGACAGCATCGTCGCGCCCATGGTCGCCGAGAGGCCGAGGTCGCTGCAGAACGCGACCAGATGCTGCTGCGGCATCGACATGGTGACGCAGCACAGGAACGACGCGAAGGTCAGCATCGCGAACACGACATTGGCATTCCAGCCGAGCACCTTCGGCCGGGTGCCGCCGGTGCCATGCGCGCCGCCCTCCTGCGGCAGCTCGGGCGGCGGGCGCAGGAACGCGATCGCAAGCGGCAGGATCACCACGAGCTGGAGAACCGCGAAGCCGATCATGGTCCAGCGCCAGCCGACGAACGCGATCGAGCGTTCGAAGATGGTCGGCCAGACGAATCCCGCGAGATAGCCGCCGCTGGAAATCAGCGCCAGCGCCGAGCCGCGGCGGCGGTCGAACCAGCGGCTGACATAGACGAACAGCGGCGCGTTGAGGCCGGCATTGCCGATGAAGCCCATGAACAAGCCATGGCCGAGATAAAGCTGCCACGGCGCGCCGAGCGAGGAGATGCCAAGCCCCACCGCGATCATCAGCGAGCCCGCGATCACCGTCCAGCGGATGCCGTAGCTGTTGGCGAGCCGCCCCATCAGCAGCCCGCCGGCGCCCGAGCCGAAGAAGGCGAGCGACACCGCGAGCGAAGGGACCTGGCGCGCGCCGCCGGAAATGTCGTTGGCGATCTCTTTCAGTCCCACCGCCGCGATCCACGGCCCGCCGAACGACATGCCGAGCAGGACCAGCGAGACGCCGGCCACCACCCACGAGGTGCGCGTCTCGATGGACCGCGGCTGCTCGCCGCGTGTGTCGTCGGGCCGCGCCCCGTGCGGGGGCGGATTGCTGGTCTGGCTGGTCAAACCGAATCCCGGCGGATTGGCGTGAATGAACGGGTCCAGGCGGTGTTCAACTGGATCGGACCGCCTAGGCCCCGGCGAATTCGTAGTGCTACTGTGTACAAAACGACCGGGAGGAAGTGAAATGCTAAAAGCCGTGATCGGCTCCGCGCTTGCTGTTCTTTGTACGATTGTGTCCGCGAGTGCGCAGGACTTCCCCTCCCGCCATGTGACGCTCGTGGTGCCGCTTGCGACCGGCGGCTCGACCGACACCATCGGGCGCATCATCGCCGAAGGCATGCGGACGCATCTCGGCCAGACCGTCATCGTCGAAAACACCCCGGGCGCGGGCGGCGCGACCGGTGTTCTCCGTGTCGCGCGCTCGGCGCCGGACGGCTACACGCTGCAGATCGGCCAGTGGGGCACCAATGTCGCGAGCGGCGTGGTGCACGATCTGCCGATCGATCTTCTCAAGGACCTGGAGCCGGTGGCGCTGATCTCGACGCAGCCGTCGCTGATCGTCGGCCGCAAGGACCTGCCGGCCGGCAACTTCAAGGAACTGGTCGCGTGGCTGAAGGCCAATCCCGAAAAGGTCTCGGTCGGGACGGCGGGCCCGGGAAGCCCGAGCCATGTGTTCGGTTCGTTCTTCCAGAACGCGATCCAGGCCAAGTTCAACTTCATCCCCTATCGCAGCGCCGGTGAATCGCAGAAGGACCTGGTCGGCGGCCAGGTCGACATGATCGTCGACACGCCCTCGACCTCCGGCCAGAACGTCAAGAACGGTCTGATCAAGGCGTTCGTGCTGGCCGGCAAGGATCGCACGCCGGTGCTGCCCGATCTGCCGACCGTCGACGAGGCGGGGATGCCGGGAATGTATTTCTACTTCTGGCACGCCATCTGGGCGCCCAAGGGCACGCCCAAGCCGGTGATCGCCAAACTCAACGAGGCGGTGACCAAGGCGGTGGCCGATCCGGTGACGCGCGAGCGGCTGGTCAAGATCGGCCAGGAGTTCTTCCCGACCACCATGACGACGCCGGAGGGGCTCGCCAAGTTCCAGCGCGAAGAGATCGAGAAGTGGTGGCCGGTGATCAAGGCGCAGAACATCAGGGTGCGTTAGCTGTTCCGGCTCTCTTTCTTCCTTGCGCGTGCCGGGCGCATGAGGAGGCGGCTTTGAAGTTATTCGCCGCGGCGGTGGTGTTGACGAGCGTGCTGGCCTGCGCCGGAGCGTCGGCGCAGACGCAAGGCTATCCGGCGCGTCCGGTGACCATGATCGTGCCGTTCCCGGCGGGCGGCGGTTCCGACATTCTCGCCCGCATCGTCGCCGACGGTATGCGGCAATCGCTCGGCCAGCCGGTGATCATCGAGAACGTCGGCGGCGCCGGCGGCACCATCGGCACGACGCGCGTCGCGCGCTCGGCGCCCGACGGCTACACCGTGGGCTTCGGCCAGTGGACCTCGCATGTCGGCTCCGGCGCGCTCTATCCGCTCAGCTTCGATCTCCTGAAGGACCTGACGCCGGTAGCCCCGCTCACCTCCGCGGTGCTGTGGCTGATCGGCGGCCCGAACGTGCCGGCGAACAACCTCAGGGAACTGATCGACTGGCTGAAAGCCAATCCGGACAAGCGGACGGCGGGCAATATCGGCGCCGGCAGCGGCACGCAGCTCTGCCTGATCCATTTCCAGCAGGGCACCGGCACCAGGTTCCAGATCGTGCCCTATCGCGGGGCGGCGCCGATCATGCAGGACATGCTGGCCGGGCAGATCGATCTCACGTGCCCCGAGGCCGGGCAGACGCTGGAGCTGTGGCGCGCCGGCAAGATCAAGGCGTTCGCGGTGATGGACAACAAGCGGTGGTACGCGGCGCCCAATGTCCCGACCGCCGACGAAGCGGGCGCGCCCGGACTGCACATGGCGTTCTGGTACGGTCTGTGGGCGCCGGCCGGCGTGCCGCGCGACATGATCGTCAAGCTCAATGCGGCGGTGTCGGCGACCTTCGACGATCCGGCGGTGCGGCAGAAGCTTACCGATCAGGGGCATGTCATTCCGGCGCGCGAGCAGCGAACGCCCGAGGCGCTCGGCGCGCATCACAAGGCCGAAACCGAGAAGTGGTGGCCGATCATCAAGGCGGCGGGCATCAAGCTGCAATAGACCGCGCACGGCAAACGGGAGGACGACATGAGAAGGCTCATCCTTGGTATCGCCGGCGCGCTGGTCGCCGGCGTCGTTGCGGCGAACGCTCAGGGCTTTCCGTCTCGGCCAATCACCCTGATCGTGCCGTTCCCGCCGGGCGGCTCGACCGACACCGCGGCCCGCATCCTGGCCGACAAGATGAAGCCGATCCTCGGGCAGTCGGTGATCATCGAGAACGTCGGCGGCGCGGGCGGCAGCATCGCGGTCGGTCGCGTCGCGCGTGCGGCGCCGGACGGCTACACCATCGACATCGGCCAGTGGGACACCCATGTCGGCAGCATCATCTACAACATCACCTATGATCTGCAGAAAGACTTCGACCCGATCGGGCTGATCTCGGTCAATCCGCAGTTGATGGTGGCGAAGAAGAACCTGCAGGCCAACCGGCTCAACGAGCTGGTCGCCTGGATGAAGGCCAATCCGGGCGAAGCCAAGTTCGTCAACCAGAACGCCGCCGCGCATGTGACCGGCATCCTGATGGAGAAGGCCACCGGCACCAAGGTGACCTACATTCCCTATCGCGGCGCGGGCCCGGCGATGACCGACCTGATCTCGGGGCAGGTCGATCTGCTGGTCATCCAGGGCGCCGCGGCGTTGCCGCAGGTGCGCGCCGGAACCATCAAGGCGATCGCCAACCTGTCGCCGCAGCGCTCGGCGTCGATGCCGGACATTCCGACCTCCGACGAGACCGGCGTGCCGGGTCTCTACATGTCCGGCTGGTTCGGTTTCTTCGGACCCAGGGGCATGCCGAAGGAGGCGGTCGACAAGCTCAACGGCGCGATGCGGCAGGTGCTCGCGGATCCCACGGTCAAGGCGCGCTTCACCGAGCTCGGCCTCGACGTGGCGTCACCCCAGCAGCAGACACCCGAAGGTCTCGCGGCGTTCCAGAAAGCCGAGATCGACAAGTGGTGGCCGATCATCAAGGCCTCCGGCATCAAACCGGATTGACGGACAGCGGCGGCGTTTGAAGGAGGCTGACATGACAAGAGTTCTTGCACTGACAGCGATTCTTCTGGCCGCTGCCGTTTCGCTCGCTCAGTCCCAGGACTACCCGACCAAGCCGGTCACCATCGTGGTGCCGACGTCGCCCGGCGGTCCGCCGGACACGCTCGCTCGCCTGCTGGCCGAACCGATGCGCGCCTCGCTCGGCCAGCCGGTCGTGGTCGAGAACGCCACCGGGGCGGGCGGCACCGCGGGCGTCGCCCGCGTCGTCCGCGCCGCGCCCGACGGCTACACGCTCAGCATCGGACACTTCAACTCGCACGTCATCAGCAGCATCACCTACAACGCCTACGATCCGCTGAACGATCTCGAGCCGGTTGCGGCGCTGGTCACTGCGCCGATGGTCTTCATCGCAAGGCAGGCGCTGCCGGTCCAGGACATGCGAGGGCTGGTGGAATGGCTGAAGGCCAATCCGGGCAAGGCGACGTTCGGCTCGGTCGGCGTCGGCGGGCCCGCGCGCGTCTGGGGCACGAATTTTCATCAGGCCACCGGGGTGAGCTTCCAGTTCATTCCGTATCGTGGCGCAGTGCTGGTGGTTCAGGACATGCTGGCGGGACATATCGACCTCGGCTGCATGGAGGGCTCGAACGTCATCGCGCATCTGCGCGGCGACAAGCTTCGCGTGTTGGCCGTGCTGTCCGACAAGCGCTGGGCTGCCGCGCCGAACGTGCCGACGATCGCCGAGACCGGCGTGCCCGGCCTGCAGATGCCGTTCTGGCACGGCATGTGGGCGCCGAAGGGCACACCGCCCGCGGCGATCGCGAGGCTCAACGCGGCGGTCGTCAATGCGCTGGCCGATCCGACGGTGCGCGCGCGGCTCGCCGACCTTGGGCAGGAAGTGGTGCCGCAAAGTATGCGGACGCCGGCGGGACTGGCTGCGCACCACAAGGCGGAAATCGAGAAATGGACACCCGTCATCAAGGCCGCGGGCATCAAGGCCGAATAGCGACAAGCCATGACAAGCAGGGACAAACTCAGATGACGATGGGCAGGTTCGTTTCAATTGCGCTCGCGCTGTTTGCGGGCATGACTTCGTCGGCGCAGGCGCAGCCGTTTCCGTCCAAGCCGATCACCATCATCGTGCCGTTCGCGGCCGGCGGGCCGAGCGACGTGCTGGCCCGCACGCTCGGCGAGCGGATGCGCGTGACGTTGAATCAGACCGTCGTGATCGAGAACGTCACCGGCGCGGCCGGCACCATCGGCGTGACGCGCGTCACGCGTTCGCCGGCCGACGGCTACACCATCAGCTTCGGCCATCTCGGCACCCATGTGGTCAACGGCGCGATCTATTCGCTGCCGTTCGACCTGGTGAACGACCTCGAGCCGGTGGCGATGCTCGGCGCCAACCCGATGCTGGTGGTGAGCAAGAACGCGCTGCCTGCGAAGACGCTGCAGGAACTGATCGCCTGGGTGAAGGCGAACCAGGACAAGGCGACGTTCGGCACCGCGGGCGTCGGCTCCGGCGCGCATTTCAGCGGCGTGTATTTCCAGAGCCTGATCGGCACCAAGGCGAACTACGTGCCCTATCGCGGCACCGGCCCGGCGCTGCAGGACCTCGTCGCCGGACAGATCGACATCATCGTCGACCAGGCGTCGAACTCGCTGCCGCAGGTCAATGCCGGCACCATCCGCGCCTATGCGGTGACCGACACCAAGCGCATTCCGTCGGCGTCGGGCATCCCGACCGTGGCGGAAGCCGGCCTGCCGGGCTTTCACGTGTCGCTGTGGTCCGGGCTGTGGGCGCCGAAGGACACGCCGAAGGACGTGATCGGCAGGCTCAACGAGGCGGTGCGCGCGGCGTTCGCCGACGCCGGCGTGCAGAAGCGCTACGCCGAGCTTGGCCTGGAATTGCCGGCCGCCAATCAGCAGACGCCCGAGGCGCTGCGCGCGCATCAGAAGGCCGAGGTCGCAAAGTGGTGGCCGGTGATCAAGGCGGCGAACATCAAGCCGTGACGTGCGGCGGTCGCCATCGGGGAATGGAGCGCTGACCGGGCTGGGCATGGAGATTCCGTCGCGCGAACAGCAGACGCCGGAGGCGCGGACCGCGCAGCAAAAGGCCGACATCGCGGTCTGGTGGCCGGTCATCAGGGGGGCCAATATCAAGCTGCAGTAAGGGGATGCAATGAAGAAACTGCTCGGTGCAATCCTGCTCGCCACATGGGCGGCAGTTTCGACCGCCGCGGCGCAGAGCTATCCATCTCGCCCGGTGACTCTACTCGTGCCGTTCCCGGCGGGCGGCGCGACCGACGTGCTGGCGCGGTTTCTCGCCGAGCGCATGCGGCTCAGCCTCGGCCAGCCGATCGTGATCGAGAACGTCGCGGGCGCGGCCGGCACCATCGGCGTCGGCCGCGCGGTGCGCGCGCCGGCCGACGGCTACACGATGCAGATCGGCACTTCGACCACCAACGTCATGACCGGGGCGCTTTACGCGCTGCAGTTCGACCTGATGACCGATCTCGAGCCGATCATCCAGATCGCCAGCGAGCCGATGATGATCGTCGGCAAGAAGGATTTTCCGGCAAATAACCTCAAGGAGATGATCGCCTGGCTCAAGGCCAATCCGGACAAGGCCTCGGTCGGCATACCCGGCGTCGGCGGCACCGGGCATCTCACGGGGCTTGCCTTCCAGAAGGAGACCGGCACCAGGTTTACGTTCGTGCCGTATCGCGGCAACGCGCCCGCGCTGCAGGACCTCGTCGCCGGCCAGATCGATCTGCAGATGGAGCCCGCGTCGAACTTTTACGCGCAGGTGAAGGCAGGCGCGATCAAGCCGTTCGCGATGACGTCGAAAAAGCGCATTGGCGCGGCGCCGCAGATTCCGACCGCGGACGAGGCGGGCTTGCCGGGCTTCGCCGCATCGCTCTGGTATGGCATGTGGGTGCCGAAGGGCACGCCGAAGGAGGCGTCCACGCGGCTGAATACGGTGATGATGGAAACGCTGGCCGATCCGACGGTGACGCGCAGGTTCCAGGAGCTCGGGCTGGACAAGCCAATGCGCGAGCAGCAGACGCCGGAGGCGCTGCGCGCTTTTCAAAAAGCTGAAATCGACAAATGGTGGCCGATCATCAAGGCGCACAACATCAAGGGACAGTAGCGGCAAAACGCTGCTGCCAGAAACGAAGGAAACAGGAGTGAAAATGAGAAGGGTATTCGTTGCGGCGCTGGCCGTTGTGGCATCGGCCGTATCGGCCAACGCGCAAGGGTTTCCGACCAAGCCTGTCACCGTCGTGATCCCGCTCGCGGCCGGCGGCGCGGTCGATACCATGGTCCGCACCATGCTGGATTCGCTTCGCACGTCGCTCGGCCAGCCGATCCTGGTCGAGAACATGGGCGGCGCGGGCGGCACGACCGGCGTCAACCGCGTCGCGAAGGCGGCTCCCGACGGCTACACCATCAGCGTCGGCACCTGGGGCACCCATGTCGTCAACGCCTTCGTCTATTCGCCTCCCTACGATCTCGCCAAGGACTTCGAGCCGGTGGCGCTGCTGCCGAGCGTGCCGCACTGGTTCATCGCGCGCAAAAACCTGCCGCCGACGGACATGAAGGGCCTCATCGCCTACATGAAGGAGAACGACGGCAAGGTGACCGCGGCTTCGGTCGGCGCGGGCGGCAGTTCCGCGGTCTGCGCCTACTATCTCGGCAAGCTCACCGGCACCAAGACCACGCTGGTGCCGTATCGTGGCGGCGCGCCGGCGTTGCAGGACATCGTCGCCGGCAATGTCGACACCATGTGCGACCTCGCGGCGAATTCGCTGTCGCAGGTCAAGGCCGGCAACATCAAGGCCTATGCGGTGACGGCGAAGAAGCGCTGGTTTGCCGCGCCGGAGGTGCCGACGGTCTACGAGGCGGGCGCTCCGGGCGTCGAGGTGACAAACTGGCTCGCCGCCTACGCGCCCAAGGACACGCCGAAGGACATCGTCGACAAGCTCAACGCGGCGTTCCGGACCGCGATGGCGGATCCCGCGGTCGCCAAGCGGATCGCCGACATGGGCCTGGAGATCCCGCCGCCCGAGCAGCAGACGCAAGCGGCGTTTGCGGTTTACCTCAAGGCCGAACTGGAGAAATGGGGCGCGGTGGTCCGCGAGTCCGGCATCAAATCGCAATGATGCCAGCGACATTGCCGCCGGGTGCGGCGCTGTGTCCGTGTGCCATGAGGCAGGTCTGTCAGCATTGCTGACTTTTCGGCCTCCTTCCGCCCGGCCATTGTTCCCGGCGGGGGAAACATGAAAAAGCGGGGAATTTCATGAGAATGCCGACTGCCGTCATTACCTTCGCTCTCGCGCTGGCCAGCATCGCGGGAGCTTCAGCGGACAACTATCCGTCGAAGCAGGTCACGATCGTCGTTCCGTTCCCGGCGGGCGGTCCGACCGACACGGTCGCGCGAATACTCGCCGATCACTTGAAGGATACGCTCGGCCAGCCGATGCTGGTCGAGAATGTGACCGGCGCGGGAGCGACCATCGGGCTCGGCCGCGTCGCCGCCGCCGCGCCGGATGGCTATACGATCATCGTCGGCAACTGGTCCGCGTTTGTCGGGTCGCCCGCGATCTATCCGGTTTCCTGGAACCCGCTGAACGATTTCGAGCCGGTCGTGCGGTTGCCGGTTTCCTCGCTCATGATCGTCGGCAAGACGGGGCTGCCGGCCAACAATGCCAAGGAACTGATCGCCTGGCTGAAGGCGAACCCGGGCAAGGCCACGGCCGCCAGTGTCGGCGCAGGCTCCGGCGCACATGTCTGCGGCCTTTACTTCATGGACAAGACGCAGACCAATTTCATCTTCGCGCAGTACCGCGGCGGAGCTCCCGCGATGCAGGATCTGATCGGCAACCAGATCGACCTGATGTGCGCGGAAGCCTCCCAGACACTCGCCCACGTGCGCGGTGGCAAGATGAAGGCCTTCGCGGTGATGTCGAAGAACCGGTGGAAGCCGTTGCCTGACGTTCCGACGATGGAAGACGTCGGCGTGACCGGCATGAACATCGAGTTCTGGCACGGTTTGTGGGCGCCGAAGGGCACGCCCAAAGAGGTCGTCGCCAAGCTCAATGCCGCGGCGGTCAAGGCGCTCGACGATCCCGCCGTGCAGAAGCGGATCGAAGCGCTTGGCATGACCGCCCCCACGAAGGCGGAGCAGACGCCGAAGTCGCTGTACGACTACCACAAGGCCGAGCTGGACAAGTGGTGGCCGATCATCAAGGCGGCCGGAATCAAGATCAATTAGCGAAGCCGCTTTTCATTTCCTCCCTGCAGCCATGCGCCCGGCCGCCTTTTAGGTTGCCAGGGCGCATGCGATGCTTTCGGCAATCAAAAACGGGAGGACGTCGATGAACTGGAAATGGGTGCCGTTCCTGGTGGCGTGTGCGGTTGCGCTCGGCGGCACCGTGAATGCGCAGGCGCAGGGTTTTCCGAACAAGCCGGTCACCGTCATCGTGCCGTTCGCGGCCGGCGGCATCACCGACATCGTCGCCCGCGTGGTCTCCGAGCGGATGAAGACCTCGCTGGGCCAGCCGGTGATCGTCGAGAACGTCGGCGGCGCCGGCGGGACCATCGGCATCTCGCGGCTTCACCGCGCGCCGGCGGACGGCTACACGCTGATCGTCGGGCAGTGGACCTCGCATGTCGGCGGCAGCGTGATGTATTCGATGCCGTTCGACTTCGTCGAGGACTTCCAGCCGCTTTCGCTGCTGTCGATCGGGCCGCTCTGGATCATCGGCAACAAGGATCTGCCGCCGAAGGACCTGAAGGAGCTGATCGGCTGGCTCAAGGCCAATCCGAGCCGCGGCGCGACCGGCACAACCGGCGTCGGCGGCGGCATCCACATGTGCATGGTCTATTTCCAGAACAACACCGGCACCAAATTCCCGCTGGTGCCGTATCGCGGGGCGGCGCCGATCATGCAGGACCTCTTGGCCGGCCAGATCGACCTGTCTTGTCCGGAGGCCGGTCAGACCCTGCCGCAATATCGCGCCGGCACGATCAAGGCCTACGCGGTGCTGCAGAACAAGCGCTGGTTCGCCGCGCCCGACGTGCCGACCATCGACGAAGCCGGCGTGCCGGGCCTGCACTTTCCGTTCTGGCACGGCCTATGGACGGTCAAGGGCACGCCGAAGGAGGCGGTCGACAAGCTCAACGGCGCGGTCGCCGACGCGCTGGCCGACCCGGCGGTGCGCCAGAAGCTGGTCGAACTGGGCCACGAGGTTGCGGCGAAAGAGCAGCAGGGGCCGGCGGCGCTGCGCGCCTACCACAAGGCCGACATCGACAAATGGGCGCCGATGATCAAGGCGGCGAACGCGGCCGCCGGAACCGGGGCGCCGGCCAATCCGCGCTGAAAACCAAAGGCACTCCAAAAAACTAAGGCCCTTGGCCGCCGCAAACAACGCACGGCGTCCAAGGGCGCTTGGGACTACAAACTGCAACACAACTCGACGCTACGGCGCCGTCATCCGATACGCGACGCGGATTCGGCTGCTCCCGCGCGGGCGTCCTGTTATTCGCCTCGCGTACGCACTTTGTCGTTCACCATGCCGGCGGTCAACGCGCCCATGCAGGCGATGACAAGCCCGACGAACACGGCAAGTGCGAGCTTGCCGCCGCTTCCGCCAGCCATCGGCGCAAGCGTGTCGGCACGGGCGATGCCGATCGAAACAGCCGTTGCCGCAACCACAAGGGAAACCACAAGCGACAACGTGGCGACAATCACCGGCAGTCCTGCAAACTCATGACGCTGACGCGAACGTTCGATCAATTCTCTGGTCATCGGTCTCAATCCCGCGAATCACTTCTGCAACGAATATGGCGGCGGATGCGGGCGCGGGTTCGTCCGGACTTGGGCGGCCGTTTTGGCAAAACCGGGCGGATGTGTGGCGGACGGTTAACGAAAGCTTAAAGTCTGCTATCTTTCCTCGGACGTGGCGGCAAAGACACACAAGCCCATGCACCAGCCACGCCGTTGGGAGGACTCGATGAATTCGCTTCCGGGCCTTTGGGCCGCGTTCTCACTTGTCTTTGGCACGTTCGCTTTTGTCGATTCCGCCGCGGCGCAGTCCGGCTATCCCGACAAGCCGATCAAGATTCTGGTCGGCTTCTCGCCGGGCGTCGCGCCGGACGTGACCTCGCGGCTGTTCGCCGACAAGTTCAACGAGACCTGGGCCAAGGGCGTGGTGGTCGAGAACGTGTCCGGCGCGGGCGGCAATCTCGCGGTCGCGCTCACCGCCAAGGCGCAGCCGGACGGCTACAGCCTGGTGATGGGCGGCAACGCGGCAATCGTCATCAATCCGAACCTGATCGACAAGCTCGGCTACGACCCGTTGAAGGATTTCACCTACATCACCCAGGTCTTCATCGTGCCGAACATCATGGTGGTGACGCCGGACGTGCCGGCCAAGACCGTCCAGGAGGTGATCGCGCTCGCCAAGGCCAAGCCGGATTACTTCATCGCCGGCCACGCCGGCGTCGGCACCTCGCAGCATCTCGCCGGCGAGCTGTTCATGAAGATGACCGGCACCAAGCTCCAGCAGGTGCCGTATCGCGGCACGACGGCGATCCTGCCCGACCTTCTGGGCGGCCGGCTCAACATCTTCTTCGGCAATATCTCCAACCTGCTGCCGCTCATTCGCGAGGGCAAGCTCCGCGCCTTCGGCATCACCTCGCGCAAGCGCTCGCCGCAGATTCCCGACCTGCCGACCATGGAAGAGCTCGGCTTTCCGGGCTTCGACGCCACCGCCTGGTTCGGCCTGATGGCGCCGGCCGGCACCCCGAAGCCGATCGTCGACAAGCTGCACGCCGAGACCGTGAAGGTGCTGGCCATGCCGGACGTGCGGGGCAAGCTCGAGGGCCTCGGCCTGCAACTCGTCGGCAACACGCCCGCGGAATTCACCGACATCGTCAAGACCGAGATGCCGATGTGGGGCAAGGTCATCAAGGACGCTGGAATCAAGATGCCCCAGTAACACTCACATCAAGCGGCGGGAGGAACTGATGATCCGGGCATGGCAGAGGCGAACCTGGCTGGCCGCTGCGGCGGTGGTTTTGAGTGCGGCGTCCGCGTTCGCGCAGGCGACCTATCCCGACAAGCCAGTGCGCTTCATCGTCGGCTTCACCGCGGGCAGCGCGACCGACATCACGGCGAGGCTGTTCGCCCAGAAGTTCGCCGAAGCCTGGAACGTGCCGGTCACGGTCGAGAACGTGCCCGGCGCGGGCGGCAGCGTCGGCGGCGACCGCGTGGCGAAATCAGCGCCCGACGGCACGACGTTCTACTGGGGCGCCAACGGCGCACTGACGATCAATCCGACGCTGTTGCCGAACCAGACCTACGACGTGGTGCGCGATCTCACCCCGGTCGCGCGGCTCCTCATCATGCCGAGCATCCTCGCGGTCAACAACGACGTGCCGGCGAAGACCTATGCCGAGCTGATCGCGCTCGCCAAGGCGCAGCCCGGCAAGCTGTCGATCGCCAGCCCCGGCGTCGGCACGCCGCAGCACATCGCCAGCGAAATGCTCAAGCGCATGGCCGGCGTCGATATCGTCCACGTGCCCTATCGCGGCGCGATCTTCACCGACGTGATCGGCGGCCGGGTGACGATGACGCTGCAGAACGTCGGCGCGATCCTGTCGGTGGTGAAGCAGGGCCAGCTGCGCGGGGTGGCGGTCACCTCGCTGAAGCGCTCCTCGGTCCTGCCGGACCTGCCGACCGTCGCCGAATCCGGCCTGCAAGGCTTCGAGGCGATCTCCTGGTTCGGCCTGATGGCGCCGGCCGGCACGCCTGCCGCGATCGTCGACAAGGCCTACAAGCAGGCGGCGCTGATCGTCGCCAGCGCGGAGATGAAGGAAAAGCTCGCGCAGCTCGGGCTCGACACCACCAGCGACGCGCCGCAGGCGTTCGGCGACATCATCAAGGCGGACATCGCCAAGTGGGCGAAGGTGATCAAGGACGCCAATATCAAGACCGAGAACTGACAGCGCTTTCCGGCGGCGCTACTGCGCTGCGGCCATCACCGGCTGCTGGTGCATCGCGACGTGCCCGGGCTGGTCGGCGACGCGGCGCAGCCAGGCGCGGACGGCCGGGAACGGCGACAGATCAAGTCGCACTCGTGCGCCAGATGCGTATAGGCGTAGAGCGCGACGTCGGCGATGGTGTATCGGCCCGCGGCGAAGAAATCGCGCTTCGAAAGATGCCGTTCCATCACGCCGAGCGCGCGGTGGCCTTCCTGCATCCAGTCCTCGAGCGCGTGCTGCTGCAGGTCGCGCCCGCCCTTCACCAGCGTCAGCCAGAAGTACGCGGCGCCGATGTTCGGCTCCAGACTGTGCTGCTCGAAGAACATCCATTGCAGCATTTCGGCGCGGTCGGCGCGGTCGTCCGGCACCAGCGGGGTGTGGCCCGCGACGTACCACAGGATCGCGTTCGAACTCGGCAATGTGCCGGCCGGGCGTGACCTCGAGCAGCGGCACATGGCCGCTCGGATTCATCAGCAGAAATTCCGGCGTGCGGGTCTCGCCCTTGAGAATGTCGATCTCGACCAGCTCATGCGCGATGTCGAGCTGTGCGAGCGCGAGACGGACCTTGTAGCAATTGCCGGAGCGACGCATGGAATAGAGCGTGTACATGCATCCTCCCCGGTTCGCGGCGTCATTGCCTTTCGCGATTAAGAGGCAAAGCGCGGCGATTGCAAGGCCGGTGGATGACGGCGACATGAAAAAGGACAACGCGTGCGCCGCAACATTCAAATGAAAGAAATTTAACTCCGCGGCAAGGACGTTGCGGAATTTCTTTGCGATTGTTTGATGCGGCGCAGCGAAGCGCGATGTTCGCGCGCTCGCGGAAATTTAACGGGATGGACTTGTGGCTTACGGCGCGGGAGAGGCGAGCGGCTTGCCCTTCTCGACGACGTAAGTGGCGATGACTTTTGCGCCGCTCGCTCCGGTCTTGGCGTCGTGCACTGCACCGGGCGCAATCTTGTAGGATTCGCCCTTCTTGACCACGAGAGGCGGCTGGCCGTCGACCAGAAGCGTCATCTCGCCGTCGAGCATGAAGCCCGATTCCGGTCCCGGATGCGTGTGCTTGCCGATGTTCACGTTCGGCACGATTTCGGCCATGCCGATCACGGTTTCGTAGTTGGTGCCGGGCACGTCGAATTTCTGCAGCGGCGTGCGCTTGATGGTCTGGGTCTGCGTGGCGGCGGCGGGAAGCTGCTGGGCATGAGCGGCGCCGGCAACGGCAAGGGCAACAATAACCACAACAAACGAACGTAACATTCGAACCTCCCCAAAACTGTTTGTCTTGCCGACAAGTCTAGGGGCCGCGTCGGCACGACACAATCGAGGCGGCAGCGTCTATTCCGCGACGACACCAGCCGTTTTAATCACGGCAGCCCATTTGCCGATCTCGCTGGGCAGCCAACCCGCGATGTCGGCGGGCGAGCGCAGCCACAGCTTCATGCCCTGCGTTGCGATGGCATCCCTTGCGGCTTCGGTTTCCAGGCCCGCGACGATCGCGCGGTGCAGCCGGTCGACCGCCGCGGTCGGCGTCCTGGCCGGCGCGAACAGCGCGAACCAGGCATCGGCCTCGACGCCGGAAATTCCCGCTTCCGCAAGCGTCGGCACGTTCGGCAGCCGCGCCGCGCGCTTGCCGCTGGCGACCGCGAGCGCGCGGATGACGCCGGCATCGATGTGGCTCACGACGCCCGGCAGCGTCGCGAAGGTCACGTCGATGCGGCCCGCGAGCAGTTCGGTGGTCATCGGCGCTGCGCCGCGGAACGGAATGTGCTGAAGCTCGATGCCCGCCCGGGTCTTGAACAGCTCGGCTGCGAGGTGCGAGGCAGAGCCGACGCCGGTCGAAGCGTAGTTCAGCGCGCCGGGCGATTTCTTCGCCAGCGCCACCAGTTCGGCGGCGCTTGCCACCTCCAGCCCGCGCCGCACCACCAGCACATGCGGGATCTCGGCGATGCCCGCGACCGGCACGAAGTCCTTCACCGCGTCGTAAGGGCAGTTCTTCAACAGGCTCTGGTTGGTGGCATGGGTCTGGTTGGTGCCGAGAATGAGCGTATGGCCATCCGGCTCGGCATGCTGCACCGCGACGCTGCCGATCACGCCCGCGCCGCCGCCGCGATTGTCCACCGCAAACGGCTGGCCGAGCCGGTCGCCGACCGATTGCGCGATCAGCCGTGCGGTGATGTCGACCGGTCCGCCGGACGGATAGGGCACGATGATGGTGACCGGACGGCTCGGAAAAGCCTGCGCGCGGGCTCCGCGAATAGCGGCAAGCCCGGCCAGCGCCGTCAACGCCGCTCGCCTCGTGATCATGCGGCTACTTTATCGGCTGCGCCGCCGAATGCCACCCGGCGGTAAAGCCCGTCTCGGCCGCGGCCTGCCGCAGGACCAGCACGAACATCAGCAGCATGGCCGGCACGCCGAGCGGAACCAGCGTCTGCTCGGCGATACTGCGGGCGATCAGCGGCATGAACCAGAGCAGCGCCAGCGCGGTTTTCTGCCAGGGCGCGAAGCCGCGGGCGAGGCCGTCGGCCGCAAGAAATGCAATCGCCGGGGCGAGAATCACGAGGTCGTAGTCGAGGCTGTAGGGCGTGGCGAGAACCAGCGCGACGATCAGCGCCGCGGCCTTGAGCGGATAGGCCGCGGCGCTGCGCCAGAGCCAGGTCAGCGCCGCTGCGACCGCGATCATCACCGCGCCTTGCGCGACGTAGGCGAGGGGATGCCGCCGCCCCACATCCGCACCATCGCGAACACGCTCTGGATCTTGTGCCAGCCGGTGCCGCCCTGCTCCAGCACCTCGACGCGGGTGAGATGCGCCGAGCCGAAAAACGCTCGCCAGACGTCGGGGCCGAACGCGACAAAGGTTGCAAGCGTGAGAGCCGCGACTGTCGCCGCTGCGGCGAGGAACGCGCGCCAGCGGCCGGTCGCGCCCAGCACCAGCGGGATCATCACGCCGAATTGCGGCTTGTAGGCCATCAGGCCGAACAGGACTCCGGCGACCAGCGGCCGGCGGTCGAGCACCACCAGCGCCGTGCCGATCAGCGCCGCGGTGAGAAAGCCGTTGTGGCCGTGGCCGATGTTGACGAACACCGCCGGGAAGGCGAGGGCTGCGAGCAGCCACAACGGGCTCTCCAGCGCGCGTGGTTTCAGCGCGCATCGTTTCGGAGCGGAGGAGCGCAGGATCAGCCACACCGCGCCGAGATAGAGCGCAAGCGTCGCCGCCTGCCACGCCGCCAGCGCCAGAGCGTAAGGCATCAGCGCCAGCAGTCCGGCGACGAACAGGAAATAGGGCGGATAGTGCCAGCCGTAAAACGGAGTCTTGTCGCCGAAGATCTGCCGCTCGCGTCCGTGCTGCGCCGGCCAGTCGAACGCCGCCGCGGGCTTGCCGTCCAGCACATGGGTGCCGGCCGCATAGACGTTGGAGAAGTCGGTGCCGAGCGGCCGGCCCTGATAGTCGTTGAGCCCGTCCGACGTCGCGAGCAGGAACCGAGGCCGAGAACCGAAGCGGCAAGCATCGCGACCGCCCAAAGGCGGGTGCGCTCGCGGGTGAGCCACCGGCCGTCACGCATTGCGGCGAAGAAAGCGCTCATCGAATTGGGCTCTGGTGCGTCAAAAGGCCTATCAGTGCAGCCTTAAGAGAGCGTTTCGCGGCGGTTTTCCCGATTGCCTTTGGCCCACGATGGAACGACGATGACCCGACAAGCCGGGCAAACCGGCGCTTTGATGGGAGGATTGTCATGCGCCGCTTCGCGCGCGTTGCCGCTGCCGGCTGTCTCGCAACGTTTGTCACGGCGGCGCAGGCCTTCACGCCCGATCAGGTCGACCGCGCCGCGGCGATCAAGGAAGGCAACGTCAGCTGGTACACCTCGACGCCGTTTCCGCTGGTGCAAAATCTCGCCGACAAGTTCACCGCCGACACCGGCATCAAGGTGACGCTGCTGCGCTCCGGCGGCGAGGCGGTGCTGCGCCGCTTCCTTCAGGAATATCAGGCGGGGCAGGCCGGCGCCGACATCATCACCATGTCGGATGCCGCGGCGGCGAGCGGCATGACCCGGCGCGGCATCTTCGTGCCGTTCAGGCCGGACGGCTTCGACAAGGTGATCGAAGGCGCCAAGGACAAGGACGGCCACTGGATCGCCCAGCGCGTGCACCTGATCGGCATGCCGGTGCGCACCGACCTGGTGCCGGAGGCCGACCGGCCGAAGACCTGGTCCGATCTCAGGAATCCAAAATACAAGGGCAAGATGGTGATGCCCGACCCGTCGTTCACCGCGATCCAGCTCCTGGTGGTCGGCATGCTGTCGCAGAAGCTCGGCTGGGATTTCTACAAGGCGCTGCGCGCCAACGACACGATGATCGTGCAGGGTCATCAGCAGGTCTACAAGACCATGCAGACCGGCGAGCGCTCGATCGGCGCCGAGGGCTCCGATCCGCGCAGCTTCAACGACGGCAAGGACCTGCCGAACCAGCAGGTGATCTATCCGACCGAAGGCGTGTTCGAGATATGCTCGCCGGTCGCGATCATCAAGAACGCGAAGAACCCGAACGCGGCGAAGCTGTTCGCGCAGTTCATGCTGTCGCCGCTGGCGCAGAAGATGATCGCCGACAACGCGATCCATTCGTCGCGGGTCGATATCGCGGCGCCCGCGGGCCAGCCGTCGCTGAAAGAGGTGAAATACATTCCGATCGATCTCGATCACATCGAGAAGAATGCGAAGGACCTGAAGGCGCGGTTCAACGATATTTTCCAGTAGCCACCGGCGTCATTCCGGGGCGCGAGCGAAGCTCGCGAACCCGGAATCCATACTCCGCAGCAGTGGCTATGGATTCCGGGTTCACGGGCTTTGCTCGCGCCCCGGAATGACGGTGCCCTAATTGCCCAGCAGGGCAGCTTCAAACGCGCTGGCGATGGCTTCCTTGCTCTTGCCCGCCTTCGCGGCGTCGCCGATCACGACCACGGTCTGGCCCGGACGCGCGAGCTTGCGGAAACTTTCGCCGGTGGCGGTGCGCGCGCGATAGTAGAACCAGTCGCGCACTTCGGGCTTCATGGCGAACTTTGACACGACCGGCCAGTGGCCCGCGCCGCGCTCCAGCATCTTCATCAGCATCGGTCCGAGCCCGAGCGGATAGGCCGCGCCGGTCGCGATCACGATCCGGTCGAACGGCGCGAGCAGCAGCGGGTCGCGCGTCACGTCGGTGGCGAAGCGGAAGTTCACGTGTTTCTTCCGGCATGCCGCGACCATGTCGCCGATGTGCCGCAGCAGGCTGTCCGGATTGGCCTCGACCTCCTGGAACAACGGCGCAAGCCCGGCATAGCGGAACGCGCCGCCGGCGTTCATGTCCTTTTCGAACACCGTCACAGAGTTGCCTTCGGCGACCAGCGACGCATAGGCGAGGCCCGCGGGCCCGGCGCCGATCACCGCGATGCGCTGGCCCTGCGGCGGTCTTGCCCCGGAAAACATCGCCTCGCGCCCTGCCGCGCCGTTGACCACGCATGAGATGCCCGCGCCGCTTCGCATGCCGTCGACGCAGGTGTTGCAGGCGAGGCAGCGCCGGGTCGGCTCGTTGTTGCGCAGCTTTTCGACCCATTGCGGGTCGGCGACCAGCGTGCGGCCGAGCGCGATGAAATCCGCCTTGCCGCTTTCGACCGCCTGCGTCGCCGTTGCCGGATCGCCGAGGCGACCGACCGCGATCACGGGCACGTTCACCTGCTGCTTGATATCGGCGGCGTATTCGAGAAACGGCGCATCCGGCTCGTTCATCGGCGGGATCATGCGGTGCGCGGTGGGCTTCGAGCGGTAATGCCCCGCGGTGACGTGGATCGCGTCGGCGCCGGCGTTTGCGGCCCAGATCGCGATGGTCTTTCCTTCGTCGTAAGTGAGCCCGCCGTCGAAATAGTCGTCGACCGACACCCGGTAGATCACGCCGAGCCCCGGCGCCGCGGCGTGCACCGCGCGCAGCACATCGAGCCCGAAGCGGGCGCGGTTCTCCAGGCTGCCGCCGTATTCGTCGGTGCGCCGGTTCTCGAACGGCGCGTGGAATTGCGAGATCAGGTAGCCGTGTGCCGCGTGGATCTCCACGCAGTCGAACCCGGCCCATTGCGCGCGCTTGGCCGCCGCGGCGTAGGCCGCCGTGGTCTGCGCGATCCGGCTCCGGGTCATCGCCTCCGGAATGATGGTCTCGAGCGTCGTCTCGTAGACCGGATGCGGAATCGCCGACGGCGCGACCGGCGTCTCGCCACAGATATCGACGCGCGTATGTCCGCCGCCGTGGCCGAGTTGAATCGACGCCTTGGCGCCGCCGCGGTGGATCTCGCGCACCAGCCGCGTCAGGCCGGGAAGGAAACGGTCGTCATAGATGCCGAGCTCGCGCCGGCGATGCCGCCCGGCTTTCTCCGGCGACGCCATCTCGACGGTGATGAGGCCTGTCCCGCCGCGCACCCGCGCCATGTAATAGGCGACGGTCTGGTCGGTGACGTTGCCTTCGTCGTCTGAGCCGCGCGTCGTCATCGGCGGCATGACGATCCGGTTCGGGATCTCCACCGGGCCGATGCGCGCGGGGGTGAGGAGGATGTTCATGGCGCTGTGCCCCGGATGCGGTGCCAAAAGCGCGTCCACGCGCATCTTCGACGCGCTATGGCGTCAGCGGTGCACCGCTGATCCGGGGCCGTATCAGATACCGCCTTTGGAACGGTCCCGGGTCTGCAGCGCATCATTCGCTTACGCTCATGCTGCGCTGCGCCCGGGACACACGGTGCAACGGCGTGCTCACACCGATCTCACTTCGCCGCCGTCGATGTCGATAGCCACCGCATGCACCCAGCGGCCGTGCGGCGACACCAGGAACGCGATGAACGATCCGAGATCCTGCACGGTGCCGAACCGGCTGATGTTGAACTCCTGCCGATATTCTTCGCGCACGGCAGGCTCGTCGCGGCCGGTCGCCTGCATGGTCTCGCGGAATCGCCGCCACAGCCGTTCGGTCTCGACGCGCCCCGGATTGATCGAGTTGACCTGCACGCCGTCGGCCTTGCCGATGTCCGACAGCGCCTTGGTGAAGGCGACGCAGGCTGCATTGACCGAGCTGCCGATGGTGAACGGCGGCTCCGGCTCCTTGCCGCCGATGCCGGCGATGGTCACCAGCGAGCCCTTCTGCGCCTTCAGCAGCGGCCAGGCTTCGCGGGTGAGCCGGACATGGGCAAAAAACTTCAGCGCAAAGCCGTCCTGCCAGTCGGCATCGGTCAGCTGGAAGAAGTCGCCGCGCTTGGTGGCGCCCGCGTTGTTGACCAGAATATCCAGCCGGCCGAACTCCTTTCGCACGGCTTCGACCAGCGGCTTCTCCGAGCCTTCCTTGCGGAGGTCGAGAACCGAGATCGCGGCCTTCCGGCCCTTTTTGGCCACGTCCGCGGCAACTCCTTTGAGAGCCTCTTCGTCCCGCCCGGTCAGCATCAGGTCGCAGCCTTCCTCGGCCAGCGACATCGCGATGCCCTGGCCGATGCCGCGGCTCGCCCCGGTCACCAGCGCGACCTTGTTCCTCAGTCCCAATTCCATTGCTGTTCCCGCCCCGATGAATGCCGTATTTGCCAGCAATTTCGGCCTTTTCGGCCGGGCTGGCAACGGCTTGGCAGCGGGCTTTCGGCGGCCGGGCACCAGCGCGTTTACGCGCGTCTGGCACGCGCTAGGCGCGCCGCCCATCAACCGGTTTGATACTGCGATCACCGATTGCGTCTTGCCGCGACCGCCCCGGACCAATAGAAAAACGCGCGCCCCGCGAGGCAATGGAGCCCCGCGGGTTTGGAGACTGTCATGGCTCTGCTCAAGGATTCACTGTCGCGCGTTAAGCCCTCCGCCACGATGGCGGTGACGGACAAAGCGCGCGCACTGAAAGCCGCGGGCCGCGACGTCATCGGGCTCGGCGCGGGCGAGCCCGACTTCGACACGCCGGACAACATCAAGCAGGCCGCCATCAAGGCGATCATGAGCGGCAAGGCGTCGAAGTACACCGCGGTCGAAGGTCTCGCCGAGCTCAAGCAGGCGGTGGCCGGCAAGTTCAAGCGCGAGAACAATCTCGACTACAAGGCCAACCAGATCATCATTAGCACCGGCGGCAAGCAGGTGCTCTACAACGCGCTGATGGTGACGCTGAACCCCGGCGACGAAGTGATCGTGCCGGCGCCGTACTGGGTCAGCTATCCCGACATGGTGCTGCTCGCCGGCGGCGAGCCGGTGATCGTGCCGACGCGGATGGAAGACGGCTTCAAGATGAAGCCCGAGGCGCTCGAGAAGGCGATCACGCCGAAGACCAAGTGGATCATCTTCAACTCGCCGTCGAACCCGACCGGCGCGGCCTACACCAAGGACGAGCTGAAGAAGGTCACCGACGTGCTGGTCAAGCATCCGCATGTCTGGATCATGACCGACGACATGTACGAGCACCTGGTCTACGACGACTTCAAGTTCTACTCGATCGCCGAGGTCGAGCCGCGGCTCTATGACCGCACGCTGACGGTGAACGGCGTATCGAAGGCCTATTGCATGACCGGCTGGCGCATCGGCTATGCCGGCGGCGACGCCAGCCTGATCAAGGCGATGGCGATGCTGCAATCGCAGTCGACCTCGAATCCGGTCGCGGTGTCGCAATGGGCGTCGGTCGAGGCGCTGAACGGCCCGCAGGATTTCATCGCCAAGCACAACGCGATCTTCAAGGAGCGGCGCGACCTCTGCGTCTCGATGCTGAACCAGTCGAACGGTCTCAAGTGCCCGAAGCCGGAGGGCGCGTTCTACGTGTATCCGTCCTGCGCCGGCGCAATGGGCAAGACCGCACCGTCCGGCAAGAAGATCACGAATGACGAAGAATTCGTCACCGAGCTCCTGGAAACCGAAGGTGTGGCGGTGGTCCAGGGCACGCCGTTCGGCTACGGCCCGGCGTTCCGCATCTCCTACGCCACCAAGACGGAAGACCTGGAAGAGGCGTGCCGCCGCATCCAGCGCTTCTGCGGCAACCTGAAATAAACGACGAAACCGCTGCCCAGCCGTTCGCCTTTGCGCCGTTTCCGACTTGGGGTAAGTTCCCGCCCCTTCGGAGGAGGGCACTTCATGATTCGTTTCACCACTGTTGCGTTGACGGCAGGGCTTGTCGCATCGGCCACACAGGTCATGGCGCAGGGCAGCCGCGTCGAGGTCGGCGTGCTCGAATGCCGCGGCTCGACCACGAGCTTCATCGTCGGTTCGGTCACCGAACTCGGCTGCACGTTCCGTGGCAGCGACAACAGCCCGCCCGAGGCGTACCACGCCACAATCCGCCGCGCCGGTGTCGACATCGGCTTCCCGCAGCAGGTCGCAGTGGCGTGGGCGGTGTTCGCGCCGACCCGCGGCATCCAGCGCGGCGATCTGGCCGGCTCCTATGCCGGCGCGTCGGCGAGCGCGACGGTCGGCATCGGGCTCGGCGCCAACGCGCTGATCGGCGGATCTAACAACACCATCGCGTTTCAGCCGCTGAGCGGCCAGGCGCAGACCGGATTGAGCATCGCGGCGGGCATCGCCGGCATGGACCTTCGTCCCCGCTGAACGCTTTGCAGGATTTCTGGAAACGCCGCCGCGGCAACGCGGCGGCGTTGTCGTTTCGTTGGAGCAATATCTCAAAGCATCGGTGGTCTCATCCCTCCCCGCGAGGGCAGGGCTATCGCTTTTGGCCGAACAGGCTGAGAAGGAAGCCATCGTCCCAGGCTGCGGCTTTGACTTTGCGGCGCATGGATATTTGCTCTGGGTGCGCTCGAAGCATGTTGAGTGCGAGCCGTCGCAGGACGGCGAGGTTCTCGGGTGCGTCGTCCTTTCTTGCGCGGTTGGCATCCTCGGCAAGGACGACGTCGAGAATCCAGTGCATCTGGTTCTCGATGGACCAGTGGGACCGGACGACGGCCAGGAGCCTGTCGGCTGCAAGGTATTTGGACAGAAGATAGTATCTCACGAAGGGCTTGTCTGCGGGACGCCCTTTGCACTTGCGCCGGGATGTGACTCTGGCAATAGCGGCAATGCCTGGAAAGTCATGCATCTCGGCGAGCTTGTTGTCGTGCATGACCGTCGCCCGTCGCGCTTCGCGGCGGTCGTGGGCGACCTCGTGAAGCTGGGTGGCTGTGTCGCGCTCACCGGCGCGGCCAAAGCGGCCTTCGACCGCCGTGAAGAGCTTGCCTTGGTTCTTCTTGAGCGCAAGCACGTAGTGGCCGCCTTGGTCCCGCACGGTCTTTGCAAAGGCGCGGCTGCAAAACAGTGCATCGGCCGTGACGATTTTGCGCTTCAGCCGCAGCATCTGGAGGACTTCCAGAGCCGCCTCGTGTTCATTCCTTCCCGGCGCCTTGCGCGAGGCCAGTGCCATGCGTGCCTTGGCGGCAAAGACGTTGATCAGGTGCATCGGCGTGGCGCTCTTGCCCCGCTCGTAGGCTCCACACAGCGACTTGCCGTCGATCGCGATCACGCCGTTCAGGTCCAGATTATGGAATTTGGCGAACGCCGCCATGAACTGCCGGAACACGCGCTCGAAGGCTTCCGGGTCGAGCATGCGAAAGATGTCGCTGAAGACGTCGTGGCTCGGGGTACCCTTCTCCAGCGGCAGAAAGCGGCGCAGCATCTCTATCTTGCGCCGGCCAAAGTCGGCCATGTCCGTGGCACTCTCGGCCCCGGACAGAACCGCCGCCAACGCAACAACCAGTATCTCCAGCAAAGGGTACGACGCATTGGCCGCACGAGGATCGCGCAACTTCCGGAAATGCTTCTTGAGCTTGCCCATCCGGCTCCCCTTTCAAAATCGGGAGCCTTCAGAATCCTGTTCGCAAATCAAAGCAATAGGTCGCAAAAGCCAAAAGCGATTCCCCTGCCCGCGAGGGGAGGGACCGCGCGAAGCGCGGGGGGTGGGGAGAAGCCGGCGATAAAACGGCGCCATCTCCCCACCCGGCTGCTTCGCTCGCCACCCCCCTCGCGGGGAGGGATGGCGCCGGAGCAAGCGGCCTACTTAGCCCGCATGCGGCCGTCGACGCCGGTGCGTATGCCGCCCTGCTCGCGCAGATAGACCATCACCTCGTTGGAAAGCCGCGGCGTGTCATCGAGCGGCACCACCGGCTTGATGTTGGTCAGCGAGGTGTAGCCGTCGCTGCCGCGGGCGACGAAATCGTTGGTCGTCACCCGGTAGACCCGCGTCGGGCTGAGCGGCGCGCCGCCGACCGCGATCGAAAGCACGCGGCTGCCGGGCGGCCGTCGCGGATCGTATTCGACCCGCATGCCCGATACGTGGGGAAAGCGTCCGGCGAGGGCGGGCAGGCGCGACAGGCCGTTCTCGATGGCCGCGCGCAGGTCGGCGCCTTTGACCTCGATCGTGACCATGTGATTGCCGAACGGCAGTTCGGCGAGCACGTCGCGGCGCGTCACCGGCGAGCCCGGCGGATAGACCTTGCCGGCGCGGATGCCGCCGCCGTTCATCAGCCCCACGTCGGCGCGGCCGCGCGCCCGCATCGCGTCGGCGATGAGATTGCCGATGGCGGCCTCGCGTCCGCGCACCGTGGCGTTGCGGCTGTCGAGCTCGACCGAGGTCGTGCCGAGCGGCACGTCCATTTCCCGGCTGAGCTCCTGTTCCAGGCTCGCCACCGCCGCCGCGACCTCCGGGTCCGGCGTGACGGTCGCGGTGTCGACGACCCGGAACTGCGGCCACCAGGCGACCGCGCGCGCGCCATCCTGCTGCTTCACCTCGATGGTCATGTCGATCAGCGTGACATAGTGCGCGTCGTAGCCCAACTCGACCATCGCCGCGCGCCCGTCGAACTGGATGAACAGATCGTGATTGTGTCCCGTCAGCACGAGATCGACGGCGCGCGATTCGATGACGTCCTGCCCGCGGTAGCGGTCGACGTGCATCACGGCGACGACGAAATCGGCGCCTTCGCGGCGCAGTGCTTCGGCCTGCTCGCGCATGACCGCGCCGGCGGGCGCGAATTTGAGATCCTCCGGCGACGACATGCGCGGCGTGTCTTCGTGCGCCGCGCCGGTCAGCCCGATGCGAACGCCGTCCACCGTGACGATCTCGCGATCCTTGAAGCCCGCGAGCGGCTGGCCGTCCGCTGTCCGCATGTTGGCGGCGAAGCGCGGGAAGTTCGCCTCGCCCATCCGCTTGATGAAAACAGCCTTGCCGAAATCGAACTCATGGTTGCCCGGTGCGAAGATGTCCGGCTTGAGCATGTTGGTCAGGACCATGATGTGGGCGCCCTGGTCGATTCCCGACATCAGCGAGGGCGACAGCGTGTCGCCGCCATGCGCCAGGATGACGTGCCCGCCCGAAGAACGGGCGCGCTCCCGCTCGGCCTTCACCACCGCGGCGAGCCGCGCGAAGCCGCCGCGGCTCTTGCCGTCGGGCATTGCGGTCTCGCCCATCTGGTAGATGTCGTTCATCAGGATGAAGGTGACCTTCGCGGTCTCCGCCCATGCGGCGCCGTGCGCCAGTATGAGTGTGGCGGCGAGCCAGACGGCAGCGGCTAGGTGGCGAAGTTTGTTCCCGGACATTGGTTCTCTGCTAGCACGCATGCGCCACGTCCGGCTATGCTCGGCCGGATGCGACATGTCAGCCATGAACAAGCCTGAACCTGTGGTGCGAATCGGCATGAATGCGCCGGGCAGGACTTTGCCCGGCGGACGGATCGGCGTGCTGCTCGTCAATCTCGGCACGCCGGACGCAACCGACGCCGCTTCCGTGCGCCGCTATCTCAAGGAGTTTCTCAGCGACGCCCGCGTGATCGAGGATCAGGGTCCGGTCTGGAAGTTCGTGCTCAACGCCATCATCCTGCCGCGCCGCCCGCGCGCCAAAGGCAAGGATTACGAGAAGATCTGGAATCGCGAGAGGAACGAGTCTCCGCTCAAGACCATCACCCGCTCGCAGGCGGCCAAGCTCCGCCCCGCGACCGACGCGATCGATCCGGCGATCGTCGTGGATTGGGGCATGCGCTACGGCAATCCGTCGCTCGCCAACCGTATCGAGGCGATGGCGAAGGCGGGCTGCGAGCGCATCCTGCTGGTGCCGCTCTATCCGCAATACGCCGCGGCGACCAGCGCGACGGTCTGCGACGCGGCGTTTGCGGCGCTGGCGAAGCTGCGCGATCAGCCGGCGCTGCGGGTCGTGCCGCCGTATTATGACGACAAGGTCTACGTCGAGGCGCTGGCCGGCTCGATCGAGGCGGAGCTGAAGCGCCTGCCGTTCAAGCCGGATTTGATCCTCGCCTCGTTCCACGGCATTCCGAAGTCCTATGCCGACGAGGGGGATCCCTATCCGAGCCATTGCTACGAGACGGTCCGGCTGTTGCGCGCCCGCCTCGGGCTCGACGAGAACAAACTGATGCTGACGTTCCAGTCGCGATTCGGCCGCGCCGAATGGCTTCAGCCCTACACCGACAAGACCGTCGAGGCGCTGGCGCAGCGCGGCGTGAAGAACCTCGCCGTGGTGACGCCCGGCTTCTCCGCCGATTGCCTCGAAACATTGGAAGAGATTGCGGTCGAGAACGCTCATATCTTCAAATCGAACGGCGGCGAGAATTTTTCGGCGATCCCATGCCTCAACGACAGCGACGGCGGCATGGCGGTGATCTCGCATCTCGTTCTGCGCGAACTGCAAGGCTGGATTTGAGTTTGGATCCGAGAGCGGTCAACGCTCCGGTTTGTTGGGGAGGCTGCAATGCGGAAGCCCGGTCGCCTGCCGATGGCAGGCATTGTTCTCGCTGCTTTGTTGTCGGTGCCGCCGGTGTGGGCTCAATCCGCGTCGTCCGACGGTGCGTGGGTCGCAAAGAAGCCGCTGCCCACGCCGCGCAACGAGGTGGCGCTGGCCGCGGTCGGCAGCAAGATCTACGTGGTCGGCGGCGGCATCAGCGGCAACGCCGTGCCGCTGATCGACGAATACGACCCGGCCTCCGACAGCTGGCGGGCGCTGGCCGCGATGCCCAAGGGACTCGATCATCTCGGCGTCGCCGTCATCGGCAACACCATCGTCACGGTCGGCGGCTTCATCGGCTCGGTGCATCGCGGCGCGGTGAGCGAGGTCCATCAGTACGATGTCGGATCGAACTCCTGGAAATCGCTCGCGCCGCTGAAGGCGCCGCGCGGCTCGGTCGCCGTGGCCGTGCTCGACGGCAGGATCCACGCGGTCGGCGGCCGCGGCGTCGACAACACCTTCACGGTCGGCACCCACGAGGTGTTCGATCCGGCGACCGGCCAATGGACCGAGCGCGCGGCGTTGCCGCAGCCGCGCGACCACCTGGCGCTGGTCGCGGTGGACGGCAAGCTCCATGCCATCGGCGGCCGCGTCACCAATCCGGCGAGCCGCACCGGCCAGCACGACGTTTACGATCCGAAGACCAATTCCTGGTCGTCCGGCCCGCCGCTGCCGACCCCGCGCAGCGGGCTCGCTTATGCGAATTTCCACGGCATGGCCGTGGTGCTCGGCGGCGAATTGCCGCCCGACACGTTCGCCGAGAACGAAGCCTACGACCCGAAATCGATGCGCTGGCGGACGCTGACGGCGATGCCGGCCGGACGCCATGGCACCAGCGCCGCGGTCCTCGGAAAGAGCATCTACATCGCCGCGGGGTCCCTGAAACCGGGTTCCGGCGGCGTGACCGATCAGTTGATCGTTTTCACGGTGCCCTGAGCATGATCCCGAAAGTGTGCAGCGGTTTTCGGAAAAGATCATGCTCAAAGGAGCCATGAACCTCGCAAGCGCTTGATCCGACAAACGATTCAAGACGGATACCGGGGGCTGGCAGCCGCCCGGGCGGCTCGCCACATTTGAGATAAGTCCAGGGAGGGAACCGTGAGTGACTTTTCGATACTGCTCGGGGTCAACGTTTTCGTCGTTGCGCTGGTTGTCCTTGTCATCCTGACGATCTTCGCCGCCGTAAAGACGGTGTCGCAGGGCTACCACTGGACCGTCGAGCGGTTCGGCCGCTACACGCGCACGCTCCAGCCCGGCCTCAACCTGATCGTGCCGTTCTTCGACCGGATCGGCCGCAAGGTGAACATGATGGAGCAGGTGATCGACATCCCGCAGCAGGATGTCATCTCCAAGGACAACGCCACGGTAACGGTGGACGGCCTGGCGTTCTTCCAGGTGTTCGACGCGCCGAAGGCGAGCTACGAGGTCACCCATCTCGACCAGGCGATCATCAAGCTGACCATGACCAACATCCGCTCGGTGATGGGCGGCATGGACCTCGACCAGATGCTGTCGCACCGCGACGAGATCAACGAGCGGCTGCTGCGCGTGGTCGATGCTGCGGTGTCGCCATGGGGCATCAAGGTCAACCGCATCGAGATCAAGGACATCGTGCCGCCGGCCGACCTGGTGCAGTCGATGGGCCGCCAGATGAAAGCCGAGCGCGAGAAACGCGCCGAGATCCTGCAGGCCGAAGGCTTGCGCCAGTCGGCGATCCTGAAGGCCGAGGGTGCGAAGCAGTCGCAGATCCTCGAGGCCGAAGGCCGTAGAGAGGCCGCGTTCCGCGACGCCGAGGCGCGCGAGCGCCTGGCGCAGGCGGAAGCCAAGGCCACCGAGATGGTGAGCGCCGCGATCGCGCAGGGCGACGTCACCGCGATCAACTACTTCGTCGCCGACAAGTATATGAAGGTGTTGGCCGAACTCGCCGACTCGCCGAACCAGAAGGTGCTGATCATGCCGATGGAGGTCACCGGCGTGCTGGGCTCGCTCGCCGGCATCGCCGAGATCGCCAAGGCAACCTTCGGGCCCGACAGTCGTCATCCGTCGTCGGCGCCTGGTACGCCGTCCGCGCCGCGGCGGCCGACTGTTCCCGCGACCGCCACCTGACGGGGATCCCATGATCGCCAACATCCAATCCACCATAACCTCGCTCGGTCCCTGGGCCTGGATCATCGCCGGCGCGGTTCTGTTCGCGCTTGAGCTCGCAGTGCCGGGCGCGTTCATGATGTGGCTCGGCATCGCCGCGGCGCTGGTCGGTGCGATCTCGCTCGCGGTCGACTGGCCGTGGCAATGGCAGTGCGTGGCGTTCGCGGCCTTCGCCATGGCCTCGATCCCGCTGTTCCGCCGCTTCGCGCTGAAGATCGAGCCGGACAGCCAGTCGCCGATGCTCAACCGGCGCACGGATGCGCTGATCGGGCGGGTGTTCACGCTGGAAAAGCCGATCGTCGACGGCGTCGGCACGGTGCGGATCGACGACACGATCTGGCGGGTGCGCGGGCCGGAATGCCCGGCCGGCAGCCGGGTCAAGGTCACGCAGGCCGACGGCGCCAACCTCGCGGTCGAACCCGCGGTCTGAGCGGCCATTTCCGGGTCGTTCGCGGCCCGGAAAGGTCCCGTTAACCACAAATCTTTAATCCTCATTAACCACCGGCCGCGGGCCGGGGACCCCATCGCGCGCGCGACGGGGAGCCCCGCGCGCGGCTGGTTGCCGGCTTTCGTTCGCCTCTGGCCGTTCGCCAGCGGGCGCGCGAGCGCTGGCGCGACGCATTATGCCATGGAGACTGCCTCTGCCGCGCCGCTGTCATCAGCGCCTTGCCTTCGCGCTCGCTGTGCCGGCGTTCGCCTTTGCGCATGTCGCTTCCGCGCATGCACAGTCGTCTCCGACCACCACGCCGTTCCAGCCGTCCGTCACCGATCCGCGCAACGTCAATCGCTTCAGCGCGCCGCTGATCAAGACCCGCGAGACGATCGCGCGCGAAGGCGCGCCGACCATTGCCTCCGGCGCGGGCGAAACCGGGTTCGACAGCACCGGCTCGATCGCGAAAAAGAAGAAGAACAAGCCCAAGCCCGGCGACCCGCGTCCGGCGCCGCCGCCTCCGCCGAAGCCGCCCGGTCCGCCGCAGGCCGCGGGCGGTCACACGCTGGCGCAACAGATTCCCGCGCGCCAGCCGTACTCCGAAGCCTACAAGCCGCCGAACGCGCTGCCGCGCCGCCAACTCGTGCCGATCGGCGATCCGTTCGAGCCGCTCGGCATCCGCGCGGGCACGTTCCTGCTCAAACCTTCGATCGACGTGACGCGCGGCTACGACACCAATCCGGAGCGCACCTCGACCGGCCAGCCGTCCGGCTACACCGTCGTCGAGCCGGCGCTGAAGGTCCGCTCGCAATGGTCGGCGCACGAGGCGGGCGCCGACATTCGCGGCACCTATTCGTGGTTCGACAAGCAATCGTCGCTCGACCGGCCGATGCTGGACGCCAAGGCGTTCACGCGCTTCGACGTCTCGCGCGACACCATCTTCAACGTCGAGGGCCGCTATTTCCTGTCGACGGATTATCCGGGCAGCCCGAACGTGCCGGCCGACGTCGCCAAGCTGCCGATCTTCCACACCTACGGCACGACACTCGGCCTGACGCAGCGCTTCAACCACTTCGAGATCGCCGCCAAGGCCATCGTCGACCGCACCGAATACCAGGACTCCGATCTCACCGACGGCACCACCTCGAGCAATCACGACCGCGATTTCAACCAGTATGGCGGCTCATTGCGCGGCAGCTACGAGGTATTCCCGGGCGTCAAGCCGTTCGTCGAGATCGCCGCCGATACCCGCAAGCACGACCTGCAGTTCGACCGCAACGGCTTCGAGCGCGACTCGAACGCGCTCACGCCCAAAGTCGGCACCAGCTTCGAGATATCGAAGAAGCTCACCGGCGAGGCTTCGGTCGGCTATCTCATGCGCAAGTATAAAGATCCTAATCTGGAAGAACTGCGCGGCATGGTGTTCGATGCCTCGCTGATCTATGCGGCGACCGGCCTCACCACCGTGACGCTGACGGGCAGCTCGAAGGCCGACGAGATCGTCGTCGCCGGTGTTTCCGGCGTGCTGCGTCGCGACGTGGGCCTGCAGGTCGATCACGCGTTCCGTCGCTGGCTGATCGGCACGCTGAAGATCGGCTATGGCCTCGACGATTACATCGGCTCGATCCGCGCCGACAACCGCAGTTCGCTCGGCGCGGCGATCACCTACAAGCTCAGCCGCGAATTCTCGCTCAAGGGCGAGTACCGCTACGACCAGTTACGCTCCAACGTCGAGGGCGTGGACTACAGCGCCAACGTGTTTTTGGTCGGGTTGAAGCTGCAGCGGTGAGCTGTTTCCGGAAGCACTCGCCCTAACTCAAGAAATAATCATGCCTATCGATGTTGAGCCAGAACTTGAAATTCGTACCGTCCCACGTTCTTGGATTGTAGTGCTTGCTGTGTTCTGCGGCATCCTGGCAATCATCGCTTGGGCCGCTTCTTTCTACACATACGAAAACACGCCAAAGATTCAGGTGGTCATCGTTCCGGTTGATCTGTCCTTGACGCGTGTCGAGTCAAAATGGGTGTATTTGCTTGTTGCGCCAGCTTTTATGGCGGTCATTTCCATTGCACTCGCTTGGTACGCGCTGACATGGGACCTTTTTGTCGCAAAAGCTGAGAAGCGGGAGAGATACTTTCGATCAGAATTCGCGCTCGTTCGTAGAATCAAGCTGAGGCCTCTTTTCCGCGTCGTGTGCATGGGCTTCGCAGCCACGCAGATTGTTCTGTTCTGTTGGACAATAAGTCGATGTCTCCACGTCCTGGCACTTCCTCAGCTTTGACGACGGTAACGAGGAACTGTGTCCGCACACGATGGACATGATGCTCGCGGCAGGAACAATAAACAACGTGCTGAACGACTGCAGCCGCGCTTGCAGGTCGCTATCCGCCGATCAGCCGCTTGATCTCGTCGCGAAACGCCGGCGCGATGTCCGGCCGCTCCATCGCATAGGCGACATTGGCGGCGAGGAAGCCGACCTTCGATCCGCAATCGAAGCTTCGCCCGTCGAACTTCACCGCATGGAACGCCTGCGTCTTCGACAGCGTGATCATCGAATCGGTGATCTGGATCTCGCCGCCCGCGCCGCCGGTCTGCGTCGCCAGCAGGTCGAAGATTTCCGGCTGAAGGATGTATCGCCCGGTGATGATCAGGTTCGACGGCGCCTTCTCGCGCGGCGGCTTCTCCACCATCTCGGTGATCGGAAAGGTCTTGCCGTCGCCCTTGCCGACGCCGACCACGCCGTACTGGTGGATGCGCTCCATCGGCACTTCCTCGACCGCGATGACGTTCGACTTGTCGCCGGCCTTGTTGTAGGCCTCGATCATCTGCGCGAGACAGCCCGGCTTGTTCTGCACCAGCACGTCCGGCAGCACGAGCGCGAACGGCTCGTGGCCGACCAGCTCCCGCGCGCACCACACCGCATGGCCCAGTCCCAGCGGCGATTGCTGCCGCGTAAAGCTTGCCGAGCCGGCCATCGGCTGGTCGCTGGCGAGAAGCTTCAGGTCGGCGGTCTTGTTGCGCTCCTTGAGCGTCACTTCGAGCTCGAATTGCCGGTCGAAATGGTCCTCGATCACCCCTTTGTTGCGTCCGGTGACGAAGATGAAGTGCTCGATGCCCGCCTCGCGCGCCTCGTCGACCACGTGCTGGATCAGCGGCCGATCGACCACCGTCAGCATCTCCTTGGGCATGGCCTTGGTCGCGGGCAGGAAGCGCGTGCCGAGCCCCGCCACGGGGAAAATGGCTTTTCGTATCGGTTTCATGGATGGTTCTCGGGACGAATCGGGTTGCGAATCTGACAATAAATCCTGGAGGCGGCGCATCTGTCAGGCCAGGGGAGGCGGTCCGGCGTCCACACGGGAAACCGGCCAATTCACGGGCCGCATGGTGAAGCTTTAACCGCCCTTACGCCCCCAACTTGACGGCAGGGAGTCCAATGGCACATTCCGGGTCCATAGTCATTCCAGAGGCGGCGACAATGAGGCGGCGAATTTCCGGAATCTTCGGCGCGGTGCTTGCCGCGTGCGTGGTGCTGGCGACGGATGCGGAGGCCGCTCCGCGCTGCCGCAACACCGGCAGCTTCGACGCCTGGCTCGCAGGCTTCAAGCAGGAGGCCGCGCGGGAGGGCATCTCGCAGCGGGCGATCTCGGCCGCGCTCGACGGCGTCACCTTCGATCCCGCGATCATCCGCCGCGACAGCGGGCAGGGCGTGTTCCAGCAGAGCTTCCTGCAATTCGCCGGCCGCATGACCGGCGCCGGGCGCTATCAGAACGGCCTGAAGCAGATGAAGGCCAACGCGGCGCTGCTGTCGCGCATCGAGCAGCGCACCGGCGTGCCGCCCGCGGTGGTGACCGCGCTGTGGGGGCTGGAAAGCGACTACGGCGCCTACAAGGGCGGCGTCTACAACATCATCCGCTCGGTCGCGACGCTCGCCTATGATTGCCGGCGCCCGGCGTTCTTCCGCGACCAGCTCAAGGGCGCGGTGCGGATCGTCGAGCGCGGCGACCTGCGGCCCGAGAACATGATCGGCAACTGGGCCGGCGAGCTTGGCCCGACGCAGTTCACGCCGTCCGACTACTTCAAGCACGGCCTCGACTTCGACGGCGACGGCCGCGTCGACATGATCAACAGCGTGCCCGACGCGCTCGCTTCCGCCGCCAACCTGATGAAGGCGTTCGGCTGGCAGAAGGGCGAGCCCTGGCTTCAGGAGGTGCGGGTGCCGGGCGAGATGCCGTGGCAGGAGTCCGGCCTCGAGAACAAGCATCCGCGTTCGCAATGGGTGCGCTGGGGCGTCCGCGCGGCGCACGGCGCGGCGCTCCCTTCCGACGACATGCAGGCCTCGCTGATTCTGCCGATGGGGCGGCTCGGTCCGGCCTTCCTCGCCTATCCGAACTTCCGCGCCTACACCGAATGGAATGCGGCGATCGTCTACGCCACCACGGCGGCCTATTTCGGCACGCGGCTCGCCGGCGCGCCCGTGGTCGGGCCGGGCAACGGCCAGCCGGTGGTGCCGACCACGGAGCAGATCCAGCAGCTCCAGCAACTCCTGATCGCGCGCAAGATGCTGACCGGCGAAGCCGACGGCCGGCTTGGCGCGGCGACCCGGCCTGCGGTGAAGAAGGCGCAGGTCATGGTCGGGCTGCCGGCGGACGCCTATCCGACCCAGGAGCTGATCGACCGGCTGCGGTCGGGGCGGTAAGCGCGGGTCCCGGCCGACCCGTCCACCGGTTTGAAATCCGCCTTGTCTCAACTGCTTAGCCCCGGCTGGGCCAGCGCGACGATACGCGCGCAGTTGTGAATTGCCGGATTAACCCTCGCTCAACCATATCTTGCCCCAATGCACGGCCAGAGACTGGGCCAGCCGCCGGACATGATCCTGGCGGCTCATGAGTGACGGTTGAGATCGAACAATGCCGAAGCATTTCCCTTCGATTGGCTTGGTGGCGTTTGCCGGAACGCTCCTGCTCGGCGTGGCCGGACTTGCGTCTGCCCAGGGCGACCGCCCGCAGCCGCCGCTGCCGGTCGGCAAGCGCCCGGTGCCCGCGTCTCTCGCACAGGCCGCGCCCGCGCAGCCGCCGGTCGCCGCCACCGCGCCCGTGCCGTCGCCGCCGCGCGAATGGACCGGCGAGTCGGGCTCGTCCGGCCATCCGCTGATGCAGGCGACCGCGATCCGGCAGGCGGCGGCGAATTTCGAGCAGTGCCTCGAAGGGCTTTGGCCGCTCGCGCAGAAGCGCGGCGTCTCGCGCGCCACCTATGACAAGCATGTCGGCGGCCTCACGCCCGACCTGCGCATCATGGACCTGATGGACGCGCAGCCGGAGTTCACCAAGGCGTTCTGGGACTATCTCGATATCCTGGTGCACGATCAGCGCATCGCCGGCGGCCGCGAGCTGCTCGCCAAGTACAAGCCGGTGTTCGATCAGGTCGAGAAGGCCTATGGCGTCGACCGCCACATCGTCACCGCGATCTGGGGCGTGGAGTTCGAACTACGGCACCATGGGCGGCGAGCGCCCGGTGATCCGCTCGACCGCGACGCTCGCCTGCGTCGGGCGGCGGCAGGCCTACTTCCGCGACGAGTTTCTGGCCACCCTCGAAATCCTGCATCGCAACGACGTGCGCCCGGAGCAGCTCAAGGGCTCGTGGGCCGGTGCGTTCGGGCCGACCCAGTTCATGCCGACTTCGTTCAAGCGCTTCGCGGTGGACTTCGACGGCGACGGCCGCCGCGACGTGGTCGACTCGATTCCCGACCTGATCGCCTCGACCGCGAACAACCTGAAGAAGGACGGCTGGGTCGCGGGCTCGACCTGGGGCTACGAGGTGATCGTGCCCAAGGGCTTCAACTACCTGCAGGCCGACCGCGGCAAGCAGCACACGCTGGCGGAGTGGGCGGCGATGGGGTTGCGTCGCCCCGGCAACAAGCCGTTCCCGCATTCGCAGGAGAAGGCCTATCTGCTGGTGCCCGCGGGCCATGAGGGGCCCGGCTTCCTGATGATGCAGAATTTCCGCGCGATCATGAAATACAACCCGGCCGAGGCTTATGCGCTCGCGATCGGACATCTGTCGGACCGCTTCAAGGGCGGCGAGGCGTTTGCCCAGCCGTGGCCGCGGCACGAGGCTGTCCTGACGCGCGACGAGCGCCGCGAGCTTCAGGAACTCCTGAACCGCAAGGGCTTCGACACCGGCGAGCCGAACGGCCGCCTGGGGCCGAAGGCGCGCGCGGCGGTGCGCGACTATCAGGCGTCGATCGGACTCATTCCCGACGGTTTCGCCTCCGCCACAATTCTTGCCAGGCTCCGCGGCCGTTGAACCTTTGACCCTCCAGCGGTAACCAAACCAGTGGTCATCAGGTTGACAATTTCGGTCGGTTAACCGACCGATAGGGATGCGGCGGCGCGCCTTGGGGCGCCGAGGTCACACTGTTTCACCGGTCGGCGGGGAAATGGCAAAACGCCAGTTCATGCAAAGGTTTGGCAGCGGCGCGGGCATTGCTCTCGCGGCCGTGTGCGGGCTTGCGCTGATGACCGTGCCGGTGGTCGCTCAGTTTGGCGGTCAATTCGGCGGCCGTGGCGGCGGCGGAGGAGGAGGCGGCTTCTTCGACCTGTTCGGACCCGGTCCGCGCTATGCGACCACGCGAGCGCGAGCAGGACTTCACCAAGGCGCCGCCGGCGCGAAGGCTCGAAAACCAGCCGGCGACCAGCGTGATGGTGTTCGGCGACTCGATGGCCGACTGGCTGGCTTACGGCCTCGAGGACGCGGCCGGCGACAATCCGGACATCGCCGTCGTCCGCAAGAACCGCGCGACCGCGGGCCTCATCCGCTACGACACGCGGAACGAGGCGCAGGACTGGCCCCAGGTGATCCGCGAGGCGTTCGCGCAATCGCCCGCCAAGCCGAATTTCGTCGTGATGATGATCGGCCTCAACGACCGCACGCAGATGCGCGAGCGGCCGCTGCAGGCAGGCCCGCCGAGCGCCGCGGCGGCCACCGGCACGCCGCCGTCGCTGGTTCCGCAACCGGGCGCGTCCGCTGCGCCCGCGCCGCCTGCTGCCGCGCCTGCCGATGCGGAGCGGCCCGCGTCCGACCCGTCGTCGGCCGTCGAGCGGCAAGGGGCGAACGCACCGGGGCTTCGCACCTACGAATTCCGCACCGAGGAATGGGCCGAGCACTATATGCGCCGCATCGACGCCACCGTCGTGGCGCTGAAGGCCGCGGGCGTGCCGGTGTTCTGGGTCGGCCTGCCGTCGATCCGTGGGCCGAAGTCGACGAGCGAGATGCTCTACCTCAACGACCTCTACCGCACCCGCGCCGAAAAGGCCGGCGTCACCTACATCGACGTGTGGGACGGCTTCGTCGACGAGAGCGGCCGCTTCGCCGTGCAGGGTCCCGACTTCGAAGGCCAGATTCGCCGCCTGCGCGTCAGCGACGGCGTGCACTTCACCAAGTCCGGCGCGCGCAAGCTCGCGCACTATCTCGAGCGCGAGGTGCGCCGCATGATGCAGCGCGGCACCGACCTGGTCGCCCTTCCGGCCGAGCCGCAGGCTCCGCAGCCGAGCGGGCGGCCGGGCGCCGCGACCGCGCGTCCGCTGTCCGGTCCGGTGGTGCCGCTCACCGCTTCGGCCAGCGCCAGCCAGGAATTGCTGGGCGCCGGCGATTTCAACGCCAACGCCAATCCGCGCGGTGCGACGCGCGTGCTGGTCAAGGGCGAGTCGCTCAATCCGCCGGCCGGCCGCAGCGACGACTTCCGCTGGCCGCGCCGCGGCGTTGCCGCCTTCGGCACCGATCCGGCGGTCGCCACCACCACCGATCCGGTGCCGGTCGCAGCCGCGCCCGCACCGGCGATCGCCACGGCGACGCCTGCCGGAGCGGATCCGAAGGCTTCGTCGACGTTGACGCCTGGTACGAGAAAGACCACCGGCCGCAGCCAGCCGGGCCAGGCGCAGCAACAGGCACGGCCGCCACAGCGGCAGGCGCAGCCGCGCCGCGACAGCTTCGGCGGTGGCGGTTTCGGCGGATTTGGCCGCTGATCAGACCACTCTAAATCGGTCGTCAGGGTCTCGTCGCCGGGTTCAGCGCGGCAGCGACGTCGACCCCATCAGGAACTTGTCGATCGCGTGGGCGCATTGGCGGCCCTCGCGGATCGCCCACACCACCAGCGACTGGCCGCGCCGCATGTCGCCCGCGGCGAACACCTTCGACAGCGTGGTGCGGTAGGCGATCTGGTCGGCCTTCACGTTGCCGCGCGCATCGAGCTCGACGCCGAGCGTCTTGATCATGCCCTCGTGCACCGGATGCACGAAGCCCATCGCCAGCAGCACGAGATCGGCTTCGATTTCGAACTCGGTGCCCGGCATCGGCTGAAATTTGGCGTCCGCCCGCGCGCAATGCAGCTTCTTCACCTGACCGTTCTCATTTTCGCCGGTGAATTTCGTCGTCAGCACCGCGAAGTCGCGCGACACGCCCTCTTCGTGGCTCGACGAGGTGCGCAGCTTCAGCGGCCACAGCGGCCAGGTCAGCGGCTTGTTCTCGTGCTCCGGCGGTTGCGGCATGATCTCGAAATTGGTCACCGACACCGCGCCCTGCCGGATCGAGGTGCCGATGCAGTCCGAGCCGGTGTCGCCGCCGCCGATCACCACGACCTTCTTGCCGGTCGCGAGGATCGGCTCGTCCGGCCCCTGCGCCTCGCCGCTGACGCGGCGGTTCTGCTGCGGCAGGAAGTCCATCGCGAAATGGATGCCTTTCAGCTCGCGTCCCGGAATCGGCAGGTCGCGCGCCTTTTCCGCGCCGCCGGTAAGCGCCACCGCGTCGTAGTCAGCGACCAGCCGCTCGATCGGCAGGCCGGCGCCGACATGGGCGTTGTAGTGGAACGTCACGCCCTCGGCTTCCATCTGCGCGACACGGACGTCGATGACGTCCTTTTCCATCTTGAAGTCGGGAATGCCGTAGCGCATCAGGCCGCCGGCCTTGGCCAGCTTCTCGTAGAGATGCACGTCGTGTCCGGCGCGCGCGAGCTGCTGCGCGCAGGCCATGCCGGCCGGCCCCGAACCCACCACCGCGACCTTCTTGCCGGTCTTCGGGCCGTAGCTCTCCGGCTTCAGTCCTGCGGCGATGGCGCGGTCGGCGATCTCGCACTCGATGGTTTTGATGGTGACCGGATTGTCGTCGATGTTGAGCGTGCAGGACGCCTCGCACGGCGCCGGGCAGACGCGGCCGGTGACTTCCGGAAAATTGTTGGTCGAGTGCAGGTTGCGCGCGGCCTCTTCCCAGTTGCCGGCATAGACGAGGTCGTTCCAGTCCGGGATCTGGTTGTTCACCGGGCAGCCGGTCGGCTGGTTGGTGATGGTGTTGGTGCCGTGGCAATACGGCACGCCGCAGTTCATGCAGCGCGCCGCCTGGTCCCGGATGTCTTTCTCCGGGAGCGGCAGCACGAATTCCTTGTAGTTGCGAATCCGCTCCTCGACCGGAAGGTAGTCCCGGTCGTTGCGCTCGAACTCCAGAAAGCCAGTGACCTTGCCCATCCCGCCCTTACTCGGCCGCCTGCATGGTTGTCTTGTTCATTTCGGCCAGCGCGCGGCTGAACTCGTGCGGCATGATCTTGCGGAACTTGGGCAGGAACTCACGCCAGTTGGCGAGGATCTCGGCGGCGCGCTTTGCTGCCGGTGAAGCGGGCGTGCCGCGTGATCAAAATGTGCAGCCGCTGGCCGTCGAACTGCGTCATGTCGGTCAGATCGCCGTGCATCTCGCCTTCGACCCACTCCGGCATCTCCTGCAACGCGACCATGGCGCGGTTGCAGCGCTGCTCGAAGCTGCCGTCCTGGTCCAGCACGTAGGCGATGCCGCCCGACATGCCGGCGGCGAAGTTGCGGCCGGTCGGCCCGATCACCACGACGATGCCGCCGGTCATGTATTCGCAGCCGTGATCGCCGGTGCCCTCGACCACGACGGTGGCGCCGGAGTTGCGCACCGCGAAGCGCTCGCCGGCGATGCCGCGGAAATACGCCTCGCCTGCGATCGCGCCGTAGAGGACAGTGTTGCCGACGATGATGGACTCTTCCGGCACGATGCCGCAGTCGGCGGTCGGGCGCACGACGATGCGTCCGCCGGACAGGCCCTTGCCGACATAGTCGTTGCCTTCGCCCTCGAGGTCGAAGGTCACGCCCTTGGCGAGGAACGCGCCGAAGCTTTGTCCCGCGGTGCCCTTGAGGCTCACATGGATGGTGTCGTCCGGCAGCCCCGCGTGGCCGTAGCGCTTCGCGACCTCGCCGGACAGCATCGCGCCCGCGGTGCGGTCGATGTTGCGGATTGGCGTGTTGATCCGGACCGGCGCGCCGCGGTCGAGGGCTGACTGCGCCTGCGCGATCAGCTTGCGGTCGAGGATGTCGTGGATCTTGTGCTTCTGCCGCTCGCTCCGGTAGATGCCGACCTCGTCGGGCGCCACCGGCTTGGTGAACAGCCGGGAGAAATCCAGGCCCTTTGCCTTCCAGTGCTCGATCACCTTGCGCTGGTCGAGCATCTGCATCTGGCCGACCATCTCGTCGAAGCTGCGATAGCCCATCGACGCCATGATCTCGCGCACCTCTTCGGCGACGAAGAAGAAGTAGTTGATGACGTGCTCGGGCTGGCCGGTGAAGCGCGCCCGCAGCACCGGGTCCTGCGTCGCGACGCCGACCGGGCAGGTGTTGAGATGGCACTTGCGCATCATGATGCAGCCGGCCGCGATCAGGGGCGCGGTGCTGAAGCCGAACTCGTCGGCGCCGAGCAGCGCGCCGATCACCACGTCGCGGCCGGTGCGGATGCCGCCGTCGACCTGCACGGCGATGCGGCTGCGCAGCCGGTTGGCGACCAGCGTCTGGTGGGTCTCGGCAAGCCCGATTTCCCAGGGGCTTCCGGCGTGCTTCAGCGAGGTGAGGGGACTCGCGCCGGTGCCGCCTTCGAAGCCCGAGATGGTGACGTGGTCGGACATCGCCTTCGACACGCCGGCCGCGACCGTGCCGACGCCGACCTCGGACACCAGCTTGACGGAGACGTCGCCCGACGGGTTGACGTTCTTCAGGTCGAAGATGAGCTGCGCCAGGTCCTCGATCGAATAGATGTCGTGGTGCGGCGGCGGCGAAATCAGGCCGACGCCCGGCGTCGAGTGGCGCACCTTGGCGATGGTCTGGTCGACCTTGTGGCCCGGCAACTGACCGCCTTCGCCGGGCTTCGCGCCCTGCGCCATCTTGATCTGCATCATGTCGGAGTTGACGAGATACTCCGCGGTGACGCCAAAGCGGCCTGACGCGACCTGCTTGATCGCCGAGCGCATGCTGTCGCCGTTCGGCATCGGCTTGAAGCGGTCGCTCTCCTCGCCGCCTTCGCCGGTGTTCGACTTGCCGCCGATCCGGTTCATGGCGATGGCGAGCGTGGTGTGCGCCTCGCGCGAAATCGAGCCGAACGACATCGCGCCGGTGGCGAAGCGGCGGACGATGTCCTTGGCCGGCTCGACCTCCTCGAGCGGCACGGGCTTGCGGCCGTCCTCGTCGGCGCCCTTCACCCGGAACAGGCCGCGGATGGTGACCAGCGTGTCCTGCTCGTTGAGGACCTTCGCGAACGCCCGGTACTTCTCCTGCGAATTGCCGCGCACGGCGTGCTGCAGGGTCGAGACGGTGGTCGAGTTCCAGACGTGATCCTCGCCGCGCACGCGCACCGCATATTCGCCGCCGACGTCGAGCATGCCCTTGAAGATCGGCGCGTCGCCGAACGCGTCGCGATGACGGCGCACCGCCTCTTCGGCGATCTCGGTGAGACCCACGCCTTCGATGCGGGTCGCGGTGCCGGTGAAATAGCGGTCGACGAAATCCGCCTTGAGGCCGACCGCGTCGAAAATCTGCGCGCCGCAATAGGACTGGTAGGTGGAGATGCCCATCTTGGACATCACCTTGAGCAGGCCCTTGCCGATCGCCTTGATGTAGCGCTTGACCACTTCCTTCTTGTCGAGCTTGCCGGGCAGCTCGGCATGCATGCCGATCAGTGTCTCGAAGGCGAGATAGGGGTTGATCGCCTCCGCGCCGTAGCCCGCGAGGCAGGCGAAATGGTGCACCTCGCGCGGCTCGCCCGAACTCGACGACCAGGCCGACCGAGGTGCGAAGCCCCTGGCGGATCAGGTGGTGATGCACGGCGGCGCAGGCGAGCAGCGAAGGCATCGGCACGCGGTCGGCGCCGCCCTTGCGGTCCGAGAGGATGATGATGTTGATGCCGTCGCGCACGGCCTTTTCGGCTTCCGCGCAGAGCGCGTCGAGCGCGGGCGCAAGGCCTGCAGCGCCCCGGTCGGCGATCCATGTGGTGTCGAGCGTCACCGACTTGAACGGGTTGTCGGCGACATCGGAGATCTCGCGGATCTTCTCCAGGTCCTCGTCGCTGAGGATCGGCTGGCGCACTTCGAGACGCTTGCTGCGCGACGTGCCTTCGAGGTCGAACAGGTTCGGCCGCGGCCCGATGATCGAGACGAGGCTCATGACGATCTCTTCGCGGATCGGGTCGATCGGCGGGTTCGTCACCTGCGCGAAGTTCTGCTTGAAGTAGGTGAACAGGACCTTGGCCTTGTCCGACAGCGCCGAGATCGGCGTGTCGGTGCCCATCGAGCCGACGGCTTCCTCGCCCAGCGCCGCCATCGGCGCCATCAGGAGCTTCAGGTCTTCCTGCGTGTAGCCGTGCATCTGCTGCCGATCGAGCAGCGGCAGGTTGGAGATCGGGGCTGCGCCGGCGGCGGCCGGCATGTCTTCCAGCACGATCTGCGTCTTGTGCAGCCATTCCTTGTACGGATGGCTCTTGGCGAGCGACGACTTGAGCTCCTCGTCGGGAATGAGCCGGCCCTGCTCCAGGTCGACCAGCAGCATCTTGCCGGGCTGCAGCCGCCACTTGGTCACGATGTCCTTTTCCGGGATCGGCAGCACGCCCATCTCGGAGGCCATGATGATGCGGTCGTCGCGGGTGACCAGATAGCGCGCGGGGCGCAGCCCGTTGCGGTCGAGCGTCGCGCCGATCTGCCGGCCGTCGGTGAAGGCGAGCGCCGCGGGTCCGTCCCACGGCTCCATCAGCGCCGCGTTGTATTCGTAGAAGGCGCGCCGCTCCTCATCCATCATCGGGTTGCCGGCCCACGCCTCGGGCACCATCATCATCATGGCGTGCGCGAGCGGATAGCCGCCCTGCACCAGGAATTCGAGCGCGTTGTCGAAGCAGGCGGTGTCGGACTGGCCCTCGTAGGAGATCGGCCAGAGCTTGGAGATATCGTCGCCGTACAGCGCCGACGACACCGAGGCCTGGCGCGCCGCCATCCAGTTGTTGTTGCCGCGCAGCGTGTTGATCTCGCCGTTGTGGGCGATCATCCGGTAGGGATGCGCGAGCGACCAGGTCGGGAAGGTGTTCGTGGAAAAGCGCTGATGCACCAGCGCCAGCGCGCTTTCGAAATCGGGTTCGTGCAGGTCCGGATAGTAGGTGCCGAGCTGGTCGGCGAGGAACATGCCCTTGTAGATGATGGTGCGGCAGGAGATCGACACCGGGTAATAGCCCGACAGCCGCCGCTCGACCTGCCGGTAGATCGTCGCCGAGATCTGCTTGCGCAGGATGTAGAGCGCGCGCTCGAACTGGTCCTGGGTGAGCTTTCTTTTTCCCTTTCCAATGAAAACCTGCATGTGGAAGGGCTCGGTCGGCTTCACCGTTTCGCCGAGCGTCGAATTGTCGACCGGCATGTCGCCGCGCCAGCCGAGGATTTCCAGGCCTTCCTGCGTCGCCACCTGCTCGAAGCTCTTGCGCACGACCTCGCGGCGCTCGGGGTCGCGCGGCATGAACAGAACGCCGACGCCGTACTCGCCGGGGGCGGGAAGCTCGATGCCGAGCGCCTTGGCCTTGCGGGCGAAGAACTTGTGCGGGATCTGCACCAGGATGCCGGCGCCGTCGCCGGCGCGCGGGTCGGCGCCGACCGCGCCGCGGTGCTCGAGGTTGCAGAGGATCTGCAGCGCGTCGGCGACGATCTGGTGCGACTTGCGGCCCTTGATGTCGGCGATGAAGCCGACGCCGCAGGAATCCTTGTCGAGCCGCGGATCGTAGAGCCCTTGCGTGTCAGGCACGCCGGGGTCGGCGCTGTCGCGATAGAGCAGGCGCGCGTCGACCGGCGCGCTCAATGCGGCGCCATCGTTGCGCAGGCTCTTGCGATCGCGGGTCACGCTCATCGTCTCGTTTTCGCGGCGCCCGGTTGCCCGCACGCCGACACACCTTCCCACGTCCTCAGCACCGGTCGGCACTGCGGCCCCAAGGCGTAGCTCGATTGAGGGCAGCCTTCTCGCGGGCCGCTCGCCGGCACCTCGCGGTGCTGCTCATATTCAGCGCCGTTTGACACACGCGCAAGCGTAATAGTGCGTTGCGAAACGCCGCCCCACGCGTCGTCCAATCCCCCGGAGTTGCGTGGCTCGCCAATTGGGACAGTAATACTGTCCTAAAACCAATTTAGTTGCAAATCCTTTGTGGGGTTCGGGCGAACTATTTCAAAGGCGAACCCGCCGCCCGACACTTTGTTTCGTCCGGTCGGTTTTCCTCAGAACCCTTGTTCAGCGCCTTCTCGTTCAACTCGTGGCCGCCGTAGCCTGAACGCGGCGCAACTCGTCCTCGAGAAACGCGATCCGGTCCCGCATTCCCGCGACCGCAAGCGCGACCTCGGCCTGCGTGTAGCGCTCGGTGATGTGCTGGGAACAGTTCACGTCCCAGGCCTCGATCGTGAACAGGATCGCCCGCTCGGGCCGCGCCCGATAGCCCGGTTCCACCAGCCTTTCCATCAGCTTCGGATCGTTTTCGACGACGCGGGCCCGGCCCCAGACCTTGATCCGCTGCCGGTTGGCAAAATCCAGCAGGAACAGAAATGCCCGGTCGTTGCCCGCAAGATTGCTGATGGTGATGTACTGCCGGTTCCCCGCGAAATCGGCGAACCCCAAGGTCCTGTCATCCAGCACCTTGATGAAGCCCTTCGGTCCGCCGCGATGCTGGATGTAGGGCGCGCCCTCGGCCGACGTCGTGGCCAGAAACGCCGTGTCGAGTTCCGCGATGAAACCCGCGAGATCGGACGTCACCCGATCCGGATAGCCCGCCGCAATTTTTTTGGCGTAGCCCGAAAGCGAGCCGCGCGCGGCCATCGCCGCCTGGGCCTCAGGTGTCAGGACGATGCTGACGTTGTCCGACATGGTTGCCTCCTGATCGCCTCTCGAGTTCGAAAAATCCGTCCATTCCATCCTCTCATGTTACCTCCGCCGCGATAATCCTCCTTCTTTGCAAGATATTATTGCGTAGAATGGAATAATGGACCGGATCGACAGTGTGGCGATCTTTGCTGAAGTCGCCGAGCGCGGCAGTTTTGTCGGCGCGGCGAAGCATCTCAACCGCTCGGCCACCGCGGTGACTCGCGCCGTGGCGGAGCTCGAAGCGCGGCTCGGCGTGCGGCTGCTCAACCGCACCACGCGGGCCGTCAGCGTCACCGAGGCGGGCCAGCGCTTTCTGTCCGGGGCGCGCCGCGTGCTCGCTGACTTGGCCGAGATCGAGCAGGGCGCCGCCGGCCAGGGTCAGGCGCCGCGCGGCGAACTGCGGGTCACCGCGCCGATCGTGTTCGGCCGCCGTCACGTCCTGCCGCTGGTGACCGAGTTCCTGGCGCAATATCCCGAGATGAGCGTGCGGCTCGCGCTGCTCGACCGGCCGGTCGATCTGGTCGAGGACGGGCTCGACGTCGCGGTCCGGATCGGCAAGCTGGCCGACAGCTCGGCGATTGCGGTTCGCGTCGGCGCCATGCGGCGCGTCGTGGTCGCGGCGCCTGAGTACCTAAAGAAAACCGGCAGGCCGGCGGCCCCGGCCGATCTCTCAGGCCACGACGTCATCGCCTTCGCCGGCATGGACCGCATCGATCGCTGGCGTTTCGCCAACGCCGTGGAGGCCAGGATCAAGCCGCGGCTGGTGGTGAACACCGCGGAAGCCGCGATCGATGCGGCTGTCGCGGGTTTCGGCATCACCCGGGTGCTGAGCTACCAGGCCGTCGATGCGTTGTCGGACCGGTCGCTGGTGCGGCTCATGCGGCAGCACGAAACCGGGGCGGCTCCGGTTCACGTGGTCTATCCGGAAGGCCGCCACCCGCCGCCCAAGCTCCGCGCATTTGTCGACGTGCTGGTGCCGCGCCTGCGGCAGCGTTGCGGCGCCATTGCCCGGTCGCTAGACAAGTAGCGGCATCGGAAGACCGCATGAATTTCGCAAGCGACAACACCGCGGGCATCGCGCCGGAAATCCTTCAGATTCTCGCCGCCGGAAACGACGGTTTCACGATGGGTTACGGCGACGACGACCTGACGCGCTCGGTCGAGCGCAGGATCGGCGAGATCTTCGAGCGCGAGGTCGCCGTCTTTCTCGTTCCGACCGGCACCGCGGCGAACGCCTTGGCGCTGGCCCATGTTTGCCCGCCGTGGGGGGCGGTGTTCGCGCATGCGGAGGCGCATATCCTGACCGACGAATGCGGCGCGCCGGAGTTTTTCGGCGGCGGGCTCAAGCTGGTCGGCATTCCGGGCGTGGGCTGCAAGGTCGGCCCTGAAGCGTTGGCCGAAACCGTGTCGCACTATGAAGGCCATGCGCCGCATCAGGTGGTGCCGGGCGCCTTCTCGTTCGCACAGGCGAGCGAAGCCGGCACCGCCTATCGGCCCCATGAAATCGCGGCGCTCGCGGCCTTCGCGCACGCGCACGGCATGAAGGTTCACATGGACGGCGCGCGGTTCGCCAACGCGCTGGCGCGGATGAACGCAAGTCCCGCCGAAATCACCTGGAAATCCGGCGTCGACGTGTTGTCGTTCGGCGCGACCAAGGGCGGGGCGATGGCCGCCGAGGCGGTGGTGTTCTTCGATCGCGCCGCGGCGGTCCATATGGCGGAGCGGCGAAAGCGGGCCGGGCACCTTCTGTCCAAGCACCGGTTTCTGTCGTTGCAGTTCGACGCGTTCCTTAAAGACGACTGCTGGCTGCGACTCGCCCGCCACGCCAATGCGATGGCGGACCGGCTGGCGGCGGGACTGGCCAAGGCAGGCCTTGCGCCGGTCTGGCCGGTCGAGGCCAATCTGGTGTTCATCCAGGTGCCGGGGGCGCTTGAGGCGCGGCTGAAATCTGCCGGGGCGCGCTACTACGTGCGCCACAGCGCAAGCCTGCCGCCCGGCCTGGCGGCCGGTCCGGACCGGTGCCTGATCCGGCTGGTGGCGTCGTTTGCGACGACCGCCGATGAGGTCGATGCGTTCGTTGCAGTTGCCGCAAAGGGGTGACAGTGCCGCCCCAGAGGTGCCCCAATCCGTGCCAATGCTCCGGCCCGGGACGAAAGGTGGAGGGGACTTCCGTGAAACAGCGATGGGTCTTTGCAGCACTTTCGGTGCTGGCTTTTTCCGCGCCCGCGGCTGCCGAGCCGATGCAATTGGCGCAGGCCGTCGAAGCCCGCGTGCTGCCGCCGCATGAAATTCTCACCATCGTGCGCTCGACCCGCCTCGATCCGATCGGCCGGCCGGTCCGGCAGGGTCCGAACTATGTGCTGCATGCGATCGACGAGGACGATCGCGAGATGCGCGTCATCGTCAGCGCGCGGACCGGCGAGATTCTCCGCATGGCGCCGGCGGCGACCCCTGCGCGAATTCCGCCGCGAGGTGGGGTGGGCCCCTACGGGCGCACGGATCGCTATGAGCGCGCAGCGCCTGCTCCGGGCTACATCACACCCGACGGATATCGGTACAGTTCGCGTCCGCCTGTCATCGACGACGATGACGACGATCTGCCGCCCGGCCAGCAGGCGCCGCGTCCGCCTGGGAACGTGCCAGGCGCAGCGTCCCGTCCGGGCCCCACGCCGCTGCCGCGCACCGGCTACGGCGATCCGCCGCCGGTCATCAGGGCTGCACCGCCGGCAGCGGGCGGGGGTGTCGCGCGCGGCACCGATTTGCCGCCGCCGTCTTCCGGATCTCTGCCGCCTCCGTCCGGCTCGCGGGTCGTGACCGCTCCGCCGCGCGGCGCAGCGGCTCCGCCACCGCAATCTGCTTCGCGGGACGTCTATACGCCCGCGCCCGATCATGACGGCATGCTGCCGCCGCCGCCGGAGCGTTTCCCGCAGCGCGTCGCGCCCGCGCCGGACAAGCCGAAGCCTGCCAAGCGCGAGGCCACGGCAGCAGCACCGAAACCGGCACCGGTGCCGAAGCCCAAGCCGGCGACTCCGGCCAGTGTGACGGCGCCCAAGCCGGCTGCTCCTGCCGCTGCCGCTTCGATTGCTTCGCCGGCTGCCGAGACCAAAACTGAAAAGCCCAAAACTGAAGCGCCTGCCGCTGCTGCGCCGGAGCCGAAGCCCGCCGCCGAGCCGAAACCGGCGGACAGCTCCGTGCCGCACTGACGGCACTCACAATTCAGGTCGTCAAAATAAAAGCGCCCCGGGGGGCATCCCGGGGCGCTCCTCTCTGCGGAGGAACCGCTGAGTTCGGTTGTTCGCGTTACGCGGCCGCCTGAGCCTCGACCACCTTCGGCTTCGACTGGCCGTTGATGGAGATCTGGCGCGGCTTCTTCGCCTCGGGAATCTCGCGCACGAGATCGACGTGCAGGAGACCGTTCACGAGGGACGCGCCCTTGACCTGGACGTAGTCGGCAAGCTGGAACTGGCGCTCGAACGCGCGCGCCGCGATGCCCTGGTAGAGCACCTCCGCGGTGTTGTCCTGCTTGACCTGCTTCTCGCCCTTGATGGTCAGCGTGTTCTCCTTCGCCTCGAGCGACAGCTCGTTCTCGCCGAAGCCTGCGACGGCGACGGTGATGCGATAGTCGTTCTCGCCGGTGCGCTCGATGTTGTAGGGCGGATAGCCCGGAGCGGCTTCCACACCGTCCAGCATCGAGAACAGCCGGTCAAAGCCGACGGTCGAGCGATAGAGGGGAGCAAGGTCGAAAGTACGCATAAGAATGTCCTCCTTTGAGCGACATGCATGGTCCGCCGAAACGGGCCGGACCCGTGGAACCGTGCAGCCCGGATGGGCCTGCACACCCACCGATATGGGGAGGCAAAGGCTGCTCGCAAGAGGGGCTTTCCCCTGTTCCATCCGGCCATAACATGTTGAAAAGACGCTCAATTTTAGGAATTCGATCAAATGGCGCGGAGGCTCAATTGAGGTCGGCCCCGCGGCTGCTATAAGGCGCAAGGGCAAGGCAAAGGGGCTTCGAGCGGACGAAGCCGGCCGACTTAATTTTCATGGATCTCGTTTCCATTCCAGCCAATCCCGTGCCGGAAGACGTTGTCACCGGTACGCTCAAGACCAGCGACGGCGTAAGCCTGCGTTTCGCGCGCTGGCATCCGCCGCCCGGCCGCAAGGGCACGGTCTGCATCTTCCAGGGCCGCGCCGAGTTCATCGAGAAATATTTCGAGACGGTGCGCGAATTGCGCTCGCGCGGCTTTGCCGTCGCCACGCTGGATTGGCGCGGGCAGGGGCGCTCCGAGCGCAAGCTCGCCGATCCGCGCAAGGGTCACGTCAGCGATTTTTCCGACTACGAGGACGACCTCGAAACCTTCATGAAGGAGGTCGTGCTGCCCGATTGCCCGCCGCCGCTCTTCGCCATCGGCCATTCGATGGGCGGCACGATCATGATGCGGCTCGCGCGCCAGGGCAGCCGCTGGTTCGACCGCATCGTTTTGTCGGCGCCGATGATCCGGCTGGGCGGCGCGCGCCACAGCGGCGCCGCGAGGATTACGGCGCGCGTGATGCGATACGCCGGAATGGGCTCGGCTTACGTTCCGGGCGGCAGCGACACGGTGCAGTCGAGCGGGCCCTATATCGGCAACCCCGCCACCTCCGACCCGGTGCGTCACGCCCGCACCAAGGCGGTGCTCGAAGCAGCTCCCGATCTCGGAATCGGCTCGCCGACGGTGTCCTGGCTCAACGCCGCCTATCGGGCGATGAACGAGTTCGCCGACCCGGCCTATCCGGGCAAGGTGCGCCAGCCGCTGATGCTGGTTGCGGCCGGCCGCGATGAGATCGTGTCGACGGCGGCGATCGAAGACGTCGCGATCCGGCTGCGCGCCGGCTCGCATCTCATCGTCGCCGGATCTCGCCACGAACTGATGATGGAGCAGGACCGCTATCGCGGCCAGTTCTGGGCGGCGTTCGACGCCTTCGTGCCGGGCACTCCGCTGTTCAAATAATGCCGCAGTGTCCCGGATGCGATGCAGCGCGTAGCCATGGCGCGCGTTCTCGCGCGCGATGGCGGAGCGGTGCTGCGCTGATCCGGGACCGTACCAAAGGCGGTGTGTGTGTAACGGTCCCGGGTCTGCGGCGCACCACTTCGTGCTGCGCCGCGCCCGGGACACGAACTGCGTCAACCGTTCAAAATTTTCATCGCCGCTTCGTGGATGCGCCGGTCGCCCGCCGCGATGATGCGGCCGCCGGCGGAAGGCGTGTCGCCGTCCCAGGTGGTGACGATGCCGCCCGCGCCCGAAATGATCGGAATGAGCGGCAGGATGTCGTAGGGCTTGAGCTCGGTCTCGATCACCAGATCGACGTGGCCCGCCGCCAGCATGCAATACGCGTAGCAATCGCCGCCGTAGCGCGAGAGCCGCACAGCTTTCTCGACTTTGCCGAAGCTCGCGCGGTCGTTTTCCTTCATCAACAGCGGACTTGTCGTCATCAGCAACGCTTCCGACAGGCTGGTGCCGCGGCGGACATGGAGCGCGCGCTCGCCCGCGGGCCCGCTGTAGCGGGACGCGCCGCCGTCGCCGGTAAAGCGTTCGCGGATGAATGGCTGGTGCATCATGCCGTAGACCGGGACGCCGCCTCGCGTCAGCGCAATCAGCGTGCCCCAGGCCGGCATGCCGCTGATGAACGACTTGGTGCCGTCGATCGGATCGAGCACCCAGACATATTCGGCGTCGATGCGCTCGCTGCCGAACTCCTCGCCGATGATGCCGTGATCGGGAAACGTCTGCCGGATCAATGTCCGCATCGCGGTTTCCGCGGCGCGGTCGGCCGCGGTCACCGGGTCGAACGCGCCCGGACCGGCCTTGTTTTCGACGCCCAGCGACGTGCGAAAGAACGGCAGGATCGCTTCGCCGGAGACGGTCGCAAGCCGGTCGACAAAAGCCGCAAAATCAATGGCAGTCATGCCCGGAAGGTATGCGCTGTTCTTTTTCGGTTGTCATGTGCGGGGCCGGCAGGGCATCCAGAGTGTGCGCAATTTGCGGTGGATATCGAGGGGCTTGGCAAGTGGATTGGCCAGGCTGATTGGACAAGCCGGTTGGCTCAGCCGACCGGGCGAACGGACCGGATCAGCGGGCCTGCCGGGAGGACCGCCGGATGAGCACAGGAAACGACGCCGTGCGCCCTCGCACGGTCAATCCGCTATCGGCCATCGCGCTTGCGATCGTCGCGACGCTCGGCGCGCTCTATATCGTCAGCCAGTTTCTGCGCAATTCGGTGGGCGTGATCGCGCCGAATCTCGCGTCCGAGATGGGGCTGTCGCCGATCGAACTCGGATTTCTCTCCAGCATCTATTTCTTCGTCTTCGCGGCCACGCAAATTCCGCTTGGCGTAGCCCTCGACCGCTTCGGGCCGAAGCTCTGCATGCTGGTTTGCGTGGGCTTCACGGTGCTGGGCTGTGCGCTGTTTGCTGCCGCGCAGGCGTCCGGCAGTCTGGTGATTGCGCGGGCGCTGCTCGGCTTCGGCACGGCATCGTTCCTGATGGCGCCGTGCGCACTCTATGCGCGCTGGTTTCCGCCGGAACGGTTCTCGACCTTGACCGGAATCCAGCTCGGTCTCGGATCGCTGGGCGCGCTGCTTGCGACCGCGCCGCTCGCCTTTGCGACCGCATGGGTCGGTTGGCGCGCGACGTTTCTCGGCATCGGCTCAAGCGCCGCGCTGATCGGCGTGGTGGTCTGGCTGATCGTTGAGGACGATCCGCCGGGCGCTGCGATCAGACCGCACCGGGAAACGCTGAAGGAAAGTCTCGCCGGCGTCTGGGGGGTGATCCGTACGCCGTCGATGGGGCGGGTGTTCTTCGTCCAGATCGCGATCTATCCGAGCTATCTCCTGGTCACGGGACTATGGGGCGGGCCGTACCTCACCCATGTCTATGGCTACGACCTCACGGGCCGCGGCGACATCCTGTTCCTGTCGGCACTGGCCCAGGTGCTCGGATCGTTCCTGTGGGGGCCCGCGGACCGCTGGTTCGGGAGTTGCAAGGTCCCGGTGTTGATCTCGCTGTTTCTTCTGCTGGGCTCGTTGGTGCTGTTCGCGGCCGCAAGCCCGATGCCGTATCCCCTGCTTGTCGGTGCCTTCGTGCTGATCGGGTTTTCCACCGGTCCATTGGCGCTGGTGCTGACCCATGGGCGGTCGCTCGCAGCCCCGCACCTTCTGGGCCGCACCATCACGCTCCTCAACATCGGCGCGATGGGCGGTGGATTCCTGGTTCAGTTCATCAGCGGCGCGATCATCGGCCTGTTCCCCGTGGAGGCCGGCACCTACCCATTAGAGGCCTACCGGCTGGTGTTTACGCTCCAGGCGGCGCTGGTTCTGGCCGGCATTATTATCTATTTCGGCAGTCGAAACAGCATCTTAGGCCAAAAGTCCGTTCTGCATTAAGTTGTGAACAGCTATGCCAATAATAGGTAAGGAACCCTTGCTTTTTGTGCGTCGCGAGAGCATATTTGTGCAGCGCGGTATCGGGCCTTGCCCGTTCCCGCCGCCCTCCTTGGGCGTTTCCTCCCTAGACTTGGGCCGTCGGCTTGCCGACGGCCCTTTTTTCTTGAGCGGCACGATTTTCCTGACCGGGGTCGCTGCGACGATGCGCGGCTACTCGGCCGCGGCGCGATAGGGCCGCAGCTCCTCGAGCGGAATGTCGGCGAGCCGCTCGGCGAGCAGTTCGAGGTCGGCGGCGAGGCGATCGAAGCCTTCGGCGCGCTCGAAGCGCCGCTCGTCCATGTAGAGCCCGCGGTTGAACTCGATCTGGATCGCATGCAGGCCCGCGGCCGGATTGCCGTAGTGCTCGGTGATGAAGCCGCCCGCATAGGGCTTGTTGCGGCTCACCGCATAGCCGCGCGACCGCAGAACCGTTTCGACGACTTCGGATACGATCGCGACGCAGCTCGTGCCGTAACGGTCGCCGAGCACCACGTCGGCGCGCGGCCGGTCGTCGCGTGGGCCGGTCGACGACGGCATGGAATGGCAGTCGATCAGCATTGCCGCGCCGAACTCGCGATGCACCCGCGTGAACAGCCGGCGCAGCGCGCGATGATACGGCTTGTAGAGGGTTTCTATCCGGCGCAGCGCGTCGTCGACCGAAATGCGCTGGTCGTAGATTTCCTGCGCGTCGCCGACCACGCGCGCCACGGTTCCAAGCCCGCCGGCGACCCGCATCGAACGGGTGTTGGCGAAGGACGGCAGGCGCCCCTCGAACATGCGCGGATCGAGCTCGTAGGGCTCGCGGTTGACGTCGACGTAACAGCGCGGGAAGTGCGCCCGCATCAGCGGATAGCCGCGCTCAACGACACCCCGCGACAGGTCGTCGACGAAGCTGTCTTCAGAGCGCCGGAGCGTCGGCAGGTCGAGCCGCGAGGTTTGCAGGAAGTGGCGCGGATAGACGCGGCCGGAATGGGGCGAGTTGAACAGCACCGGTCCGCGCCAGTGTTCCGGCTCCATGATCTCGAACGGCGGATCGAGCTCGTCGTACGATGGATTCATGACCGGGGGCATTCTCGCGATGTGAGGTGCTGGGGCTGGCTGTTCAAATTCCGTTCCGTTTCCAAAGTCTATCCGTCCAACGTGGCCTCAGAGTGCATTGTTCATGGCGAAAGCGCCACTGCCAAGCATACTTTCACCCGTTGTTTACCAGCCTTCAGGCTAATGGACGAAGGGGGCAGAACCCAGGCCGCATCGAGAGAATCACCCGAAGGTGGTTGCCCGGTGGCGGCCAAGGCGTGCAAGCTCCCCCGGTGTCGTAACGAGGTGTTAGCGTCGGCTCCCCTAAGGTGCCGGGCTCAGGGCGGGCGGGGACAATGGCACAGACCGATCAAAGCGTGAAAATCCTTCTGGCGGAAGACGACAACGACATGCGGCGCTTTCTGGTCAAGGCGCTGCAGAACGCGGGCTTCGACGTCATCTCCTATGACAACGGCATGTCGGCCTATCAGCGGCTGCGCGAGGAACCGTTCCAGCTTCTGCTGACCGACATCGTGATGCCGGAAATGGACGGCATCGAGCTTGCCCGCCGCGCGGCCGAACTCGACCCCGACATCAAGATCATGTTCATCACCGGCTTTGCCGCCGTGGCGCTGAACGCGGATTCCACCGCGCCCAAGCACGCCAAGGTGCTGTCCAAGCCGATCCATCTCCGCGACCTCGTCAACGAGGTCCAGAAGATGCTGGCGGCCTAGGTCCCTGGGGCGGCCGGATCGGCCGCCTGGAACGGTCTTGGGACCTTGCCGGCGGCCCTCCGGGCCGCTTGCCACCTTTCCCGGCAGCCGATAAGACGACCCCGTTCGGACGGGCGCGTAGCTCAGCGGAAGAGCACCTCCTTGACATGGAGGGGGTCACAGGTTCGATCCCTGTCGCGCCCACCACGCACTCGTATAAGTTGTAAGTCTCTTGTGATACTCGCAATGATTTGCGCGATTTCAAAGGGTTAGGCCAAGGATTTCACCACATTCCGGTCTCTGTAAGCGGTGATCGGGCGCTATTAGCGGCTTTCGGGGCGCCTGTCTCTGGGCTCAAAAATTCCGTTCCTGGCAGCCGCATCGCCGATGCTCAGAGAACGCGTTCACGTGCGCCCAGAGACCGAGTTTGGTGTTGTGGAAATGCGTTTTGCTTTCATCATCATCACCGTTTCGACATGTCCGCTGCGCGCGCGTAGTTTGAGTCAGCGCGTTCTTAATCAAACTGCCTCGCCAGTACGGCGAAAATTTCTCGTCGTCGACAGCGACCAACATTAGGGTGCCTGCTATTCTTTGCAGCGCCCGTGAAGCGCGTGAGCATAAAGTATTGTTTTGCTCAAAAACGAATGATCCTCGGTCTTGTCATGAAGGCGTGAGAGCGCATGGCGGTGGACGACTTCCCTCATAAGGAGATCGCGGATCTCCAAGACCGTCTCGCCGAACTCGATCGCGAGCGCGCGAGCGTTCTTGCTGCGCTTGAGCAATTGAAGCGGCGCCCCACGGTTGAGGTGCAGTCCACGCCGACGTCTCAAATGGCGGACGTCGTTGCGGGTCCGGCGGCACTCTCGAATGCCGAAAAGGTTGCCTTGTTTCGTTCGCTCTTTCGGGGTCGCGACGACGTCTTTCCCCGCAGGTGGGAAAACGCGAAGACCGGTAAGGTGGGCTACGCGCCCGCATGCCACAACGAATGGGTTCGCGGCATCTGCGAGAAGCCGCGGATCAAGTGCAGCGACTGCCCGAACCAGGCATTCGTGCCTGTCACCGATGAGGTTGTGAGAAGCCATCTACAGGGGAGGGACGTCGCCAATCCCGGAAAACCGGAGCCGTTTACAGCAGGCGTCTATCCGCTCATGACGGACGAGACCTGCTGGTTCTTGGCTGCCGATTTCGACAAGCAGTCTTGGCAGCGCGATGCGCTGGCGTTCCTGGCGACATGCCGGGAGAAGGGTGTGCCCGCAGCCCTTGAGCGCTCCCGCTCCGGTAATGGCGGTCATGTCTGGATCTTCTTCTCGGAACCGGTGCCGGCATCCGAGGCGCGCAAGCTCGGTGCCCATCTGGTGACGGAGACGATGGAGCGCTGCCCCGACTTGGGGTTCGAATCGTATGATCGGTTCTTTCCCAGCCAGGACACCATGCCCGCCGGCGGGTTCGGAAATTTGATCGCATTGCCCCTGCAGATCGGTCCTCGGCAACAGGGCAATAGCGTCTTTGTAGACGACACACTTCGACCCTACGACGATCAATGGGCTTTCCTGTCAAGCCTCAGACGCATGAGCCGAGCCGAGGTCGCCAACCTGGTCGACCAGGCGTCGGCCGCAGGACGGATCGTGGGCGTACGCCTTCCTCTCGACGACGATAATGAGGAACCTTGGTTGGCACCGCCGTCGCGGCGAAAGGCCGAGCAGCCGATCGTTGGAGTGATGCCGGAGCGCGTCGAGGTGGTCCTGGGCAATCAGGTGTATATCGATCGGAGCGCGTTGCCGCCTTCGCTGGTCAATCGACTGATCCGTCTCGCAGCGTTTCAAAATCCTGAGTTCTACGCGGCGCAAGCGATGCGGCTGCCCACCTTCGGCAAACCGCGCGTGATTTCCTGTGCGGAACTCTTCACCAAGCACATTGCGTTGCCGCGGGGCTGTGTCGATGTTGCTGTGGACCTTCTGGTTTCCAATGGCGTCCGCCCGGAACGGCGTGACGAGCGATATGGCGGCACGCCAATCGGGACGCGCTTTCTCGGTACGCTCACCGAGGAGCAGCAGGCAGCCGCAGATGTCCTGATGGCGCACGACACCGGCGTGCTCGCAGCCACGACGGCCTTCGGCAAGACTGTGGTTGCCTGCAGATTGATAGCCGAGCGAAACACGAACACGTTGGTTTTAGTGCATCGGCAGCAACTGTTGGATCAATGGGTGGCGCGGCTGCGCGCCTTCCTCGACGTCGACTCGGATCGGGTTGGGGTAATCCGCGGCGGACGGAAGCGGCCGACAGGCTTCATCGATGTTGCAACCGTCCAAAGCCTGATCAGGAAGGGCGAGGTGTCCGACGTCCTGGCCGGATACGGGCAACTCGTGGTGGACGAATGCCACCATTTGTCCGCTGTCAGCTTTGAGGCCGTGGCTCGTGCCGCCAAAGCGAAATATGTACTCGGGCTGTCAGCGACAGTGACGCGGAAGGACGGCCATCATCCGATCATCTTCATGCAATGCGGTCCGATCCGTTATCGTGTCGATGCGAGGAAGCAAGCTGCAGCCAGACCGTTTTCGCACCGGGTTGTGATCAAGAAAACTGCATTCCGTGCTGAGCGGCAGAAGTCCGATGCACCGTTAGCGATTCAGGAGCGTTACGGCCTCTTGGCCCGCGACGCTGCTCGCAATGACATGATTTTTGACGACATCCTCTCGGCTCTTGAAGCCGGGCGATCGCCGGTCGTGATCACCGAGCGCAAGGATCATCTTCAGGCGATTGCGGAACGTCTCACGAAGTTCGCCAAGAATGTAATCGTCCTGAAAGGCGGGATGGGAGCCAAGCAACGTCATCAAACGACCGAGGCCCTGCAATCCGTGTCGGACGGGGAGGAGCGCGTCATCGTGGCGACCGGCCGCTATCTCGGTGAGGGCTTCGACGATGCACGTCTCGATACGCTGTTTCTAACAATGCCCATATCCTGGCGCGGAACCCTCGCACAGTATGCGGGAAGGCTGCACCGGCTCCACGCGGCCAAGCGGGAGGTCATTATCTACGACTACGTCGACGGCATGATCCCCTGTTGGCCAAAATGGCCACGAGACGAGAGGCCGGCTACAGGGCGCTTGGGTACGAGGTAGTCAATGCCAGCGATCTGTTTTCGCGCGAGACGGCGGCTCCCATAAGGAAAACTGGCTGAATTCCGCGGCTTTTTGCGGCGGTCAGGGTTTCAGAGACCGGTTCGTTCGGACTGCGTGGTAGGCACACAGTTTGGTCCCTA
>CAWHLG010000005.1:0-80340 GCA_963830015.1 uncultured Alphaproteobacteria bacterium
ACCGAGCGAATGCGCAGTAAAAGCACGGGCCCGCGCACGAGGGAGGCAAGCAGCGATCGCGCAGGAATGCTCTCCGTCACGGCCTAACCGCCGAAACTGTGATCACTGCGCTCGAAAGTGCTGCCGAATATCAGGCGTTTGAGGCGAGCATCGCGTCGGACTATCAACCGTGCTCGGTCACCGAACGCGAACTCGTTTTGCGACTGGCCTCGTTGCTCTGGCGTTTGCGCCGCTCGACCAGCTTTGAGACCGGGCTTTTTCAAATTGAAGGCGAGTTGATGTGCGAGCAGCGCGCGGATGTCGGGTGGCGCCGTGTGCCGCCACCCGAGTGGTATGACGAACTCGACACCAAGGTCTTGACCGTCGCAAGTCCGTCGATCGGCGCGAGCGATCGCGACCAAACCTCGAGCAGGGATCTCGATTCGACGAAAGAGCTGGCATCCTGTTTCATTCGCGCGGTGCGCCTCGGCCGCGGCGCGTTCGATCTTCTCAACCGCTACGAGGCTGTGCTTTGGAGACAGACTTCTCAGATCCTCTTCATGCTGCAATCAGCCAGGCGCTAGTAGCATGGCGATGTATCTGAATGCCGAAATGGGTTCGTTTCGTAGTACGAGAGCACTGAAGCGGCGCGGACTCGGGGCATGTCCAACCGGCAAAATCGCGAGCGCGACAGGCAATTGCCCCGCTACTTGATGCCTTGGAGAAGTTGGCGTGACTGCTGCACCAATGATCGAAGGCTCTTTCGTTCCGCAATAGCCTCTCGGGTGTAAAGTCCGTGCTTTGAGGGCGTTCTTGTTTCCTTGTGGTGCTCCCGAGCCGGGCGCTCCACCATGCATCCGGCAACGTCCTTTTCCATGGACGGTCGGGGATTGGCAGGGCTTGCCGGAACGGGTCTTGGCCCCGCAACGTGGACTGGCAAGCATGGGCCCAGTGTTGCGTTGGTGTTGGCGCGTCATTTGTCCCGCCTGCGCCGCCCGACAGGAACGCCGGTACGAGCTTCGCTTTCGCCGATCATCTGCATTGGAGCGGTCTTTTTGTCAGTGATTGCCAGTGGTGATGCTGGGGCCTTGTCCGGCGCATGGTCCTGCCCGGATTGCGTCACGTTGCCGACGATCGCCTGGCCACCTTCGCTGACAGACACGTGTTGCACCGTCACTTTCTGTTCGCCGCCGGTCCGATAACGCTTCAGCGTTTCCATTTGGGTAGCAAACGTTCTCAACAGTTTATTGAAAGCGCGTTCCGCGCTGTCCTATTGCTCAATGCTTTCGACATGGGCGAGCCGGCTTGCAAATGTCATCGTTGCCATGTGGACGGTGGCCATCTGAGCCGCGAGCATGGTCTCGAGCTGATCTTTTGGTTCAATACCTTTGATGACTGAAAGCATGAAATTGACGTCGGCCTCGTCCACATCTTTACCTTGGGAGCCAGCATTTGCGATCTGGGTGAGAATGCCGTACGCAAAATCGTGATCAGCGGTTGCAAAGGCCTGCATGAGATGCATCTGGCCGATGCGTTTGTCTGGATGGTCTAGCGCCAGCTTTGCAACACCATCGCCGTCAGGGATTTTGACCCGTGCTGACAAGAGATTTTTTCGTCTTTCGATGTATTTTGTAGGGCAACTCTATCTCGCTCGACCTCGACCGGATCTGGTTCTTTCTTTTTGTTTCTTTTGCTGCTGCTCGTCATTCTCAAAATCTCCGAAGAGTAGCGACACCAAATGCACGGGGTAAGCTCGGGCCGTGCTCTACGCCCCGCAAAGAAAAATGACGGTCGACAGGCTCCGGTAGCTGGCAATCAGATAAGTACGAATGTTGGAGATTCCAGGTTCGCCTTACCTTGCATGGGGTTGTTTTTTGGTTTTTTCCAACCCCCCTGGTCCGAATACAAGCTATACCATGTCCCGAGGTCCGAGGATGCCAATAAGTGAGGGCGCCATCCCCTCGCAATTGGTCTGGTGAAGTCCCGCAGCTGATCAGCGATTCTGAAAGGCAACGGCGGCGAGGGTCAGGTCCGCTTGTAGACGTCCTCGATGCGGACGATGTCGTCCTCGCCGAGATAGCTGCCGGTCTGCACCTCGATCAGCTCCAGCGGAATCTTGCCGCGGTTGGCGAGGCGATGAACCGCGCCGATCGGAATGTAGATCAACTCGTTCTCGTGCACGTCCTTCACCTCGGAGCCGATGGTGACCTCCGCCGTGCCGCGCACGACGACCCAATGCTCGGCGCGGTGATGGTGCTTCTGCAGCGAGAGCGTGCCGCCCGGATGCACGACGATGCGCTTGACCTGGAACCGCTCGCCCTTGTCGATCGAAGTCGTAATAGCCCCACGGCCGGTGGCCGCGGCGATGGTCGGTGGCCTCGGGGCGCCCCGCGCTCTTGAGCTTCGCCACAAGCTCGCGCACCTCCTGCGCGCGCTCGCGCGGCACCACCAGCACCGCATCGGGCGTCGACACCACCACCAGATCGTCGACGCCGACCACGGCGGTCAGCCGGTCGGCGGAGTGAATGACGCAGTTGTGCGCGTCCTCGGTGACGACCGTGCCCTGGATCGCATTGCCGAGCTTGTCGCGCTGCGCGATGTCGAGGATCGCGTCCCACGATCCGATATCCGACCAGCCGAAGTTTCCGGCGACCACCGCGGCGCGGTCGGTCTTTTCCATCACCGCATAGTCGATCGATTTCTGCGGCGCGCTGCCGAACGCCTCGGTGTCGAGCCGCAGGAACTGCAGATCGGTCTGCGGCCCTGGCGACCGCGCGCTCGGCGGCCTCGGCCATCGCCGGCTCGAAGCGCTCGAGCTCCTTCATCAGCACGTCGGCGCGGAACAGGAAATTGCCGGAATTCCAGAGATAGCCCTCGGCGACGTAGCGGCTCGCCGTCTCGGCGTCGGGCTTCTCGACGAAGGCTTCGACGGCGGACACCTCGCCGCCGCCGATGGCCGCGCCGCGCCGGATATAGCCGTAGCTGGTCTTGGGTGCGGTCGGCGTGATGCCGAAGGTGACGATCTTGCCGGCTTGCGCGGCCTTCATGCCCGGCGAGGCAGGTCGCGCGGAACTCCTCCACGTCGAGAATGATGTGATCGGCGGCCAGCGCCAGCACCACCGCTTCGGGATCGCGGCTTCTGGCCAGCGCCGCCGCGGCGGCGACCGCCGGGCCGGAATCGCGCCGCATCGGCTCGATCACCACCAGTGGCGTCGATGCCGAGGTCCTCGGCCTGCCGCCGCGCGAAGAAGCGGAAATCCGACGCCGGTGATGACGATCGGCTGTGCGAACAGCTTGTCGTCGGCGACCCGCAGCAGCGTCTCCTGATAGGTCGAGCGCTCGCCCACCAGCGGCAAAAACTGCTTCGGCAGCGCGTCGCGCGACACCGGCCAGAGCCGGGTGCCGGCGCCGCCGGCGAGCAAAACGGGAACGATTTTGGTCATGCGGGCGGCACTATTCCAAAAACCGTCCGCGATAGCCAGACTGTCCCGGCCGGCGCGCGAATCGCTTCCGGCGGATGGACACCGGCCCGGAAAGCATGATCGACCGTATCCTGACCGTCGGCGGCATTACGCTCGTCTCGCGCGTGACCGGCTTCGTGCGCGACATCCTGCTGGCGGCGATCCTCGGCGCGGGGCCGGTGGCGGACGCGTTCTTTGTGGCGCTCCGGCTGCCCAACCACTTCCGCGCGATTTTCGCCGAGGGGGCGTTCAACTCGGCCTTCATCCCGGCCTATGCCCGCATCCGGGGATCGAGCGGCGCGGACGCGGTGCGGCTGTTCGCCGACCGGGTGTTCGTGCTGCTGCTGGCAAGCCAGGTCGTGCTGCTGGCGGTGGCGCTGCTGTTCACGCCCTGGGTCATCGACCTTCTCGCGCCGGGCTTCGGCAAGGATCCGGTGCGCTTTTCGCTCGCGGTGGAACTCACCCGCATCACGTTTCCCTATCTGCTGCTGATCAGTCTCGTCACGCTTTACAGCGGCATTCTCAACGCGCTCGACCGGTTCGCGACCGCTGCCGCTGCTCCGATCCTGCTCAACCTGTCGATGATGATGACGCTGGCGCTCGCGGCGTTCTTTCCGACCGCAGGCCACGCCGCGGCCTGGGGCGTGCTGATCGCCGGCATCCTGGAATTCCTGCTGGTCGCAGGCGACGTCGCGCGGCAGGGCGTGCTGCCGCGGTTCTGCTGGCCGAAGTTCGACACCGACGTGAAGACGTTCCTCAAGCGCTTCGGGCCGGCCACCATCGGCTCGGCGGAAACCCAGATCGCGCTGTTCGCCGACACCATCATTGCGAGCTTTCTGGTCGCCGGATCCTTGTCCGCGCTCTACTACGCGGACCGGCTGAACCAGCTTCCGATCGGGGTGATCGGCATTGCCGCCGGCACCGTGCTGCTGCCCGAGATGGCCCGGCGCATCACGGCGGGCGACGAAAGCGGCGCCAGATACGCGCAGAACCGCACGGTCGAGCTGACGCTGGTGCTGGCGGTTCCGTGCCTCGTCGCCTTCGTCATGGTGCCGGAGCTCATCATGCGCGCCCTGTTCGGCCGCGGCGCGTTCACCGCGGCGAATGCCGCGGCCGCCGGCGCGACGCTCACGGCCTATGCGGTCGGTCTCCTGCCCTTCGTGCTGATGCGGAGCGCCTCGACGACGTTTCTGGCGCGGGGCGACACCTTCACGCCGGTCAAGGCCCTGTTCGTCGCCGTCGCCGTCAATGTCGCGCTGAAGATCGTGTTGATGGGCCCCTATGCGCAGGTCGGGCTCGCGTTCGCCACGTCGATCGGCGCCTGGGTCAATCTTCTGCTGCTGGTCTGGTTCGCGTCGCGGCAGAACCTGATCGCGATCGACGCGCGGCTGCGGCAGTCCGCGGTAAAGCTCGTCGGTGCGGCTGTCGCGCTGGCCGCAGCGATCGGGGGCGCCGAATGGGCGGTGTTGCGCTTGGTCCCCGCCGGCACGCCCTTCCGCGACGAGATCACGCTCGCGGTTCTCGTGGCTGTCGGCGCCGTGGTTTACGGCGGCATTGTCGCGGCCCTGTTCGGGCGGCAATTGCTGACCGCGCTCCGTCGCCGCGGGGCAGCCGCGCCGCCTCCGCCCGTTGCCGACTGATCGTCAGAGCACGCGGGGCACCGGCAGCGGCGTCACCAGCATGCCCTTGTAGCCCTTGGCGCGCAGCTTCGGCGCCAGTTCGTCGGCGATGTGCCAGGAGAAGATCACCGCGCATTCCGGCTGGTCGGCGAACATGCGGCTCTCTTCCACCACCGGGAATCAGCGTTCCGCATGCACGCCGATCTGCTTCAGCCCCGACGTTGCGCAGCGCCTCGTGCTGTGCTCCTAGCTTGCCGCCAAACAGACATCACACGCGGGCGACGTCGGGTCGAGTTGGAATCGATCTGCAACCTGGCTAGAGAACTCTCGAATAACGCAGTCTTGAACGCCGGTTACCCGATGCCAGTTAGGGACAATCCCCGCGGAACCCGGTGCCGCGTTGCAACATGATCAATTTGCTGGCAGCACAGCCACCATGACCGGTCTTCCTTCTGCCGCGGCTTTCGGCTGCCCTGTTGCCCCTGGCGCTTGCGCTGGCCGGCTGTGGCCAAAGCCAGCCGCCCGCCGGTCCGCCGCCGCCCGCCGTGACGGTGGCGAAGCCGGTGCAGCGCGCGGTGACCGACCTCGACGAATATGTCGGGCGGTTCGTCGCCATCGACTCGGTCGAAATCCGCGCCCGCGTCTCCGGCTATCTCGACCAGGTGCATTTCCGTGACGGCCAGATGGTCAAGCAGGGCGATCTCCTGTTCACCATCGACAAGCGGCCGTTCGAGAACACGCTGGCGCAGGCCCGCGCCAATCTCGCCCAGGCCAAGGCCAACCTGGCCTTTACCGAGGCCGACCTCGAGCGTGGCCGGCTGCTCTCGCGCGACCGCACCATCACCGAGCAGGTGTTCGAGCAGCGGACCCAGGCGTTCCGCAGCGCGCAGGCGTCGGTCGCGGCAAACGAGGCGACGGTGCGCCAGGCCGGGCTCGACGTCGAGTTCACCGAATTGCGCGCGCCGGTCGCCGGCCGCATCGGCGATCGCCGCGTGTCGCCCGGCAATCTCGTCGCAGGCGGAACGGTGGCGAGCACGACGCTGCTCGCCACCATCGTGTCGCTCGATCCGATCCGGTTCGAGTTCACGATGGATGAGGCGTCCTACCTGCGTTACGAGCGCTTCTCGCAGAGCAGCAAGGAGGTCACCGGGCGCGAGGGCGGCGTCAAGGTCGGACTGAAGCTGCTCGACGACAAGGGCTTCGACCACGTCGGCCATATGGACTTCGTCGACAACGTGATCGAGCGCTCGTCGGGCACGATCCGCGGGCGCGCCGTGTTCGCGAACCCGACCGGCGTGCTCACGCCGGGCATGTTCGGGCGGATCCGCGTGCCCGGCTCGCCGACCTATGACGCGCTGCTGGTGCCGGACGCGGCGATCGGCACCGAGCAGATCAAGAAGTTCGTGCTGGTGGTGGACAAGGACAACACCGCGGTCGCGAGATACGTCACGCTCGGCCAGGTCACCGCGGACAACCTGCGGGTCATCAAGGATGGGATCACCGCCTCCGACAACGTGGTGGTCAACGGGCTCGCGCGCGTGCGGCCGGGCCAGAAGGTGACGCCGCAGGAGCCGGGCCCGGGCGGCGCCGGCCCGCAGGCGAAGAAATAGCGGAGCGCAAGGCCGATGCGCATCTCGCATTTCTTCATCGACCGGCCGATCTTCGCCTCGGTCCTGTCCATCGTCTTCGTGATCCTCGGCGCGGTGGCGTTCGCGCGCCTGCCGGTCGCGCAGTATCCCGAGATCGCGCCTCCCGTCATCAACATCTCGGGCCAGTATCCCGGCGCCAATGCCGAGACGGTGGCGTCCACCGTGGTCGCGCCGATCGAGGAGCAGATCAACGGCGTCGAGAACATGATCTACATGTCGTCGAACTCGAACGGCGACGGGCGTTTCTCGATCGGCGTCAGCTTCGAGATCGGCACCAACCTCGATATCGCCCAGGTGCAGGTGCAGAACCGCGTCGCGATCGCGATGCCGCGCCTGCCGGCCGACGTGCGCAACATCGGCGTCACGGTCGCCAAGGCCTCGACCGACCTGATGATGGTCGTGCACGTGCTGTCGCCCGACAAGTCGCGCGATGCGCTGTTCATCTCCAACTACGCGCTGCTCGAGATCAAGGATGCGCTGACGCGGGTGGACGGCGTGGGCTCCATCATCGTGTTCGGCAGCCGCGACTACGCGATGCGCGTCTGGCTCGATCCGGCGCGCCTGCAATCGATGAACATGACGGCGTCCGACGTGACGCTGGCGCTGCAGGGCCAGAACCTCCAGGTCGCCTCCGGCATCCTCAACCAGCCGCCGGTCGACCGGGCCGGCGCCTTCCAGATTTCGGTGCAGACGCTCGGCCGGCTCACCGATCCCGAGCAGTTCGCCAATGTCGTGGTGAAGCAGACCGCGAACGCCGTGGTGCGGCTCAAGGACATCGCCCGCGTCGAGCTCGCCGCGCAGGACTATTCGTCGAACTCCTATCTCAATCTCGATCCCGCGGTCGCCATCGCCGTGTTCCAGCGCCCGGGCTCCAATGCGCTGGCGACCGCGCAGGCGATCCGCGAGACCATGGTCGAGGCCGCGAAGCGTTTTCCCGCCGGCATCAAGTACGACATCGTCTACGACCCGACCCAGTTCATCCAGCAGTCGGTCGACGCGGTGATGGAGACGATCCTCGAGGCGATCCTCCTGGTCGTCCTCGTCGTCGTGCTGTTCCTGCAAACCTGGCGCGCCGCGATCATTCCGCTGGTGGCGATCCCGATCTCGCTGATCGGCACCTTCTTCCTGATGGCGATGTTCGGTTTTTCGCTGAACAACCTCTCCTTGTTCGGCCTGGTGCTGGCGGTCGGCATCGTGGTCGACGACGCCATCGTCGTGGTCGAGAACGTCGAGCGCAATATCGCGGCGGGGCTCAGCCCGCGCGATGCCGCGCGGCGCAGCATGGAGGAGGTCGGCGCGGCGCTGGTTGCGATCGCGCTGGTGCTCTGCGCGGTGTTCATCCCCTCGGCCTTCATCACCGGCATCTCCGGCCAGTTCTACCGGCAGTTTGCGCTGACCATCGCCGGCGCGACGGTGATCTCGCTGATCGTCTCGCTCACGCTTTCGCCGGCGCTGTGCGCGCTGCTGCTCAGGCCGCATCACGAGCGCGGCAAGGCCGGCTGGCTCAACCGGCCGCTGCAAAAATTCTTCGGCTGGTTCAACTTCGGCTTCGACAGGCTCGCCGAGGGCTACGGCTGGCTCGCCACCCGCGTGGTGCGCTACGCGGTGATCATGCTGGTGGCCTATGCCGGGATCATCCTGTTCGGCCTCAGCCAATTCAACAAGGCGCCGCGCGGCTTCATTCCGGCGCTCGACCGCGGCTATCTCATCGTCGTGGCGCAATTGCCGCCGGGCTCGGCGCTGGCGCGCACCGACGAGGTGCAGCGCCGCATCGTCGATCTGTCGCTGAAGGTGCCGGGCGTGCTCGGCGCGGTGAATATCGTCGGCTTCTCCGGCGCGAGCTTCACCAATGCGCCCAATGCCGGCGCGGCCTTCCTGGTGCTGGAGCCGTTCGAGCAGCGCGCCGGCGATCCGCGGAAAACGGCCGCCGCGATCCAGCGCGAGCTGTTCCGGGTCGTCGCCAATATCCAGGAGGCGCAGGTCTTCGTCGTCCAGCCGCCGCCGGTGCCCGGCATCGGCAATGCCGGTGGCTTCCGCATGGTCATCGAGGATCGCGGCGGCAAGGGGCCCGGTGCGCTGCAGGAAGTCATTGGCGCCATGATGGGGCGCGCCGCGCAGACGCCCGGCGTCGTGCAGGTGTTCTCGCTGTTCGAGACCTCGACGCCGCAGCTCTATCTCGATATCGACCGCGTCAAGGCGCAGCTCCTCGGCATCAACGTCACCGACGTGTTCTCCGCGCTGCAGATCTATCTCGGCTCGTCCTACGTCAACGACTTCAACCTGTTCGGGCGCACCTTCCGCGTCGTCGCCCAGGCCAAGGCCGACGAACGCATGAACACCAAGGACGTGCTGGCGATCCGCGTGCGCAATGCGAACGGCGACGCGGTGCCGCTCGGCTCGTTCACCACCGTGCGCGACGTGTCGGGGCCGTACCGCGTGCCGCGCTACAATCTCTATCAATCGGCCGAGCTCGATGGCGCGGCCGCGCCCGGCTACAGCCAGGGCGAGGCGATGGCGATCATGCAGAAGCTCGCCGCCGAGACGCTGCCGGACGGGTTCTCCTACGAATGGACCACGCTCGCCTATCAGCAGCTCCGTGCCGGCAACACCGCCGTGTTCGCCTTCGTGCTGGCGGTGGTGTTCGTGTTCCTGGTGCTGGCCGCCCAGTTCGAGAGCCTGACGCTGCCGGTCGCGGTCATCCTGATCGTGCCGATGTGCCTGATCGCCTCGATCGTCGGCGTGGTGCTGCGCGGGCAGGACAACAACATCCTCACCCAGGTGGGCTTCATCGTGCTGATCGGGCTGGCGGCCAAGAACGCCATCCTGATCGTCGAGTTCGCCAAGCAGCTCGAGGATCAGGGCCGCGACCGGTTCGCGGCGGCGATCGAGGCGGCGCGGCTGCGGCTGCGCCCGATCCTGATGACCTCGCTCGCCTTCATCTTCGGCGTGTCGCCGATGGTCTGGGCCATCGGCGCGGGCGCGGAGCTGCGCCAGACGCTCGGCACCGCGGTGTTCTCCGGCATGATCGGCGTCACCGTGTTCGGCCTGGTCTTCACGCCGGTGTTCTACGTCGTGACGCGCTGGGCCGCCGAGCGCATGGCGCGCATGCGGGCGCGCGGCGCGGCGCATCCGGCGGAGTGACGCTATTTGATCAGGCCGACGCGCTGCAGCAGCTGCTTCTTGTCGATCACGTCCGCCTCGAGCCGCTTCGCGAAGGTCGCCGCGTCGGCGTAGTAGCGGGTGCCCTGATGCAGCCTTTTGGCGAGGTCGACATAGCCCGGCTGCCGAACGCCGAGGCGGCAGGCGTCGCCGAGCTTGCCGATCACGTCGGCCGGCGCGCCTGACGGCGCAAACAGCCCGCCGAAGCTCGTGGGAGCGACGTCGTAGCCCTGTTCCTTGACGGTCGGCGCGTCCGGCAGGGTGGGGTTGCGCGCGTCGGCGAAAATCCCGATCACCCGCACCGAAGGCCCCGCCGCAGCGGCCGAAGCCAGCGTGACGCTTGCGAAATCCACATGCCCGCCGATCAACTGTCCCATCAGGTCGGCGTCGCCGCGGAACGGGACGTGGTTGAGTTTCACCTTGGCCGCGTCGGCGAGCGCCGCGCCCGCGAGATGCGTGATGGTGCCGATCGCGGTCGCGGCAAAGGACACGCCGTCGGGCCTCGCCCGCGCCGCCTCGACGATGTCGCGCGCCGACTTGAACGGCGATTCGGGCCGCACGATCAGCGCCATCTGGTTCTCGAAGGTCTGGCAGATCGGCTCGAAGGATTTCTCGGTGTAGCCGACGTTGCTCTGCATCAGCGGCAGAACGGAATGAACCAGAGCTGGAACGAACAGCAGCGTGTAGCCGTCCGGCGCCGAGCGGGCGACGTAACCCACGCCGATCGCGCCGCCCGCGCCGGTGCGGTTGGAGACCACGAACGGCTGCTTGAAGTGTGCCGAAAATCCCTCGGCCAGCACGCGGAGCAGCAGGTCGATGCCGCCGCCGGCGGCGTAGGGGATCACGAGGTCCACCGTGCGTTCCGGATACTGCGCCGCGGCCGGTTGCGGCACGAGGCACGCCGCGAGCAGGGCCGCGGCTGCGCTCAATCTGCGCGTCATGCATTCCTCCCGGTACTTTTTCCGCCGCGTGGCTCGCGGTCTATTCCATGTTGCGCTGGCGCGCGTGGTCGGGGCCCTGCGGCGGCCCCCAGATCAGCGCCGCCGATTTGCGGTCCCAGACCTTCGGCCGTTGCGGCCGGTCCTTGTGCCAGGGGCGCGGATCGAAGTAGCCGAGCTCCTCGTCCAGCATCTGGTCCATCTCGGTGTAGAACTCGATCATCTGGTCGTCGGGATCGCGGTGATAGATGAAGATGTTGTGGCTGATGCCGTGCCGGCCCGGCCCCCAGATGATCGGCACGTCGTTCCGGCCGAGATGGTCGCAGGCGGTCAACACATGCGCCCAGTCCTTCAGCTCGAAGGCCATGTGGTGCAGGCGCGTGCTCTTGCCGGTCGCGAAATTGATGGTGTGATGGTCCGCGCCGCAGCGCATGAAGCAGAAGAAGTCCTCCTGCCAGTCCGACACGCGGAAGCCGAGGATCTTCTGGTAGAACGCGACGAACGGATGGATGTCGGGCATCATGAACGCGATGTGCCCGAGCCTGGTGGGGCCGACGGCGACCGGCTCGCTGACCGGCGCCGCGGTGTCCTTCTCGTTGAAGATCTCGATGGTCGTGCCCTTGGGGTCGCGGAACACCAGCATCCTCTCGATGCCGGGCAGCGACACCTGGTCGACGCTGGAGCGGATGCCTTCGTCCGACAGGAATTGCGAATGCGTGAACAGGTCGTCGTGCGGCGACACCTCGAACGCGATCTTCGTGAGACTGGGCGACGGCCCGCGGTTCAGGATGACGCTGATGTCGCCGAGCCGGCTCACGAACAGCACGCGGTCCTTTTCGCGCTCGAGCGGCACCAGGCCGATCACGCCCGTGTAATAAGCGGTGAGCCGCTCGAGATCCGGCGTCTCGAACGTGGCGTGACTGATGCGCTTCACTTTGATCATGACGGCGGCCCGGCCCGACAGGTCGTGTCGAGCATGGGCCGGGCCGGTTTCCGGAGCAAGAGCCCCGGCCGCGGGTCAGTCCGCCTTGCCCGCCGTCATCTTCGTGACGGCTGCCGGCAGCACGTCGAGATAGGGGCCGGTGAAGAACTCCTCGCCGACGCCCTCGCCGAAATAGCGGTCATAGGCGGCGATCATGGCCCGGACCGGTCCGAGGCAGTTTGGCACCGAGTTCGACGATCAGTTCGCCGAGGTTGGACGCCGGCTCGTCCTTGCGGAAGCGCGCATCTGCGGCAACCGTCCGCGCGATGCATTCGGTCGCCGACCGGACGTAGACCTGCGTCGCCGCGTTCTTCTGCTGCATCGAAAGCCGGACCGCCGACGGTTCGACGTCGGGCCCGGCGGCAACGCTCATGACGAGCGTCGCGGCGGCAAGCTTCGCGATGATCATGCAACCCCCATCCCCGCCGAAAACTTGCAACAGATTCTCCGGCGCGTCCATCGCCGGCGTCGGTTTGCCGGGCCGGGACGCGCGTTATCCCGGGTTCCTCCTTGGGAACTTCTTGGTCGTGCCTATTTGGTGCTATGGAACCCGGAAAATCGGAGCAGGCGAATGAAATTCGGTGTCGGTCAGTCGATGCGGCGCATGGAGGACGATCCTCTGCTGCGGGGCGGCGGGCGCTACGTTGCCGACCATCAGCCGGGCGGCGCGCTGCAAGGCGTGGTGGTGCGGTCGCCGCACGCCCATGCCCGTTTCCGTCTCGACACCGCGCCGGCCCGGTCGATGCCGGGTGTGCGTCTCGTTCTGACCGGCGCGGACACGGCTGGCCTCGGCCCGCTGCCGATGCAGGGCGGGATCGAAGGCGTCGACATCTGGTCGCCGCCGCATGCGGTGCTGGCCAGGGATGAAGTGCGTCACGTCGGCGACGCGATCGCCTTCATCGTCGCCGACACGCCGGCGCAGGCAAGCGACGCCGCCGAAGCGCTCGAGGTGGAGTGGCAGCCGCTGCCGCATGTGGTCGGCGCTGTTGCCGCGCTGATGAAGAATGTGCCGCAGGTCTGGGCCGAGGCCCCGGGCAATCTCGCCTTCGAGACCACATTGGGCGAGCAGGATGCGACCGCCGCAGCCTTCAAGTCGGCCGGGCAGACAGTGTCGCTGACCATCGTCAACCAGCGCCTCGTCACCAACTATCTCGACACCCGCGGCGCGGTCGCCGAATACGACGCGGAGCGTGACCGCGTCACGCTGACGCTCGGGAGCCAGGGCAGCCACTACATCCGCGACACGCTTGCCGCCGATGTGCTTCGCATCGATCCGAAGAAGCTGCATGTCGTCACGCCGGACGTCGGCGGCGGCTTCGGCACCAAGCTGTTCACCTACCGCGAATACGCGCTGGTGGTGCTCGCCGCGCAGAAGCTCAAGCGTCCGGTGCGGTGGATCGCCGAGCGCACCGAGCATTTTCTCGGCGACGCGCAGGGCCGCGACAACATCACAACTGCAAAGCTCGCGCTCGACGCCAGGGGTCGCTTCCTTGCGCTCGACATCGACATCGTCGCCGACATGGGCGCCTATCTGTCCGCTTACGCGCCCTACATTCCGTTCCTCGGCGCCGGCATGTCGCCGGGTGTCTACGATATTCCGGCCTGCTTCGTCCGCCTTCGCGGCGTCTACACCCACACCGTACCGGTCGATGCCTATCGCGGCGCCGGCCGCCCCGAGGCGGCCTACGTGATCGAACGGCTGGTCGATGCCGCCGCGCGCGAGCTCGACGTGGCGCCGGATGCGTTGCGGCGGAAGAATTTCATCCGGCCGAAGGCGATGCCGTACGCGACCGCTACCGGCAAGGTCTACGACACCGGCGATTTTGCCGCCCACATGGCGCGCGCGCAGGAGCTCGGCGACTGGGATGGCTTCAAAAAACGCGCCGCGGCGGCCAAGCGGCAGGGGCTCATTCGCGGCATCGGGCTTTCCACCTATATCGAAGCCTGCGGCACGATGGGGCCGGACACCGCGACGATCACGCTCGACCCCGACGGTGGTGTGACCACGCTGATGGGCTCGCAGTCGAGCGGGCAGGGGCACGCCACGTCCTATGCGCAGATCATCGCCGACCGGCTCGGCATCGCGCCCGGCATGGTGCGGATGGTGCAGGGTGACACCGACCGCATCGAGACCGGCGCCGGCACCGGCGGCTCGAGCTCGATCCCGTGCGGTGGCGCGTCGCTTGCCGGCGCGTCGGAGAAGCTTGCGGAGAATTTGAAGACGCTGGCAAGCGCGCCGCTCGAGGCGAGCGCCGGCGATCTGGAACTGGCCGACGGCGTGGTGCGGGTGGTCGGCACCGACCGCGCGATTCCGCTGGCGGATCTCGCCAAGCGCCCCGACGCCACGCCGGACAAGCTCAGAACATCGGACGCCTTCGTGCCGCAGGCGCCGACCTATCCCAACGGCACGCATGTCGCAGAGGTCGAGATCGATCCGGCGACCGGCGCGACCCGTATCGTCAACTATGTCGTGGTGGATGACTTCGGTGAGACCATCAACCCGCTTCTGCTGGCCGGACAGGTCTATGGCGGCACGGTGCAGGGCATCGGCCAGGCGCTGATGGAGCAGACGGTCTACGATTCCGACTCCGGCCAGCTCATCACCGCGTCGCTGATGGACTATGCGCTGCCGAAAGCGAGTGACGTTCCGTCCTTCGCCTTCGAGACCCGCAATGTGCCGTGCCTGAACAATCCGCTCGGCGTGAAGGGGGCGGGCGAGGCCGGCGCGATCGGCTCGTGCCCGGCGATCATCAATGCCGTCGTCGACGCGCTTTGGCGGAATTACCGCATCGCGCATATCGACATGCCTGCGACACCCGGGCGCATCTGGGCGGCGATCGAGGAGCACTACCGCCGCGAGCGCATGTAGGCGGGCTTTGCCGGAAACGGTTGCAATTGGAATTGGTTATCCGGACTCCGCCGCGTTCACGAAGTCGTGAAACCGGCTGGCCAAGACGTCGCAATCAAGGAATAAGAATCATTACAAGGTGTTAGCCGGTGACTGTGCCTCGTGCTCCCGGGGCCGTTGTTCGATCGTTGGAGCGACCGGTCAGAAACCGCCTTGAACAGAGGGGAATCAATGATGAAGCGTATCGTTCTCGCCGCCGCGTTTGCTGCGCTCGGCGTCACCGCCGTGGTCGCCCAGGGCGATCCGATCGCCGCCCGCAAGGCGTTGATGAAGGAGAATGGCAATCAGGCCCGCATCGCGCGCGAGATGATCGAAGGCAAGCAGCCCTTCAACGTCGACGCCGCCAAGAAGGTGCTCATCACCTTCGGCGAGACCCACGACAAGGCCAAGAACCTGTGGCCGGACACCTCCAAGACCGGCGGCGACACGGCATCGCTCCCCGCGATCTGGGAGAGCAAGGCGGACTTCGACGCCAAGCTCGCCAAGTTCAGCACCGAGGCCAAGGCGGCGAGCGCCAAGGTCACGGACCTCGACAGCTTCAAGGCGCAGATGGGTGAGGTCGGCAAGAACTGCGGCGGCTGCCACCAGCCCTATCGCAAGCGGGCCTCGTAATCGCTGCGCGGCGGCTTTATCCGCCGAGTCATTGCAGGCAGGGCGGGGTGTCCTTGGACACGCCGCCCTGCGGCTTTTCGGGCGGTCGTTCCTTGCCTAGATTGAGATTGAGGAGAGCCCGATGCTGCGAAAGCTGTTGATCGTCGCCGCGGTTGCCGCGGTGATCGGCCTGTTCGTGTTCTGGGGCCTGACCATTCCGGCGACCGTGCCGGCGAGTGCGCTGCCGCAGCGCTCTCCCAATCTCGAGAACGGCCAGACCATGTTCTACGCGGGCGGCTGCGCCTCGTGCCACGCCACGCCGGGCCAGGATGACAAAACGAAGCTCGGTGGCGGCTTCGCGCTGAAGTCGCCGTTCGGCACGTTCCATGCGCCGAACATCTCGCCCGATCCGAACGACGGCATCGGCAAGTGGAGCGAGGCCGATTTCGTCACCGCGATGGTGAAGGGCACGTCGCCCGACGGCTCACACCTTTATCCGGCGTTTCCGTACACCTCGTACCAGCGCATGCGGCTCGACGACATCCGCGATCTGTTTGCGCACATCAAGACGCTGCCCGCCGTCCAGGGCAAGGCGAAGCCGCACGAACTGCCGTTCCCCTTCAACATCCGCCGCACGCTCGGCGTCTGGAAGTTCCTGTTCCTCGACGGCAAGCCGTTCCAGCCGGACGCCGGCAAGGACACGGCGTGGAATCGCGGCGCCTATCTGGTCAACGGCCCCGGCCACTGCGCCGAATGCCATTCGCCGCGCAATTTCATGGGCGGCATCATCGAAAGCCAGCGTTTCGCCGGCGGGCCGGAGGCGGTCGGCGACGGCTTCGTGCCCAACATCACGCCGAAGAGCCTGTCGCTGTCGCAGGAGAATCTCGTCAAGCTGCTCGAGACCGGCGAGACGCCGGACGGCGACACCATCGGCGGCGAAATGGCCAAGGTGACCGTCAACACCGGCAAGCTCGGCGCTGCCGACCGCGAGGCCATGGCGACCTACGTGCGCTCGTTGCCGCCGGTCGAGGGACCGAAACGGCCGGAGTCGAAATAAGCCGCGCCGGCTGGACAATGTTGTTGTGACGACGGCGCAGCCGACCGTTCCTGGAGTTGACCGCCCTGAACTCAATTGCCGAGCCACCAAAGCGAGCCAAGGCCAATCAGATACTGACCGATAAATCCGGCGATCAGCAGCGTGCTGCCTTCGGTCCAAAATCCGGACGGACCATCCGACAGCGGCCCGCCTACATTATCCATGCATTGAAGGCAGGTTTGAGCGTCGAGCATGGCTGTTAAACTAACCTGTTCTGGTAAGGGGCCCGGCGGATTTTCGCCCCAGGGTGACGCGATCATTACGGGTAACGGGTCGGCGTTAATCGGAAATTAAAAAGCTCTTGAGTCCCGGTTCGGCGGAACATTCGCGGTCCGTTGTGGCGCCGCGAGCGCCAGGCTTTCCGGTGCGAACTGGCCGCCCGCCGAGGCGCCATGCCGCCTAGCGCATGTCCCGGAAAAGTGGATACCGGTTTTCCGAAAAGGACATGCGCAAACGCAAGAATTTAGAGCGCATCCCGGTTCATTTGAACCGGGATGCGCTCTAGCGCGGATTATCTCGCCAGTGCTTCTGGCGTTCTGCCTTTTTCACCGCGTCCAGTCTGGCCCATACGCTTGCTCCGAGCAATGACAAACAGATCGCTATGAAGGCGAAGACGGTCCATTCAGGCCACGCCAGAACGTGGTCAAGTATTTCTTGCGGGCCGGCCCAACCGGTTTGTTGATCGGCAAATCCATATTCAGCGGCGACCTTTGACACAGTGTAACCAGTGGTGTGACCAGCCTTAAGCCATAAAGCTGCATCGATCATCGCGAGCATGAGCGCGTAAAATCCAAAGATGCTCGCGGCGCCGAACACCAAAATCAAAATGACGCTGTGGAACACTTTTTGAGATTTAGCTCTGAGGTCCATCACACCCCCCGCCAAAACGTGCGCCTTCAACCTGCGGTTCAAAGAATCCGTCGCCTGATTGGTGGCATGCCAGCGATAAAGACAAGCCAGAAAGCCCACGGCCACGGCACCAGATAAACGACGGCCAGAAGGTATATTAGCAACAAACGTTGACGTGCCGTCGCGGTCATGCGGCATCCTATCCCCGCCGCTCCCGCGTCCGAATGCTGCAGGCTGTCGCGCTCACGGTCGGTTGACGTTCCCGCGCGCAGGTGGGCGAGCGCACCGGACGAACCACTTCAGGCTCCCGCCCGCTTTCGCGGGAGCTTTGACTTTCAGCGCTACTCGCCCAAGTCCCGCCGGACGCCACGATGCAGGCCAGAGGCCGGGCGTGAACGCCTTGGTGGCGGAGAGGTGAGGGGGGCTTAAGTTTCACCAACAGACCGCAACCTTGATCCGGACCGCCATAGCGCGTCGAAGACGCGCGTGAACGCGCTGGTAGCGCGTCGAAGAAGCGCGTGAACGCGCTTATGGCGGTTCGACCTCTGCCAATGAGAGAGGCGGATTGTGCTTGTGCGGCTACCGGTTCTGCCTTCTACAATCGCAGAGATGAATCTCCCCAAGGCTTTCCTGCTGAAAGGCCTCGCGGCGCTGCTGTTCGCGATGCTCTCGGCCTGCGTCCGCTTTGCCGCCGAGGCCGGCGTGCCGCTCGGGCAGATCGTGTTCAACCGCGCGATCTTCGCGATCGTACCGGTGCTGCTGATCTGCGCCTGGCAGCACAAGCTGATCGAAGCCGTCCGCACCCGGCGCCCGCTCGGCCACATGACGCGCGGCCTGATCAGCGTCGCCGGCATGTTCCTGAATTTCGCCGCGCTGGCGCGCCTGCCGCTGGTCGACGCCACCGCAATCTCGTTTGCCGCGCCGTTCATCACCGTGGCGCTCGCGGCGCTGATCCTCGGCGAGCATGTGCGCATCTACCGCTGGTCGGCGGTGGTCGTGGGATTTGCCGGCATCGTCGTGATGCTCTGGCCGTATCTCAATCTCTCGCGCTATGGGCCGGGGGGTGCCGCGACCGTCGCCGCGACCGTCGGCGTGGTGTGCGGCCTGCTCAGCGCCTTCACCAATGCGGCTTCCATCATCCAGACGCGGCGGCTCGCCGACACCGAGACGACGTCGTCGATCGTGTTCTATTTCTCGATGTATTGCGCGCTCGCGGGGCTTGCGACCCTGCCGTTCGGCTGGGTGTGGCCAGAGCCCGCGGCGCTCGTTGCACTCATCGCCTCGGGCCTGATTGGTGGGCTCGCGCACATCTTCCAGACCTCGAGCTATCAGTACGCGCCGGCCTCGCTGGTCGCGCCGCTCGATTACACCACGATGATCTGGGCTTTCGTGCTGGGCTATGTGCTGTTCGGCGAACTGCCGACGCTCTACGTCTATGCCGGCGCGATCGTCGTCGCGGGCTCGGGCCTGTTCGTGCTCTGGCGCGAGCGGCAGCTCGGGCTTCGCCGCAGGCTCGAGATCGACGGTCCGCGCACCTGACGGGCTCGCTGGTTTCGCGTTCGCAGCGAACCGACGCATCTCACGCCTGCGGGGTTGACAGGCATTAATTCCGTTCTATGTTCGTTCTCATCCTGCCTGTTGAGGGGCACCATCCGGGTGGTTGCCGCTGGGAGAGGCAGGAACGGTCTGCCTGCGGGTCCGACTAACCACCGGACTCCCGGGACGCCTCGGACCCCGCCCTACGGGCACCAGATGACCCGTGCGCAGGGAGCCTGCTGGACTACCGGGTGAACACGTCAGTAGCCCGGGAAGGAAAGCGCGGCCCGAGAGCGAGTGAGGCCAAGGCCTCGCGAACACCGTGGTGGAGCGCCGCAAGGCGCGCCGGTCCGCGTCATGGACCGGCAGTCCCTTCCGATGAAGGGACTGGCCCAACCGCAAGGCGGCCACGGGTGCGGCGTTCCGCACCAGCGCCTTTCGGCGCTCCGCTCCCCTCGCAGGAGGGGCAACAAGAAGAAACTTGGCAAAGCCCGGGCGCCCCGCGCCGCGGAAACGATTTTCCACGCCCACGTTCGACGGAGTTTTTCGTTGAGCCGAGCACCACTCCAACCCCGTCACCCTGAGGTGCGAGTGAGCGTAGCGAACGAGCCTCGAAGGGCGACGGCCCCCGACGGCGCAACAATCCGCGCCGCAGCGTGTTCAGCGCGAAGGCGCGCAGCGAGCGGAGGCGGGAAGGATGGGCGGCCCGGCGCGTCAACGCGCTTAGGGCTCGCACCTCAGGATGACGGGGAGAGAGCGGGGCTGTTGTTCATTTGGCCGCGGCTAGAGCCCGAGCGCGCTCAGCGACGGATGCTCGTCGGGCCGCCGCCCGAGCGGCCAGTGGTACTTCCGCTCACTGTCCTTGATCGGCAGGTCGTTGATGCTGGCGATGCGCAGCCGCATCAGGCCTTCCTCGTCGAACTCCCAGTTCTCGTTGCCGTAGCTGCGGAACCAGCTGCCGCTGTCGTCGTGCCACTCGTAGGCGAAGCGAACGGCGATGCGGTTTTCGCGGAACGCCCAGACCTCCTTGATCAGCCGGTAGTCGAGCTCCCGGGCCCATTTGCGGGTGAGGAACGCCTCGATCGCGTCGCGGCCCTGGATGAATTCGGCGCGGTTGCGCCAGCGGCTGTCGACCGTATAGGCCTGCGCGACCCGCGCGGGATCCCGCGAATTCCAGGCGTCTTCCGCCATGCGCGCCTTCTGCGCGGCGGTCTCGGCGTTGAACGGTGGAAACGGCGGACGGCTCATCGTGCTCCCCAAAGCAACGTGTGGAGCGCCGCCATTGGCGCTTCCCGGCGGACGGGCGGGACGCCGGCGCGATCAGAACGCCTTGAACGTGATGATCGTCCGCGTGTCCTGGATGCCCGGAATGACCTGGATTCTTTCGTTGACGAAGTGTCCGATGTCGACGCCGTTGTCGACATAGACCTTGACCAGCAGGTCGAACTCGCCCGCGGTCGAGTAGATTTCGGAGGCGACCTCGGCGTCGGCCAGGCTGTTCGCCACCTGGTAGGACTTGCCGAGCTGGCATTTGATCTGGACGAAGAATGGGACCATGACACCTCCGGCCGCGCGCTTGCGACCCGGCCCCAATCCAGCAAAAACGCCAGCCGCTGGCAAGGCTTCCGTCCAGCCGCCGGTCGTTTCGGCCGAGGTGCTTTGGTGGGACGTTTTGCTCAGGTTCTTTAGGCGGCGGGAAGGCTATTCCATCCGGAACGGCTCCCCTATGATCTGAAAAACCGTACCGGAGGAAATGCGAATGCGAAGACAGTTGCTGCGGCTCGTCGCCTTGGCCGTGCTCGGAATTGGCCCGGGGTTTCTGGCCGCACAGGGTTCTTTGGCGCAGAACTTTCCCGAGCGGCCGATCCGCTTTTTCGTACCGTTTCCGGCCGGCGGCTCGACCGACGCAGTGGCGCGGGCGATGGCACCTGCGCTGGAGAAGATTCTCGGCCAGCCGGTGGTGGTCGAGAACCGGGCCGGGGCCGGCGGCATGCTGGGCGTGGACATGATCGCCAAGGCCGCGCCCGACGGCTACACCATCGGCATCGCGGGCGCCGGCGCGCTGGGTGTCAACATCGGCGAGCGGGTCAAGCGTCCCTACGACCCGGTCAAGGATCTGGCGCTGATCAGCCGTGCCGCCGCTTCCCCGTTCGTCCTCATCGCGCCGCAGTCCCTTGAGGCGAAATCGCTCCGCGACGTGATCAATCTCGCCAAGGCGGAGCCCGGCAAGCTGTCGCTCGGCCACGGCGGCAACGGCACGGCGATGCATCTCGTTGCGTTGACATTCGTCACCATGGCCGACGTGAAAATGAACCTGGTGCCCTATCGTGGCACGGCGCCCGCAGTCACCGACACGATCGCCGGCCACGTCCAGCTCGGCGTCGCCGATCCGCCACCGTCGATGGGCGCGATCAAGGAGGGCAAGCTCAAGGCGCTCGCCGTCACGTCGACCAAGCGCTATTCGGTGTTTCCCGACGTCCCGACCGCCGACGAGATCGGCCTGAAGGGCTTCGATATCTCCGGCTGGTTCGGCATCGCCGCGCCGAAGGCGACGCCGCCCGAGATCGTCAAGAAGCTCAACAACGCAGTGGTGGCGGCGCTCAAGGATCCCGAAGTCGTAAGGCGCATCAGCACCGTGGGCATGGAGCCTACGCCCTCGACGCCTGAGGAATTTTACGTTTTCCTCGAAAGCGAGATCGCCAACGCCGCGAAGGTGCCGGTGCCCGAAAGCAAGGCGAATTAACAGCAAGGAAACCCGGGCATGCGAACCCAATTGCTGCGCCTGTCGCTCGCCGCCGTGCTGACCGTCGCCGCCGCGACGGCGGCTCAAGCTCAAACCTTCCCCAGCAAGCCGCTCCGCTTCATCGTGCCGTTCCCGGCCGGCGGCGCGACCGATGCCGCGGCGCGCGCCATGCAGCCGCAGCTCGAAAAGATCTTCGGCCAGACCGTCGTGATCGATAACCGCGCGGGCGCAGGCGCGGTCATCGGCCTCGACGCGATCGCGAAATCGGCACCCGACGGCCACACCTTCGGCATCGGTCCGGCCGGCGCGATGAGCGTCAATCCGGCGATGCAGGTGAAGATGCCGTTCGATGTCCGCAAGGACCTCACGGCAATCAGCGGCCTTGCGCAAACGCCGTTCATCCTTGCCGCTCCGGCGAGCTTCCCAGCCAACACGTTGCAGGAGGTGATCGCCAAGGCCAAGGCACAGCCCGGCACCTTGACCATCGGGCACGGCGGCAATGGCACCTCGATGTTCTTCACCGCGCTGCTGTTCACCACCATGGCCGACGTGAAGATGGGCCTCGTGCCGTACCGCGGCACGGCGCCGGTGGCGACCGACCTGATCGGCGGGCACATCGGGCTCGGCATCGTCGATCCGCCGCCGGCCCAGGCCGCGCTCCGCGACGGCCGCATCAAAGGGATTGCAATCTCATCCAGGACCCGCTCGCCGGACTTCCCGGACATTGCGACCTTCGACGAGCAGGGCCTCAAAGGCTACGAGGTCGGCGGCTGGTTCGGCCTGGTCGGACCTGCGGGACTTCCGCCCGACGTCCTCGCCAAGCTCAACGCCGCGATGGTCGCGACCTTGCAGGACCCCGAGGTGGTGAAGCGCATCCGCGACATCGGCATGGAGACGGTGCCGATGGCGCCGCAGGAGTTTGGCGCCTTCATCAACAAGGAGATCGACAAGATTGCGAAGGTGCTGGCGCAGGCTGGCGACGTGCCGAAATAGCCTGCGGTCGGACTCCGGGTTTGCCGGCCTTGAACGCGATGAGGCTCCGCGCTACCAATTCTCTTGCAAGTCTACTGCAATCTCATGGGGTGCCTTGGCGTCCTTGCGCCGGGCTGAGAGGCGAAAGCCAACCCATCGAACCTGATCCGGGTCATGCCGGCGGAGGGAGAGATGCGGGCGCCGCTGAGCGAGCTTCCTGCAATCACGGCCGACGTTCTTGAGCGCATCCGCGAGAGGCGGCCGCGCGTGCATTGCATCACCAACGCGGTGGCGCAGAACTTCACCGCCAACATGCTGCTCGCCGCGGGTGCGGTGCCGTCGATGACCATCGCGCAGAAGGAGGTGCGGGCGTTTGCCGCGCGCGCCGATGCGGTGCTGGTCAATCTCGGCACCTTCGACATCGAGCGGCAGAAGGCATCGGTTGCGGCGATCGCGGTCGCCAACAAGCGCGGCGCGCCGTGGGTGCTCGATCCGGTGTTCATCGACCGCTCGCCGCCGCGCGCGGCGTTTGCAAAAACCCTGCTGGCCAAAAAGCCGCGCGCGATCCGGCTCAATGCGGCTGAATTCGGCGCGCTGTCGGGCGGCAAGACTGACGATGCAGCGCTTGCCAGCTTCGCCAAGGCGCGCAGGACGGTGGTGGGCCTCACCGGGCAGCATGATTTCATCCGCGACGGCACGCGGCTTGCCACCATCGCCAATGGCGATCCGCTGATGGCGCGCGTCACCGCGATGGGCTGCGTGGCCTCGGCGCTGGTCGGCGCGGCGCTCGCGGTCGAGCCCGACGCGTGGAAGGCGACCGCTGCGGCGCTGCTCGCGATCGGCGTCGCGGGCGAGGTCGCGGCGGCGCGCGCGCGCGGACCCGGCAGCTTCGCCGCGGAAATTCTCGATGCGGTCTACGCGCTCGACCGCGCCACGCTGATGTCCAGGGCAAAGGTGCGTTGATGCGCGTCGACCTGCGCTGCTACGCGATTGTCGATCCTGAGGTGTCCGGCGGGCACAACCTGCCCGACCTCTGCCGGATGCTGGCCGCGGGCGGCGTCACGCTGGTGCAGCTGCGCGACAAGCTCTCCGACACGCGCGTGATGGTGGACCGCGCCCGCGCCTGCAAGGCGGCGCTGGGCGCCGTGCCGCTCCTCATCAACGACCGGGTGGACGTGGCGCTCGCCATCGGCTGCGAGGGCGTGCATATCGGCTGGGACGACATGGCGCCGTCGGACGCGCGGCGGCTGCTGGGGCCCGACGCCATCATCGGGCTCACCATCAACAGCCCGCAACGCGCCGACGCGACCGATCTTTCGCTGATCGACTATGCCGGCATCGGCGGTATCTACGGCACGACGTCGAAGCAGACCAAGAATTCGCCGATCGGCGTGACCGGCATGGCGCGCGTGATCGAGGCCTTGCACCGGCGCAAGGCGGGCTTCCTCACCTGCGGCATCGCCGGGATCAACGCTTCGAATGCGGCTCCGGTGATCGAAGCCGGAGCGGACGGCGTCTCGGTGATTTCCGCGCTTTCGCTGGCCAAGGATCCGAAGGCGGCAACCTCCGAACTGCTGCATGCCGTCGATGCGGCGCTGACCAAGCGGGCTCGAAAATGAGAGGCGCTGTTACATCCACGGCGTGTCCCGGGCGCACTGCAACACGAAGTGTTGCAGTGCAGACCCGGGACCGTTCCACATTCGGTGTCCGTAACGGTCCCGGATCAGCGGCGCACCGTTTCGCGCTTCGCGCTCACGCTGCACCGCATCCGGGACAAAAGAGACTGCCATGACGCCCATCGCCGTCACCATCGCGGGGTCGGACTCCGGCGGCGGCGCGGGCATCCAGGCCGATCTCAAGACGTTTTCGGCGCTCGGCGTCTACGGCGCCTCGGTCATCGCCGCGCTCACCGCGCAGAACACCAAAGGCGTCACCGGCATCCACGACGTGCCGCCGGATTTCGTCACGGCGCAGATCGACGCGGTGTTCTCCGATCTCGACGTCAGTGCGGTGAAGCTCGGCATGCTGTCGAACGCGGCGGTGATCGCCGTGGTGGCCGAGGGCCTGGCGCGCCACAAGCAGAGCAACGTGGTGCTCGATCCGGTGATGGTCGCGACCTCGGGCGACCGCCTGCTCAAGCCCGACGCGGTGGACAACCTTCGCCGGCTCTTGATGCCGAAGGCGCTGGTCGTCACGCCGAACCTGCCCGAAGCGGCGGCGCTGCTCGATCTGCCGGTCGCCACCGACGAAGCCGCGATGCGCGGGCAGGGCGAGCGGCTGCTCGCGCTCGGCGCCAGGGCCGTGCTGATGAAAGGCGGCCATGCTGGCGGCGAAGACGCGGTCGATCTTCTGGTCGAACCGGATGGCGTGACGCGCCTCACGGGGCCTCGCTTCGACACGCGCAACACGCATGGCACCGGCTGCACGCTGTCGTCCGCCATCGCCGCCGGCATCGCCAAAGGCCTGACGCTGCGCGACGCGGTGCAGGCCGCCAAAAGCTACATCACGTCCGCCATCGCCGCCTCCGACCGCCTCGCCATCGGCTCGGGGCACGGGCCGGTGCATCACTTTTACCGCTGGTGGTGACCGCGCCGCGAAGCCGCGCGATTGTCATCGAACAAGGAGCAACTCCATGTCGAATGTCACGCGTCGAAGGCTTGTTCGGGCCGGAGCAGCCGGCGCGCTCGGCGCGCTTGCCGCGCCGTCGCTTGCGCTGGCGCAGGCCAAACGCTGGCGCATGGTCACGTCGTGGCCGAAGCGCCTGCCCGGTCCCGGCATGTCCGCCGAGCGCGTCGCCGAACGGATCAAAACGCTCTCCGGCGGCCGCCTCGACATCGCGGTGCATGCCGCGGGCGAGATCGTACCCGCCTTCGAAGTGCTCGACGCGGTTTCCGGAGGCGTCGCCGAGATGGGCCACACCGCGTCGTTCTACTGGCAGGGCAAGATGCCGGCCGCGGCCTTCTTCACCACCGTGCCGTTCGGGCTGACGCCGGGCGAGCACGTCGCCTGGGTCGATGCCGGCGGCGGCCAGGCGCTGTGGGACGAGCTTTACGCGCCGTTCGGCGTCAAGCCGTTCATGGGCGGCAACACCGGCGTCTGCATGGGCGGCTGGTTCCGCCGCGAGGTCAACAGCCGCACGGATCTGAGCGGCATGAAGATCCGCTCGCTGGGATTGGGCGGTGAGGTCTACCGCCGCCTCGGCGCCACGCCGCAGACCACGCCGCCGGCGGAAATCCTCACATCGCTGCAGTCCGGCGTGATCGACGCCGTCGAGTTCGTCGGCCCCGGCACCGACATTGCGCTCGGCCTCTATCGCGTCGCCCTGTCCTACTACTATCCGGGTTTCAACAAGCCGAACGGCACCGGCGAGTGCATCGTTTCGCTCGCGGCTTGGAACTCGCTCGACGCCGAACTCAAGGCCATCGTCGCGCACGCCTGCGCAACCGAGGCGAATTTTGCGCTCGCCGAGATGGAGCGGCTCAACACCGAGGCGCTGGCCGCCCTGACCGGCCAGCACCGCGTGCAGCTTCGCGCGTTTCCGGCCGACGTGATCGCTCTGGCGCGCCGGACCAGCATCGACGTGCTGGCCGAACTCGGCGGACGAAGCGCCGCGGCGAAGAAAGTGCACGACAGCTATATGGCGTTCCGTGAGCGGACCGGGGCGTGGTCGAAGATTTCGCTGAAGGCAGTGCTGGAAGCGCGAGAAGGCTGACAATCGGGCCGCCCGCGGACGGTTTCGGCGGTGTATCTGGAAAGCCCCGGGCCGCAGCCTGGGGCTTTTTTGCCACACAACCCACACGCCGTTACCGGGTTTACCGGCCGTTAACCATGTTCGGCGCAAGTTCATTAATGAAGGTGCTTCGGCCGTCTGGCGGGGCAACGGGCATCGTTCGCGATGCCGGAGTCAGTTCAGCGTAATTCCTGTTCAAGCGTGATCCAGTTGGGATCGTTGCAGGCGCGCGAGTGCGCAACATGCGCGATTTCCGCAAACTCGATGCGACCGCAATCCAACCCCCGAGGGGAGAGGGCCTAATGATTTCCAAGTTCTCGAAACTGGGTATCGCGACGTGCGCGCTGCTCGCCACTTCGTTCGCCGCCAACGCGGCCGACATACCGGGCAAGGGCGGATACTACAAAGGCCCGCCGCGCTCGGTGGTATCCTACTACAACTGGACCGGCTTCTACGCCGGCATCAACGGCGGCTATATGTGGGGCTCGACCGAGTTCACCAATGCCGCCGGCGGCGTCTTCGGCACCAGCCCCAAGGGCTGGATGGTCGGCGGCACGCTCGGCTACAACTGGCAGACCGGCGCGTGGGTCGTGGGCGTCGAAGGCGACTTCAACTGGCTCGACCTCAATGGCACGGACGCGTCGATCGTCTGCGGCACCACCTGCGCTTTCAAGAACACCTGGCTGAGCACGGTTCGGGGACGCGTCGGCTACGCCTTCGATCGCTGGCTGCCTTACCTTACCGGCGGTGGCGCCTTCGGCCGCGTCAATATCGGCAACGCCTTCGGAACCGTCGATGAGACGAAGACCGGATGGACCGCCGGCGTCGGCGTGGAATACGCCTTCCTCGGCAACTGGACGACCAAGCTCGAATATCTCCACGTCGATCTCGGCACGGCGACCTGCGATCTGTCGATCTGCACGACGGCGGTGAACGCCAACTACACGGCCGACATCGTGCGCGCCGGCATCAACTACAAGTTCTCCGGCCCGATCTTCTCCCGCTTCTGAGCGGGAGAACCCAGCAGCCGTCTGGCTTTTGCGGCCAAACACCGAGAGCCCCGGGCGAAGGCCCGGGGCTCTTTCTTTTCGGCATTGCAGTTCCATCAGGTTGTTGCGGCTGCGCCACACCCGCCCGAATAGGCCATTGGCTGCGTGCGGGGTTTTGCGCCGCTCTTGCTTGCTTTGTCCGGGACCTTACTCTGCCGTTAACGAGTTAAGTGATTCGTTTGGCTTTGCGGGACTTTTCCCCGGTACTCACTCTCCGGGCGGCGGTTATCCACTGAGCCAGCCTATGTCGCACGGTGGCTGCGCGTGCTCGTCCAGCAGTGACCCCGCGTTTTGGCTCCGCATTTTGGCGGATCGCTCACGTGGCGCGACCCCAGTTGGTCCCAAGTCAAAGCGTGATTTCGCGCACGGTGCGGCGGGCACCGGGTGAATGCTGTCAGCAATCCACGTCGCAGGATGGGAGACGACATGAAGATCTACAAGATTCTCGGAGCGGGCACGGCGGCATTGACGCTGCTGGCCGCTTCGTATTCGGCGCAGGCCGCCGATATTCCACGGCCGGTCTACAAGGGCGTGCGGTCGGTCGTGGCTTACTACAACTGGACCGGATTCTACGTCGGCATCAACGGCGGCTACATGTGGGGCAAGACCGAATTCACCGGGGTCGGTGGTGGTACGTTCAGCACCAGCCCGAACGGTTGGTTGGTCGGCGGCACGGTCGGGTTCAATTACCAGGTCGGCTCCTGGGTCGTCGGCTTCGAGGGCGACTACAACTGGGTCGACCTGGACGGCACGGATGCATCAGCCATTTGCGGCACGTCCTGCCAGTTCAAGAACACCTGGCTGAGCACGGCGCGCGGCCGCGTCGGCTACGCCTTTGATCGCTGGCTGCCCTACCTCACCGGCGGCGGCGCCTTCGGACGCGTCAACATCGGCAACGCCAGCGGAACCGTCGACGAGACCAAGACCGGCTGGACCGCCGGCGTCGGCCTCGAATACGCATTTCTTGGCAACTGGTCGGGCAAGATCGAATATCTGCATGTCGATCTCGGCTCTGCGACCTGCGGTGTGTCGATCTGCACGACCGGCATCAGTGCGGATTACACCGCCGACATCATCCGCGCCGGCATCAACTACAAGTTCTCCGGCCCGATCTTCAGCCGCTTCTGATCTCAGAGCGCAAGACGAGAAACCCCGGGCGCAAGCCCGGGGTTTTGCTTTGCGCGCAAGCGGGCAGGGCGATCAATAGCGGCCCTTGACGATCTTCTGCGTCTGCGTGCCAAGGCCGTCCATCGTGAGCTTCACGACGTCGCCGGCGTTGAGGAACTTCGGCTCGGGCTTCATGCCGAGGCCGACGCCGGGCGGCGTACCGGTGATGATGACGTCGCCGGGCTCGAGGATGAAATACTGCGAGCACGCCCACACGAGATGGGCGACGCCGAAGATCATCGTCTTGGTGTTGCCCTTCTGGCGGACCTCGCCGTTGACGGTGAGCTCCATGTTGAGGTTCTGCGGATCCCTGATCTCGTCCTTGGTGACCATCCAGGGGCCGAGCGGGCCGAAGGTCTCGCAGCCCTTGCCCTTGGTCCACTGGCCGGCGCGCTCGATCTGGAACACGCGCTCCGACACGTCGTTCGACAGGCAGTAGCCGGCGACCACGCTCATCGCCTTTTCCTTCGACAGGTAGCGGCCGCGGCTGCCGATCACGATGCCGAGCTCGATCTCCCAGTCGAGCTTGCTCGAATCCTTCGGGATGATGGTGCTGTCGTTGGGGCCGCAGATGCAGCTCGGCGCCTTGTTGAAGATGATCGGCTCGGGCGGAATCTTCATGCCGGCCTCGGCGGCGTGGTCGGCGTAGTTCAGCCCGATTGCGATGAAGTTCGAGGGCTTGGCGATGCAGGAGCCCAGCCGCGGATTGCCCTTCACCAGCGGCAGCTTGTCGATGTTGGCCTTCTTGATCTTGGCGAGGCTTGCGGGGGAGAGACCCACGCCGTCGATGTCTTTGACGATCTTCGACAGGTCGCGGATCTTGCCGTTCTTGTCGATGATGCCGGGCTTTTCCTTGCCGGCGGCGCCATAGCGGACGAGCTTCATGGGTGTTCCCCCTTACTCACAATGTTGGATGGGCTGATGGATGTGATGCGGCATCATGCTGCTCCGGCAGGCTTCCGGCAAGCCTAGAACGCTCCCGGGAAGATGCCGCCGTCCATCAGCAGGTTCTGCCCGGTGATGAAGCCGGCATGCGCCGAGCACAGGAACGCGCAGGCCGCGCCAAACTCGTCGGCCTGGCCGAGCCGCTTGGCCGGGATCGTCGCCATGCGGTGCTTCAGCGCTTCCTCGACGGTGATGCCCTGTTTCTTGGCGGTGATCTCGTGGTTGGAGCGCAGCCGGTCGGTGTCGAACGGCCCCGGCAGCATGAAATTGATGGTGACGTTGTGCTGCGCCACCGAGCGGGCGACGCCGGCGAGGAACGCGGTGAGCCCCGCGCGCGCGCCGGAGGACAGGTCGAGGCCGACCAGCGGCATCTTCACCGAGCCGGACGTGATGTTGATGATGCGCCCGAACTTGTTCTTGATCATCGGGTCGATCGCCTTTTGCAGAAGCTCGACCGGCACGATCATGTTGCCGACCACGCCGTCGATCATCTTCTGGCGGTCGAGCTCGCGGAAATCGCGGAACGGCGGGCCTGCATTGTTGGCGATCAGGATGTCCGGCTCGGGGCAGGCGGCAAACAGCGCGGTCTGGCCTTCCTTGGTGGCGACATCGGCCGCGACCGCGATCACCTTGGCGCCGGTCTTGCCCCGGATATCGGCCGCCGTGGCATCGAGGCGCGCGGCATCGCGCCCGTTGACCACCACCTCGCAGCCGGCTTCGGCGAGCCGCATGGCGCAGGCGCGCCCGAGCCCGCGGCTCGAGGCGCAGACGATGGCCTTGCGGCCGGCGATTCCGAGATCCATTCCCGTTCCTCCGTGTTGTCGGGGTTCTTATAGCGGCAATTGGCGGGATGTGACGAGTTCATGAGGCCCGGCGAGGCCGGTCGTTGCGGAGTTGCGCAAATAAAAAGAGCCCCGCAAAAGCGGGGCTCTTTTTTCATTCCGGCGAAAACCGTCAGCGCCGGATTTCCTCGCACACCGAATTGCCGGCGGCGTCGCGCACGCAGCTTCGTTCGCGCACGCGCGGCTCGCGCCGCTCGATCACGACCTCGTCGCGGGTCTGTGGCGTGCCCGCGCCGACCGTTCCGCCAACGCCTGCGCCAACCGCGGCGCCGACCGGTTCTGGTGAGCGGCGTTCCGCCCGAGCAGAAGGGGCGCGCGCTGAAGCTTCTGGCGGGCGAAAAATAGCGACGGCCGCACGTGCGCTAATCCTCGGCAAGCAGGCCGAGCACGCGGTCGAACGCCTCGATCTCTGCGGCAGGCCACGCGATACGCGCGTTGCCGCGCTCCAGAACAGGTCCCAGATATTCGCGCATGAACAGCGTGTTGTCCGCGCGCTGGGCAATCAGATCGAGTGCCCGCGGCAGGAAATAGCGAACCTCGCCGTCATCGAACCCGCCTTCGTAGTACGCGGCGGCGATGTATTCGAAATACGCTTCGACCGCCTCGGGCGGCAGCGCCCGGAGCGGCGTCTGCGTCAGCACCTTCAGCATCGCCTCGTGCGCCGCCCACGTGGTGCCGACCTGCGAGCCGAAATCGATCCTTCGCCCGATGCGGTGAGAGGCAAAGGCGAGATAGGCGTTCTCGACGGCGGATTGAAGCTCCGGTGTCATGCGGGCGCTCCGTTGCACGGCGCGCGGATGCCGCTTCGCGCCGCGTCCACGCCGTGATAATCCTACGCCATGAACGCACCCACCGAAACCATCGCGCTTCCCACCATCGCCGACGTCGATGCCGCGGCGGCAAGGCTCAAAGGCGTCGCGATCCGCACGCCGCTGCTGAATTTTCCGGTGCTCGACGAGCGGCTCGGCGCGCGGGTGTATCTGAAGGCCGAGACGCTGCAGCGCACCGGTTCCTTCAAATTCCGCGGCGCCTACAACAAGATTTCGTCGATCCCGAACGATCGCAAGGCCGCGGGCGTGGTGGCCTACTCGTCCGGCAATCACGCCCAGGGCGTGGCGCATGCGGCGCAGCTTTGCGGCGTGCCGGCGACCATCGTCATGCCGCAGGATGCGCCCAAGGCCAAGCGCGAGAGGACCGCAGCCCTCGGCGCCGAGGTGGTGCTCTACAACCGCGACACCGAGGACCGCGCGGCGATCGCGCGCGACATCTGCAGGAAGCGCGGCGCGGTGCTGGTGCCTCCGTTCGACGATCCGCTGATCATCGCGGGGCAGGGCACGGCGGGGCGCGAGATCGTCGAGGACCTGAACGTGCTCGGCGTGAAGCCGGACATCGCGGTGGTCGGCGCGTCGGGCGGCGGGTTGATCGCGGGCATCGCGCTCGGCGTCAAGTCGCGCATGCCGGAGGTGGAGTTCTGGTCGGCAGAGCCCGCGGGCTTCGACGACACGCTGCGCTCGTTTGCCAGCGGCAAGCGCGAGCGCAACGCGCGGATGAGCGGCACCATCTGCGACGCGCTGATGACCGAAATGCCGGGCGTGGTCACATGGGAAATCAACAGGAAGCTGGTCGGCAAGGGCGTGGTCGCGACCGACGAGGAGGTGGGTCGGGCGGTGGCTTACGCGTTCCGCGAACTGAAGCTCGTGGTGGAGCCGGGCGGCGCAATCGGTCTTGCGGCGCTGCTCGCAGGCAAGCTCGACGTGAAGGGCAAGACCGTGGTCGCGGTGCTGTCCGGCGGCAATGTCGACGCCGAAATGTTCGCGAGGCTGCTCGCGGCGGCCTGGTGATAGCGTCCGCGCCGGCTCCTCGTGTCGCCATAGCGCGTCAAAGACGCGCGTAAAACGCGCTGGTGGCGCCCCTCGGCGGCGCGGCTTAGCTGAACAGCGCGATCCGCTCTTCCGGGCTCATCGCCTTGATCGGGATCAGCGGATCGGGCCGCGTTTCCGTGGCCGGCGCTGCGGCGCTTCCGGGCGCGGCTTCGCCTGATGGAGCGGTCGCGTCGGCGGCCTGGGTTTCGACGGTCTGCCCGTTGGGCCCGGCGCTTGTGTCCGCGCCGCCTTCTTCGCCGAACAGGAACTCCTCGGTATCGAATTCGGTGTCGAGATCGACCGGCGGCAATTCAGCGTCGGCCTCGGGCGCGATCTCGTCTTCCGGCGCATGAGCCGACGCAAGCTCAGGCTGCGGCGCGGCGTCCTGGACGGACGGCGGCGGCGGGGTCTCGGCGGCGGGGGCGGTTTCGGTGTTCGGCGCGGTCGTCTCCCCGGCCGGCTCTGTGTGTGATTGCAGTTCGGGAAACGCCTGCGCGATCACCGCTTCGATGGCGCTGACCTCGGCCAATTCCGGCGTGAATTCGGCCGTCGCGGGCTCGGCGGCGGCTTTCTCTGGCTCTGGATTCGTCGCTTCGGGTGGCGCGCTGTCCAGATCGACGGACGGCAGCAGCGCCGACGGAAGCCGGAACTCGACGGTCCAGTCTTCTCTGGCCTGCTCATTCAAAACGTGCTCGCTCGAATTTTGCGTTTCCGGGGCTTGCGCTTCCGGGACTTGCGCTTCCGGGATTTGGGCCTCCGGTTCGGGCTGCGGCTCCGCGGCCACGGCCGGTGCGGCCTCTGCGACCGTCTCGATCTCCTGCGGCGCTTCCGTCACGGGCAGAACTTCGGCAACAAGCGGCTCGGGCGCGATGGCCTGCGGCGCCTCGGCTTCGGGCGTCGCGAGGTCGGGTGCGGCGGCTTCCAGAGCAGCGGTTTCCGTCGCGGCGGCTTCCGGCGCGGGCAGTTCCGGCGGCTCCTGCGCCGCCGCCACCTCGGCTGCGGGCGCGCTGCGCGGATTGAAGATCACCGCCGTGCCGATCTCCGGCGGCAGCATCGGCATTGCCTCCATCTGCTCGAAGCGTGCGAGCAGATCGACCTCGTGGATCACGACGGCGTCGCTCGGCAGCGACGCCCCGAGCTGCAGCGCCCCAAGCTGCGGTGCCCCAAGCTGCGGTGCCCCAAGCTGCGGTGCCTGAGGCTGCGCTGCAGCCGTCGCGGCGTCGGGCTCGACCGGTGCTGCGGCGGCAACCGCATCCGCGCCCGCATCTTCCGGCCTGGCGAAATCGTCCGGCGACGCCTCGTAGGGCATCGCGGGAAGGCTCGCGAGGATTTCCTCGGCGACGATCTGCTCGGCGGTCGGTTGTTCGGCGACGGCGGCCGGCTCAGGCGCCGCCGCCTGTTCAGCGGGCGGCTCCGGCTGCGCCGGTTCGGCCTCGGCGGGTTCGGGCGGAGCGGGTGGAATTTCGGGCGCGGGCTGTTCCGCTATCGTCTCGAGGACTGCAGCGGGCGCGTCGGCTGCGGCATCCGCCGCTTCGGCGACCGGTACCTCAGGCTCGGCTGTCGCCACCGCTTCGGCGGTTGCCGCGACCTCGGTTGGCTCCGCCAACGCTTCCGGTTCGGCAATCGTCGCCGCATCGGATGCGGCTTCCGGCTCCGCCCTGTCGAACTCGACCACCACGTCGAAGTGCTGCGGCTCGATGGCCTCGACGGTCTGTTGCGCCGTTTCCTGAACGGGTTCCGGAGCTGATTCTTGGGCCGATTCTTGGGCCGATGCCTGGACTGATGCCTGGACTGATGCCTGGGCCGGTTCCTGGGCGATCGCTGCGGCAGGCTCCGCGACGGTTTCGGGCGTGGCCTGCTGCGCCAGTTCGGGCGCGGCTTCCTGCACCGGCGGTTCGGCGACGGCCAGCGTTTCCGCAGGCGGCTGCTCCGCGGCTTGAGGCGCGGCGGCTTGTGGCTCCACCGATTGGGGCTCGGCCGGGATCGAGGCATTCAGCGCCTCGACAAGGCTTCGGAGCATCTCCACCGTCGGGCCCGCCGCGGCGGCAGCCAGTGCGTTGTCGTGCGGGTTTGCGGTCGCCGGTTCCGCCGCCTGTCCCGCGGCGAGGTTCGCTGCCATGCCGGAAATCGTCGGCACCTGATCGGGCTCTGCGGCCGGTGCTGGAGCCGTCGGTTCCGGCGGGGCAGGCGCTTCCAGGACCGGTGCTTCGCTCGCGGCTTGCACAGGTTCCGCGGCCTGCGCCCTGGACCTCGGGATCATGCCGCCGGCGATCTCGAGCATCGCATCAACCAGATGCTCAAACTCGTCGAGCAGCGCCGCAGTGTCGGTCGCCCGCGCGGGCTCGTCGGCGCCTGCGGCTTTGGCCTTGGCGCGGCCGATCGCCGCCGCCATGTCGCCGAGCCCGTTGCGCAGCCGCACCAGCGCGAGCCGCGAATGCAGTTCGGCGCGCTGCATCCGGTCGACGGCGGCGAGCACGAGGGCCGCATCCGCGGTGATGTCCGCAAGCGACCGCGTGTCCGCGGCTGGCGCCTCGTCCACAGACCCGTTGCTTGCTAGGGGTTCAGGGAGCATCGGCTCGCTTGATCGGGGCTCGGTGGACATGGTTGAACCGCTTCGCGAGAGCCCCTCCAATCTGCCCGAACGACAAAGCGAAACAAACCGACCGATGGCCGGGGCACCCCAGTTCTCCACCGATGATCGCTTCGCCCGGAAACTCGGGCTGTTCTACGCGGCATATTTCTTTTTCGGCGGCATTCAACTGCCGTTTTTCCCGCTTTGGCTGGAGGCGAGGGGGCTCGACGCGCAGACCATCGGCTTTGTCATTGCCGTGCCGATGGTGGTGCGAATCATCGCCACACCGCTGATAACACATCAGGCCGACCGGCGCCGCGCGCTTAAGGCCGCAATCGTGCTGGCCTCGATCGTGGCGATGCTGGCCATGACCGTCGTCGGTCTGGTGCAGGGCGCGGTGGCGATTTTCCTGGTGTTCGCGATCGCCGCGATGGCGTTTTCGCCGGTGCTGCCGCTGACCGACGCCTACGCGCTGAGCGGGCTCGCTGCGCGCGGCCGAGCCTATGGCCCAGTGCGGCTGTGGGGATCGGCGGCCTTCGTCGCCGGAAATGTGGCGGCGGGTCTGATGCTGGAGCGGTTCGCGCCGGGCGGGCTGATCTGGCTGATTGTCGCGGCGCTGGTGCTTTCGGTGATCGCCGCGGTCGCGCTCGATCCGGTTGATGCCGCAGCCAGACCCGCAACCGCGGGAACCGCACCCCATTCGGCGAAATCATTGCTCAGCAATCCGACTTTTATTGCGGTCGCGCTGGCGTCGGCCGCGATCCAGAGCAGCCACGCGCTCTATTACGGGTTTTCCACCGTGCAGTGGCGGGCGGCGGGGTTCGACGGCACGCTGATCGGCGTTTTGTGGGGCATCGGCGTCATCGCCGAGATTGTGCTGTTCGCGCTGTCGGGCCGGCTGCCGGCGCCGCAGAGGCCTGCGGCATGGATGGCGATCGGCGGCGCGGGCGCGATCCTGCGCTGGACCGCGATGGCGTTCGATCCGCCGGTCGCGCTGCTCGTGCCGCTGCAGGTCTTGCATGCGGCGTCGTTCGCGGCGACGCATCTCGGGCTGATGGGCTTCATGGCGCGTTCGGTGCCGCGCGAGTTCGGCGCGACCGCACAGGGCTTCGTCGCGACCCTGTCGGGGGTGGTGAATGCCACGGCGACGCTCGCCTCGGGCTTCGTCTATGCGGCGATGGGCGGCAGCGCGTATCTGCTGATGTCAGTGTTGGCGCTGATCGGCGTGGCGAGCGCGGTCTACGCGGGAAGGCGGTAGCGCCACGGGACGTGTACTCAGACCGGTGCGCGCTCGATGCCGCCGTCGAATTCGTCGCTGCAATACGGGCCGCCTTGATACCATTCGCCGATCCGGTCGGGCGGCAGCTTGGAGTCGGCGGCCAGTGCCGCCGCCGCGTGGTCCTCGGCGCGGCCTTGCGGCCGATAGCCGTAGCGAAACGCCGCGCTGTTGTCCCACCAGGCGCGCGCATTGTCGGAAGCGCCATAGAAAATCTCATGGCGGATGTCCGGGTGCTCGAGCCCGATCCGGATCAGTTGCACCAGGTCCTGCGGCGCGAGCCAGATCGACATCCGCCGCTTGTCCGCCGGCGCGTCCGCGAAATTGCCGATCCGCAAACAAGTGACGCGCAGGCCGTGCTTGTAGGCATACAGCGCGGCCAGCGCCTCGCCGAACGCCTTGCTCGCGCCATAGCGCGAGTCGGGGCGGACGGCGTCGCCGGTGCCGATGCGGCGCTGCCGCGGATAGAAGCCGACGGCGTGGTTCGACGACGCGAACACGATCCGCTCGACGTTGGCTTTGCGCGCGGCCTCGAACAGATTGTAACAGCCGATGATGTTGCCGTTGAGGATGGTGTCCCACGGTCCCTCGACCGAGAAACCGCCGAGATGGACGATGCCCTGAACGCCGTCCACTGCCTTCTCGACTTCGTTCATGACGGCGAGATCGGCCTGGACGAACCTCTCGTCCGGCGCGAGGTCGGCCGGGGTCTTGAGATCGCTCCAGCGGATGTCCGGGTAGATGCCCTTGAGCAGCGTGCGCAGCCGGGTGCCGATGCCGCCCGCAGCTCCGGTGACCAGCACTCTGTTCATGCGATTCCCCTGTCGTGCGTCCCTTGGCTTGGGTTCCACTGCATTTATAATGCGTAGCACGCACCGGCGACCGTGCAAGTCGATCCCGCGGTCAGCAAACAAGTGCGACCAGGGAGGACGTTATGGACAGGCGCAATCTGCTCAAGCTTGGCGGCCTGACGGCAGCGGCAACAGTCCTTGGCTTCGAACGTGCCGCGCTCGCCCAGCAAAAACTGGTGCTGAAGGCGACCGACGTTCACCCGCTCGGTTATCCCACGGTCGAAGCCGTCGTGCGCATGGGCAAGAAGCTCGAAACCGCGACCGGTGGCCGGCTCAGCATCCAGATGTACCCGTCGATGCAACTCGGCGGCGAGAAGGAAATGATCGAGCAGGCGCAGGTCGGCGCGCTGCAGATCGCGCGCATCAGCGTCGGTCCGATGGGGCCGCTGGTGCCCGAGTTCAACGTGTTCAACCTGCCGTTCATGTTCCGCGACGCCGCGCACATGGAAAAGGTGGTCGACGGCCCGGTCGGCGACGAGATGCTCAAGAAGCTGACGGACCATCCGACCGCGGGCCTGATCGGCCTGTGCTGGATGAACGGCGGAACCCGCAATGTCTACAACAGCAAGCATCCGGTGAAGTCGGTCGCCGATCTGAAGGGCCTCAAGATCCGCATGATGGGCAATCCGGTGTTCGTCGACACCATGAATTCGCTCGGCGGCAACGGTGTCGCCATGGGCTACGACCAGCTCGTCAGCGCGCTGCAGTCCGGCGTCGTGGACGGCGCGGAGAACAACGAGCCGAGCTACGAGACCGGCCAGCACTACCGTTATGCGAAGTACTACTCGCTCACCGGCCACCTGATGATTCCGGAGCTCCTGGTGTTCTCCAAGCGCACCTGGACGAGCCTCAGCCCCGACGACCGGGCGCTGATTGCAAAGTCCGCCAAGGAGGCGCAGCAGGAGCAGCGCAAGCTCTGGTACGAGATGGAGCAGAAGTCGCTGGCCAAGATGAAAGAGGCAGGCGTCGCGATCAACGACGTCGACGACAAGAAGGCGTTCGTCGCGGCGGTTCAGCCGGTGTGGGCGAAGTATGGCGCGCAGCACGGCGCGCTGATCCAGCGCATCCAGGATGTGAAGTAGCGTTGGCGCAATCCGCGAACTGAACTCCATCGCGTCGGGGGAGGGCCTCCTGAAGGCACAATACATCCGCGCGATGGACGCCGTGCATGCGGCTTGCCTGTTCGTGGCAGGCAGCTGTCTCGTCGTCATCACGCTCATCGTGCCCTACGGTGTGTTCACCCGCTACGTGCTTAACAGCGCGGCATCGTGGCCGGAGCCGATGGCCACGCTGCTGATGATCGTGGTGTCGTTCCTTTCGGCCGTGGTTTGCTACCGCGAACACCTGCACATCGGCGTCGGCGTGCTGCCGGCTCTCCTGGGCGAGACGGCGAAAAGCCTGCTCGGCTGGTTGATCGAAGGCTGCATGATGGCCACCAACCTGTTCATGCTGGTGTGGGGCCTCAAGCTCGTGCAAGCGACGTGGTTTCAGAGCATCGCCGAGTTCCCGATCGTGTCCGCCGGCGTGGCCTATCTGCCGATCCCGATCGGTGGCGCGCTCACGGCCCTGTTCGTGATCGAGCGTCTGCTGACGCGGGAGTTCTTCGCCGAGCCCGGGCCCGCGGCCGATACCCCGACTTCAACCGAGTAGGGAGCGTCGGGACCGTGGACGTCTTCATCCTGCTCGGCGTTTTCACCATCGTGTGCCTGATGGGCGTGCCGGTGGCCTATGCGCTGGGGCTTGCCGCGATCGTCGGCGCGCTCTGGACCGGCATCCCGCTCGAAGCCGTCATGCTGAAGGTCTCCGGCGGCATGAGCGGGTTCTCGCTTCTGGCGATCCCGTTCTTCATCCTCTGCGGCACGATCATGGCCGTGGGCGGCATGGCCGAGCGATTGGTGAATCTCGCCAAGGTGTTCGTCGGCTTCATCCGCGGCGGCATGGCGCTGGTCAACATCGTGGCTTCGACCATGTTCGGCTGCATCTCGGGCTCGTCGGTCGCCGACACCGCAGCGGTCGGCGGCGTGATGATCCCGCAGATGATCAGGAACGGCTATCCGCGATTGTTTGCAGTTAATGTGACTATTTCCGGATCGCTGCAGCCGCTGCTGCTGCCGCCGTCGCACAACATGATCATTTACTCGCTCGCCGCCGGAGGCAGCATTTCGGTCGCGCACCTGTTCATGGCGGGCGTGATCCCGGCGCTGCTGCTGGGGCTGTCGCTGATCGTGCTGGTGCTGATCATCGCGCACCGGGAAAACTTCCCGAAAGGCGAGGTCGTGCCGTTGCGTCAGGCGCTCAAGATCGCGCTCGACGCGCTCTGGGGCCTGGGCACCATCGTGATCATCCTCGGTGGCATCCTCACCAAGGTGTTCACGCCGACGGAGTCCGGCGCCGTGGCCTGCGTGTATGCCTTCCTGGTCACCATGTTCGTCTATCGCGACTGCAAGTGGCGCGATCTGCCCAAGCTGATCGCGCGCGTGGTCCGCACGGTCGGCATGGTGATGATCATGATCGGCTTCTCGATCGCCTTCGGCTACATGATGGCGATCCTGCAGGTGCCGGCGAAGGCCTCGGCGTTCTTCGTCGCGATCTCGAGCGACAAGCACACGTTCCTGCTCTACATCAATGTCCTCCTGCTGCTGCTCGGCACGTTCATGGATCTGGCGCCGATGCTGCTGATCTGCACGCCGATCTTCCTGCCGATCATCCAGCAGTTCGGCATCGACCCGGTGCACTTCGGCATCGTCATGATCCTCAATCTGGGCATCGGGTTGCTCACGCCGCCGGTCGGGCCGACCATGGTGGTCGGCTGCGCGATCGGCGGGGTCAGCATGGAGGCCGTTTCACGCTCCATTCTGGTGTTTTACGTACCGATGCTGATCGTGCTCATGCTGGTCACCTATCTGCCGGCGCTGTCGCTCTGGCTTCCCGGCGTGCTGCTGAAGTAGACCAAATAAATGCGGCGGAGGCCCGCTCGAGCCCTGTCTGCATGATAGTTTGTGCATAGACCGACCGCCGTGCGAACGACGCGGAGAAGTGTGTGCAGGAAAGCAACGAGCGTCTCGTGATGGCCACCAAGGACCGCATGGCGCTTCGCGCAAGCGCGCTGACGGTCGCCGGCGCGGGCACATTGTTCTGGGTTTACACTTTCTATGGCATTGCTCAGGTGCCGTCGGGCGATGGCTCTGGCTTCCAGTGGTTGGCGGTCATGCCGCTCGGAATGGTTTTTCTGGCACTCACCCTGCCGGCGCTGGTTCTCGCGGCCAGCGGCCGTCTGCTCTGGCCTTCACTTGTTCTTGGCTGCCTGGGCTTGCTTGCCTTCGCGCTATTGTGGAAGCAACTGCTCAACGAATTTTATCATTGAGCGCTGACACCGGATTGGAGACAGCCATGCAAGCAATGAGAAGAAGTTCACGCATTGGCGCCGCGATCATTCTGATCACCGTCGCGCTGGCCGGCATGTCCGCACCGGCCAAAACACAGGAGTGGCCGGTTCGACCGGTGAAATTCATCCTCACGCTCGGCCCCGGCTCGGGCGCCGATCTCGGCGCGCGGCTGCTCGCCGAAAAGCTCAGCGCCAAATGGGGCCATCCCGTCGTGGTCGAAAACCGCCCGGGCGGCGACGGCTTCGTCGCCATCAACGCCTTCACCGGCGCCCGCGACGACCATGTGCTGCTGTTCGGACCGGCGTCGTCGTTCACGGCGCATCCCTATCTGCACGCCAGGCTGCCTTACGATCCCCGCGATCTCGCGCCGATCGCCCGCGTCAGCTCGACGCTGGTCTCGATCGGTGCGCCGCCGTCCGGCCCCGGCTCGCTGAAGGAGATTTTTGCGAAGGCCCGCGCCGAGCCCGGCAAGCTCAACTGGGCGTCGACCACCGGCGCGACCGACCTGATCATCAATGCGTTTTTCAAGACGTCCGGCGTCAGCATGACGCGCATTCCCTATCGCGACGGGGTGCAGGCGCAGACCGACGTCGCCGAGGGCCGGCTGAGCCTCTACTGGTCGGCCTATGCGATCGTGCACGCGCAGGTGCAAGGCGGGCGGATCAGGGTTGTCGCGGTCACCGCAACCGAGCCGGCCACCATCCTGCCCGGCACGCCGACGGTCACGCAGGCGGGCTTCCCGGAGCTGACGTTCGACGGCCTCGTCGGCATGTTCGGCCAGCGCGACATGCCGCTCGTGCTGCGCGAGCGGATCGCCGCCGACGTCAAGGCAGCCCTCGCCGATCCCGTCATCGTGCAGCGGCTGACCGCCACCGGGCAGGTGGTGTCGCCGGCCTCCGCCGCCGAGTTCGCGGCCTCGATCGAGAAGCAGAGCGCCAGCATCGGCGGATTTGCCAGGGTGCTCGGCATCAAGGCGGCGACGACCGAATGAATGGCTGCCACAAGCGCGGTTCACCTCTCCCATGGGGAGAGGTCGACGCGCCACCAGCGCGTTTACGCGCGTCTTCGACGCGCTATGGCGCGGCGGGTGAGGGAGTACGGTTTATCGAGAGAGCGAGGCAGCCCAACCCTCTCCCCGCTGGGGAGAGGGAGTTCACCGCCGTCGTCGCAAAAGCTCCAATCGAATTGGACCAAGCTCTAGCCCCGCCACTGCGTGACCGGATCGTAGCCGAAGATCCAGCGATAGACGCCGCGCGTCGTCGAACCGTACCGGGTCAGGAAAACGTATTCGCGGTGCAAGCGGTCCCAGTTCGAGTGCTGCTTCTTGAAGCGGACTTCGGTGTGCGACAACTGCTGCAGCCGGGTTGCCCGCGGCTTGCGCGCCGCTTCGTAGCCGGTGAGCGCCGCATGCGGATCCTCGGCGCTCGCGCGAAGCCATTGCGCCAGAACGTAGGCGTCCTCGAACGCCATGTTGGCGCCCTGTCCGAAGGTCGCCAGCATGGCGTGGGCCGAATCGCCGAGCAGGGTCACGCGATCCTTGGTCCACTGCGGCGCGTGCTCGCCCGTGAACTGACCCCATTTCGAACAGGACGTCGCCGCTGCCATCATCCTGCGGAGACCGTCGCCGACGTGGGGGAAGGCCGCCAGCATCTCTTCGACGCTGCTCGGCACCGACCAGGACTGCTCGGTCCAGCCGGGCTGTTGCCGCACGCACACGAAGTTGATGAACTTGCCTTGCCGAACGTAGTAGCTGATGACGAACCCGCCATCGCCGGACCACTGGTTCACATGGCGGTCGTGACAATCCTTCGGCAGCGCATCGGTGGGCGCCAGCGCGCGCCAGCACATCGTTCCTGCGTAGCGCGGACCTTCGCCGCCGAACACGCTGCTGCGAACCGCCGAGCGAATGCCGTCGCACCCGACGGCCACGTCGGCTTCGGCGCTGGTGCCGTCCGTGAATGTCAGGCCGACCGAGCCGTTGCGCGATTCGACCTGCGCGCATCGCTTGCCAAGCTGGATGCTCGATTGCGGCACCGCCTCGGAGAGCATACGGTGCAGGTCGCTGCGATGCGCGACGTAGTATCTGGCGCCGTAGCGCTTCTCGAAATCGGTAAAGGGAAGGCAGTTGTGGATCTCGCCCGAGTTCCAATCGCGCCAGGTCAATCCGATCGGCTCGGATGAGATGGAATGCAGCTTGTCTGCGAGGCCCACGGCATCAAAGAATTTTACCGAATTGGGGCTGATATTGATCCCGGCGCCGAATTCGGCGAGTTCCGGCGCCTGCTCGTAGACCTGCACTTCGAATCCCTGCCGGCGGAGCGCGATGGCCGCCGCGAGCCCTCCAAGCCCCGCTCCGACGATGGCAATCCGATACGCGTTTCCCACTTCAAACTCCGGACATGGAACGTTGCTCAGGCGCGAACATCGTACCGGCTCGAACGCGCACTTTAACAGGGGTTAAAATCGGCTTTACGCCCGCGGCGCAAGGTGCGGACTGACGTCCGTTATGGGTTAACAGAGGCATTTCTGGCGGTTTGTGCGGCGTCAATTAAGTTAAGGTGGAGCAGGGCCGATCGATCTTGCGAATGGTCGGCGGGCTGCCGTCGATGCGAGCGTTGCCGTTGCGTGGTCGCGTGGTTGCTCGGTTGAGTGCCGCTTGGGCTTGGGGGATCGATGAATTTTTCGAAGGCGCATTTTATCGGCATCGCCGGGAAAGGCATGAGCGCCACGGCGCTCCTCCTGAAGCAGATGGGCGTTCGGATCAGCGGCTCGGACGAGGGCTTCTATCCGCCCGTCAGCGACTACCTCAAGAGCGCGAACATTGCCTTTGCCAAAGGATACCGGAAGGAGAACATCCCGGACGATGCCGACGTCATCATCATCGGCAAAAACGCAAAGCTCCAGCCTGAAACCAACGAGGAGGTGCGGGCCGCGTTTGCCAGCGGCAAGCTGGTGCGCTCGTTCGCGGATATCGTGCACGACATGACGGTTGCCTCGGACAACGTCGTCGTGGCCGGCTCCTACGGAAAATCGACATGCACCGCGCTGCTGGCCTGGTGTCTGCGGACCGCGAAGAAAGACCCGAGCTATTTCATCGGCGAAGTCACCAACGGTTTCGAGTGCTACGCGCAGCGCGGGCAGGGCCCCGTGTTCGTCCTCGAAGGCGACGAATACCCGTCGTCGAACTGGGACAGCACGTCCAAGTTTCTTCGCTACAATGCGAGGAATGTCCTGCTGACGTCGGCGACGCACGATCACGTCAACGTCTTTCCCACCCACGCGGACTATCTCGTCCCGTTCCGCGCACTGCTGGACCGGCTTCCATCCGCCGGCATCCTGGTCGCCTGCGGCAGCGAGCCCCACGCCCGCGCGCTCGTTGCGGCCACCGGCCGCCCGGCGGTGTTCTACGCGCTGGACGACCGCGCGCATTGGCATGCGGACAACATTGCGCGCAGTGCCAGAACCGATTTCGACCTGATGCGGGGCAGCGAGAAGGTGGTTCGCCTGTCGACCCGCCATCTCGGCAACCACAACATCGAGAACATCGTCGGCGTCAGCGCCATGCTGCTCGAAAAGGGGCTGCTCACCCCGGACGAACTTCACGCCGGCGTCGGTTCGTTCATGGGCGTCAAGCGCCGCATGGAACTGCTGTCGGCCGCATCGACGGTGCCGGTGTACGAAGGATTTGGCTCGTCCTACGAGAAAGCCAGGAGCGCCATTGCCGCGGTCAAGCTGCACTACCCCGGCCGGCGCCTGATGGTGGTGTTCGAACCCCACACGTTCACCTGGCGAAACCGGGAGGCGCTGGCCGCCTATGACGACGTGTTCGACGGAGCGGCCAAGATATTGATCTACGAGCCGGCATCGCAGGGTGCGAGCAGCCATGCCCAGCTGACGCATGATGAAATCGTCGATCGTGTCAGAAGTGCAAAATACGACGCGGAAGCGATCGTCGATCCGGAGGAGGCATTGCAGAGGCTGAATGGCATCCTGGAGACCGACGACGTCGTGCTCCTGCTGACTTCCGGCGAGCTTGGCGGCCTGATCAAGACCATCCCGAGACTGGCCGAACAGAAGTATCCGGGCAAAAACGCATATTGAACGGGTGAGCCGGCCACGCCCGCTCGGACGGAAAATCGACCGTGGCGGTTTTCCCCGGCTATGTCCGGCTCAAGCGTGCGAGGCGGCGGTCTGCTTCTGGCGGCGTGCTTGCGAGGAGGCGCCTTAGCGCACCCAATCCTCGCCGCTGCATTCCGGATACATCGACATCAGCTCCCGGCCGCGCAGGAACATCATCTTCGGCGACAGGCCGCCGCGGGAGCTGATCCACTGCCGCACGTGGCTTGGATACATGTCCCACAGCGCCCGGGTGCCGACCTCGCTCGGAACCGGTTTGCCGTTCGGGCCGGGCATCCAGGCGGCATGGAAGCCGAGGGTGGCGCGCCGCGTCACGCAGATGCGGTTGCGCGGCACGATGCCGAGCACCAGCGTGCAGGCCGACAGGCAAGCGCCGTCGATGACCACGCGCTCGCCCGAGTTCCGCACCTGGGAATACTGATCGACATAGGCGCCGATCCGGCCGCCGATATCGTCGCTGATCCGCATGGTGGCGGATGCGCCGGTCACTGCTGCCATGGAAAGGATAGCGGCGATGATCAAAGTCGCGCGGACACGCATGACCCCGAATTCCCCAGCCCCAAAATTCGCCGCGCTTCTTTTTAACCAATTAACCATTCCGAATGGAAGTCAAAAAATTAACCACTCCACGGCGGCGCGTCGGCGTGGCGAGGGGGCCACATCGAGTTCCCAAAAGGTTCCGCGGTTTCCTGCGAATCCGGTCCGGCTGGCCGCGAGGATGAGTCAAATTGTCCCATAGAAGGACGGTCGTCCGCGCGCCCCGAAAGGGCGTTCCGCGGCGGCGAGGATCGCGGCTCAATGCGCCGTGGCTCCGGACTGCCGCGCCATCTCGCTCCATGCCGGGGTTTCCCTGGCCATGTAGGCCACGAAATCCTGCGGCGTGCCCGGCCGCAGCAGCACGTTGAGGTTGGCGAGAGCGGCCCTGGTCTCGGGCGATTGCAGGATCTCGTTGATGGTGGCGTTGATCTTGGCGACGATCGGCTGCGGCGTTTTCGGCGGCGCCATGATGCCGGCCCAGGCGTTGCCCGGGAAATCGGCGAGGCCGGCTTCGCCGAGCGTCGGGACATCGGGGAGCGCCGGCCAGCGCTGCGGCGCCTGTACCGTGAGCCCTTTCAGCTTTCTCTCCCGGATCAGCGGCACCAGCAGCGTCAAGGCATCCCACTGCATGTGCAGCCGCCCGGCGATCAGGTCCGGGATCGACGGCGCGCCGCCGCGATAGGGCACGTAGGTCATGCCGAGATCGGCCTTCTTGTTGAACATCATGCCCATCAGCATCGGCGGCGTGCCGAGCGAGCCGCCATAGTTCAGCTTGCCGCGGTTGGCTTTGGCATAGGCGACGAACTCCGCCAGCGTGTTGACGGGAAGGTCCGGCGGAACCACCAGCACGCTGGGAAATTCCGCGACCAGGGCGACCGGCACGAGCTGCTTCGGGTCAAAGTCGAGGTCCTTGTAGATCACCGGCGCGATCGCGACCATCGACAGCGTGCCCCACAGCAGCGTCAGGCCGTCGGGCTCGGCGGTGAACACCGCCTTGGCGCCGATGGTGGTGCCGGCGCCGGGGCGGTTTTCCACCACCACCGGCTGGCCGAGCTTCATCTGCATCTGCTGGGCGACGGCGCGCGCCATGGTGTCCATCGGCCCGCCGGCCGCGACCGCGACGATGATCTTGACCGGCTTGTCGGGATAATTTTGCGCGGCGGCGGGAGCGCCGGGCGCAAAGGCGAACGCTATTGCGGCCATCGCCGCGAAGCGGGCGCGTCTGCGGATCATGATCGGTCCCCTCGATGGTTTTGCGACTGTCGTGCGTACGTCCCCTCACTCGCCTTTGGCGCCTGCGAGCTTCACCATCGACGCCCATTTCGGCAGTTGCTCGCGCAGGAACGCGTCGAAATCCTGCGGCGAGCCGGCCTTGGGCAGCGCACTGAACTTCGCGAGCGCAGCCTTGATCTCGTCGGTGCGGAGCCCCTCGTTGATCGCCGCATTGAGCTTCGCAACGATCGGCGCGGGCGTGCCCTTCGGCGCGACGACGCCGGTCCAGGCGTCGATGATCAGATCGGGAAAGCCGCTCTCGACGAAGGTCGGCACATTCGGAAGATCCGGCCAGCGCTCGGGCCGCGCGACCGCGAGCGCGCGAAACTTGCCCGCCTTGACCTGCGGAATGAGGATCAGCATGCCGTCGATGGTGAAGTGGGTCTGGCCGCCGAGCAGGTCGGTGACCGACGGCGCCGAGCCCTTGTAGGGCACGTAGGTGATGTCGAGGCCGGCCTGGGTCTTGAACAGCGTCGAGAGCAGATGCGGCGGCGTGCCGTGACCCGCGCCGTAGTTGAGCTTGCCGGCATTGGCCTTGGCGTAGGCGATGAATTCGGCGACGGTGTTGGCCGGCACGCCCGGGCCGACCACCATGACATGCGGCAGCAGCGACGTGGTCGCGACCGGCGTGAAATGCTTCAGCGGGTCGATGTCATGGCTCGGATAGAGCGCAGGGGCGACGCCGAGCGAGCCGGACGAGCCGAACAGCAGCGTGTAGCCGTCGGGATCGGCTGAGGCCGCGGCCTTGTAGCCGATGGTGGAGCCCGCGCCCGGGCGGTTCTCGACGATGACCTGCTGGCCGAGCCGCGTGCTGAGGTCCTGGCCGGTGAGCCGCGCCATGGTGTCGATCGGGCCGCCAGGCGGGAACGGCACGATCATCTTGATCGGCTTGTCCGGCCAGGTCTGGGCATGGGTCTGTGTGGCGATTCCGGCGCTGAACGCCATTCCAAGTGCAATGCCGCTCGCCAGCAGCGCACGTCTGCCGATCATGGCTTCCTCCCTGGGACGATTTTGTTCTGTCGCCTGGGCGGTTCTCAACTGCCGCCTGTGGGGGATCATATCCGCGAGCACGGCCCACCGATCCAGAGCGCGTTTGGCGGCGGCGCCTTTGACATTGCGGCCGATCGACGCGAACCTTGCCCGTGTGGCTTCGCCCGACCGGTTCAACGGGACTGCTGAATGACCGACACGTTCGCCGGAAACTATCCGATCGAGACGCGCCCGGGCGAGATCGAGCGGCTGCATGTGCAATCGAAGGCGATGGCGCCGGATGCGCTGGCCATGCTCGACCGCTTCGGGCCGATGCAGGGCTGGACCTGCCTCGACATCGGCTGCGGGCCGGGCGGCATCACCGACCTGTTGAGCGCGCGCGTCGGTCCGAGCGGCCGGGTGATCGGCCTCGACATGAACGCGGCGTTTCTCGAGCACGCGCGCCGGAACGCGGCGGCGAATGTCGAATTCCGGCAGGGCGACGCCTATGGATCGGACCTGCCGGCCGGCACGTTCGACGTCGTGCACATGCGCTTCGTCGCCAGCACCGCCGGCGATCCCGAGCGGCTCGTCAAGGAAGCCAGTCCGGCTGGCAAAACCCGGCGGCATCGTCGCCTTGCAGGAGCCGGACGGTTCGACGCTGAAGTGTTTTCCGCCGCATCCGGCCTGGGACCGGCTGAAGACGGTGCTGCTCGGGGTGTTCACCGGCGTCGGTGCGAACCTCGAGCTCGCCGAGCGGCTCTATCATTTCATGTTTTACGCAGGCCTGCGCGATGTGGAGTACCGCACCGCGCTGCTCGGCGTGCGCTCGGCCGATCCGATCGTCGACTACCTGCCTTCGACGGTGGAGTCGCTACGCGGCACGATCGTCAAGCTCGGGCTGCTTGGCGAAAGCGAATTGAACGCGGCGCTGGCCGAGTGCCGCGCGCATCTCGCCAGGCCCGGCACGTCGTTCACGATGTACACGGTCGCACAGGTGTGGGGGCGGACGGCCTGACCCGGCAAAATTTGCTGCCTGCGTGGCTGCTACGCCGGGACGGCCTGCGCCTGCGCGGCCATGCGCCGCAGCTCCGCGAAGAAGGCGCGGAGCCACGCGTCGTGCGGCTTGGGCAGGTCGGCCGCGAGCCGGTCCATGCCGCTCGCCCCGTGCTGTCCCGGATCGTCGTCGTAGCCGTCGAGGTTGACGAACTCCTGCATCACGCGGCACGCAAATGCCTCGGGCGTCTGCCGCCGGGCCGCCTTTTCCAGGCCCCACATGTGCCAGACCTTCGGATAGTCGAGCGAGCCGCTGCCGTAGCCGCGCAGCAGGACCCAGATCACGAAATCGGCGACCGGTTCGGTCCAGCCATGGGCGGCGACAATCGCCGGGATCGTGCTGGCGGTGAAATAGTTCTCGTGCGCGAGATCGACCGTCATGCCGTAGCGGCGCACCGTCACGAGCGAATTCGGATCGAGCACGCCGAGCGCATGAACGGCAGGCCCGAGCAGTGCAATGCTCTGCTCCACGTCCTCGGGGTGCGAATAAACATCGACGTGCCGCGGATGCGAGCCCACGTAGCGCTCGATCAGGCGCCGGATCGCCGGCGCCGCTGCAGGAAAGCGTTCGCGCACGGTGGTGAAGAACCGCTGCTCGGTGATGTTTTCACCGCCCATCTGGAACAGGATAGCGATCTCGCTGTCCACCGCGCGGTCGACGAAGCCCGGGCCGGCCATCGCGGTCAACGCATCGATCGCCGCGATCGCGCCCGCCTCGCTCCATTCGGCGAGAGGCACCAAGACCTTTCTGGCGTCGCTCTTGAGCGCCTTGACGCGGTCCTTGACGAACTTGCGTCCGCTCTGGTCCGCGGGCACCCACCGGTCGTCCGTCTTCGGGATCTGGACCATGCGATGCGGCGTGTCGCTCGGCGAGCCGTCGAACAAGGCGGTGCCTTCGGCGTAACGGACCTCGGCCTTGCGGGAATTCATCGGTACCACGGTGCCGTATTTTGCGAACGGCGGCCCGTAAATCCAACCCTTGCGATTGGTGTACCACTCCGCCGGGCTGGCTTCCCGCGTCTGCCCCATGCGCTCGGTGAACAAGCGCGGCGACAGCGCGCCGTCGATGCCGACGCACGCGAGAAAGCCATGATACTCGAACCAGAAGGCCTGGCTGTCCGGCTGCCAGCCGGCGATGCTCGAGCCGGTGCGTGGGCCGCCCAGCGCCTGCACGTTTTCCTTGAGGCGGCGCCAGTCGTTTTCGTCGGCGACAGTGGACGCGGGAAACGCCTGGCGCGGCACCTCCCCGGTCGGCCCCACATCGGCGCGCGTGAGCGTCGCGGCGATGGTGTCCCACATCGCCCGCTGCGCGGCGTCGGGATCGGCAATGTCATTGCGGACACTGAAGGCGGCGTTGTCCGGCATCTCCCGCGACGGGAACCAGCCGACCGTCAGGCGGCGCACGAACCGCAGCGGAAACGCCTCCCAGAGCTGCATGCTGACGCCGTAGTAGCGCTCGGGCTTGTGCCCGAGGAGACGCCACCACAACGGGATTTGCTCGTCGAACACCGGCAGCCGGGTGCGGTCGAGCCGCAGCCACCAGCGGCCGTCCGGGCTGTGACTGATGAAGCCGAACCGTTCCTCGCTGTTCTCCGACCAGGACTCTTCGCGCCGGCCGGTCGCGGGGTCGAGCAGCAGCAGGCCCAGCTTCGGCGCGACGGTGTAGTGGGAGCAGACCTCGATCAACAGCTTGCCGTCGGGCCGTTCCATCGCCCCCCGGAGGCATCCGTGCAGGCCGATGTGGCTTGCGGCGATCTTGCCGGACTTCGGATCGACGATATGCAGGACGTGGTCGTCCTTGCGCGCGACCAGCGCATAGAGCTTCTGCCCGTCGCGGCTCAGGCTGACCTTGCAGCTATGGCCGAACTGATGCTTCTCGCCGATGGCGAGCGTCGCGACGCGCCGGCGTGCCGTGGCGTTGAAGATGTGCAGCTCGGCATTGTCGTCGTAGAACCAGACATGGTCCGCGGCGACGAGGCCGTGAGACTGCGCGCGGTGACGTCCCGGCGGCATCAGCCAGTCGCTGCCGTCGGCATAGCCGGCGATCCGATAGCAGTCGTCGACCGGCTCGATCCTGAACATGCGTCGCCCGCGCAGTTGCAAATGCCGTGCTGACAGCCTTGTCGGATGCGGTAAATCTTTTCTTGCCGCCGGGGGGGTGCGGCGGGCGAACGCGGCGGCTTTCATCGCTTGTGTGAATGCGCCGCTAACGCCGGTGTGCGAGATGCATCCGCCAAGTTTACCAATAGCTACAGGGGCTGTTCGGGCCGCGGTTTGACGACGGGATATTCGAGACTGCACGGCGTGCACCTGAAGACGTAGTGATCGAACGGCTGCTGCCGGAAGATTTGTTTCAACAGCATTTCGCGCGTGCACAGGGGACAGGCCGGCTGGTTGACCTCAGACATGACTCCTCGCTTTCTGCGAACGCAGACCCGATCGGCTTCCTGCTGTGGTGGGGGTGGCGGAATAACGCGCGAAGACGGAATCCGGTGCCGCCGGTGCCGGAACAAAATTTCTTCGATTTTGCGGAACCGGAAAATCGACAGTAAACAGAATGGCTTATGGGGAATTTCGGTGCGCGGGACGCAAGCTTTGCCGCGTTCCGGTTCGGTCACGCGCGCGGCAATTGTCGGACTAGTTGATCTGCACGCCGCTCGCTTCGACGATGCGCTGCCACCTCGGCGCCTCGGCGGCGATGAAATCGGCGAAGTCCTTCGGCGTGCCGATTCTCGGCTCGACGCCGAGCCGCTGCATGGCGGCGCGCATCTCGGGCGTCGCCATCATGCGGTTGGCCGATGCGTTCAGCGTGTCGACGACGGCCGCGGGTGTGCCGGCCGGCGCCCACAGCCCGGTCCAGAAGCCGAGCGACAGACCGGGAAAGCCGCTTTCGATCATCGTCGGCACGTCCGGCAGATCGGCTTCGCGCTTTTCGCCCCATTGCGCGATGGCGCGGATCTTTCCCTCGCGGATCAGCGGCAGCAGCGTCGAGGTGGTGCCGATGTTGAGCTGGATGGTGCCGCCCATCATGTCGGTGATCGCCTGCATGCCGCCCTTGTACGGCACGCTCGCGATCGCGAGCCCGTTGGTCTTGTTGAACCACTCGCCGACCAGTTGCGGCGCGGTGCCCTGGCCGTAGCCGAAATTGAGCGTACCGGGATGCGCCCTGGCGTGGGCGATCAGCTCCTGCGCATTCTTCACCGGAAGCCCTGGCGGCACCACGGTGACCCACGAGCCCCAGGCGACGTTGGCGACCGGCGCGAAGGCCTTGACCGGATCGTAGTCGAGATTCTTGTACATCGCGGGCGCGACGACGAGACTTGAGCTCTGAAACAGAAGCGTGTGGCCGTCGGGCTCGGAGGTGGCGACCGCCTTCATGCCGATGGTGGTGCCGGCGCCCGGGCGGTTTTCCACCACGACGTTCTGCTTGAGATCGACCGACAGATTTTGCGCGAGCAGCCGTGCCACCACGTCCACCGGCGAGCCCGGCGCGAGCGGCACGATCATCTTGATCGGGCGCGTCGGATACTTGTTGGCCAGCGCCGGGAACGGAACGAGAGAGCCTGCGGCAAGGGCGAGCGTGAGCGCACGTCTGGAAATCATCATCATCCCCATAATCCGGATGTCGGCGGGTGAACCAGGCTTCCTTCGTAGCGTAACCCGTCCGGGCGGTCCTTCGCCAGCAGCAGTGCGCCGTCGAGATCGACCACGCGGGCGCGTTGCGCGACCAGCATGGCGGGCGCCATCGAAAGCGACGTCGCAACCATGCAGCCGACCATGATGCGAAAGCCGAGCCGCTCGGCCTCCGCGGCCATGGCCAGCGCCTCGGTCAAACCGCCGGCCTTGTCCAGCTTGATGTTCACCGCATCGTAGCGGCCGGCCAGCGCTGCAAGGCTGGCGCGGTCGTGCACGATCTCGTCGGCGCAGATCGCAACCGGCCGCTTCACCGTTGCGAGCGCTGTGTCATCGTCGGACGGGAGCGGCTGCTCGATCAGCGTCACGCCTGCGTCCGCGCAGGCGGCGAGGTTTTCCGCGAGGTTTTTCGCGGTCCAGCCTTCGTTGGCGTCGACGATCAACTCCGATTGCGGGGCGCCCCTGCGGACGGCGGCGATGCGTTCCGGATCGCCCGCGCCGCCGAGCTTGATCTTGAGAAGCCTGCGTTGCGAAGCCGCGCGCGCGGCCTCCGCCATCGTCTCCGGCGAGCCCATCGAGATGGTGTAGGCGGTGGTGAGCGCGTGCGGAGCGGGAAGCCCGGCGAGATCATGGGCGGGCTTGCCGGCGCGCTTGGCCTCGAGATCCCAGAACGCGCAGTCGAGCGCGTTCCTCGCAGCCCCCGCCGGCATCTCATGTTGCAGCGCCTTGCGGTCGAGCCCGAACGCAAGCCGGCCGCTGATCCCGCCGAGCGCCTCCATCACGCCTTTGACGGTTTCGCCGTAGCGCGCATAGGGCACGCATTCGCCGCGGCCCCTGTGGCGTCCATCGCTCAATTCGGCGACCACGACCTGCGCCTCGGTCTTGGCGCCGCGGCTGATCGAGAACGAGCCGGCGATCGGCCAGCTTTCGGTGCGGACGGTGAGCGACAGGGGCAGGGGCATGGCCTCTCCACGAGTCATTCCGGGGCCGGCCGAAGGCCGGAGCCCGGAATCCAGACATACACATAGTGCTTGGTACTGGATTCCGGGTTCGGCGCCATAGCGCGTCGAAGACGCGCGTAAACGCGCTTATGGCGCCGCCCCGGAATGACCGAGTTGGGAGACCTGCGTAAAACGAAACGGGCGCGCCGTTCAAGCGCGCCCGTCGGATTTGAGGGTGAAGCGTCGGTTATTCGTTGCCGAAGCGGCCCGCCGCGTGCGCCAGCATGGTGTAGACCTTGCCGGTTTCCGAGGTGAGGTAGGTGCGCGCCACCACCTGGCCGCGGTCGCCGCGCGATACGTCTTCCAGCAGCCGCTCGAACTCGCCGATATAGCGGTCGACGGTCTGCTTGAACTCGCGGTCGGCGCGATACTTGTTGCGGATTTCGTCGAACGTCTTCTGGCCCTGCATGGTGTAGAGGCGCCGGGTGAAGACGTTGCGCTCGCCGCGCTTGTAGCGATCCCACAGCTCGGCGGCCGCGTCGTGATCGATCATCCGCGCGATGTCGACGGAGAGCGAGTCGAGCAACTCCAGGCTGTGGCGGGCCGGGCGGTCGGGGCCGGTACCGGGAACAGCACCCGGACCGGGCCGCTCGTCGGGACCGGCTTCCGGCCGCGAGGCACGGTGCAGGAGTTCCGACAGCCAGCCGTTGCGGCCGTTGCCCTGGGCCTGACCGGGGCTGAGCGACGGCGAGGAGGCGCGGGGCGGCGGCATCGGAGGCGCGCCACCGGTGATGTCGCCACGCGGCGGCGGGGCCTGACGCGGCGGCTCCATGCGCGCGGGTTCCTGGCGCGGGGCGGCTCCGGCGTAAGCCGGTTCCTGACCGCGGCGGGCCGGCTCCGAGGTATCCATGCCGCGGCCGTGGCGCGCGACGATCCGGTTGAGCTCGGCCAGCGCCTCGATCTGGTCGACGATCACGCGGCGCATCTGCGCTGCGCTGTCGGCGGTCTCCTGCGGCAGTTCGAGAATGCCGCGGCGCAGCTCGTTGCGGGTGGTCTCCATCTCACGCTGCATCTCGGACGCCATCTGACGCATGCCCTGCAGCGTTTCGGTGAAGCGCTGCGTGGTCTGGGCAAACATCTCGTGGGTGTCGCCGCTGTGCTGGGTGTAGATGCCGTGCAGCTGTTCGCTGGCTCGCCGGCGCTCCTCCTCGAGCGAACGGGCGCCTTCGGCGCTCGAACTCGGCGACGATGCGGGCGATCTCGCGAGCGCGGTTGTTGGCGCCTTCGAGCAACTCGTCGAGCAGGCTCGAGAAGCGCTTGAGCCGCTGCTCGATGTCGTCGGTGCGGGTGTCGAGCGAGGAGACAAGCGTCTCGATCGCGGCGCGGCGCTCGGTGAGGTTCTCGTCGGTGCGGCGGTTGCTCTTGTCGAGCAGCGCGACCGCTTCGACCAGGCCCTTGCCGTGCGCCTCGAACTGCGTGGCAAGGCCGCCGAGATCCGACAGCGCCTTGTTGGTGACGGCGTGGAACGAACTGATGTGCTGGTCGAGCGAGCGTGCTGCTCACGCCGGCCTTCTCCGACACCTCGTTCATGGTGGCCACGAACTCGGAGACGCGGGTGACGAGCGTGCTCTCGATCGCGCTCATGTTCTCGTGGGCGCCGCTCAGCACCTCCTGGAGCAGGATGTTGGCCTCGCGCAGCCGCTCGAACAGCGTGGTCGTGTCGCTGCGCAGCATGTTGTGCGTCTCCATCATCTCGGAGACGCTCGACGTGGTGATCTGCTTCGACTGCTCGATCGCGGCCCTGGAGGTTTCCTGGAGGTCCTTCAGGGTCTTGTTGACGGTGACGGTCGCGGTCTGGGTCGCTTCGGTGACGAGGCGGGCGATCTGCTCGCTGTTGTCCATCATCGTGCGGGTGAAGGTGAAGCCCTGGGCTTCGATCGCCTTCACGGCGTGATCGGTCGCCTTGATGACCTCGCCGCTGAACTCCTTGCTCTTGCCGCTCAGCGCCGAAAGGAGCGTCGAGGAGTTGGCGTCGAGGATGCGGGTCATCTCGGTCGCCCGGCTTGAGACCTGCTGACTGATCTCGTCGGCCTTGCCGACGAAGCTGCGCGCCACCTCGGCGCTGACGCCGAGCAGCGTGCGCTCGACGTCGCTTGCATTCTGCTTCAGCACGTTGCTGACGCCCGCCGACACGGCGGTGAGCGTGCGCTCGACCTCGCCGGCGTTCTGCTTCAGCGTGGTGCCCACGCCGGTCGAGATCGCGGTCAGGGCCCGCTCGATCTCGGCGGCGTTCTGCTTGAGCGCGCCGGTGAGGGTGCCGCTGACGTTGCTCACCGAGCGCTCGGTCGCGCCGGAGACGCTGGCGACGGCCCGTTCGGCCTCGGCGCCGGCCCGGCCGATGGCCTGCACGGCTTCCACCGAGTTGGTCTTGATCGACTCCGCAAGATTGGTCATGCGGCCGTCGAGCGCCTCGGTCACCGCCTTGGTGCGGGAGTCGATGTGCTCGTTGATCGCGTCGATGCGGCCGGTCCACATGTTCTCGAAGCGGCCGATGACAAGGCCCACCGCGCGCTCGGTCTCGCCGGACACGCTCGTGAGCGTGCGCTCGGCGGCGTTGGTGACCTGGGCGAGGGTGCGCTCGGCTTCGCTCGAGGCATTGCTGAGCGCCTGTGAGGCGGTGCCGGCGTTGGTGGTGATGGTGGTCGCGAGGTGCTCCATGCGGGTTTCGAGCGCCTCGGACACCTGGCGGGTGCGCTGCTCGATCTGGCCCGAGATCGCCTCGGTGCGGCCGAGCCACAGGTTCTCGAAGTGCGTGAAGACCTTGTTGAGCGTCTTCTCGGCTTCGCCGGTCACGCCGCCGAGCACGCGCTCGGTGTTCTCGGTCAGCGAGACCAGCGACCTCTCGGCCTCGCTCGCGGTCGTGGTGACGGCTTCGTGGGCCTGCTGGCGGGACTGCACGATGGTCTGGGTCGCCGCGCTGGAGGCCTGGTTGACCGCCTGCATGGCTTCGGCTGCGGCGCGGCCGATCGACTGCGTGGCCTCGCCGGAGTTGGTCTTGATCGAATTGGCGAAGTGCTCGATGCGCGCGTTGAGCGCGTCGGCCGCCGCCTTGGTGCGGACCTCGATCTGCTCGGTGACGTGCTCGGCGCGGCCGACCAGGAGCTGCTCGAAGCGGCCGATGCGGGTGTCGAGGTTGTTGGCCACTTCAATGGCGCGGGTGCCGAGCGCCTTGTCGATCTGCTCGATCTTGGCGCCGACGCTCTCGGCCAGGGCCGAACCGCGGGAGTTGATGATGCCGGTGACGTCGCTGATGCGCTTGTCGAGCGCGGTGACGACCTCCTTGCCGCCTTCGGCCAGCGTCTTGGCAATGTCCATGACGCGGGAGGAGAGGGCGTCGTTCAGCGTCTGGGTGCGGCTGTCGAGCGCCTCCTGGAAGCGGGCGAGGCGCTGGTCCAGCGTGGCGGTGACTTCGGTCGCCTTGGTCGAGACCTTGCCGTCGAAGCCGTCGATGTAGTCGCGCATCGCGCCGGAGACTTCCGTCGTGCGCTGGCCGAGCCGCTCGACCAGCTCGCCGCCATAGGTCTTCACGGTGCGGTCGAACTCGGCGAGGTGGCGGGTGATCAGGTTGCCGAGGGTCGAAGAGTCACGGGTGATCTTCTCGGCAAGCTCGGCGCCGCCGTGGGAGAACATCTCCTCGAACGCCTGGAGGCGGGCCGCCAGCATTTCGCGGACCGAGTCGCCCTGCGTGGCGACGGTCGAGGCGAGGTGCTCGGCGTTCTCGCGGAAGGTCTCGGTGACCTTGTCGCCGCGGGTGACGATGGTTTCGGTGATGCGCGCGCCGGTCTGCTCGAGCTTGGACACGACGTCGCCGCCGCGCAGGCTGAGATCGAGCACCAGCGAGTCGCCGGTCGATTTGAGCGTCGAGTTGACCTCGTCGCCGGAGGTGGCGATCGATTCCGCAAGCCGGCTGGAGGTGTCGACCAGCGTCTCGGTGATCTGCTGCGAACGGTCTTCCATGAGCTGGACGACCGCGGTGGACTTCTGCGCGAAGCCCTGCGTCACCTCGTCGAGGCGGCCTTCCATCATCTGCGCGAGGTTGGTCGTGAGCTCGGCGAACTCCTCGGTGATGTGGTCGGTCTTGAAGTTCAGGCTCGAGGTGAGCCGGTCGCTGGCGTTGGCGATGGCGTTGGCGGTCTCGCCCGAGGCGCGTTCGAGCCGCTCCAGCAGGTCGCCGCCGCGCTCGCCGAGCGCGCTGATCATGGTGTCGCCGGCGCGACCGAGCGCCATGGTGATGTGCTCGCCCTTTTCGGTCAGCGCCGCCGCGATCTTCTGCGCGCTGTCGTTGACGCGCTCGGCGACGTGGTCGCTGACCGACGAGATGTCGTGCGACAGGTCGAGATGCACGCCGGTGATGGCGTTGCGCACCTGCTCGGCCTGGCCGACCAGGGTGTCCCGCTGATGCGCCAGAGTCTCGAGCAGGCCGCGGATGCGGACTTCGTTGTCGTTGTAGGCGCGCTCGAGCGCGGACACCTCGTTGGCGACCAGAGCCTCAAGCTCGGCGGCGCGCGCCAGCGCGCGCTCGACGCCGTCGCCCATTGCCGCGACCTCGCGGCGGATGGCCTGGCCGACGGTGACGATCGATTCGCGGGCGACCTCTTCGGGCTCCGCAAGCTTCATGGCGACGCTCGCCATCGACTGCGCGATGACGCGCAGCTCCTGGGCGCGCCACACCATGTGCGCCATGAGGTAGAAGAAGATCACCGGCGCGAGCAGGAACGCCGCGAGCCCGATGATGGCCGGAACGCCGGCCGCGCCCTGACGCAGCGTCGCCTGCAGTTCGGGCAGGAACAGGAAGGCGAGGACCGCGCCGCCGATCACCCAGGCGAACCCGAAAACGGTCGCGACCACATACGAGGTCTTGGCGGGGCGGCGCTGCAGCGTCTGGAGAATCTGGCCGATCGACTGCCGGTCGTCGTTGGCGGCGCGGGTGCCCGAACGCGCATCGTCGGGGTTCGGGCTGTCGAACAGCTCCTTCTCGACGGCGGCGGCAGCCGCGGCTTCGCGCCGCTGCCGGCGGCCGGCGCCGGCTGTGCGGAGGATGGCTCCAGCGTCGGCTCGACGCGGCTGGAGGGCTGATCCGTGGTGCTCAGGACCTCCTGGATCGCGGTCAACGCCTGATCCGTCGGGTCCTTGATCTTCTTAGGATTGTTCGCCATCGGCCGTAGCCTCACTCTCTACAACTTGACCCCCGGGGACCTGGCCTGTCGGATGTGCCGCATTCTTCAGGCTTGGACCCCACTCGTAACCCAGTCGCTTAGCCCCACAATCGTCGCCGTTCCCCTAACCGGGCCCGGCCCCGGCAGGCAGGCTTTTCTGCCCAGAAATGTCCACGGGACACCGGACGCTCTCCACAGGAATGTCCACAGGTTCCCCGCCAGTACAGCATGCATCCTATCGGCTTGGCATATCGAAAGAAACGCCGACCGTAAGGCTTTTTTAATCATCGTTAACCGAACGCAACGAAGGGCCAAATCTGCGGGCGCGTGATGTGGCCCAGAAGCCAGACCGCGCCGCAATTCTGCAGTGGTTAACAAAGCGTCGAAAAGTCCCCGTCACAGTCCTTGATGATCGGTCAATTTTGGGGCCGGAACAGGGCAGCGTTAACCAATGGCGCATTCGCCGGCGCATTTCCCGCCCGCTTTTACCCGGCTTTGGTCCCTCTGCCGTCATGCTGCCCCGATAGAAGCGGAACAGCACCGCTCGGGGGAGGATGATCCATGGTTGCGGTTGCCAAAACCAGCGAGCCGAAGCCGGATTTCGCGTCGAACGGGCGCGCCATCGACGTCGAGCATCTGGCACGCATGACGCTCGGCGAGCGCAGCCTCGAGCGCGAGGTGCTGGCGCTGTTCGACCGGCAGGCCGACATGCTGTTGCCGCGCATTCGTCGCGGCGACCCGGCGGTGGCGGCGGCGTCCGCACACACCCTGAAAGGGTCGGCCGTCGGCATCGGCGCGTTCGGGGTGGCCCGCGCGGCGGAGGCCGTGGAGCGGGCCGAGGACGCGGCGTTCGCCGCGGCGATCGAGACGCTGGCTGCCGTCCTCGAAGAGACCAAAGCCGAAATCGCGCGGCTTTTGGCGAACTAGTCCCTTAGAAAACCAAGTTTCCGGCGGGCCGGCCGGCCTGCGCGGGCCGGCATGCCGGCAGACCGGTTATTTCGTGGCACAAGTCGCTGGCGTCGTGCCGGTTGAGCCGTTAGATAAAAGCCGCTTGGCCGTCCGGCCGGCATTCCTTCCCGACGGCACACGGCCCATGCCCAAGATCACCTACATCGATTCCGCCGACAACGCCCGCACGATCGACGCCGAGGTCGGCTCGACCGTGATGGAGACGGCGATCAAGAACGACGTCCCGGGCATCGAGGCCGAATGCGGCGGCGCCTGCGCCTGCGCGACCTGCCATGTCTACGTCGACGACGCCTGGCGCGAGAAGGTCGGCGGTCCCTCGCCAATGGAGGAGGACATGCTCGACTTCGGCTACGACGTGAAGCCGAACTCGCGGCTGTCGTGCCAGATCAAGGTCAGCGCGGAGCTTGACGGGCTTGTGGTGCGCACGCCCGAGAGGCAGGCGTAGGTCTCTCTCCGCGGTCATTCCGGGGCGGGAGCGTAAGCGAGCGAGCCCGGAGATCCGGTAACACCACACCGCCTTCTCGACTGGATTCCGGGCTCGCGCCATAGCGCGTCGAAGACGCGCGTGAACGCGCTTATGGCGCGCCCCGGAATGACGGCGATGGAAACTTCACGCCGCTTGAAGCTTCCACTTGCTCAACCGCTCGATGGCCGCGTCCGGCAGCGGCGTCGCCTTGCGCGTCTTGACATCCATGCACACCAGCGTCGCCTTGCCGATCGCAGCGCACACGCCATCGCGGAAGATCGCCTGCGAGACCTTGAACGAGGAGCGCCCGAATTCGGCGACGCCGGTGCCGATGTCGATCGATCCCGGCCAGTGCAACTCCTTCACGTAGTCGACCTCCATCCGCACCATCACGAAGGTCAGTCCGGGCACGCCGATGCCGAGATCCTTGTCGCGAAACATCGCCACCCGGCCGGTCTCGAAATAGGTGAGGAACACCGCCTGGTTGACGTGGCCCTGCGGATCGAGGTCGCCGAAGCGGATGTTGTCGGTGATCTTGTGCGGATAGTCGGAAAATTGCGGCGCGGGCCTCTTGGCCGGACGGGCGGCGGACTGGTCGTTCACGGAAAATCTCCCTTGTGGGCCATAGCTAGCGGGACGCGGCGCGGCCGGGCAAGGGGTAGCGGGGCGCGCAATTTCCCCTTGTTCCGCACGGCCATCCCCCGCTAGACAGTCGCCAGCCATCGACCCCTTCGATCCCAATCAACGGAAAATTAGACCGTTTCTCATGAGTGATCCGATCAAGACTGACGTGCTGATCATCGGCGCCGGCCCCGTGGGCCTGTTCGGCGTGTTCGAACTGGGCCTGCTCGACATCAAGTGCCACCTCGTCGACATCCTCGACAAGGTCGGCGGCCAGTGCGCCGAGCTCTATCCCGAGAAGCCGATCTACGACATTCCGGCGATCCCGAAGATTTCGGCGCAGGGGCTGGTCGATCAGCTCATGGAGCAGATCAAGCCGTTCGGCCCGACGTTCCACCTGGGTGAAATGGTCGAGAGCATCGAGCGCATCGGCGAGCCGCTGTTCAGGGTGACGACCGACCGCGGCAAGGTGTTCGAGTGCAAGCTCGTGGTGGTCGCGGCCGGAGGCGGCTCGTTCCAGCCCAAGCGCCCGCCGATGCCGGGCATCGAGGCCTATGAAGGAACGTCGGTGCACTATGCGGTGCGCAAGATGGACGCGTTCCGCGGCAAGAAGCTCCTGATCGTCGGCGGCGGCGACAGCGCGCTCGACTGGACGCTCAATCTCGCGCCGCTCGCCTCGCACCTGACGCTGCTGCACCGTCGCGCGGATTTCCGCGCCGCGCCGGACAGCGTCAACAAGATGATGGCGCTGGTGAACGAGGGAAAGATCGACTTCGTGCAGGGTCAGGTGACCGGTCTCGAAGGCGCGAACGGCCAGCTCACCGCGGTGAACGTCAAGCGCAACGACGGCTCGGCGTTCCACATCGCTTGCGACGCGATGCTGCCGTTCTTCGGCCTGACGATGAAGCTCGGCCCGGTCGCCAACTGGGGCCTGCGGCTCGACGAAGACCTGATCCCGGTGGATGTCTCGACCTTCGAGACCAGCGAGCCCGGCATCTTCGCGATCGGCGACATCAACACCTATCCGGGCAAGCTCAAGCTGATCCTCTGCGGCTTCCACGAGGTCGCGCTGATGTCGCAGAAGGCGCACCGCTACGTGTTCCCGGACAAGAAGCTGACGTTCCAGTACACGACGTCGTCGACCAGCCTGCAGAAGAAGCTCGGCGTGGCCTGATCGTCTATTGCGCCGGCGTTCCGGGCGGCGGCAGCGGCCGCATGGTCACGCTCGCCGGCGCCTTGAGGCCCAGCACATCGCGCACCGCCGGCAGCGCCGCGTCCGCCATTACCGCATGGCCTTCGGCGCTCGGATGGAACGCGCCGCCATAGACCGCCGACAGCGCACCCCACGACGCGTCGTGGATGTTGCTCGGCTGCATGGTCGACGGCAGGGCGCGCGGGAACGTCATCGCCGTGAAGTAGCTGTCGTTCGGGGTGCGGATCCAGCGCGCGCGCGGCGCGTAGGGCCGGAATTCGCTCGGCCGGCGCGGGCAGACCAACGGTGAGCTCGCTGCCGACACCGGATCGGGATCGAAGCTCTTGCCGTCGGGCGAGAAGCAGTCGCGGTCGAACTCCGGATCGTTCTCGGAGCGCACGCAGAGCCCGTGCTGCGCGAAGGCGTCCTGGTGTGCGTCGATGAAGGTCATCCGGTCGGTCTCGGCGTTCGTGCAGACGACGCCGCGCTCGCAGCGTGCCAGCGCCTGAAGCTTCGGCATGAACCGGTTCAGCACAAAGTCGGTGACGAGCCTGAGCTTGCGCCCGTCGGCATTGAAGGACGGATGCACGTCGAGGCCGGCGCGGCCGCCGGGGCAGGGCTGGTCGCCCGCCATCGCCGGATGGCCGTAGGAGACGTAGACGACGCGCGCGAGATTGCCGCCGACCAGGGGCTTGAGCGCCGCACGGAGCTTCGCGAAGCTTTGCGGCAGCGTCCGCTCGAGCAGCACCTGCGCGTCCGGCACCGTCGCGATCAGCCCGCCCTGGTTGAACAGCACGCGCTCGACCCCCGAGGTGATCGTCACATCGGCGACCAGACCCGAGAACTTGATGTCGTTGGCGCCGACCGTCAGCAGCACGAGATCGAGGTTGCGGCCCGGGTCCGAGCGGCGTGCGCGCGTCAGCGCTTCGGCGAGCTGCGCGATCTGGGCTGGCACGGTGCCGGCGCAGCGCCCGGTCGTCGGGCATTCGCTTGCGCCCTGCGCGCCGAGCAGCCCTGCGTCGATCGTCGCGCCGCTGCACGCCAGCGGGATGAAGGTCACGGCCGCGTGCCGGTTCTCGATCGCGACAGTGAGCGCGGTGCGAAGCTGATAGCCGTAGAGCGAGCGGTGACAGGCCGCCGACATCCACAGCGCGCCCTGGCTCGACCAGTCGCTGGTCTGGTCGGAGCCTGTGCCGACCGGATTGCCCTCGCACGCCTTGTCGCCGCGATAGCCGGCGCGGCTCGGCCGGAAATATTCGCCGCGCACCGGCCCGAGAAAACGCTGGAAACAGAAGCCTTCGTCGGCCAGCGCCACCGGGCGGTCGGGATTGCCTTCGCCGGCGGCGACCGAGTCGCCCAGTCCCGCGATCAGAAGATCGCGCACCTGGATTTCGGTCGAAACGCTTTCGACGCTGTTGTCCGGGCGCGTGATGCCGACCGCAGCGATGGTCGGCTTGCCATAGGCGACGCGCTGCAGGACCGCCTCGGAGCAGGGTGCGTTGACCTGCTTCGGCGGAATCGTGCCGTCGTCGAAGCTCCAGTTGCAGGTCGCGCCTTGCGGCACCGCGCCGGTGAGCCGCGCGATGACCGGATGCGTCTTCGGCGCAAGATAGTTCTCGCGCTCGCCGTCGCGCTCGCAGGTTTCGAGCAGGAAGCCCGCGGCGTTGACGCACAGGTGCGGCAGTATGTCCTGCGCCCAGCCGCGGCCGCCGGTCGCGCTTTCGAGCTGATGCTCGGCGGCAAGCTGGCTGCCGGCGCGGGCGGCGGTCGCATGGCGCTGGAAATCCGCGCCGCGCTTGAACAGCCGGAAGCGGTTCTTCACCTCCCAGTCGATGGACAGCCCCGGTGCTTCGCTCTGCGCGAAGGCCGGTCCGCCGAAGCAGGGGAAGGCAACAAGGGCGGCAAAGGCCGCAGCAGCTGGGGCGCGCATCTCGGTCCACAATTCGAGGCGGCGCATTTAGTAGCGCGTATAAGGCGGAATTGGGAGCGGTCCGGCGTCCGGCTTCGGACACGGTCGTCGCGCCGGCGTCACCGCACCGTCATGGGAGCGTGCTGCCCGGGATGGCTCCGGACTGGAGTGCTTCCGCGGGATCACTCCGGCTCTGCTCATAGAGCCTGACGGCTGCAAGCCCCACCACCAGCGGCGCGAGCCAGACAAGCCGCGCGCCATAACGGTCGTGCGGATTGGCGAAGACGCCGCAGACCACGGCATTGGCGAAAAGCGCACAGGCGGCGGTCCCGGCAAGCCTGCCGAGACCGGTCATCGACTGGCGCCGCGCGCCCCAGACCATCAGCGGCACCAGCAGCAGCATGGCGGCGAGCGCGACCGGTTTGTGGATCGTGTTGATCGCGGTGAAGTCGAGCTCGCCGCGCTGCAGCCTCGACGCGAACATGCCGGGCGCTGCGTGCGGCGTGAACTTCTCGACCATGCCGACGGTGTGCCAGGCGGTGGAGACGACGCCTTCCCCCGAGGCGACGTGGACGAGCTGGCGCAGCGTCGCAACCGCGGCGGCCTGAAGCTGCCATGCCGGATAGGCGCGCAGGCTCTCGCCGGCGATCAGGGCCATCTCGTCGCCAAGGCCCGCGAAGCGGCCGAGCCGGTTGAACACCGATCCGTCGCCGCTCCAGAAGAACACGTCGGCGTCGTCCGGAAGCTCGTGCCGGTGGGCGCAGAGGCGCAGCCGCTTGTCCGGGCAATGCTCGTCGAGATAGCGGGCGACGATGCCGTCCTGAAGCATCCGGCCGAACGACAGCGCGACGCCGCCAGGTGTCCAGACGAAGCGGCCCGAGGTGACGTAATTCGCGCTCAGCAGCAGGAACCCGCCGAGCGCGAGCGCCACGCCGCCGCGCACGATGCCCCCATAGGCGAGCGAAGCGACGCCGTTCTTCGAACGGATATGGTCGATCGAAGGGACGCCGTTCTTCGAACGGCGATGGGCGCCGAGGCGGAACAGGCCATGCGCCAGCGCCGCGGCCAGAACAAGCGCCAGCAGCACCGCGAAGGTGGCGCTGTGGGTCGCGACCGCGAACGCGATCAGCGCGACCAGCGCCAGACGTTCGGCGCGGCGGAGCGCGTCGTCGCCGAACACCAGAAGATAGATCGCCAGCACCGGCAGGGCTGCAAAGATGTCGGTCAGCAGGATGCTGGTCAGCCACGGCAGCGTGGTGAAGGCACACAGCGACGCGGTTACGCCGAGCAGAAGCCAGGGTCGTCCGCCGAAGCCCAGCGCGCGCAGCGTCAGCGCGAGCACCCACACCGTCAGCAGCGATTGCACGATCACCACCGGCCAGAAATCAGCCCACGACAGCAGCATCAGGAACAGGCCGTAGACCGTCGAGCGGCTCGGCACGAGATAGCCCTCGTACCAGCGCGCGAGATAGCCGCCGGTGTCGTATTGCAGCAGCGGAAACCGGTTCCAGATCGCCGGCGCGAGCAGAACCAGAGTGGCTGCGAGCGCGCCACCGAAACGCAAGATCCCCGGCATTCAAGCCCCAGCCCTGTTGAACCTGTTTCGCCCCGGACGTGTTTTCGTATCTGCCGGATGAACGGCGGATGAAGGGTTGGAATGGCGGTGCTGCGGCATGTTGGATGTGGTCCGCGACGGCTTGACCCAGGTCCCGAACGGGCGGATCGTTGCAGTGCACAATGCAACGGCTGCGCGTCTATGTTCGTCACCTTCTTTCATGAATTGAAATCCGCGGGCCTGCCGGTCACGCTGCGCGAATACCTGACGCTGATGGAGGCGATGGGCATGGACCTCGCCGGCCGCCGGGTCGAGGATTTCTATTACCTTTCGCGCGCGGCGCTGGTGAAGGACGAGCGCAACCTCGACAAGTTCGACCGCGTGTTCGGCCACGTCTTCAAGGGCCTCGACCTGATGGAGGAGGCGCTGTCGGCGGAAATCCCGTCGGAATGGCTCAAGGCGCTCGCCGAGAAGTATCTCACCGAGGAAGAGAAGAAGCAGATCGAGGCGATGGGCGGCCTCGACAAGCTGCTCGAGACGCTGAAGAAGCGCATGGAGGAGCAGAAGGGCCGCCATCAGGGCGGCAACAAGTGGATCGGCACCGGCGGCACCTCGCCGTTCGGCAATTCCGGCTACAACCCGGAAGGCGTCCGCATCGGCGGGGAAAGCAAGCATCGCCGTGCCGTGAAGGTGTGGGACAAGCGCGAGTTCAAGGACCTCGACGGCGACGTCGAGCTCGGCACCCGCAACATCAAGGTCGCGCTGCGCCGGCTGCGCAAGTTCGCCCGCACCGGAGCGCCCGACGAGCTCGATCTCGACGGCACCATCAAGGGCACCGCGCACAAGGGCTATCTCGATATCCTGATGCGGCCGGAGCGGCACAATTCGGTGAAGGTGCTGTTGTTCTTCGACATCGGCGGCTCGATGGACTGGCACATCCAGGCGACCGAGGAGCTGTTCTCGGCGGCGCGCACCGAGTTCAAGCACATGGAGCATTTCTACTTCCACAACTGCGTCTACGAGAGATTGTGGAAGGAGAACCGGCGGAGATTCCAGCAGACCACGCCGACCTGGCAGGTGCTGCACACCTATCCGCACGACTACAAGACGGTCTTCGTCGGCGATGCCTCGATGTCGCCTTACGAGATCACGACGGCCGGCGGCTCGGTCGAGCATTTCAACGAGGAAGCCGGCGCGGTGTGGATGGAGCGCATCACGCGCACCTATCCGGCCTGTGTCTGGCTCAACCCGGTTCCCGAAAGCCAGTGGGAGCACACGCACTCGATCCGCATGATGAAGCAGATCATGGGCGGGCGGATGTATCCGCTGACGCTGGAGGGGCTGGACAAGGCGATGCGGGAGTTGGTGAGGTAGGCTGATCGGGCTGGCAAGGCGTTATTTGTTTCGTCACTCCAACTCCACTCTTAAATTCCTACCCACCGCGCTTGCCGCTCTTCGCAATGTCGCCAGCGTCACCGACGGGTTCTCAGGATCGAGCAATCGATCCAACTGCCGCCGGCTGGTTTTCATCCGCGCCGCCATCTCGGTCTTGCTCAGGCCCTGCTTGTCCATCGCCACCTTGATCTGATCGGCGATGATCTCCCGCGGCGTCTTCGGTTTCCGCAAGGATGCCGTCCTTGGCGAGAAACTCGTCGAACGTCTCGCTGCGGTCGATGTGACCTTTCCGCTTTTGCTTTTTCATCGTTCGATCTCCTGTTTCCGCTTCAGTGCAAGTTCGATATCGTGTTGCGGAATCTTTTGCGTCTTTTTCTCGAATCCGTACAGCAGGATCGCCAGCAGCGATTCCCGCACCGGCCGCCTGCCGCCCGCGGTGGCGTATAAGCGGCTGGCGATCTTCTTCGACCGGTCAATCATGCGCGGGCGCTTGTGTCAAAAATGGCACGTTTATTGAATCGAAAAATGACCCCGCAATGCCCCCGTGCCATAAACCGTGAAGCTTCGGAACAAGCGGCTTCACACGGAACAATTTTCGCAGAATGTCCAAATCGATCGAAATCTACGTCGACGCCGACGCCTGTCCGGTGAAGAACGAGATCTATCGTGTCGCAGAACGGCACGGCCTGAAGGTTCTTGTCGTCAGCAATGCGCCGATCATGGTGCCGCGCGAACCGTGGATCGAGCGCGTGGTGGTTGGGTCGGCGATGGACGCGGCCGACGACTGGATCGCCGAGCGTGCGGGGCCGGGCGACATCGTCGTCACCGCCGACGTGCCCCTGGCCAGCCGCGGGGTGAAAGCCGGCGCGATCGTCATCGCGCCGAACGGCAAGCCGTTCGACGAGAACTCCATCGGCATGACGGTCGCGACGCGGAACCTGCTGCACGAGTTGCGCAGCGCGGGCGAAATCACCGGCGGTCCGAGACCGTTCGAGCCGCGCGACCGCTCGCGCTTTCTTTCCGCGCTCGATCAGGCCATCGTGCGTCTCAAGCGCGCCGCGGCACAGCCGTAATGGCGCCACGTTTCGACGCGCCGCTTAGAGCGCGCGCTTGGTCGCCCGGCGCGTGCCGCAGGTTCAAGCGCCGACCGATGTAATTTTGCGATAGGTTTCATCAGAATATTCGTCTTGATCCGGCGCGATGTGAGAGGCAATTCAGCACGCCTGCGGCGGCCGTCCGTGCCGGGCGCACTTTCGGGTTCACGATGGGATCGTTTAGAACGTTTTTTGAAGGGGCAGTGCCGTGACGTTTTTGCGCGAGTTCGCAGACCGCGGCCCTGCCGCAACAAGGCGTGGGACGGAGCGGCAAAATTTCCACACCGCAGCAATCGAAGGCTTCGGAGCGGCTCGCCTCGGTCGACCTGTTGCGCGGGCTCGTCATGATCGTCATGGCGCTCGACCACACCCGCGATTTCTTTGCGACCGGCGGTTTCAATCCGCGCGACGTCGCCGACCCGGCGCTGTTTATCACCCGCTGGATCACGCACTTCTGCGCGCCGACTTTCATCTTCCTCGCCGGCATCTCGGCGTCGCTATACGGCGCGCAGAACCGCACGGCCGGCGAGGTCAGCCGCTATCTGCTGACGCGCGGGCTCTGGCTGGTGCTGATCGAGTTCACGGTCGTGCGGCTCGGCTGGATGTTCGCGTTCGACCTCAACAATTTCGTGGCCCAGGTGATTTTCGCCATCGGCATGTCGATGATTGCGCTCGCAGCGCTGGTGCACCTGCCGCGCTGGGCCGTCGCCACGATCGGCCTAGGCATGATGCTGGGACACAACATGCTGGACGGCATCAAGGCGCAATCATTCGGCGCCGCGGCTCCGTTGTGGAACCTGCTGCATCAGCCGGGCATGATCGATCTCGGCGCGCACATCAAGTTGTTCGCGCTCTATCCGCTGATCCCGTGGATCGGTGTGATGGCCGCGGGCTATGCGCTCGGGCCGGTCTTGACCCTGCCGCGCGGGCCGCGGTTGCGCTGGCTCGCCGGCCTGGGCCTTGCGGCGGTTGCGGGGTTCGTGCTGCTGCGGGCCAGCAACCTTTACGGCGATCCGGCGTCGTGGGTGCGGTATGACAGCCTGCTCCCGAGCGTGCTGTCGTTCCTCAACTGCGAGAAGTATCCGCCGTCGCTGCTTTATCTTGCGATGACGCTCGGCCCGGCTCTGCTGTTGCTTGCGCTCTTCGATGGCGCGCGCGGGCGGGTGGCGGACGCGGTTATGATCTTCGGGCGGGTGCCGTTCTTCTATTATATCGTGCACCTGTTCGTGATCCACGCGCTCGCTGTGTTGTTTTCGGGCGTGACTCAAGGCGAGGTGGGTTGGCTGTTCGGCGGGTTTCCGGCCGGCCGGCCTCCGGGTTACGGTCTCGGTCTTCCGGGCATCTATGCGATGTGGCTCGTCGTGATCGCCCTGCTTTATCCGTTGTGCCGCTGGTTTGCCTCCGTCAAACGGACACGGCGCGAGTGGTGGTGGACGTACCTTTAGCCTTCGGTTGTCGCGACGGCCTTCAGCCGTCGCGAATTCGGACAGGCGCTTGTCATTTGACGTGCGAACGGCGTGCTTTAGCGGTGCGCGGCTCGTCATTGCCGGAAGTCCGTGCCGCCGCAAAAATCATTGCGGCGTGGTCCCGATGCGACACAGTGAAAACCATTGACGCGAAGTGTCCTGTGCCGATTGCGGTTTTGCCCGGCGTATCGATCGCCGGTGACGTCCGCTTAACCGACATTGCATGGCGCGAAAGAATCCCGATGCGCTTTGCCGGCGCCGCGCTTATTTTCCGCGTCAACGCGCGGGGGAGAAGAGGGGGGATGTCGGATGTTGCCGCGGGTGGAGAGGTCGGTCACGGTGATGACCGGCATGATCGTCGCAGGTCTCTATTCGATCCTGCTGATCGGTGTGACCCGCGAATCCTACATGAAGCACGATGCGGCGAAGCGTGACGCTGCGCCCCGCTTCGAGCTGACGAGCGCCAGAACCGTGTCCGAACCTGTGTCAAAACGGGCATGCCTGCCCGAGCACCCGCTCTGCGCCACGCTGTTCGACGATGCCGCGGAGCGACAGAACTGCGCCGCCTCGGTGCAGATGATGCGGCGGCTTCTGGGCGAGGCCGCGCCGCCGCTGACGATCGACGCGCTGCGGCAGGCGCTGCGCGCGGAGCCATGAGCCGAATTTGCAGGTCACAAGCCCGGGAGTTTTTGACAACGCTCGAATCTGTTTTAGGCTGGGCCTCCCTGTAACAACCGAAAGGAGGTGATCCAGTGTCTCATTGTCTATCGCCGCAGTCGCCGGCATCCGTGGGCTGGATCCTCGCTTCGATTGAGGTTCGCGGCTAGCGCCGTGTGACGTGATTCGTCACGCGGCCACGCGGGCGGGCCTGCTGCAGCAGGCTTGCCGGACGCGGCCTGACAATGGAGAGGCTGCCCGCAAGGGCAGCCTCTCTTTTTTGCCCGGATGGCGGTGAAAATCCAGGCAGGACGCGGGTTTGCGGGCGCCCTGCGTTGCAGATTTGCAGCACTCGCCCGCGATCCCGCGAAATATCCCCATGCTTCGCAAGGCCTTCGTCGACCATCCCGAGTGGGAAGGCAAGCGCCCGCGCCGCCGCTGAGCCGCGTCGGCTTTTTGGATTGATCGCTTTTTTAACGGCGGGCCGCGTCAAACCCGGATCAATTCCTGGGCAGACTTTCGCCGCAAAATGCCTAGCCGCGCTCCAGCCCGCAATATCCGGACACCGCCACCGCTAGATCGAGCAGCGCCTCGTCGCCGCCGGCCCAGCCGATGAACGACAGTCCGGCGGGGCAGCCGGACACCGTGCCGGCCGGCACCGAAATCTGCGGCAGGCCGCCGAGGCCGGCGATGCAGGTGAGCCGCATCACCCGCACGCGGAACGATTCGAGCGCATCCTGCGGCGTATCGGTCTTCGGCGCGATGCAGGGCGCGGTCGGCAGCGCCACGATCGTGCCGGGCTTGATTATGCCGCGGATATGCTCGCGGGCGGCCGCGCGCACCGCGTCCGCCGCCTCGGCTTCCGCCTTGCTGATCCTGGAAGCGATCTGCATGCGTTCCGCGACCCCCGGTCCGAAGCGCGGCTTCTTCTCCTCGACGAACCGGCCGTAGACCTGCCAGATCTCGTGCGCCTGGATGACGCGCACCGCGTCCCGCCACTTTTCGAAGCCTTCGGGCGCCACATTCGTGGCTCGCGGCTTGGGCAGAGCGGGGGCCATCGCCTTGAGCGTATCGCGCAGCAGCGCCGCCACCGGCTCGTCGGCCTGCGCGAAGGCGTCCTCGGGGAGGAGGAGATTGTGGATCGGTGCGGAGACGGCGGCCTTGTCGAGCAGCACCTGGCCCACCGTACGGAACAGGCCCGCGCCGGCAGAGAACCAGCCGACGGTGTCGAACGAGGGCGACATGTCCATCGCGCCGCGCGTGTCGATCCGGCCATGCGTGGTGCGGATGCCGTAGAGCCCGCAGAACGAGGCCGGTACGCGCACCGAGCCGCCGGTGTCGGAGCCGAGCGCGAAATCGCACGCGCCCGCCGCGGTCGCCGCCGCCGATCCGCTCGACGAGCCGCCGGGAATGCGGCCCGGCGCGCGCAGGTTCGGCGGCGTGCCGTAGTGGGCGTTCATGCCGGCGACGCTGTAGAAGAACTCGTCGGTGATCGTCTTGCCGATGATGGTTGCGCCCGCTGCGAGCAGCTTTTCGACGGCCGCGGCGTGCTTCGTCGCCGTCTCCGCCTGAGCAAGCCAATCCGGGTTTCCGGCGCCGGCCTTCTCGCCCGCGATGGCATACAAGTCCTTGACCGCCGCACTCATGCCCGCGAGCGGGCCGCTCGCCGCGCCCTTGATCGGAGCTCTCAGATTATGCGGGACGAAAAAGCCACTCATCGCTTCGCGCCCTGGCCCTGCGGCGTGGAGAGATACCAGTCGAGGATTTTCTCGCCACTCCAGCAGGCGACGCCGGGCTTCGACAGGATTTCCTCGAAGGTGCGCTCGACGTGCTTGATGCGGTGCGGTTTGGCCTGCGAGGAACGGATGCACCGCGATCGACATGATCTTGGCGCGGTCCTTCGATTCCTCGTAGAGGCAATTGAAAGAATCCATCGAGCGCCGGTAGAGCTCCTCGGACGGATGGCTTTGCAGCACCATCATCACGATGTCGTGCAATTCGAAATTGTAGGGCAGCGCGACGACCGGCTTGTGCGTGGTCTTCAGCGTCACTGGCTCGTCGTCGAGCACCCAGTCGCCGATATATTCGATGCCGGCCTGCGACAGATAGTCGAGCGTGTCGAAGGTCTGGGTCAGCCCCGGCCCGAACCAGCCGCGCGGCGGGCGGCCCCAGAACTTGCCGACCATGTCGATGGCGCGCTTGATGTCGCCGAGTTGGTCTTCGACCTTGTGCATCGGGATCTGGTCGTAGCCATGCGCGTTCAGCTCCCAGCCCGCGTCCACAACCGCCTGGATCACCTGCGGATAGGCTTCGCAGGCGCGGCCGTTGACCGTGACGGTCGGAGTCATTTTCAGCCGCTCGAACACGCGCTTCAGCCGCCAGAAGCCGACCCGCATGCCGTATTCGTGCCAGCTCCAGTTCGGATGGTCGGGCAGCATCGGCTGGCCCTGCGGCGGCGTGATCACCATGCGCGCCATCGGCCGCGAGATGTCCCACTGCTCCAGCGACATCAGCGGCCAGAGAATGAGCCGCAGCCCGTCGGGCAGCTTCAGCGGCGGGCGTGTTTCGATGGACGAGTAGGCAAGGCGTTCGTGCGGCTGCATGGCGTTTCCCGGTCGGACGTTGGAACGGGAAGGTGTCGCGCTCCGGCAGGGCTGTCAAACGCTTGCAGAGGTGGAGCGTGCATGGCTGAGCGGATAGCTTGCGCATGTCGAGGGAGGAATACGTGTCTGAGGCCGACGTTCTGATTGCCGGAGCGGGTCCCGCGGGCCTCGTGCTCGCCTGCGATCTGGCGCGGCGCGGCGTCGTGTTCCGGATCGTCGAGGCGCTTCCCGCGCCGCCCGATCATCGCTCCGGTTCGCGCGGCAAGGGCATCCAGCCGCGCACGCTGGAAATCTACGACGACCTTGGCATCATCGACCGGGTGCACAGTGCCGGCGGTCCTTATTCTCCCGCGCAGGCCTGGGATGGCCCGAGGCCGCTCGGCGCCGCCAAGTTTCATCGCATCGAGCGACGGAATCCGACGCCCGACGTTCCCTATCCCAGCATGTGGATGCTGCTGCAGCCGGAGGCGCTCCGCATCCTGCGCGCGCGGCTCGCCAATCTCGGCGGCAAGGTCGAGTTCGGCACCAGGCTCGTGTCGTTCACGCCGGAGGCCGATGGCGTCACGGCGATGCTGGCGCATCCCGACGGGCGGCACGAAACCTTGCGCGTTCGTTATCTGGCCGGCTGCGACGGCGCGCGCGGCGCCGTTCGCGCGGGCTCCGGCGTCGAGTTCGCAAGCGAGACCATCGACCCGCATCCGATGATCACCGCCGACGTGGTGATCGAGGGAGGACTCGACCGCGATCACTGGCACATGTGGGACAACGCCAAGGGCGGCGCGCTGTGGCTCGGGCCGCTGGTGCACACCAATGCGTTTCAGCTTTACGCCAAGTTCGAGAACGAGGAGCCGGACCTGTCCTTCGAGGCGCTGCGCAAGCTCGTGCGCGACCGGACCGAAAAGCCCGAGCTGAACGTCACGGAGGTTCTTTACGCCTCGCATTTCGGCTCGCGCAGCGGTCTCGCCAGGCACTTCCGCCTTGGCCGCGTCTTCCTGGTCGGTGACGCCGCGCATGTGCATCCGCCCGCCGGCGGGCAGGGCATGAACACCGCGGTGCAGGACGCCTACAATCTCGGCTGGAAGCTCGGCCAGGTGCTGCGTCACGGTGCCTCCGACATGCTGCTCGACAGCTACGAGGACGAGCGGCTGCCGGTCGCCGGGCATCTCCTGGAATTCGTCGTGCAGATGCACAGGGACTGGCTCGGCAAGGCGAAGGACAAGGAGGAGCCGCGCAAGGGCGAGCACATGCAGCTCAGCCTCAACTATCGCGGCGGGCCGCTGTCGCTCGACGAACGCGGCGCGGTGGGCGAGGGGGTGACGCGGGCGGGCGACCGTGCGCCGGACGCGCGGCTGGTGAACGCGCGCGGCGATCCGGTGCGGCTGTTCGACGTTTTTCGCGGCGGGCATTTCACGCTGCTGGCGCTGGGCGGCACTGAGCCTCCGGCGCTCGACGGGAAAGCCCGCGGCTCCGTCCGTGCGTATCGCGTCGTTCCGGCGGGCGGTCGGGCGGAGAACGACGGCATGCTGATCGATGCCGGCGGCGAGGCGCATCGGATCTACGGCGACGGCGTGATCGTGGTCCGGCCCGACGGTTATCTCGGCTATGCCGGACCCGCGCATGGCCACCGGGCTCAGGCCTGGCTGGCCCGGTTTTTCGGCTGACGCAGTTTCGGACTGCGAAACCGTGTCGCGCCACAGGCGCGTGGTCCGGGCGTGCCCATGCTGGAAACGTCCGCGCCAAGCGTCTAGCTTTGTTGCAGGAACACGGGATGGAGAACGACGATGGCACGTTGGCTGGCCGGCCTCGGATTGGCGCTCTTTGCGGCGCTCACCCTGTCGCATGGCGCATCGGCGCAGAATTATCCGACGCGCACCGTCAAGATCATCGTGCCGTTCCCGGCCGGCGGCACGGCCGACGCCATGCCGCGCATCGTCGCGGAATATCTCACGCGCAAGTGGGGCCAGCCGATCATCATCGAGAACCGCGCCGGCGCGGGCGGCAATGTCGGCGCTGATGCCGCCTATCATGCGGAGCCGGACGGCTACACGCTGTTTGCCTCGCCGCCGCCGCCGCTGGTCATCAACCAGAACCTTTATGCCAAGCTGCCGTTCGATCCGGCGCAGTTCATTCCGCTCGCCGTGATGGGCAAGGTGCCGAACGCGATCCTCACCAATTCACCGAGGTTGAAGGACGTGAAAACCGTCGCCGACTTCGTCGCGTATGCCAAGGCGCATCCCGGTGCGCTCAATTCCGGCACCCAGGGTGTCGGAACGACATCGCATCTGACCTCGGAGCTGTTTGCGCAGATGGCGGGCGTCAAGTTCCAGCACGTCCACTATCGCGGTTCCGCGCCGGCAGTTCAGGACCTCGTGGCCGGAACGATGGACGTTGCGTTCGACAACATCGGCGCGGCCGGCGCGCTGATCAGGGCAGGGACGATCCGGGCCCTGGGCCTCGCGACCGAGAAACCGCTGGAGTCGCTTCCGGGTGTGCCGGTCGTGAAGGACACCGTGCCGGGCTTCGTGGTGGTGACGTGGTTTGCGCTGGTGGCGCCGCCAAAGGTGCCACAGCCGATCATCGACAAGCTGAGCGCCGACATCAACGAGGCGCTGCGCGATCCAGAGGTGAGGAAGCGGCTGGGCAATCTCTCCGCCGAGGTGGGCGGCGGTTCGCTCGCCGAGACGGCCGCGTTCTTCAAGTCGGAAATCAACACGTGGCAGGACGTGATCAAAAAGGCGAACGTCAAGCTGGATCAATAAGGCGGCAGACAGTTCCTATCACAGACACAGGCCCAATGGTCAGCGGGCAGGGGGCGCGCTATCAAGGCGCGCCCTTTTTAATTCAAGGCTCATGTCTTCCACTCTTTCGACCGAACCCGGCCTGCTCCAGCACCGCTCGTACGTCGCCTATTGGTGCGCGCGCACCGCGACCAATGCCGCCTATCAGATGCAAGCGGTGGCGGTCGGCTGGCAGATCTATGAGCTGACCGGCAGTGCCTTCGACCTGGGACTGGTCGGGCTCGTGCAGTTCTTCCCCGTGGTGGTGCTGGGCCTCGTGGTCGGCCAGATCGCCGACCGCTACGATCGCCGCTTCGTGGTCGGCACCTGCCAGGTGGTGAAGGCGCTGGCCGCCGCGGCGTTTGCGGCGGGCACGCTCGGTGGCTTCCTGTCCCGCGATGCGATGCTGGCCATTCTCCTTGTCAGCGGGTCGGCGCGCGCTTTCGAGACGCCGACCATGCATGCGCTGGTGCCGGGGATCGTGCCGCCGGCACTGCTGCCGCGGGCGATCGCGGCGTCCGGCACCGCGACGCAGAGCGCGATCATCGGCGGGCCGGCGATCGGCGGCCTGCTCTATGTGTTCGGCGCAGCGACCGTCTATCTCACCTGCACGGCGGTGTTCGTGCTGGCCTGCGTGGCGGCGAGCCTGATCAGGCTGCAGGGTCCGCCGCCGGAGAAGAAGCCGGTGACGCTCGAGACGATCTTCGCGGGCTTCCGGTACATTTTCCAGAACAAGGTCGTGCTCGGCGCCATTACGCTCGATCTGTTCGTCATGCTGCTCGGCGGCGTGACGGCGCTTCTGCCGGTCTACGCCAAGGATGTGCTGGAGACGGGACCGTGGGGGCTGGGGCTGCTGCGCTCGGCGCCTGCGATCGGGGCGCTGGCGATCTCGGTCTGGCTCGCCCATCACCAGCTTCAGCATCGCGTCGGGCATGTGCTGTTCGTGTCGGTGTCGGCGTTCGGGCTCTCGGCGATCGTGTTTGCATTCTCGGCGTCGCTTGCGCTGTCGATGGCGGCCCTCGCGGTCTATGGCGCGTGCGATGCGGTGAGCGTCGTGATCCGCCATTCGCTGGTGCAGACGCGGACGCCGAACGAGATGCTGGGGCGGGTGCTGGCGGTCAATTCGATGTTCACCGGCACGTCGGGAACGCTCGGCGAATTCCGCGCCGGCGCGGTCGCGGCCGCCTTCGGCGCGTTCACCTCGGTGCTGGTCGGCGGCATCGGCGCGGTCGCGGTGGCACTGCTGTGGATGCGGTTATTCCCGGAAATCGCCAAAATCGACAAGATCCAGGGCCAGCACTGACTTGCCACGGCAGAGCGCCTGGCGGCAAAATCATACCATGACGGTTCAAGAGCCCGCCGCGCAGGCCATCGGCGAAGACGAAACGCCCGATCCGTCCTATGCCTTCAAGCCGTCGCTGGTCGGTACGTGGTGCGAGTTCAAGCTGAAGCCGGACGGCCTGCACTGGCAAATGGGCGTTCGCAAAGGGCGCGTCCGCTACGAGCGCATCCGCGCGGTCCGGCTGTCGTACCGGCCGGTGACCATGCAGTCGCGCCGTTTCGTCACCGAAATCTGGTCGACCGACAATCCGAAAATCCAGATCATCTCGGTGTCGTGGCGGAGCATCGTGGAGCAGGAGCGCCAGGACGTGGCATACGTGGCATTCATCACCGAGCTGCACCGGCGGCTTGCGGAAGAGAAAAGCGAAGCGCAGTTCACCACCGGCCTGCCGGTCGCCAGCTACTGGCTCGGCGTCGTGGTGTTTGCCGTGGTCATGGTTACGATCGCGGCGATGACGGTCAAGGCGCTGAGGCTTGAGCAGTGGAGCGCCGGCGCCATCATCGCGGCGGTCCTCGCGGCGTTTGCCTACCAGATCGGCAACTATTTCCGCCGCAACCTGCCGGCGCGCTACCGGCCTGAGATGATCCCGCGGGACGTGCTGCCGAAAATCTAGCGGCGCACCACCATCACCGAGCACGCCGCGTAGCGCACCACGTGGCCCGCGACCGAGCCGAGAAAATAGGTGCGCACGCCCGAGCGGTGCGAACTCATGACGATCAGGTCGGCGTCGAACTCCTTGGTCTCTTCGAGGATTTCCTGATAGGTGCCGCCCTGGCGGACCGCCGTCGTGACTTTGCCCGGCGCGAATTGCAGTTCACCGGCGATGATCGACAGCGCTTCCTCCGCCGAGCGGCGCTGCTGTTCGTCGAAATCGGCGGGCACATATTCGGCGAGCAGCGCCGGCGTCACCGGCAGCACGTTGACGAGATGGATGCTCCCGTTCGACGCCTTGGCGAGCATCACCGCGGTTTCCAGCGCGGGCTTGGCGAGATCCGGGTCGGCGAGGTCGACCGGAAGCAGAATTCGATGATACATCGCACGTTCCTTTCCGGTCACCCTAGCGCATGTCCCGGAAAAGTGGGTACCGGTTTTCCGCAAAGGACATGCGCAAACGCGAAAAGTCTGGAGCGCATCCCGGTTCATCTTGACCGGGATGCGCTCTAGTCGGTCGCGGGCTCGAGCATGTTCGGGGTGACGAAATGTTCCAGACGGCCGCCCATCGGACGAAGACTGTCCCAACTTTCCGCGGCGAAGCTGATCAAGGCGAATGCCGCAGTCGGAAAATCCTCCAGCAGACGCTGCCGCGCCTCGACATCGCCCGAGGCGATCAGCATCGCCGCCAGTTGCTGCATGCCGGGATTGTGGCCGACGACAATCAGCGTGTTGCCGGCGGTGCCGGTTTCCCGGATCGTGTTAAGGATCGCTTCGGGCGGGGCCTCGTAGATGCGGCCGCCGAATTCCGCCTTGGGCGCTTTGACAAAGGCTTTGGCGACCAGGTCCCAGGTCTCCCTGGTCCGCGCCGAGGTCGAAACCAGCGCCCGGTCAGGAACCAGCTTGTGGCGCACCAGGTAGCCGCCCACGGCCGCGGCGTCGTTGCGGCCCCGTTTCGACAGAATGCGGTCATGATCGCGCCCTTCCGGTTGCGAACGCTCGGCCTTGGCGTGGCGCAACAGCAGCAGGCGGCGCATCAAGGGGGTCTCCCGGCTTTTCCTGAAGCGAAAATGCAGCTAGCAGTCTAGCATGGTCCTTTGACGGACGGATCACGAACGCCTGAGGTGGAATGATTAACGCCGACCCCGGCGCATACGGATCGAGCTGGCTTGCGGCGACCAAGGTCGCGAGCCCGCACCGCGCCCCGCTGGCCGTGGAGCTGGACGTCGATGTCTGCGTCATCGGCGCGGGTCTTGCCGGTCTCACTGTGGCGCGCGAGGTCGCGCGGCGCGGCTGGTCGGTCGTGGTGCTGGAGGCCCAAAGCGTCGCCTGGAATGCCTCGGGGCGCAACACCGGCTTTGTGCTGCCGGGCTATGCGGCGTCCGGCGGCGCGCTTGCGACCCGCGTCGGCATCGAACACGCCAGGAAGCTCTGGAGGCTGTCGGAGCAGGGCGCCGAGTACGTCCGCCGGGTCGCGCGGGACGAGCAGATGCCGGGTGTGCATCTCAGCGAAGGCGGCTGGCTGCATGTCGCCAAGACCGACAGCGGCCGCGCGATGCAGACCGAAGCCGAGCTGCTGGCCGGAAAGTTCGGCGCCGATGTCGAATTGCGTTCGACCGAACAGGTGCGCGAGGATCTGCGCACGCCGCTCTATTTCAACGGGCTGCATTATCCGCGCGGCTTCAGCATCCATTCGCTGAACTACGCGCTGGGCCTTGCCGCCGCGGCCGAGCGCGACGGCGCGCGCATCTACGAGAACAGCGCCGCGGTGGAGATCGATCCGGCGGGCGTGCGCAAGCGCGTCACGACCTCCGACGCGCGCGTGCGGGCGCACCATGTCGTGCTCGCGGGCAACATCCATCTCGCCAACCTGATGCCGCAGTTCGCCAAGACGCTCCTGCCGGTGCACACCTATGTCATCGTCACGGCTCCGCTCGGTGCGGCGCTGCACGAGGCGGTGCGCTTCCCCGGCGCGGTGAGCGACACGGATCTCGCGGACAACCACTACTGCGTCGTGGAGGGTGACCGGCTGATGTGGTCGGGCCGCAGCACGGTGTGGCGCGGCAAGCCGCAGGACTATGTCGGGACGTTGCTCGGCCAGATCAGGCGCACGTTTCCGCAGCTCGAGAATCTGAAGGCCGAGTATGCCTGGACCGGCCTGCTTGGAAACACCGTGCATCGGATGCCGCAGATCGGCGAGATCACGCCGGGCCTGTGGCTCTTGTCGGGCTTCGGCAACCGCGGGCTCAACACCACCGCGATCGGCGGCGAGGTCGTGGCGCGCGGCATCGTCGAGGCCGATCGCACCTGGCAGCTGTTCTCGCCGTTCGCGCTGGTGTGGTCCGGCGGAGTTTATGGCCGGGTGGCGCAGCAGGTTCACTACTGGTCCTCGCGCACGCGGGAGCTGTTCCACGGCCGCATGGCGCAACGCCGCGAGGAGCGGCGCCAGCGCGAAGCCTACGAACAGAGCAATGGAGCACCGGCCGAAGCGGCTGCGCCGCCCGTGCCGATGCCGGAACCGGAGCCTGCCCCCGCACCGGCCGCGTCGCCCGACGCCGCGGCGGTTGCGCCGGTGAAGGACCGGCCGCCGCTCGTTGCCGCCGAAGAGGCGAAGATGGCGCCGGTCGAGCCGGTCGAGGCCGCAGACGAGCAGCCCAAACCCAAACGGGCCAGGCGCAAGAAGAAGAACGAAGCCGATTCCGCGGGCGAGGGGACGCCGCCGGGCGGCGCCTGATTGTAGATGGCGGCTTGCCTGACTCCGCTGAAGCTTGCGTCAGCGGCCCTCTCGTCTCGCCATAAACGCCAGCCGCTCGAACAGATGCACGTCCTGCTCGTTCTTGAGCAGCGCGCCGTGCAGCGGCGGAATGAGCTTCTTCGGGTCGCGCTCGCGCAGAAGCTCGGGGCCGATGTCCTCGACCAGCAGGAGCTTCAGCCAGTCGAGCAACTCCGACGTGGAGGGCTTTTTCTTCAGCCCCGGAACCTCGCGCACCTCGTAGAACAGCCTGAGCGCCTCCGCGACCAGCCGCTGCTTGATGCCGGGGAAGTGCACCTCGACGATCGCCTTCATGGTGTCGACGTCGGGGAAGCGGATGTAGTGAAAGAAGCAGCGGCGCAGGAACGCGTCGGGCAGCTCTTTCTCGTTGTTGGAGGTGATGATCACGATCGGCCGCCGCCGCGCCTTCACCGTCTCGCTGGTTTCGTAGACGAAGAATTCCATGCGATCGAGTTCGAGCAGGAGATCGTTGGGGAACTCGATATCGGCCTTGTCGATTTCGTCGATCAGGAGGACCGGCCGCTCCTCCGAAACGAACGCGTCCCACATCTTGCCGCGCTTGATGTAGTTGCGGATGTCGCGCACCCGTTCGTCGCCGAGCTGGCTGTCGCGCAGCCGCGACACCGCGTCGTATTCATAGAGGCCCTGCATGGCCTTGGTGGTGGATTTGACGTGCCACTCGATCAGCGGTGCGTTCAGGCTCTTGGCGATTTCCAGCGCCAGAACTGTCTTGCCCGTGCCGGGTTCGCCTTTCACCAGCAGGGGGCGCTCGAGGGTGATCGCCGCATTGACCGCAACCTTGAGATCGTCGGTGGCGACATAGCCGCCGGTGCCTTCAAAACGCATGCTCATTCCTGACCGTCTATTCTTGCGCTTTGCTGATAGCACATATGCATGGTTCGTCACCGCACATTCTTGTGGCGATGGGCGGCCGGGCGTACGCTTTC
>CAWHLG010000006.1:0-284396 GCA_963830015.1 uncultured Alphaproteobacteria bacterium
CGCGCCGACGCAACAGACAGAGCTGATGGCCTGGAACTACAATGCGGCCGAAACGCGCCATGATTGCATCAGATCACGGCGCTGCTAATGGTGCATTTGGTAAGGTGTCACCGTAATTCCGAGACGCGCTGACGCCACAGACAAAAGTGGTCCCCGTTGTCTCACGGATTTTCGGCATCACTAAGTGGAGCCTCTGGCGTCTTGTTTCTCGCGCGTAGGACTGGCGATTGTCGAGTACGCGGGCGCACCACCTCAGATACAAGGAGGATCGCTTTCTCGCTCGCATCGAACGGCTGACGGCTCGCAGCCTCACGCCAAGGCAGCGCGGGCGAAGCGAAGATTAAGTGCACTGTCGCCGTAATGACACTAGAAGACGAGGGGTCATTTTGAGCTGCTGCCGGTTCAGTGGACACCATCCTAAGCTAACAGCAGCCTGCTTTTCGAACTCCACCGGGCTGAGATAGCCGAGCGTCGAGTGCCGGCGCTTGGGATTGTAGAAGCGCTCGATGTAGTCGAACACGTCGGCCTTGGCCTGGTTCCGCGTCCGGTACATCTTGCGCGCCGTCCGTTCGGTCTTCAGCGACGAGAAGAAGCTTTCCATCGCCGCGTTGTCCCAGACGTTGCCCGATCGGCTCATCGAGCAGGTGACGCCGTTGTCGGCCATCAGCCGCTGGAAGTGCTCGCTGGTATACTGGCTGCCCTGATCCGAGTGGTGCAACAAGGCGTCGGGCTTGCCCCGTCGCCAAATCGCCATCATCAGTGCGTCGGTGACGAGCTGGGCCGTCATGGTCGCGCTCATCGACCAGCCGACGACCCGGCGCGAGAAGAGATCAACCACAGCCGCCACATACAGCCAGCCCTCGGCTCGTCCAGATGTAGGTGAAGTCGGCGATCCACTTCCGGTTCGGCGCCGGCGCATGGAACTGGCGGTCGAGCACATTGGGAGAGACGGCATCGGCGATCCGCTCGCCCGTATCGGGCGGCAATCGCCGCCGTCTCGGCCGAGCGCGCAGAGCCTGGCTTCGCATCAGGCGTTCGATGCGATGCAGACCGCATGAGATGCCCTCGGCCAGCATGTCGTGCCAGACGCGGCGGGCTCCGTAGGTCCGGTCACTGGCGATGAAGCTCGCCCGCACCTTGGCGACCAGCGCCTCGTCGCTGCGCGATCTCGCGCTCGGTGGGCGTGTCAGCCAGGCATGGAACCCACTCCGCGAGACACCGAGAGCCTCGCACAACCACGCCGCCGGCCAGATCCCCCGATGCTTCGCAATGAAGGCGAACTTCATATCGAGTCCTTCGCGAAGTAGGCCGCGGCTTTTTTTAGAATGTCGCGCTCGGCTTTGAGCTTCGTCACCTCACGCCGCAGCCGCTCGATCTCGAGCTGCTCCGGCTTCATCTGGCCTTGGCCAGGAAACGCATGCTGCGGGTCGGCAGCCAGAGTCCTTCACCCAGTTGCGTAGAAGGTTCTCGTGAATGTCCAGATCGCGGGCAGCTTGGGCGACACGTCACGCCACGCTCCCGCACCAGCTTCACAGCCTCAAGCTTGAACTCGCGTCCAAATCGCCGTCGTTCCATACCCCACCTCCGGTTCCATCATGACACCTAAACTCGGTGTCCGTGAAACCGGCAGCAGCTCAATATGGGGGAAAGTAACTAGTAGGCAGCTGACGGGGCGAATAGTCCAGACCGCCACGTAGGTGGGGATTGAGTGCTTCACGTATCTCTTCCTCAACCAGCCTTCCCGATGTCGAACGCCCTCCACGCCGCGCCTGATTGAACAAGTATCCAAAGGCGCCCGTCACAGCACCATTTTCGAACTTGCCACCACCGGCAACGCTGGCAAGACCGCCAACGACACCGCTCGCCACCGTACCGCCGAACAAATCGCTGGGATTGTTGTGCGGATCGCGGAACGCAATACCGATCGCGGGCGCGAAGAACGAACCCGCTGCGGCCGATGCTGCGCCCGACTGGCATTTTCCACCGGATGCGACAGCAGAGACGCATCCAACAGCGGCGTGGCCGGCAATATTGAAGAGATGCGCCTCCGAACCGAACTGAGGCGTAATGTGCGGCCCGGAGGGATTGACACCGGCGATGGCATTGGTCGCGCCGCCCACGAAATTGAACGCAGATGCTGTCGCCCCTGCGATGGCAGCCGCCTTCAATATGTCTCCCAGTTTCCCGCCGGCCAGTCCGGTGACAACGGCAGCACTAATTGCGGCGGCGGCTACGGGGCCAAGGGGGACTGACAAAACAGCCGCTATCACTATCTGCACGACCGCCCTGACGATCGGGCTCTGCAGGATCGACTTGAAGAACCTGCCGACCGAATGGAAGAAGCTCGACAGCCACGAGTGCCCGCGCTGGTCGGGACGCAAGCTGGACCGGTACTGCCTACGTCGGAACCGGCCGCTGACGTCACCGCCCGAGCGGCGTCGGGAACGATCGGGTCCGCGCTGGTCATCCGGCCGATCATCGAATCGTAGATCCCGGCCGTTCATGTGCACGAGGCCAGCGATCGCGAGCTCCTCGTGCCCGGTGAAGCCGCGCGTGGTCTGGCTGACGATGCTGCCGGTCGGATCGTCGGCCCCGTCGGCATGGCGCCGCTTGCCCCAGGCGTCGTAGGACAGCCGCTCGGTGACGACACCCGCCGCGTCGGTGATCACCGCAACCGAGCCCAGATGGTCGGTCTGGAAATACCGCAGCGTCACCACCTCGGTGTTGACGTCGTAGAACCGCACGCCCACCGGCTGGTTGCCGACGCTCAGATAGTCGCTCCAGCGCGCCGTGCCGGATCCGATGACCAGCTCGGTATGGACGCCGAAGCGCCGAGGTAGAGCGTGGTGCCCTCGGCGTCACCTGCTTGAAGCGCTGGTGGGCCGGTTCGTCCTGGAAGCTGATGGTGGTCGTGCCCTCGGTGATGCTGGCGGGCTTGTTGTACGACCGCCACGTGGTGGTGCGGCCCTGCCCCGAGGTCTGGTTGCCGTTGGCGTCGTAGGTGTAGGTCGTGCTGATGACGCGCCGCTGATGCTGGTGACGGCATGCGGCGCGGCTGGCCGGGCGACGGATAGCTGTAGGTGCCGACGTCGGACTTCGAGATCAGGTTGCCGATCGCGCTGTAGGCGAAGGTCTTCGTCGTCGCGACGCTGGTGCTGAGCGTCGCCGAGGTCAGCCGGTTCAGCGCGTCGTAGGTGAAGCTTTCCGACAGGCCGGTGTTGGCGTCGGTGCGCGACAGCGGGTTGCCGAGCAGGTTGTAGGTATAGGCGTGGTTCTGCACCGAATTGCTGCCGCCGGCCTGGACCAGGACGAGGCGGCCGGTCGCGGCGTCGAACGAGCGCGTGGTGACGACGCCGTTGCCCGCGGTCTGCTGCGTGATGTGCTGCTCGGCGTCGAGCGCGTTCAGCGTCCAGTGCACAGACGTGGTGCCGTCGGACATCTGGTTGGAATATCCGAGCGCGTTGTAGGCATAGTGCGCGACGAAGCCGGAAGGATAGGTGACGTTGGCAAGGCGGCCGTTGGTGTCATAGCCCCCCGTTAACGTGCGTGCGTCGTGAAATGGATCGTCGTCGCGACCTGAACTACGGTGACACCTTACCAATTGCCGGATTGCCCAGCGAAAACAGCGTCGGATCACTGCGCCGTTAATTGTGCAATTGATAAGGTGTCACCGTAACTCCAGGCCTCGGGCCACCGCAGAGGCGTGATGCTGCTCGATTTTGGCGACGGTACGGTTGACCGGTGGATTTCGACGATACGAGGCTTTACGCGATCCCATACCTACGCTTCCCCCGGCACGTACACGGCGGAACTGAAAAGCGGCCCCTATGGCGGACAGCGGCCAACAGAGCTGACCACCGTGGGACGCGTGACGATTGCCGTAGATTGAGCTGCGTTGCGGTTCGATGGCCAGGAGATCCGGACCAGAGGCCATCTACCACACGTTGGTCAGGAGTGCAGGCAGAATGAGGATCGCCGCAGCCCCCGAGCGAGACCAGTTCACCCCGCCACCTCAAGATTAAAAAACGCCGCCGCGTTCCGCCAGAATCTTCTCCTTGTCGGCGGGCGAAATCCCGAGCGTGTTGACGATGTCGACATGCTCCCTGGGGTCGAGCGGCACCGGGCCGTAGTCGGTGCCGAACAGCACGCGGTCGGCACCATACAGCGCGGTTGAACGGCTCCATACAACGCATCCATTGACGCCGAGGGGCTCAACCGGGTTTGCGATGCTCCTCGCAAATAAGATCATCAAGCTCGCGAATATATGCCTTGTACGCCGCAGCTATCTCGTTCGCTTCGGGATCATAGGTACTAATCGTATCATTGACGTAAGCGTCTTTCTCACCCCGTCGCCCAAGCAATAGCATCAACGCAGGGATATAGTACTGCTGCGCCTGATCATTTCTGTTCCATTTGAGGGCCAGATCAGAGAGATGCTTCGAAGGTTGAATGCCGTGATAGAAACACATATCCAACCTCCCTTAGCCACTCTACGAATGCAGCAACTTCATTCGAAGCATAGCCCGCCTCGCCTGATCGCGAGCGAATAATTCTCGGGTCACCAGGCGAAATTCTTTCGGGCCGCGCGCGAAAAAGCGGCACCGCGAACCTACTTCTAAAGCCAGGAATTGTTTTCCTAAGAGCTTTATGGACAACTTGATCGACGCTCTTGCTGTAAGCGCCCAAGACGGGGTTAAACGAAAACTCGTTTCCTGCGAGCGATATCCAAGCGGAGGTTAGTGTTAATTCTGTGCCAACAAAGACTTCGCCGCCGACGCGCTTAAATTTGTCTCGTGCCAATTCTTTCTCTAGTTCCGCAATCAGCTGTGTAAACGAAAGTCGTTCCATTCAAATCGAACTCGCCATAGCACCAAGCAGCTTTCTCAAGCTAGCATTCAAGGAAGTTCAGGATATTTTGGAACGGCGACATTCATTTTGATCCGTATCAGGACGTATGGGATGAAGCCAGCTTGGAGGCTCCGAGCCGAAGTGCACGCTAGAGATCCCCTCACCCCGCAACCTCCAGATTGAAAAACGCCGCCGCGTTCCGCCACAGGATCTTCTCCTTGTCGGCGGGCGCAATCCCGAGCGTGTTGACGATGTCGACGTGCTCCCTGGGATCGAGCGGCACCGGGCCGTAGTCGGTGCCGAACATCACCCGATCGGCACCGAACACCTCGACCGCCTCGCGCACATGCGGCGCCCAGAAGCCCATGGTGTCGACATGCAGGAGCCGCAGGTACTCGCTCGGCAGCTTCTTGCAGCGGATCACCGAGTCCTCCGGCATGCCCTCGCAGCCGAGCCGCCAGCCGAAGTCGAGCCGGCCCATGCAGGGCAGCAAGCCGCCGCCCATGTGGGCGACCACGATCTTCAGCCGCGGATAGCGGTCGAACAGCCCGGACAGGATCATCCGCGCCAGCGTCATCGCGGTGTCGAACGGCCGGCCGATCAATTCGTCGAGCTTGAACTGGTCCATCTGCTGCGCGTGGCCGATCGGCACCCGCGGCGGATGCAGGAACACCGGCACCTGGCGGTCCTGCGCCCACTCCCAGAACGCAAACGAATCCTCGCCGTCGAGAAAGCGGCCGTGCCAGCTCGAGCAGATCAGCAGGCCCTTGAATTTCAGCTCCTTCAGGCAGCGCTCGCCCTCGGCGATGTGCGCCGCGTCGAGCGGGTTGAGCGTGCCGAGCCCCCAGTTGTTCGGCGACTTGGTCGGTGCCTTGCGACGATGCCGGCGATGCCGTCATTGACCGCCTTGCAGATGTCGACCGACGGCGACTTCGAGATCGCCGCCATCACCTCGGCCGCGAACGGCGTCGAGATCAGGCGGTGGGTGACGCCGGCCTTGGCGCAGGCCGCCTGCTGCAGCTCGAAGTCGCCCATCTCGTAGTACGAGACGGCGGGCAGGCCGCGATAGTTGGTGATGACGTTGCGGCCGGCGGGCGTGCCGCGCAGCGCATCCTGGACGCCGAAGCGGTCGCCCGGCGGACGCGGTGGCGAGCAGTGGGTGTGGATGTCGATGATCGGCGGCATGGATGTGGAGCTCAGACTGGTTGCGGAGCAACTCGGGGACTTTTGTGCGCGCGGCGGACCCCCACCCCAACCCTCCCCCTTTCAGGGGGAGGGAGCGCACCGCCCGCGCGGCATCACATGTTCAGCACGCGCCCATAGGCGTCGAGCACCGACTCCTTCATCGTCTCCGACAGCGTCGGGTGCGGGAAGATCGTGTGCATCAGCTCTTCCTCGGTGGTTTCCAGATTCATCGCCACGACGAAGCCCTGAATGAGCTCGGTGACCTCGGCGCCGACGAGGTGCGCGCCGAGAAGCTGGCCGGTCTTCTTGTCGAAGATGGTCTTGACCATGCCCTGGTCCTCGCCGAGCGCCACCGCCTTGCCGTTGCCGATGAACGGAAAGCGGCCGACGCGAATGTCGAGCTTCTTGTCCTTCGCGGCCTGCTCGGTGAGGCCCACCGAGGCGACCTGCGGATGGCAGTAGGTGCAGCCCGGGATCATCAGCTTGTCCATCGGATGCGGATGCAGGCCCTTGATCGCCTCGACGCAGATCACGCCCTCATGCTCGGCCTTGTGCGCAAGCATCGGTGGGCCCGCGACGTCGCCGATGGCGTAGATGCCCGGCACGTTGGTCTTGCAGAAGCCGTCGATGACGATGGTGCCGCGGTCGGTCTTCACGCCGAGCTTTTCCAGGCCGAGGTTCTCGATGTTGCCGACCACGCCAACCGCCGAGATCACCCGGTCGACGGTGAGCTGTTGCGTCCCGCCCTTGCCGTCGTCGATGGTGGCGGTGACGCTGTCGGCCTTCCGGTCGAGCCTGGTCACCTTGGCGCCGGACATGATCTTGATGCCCTGCTTCTCGAACGCCTTGCGCGCAAAACCCGCGATCTCGGCATCCTCGACCGGCAGGATCTGCGGCAGCACCTCGACCACCGTCACCTCGGCGCCCATGGTGCGGTAGAACGACGCGAACTCGATGCCGATGGCGCCGGAGCCGACCACCAGCAGCGTCTTCGGCATCTTGTCGGGGTTCATCGCCTCGAAATAGGTCCAGACCAGCTTCTTGTCCGGCTCGAGCCCCGGCAGCACGCGCGGCCGCGCGCCGGTCGCGACGATGATGTGCCTGGCCGAATACGAGCCCGGCCCGAGCGCCTCCTTGTTGGGCGCCGGCGTCCTGGAGGCCTTCACCGTGATCTTGCCGGGCGCGTCGATCGCAGCCTCGCCCCAGATCACCGTGATCTTGTTTTTCTTCATCAGGAAGGTGACGCCGGAATTCATCCGGCCGGCGACGCCGCGCGAGCGCTTGATCACCGCGGCCGGATCGAAGCTCACATTGTCGGCCGAGAGCCCGTAGTCCCTGGCGTGCTGCATGTAGTGGTAGATTTCCGCCGAGCGCAGCAGCGCCTTGGTCGGGATGCAGCCCCAGTTCGAACAGATGCCGCCGAGGAAGTCGCGTTCGACGATCGCGGTCTTGAAGCCGAGCTGGGCCGCGCGGATGGCGGTGACGTAACCGCCCGGACCCGAGCCGATGATGATGATGTCGAAAGCGTCTGCCACGTCAGTCTCCGTTTTTTATTCAGGCATCAGGTCAGTCATGCACCAGGTCAAACATGCGCGTGCGCAACCGGCAGGCCGGGAGCCTTCCGGCGGCGCATCAGGCGCCTTCTGATATAGCACTCGATCCCCGCCATCACGATCAGGCCGCAGGCTGCTCCCACCGTCACCGACACGGCGAACTGCCACATCGTGTCCGGGGCGGTCCGTTTCAGGGCCGCCTGCAGGAATGCAAGGCCGTAAGGGTTCAAGATGACGAAGGCCGCCACGACCGTCGTCACCCAGGGCCACAGCGTGAGATCGTCCTCGCCCGCCATCTGCAGGTGCCGGCGGCGGACCAGGGCCCACTGCACCAGCACCGCGAGCACCGATGGCACAAGAAGCTCCAGCGCGATGGCGATGATCTCGTCGATCCCCATGTCGGGATTGCCGGAATGCGATGCGATCCAGGAAACCACGCCGGGAATTGCGACGATCGCCACCGCCAGCAGCGCCAGCAGGACCGCCGTGCCGTTGAGCGCCCGGGTTCGTTCCGCCCGCGCATAGACGACGGCGAAGACTGTGAGCGCAAAGGTCGCGAAGACGGCGACGCCCGCAATCACCAGCTGGAATTCGCTGTCGGCCACGAAGAAATCGCCGAGCGACAGCGCCGCAAGCTCGGCGACCAGCAGCGACGTCAGCAGGATGCCAAGAAAGGCGAAGGCCGCGGCCATCGGCAGCTCCGGGACGGCGCCATAAGCGCGTTTACGCGCGCCTATTCGACGACAAGCTTCAGTTCCTCGACCACCGGGCGGACCTGCGAAACCTGCTTCTGCAGCATGTCGCGCATCTCGGCCTGGGTCGAGCCGGACGGCTCCGCGCCCACGTCGGTCATGCGCTTCTGCACATCCGGGTGCTTCACGGCGGTGGCAATTTCCCTCTGGAGCCTTGCGATGACGGCTTCGGGCGTGCCCTTGGGAGCCAGGAAGCCGTTCCAGCCCTGCAGTTCCAGGTTCGGGAAGCCGAGTTCGCGAACCGTCGGCACGTTCGGCAGCGCCACCGATTTGGTCGCGACCGCCAGCGCCTTGAGCTGGTTGGTGCGCACGCGCTCCAGCGAGCTCGAAAGCTGGTCGCCGCCGAAGTGAATGCGGCCGGAGATCAGCTCGGTGACCAGCGGGGCCGCGCCGCGGAACGGCACGTGATCCATCTTGATGCCGGTGTCGCGTTTGAGCACCTCGCCCATCAGATGCAGGATGCTGCCGGGCCCGGTCGAGCCGTAGAACAGCGGCGTGGTCGTCGTCTTGGCATACGCGACGAATTCCTTGAGGTCCTTCACCGGTACCGACGGGTTGGCCAGCAGCAGCAGCGGCACATAGGCGCCGACCGAGATCGGCACGAAGTCGTCGAAATCGTGCCGCGCGCGCCTGGCGTAAAGTAGTGACGAGGTGGTCGTCGAGAACGTGATGTTGTGGAACAGCAGCGTGTGGCCGTCGGGCGCGGCCTTCGCCACCTGATCGGCGCCGATCGATCCGCCGCCGCCGCCGACGTTCTCGACCACCACGCTCTGGCCCATGGTCTCGGACAGCCGCTGCGCGATCAGCCGCGCCAGCATGTCGGTGGTGGCGCCGGCCGGAAACGGCACGACGACGCGAATGTTGCGGCTGGGAAATTGCTGGCCGAACACCGCCGGCGCAAACAGCGTCGATCCGGCGACGGCCGCCGCGCCCGTAAGAACCTCACGCCGAGTCCTGGTCATCGCCGCCTCCCAAAGTTGATTGATTTTTTATGGCTAGAGCATGTCTCGCTGGAATTGAATTTTCGGAGCAACGAGCTCGGTTTCTCTTCACCCTCCCCTGGAGGGGGAGGGTCGCGAGCGAAGCGAGCGGGGTGGGGTGAACTTTTCTTTTCGCAAAAAAGATCACCCCACCCCGTCGCCTCGCTGACGCGAGGCGCCGACCCTCCCCCTCCAGGGGAGGGTGGCACCGAGTCTGCCGCCAGAATTGATGCCGTTTCATCAGAACGCGCTCTAGAGCCGCACCTCACACCACCATCATCACCGGGTTTTCGATCAGCGTCTTGAACGCGCCGATCAGCTCCGCGCCGAGCGCGCCGTCGACCGCACGGTGGTCGCAGGACAGCGTCACGCTCATGACATGCGCCGCCTCGATCTTGCCGTTCCTGACGACCGCCCGCTCCTCGCCCGCGCCGACCGCAAGGATGGTGGCGTGCGGCGGGTTGATCACCGCGGTGAAGTCCTTGATGCCGTACATGCCGAGGTTCGATACCGCGGTGGTGCCGCCCTGGTATTCGTGCGGCTTGAGCTTGCGGCCCCGCGCGCGCGCGGCGAAATCCTTCATCTCGCCGGAGATGGTGGACAGCGACTTGCTCTCGGCCTTGCGGATGATCGGCGTGATCAGGCCGCCCGGCATCGCCACCGCGACGCCGATGTCGGAATGCTTGTGCTTGAGCATGCCGGCTTCGGTCCAGCTCACATTGGCGTCGGGGATGCGCTGCAGCGCCACCGCCAGCGCCTTGATGACGAAGTCGTTGACCGAGAGCTTGTAGGCCGGCTTGCCGTCCTTGTCCTTCGGCGCCGCGGCGTTGATCTCCTCGCGCGCGGCCAGAAGCTTGCCGATGTTGCAGTCCATCGTCAGGTAGAAATGCGGGATGGTCTGCGTCGACTGCGTGAGCCGCTGGGCGATGGTGCGGCGCATGCCGTCGTGCGGCACGACCTCGTAGCTGCCTTCCTCGAACAGCGCGCGGACCTGCTGGTCCGACATCGCCGGCGCGATCGAGGGAGCGGACGGCGTGGCCGCGGCCGCCGCTGCGGGCTTCATGCCCTTGCCCGATTTCGCCGCGTCCACGTCGCGCGAGATGACGCGGCCGTGCGGGCCTGAACCGGCGATCCGGGAAACGTCGATGCCGGCTTCCCTGGCGAGCCGCTTCGCCAGCGGCGAGGCGAACACGCGCGCGCCGCTCTGAGCCGGGGCCGGTGCGGCCTGAGCCGGAGCCGCGGCGGGCGCTGGAGCGGGTTTGGGAGCCTCTGCCTTTGCGGCCGCGGCAGGAGCCGGCGCGGCGGGCGCAGCCTGCGGCTTCGGCGCGGGCGCGGCGGAGCCGGCGCTGGCCGCCGCGGCCTTGGTGTCCTCGCCCTCGCCGGCCAGCACCGCGATCAGCTGATTGACCGGAACGTCGGCGGTGCCCTCGGGCACCACGATCTTGGCGAGCGTGCCCTCGTCGACCGCCTCGACCTCCATGGTCGCCTTGTCGGTCTCGATCTCGGCGATCACGTCGCCGGATTTGACCTTGTCGCCTTCCTTCTTCAGCCACTTGGCGAGGTTGCCCTTCTCCATCGTGGGCGACAGCGCCGGCATGAGAATGTTGATCGGCATCGCTTGCGCCCTCAGCGTTTCTTGCGCCGGGCCGCAGGCTTTGCGGCCTTCTGTTTGGCTGTCTTGGATTTCGTGGCAGCAGCCTTCGGCTTGACCCGTCCTTTGGCCTGCGCCTTCACCGGCTGCGCGCCCAGTTCGGAGACGAAGGCTTCGGCGATCTGGACGATCACGTCCTTGCGGTCGAGGCCGGTCTTCTGCGCCGCGTAGATCGCGCCGAGCCTTTCGGCGACCTCGGCCAGCACCTCGCCCCACTGGGCGGGCGCAGTGAAAGCCGGGAGCGCGGACACATAAAGCTCATCGTCGACGATGCCGAGGCGCAGGATTTCCACGCCGCCGCTCTCAAGCGCCTTCTCCGGCAGCGCCAGCGCCTGGTAGACCCGCGGATCGTCGCCGTTTGTCTCGCCGTTTCCCATTGGGCGCTACCGGTAGCAGACCGCCTTCGCGGCCTCGACCACTTCGGCGACCGTCGGCAGCGCGAGCTTTTCCAGGTTTGCCGCATACGGCATCGGCACGTCCTTGCCGGAGACGCGGGTCACCGGCGCGTCGAGATAGTCGAACGCGTGCTGCATGACGCGGGCGGCGATCTCGGCGCCGATGCCGGCCTGCGGCCAGCCCTCCTCGACCGTGACGATGCGGCCGGTCTTTTTCACCGACGCAATGATGGTCTCGGTGTCCATCGGGCGCAGCGTGCGCAGATCGATGACCTCGGCCTCGATGCCTTCCTTGGCGAGTTCATCGGCGGCCTTGAGCGCGTAGCTCATGCCCATCGAGAACGACACGATGGTGACGTCCTTGCCGGCGCGCGCAATGCGCGCCTTGCCGATCGGCAGCACGAAGTCGTCGAGCTTCGGCACCGGGAAGCTCTGGCCGTAGAGGATTTCGTTTTCCAGGAAGATGATCGGGTTGGGATCGCGGATCGCGGCCTTGAGCAGGCCCTTGGCGTCCGACGCCGTGTAGGGCGCGAGCACCTTGAGGCCCGGAATATGCGAGTACCAGGCCGAATAGTCCTGGCTGTGCTGGGCGGCGACGCGGGCGGCCGCGCCGTTCGGTCCGCGGAACACGATCGAGTTGCCGATCTGGCCGCCCGACATGTAGCGGGTCTTCGCCGCCGAATTGATGATCTGGTCCATCGCCTGCATGGCGAAGTTGAAGGTCATGAACTCGACGATGGGTTTCAGCCCTGCGAGCGCCGCGCCGACGCCCAGGCCGGCAAAGCCATGCTCGGTGATCGGCGTGTCGACCACGCGCTGCGGCCCGAATTCCTGCAGCAGCCCCTGCGTGACCTTGTAGGCGCCCTGGTATTCCGCGACCTCCTCGCCCATCACGAACACGGCTTCGTCGCGGCGCATCTCCTCGGCCATCGCGTCGCGGAGCGCCTCGCGCACCGTCATGGTGACCATCTCGGTGCCTTCCGGCACGTCGGGATCGGCCGCCACCGTCGCCGTCGGGGGAGCGGGTGCAGCAGCCGGCCTGGCTGCGGCCGGTGCCGGAGCTTTTGCGTCGTTCGCTGCCGGCGCGGATTCTGTTGCCTTCTGTTGCGGCGCGGGCTTGGCGTCGTGCCGCGGCGGATGCGTCCTCGCCGTCGCTGAGGATCACCGCGATCGGCGTGTTGACCGCGACATCGGCGGTGCCTTCGGCCACCAGGATCTTGCCGAGCGTGCCCTCGTCGACCGCCTCGACCTCCATGGTCGCCTTGTCGGTCTCGATCTCGGCGATCACGTCACCGGACTTGACCTTGTCGCCTTCGCGCTTGAGCCACTTGGCGAGGTTGCCCTTCTCCATCGTGGGCGACAGGGCGGGCATCAACACTTGAATCGGCATCGAACGCGGGTCCTCAATACGCCACTAGGCGTAAATGTCGGTGTAGAGCTCGGAAGGCTCGGGCTCGGGATCGTGGGTGGCGAACTCGGCGGCCTCGTTGACGACCTCGCGCACCTTGGCGTCGATCTTCTTGAGGTCGTCCTCGCTCGCCCATTTGTTCTGCAGCACGCGCTGGCGCACCTGCTCGATCGGATCGTGGTCGGTGCGAACCTTCTCGACCTCCTCGCGGGTGCGGTACTTGGCGGGGTCCGACATCGAATGGCCGCGATAGCGGTAGGTCAGCATCTCCAGAATGATCGGGCCGTTGCCCTCGCGGCACCACTTGGCGGCGTGATCGGCCGCGGCCTTCACGGCGCGCACGTCCATGCCGTCGACCTGCTCGCCCGGGATGTCGTGGGCCGCGCCGCGCTGCGACAGGTCGGTGGTGGCCGACGCACGCTTGAGCGAGGTGCCCATGGCGTACTGGTTGTTCTCGATGATGTAGATCGCCGGCAGGTTCCAGAGCTTCGCCATGTTGAAGCTCTCGTAGACCTGGCCCTGGTTGGACGCGCCGTCGCCGAAATAGGTCAGCGAAATGTTGTCATTGCCGCGGTACTTGGCGGCGAAACGCCAGGCCGGTGCCGAGCGGCACCTGTGCGCCGACGATGCCGTGGCCGCCGAAGAAGCCCTTCTCGGCCGAGAACATGTGCATCGAGCCGCCCTTGCCGCGGGAATAGCCGTGGCTGCGTCCGGTGAGCTCGGCCATCACGCCCTTGGCATCCATGCCGCAGGCCAGCATGTGGCCGTGGTCGCGGTAGCCGGTGATGACGCCGTCGCCCGGCTTGAGCGCCATCTGCATGCCGACGACGACGGCCTCCTGGCCGATGTAGAGATGGCAGAAGCCGCCGATCAGGCCCATGCCGTACATCTGGCCCGCCTTCTCCTCGAAGCGGCGGATCAGCAGCATGTCCTTGTAGGCGCCGAGCTCCTGGTCTTTGTTCAGATCGGCGGGCGGCCTTGCATTGTGGCCTGAGCCCGCGCTGGCCGGATCGCTTGTCGGGCGCGCAGCGGCAGGCTGCGCCGAGTTGCTGGCGACGGCCATGTGTCTCCTCAGGCAAAATGACCGTCGACCGACGGCCTTCATCCAATAGCTTAATTTAGGGCGTGGTGAAAGCGCGTGACAGCCCCACGCACAGGACAGGCCGACGCATCCAACCGTCTGATCGCGAAAGAAATTTGCCGGGGCGGAGGCTCCGCCGCAATGATCTTACGGGCGCTTGACCATCATGGTCAGTTCGCGCGGGTCGAGGTAGTGGAGGCCGGCCCGCGCCCGCTCCTCGAGCATGTCGGGGTCGATGCTGGCCGATTTGAGCAGCTTGACCCGGTGCTGCCACTCGGCCCGCTCCTTCTTGAGCCCGGCGAGTTCCTCGCTGAGCGCCGCGAAGTGCTGATCGAGATCCTTCTGGGCCCGCAGGCCGTGGTTGCCGCTGAAGGCGTTGGCCGCGAAATACGCGATCACCAGGGCGCAGCCGGCATAGAGCCCGAGCGTGGTCAGGACTGTTCGAAGCTTGCGCCGGGAAACCATGCCGGCAGTTGAAGTGATCCGCGTTAAGGCGGCGTTACCGGGTGTGTTGTCTTAGCAGGTCGCAGAAAACTCCCGCGGTCATTCCGGGACGCCGGCATAAGCGCGTTTACGCGCGTCTTCGACGCGCTATGGCGGCGGGCCCGGAATCCAGACACATCAGGACTGCCTGTTCGTCTGGATTCCGGGTTCGGCCCTTCGGGCCGCCCCGGAATGACGGCGCGGATCTGTCTGCAAGCCTTCCGGGCCTCAACGCCCGCGGCGGAACGCCTTCAGCGCGGCCTTGCCGAGATACTTCGCCTGGGCGCCCAGCTCCTGCTCGATGCGCAGGAGCTGGTTGTACTTGGCGGTGCGGTCGGAGCGCGCCAGCGAGCCGGTCTTGATCTGCCCGCAATTGGTGGCGACCGCGAGGTCGGCGATGGTCGCGTCCTCGGTTTCGCCCGAGCGGTGCGACATCACCGCGGTGTAGCCCGCCTTGTGCGCGGTCTCGACCGCGGCCAGCGCCTCGGTCAGCGTGCCGATCTGGTTGACCTTGACCAGGATCGAATTGCCGATGCCCTGCTTGATGCAGTCGTTGAGGCGCTCGACATTGGTCACCATCAGGTCGTCGCCGACCAGCTGGCAGGTCTTGCCGATCATGTCGGTGACGAGCTTCCAGCCGTCGAAATCGTCCTCCGCCATGCCGTCCTCGATCGAGGCGATCGGATAGCGGGTGGTGAGCTCGGCCAGGTACTTGGCCTGCTCCTCCTTGGAGCGGGTTTTCCCCTCGCCTTCATAGACATAGTAGCCGCTCTTGAAGAATTCGGTTGAAGCGGGATCGAGGGCGATCACCATGTCGTCGCCGGGCTTGTAGCCGGCCTGCTCGATGGCCTTCATGACGAAGCCCAGCGCCTCCTCGGCCGACTGCAGGTTGGGCGCAAAGCCGCCCTCGTCGCCGACATTGGTGTTGTGGCCGGAGTCGTGCAGCGCCTTTTTGAGCGTCTGGAACACCTCGACGCCCATGCGCAGCCCTTCGGAGAAGCTGTCCGCTCCGACCGGCATGATCATGAATTCCTGGAAGTCGATGGGATTGTCGGCATGCGCGCCGCCATTGACGATGTTCATCATCGGCACCGGCAGGACGCGGGCCTGGGTTCCGCCGACATAGCGGTAGAGCGGCATCCGATTGGCGGCGGCCGCGGCCTTGGCGACCGCGAGCGACACGCCGAGGATCGCGTTCGCGCCGAGCCGCGCCTTGTTCGGCGTGCCGTCGAGCCCGATCAGCGTCTCGTCGATCCGGGCCTGCGCCTCGGCATCCATGCCGCCGATGGCGTCGAAAATCTCGTTTTCGACCGCCTGCACCGCCTTCAGCACGCCCTTGCCGAGATAGCGGCCGCGGTCGCCGTCGCGAAGCTCCACCGCCTCATGCGCGCCGGTCGAGGCCCCGGAGGGCACGGCGGCGCGGCCGAGCGTGCCGTCCTCGAGGATCACGTCCACCTCGACCGTCGGATTGCCGCGGCTGTCCAGGATCTCGCGGGCAATGATTTCGGCGATGGCGGTCATGGATACTCCTGTGCCCCAAGAAATGTGCCCAGGAACTGGGCTCCGCGAACAAGGTCCGCGGGGCTTCTACAGGATGGGACCGCCGACGAAAAGGGCGAGGAGCCGGATCGGGATCAGGCCGGCCAGAAGCGGCGCCGGAGCGCGTCGATCGCCTCGCGCTGGGGCTGCGACGGGCCGTCATGCGCCGCGATGGCCTCGACCATGTCGACGAGTTGCCGGCGCTCGGCGTCTGTCAGCCGCGACTTCAGGAGGCTGGAAAACAGCCCGACCGCCTGCTCGAAACCGTCGGCGCGGCTCGCGACGAAGCGCGCCTGCGTCATGCGCTCCGTGAGATCGTGCTCGAAGCCGAACACCGAACGGGCCTGCTCCTCGACCGCGGCATACTGCTCGCGGGTCGGCGCGTCGGCGGTGCGGGCGATCAGCAGCATCAGCACGATCGCGGCGTCGCGCGGATCGTCGACCGCGGCGACCGGCGCCGTGCGCTCGGTTTCCAGCGCCTTCTTGCGCCGCGCGGCGTTGCGCCGCTGATCCAGCGCGGCGCGCACCTTGTCGATGCCGTCCATCCGGAAGAACCAGTACAGCGACCAGAAGAACAGCGTGCTGAGGATCAGGGCGACGACGGGCATCGGTTGTAGTCTCGTTTCGGTCGGCCCCTTGTCACGGGCAACGGCTGTGGGGCGTTGCCGCAGGGCCGGTTTGCTTAACCCACGGTTGCCGATCGGCGACCGGTGGCTGCCGGCACCCCGGCGGTGATTGGTCGCCGGCCCGGCGCGCCGGGTTCAAAACGGGCGCCCCGTTGACGCGATCGCGAAACTGCGGCCACTAAGCCCATCGAAGAGGTCCCGCATGGCTCGAAAACCAGTCCGAAAACCGCTGCAGCTCGGGCGTCCGGTGCCGCAGCCCGCCTCGCCCGGAAAGGCCGTGCTCGACCGCGTGCCCAACCCGCACCCGGACACCGACTATGTGGCGCGGTTCACCGCCCCCGAGTTCACCACGCTCTGCGCGCTCACCGGCCAGCCGGATTTCGCGCATCTGGTGATCGACTACGTGCCGGGGAAATGGCTGCTGGAATCGAAGTCGCTCAAGCTCTACCTGGTGAGCTTTCGCAATCACGACGCATTTCACGAGGATTGCACGGTCGCCATCGGCAAGCGGCTGGCGGACGTGCTCAAGCCGAAATGGCTGCGCATCGGCGGCTACTGGTATCCGCGCGGCGGCATCCCGATCGATGTGTTCTGGCAAGTCGGCCGGTTGCCCAAGGGCATCTGGGTGCCCGATCAGGGCGTCGCGCCGTATCGCGGCCGCGGCTGACCGTCACACGGGTTTCGGCTTCACCAGAAGCTGCGCGCTGATGACGCCGATCAGGATCATCGCGACCGCGGCAACCGACAGCGTGATGGCCGTTCCGAAGTTGTCGAGGCCGTAGCCGTAGAGCACCGGGCTGATGCCGCCGCCGACGAAAAACGAGAAGGTGTGGAACGCCACGGCCGAGCTTCGCGTCGCCGGCGCGAACTCGGTGACATAGACCTGGATGCTGGCGTGCAGCATGTAGAAGCCGAGCCCCATGATGGCGAAGGCCACGGCCTGCGCCTGCCACGGCGGGCTGGTCGCGACGATGAACAGGCCGAGTGCCGCAAACATCCCGCCCGCCATCATGATCTTCTTCTGGCCGAGCAGCGCCAGAAGCTGCTTTACGCTCACGGAATAGACGAGCCCGCCGACCGCGAAGGCCGCGACGACGAGCCCCGCGATCGAGGCCCGCGGCTCGCCGCCCTTGAGCAGCAGCACCGCCGCGTAGGGAAAGATGCCGAACAGGAACAGCGCTTCGAGCGCGACCGTGCCGTAGCAGATGCGCGCCGCCGGGATGGCGAAGATCGCCCGGTTGCGCGCCAGCACGGCGCGCAGGTTGAGCGGCTGCGGCTCGCTGCGCGGCAGCCCGCGCAGGCCGTAGACGCCGAGCGCGATGGCCACGAGGCTGATGATGCCGAGGCCGACGAACATGCCGCGCCAGTGGATCACGTCGGCCACCACGCCGGAGATTGCGGCGCCCAGCAGGTTGCCGGAAATGGTCGCGCCCAGCAGGCGGCCGATCGTGACCTGCCGCTGCGCCAGCGGCACGAAATCGGAAATCAGCGCCATGCCGATCGGGAAGCTGCCGCCGCAGGCGACTCCGGACAGGACGCGCAGCGCGAACAGCAGCCAGAAATCGGTGACGATGGCGGACAGAAACGACGTGACCGCGAGCAGCAGCAGGCAGGCGATCATGACCCGCGCCTTGCCGAACGCGTCGGCGACCGGTCCCAGCACCGGCTGGGCGAGGCCATAGGCGGCGAAGCCGGCGGCCAGGAGCGCTGCGGTGTTGAGCGACACCGACAGGTCTGCCGCAATCTGCGGCACCACCGGATCGATGGCGCGGACGCTCAGCGCCGAGGCGAAGATCAGGAAGCCGAGGATGTTGAGCGTGCGGTTCATTGGGCGGCATTTGAGCCGCCCGCCCGATTAACGCAACCGCCGAACCGCGCATGGCGTCGTGCGGCAACCGGCTGTCAGGTCCGGCGGCGCAACAGCCGGGAACACATGAAGCCGACGCCGAGCACCACCAGCGCGCCGAACACGATGGTCGGCTCAGGCCCGCCATGGGCAAAGCCGAACCCGTAGATCACGGGGCCCAGCGCCTGCCCCATGTAGAACGACGACGAGTGCAGCGAGGCGGCCGCTCCTCGCGCGGTCTGCGACAGGTCGGTGACGTGGACCTGGATGCAGCTGTGCAGCAGGTAGAACCCGCAGCCGAACGCCGCGTACACGACCGCCTGCACCGGCCAGGGAAAATGCAGCGAGATCAGTGCGAGGCACGAGCCCGCAACCGCTCCGCCCGCCAGCATCAGCTTTCGCTCGGCAACCCTGCCGGCGAGGGCGGGCACCATCAGCGAGTAGCCGATGCCGCCGACCGCAAAGCAGGCGATCAGCAGCCCCGCGATCGACGCGCGAAACTCGCCGATGCTTTGCAGCAGAAGGCCGATATAGGGAAACAGCCCGTGGATGAAGATCGCCTCCAGGAACACCGCGCCGAAGCACACTTTCGCGCGCGGGTCGGCGAGGATGTCGCGGAAGTTGGCGATGACGGCTGCGCGGTTGAACGGCGGCGGTTTCGGCAAGGTGATGTTGCGGAACGCGAAGAAAGCCGTCAGCGCCACCGCGAGCGAGAACAGCCCGAGCACGCCGAACACCGCGCGCCAGCCCATGAGGTCGCCGATGATGCCGGCGATGGATGCGCCCAGAACGTTCGCGGTGAGCGCGACGCCGAGCAGCCGCGCGATGGCGACCTGGCGCTGGTGGATCGGCACGAGGTCGCCGATCAGCGCCATCGCGACCGGAAACACGCCGCCCGCGACCAGGCCGGCGGCAATCCGCATGGCGACCAGCAGCCAGAAATCGCTCGCCACCGCGCAGACCAGCGTGGCGAGCGCCATCACCAGCACGCAGAGGTTCATCAGTCGCGTTTTACCGAAGAAATCGGCGGTGACGCCGAGGATCGGCTGCACCATCGCATAAGGAAACGCGAAGGCGGTCGACAGCAGCGCCGCGGTCTTGACGTCGATCGCGAGATCGCCGGCGATCAGCGGAATGACCGGATCGAGCGCGCGCGTGAAGATCGTCTGGGCGAAGACGACGAGGGCGACGATTTTCAGGAGCGGTGGAATGGCGAGCCTCGTTACGATCGGGCTCAGCCCTGCTTCGAATCCTTGGCGAGACGGTCGAAGCCGATCAGCCGACGCAGCAGCGCTTCCATCTCCTTCAGCGGCACCATGTTCGGCCCGTCGGACGGGGCCTTGTCGGGGTCCTGATGGGTCTCGATGAAGACGCCGGCGACGCCGACGGCGACGGCTGCGCGCGAGAGCACCGGCACGAATTCGCGCTCGCCGCCCGACGCGGTGCCCTGCCCGCCCGGCTGCTGCACCGAATGGGTGGCGTCGAAGATCACCGGCGCCCCGGTGTCGCGCGCCATGATCGGCAGCGAGCGCATGTCGGACACCAGCGTGTTGTAGCCGAACGAGGCGCCGCGCTCGGTGACCAGCACGTTGCGGTTGCCCGCGCCGGTGATCTTGGCGACCACGTTCTTCATGTCCCAGGGCGCGAGGAACTGGCCCTTCTTGACGTTGACGGTCTTGCCGGTTTTGGCCGCCGCCACCAGCAGGTCGGTCTGCCGGCAGAGGAACGCCGGGATCTGCAGCACGTCGACCACCTCGGCCGCGCGGGCGCATTGATCGATTTCGTGAACGTCGGTGAGCACCGGCAGGCCGAGCGTGTCGCGGATCTCGGCGAACACCGGCAGCGCCTGATCGAGACCCAGCCCCCGCGCGCTCTTGCCGGAGGTGCGGTTCGCCTTGTCGAACGAGGTCTTGTAGACGAGGCCGATCGCAAGTTTCGCCGCGATCTCCTTAAGCGCCGACGCCATCTCCAGCGCATGCGCGCGGCTTTCCATCTGGCAGGGCCCGGCGATCAGCGACAGCGGCAAGGCATTGCCGAAGCGCGCCGCGCGCACCGTCACGATTGCGTTGGGGAGAAGCTCGGCGCTCATTGCGATCCTGTTGGCGCTCCCTTTTGGCGGCGGACGGCAGCCGGGTCAACGCTCAATTGTGCTCGAAGACCAGCGTCGCGCCCATGGCGGTGTCCGGACCGACCACGATGTGTCCCATCCGGCTGAAACTTGCGAGGTTCTCGACCCGCAGGCTTCGGCCGACCGCCTCCAGATCGCGAACCGCAAAGCGAAGCGCTGCGAGTCTCGCGCCGCGCCCGGTTGCCGGCGGTGTGGTGCCGAACCGCTCGCGGAACGCATCGGGCTGCATCACCTGAATCCTGCCGCGCGGCGTCCTGATGCCGATGCCCGCCGACGTCGCCTGCGCCTCGCGTTCGCCGGTGAAGGCTTCGAGGAAGATGTGATGGTCGCCGGGATTGTCGGCGACCAGGACCACGCCCGCGACCGCGCTGGCGCTGTTGGGGTGGCGCTGGAAGGCCGGATTCCAGAAGCTCTCGGGATAGCGGTGCTGGCAGGTGAAAAAGCCGGTGTCCGGGCTGCCGGGGTCCGCCGCAAAGGCGAGCGCAAACGCCACCTTGACCGGCGTGCCGTCGGGGCGCTGTCCCTCGCGCTCGAACTCGTAGAGCTCGAAATCGCCGATGCCGGCGCGGCGAAACTCGGCGGCGTCCGGCGCGCCGCGGCCCTCCAGAACCAGCATGGCGAGCCCCTCGCCGCGCGCGAGAAAATCGCGGTTGAACGCGCCGAACGAAAAGGACCGTGGCGCGTGCGGAGCGATGCCGGCCGGATCGGCGACCGTCAGCAGCTCGATGAAGGTGCCGGGGAGCTGGACGATGTGGTTCTGCGTCCCCCAGGCGCGCGGATGGCGGTTGCGCGAGCCGACCTCAAAGCCGAGCCGCCGGTAAAGACCGGCCGCCGCGTCGAGGTCGCGCACCGCATGGACGATATGGTCGAGGCCACGCGCCAAATTCTTTGCGCCCAGTTCTTTGCGCCCGGTTCGCCGGTCAGCGGATCGCCGAGAACGCGGTCGGCCGCAGCATCGAGGTCTTGATGTTGGCGATCAGCAGGCCGTCCTTCTCGCTCTCGTCGCGCGCCTTGTGCCAGTCGGGATCGGCCTGGAACGCGTTCCACTTCTGCTCGCGCTCGGCGAGCGACTCCCAGGCCAGCAGATAATGCAGGTCGTTGTTGCCCTCGCCGATCAGCACGGTCCAGAAGCCGGTCGGGCGGATGCCGTGCTTCTTCCAGATGTCGAGCGTCTTGGACTCGAAGCGCTTCAGCAGCGCGGGAAGCTTGCCGGGGATGCACTGATAGATGCGAAGCTCGTGGATCATCTTGGCCGTCCTTGCATGCCTGTTGGTTTGCCGCCGCGCGAGACAACTCCAATGCCGCGCCCGCCGCAATGGGGTTGCGGCATCCGCGGCCAAGCCCTTGGGAATCAAGCCGATACGTAACGCGAATGGTTTTCCGGCTTCGGCAGCGGCCGACCACAGCGCGGCCACTGTCGGTGGGCATCATGGCGCGTCGAGACAGCGGGCTTTCCGGACATGCGCGCACAAATCCTCTGCATCGTCATTGGGCTGATCGGAACGATCCAGGCTGCCGCCGCGCAGGACAAATTCGGAGTGGTCCTGATGCACGGCAAGCAGAGCGCGCCGGAGCAGCATGGGCCGCTTGCTTCGGCCATCGCCATCGCAGGCTTTCCGGTCGAACTTCCGGAAATGTGCTGGTCGGGCCGGCGCATCTACGATCGCGATTATCTCGCTTGCCTCGACGATATCGCTCCGGCTGTCGGCCGTCTGCGCGCGCGGGGAGCAGCGAGCGTGGTCATTGCCGGCCACAGCCTCGGCGCCAACGCCGCCCTCGCCTATGGTGCGCGAAACGCCGTCAAAGGGATCGTTGCGCTCGCCCCCGGCCATCTGCCGGAAGTTCTGGCCATGAGGCCTCCGATCGCCGCCGATCTCGACCGTGCCCGCAGGCTGATTGCCGAAGGACGCGGCAACGAGGCGGCACGCTTCGCGGACTTCAACGGCTCGCTCGCGATCACGGTGACGGCGACGCCCGCAGCCTATCTGAGCTTCTTCGCCTTGGATTCCCCCGCCGTAATGCCGGGCAATGCGGCGCGCCTGAAGGCGCCGTTGCTTTACGTCGTGGGAAGCGAGGACGCGTTCCAGCGTGGATCCGAATACATCTTTGCGAGAGCGCCGTCGCACGCGCTCAACCGGCACGTCACGGTGCGGGCCGGCCATTTCGACACATCGGCGGCCGCGGCCGGCCCGGTTGTCGAATGGCTGCGATCGATCGCGCAGCGGTAGCGCGGTTACACCAGCCGGCTGCGCTCCACCGCGGCCCCGATGAACGACGAGAACAGCGGGTGCGGCTCGAACGGCCGCGACTTCAGCTCGGGATGGTACTGCACGCCGATGAACCAGGGATGGTCCTGGTATTCGATCGTCTCCGGCAGCACGCCGTCCGGCGACATGCCGGCAAACCGCATGCCGTGCTGTTCGAGGCGGCTCTTGTAGGCGGTGTTGACCTCGTAGCGGTGGCGGTGGCGCTCGGAAATCTCGGTCGTCCCGTAGATGTCGGCGATCTTGCTGCCACGCTGCAGCACGGCCGCATAGGCGCCGAGCCGCATGGTGCCGCCGAGGTCGCCGGCGGCCGTGCGCTTCTGCAACTCGTTGCCCTTGAGCCATTCGGTCATCAGACCGACGACCGGCTCCGGCGTCGGCGCGAACTCGGTCGAGTTCGCGTCCGCAATGCCGAGCAGGTTGCGCACCGCTTCGATCACCGCCATCTGCATGCCGAAGCAGATGCCGAAATACGGCACGTGGCGCTCGCGGGCGAACTGCGCCGCGCGGATTTTTCCTTCCGCGCCGCGCTGGCCGAAGCCGCCGGGCACCAGGATGCCGTTGACGTGCTCGAGGAACGGCGTCGGGTCTTCCTTCTCGAACACCTCGGACTCGATCCAGTCCAGATTGACCTTCACCTTGTTGGCGATGCCGCCGTGCGAGAGCGCCTCGATCAGCGATTTATAGGCGTCCTTCATGCCGGTGTACTTGCCGACGATGGCGATGGTCACCTGGCCTTCCGGATTGCGGATGCGCTCGTTGATCAGTTTCCAGCGCGCGAGGTCCGGCGGCTGGCTCGGGTCGAGGCCGAAGGCGCTCAGCACTTCGGTGTCGAAGCCCTCGGCCGAATAGGCCTCCGGCACGGCATAGATGTTGTCGACGTCGCGCGCCTCGATCACCGCGGTTTCGCGAACGTTGCAGAACAGCGAGAGCTTGCGCCGCTCCTCCTTCGGGATCGGCCGGTCGGTGCGGCACAGCAGGATGTCCGGCTGGATGCCGATCGAGAGCAGTTCCTTCACCGAGTGCTGCGTCGGCTTGGTCTTCAGTTCGCCCGGCGCTCGGAATGTAGGGCAACAGCGTGAGATGCACGTAGATCGCGTGGTTGCGCGGCAGTTCGTTGCCGAACTGGCGGATCGCTTCCAGGAACGGCAGGCTCTCGATGTCGCCGACCGTGCCGCCGATCTCCATCAGCACGAAATCGACGCCGTCATTGCCGTCGCGGATGAAGTCCTTGATGGCGTTGGTGACGTGCGGGATGACCTGGATGGTGGCGCCGAGATAGTCGCCGCGCCGCTCCTTGGCGAGGATGTCCTGGTAGATGCGGCCGGTGGTGATGTTGTCGCGCCGGCTCGCCGGATTGCCGGTGAAGCGCTCGTAGTGGCCGAGGTCGAGATCGGTCTCGGCGCCGTCGTCGGTGACGAACACCTCGCCGTGCTGGTAGGGCGACATCGTGCCCGGATCGACGTTGAGGTAGGGATCGAGCTTGCGCAGCCGGACCGAGTAGCCGCGCGCCTGCAGGCACGCCCCGAGAGCGGCTGACGCGAGACCCTTGCCAAGTGAGGAGACCACGCCGCCGGTGATAAAAATGTACCGCGCCATGGGGCTCAATCCTTAGCGTCCGCGATTCGATTCGACGAGCGCGATGAGTGGGCACGAGCCATGCCGGTCCGCATGTGTTGTGGATAAGCGCCGCCAGCCGCCGAACCGCCCGCTCCGGCAACAACTTGGTGGTGCAACTTCATGTTTCACCTTGCCAAAAAGCGAAGGGGCCGGTTACCCGGCCCCTGAAGCTGCTACTGCCGCGGCGGCGCAGGTGCCGCCGGCGGCTGCTGCGGCTGGCCGCCGCCCAGCGCATCGAGCACGCCGCCTCCGCCGCCGCCCGGAACCGAGGGCGCGCCCGGCACGGCCGGCGTGCTGCCGTCGAGGATCGAGCGCGGCTTCCTGTCGAGGCTCGCGTACCAGGACAGGAACAGGCTCGTGCAGAAGAACATCGCGGCGAGGATCGCGGTCGTGCGGGTGAGCACGTTGGCGGTGCCGCGGCTCGACAGGAAACCTCCGCCGCCTCCGCCTCCGCCGCCCATACCGAGGCCGCCGCCTTCGGACTTCTGGATCAGCACCAGGCCGACCATGGCCAGCACGATCATCAGGTGGACGAGGATTACAACCGTCTGCATCAGAACCTGCTCAAGCGGGATACGGGCCGAAGGGCCCCTGCACAGTCCCCGATATAGGAATTCGGGGCGGTGTCTACACGATCCCCCCGGGCATTTCCACCCCGGACGTCTTCTCTCGCAGAAACGGCGCTAATTCAGGGTCTTATAGGCCACGATGTCGTCCGGACGCCGGTCTCGATTGCATCAGCGGTATGCGGCGGCGATGCCGAGGAAATCGTCGGCCTTCAGACTCGCGCCGCCCACCAGCGCGCCGTCGACATTGGCGACGCCCATCAGCTCGGTTGCGTTGGACGGTTTCACAGAGCCGCCGTAGAGAATGCGGATCGTCTCGGCCGTAGCCGCGTACCGCGCGGCAAGCCGGCTGCGGATGAACTTGTGCGCCTCGGCGACGTCGGCCGCGGTCGGCGTGAGGCCGGTGCCGATCGCCCAGACCGGCTCATAGGCGACCACGAGGTTCGCGCCGGTCGCGCCATCCGGCAGCGAGCCGTCGAGCTGGCGGCCGAGCACGTCGAGGGTCTTGCCGCCTTCCCGCTCGGCGCGCGTCTCGCCGATGCAGACGATCGCCGTGAGACCTGCGCGCCAGGCAGCCTGCGCCTTGGCGCGCACCTGCGCGTCGGTTTCCTTGTGATAGGTCCGCCGCTCGGAATGCCCGACGATCACCGCCTTGGCGCCAAGGTCGGCCAGCATCTCGGCGGAAATGTCGCCGGTGAAAGCGCCGGAGGGTTCGGCATGGCAGTCCTGGCCGCCGATTTCGATTTTGGAGCCGAGCGCAGCCGCCGCAAAGGTCATGACCAGGGTGGCCGGCGGGCAGATCATCAGGTCGGTCTTGGTCCAGAGATCACCCGCGCCCTGCATGATCCGGCCGAGCTCGGCCGCCGAGGCCTTCACCCCGTTCATCTTCCAATTGCCCGCGACCAGCGGGCGGCGCTGCGATGCGGCCATCCGTCACCCCTTTTTTTGAGCCGTAACAGAGGGGAAATCCCTGCGCCAGTGGCGCTTGGGCACTGTCCCTATCTGTTGCGAGGCCACTGGCTGGGCTCTATATTCCGCCCCAATCGGCCTGGAATCGGCCGCTCATCCAGACAAAACGAACGGTTTCATGCTCCGAGGTATTCAAAGAGCCTCCTCGAATTGGATCGGCCGCGCCGTCATGGGCGTGGTCCTGGGTCTGATCGCCATCAGCTTCGCGATCTGGGGCATCGGCGACATCTTCCGCGGCTTTGGCCAGTCGACGCTTGCGACCGTCGGCGGGGCCGAAATCCGGATCGAGACATTCCGCCAGCTCTATCAGGACCGGTTGCAGCAGCTCGGCCGCCAGCTGGGCCGGCCGATCCTGCCCGACCAGGCGAGAGCGCTGGGCCTCGACCGGCAATTGCTCAATCAGGTGATCGCCGACACCGTGGTCGACGAGCGCGCCCGCAAGCTGCGGCTCGGCCTGAGCGACGCCGAGATGGCGCGGCAGATCACCGAGAACCCGGCGTTCCGCGGGCTGAACGGCCAGTTCGACCGCCTCCGCTTCGAGGCGACGCTGCGCAACAACGGCTTCACCGAGGCGCGCTTCATGGCCGAGCGCCGCCGCGACGCGCTGCGCCAGCAGCTGGTCGGAACCGTCAGCGGCGACGCCTTCGTGCCGAAGACCGCGCTCGAAGCGTTCAACCGCTTCCAGAACGAGGAGCGCACCATCGAGTACGTCGTGCTCGGCAAGGCGCAGGCCGGCGACGTCGCCGAGCCTGCGCCCGAGGCGCTCGCCAAATATTTCGAGGAGCGCAAGGTGGCGTTCCGCTCGCCTGAGCTGCGCAAGGTCACGGTCGTGGTGCTGCGGCCGGCGGATCTGGCGGCGCGGATGGAAATCTCCGACGCCGACCTGAAGAAGACCTATGAGGCCCGCAAGTCGCGGTTCGAGACGCCGGAGCGGCGCAAGCTCAAGCAGATCGTGTTCCCGAACATGGACGAGGCCAAGGCCGCGTCCGAGAAACTTGCCGGCGGCACGAGTTTCGAGGCGCTCGCCGCCGAACGCGGGCTCAAGGACGCCGACATCGATCTCGGCACCGTCGCCAGGACCGCGGTGGTCGACCGCGCGGTGGGCGACGCCGCCTTCGCCCTGAAGGCGGGCGAGATCAGCGCGCCGATCGAGGGCCGCTTCGGCATCGCCATCGTCAAGGTCGATGCGATCGAGGCTTCGCGGACGCGGCCGTTCGAAGAGGTCTCGGCCGAGCTCAAGCGCGAGCTTGCGACCGACAAGGCGCGCAGCGAAGTCTCGAGCGTGCAGGAGAAGATCGAGGACGAGCGGCTCGGCGGCGCGACGCTCGCCGAGGCGGGCAAGAAGTTCGGCCTGACCCCGCTGGTGATCGAAGCCATCGACCGCACCGGCAAGGATGCGTCGGGCAAGGAGGTCGCGGGCCTCCCCGAGGGCGTCGATGTGGTTTCGGCGGCGTTCTCCGCCGACGTGCGCGCCGAGAACGAGCCGCTGCGGCTGCCGGGCAATGGCGGGTTTGTCTGGTACGACGTCGACAGCATCACCGCCTCGCGCGAGCGCACGCTCGACGAGGTCAAGGACCAGGTGCTGGCGCGCTGGCGCGACGACGAGACGGCGAACCGGTTGCGCGCGAAATCGACCGAGATGCTCGACAGGATCAAGGCCGGCACATCGTTCGCCGACGCTGCCGCAGCCGACCAGTTGAAGATCGAATGGCGGCCAGGCATCAAGCGCGGCAGCCCGCCGCCGGGATTGTCCGCGGTGACGGTCGCGGAGATCTTCCGCACCGCGAAGGACTCAACCGGCAGCGTCGAAGGCGCCTCGCCCGCCGAGCGCATCGTGTTCCACGTCACCGAGATCAAGGTGCCGGAACTCGATCCCGAAGCGGCCGAGACCAAGCGCATCGACGAGGCGCTGCGCCAGCGCACCGCCGAGGACCTGATCGTGCAATACATCGCCCGGCTGCAAAGCGATGCCGGCGTCAGCATCAATCAGAAGGCACTGGGCCAGGTCGCTGGCGGCAGCAGCCAGAACTAAATCGAGAATGTTCGTGGCTGAAGCGGTTGCGACATCGGCGGTGAACTCCCTCTCCCGTGGGGAGAGGGTTGGGGTGAGGGCGTTCGGACCATCGATAGACCGTACCCCCTCACCCGCCGCGCTTCGCGCGTCGACCTCTCCCCATGGGAGAGGTGGCCCGGGCGTATCGCAGTCGGCCGTTCAATCCGTACGTTAGGCGCGCGAAACGAGTCCTTCCCATGCAGATCGAGCCTCCGGCCGACGCCTTCGCCGCGCGTTACGGCCGCGGCGAGGCGCAGGTGGTCTGGACCACGCTGGTCGCGGACCTGGAAACGCCGGTTTCGGCGTTTCTCAAGATCGCCGGCGGGCGGCCGATGAGCTTCCTGCTCGAGTCGGTCGAAGGCGGCGCGGTGCGCGGGCGCTATTCGGTGATCGGGCTCGATCCGGACGTGGTCTGGCGCACGCTGGGCGACCGCGCCGAGATCAACCGCGCGGCGCGGACCAGGTCCGCTGACTTCGCGCCGTGCAAGGCGCCGCCGCTCGAGGCGCTGCGCGCGCTGATCGCCGAAAGCCGCATCGATCTGCCGGACGGGCTGCCGCCGATGGCGGCCGGCGTGTTCGGCTATCTCGGCTACGACATGGTGCGGCTGATGGAGGAACTGCCGGCCTCGCATCCCGATCCGATCGGGCTTGCCGACGCGGTGCTGATCCGCCCCACCCTCATCGTGGTGTTCGACGCGGTGAAGGACAGCATCACGGTGGTGACGCCGGTGCGGCCGGAGGCGGGCGTGACGGCAAGGGCCGCGCTGACGCGCGCCGAGGAACGTCTCTCCGCCGTGGTCGATGCGCTCGACCGGCCGCTCGACAAGGCCGCGGCGGGCGCGGAGGCAGGCCCGCTCGACGTGCCGGCGAAGTCCAACACCACGCCCGCGGAATACCGGGCGATGGTGGCGAAGGCGAAGGAGTACATCCTCGCCGGCGACATCTTCCAGGTGGTGCTGTCGCAGCGCTTCGAGGCGCCGTTCGACCTGCCGCCGTTCGCGCTCTACCGCGCGCTGCGGCGGGTCAATCCGGCGCCGTTTCTCTACTTCCTCGATTTCGGCGGCTACGCGATTGCCGGATCGAGCCCGGAAATCCTGGTCCGCATGCGGGCAAACACCGTGACGATCCGGCCGATCGCCGGGACGCGGCCGCGCGGCGAGACCCCGCACGACGACAAGGCGCTGGAGGACGAATTGCTCGCCGACCCGAAGGAGCGCGCCGAGCACCTGATGCTGCTCGATCTCGGGCGGAACGACGTCGGCCGGGTGGCCAGGATCGGCACCGTCACGGTCACCGACCAGTTCTTTGTCGAGCGCTACAGCCACGTCATGCACATCGTGTCGAATGTCGAGGGCACGCTCGCCGACAACCGCGACGCGCTCGACGCGCTGGCGGCGGGCTTTCCCGCCGGCACGGTGTCGGGCGCGCCGAAGGTGCGCGCCATGCAGATCATCGACGAGCTGGAAAAGGAAAAGCGCGGGCTTTACGCCGGCTGCGTCGGATATTTCTCGGCGGCCGGCGAGATGGACTCGTGCATCGTGCTCCGCACCGCGCTGATCAAGGACGGCACCATGTATGTGCAGGCCGGCGCCGGCATCGTCGCCGACAGCGATCCGGCGGGAGAGCAGGCCGAGTGCGTCAACAAGGCCAAGGCGCTGTTCCGCGCCGCCGAAGAGGCGCGGCGGTTTGCCAGCGCCGCCGGGCGCGGGCAATAGCGGCCTGCCCCGCTGCCAAAGCTGCTTGCCTTGACCCCTCCGGTCGGGCCTTCTAAGACCCGAAATGTGCTAGAGAAACGGCCAATGAAACGGCCGGGGCAAGCCGTGATGATCGTGCTGGTCGACAACTATGACAGCTTCACCTTCAATCTCGTCCACTACCTGGGCGGGCTTGGAGCCGACGTCGCCGTGCATCGCAACGACAAGATCGGCGTCGCCGAGGTGCTGGCCGCAAAGCCCGAGGCGATCGTGCTGTCGCCCGGCCCCTGCACGCCGAACGAGGCCGGCATCTGCCTCGACCTGATCGCCAAGGCCGCGCCGACGGTGCCCATTCTCGGCGTCTGCCTCGGCCACCAGTCGATCGGCCAGGCGTTCGGCGGCAAGGTGGTGCGCGCGCCGCAGCCGGTGCACGGCAAGCTCACCGAGATGCGTCACCAGGGCGCAAGCGTGTTCCGCGGCATCAACGGCCCGTTCAAGGCGACGCGCTATCACTCGCTGGTGGTCGAGCGGCAGAGCATGCCGGAAAGCCTCAGCGTCACCGCGGAGACCGGCGACGGCCTCGTGATGGGGCTCGCGCACAGGACGCTGCCGGTGCACGGCGTGCAGTTCCATCCGGAAAGCATCGCCTCCGAGCACGGCCATCTGATGCTGAAGAATTTTCTCGAGATCGCCGCGCAGTGGAACGCCGCGCGCGGCCGCACGACGATGCATTGAGGGGTTGAGTTGTGACCGACGAATTCAAGGGACTGATCGCCAAGGTCGCCTCCGGCGCGCTGCTGTCGCGCGAGGAAGCGGCCCTCGCCTTCGACCGCATGATGTCCGGCGAAGCGACGCCCTCGCAGATGGGCGGCCTGCTGATGGGCATGCGGGTGCGCGGCGAGACCGTCGACGAGATCACAGGTGCTGCCAGCACCATGCGCGCCAAGATGACCAAGGTCGCCGCACCGCCCGAGGCGATCGACGTGGTGGGCACCGGCGGCGACGGCTCGGGCTCCTATAACGTCTCGACCTGCGCCGCCCTGATCGTCGCGGGCGCCGGCGTTCCGGTCGCCAAGCACGGCAACCGCGCGCTGTCGTCGAAATCGGGCGCCGCGGACGTGCTGGGCGCGCTGGGCGTGAAAATCGACCTGCGTCCCGACGAGATCACCCGCTGTATCTACGAGGCCGGCATCGGCTTCATGTTCGCGCCGGCGCATCATCCGGCGACCAAGAACGTGGCGGCGACCCGCGTCGAGCTTGCCACCCGCACCATCTTCAACCTGCTCGGGCCGCTGTCCAATCCGGCGGGCGTGCGGCGGCAGATGATCGGCGTGTTCTCGCGGCAGTGGATCGAGCCGATGGCGCAGGTGCTGAAAGCGCTGGGCGCGGAAGCGGCCTGGGTCGCGCACGGCTCCGACGGTCTCGACGAGATCACGACGTCGGGCCCGACGCATGTCGCGGCGCTGGAGAACGGCACGGTGCGCACCTTCGAGGTCAATCCCGAGGATGTCGGCATCGCGAAGTCGAAGCCCGAGGCGCTGCGCGGCGGCGACGCCGAGAGCAACGCGGCGGCGCTGAGGACCGTGCTCAAGGGCACCAAGGGGCCATACCGCGATATCGCGGTGCTGAACGCTGCGGCGGCATTGATCGTCGCCGGCAAGGTGAAGGATCTGAAGGAGGGCGCGGCGATGGCCGCCAAATCGCTCGACAGCGGCGAGGCCGAAGGCCGGCTCGAACGGCTGATCACGGTGTCGAACGCGCAATGACCGACATTCTGAAAAAGATCGAGGCCTACAAGCGCGAGGAGATCGCAGCAGCCAAGCGCGCGCGGTCCCCTGCGACGGTGGAGGCCGCAGCAAAGGCGGCCCCTGCCCCGCGCGGGTTTCTGAAGGCGATCGAGCGGCGCACGGCCGCGGGCGAGTACGCGCTGATCGCCGAGATCAAGAAGGCGAGCCCGTCGGCGGGGCTGATCCGCGCCGATTTCGATCCACCGCAATTGGCGCGCGCCTATGAGGCGGGCGGTGCGGCGTGCCTGTCGGTGCTGACCGACGCGCCGTCGTTCCAGGGCCGGCCGGAGTTCCTGACGGCGGCGCGCGCGGCCTGCTCGCTGCCGGCGCTCCGCAAGGATTTCATGTACGAGCCCTATCAGGTGGCGGAAGCCCGCGCGATGGGCGCCGACTGCATCCTGATCATCATGGCGTCGGTCGACGACGGCTGCGCCGGCGAACTGGAGAGTGCGGCGTTTGCGTTCGGCATGGACGTGCTGGTCGAGGTGCACAACGAGGAAGAGCTCGACCGCGCACTGAAACTGAAGACGCGCATGGTGGGCATCAACAATCGCGACCTGAAGGTGTTCAAGACCTCGCTAGCGGTCAGCGAGCGGCTCGCTCCCCGGGTCCCCGCCGGCAGGCTGATCGTCGGCGAGAGCGGTATCCATACGCCGGCCGACCTGGACCGGCTCGCTGCCGTTGGCATCAGGACGTTCCTCGTCGGCGAAAGCCTGATGCGGCAGAACGACGTTGCGGCCGCAACCCGCGCACTGCTGGCCCGCGAGCGTATCCCCGTCCACCAAGCTGCGAGATAGCTCATGGCCAAAAAGCCGGCCGCCAAGCCGCCCGCCAGGAAGGCTGCAACGCAGCCGGCAAAGCAGGCTGCCAAGCAGCCCGAAGCCAGGCTCACGCACCTTGGTACCGGCGGCGAGGCGCGCATGGTGGACGTGACCGGCAAGGCGGAAACCGAGCGCACGGCGGTGGCGGAAGGCCATGTCGTGATGCGCACCGAAACGCTCGACATCGTGCTCAACGGCAACGCGGTGAAAGGTGACGTTCTCGGCGCGGCCCGCATCGCCGGCATCATGGCGGCGAAACGCACCCACCAGCTCATTCCGCTGTGCCATCCGCTGACCATCACCAAGGTCGGCATCGACATCGAGCCGGATCACCGTCTGCCGGGCTTCGTCGTGCAGGCGACCGTCAAGGTCACCGGCCAGACCGGCGTCGAGATGGAGGCGCTGACGGCTGCGTCCGTCGCGTGCCTGACGATCTACGACATGGTCAAGGCGGTCGAGAAAGGCATGCGGATCGACGGCATCCGCCTGCTGGAAAAGTCCGGCGGCAAGTCCGGCGACTATCTGGCCGAGGGTCACGTGCCCAAGGTTCCTGCGTCCAAGGGGTGAGTATGGCGTCACTGTTGCTGGTCGCTGACGCGCTCGCCCGCGTGCTCGATGGCGTCGAGCCGCTGCCGCGCGAGGACGCAGCCCTCATCGAAGCCGAAGGCCGCGTGCTCGCCACTGACGTGGCGGCGCTGCGCACCCAGCCGCCGGCCGACATGTCGGCGATGGACGGCTATGCGGTGCGCGCCGCCGATGTGGCGCAGGTGCCGGCCGCGCTGAAGCTCATCGGCGAGGTCGCGGCCGGCCGGCCGTTCGCCGGCGAAGTCCGCGCCGGAGAGGCCGCGCGGATCTTCACCGGCGGCGTGGTGCCGCCCGGCGCCGATACCATCGTCATCCAGGAGAACACGGAAGCGGAGGGCGATCGCGTCACCGTCAAATCGCCCTCGGCGGCCGGGCGGCACATCCGCCGCTCGGGTCTCGACTTCAAACAGGGCCAGGTGCTGCTGTCGCGCGGCAGGCGGCTCTCCGACCGCGACGTGATGCTGGCCGCCGCCATGAGCCACCCCACGTTGCCGGTGCATCGGCGGCCGAAGGTCGCGGTTCTGGCGACCGGCGACGAACTGCGGCCGCCCGGCAGCACGCTCGGGCCGGGCGAGATCGTCTATTCCAACGGCTATGCGCTGATGGCGCTGGCGCGCAACGAATGCGCGCTGGTGACCGACATCGGCATCGTGCCCGACAAGGTCGAGGCGACGGTCGAGGCGATCCGCAAGGCGCGGGCGTCGCAGGCCGACGTGCTGGTGACCACCGGAGGCGCGTCGGTCGGCGACTACGACCTGGTGCAGCGCGGATTGAAGGCGGAAGGCCTGGAGATGTCGTTCTGGCGCGTGGCGCTGCGCCCCGGCCGGCCGATGATGAACGGGCGGCTCGGCGCGATGCACGTGCTCGGCCTGCCCGGCAATCCGGTCTCGGCCTATGTCTGCGCCTACCTGTTCCTGGTTCCACTGCTGCGGACGCTCGCCGGGCGAAGCGATGTTTCGCCGGCGCCCGAATCGGCGGTGCTCGGCGTTTCGTTGCCGGAAAACGACGAACGGGCCGACTACATGCGCGCGACGCTCGCCCCCGGTCCGAACGGAACTCCGGTCGCCACGCCGGTGAAAATCCAGGACTCCTCGATGATGGCGGCGCTCGCAAACGCAGACTGTCTCTTAATTCGCGAGCCCTTCGCGAAGGCGGCGCCGGCCGGCAGCCGTTGTTCAGTCCTTAGGCTTACGCGCCCGTTTTAGCGGTCGCTCGACTTGTTCACGCCAAATTAAAGGGTTGCGGAACAAGAATAGAACATATAGTGTCCGTTCATGATTTGTTTTCGACCGGTGGTAGGTCGAGAACCTTGGAGGAAACGAGCCAATGCTGACCCGCAAGCAATTCGAGCTGCTGCGCTTCATTCACGAGCGGCTGAAGGAATCCGGAGTGCCGCCCTCGTTCGACGAAATGAAGGACGCCCTCGACCTGCGGTCCAAATCCGGGATTCACCGGCTGATCACCGCGCTGGAAGAGCGCGGCTTCATCCGCCGCCTGCCGAACCGGGCGCGCGCGATCGAAGTGATCAAACTGCCCGAGCCGGTCAGCCAGGGCGTCGGACGCCGCGGCTTCACGCCGAGCGTGATCGAAGGAAATCTCGGCAAGCGATCGTCCGCGGCGCAGGAGGATAGCGATCGGCCGATCTCCATCCCGGTCATGGGCCGGATCGCGGCCGGCACGCCGATCGAGGCGATCCAGAGCCGGAGCCACGTCATCAGCATGCCGCCCGACATGCTGGGCACCGGCGATCACTTCGCCCTCGAAGTGCGCGGCGACTCGATGATCGAGGCCGGCATCCTCGAAGGCGACACCGTGCTGATCAAGAAGACCGAGGCCGCCGACACCGGCGACATCGTCGTGGCGCTGATCGACGAGGAGGAAGCCACGCTGAAGCGCTTCCGCCGCCGCGGCGCGTCCATTGCGCTGGAGCCCGCCAACGCCTCCTACGAGGTCCGCATCCTGCCGCCGACGCGGGTGCGCATCCAGGGCAAGATGGTGGGGCTGTTCCGGCGCTATTAGCGGCTTGTGTCCCGGACGCGGTGCAGCGCGAAGCGCCACAAGCGCGTTCACGCGCGTCTGTGACGCGCTATGGCAGATCCGGGACCGTCACAAACGCCGCCTTTGATACGGTCCCGGGTCAGCAACGCAGCACTTCGTGCTGCATTGCGCCCGGGACAAGTGTTTCAATCGCCCGGGCGCCGCCGCTTCAACCGCCGGTCATCTTGCGAGGGTCTGTTATCTCTCGTTGACTCGGATCGCCGTGCCGCGGCAAACGATGGACGACAGGCAGTTCGTCGCAAGCGCGCTCCCGATCCCGCAGTTGACGTTACCGACCGCGTTTCCGCCCATCCCGCGCGAGTCGACCTGCAGCTGACGTGTGGCATCCTCGTCGGTCGGCTCAGGGTCCCAAGGCTTGCTCTTGCAGGACGTTGCGGTGAGCTGGCCGAGCACCCGTGCGCCGCGCGGTGTCTCGCTCGCCCGATAAACGCGCGTATTCGTCCGCCACTCGGCGGATGTGTCTTCCTGGACCTTCGCCCCGGCGCAGGACGACAGCGCAAGGCCCACGGCCAGAATCGCCACAGCACGCATACAATCCCTCGGCTACTGCGGGATTTGGGCCAGTCTAGCACAACCGGAATGGCGGCAAGCCCACGGACCAATCAGCGGTGCCTGCGCACCGCGGACTGAGGCGTCCACTGGTTCCGGCGCACGCAAGCCGAACGAATGACGTCCTTCCGGCGTCGCGGATCAGCCGCCCGGTTCCAGGTCCTCGGTTCGAGGCGTTGCATCCCGCGGCTGCGGCCGCGACGGGGCTGGTGCAAGCGTCTCGGCAGGTTCTGCAGCGGCACGCGCCCACGGCCGGTCCTGACCCTTCGGCCTCGCCGCCGTCACGTCCCAGCCCTCGCCGTTCCGCCTGATCGTAATCGCGCCACGGGCGCGGCTCACGGTTCGGTCGACGACCAGCGCCTGGCAAGCCGGTGGTGCTTCGCGGGCGGTCACGACGATCGCGGCGCGCCGGCAATCCTCCTCGAAAGCATCGGCGGCAAGCACCTGGGAGACGAGCCTGCCGTCGGCGAGCCTGGCGATGCATCCGGAAGCGTCGCAACGGAAGCCCTCTGCCAACGTCGCATCGTCCGGCAGCCGCGCATCGCCGTCGGCCGCGAGCCACTCGCGCGCCGCAAAGGCGTCACGGCTGCCCCGATGGATCGAAAGCCGTCCGTCCGCGCCCCGCACCGCCACCGCCTGGCCGTCGGACGAGATCAGCACGTCCGGCTGCGGCGCGGCGATGGCCCAGAGGCTTGCCGCGACGACCACCGCGCCGCCGCTCCAGCGCAGCGGCGTCTTCAGCAGGCCGAGCAGCACGAGCCCGCCTGTACCCAGGAGCAATGGCCCGATGCCGAACGCCGCCATCCGCCCGACCGCGCCGGGCAGGCCCGCCACGAACAGCGCAACCGCGATCATCCAGTCGATCCCCTCGCCCATCAGCCGCCACAGCATGCCGTCGAGGCCGAACGGCATGGCGATCAGCGCGAGCAGTCCGCTCGGCATCACCCAGATCGAGACGATCGGCATGGCGAAGAGATTGGCGATCACGCCGTAGGGCGCGATGCGGTGGAAGTGGTAGGCGGCGTAGGGCGTGGTCGCGAGGCCTGCGACCAGCGAAGCCAGCACCAGGGCCGCGACCTCGCGGCCGCCCCACAGCGCGACGCGGGCCGACATTGACGTGTCGGCCCTGGCCATCCACGGCAGCCCGCGTTCGTAAGCGGCGATCAGCGCGAGCGTCGCGGCAAACGACATCTGAAAGCTCGGATGCACCACCGACTGCGGCGCGAACAGCAGGACCGCGATGGCGGCGATCGCCAGCGTCCGGAGCGTCAGCGCCGCGCGGTCGGCCATCACCCCGATCAGCACGATCGCCGTCATGATGAAGGCGCGCTGGGTTGCGACCTCCGCGCCGGACAGGACGAGGTAGGCGGCGGCTGCGACCAGCGCGCCGGCCGCGGCCCATTTCTTGATCGGCCTGCCGCTCGCAAGCGACGGCGAAAGCGCGAGCAGCGCGCGCAGCGCGAAGAACACCACGCCCGCGACCAGCGCCATGTGATAGCCCGAGATCGACAGCACATGCGCGAGGCTCGAGATGTACATCGCGTCGTTCGCCTGCGCCGTGATGGCGTCGCGCTTGCCGGTGATCAGCGCCGAGGCGATCGCGCCCTTGTCGCCGGGCAAGGCCGCACGGATGCGGGCGTCGATCGCGTCACGGATCCCCTGCACGGTCGTGGCATAGCGCAGCCACAGCCCCGGCTGCACCGGCGGTTCGGCGATGCGGATTGCGCCGAGCGCAAAGCCGGTCGCGCCAATGCCCTGGAAGTACAAATCGCGGGCAAAGTCGTAGCCGCCGGGACGCAGCGGCTCGAGCGGCGGATTGAGCCGCGCGCGCAACGTGACATAAGCGCCGACCGGCGGCGCCGTGCCCTTCTTCACCGACACACGGACCCGGCCGGGCTTCTGCTCCATGCGTGCGCCATCGAGCGACAGCGCGCGGACCACGATGCGGTCGGTGCGCTCGCGCTCCTCGCGGACCTCGACGAAGCCCGCGATCGAAACGCTCATGGCGGGGCGCGCGAGCACCGGATGCGCCACGTAGACGGCCTTCAGCGTGGCAACGGCAAAACCCGCGGCGACCGCTGCACCCGCCAGCGCCAGCGGGAAGGCCACCGGGCGTCGGCGGGCGAGGATCACGATGGTCACGCAAACGAGAGCGAGCGAAACGGCGGCCCACCACGCGGGCTCGCGCTCGGCTCCGAAGTAGATCGCAATGCCGAGCCCGAAGGCGATCGGCAGCCAAGGCAGCAGGCGCCCCGGCCCGGTGTCGGCGATGGCCCAGTTGCGAAGGTGCCCGGCGATGACCTCGCGGAAATCGGCAAGCGCGCCGCCCCGGGCCAGCGCCCGCCTGCGCCGCTCTGCGGCGTCCCACGTCGTGGCACGGCCGCCGCGTCTGTCCCCGTCCCGATCCGCCATGCGCTGCGGTCCAACCCGCGCTTAACGCAAGAGCGCTGCCCTCTGCCGGGCCTCGCCTCAAGGTCAGCCCGTGCCAACCTCTCGGCGAAGATACCACGCAAACCGACGGTGCGGTCAGTCGTTTGGTCGTCGCCGCGAGGCTGACGTGCGACAGGCGCGGTTCGCGGAGATGATGCGGCGGCGCGCCAGACGTCCCTTTCGGCACGTCCACCCAGCTCAAGTCTGAGAGGCTCGCAAGCGGGCCGCTGCCGGAATCACGATGCCGAAATCGAGCTTCGCCCGTCGAGGCTCTGCTCCTCTTGTGCGGGTGGTCGGTTGCTCGCCAACCCGATTTTCTCTCATACTCCGGATGGAGGCGCAGGGGACGGTTTCGGTACGGCGGTACGACAGAGCGAGCGATGAAGCGACATTGGATTTTGTGCGCAGCGCTATTGCCGACATGGCCTGCGTCAGCCGAGGCAAAGAGCAAATCCAACTGCGCGTTGATGCAGCGCCTGGCGCAGCAGCACTCAAACGACATGGCTCGCCGCGAGTCCCTGGACCATTCCGGCTTCTACAGCAGGGCCGCGCGCGGCGCCCAGGCGGAGAACGTTGCCATGGGGAGCACGACCCGCGCCGGAGCGATGGCCCAATGGCGCGGCTCACCGGGACATGCCGCCAACATGCGGTTGCCGGGGTGCAAGGCCGTGGCGTCTGCCGTATCGAAATCCGGGCGGCGCTATTGGACGATGTTGATCGGCCGATGAGCCCTTTGCCCGGGCCTCGCTTCAAAAGTCAGCTTTTGCCGACCTCCTTGGCGAAGGTATCGCGCAATCCGACGGTGCGGTTGAACACCGGGCGGTCCGCCGTCGAGTCCGGATCGAGGACGAAATAGCCCTGCCGCTCGAACTGCACCGGGTCGGGTGAGTTGCTGCCCGAGGCCAGCGCCGGCTCGACACGCGCGTCGCTCAGCACTTCCAGCGAATTCGGATTGAGGTCCTCGGTAAAACCTTCGCCGCCCTTCGGGTCGGGCTTCGAGAACAAAGGATTGTAGAGCCGCACCTCGGCGGGTTTTGAAGCCGCGGCCGAGACCCAATGAATCGTCGCCTTGACCTTGCGGCCATCGGGCGCGTTGCCCCCTCGCGTTGCCGGGTCGTAGGTGCAACGCAGTTCGACGACCTCGCCCTTGTCGTTCTTCACGGCTTCGCGGCAGGTGATGAAATAGGCGTAGCGCAGCCGCACCTCGGCGCCGGGAGACAGCCGGAAGAACTTCTTCGGCGGGTTCTCCATGAAGTCGTCCTGCTCGATGTAGAGCTCACGGCCGAACGGGATCTTGCGCGACCCTGCGGCCGGATTGTCCGGGTGGTTGACGGCGTCGAGTTCCTCGCCCGGCCCCTGATAGTTCTCGATCACCACCTTGAGCGGGCGCAGCACCGCCATCCGCCGCAGCGCCGTCTTGTTCAGCGTCTCGCGGATCGAGAAATCCAGCATGCCGGCGTCGACGGTGCTGTTGGCCTTCGCCACGCCGATCCGCTTGACGAAATCGCGCAGCGCCGCGGGCGGCACGCCGCGGCGGCGCAGCCCCGCAAGCGTCGGCATCCGCGGATCGTCCCAGTCCCGCACATGGCCGTCGCGGACCAGCGTGTTCAGCACGCGCTTCGACAGCACCGTGTAGGTGAGGTTGAGCCGCGCCATCTCGTACTGCCGGGGCTTCGCTCGGCACCGGCAGGTTTTCCAGGAACCAGTCGTAGAGCGGCCGGTGATCCTCGAACTCCAGCGTGCAGATCGAGTGGGTGATGCCCTCGATCGCGTCGGACTGGCCGTGCGCATAGTCGTAGCTCGGATAGATCGACCAGGTGGTGCCGGTGCGCGGATGCGGCGCCTTGACGATCCGGTAGAGCGTCGGATCGCGCATGTTGATGTTGCCGGACGTCATGTCGATCTTGGCGCGCAGCACGCGGGCGCCGTTTTCAAACTCGCCGGCCTTCATGCGGCGGAACAGGTCGAGGTTCTCCTCGACGCTGCGGTCGCGGAACGGGCTGTTCCTGCCGGGCTCGGTCAGCGTGCCGCGCGCGACCCGCATCGCCTCCGGCGACTGGTCGTCGACATAGGCCTTGCCGGCTTTGATGAGCAATTCGGCCCATTCATACAGCCGGTCGAAATAGTCGGAGGCGTGATAGAGGTGCTTGCCCCAATCGAAGCCCAGCCAGCGCACGTCGCGCTCGATGGCGTCGATGTATTCCTGCTCCTCCTTGGCCGGGTTGGTGTCGTCGAAACGCAGGTGGCAGCGCCCGCCGAACTCCTCGGCGATGCCGAAATTCAGGCAGATCGCCTTGGCGTGGCCGATGTGGAGATAGCCGTTCGGCTCGGGCGGGAACCGGGTCACCACCGAGGCGTGCTTTTTGGCGTCGAGGTCCGCCTGAACGATGTCGCGGATGAAATCGCGCCCGCCTTCGTTTGGTGCTTCCGCCGCAATCGCCATATTCAATTCACTATGCCTGATTCCGGTCCGCGCCGCTGCGCGGCCCGCCTTGTGCCAAATCCGCGCCGGGACGCCAAGTCCAAAGCTCAAGTCCCAAGCTTACGCCCTCAGACGCCGGATATGGCGACGCGGATGCATTGTATAAAGATCCGGGACTACTTCGGGTCCGGACCATCAGTCCGAGTCCCAACTTTGCGGGACATATGATACACGGGCGCGTCAATTCCGCCGTGAGGCCCTTCCTTCGTTTCAATGACCGAACCCGTCGTCACCCGCTTCGCGCCCTCACCCACCGGCTTCCTCCACATCGGCGGAGGGCGCACCGCGCTGTTCAACTGGCTCTATGCGCGCGGCCGTGGCGGCAAGATGCTGCTGCGGATCGAGGACACCGACCGCGAGCGCTCCACCAGGGAGGCGATCGACGCGATCCTCGACGGCCTCGACTGGCTCGGCCTGCGGTGGGACGGCGACACCGTCTACCAGTTTACCCGGGTCGAGCGGCACCGCGAGGTGGTCGAGCAGATGCTGGCGTCCGGCGCGGCGTACCGCTGCTACGCGTCGCCCGACGAGCTGACCGCCATGCGGGAGAAAGCCCGCGCCGAGGGCAAGACGCGGCTTTACGACGGCCGCTGGCGCGACCGCGATCCGTCCGACGCGCCTCCTGGCGTGAAGCCCGCCATTCGCCTGAAGGCGCCGCTCACCGGCGAGACCTCGGTCGACGATCAGGTCCAGGGCCGCGTCACCTGGCAGAACGAGAACCTCGACGATTTCGTGCTGCTGCGCTCGGACGGCACGCCGACCTACATGCTCGCCGTGGTGGTGGACGACCACGACATGGGCGTCACCCACATCATCCGCGGCGACGATCATCTCAACAACGGCGCGCGGCAGACCCAGATCTACCAGGCGCTCGGCTGGAAGGTGCCGGTGATGGCGCACATTCCGCTCATCCACGGTCCCGACGGATCGAAGCTCTCCAAGCGCCACGGCGCGCTCGGCGTCGATGCCTACCGCGCGATGGGTTATCTGCCGGCGGCGATGCGGAACTACCTGGTGCGGCTCGGCTGGAGCCACGGCGACCAGGAAATCTTCTCGACCGAGGAGATGATCGCAGCCTTCGACCTGCCGCAGATCGGCCGATCGCCGGCGCGCTTCGATTTCGCCAAGCTCGAAAACCTGAACGGCCACTACATGCGCGCGACGCCGGACAGCGACCTGCTGGCCGAGCTCGACCGGGTGCTGCCGCACCTGCCGAACGGACCGCAAATCGCGCCCAAGCTCACGCCCGCGGTGCGCGAACAGTTCATGGCCGCCATGCCCGAACTCAAGGAGCGCGCCAAGACGCTGGTGGAGCTGCTGGACGCCGCGGGCTTCATCTGGGCCGCTCGCCCGCTCACCCTCGACGAGAAAGCCGGTGCGCTGCTGACGCCGGACGCCCGGGCGCTGCTGGGCGAGGTCATCCCGGCGCTCGAAGCGGTCGAGACCTGGACCGCGGAGGCGACCGAACAGGCCGTCCGCGGCTATGCCGAGCGCAAGGGTGCCAAATTGGGAGCGGTCGCGCAGCCGCTGCGGGCGGCTTTGACCGGCCGGACCACCTCCCCCGGTATTTTCAACGTGCTGGCGGTGCTCGGCCGGACCGAAAGCCTGGCGCGGCTCAAGGATCAGGCAGCGCCAGTTTGAAGGCAATCCGTGGCAAGGCTGCGCCTTGCAGTGCACAACCGGATGGGCTACCCAAATTAAAGGCGTTTGCGCGGACTCCGCCCGCGCGGAAGCATGAGAACTTGTGACCGTAACGGCGCGGGGCCGGCGGCGTCGAGGATACGAATATGGATGCAAAGTCCGGCACCAACACGAAGATCGCGAAGCTCTCGGTCGGGGACAAGGACTACACGTTCCCGATCTATGGCGGCTCGATCGGGCCGGACGTGATCGACGTCGGCAAGCTCTACGCCCAGACCGGGATGTTCACCTTCGATCCGGGCTTCACCTCGACCGGCGCCTGCGAGTCCAAGATCACCTACATCGACGGCGACGAAGGCGTGCTGCTCTATCGCGGCGTGCCCATCGAGCAGCTCGCCGAGCACGGCGACTTCCTCGAGACCTGCTACCTGCTGCTGTACGGGGAAATGCCGACGCCGGCGCAGAAGGCCGACTTCGATTATCGCGTCACGCGCCACACCATGGTGCACGAGCAGATGAGCCGGTTCTTCCAGGGGTTCCGGCGCGACGCGCACCCGATGGCGGTGATGACCGGCTCGGTCGGCGCGCTGTCGGCGTTTTATCACGACTCCACCGACATCTCCGACCCGACCCAGCGGATGATCGCCTCGATCCGCATGATCGCGAAGATGCCGACGCTGGCCGCCATGGCCTACAAGTACAATGTCGGCCAGCCGTTCGTTTATCCGAAGAACGACCTCGACTACGCGACCAACTTCCTGCGCATGTGCTTTGCGGTGCCGGCGGAAGAGTACAAGCCGAACCCGGTGCTGGCGCGCGCCATGGACCGCATCTTCATCCTGCACGCCGACCACGAGCAGAATGCCTCGACCTCGACCGTGCGGCTGGCCGGCTCGACCGGCGCCAATCCGTTCGCCTGCATCGCCGCGGGGATCGCGGCGCTGTGGGGTCCCGCGCATGGCGGCGCCAACGAGGCGGCGCTGAAGATGCTGGGCGAGATCGGCACCGTCGACCGCATCCCGGAATTCATCAAGCGCTCGAAGGACCCGAAGGACACCTTCCGCCTGATGGGCTTCGGTCACCGCGTCTACAAGAACTACGACCCGCGCGCCAAGATCATGCAGAAGACGGCGCACGAGGTGTTGAGCGAGACCGGCCACCGCGACGACCCGCTCTTGCAGGTCGCGCTCGAGCTCGAGCGCATTGCGCTGAGCGACGAGTATTTCATCGAGAAGAAGCTTTACCCGAACGTCGACTTCTATTCGGGCATCACGCTGAAGGCGATGGGCTTCCCGACCAGCATGTTCACCGTGCTGTTTGCGGTCGCGCGCGCCGTGGGCTGGATCGCGCAGTGGAAGGAGATGATCGAGGATCCGTCGCAGCGCATCGGTCGTCCGCGCCAGCTTTACACCGGTGCGACCCGCCGCGACTACATTCCGATCTCGCGCCGCAAGTAGGCGGCTTCCGAAGCGAAACGCAAAAGGGCGCCTTTGGAGGCGTCCTTTTCTGTTTTGCGACGGGTCACACTCTCTCCCCGTCATCCGGAGGTGCGCGCCATCAGCGCGTTTACGCGCGTCTTCGACGCGCTATTGCGCGCCTCGAAGGATGCGGCCCGGATGTCGCGCCGTCGGGGGCGTCGCCCTTCGAGGCTCGGCGCGATGCGCCGAGCACCTCAGGGTGACGGACATAGGTCTCAGTGCGCGGCGCGTTCCTCCCCGCTACTGCGTCACGCCGACCTTTTGCACCACCGGCCGCCACGCCGCCTGCTCGTCGCGGATGAACTGGCCGGTCTGCTCCGGCGAAAGATGGCACACGTAAGTGGCCAGCGTCTCGAAGCGCTGCCGCACCTCGGGCACGTCCAGCACGGAACGGACGTCGGCGTTAATCTTCTTCACCACATCGCCCGGCGTGCCGGCGAGCCCCAGGAACACGAACCAGCCGCGCGAGTCGAAGCCCTGCACGGTCTCGGCGACGGCCGGCAGGTTCGGGTAGTTCGGCAGCCGCTTCGGCGAGGTGATGCCGAGCGGCTTGATCGAGTTCGACGCCATCGGTCCGACGAAGGCCGCGAGTCCCTCGACCATCGCCGACACGCGGCCGCCCAGCACGTCCTGCAGGCCCTGCGGCGCGCCGGGATAGGGCACGAAGGGGAGGTCGATGCCCGCGCGGTCGCGGAACCATTCGCCGGTCATGTTCGGCAGCGAGCCGCGGAAGTTGGCGGCGTAGGTCAATTCCTTGGGCTTGCTTTTGGCGAGCGCGATAAACTCGGCGAGCGTGCTGACGCCGAGCGTGTTGTTGGCGACGATCATGAAGGGCTGCTCGCCGACCAGCGCGATCGGAACGAGGTCGCGCTCGATGCTGAGCGGCAGGTTGGCATTGGTCACCGGCAGCACCACCAGCGACGACGAGCTGGGCAGATAGAGCGTGTGGCCGTCGCGCTCGGCGGCGGCCAGCGCCTGAAGCGCAATCAGCCCGCCGGCGCCCGGACGGTTGATGATCAGCACCTGCTGGCCCCACGTCTGCGACAGCCGGTCGGTGACGATCCGCGCGATCACGTCGGGCGCGCTGCCCGCGGCCGTCGCCATGATGATCTTGACCGGTTTGGACGGCCAGCTCTGGGCCTGCGCGGGCACGCCGCCGAGCGCCGTGACGACGAGGATCGCGAGCGCGGCGAGTGTCCGCGCACAATAAAGTCTGGTCATCCCATTCCTCCCAACCCGGCTTGCGGTTTTTTCCGAAGCCTAGCGGGGCCGCCGCAGCCCGGCTAGCGGCTATCCGCGGGGCGGCGCGTTCGGACGCCGGAGCGAGCCCAGCACGATGTCGGCGGCGCGGGCCGCGGGTGCGCGCGAGCCGATCTCCATGATGGCGTCGAGCCAGGAAAACGCCTCGACCTGCCTGCGCCGTTGCGGCGTGTCGCCGATCAGCGGCACCAGCGCCTCGGCAAGCTTTTCCGGCGTGCAGTCGTCCTGCAGGAGTTCCGGAACGATGTTCTGGCCGATCACGAGATTGGCCAGGATCACCGACGGCACCCGGACCAGCCGCTTGTATGCGAACTCTTCGAGCCTGGACACCTTGTAGGCCGCCACCATCGGGATGCCGGAGATGGCGAGCTCCAGCGTCGTCGTGCCCGACTTCGCCAGCGCCGCGCGCGCCATCCGCATCGCCTCCTGCTTGTCGGTCTGCTCGATGACGAAGCGCGGCTTGACCGGCCAGGCGGCGGCCGCCCGGCTGACGGCCGGCAGGAGATGCGGCACGGTCGGAACCACCACATCGATGGGCCCGACGCGCTGCTGCACCAGGCCCAGCGTTTCGCCGAATACGCCGGCGAGTCTCGCGATCTCGCCGCTGCGGCTCCCCGGCATCGCCAGCACGATCGGCGGATCGGCACGCCGGCGCATCGCCTCCGCCTCGTTCGGGCGCAGCTTTGCGACCTCGTCGGTCAGCGGATGCCCCACATAGCTGCACGGCGGCCCGCCGAGCTTCCTGTGTACGCCGGGCTCGAATGGCAGCAGGGCAAGGACGTGGTCGATGTAGCGGCGCATCGAGCGTGCGCGGCCCGCCCGCCAGGCCCAGACCGAGGGCGAGACGTAGTCCACGATCGGGATGGTGGGGTCGAAGCGATGCACCAAGCGCGCGACCCGGAGCGTGAAGGCCGGGCTGTCGATGATCACCAGCGCGTGCGGGCGGCGCGCCAGCACCGCGCGCACGGTCTTGACCATGTGGCTCAGGATGCGCGGCAGCCGCCGCGGGATCGCGGAAAAGCCGATGATCGAGAAGTCCTCGGCCGGCAGGAGGCTGGTGAGGCCTGCCGCGGTCATCTCGCGGCCACCGACGCCGGTGAACCGCAGCGGCACGGTCGCCCGTTCCTTCAGGGCGCGCATCAGCGCGCCGCCCAGCCGGTCGCCGGACTCCTCCACCGCGACCAGGAAAATCTCGACCTCGCCGCGCCGCTCGCCCGGCGGCGCCGGAGGGTTTGCGGGTACAGCGTTGCTCATGATCTTGCCCGGCCGCTTCCGGCCTCGACCCCGACCACGAACAGCTTCGCGCGGTCGGCCGCAGCCGCGATCGCCTGGGGCTCCGCGACGAAGGTCGAGCCCGCAACCACCGCGATCCCGGCAAGGCCCGCCGCCGCTGCGCCCTCGACGGTCTGCGGGCCGATGGTCGGCAGGTCGATGCGATGGTCCTGGCCGAGCTTGGCGGCCTTCACCAGCACGCCGGTGCCGGCCGCCGAGCGGATGCGGCCGCCCTTTCGCAAATCCGCGACGCGGGCCACCGCGCGGTCGGTGCCTTCGGGCCCTTCGACCGCGAGAACATGATTTTCGGCGACGACCACCGCCTGGCCGACGTCGTGGGGGCTCAAGGCGTCGAGCACCGCAAGCCCGCGCGCGATGTCGGCGCGGTCGCGCTCGGAGGGCACTAGGCTGCCGAGCGGCCCGAGCGGCATGGTCAGTTCCGGCGCGATGTCGTGCGGGCCCAGCAGCCGGAAACCGTGCTGCTCGAACAGCCGCCCGATACCCGATTGCAGGTGATCGTCGCCGCCCCGGTAGAGCCGCACGATCTGCGGCATCAGCAGCAGCACCCGCCAGTCGGGCCGGATGGTCCAGAGCGACGGCCGCGTCACCGAGCCGATGAGGGCGATATCCCGGCAGCCTTCGGTCTCGGCGATCTTCATGAAGCGGTTCAACTGGCCCATGAAGGTCCAGTGGTGCGGATAGGCGGCGACGCGCGCGGGATCGGCGAACCCGCGGAGTGCGAACAGCACCACGCGGCGGCCGCGGCGCGCGGCGGCGTCGGCCAGCGCAAACGGCAGGCTTCCGGCGCCACACACGATCGCGAGAGCGGACTCGCCGTTCTCCGCGTTGGGGAGCCGCTCGCTCATCGGGGCTCGTTCATTGGCGTGTTGCTCATTGGTTCGGGTCGGATAGTCCGGACCCCGCAGCGGGCATCATCAGCGGGTGCTTGCCGCCTTCGCGAATGAACGAAACGATCTTGCCGATCACCGGGTCGCTTGCGTATTCCGCGCTCACGCGCTCGAAGCGCTGCGTGAACGTGCCGTCGCCGAAGAAAAGCGCCTGATAGGCGCTCCGGATGCGATGAATGTCGCCGCGGGTGAATTGGCGCCGCTTGAGGCCCACCACGTTGAGCCCGACGAGATCGGCCTTGGGGCCGAATGCAAAACCGAACGGGATGATGTCGCGGGTGATACCGCTGACGCCGCCGAGCATGGCACCCTCGCCGACCCGGCAGAACTGAAGCACGGCGGAGTTGCCGCCGATGAAAACGTTGTCGGCCACCGTCACATGGCCGCCCAGCACCGCGCCGTTGGCAAAGATCACGTCGTTGCCAACGTGGCAGTCGTGGCCGACATGCGAATTGGCCATCATGAAGCAGCGGTCGCCGACGGTGGTGACCTCGCCGCCATCCTCGGTGCCGGTCGAGACTGTCACGCCCTCGCGGATCTGGCAGCCGGCGCCGACCGTGAGCCGCGTCGCGCCGCCGCGGTAGCCGGTCGATTGCGGCGGCGTGCCGAGCGAAGCGAACGGATAGATCACGGTCCGCTCGCCGATTGTCGTCACGCCGGTGAGATTGACGTGCGAGAGAAGGCGTACGCCGGCGCCCAATTCCACGCTGGGGCCGACGGTGCAGAACGGACCGACCTCGACGTCATCGGCAAGTTTGGCGCCCCCGGCGACGCGCGACGAAGGATCGATCCGAGGCACGTCACACCTCTGCGATCATAGCGCCGAGTTCGGCCTCGGCCACAACCTCGCCGTCGACCTTGGCCTCGCCGCGAAACCACCACATGTTCTTGCGCCGCTTGATGCGGTCCATGTGATATTCGAGCCGGTCGCCGGGAACGATCGGCTTGCGGAACTTGGCCTTGTCGATGGTGAGGAAATAAACCAGCGACGGCTTCACGCCGCTCGGCAGCGAACGGATGCAGAGCGCGCCTGCGGTCTGCGCCATGCCTTCGAGCACCAGCACCCCCGGCATGACGGGATTGTCGGGAAAGTGGCCGGTGAATTGCGGCTCGTTTGCGGTCACGTTCTTGATGCCGATGCCGTGCTCGTCGCCGCGGATGTCGATGATCTTGTCGACCAGCAGGAACGGATAGCGGTGGGGCAACGCGGCGAGAATCTCGCGAATGCCGATGGCGTCAACCGTCTCGCCGCTCATGTCTCCGACCCCCGTTTCCGGGCCTGTGGCGTTGCCGCCGGAGGCTCCGGTGTCCGACCCGATTGTGACGCGGGGCCGCGGCACCGCAAGGTCCGATTAGCATGGCGCGCGGCTTTTTGGGCCGGACATGCGCGTTCGCGGAGGGCGGGCCGCAACGGCCGCGACCCGGCATGCCGCGCGGCAATAACCTAGAACTTGGTGCCGCCGCCGAACCGGAACTGCTGGATCCGGTCGTAGTCTTTTTTGAGCAACGGGACCGAGTAGTCGAAGCGCAGCGGACCGAACGGCGAGTTCCAGATCAGGCCGACGCCGACCGACGCGCGCGGCGACGAATCGTCGACCGGCGTAATTGTCTCGCCGGTGACGTTCCAGAACGTCGGCCCCTGGTAGTCGTAAAGCGAGCCGACGTCGGCAAACACAGCGCCTTTCAGGCCTGCGTCCTTCGGCAGGAACGTGAACGGAGACTGGGCTTCGATCGATGCACCCCAGAACATGGTGCCGCCGAGCGGATCGTTGTTGGTGCCCGATGTCAGGTCGCGCGGGCCGAGGCCGGCGGGCGCAAAGCCGCGGACCAGGTTCGGGCCCATCTGGAAATGATCCAGCATGCGCATCTGCTTGTCGCCCCAGCTTGCGATATGGCCACCCTGAAGCTTGAACACGGCGACCACGTCCGCGAACATCTCGTAGTAGGTGCGCGCCTCGGCGGTCGAACGGATGAAGTTCACGTCGCCGCCGATGCCGGCGAAATCCTGCTTGAACTCGGCATACAGGCCGCTGGTCGGGTTGCGGTTGTTGTCGAGCGTGCTGTAGGCGACGGTGTAGCCCAGCATGGAAACCAGCACCTCGCCGGAGGCGAGCTCCCGCCGCACCGCCACCGAGGCCTCGCCGTTGTTGTAGCAACCGTCGCCCGGACGAACGCCGACCCCGGTACCGTTTTGGAAAGCGATAGCCGCCGCAGAGAACTGACAGTCGTTCAACTCGTTCGGCAGCGTGATTTTCTGCTGGTAGATGTTGTAACGGGCCTGGAACGACAGCTCCTCGCTGATCGAAAAGCCGGCGCGCAGCGCCATGCCGACCGTCTCGCTGTCGTAGGAAATATAGTTCGAGGCCAGCGTTTGCTTGGCGTAGAGGTCGATGCCGACGCCCAGCCGATAGCCCATGAAGTACGGCTCGGCGAATGACAGCTCGAAGCCCCGCGCCCGCTCGCCGTATTGCACGGCGAACCGGGCGAACTGGCCCTGGCCCAGGAGATTGCGCTCGGCGACGCTCATCTCGGCCATGAAGCCGTCGGCGGTCGAATAGCCGCCGGCGACCGAGAACTCACCGGTTGGCTGCTCTTCGACGTCGACGTTCAGCACGATGCGGTCGGGCGCGGAGCCCGGCTCGTTGCCGATCTTGACGCTCTTGAAATAGTTCAGGTTCTTCAGGCGCCGCTCGGCGCGGTCGATCAGCGCGCGGTTGTAGGCATCGCCCTCACCGACGTCGAACTCGCGGCGGATCACGTAGTCGCGGGTCCGGGTGTTGCCGCGGATGTTGAGGCGCTCGATGTAGACGCGCGGGCCGTCCTCGACGGTGAAGGTGACGTTGATGGTCCGCGTCGCGAGATCGCGGTCGCCGCGCGGGCGCACGATCGCGAACGGATAGCCGCGCCGGGCCACCTCGATCGACATCTGCTCGACCGACTTCTCGACGGCTTCGGCGTTGTAGACGCCGCCGGGACTGGCGCGCAGGCGCGAATAGAGGCCCTTCGGATCGACGACGGCCACGTTCGACAGCACTTCGACCTTGCCGAATCTATAACGGTCGCCCTCTTCGATGGTGTAGGTGACGATGAAGCCCTTCTTCTCGGGATCGTAGACCGAGACCGCCGAGACCACGCGGACGTCGGCATAGCCGTGCTTGAGGTAGAAGCGGCGGAGCAGGTCGCGGTCGGCCTCGATGCGGTCGGGGTCGTAGATATCCTGCTGCTGCAGGAACGAAAACAGCCAGAATGTTTCCTGGGTCTTGATCTCGTCCTTCAGGCGCTGGTCGCCATAGGCTTTGTTGCCGACGAAGATGATCTTCTTGACGCCGGTCTTTTCGCCTTCGCGGACCTCGAACACGAGGTCGACGCGGTTGTTCGGCAGATCGATGATCTTCGGCTCGATCTGGACGTCGAACCGGCCGTTGCGCCGGTAAATCTCGACCAGGCGCTGCACGTCGGCCTGCACCGTCGGCCGCGAAAGCGTGCCGCGGGCGCGCGACTGCACCTCGTTGGCAAGCTGGTCGTCCTTCAGCTTCTTGTTGCCCTCGAAGGCGACCCGATTGATCACCGGGTTCTCGACCACGGTCACGATCAGCCGGCCGCCCGCCTGGTTGATGCGCACGTCCTGGAACAGGCCGGTGGCGTAGAGCGCCTTGAGCGCCTGGTCGATCTTGTAGCTGTCGAGCCGCTCGCCCGGACCGAGCCGGAAATAGGACCGTACGGTTTCCGCTTCGACGCGCCGATTGCCTTCGACGACGATGGAGGAGGATTGGGCGACCGCATAGCTGGCCGTGCTCACCGCGGTTACCGCAGTGCCAAAAACGATCCCTGCGAGGACCGCGCCTGCCCAGCACAGGTCCCGAAGCAACCGCACGCCAACCCTCATGCGCAACGCGCCCTTTTCCACCCTAACCGACCGAACGGCGATATTGCGGACCCCACTCAGCACCATGTTTGTACAGGCTTTTTCCCACTCCGCAACACAACCGGGTGTCGCGTTTCCCCCATTTCCGACAGGAACCGAGGTCCCGCCGGACATTTCCCCACGACCGTTGCCTGAAAGGCGCAACTTTAAGACGCCCAGAGCCGCGGCAATAGCTGGAGGGTGTCGTTAAAGACTGTAAAAATCATCAACATCACGACGAGCGCGAAGCCGATGCGGAACCCGATTTCCTGGGCCCGGGCGGAAAGTGGCCGGCCCCGGGCTGCCTCGACCCCATAGAACATAAGGTGGCCGCCATCGAGGAGCGGGACCGGGAACAGGTTCAGGAGCCCGATCGATACCGACAGCATGGCCGCCAGATGCAACACCGGCATGAAACCCAGGGTGGCGACCTGCCCCGAGATCTGGGCGATCCGGATCGGACCGCCGAGCTGATCGGCGCATTCGGTGCCCGAGAACAGCCCGCCGATGTAGGAGAACGTCCGCTCGACGATGAACCAGGTTTCCTTGGTGCCCTGCCAGACCGCTGAAACAGGCCCGAAATATTCGGTTTTCAGGTCGGCGGCTTGCATCGAGCGGCTGACGCCCAGGACCGCGTGGCAGGTGTTGTTGCCGAAGCCGTCCTTGCCCTGTTTGAGCGCGGGCGTGGCATTGATCGTCAGCGGCGCGCCGCCGCGGTCGATCTGGAAGGCCAGCGTCCGCCCGGCATTGGCGCTGACGATCCGCTGCATGTCGGAGAAGCTCTCGATCTTGCGACCGTCGATGGCGAGCACGACGTCGCCGGGCTTGAGCCCCGCAGCGGCTGCCGCCGAATCCGGCTGCACTGCGTCGACCCGGGCCGTGGTGGTCTGGCGGCCGTAAAGCGCGAAGACGAAGGCGAAAATCACGATCGCCAGGATGAAATTGGCGACCGGGCCGGCGACCACGATGGCGGCTCTACGGCCGACCGGCTGGTGGTAGAAGCTCTCGCGGCGCTCCTGCGGGTTCATGCGTTCGATGGAGGCCTGATCGGGGACGCTCGCCGCGTTCTCGTCGCCGAAAAACTTCACATAGCCGCCCAGCGGAATGGCCGCGATCTTCCAGCGGGTGCCGTGACGGTCGGTGAAGCCGGCGAGTTCCGGTCCGAAACCCACAGAAAAAGTGAGCACCCGCACGCCGCACCAGCGGGCGACCAGGAAGTGGCCGAGCTCATGGAAGAAGACGACGACGCTGAGTCCGAACAGAAAGGGGATGATCCAGCCGGTGAATCCCCCGCCCCACAGTCCAAAATTGCTGAAAACGTCCATTCCGGCCCCGATCCCGCGATTCTTCGATCCGCCCCGGCGGACCTTCTAGGATGACTTTGCGGCTATTTCTGGCAACAGGTTTTGCGCCAGCGACCTTGCCATATGGTCAACGGCGAGCGCCTCGTCGATGTCCTGCGGCTCGGCCGTGGCGTTGCGCTGCTCGGCGGCGTCGAGCGTCGCCTCCACCAGCGCCGCAATACCGCCAAAGCCGATCTTGCGCGCGAGGAAAGCCGCGACCGCCACCTCGTTCGCCGCGTTGAAAATAGTCGGCGCCGCGCCCCCGGTCTCCAGCGCCCGGCGGCCCAGCGTCAGCGCCGGAAAACGCTCCTCGTCGGGCGCCTCGAAGGTGAGCTGGCCGATCTTGGCGAGATCGAGCTTGGCGGCCGGCCCGTCGATCCGGGTCGGATAGGCCAGGCAATGTGCGATCGGCGTTCGCATGTCGGGCGAGCCCAACTGAGCCACGACCGATCCATCGCGGTATTCGACCATGCCGTGGACGATCGACTGGGGGTGCACCAACACCGCGAGCTGAGCCGGCGGAATGGCAAACAAGTGATGCGCCTCAATGAGTTCGAGGCATTTGTTCATCATGGTTGCGGAGTTGATGGTGATCTTCGGGCCCATCGACCAGTTGGGGTGCTTGAGCGCCTGCTCCAGCGTCGCATTCCGCATCTGCTCGCGGGTCCAGGTGCGGAACGGCCCGCCCGAGGCGGTGATGATGATGCGGCTCACGTCCTCGCGGGGACCGGCGGCCAGCGCCTGGAAGATCGCGTTGTGCTCGGAATCGACCGGCAGCACGCTCGCGCCCGACGCCGCGGCGTTGCGCATGAACATCGCGCCCGCACAGACCAGGCACTCCTTATTCGCCAGCGCCACCGTCGCGCCGCGCTTGGCGGCGGCGAGCGTGGGCTTCAATCCGACCGAGCCGCTGACGGCAGCCATCACCCAGTCCGCGGGGCGCTCGGCGGCTTCCACAACGGCAGCCTCCCCGCTGGCTGCTTCGATGCCGGTGCCGGAGAGCGCGGCCTTGAGATCCCCATAGGCGTTCGGGTCGGCGACGACCGCGAGCCTGGCGTTGAGGTCGCGCGCGATCTGCGCAAGCTGCGCGCCGTTCTTGTGCGCGGTAACCGCCTCGACGCTGTAGTGGCCGTTGCCGCGCTTGAGCAGATCGACGGTGCTCATGCCGACCGAACCGGTCGCGCCCAGCACGGTGACGGTGCGGACCGCCCGGACGGCGTTGGGCGCGGCGCGGACATGCGGATCAACGACTAGCATCACTCACCATACCATGAGGCCGCGGGCGGGCGCATGCAGGCCGCCATGCATAAGCCCGATCAGGGCCCCCGCCACGGCCGCCGCGACGAACCCGTCCAGCCGGTCCATCAGCCCGCCATGACCGGGGATCAGCTGGCTCGCGTCCTTGGTGTTGAACCGCCGCTTGATCGCGGATTCCAGCAGGTCTCCGCCCTGCGACACCACCGAGATGACGAGCGCTACGCCCGCGACCGCGGCGAGGCTCGCGACACTGGACATGTGGGCGACGCCGACCGCGCCAACCACGCCTGCCAGCGTTCCGCCGACCGCGCCCGACCAGGTCTTCTTGGGGCTGACGCGCGGCATCAGCTTGGGACCGCCGATCGCGCGTCCGGCGAAATAGGCGGCGATATCGGTGAGCCAGACGATCACGAACAGCAACATGATCGCGGCGAAGCCGAACGACGCATCGCGCCGCAGCAGAACCGGCGCGATCAGGATTGTCGCGGCATACACAAGGCCTGCGACGCACCACCCACGCCGCTCCCGCGATGCAAGCGCTGCGATCGCGAACCCTCCCAGCGCGACGAGCGCGATCGCAATCCCGAACCAGCCGACGATCAGCACCGCGGCAGCCCCGATCAGGGCCGCGGCGCCGACGGTCAGCACGGAATTGCGGTCGTGCCCGCAAACCAGCGTCTGCCATTCCCAGAGCACGATGACCGCGGCAATCGTCCAGAACGCGACGAAGACCACTCCGCCGAACCAGGCCGCGGCGATCGCGACCGGCGCCAGCACCAGCGATGACACGATCCGGAGCACGAGATTGCTGCGCCCGGCCAGGATGGAAAGCCCTGGCGGCTCCTCGGCCGGATGGGCGCCGGACACGATCAGGATCCGGTCTGCGCGATCAGGCCGCCGAACCGGCGTTCGCGGCGGTGATATTCGGCGATGGCGCTTTCGAGCGCGGCGCGGTCGAAGTCCGGCCAGTAGGTCGGCACGAACACGAGTTCGCTATAGGCGGACTGCCAGAGCAGGAAATTCGACAGCCGCTGTTCGCCGCTGGTGCGGATGATGAGGTCGGGGTCCGGCAGATCGGGTGCATCGAGGTTCTGTCCGATCAGGTCGGCGGTGATCGCCGAAGGATCGAGCTCGCCGGCCTTGACCCTGGCCGCGAGCTTGGCCGCGGCGCGCGCGATCTCCTGCCGGCCGCCGTAGTTGAACGCCACCACGAGGGTGAGCTTGTCATTGTCCTTGGTGAGCTCTTCGGCCTCTTCGAGCAGCCGGCGGATGTCCGGGTCGAGATCGCCGCGTTCGCCGATCACGCGCACCTTGACGCGGTTCTGATGCAGCTCGGCGAGGTCGTTGCGGATGAAGCGCCGCAGCAGCCCCATCAGATCGCGGATTTCGGACGCCGGCCGCGACCAGTTCTCGGCGCTGAAGGAGAAGATCGTCAGATAGGAGATGCCCATTTCGCCCGCCGCGCGGACGGTCTTGCGCAGTGCCTCGACGCCGCGGCGATGGCCCTCGCCCCGCGGCAGCCCGCGCGCCGACGCCCAGCGGCCATTGCCATCCATGATGATGGCGACATGTCTTGGCGTTTCGAACGGGGACAATGGGAGAGGACTGTTGGGCATGGCAAAACGGATCAGACCGTCATGATCTCCTTTTCCTTGGTCGCAAGCATGCTGTCGATGTCGGAGATGGACTGATCGGTCGCCTTCTGGACTTCGCCATCCATGCGCTTGTGATCGTCCTGGCTGATCTGGTGATCCTTCTCCATTTTCTTCAGCAAATCCATGCCGTCGCGCCGCACGTGCCGCACCGCCACCTTGGCGGTTTCGGCATATTTATGCGCGATCTTGACCAGTTCTTGACGGCGCTCGGTGTTGAGCTCGGGGAGCCGAAGATGGATCACCTGCCCTTCGCTCGAGGGCGTAAGCCCGAGATTGGCGGCCAGGATCGCCTTCTCGACCGCGGCCACCATCGAGCGGTCCCAGACCTGGACGCTGATCATGCGCGGTTGCGGGATGCTGACGGTCGCGACCTGGTTGAGCGCCATGCTCTGCCCGTAGGCGTCCACGTGAACCGGATCGAGCAGGTGCGCCGACGCGCGGCCGGTCCGCAGACCGCCCAGTTCCGTCTTCAGCACGCCGATTGCGCCCGCCATCCGGCGCTTGAGTTCGTTGATGTCATAGGTCGATGCCATGAGCCCCTCCTACCGGCCTCTGAGCGCTCGTCCGCGTCTGCGATCAGGACGCAGCCCGCGCCAGGCCCGCTTATCCACCGACAAAGGTCGCGCGGCCCTTGCCGCGCAGGACCGCTTCGATAGCACCCGGTACTCGGATCGAAAACACGATGATAGGCATACTGTTTTCCCGGGCAAGCGCGAAGGCGGTGGCATCCAACACCTTTAGATCGCGATCGAACGCTTCCTTCAGCGTGATCCGGTCGTAACGCTTGGCCTTGGGGTCCTTTTTCGGGTCGGCGCTGTAGACGCCGTCCACGTCGGTGGCCTTCAGCACCGCGTCGCATTCCATTTCGGCGGCGCGAAGGACAGCGGTCGTGTCGGTGGTGAAGAACGGATTGCCGGTGCCGCCCGCGAACACGACGATGCGGTTCTCCTCGAAATGCCGCAGCGCCCGCGCCCGCTCGTAGGTCTCGCAGACCTGCGGCATGTTGAGCGCCGACATGGTGCGCGCCGGCGCGCCGAGCCGTTCGATCGCGGCTTCGAGCACCAGGCCGTTCATCACGGTCGCGAGCATGCCCATCGAGTTCGGCGGTCGGCCGCGACAGGCTCTTGCCGGACATCTTGACGCCGCGAAGGATGTTGCCGCCGCCGACCACGACGCCGAGCGTGATGCCGGCCTTGCGGGCGGCGATCAGGTCGGTCGCGATGCGATCGACGGTCGGCTGGTGGATGCCGAAGCCTTCCGGCCCCGACAAGGCTTCGCCCGATACCTTGACGATGACGCGGCGATAGACGGACTTGGTGGCAGCTTTGGCCATTCCCGTGCCTCTGCGCTAGCCGCGGCCAAAGCCGTCAGTTCTTGGTCACGCCCGAAGCTGCCGCAACCTCGGCCGCGAAATCGGACTCCTGCTTCTCGACGCCCTCGCCGAGCTTGAAGCGCACAAAGCCCGTGATCTTGATCGGCCCGCCGACCTTGCCTTCGGCTTCCTTGAGTGCCTGCGTCACGCTCTTCTTGTCGTCGAAGATGAACGGCTGCTCGAGCAGGCAGACCTCCTTGTAAAAGGTCTTGATGCCGGACTCGACGATCTTCTCGATCATGTTCGCAGGCTTGCCCTGCTGCTTGAACTTGTCTGCCAGCACGTCCTTCTCGCGCTGCACCACAGCCGGATCGAGCCCCGACGGATCGACCGCCTGCGGATTGGCGGAGGCGATATGCATCGCGACCTGGCGGCCGAGCGCGGAAAGCTCGTCGGCATTGCTGCCGCTCGAACTCGAGCGCGACGATCACGCCCATCTTGCCAAGCCCGTCGGATACCGTGTTGTGGATGTAGCTGCCGATCGCGCCCTTGCCGACGGAAAGCGAGGCGGCGCGGCGCAGCGTCATGTTCTCGCCGACCTTGGCGACGGTCTCGGAAATCGACTCCGCGATCGTGGCGCTGCCGGCCTTGGCGGCCTTGATCTTCTCGACGTCGGCGCCGACGTCGAGGGCTACGCTGGCGATCATCTTCACCAGACCCTGGAACAGGTCGTTGCGCGCGACGAAGTCGGTCTCCGAGTTGACCTCGACCACGACGCCCTTGGTGCCCTTGATGGCGACGCCGACGAGGCCTTCGGCGGCGACCCGGTCGGCCTTCTTCGCGGCCTTGGACAGGCCCTTCTTGCGCAGCCAATCGACCGCGGCGTCGACGTTGCCCGAGGTTTCGCCAAGCGCAGCCTTGCAATCCATCATTCCCGCGCCGGTCATCTCGCGCAGGTCTTTGACCATCTGTGCCGTGATCTGAGACATTTTTCTAATCCGTTGAGAGCGGAAGTGCGGGCGCGGCCCGAAAGCCGCGCCGGCTCCTTACTCGGCGGTCAGCTCTTTGGCCTTGCTGACCCAGCCCTGGACGCGGCCCGGCAGGCCCACCTCTTCGCCCACGTTGTGGGCGGCATCGGCGCTGAGCTCGGCGATCTGCTGGTAGTGGAAGATACCGAGGTCGTTGAGCTTCTTCTCGATCGCCGGCGACACGCCGGTGAGCTTCTTGAGGTCGTCGGCGACGCCGCGCGGACCGGGCAACGGCTCGAAGCCGAGACCCTTTTCCTCGGGCTTCGGCAGGTCTTCCACGATCGGCTTCTCGGCGGCGCCCATGTCGACGCCCATGCCGCCTTGCGCGCGGGAAATGCCGTCGATGGCGGCGCGGGCGATCAGGTCGCAGTAGAGCGAGATCGCGCGGCTCGCGTCATCGTTGCCGGGAACCACGAAGGTGATGCCGTCCGGATCGCAGTTGGTGTCGACCACGGCCGCGACCGGTACGCCGAGACGCCGCGCTTCCTTGATCGCGATGTCTTCCTTGTTGGTGTCGATCACGAACAGCAGGTCCGGCAGGCCACCCATGTCCTTGATGCCGCCAAGCGAGCGGTCGAGCTTGTCGCGCTCGCGCTGCAGGTCGAGGCGCTCCTTCTTGGTGTAGCCGGAGGCCTCGTTCGAGGCGAGCATCTCGTCGAGCTTGCGCAGCCGCGAGATCGACCCGGAGATCGTCTTCCAGTTGGTCAGCGTGCCGCCGAGCCAGCGCGAGTTGACGTAGTACTGCGCGCAGCGCTTGGCGGCGTCGGCGACGGCGTCCTGCGCCTGCCGCTTGGTGCCGACGAACAGGATGCGGCCGCCCTTGGCGACGGTGTCGCTGACCGCCTCAAGCGCCTTGTGCAGCATCGGCACGCTCTGGGCGAGGTCGATGATGTGGATGTTGTTGCGGGTGCCGAAGATGAATTCACCCATCTTCGGGTTCCAGCGGTGGGCCTGATGGCCGAAGTGAACGCCAGCTTCCAAAAGCTGACGCATGCTGTAATCGGGCAGCGCCATGGTCTTCTCCGGTTGTTCCGCGGCGGAAAAGTGAGCCCAGATCTCGTGATCCGGAGCCACCGGAAGGCCGTTTCGGGCCAGAATCCGCCTGTGAGATGGCGTGCATATAGCGGCCGGGCCCCGGCAACGCAAGAAACAATCGGGTTTTCGGCCGTTAAGGCTTCTCCGAGGGCAGACGGCGAGCCTTTTCCAGGGAATCCGGCCCGGTTCCGGATCCCCGAAGCAGCGCGCCCGCCACGTCGTTCAGGACCGGCCGGGGCAATTCGTGGAACGGCAGCGGACGGACCACGTCCACCGCGAGCAGCCCAAGCCGGGCGGTCAGCAGCCCGTTGACCATGCCCTCCCCGAGCCGCGCCGAGAGCTTGGCGGCGAGGCCGTGGCCGATCAGCTGCTGCAGCAGGCTGTCGGTCAGGGCGACCCCGCCGGTGACGGCGAGATGCGACACCACCTGCCGCAGCAGTTTCAGCACGCCCAGCGCGCCGGGCCGCCCGCCATAGAGCACCGCGAGCTTGCGCACGAGGCTGAGCGCATTGACCAGCACGAACACCATGTCGATCGCGGCGCGCGGGCTGATCGCGGTCACCACCGAAACGCGCTTCGCGGCCGATGCGATGAGCCGGCGGGCCTCGATGTCGAGCGGCGCCATCAATTCGCGTTCGGTGAGGCCCACGAGATCGCGGCCGTCGATGATGTCGTCGCGGTGTGTTTCGAGGCGGCTGCGGCCGCGCGCAAGCCGTGGAATGCGCCGGGTCAGCGCCAGCATGTCATCGAGCAGCGCGCGGGCGGCGTCACGGTTGTCGCTGGCGATGGTTTCCAGCGCGCGGCGGCGGAGTTGCTCCACCGTTGCGAGGCGCAAGAGCCCGATCACCTCGCGCAGGATGATGACCGCCAGCGCAAGCCCCGCGAGCGCGCCGAGAGCGAGGCCAACCACGCCGAGCCATGGCGCGCGCGCAAACAAATCCTCGATCAGGCTGGTGACCGCGAGGCCCAGCGCCAACAGCACGAGACCGGACAGTGCCGACCAGAACAGCGCTCCCCAAGGGATGCCCTTCCGGCGTGGTACCGGGATCGCCGGAGCATCGAATCCGGACGTTTCCGCCGTGAGCATGTCCGCGGCCGGCGGCTCCTCGGGCCGTGCTGCGACCAGCCGCGGATCGTCGACGCTGAACACCGCGGGCTTGCGCAAGGTTTCGGTCATCGCAGCCGGTCCCCGATCAGGAATTGCAGCGCGCGGTCGAGGCGAATATGCGGCAGCGCCGGCGCGCCGTCGTCGGTCTCCTCCAGCGCCGGCGGGCGGAAGCGGATCGAGCGAAAATCGCCGCCCTGCAGTCCTTCGGCCGGCAGGTCGCCCGGAAACAGCGCGATCTCGGTCGTGCCGTCGAAATGCCGGCCGTCACTCCATTCGCCCGGCACGGCGGTGCCGACGATGGTGGGCAGCTCGCCGCCCTCGCCTCTCACCGTGGCTTCGCGGGTCGCGCGCACCGCGGCGAGTGCGATGACATCGACCGCCGCGCCCGCGTCGCCGGCGCGCGCAACGGCGCTTTCCGTCAGCCGCCTGAGCCAGGCTTCGAGCCTGTCGTGCGATGCGTGGTGGATCAGGTCGGCCTTGGTCGCGGCAAACAGGATGCGGTCGACGCTCGGGCGGAACAGCGCGTCGAGCCAGCCGCCGCGCCCGACCCGGCTGCATTCGAGCACGGCGGTGAGCGCGTCCTGAAGATCGCGCACCGCCTCGGGCCCGCCGTCGAGCGCGGCGAGCGCATCGACCAGCACGATCTGGCGGTCGAGGCGGGCAAAATGCTCGCGGAAGAACGGCCGCACCACGACGTCGCGATAGGCGTCGTAGCGCCGCCGCATCATCGCCCAGTTCGAGCCGGACGGAGCCTCCTGCCCGGCCGGCACGTCGAGCGGCGCGAAGGTGAGCGCCGGCGATCCCGCGAGATCGCCGGGCATCAGGAAGCGGCCCGGCGAAACGAGGCTCAGCGTCCGATGCTCCTTGCGGCACGCGTGCAGATAGGTGGTGAACAGGCGCGCCGCCTCGATCGCCAGCGTTCTCGTCGGCGGCAGCCAGCGGATCGACCGCGGCGATCTGCTCGAGGAACGGCTTCGGCAGCGGCGGGCGGGCGGCCCGGCGCAGATGGCTCAGCGTTTCCGCCGACCATTGCTCGTAGCTTTTGCCGAGCAGCGGCAGGTCGAGCAGCCACTCGCCGGGATAGTCGACGATGTCGAGGGTCAGCGTGCGCATCGCGCCGCCGGACGTCTGGTAGTCGATGACGACGCGAAGCTCGCTGATCTGCCGCGTCGAGTCCGGCCATTCGCGATCGATGACGATTGCGCGCACGTGCCGCTCATAGTCGAAGCGCGGCACCGCGTCGTCGGGCTGCGGCGCAAGCCGCGCGCCGGCGATCCGGCCGTTGGCGAGCGGCTCGAACACCGGGAAGCGGCCGCCGCGAATGAGCCCGTGCACCAGCGCGGTGATGAACACGGTCTTGCCGGCGCGCGAGAGGCCGGTGACGCCGAGCCGCACGGTCGGATTGAACAGATGGCCGCCGAAATCGGCGAAGGCCCGCGCGGCGAGCCGCGTCTGTTCGATGAAGTCGGAGACGGCCGAGCTCACGGCGGAGAATGACCCGGAGGCAGTGGTGCCGCGCGCGGCATGCGGGGGATGTGGCCCCGTCCGCCGGAGCGCGCAAGGCCCAGGACGGACGGCGCCCGGCATGCGTTCAATCGGGCGGCACGGCTAAGCAGTTGACCGTACAAGGCAAACCAAAATGGGTTTGTTCTGCCAAGGGTCAATTAACAATTGTAAATGAACAATATGACAATCAAAGAGAGTATTTTGGGAGTGTGCGGCGGCCCTAGGCCACCGCCGCGGCGTCCTTCAGGCTGTCGAACAGCGCCGCGCGCCGCATATAGGCCTTGGCGGTCTCGGGGTTTTCAGCGGTGCGGCGCAGCTCGTCGAAGTTCTTCGATCGCACGGCCGGGTCGCGCTCCTCCATCAGCCGCTTGTTGGCGATGGTCTGCGCCTGGACGTAGTTCACGGCGGCGTGGCGGCGCTGGCGGCTGTAGACGTCGAGCAGTTCATCGCCCGCCTCGCCGTGGATCACCTTCGCGAGTTTGTTCGCGAGGTTGATGCCGTCATGGATGCCGCCGTTCATGCCCATGCCGCCGATCGGATTGTTGACGTGGGCGCTGTCGCCGGCGAGCAGCACGCGGCCCTTGCGGAAGGTCGACGCGACGCACTGGTGTGCGCCGTAGACGTTGACGTATTCGATCTCGTAGCGGCCGCTGTTGGGAAAGAACTTCTGCAGGCGCGCCTCGATGCGTTCGGGCGACAGCGCGATCTCGTCGGTCTCGTCGGCCTGGATCGGCATGATGGCGCGCCACAGGCCGGGCGGACGCTTGCCCTGCACCTTGAACAGGTTGCACCACTCGGCGGGGTCCGAGAAATAATTGCGGAACGCGACCTTGGGATTGGCCACGCCGAAATCGAAGCTGGTGGCGATCTTGATGAAGCGCTCCGGATAGGTGAAGCCCTCGAACTCGATGCCGGCGAGCTTGCGCACGATGCTGCGGCCGCCGTCGCAGCCGATCACGTAGTCGGCGCCGATCTTTTCCGTCCCAGCAGGTGACGACACCTCGACCTCGACGCCATCGGCGGTCTGCGTGAGCCCCGTCACGCCGTGGGCGAAGCGGACGTCGAAGTCGGACGCGTTGCCGTATTCGGCGGCGATCGATGCCGTCAGCTTGTACTGCTCGTATTGCAGCACATAGGGAAAGCGGATCTCGTCCTTCATCAGGCCGAGGTCGAACTCGGCCACGACCGAATGCGAGACGCGGTCGTGAAACCGGTACGCGCTCGAGATCAGCCCCAGCGGGATGATCTTTTCGGTGACGCCGAGATCGTCGAGCATGTCCAGCGTGGACGGATGCAGCGAAGCCGCGCGCTGGTCCTCGACCGGCGCGGGCTCCTGCTCCAACACGGTGACGGAGACGCCGAGCTTGTTGAGGGCCAGCGCGCACACCATGCCGACCGGCCCTGCCCCGACAATGACGACCCGTGAGTTCGATTTCGATGCCGCCATGCCGGGATGTGCTCTCTCGTCTATTGCGTGGCCGGCGCCAGGTCTCCCTTGATCGCAAGCCAGTTCTGCCGGTCGGCGGCGACCATCGCCGCCATTTCCTCCGGCGTGCTGCCGGGCGGCTCGAGGCCGACCTGGATCAGCTTGTCGGAGAAGGCTTTCGTTTTTACGGCTGCGGCGACCTCCTTGGCAATCGCATCGACGACCTCCTGCGGCGTGTTCTTCGGCACGAAGAATCCGCGGCGAGCGCCGCACCCGCGAAAGCTTTGAGCATGTCGTGCACCTTTCATGATCGTGCCCGGCGTGGACTTGCCGGAGATCATGCAGATGCCGTGCCAAAGCGAACGGCCGCGAAGATCGCGGCCGTTCAACCGAAACCGGAGATCGTGCGACGCTTTGCGAGGCTCAGTTCTTCTTCAGCCCGAGCGTCGGCATGATGTCGTTCCACACCTTGGCGTCGGCGGCGAAGATCTTCGTGAACTCGTCCGACGTCGTCAGCAGCGGCTGCAGGCCCACGTTGGAAAACCGCTTTCTGAATTCCTCCGACTTGCCGGCTGCGACCAGCTCCCGCGAGAGCGTATCCACCACCTCCTGAGGAACGCCCTTGGGAGCGAGCAGCCCGTTGTAGGTCACCGCCGGCGGGCAGTCCTTCAGCGTTTCGGTCACCAGCGGCACGCCAGGCAGGAACGGCGAAGGCTTGGTGTCGAGCAGCCCAAGCACCTTGAGCTTGCCCGAGTCGATGTACGGCTTCAGTTCGACCGGCGAGCCGGCCACCATCAGGACGTGGCCCGCGAGCAGATCGGTAAAGGCGGGCGCGACCCCGCGATACGGCACGTGCACCATGTCGAGACCGGCCGCCTTCAGCACCATGACGGCCGCGACATGCGTCGTGCTTCCCGCGCCGGCCGAGCCGAAGCTCAGCTTGCCCTGATTGGCCTTCACATGGGCGATGAAGTCGGCGAGCGTATTGCCGGGGAAGGATGCGTTCACGGTGATCGCGAACGGCGCGGAGGCGACGCCTGAGATCGGCTTGAATGTGTTTTCGTCGAACGAGACGTTCTGCGCGTACTTCGCCGTGGTGAGCTGGAAGATCGGCGTCGACATCAGCGTGTAGCCGTCCGCCGCCGCCTTGGCGACGCGCTCGGGTCCGGCGGTGCCGCCGGCGCCGCTGACATTCTCCACCACGAAGTTCTGCTTGAGCGCGGTCTGCAGCCGCTCAGCCGTCAGCCGCGCCACCACGTCGGCGATGCCGCCGGGCGCAAACGGCGTGATGATGGTGACCGTCCGCTCCGGATAAGCGGCCTGCGCCGACGGTGCGGACAGAACACCGGCGGCCAAAAGGGCTCCGGCAATCGCGCGAAACATGGACATCTCCCCATTCAGTTGGCTTCAGTTCCGGCTGGCCCATTATTCACGGATCAGCCATGCCGTGCCAACGGGGCACCATGTCACGGCGATAGAACTCCTACGTTGCCCATGTCCTTTTCGGAAAACCGGTGCCCACTTTTCGGGGCATGCGCTAGTTCTGCTGCGTCACATTCCGTCCTCATCCTGAGGAGCGTCGCGAAGCGACGCGTCTCGAAGGATGGCCACACGACGGAGATTGCGGCCATCCTTCGAGACGGCCGGCTTCGCCGGCCTCTCAGGATGAGGGTAGCGCTATTTTCTGACGCAGTAGGACTAGGCCGGCTTGACCTCTTTCACCGCGCCCTTCCAGCCGCTCTCGGTGATATCGAACACGATGCCTTCCGGCGTCTTGTACTTGACCTCGTAATACACGTTCGGTCCGGTTTCCTTGCGGCCGGTGACGTAGCTGCCGCCGGCATTGGTGATCTTTTTGGCGCTCTCGTCGAGATTGTCGACCCACATGCCGAAATGGATGAGGCCGAGCGGGTTCTTCTGGTCCTCCATGCCCGCCACCGGCTCGTCGCCGAAGTTCAAGAGCGCGACGTTGAAGATGCCGTCGGTCATGTAGACGCCGCGCTGGGCGTTGCCGGCGCGCGTCATGCCGAACGCCTCCTCGAAGAACTTGGCGGTCTTCTCGGGATCTTTGACCGAGATGGCGATGTGGCGAAGCTTGTTGGCCATGACGAACTCCTTGCTGGCTGTTGGCCGATATATCAGCCCCCGGTACCCGGCCGGTCAACAGGCTGGGGTGCGCTGCGGCCTTGCGTCCGGTGCAGCGTGGCGTGTGGCGAGACGATTACTCGGTGTCATTCCGGGGCGCGAGCGCCACCAGGGCGTTTACGCGCGTCTTCGACGCGCTATGGAGCGAACCCGGAAATGGATTCCGGGTTCGCGCCTTCGGCGCGCCCCGGAATGACAGCCGAGAGAGCGTGCGCCGGCAACCCGATCACATCAGCCGGACGTCGAGCACGCCGGGCACCGCCTTGATGGCGCCGGCGATCTGCGGCGAGACCTTGAATCGGCCGGGCAGCTTGATCTCGACCTCGGTGCCGCCGCCGAGCTGGAGCACGACATTGACCTCGCCGTCGCCCTTGTTTTCCAGCCGCCGGGCGATCGGCTCGATCGGCGCCGGGTCGCGCAGGAACACACGCAGCCCCTTCTGCAGCTTGGCCGCAGCCCGGTCGAGCGGATCGGCCGACTGGATGCGCGCGCGCACTTCGTCGCCCTGCGCCTCCGCGGACAGAAACAGCAGGACCGGCGAGCCCGGCTCGAGGATGTCGCGGTACTGCTGCAGCCCTTCGGCGAACATGATCGCCTCGTAGTGGCCCGACGGGTCGGACAGGCCGAAGATGCCCATCTTGTTGCCGGTCTTGGTGCGCCGCTCCATCCGCGACACCACGGTCGCCGCGAGCCGGCCCGCCGTCGCGCCGGCTTTCACGGCGCGCGAGAACTCGCCCCAGCACTGCACGTTCATGTTCTTGAGCAGCGGCGCATACTCGTCGAGCGGATGGCCGGACAGGAAGAAGCCGACGGCGTCGTATTCGCGCTGCAGCTTGTCGCCCGACAGCCAGGCTTCGACCGCCGGGATCGCGATGGTCTCGCGGTGCGCGCTGCCGCCGAACATGTCGTTCTGCCCGACGGTCGCGGCCTCGTGGGTGCGCTGCGCGGTCGACAGCATGGCGTCGACGGCGGCATGCGCCCTCGCCCGGCTGGGCTCGAGCGCGTCGAAGGCGCCGGAGGCCGCGAGGCTTTCCAGCACGCGCTTGTTGACGGCGCGCGGATTGATGCGGCTCGCAAAGTCGGTCAGGTCGGTGAACGGCTTGTCGCCGCGCGCGGTGACGATGGCCTCGACCGCCTGACGGCCGACGCCCTTCAGCGCCGCGAGCGCGTAGTGGATGGTGCTGCCGTCGACGTCGAACTCGACGCCCGAGCGGTTGACCGACGGCGGCTCGACCTTGAGGCCGAGGCGGCCGGCCTCGGCGCGGAATTCCGAAAGCTTGTCGGTGTTGCCCATGTCGAGCGTCATCGAGGCGGCGAGGAATTCGACCGGATGGTTCGCCTTGAGGTACGCGGTCTGGTAGGCGACCAGCGCGTAGGCCGCGGCGTGGCTCTTGTTGAAGCCGTATTCGGCGAAACGCTCGAGCAGGTCGAAGATCGCGTCGGCGTGCGAGCGGTCGATGTCGCGCTCGGTCGCGCCCTTGACGAAGTGGGCGCGCTGCTCCTGCATCTCCTTCCTGATCTTCTTGCCCATGGCGCGGCGGAGCAGATCGGCCTGGCCGAGCGAATAGCCGGCGAGGATCTGCGCCGCCTGCATCACCTGCTCCTGGTAGACGATGACGCCGTAGGTCTCGCGCAGGATCGGCTCGAGCTTGGGATGGATGTATTCCGGCTTTTCGGCGCCCTGCTTGCGGGCGCAGTAGGTCGGGATGTTGGCCATCGGACCGGGACGGTAGAGCGCGACCAGCGCGATGATGTCCTCGAAACGGTCGGGCTTCATGTCGAGCAGCGCGCGGCGCATGCCCTGACTTTCCAGCTGGAAGATGCCCACCGCCTCGGCGCGCGACAGCAGATCGTAGGTTTTCTTGTCGTCGAGCGGGATCGACGCGAGGTCGAGATCGACGTTGCGCTGCTTGAGGAGCCGCACCGCGACCTGCAGGACCGTCAGCGTCTTCAGCCCGAGGAAGTCGAACTTCACCAGGCCCGCGGCCTCGACCCATTTCATGTTGAACTGGGTGACCGGCATGTCGGATTTCGGATCGCGGTACATCGGCACGAGCTGCGACAGCGGCCGGTCGCCGATCACGATGCCGGCGGCGTGGGTCGAGGCGTGGCGGTAGAGGCCCTCGAGCTTCAGCGCCACGTCGAAGGCGCGCTTGACCACCGGATTGGCGTCGCGCTCGGCCTGCAGCTTCGGCTCGCCTTCGATGGCCTTGGCGAGCGTGACGGGCGCGGCCGGGTTCTGCGGCACGAGCTTGCAGAGCTTGTCGACCTGCCCGTAGGGCATCTCCAGCACGCGGCCGACGTCGCGCAGCACGCCGCGCGCCTGCAGGGTGCCGAAGGTGATGATCTGCGCCACCTGGTCGCGGCCGTAGCGCTCCTGCACGTAGCGGATCACCTCGTCGCGGCGGTCCTGGCAGAAGTCGATGTCGAAGTCGGGCATCGACACGCGCTCGGGATTGAGGAAGCGCTCGAACAGCAGGTTGAAGCGGAGCGGATCGAGATCGGTGATGGTGAGCGCATAGGCGACCAGCGAGCCCGCGCCCGAGCCGCGGCCGGGACCGACCGGAATGCCCTGCTCCTTCGCCCAGCGGATGAAGTCGGACACGATCAGGAAGTAGCCCGGATATTTCATCCGTTCGATGACGCCGATCTCGAAGGCGAGCCGCTCGCGGTATTCCTCTTCGGTGCGTCCGGGCGCCATGCCATGCGCGGCGATCCGCTGCTGCAGCCCGTCCTCCGCGCGCTGGCGCAGCTCCGCAGATTCGTCCTGGTCGGCCGAGAAGCGCGGCAGGATCGGTTTGCGCGTGCCGGGCCGGAACGCGCAGCGCCCGGCGATCTCCACGGTCGAGGCCAGCGCCTCGGGCAGGTCGGAGAACAGCGCGGCCATCTCGGCGCGGCTCTTGAAGTAGTGCTCGGCGGTGAGCTGCCGCCGGTCGGTCTCGGCCACGACGCGGCCTTCGGCGATGGCGATCAGCGCGTCGTGGGCGTCATAGTCCTCGCGCTTGGCAAAATAGGGCTCGTTGGTGGCGACCAGCGGAATGCCCTTGGAGTAGGCGAGCTCGAGCAGCACCGGTTCGGCGTTGCGCTCGTCGGGCGTGCCGTGGCGCTGCAATTCGAGGTAGAGCCGGTCGCCGAACAGCTTCTGCAAGGTCGCGCAGCGGCTCTGAGCAAGCTCGACCTGCCCTGCCGCGATCGCGGCGTCGAGCGGCCCGCCCGGCCCGCCGGAGAGCGCGATCAGCCCGCCGGTCAGGCCTTCGAGCCAGGCGAGCTTCAGGTGCGGTTTCTCGCTCGAGTCGGTTTCCATGAAGGACCGCGAGTTGAGCTGCATCAGGTTGCGGTAGCCCTCCTCGCGCGCGGCGAGCAGCACGATGCGCGGGAAAGGCCGCGCGCGGCCGGCGAGCCGCGGATCGCGCGCCTCGTCGCCGAAATCCACGGCCACCGCGCAGCCGACGATCGGCTGGATGCCGTAGCCCGCGAGCTTCTCGGAGAATTCCAGCGCCCCGAACATGTTGTCGGTGTCGGTCAGCGCCAGCGCCGGCTGCTTGTCGGATTTGGCGAATTCCGCGAGCTTGCCGATCGGCAACGCGCCTTCCAGCAGCGAATAGGCGGAATGAACGTGCAGGTGCACGAAGCCGGGGTCGGTCGCCACGCAGGAGCCTCTGATTTTCAATCGCTTCGACGACGCCTTACCTGAGGCGAAGCCTTACGCGATTCTCAGTGCCATCCGGCGTGGCCGATCCGCAATTGGAACCCGGCAAATACGAGCATTTGTCCCCCACTTGTCCCCCTGTCTTTGCGGGGACCGCCGTCATGGCTCGGAGCGGGGCAAGCCCCGGTTTCCGATGCCATCCATGTCCCGTCGGGGATGGGGGACTCGGGACCTGGATACCCGTGGGCAGACGGGCATGACGAGCGGTGGGGACCGCAAGACGAAAAACGCAGAGACACTCGTACGCAGACGCTACCGACGCAGACGCTACTGACACTCACCAAGCACGCGCAGATGATGCCGATGCGTCACTCCGCACAGCCTAAAGCGCGCTCAGAACCTGGGCCCAGACGGCGATCATGCCGAGAAACAGGCTGATGGACGCGAGAGCGGCGGCTTCTTCGACAACGGCTCGAAACATGATCTCCTCCCTGAACGAAGAGAGAACATAGTTCATCGTTTGTTCTGGAGTCAAGCACCCGCTGCAAAATTCTATTTCACTTGAGTTTTCAATGGATTCACCGGCCAAAGGCGCGATATCCAGGTCCGAGACCGGCGCGGCGCCGGGCCTCACAAAAGTCCCGGTCTTCGGGCCTGAGAGACGCGGGGCTTTGGGGACAATTCCATGACAATCACTCATTCCATGACGATCGCCGAGGTGCAGATCGTCCGGAAGATCGTTCTCGGCATCGCCTTCCTGCTTGGCGTGCTGATGTTCGCTTTCACCAATTCGCGGCTGGAAGCGGCGAACGCGACGCACGAAATGATCGAATGGGCCGGGATCGTCGCGATCGTGGTCTGCATCCTCGGACGCACCTGGGCATCGCTCTACATCGCTGGCCGCAAGATCGAGCAGTTCGTCACCGACGGCCCCTACTCGGTGACACGAAACCCGCTGTATTTGTTTTCGATCCTCGGAACCGCGGGCGCCGGCGCGCAGCTTGGCAGCGTGGTCGCGGGCCTCGTGTTCGGCCTGCTCGCCTGGGCGGTGTTTTATGTCGTGACGTTGCAGGAAGAACAGGTGCTGGCGGACCGTTATGGCGCGGCGTTCGCGAACTACAAGGCGAGCGTGCCGCGCTTCCTGCCCAACCCGCGGCTGTGGCGCGACGTGCCTGCGCTCACGATCATGCCGCCGAAGATCCTTCGCACCTTCGCCGACGCAATGCTGTTCCTGGTGTCGGTGCCGCTCGCCGAAGGTTTCGAGCAGATTCAGAATATCGGCGTGCTGCCGATCCTGTTCCGCCTGCCCTGAGCTCAGGCCATCTCGACGATCTGGCCGTCGCGAATGGTCACCCGGCGGTCCATGCGCGCGGCGATCTCCATGTTGTGCGTGGCGAGCACAACCGTGAGCCCCGAAGCCTTGATCAGCTGCGAGAGCGCGTGAAACACGTGATCCGACGTGCGCGGGTCGAGATTGCCGGTTGGCTCGTCGGCCAGCAGAAGCCGCGGCACGTTGGCGACCGCGCGCGCGATCGCGACGCGCTGCTGCTCGCCGCCGGACAGTTCGGCGGGCCGGTGGGTCAGCCGTTCGGCAAGCCCGAGATAGGACAGCAGCTCGCTGGCGCGCACCTCCGCGTCCTTGCGGGGCAGCCCGCGGATCATCTGCGGCAGCATGACGTTCTCGACCGCCGAGAATTCCGGCAGCAGGTGGTGCGCCTGGTAGACGAAACCGATGGAGTTGCGGCGCAGCCGCGTGCGGCCGGCATCCGACAGCCCGGTGGTCGCGGCCCCGTCGAGATACACCTCGCCGGAGTCGGGTTGCTCCAGAAGGCCCGCGATGTGCAGCAGCGTCGACTTGCCGGCGCCGGACGGCGCGACCAGCGCCACCGACTGTCCCGGCCACACGGCGCAAGCTCGGCGCTCTTCAGAATCTCCAGCGTGGCAGTCGCCCTGGTGATAGCGGCGCGCCACCTGATGCAGGAAGATGACCGGAGTGTCCTGTTCGGCCATCGGCGGCTCACTCGTACCGAAGCGCTTCGACCGGATCGAGGCGCGCGGCGCGCCAGGCCGGATAGAGCGTCGCCAGAAGCGAAAGCGCGAGCGCCATCACCACCACGGCGGTGGTCTCGCCGACGTCGAGATCGGCCGGCAGCCGCGACAGGAAGTAAAGCTCCGGCGAGAACAGCTCGGTGTTGGTGAGCCAGGACATGAACTGCCGGATCGACTCGATGTTGAGGCACACCAGGAGGCCGACCAGGAAGCCGACGAAATCGCCGATCACGCCGATGGCGGCGCCGGTGATCAGGAACACCCGCATGATCGCGCCCTGGGTCGAGCCCATGGTGCGCAGGATGCCGATGTCGCGGCCCTTGTCCTTGACCAGCATGATCAGGCTCGAGGCGATGTTGAAGGCCGCCACCAGCACGATCAGGGTCAGGATCAGGAACATCACGTTGCGCTCGACCTGGAGAGCGCTGAAGAACGTGGCGTTCCTCTGCCGCCAGTCGACCATGAAGATCGGGCGCTTGGCGGCTTCGGTGACGAGCTGTCTGAAGCGCACCACCGCGTCGGGGTTGTTGGTGTAGACCTCGATCGCGGTGACGTCGTTGTTGCGGTTGAAATAGGCCTGCGCCTCGGTCAGCGGCATGAACACGAAGGCCGCGTCGTATTCCGACATGCCGATCTCGAACACGGCGGCGATCTTGTAGACCTTGATGCGCGGCGTGGTTCCCATCGGCGTCACCGCGCCGCGCGGCGACACCAGCGTGACGCTGTCGCCGGCGCGCAGCGTGAGCTGGTCGGCGAGACGCCGGCCGATCACCACCGCCTGCCCCTGGTCGAAGCCCTCCAGCGTGCCCTGCTTGATGTTGCGGGCGATGGAGGTGAGCCCGGCGAGATCCTGGCCGCGCAGCCCGCGCACCAGCACGCCAGCGGCGTTGAACGGCGACGAGGCGAGCGCCTGCCCTTCGACGATCGGCACCGCGAGCCTGACCCCGTCAATGGCCGACAACCGCTCGGCCACCGCCTGGAAGTCGGTGAGCGGCGTTTCCAGCGGCTGCACCAGCAGGTGGCCGTTGAGGCCGAGGATCTTGCTGAGCAGCTCTTTGCGGAAGCCGTTCATCACCGCCATGACGATGATGAGGGTCGCGACCCCCAGCATGATGCCGAGAAACGAGAAGGCGGCGATGACCGAAATAAACCCCTCCTGCCGCCGCGCTCGCAGGTAGCGCAACGCCAGCATCCATTCGAACGGGGCAAACGGCCGTGTCCCGGTGGGTTCGCTCATCAATCCCCTTTGCCCATCGATTTCATCCGATTCTGGCGGTTTCAAGCCAGTATCGGAGGCGCGTAACGCCAAGAAACGCACAGCTAAACGCACGGCTTAACGCACAGCGAAACGCACGCTTATCGCGACAAAAGATCGATTGTGGCGGCGGGACTGAGGTTTTCCCGGCTGCCGTCGGAGCGACGCTTGATCTCGTAGGTGCCGGCAGCGAGGCCCTTCGGACCGATGACGACCTGATACGGCACGCCGATCAGGTCAGCGGTTGCGAACTTGGAGCCGGGGCGCTCGTCGAGATCGTGGTAGAGCACGTCGACGCCCTTGGCGTTGAGGTCGCGGTAGAGGCTTTCGCAGGCGGCGTCGGTCGCGCTGTCGCCCTGCTTGAGATTGAGGATCGCCGCCTTGAACGGCGCCACGGCCTCGGGCCACTTGATGCCGGCGTCGTCGTGGAACGCCTCGATGATGGCGGCGACCAGGCGGCTCGGGCCGATGCCGTAGGACCCCATGTGCACCGGCTTCTCGGCGCCATCCGGGCCGCTGACCACGGCCTTCATCGGCTCGGAATACTTGGTGCCGAAATAGAAGATGTGGCCCACTTCTATGCCGCGCGCCGAGACCTGCCGGTCGGCCGGGACCTGGCCGAACGCCGCGGCGTCGTGCTTCTCGGACGTCGCCGCGTAGAGCGAGGTCCAGTTGTCGACGGTGGACTGAAGCCCCGCGACGTCGTCGAAGTTCACCGAGGCGTCGGGCACCGGGAAGTCCAGATAGTCCTTGTGGCAGTAGACCTCGGACTCGCCGGTCGAGGCGAGGATGATGAACTCGTGGCTGAGATTGCCGCCGATCGGACCGGTGTCGGCGACCATCGGGATCGATTTCAATCCGAGCCGCGCGAAGGTCCGCAGATAGGCCACGAACATCTTGTTGTAGGAGTGCCTCGCGCCTGCGTAATCGACGTCGAACGAATAGGCGTCCTTCATCAGGAATTCGCGGCCGCGCATCAGCCCGAAGCGCGGGCGCACCTCGTCGCGAAACTTCCACTGGATGTGATAGAGGTTCAGCGGCAGGTCCTTGTAGGAGCGCACATAGGCCCGGAAGATCTCGGTGATCATCTCCTCGTTGGTCGGGCCGTAGAGCATCGCGCGCTCGTGGCGGTCCTCGATCCGCAGCATCTCCTTGCCGTAGGCCTCGTAGCGCCCGCTCTCGCGCCACAGCTCCGCCGACTGGATGGTCGGCATCAGCATCTCGATCGCGCCGGCGCGGTTCTGCTCCTCGCGCACGATCTGCTCGATCTTGCGCAGCACGCGCAAGCCCAGCGGCAGGAAGGCGTAGATGCCGGCCGACTCCTGCCGCATCATCCCGGCGCGCAGCATCAGCCGATGGGAGACGATTTCGGCCTCCCTCGGCGCCTCGCGCAGGATCGGCAGGAAGTAACGGGACAGTCGCATCGGTTTCTCGAGAATCGGGCGGGCGGGACAGGTGCGGCACAGAAAGCGGATCGGGGCTGAAAATACAAGCGCAGCAAGGGTATGGACGGGGGTTTGCCGCCGCTCTCGGTTCGATACGGCCGCCGTTATGCTGCACCGCATGAATGACAGCGGTCCGGGGATGGGCTAGAAGCCGTTGTCCGTACGGGGCAACTCGTTGCAGCGGCCCACGTCTCGGGAGGAAAAGCCAAAAGCGCGGAATCGCGCTGCGACCTCGAATGTGTATCCGCGTATCGGGGCTAAGAACCGACTTCAGGCTTTTCGAGCAGGGCATTGGCCCTGCTCTATTTTTTTGTACTACGGCTTGAACGGGGGCACGCCCAGGAGCGCAGCCAGGTCGTCGAGCGAGACGAGGCCCCGGACGTAGACGAAGGCGCAGACCGCGAAAATGACCGCGGACACCACCGTGGTCCAGACGAGCTTCATCCAGATCCGCGGAACCTGCGGCGCGCCCGGATCGGAACCGGGTACCGCCTCGTCGCCTCCCTGCTCGCCTTGGGCGCGGACGCCCCAGGGCAGCACGGCGAACAGCACGACCCACCAGATCAGGAAATAGATCGCGATGCCGGTCGCCAGGCCCATCCGCGTCAGGCCTGCTCGAGCTCGACCAGCGTGCCGCAGAAGTCCTTGGGATGCAGGAACAGCACCGGCTTGTCGTGGGCGCCGATCCTGGGCGCGCCGTCGCCCAGCACGCGCGCGCCGCAGGCTGTGAGCCGGTCGCGGGCGGCGAGGATGTCGTCCACCTCGTAGCAGACGTGGTGGATGCCGCCGTCCGGATTGCGCTCGAGGAACTTGAGGATCGGCGACTCCGCGCCGAGCGGCTCCAAGCAGCTCGATCTTGGTGTTGGGCAGCGTGATGAACACGGTGGTGACGCCGTGCGCCGGCTGGGGAACTGCGGCCGAGACGGTGGCGCCGAGCGTCTTGCGGTAGAGCTCCGACGCCTTGGCGATGTCGCGGACGGCAATGGCGACGTGGTTCAGTCGTCCGATCATGGTTGTCTGCTCATGGTTGGCGCTTACGGCCCGGCTGCAGTCATCCATAGCGGGCAAAACCGGCGGTGTCATTCCGGGGCGCGCGCCGAAGGCCGGAGCCCGGAATCCAGAGCCAAACTGTGAATTTTCGTTGTGGTTCTGGATTCCGGGCTCGCGCGCTTCGGCGCGCCCCGGAATGACGATCGGAGCTAAATCACCAGCACGTGCACCGTGACATTGGGCTTCTTGCGCCAGTGCGAGCCGACCGCGGCGCGGACGCCTCGCCGCAGCGCCTCGGCGACCGAGTCCGGATCGCGGCGGCGCGGGCGCGGCAGCGTTTCCAGCGTTTCGAGCACGGCATCGGCGGCGACCTGGAACATCGGCTTCCCGTCGGCGGTCAGTTCCGGGATGCCGAGCATTTCTACCTCGGGATCGCCCAGGAGCTGGCCTTTGTCGTTGACCGCGACCGACACGAAGATCATGCCGGCAAAGCTCATGCGCTTTCGCTCGGCGACGGTGCGTTTCTCCGCCGCGACCAGCAGCGCGCCGTCCTTGTAGAGCCTGCCGGCCGGCACCTCGTCGACGATGTCGGGGGCGCCCGGCGCGAGCCGCACCAGGTCGCCGTTGCGGCACTGAAGCGTGTTGACGCCGAGCTTGCGCGCCAGCGCCTCGTGCTCGGCGAGATGCAGGGATTCGCCATGCACCGGGATGACGGTCGAGGGCTTCACCCAGCCGATCATCTCCTCGAGCTCGGCCCGGCGCGGATGCCCGGACACATGCACCAGATGGGTGCGGTCGGTGATGACCTCGACGCCCTGGTCGATCAGGCCGTTGATGACGCGGCCGATCGCCTTCTCGTTGCCCGGAATCGGCCGCGACGAGAAGATCACCCGGTCGCCGCGCGACAGCGCCACCTCGGGATGCTCGTCGGCGGCGATGCGGGCGAGCGCCGCGCGCGGTTCGCCCTGGCTGCCGGTGCAGAGCGCCACGACCTTGTCCGGCGGCAGATGGCCGTAGACGTCCATGCCGCGGAACGGCTGCACGCCTTCGAGATAGCCGGTCTCGCGCGCCACCCCGATCACGCGGTCCATGGCGCGGCCGACCACCACCACCTCGCGGTCGGCCTTGCGGGCGGCTTCGGCAACGGCGCGGATGCGCGCGACATTGGAGGCGAAGGTGGTGACGGCGACGCGCCGCGGCGCGTTTTCGATGAGTTTCGCAAGCTCCGCCGCGACCTCGGTCTCGGACGGCGAACGGCCCTCGCGCACCGCATTGGTGGAGTCGCCGATCAGGACCAGGCAGCCCTCGGCGCCGAGCGCGCGGAGCTTTTTCTCGTCGGTCGGCGGGTCGATCACCGGGGTCGGATCGATCTTCCAGTCGCCGGTGTGCAGCACGTTGCCGAACGGCGTGCGCAGGATCAGCGCGTTGGATTCCGGGATCGAATGCGCGACCGAGCACAATTCGATGTCGAAGGGGCCGACATTGAAGCGCGTGCCGAGCGCCACTTCTCTGACCGGGATCTCCGGCGCGTCCGGCTCGCCTGCGAGCTTGGCCTCGAACAGCGCCTTGGTGAACGGCGTCGCGTAGATCGGCACCCTCAGCTTCGGCCAGAGGTCCAACAGCGCGCCGAAATGGTCCTCGTGGGCATGGGTGATGACGATGCCGGCGAGGTTGCGGCGTTCCTCGATCAGATAGCGGATGTCCGGCAGCACCAGATCGACGCCCGGCAGGTTCTCCTCCTGCGCGAACGACACGCCGACATCGACCACCAGCCAGGTGCGCTTGCGCGCATCGCCAAGGCCGTAGATCGAGAGGTTCATGCCGATCTCGCCGACGCCGCCGAGCGGCGCGAACACAAGCTCGCCCTGCGGACCGGCCATTCCTCGCTACCTCCGTAGCCCGTCGAAGACGGGCGTGAACGCCCTTTAGCCTGAAGACGGGCGTGAACGCCCTTTTGTTGTTATGAACACGTCGCCTGCCGCCACGGCCTGCATTGTCCCATCCGCGAGGCGCAGAACCAAGCGGCCGCCGGCGTCGAGGGCTTCGAAAGTCCCGTTGAGTTCGCCATCGCCGGTCTTCACGCGGACGGGCTTGCCGAGCCCCGCGGCGCGCGACAACCAGTCCGTGCGAATTGTGGCGAAGCCCGCACCGCGATCCCATTGCCCGAGGCGCGCCACGAGCGCGGCCGTGAGCGGCGTGAACAGACTATCCGGCGTGGCGCGGACGCCGGCCGTGGCGAGGTCGATGGCCGGGTGTTCGGTGCCGTCCGGGTGGTGCGCGCAGTTGACGCCGATGCCGATCACCACCGTCGCGCCCTCGCCTTCGACCAGGATGCCGGCGAACTTGTTGCGGTCGATCAGCAGGTCATTGGGCCATTTCAGCAGCACGCGCTCGATGACGCCTTTAACCCTGGCGTATGCAGATTGAAATCATCCATTCATAGGCCGGCAAGACCCGCAATGCGGCCGGTGACCGCGTCGCAAAGGGCCAAGGCAGCGACGAACGACAGTTCAGGGAAGCGGTCCGGCGGCGACGGATCGGTGAGCAGCAGGCTCGCATAGAGATTGCCGGGCTCCGACACCCAGGTGCGGCCGCGGCGGCCGCGGCCGGCGGTCTGGGTCTGCGGCGACAATCCACAGCGGCGCGCGCTCTCCCGCGCGCGCAAGCCGCAGCGCCTCCTCGTTGGTCGAACCGATGCGTGTCGTAAGCGATGAGCCGCGCCCCGGCTGCCTGAGCCGTGGGGTCGAGCTGCATCAGAACAGCGATTTGGCGGCGGCGGTGGCCGCGTTGATCAGCGGCGCCGGGTAGACGAAGAACAGCAGGTTGAACAGGCCGGCGACGCCGAGCACCGCCTTGAGCTCGCCCGGCATCGGCTTGAAGCCCGGCGCGGGCTCGTCGAAATACATCGTCTTGACGATCAAGAGGTAGTAGTAGGCGCCCACCACGCTGGACAGCACGCCGAGCACCGCAAGCGTGAAAAGGCCGGCTTTGATCGCGCCGAGGAACACGTAGTACTTGGCGAAGAAGCCCGCGAGCGGCGGAATTCCGGCGAGCGAGAACAGCAGCAGCGCGAGGAAGAACGCGAGCGCCGGATTGCTGCGGGCGAGCCCCGACAGGTCGCTGATGTTCTCCACCATGCCGCCGTCGCGGCGCATCGCCAGAATCACGGCGAAGGTGCCGACCGTCATCGCCAGATAGATCGCGAGATACACCAGCACGCCCTGGATGCCCTCGGGCGTGCCGGCCGCAAGCCCGACCAGCGCGAAGCCCATGTGGCCGATCGACGAATAGGCCATCAGCCGCTTGATGTTGGTCTGGCCGATGGCGGCGAAGGCGCCGAGCGCCATCGAGGCGATGGAGACGAACACCACGATCTGCTGCCATTGCAGCTTGATGTCGGGGAAGGCGCTGATGGTGGCGCGGGCGAAGATCGCCATCGCGGCGATTTTCGGGGCGGCGGCGAAGAACGCCGTGACCGGCGTGGGCGCGCCCTCGTAGACGTCGGGCGTCCACATGTGGAACGGCACCGCGGAGACCTTGAAGCAGAAGCCCGCGAACAGGAACACGAGGCCGAAAATGAGCCCGATGCCGCCCTGGCCCGAGGCCTTGGCGATGCCCGCGAACGAGACGTTGCCGGTGAAGCCGTAGATCAGCGAGCAGCCGTACAGCAGCATGCCGGACGACAGCGCGCCGAGCACGAAATACTTCAGGCCCGCTTCGGTCGAGCGGAGGCTGTCGCGGCTCGACGCCGCGACCACGTAGAGCGCAAGGCTCATCAGCTCGAGGCCGAGATAGAGCGCGATCAGGTCGCCCGCGGAAATGAGCATGCCCATGCCGGTGGTCGACAGCAGGATCAAGATCGAGAACTCGAATTTCTGCTCCTTCTCGGCCGCCATGTAGTTGAGCGACATCACGATGGCGAAGGCCGATCCGACATAGGTCAGGATCTTGGTGAAGCGGGCAAAGTCGTCGACGATGAAGCTGCCGTTGAGGATGGTGCCGCCCGGCACGCGGGCGACGATGAAGGCCGCCACGATCAGCAGCATGATCGAGCCGAGATTGACGAGCTGTGTGCTGTTCTCGCGGTAGGCGCCGACCATCAGCAGCGCCATGGCGCCGACCGACAGCACGATCTCCGGCAAGGCCGGGGCCAGCGATGAAAGGGGAACGGCGTTCATCGGGACGGCCTCACTTCTCCAGCGCCGCGGACTTCGCGGTGCCCAATGCGCGCTGATAGTTGTCGAGCAGTGCGTTGACCGAGGCCGACGACATGTCGAGCACCGGCTTCGGATAGAAGCCGAGCAAGAGCGTCAGCACGATCAGCGGCACGAAGATCGCGATCTCGCGCACGCCCATGTCGCTGATGTTCGCAAGCGAAGGCTTCTCGAGCTTGCCGAAGATCACCTTGCGATAGAGCCAGAGCGCGTAGCAGGCCGACAGGATCACGCCGATGGTGGCCAGCGTCGCCACCACCACGTTGACCTTGAAGGTGCCGAGCAGCGTCAGGAATTCGCCGACGAAGCCCGAGGTGCCGGGAAGGCCCACGTTCGCCAGCGTGAAGATCAGGAACACCACGGCATAGACCGGCATGCGGTTGACCAGCCCGCCATAGCTCGCGATCTCGCGGCTGTGCATGCGGTCGTAGACCACGCCGACGCAGAGGAACAGCGCGGCCGAGACCACGCCGTGCGACACCATCTGGAAGATGCCGCCGGCCACGCCCTGCGCGGTCGCGGCGAAGATGCCCATGGTCACGAAGCCCATGTGGGCGACCGACGAATAGGCGATCAGCTTCTTCATGTCCTCCTGCACCATCGCCACCAGCGAGGTGTAGACGATGGCGATCACCGACAGCGTGAAGATGAAGGGCGCGAAATCGGCCGAGGCGTGCGGGAACATCGGCAGCGAGAAGCGCAGGAACCCGTAGCCGCCCATTTTCAGCAGGATCGCGGCGAGAATGACCGAGCCGGCGGTCGGCGCCTCGACGTGGGCGTCGGGCAGCCAGGTGTGCACCGGCCACATCGGCATCTTCACCGCGAAGGATGCGAAGAAGGCAAACCACAGCCACGGCTGCATGTCGCGCGGGAACGAATGGCGCAGCAGCACCGCGATGTCGGTGGTGCCGGACTGCCAGTACATCGCCATGATGGCGAGCAGCATCAGCACGGAGCCGAGCAGCGTGTAGAGAAAGAACTTGAAGCTCGCATAGACGCGGCGCGGGCCGCCCCACACGCCGATGATCAGGAACATCGGGATCAGGCCGCCCTCGAAGAACAGGTAGAACAGCACGAGGTCGAGCGCCGAGAAGGTGCCGACCATCAGCGTTTCCAGCACCAGGAACGCGATCATGTATTCCTTGACGCGCACCTTGATGGCGCGCCAGCTCGCCGCGATGCAGAGCGGCATGATCGCGGTGGTGAGGATGATCAGCGGCAGCGAGATGCCGTCGACCCCCATGTGGTAGGTGGCGAAGCCGCCGAGCCAGGGCTTCTTCTCGACGAACTGGAATTCCGGCGAGCCCGGATCGAAGCGTTGCACCAGGATCAGCGATACCGCGAACACGATGATCGTGGTCCAGAGCGAGACCCAGCGCGCGTTGCGCGCCCCGGACTCGTCGTCCTTCAGCAGCATCAGGAAGATCACGCCGACCAGCGGCAGGAAGGTCGTGACCGAGAGAATGGGCCAGCTCGCCATCAGTGCGCTCCGCCGCCCGAGAACATGAACCAGGTGATCAGGGCCGCGGCCCCGATCAGCATGGCGAAGGCGTAGTGGTAGAGGTAGCCGGTCTGCAGCCGCACCACGTTCCGGGTGACGTCGAGGACGCGGGCCGACACGCCGTCAGGGCCCAGGCCGTCGATCACCCGGCCGTCGCCCTGCTTCCAGAACACGCGGCCGAGCCAGATCGCGGGACGCACGAAAATCAGCTCGTAAAGCTCGTCGAAGTACCACTTGTTGAGCAGGAACTGGTACAGCGCCGAATGCTGGCGCGCGAGGTTGTCGGCGATCTCGACGCGGTAGAGATAGATGTAGGTGGCGATGCCCCAGCCGAGCGCGAGCATCACGGTCGGCAGGTACACCACCCAGGCCGGCGCATGGTGCATTGCCTCGATGATGCCGCCCTGCTTGAGCGACTCGCGGAAGAACTCGGCGGTGTGGTGGCCGGCAAAGTATTCCTTGAACGGATAGCCCGCGGCGATCGAGCCGATCGCCAGCGCGCCGAGCGGGATCAGGATCACCAGCGGACTTTCGCGCGCCGCCTCGTGGTGGTGCGGATCGTGCGGCGTGCCGTGGAAGGTCTTGTAGATCAGCCGCCACGAGTAGAACGCGGTGAGGCCCGCGGCGATCACGGTCATCAGGAAGGCGTAGAGCGCGAACGGGTTCTTGCCCGCATAGGCCGCCTCGATGATGGCGTCCTTGGAGAAATAGCCGGCGGTGAACGGGAAACCGGTGAGCGCCAGCGTGCCGATCACCATGGTCCAGTAGGTGACCGGGATCTTGTTGCGCAAGCCTCCCATGTTGCGGATGTCCTGCTCGTGATGCATCGCCATGATCACCGAGCCGGAGCCCAGGAACAGCAGCGCCTTGAAGAAGGCATGCGTGAACAGGTGGAACATGCCGACCGAATAGGCGCCCACCCCCATCGCGACGAACATGTAGCCGAGCTGCGAGCAGGTCGAATAGGCGACGATCCGCTTGATGTCGTTCTGCACCAGGCCGACGGTCGCGGCGAAGAAGGCCGTGGTGGCGCCGACCAGGGTGACGACGGCGGCGGCGTTCGGCGCAAGCTCGAACAGCGGCGACAGCCGCGCCACCATGAACACGCCGGCGGTGACCATGGTGGCGGCGTGAATGAGCGCGGAGACCGGAGTCGGCCCTTCCATCGCGTCGGGCAGCCAGGTGTGCAGCAGGAACTGGGCCGACTTGCCCATCGCGCCCATGAACAGCAGCAGGCAGATCAGCGTCAGCGCGTCGGCGTGCCAGCCGAAGAAATTGATGGTCTTGCCGGTGAGCGAAGGCGCCTGCGCGAAGACGGTGTCGAGGTCGATCGACGAGGTCAGCATGAACACCGCGAAGATGCCGAGCGCGAAGCCGAAATCGCCGACGCGGTTGACGACGAAGGCCTTGATCGCGGCGGCGTTCGCCTCGGGCTTGTGATACCAGAAGCCGATCAGGAGATAGCTCGCCAGCCCCACGCCCTCCCAGCCGAAGAACAGCTGGGCGAGGTTGTCGGCGGTCACCAGCGCCAGCATCGCGAAGGTGAACAGCGAGAGGTACGCGAAGAACCGCGGCCGGTACGGGTCCTCGTGCATGTAGCCGATGGAATAGAGGTGCACGAGCCCGGAGACGGTGGTCACCACCACCAGCATGACGGCGGTGAGCGCGTCGATCCGCAGCGCCCAGTCGACCTTGAGATCGGCCGAGATCATCCAGGTGAACAGCGTGACGCGTTCGCTGGTGTGGCCGAAGCCGATCTTCCAGAACACGATCCAGGAGAGCACGCAGGAGATCATCAACAGCGACGTGGTGATGATTTCGGCGGCGCGGGAGCCGGCCGCCGCGGGCTCGGCGGGCGCGTGGTGATCGTCGTGATGGGCGTCGGCCGCGTGCGCGTGGGTGTCGTGAGCCGCGTGCGCCACATGCGCCGGCGCGTGATGATGCTCGTCGTCCGACGGCTCGGCGCCGGGGAAACGCGCGCGGGCGCCCGCGAGCGAAATGGCGGCGGCGAGAATGAAGCCCAGCAGCGGCAGGAAGACGATCGCCTGATACATCCCTAACCCTTCATCAGGTTGACGTCTTCGACCGCGATCGAGCCGCGGTTGCGGAAATAGACCACGAGGATGGCAAGCCCGATCGCGGCCTCGGCCGCCGCGACGGTGAGCACCAGCAGCGCGAACACCTGGCCGACGATGTCGTTCAGGTGGGTCGAGAACGCGACCATGTTGATGTTGACGGCGAGCAGGATCAGCTCGATCGACATCAGGATGACGATGATGTTCTTCCGGTTGAGGAAGATGCCGAAGATGCCGATCGTGAACAGGATCGCCGCAACCGAAAGGTAGTGGCCGAGACCTATCGTCATGCGCCCTCTCCGCGCATGATCTTGTCCGAAAACCGCTTCACACTTTTCGGGATCATGCGCCTAGTCCCTGCCCCGGCTGGACCTTGACGACTTCCATGGCGGTTTCCTTGGTGCGCGCCACCTGATCCGAGATGTTCTGGCGCTTGATGTTCGGCTTGTGGCGCAGCGTCAGCACGATGGCGCCGACCATGGCCACCAGCAGCACCAGGCCCGCCGCCTGGAAGTAGTAGACGTATTGCGTGTAGAGCACGCGGCCGAGCGCCTCGGTGTTGGTGATGCCCGGCGGAATCGGCGCGGAGATCGCCTGCGGTATGGTCGGGCCGATCACCCAGGCGCCGACCACCAGCAGCAGTTCGGCGAGGAAGATCGCGCCGACCATCACGCCGACCGGCAGGTACTGCAGCAGGCCCTGGCGCAGCTCGGCGAAGTCGACGTCCAGCATCATGACGACGAACAGGAACAGCACCGCGACCGCGCCGACATAGACCACGATCAGGATCATTGCCAGGAACTCGGCGCCCATCAGCACGAACAGACCCGACGCGTTGACGAAGGCGAGGATCAGATAAAGCACCGAATGCACCGGGTTCTTCGCCGCGATCACCATGAGGGCGGATGCGACGCAGATGCCGGCGAAGAGATAGAAGAACAGCGCGGGAAGGATCATCGCGGGTTCGTCCTCACCGGTACGGCGCGTCGAGCGCGATGTTCTTGGCGATCTCGCGCTCCCAGCGGTCGCCGTTCGCCAAGAGCTTTTCCTTGTCGTAGTAAAGCTCCTCGCGCGTTTCGGTGGCGAATTCGAAGTTCGGGCCCTCGACGATGGCGTCGACCGGGCAGGCCTCCTGGCACAGCCCGCAATAGATGCATTTCACCATGTCGATGTCGTAGCGCGTGGTGCGGCGCGTGCCGTCGTTCCTGCGCGGGCCGGCCTCGATGGTGATGGCCTGCGCCGGGCAGATCGCCTCGCAGAGCTTGCAGGCGATGCAGCGCTCCTCGCCGTTCGGATAGCGGCGCAGCACATGCTCGCCGCGGAAGCGCGGCGAAATCGGTCCCTTCTCGAACGGATAGTTCAGCGTCGCCTTCGGCTTGAAGAAATAGCGCATGCCGAGGAAGAACGCCGAGACGAACTCGGAGAGGAAGATCGAACGGGCTGCCTGATCGAGTCTCATCGGCTTATCCCTTCGGCGCAAATGCAAGGAGCGGACCGCCGAACTGCAGCACGGCGGCGACGATCACCACCATCGCGAGCGACAGCGGCAGGAACACCTTCCAGCCGAGCCGCATCAACTGGTCGTAGCGGTAACGCGGCACGATCGCCTTGGCCATGGCGAACAGGAAGAACATGAACAGCGCCTTCAGCGTGAACCAGACCACGCCCGGCACCCAGGTAAACGGTGCAACCTGGAACGGCGGCAGCCACCCGCCGAGGAACAGGATCGTTGCCATCGCGCACATGGTGGCGATGGCGACGTATTCGCCGAGCATGAACATCATGTAGGGCGACGAACCGTATTCGACCATGAATCCGGCAACCAGTTCCGACTCCGCCTCGACCAGGTCGAACGGCGGGCGGTTGGTTTCGGCGAGCGCGGAGATGAAAAACACCACGAACATCGGCAGGAGCGGCAGCCAGTACCAGCCGAACATGCCGAAGCGGGTGTCCTGTGCGGCGACAATGGCGGACAGGTTGAGGGAGCCTGCGCAGAGCAGCACCGTGATGATCACGAACCCGATCGAGACCTCGTACGACACCATTTGCGCCGCGGAACGCACCGCCGACAAGAAGGCGTACTTCGAATTGGACGCCCAGCCCGCCATGATGATGCCGTAGACCATCAGCGACGAGATCGCGAAGATGTAGAGCACGCCGACATTGATCTCGGCGACCGCCCATCCGACGTTGACCGGGATCACCGCCCAGGCGGCGAGCGCCAGCGTGCAGGTGACGAGAGGCGCCAGCAGGAAGACGCCTTTGTTGGAGCCGGCCGGGATGACCGGTTCCTTGACGATGAACTTCAGCAGGTCGGCGAAGGACTGCAGCAGGCCCCACGGCCCGACCACGTTGGGGCCGCGCCGCATCTGCACCGCCGCCCAGATCTTGCGGTCGGCCAGCAGCACATAGGCGATGGCGACCAGCAGCACGACCAGCAGCAGCAGCGACTGCGCCACGATGACGATCAGCGGCCACAGATACCCGGTCCAGAGCTCCGCGAAGGTCATCGCCCTACTCCGCCGCGGTCATGGTGGTGCGCGCCTCGGCAAGCGCCGAGCATTCGCCCATGATGGCGGACGCGCGCGCGATGGGATTGGTGAGATAGAAGTCCTCGATGGCGGGCGTGAACGGCGCCTTGTCGACGTTGCCGCCCGCCATCGAGAGCTGGCGCACGTCCGACGGGCCGCTCGGCATGACCTGGCCGATGCGGGCGAGATGCGGGTGCTCCTTGAACAGCGCCTGGCGCAGCGCGGCGAGCGAGTCATAGGGAAGCTTCACCCCGAGCACGTCGGAGAGAGCGCGGAAGATCGCCCATTCCTCGCGGGCCTCGCCCGGCGGGAAGGTCGCGCGGTTGCCCATCTGCACCCGGCCCTCGGTGTTGACGTAGATGCCGGATTTCTCCGGATAGGCCGCGCCCGGCAGGATCACGTCGGCGCGGTGCGCGCCATTGTCGCCGTGGCTGCCGATGTAGACGACGAAGGCGCCGGACGGCACGTCGATCTCGTCGGCGCCCAGCAGGAACAGCACGTCGAGCGCGTTGGAGTTCGCCATGGCGCCGGCGTTCAACCCGCCCTCGCCCGGAACGAAGCCGAGCTCCATCGCGCCGACGCGTGACGCCGCGGCGTGCAGCACGCAGAAGCCGTTCCAGCCCTCCTTCACGGCGCCGAGCTCGATGGCGGCCTTGGCGGCAAGCGCGGCGATGGCCGCGCCGTCGGGACGGGCGAGCGCCGCAGCACCGATGACGATCAGCGGCCGCTCGGCGGTCTTCAGGGTCTCGGCGAAGCTCACCTTGCCGGCCGCGAGATCGGCCAGCGTTTCCGGGCCCGCTCCGAGATAGTCGTAGGCGTAGGTCAGATCGGCCCGCTCGCCGATCAGCGCGACCGGGAACTTGCCGGCGCGCCAGCGCTTGCGGATGCGGGCGTTGAGCACGGCCGCCTCGCGGCGCGGGTTCGATCCGACGATGAGCAGCGCGTCGGCGCGCTCGATGCCGGCGATGCCCGCGTTGAACACGTAGCTGGCGCGGCCGAGCGACGGATCGAGCGCAGCTCCATCCTGCCGCGCGTCGATGTTCTTCGAGCCGAGCCGCGTCATCAGGTCCTGCAGCGCGAACATGTCCTCGACCGACGCGAGATCGCCGGCGATGGCGCCGATGCGGTTCGGCATTCGACGCCTTCACCTTGTCTGCGATCGCCGCGAACGCCTGCGGCCAGGTCGCGGGGCGAAGCCTGCCGTTCTCGCGGAGATAGGGCTGGTCGAGCCGCTGGGTGCGCAATCCATCGACGACGTGGCGCGTCTTGTCGGAAATCCACTCCTCGTTCACGTCGTCGTTGTTGCGCGGCAGGATGCGCATGACCTCGCGGCCGCGGCTGTCGACGCGGATCGCAGAACCCAGCGCGTCCATCACATCGACGGTTTCGGTCTTGGTCAGCTCCCAGGGCCGTGCCGCGAACGCGTAGGGCTTCGAGGTGAGCGCGCCGACCGGGCAGAGATCGACCACGTTGCCCTGCAGCTCCGACGACATCGCGTGCTCGAGGTAGGTCGTGATCTCCATGTCCTCGCCGCGGCCGATCGCGCCGAGCTCCGGCACGCCCGCGACCTCCGCCGAGAAGCGGATGCACCGCGTGCAATGGATGCAGCGGTTCATGATCGTCTTGACCAGGGGCCCGATGTACTTGTCTTCGACCGCGCGCTTGTTCTCGTGATAGCGGCTTGAATCGACGCCGTAGGCCATCGCCTGATCTTGAAGATCGCATTCGCCGCCCTGGTCGCAGATCGGGCAGTCGAGCGGATGGTTGATCAGCAGGAATTCCATCACGCCTTCGCGCGCCTTGCGCACCATCGGCGACTTGGTGTTGACGACCGGCGCTTCGCCGTTCGGGCCCGGACGGCAGTCGCGCACGCCCCAGGCGCAGGACGCGACCGGCTTCGGCGAGCCCTTCAGCTCGACGAGACACATGCGGCAGTTGCCGGCGATCGACAGCCGTTCGTGGAAGCAGAAGCGCGGGATTTCCGCGCCGGCGGCTTCCGCCGCCTGCAGCAGCGTGAACTCCGGCGGGACGTCAACCTCGGTGCCGTCGATGATGATTTTGGTCATCAGGCCTTCCTAGTGCGCCACATCGGTGAGTTCGAGGCGACGTTCAATTCGCTCCATGCGACCTTCCAGCCGATCGAGCCGACGGTTCACGCCGGCCAATCCTTCTTCGACCGAAGTCATCCGGACTTTGCGGTCCTGAAGATCGTCCGATATGCGCTCCGTCCGCTCGTCTATCTTGCGCAACAGGACAAGGACGACGTTGTCAGGTTCGCCTGCCATGCCTTCCTCCTATTCCGCCGCTACGTGAGTGGGTGCGTGCGATGCACGGACCGAATTACGGGTGTATTCGTCGATGCGCCGCTCGATCTCCGGCCGGAAGTGCCGAATGCAGTCCCTGCACCGGCCAGGCCGCGCCGTCGCCGAACGCGCAGATGGTGTGGCCCTCGATCTGCTTGGTCACGTCGAACAGCATGTCGATCTCGCGGCGCTGCGCGCGGCCGTCCGCCATGCGGGTCAGCACGCGCCACATCCAGCCCATGCCCTCGCGGCACGGCGTGCACTGGCCGCAGCTCTCGTGCTTGTAGAAATAGGCGATGCGCGCAAAGGCGCGGATGATGTCGGTGGACTTGTCCATCACGATCACGGCGGCGGTGCCGAGCGCGGACTTGTGCTTGGCGCAGCCGTCGAAATCCATCAGGAGATCGTCGCAGCCTGTGGGACCTGCCGGGATCACCGGCATCGACGAGCCGCCCGGGATCACGGCGAGCAGGTTGTTCCAGCCGCCGCGTACGCCGCCGCAATGGGTTTCGATCAATTCGCGCAGCGGAATGCCCATCGCCTCTTCGACCGTGCAGGGCCGCTCGACGTGGCCGGAGATGCAGTAGAGCTTGGTGCCGGTGTTGTTCGGCCGGCCGATGCCGGCGAACCAGGCGGCGCCGCGGCGCATGATGTCGGGCACCACGGCGATGCTCTCGACGTTGTTCACGGTCGTCGGGCAGCCATAGAGACCCATGTTGGCCGGGAACGGCGGCTTCAGCCGCGGCTGGCCCTTCTTGCCCTCGAGGCTTTCGAGCAGCGCCATCTCCTCGCCGCAGATGTAGGCGCCGGCGCCGTGATGGACGTAGAGGTCGAAGTCGTAGCCGTGGACGTTGTCCTTGCCGAGGAGCTTGGCCTCATAGGCCTGGTCGATCGCGGCCTGCAGCCGCTCACGCTCGCGGATGAACTCGCCGCGCACATAGATGTAGCCCGAGCGGCAGTCCATCGCGCGGCCGGCGATCAGGCAGCCCTCGACGAGAAGGTGCGGATCGTTCCGCATGATCTCGCGGTCCTTGCAGGTGCCGGGCTCGGACTCGTCGGCATTGACCACCAGATAGTGCGGCCGGTCGCCGACGGTCTTGGGCATGAACGACCACTTCACGCCGGTCGGGAAACCCGCGCCGCCGCGACCGCGCAGGCCCGAGGCCTTCACCTCGTTGACGATGGCGTCGCGGCCCTTCTCGAGGATCGCCTTGGTGCCGTCCCACGAGCCGCGCTTGCGCGCGCCTTCGAGGCCGAAGTCGCCCTGGCCGTAGAGGTTCCTGAAGATGCGGTCCTTGTCGTCGAGCATCTTAGACCTTCACCGATTTCAACGTGGTCGGACCGCCGACCGGCGCGGACAGTTGCCGGTCGATCTGCGGGCCGGGCTTCACCGGCTGTCCCTTGGCAAAGCCGTCGAGCACCTTCTCGAAGCTCTCGGCCGTCAGGTCCTCGTAGGTGTCGTTCCAGATCAGCACCATCGGCGCATTCACGCAGGCGCCGAGGCACTCGACCTCTTCCCAGGAAAAATCGCCGTCGGCGGAGACATGATGCGGATCGTGATGGATGCGCTTCCTGCAGACGTCGAAGATCGCCTCCGCGCCGCGCAGCATGCAGGGCGTGGTGCCGCAGACCTGCACGTGGGCTTTCTTCCCGCACGGTTCCAGCAGGAACATGGTGTAGAAGGTCGCGACTTCCAGTGCGCGGATATGCGCCATCCCGAGCATCCCGGAGACATGCCGGATCGCCGCTTCCGGCAGCCAGCCGCCGTTCTGCTCCTGCGCGCGCCACAGGAGCGGAATGATCGCCGACTGCTGCCGGCCCTCGGGATACTTCGCGATCTGCTTCTTCGCCCACGCGGCATTCTCCGCCGTGAAGGCGAAATCCTTCGGCTGAAGCTCGGGCGGTGCGACGCGGCGGACGGCCATGATGCGGGGTGTCTCGGCTCTTACCTGATGGTGCGGCAGCTCGAGGTTTCGCCGGTCTGCACCTGCACGGAGCACCAGACCAGCACCTGACCGGACGCGGTTTTCTTTTGAAGGATGAACTGCAGGAACGGATTGCCGATCTCGGCCCGTTCCACCTCGTAGCCGTCGGCCAGATACTTGCCGACGGTCGGCTTGTCGGCCTGAGCCTGGGCCTGCGCGAGAGCAGACGAAGCGAATCCCGCGAGCAATGCAGCGGCGAGCAGTTTCGAAATGATCATCGGTCAACCTCCCCAAACACGATATCGAGTGAACCCAGAATGGCGGATACGTCGGCCAGCATGTGGCCCTTGCAGAGGAAATCCATCGCCTGCAGGTGCGCGAAGCCCGGCGCCCTGATTTTGCACTTGTAGGGCTTGTTGGTGCCGTCGGCGACGAGATAGACGCCGAACTCGCCCTTGGGCGCCTCGACCGCGGCATAGATCTCGCCCTCGGGCACGTGGAAGCCTTCGGTATAGAGCTTGAAGTGATGGATCAGCGCTTCCATCGACTTCTTCATCTCGCCGCGCCTGGGCGGCACGATCTTGTTGTCGACCACGCTCACGGCGCCCTGCCCTTCGGGCTCGCGGAGCTTCTGGATGCACTGCTTCATGATGCGGATCGATTGCCGCATCTCTTCCATACGGATGCAGTACCGATCGTAGCAGTCGCCGTTCTTGCCGATCGGAATGTCGAAATCCATCTCGGCGTAGCATTCGTAGGGCTGCGACTTGCGCAGATCCCACGCCGCGCCCGAGCCGCGCACCATCACGCCGGAGAAACCCCAGGCCCAGGCGTCCTTCAGGCTGACCACGCCGATATCGACGTTGCGCTGCTTGAAGATGCGGTTGCCGGTGAGCAGGTCCTCGAGGTCGTCGCAGACCTTCAGGAACGGATCGCAGAACGCCTCGATGTCGTCGATCAGCTGCGGCGGCAGGTCCTGATGCACGCCGCCGATGCGGAAGAACGCCGCGTGCATGCGCGAGCCCGAGGCACGCTCGTAGAACACCATCAGCTTCTCGCGCTCCTCGAAGCCCCACAGCGGCGGGGTGAGCGCGCCGACGTCCATCGCCTGGGTGGTGACGTTGAGGATGTGCGACAGGAGCCGCCCGATCTCGCAAAACAGCACACGGATCAGCTGGGCGCGGCGCGGCACGTTCAGCCGCAGGAGCTTCTCCGCCGCGAGGCAGAACGCATGCTCCTGGTTCATCGGCGCGACGTAGTCGAGCCGGTCGAAATACGGGATCGCCTGCAGGTAGGTCTTCGCCTCGATCAGCTTCTCGGTGCCGCGATGCAGGAGGCCGATATGCGGATCGACGCGCTCGACGATCTCGCCGTCGAGCTCCAGCACGAGGCGCAGCACGCCGTGCGCCGCCGGATGCTGCGGCCCGAAGTTGATGGTGAAGTTGCGGACGTTCTCGGCCATCGGTGATTACCGCTTCGCCTGCCCGGCGTCGGGCGGCGCGAATGCCGCGAACACGTCCGCGCCCGTCATGTTGTGGGTCTTGTTGGCGAAGTCGTAGTAAGCCGGCTTCTCGTCGATGAAGACCTGGCTGGTGAACGCGTAGCCGGCGCGGTCATCGAAGGCCTCGGCCGAGGCGTAACAATTCCCGTTTTGCACCAGCCGATAGAACAGCACGCTGCCGCAGTTCTTGCAGAAGCAGCGCTCGGCCCATTCCGAGGAACGATAGACGCCGAGATTGCTCTCGTTCTCGACCTTGATGGAGTCGCCGCAGTCGATCACCATGAACGGACCGCCGGTCCACTTGCGGCACATGCTGCAATGGCAGGCGCCGACCTCGCGGTCCTTCGGCGCCGCGGTGAAACGCACCGCGCCGCAGAGGCAGCCGCCTTGCATCGGGCCCGCCATGGCCTACCCCTTTGCCTTCTCGTCGCCGGGCAGCGGCATGTAGCCCGCGCCTTCCCACGGCGAGAGGAAATCGAAATTGCGGAATTCCTGCGCGAGCCGGACCTTGTCGTAGACCACGCGCTTCTGCTCGTCGTCGTAGCGCACCTCGACGAAACCGGTCATCGGGAAATCCTTGCGCAGCGGATGGCCCTCGAAGCCATAGTCGGTCAGCAGCCGCCGCATGTCGGGATGGCCGGTGAACAGCACGCCGTAGAGATCGTATGTCTCGCGCTCGAACCAGTCGGCGCCCGGAAACACGCCGATGATCGAGGGCACCCGCGTCTCCTCGCCGGCCTCGATCTTGATGCGGATGCGTCGGTTCAGCCTGGGCGACATCAGGTGATAGACCACGTCGAAGCGCCGCTCGCGCTGCGGCCAGTCGACCGCGGTGACGTCGATGAAGCTGACGAACTGGCAACGCTCGTCGTCGCGCAGGAAGGTCGTCACCTTGACGATGTCGCGCGCGCTCGCAGTGAGCGTCAGCTCGCCATGCGCGATCCAATGGCCGGCAATCGAGCCCGCCAGCGCGCTCGCGATCGTCTCTCCCAGCCGTTCCAGCGTTTCGTCCATCATTTTCAATCCACGATAAACAGCCGCGCGCCGGTGTCGGTGTGCGAGCGGTGCTCGCCGTCGTCGTCGGCCACCTGGTAGCTCATGCCGGTCCTGAGCTTGAAAGACCGGCCGTCCTTGAGATCGGTCGTCATCTCGCCGTCGACGCAGAAGATGATGTGGCCCTTGCTGCACCAGTGGTCGGCCACGTAGCCCGGCGAATAGTCCACCAGCCGCACCCGGATGTCGCCGAACTGCTGCGTCCGCCATGTCGCAACGCCCGCGTCGCCCTTGTGCATCGTCGGTGCAATGGCCGTCCAATCGGTGGTTCCGAACGGAATGTTATCGATGCGCATCACTTACCGCTCGATCGTTCCGGTGCGGCGGATTTTCTTCTGCAGCAGCAGCACGCCGTAGAGCAGCGCCTCCGCGGTCGGCGGGCAGCCGGGCACGTAGATGTCGACCGGCACGATGCGGTCGCAGCCGCGCACCACCGAATAGGAATAGTGGTAATAGCCGCCGCCGTTGGCGCACGAGCCCATCGAAATGACGTAGCGCGGCTCCGGCATCTGGTCGTAGACCTTGCGCAGCGCGGGCGCCATCTTGTTGGTGAGCGTGCCCGCGACGATCATCACGTCGGACTGCCGGGGCGAGGCCCGCGGCGCAAAGCCGAAACGCTCCGCGTCGTAGCGCGGCATCGACATCTGCATCATCTCGACCGCGCAGCATGCGAGGCCGAACGTCATCCACATCAGCGAGCCGGTGCGCGCCCAGGTGACCAGATCCTCGGTCGCGGTGACGATGAAGCCCTTATCGGCAAGCTCGTTGTTGAGCCCGACGAAGAACTGGTCATCGGAGCCGACCGGCTTGCCGGTGCGCGGATCGAGAATGCCCCTGGGGGCCGGGGCAATGAGGGTGGAATCGCTCAATCCCATTCGAGCGCTCCCTTCTTCCACTCATAGATAAACCCGATCGTCAGCACCGCAAGGAACACCATCATCGACCAGAAGCCGTATGCGCCAAGCTGGCCGAACGTAATGGCCCACGGAAACAGGAACGTGACTTCCAGATCGAAGATGATGAACAGAATTGCGACGAGGTAGAACCGCACGTCGAACTTCATGCGCGCGTCGTCGAAAGCGTTGAAGCCGCATTCATAGGCGGAGAGCTTTTCCGGATCGGGCTGCTTGTAGGCGACCAGAAACGGCGCAACCAGAAGCGCGAGCCCGAGCGCCAGCGCGACGCCGATGAAGATCACCAAGGGAAGATAGTCCTGCAACAGCGCGCTCATCGCCGATCCTTCGTCCGCCCCCGCAAACGCCCATCGTGGACCAACCGGCGCCGGTTCCAGCGCCGCAAGGCCTGTCAAATCCCCCAAACCCGACTGGATTCGTTCCAAGAAAGGCGTGTTGAGGCTTAGCGCAGCGCACAAAGGGTGGCAAGGCGAATAGCCCTCCCGGACGGGCGGCAAAAGCCTTTCATCCACTGGGCTTTGGGCGGTTCGCGCTCGTGACTGGATCGGCCGGTTATTCGGCCGGAACCGCACCCATTTTGGCCGTGCGGAGTTCGGCGGTCGCCTGCCGCAGGATCTGGACGGACGACCACAGGAACAGCCCTGCCATGATCGCCGCAACGATCAGGTCCGGCCATGCGCTCGCCGTCCACCAGACCGCAGCCGCGGCCAATATGACAGCTATGTTTCCGATGGCGTCGTTCCGGGAGCAGAGCCAAACCGAGCGCACGTTGGCGTCCCCGTCCTTGTATTTGGCCAGCAGCAGAACACTCGCGACATTGGCCGCCAAGGCGAGGAAGCCGACCGCCCCCATCAACTCGGCTTTGGGGATACCGAGGATGAGAACGTGATACGCGGTGGCACCGAACACCCACAGGCCCATGAGGGAGAGCGTAATGCCCTTGAACAGCGCCGCGCGCGCCCGCACGGTGATCGCTGCGCCGATAGCGGCTAGCGTGATGCCGTAGGTGAGCGCATCGCCCAGAAAATCGAGAGCGTCCGCCTGCAGGGCCTGAGACCGCGCCAGCGCGCCGCCGGTTGTTTCCAGGACGAACATGCTGGCATTGATCGCAATGACGATCCAAAGACGCCGCTTGTAGTCGGCGGACAAGCCTTCAAACCTGACGTTGGAGCCGCAGCATTCCGCCATTTTCGCCTCTTCCGCTCAAATATATGGACGCAATGGCCTGTTACACAATCATGCGCGGCTCGACCTAGGCCCTCGCCGGACTGGGGCCGCGGTGACGGGCGCGAGCTGCGCTTCAGCAAACCGCTTTCAGGCGTCAGTTGAACCGGGCCTGGATGGTTCCCCCGGCCGGCTCGGTGATCTGCACCACGCCTTTGGCGCCGGCGGGCAGCGCTTCGGCGGTCTTTCCGGTCAGCCGCTCGGCGCCGGCCGCTTCCAGCGGAACGCGGACGCTTTTGCCGCCGGTCATCAGGATGGCGACACCCTTGCGCCCGGTCGCGGCGACCGGCTTGTCGTCGTGGCCGGTGAGATAGACGTCCACCTGCCCGTCCTTGATCACCATTTCGACGTGGTAGGTCGCGGTCAGAACGATCGCGCCGCCATGGCGCGGCTTGGGATCGTGGGCCGATACCGGAAGCGCGGGCAGCAGGATCGCCAGCAGAGCACCCAGTGCGAGAGAGCGGAACGTGGTCATGATGGTCTCCTCATGTTTGAGATCAATAGGAATGGGCGGCGGTTTGGGCGCCGGATGACCCTTCTGCAGCGGACGCGCGAAGACGCTCGATGGCGGGCCGGCCGAAGCGCAGCAGCAGCACCGGGGTCAGAAACGCATCGAGCGCGGTGGCGCTGACGAGGCCGCCGAAGATCGTCACCGCAACCGGGTGCAGGATCTCCTTGCCCGGCGCCGCGGCACCGATCATCAGCGGCACGAGAGCCACGCCGGCCGACAGCGCGGTCATCAGCACCGGCGTGAGCCGTTCCAGGCTGCCGCGCACCACCAGTTCGCGGCCCCAGGGCATGCCCTCCTGCAGCACGAGGTTGATGGTGTGGCTGACCTTGAGGATGCCGTTTCGTGCCGCGATCCCGGTCAGCGTGATGAAGCCGACCATGCTGGCAACCGACAGCGGCTGACCCGCGAGCCACAGCGCTGCGACCGCGCCAATCAGCGCGAGCGGCAGGCTTCCCATGATGATCAGCGCCAGCACCGCGGAACGGTAGCGGCTGTAAAGGATCGCAAAGATCATCAGGAGCGAGACCAGACCCAGCACGCCGATGGTGCGGCTCGCCTGCTCCTGCGCCTTGAACGAGCCTTCGACGCTGGTGAACGAGCTTTCGGGAAGCTTCAGGCTGCGAAGCTCCGAACGGACGGTCTCGACGATGGCCGCGGCATCGGCGTTGCCCACGACATTGCCGTAGACCGCAATACGCCGGCGGCCGTTCTCGCGCAGGATCTGGTTCGGCCCGTCGGCCTCCTTGATATCGGCGATCTGGCGCGCCGCGATCCAACCGCTCGGCGTCTCGATCAGCAGGTCACCCAGCCGCTGCGTCGTCCGCATCGGGTCCGGCAGCCGCATCACCACGTCGAAGCGGCGCTGCCCATCCACCACCTGCGACACGATCCGGCCGTTCGACAGCCGGCTCAACTGATCGACCACGGCGGCAGGCTGCACGCCGTAAAGCGCCGAGCGGCCGTAGTCGACGCGGATTTCGAGCTGCGGAATGCGAACCTGCTTTTCCACCTGAACGTCGGCCAGGCCGGAAATGCGGGTCAGCTTTTGGCGAAGCTGTTCGGCCGCGCTGTAGAGCGCGTCGAGATCCTCTCCGAAAATCTTCACGGCGATGTCGGCGCGCACGCCCGAGAGCATGTGGTCGAGCCGGTGCGAGATCGGCTGGCCCACGTTGATGGACAGCGGCAGCACCGACAGGCGCGAGCGGATGTCGGCGACCACTTCGGTCTTGGCCCGTCCGCCCGGCTTGAGATCGATTTCCAGATCGGTCGAATGCACGCCCTCCGCATGCTCGTCCAGTTCGGCGCGGCCGGTGCGCCGTCCGACCGATTTGACCTCGGGGACCTCGAGCGCGAGGTGCTCGGCGATCTGGCCGACGCGGTTGGACTCGGTGAGCGAGACCCCGGGATTGAACGTGAGATTGATCGTGAAGGTGCCCTCGTTGAACTGCGGCAGGAACGCCCGCGGCAGCAGCACCGCGCCGGCCACGGCCATCGCCACGGCAATCAATGTCGCGGCGACAACAAGCCCGCCCCGGTTCAGCGCAAGATCGAGCACCGCCGAATAGTGCCGCTTGAGGGCGCGGACCAGCGGGCTTTCGCGCTCGTCGAGGCGCTTCAGCCCCGGCAGCATGTAGTACGCCATCACTGGCGTCAGCGTGATCGACACCACGAGGCTTGCCAGGATGGCGATGATGTAGGCCTGTCCCAACGGGCTGAACAGGCGGCCCTCGATGCCGGACAGCGCAAACAGCGGCACGAACACCAGCACGATGATGGCGCTGGCGTACAGGATGCCGGAGCGCACCTCCTGCGACGCCGCCACCACCACGTCGAACACCGAACGCGGATTGCCGGCCGCGCGGTTTTCGCGGAGCCGCCGGAAGATGTTCTCGACGTCGACCACCGCGTCGTCGACCAGCGCGCCGATGGCGATGGCGATGCCGCCGAGCGTCATGGTGTTGATGGTCAGACCCAGCGCATAGAAGATCGTGGCCGTCGCCAAAATCGAAACCGGGATGGCGGTGAGCGAGATCGCGGTGGTCCGCCAGTTCAGCAGGAAGGCGAACAGCACGACCGCCACCACGATGGCGGCCTCCACCATCACCTTCTGGACGTTGCCGATCGACGTCTCGATGAAGTTTGCCTGCCGGAAGATGATCTGGTCGGCCTTGATGCCGAGCGGCAGGTTGGCGTTGAGGTCGGCGATGGCGGCCTCGAGCTCGCGCGTCAGTGCAACCGTATCGACGCCCGGCTGCTTCTCGACGGAAATCACGACGGCGGGTTTTCCCATGTAGCCGCTGTCGCCGCGCTTGACCTTGGGCGCAAACTCCACGGTTGCGACCTGCTTCAGATAGACCGGGCGGTCGTCGGTTTTGGCGACGACGATGTTGCGGAGATCGTCGAGGCTGGTGGTGCGGCCGATGTTGCGGATCAGATATTCCCGCGAATGCAGGTCGGTGAAGCCGCCGCCGCTGTTGGTGCCGAACTGGGCGAGCGCCTTCTGCACCTGCTCGTAGTTCACGCCGAGCACGCGCAGCGCCGCGGGCTGCGGCGCGATGCGGTATTGCCGCACCTCGCCGCCCATCGGGATCACCTGCGCCACCCCCGGCACGCTGAGGAGGCGCGGCCGGATGGTGAAATCGGCGGCCTCGCGCAACTCCATCGGCGTGGCGCGGTCGCTGGTCAGCGCGATCATCAGCACCTGGCCCATGATCGAGCTGATCGGGCCCATGTGCGGCGAGACGTTCGGCGGCAGTTGCGTCCGCACCAGGCTGAGCCGCTCGGTGACGAGCTGGCGGTTGCGATAGATGTCGGTGCCCCAGTCGAACTCGACGTAGACGATGGACAGCCCGACGCCCGACACCGAGCGCACGCGGGTCACGCCCGGCACGCCGTTCATCTGGGTTTCGATCGGGAAGCTGACGAGAAGCTCGACCTCCGGCGGCGCATAGCCCTCCGCCTCGGTCATGATGGTGACGGTCGGCCGGTTCAGGTCCGGCAGCACGTCGACCGGAAGCCGCAGCACGGCGAACGTGCCGAACACCACGAGCACAAGGCTCAGCGCCAGCACCGGCAGGCGGTTGCGCAGCGATCGGGTGACGAGGAATGTGAACATCGCGTCACCGCACGTTGTGCAGGAGCTCGGCGCCCTGCACGACGACGCGCTGGCCCGGCTCGAGCCCCGCGACCGCCAGCACGCGCTCGCCGTCCAGCGGCTCGATGCGCACCGGACGCGGCTCGAACCGCTCCGCGCGGGTGTGCACGTAGACCATGTCCTGCCCGTTCGGGCTGCGCAGCAGGCTGCCGCGCGGGATCGCGATGCCCTCCTTCAGCTCACCGTTGGTCGCCATCACGGTGACGAACTGGCCGGCGCGAAGCCCGCCGGTCTCGCCCTCGACCGCGAAGTGCACAGGGATCGACTGGTTGCGGTCGGCGAGCCCCGAGCCGCGGAACGAAAGCGGCAGGGGCCGGCCGTTCGCGGCGATCGCGGAGGCTGCGACCTGGCCCGCCACCGGATCAAAGCTCAGCGCCTCGACCCAGAGCTGCGCCGGATCGACGATCTGGAAGATCACCGCGTTGGGCTGCGCCATCTGACCCGCGACCGGGGTGCCTTCGGCCACCACGCCATTCACCGGGGCGATCAGCGCCTCCGGCTGGCGGCGGATATGGTCGAGCGAGGCGCGGCGCTCCTTCAGGCCTTCCAGCTCGAGCCTCGCTTCGTCGAGTTGCACGCGCGACACCGCGCCGCCCGGCAACAGCGTCTCGAAGCGGGTGACCCGGCGCGCCACGATGGAGATCTGCTGGTCGAGCTCGCCCTGGCGCTGGCGCATGTCCGACACGTCGATCGCCTGCATCGGCGGAGTCACATAGGCGAGCACGTCGCCTGTCCGGACCGGCGTGCCGAGCCGCGGAAATCCGCCGGCCGGCGCCGAAAGCCGCCCGCCGACGGAGGCCTGCACATAGCCGCTGGTATTCGGATCGGGGATGATCCGGCCCGGCAGTTCGATCGTGCGCGGATGCGCCGCCACGGCGGTCGCTGCCGTCCGCAAGGCATAGATGCGCTGGATCGGTTTGGGCACGAACACCGAGCCGTCGGCGTTGCGCGCCGCGCGATCCGGGCCGGCGTCTCCCGCGCTCATATCCTGCGCGGATGAAGGATCGCCGCCGACCAGCAGCGCGCCTGCGAGCAGGACCGCCGCGGCAACGCGCCTGCGGCCGCGATACGCCATCAGGCCGGCGCCGAGCAGCGCTCCGAAAACGACGGCCAGCGCGGTGGACGGCCGCAGGATCGCGGACGCCTCCAGCACCCCGCCGCTCGCCTGCATCGCCGCGCGAGCCGGCACGTCGATGCTGAGCGGAAGGATGTCGGCGGTGTCGCCCGCGGTCACCGTGACGATGAGATCGGTTTGGCCGGGCCTTCCGAGCCACGGCGCGTTGATGCGGTAGGCGCCGCCGGCGGCCTCCGCCATGACCGGCCCGCCGGGTGCCTCGACCGCGAGCGTCGCGTCGCGCACCGGCTCGTTGCTGCCAAAGCGGTCGAGATAGAAAACCAGTGTTTCGCCCTGCGCGACCGCGACCAGCTCGAAGGCGTCAGACGTCGCCTCGCCACGCGGGGCGGCGTCGGCGCGTGCCGCGGGCGCGGCGGGGCCGTGGTCGTGGCCTTCATGGGCCGCTGTGGCGCTCAAGCCTGCAAGCAAGGCTGCGGCTGCAAGCGCGCTGGCGAAAAGAATTCGCATGGAAGAATCCTTCGTTGAACGGAGGGCACTCGCAGCACGCGCTCACAGGCGCAGTGTCACGGATGCCGAAAAAGGTTCAGACGAAGGACTTGGGGGGTCGTCGCAGGCGGGTGGTCTCCGCGCCGAGGTGCGGAGGCGGATCGTCGGGACGCACGATCGAGCTCAGAATGGGAGGTGCGGTCACCGGGACAGGCACGATCACGAAACCATGACAGCCGGTGCACGGTCCGTTGGAGCAGCACCCGCGATCTCCGCAACCGTGATCGACACAGGGCGCCGCCGGATCGGCTTCGGTCAGCTCCTGCATCACGTACTTCTGCGCGACCCGGATCGCCGCATCCTGCGCGGCCGGAGCCGGCTCGGCGGCGGCCGCGGCACCGTGATGCGCGTGCGAATGCCCCGCGTGGGCGCTTGCGGCCTGCGGCGCAAGCGAAAGCGCGGCGAGAACCGCCATCGCTCCCAGGATCCGCCAAAACTGCCAACGCCTGATCATGATTCTTTGTAGCACAGACCCGGTTCTGCGTTCATTCGATTATAGCCGAAGATAGGCCTTCATACGGGCCAAAACAGGGCCTCGCGCCGCCGGACCGCAGGAATTCCGTTCCCGAGAAGCCCGTAAAATAGGGATTGGCCGGGGCTTCGGGAGCCGTTTACGCTGTCCGCCGAAAGGGGCACCCCATTGCCGTTCGGGATCGTTTCTAAGCCACTTCAGGCATGGTTGAATGCGCTCCAGCCAGCAGAGGATGGGAGTTCGGGTTCAATGCAGCAGCTTATCGCGGGGATCACCAAGGCCAACACCGGCCTCGACGGCATCGTCTGGAACATCCTCGGCCAGACCTACGTGCCGAAATCGCTCAACGAGCAGTCGTTCTCCTGGCACGCCACCTTCCCGCCCGGCACCTTCGTGCCGCCGCACATCCATCCGACCCAGGACGAGTTCATCTACATGCTGGACGGCAAGTTCGATCTGGTGCTCGACGGCAAGGAATTCACGGCCACCACGGGCGACCTGATCCGCCTGCCGATGAATCAGGCGCACGGCATCTTCAACAAGTCCGACCAGACGGTGAAGTGTTTCTTCTGGGTGGCGCCGACGCGCAGGCTCTACGATCTGTTCTGGGGCATCCACTCGATGAAGGAGCAGAACCCGCCCGACGTGGTCGCGCTCGCGGCCAAGCACGAGGTGATGTTCCTGCCGCCGCCGCCAGGCGCCTAAGAACCGGGGCTTGAGAACCGCAGCCTGAAAACCGGCGTGAGGCTGTCCACAGCCGCCACGGGCATCTGGCAGGCACCTGGCGAATAACGCTGTATCCTGACGGTCCGGCCGGCGCTGTTGTGCGCCGGCTGTCATATGGCCGCCATCGCTCCGGCGGGACAGTTGGGTCGCATGGTCGCGCTGCGCGATGCCTTCATCACGGGGACCGGTATTTTCCTGCCCGGCGAGCCGGTCGGCAACGACCGGATGGAGGATTTCATCGGGCGTGTCGGCGGACGCAGTTCCGTCGTCGGCCAGCGCGCGCTGCGCTGGAACGGCATCGAGAGCCGCCACTACGCGCTCACCCCCGAAGGCGACATTCTGCACAGCAACGCTTCGATGAGCGCCGCCGCGGTCATGGCATCGCTGCAGGATGCAGGCCTCGGCCGTGAGCACCTGCAGATGCTCGCGACCGCGACGACACAGGGCGACTATCTCGTGCCGGGTCATGCCAGTGCCGTGCACGGCGAGCTCGGCGGCGGCGCACTCGAACTGGCCAGCTTCCAGTCGGTCTGTGCCTCGTCGGTGATGGCGGTCAAGGCCGCCACCCTGTCGGTGCGCGCCGGCGACACCGACTGCGCGTCGGCGGTCGCCGGCGAATTCTCGTCCCGTTGGTTCCGGCCGAGCTTCTACGAGGGGACGGCTCTGCTCGACGCCAAGGGACGCCTGCCGATGCAGGCGGATTTCCTGCGCTGGACCCTTTCCGACGGCGCAGGCGCGGTCGTGGTCGAGCCGAAACCGCGGTCCGACCAGGCGTGCCTGCGGATCGAGTGGATCGATCTCACGTCGCTCGCCGGCCGCTTCGACGCCTGCATGTGGGCCGGAGCGGCACAGGACGCTCGCGGAGAGCTCAAGAGCGCGTGGAGCCATGCCGGACCGCGGGACGCGCATGCTGCCGGCGCGATCGCGCTGCTGCAGGATTTTGCCCTGCTGAAGGTCATCATCCGGGCCTGGCTCGGCGTCTATCTCGAGAAGGTGGATCAGGCCCGCATCGATCCGGACCGCGTCGACTGGCTGCTGTGCCACTACTCGGCGCGCTCGCTGCGTGAGGAAATCGTCGATCTTCTGAAAAGAACCAACGCGATGATTCCGGAGAGCAAATGGTTCACCACCCTGCCGCGCACCGGCAACGTCGGCTCGGCCTCGATCTGGGTCATGCTTGACGCGCTGCTGAAGAGCGGCTCGGTTAAATCCGGCGAGCGTATTCTGTGTGTCGTGCCGGAAAGCGGCCGCGCCATGGTCGGATTCATGATGCTGGAGATGGTCGCATGAGCCTCGCTGAAGCCCGGACGCAGACGCCGCAAGACGACGGCCAAAGCAACGCCCAAAACAACGCCGTCGCCGACGTGCTGCGCAAGCTCGCCGTGGTATGGACGGATTTCGAAGGCCTGCTGCAGGCCACGCCGCTGATCCGCAAGCTCACGCGCGGGCGGTTCGAACTGGCCGACTATCAGGCCTTCCTGGTCAACCTGCGCCAGCAGGTGAAGGACGGCTCGCTGTGGATGTCGCGCGCCGCCTCCAGCATCGGCGAAGAGCACCTGGAGCTTCGCTCGACGCTGATGAAACACGCCGTCACCGAGCATCGCGACTTCCGGATGCTGGAGGCCGACTACGTGGCGAGCGGCGGGACGCTTGCCGACATCCAGGGCGCGGATAAGAATATCGGCTCCGAGGCGCTGTCCGCCTGGATGTTCAACGAGGCGTCGAAACCCGATCCGTTCGGGCTGCTCGGCGCCATGTTCATCATCGAAGGTCTCGGCTCCATCAAGGCGCAGGAATGGGGCCGCATGGCGCAACGCCGCCTCGGCATGCCCGAGGATGCCTTCAAGTTCCTGCTCTACCACGGCGAGAACGACGCCGAGCACATGAAGGAATTCGAGGAGATGCTGCGCATGGTGCTGCCGGACGACGCGGTCGCGGCCCGGATCGTCACCTGCGCCAGGGTGACGGCCCGCCTCTATGCGCTGCAGATCGAGGAGATCGTCGCATGACCGACATCCGGACCTTCGATCTCAAGCGGTTCGATCCGAAGGATCCCGATCCCTGGCTTGCGCTCTATCTCGACCAGAGCCTGCCGATCGACGAGACGGCGAAACAGGCGCTGCTCATCGGCAACCGCTCGATCTCGCGCCGCTGGCTGTTTCCGGTCGCGCGGGTTTTCATATTCGGGTTCTTCATTGTCGTGAAGATTCTCCGCGGACTGTCACCGCGCCGGCCGAACATGAACGTGGCGCTGCACAGGTTCATTCACTGGGGTTTGAAGAATTTCGCCTCGCCGGAAGCGAACATGCTGATCCTGCGCCATTTCACGATCGCGACCGAGCTTCTCGCCTTCATCAAGGCGAACGCCGGTCCGGTCGAGATCGACAGCTGGCCGCTGCGCCCGACCAGGCTCGCGGATCTGCGCGACAACGTCTTTCTGCAGCACGATCTCAACATCTACAATTTCATCATCCAGCTCAACGCCAGCCTGCGTGCGCAGGGACGCGACCTCATGCCGGTCTCGCACCCCGACTTCTCCGCGATCACCGACGGGCCGATCGCGCTCGAACCGCTGCCGGACGGGCCGTTCAACGTGATCGACGTGCAGACCGCGATCGAGGCCTATACGCCGATGTACGCGCTGTTTCTGCCGCGCGAGGATTTCGTGCGCGCCGCCAACTCGCTTCAGCTCGACGAGATCATCGCGATCTACATCGCGAAGATCCTCGGCACCGACTATCACTTGGCGTTCATGAAGAACGGCCATCCGCTGGTGCCGCTCTCGACCCTGCAGGCGGGCTATCGGCTGATGATGCACGGCCTCGACGTCGAAGGGCTGCACGGCTGGTTGCGCGTGCTCAAGCGCCGGCAGGCCGCGGGGCTTCCGCTCGACCCGCGCAACCCGACGGCTGCGGGCGTCACGATCTAGCCGTCTGCTGAAAAACTCATGGCCGTCATTCCGGGTTCGCGCCCTTCGGCGCGCCCCGGAATGACGGCCCGGAGTTTTTCAGCAGCCTGCTAGTGTCCCGGCCGGCGCCGTCATTTCTGCCGCGGCTCGGCGAGATCGCTTCCCGCGTCCGTCCGCGTGTCGCGCTGCGCGGCCATCACGGCATCGGCCAGCGTTCGTGCCGCGTTGGCGACCTCCTGCTGAATCGCCGTGTCGCGATCGAGTTCGCCATGGCTCGTGGCATAGGGCTTCCAGTAGCCGATGTAGCGGTCGAGCTCGGCCTTCGCGCCGGCCGGCGCCATGTGCATGAAGCACAGCCAGTCCGAAATCGAACGCCGGACGTTCTCCGCGCCCTCCACGTCGCCATGGACCACCACCGAAAACAACCGGCCCTCCAGATGGCGCGGATAGTCCCACCCGGCAAGCTCGATCTGTTTCGCAAGCTTCGCCTTCTTGCCCTGGGTCCGCGTCGGATCGGGATTGCCGCCGTCGGCACAGACCAGGCGGTCCATCATCAGCTTCAGCGGCGACGTCGCCTGATACCAGTGCACCGGCGTGACGATCATGACACCGTGCGCCGCGACCCACATCGGATAGATGTCGTTCATCCAGTCGTGCGTCTGGCCCAGCGAATAATTCGGATAGCAGGAGCACGGCCAATGGCACAGCGCGGCAGCGGTCGAGAAGCATGCCTTGCAGGGGTGAATGTGCCGGCCGTATTCGGATGTGACACGCGACAGGTCGAGGATCTCGACCTCGCAGGGCTGCCGCTCCTCGATGGCCTGCCGCGCGACCTGCACGAGCCGCCAGGACTTGGACATTTCTCCCGGACAAGTGTGCTCGCTGCGCGGCGACGCGTTGATCAGGAGGATGCGCCGCGCCGCCGCCGCATCGTGATGGCTTTGCTGCGCCGACTGGATCGCGGCGCGGGCATTCAGCCAATCGAGCGCCAGTTCATAGGAGGGATCGTGAAACCCGGATCCGGCCGCCCGCGTCCGCGGCGCCTTTCGGCCGGCCTGATAGGCGTCCCACGCAATGTCGGCGGCTTCGTCGAGCTGCGGGCGAATCCGGTCGAAGCCTGCATCGGTGAACTGCTCCAGATAGCGGCGGCGAAATTCCTGGCGCGACAGCTTCGGGCTCGGCATCCCGTGACGGGGCTCGGTTTCATGGCCCGTCGTCTCGTCGGACATTGTTGCACCCGGGATGGCCCGCCGCCGCTTTATCGTGCTTGCATGTAAGAAACGCGGGCAAACCGGCTGCGGTTCCATCGTACGGTTGCCAACTCCTTCGCGCTGACATAAATCGGCCGGACGACGCGACGCTCTCGCCTTCCTCGCCAACGATCACCCACCGCGGCGGCATGACTTTACTGATGTACTTCACGACGTCGGTCGCCGTGCTGACCTTGTTCGCAGGGTCGATTGCCTTGGTCGTTTGGATCGTCCTGACGCTGCTGCGGCTCGCGGGCCGCCTGTGCAGGGCCGTGTTCGATCCCGCGCCGCCGCCGCTGCCCCGGACGCAGGACGAATTCGAAGGCTGGCATCCCGCGCATCTGAAACGCGCAGGCCAATGACCGGCGCGAGTCGCAAAAAGAAACCGCGGCCGTGAAGCCGCGGTTTCGCCGTTTGGAGGCCCGCAAAAAAATTCGTGAGCAGCCGTCAGTAGCAGTCGCGGCGGCTGCTGTTGCGCAGGTGGTGGCAGACCGTCGGCGGGCGGCTGCGGTCCACGTAGCAGACGCGGCCGCTGTGCCAGGCACGGTGCCGGCAGACGCGGACCACCTTCTCGACCGCATTGGTCTCCGCCAGCGCGCGCTTGACGCCTTGTGCGGTGCCGACCGTCACGGCGCTGGCGCCGGCGGTGAGCAGGAGAGAGAGCGAAACGGCCGCCCCGAAAACCGCGATGGGAGCAGCCATGAAAGCGAGGGTTCGTCGCATGGAGCAACCTCTGAGTGTGAGCCTGCGCCACTTAAGGATCGGCGGCCCTTGCCGCGCAACGAAATCAGCAAAGCAACCCTAACCGTGAAGGTTAAGCCGCCCTGCCGGGATGGTTATCCGGACGGTTATCCTGGGGCCTGTTGACCTGGCTCTGCGCAAAGCCCGCCGCTCCGGCATAGCCGCGCACGATCGCCTTGCGCTCCTCGAACGACAGCACGGCGTTGACGTCGGTGAAGCCGTCCGGCGCGCGGGCCTCGACCGCATCGATCACGCCCTCGGGACCGCCGCCGCGGTTCATGCGGACGATCTGCGCGGTCGACGGCAACCGCTCCTGCTCGTATTGCCAGAGCGCGTGGATCGCGGATTCGCCGCTCACCAGCCGGTCGGCGAGGCAGCGCGCATCGAGGATCGCCTGCGAGGCGCCGTTGGAGCCGACCGGATACATCGGGTGCGCGGCGTCGCCGAGCAGCGTGACCCGGCCGTGCGACCAGCGCGGCAGCGGATCGCGGTCGCACATCGGATATTCCCAGAACTCCGGCGTCGCCTCGATCAGCGCCTTGGCGTCCACGTAGGGGATCTGGAAGCGCTGCACGTGCGGCATCAGGTCCTCGAAGCGGCCCGGCCGCGACCAGTCCTCCTTGTTGGGCGGCGCACCGCCCTCGCCCACCTTCACCAGCACCGCCCAGTTGGTCAGCGGCCGGTCCTCGCGGATGCCCTCGCCGATCGGATAGACCACGAGCTTCGCCGCCATCCCGCCGGCGATCACCATCGATCGGCCGGTCAGGAATTTCGGCCAGTCGAGCGCGCCGCGCCACAGCATCGAGCCGTTCCAGCGCGCGGAGCCCTCGTCCGGATAGAGCGCGGAGCGGACGTGCGAATGAATGCCGTCGGCGCCGATCAGCACGTCGCCCCTGACGGTGTGGCGGTGCGAACCGTTGCGGTCGAAGAACCAGGCGGTGACGCCGCCCTCGTCCTGCTTGAAATCGCCGAGCCGGTGCCCGGTGTGGATGCGGCTTTCGCCGAGCCGCGAGCGCACCGCCTGGTAGATCACGCCCTGCAACCGGCCGCGATGGATCGAGAATTGCGGCACGTCGTAGCCCGCGTCGAGGCCGCGCGGCTCGCGCCAGACCTCCTGGCCGAAGCGGTTGGTGTAGATCAGTTCGTGGGTGCGGATGGCGACCGCGTCGAGCCGATCGAGCAGCCCGAGCTGCTGCAATTCCTTGATCGCGTGCGGCAGCGTGTTGATGCCGACGCCAAGCTCACGCACGCCCTCGGCCTGCTCGAACAGCTCGCAATCGATGCCGCGGGCATGCAGCATCAGAGCCGTGGTGAGACCGCCAATTCCGCCGCCGACGATGATGACCTTCACGGCCAATCCTTAACGCTACAGACGCAACAAACCATGGCTATAATGGCCCCCTGCGGCGGAACTGCCAAACATTTACCGGTCGCAAGGTTGACGGCCCAATACGAGGTCAGGGAGCGAAAAATATGGCGCGTAAGGTGATGATTTCCTGTGCGGTGACCGGCTCGGCGGACACCCCCGGCCGCAATCCGGCGGTTCCGGTGACGCCCGAGCAGATCGCCAACTCCTGCCTCGACGCCGCCAAGGCGGGCGCCGCGATCGTGCACATCCACGTGCGCGATCCCAAGACCACCAAGCCCAGCATGGACAAGGCGCTCTACCGGGAGTCGGTCGAGCGCATCCGCGAGAAGAACTCGGATGTCATCATCAACCTGACCACGGGACCCGGCGCGCGCTTCTTCCACGACGAGAAGGACCCCTCGAAGCCGAGCGCGGACTCGGTGTTGCGCGGGCCTGCCGATCGCGTCCAGCACGTCATGGAGATCAAGCCGGAAATCTGCTCGCTCGACATGGGCAGCCTGAACATGGGCGACCGGGTGTTCATCAACACGCCGGTGCACCTCAAGGCGATGGCGCTGGCGATCAAGGACGCGGGCGTGACGCCGGAACTCGAGGTGTTCGAGACCGGGCACCTGCTGCTTGCCAAGAAATTCCTGGAGGACGGCCTGGTGAAGGGTCCCGGCCTGTTCCAGATCTGCCTCGGCATCTCCTGGGGCCAGCCGGCGACGCCCGAGGCCATGACCTACATGCGCAACCTGCTGCCCAAGGACTGCACCTGGTTCGCGTTCGGCATCTCGCTCTGGCAGTTCCCGATGGTGGCGCAGGCGGTGCTGCTGGGCGGCCACCCGCGCGTCGGCCTCGAGGACAACATCTATCTCGAAAAGGGCAAGCTCGCGCCGAGCAACGCGGCGCTGGTCGAGAAGGCCGGCAGGATCATCCAGATCCTCGGCGACGAGATCGCGACGCCCGCGGATGCGCGCAAGATGCTGGGCATCGGCGCCAACCACTGACGGCTGCAATTCGCGCCCTCTCCCCTTGTGGGAGAGGGCCACGCTAGCCGTGCAATACCGCTCAAAAGGGTGAGGGGTCGGTGCGTCTTGCACCGACCCCTCACCCTGTTCTTGGCGCAGAGAGACTTGTGCTGCCCTCTCCCACACCAGGGCGTTTACGCCCGTCTTCGACGGGCTATGGGGAGAGGGCGCAACAACAGCTATCCGCGAAAACTACTTCGCGTACTTGCCGCCGGTCTGCTTGGTGTGCACGCCCTCGGCGCCGCTCTCCTTGTGCTTGAGGCGGGTGATGCGCGCCCAGGTGCGCTTGAGGTCGTCCTTCACCGTGATGTGCAGCGTGCCGAGCCCCTCGGTGGTCAGCTCGATCTTGTCGCCGTCCATGAACGGGTTGAGGCCGCGGTGGTTGGTGCCGGTGGCGACGATGTCGCCCGGCAGCAGCGTGTGGATCGAGGTGACCCACTCGATGCAGCGCGGGATCTTGTGCGCCATGTCGTCGGAGTTGAACTTCTGCATCACCGTGCCGTTGTTGGTCAGCACGATCGGCAGCTTGTGCGGGTCCTTGATCTCGTCGGCGGTGACGATGTAGGGGCCGATCGGCGCAAACGTGTCGCGCGACTTCATCTGGTAGAACACGTTGGTCGGCGGCACCACGCCGCGCGCCGAGCCGTCGATGAAATTGGTGTAGCCGAACACGTAGTTCATCGCGTCGGCGGCCTTCACGTGCGAGGCCTTCTTGCCGATGACGACGGCGAACTCCGCCTCGCCCTCGAACACCGAGGCGGCCATGTCCGGCAGCACCATGGTGTCGCCGTCGCCGATGATCGCGCTCGGCGACTTCATGAAGGCGTTGATCGGCGCGGGCTCGGGCAGCGTGCCGTCCTCCATGTAGTTCACCGCCATGCAGATGATGTTTTCCGGCTTGGGCAGCGGCGCGCGGAACTTGACCTGCGACACCGGCTTGCCCTGCCCCTTGGCGGCGGCGTCGGCGAGCTTGCCCTTCAGCTGGTCGAACTTCTCGATCACCCCGCGCATCACGTCCTGCGGACCCATCCGCGGGATGTCCTTCACCACGTCGGACACATCGACGACCTTGTCGCCCGTGACCACGCCAAGTTTGAAGTCGTCGAAAAACGCGAGTTTCATGGTCGCTCCCTAGAACTGCTCAGAGTGTTGGATTTTCATGATTAACAGCCGGCCGGATCGTGGCGCTGCGCTTGCCGCATTGCAAGCCGAGGCGGCTGTGGCGGCGTCAAATCTGCGACAAGGGTGCTATGCGGAAGAAGGAAGGACGTGGCGGGAGCGACGGGACTTCGAACCCGCGACCTCTGCCGTGACAGGGCAGCGCTCTAACCAACTGAGCTACGCCCCCGCGGGCGTGGCAAGGGACTTAAATGCCGCTCCCCGGCAAGTCAAGGAAGCTCGGCGGCGGTTCCGCCTAACGGCGCGTCCAGGCTTCGCCGCCGACCTCCCGGCCGCCGGTATAGGTCCAGACGCCTTCCCAATTGTCGCCGTTTGCGCCGTAGATCGCGAGGCCGGTCTGGGTGCCGGAACGGTAGGTCACGGCGATGCCTTTTTCGCTGCCGATTCCGGTGCCGACATAGGTCTGGCTGCCGATATCCCAGGTGACCCGGAACGTGTCACCGGTGCGCTCGACCGTCACGGTCCCGCTGTAACGGCCGCGCCCGCCCGGATTGCTGCCCACCACGTTGTAGCTGCCGGCCGGGTCGCCGGCGAAGGCGCTCGTGTCCGCGATCAATCCGCCGACCGCCAGCGCGGCGATCACAAGCAGCTTTCGCAACATGGTTATCTCCCCCAAAAAAAGATTGTGATGCCGGTTGAACAAAAAGCTGGTGGGCGGTGACGGGATCGAACCGCCGACATCCTGCGTGTAAAGCAGGCGCTCTACCAGCTGAGCTAACCGCCCATTCCAGACCGGATGAGGGTCTTGTTATCGCCCCGGCGGCCATGCTCTGCAAGCACAAGAAACGACGAACGCCCCCGCGGCAACCGCGAGGGCGTCCATCACGAAACCGAATTCGCCGCGTTACTTGTTCACGGCGTCCTTCAGGCCCTTGCCGGCCGAGAAGCGCGGACGCTTGGCCGCCTTGATCTTCACCGGGGCGCCCGTGCGCGGATCACGTCCCTCGCGCGCCGCCCGCTTCACCACCCGGAAGTTACCGAACCCCATGATCTTGACTTCTCCGCCCTTCTTCAGCGCCGCCGTAATCGCATCGAAGGTCGCATCGACAGCGGAAGCAGCCGCGGTTTTCGTCATCTGAGCCTTGTCGGCCACCGCAGCGATGAGCTCGTTCTTGGTCATCTGACCGATCCTTTCCCTGCATCGAATCAACGGCACGTTTGCCGTTATGCGCGCGGAGAGTTTGCCGGAACCACCGCAATTGCAACGATTCGTTTTTTGCAAACGCAGAAGCCACCGGACATCGCGGACGGCGACCGTCGAAAACATCAGGCGGCATCGAAGTTTCCGCGAATTGTTAACGCGCTGATTTGGGGCGGTCTCCCGTGTGGGAGAAGTTCGCTGTTAAGGCTTTGTTGAATTGTCCGGTGAGCGAAATCGCGCGCGACTCAGGCTGCAGGCCTGCGGAAGATTTCGTGCGACAGCGCGGCTTGTCCGGCGGTGTCGCGGCCGTCATCATCGCAAGCGCCTGAACGGGAGATGGCACTGGCACGGCAGCGCGCACTGGTGATCGGCGGCTCGGTCGGCGGGCTGTTCGCCGCCCATGTCCTGAGGTCGGCCGGCTGGGAGGTGGCCGTCTGCGAGCGCGCGTCCGGCGATCTCGGCGACCGCGGGACCGGCATCGGCACGCGGCCGGAGCTGTTCGCCGCCATGCGGCGGGCGGGGATCGCAGCCGACGCGTCGCTCGGCATCGATGTGCTGGGCCGAACGGGCTTGGGACCGGACGGGTCCGTCATCCACGAGCTTGCCGTTCCGGCCGTCACCAGCGCCTGGTCGCGCATCTGGCGGCCGCTGCGGCAGGCGCTGCCGGACGCGCTTTATGACGGCGGCAAAGCCCTGACCGGGTTCGAGCAGCATGCGGACGGTGTGACCGGCATCTTCGCCGACGGCGGGCGTCTGCAAGCCGACCTGCTGATTGGCGCCGACGGGCTGCATTCGACGGTGCGGGGCCAGCTTTGCCCCGGCCTTGTGCCGCGCTACGCCGGATACGTCGCCTGGCGCGGCGTGGTCGAGCCTCATCAGCTAGCGCCCGAGTTGCACGAACTGATGTTCAAGCGGATGGTGTTCGGCTTCCCGGACGGCGAACTCCTGCTGTCGATCCCGATGCCGGTGCCGCACGGGGAAGCCGGCGAACGCTGCTGTCATTTCGTCTGGTTTCGACCGGCCAACGAGCCCGCGCTGCGGGCGCTTTGCACCGATGCCGGCGGCCGCAGCCATGGCCTGTCGATCCCGCCGCCGCTGATCCGCCCGGAGCTGATCGAAGGCATCAGGCACGACGCCGCAGCCCTGCTCGCCCCGCAGCTTGCCGCGCTGGTGACCTGCACGGCGCAGATCATTCTTCAGCCGATCTTCGACCTGGAATCGCCGCGCGTCGCGGAAGGCCGCGTGGCTTTGCTGGGGGACGCTGCATTCGTCGCGCGGCCGCATGTGGCCTCGGGCGTGATGAAGGCCGCGCTCGACGCCGAGGCGCTTGTGGATGCGCTGTCGGCGGGCGCAGCCGACGTGGGCGCCGCGCTGCAACGCTACAACGCCGGCCGGCAGCCCTACGGAGCCTGGCTGGTCCAGCGCGGCCGCCATATCGGCGCGACGATTGCGGCCCGCAATATGGAGCCCAACGAGCGCGTGGAAACGATCATGCGTGAATATGGTGCGGCGGGCCTGGTGCGCGACCAGCCGATCGCCGCGCGGGCTGCCGGATGAGCCCTCGCCCAAAATGAAAACGGCGGCCGCAAGGCCGCCGTTTCCGATTGCAGTCGGCCCACTCAGTGCGCGGTGAGGCCGGAGCCGTCCTCGTCCACCACGGCGTCGACCGAAGTCTCCACCGGCTTGGCGGTTTCATCCCACTGGATCGGGTCGGGCACGCGCACCAGCGCGCGCTTGATGACCTCGTCCATGCGGGAAACCGGAACGATCTCTAGACCCTTCTTCACATTCTCGGAGATTTCCACCAGGTCCTTGGCGTTCTCCTCCGGAATGAGCACGGTCTTGATGCCGCCGCGGAGCGCGGCGAGCAGCTTCTCCTTCAACCCGCCGATCGGCAGTATCCGGCCGCGCAAGGTGATCTCGCCGGTCATGGCAACGTCCTTGCGCACCGCAATGCCGGTCATGGTCGAGACGATCGCGGTGACCATGCCGACGCCGGCCGAGGGGCCGTCCTTCGGGGTGGCCCCCTCCGGCACGTGCACGTGGATGTCGCGCTTGTCGAACATCGGCGGCTCGATGCCGAAGGCGACCGCCCGCGAGCGCACGTAGGACGCCGCAGCCGAGATCGACTCCTTCATCACGTCGCGCAGGTTGCCCGTGACGGTCATTCGGCCCTTGCCGGGCATCATGACGCCTTCGATGGTGAGCAGCTCGCCGCCCACATCGGTCCAGGCCAGGCCCGTGACGACGCCGACCATATCGTCCGCCTCCACCTCGCCGTACCGGTACTTCGGCACGCCGAGATAGTCGTTGAGCTTCTTGGCGTCGATCACGACCGACTTCGACTTATCGAGGGTGAGCTCCTTCACGGCCTTGCGGACCAGCGTGGAGATTTCGCGCTCGAGATTGCGGACGCCGGCTTCCCGCGTATAGCGGCGGATCAGCGTCAGCAGCGCTTCGTCGTCGATCGACCATTCCTCGGACTTGAGGCCGTGCTTGGTCACCGCGTTCAGGATCAGGTGCTTGCGCGCGATCTCGACCTTCTCTTCCTCGGTGTAGCCGGCGATCCGGATGATCTCCATGCGGTCCATCAGGGGCGGCGGGATATTGAGGGTGTTCGCCGTCGTGATGAACATCACGTTGGAAAGATCGTAGTCGACCTCGAGATAGTGGTCGTTGAACGTCGAGTTCTGCTCGGGATCGAGCACCTCGAGCAAAGCCGACGACGGATCGCCGCGGAAATCGGCGCCCATCTTGTCGACCTCGTCGAGCAGGAACAGCGGGTTCGACGACTTGGCCTTGCGCATCGACTGGATGACCTTGCCGGGCATCGAGCCGATATAGGTCCGCCGGTGACCGCGGATCTCGGCCTCGTCGCGCACGCCGCCGAGCGACACGCGCACGAAGTCGCGGCCGGTCGCTTTCGCGATCGACTTGCCGAGCGAGGTCTTGCCGACGCCGGGCGGTCCGACCAGGCACAGGATCGGCCCGGTCAGCTTGTTGGCGCGCTGCTGCACGGCGAGGTACTCGACGATGCGCTCCTTGACCTTCTCCAGGCCGAAGTGATCGGCGTCGAGGATATCCTGGGCAGCCTTGAGGTCCTTCTTGACCTTGCTCTTCTTGTTCCACGGAATCGACAACAGCCAGTCGAGGTAGTTGCGCACGACCGTCGCTTCGGCGGACATCGGCGACATCTGCCGCAGCTTCTTCAGCTCGTGCTGCGCCTTCTCGCGGGCTTCCTTGGAGAGCTTGGTCTTCTTGATCTTGTCCTCGAGCTCGGCCAGTTCGTCGCGGCCTTCCTCGTCGCCCAGCTCCTTCTGGATCGCCTTCATCTGCTCGTTGAGGTAGTACTCGCGCTGCGTCTTCTCCATCTGGCGCTTGACGCGCGTGCGGATGCGCTTCTCGACCTGCAGCACGGAGATTTCACTCTCCATCAGGCCGAGAACCTTCTCGAGCCGTTCGGCGACGGTCGGCGTCTCCAGGATGCCCTGCTTGTCGGGAATCTTGACCGCGAGATGCGACGCGACGGTGTCGGCGAGCTTGGCATAGTCCTCGATCTGCTGGACCACGCCCACGACCTCGGGCGACACCTTCTTGTTGAGCTTCACGTAGTTCTCGAACTCGGTCACGACCGAGCGCGCGAGCGCCTCCGCTTCGACCTTCTCGCCCATGTCGTCCTGCAACACGACGGCGGTCGCTTCGTAGTACTCGCTGCGGTCGGTGTATTTGAGAACCTTGCCGCGCTGCGCGCCTTCGACCAGCACCTTCACGGTGCCGTCGGGCAGCTTCAGCAGCTGCAGCACGCTGGCAAGCGTGCCGGTCTCGTAGATCGAACTGGTGGCCGGATCGTCGTCGGAGGCGTTCTTCTGCGTGGCGAGCAGGATGAACGTGTCCGAGCGCATGACCTCTTCCAGCGCCTTGATCGATTTCTCGCGGCCGACGAACAGCGGCACGATCATGTGCGGGAAGACCACGATGTCTCGCAGCGGAAGAACCGGGTAAGCCCGGGTTTCACCGGGATTGAGCGGCGGTCGTGGCTTTGGGAGTGTCATTGCAATGGTCCTTATTGTTGTGCCCCTCCGTCATGGCCCGCATCATGCGCAACCGCGATGGAGTGCCGTGTCGCCGGACAGCGCCTGTGTCCTTGCCTCGCTTGCGTCCCCCGACGACAAAGCAAGAACGGGACCGCTGCCCGGGTAGCAAAACAGGCGAATCTGCAAACCTTTACCGATCCGCCGGGACATTAGGTGGATACAGGCGGCCGGGGTGTCAAGTTAACCTGTAGATTCAAACAAATATGACGTCCGAGACGCCGCAACGGGCGATTCGGACGCCATCAGTTTCGGACTGTTCCAAGGCCGGCGGTAACCGACCACCGCGTTACGACGCCGTCGCGCCGGCGTCCCCGGCTCGGTCGGCATAGATGTAAAGCGGACGTGCGGTGTTCTCGACCACCTCGCGGGAGATCACGACCTCCTCGACGCCTTCCAGGCTCGGCAGGTCGAACATGGTGTCGAGCAGGATGCTCTCCATGATCGAGCGCAGGCCGCGCGCGCCGGTCTTGCGATCGATCGCCTTGCGCGCAATCGCGCCGAGCGCCTCTTCGGCAAGCGTGAGATCGATCAACTCCATCTCGAACAGCCGCTGGTACTGCTTCACCAGCGCGTTCTTCGGTTCCGTCAGGATCTTCTTCAGCGACGTCTCGTCGAGGTCCTCGAGCGTCGCCACGACCGGCAGGCGGCCGACGAATTCGGGAATCAGGCCGTACTTGAGCAGGTCCTCCGGCTCGACCTCGCGGAAGATTTCGCCGGTGCGGCGGTCTTCCGGCGCGGTCACCTTGGCGCCGAAGCCGATCGACGTGGACTTGCCGCGCGCCGAGATGATCTTTTCCAGTCCCGAGAACGCGCCGCCGCAGATGAACAGGATGTTGGTGGTGTCGACCTGCAGGAACTCCTGCTGCGGATGCTTGCGGCCGCCCTGCGGCGGCACCGACGCGACGGTGCCTTCCATGATCTTGAGCAGCGCCTGCTGCACGCCCTCGCCCGACACGTCGCGGGTAATCGAGGGGTTGTCGGACTTGCGGCTGATCTTGTCGATTTCGTCGATGTAGACGATGCCGCGCTGCGCGCGCTCGACGTTGTAGTCGGCCGACTGCAGGAGCTTGAGGATGATGTTCTCGACGTCCTCGCCGACGTAGCCGGCTTCGGTGAGCGTGGTCGCGTCCGCCATCGTGAACGGCACGTCGAGGATGCGCGCCAGCGTCTGCGCCAGCAGCGTCTTGCCCGAGCCGGTCGGACCGATCAGCAGGATGTTGGACTTCGCCAGCTCAACGTCGTTGTGCTTGGCCTGGTGGTTGAGCCGCTTGTAGTGGTTGTGGACGGCGACCGCGAGGACCTTCTTGGCGTGGTCCTGGCCGATCACGTAATCGTCCAGAACCTTACGGATCTCCTTCGGCGTCGGGATACCGTCGCGCGACTTCACCAGCGAGGATTTGTTCTCCTCGCGAATGATGTCCATGCACAGCTCGACGCACTCGTCGCAGATGAACACCGTCGGGCCGGCGATGAGCTTGCGGACCTCGTGCTGGCTCTTGCCGCAAAACGAACAGTACAGGGTGTTCTTTGAATCGCTGCCGCCGACTTTGCTCATTCCGCTCTCCGTGGCCCCGCGTCACACTGCGAGGCCGATCCCGTTTTAGCAGCAGCCACGCTAAAAAACCGTAGCGCGGCAGTCACACATTTCACTAACCCCGTCCCTTCCGAATACTAGCGAAGCACGCTAACGGAGGAACAATCAAGATTTCATTAACAATAACGCATGGCCCAAAACCGGCATTTTCTGGGCCTGGTTTTCGGTCATATGCGTCCGGTTATGGCTGCGGTTAAGCCTTGGCCGCCCCGTCCTCCGGACGCTTCTCAAGGACCTTGTCGATCAGGCCGAACTCCTTCGCCATCTCCGCCGTGAGGAAATAATCCCGTTCCAGTGCGTCCTCGATCTTCTTGATCGGCTGGCCGGTGTGTTTGACGTAGATCTCGTTGAGCCGCTTCTTCAGGTTCAGGATCTCCTGGGCGTGCAGCATGATGTCGGTCGCCTGGCCCTGGAACCCGCCGGACGGCTGGTGGACCATCACGCGCGCGTTGGGCAGCGCGAACCGCATGTCCTTGGCGCCGGCCGCCAAGAGCAGCGAGCCCATCGACGCCGCCTGCCCGCAGCACAGCGTCGACACCGGCGGGCGGATGAACTGCATCGTGTCGTAGATCGCCATGCCGGCCGTCACCAACCCGCCGGGCGAGTTGATGTACATGGAGATCTCTTTCTTCGGATTCTCGGCTTCGAGGAACAGCATCTGCGCGACCACCAGTGTCGCCATGCCGTCCTCGATCGGTCCGGTGATGAAGATGATGCGCTCCTTCAGAAGCCGCGAGAAGATGTCATAGGCCCGTTCGCCGCGGTTGGTCTGCTCGACCACCATCGGAACCAGGTTCATGTAAGTGCGGACGGGATCTCTCACGCTCATCTCCTGAATAGGGCCGGAACCGGCACGAATCGAACCGGCAAAGCCGAGAATATATAGGTTCCCGGCGTGACAACATGTAGGACCTCAGGCCGTACGAGCCTGTCGCGTGGTCCTTGTGGACGTCCGCTGGAGGCCGCAAGAGGCGGCTTGGACGAGAGCCGTCGGACGACGGCGCGGCCCTGTCACATAGTCCGGCGGACGCCGCACACAAGTCTCAAAGGCCGGCAAGGTGAATCGAAGCCTGTAGTCAGCCGTCAGGCCTCGTCCTCCTTGTAAAGCTCCTCGCGCGTCACCGTCTTGTCGGTGATCTTGGCAAGTTCGAGGATGTAGTCGATGACCTTGTCCTCAAAGATGGGAGCACGCAGGCCGGCAAGCGCGTCAGGATTGTTGCGGTAGAATTCCCAGACCTTCTGCTCCTGCCCCGGCATCTGCCGGGCGCGCTCCATCACGGCGCGGCTCAGCTCCTCGTCGGTCACCTTGATGGCGTTCTTGTCGCCGATCTCGGCGATCACCAGACCGAGCCGCACCCGCCGCTCGGCGATGCCGCGGTACTCGTCCTTGGCCTTTTCCTCGGTGGTTCCCTCGTCCTCGAAGGTCCGCTTGCGCGACGCGAGATCGTCCTGGATCGTCTTCCAGACGTTGTTGAACTCGTCTTCGACGAGGCTCGGCGGCGGACCGAACTTGTGCTTGGCGTCGAGCTCGTCGAGCAGCACGCGCTTGACCTTCTGCCGCGACATCGCCGCGTGCTCCTGAGCCAGTCGTCCCTTGACCATCTCGCGGAGCTTGGCGAGCAACTCGAGGCCGAGCGACTTGGCGAATTCGTCGTCCACCGTGACCGGCTGCGGCGCCTCGAGCGCCTTCACCGTGACTTCGAACTCGGCCTCCTTGCCGGCGAGATGCTGCGCCGGATAGGTCTGCGGGAACGTGACCTTCACGGTGCGGGTCTCGCCCACGGCCGCGCCGACGAGTTGATCCTCGAAGCCCGGAATGAACGTGCCGGAACCGAGATGCAGCGTCACGTCGCCGCCGGTGCCGCCCTCGAACGGCGTGCCGTCGATCTTGCCGGTGAAGTCGATCACCGCGCGGTCGCCGCTTTCGGCCTTGGCGCCTTCGCCCCTTGCCGCGAACGGACGGCTCTGCTCGGCGATCCGCTGCACCGCCTCATCGATCTGCGCCTCGGTCACCTCGGCACTGAGCCGCTCGACCTGGATGCCCTTGAAATCGGCCAGTTCGATCGGCGGCAGGATTTCGATCTCGACCGTGTAGGCGAGATCGGTCTTGCCCTCGATCACCTGCTCAACCGCGTCCTTCTCCTCGGGCAGCTTCACCTGCGGCTCGCGCACGAGCTTGTAGCCGCGCTCGGTGACGATCTGCGAGTTCGCCTCGCGCACCGCCGCCTCGATGGTCTCCGCCATCACGGCGCGCCCATAGAGGCGCTTGAGATGCGTCACCGGGACCTTGCCCGGACGGAAGCCGTTGATGCGAACCTGGCCCTTCAGTTCGTCGAGCCGCGCTTCGACCTTGCTGGCAAGATCCGCGACGGGGACCACGACCTTGAATTCGCGCTTGAGGCCTTCGTTGACGGTTTCTGTGACTTGCATCTCGACAATCTTCGCGTTGGGCCGCAGCTGCGGCGTTCAGAAGTGCCCGCTGATGGTAGCAGGGATCGGCCAGCGGTGTGCCCGGCGTGGTGCGGGCGGAGGGACTTGAACCCCCACGACTTTCGTCACGGGAACCTAAATCCCGCGCGTCTACCAGTTCCGCCACGCCCGCCCTGGAATGGGATGGAGCAGCACCGCAATCGGCTGAGCGGCGCGGTGTATATCATGGGCCTCCGGCGGGGCACCACCCTTAAAACGGGCGGGTGCGGCGTCAGGGCCAGACGCCGAGATCGACGAACAGGCGCCGGTACACCGTCCGAAGCGCGTCGGGCAGGTCTTCGGCGATCAGGCCCGGCCCTGCTTCGCTGCCGGTTTCGCCGTGCAGCCAGGTCGCGGCGCTCGCCGCCTCGAAGGCCGGCATGCTCTGGGCCAGCAGGCCCGCGATGAAGCCGGCGAGCACGTCACCGGAGCCGGCGGTGGCCAGCCAGGGCGGCGCGTTTTCGGTGATCGAAACCCGCCCGCCGGGCTCCGCCACCACGGTGTCGGACCCCTTCAGCAGGACGACGGCGCCGGAAGCCACGGATGCCACCCGCGCGCGCTCGTATTTGGACGCATTATCAGCCGCTTGTGCTGCTGAATTGAACAAGCGCGCGAATTCTCCCTCGTGTGGCGTGAGCACGGTCGGCAAGGGTCCGCGGGCCTTGATGGCTGCGAACAACGGCTCGGGGACGTCCGCGAAGCTGGTCAGCGCATCGGCGTCGAGGACGACCGCACGGTTGCCGGCGAGCGCCGCCAGAACCAGGTCACGCGTCGCCGAGCCCACCCCGCCGCCGGGGCCAAGCACGACGGTGTTCAGCCGCGCGTCGGCGAGCAGGCCTGAGAGCTCGGCCGCGCCATCGACCGGCCGCACCATGACGGCGAGGCTCGCCGCGGCATTGACAGCGAGCGCCTCGCGCGGGCTTGCCAGCGTGACGAGCCCGGCCCCTGCCCGCAGCGCCCCGCGCGCGGCAAGCCGCGCGGCGCCGGTGTGCGACTGGTCGCCGGATACGACCACCGCGTGGCCGCGCCGGTATTTGTGGCCGCCCGGCTGCGGCACCGGGAATTGGTCGGCCCAGAGCGACGGCGCGTTGGCGAAGATGCGCGGCGCGATATCGCGCAGCACGCCCGACGGAATGCCGATGTCGGCCACCTCGACCGGCCCGCAGTGCAGCCGGCCGGGCAACAGAACGTGGCCCGGCTTGCGGCGAAAGAAGGTAACGGTCTCGCTCGCCCGCACCGCCGCGCCCATCGCAGCTCCGCTTGTGCCGTTGATGCCGCTCGGCAGATCGACCGCGACAACCGGCACGTTCGCGCCGTTGATCGCCTGGATCATCGCGAGTCCGGGGCCACTCAGAGGCCGGTCGAGCCCCGCGCCGAATAGCGCATCGACAATGAGCTCCGCGCCGGCGAGACCACCCGGCGTGGCCGGCTCTACCGGTCCGCTCCAACGCTGCGACGCCTCCGCCGCATCGCCCTTGAGCTTGTCGCGATCGCCAAGAAGGATCAGCCGGACCGGGTAGCCGCGCTCGCTGAGGATGCGGGCGCACACAAACCCGTCGCCGCCATTGTTGCCGGGTCCTGCGACCACGCACACCGAACCCGGCGAATGCCGCGTCACGGCGTCGGCAACCGCCCGCCCTGCATTGTCCATCAGCCGGATGCCGGGCGTGCCACCTGCGATCGCCAGGCGATCCGCCTTCGCCATCTCGGCCGTGGTCAGCAGCTCGATCATGGCGCGGACACTATCGGCGGCTCCCAACCGGGACAACGCGACCGGCTTGGCCCATGGGCGCTTGGCGATGGGCCTTGACCATCCGATAGGCAAATTGCCTAATTCGTGGGCGTGTCCGCCCGACCCTTGGATGCGCGACTGCCATAAACTTCGGCTATTCGGCCAAAAACCCAGTGGTTGCAGGCCTTTCGCCCATTGGCACGGACCCTGCTATCGGAGATCGCGGTGCTTCCGGTGACGTGTCCGGAGCGCCCGGGAGATGAAACGCGATGAAGAAGATCGAGGCCATTATCAAGCCTTTCAAACTCGACGAGGTGAAGGAGGCTCTCCAGGAGGTTGGGCTGCAAGGCATCACCGTGACCGAGGCCAAGGGCTTCGGCCGCCAGAAGGGTCACACCGAGCTTTATCGCGGCGCCGAGTACGTCGTCGATTTTCTCCCCAAGGTGAAGATCGAGATTGTTCTCGGTGACGATATGGTCGAAAAAGCGATCGAGGCGATCCGTCGCGCGGCTCAGACCGGGCGTATTGGCGACGGAAAAATTTTCGTCTCGAATATCGAGGAAGCGATCCGGATCAGAACGGGGGAATCCGGAGTGGACGCGATCTAAGACGCCGATCCATTCAAGTCCGACTTTTTAGCCCGTCCACGAAAGGGAAGAAGTTCCATGACCACCGCCAAGAACGTCATGAAGATGATCAAGGACAACGACGTGAAATACGTCGATTTCCGGTTCACCGATCCACGCGGCAAGTGGCAGCACGTCACGTTCGACGTCTCGATGATCGAGGAAGAGACCTTCGCCGAAGGCCAGATGTTCGACGGCTCCTCGATTGCCGGCTGGAAGGCGATCAACGAGTCCGACATGTGCCTGATGCCGGATCCGGCGTCCGCGTCGATTGATCCGTTCTTCGCCGAGACCACCATGGTCCTGGTTTGCGACGTGCTCGAGCCGACCACCGGCGAGCCCTACAACCGCGATCCGCGCGGCATCGCCAAGAAGGCGGAAGGCATGGTCAAGTCGATGGGCGTCGGCGACACCATCTTCTTCGGCCCGGAAGCCGAGTTCTTCGTGTTCGACGACGTCAAGTACAAGGCCGATCCGTACAACACCGGCTTCAAGCTCGACCAGGTCGAACTGCCGATCAATTCCGACACGTCCTATGAGGGCGGCAACCTCGGCCATCGCATCGGCACCAAGAAGGGCTACTTCCCGGTGCCGCCGCAGGACTCGGTGCAGGACATGCGCTCGGAGATGCTCGCCGCGATGGCGCGCATGGGCTGCGTGGTCGAGAAGCACCACCACGAAGTGGCGTCCGCCCAGCACGAACTGGGCCTGAAGTTCGCGCCGCTGACCGTGATGGCCGACCGCATGCAGATCTACAAGTACTGCATCCAGATGGTCGCCAACATCTACGGCAAGACCGCGACCTTCATGCCGAAGCCGATCTACGGCGACAACGGCTCGGGCATGCACTGCCACCAGTCGATCTGGAAGGGCGGCAAGCCGGTGTTCGCCGGCAACAAGTATGCCGACCTCTCCGAGACCTGCCTGCAGTACATCGCCGGCATCATCAAGCACGCCAAGGCGATCAACGCCTTCACCAACCCGACCACCAACTCCTACAAGCGTCTGGTGCCGGGCTACGAGGCGCCGGTGCTGCTCGCCTACTCGGCGCGCAACCGCTCGGCGTCGTGCCGTATTCCGTGGACCAACAATCCGAAGGCCAAGCGCGTCGAGGTTCGCTTCCCCGATCCGCTCTGCAATCCGTATCTCGGCTTCGCCGCGATGACGATGGCGGGCCTCGACGGCATCAAGAACAAGCTCAGCCCCGGCGAGGCGATGGACAAGGACCTCTACGACCTGCCGCCGAAGGAGTTGAAGAAGATCCCGACGGTGTGCGGCAGCTTGCGCGAGGCGCTGGAACAACTCGACAAGGACCGCGCCTTCCTGAAGGTCGGCGGCGTGTTCGACGACGACTTCATCGACAGCTACATCGACCTGAAGATGACCGAGGTGATCCGCTTCGAGCACACCCCGCATCCGGTCGAATACGAGATGTACTACTCCTCCTAGTAACGGCGGCGTTTCCTCCCAGACAGCCGTCTGCGTAAACACTCAAGGGGCGCTCCGCAGGGCGCCCCTTTTCTTGTGCCTTCTATTCGCGGCCTCCAGTCAGGCGCGCGGGCCGGCAGCGGCCTGTGTCGCGACGCGGTCGTCAATCGTATTTCGACATCCGCAGCGGATCGACCTGACCGCCGTCGATGTCGATTGCCGCGCCGTGCAGCCAGCGCCCGCGCGGCGACACGATGAAGGCTATGAGTCCTGCGACGTCGTCGGGCTTGCCGAAGCGGGTGATGTCGAGTTCCCGGCGGTGATGCTCGGTGGCTGCGGTTTCGTCGAGACCGGTCCGCTTCATGATGATGCCGAGGCGGTGACGGAAACGATCGGTGTCGACCGAGCCCGGATTGACCGAGTTCACCTGCACGCCGTCGCGCTTGCCGATATCGGCCAGCGCCTTCATGAACGCAAGCTGCGCGCCGATCACCGACGAGCCGATCATGTAGTCGGCGACCGGCGACGCGGCCGCCGATGCCGGCGATGGCGACGACCGAGCCGCCGCGCGCCTTCAGCATCGGCCAGACCGCCCGGCAAAGCTTCACCTGGGCGAAGAACTTCAGCCCGAAGCCCTGCTCCCAGTCGGTATCACTGAGCTCGAAGAAATCGCCGCGGCGCGCCGCCCCCGCATTGTTGACCAGAATATCGAGCGCGCCGAACGCTTGCCCGGTTGCCGACGCCAGCCGCTCGGGCGCGCTGGTGTCGAGCAGGTCGGCCGTGTGCGTTTCGGCCCTGCGTCCCGCTGCGCGGACCTGGTCGGCCGCCGCCGCCAGCGCTTCGCCGTCGCGCCCGGTCAGCATCACGTCGCAGCCGCTTTTCGCGAGTTCAAGCGCGATGGCCTTGCCGATGCCGCGGGTTGCGCCGGTCACCAGCGCGACCTTGCCCTGAAGATCGAAACTCATGGATTATTCGATTGCGGATCGCAGGCGACCCGTCAACCGGCGCAGCCGCTCAGCTAGCCTGCGAGATAAGCGAGCGCGAGGGTCGCCGCAGCCGCGGCGAGGAACGCGCAATACGCGCGCTGCTGCCGGTACTTCTCGTCGTCGGCTGCGAGGCGCGCGCGGATGATCTCGGCTTCAAACTCGTCCGACGACGAATAGGCGCAGGCCAGTGCCAATCCTGCGCTGGCTTCGAGCGCAAGCGCCTGACCGTGGGCGGCCGGCAGATGCGGGGAGCGCGAATCCTTCATGCCGCAAGGCTACGCCGCACCGGTAAAGCACTCGTTGCGGCGCAGCCTTAGCGGTTCATTACTTTTTCCCTGTTGCGGCGCGAAATCGCGATAGGGCCGTGGGTGGGCAAAGGCGCGAAGCGCGTGCCCACGTAACGCAAGGATAAGAAAAAGACGTGGGCACGCTTCGCTTTGCCCACCCTACGACATAAAGAAAAAGGGGCGCTTGGCGCCCCTCTTCCGATATCGATGCGAAGCGGCTTAGCGCTTCGAGAACTGGAACGACCGGCGCGCCTTGGCACGGCCATACTTCTTGCGCTCGACCACGCGGCTGTCGCGGGTGAGGAAGCCGCCGCGCTTGAGCACGCTGCGCAGATCCGGTTCGAAATGCGTCAGCGCCTTGGAGATGCCGTGGCGCACCGCGCCGGCCTGGCCCGAGAGGCCGCCGCCGGACACCGAGCAGATCACGTCGTACTGCCCGGCGCGGTTCGCTGCCACCAGCGGCTGCTGGATCAGCATGCGCAGCACCGGACGCGCGAAGAACACTTCGACCGCGCGCGTGTTGACCGTGATCGTTCCCTTGCCGGGCTTCACCCAGACGCGGGCGACCGCGTTCTTGCGCTTGCCGGTCGCATAGGCGCGGCCCTGCTTGTCGAGCTTCTGGACGTACTTCGGAGCTTCGGGCGCCGCGGGCTTGAGCGTCGAAAGCTGGTCGAGCGATTGCATGGTCTCGGCCATCAGGCGGCCCTCATGTTCTTGCGGTTCATGGAAGCGATATCGAGCTTTTCGGGCTGCTGGGCGGCGTGCGGATGATCGGCGCCCGGATAGACTCGGAGGTTGCCGAACTGGACCCGTCCCAGCGGCCCTTCCGGCAGCATGCGCTCCACGGCCTTTTCGATGATGCGCTCGGGGAACTTGCCCTCGAGGATCGAGCGCGCGGTGCGCTCCTTGATGCCGCCGATGTAGCCGGTGTGGTGGTGGTAGACCTTCTTCTCGCGCTTGCGGCCGGTGAACACGCACTTCGCGGCGTTGATCACCACGACGCTGTCGCCGTCGTCCATGTGCGGGGTGTAGCTCGGCTTGTGCTTGCCGCGCAGGCGCATGGCGATGATCGTCGCAAGGCGGCCCACGACCAAGCCGGTGGCGTCGATCAAAACCCATTTCTTCTGAATATCTGCGGTCTTGGTTGAATGTGTTGCCATAACACTTGATGTCCGTTGACGCGATTTTCGCGGTTGGCGCGGCTTGTAACGGACGGATTTCGCCCGGTCAATGCCCGTCAGCATCGTTTTATGATGTTAGTTCAATACCTTATGAAATAGGTGTAATAATACCTACGGCAAAGTCGAGTTATTTCGACGGGATCGAGTAGGTCGACGTTACATGCGCGACCGGCTCGGCCACCCCGTCCGAGCGGATCGTCACCTCGCCGACCGCGAGCCGCTTGCCGAGCTTCAGGAGCCGGCATTCGGCCACGAGGTCGCGCGTTTCGGGCTTGCGCAGGAAGTTGATGTTGAGATTGGTCGTGACCGCGAGCGGCACCGGCCCGATCGAGGCCAGAACGCCGACATACATGGCGAAATCCGCCAGCGCCATCATGGTCGGCCCGGAAATGGTGCCGCCGGGCCGCACGAATTGCGGCTGATAGGCCTGCCGCACCCGGCCGCCGCCGTGCCAGACCGCCTCGATCGACAGCCCGCTGCCCGGATGGAACGCCTGGGAGAATTCGGCCGAGAGGAAACGCTCCAGCTGCTCCACGGTCATCGCGGGGTTTTTGACGGCTTGCGTCATTGCGCGCCCTTCTGAACGGCTTGCCGTGCTCGCCCGGCTGCCTAGATCGGATACAATGCCCGAATCCGGGCCGTAAAGGCCGTCCAAGGCTGCGATGAACATCCAATCCGCGCGGACCACCGTCACCGAACCCGTGCTGCTCCGGCAGGACGACGGGCCGGTGGCCGTGCTGACGCTCAACCGGCCGGCCGCGCGCAACAGCCTGTCCGAGGCGCTGCTCGGGGAACTCGGCGCGGCATTCACCCGGATTGCGGCGGACCGGGATGTGCGGGCGGTGGTGCTTGCCGCCGAAGGGCCCGCGTTCTGCGCCGGCCACGATCTCAAGGAACTCACCGCGCGCCGCACCGACACCGACGGCGGCCGCGAATACTTCCGCCACATCATGGCGACCTGCAGCACCATGATGCAGCAGATCGTCAACCTGCCGCAGCCGGTGGTCGCCGCGGTGCAGGGCGTGGCGTCGGCGGCGGGCTGCCAGCTGGTCGCAAGCTGCGATCTCGCCGTAGCTTCGACCAAGGCGGGCTTCGCCACGCCGGGCGTCGATATCGGCCTGTTCTGCTCGACGCCGATGGTGGCGCTGTCGCGCAACGTGGCGCGCAAGCACGCGATGCAGATGCTGCTCTCGGGCGAGATCGTGCCGGCCGAACAGGCCGCCGCCATGGGCCTCGTCAACGAGGTGGTGCCGGCGGGCCGGGAGCGCGCACGCGCCATCGAGATCGCGCAGCAGGTCGCGTCGAAATCCTCGCACGTCATCGGCATCGGCAAGGCCGCGTTCTACCGTCAGATCGACCTGCCGCTGGCCGAGGCCTATCGCTACGCCTCCGAGGTGATGACCGAGAACATGATGGCGCGCGACGCCGAGGAAGGCATCTGCGCGTTCATCGAAAAGCGCGATCCAACCTGGGAAGACCGATGACAAGTGTTGCAAGTGCCCTGCCCGCACGCGGCCGTTCGCGGTTTGCCTTGACCAAGCGCGAGGTGCTGCGCGCCCTCGCTGCAGGCACGGCGTTCGGCGTCGTTCTGACCGCGGGCTTCACGGCGATGGCCGCGTGGCAATGCGGCGGTATCTGCCTGCCGGAGATCGTCGACAACGCGGCGCTCTCGCTTGCTGCCGGAATTTTCGGGCTCGGCCCGGTCGCGGCTTACGGACGCCGCTGACGCATGAACCACGACAATTATTCCGACAGCTACATCCGCGGCATTCTCAACACCGTGAAGTCGATCGCGATGGTCGGCATCTCGCCGAAGGACAACCGGCCGAGCTATTTCGCGTTCAAGTATCTGCTCGAGCGCGGCTACCGGATGATCCCGGTCAATCCGGGCCAGACCGGCAACGACATCCTCGGCCAGAAGGTCTACGCGAAGCTCACCGACATCGCGGAACCGGTCGACATGGTCGACATCTTCCGCGCGTCGCAGTTCGCGCCGGGCGTGGTCGATGAGGCGCTGCAAATGAAGCCGAGGCCGCAGGTGATCTGGATGCAGCTCACGGTGCGCAACGACGAGGCCGCGGCGAAGGCCGAGGCCGCCGGTATCAAGGTGGTCATGGACCGTTGTCCTAAGATCGAATACGGCCGTCTCTCGTCTGAGATCGGCTGGATCGGCGTCAATTCGCGCACGCTCAGTTCCAAGCGTGCCCCGCTTTTGGGCAAGGGGGTGCAGCGAATGTCGCTCAATCGCTCGACCATGGCCGGGGGAACGACCGATGCCGCCGAGCGGGCAGCGCACAATCCGGAGCCTGCAACAAAAGTGTGAGTTCCGCGTTTATGCGTTTGAACCTGCGTCCCGCCCTGTGCGTCTAATGAACAGGCCGCACTGCGTGCGGCGGTGGAGGACTTATGAAATCCCATCTCGCGCTGACACTGGCGTTGGTTGTTTTTCTCCCCACTGCTGCACTGGCCCAAAGCCAGGACGAGCAGAACGCCTGCATGAACGACGCCTTCCAGGTCTGCGGCCACGCCATCCCCGACCGCGACCGCGTGGCCGCCTGTCTTTCGGAAAACTTTAATCGCATCTCCATGCCGTGCCGGCAGGTGATGCAGCGCTATTCCAGCGCCAGGTCGACAACGCCGGCCCGGCGCGAGCGGGTCTACGATCGCTACTGAAATCTGCCTTCCTCCCCGTCGTTGGGAGAAGGCCATTCCACGTTAGCCAGCCTTGTTAAGCACGGCGGTTGCGAATTGGCGCACCCGCCGGGCTTTGCCTTGACGCCCCCCTGTGGTTCGATAAACCAGCAGGAACCGCGCTTTTGGCCGCGGGCGAATTCATTCAAGATATCGCTCACAGGGTATCGCACATGACCGAACGCATTCCCGGCTTTGCCACGCTGGCGATCCATGCCGGCGCGCAGCCCGATCCGACCACCGGCGCGCGCGCAACCCCGATCTACCAGACCACGTCCTTCGTGTTCGACGACGTCGATCACGCGGCCTCGCTGTTCGGGCTGCAGGCGTTCGGCAACATCTACACGCGCATCGGCAACCCAACCAACGCGGTGCTGGAGGAGCGGGTCGCGGCGCTGGAAGGCGGCACCGCGGGGCTTGCGGTGGCCTCCGGCCACGCCGCGCAGGTTTTGGTCTTCCACTGCCTGCTCAAGCCCGGCGACGAGTTCGTCGCGTCCCGCAAGCTCTATGGCGGCTCGATCAACCAGTTCAATCACGCGTTCAAGAATTTCGGCTGGAACGTGGTGTGGGCGGACCCCGACGACATCGGCTCGTTCGAGCGCGCGGTGACGCCGAAGACCAAGGCGATCTTCATCGAATCGATCGCCAATCCGGGCGGCGTCATCACCGACATCGAAGCGGTCTCCGCGATCGCGCGCCGCGCCGGCGTGCCGCTGATCGTCGACAACACGCTCGCCACGCCCTACCTCTGCAAGCCGTTCGAATACGGCGCCGACATCGTCGTGCACTCGCTCACCAAGTTCCTCGGCGGGCACGGCAACTCGATCGGCGGCATGATCGTCGACGGCGGCACGTTCAACTGGTCGCGCGAGGGCCGCTATCCGATGCTGTCGGAGCCGCGCCCCGAATACAACGGCATCGTGCTGCACGAGACGTTCGGCAACTTCGCCTTCGCCATCGCCTGCCGTGTGCTGAGCCTGCGCGACATCGGGCCGGCGCTTTCGCCGTTCAACGCCTTCCTGGTGCTGACCGGCATCGAGACGCTGCCGCTGCGCATGCAGCGCCACTGCGACAACGCCGTGGCCGTCTCGGAATGGCTGTCGCAGCATTCGAGCGTCGCCTGGGTCAGCTATCCGGGCCTTGCCGGCGACCGCTATCACAACCTCGGCAAGAAATACGTGCCGAAGGGCGCGGGCGCGGTGTTCACCTTCGGCCTCAAGGGCGGCTACGACGCGGGCGTCAAGCTCGTGTCGAACGTGAAGCTGTTCTCGCATCTCGCCAACATCGGCGACACCCGCTCGCTGATCATCCACCCGGCCTCGACCACGCACCGCCAGCTCTCCGACGCGCAGAAGGTGCAGGCCGGCGCCGGCCCCGACGTGGTGCGGCTGTCGATCGGGCTCGAGGACAAGGCGGATATCATCGCGGACCTGGAGCAGGCGCTGAGCGCGGCGTAGGCATTCGCGCGCGGATGCCGTAGTCTCCCGCCGCAAACCGGCGGGAGCCCTCCATGACGATCGCAAGACGTGCATTTTTCGGCGCATTTCTCGCGGCGTTTTCCATCGCCGCCCTTACGGCAGGAACCATGACCGCAAACGCACAGCAGACCCACGTCACCCTCGCAACCGCCACGCCGGGCGGCGGCTTTCCGTTTTTCGGCGACAATGCTGCGGCCGTCATCAACGAAACCGACAAGACGCTGCTGGTCGAGACCAAGAACACCAAGGGCAGCACCGAGAACATCGGCCTGCTCAACGACCGCAAGATCGACATCGCGCTGGTCGCGGGCGAGCCGGCCTACGAGGCGTTCCAGGGCATCGGCCAGGGCAAGACCACGGCGCTGGTGATCCAGGCGATCTATTCCAACCCCGGCATGTTCGCGGTGAAGGGCGACAGCCCGGCGAAGCAGCTTCGCGACCTGATCGGCAAGCCGGTCGCCTGGGGCACGCGCGCCTCCGGGCTGACGCTGCTCGGCCGCTACGTCACCGACGGGCTCGGCCTCGACCGCGAGAAGGATTTCCAGCCGCACTACCTGGAGAAGGCCGGCGACGGTCCGGTGATGGTGGCCGACGGCCGGGTCGCCGCGCTGTGGGGCGGCGGCATCGGCTGGCCGGGATTCACGGCGATCATGCAGGCCGGCGGACGCTTCATCGGGCTCACGCCGGACGAGGTGGCGAAGGTGACGGCCAAGCACAATTTCCTGAAACCCATCACGGTGCCGGCCGGCGCCTATCCGGGCCAGAAGGAGGCGGTGAATTCGGTCGGCTCGTGGAGCTATATCCTGGCGCGCGCCGACCTGCCCGACGATGTGGCGTATCGGCTCGCCAAGGCGCTGCACAACGGTCATCCGGCGCTGATGAAGCGGCTCGACCAGGCGAAGGAAACCACGCCGCAGAGCACGTTGAACGCGGCGCCGAGCGCGCAGCAGATCCATCCGGGCGTGCAGAAGTATCTGCGCGAAGTCGGGGTGATGAGGTAATTCACCGCTGTCATTCCGGGGCCGGCCGAAGGCCGGAACCCGAAATCCAGAGCCGAACTGCAGACGCGTGTTGTGGCTCTGGATTCCGGGCCCGCCGCTGCGCGGCGTCCCGGAATGACCCGCGGACAGCTTCAGCCCTTCTTGAACGTCCGCGCGACGTAGCCGCGGATGTGCTCGATGGTCGCGGGCGAAGTCCAGATTTCCTCGGCGACCTTGTCGATCCGGGGCGCGTGGCGCTCCATTGCATCGGCGACCGGCTGGCGGATCTGCCGCTTGGTGGCTTCGAATGTTCGTGGCGGCAAGGCGGCCAGTGTTTCGGCGGCGGCGACGGCACGGTCGAGCAATGTTGAAGGCTCGACCACCTCGTCGATCAGGCCGCGTTGAAGCGCGACGTCCGGCAGCCAGGTCGCGCCGCTGAGGATGCCATCGGCGAAATACTGTGGCGCGGTCGCAAATCTCATCACCTCGAAGGCCATCGCGGGAAACGGCACGCCGACCAGCAGCTCGGTCACGCCGATGCGGCCGCCGTCTTTCGCTGCGATGCGCCGGTCGGCGCAGCATTCCAGCACGCAGCCGCCGGCGATGGCGTGGCCGTTGACGGCGGCGACCACGGGCTTTCCAAAGAAAAACACCGTGTCGTAAAGCCTGTGCAGCGCCGGCAGAAAGCGGCGCACATAGTCCGGGCCACCATCGGCCAGCCGCGGCAGGTCGACGCCGGCCGAGAACATCCGGCCCTGCCCGGTCAGCACCACGGCGCGTTCCGGCGCGGCGCGCAAGCTTTCGAACGCGGCGATGAGGCCTTCGAGCAACTCGATGTCGAGCGCGTTGGCCTTGCCGTGCGCCATGGTCAGGACGGCGATGTCGCCGCGGCGGCTCAGTTCGATCATCGGGTTCCTCGCGGCATGGAGGCGTCGGCGGAAAACGGATCGGCCGCGGGCGCGGCTTTGCTCCGGCGCAACGACAGCCGCTCGGCATGGATCACCGCGACGGTCAGCACCAGGATGCCGGTCGCCTGGTGCAGCAGCGCAAGCGGCAGCGGCGTCTGATGCAAGAGCGTGACGATGCCGATGCCGGCCTGGATCGTCATCAGGCAGGCGAGCGCCAGCGCGCCGTTGAGCACCGTGCCGCCCGCGCGCCCCCGCACGGCGTCGACCGCGTGCCACACCGACACGATCCAGAGCAGATACGCCGCCACGCGGTGATTGAACTGCACGGTGAGCGTGTTCTCGAACAGGTTGCGCCAGAGCGGCGTCTCGAACCACAGCCGCCCGGCCGACGGGATCAGCGCCCCGTCGATCTCCGGCCAGGTGTTGTAGACGAGCCCCGCGTCGAGGCCCGCCACCAGCGCGCCGAGATAGATTTGCAGCACGACGAGGAGCACCAGCCCGAGCGCGGAGCGGCGCAGCCGCGCGGGGATGCCTTCGACCGGACGCCGCCCGAGCCCGCGCGCGGTCCAGAGAATGGCGGCGTAGATCGCGCAGGCGAGCGTCAGGTGAAACGCGAGGCGGTATTGCGACACGCTCACGCGGCCGACGAGGCCCGACGACACCATCCACCAGCCGACCGCGCCCAAAAGCGCGCCGAGCCCGAACAGCGTCCAGAGCCGCGCCTTGAGCCCCGGCTCGATCCAGCCGCGCCAGAGAAAGAACAGGAACGGCAGCAGGAACGCCGCGCCGACCAGGCGGGCGAGAGCCCGGTGGCTCCACTCCCACCAGTAGATGGTCTTGAACTGTTCGAGGCTCATGCCGCGGTTGAGCTCGCGGTACTGCGGGATCTGCCGGTACTTGGCGAACTCGGCCTGCCAGGCGTCCTGCGACAGCGGCGGCAGCGCGCCGGTGACGGGCTTCCATTCGACGATCGACAGGCCGGATTCGGTGAGCCGCGTCGCGCCGCCGACCACCAGCGTCACCACCATCAGCGCCGCGACCGCATAGAGCCAGGCGCGGACATACGGGCGGCGGGATGAGGCAGGGTGCGGATCGGTCATGCGGCTTGCGGGGAATGATTTCGACATATAGTCCTGCCCTCCCCGCCGCATCAATGGCAAGTCACGACTGGGAAAACGCGCCGGATCATGTCGCCCCGCATCCGCAAGCTGATCGGAGCCTTCGCGCTGTTCGCGCTGGTGATCGTCTGGGCGCTGGTCGCGATGGCGATCGCGCAGTTTCCGCCGATCTTCAACAATCCGTGGATTTCCGGGCTGTACTACGTGGTCGCGGGGCTCGGCTGGGTGCTGCCGGCGATGCCGCTGGTCAGATGGATGCTGAAGGATCAGATCAGGGCGCCTTGAAGCCGGTTGCCGAAGACCTCTCCGCGGTCATTCCGGGGCGCGCCCATCAGCGCGTTTACGCGCGTCTTCGACGCGCTATGGGCGCGAACCCGGAATCCAGAATAACAAGAAATCCCGATGTTCTGGATTCCGGGCTCGCTCGCTTCGCGAGCGCCCCGGAATGACCGCGGAGAGTTTTTCTCAGGTCGCATTCACCTGGCGGAAGCGGTTGTTCAGCGCGGTGGCCGAGCCGGAGATCAGCACCTTGGCGTAGCGCTGCTTCTGGAAATTGCCGTTGAGCGAGATGCGCGGCAGCGCCGTCAGGTGGTTCGACGTGCTGCGGGAAGATTACGCCGGGCCGCGTCGTCACCGCCGTGCTGAAGCCGAGATCCGACGCGATCTTGAACTCGCGCGGGCCCGCGGCGGTCCGATCGCCCACCGGATAAGCCAGATGCCGCGGGCGCACGCCGAGCGCCGCCTCGATCACGGCGCGGCTGTTTTCCAGCTCGGCGCGCACCGTCTTGTCGTCGACCTTGGTCAGGATCGGATGGTTCACCGTGTGGGCGCCGATCGTCACCAGCGGATCGGCGGCGAGCGCCGCAAGCTCCTGCCAGTCCATGCAGAGCTCGCCGCAGAGCGCGCCGAGGTCGACGCGGTGCCGCGTGGTGAGCTCGCGCACCACGCGGCGCAGCGCATCCTCGGTCGGCAACTGGCGCAGCCACGTATAGATGTGGTCGTAGACCGCGCGCTTTTCCGGCACGTTGCGCGCCTCGAACCAGCGGTCGCTGCCGTCGATGCGGATTCCGATCAGCTCGTTCTGCGCGATCACCGCTTCGAGCGCGAGCCACCACAGTTCGCCAACCCGGTCGGCGAAGCTCGTCGCCACGTAGATCGCAAACGGCGCCTCGTATTTCTTCAGGATCGGATAGGCAAACTCGTGGTTGTCCTTGTAGCCGTCGTCGAAGGTGATGCAGACGAAGCGGCGCGGGAATTCGCGCGCGACCAGGCGCCGGTGCATCTCGTCGAGCGAGATGATATCGACCTTGGACTTGCGCAGCCGCTTGACCACGCGCTCGAAGAACTTCGGCGTCACCTCGAGCAGGCGGTTGGGCTGGAAGCCGCCGCTGCGCGCCGGCCGCACGTGATGCAGCATCAGGATCGCGCCCGCGCCGCCGAACAGCGGCCGCATCATCCAATGCGCGCCGCTGAAGTAGAGCGCGTCCAGCACCGTCCGGTAGAGCCGGTATCGAAAGCCTTGCACGGGATTATGCCGTCATGCTGCGGATTGCACCGACGCCTGTTCCAGCGCCGGCGGCGGGCCGGTCAGCACCGACACCTCGGCGAAGCCTGCCGCCGCGAGTTCCGCCGAAAGCGCCTGCAGCGCCGGCGCGGCGGTCGTCACGCCGCCGACCAGCACCACCCACGGCGCCACCTGCGCGATCGGCGGCAGCGCGGTTTCGGACTGCGCGCCCGCGTCGATCACCAGATGGTCGTAGCTTTGCGCCAGCGCGCCGATGGCTGCCCATAGCATCTGGGAAACGAAGATGCCCTCGGCATCGTTCCCGACCTGCCCGGCGGCCACCAGATGCAGCCGCGAGATGGTTGTCGCGGGTGATGATGTCGCCGAACGAAGCCGACCCGCGCACCAGCTCGGCGATACCCGGCGCCGCCGGGTCGTTCGAGATCACCTCGATGTTCGGCGAGGCGAACGCGAGGTCGACCAGCACCACGCGGGACGTGCGGGCCAGCGTGCGGGCGAGCGCGATGGCCGACAGCGTGGTGCCGACGTCGCGCGCGGCGCCGATGACGGCGATGCCGCGTCCGGCGTCCCCCGCTTGCTGGAGCGAAGCCGCGATCGCATCGATGCTGGTTCCCACAGCGGGAGCCGGTTGCGGCGGCGGCGGCACGTTGGCGGCAGCCGGCAATTTGTCGGTCGTGCGATTGCGCGCATGTCTGGACCGCGCGGCCGGCTCTGGCGTCGGGACCGGAACCTGTCCTGGAATCTGGCCCGGCACCGGCGTGGCGTCGATCTGCAGCGGCGCGGCGCGCGGGCTCTCGCCGCTCAAGCAGCGCCCCGGTCACCACGAACGCCATCGCCAGGCTGAACGTGCCGACCGTCGCGATCAGCACGATCGGCATCTTCTTCGGGAAGAACGGGATGTTCGACACCACGGCGCGCGAGATGATGCGGGCGTCGGCGGGGGCCGCGGCGATGCTGTCGCGCGCGGTCGCCTCGCGGTACTTGGCGAGATAGGATTCGAACAGATCGCGCTGCGCCTTGGCCTCGCGCTCGAGCGCGCGCAACTGCACGTCCTGGTCGCTGGTCGAGGCGGATTGCCGCTTGAGCTGGTCGAGCGCACCGGAGAGCGTCTCGAGGCGGGCGCCCGCGACCCTGGCGTCGTTTTCCAGCGAGCGCGCCATCCGCTCGCCCTCGGCGCGGATCTGCTGGTCGAGATCGTTGACCTGCGCCCGCATCTCCCGGATCCGGGGATGCTGCGGCAAGAGCGTCGAGGACTGCTCGGCGAGCTGCGCCCGTAGGGTGACGCGCTGCTCGGACAATCTGCGGATCAGTTCGGAGTTGGCGATGTCGGAGCTTTCGATCGGCTGGCCGGAGGCGACCGCCTCGCGGATCAGCCGGGCGCGCGCCTCGGAATCGGCCTTTTGCGCGCGCGCCGCCGACACCTGGGTGTTCAGGTCGGTGAGCTGCTGGTTCGACAGCGTAACGCTGCCGCTGCCGAAATAAAGGTTGGAGCGGGCGCGGAACGCCTCGACCTTGCCTTCCGCCTCCGACACCGTGTCGCGCAGCTTCTCGAGCTCGCCCGACAGCCACTTGCCGGCGGAGCGCGCCTGGTCCTGCTTCGCCACCTGCTGGAACGTCAGGTATTTTTCCGCGATCAGGTTGGCGATCTTCGGCGCCAGCTCCGGATCGGCGGACTGGAACTCGATCGAGATGACGCGCGACTTGTCGAGCGCGAAGGCCTGCAGCCGGTCGTAATAGGACCCCAGCACCCGCTCCTCGAGCGTCATCGACATCGGGTCCTTGAGGATGCCGATGGTGCGCAGGAACGACAGCGGCGAGAACTCGTTCAGCGCGGCGTTGAACTCCGGCAATTCGGCGAGGTTCAGCTCCTTGATCACCTCGCGCGCCAGATCGCGCGACAGCACGAGCTGCACCTGGCTGGTCACCGTCTCCGGGTCGACCGAGCCGCGGTCCATCAGCTTGTTTTCGGCCTCCGGCCGCAGGAAGATGTTTTCCCGCCCCTCGACCAGCACGCGCGCCTCGGACTTGAACCGCGGCGTCATGAGGTTGACGGCGACGAAGGCGGCCGCTGCGATCAAGATGCGTCGGCCCGATGATCGCGCGCTTGTTGCGCCATACCGCCCGCGCCACCGTGCCGAGACTGATCTCGTCGCTGCTGTCGGTCTGCCTTCGGCCTTGAACACGCATGCCAACTCCGTACCCGGCGACTCGGGCGAAACTTCGCTGCCAATGACAAACCATTATGGTTGCTGGCGCGTTAAGGGTGCGCGTTTGCAGGTTGCTGAAAAACCCTCCGCGGTCATTCCGGGGCGCGCCGAAGGCGCGAACCCGGAATCCAGGACATCGGGATTTCCTGCTTTTCTGGATTCCGGGCCCGCCGCTTCGCGGCGTCCCGGAATGACCGCGGAGAGTTTTTGGCAAGCCGCTGGAGAGACGATGCGGTGCAGCGTCGTCAGGTTTTGTTAACCATGGGATGCCAAGCCGGAGGCGGCCCCATGCCGGTTCCGGGGCCAGGATTCGCATGCGCCCGCATCCCGCCTTTGTTGTCGTGAAACCTCGCATGCGACGGCCCGGTCGCCGGTGCTGGTCATGACCGGAAGCAAGCCTCTGAAAATCGTGCACGTCACGCGCGCGCCGGTCGGCGGGATTTTCCGGCATATCCTTGATCTCGCGGGCGGCCAGGCCGAGCGCGGCCACGAGGTGGGGATCGTCACCGACAGCCTGACCGGCGGCGAGCGGGCGGTCGCGGCGCTGGAAGCGATCGCGCCGCAGCTCAGGCTCGGCGTGGCGCGGTTTCCGATCGAGCGCGAGCTGACGCCGAAGGATTTTCTGGGCTTTCTGAAGGTCAGGTCGCGGCTCGCGGCGTTCGGCCCGGACGTGATGCACGGGCACGGCGCCAAGGGCGGCGCGTTCGTGCGGCTGATGCCGGCGCCGCGCGCGATCCGCGTCTACACGCCGCACGGCGGCTCGCTGCATTACGGCCGCAACACGCTGCGCGGCACGGTGTATGGCGGGCTCGAGCGGGTCCTGATGCGCCGCACCGAATTGTTCCTGTTCGAGAGCCAGTTCGCCCGCAACGCCTATCAGGCGATGGTCGGCCCGCCGCCGGCGATCGTGCGCGTGGTGCCGAACGGCATCACGGCTGCCGAGATGGCGCCGGTCGAGACCCGCGCAGACGCGGCCGACCTCCTGAGCGTCGGCGAGTTCCGCCACATCAAGGGGACCGACGTGCTGATCGAGGCGGTGGCGGTGCTGCACAGGGCGGGGCGGAAGGTGACGCTGGCGATGGCCGGCGACGGCGAGGAAGGCGCCAAATTGCGCGAGCTGGTGACGGCGCTCGGCCTCGACGGCAGCGTTCGGTTTCTCGGCCACACGCCGGCGCGGCAGGCGTTCGTGCACGGCCGGCAGATGGTGGTGCCGTCGCGGGCGGACTCGCTGCCCTATGCGGTGATCGAGGCGGGCGGCGCTGGAATTCCCATCATTGCCAGTGGTGTAGGTGGAATTCCTGAGATTCTGGGTCCGGAGGGCAGCATGGTTCCGCCGGAGAACCCGGATCGGCTTGCGCAGGCGATTGGGGCGGCGCTCGACGACCCGGGCAAGGCGCGCGCCGGGGCGGAAAAGCTTCGCGAGCGGGTGCGAAAGCTGTTCTCCCAGGATGCGATGGTGGAAGGCGTGCTGGCCGGTTACGGCGAGGCCATTCGCGCCAAGTTCAAGCAGACGCAATAACCCACCGGCGTCATTCCGGGGCGCGCCGCAGGCGCGAACCCGGAATCCAGAGCAAAGACGCCGAACCCGGTACTGGATTCCGGGTTCGCTCGCTTCGCGAGCGCCCCGGAATGACGCCGGAGGAGATTGCAGGCACATAACGCCCCGGAATGACTGTGGAGGGGCCTCGGTGTGGCGCTTTGGGACGGCAAGCGGAGCGATTTTCGCCCATCGCACTAACGGATTTTTGAACTCTCTTAACTACTTTGGCCGCGGACGGAGCGCGGCCCATTTGGCGCGCACGCAAGGACGCACGCCCATGGCCCAGTTTGACTCGCGCAGCATGGTCGAGGCCGCAGCCGCCACCTTGGGGACGAGCACGGCCGCACCGGTTTCGGGTCCGCATCGCCTCGCCGCCGCGGCCGAGCAGGCGGCCGAGGAGCCGGTCGCGCCCGCGATGTCGCCGATCGTGCTGGCCGGCGCGGTGCGCATGATCGAGCTCGCGCTGGTGGCGCTGATCGGCACCGCGATCTACGTCGCCTACGTGGTGCCGATGGAGGGCATCGCCTGGCACTATTTCGGCGCCATCGCCGCGGTGTCGGTGCTGGCGATGCTGGCGTTCCAGGTGGCCGACATCTACCAGGTGCAGGCGTTTCGCGGCCACGAGAAGCAGTACTTCCGCCTCGCCTCGGCCTGGTCGGTGGTGTTCCTGATGCTGATCGGCGCGTCGTTCTTCGCCAAGGCGGGCGAGGAATTCTCCCGCGTCTGGCTCGGCAGCTTCTACGCGCTCGGGCTGATCGGGCTGCTGGTGTTCCGCCGCGCGCTGTTCGTGATGGTGCGGGCCTGGACCAAGGAGGGCCGGCTCAACCGCCGCACCGCGATCGTCGGCGGCGGCGAGGCCGGCGAAAATCTGATCAACGCCATCAAGGCCGAGCGCGACACCGACGTGCGGATCATCGGCGTGTTCGACGACCGCGCCGACGACCGCTCGCCGACCCACGTGGCGGGCGAGCGCAAGCTCGGCACCGTGGACGACCTGGTCGAGTTCGCCCGCCGCACCCGCGTCGACCTCGTGATCTTCGCGCTGCCGATCAGCGCCGAGGGCCGGATCCTGGCGATGCTGAAGAAGCTCTGGGTGCTGCCGGTCGACATCCGGCTTTCGGCGCACTCCAACAAGCTGCGCTTCCGCCCCCGCTCCTATTCGTATCTCGGCAGCGTGCCCGTGCTCGACGTGTTCGACCGGCCGATCACCGACTGGGACGTGGTGATGAAATTCCTGTTCGACCGCATCGTCGGCGCGGTCGCGCTCATCCTGCTGTCGCCGCTGATGCTCGCCACCGCCGTCGCCATCAAGCTCGACAGCAAGGGCCCGGTGTTCTTCAAGCAGCGCCGCCACGGCTTCAACAACGACGAGATCGAGGTCTACAAGTTCCGTTCGCTCTACACGGACATGACCGACCATGCGGTGCAGAAGAGCGTGACGAGGGACGATCCGCGCGTCACCCGCGTCGGCCGCTTCATCCGCAAGACCAGCATCGACGAGCTGCCGCAGCTCATCAACGTGGTGTTCAAGGGCAACCTGTCGCTGGTCGGCCCCAGGCCGCACGCGGTCAACCAGAAGATCGAGAACCGCCAGTTCGACGAGGCGGTGGACGGCTATTTCGCGCGGCATCGCGTGAAGCCCGGCATCACCGGCTGGGCGCAGATCAACGGCTGGCGCGGCGAGCTCTCGAGCCCCGAGAAGATGAAGGGCCGCGTCGAGCACGACCTGTATTACATCGAGAACTGGTCGCTGCTGTTCGACCTGGAGATCCTGGTGAAGACGCCGCTCGCGCTGCTCAAGTCCGAGAACGCGTACTGATGATTTCGCTGGCTGGCGCCGCAACTCTACCTCCCCCTGAAAGGGGGAGGTCGGATCGCGAAGCGATCCGGGTGGGGGTCAGCGGCAGCGGTGGTGGTGGCAGACCCCCACCCCGATCCTCCCCCTTTCAGGGGGAGGGAGCGCACCGCCCTGTTGGGCAAGAAGACGTCGCCAATACGCGCGACCTGCGCATTTCCGGCGAGCGGCTGCGCTGCATGCTGCTGTGGCTCACCGGCGCGAGCGGCGCCATCGTGTTCATCGAGCCGAGCCCCTACGAGATCTCCTCGGCTCTCGCGCTGATCATGTTCGTGATCGGCGGGCTGACGCTGTCGGCGAGCCTGATGCCGCTGGTGGTGCTGCTGGTGCTGATCAACATCGGCTACAGCATTTCCGGCGCGACCGTGATCGGCGAACAGGGCGTCGCGGCCTGGCTCATCACCTCGTGGTATCTCGGCCTCACCGCGATCTTCTTTGCGGCGATGCTCGGGCAGAACACCGAGGCGCGGCTGCGCGCCATCACGGCGGGCGTCGTCGTCGGCGGGCTGATCGCCTCGTTCGCGGCGATCGTCGGCTATTCGCGGGTGATCGGCAGCCTCAACGAGCTGCTGCTGCTCTACGACCGCGCCCGCGGCACGTTCAAGGACCCGAACGTGCTGGGCGCATTCCTGGTGTTTCCCGCCCTGCTCTGCCTGCTGATGGTGGTGTCGTCGCGGTTCGGCCGCGCGTTCCGCGGCGCGATGATGTTCGGCTTCATCGGCATCGCCGTGCTGCTGTCGTTCTCGCGCGCCGCCTGGGGCCAACTCGCCTATACGGCCGTGGTCATGCTGGGGCTGATCTTCCTCACCACCCGCTCGCCGCCGCAGCGGCTGCGCATCGTGCTGCTGATCCTAGCCGGCAGCGTGGTGCTGGCCGCTGCGATCGCGGCGCTGCTGTCGATCGACGCCATCGCCAGGCTGTTCGTCGAGCGCGCGAGCTTCAGCCAGAGCTACGACATGGGCGCGCAGGGCCGCTTCGCCCGGCACTTTCTCGGGGCCGTGATGGCGCTCGACTATCCGGTCGGCATCGGCCCGCTGCAGTTCAGCAAGTACTTCCCCGAGGACCCGCACAACTCCTTCCTCAACGCCTTCATGGCGGGCGGCTGGCTCGCCGGCGTGAGCTATCCGGCGCTGGTGCTGCTGACGCTCGGCTTCGGGCTGCGCACCGTGTTCATCCGCACGCCGTACCAGCAGACCACCATCGCGGTGTTCGCCGGCTATTTCGGGGTGGCGACCGAGAGCTTCATCATCGACACCGACCACTGGCGGCACACGTTCCTGCTGATGGGTTTGATGTGGGGCCTGATTGCGGCGTCGCGGGCGTATGAGCGGGAGAATGCGGCGGCTGTTGCGCCGGCCTAGCAGGCTGCTGAAAAACTCTCCCGCGGTCATTCCGGGGCGCGCCGAAGGCGCGAACCCGGAATCCAGAAAAGCAGGGAATTCCGATGTTACTGGATTCCGGGCCCGCCGCTTCGCGGCGTCCCGGAATGACGTGGATAGGCTGGCGCAAGCCATCATGTCGTCTCACGACCGCTCGCTATAGGCGCGCATCCTTTGCTGGATTTCACCCCAGGGCGGAGGCAGGCTTGTCGCGTGATCGCAATGAAAGTGCTTGCGGCTCCGCTCGACGCGTGCGCGCACGGCGGGGCTCAGGTTCTTCGAACGATCGGGCGGACTGATTTTGCGTGATCCCACGATGGGCCTCCTTCCATGGCGCGCTCCGATCCCGCACTCGCGCGGGACAGGCGCGATCTCTCTCGTTTCCGCGGCGCGGGGCGCCCGGGCTTTGCGAAGTTTCTTCTTGTTGCCCCTCCTGCGAGGGGAGCGGAGCGCCACAAGGCGCTGGTGCGGAACGCCGCACCCGTGGCCGCCTTGCGGTTGGGCCAGTCCCTTCATCGGAAGGGACTACCGGTCCATGACGCGGACCGGCGCGCCTTGCGGCGCTCCACCACGGTGTTCGCGAGGCCTTGGCCTCACTCGCTCTCGGGCCGCGCTTTCCTTCCCGGGCTACTGACGTGTTCACCCGGTAGTCCAGCAGGCTCCCTGCGCACGGGTCTAATCTAGTGCCCGTAGGGCGGGGTCCGAGGCGTCCCGGGAGTCCGGTGGTTAGTCGGACCCGCAGGCAGACCGTTCCTGCCTCTCCCAGCGGCAACCACCCGGATGGTGCCCCTCAACAAGCAGGATGAGAACAAACATAGAACGGAATTAATGCCTGTCAACCCCGCAGGACACGGGTCAGCCCAAGGGTGCGGCGGCGCAAAAGCGTTGCGCGGCCAAGCCCGAATGGACAGCCTCGCGAGAGTTCACGGCCTGGCGGCATCATCGGACCAAACTTGCGCCTGCGACTGCCGCGTCGTAGATCACTCCCGGCGGAGCGTAGCGCAGCCCGGTTAGCGCACCAGTCTGGGGGACTGGGGGTCGCGAGTTCGAATCTCGCCGCTCCGACCAACGAAATCAAATACTTAGAGAGGATTTAAAGGCCAGACCCTGTACCCCGAAACGGTCAAAAGGTAGGGCCTGGGCATGGGAGATGCATTTAAGGAAAAACCCGCCCCCAGTTTGAAGCCGGAGGCGGGTATCACTTTAGGCCGTGGCCTTCTTTCGCTTGGCCAGCGTCTTGGCTAGGGCTTCAGCGGCCTCGCCCCATCTCGTGGCATCATGATCGATGCCCCTGCCATGGAGAGCGACGTGGAAGGCAGTGAAGCCGCAGCCGTCCTTGTCGCCGTCTTCGACTTCCGGGAGATCTTCCTAAAACCTCATCTTCGAAATTTCGCAGACTTGATTTACAGGAGGCACCGACACTCGCGTTCTTGCTGCACAAGTTCATCGAGTGTCGGAGCTTTTTTCTTACGGTTTGAAATTGGTTTCACCTCCTTTCGACTTAATCAATCGAACGAGGCCGATCAAAGCGGATGATCGCGTAGCGAATAAAGTGGCTAGAATCCGCTAGGTTTTCGCTACGCAAGTTTTAGGGATTAGGTATCAGATGCGCCGCCGCTTCGGCCTGCACGGCTCGCCAGAGCGGGGCGGCTTGATCCTGCGGCAATGCCTCCACAAGGCCACAGAAACGAATCGAGCACCTGGCAGCTTGTGCGGGGTCATCCTTGGCGGAGGTCTTATCCGGTGCGTGCGTTGATCGACGCCAGCGGCGCACGTTCGAGAGCGGATGAACTAACCGCTTTCGATCCTTATCGGTGAGGCCCGCCCGCCATGACTTGATGGCCTCCGCATTCTCCGCGAGCTCGATAGCCGTGGATCTTGTGGGACTGGAATTCTTGTCCAGATGATGCACCTTCGCCCAATCACAGAACGCCCGTGAATAATTCCGCCCCCATGCTGCATTAGCGCCGGTAGTTCTTAAGGCGCGTAGACAGCAGCGCCTTTCCTATGGCAACCCAGCCGGTGAAGCTCTCAGCCTTTTGGATCGAGCGCCCAGGCGTCGAGCCCGGCCCGGATCACCCGTTGCTGAGCGACACGCGCGGCGGCCTCACGGGCTTCGATGATCTCAGCGTCGGGTTGATCGAGGAAGCGGAGCTTCGGCAGTGTAATCTGGGGCCGTTCCTGTTGGTCGCCGCCTCGCGGCATAGCAGCTATTTCCCCGGCAGCGTTATCGATGTCATGTCCACGATGGTCCAGGGCGTCGGGGTCATGGATTAGTGCAGGGTGGGGTTTCCCGATGGCCAAAATACCTGATCCTCTCGGCGGCCTCCCAGGGTGGAATGCAATGCCGCCGTGCCAGCCGCAGGGCCGGGTCCAAGTTCGCCGGATCGAGAGCGGCGAGGAAATTCTGCCACGAGAGCGGATGATCGGCTGATGGTTCGGCCATGGGTTTTGAATAATATCGTCGCTTTCGCATCGGATAATCTCTCTTATTTCAGTATAGCTAACAACAGTTCGACCCCTCTAAGCATTCGTTCTCGATTTGTATCTCATACGATACTCGCGTATACTTCCACGTGCAAACAACGTGGAGAACCAGCTGATGCCCATCGACCCGTATGCCCAACGCCATCGCGGCGGACAACTTCAATGCGGGCACCCTTGGCCGGATCGATCCAGACGCCTACCAGCCTCAGGACCGAGGAGTCGCGCCCAGCCGCCGACAACGGCGACGTGTCGCCACGGAGGTGGGTGCGGGCTGCGAATGAAGACGCAACCCGGATGCCGCACTTCGATCACTCCGGTCCGTCCGGACGCAAAAAGGGGAAATACCATGGCGAGCGATGATTTCTATACTTCTGCGGCGCAGCAACGCTTTGCCGAGTTGGAAGCCTCCAGGGCGCAAAGCTTGGCCAACTTGCAAAGTGCCAAGGCCACCGGCGATCAGTATTCCGCGAGCGCGGCGGTCCAGGAATTAGCGAACATCGATGCCGAAGCTCGAAATCTTGCGGCGCTGCATGGACAGTACCAAGCCAGCCTCAATCCACCGCCCCCGCCGGAGGCGAGCGCCGAGGAGCGGCACGCTAGGCCCTGGGATAAAATGGACCTCCAGGATGTGGTTAATCTGGCGAAGGGGTCCAAATACGGGGCCAGCTTATCGGCAGACGATCCCAATTTTCGGGCCGGTCTTGCTGAAGTGCAGCGCCGTCGAGCGAGAGGCGAATAATATGTTCGAAAAGGACGAAAGGGATTTATGCGCCACGCTTTCAGAAATGGAAAACCGGGCGCGTATTGCTACGAATTTTGATCAGCCCGCTGCACTCACGAAAATGGCCGCCTGGATCAAAAATGATCGACGCTTCGATAAGTTCGACCCCGAGAGATTGTCAAAGAGGGTGCAAGAATGATCTAGCGAGCGGTGCCGTTCTCGACTCGAGTGACCGTATCTGAAGAAGGGTGGCGAGCGGCGTCCGCTTGACCGCGACACTGATGGAGTAATGTCCCGACCGTTCCTACGGATAGCGAACGGGGTAACAACCCCGGCACCACGGGGGGCGGACGGAGCAAAGGGAATTAACAAATGGCCGCACAACTCGATATTGAGATCAATTTAGCAATCAGCGCAGATATATGGGCTGCGCTCGAACGGGCTGCCGAATTCAACGGCCTTCGTGTCTCTCAATTTGCTCGTGTTGCCTTATGCGAAAAGCTTGATCGTGAAGGATGGTTAGAGCGGAAATTAAAATCCGTTGCCGATAATAAACCGGCTCCGATTATCCCGGCGGTGGTTTAACGATGGCCTATTTCCGCAATAAACAACTGACGCAGGCGGCGGCGGAAATTCAGCCGCCGGTTTCCGCTGTTGTCGATCAGTTATTTGTTCTCGATGAAGATCATCTAGATCGTGAGCCCGAGCCGTCACCGCCAGGGCCGGAGACACCGGAGCCAACGCCTCAAGCTCGAGCACAGCCGCCGGAGCAGGAGCAGGAGCAGGAGGCACCGCAGCCCGAAGCGCCTCCCCAGGAATTTAACGACGCCGGAGCGCTCCGGTCGCAGATCGAGGCGCAGCGGCATGCCGATGAAATTCAACGCCAGCGGCAAGCGATGGCTGATGCCGATCAACGCCGCCTCGGATGGCTTCAGTCCACGCCGCAGGCGCAGCGGCATTTTCATGTATTGGGGAAGCTGCACCACGCAGGCTTTGCAAGCTGGCCACGATGATTTGAGCCGAAGCCTATTTCCGCTCACCTGGAAGCCGGGGTTGGCAGCCGCTGGAGCCACCGCCATCAAGCGAACCCAGGATGGAGATCCCTTTGGAGCGACCAGCCGCACCGTAGCACGGCGGCAGCGCAGCCGACGCCGGAGTTCTTCCGGCCTCCGGCGGTCACGATGCCGAGCCCTGCGAGAGTGGCGGTCAGTGCGCCGGTCAGCCGGATAGGTCCCATCCGGTTCGGATCGAGTTTTATCAAATCCGGCCAGCGTCAGGTTGTCCCCGGCTGAGCGAGAAGCAGCCCGCTTGGCAGGGATTACGAGATTGAGTACGCAAAAGGCGTTATCCGCATGGAGAAGAGAAAAAGCATCGGGGGAGCGCCAGAGATGAGCCGGAATACCTTTGCAGTCGGCGGTCCCGGCAGCGCCCATGGAATGTTCGGCGCGGCACTGATCCTGCGCCGCACGGGAATGCTTAACGGCAGCACGCCTGGAGAGGGCGGATCACATCCTACGAGGGTTGCGGCCGGGTCGTACATCGTCCCGAGCGATGTTGTGGGGGCTTTGGGCGAGGGTAATTCTCAGGCCGGTGGCAAGGATCCTGTCGAATTTGTTCCAGGCTGGACCGGCCAAGTCAGGAGCAACGGGCAACATTGGTAGGCGCAGAGTCCGCCGTGCTGATGGCGGTGATGTTGAAGGTGATGAGGGCGGCGTTCCAATCGCTGCGAGCGGATGGCGAATATATCGTTGATGCGGAAGCCGTTCGTGAAATTGGTCACGGCGATCTGAATGCGGGCCAACGTGTGCTTCATGCGTTTTGCGTGCGGGTCAGACGAAAGCATATTGAAACGTTACGCAGCTGGGCTCAAGGATCCTGAAGCGGATGGATGATGAATTTGAAATCGTCCGGTATTTATCAACCGGGTCGATGGCCCAGCCGGTGGTTTTGCAGCCCACCGCAGGGCAGCGCTCTGCCGCCGAAGCTTTCGACCGTTGATCTGAAGTTAGGGTTCGCCACCAAAGGTGCAAGTAAAGCGGCAGGGCGCAAAGTTCGCGAGTAGTCGGTGAGCGTTCCACATGGTGGCGTTCATCGCGTGCCTCGCTCTGGTTCCCTCCGGGGCGGGGCACGACTTCAACGATTAAGGTGATCGACCGTGCCGCCGCTGAACAATCCACGCCACGAAAGTTCGCATTAGCGTTGATCGAAGGCAAAAGCGCCACTGATGCATACTGAGCAAGCGGGATACAAACCCTGTCGTCAAAACGCAGCAAGATTGACGACAAATGATGACGTAAGAGCCCGTTTAGTGCGAGTTACAGGCTACTGCAGCGAAGGATAGCGAGGTGACGGTTCAATCGTTGCTCGATGAACTGGAGCAGGCCCGATCACGGGCACATTCGCTTGATCAATTGAGCGTTGCCACCACGGCTATCATGGGTAAGGCCAAGCTCGCCGGTCTGTTGCGGGACAAGAGTGGAGATTGGTGGGCCAGGAGACTTCAATTCCTGCGATACGCCGGAGCAAGTGGTCGACATGCTTCTCGACGGCTGGAACGGTCCTGTGGAGCAATTCAAGCCCGTTACCGATGAAGATCGAAGAGCGCTTACAGACTTGCTTTGCGGCACAATGCCGAGGTTCAACAGTTCATCAGCGCCATCAAAGCCCGCCCGGTGCAGGCTGTGAGGGTGCATGATCTTGCCGAAGCCCGCCGCCGCCTGGGGCTTCTCGGCAATGTCCGGTCCTGACCGCTGCTCCGACTAGCCTCAGCCGCTCCGTCGAACGTACAAGGCGGAACGCAGGGATTTCATCAATTCGTAAAGCATCGAGACTTTTAGCGAGACAATCACTTTGCCGATATCTGAAAGCGGAAGATTGGGATCTGCCGCGTTGTTGTGTTGCTCTTGGATAAAAGGCTCCCCGAAGATTGTGTGATTTGGCGCTGTGAATTTCTGGGTGGAGTCGTTGAAGACGGCCTCCCGTTAATTTCTTAAATCACGACGTGATGAAATTTCATGGACAGAGGTTTCTGCCGAAATGCTTTCTCGTATAATGTGAGCTAGGTCACACATTCCGAAGAAATATATGATCCGGCTAAGACTTTACCTCCTCTTTTAACTGTTCGCTTTCTGCATCACTATGCGAACAGTGACACGGCGCAACGGGGGGAAAGCCCAGTGAAATGCGCCAAGCGCAAGATCGTGGATCGCACTGATTTGCGAACAGTCCGTAGTCCGCAAGCAGAATGACGCTTACCGGACCCGTGTACACCATTGCGATCCGAAATCGGCAGCGAGCTTGCCGTGACGGTCTTGGCGATCTGATCGAGCGGCAGTCGGGCGGAGGGATGAGAGGCCATCAGGTCGGGCGATTGCCCCAGGGGCCGACTATGAGGGCAGCCACCTTCAAAGCACCCGTGGGGTCATATTATCAACAAGCCCGCCACGGCCCAGAAATAAATCTGGATGCGTTTTTCAGACTTGTCGACACTATCTCACCACCCCCGGAAGGGGTCAGCTTAATATTAGGAGGGCGACAGATGGCTTCTGCACCAGAGATCTAAGTCCCATCAAGCCGGTTCATTGGAACAATACTGGTGTTAAAGTCTCCAACCTGCATAAGGGCTTACAGTATCTTCTTCGCAATGAGAACATTACCGAAAACGACCATGAATTGATTTTACAGCGCTTGAGGCCCGAGATACGCGCGAAGAAGTTTGGGGGCGTGACTGCGGAATATGTTGGATTGTATCAGTTTAAGTGTCTGTCCGAAAACAATTTGAATTCCTTGAATCAGTTGTGATTTAAGAGTGGTGACCTGATTCGAGGAGGGTCACCGATGTGGACGGCGAAGAACCGCGGACGTTACGACCGCAGCAAGTTGCGATACCCGAGCGATCTAACCGACGATGAATGGGCATTGGTTGAACCGTTGATTCCACCTGCCAAGCGCGGCGGCAACAAGCGCCACGTCGATGTGCGCGAAGTAATGAACGGGATCATGTATGTTTTGAGCACAGGATGCCAGTGGCGGGCGATCCCGAAAGAGTTGCCGCCGCGCAGCACGGTGCACGACTATCTTGACTTGTGGAGCTACGACGGCACGCTCGATCGGATCCATTACGCGCTTTATGTGGAGTGCCGCAAGCAAGGCGAGCGCGAAGCCAGCCCGACCGCAGCCATCATCGATAGCCAAAGCGTCAAGAGCGCTGAAAAAGGGGGTCCTGTATCGATCCGCATGGCTATGATGCGGGTAAGAAGATCAAAGGCAAGAAGCGCCACCTCCTCGTAGATACGCTGGGTTTGTTGCTCCACGCCATCGTTCACCCCGCCGATATCCAGGATCGCAATGGCGGCATCCTGCTGCTTGCCACTCTGTTCGGGATGTATCCGTTCTTGAAGAAGTTGTTTGCCGACGGCGGCTATCAGGGACCGGAATTCCAGAAGGCGCTCACGAGAATCCTGCCGCAGATCAAAACGGAAATCGTCAAGCGCTCCGATCACGCCAAAGGGTTTGTGGTGTTGCCACGCCGTTGGGTTGTCGAGCGCACCATTGCTTGGCTCAACCGATGTCGCAGGCTTGCCAAAGATTGGGAGAACCTCAATCGCAAGGCGCTGGCATTCTTGCGCCTCGCATCAATCCGCCTCATGCTGCGAAAACTCTGTAATCCAACTTGATGTTCCCGGACGGACTATTAGTGTCTGTCCGAAAACAATTTGAATTCCTTGAATTAGTTGTGATTTAAGAGTGGTGACCTGATTCGAGGAGGGTCACCGATGTGGACGGCGAAGAACCGCGGACGTTACGACCGCAGCAAGTTGCGATACCCGAGCGATCTAACCGACGATGAATGGGCATTGGTTGAACCGTTGATTCCACCTGCCAAGCGCGGCGGCAACAAGCGCCACGTCGATGTGCGCGAAGTAATGAACGGGATCATGTATGTTTTGAGCACAGGATGCCAGTGGCGGGCGATCCCGAAAGACTTGCCGCCACGCAGCACGGTGCACGACTATCTTGACTTGTGGAGCTACGACGGCACGCTCGATCGGATCCATTACGCGCTTTATGTGGAGTGCCGCAAGCAAGGCGAGCGCGAAGCCAGCCCGACCGCAGCCATCATCGATAGCCAAAGCGTCAAGAGCGCTGAAAAAGGGGGTCCTGTATCGATCCGCATGGCTATGATGCGGGTAAGAAGATCAAAGGCAAGAAGCGCCACCTCCTCGTAGATACGCTGGGTTTGTTGCTCCACGCCATCGTTCACCCCGCCGATATCCAGGATCGCAATGGCGGCATCCTGCTGCTTGCCACTCTGTTCGGGATGTATCCGTTCTTGAAGAAGTTGTTTGCCGACGGCGGCTATCAGGGACCGGAATTCCAGAAGGCGCTCACGAGAATCCTGCCGCAGATCAAAACGGAAATCGTCAAGCGCTCCGATCACGCCAAAGGGTTTGTGGTGTTGCCACGCCGTTGGGTTGTCGAGCGCACCATTGCTTGGCTCAACCGATGTCGCAGGCTTGCCAAAGATTGGGAGAACCTCAATCGCAAGGCGCTGGCATTCTTGCGCCTCGCATCAATCCGCCTCATGCTGCGAAAACTCTGTAATCCAACTTGATGTTCCCGGACGGACTCTAAGATCAAACAAGAGCTTGGTAAACAACCTCCGACTGTCCCACCGGAGCTTGTAAATACAGTGCGAAGCATAGCGATCATGGACGCGTTTGCCAGAGGCAACGGCGACGTGGACGATGCGACCGCCGTGAGCCTGAACTGGTTTCTCAGAGAAAAAGGCGCGCGTCTGGAGTAACCAAACGAGACCATACCTCGGTGGCAAGTAAGAAGGGCCCGCCAGAGCGGGAATAAGAAGTTCCTGGATTTGTTTTCCTGGGCAGTACGAGCCCCAGGGTCAAAAGCTCCCTAACGCGCGACTGTGAGCCTGTGTCCCAGGTGGCCTGGGACTTGTCGGTGGCAGCGAGCCCTGCCGTGATCGTCTGGCGATCTGAGCGAGCCAGTGAGCGACCTGGAGGGGATAGAGGCGGGAGCGGGATGGAAGGTCGAGCCGATTTCCCCGGGGGAGCCGTCTCGGCCACCGGGGCCGCATACATACGGGGGCGGGGGCGGCATTATTTTTCTCGCACCTCAAGACTCCCACCCCAAAAAATCCAAAAAACTAAAAACTGGGACCGTGTTCTTTGAATGTTTACTACTCGGTTTAGCCTCCGGGGCGCGACCTGTCAGACAAATCCGCGCACTCGAAGACGATCAGTTTGGCTGGTCGGTGGATAGCGCTCGCAGACTGTGACGATCAGGGTGATCCAAAGCAGATCGACCTACGTTTCCGTCCATGTCGAACGAGTACCTTTTCACGTCAAACCAGAGCGGAGATCGTCAATGAACCTCATGAAGTCCATCACGGCCAGGCCTTGTGGAAACGCGCAGGTTCCGGGCCCGTCGGGAAAGTGAAACTCATGGGTAGCAATCAGAAGGCTGGGACCACGCCTCTACTGAAGTCGCCGTCCCGTCGCACATCCAAACTCACAGGATCAGCTGTTCGAGGAACGTCGGCTGATCGCTGAGCGTCTAGTGCAAGAACTCCGGGAGGCAGGTTACTCGTGCGGACTGGTGGACGACGGTAGCGCTCGGGCGTTAAAGCGCGAAAATTGAAAGCATGAGGAATGTCGGCTATCGGGCCGGGGCCTGTGCCGCCAAGGCGGGGCGCTGCACCAGCGGAGTCCCCCCTGTGCTTTGGCTTGGGGCTAGGGCTTGGTAACGGCCAGCGCACACGCGGATGCAAACCCAGCGTTGAAATCGACAGCTTGGTTAGGGAGTAGCCAATTCATGGCCACGCACTCGCACGTCTTAATCGGAACAATGGTCATTACGGCCGCGATGATCATCGCGCTGCCGGTCGCCAAGGCGATTGACGCGGCAACCCTGTCACCGGCGCCGTCCGTCAACGTCAATCGCGCCGCAAAAGGCGATCAACCGGCCAAGCAGATGCCGGTACAACTGATCCACAAGCCATCCGATCCGAAACAGAAGCCGCAGATCATGGATGGCTGCGACCCGCTGTTCAGCCCGGTCGCGGTGCCGCAGATGGCCCATGTCACCGGGCGCTGTGTCGGCTGACGTCGCTTGAGGACGCGACGTACGATGCCCGCACGCGCTCCGCAGAACAATCCCGGCACGCATCGGAAATCAGCGCGGCGATCCGGCACAATCCCCGGTGATTATTCCGGCACCGGGCACGATCGAATGGGCTAGGCTCGGCACGTCAAAAATCATGTTACTCGGGAATGGGTCAATATGATCGCCGTTCTCACGTTTAACTTTTGCGATTTGGTCTGCGACTATGGTCGTAGTGTCACGTGGTACGGTCCCTGCGACGCAAAATTTGCAAGCACTGGCACGGAATTCCCCGATACCGGTCGATGTTACTTTTTTGAACAGCTTCCAAGCTGAACTCAGGGTCATGCCCATTGCAGAGGGCCGGATGAATGCGGACTTCCACACGCAAGGGCTCGATGAACTTATTACCGCGTGGCGGCAAGAGGGCTATCCTGCCACGGGCGATATAATGGTGATGACTTACTGGCCGCAGAAGTGAGTTTTCGCCGCGTGAGTTCCTTGGCATCCAGATTGGGCTGCGCTCCCCAAAATATGAACACGTCCAAGCTTTTCTTACGCGGCACTTTGGTAGGTCGGACTTGATTGGAACGATTAAGCCATTTCCTTTCCACGGCTTTAGTGAAGATGATTCCCGACAAGAATTAACCTTGCCGACCAAGGGAGGATTTCTAAGCGGACGCCCGTACATTGGGATGGGGGATTACTCTATTTCGTTTAGTGTTGGTGGTGGCGTGGGTACGCCGGTCGATTGAATGGGCTAGGCTTCGGCACGTTGAAACCGGGAGGCGCTGGCAATGCTTCAGTTCATACGCGGCACGCTAGAAGGCCATGCGCGTTATCAATCGTAGCGATTTGCGAGAGACAGCCATTGTGGCCTTGGGCGGCGCAATTGTTGTCGGGATAGCGCTATATTTTAGGAGCAATATAGAAAGATAGATCGGTGAGACACCAACATATATTCTATTTGGAATTGGTGGCTTTCTCTATCTATTTTTACTTTCGGACTTAATTAGCAGATGGATGTTTTTGCGCGAGGGCGAGCGCCTTGAGCGTGAGCGGGAAGCGGAAGATGACGGCGCTAGTAAAGCCGAATGGCAGAGCGAGGAACAGAAGCGTAAATTGGGAATAGGACGCTATCGCCCAATTGGGTGAAGCAAAATCCTGCGACGGCGGAACGCCTCCTTCGCATTGCTGAAAGCGAGCAGATCGAAGACCCAGAACGCCGAGCATGGAATATAGAGCGCAGGGAAACCGAGGGCCTGAGCGTGTTAACGGACCTTCCCAGACTGTTCGAATGGCTTAGAGCGCGGCGAGACCTTAAGAAGACCGGGCTGGATGCTGGTTTGCCCCCATGCGGTTAGAAAAGACAAGGGCAGTCTGAACGCAGGGCCTTGAGGAGTAGAGCTTGTACAGAACTGCGGCGATGCCGAGAAAATTTAGGAAAAGACCTAATTCAACTGCAAACTTGAAATTCTTGTGTCGTTCGCGAAGTTGGAATTCGAGTTGCAAATGACTTGGTCCCGAACATCTTCCACAGTGATCGGCTTTGGGACTTTTCCAGGTAAGATTGAAATGCAGTTCCTCGGGACTAAGCCGACTCATCGTTTGCCCCTATCGCGCTGCGAGTTTGGTGACTATCAGTTCTTTAAAAACGCAAAGACAACCAAAGCACCTACGTCACAACTGAGAAGAAGTGAAAATGCGCCTGAGTTCGGCAAGGATTGATCGGCCCTGTTCTTGTGCTGCTTGGAAGTATTTTAATTGTTCGTAACGAAGCATTCCAGGCTGTATGCCGGATCCCGCTTCGCACAGGAAGAATCTGCCGGATCTTCGATCATCGCCTTACCCCCACTGCCGCGACACGCTGCAATCGATCCCTGCATTGCCCTTTTGAACAGGAAATCGAGCACGGGATGGCGTAGTTCTTGCTCGCGCCCAGAGGCCGTACCGTCTAGGGATTTCAAGTTCTGGAAGTTCCAAATATTCCCAACCGACTACTTGTTGTCTCGGGGTGGTTCTCCCCAAAGAGAACTTTGGGCACGGATCCTGCTGAGGGACATAATCGCCAAAGCGGCTTCCCGGCACATGCTGGTGCGGTTGGTTGTCGATCCGCACCATACGCGCTGGCATGGACACTCTTTTGGCTGGCACTTCGAGCCACTGTGGCACGAGCCAAACTCCTTCGTGCTCGATTACATCGATTTTGGCAATGACACGTCAGTGTCGTTTCCAGCATGGCTTTTCAGATTGTATTCCACATGCGCTTCCCCCGCCGTTTACTCCAACGCAGGAAGCGTCGCGCATATTGACGATCGAGCGAGTCTTAACTAGGCGGCAGCCAGGGCGAACGTCACGCCAGCACGGCAGCGGGGCAGTGACGGCAGGCAGCGAGGCCAGCGCTGCGGCGCTGAGAGCGACGGTAGTTACAACTGGCTCGATCTCGCGGCCTTCAACATTTGCTCCCTTTCGTTGCGCGGAGCGCCGCGCGCGGTCATGAACTGAGCGCCACCAGTCGCGTCGGTTTCTGGTGCGGCGCAAAAATTGTCTGGTTCTCCTGGTCAATGCGCCGCCACATGGCGATCTCGATCAGGGTCGGCGTTGACCACTCGCGTTTGACAGGCTGGCCAGTTGAGGAGGGAGCGTCTTGTCGCAAGTCCGTCCGAAGACCTCGCAATCGCGCTAAGTCGTCATCTGGTGACGACGTGCTTGCTGTCTTACTCATCTTCTTTTTTTCCTTCCTTCTTCTGTCCTACTACCTCCATCGCAGACTCTTCTTCCTTCCTTTCTCTCAACACACTCAACTGTCGCAAGTGAGTACCGCTCAGTAAGTTTACTCTTTATCGCAGGCGGACGGACTTGCGACACGGCTTTTGGCGCGTCTTCGCTCCCAGGTCCGGCGGCTGATCCCCTCGGCCTCCCATGGCTTCGACTGGGACAGCGCCCCGGCGAGATAGACCTTTCGGGGTTTCACTCCGGCCTTGCGCCGCTTGCGGCGTTGCCGGTCCCGATCCTTGGCCCTTCTAAATTCCGCGATCTCTTTGTCGGTCATGTCGCAAGGCCAGATCGTCTTCAGCGGTGCTAGTCTGATCCATTCCTCGCCTGTGACCCTCCACCGCTGGCCAATCTCGCGCGGCGATGACAAATTTTCTGCCGATAGTGCAGCGCCTTGATCCGGTTGATTATCTCGGTTGTTTCTTCCTCCTTCATCCACTTTGCGTTGACGCTGATTTCGTTTCGCATTTTGCGTTCGGGGTCATACGGATTTAGCGAGATTTGCAGCAGCAAGTCCCACAGATATTCGCGTCCGGCGTCGTCATCGGGCAGGCCGTATCCGTAACCCCGCGCCTTCAGGACGACGCGCATTGCGCTCACTCGTTGCTGGCGGACCTTCTCAGATTTCATGCGGCCCCCGGTCGAGATCGCGGGTTCGCTAGTCCGGCAGCACGGCCGCTTGCGATGGTTTTGACAATGCTAGCCAGCCCGTCATCGGCCACGAGCCCGTTGACGTAACAGGCGTCGATCAACCGCCGTTCGACTTCAGCGCCGTCAAGCTCGCCACCGCCGACCAGTTGGAAAAGGGCGAACGTTGAGCGATTGAGCTGGTCGTTGCGTCCCGGCTTACATTTGCTGGCAAGAATTTCGATCTCAGCTTCGAGCGCCGCCAGCCCGTAAGCCCTGCTATTATCGTTGCGTCGGAGGCTGACCCGTGCGCGTTCCGAGATCGGCACCACCGGCGGCGGCCTCTTGCGCGTGAGATCGATCAGCCACTCCGGCGCAGAGCCGCGTATCCCAGCGCGTATTGCAGCATGGAGGTCAACACGACGCGGCCCCCCGAATAACGATTGGGTCCACGGGCCGACCGAAATTATCGATAATCGTCTCGATGAAGAAGAAGAGATGCGGCCTGATCCAGCCGCGATGTTTGCCGCAGACTGCACAGTGCAGCGAGCCGCAGTGCGGTCCTTTGCCTGCTCCGATGATGCTCTCGACCGCACCGCAGGCCGGGCAGTCGGGCATTATCACGGTGAGGCCGATGGGCGATGTTGAGGGGATGGTGCTGGCGAACAGTGCGAGTTGCGTGGCCATGATGTTGCCCTTGATCCGCTTGCGCGGTTCCGTTTCGGCGGGCTATACGTCTCGGTTAGCAAACTGAGACGTTGCCCTAAGTGGTGAGGCGTTCGGGATCGAACCCGAAGGGGCTCTGGGTGTCGAAAAACCTTGCCCCGCAACCTTGCCGCCCCGTGGAAATGCGAGCGCCGCCCTTCGCCGGGCGGCGTTTTCGTTTCAGGCGGCTTCGTTCGGAGAGTTGTCGGCAGCGGTCCGTTGTTCCTGCCAGCGCCGAAAGGCAGCGGCGGGATAGGCCCAGCGCCGGGGCGAAGGCCGAATTCTCGGGCGGTCCTTTTCCTTGGTGGTGGAGAGCGTCGAGTGTGTCGGTGCTGATGCTCAACGCACGGGCCGCTTGCTCACGGGTGAGCGTGGCAAGATCGTCGTCAATTCTTTCGGCTGCGAATTCATTGTCTGCCTCTTGCTTTCGGTCGCTCATGACCGACTGAGGCAGATCAATTACAGCCTGACCGCGTAGCGAAAAAAAGCCCCTCATTTTGGAGGGGTTTTCGCTACGTCGAGTTCCCTGTCGAGCTTGGCCTTGAGTTCATCCAGGCGGTCGCCACGGGCCGCCAGTTCCGTAAATCGGGCGTCGAGGACTTCCCACCGCTTTTGCCACGGTCGCCAGAATTTATTCGCCTGCGTAAAATTGCGTTCGAGATCGTCGCGGCCCTTCGGATAAATTTTGTATTCAGCCGATGCGGAATTTTTCTTCCGCAGTATTTTGATTGCTTGTGCGATGCTGCATTTTTGCTCGGCTTGAATATCGCGGATCGCGGCAAACAATTGATGGCCGAGATTTCCCTTCCACTTAGCCGGTCGCCCGCCTTTTGGCTTCGGCGCGATGGCCTTTGCGAAATTACGTTCGAATTCTTCATATTCGGCCAGTAGCTTTTCGTCGTGGGCTTTAAATCAACCATCATGGCCAGGAGAGCCTTGCGTTCGGCAAGGTGACCGGCAAGCAGTTCACGGCGGGATTTGATTTGAGCGCCACGGTCTTTCGGTATGCCGGTCATGACGCGCGGCCCGGCTGGCGGCGCTTGGCCCCCTCCCCGACAATCTCAAGGACATGATCGGCCCAGCGTGTGAGCGCATCGCGCATTTCGGATTGATAACTTGAACGATTGTAAATTCCCGCAACGCCAGCCTTGTGGCCGACATGGTTCAAAACGGCCTCCACCACATGCGGCGGCACACCCAGCCCGCCATCGTCGGGGAATTCCGCCAGCATCGTGGCGCACGTTCTTCTCAGATCGTGGATCGTCCATTGCGGTAAATTCGGCAGCCGCGCGTCAAGGCGTTCCTTGCACGGGCTCCAGCCGGAGAAGCCGCCAGCGCCATAACCGAAAACAAAGTCGCGCCCCGGCTCCCGTGGGATGGCCGCAATGATCGCTTTCACCGGCCCGGACATGGGGACGACATGAGGCTTTGCGCCGTCGCGATTGCCGTTTTTGAGTCGCGCCGGAGGCAGCGTAATCGTGCCTTTCTCTAGGTTGATCTCGCTCCACCGGAGATCGCCAATTTCGGATTTGCGCTGGCCGGTCAGGATCAGCAGTTTCAGGATATCGGCATAGTCGGAGTCCCCCGATAGCGCGTCCCAGATCGCGGCCAACTCATCGGCAGACAAGACGCGTTCGCGCTCGCGCTCATCTCGCTTGTTGGTAAACGCCGCCGCATTCTCCGTGACCTTCCCTTCTCTCATCGCCCAATTCAGCAGGGTTGAGATCGAGGATCGGGCCCGATTGGCGGCCACTGGCCCGCTGGCGCTTGCGATGGCCGTCAATAGGTCGGCAACGTCTTGGCGTGTCAGCTTGTCCACCGGAACGCTGTGCAGCGGCTTGGCGTGGCTCTCCAGGTGCCGCCTGACCTCAGCGAGCGAGCGTGGCCGCATTTCCTGAGCCTTAAAGGCCAAATAGGAATTCTGCGATTTCCCCTAATGTCGGCTTTCGCGCCCTCGCCTCAATTTTATCGTCGGCTGGATCAGCGCCCAGGGCCACTCTTGCGGCTAATTCTCCGACCAGTTCGCGGGCTTTCCGGGCGCTGAGCTTCGGCCAAGAGCCCAGCGTCATCCGGCGAGCCCGCCCACCGTGCCAGTATTGAAAACACCAAGACCGCGCCCCGGATCGGCGCACCCTCAGGCCAAGACCGGCGGTGTCGTCGTCAAAAAATATGAATTCCGACTTGCCGTCCGGCAGCCTCGGAGAGGTGCCGGTGACGCTGCGATCATTGAGTTTCATTTGCAAATCCCCATCGTTTCCGGGTAGGGCCTGGGCATGAATGATGCACCGATTAGGTCGGTCTAGGCCGCCCTAAACCGGCTGTCAGACTGAAGGTATTCCAGGATTTATAGGAGGATTCAAGCCTAGATCATACCCAGGCGGTCTAGATCGGTAAACGGAGTCAGTCTGGGGGACTGGGGGTCGCGAGTTCGAATCTCGCCGCTCCGACCAACGATTTCAAATACTTAGCGGGTTTTTCTCGGCGTGCGGTTCCCAGAATTTCGGGCCTGGGAACCCGCTGGGATTGGCCGCGAAAGGCCGTCCGGCTGATCTTTCGGGCGCGGCCCAAGCCTCCCGAGCAAGTCCGTGCAATGGCGCCGATCGAGCGCAACCCGTCACTGCCGACGGTGCTGCTGATCGGCGACAGCATTTCCGTTGGCTACACGCTTGCAGTCCGAGAGCGATTGGCCGGCGCGTTCAATGTTGAGCGGCCGCCGACAAAGGCCGTCATGAGCAACGAGATTGCAGACGCGCTGCCGCGGTGGCTGTTTCGGCCGTTCGATGTCATCTATTTCAACTGCGGCCTGCATGATCTCAGCCGCACCGCCGCCGGTGGCCCGACAATCCCAGTGGGCCGCTACGCCGAGAACCTTGAACGCATCGTCAAAGCCCTGCGCATGTCGGCCGCTGTCCCGATCTTCGCGACGACAACCCCTATCCCGCCGAACACCAAGAACCGCAGCCCCGGCGACGAGGTTGCTTACAACGACGCCGCCCGTGCCGTCATGGACAGCCACGGCATTGCGATAAGCGATATCAATGCGCTGGCTCGGACCTTTGAACCCGACGGATGGGACACCGGGACCGTGCATTTCAGCACAAAGGGAAACGCGGTCATTGCCCACAAGGTCGCCGGCGACATACGCGCGGCCGCTCATTGCATAGGCGCGCGCTCCGGTAGCGTCTGACCCGGCCGCCACCAAAATTCCTGGCCGGTGTCCTTCTTCAAACGCTGCTCCATCCGGCGAAACGATCCCCGATATTCCGGGTCCGCGAGGATCTGGATTTGATCCCATAGCAGCCGGTCGACGGCCAGCTTGGTGTACCAAGTGCCGGGCGTGTAGCGCCGGCCGGCTCGCGCGATCTCGCTGCCAAAGGTCGTGTCATCGCCTTCGAAGCCCTTGCGCACCTGACCGAACGAAAGCCGCAGCGCGTCCTCGGCCATGCCGCCGATCGGCCCGGCCACAGTCGCCAGCGCGGACGAGCCGCTGCGCGTGAATGCTGAATTCATCATGTCGCCATAGATGCCGAGCCCGCCACCCTGCGCCAGCGCCTGCAGCCAGAATTTGGACTCGCCCATGTTCTGAACGTCTTTGCCGTAGAGAATATTTTTCGCCTGCATCGCCGCGGCGCCCGCGATCATGTGCATCACGACAAACGGCAGCGCCAGCTTGGCCATGCCGGCCGCCGTGTCCTGGCTCACGATCCGCATGAGATGCGTTGATGCCATCGTCAGGCTGAACGACTTGAACAGGAACAGGTTGCGCGACAACTCGCCCATGAATGTGCCCTGCGGCAGCCCGCCGGTGGTGATCGCGCGAACGCGGGCGTCCGGCTCGAGCACGGCAAACCGCCGCTCCTGAATAATCCCGGTGCGAAGCTTCTCGGCAAGCTGCTGGTCGGGCATCGCCTGCGTATCGAGAAAGCGCGCACCCTCAACGTCGAGCACGGGCGCCCGCCTGATCGAATCCCATTCGGTCGAGTTGATGCCGTACCGCTTGAGGAAGTCGTGCAGCGGCCGGTTGACGCGCGAGAGGGTGAGCATGTTCTGCCCGGCATGGTCGGCAAGGTGGCCGGTGAATTCCATCGTGAAAACGCGCTTCATCATTTCGGTCCAGGCCTGCAGCCCTTGCATGCGAACCATCGTGTTCGCCAACCACCGCAGTTGCGCCGGGCCCGCGACCTGATCCTGAAAGAACCGGTAGCCGTGGCCGTAGTCCATCGCGGCGTGCGCGGTGAGCTGCAGCCGGGCGGCAAGCGCCTTGCTGTCCTTGCCGCCGCGGGCGATCTCGCGGAACACGCCGTTCATGATCCGGGTGGCCGGAATGCCGTTGTAGCTCGCGGCCAGTAGCGACGTGACGGCATCGCCCGGGACCGCCGAGATAACGGCGCCCTTGAGTTGCGCCGCTGTCGAGAGGCTTCGCATGCCGCCAAACACCGCAGCCACAAGCGGCCCTTCGACGGCGTTGGCGCGGCCGGCCAGCACGTCATAGGTCCGCTGGGATCATCGACGCGCTTTCCAGAAAGCGGGTGATCTTGAAGCCTTCCTTGGCCTGCGCCTCGCGAACGCGTGGCATCATTGCCGAGATGACGGCGCGATGGTTCGGCCCGACAACCTCGGCCAGCGCGATCTCGGACGCCATGCGCTGCATGTGTCCGGTGAGCATTCCGAAAACGTCGTCGCCTACGCCATACTTTTCCTGAAGCTTCAGCCATGCGTCGGCGCCCGCCTGGCCGGGGGCGAATTCGAACGTCCGCATTTCCTTTGCGAATGTACCCGACGAGCCGGTGGTGATGATGTCGCGATAGGCGCGGTCCAAAATGAAATCGGTACGGCTGCCCGGCGCAACTTGGCCGGTGTCCCGGTCCCAAAGCCGACGGATGCCGCCGGTCGAAAGCGCGTCGCGGAAATCCTGCTTAAACTCGTCGGCTGTGAACTTGCGCACCTGCTCGGATTGCCACGGCTGCGGCACGCGCCAATTCTCGTTGATCTCAAAGATTCGGCCGGCTGCGCGGGCGCGGTCCTCGGCATAGGCTTTCAACTCGCCCCAGGCCTTAGCGGCCGATGCTGCGCCGTTGTCGGACGTCGAGACGCCGAACACCTCGCGGACAAGGTTTTTCGCGCTGGCAATCTGCGCCTTGCTGACGCCCAGCACGCCGGGGGAATATTTCTCCATCGCGCTGCCAAACATCGAGGCGAGCCGCGCCCAAATATCCTCGCGAACGCTGTCCACGTTGCGAGTGCCTCGGCCGCGCAGGCTCGAAACGAGCTGATCCATCGTGCCCGCAATCACGCCGTCAGGGTGTTCCAGCGCCACGCGCTCAAAGTTCGCGAACGCCAGTGTCTGCTTGGCGATGTTGATTTTGCTCTCGCGCGCGGCCGAAGCCATCGCCCGGCCTGCCGCCAGTCCTGCCGCGGCCTCGGCCGATGCCGGGCCCATGCTGCGGGAATATTCGCCGAGCGAACGCTGATAAAGCGCCATAGCCTCGTCGGCTGCAGCGCGGGTGATCTGCCCGGTGGCTACCAGTTTCGCGACACACTCGGCGACGCTCATGCGGCCCCCAACGGTTGCGGCCCAACGCAAGCAATGATCTCGCGCGCGGCGATCTCGCGGGCGTCGGCCTCGGCCAGCATGTCGTCCACGTTGCGCATAACCGCCGCAGCGCGGCCGTCGGTGCCAATTGTCTCGCCAACGGGAATGGCGATGTCTCCGCGTTCTGCTCGCAGCCGGTCGAGATTGCGCAACACGGTATCGTCCGTATTGGTGTCCCTCATGGCTTCGCCGGTGCGCGCTGGCGCGCCTTCGTCGGCAAGCGCCTTGCCATACATGCCCTGATCGAGCGGCGCAGCGGGTCGAGCCGCCACGGCCTGGCCGTCGGGCAGGGTTTCGCCGAGCGTGCGCGGCCTTACCAAAAACTCGTCGAGTATCGCGCGCGCCTCGTCGTCTGTCGCTCCGATCAAACGCGTTGCAATGCGGTCCGCTTCCGTGCGGTCCAGCGCATGGCCGGCCTGCCGCGCGATCTGCTGCAGCTCGAAAGCCACGTCGCCGGCATCCTCGGGCGCGCGCGTTTCAATTGCGCGCTGCCGCGCCTCGTCGATCGACGTAAACCGCGCCTGATATTCGGCCTGCAATTCCGGGGGGACGATTGTGTCGACGTCGACCGGCCGCCCGGCCATCACGTCGTCCACGGCCTTGGTGAGCGCGTCACGGTGAACCGCTTCGCCGCGGGCGCTGGTGAAAGGATTTGTGTCGGCGATGTGGTTTTCGGATTCGACGACGTTGCCTGCGTCGCGCACCGATTGCGGCCATTGCCCAGTTTTCGCCCGCGACCATAGCGTGGCCGCGCCCTTGATGCCGCCGCCAAGCACGGCGCCGAATCCTGCCGCAGCAATCACATTGCCGACGGGCTCGAAGCTGGTCATGTAACCCGGCTGGATTTCCTCGCGGTATGGCGCGCCGGCAAGTTCAATGCCGGTTTGCGTGCCGCCCGCGATTACACCCCAGGTCAATGCCGTGCCGAGAATTCCGAGCGACGTCGGCGCCGCCAGTGGGAACGCCACGACGTTAACCGGATCGACGATGCCAGATGCAGCGCCGCCCGCCAGCCCGCCGATAACGCCACCGGTGGTGCGCTCGCGCGCGGCGAGCTCTGCAGCCTCCTGCCGTGCGCCGCGGCTCTTGGCCTGCATCCGCCGGCTGATCTCGTCCTCGGTCAAGTCTGCATAGTTGAAAGTCGGGTCCTGCTCGCGCCGCTTGGCAATCCTTGCGTTCAGAAAATCCAGGTCGCTCGCATGCTCCGGCCGTTCAAACATCGCCTCCCACCGCAGCGCCGGGTCGTCACCGGTGCGCGCGAAAATCTCGTCGGCGATCTCGTTGAGAACCGCAGAACGGGTGTTCTGCCGCGCGATCGACTGGCCGAAATAAAACCCGTCGGCCCACGATGCGCGGAACGACTCGCCGAACGTGACCGGAAAATCCGGCGCGCTGGCGCGTGCGGCGTAGGCCACGGCCTCGTCGCGATCCCGCGCGAACATATCAAGGGGCATTGGCTCGCCCTCGCAGATTCAATTCGAACGGCTGCGGGCTTTCGGTGTTGGCGAAGCGAAACGCGTAGATCGGACGGGCAGCATCGCTGCCGAGCAAAACCAGATAGCGGCCATCGCCAATGCTTTCTAGCTTCGCCGAGCCCCGCAGATATGCTGACGTCACGGGCTTGCCGCTGAGCGTGGTCACGCCGGACAAGTCGCCGTCAGTGATCCCGGCCAGCACGCCGTCGAATTGACGCTGAGACATGCCGCGCAAAGGCGCGATGAGCGAGCCGCCATTGTGCTTCAGCACGCCGCCGGTGACAGCATCGACCGCGCCCTGCAGCCGCGCCTCGTTGATCTCGCCGGACGTATCGCCGGCCTGCGCCGAGCGGTAGCCCGTCCAGATAGTTCTGGGACTAGGCTGCTCGATGAATGCTAGCCGGCTCATACGGCTGTTGCGAGCTTGGTGAGATTGTGGGCGGTGCAGATCAAAGCCCATTCTGCCGTCACTTTCTCGATCCCGCGCAACAGGAACTGTCTGAACCCCCTTGCCTGCTTGATCTGTCCGAACACCGGCTCCACGACTTGCTTTCGCAATCGGTACCTGCTGCGCCATCCCGCGCGCTTCAGCTTGTCCCGCATGGCCTTGGTGAGCGGCCCTGTGATCTTTCGCTTGACGTCGCTGGGATGCTTGGCGCGTCCGGTCGCGATGTAACCGCGGATGTCGCGCGCGGCCAAGGCGGCAATCCGGCATCTCGTCGCCACGCCTGCTGCCGTAGAGCTTGTCCTCCTCGGCATCGGCCGCCTCGGCGGCTTTGAGCCAGCGGTCGACCTCAGCCGCAAGCTCCACTTCCCGTCCCGTCGGACAGGATTACGATTCTTCTTGCCATAGCCGCCCCTCCCGACCGCCGGGAGTATCTTCTCGCATAAGTTGAGACAGTACAACACACTATTTTTATGTGCATTGTCTCCGGAGTTTATGGCGTTCGAGCCTAATCGTTTGGAAGCGACCCATGTCCGCTTTGGGTCTTGGCCGTGTAAAAACACTCCGGGGAGCGGGACGAAAGTGGCCTTCGCGAAGAGAGCCTGCGCTTTTCGGGTCAGTTTGCTCTGATGGCGCCGCCGTTGTCCTTGCGGAAGTCGGCGATCGTCTTGTGGTCGGGCACAAGGCGGCTCGTCAGCCACATCACTTCAACGTTGCGCAAAGCCTCGCGCTCAAGCCGCCGGCTCGACTGAACCCGATTGAGGTAGCCGTAGATGTAGAGCTTCAGCAGGGCAGATGGATGATACGCGGGACGGCCGGTTACCTGGGGAGCAACCCCGTCAAATCCCAGCTCCGCCAGATCGAGCTCGTCAACAAAGACATCGATCACCCGAACCGGATTGTTCTCATCGATCCAGTCTTCAAGGCATTCCGGAAACAGCGTGCTTTGCCCTCGATCGGTGCCCTCAACGAACCGCTTCATCCGACCCTCCGCAGCAGATCAGAATCACCACTGCGAGAATCTCATGAAACAGCGCGTTTTCGTGTTCCCGCGCTTTCAATTCTGCCAAGCGTTCAATGATGACCCTGCGCAGCCTGTCTGCTTCCTGCCCGGGATTGTTGAACCAGTCGGTTGACCAGATGCGATGAAGCCGCCAACCCAGATTTTCTAAAATCTCCTGCCGCAGCCGGTCACGGTCGCGCGCTGATTTTGCAGAGTGATAGGTCGCGCCATCGCATTCCACCCCCAAAATAAATCCATGTGGCCATTCTGGATGACGGATCCCGATATCGACAAAATACCCTGCGACGCCGACTTGCGGGACGGGCTTGCATCCCATCGAACGGATTTGGTCGATAACGAAAACCTCGAATTCCGAGTCCGGCTCGTTCTCCGTCTCCTCTCCGACGTCAAGAACGCCGCTCGCTGTGTATTCCAGCCAGCGCTTGAGCATGTATGCGCCAGCATTGCGCTCGTCAGCCTCGATATCGGCGGCAGTCATCGACGAGAAGGTGACGACCTTTTGCTTCGCGCGCGTGAACAAAACATTCAGCCGGCGCCTGCCTGCGAGGCCATTGATGGGACCAAAGCGCTGCATCACTCGCGCGCCCGGCTCTTCAGCTCCGTAGACTGTTCCGATAAAAATCACGTCACGTTCGTCGCCCTGAACATTTTCAAGGTTTTTGATGAAGAACTCTTCGAGACCGTCGTTCTTTTCCTTCCACGTGTCGATGTACCGCTGAACCGCGCGATTGTTTGCAATCGCGTACTCAAATTCTTCCATGATTAGGTCACGTTGCCGTTGGTTCAGAGTAACCACTCCCAGTGACCGATCGGGGTCGTTCTGCATGAACTCGATAATCAACTCGATTATCGTCTTGGCCTCCACCGGATTCGTGCCTGCCTTGTATCGGCCCTTCACCGCTCTGAACTCAACTCCCATACGGGACATCGCTTCCGTGGCAGACGGAAAAACAATGAGCTGGTCGTCATAGACAAGCCTGTTCGAAAACTTTATCAGGCCGGAATGCCGTGAACGGTAGTGCCAGCGCAAACGGCGGGCGGGCCGAAAGGCGCCGTTCGCCATCTCCAAGACGGATTCGCTCAAGACGTTTTCATCATCGTCCGCTTCCTCATCATCGATCAACGTCTTGAAGAAGCTGCTTGGTGGAAGCTGGTTGCGTATTCGGGCGAACGCCAATCGAGCGCATATCGCCAGACGAATCCCAGAGGATCGCGCAGCAGGCGCCTCAGCGAAGTCGTGGACTGGACCCGTGCGAGAGCGCGGAGGACGGCCGGATGGGAAGCCATCACCGGGGTCGTCGTCGACAACGGCGATAACCTCGCGTCGCTGATGCCAAGATAAAACCTCATGTCGGCCGCTTCCGCAGCGATAGGAAATGTTGCGATCAACGTACAACGCTGGTTCAGGCCGACACTCTGTCGATTTGACCGGCGTCGATCGATCCAAGGCCGAGTTGCGCTTTCCTCGCAGCCGTCTCTTGCCCGGTGCAATGCTACCGTCCGTTTTGCCATATTTGTGATTACGTACTGCCATCGCAGGTCGAACGCGGGGACTAGCATGGCGCGTACCCTGATTGTGCCTGGAGTTTCAGTTGAGACTCGTTTCGATGTCCCGCCGCCGCTGCCATCTCGTTCCGGAATCCTTGGTGCTGTCGGGATTGTCGATCGCACTCCATCAGATTCAGAACTGGAGGGCGTGACGACAGCACCGGAGCTGCTCGCCCGCTTCGGCCCTGCGACCCGCTTCAGCTTTCCCGAAGTCATGGACGCGATCGCCAACGGCGTGTCGCAGGTGTTCATCTCTCCGGTCGATCCGCGTTCGGGAACACCAGCCGAGCTCACCATCCTCGACGACGAGAGTCAGGCCGTTGCGGTGCTGCGTGCCCGTGCCGTCGGTCCGTGGGGCAACGATTTGGCTGCGCGCGTCGTGCGGACCCTGACGTCAGATGGGCGTACTGTCCGGCGCCTGTCGTTGGAGATCTCGCATCGCGGCACGGCAGTCGAGCGGTTCGACAACCTGATCTTTGATGCCACGCGGGAGACCGACTTCTTTGTAACCATCAACCGCGACAGCACGCTCGTGGTCGCGGTCGATCCCGACCTGATGACCGATCTGCCGGCGCATGACGCGGATCTGGTCGCATTTCAGGACAGCAGCGCGCAGCCGGCGCGCGGAGGACTGGTCGCGGGCGCCGATACGCTGATCAACATCACCGCAGCGGAGCCGGGCGAGCGCGGCAATCGCATCGCGCTCTCGGTGGCGCCCGGACGCGCAAGCCGCAATTTCGCCGGCGGCGCGGCGGCGCCCAGTATCCGCATCAGCGCACGCGAGCCCGGCGCACCCGGCGCGCTGGTCGCTGTCGGAATCACCGGCGATGCGGCCGCGGTGGTGATCGAGGTGCAGGACTCCGCCGGCAACGTCCGCAGCTATGGCGGCGGCGCCAGCCCGATCGACAGCGTGACCCGCCTGCTCGCGGCACTGGCCGCCGATCCCACGATCGTCGTCACCCGGCGGGGGGATGCACTGCCGGCGCCGACCGCCGGCCGGCAGACGCTGCAGCCAACCGTGACCGTGACGGTCGCCAACGAGGGGCTGGAGACGCAGGATTTCGCCGACCTGGAAAGTGCTGCCGCCATCGCCGCTGCCCTGGACGCGTCGCCCTCGTTGGCTGCTGCGCTCAACCCGGGCGTCGATGGTGCACGCTTGCCCGACATGGGTACGCCGAACGCCTTCTTCCTTTCCAGCGGCCGCGATGCCGGACCGGCAAGGCGCTATCGCGGCCGGGACAATCCCGCCGTGAACGTTCTGGAACTTGTTCCGGCCCCCGGCGCGGACGCGGCGGCGACGCGGATGCAGTTCAGCGCCGGGACGCGCGCCGGCACCGTTCGCCTGCGCGTCGGCCTGCTGCTCCCGGGCGGATTCCTGGAACAGGAGAACTTCGACAATCTCACCATGGATCCCGACGATCCGGGCTACCTGCCCGCGACGCTGACGGAATCGAGCGGCCTCGTTCGCGCGCTTGATCTGTTCGTCCGCCGCGGCGCAAGCCATCTGCCCGCCGCTAGCCTCGCTCCCCAGCGCTTCGCCGGCGGCACGATGCCGTCGCTGGGCGCCTGGCAGGCGGCGACCGACGCGCTTGCGGCAGTCAGCGACGTCGACCTCCTCCTCGCCGGACTGCAGGGTTGGCGCGACGTGGCCCTCTCGCACGTCGACGTCCAGCGCGCGCTCTCGGCACACGCCACCACCCAGTCCGATCTGGCGCGCAACCGGATTGCCATCGCCAGCGTCAATCCCGCCACGCACGACAACCAGGCGGCGGTCCTGCAGCATGCGGCGGAAGTCGCGAGCCGCCGGCTGGTCCTGGTCGCTCCCGGCGGCGCCGAAGGAGCGATCGCCGGGCTGCTCGGCCACCTCGACGTGTTCCAATCGCCGACGTTCAAAAACATCGGATCGATCTCGGCACGGCTCGTGCCCTACTCCGATTCCGATCTCAATGCGCTGGTCGGACCGGACGGCAACGTCTGCGTCGTCATCTCCAGGCGGGGGCGCGGCACGATCTGCGTCAAGGGGATTGCCAGCGACGGCTTCCAGATCAGCGTGTTGCGCACCGCCGACAGTTGCGTCCGCGAGGTCAGCAAGATTGCCGACCGCTTCATCGGCCAGCTCAACAATGCCGAGCAGCGTGGCGCCCTGCGGCAGATGATCGTCGATCAATTCACGCAGATGGAGCGCGACGGCGCGTTGGTGCCCAGCCTGGACGGCAAGGACCCTGCGTTCCAGGTCGCGCTCTATGGCAGCCAGACCGACTTCGCTGCAGGCATCCTGCGCATCGACATCGCGGTGCGTCCAGTGCGCGCGATCGACTACGTCTATGCGACCATCCGGGTGAAGAACTAGTACCGCACAGCAAGCGGCCCCGGCAGCAAGAGGAGGCGCGCCCATGCCATCCGTCTTCATCGCCAACAGTTCGGCCGTGCTGGTTGCCGGTGAGCGAGTGCCGGGCGTCACCAGCATCGACTTTCGCCATCATCGCCAGCAGGAGAGCGTCTATGCCCTCGGTTCTCCCGAGCGCGTGGCGGTCATCTACGGCGGGACGGAGGTTTCGGGACGCATCGCCGTCGCCTCAAACAGCAGCGCTCTGGACACCCTGCTCGGCTCGGGCGAGCAATTTCAGATCGTCGCAAATCTTTCGGCGCGCCCCGACCTGACGCCGGAGCGCACGGTGGCGTTCGACGGTTGCACGATGACCGACAAGACCTTCGCGCTGGCCGCCGGAGGACACGCCGAAGCAATCTACCTGTTCACCGCGACGCGCCTGCGCGAAGAGAGCGCCTCGTAGCAGCGGACTGTACCGATGGTACCCGTACCTTCTCCTGTCGCAGGGTTGAGTATCGCGCAGGATGCGACGGACGGCAGCTGGACGATCTCCTGCGCCGAACCGTTGCAAGAGCACCGTCTGCGTCCGTGGCGCTGGGGCGAGCGCCGACGCATGGTCCAGGCGGCGTCGCGCGACGGATATTTCGACGGTGCGCGCTTCGTTGCGGGCGTCGCCGGAACGCTCTACGACCCGCCGCCCCCGCCTGAACTCTCCCCGCTCTATGCGTATCTCGCGCTCGACCTGCTCGGGCTTGGCCGCGGCCTGGCGCCGACGCCGCTCGGCGCCAGCGAAATGCAGTTCACCGCCCGGTTCGGCTGGCTTCCGACCACCATCGCCGAACAACCCGCGGCGGCGCTTGATGCACTGCTGGCGAGCCTGATGCCGGCTCCGGAGGCGCAGGCGGAATGGAGCAGCATCAAAATCGTGGACCCGGACGATGGCTGATCTCTTCGCCGAACAAGCCAGGCTGCGCCCGGCGCTCGACCGGCTGTTGCGCCTTGCGGCGGGCTGGGTCGATCCCGATGCGCTGGTCGCCACTGACCCGGAAATGGCCGGGGCCGGCATTGAGCGCGCGCCGGGCGCGCGGCCATCATCCGCACCGACCGATCACACATCTGATGCCGACAACGCCTCAGACCCAAGCGCCGCCGCGGCGATGCCTCGAAGCGTTCCGGCATACGCGATCCGCGACGATGCCGGTCCGCCAGCCACGCCACCCAACGACGCGGAGAGGCCTGCCCTGCCGCGCACCGTCGTCGCGGAACCGAGCGGTCCGACGAACGAGCCCGGTTCCGCATTGCCTGCGTTGCCTTGCTTCCGCCTCGCGCCCGCGCCTCGCGGCCGCGCAACAGCGGCGCGCCGGGGCATCGCATCCGCGGTCCTGGGCGTGACCGCGAGCGCGGTCGCAGAACTCCAGCCAGCCGCTGCGGACTTGACGCGAAACGCTCCATCAAGAGACCGGCGACCTGCCGGCGCTCTTTCGAGCCCTTCTCAAGCGATGTCTTCGTCGTCGAGCGCCGCGGCGTTTTCGGAATTGCGCGGCTTGCAACGCGCGCCCGACAACGATGCGGAGTCGACGGTGCGGCCTCGCCGCGCCAGCGCGAACCGACGGGCGGAAGGCCGCGCGTTCGCGGCGATCTCCGAGGTGGACCTCGAGGAACGCATCGCCGACATCCTCGAACGCGCCGCGATTGATGCCGGGGTCGACCTGCCATGACCCGGCCGATTCCCTTGCTTGGCGACCTTGCACTCGACTTCGTAACCGCGGTCGAAACTCGCCTCGCCCAGCGAGTTGCTGCACTGCCGATTGTCGGCCTGGAAGGGGATGCACAGCAACGCCTTGGCCGTGCCAGCCACGAGATCGAGTTGCACGGACTGATTGTTGGAACCGACGCGCGCGACAAGCTCGGCGAGCTGCAGGGCAAAGCGGCGGCCGGTGAAGAGCTCGACTTCAGCGCGGACATCGCGACTTCGCTTGATCTCACCAAGATGGTGCTGATCGAAGCATCGTTTGCCGAACACGCCGGCCTTCCGGACCGCTACGCGTATCGCCTCGTGCTGCGCGAATCTCCACCGCTGCCGCCGCCGGCCGAGGCGTCCTCGTTCGGCGGGCTGGATGGATTCGATCTGGGCTTCGACCCGGGCGCGCTGAGCGGCGTGCTGGACAGCGTGCTCGACCAGGCTAGCGCCTTGCAGGAGGCGATCTCCGCAGTGACGAGCGCCGTCGACCAGCTCCAGGCGCTCGCCGGCCTGGCCGACCTTGCGTTCGGCAATCCGCTGACACCGCTGCAGGATCAGGCTGCCAGCCTGTCATCCGTCGCGGATCCAAGTGCCGGGCAGGCGCTCGGTCGGGCGCTGGGAGGCTGACGATGCTGTCGCCGTCGATCCAGCTGCAAATCGGGGCGCTGACCTACGGTCCGCAGATCGCCGCCCTGCGCGTGCGCCGCATCCGGCTCCCGGCGGTGGACCGGCTGGATGTCGTCTTGCCGACCGGTGTGCGGCTGGACGCATCGCCGGGCGACGACGTCACGCTCGAGCTTGACGGCGGCGAAGGCAGCGACACCGTGTTCACGGGCCGTGTCGCCGAGATCCGCCGACGCTTCGATACCGTGACCGTTACCGCCCGAGGCGGCGCCGACCGGTTGGCACGCGCCCGGCCGTCGCTTGCGCTCGACCAGATTACCGCAGGGAGCGCGATCATTCGCATTGCCGCCGCCGCAGAGGTGCAGACCGGCGAGATCGCCGATGGTCCGTCGCTCGCGATCTATGCAGCCGACGGTCGCGCCACCGCGCTCGCGGAAGTCGCGCGCCTGGCGGCGTTCTCCGGCGCGTCTGCGCATTTCGACGGCGCGGGCCGCCTCGCGGTGCCCGATCCGGAGCAGCCGGCAGAACCGCTCGCCTTGCGCTACGGCCGTGAGATCCTCGCCGCCGAATCCAGCGAAGGCGACGTCAGCGGCCCCGTGCCGCACGTGGTCGGCGAAGGCGGCGACCCCGCCGGACCGCAGGCGCGCTGGGTGCTGGCGGATTTCGACCGCGGCGGCGCCGGCTCGGCCGACGCGCGGCGCATTGCGATACCCGAGATCCGTACCAAGCGGGACGCCGACAAGGCCGGGGCCGCGCTTGCCGCCGCCCGCGCCGCCCGCGCCAAGTCCGTGCGCCTGACCACGTTCCTGCTCCCGGCGCTTGCGCCGAGCCTGCCGCTGCAGCTCGCCGACATGCCCGGCGGCGTGCCGCTGAGCCGTGCGACGGTCCATCAGGTGGTGCACACGATCCGGCCGGACGGGGCGGCAATCTCCGAAATCTGGGGCACCGGCTTTTCTTCCGAAGACGGTCTGCTTGGAAGTCTTCTTGGTGCCGTGGGAGGCCTGCTGTGAGTCGGGTAGCCGAACTGGTGGCTGCGTTTGCCCGCGATCAGGCGGAGCGCCGTACATTCTGCGAACTCGCAGTGGTCACCAGCGTGTTCGACGATGCGAGCGGCGACGACAGCCACTCCGTCAGCGTCAAGCTCAAGGACACCGGCCTTGCTCTGCGCAATCTGCCGGTCGCGGTCTGGGCGACGGGTCTCGCCTGCCTGCCACGGGTGGGCGACGTGGTGCTGGTCCTGTTCCCGCGCGGCTCGCTGGTCTCCGGGATCGTGTTCGGCCAGGTCTATTCCGACGATCGAAGGCCGCCGACTTTCGCCAAGGACGAGATCGCGCTGGTCTGGCCGGAGGGGCAGGAAGATCGTGCGGCGATCCGGATCGATGGCACGGACGATCCCAAGATCAGTCTTGCGGCCGCAGGCGACGGCGAGGTGGCGATCGAGTTGAAAAAGGGCGAGATCAGGCTCACGGCCTCCGGCGTCGCCCTGCGCCTGACCTACGGCGGCAGCAGCGATGGCGCCGTCACTCTCGACGCCGGCGGCACCAAGGTCGAGCTGAAACAGGACGGCGATCTCAGCGTCACGGCCGCCGGGAAGCTCACCTTGCATGGCGCCGAGATCAGCATCGAGGCCGACGGTCCGGTGAAAATCAACGGCGCGACCGTGGACCTGAATTGAAAGGGCGGGAGATGGGTGCACCGGCAGCGAAGCAGAATGACAGCGTCGTGGGCGTGGACATCCACATCGTGCTGGTTCCGGCCGTTGCGCCCGTGCCCACGCCGCTGCCGCACCCGTTCTCCGGCAAACTGACCGGCGGTCTGGCCGCCAGCGTCAAGATCGGCGGCATGCCTGCGGCGACCGTGGACAGCATTGCGACCAACCAGCCGCCGCACATTCCCACCCCGCCCGGCGTGAGCTTTCAGAAGCCGCCGGCCAATCAGGGAACCGTGATGCTCGGCAGCGCCACCGTGAAGATCGGAGGGAAGATGGCGGCGCGCGCAGGAGACACGGCGCGCACCTGCAACGATCCCGCGGATGCGCCGACCGGAAGCGTCGTCGCTGCCGGCAGCGTCATGATCGGAGGCTGACCGCGATGGCTCCCGCACCCGGCCCGGAAGCACTCGGCGCCGACCTCCTTGTCGCACCGTTCCTTGCAGCGACCGAATGGGATGCGCTCGACCTCGTTTCCACCGACCCTGGACAGGACCGCTCGCTGCCGATCGATCTCGCCGCCGCGCCCGGCGTCGACTGCCTGCGCCAGGCGCTGCTGCTGCGCCTGCTGACCCCGCTCGGCGCACTTGCCGATCTCGGACATCCCGACTACGGCAGCCGTCTCTACCAGCTCGTCGGCGCGGAGCGGAACGACGCGGCGCGGCTCGCCGCGCGCCTCTATGTGCTGCAAGCGGTCAACCAGGAACGGCGCGTTGCCGAGGTGACGTCGCTGATCGTCGAAAGGCCCGATCCGACACGGCCCGATGCGCTGCGCATCTCGCTCTCGGTGCGGCCGGTGGGCGGCGGCGATCCGGTTGCGCTCGGCCTGGAGGTCGCCGGATGACGCCACTGGCCCGGCCGTACCCGGATATCGTTCGTGACCTGCTGACGGTGCTGACCGGCGGGACCGCGCGGGAGATCATCGAAATCGGCTCCACGGTTCCGGATTCCGTGCCGTTGCAGACCCAGCCTGTCCGGCGCGTCAGTTTCGTCGAAGGCACGGTCGAGGTCGGCGAGGATCGCATCCCCTACCGCTTCACCGAGCGCGAGTTCGAGCTGGTCGGCACCGATCGGAATCCGGACGACCTCGTGGCCATCCGCTTCCGCCCGAAGGCGCGTCGTCCAGCACCGAACAGCGCGCTTGTCGTCAACTACTACCCGGTGCATCTGGCACGCACTCCGCTGACCGACGTCAATGTCGGCAGCGTGGTCCGCACACTGCTGGAGACCACCGCACGCGAGATGGCGGTGCAATACGCGCAGTTGCAGCAGGTCTACGACAGCGCGTTCGTGGAAACTTCGACGGGCGCCAGTCTCGACAAGGTCGTGGCGCTGGTCGACGTGCGGCGCTTGCGGGCCGGCCATCCGGTTGGCCGCGTGCGCTTTGCCCGCCGTCCGGGATCGCCGGGCGAGATTACCATTCCGATCGCCACAGTCGTGACGGACGGCAAGAACGCGCGCTATCGCACGACCAGCGAGGGCACGCTTCAGCCGTCACAAGGTAGTGTGGAGGTGCCGGTGCAGGGCGAGACGCCGCGTACCGCGACACTGGATGCGCGCGCGCTGACGGTGCTGGAACGCGCCATAGCCGGGATCGAACTCGGTGACCAACGAAGCGCCGACATTCCGCGCGGCGAATGACGAGACGGATCCGGAGCTGCGCACACGCGCACGGCGCGCCATCCATGCCACTGGTCGTGGCACGCTGGACGCGCTGCGCTTTGGCCTGGAAAGCTTTCCGTTCGTCCGCGCCGTTACGGCAACGGAATTCCCCGACCCGCTGGTGCAAACGCCCGGAATCGTGCGGCTCGACGTCGCCCTCACCGACGACAACGCAATCAACAGGCTCGCCGTCGACACTCGCATCGAAGAGCTGCGCCCGGCGGGCATTTATGTCGAACGCCATTGGGCACAGGCGACACAGGTCGGACTGCGCATCGATCTCACGCTCGCTGCGGCCCTGCCGGACCCCGAACTGGGTTCGCTGAAAGCGGCAATAAGCGACCGGCTTGTTGCGGAGATCCGCGCGCTGCCGCCAGGCGGCACTCTGCGGCGCAGCCGACTGCTCGCCGCCGCCCTGGGCGACACGCGCGTCGCCGACGCCGCAATCACCCTGCTGGCGGATGGCGCGGCCGTTGCCGGCGACGTGCTCAGCGTTCCACCCGACAAGACAGCGGTGCCGGCGGCGATGGCCGTCACCTTCGGACCCATCACCCAGAGCGGCGCGAGGGCCGGCGCGGGCGAAGTTGCCATCGGCGCAGAACTCTCAATTCGTCCGCTCGCGGGCGACGCGGCGGCGCTGGAGCCGCAATTGCGCGCGCGACTTGCAGCCTTCATCGCAGCGTTACCCCCCGGGTCTTCGCTCGCGTTCGACGCTGTGGCCAATGCGCTGCGGGACGACGCGCGTTTCGCTCTGGATCGCGCCGGCACCGTGCTGTCGATCAACCAGGGCGCCGCCGGGTTTACCGAACTGCGCGACGGCGACCCTGACCTGCCGCTGCCCGCCGGGGCCGTGCCGGTGCTCGGCACATTGTCCGTGCGCCAGGCCCCGCCATGAGCCGCCTCGCGCCGATGCTCGACCGGCTGCCGCCGCCGTTGCGGGCGGATGGACGCGGCATGCTGGCCCGGTTTCTGGCTGTGCCGGATGCGGAGATGGCGCGCTACGACGAGGACATGGACCGGGTGCGCCGGTCGCACTTCGTCGAGACCGCGTTCGACCGCATGGACGTAGCCCGGCTCGCTGCGTTGTTCGACATGGCACCCGCCGACTGGGAGCCGACCGCTCTGTTCCGCATCCGGCTCCTGCGCACCATCGCTGCAAGACTGAAAGGTGCGGTCACGCGTGCACCGCTGGACGAACTGATGACAGCGCTGCTCGACGCCGCGCAGCAGGCGCTCGGCACGCGATACGGCGATCGTGCGCCGAGCGCTTACGGCAGGGTGTTTCGCGATCCGGCGGCGGCGCCGCGTCAGGGCGCGCCGATCTTCCGCGAGTTTCCACCGCAGCAGGCGCGCGACCGGACCCTGATGGAGCGCGGCGGGCGGATGCGGCCGCTCGACCGGATCACGCTGACCAACAGGGGGTTGTTCGCCGCACCGCTTGAAGGGATCGTGCGCGGGTTGCGCGGAGGCCGGACGGCGGTGCCGCTACTGGCCAATCTTCGGACCGGCCGTGTGGCAGTGTACCGCGGCGTGGTGCCATGCGGCGGCGAACTGCGGCTCGGCGTAGCGGCCGGCGCGTTGACGGCAACGCTCGATGGCAGCGATGTCAGCGACCGGCTCATGACGGCGACCGGGTTCGCGCCGGGCGCGCCGCTGCCACTACCGGTCGAGCCCGAACCGCGGCCGCTGCTGCTCGAGCCTGGCCGCAACGACATCTGGTTCCTGCCGCTGGCCCTGTATGGCGAGCGCATCCTGGACCGCGCCGCACTCGCAATGCCGGACCTTGAGATCAGGCTCGGGGTCTTCGGTGCGCCGGACACGCCCGGAACCGATTTCGACAACTCGCTGTTTGAGGAGCCGGCCAGCGCCGCTCTCGATCTGTTCTGGCAAGAAGCGGCGCCGGCGAGCTTCCGCTTCGAGGTGCCGGCCGGCGCGGTGCGACGTGACGCAAGCGAAACGGGCGACCGGCTGGCCGAACGCGCGTCCCTACTCGCCGCAATGCAGGACGCGCTGAGGCTGTTGCGCGCAGCCGGAACCAACGGGCAAGTGCGCTTCGCTGCTATCGCCGAAACGCAACTTCAACGCGACCTGGGCCGGGCGATCAATCCGTTCCTGCCGCCAGATACACAACCAAGCGACGTCCGGCTCGCGGGCGTCACTGCCATCTTCGACGAAACGGCGCGCGAGGGAGGTCGGTTCGCATGAGCGTCTCCCGCATCGAGGGCCGCGCGACGGTGATCCTGCGCCGGGCCGGTGACCGGCGCGCACTGCTGGTCCGCCGCAGCACCAATGCCGTCCTGCGCAGCGGCGCCGAACTCCTGGCCGCGCTGTTCACCGATGGCGCGGCCTCGCCGGTGAACGGCGCAATGGTCGGACTCGGCGAGGAACCGCCCAATCCGCCGTATGAGGGCGGGCCGACCGTGACCGGCCCGGGCGGAGCCGCGCTGCTGCTGCGTCCCACGGCGGTGATCCTGCCGGCCGACCGCAGCGTCACGACGCTGGCCAGCGAATTCAAGGTTCGCGTCACCGTGCGCGCCGTGGTGCCGGCCGCGAACGCGGTGGACCCGGTCAACCCGGCCAATCGCGTGGAGATCACCGAGGCATCGTTGGGCGTATTGACGGCGGACGGAACCGGCCTTGCTCGCATCTACAACCGCGTGGTGTTCGAGCCGGTCCCGAAGACCGAAGCGCACGAGCTCGCGCTCTATTTCGAGGTGGATTTCCCCTACGGCGCATGACGCGCAGCCCGGACGGACAGGAGACGGTCATGGCGACAATGCTCAAACTGCAGCTCAACACGCCGCCGGCAGTGACGCGAGGCACCCAGGTGAACCTCACCAATCCGTCCACCGGCGAGACCCGTCAGGTGTCGCCATTCCTCGACGGCACGGTGGCGATTTCCGGAATCGCGGCAGGCGAGTGGGAAGTGCAAGTCACACATCCGAATTTCCTCAACGAGCTGTTCCGCCGCCGCATCCGCGTCTTTCCCGACCGGCCAACCTTCGTGCCGTTGCCGGTCCCCACGAACATCTTCGAGAACGCGCCGATCGCCGACACGCCCGACGCCAATTTGGGTCCGGTGCAGATGCGGATGGATGGCGCCGCCGCGACTGCCGACCGACAGGGCCGCAAACGCGCCGGCCAGCCGATTTATGCAGACGACTGGAACGAGCTTTCTGCGGTGGTGGCCGACATGGCGCGCGGCACGAAGGAACTGGCGGGCATAGTCTCACCAATCGGCCACGACCATCCGGAACTGGTCGCCAAGCTCGATGAACAGGCGAGCAATCTGCAACGTCTGTACGACGTGTTCGGGGAGAGCGTCTCGCAGCTGCAGCGCGAAGTCCAGATCCTGGGGCTGCAGAACCGTGTCGAGGACGCGCTGAATGCGTTGCCGGAGGCCAAGCGGCTGACCTTCCGGCCGCAATTTCTAGGCTTGCTGCAGAACCTCGACGGAGCCCGGGGCGAGAACCCCCAGAACTTCACCACGCGGCTCCAGCGCATCGCCACCGATCTGGCGCAACTCACCCAGGATGCGACGTCGGACGAGCCGCCAGCGGTGGCCTCCGCACCGCCAATTCGTGCGCTGGTGAATGCGACCACCCAGATGCAGACCATCCCGCGCGCGGCCAGCTACATCGATGAACTCGCCGGTCAGAACCGTGTCAACCGGATTGCCCAGGTCGGGTTGCGCAAGATCGTGACGTGAGGAGGCCAACCATGCCGTCCGATACGCTCGCTCTGCTTGACGAGATCGTGAAAGGCGCGGAAGCCGCCTCCGGCAAAGGCGCCGGCCAGCCGCTGCGCGCCACCGAGTGGAACACGCTGGCCGACGCAATCGCGCGCCTTGCGCGATTGGCCGCGGCGCGCGAGAAAAACGAGACGGATGCGCTTGCCACGACCTACGCACGAATCGACCACGAGCATCTCGGTGATGTCGGGCTGACCTGGTTCGATGCGCCGACCCGCGCGCTCGTGGAAGGTCGCGGCGGGGCAGCCGACGTGGTGGCGCGGTTGAACGATCTCGCCCGTGACACCAAGGGCCTGCGTGATGATCTTGCGGCGCTGACCGGGCAAGTCGATCGGCTGCGCGACGGGCTGCGCGGCGCGACCGACGCACAGCTCGCTCGAGATCGTGCGACGCAGGCGCTGGGGGATCGGCTCGACGGCGTGATCGATGTCGATCGCCGCGTGACCGCGATCGCCGAAGGCCTGACCAAGATCGGCGGTCAGGTGCAGGCGGCGCTCGATTTCCGCAACACGCTGCTCGACGCCGCCGGGGCACCACTCGACCTGCGTGCCTTGTCCGGACGGGTCACCGGCCTCGAAGCGGTCCGAGATCGGCTGCGTCTGGCGGATGGCGAAGTTGCCAGGATGCGCGACTTCGAAAGTCGCGTCGCCGGTCTTGAAGCACGGATCGTCGACGACGGCGTCCTGGACAGTCGGCTCCGGCAGCGGTTCACCGCGCTCGTCGACGATCCCGACAACCCGCTGACCGGTCGTGCCGCCGCCGCTGCCGCTGCGACACTGGAACCACGGATCGCCGGCGTAGAAGCCGGCATAGAGACCACGCGGGGAAACATCGATGCGCTACAAACGCAGCGCACCGCCGACGCGGCGCAGATCGCCAGCCTTGGCACGCGCCTCAATGCGCAGACCGTGCGCGCCGACTCGCTTGCCTCCACCGTCGCCGGACTTGGCGGACTGACCGGGCGCGTCGCGACCCTGGAGACCGGCATCGCCGCCGCCTCCACGCGGATCGCAGGGCTGGAAACGCTGCGCGGCGATCTGACGAACCTACGGACGCAGCTGGACGGTCTTTCGCGCCTCGCGGACGATACCAAGGCAATTCGGCTGGACATCGAAGCTGAGCGGGCCAGGCTTGACAAGGTGGAGCGCAGTACAGCCGCAATCGGGAGCCTGGACGCGCGGCTGGGCAAGGTGGAGGTCGCGTCCGAAAGCGTCGACGCGTTGGGCAACCGCCTGAAGGTCGCTGAGACCAGTCTGGCCGGGCTGGATTCACGCGCGACCGTGAACGACTTGCGGATTGATGCGCTGTCCACGGTATCGAACCGCGTCGCCACGCTAGAACGCAACAGCGCCGAGATCGCAGCTTGGCGCAGGGGCGTCGATGAACGGATATCACGCCTCCCCGACCGGACGGCCGTGGAGGATCTCACGACGCGACTGGCGAATGTGGAGACATCGACGGCCACACAAGAGAGGCAGATTTCGCAGATCTCGGGCCAAATCGGTGGCCGGCTCAGCCCCTTCGAACTGATCCGGCCAGTCAGGCCGTAGCAGGAGACAGCGCCGTGCTCGAGGCTTTCGAGGCCCGTCTCGCCGATCTGCTCGCAGATGCCCTGGCTGGAATCGCCGGGCTGGCAGTGCCGCGCCGTGGACCGCCTGCCGCAATCCCCGCGGCCGGCGTCGCACCCTTCGTCCAGGTCGTGCACGCCGAAACGGAGCCGGTGCTCGGCGACGATGCGCCCGTCACGCGTCGCATTGCCGGAAGCCTAAGGCTGCGGACCGTGCTGGTGCTGCACGGCGAGGTCCGCGTCAGCCTCGTCGCGGCGGCAGCGGTCGCACAACCCGCACGCCTCGCCGCGTTGGATACAGTCCTGGTCGCCTTGCAGGACGAGAGTGTGCGGCAGGGCCGCGCATTCGACGACGACACCGACCAGGGATTCGAGCTGCGCGGCTTCCGTTTCCTGCGCGCCGCTCCGGGCGCCGGCCCGACGCCATTGTCGGTGGCGACCTGGGAGCTGGTGTTTGCCTACGAGGGTGACTTCTGGCCGGTTCGTCCGGAGCCGGAAGGACCGGCGATCACGGCGATCCCGCAACGGCTGGTGCCGCTGCCGCTCGTCGTACCCGAAGTCCTGTCGGCGCGGGCCGGCGGGGCTGACGTGACGATCCCGCTGCAGCTCGATCTGCGCACCATCGGCGGCGCCGCACCGCGGGTCGTCGCACGGTTGCGTGGTGCTGCGCCGCCGGGGGTTCTTCTCGGCGATGCCGCCGGTGCACCACCCGGTTTCGTGAGCGTGCCGGTGGACGCGAACGGCATCGCCGCTCTCGACTACCGTCCCCCCGCGGCGCTTGCGGCGCCCACCCGCGTGCGTATCGCCGCTTCCCTGGCCGGAGAGGATCGTCCGACCGTCGCCCTCACCGAGCTCGTCATCCAGGTGACGCCGTGAGCCCGTCGCTCACAACGTTCAGCAGCTTCGGCATCCTGTCCCTACGGGCACTTCCGGTGCAGATAGCAACTTTTGCCACGCCGGCCGACATCGGCACTCTGCTCGAGTTCCCCTCGGGCGGCGAAGTACGGGACGTCCCCGTTCCGATTCCGTTTCTGCCCGGCATGCACGAGGTGGAAGTTACCACCGCGGCAGCCGCCATAGGCTCGCGTGCCGTCGAGCGGCCCAGCGAGCACGCCGGACCAACCGGGAGCGGCACGTCGTCGACACTCACGTTCAGTCCGCCGGTCGCCGACGCACCGGTTGCTCTTGGACGCATCGAGATCGAGGGATTCACCTTGACCGCCGCAAGCGGCGTCCGTCGCAGGCTGCAACCGACTTCGGGAGCAGTCGTGTTCTGGAACAGCGGAAGCAATCAGGGCACCAGCGGTGCGACGGGTGTCGAGCCCGAGCACGCCGTCCACATATTGGTCAGCCCGGACAACGGGCCACCGTTCCTGGCCACACCGGCCTATCCGATGCCGGGGGACGGCAGCGCGCTCTACGGCGAAGCGCTGGGGGGTGCGGCACTCACCTGCGTGCTCGACGCGTCGGCCGGCACAGCAAGACTGGTTCTGACGCCCAATGCCGGTGCGGCAATGCTCGCGCGGCTCGTGTTGACGGTGGTGCGGAATTCTCCGGACAAGCCGAACCTGCCCAACGAGGCAACGCCGATCTCCTGGCGAGCGACACGCGTGACCGCGATTTGGCGTGTGCAGCCTGCCAGCCTGAAGGTTGAAGCGGTCGCGGGCGGCAAGGCTGTCACCGTGGCGCAGATGCCCGGAGGTCCGGGGCGCGACTTTGTCGACTTCGACTTTGCAGCCGCGGCGCGCGGTCTGTGCGAGCCAGCCTATGCGGCAACGGCGGGACGGGCCGATCTCGGCCTGTCGCTGCGCGTCACCGCCAGCGGTCCCGGCGCGGCGCGGCTGCGGCTCGGTCGAGCCGGAGTGCGATATCTGCAACGGCCGCTCTCCCAATCCGCCAAGCTCAGCCTGCGCGGTGCGCCTGAGACCGTAGAGCTGCGAGGAGCCCATAGTGGACTGCATCCGGTCGCGCTCGATCTGTCGGTGCAAGGAAAGCTGCTTCCCGACCGCCTGACGGACGGCTCCGATGAACAGCCGCCGTATCCGCGCCGAGGGCTGGTCGCGAGGGAGGCCACCCGGATCGCACGGCGCACCGCGCTGACGCCGGTCGAACGCGCGCTTCCGTTGGTGCGTCTTGCGGTGTTCGGCCGCGCGGCCGCTGCCGGCGAGGTCCTGGCGACGCTGCACCAAGGCGACCAGATGCGAGTTGGGGCCCCTCTCGGTCCGCCGGTCGCGCTGACAGTCGACCCGACTCCAGCCCCATCGTGGCACCGCATCGCACTGACGCCGACGATGCTGCCACCGCAGCCGGAGGTGGTCTGGGTGGTGCTGCAGGCAACGCGAGGACAATTCCTTTGGCATGGCAATCCGGCCGACGACGACACGGCATTGGTGTCGGGCGACAGCGGTTTGAGTTGGGCGGACGCCGCAACGCGTCCGGCGTTACAGCTTTCCGTGCGTGAGACAACCTTCACCCCGACGATTTTGCCGTTGCGATGGAGGGCTGCCGATCGCAGCGGGTTGCTCGCGCCGGACATCGCTCACGGCAGTCAGCCGGACTTCGCTCAGCACCTGCTGGTCGCGGAGGATACCCAAGCCGCTCCGCTGGCGGCTGTCGCACTCGCACCGCTGACCCTAGCCTTCACCTGCCGACGCGACGTCGACCTTTCAGTCACAGACGCCACGTTCGCCTACAATCCGTGGACGGCGCGCCAATGACCAACCTGATTGGCCAAATCGGCGCGTTGCGCGGCGAGATCAACGTCTCAGCGGACTTACAGGCACAGTCCGATGCGCTTGCAGCGATCGTCGCTGTCGTACGGTCGCTCCGGGACGGCCCGCCCGATCTGCATACGCTGACCGATGCGATCGCGGCAGTACCTCTGCCTCCGACGGTCGAGGCGCTCGGCTCGCTGCCCGCCATGCTTCCGGATGTGCTCGCGCGGCGTCCGAGTGACCCGCTGTCGCTCGTCGGCCCGTTGGTTGCGCCGCTGCGGGCGCTGGCGGAAGGCGGCTTCTCGGTTTCCGCCACCATCGACATCGGAGCGCTGCTCGAGGCGGTGCGGGAAATCGTCCGCCTGACCACAGGTCAGGTTTTCGCGGGCCCGGCCGGCATGCCCGGCACCGGAGACACGAGCCCGCAGGCCTTCGCGATGCCTGATCCGCCCGCAATTGCCGAGCTCCGCGCCGTGGTCGCCAACGGACGGGCCGCGCTGGGCGCGCTCGGCCCCCGGCTTGATGCGCCGCGGCTGCTCGCGTTGCTGCGGCAGGCGGGAGCCGGCGCGGGCGCACGCCACCCCCGCATGCCGCCCCTGCCGGTGCTCAGCGATCTGCTCGAAGCACTCGGGACAGTTGCCGCCTGGCAAGCGATGCCGCCCGCCGACCTGGCTCGCGGCCTCGCGGCTACCTTGCACAACGCCGCCCGCCTGATCGCGCAGCCGCGCGACCGCACCGTGGCCCCCTTGCTCGACGCGGCGAACCGTGTAGCAGGCGCGCAAGCCGTCATGACCGGGGCCGCGGATGCGCTTGAGGCGATGTTGCCCCGGCTAACGCAGCGGCTGGCCGCAGGCACCGCCACTCCTTCTGCGGCCGAAGCAACGGTGTTGGAGCGCGTGGCCGATGCGCTCGAGCCGCTCGCGGCAGCGCTCAACCCGGTCGGTTCGCCGCTCGCGCGCGTGGCCGACCTGTCCTTCGATGTCACCGGCCACCTCCTGCGGGCGCAGCGCGCGCTCTCGGGCGCCGGCGATGCAGGCACTGTGATCGCGCGTGCCGAGGAGGTAATCGCATCCATCCCTGCCCCGCCTACCGAACCGTTCGGCCCCGCGGTGGATGCGATCAACAGCCTCGATATTGCGGCGCTGACCGGACCGATCCAGGCCTTGAACGACGCCGTCCAGACCGCGCTCGACGGCGTCGCGGCCGCCCGCGCCGGGGTCCGCGACGCGCTGTCCGCCGCGCTCACGCCGATGGCTGACGCGCTCGACTCCCTGATTGAGGCGACGCGGCTCGAAGAGGCAGTGCCAGGATTGGCTGACTTCGCCGGCCGGCTCGAGACGGAAATCAACACCACTGTGCGACCGGCGGTCAGCGCGGTGCGCGGAGCGGTCGAGGCGGCGGTCGACACCGTCGCGAACGCAACCGAGACGTTCGATCCCGCGGCGCTGGTCGAGCCATTGCGCGATGCGCTCGACCGGCTCGCGGCGCTACTCGACGATCCGGAGCTGCAGTCAGCATTCGCACGGGTCGGCGCAGCCCTGGAGGCAGCGACGTCCGCGCTCGAAGGCGTAAACCTGTCCGGCGCAGCGGATGAGGCCATCGGAAACATCGAGGTGATCGAGACCAAGCTCGCGGAGATCGACCCGGCGGCGATTTCCGATCCCCTGAAGCCTGCGATCGCCCAGGCCGTCACGGTGGTGACGGACATCGATTTCAGCGTGACCGTGTCCGCCCCGCTGGTGGAACTCGCTCGGTGTCGCGCTCGCGGTGGGCCCAGGTGCACTGCTTGGCACACTCGAAGACGGGATCGAGAGACTACGTGCCGAGCTGGATGCGTTTCGCCCTTCCGTCGTGATCGGCGCGGCGATCGACGAACCGTTCCGCGAGTTGGCCGAAACCCTCCACACGTTTACGCCTTCCACGCTGCTGGGACAGGTGCAGCACGCACTGGACGGTCTTGCTGCGCGTGCAGGCGTGCTCGATCCAGGCGCGTTGCTCGGTCCACTCGCCGACGCTCATCGTTCGCTGACTGAGGCGATCGCCACGCTCTCCCCGGCGGTGCTGCTGCGTCCGATCAACGAGCAAGCGGACCGGGCGGTGCAGCGCCTGGTGAGCGAGACCAGACTCGACTCCGCCTTCGCGGGCATCGCGGAATTCGCCGCCGCAATCGAGGCGCCGCTCGAACTGCTCGCCGATGTGCGTGACCTGCTGCGTGACGCCGCCGGCCTGCTGGCCGATCCGGGCGATGCCATGGACGCGGTCAACGCGATGATCGACGAGACGGTCGCACGCCTCGACACGATCGACATGGCGACGCTTGCGAGTGGCTTTGCCGCCACCGCCGGCGCAATCGCGGCGATCCAACGCGACGCGATCGTTGCTCCGCTCGCCCCCGCCTTGCGCGCGGCGGCCGCCGCCGCGCCGGTCGCGCTGGCCAATCCAGGCGCAAGGCTCATCCGGCTGCTGTCAAGCGTACCGCGCGATGCGCTCGAACGCGCGCGCGATACGCCCGCGACGCGGCGGGCACGAGCAGCGGCCGAGCGGCTGAAAGCGATCGGCCAGATTTTGGCGGCCGCGAACGCAGGTTGGCCCGCGCTCAGCCAACGCCTTGCAGTACAGGCCAACGAGCTGGGCGAGCGTCTGGCTGATTACCAGCGGCTACTCCTGGTCGAGGGCGGCGGAGCGTTCGAGGGTCTCGCCGGGCCGCCGGCGCCGGACCGTGCCGCCTTGCAGGCAAGCGTCCGCGCCGCCTTACAGGAGGAGGTGGCGCCAGTGCTGCGCGCGCTGCACGCGGGATTCCGCGCCCTTGCGCCCTGGGCGGCCGCGCTCGCGCAAGGAATCGCCGACCTGCTGGATGCGGCGCGCGTCAAACTCGACGCGGTCCTGGGCAACGCGGGCCTTGGCGGCGCGGCCGAGAGCCTGACGGAGCTCGGCGAGCGGCTGACGAATCTCGACCTGGCTGAGGTGCAGGCGCCGTTGCAGGCACTGCACACCCGGCTGGAGACCGCGGTCGCGCGGCTCGATCCCGCGCCGATCCAGGCCGCGATCCGCGACGCTGCCGCCGCCGTGACTGGGCTCTTGAACGTCGAAGCCCTGGTCCCTGCGTCGACGATGCGCACCGCCGATCAGGCCTGGGCCGCCGCGGTTGCGAAGATCGACGCGTTGTCACCCCAAGAAGTGATCGCGGAAACGCTCGATCCGGCCTGGGAGCACGCGCTCGGCGCGCTCGCCCCCGCGCTCGAACTGCCACTGCGCCTGCGCGCGATTCTCGACGCCGCGAGCGGAGTGTTGAACGCGGATGCGAAGCTCCAGCTCGCTCGCGTGGAGGAGGCGTTCGACCGGATGCTGCGCGCGATCCCGCTGCGCACCGGCGTGCAATCCGCTTCCGTGCCCGTCAGCGTGTCGGTGGGAGGATAACCGATGGCGCTCGGTCATGCCCTGCTGCACCCGGGCCGGCTGCGCCAGGCTCTGAACGCCGACGCGAAGGCCGACAACATGACCGCCGGTGCGGATATCGCCCTGGCCATGGCGGGCTTCGGCGATCCCGGCCCGGCTGCCGAGGCCTGGGCTGCGGGCGTGGCGCAGCGGTTCCAGCCACTGGGCGAGAAGCTGGGGCGCATCGCCGAAAACGGGCCGCTTGCCGCGCTGCTGAGGCCCCTGTCGGACGAAGCAGACATATTGCAGCGGCGATTCGAGTCGCTGCTGAACACGGCGGCAACACTGGACGCGGATGCGCTGCGTCGCGCGCTGACGGCGCTGATCGACGAGATACTTGCAGTGCTGCCGGACTTGCGCATGCGCTCATTGCGCGACGTGGTCCATACCGAGATCAACGCCGCCCTTGGCATTCTGGAACAGCCATTGCGCGACGGCAGACGCGACGCCGCTGCGCATCGCGCGTTCCGCACCGCTGCCGAGATCCGTCGGCGCCTCAGTCGGCTCGAGGAGGAATTGCCGCCGGGAGTTGGAGACCTCGACTTGAAGGTGATTCTGCGCGCGCAGGCGCTGCGTGTGCTGAACGCGCTCGATGCAACGGGACTCGGTGCGCTCACGGCCCAGCTTGCGGCATTCCGCACGGAATTCGGCCCGTTGTTCAGCGCACTCTCGCGCCTTTCGGTGCGCGTCGAGGTCCGTGCCGGCGGCCCGCAAACCATGGCGACCGGCAATCCCGACTACACCGATGAGCCCAAGGTCACGCCGTTCCCGCGCGGTCACCCATTGTGGCTGGTGGATCTGATCACAGGTGCCTTCGCCTGCTTCAATTTGCTTTGGGAAACGATACGCACACGGAATTTCTCGGGCCGCGGGCTGGACGGGGCGGCGAGCGTGTTGCTGCTGATCTGGCAGATCGCACGCATGGTGGTTCGGATTGGTTGGCCGAACCAACTCTCGGATGCCGCCAGCGGAAAGCAATGGCTGTTCTCCGACCAGGGCGATTTCGTGATGTCGGTCGGTCTCCGCTTCCTGATGGCGTTCCACGAAATCGGCACCGATACCAATTTTGTCGGTTCGGTTCTGATACGCGCGCTGAAGCACGTCACAGCCGTATCGCAGCCTCGCATGATCTACCAGTGGACCCGCGCGCTCTGGTATCTGGACAGTTGGAAGAAGGCGCCGGAGGCAACACGGGCGGATCCCGATTTCCTGCGGGTCTTTTGGGCGGCGTGGGGTTCGCAGTGGGCTACCGCCTCGCTCGGCGGCCTGTTTCCTCCGTGGGAGGATTTCCATCTGGAGGGCCCGCCCGGGTCGCTGCTCGCGTCCCTCATCATCGCGCTGGCTCTTGGCGCGGGAGGCAGCGTATTCACGCTGACCAAGCTGGCCGACTGGCGCGTGGCTGAGGCGCCATTCTGGACGCGCGTCATCATCTCGGCGTTCACCGTTGTCGCCGTTGTCCTGGTTGCGTTCCTCCTGGCTGGCCTCGAGTTCCGGCGATTCCGGATTGGCGGTCGTGCTGCTCATCGTTTTCGCCATCCTGCTGGTGGCGCCGCTGGCACTGACCTTCCTGAAGCCTGAAAGCGCCGGGTTCACCTACTGGCTCATCATAACAACGCAGGTGCTCCTCGCCGCCACGGTGCCGTTCGCGCTGTGGTGGGTCTACATCGACGATGGACGCGACAAACCCGGTCTGTTCGATGGCCTGAAGGAACGAGTGGACAGCTCGCCCTACCGCCTGCCGTACCCGGAAGGCGAGAACTGGATGTGCAGTCAGGGCACGCACGGAATCTTCAGCCATCATACGTATGATGAGGATGCCACCGACAACAACGAGATCAGCGAGAGCAATCACTACGCTTACGATTTCAACGAAAATGAGGGTAAGACGGTGGTCGCGGCGCGAGACGGCATCGTCATCAGCGTGGACGACCACAATCCCAATCGCGGCGAGGACCCCAACTCGCTCGACGTGATGCACCTCGGCTGGCATCCCGATCACAACTCCGGCACCAACGACGAGCGGCAGTTGAATGCCGGTACTTATTTTCACGTACTGCAGCACAGCATCGCCCCCGCGCTCAACCAGCCGATCGCACGAGGGCAGCAGGTCGCGCTGGTCGACAGCACCGGACGCAGCGCACAACATCACATCCATTTCGCCGCGATGGAGCATCAGCGCGCCGGCGACACCACAACGCGCCCGCTGCGACGCAGCCTGCCCTTTGTGTTCGGCGACGAGAGCACCAAGCAGCGTCGCCAATATCCGCTGCTCGGCTGGATCGGCGGCAAGGGCAAGATTGCCGGCAAGCCGATCGCCTACGCGTTCTACGAATCCGACAATGCCCCACCGAGGTCGGCGATCGCGACGTCGCTCGAGTTCTCGCTCGCGGAGCCCAATACCGGTACGCCGCATTTCCACCGGGTGGTGTTGCCGGCATCGGTGGTCGCGGCAGCGGGCGATGCCGTCATCATGGCCCAGCCGTCGTTCGGACATACGCACGAAGTGTCGGTGCCGCGCGCGATGATCGACGATCTATTGCGCGGTGCATCATCGTGGCCGGCGGCGGGACTCGTGGTGGCGCCAGGGCCAGACGGCCACACCCATCCTGCGCTTCGCTTCCCGCTCACACTGTTGCAACTCGATCTCGAACAGAACGGCGTCATTGGAACGTCAAGCGGCGAGCAACACACGCATAACGTCACGGTCGATTTCCGACGGCTGCTCGATGGCGCCATCACCCCGCAGACCCTCATCAGTGGTCAACATAGCTTTGCGCCGCCGCTGCCTGCCGGTTCACCGCCCGGCACGCCTCCCCTTCCCGCCTTCAATCATACGCATCAGGTTACGCTGCAGCCCGCGGCACTGATCAGCATGCTGCACCGGCGGGCGCCAGCCGCAACCGACGTCACGGTTGCCATGTCCGACGCGCATGCACACGCGATCTCCGGGAAGGTGCCCGCACGCACGCGAACAACCCTGCCGGGGCTGACACCGCTGATCGTCGCACCGCCCACCGGACGAATGATCGCCGACACGCCGGGCCCGTACCGGTTGATGGGCGAGCAGGCGGCCTTGCGGGTCAACGACCGGCGCACCGAGGCATGGATGTTCGGCGCGCACCGGGCCGCGCTGTTGGCCGATGTGCCGGCCGAACGCGGTCTCACGATCGGCGAGCCGCTGCAGCTTGGCGCCCTGGCCGTCGCATCGGCCGTCGAGACGCGGGCGTCCCCCCGGGACGCGGCGCGAGAACTCACCAACGCGCTCCGCGCGATTGGTGCGGCGACGGTCCCGCGCCCGCCGCACGTGCAGGCCGCGGCCATTGCGAGCCCCGTACTGGTAATTGAAACGCGCGCGCGCGGCTCGGCCGCCCGCCTGAGCCTCGGTGCTGGAAGCGCGGCGTTGTTCGGCCCGCCTGGGCCGGAAAGCCGCGGCGCCGGAGACCTGCCCGACCTGCAGAGCTTTACCTTGGCTAATCTTGTCACGGTGGCGAACGGCTTCCTCCAGAACGGCTGGCCGACCCCGCCCCCCGGCGCGCTCAACGCTTTCGGTCCGGGCGGGCCAGTGATTGACCCGGGACCGTCGGCGCCCCGCACCGCGGCCGTGTTGAGCAGGGCGATCGACCCAGCCACCAACGGCCTGTTCCCAACCAACGCGCTGCCCCTGCAACCGGGGTTCGTCGGCGTTACGGCGGGCTTCACGGTGCCGATCCTGGCCGCGCCCGCTGTGCGGCCGCTCGACCTCACATCGCCCGAGATGACGGGCGCGGCACGCACCGCCACGCCTCTCATTGTCGATCTCAATGGTACGATTCAGCGGGTGAATTTCCGCGCGAGCGACAACGATGCCGCCTCCGTGGCCCGCCGCATCATGCTGGAGGCGGATGGGGTGCGGGCCACTCCGGAGGGCGCTGATTTGGTGATCGTCAGCACCATCGCCGGCGGCGCGGACGTGCAGCTTACACTGTCCAAGGGCGTCTCGCCGCCGCTGCCCGTCCGCAGCAACGGCATATCGGCCGACCTGCCCGGACGCGCGCCGGTTGCCGACACCGGCGCGGTCAATCGTCTGGTGCTGCAAGGCGTGGTGGCCGACGCCGGGGCACGCGACACGCCGCCCTACGATCCGGCAGCGGTGCTGCCGGTCGCGGCAGTGGACGGCAACCGGCTTCGCCTGACGGTCGCGGCCGGGCATACGATCCGTCTTGCGGCTCAGGGACTGACGCTGGTGCCCGGAAGCGATCCCGCCGGCATGACGTGGCGCTCCGAGCCGATGCCTGCGGCACTCGCCCTGGCCGGCAGCTCGTGGCTCGACATTGAGGTGGACGGAAACATCGTCCGGGTTCCGCTCACCGGCGAACCCGCGCGTGTCGAGCTTGGCCCGTTACCCCGTCTTCCGGCGGCATCGGAGGTGCTTGTGTTGCGGGCCGGTGGCACCACCGTGACAGTCACGTTCGATGGCACCGAGACCAATATCGGCGCGGTTGCCGAACGCATCGCCGCCGCCTCCGACCAGTTCTCCGTGCGGTTCGCCTGGCAGATCGCCGTCGTACGCACGCTGCACGGCGAGGGGCCGGCACCATCTCCGCTCCAGTTGACGGAGTCTGCCGGGCTCGCAGTGCTCGGCTTCCTGCGCAACCGCACGACGCTGCTGGATCAGCCGGAGGGCGTGTTTAGCGATCATCTCGCCGCCGGCCCCGGGTTCGCGCCGATCGCCGAACAGAGGGCAAATCCTGGTGTGCGGATCCGCTTCACCGGTCCGCTCAGCAACGCCCTGTCCGTCCCGGCCGGCGATCCGCCAACGCTTGCGGGGTCGGCCGGGCAGGTGCTGACCGCTGCGGTGACCCCGGCCGGCACGGACGTGCTGGGCTTCACCGCGCCAAGCGCGAACCAGGCGCAGGTGGGAGCGGCGTTACCGCTGGCGCTCACGCGCGGCTGCGTCACCTGGAATTTCCTTTTGCGGCAAGGCGCCGTCGTGCAGGCGCGGGCCATCGGCCAACTGTCGGCGATGCCCGCAGCCATCCGCGCCACGGTGCCGCCAGCCGTTCAGGGCGCGCTGACGCTGACGCTCACCGTCGTGCGCCCGGACGGCGCCTCGCCTTCCGCCATCATCGACCTCGCGGGCGTGACAGACGCCATCGACGCGTGTGACCGGCTGATGCGCGTCCCTGGCATCGCCGCCTTTCCCGTCACCTTCGACGACCAAACCGAGACGGTCGTGGTGCACATCGAAACGGTCGGCCGCGGCACCGGCTGGCATCTGCGGCTCGAGGGCCGAGCCGGCATGCTCGCGCTCGGCTTCCGTCCCCCGCAATTCGACATCGCGACCGAGGTGCTTGAAGTCGGCGGAGGCGGCACCGTCGTCGACGGCGCCGCCGTCACCGCTGACGAGGTGCGCACCATGCTCACTCGAGCCGCCGCAACCGCAACCGGCCCGGAGGCCGTACCTCCACTCTACGAATTGACCGCCCCAGCAGGCGGGGGCCTGACCATGACGCCGAGCGGTGACGCTCTCTCATTCCGATCGCAACCACCCGAGGCGGCAGCGGCGCTTGGGGCAACCGCAGGCGCGGGCGGCAGTCTGATCATTCCTCCAGGACCTTTGGCTCCCGGACCGGCGCTGCTGCAGGTGTTGACGGGTCCGTTGCACACGACCTTGCCGGTGCTCGCGCAGGTGGCGGTATTGCGCGCGCCCAACCCGTCACCCGTCGACGGCACAGCTGATGCCACCGCACAGCTCACGTTCCTGCAAACCAACGGGCTTAATGTGCAGGTCGACGGCATCCCCCGTCCGGTTCCCGCCTCTCCCGATCCGTTCCCGGCCGTGAACGACGCGGTGGAATGGATCAACCGGCACATCGCGCCCGGCTGGGCGGGGCTTGTGGCCGAACCGGCGCCGGGTGCTCCAGCGCATCTCGTCCTTCGAGGCGCGCGGCGCGGCAACAGCGGCACCGTCACCGTGACCTTGCCCGCCGCGCCGCCGGGCGGTCTGCTTGGGCTGATCGCAACCGCAACTGCGACGGGCGCGGGAACCTTTGCTGATGTCGATAGAGTGACCGTGCAGGGCGGGGCCGGCACCTTGCAGGACTTGCTGGCCGGTCGCGCGGCCAGGCCCGACATACCGCAAACGCTGTATCGTGCAGTGGGCGACGACGCCGCCGGTACGGTGCGGCTGTTGCCGAACGGTGCCGGACTCAACCTCCGGCCCGGCGCTGCCGCGTCCTCGATCGCATTCATGCTGACGAACGGGATTCTCGAGGCAACGCCGGGTCCTGCGGTCGCACTCAGGCCTGAAGTGATCGGTCTGATCGCGTTTCGACAGAATGAGGAAAGCCGGATCATCACCGGAGCCTTCTGGGGCCGGAACGCGCGACTTGCCGCGCTCGCGTTGCCGACCAGCCTGGCTGTCCTCGCCACGCGGCAACTGTTGCTGGAGGTCGACGGCAGGCCATTCACGATCACCCTGACCGCGCCCGCGAACGTCGCCGCGCTCGCAGCGCAGATCGCCCGCGGCACCGACTGGACCGTGCGCGCCTTCGCCGCCCCTGCGGGGCTGGTTCTGGAGACAGTGTCCGAGGGGATCGCGTCGCGGCTGATCTTGACGGCGGGCAATGCCGTCACCGGCGACCCGGCCACCGGCTTCGTTGCACCCAGCCCCCTTCCACTCGACGCGCGCGGCGACGGCAGCGTGCCGAACATGGCCAGCGTCAGGCCAAGCGAACTGGCAGCAGCGCTTCAAGCAGCATGGACTGAGGACACGACACTCGATGACTTTGCCCTGTTGAACCAGCCACTGGACGCGACCGCCTACGCGCCCGACGCGCCGGCCAGCAATGGGTTCGTGATCGCGAGCCGCCGCCGCGGCGTGGCCGGCCGCCTGGAATTCATCGCGGCAGCCTCGTTCGGGACGCCGATCAACTGGGATGACAGCCTGAGTCGGGGCGCCGCCGAGCGAGCAGCGGTCGCGCTGCCGGCGTTCGCAGGAACGCTCACGCCAAACGGACCCCTATCGATCGGGCTGGACGAGAGCGCCCCGGCCGACCTGCCTGCGTCGCGCACCATCGACGTTGTGTTCGACGGCACGCCACAGACCGCCGCGCAGGTCGCGGCGCGGATCCACGCAGCGCTGCGTGCGGCCGATGCCGGTGCCGCATCGGCTTGGCCTGACGGCAGGCTGGTGATCGAAACAGCTGCGTTCGGCCTCGCCGGAAGCGTGCGAATTCCCGCGACCGGGGCGCCGCGAGGTGCAGCAGATATCCTCTTGCAAGGCGGGGGCGATCTGTTCGCACGGGGTTGGCCGGGTGCCGGTAGGTCTGGTTCGCTCAATACGATGACGGTCGGCTGGCGCGGTGTGCGCAGCGCCGCAACGGAAGCGGCGACTTACACTTTCCTCACGCTGGACACCGCAGGCGCCACGATCCTCACAACCAACCCGGTCGCGATCGCGGCTGGTAGCGACCCAGCCACGATCGCCGTCCTGCTCAATAACGCATTCGATCTGGCACGCGCCGGCGGCGTGCCGCGCATCGGCCTCGCGGGGGTGGTGGACGGCGCGCTGTGTGTGGAGGCCTTCGACCCGGGCCTGACGTTGCAGGTGGACGGCGTGGCGCTGGCCACCGCAGCCGCGCCGAGGCCTGGCACCACTCCGGAACTGACCTCCGACAAGGCATTCGACATGCGGCGCACCGACTGGGTCCGCACAGTCAGGCTCACCCTGGCGGCGTCGGACGAGCCGCTGTTCAGCCCCCCATCGCGCGACCTGGAATATCTGCGTCCGCCGGCTCATATCGACACCGCCCAGCCCAGCGGCTGGAGTAACTTCCCGATGGGGCGCTGGCTCGTGGCGGTCCGGCCGGACGCCGCGCGCGCTGGTGACGCTCCGGATGTCGGCGCCCTGCGCAGCGCGACGGCGATGGTGAAGCTCAGCTTGCCGATTCCCGGAGCGGCACTGCGTGTGTCCCCGCAGATCGTGCGTTTCTGGCCCTCGCTCACCAACGGCAACGCGGCAAGCCTGCGCGGCGCGTCGGCGGCGGGTGCCGAACCGTTCCTGGTCGACCTGCTGACATGGCAACGATAACGGGCAATACCGCGTTCGGCGTGCTCAGCGTGGGCGGCGGCGGCCGCGCACCACCCGACGCGTTCGCCCAGGCCATGGCAGCCTCGGCTTGGTGGAAGGGAATTAGTCACGGGCACTGGTGGCCGCGGCCGGTGTTCCTCCCCCCCGTGATTTTTCGCGACGACCCGTCCTACTGGTGCGCCGGCGGCGGACTGGGTGCCGGGCCGCGCAATGCGCCGGGGCTCGCACGCGCGGCGGTGCTCGCGCTGCCTGACTCGGCGCGCGAGGTCTGCCCGCGCCTCCTGATGCTGGTCGCCGATGCGCCGCTCGCGCCGCATGTGTGGCGGGTTGCCGAAGGCGGCGTCGCCCTCACGCCCGGGACCTGGGTGCGCCGCTATGCGGCTCTGCCGGCCTCCGCACCGCTTGGAACCTGGGTGCACGAGATGGCGCATTTGCTGCTCGATTGGCCTGACCTGCCGACGAGTTCCTGCCTGATGGGCAGCGGTGCACGGCATGGCGGCGGAAACGATCCCAGCCCGCCAGGGGCGCACCTGCGCTTTGGTGCCGGGTGGCTGCGAGAGATCCCAGCCACCGCCGAACTCCTCACCGGTGATCTCGACACTTGTGAAATCGCTACTCTAACATGGAGGTCGCAGCGGATCGGCTTTTCCCGGATGGCGCAGGGTATCGCCGTGGACAATCTTGATGTGCCTGGCGGGCCGTTCAGCGTCGTGTCCGTTACGGACTGGAAGGCGCCACTCCTGGCCTACGTGTTCGCCGATCCGAGTTGCATGACCCGGGCTACGAAGCGGCCGTGAAGCATCCGCCTCGCAATAGGTTTAGTCAACGTGACGTTCAAAGGGAGCATCTCATGCGCAAGCCGAGACTTAAGGCGCAATCGCCTGGCAACAAGCAAGAGAAGAAGAGCGCGGCAGAAGGCCTGGCACCGAGCGGCGGCAACACCGCTGGCCCAAAGACCACAACGTCCGTCACAGCTTCGCATGCGCCTTACCGAGGCCTGCGGCGCAGGCCCATAGCGAAGCAAATGTAAGAACCGCCCAGTGCTAAGAGCGAGCCGCCCCAGTTCTGACTAGCGTGGTCAATAGGGGCAACGCGCTGTCGCCTTTGAGCATGTGTCGCAGCTTGTGGCGGAGACCCACGCCGACTTATCTCGGTTCCACCGGCCGGCCGGATCTTCCACGTAAACTTCCGCTGCCCTCACGGCAGTCCCTTCGGTTCCGGGAATGGCCGTTATCGGAGCTAAAATCACAGCGCCGCACGCCGATGTCTCAGGCCTGTAACGCGTTACGGCCCGCGCTGATATCGTGAACAAATAATTATGGGACCGGACACCCCCCGTGATTTCAGGCGCCAGACGGGGGATATTTCTTCGCGTCGCGCAACCGAAGCGCTTCCGTTCCATGTTGGAACGTCCAGTCATTCAAGAGCATCGTTACGGCAGCCCGAATTGCCGCACGGTCCATTTGGCGTTCGGTTTGCAGATACCCGGTGTGGATCAAGGTGATGACGTCGAGGTCAGGCGGTGCACCGGCGTGACGCCGCGCGGGACGTTGTGGCTCACGCCGCGGCCCATCAGGAACAGGTCGGTCGACGGCAGCGCCGTCACCGCGACGCCGGCGTCGCGCAGGCGGAGCGCCGCCTCGAAGAGGCGCTCGGGCGGCAGCGCCGACAGCTTGGTGACGTGGCCTGCCGCGACCCGGCCGCCGTAGCGGTGCGCGGTCGCCTGCCGACACACCTCGTCGATGTCCATCCACGACGCGTCGAGGTCGAAATCGAGATGAAAGTCGATGTCGAGATCGAAGCGTTGGGCGATCTCGAAGACGCGCGCGATATGCGCATGTGGATGGCTGTCGGTGCAGGGACAGCCGCCGATCAGATCGGCGCCGGCCTCGCAGGCCGCGACCAGCAGCTCGTCGGTCCCCGGATCGTTGAGCAGGCCCTCCTGCGGGAACACGCAGATTTCGAGGTCGATGGCCCAGGCATAGTCGCGCTTCAGCCGCTTCACCGCGTCGAAGCCCGCCATGCCGATCCGCGGATCGATCTCCACATGCGTGCGCATCCGCGTGGTGCCCTGGAGAATGGCCTTCTCGAGCGTGCGGCTGCCGCGTAGGTAGACGTCCTCTTCGGTGAAGGCGCGCCTGGCGGCGCTCACCTGGGCGATCGCCTCGGCGAGCGTGCCCTCCTCCGCGCGGCAGCGGTCGAGGATGCAGGACTTGTCGAGACGGACGCCGGCGAACACAAAGGCCATCACTCCCGTCGGAGCGGAGCGCAGCCCGGTTGCCGCACCAGTCTGGGGGACCGGGGATCGCGAGTTCGAATCCCGCTGCTCCGACCGGCACTTCCTGACAATTCTTGAATCAAGAAAATCGCCGGGGTAACCCTTGGCTAACACTTGGGATGGCGGTCTGCACAAGCCTTTGGCGCCGCCTGGCACCTCTTTTCAGGTCGAGGGTCAGCGGGAGATCGTCGGCAGGGATGCGCGAATGCGCTGCGAGAAATCGGGCGCGCCGTCGGCCGCCCGCGCAGCCTCGTTGATCAGGGAGCGTTGCCGCAATTCGTCAAACGGCAGCGTCGTGTCGATCCGGCCCGAGCGGTAGAGGTAGCTGTCGGCGAGGCCGTTGAGGACATGGCGGATGTCGAGCCGGCCCTGCCGGCCGGCGGCGTTCGCGTAACGCACGATGTTGATCGTGCAGCTGTTGGTCAGCAGGTGATAGAACTCCGGCCGGTCGGCGAGCTGGTTGATCCGCTCCAGGTAGACGAGGAGCAGCCGGCGCGCATCCTCCGCCGAGGTGTTGAGGCGATAGAGATAGGTCGGCTCCAGCCGGTGATTGGTGCGCACGCCGACGAGGTCGCGCTCGTCCCCCACCACGTAGATCAGCTCGAATTGCTTGAACATGGAGGCGACGGGCGCAAAGCCCTCGCCCACCTCCGGCCGCGTCTCGATGGAAATGCTGAGCGGCGGCGCGTCGTCGAAGATGAAGCTCACGAACGTGTGTCCGACCGGCCCCTCCACGAAGTAGGACACGTAGAAATCGAGGGCGACCAGGTGCGACAGCCGCACCTCGCGCTCCTCATGGCGCACCGTGAAATCGTTCCGGCTGCGGTAGTCGAAGTTGCGCACGCCGGTGATGCGCACGCGGTCGCCGTCGATCACCGCCCGCGGCATGACCGCGACTTCCGGCCGCCAGTTGCGATCGTGCGAGGCAGGGATGGCGATCCACCAGGCGACCACGCCGAGAAACAGCGCGATGGCGACCAGCGGCATCCGCCGCCGGCGCGACAACCAGAACGCCCAGATCGCGAATGCCGCAAAGGCCGCCGCCAGCCCCAGACGAACTCCGGCCGACGGAAGGTTCGAATAGTGGATGGCCAGGGTGGCCCAGGCGATCAGCAGCGCCCGGCCCAGAAAACCGGTTGCCGCGCTCAGCCCGCCGAGCGACCCGGACAGGACTCTGCGAAGCCTACTCAACCGAGCACCCGCTCCGAAACCGCCTGTGCCGACCTGCAAGCCGGCGCCCGGGCAGCAAGCCGCACCCGCCGGCGATCCCGATCAACGCCCTTGCGACTTGCGGCGATCACCTCGGTCAGTGTCACTGGTGTCAGTCTCACGTGGGTCAGTGTCACCTTGGGTCAATGTCACCTGGCCAAAGCGTTCTTGTAAACCTTGCCATCCTTCATGATGACCAGAAGAGTTTTGCCGGGGTCTGCCATCAGGTTGATGTTTTCCAGCGGATTGCCATCGACCAGCAGCAGGTCGGCCAGCGCGCCCGGCTCCACGACGCCAAGCCTGCCCGGATAGGGATTGCGCTTGCCGGACAGCGCCAGCAGCTCGGCGTTCGTCGATGTCGCCATGACCAGCGACTTCGGCGGGGGTATACCAGCGGACCAGCGAGGCCAGGATGGCCCCTTGCTGCCGGGCCAGCGCGCGGGAGAACAGCACGTCGGTGCCCCACGCCGTCCTGATCCCGTGCTTCTTGGCCAGTTCGTAGGTCCTGGCGATGCCGGGCCAGACCTCATCGGCCTTGGCTCGCTGGACCGATCCCTCCGGAAAGCCCAGCCTCAAGCCCTCGGGGAGCGGCTGCATGCTCAGCCAGATGCCCTTCTCGGCCATCAGCCGGGCGGTCGCTTCGTCCATCAGCATGCCGTGCTCGATACACTTCACGCCGGCCGCAATGGACCGCCGGATCGCCGCCGGCGTAAAGGCATGCGTCGCGACATACGTGCCCCAATTCTCCGCCGCTTCCACCGCTGCGCGCAGCTCGGCCTCGGTGAAGGTGGTGACGTCGATCGGGCTGAAGGGTGACGACACGCCGCCGCCCGCCGTCAATTTGATCTGGGACGCGCCCTGCATGAGCTGTTCGCGCGTGCGCACGCGCACCTCGTCGGGGCTGTCGGCGACCATGGCGCCGCCAAGCTGCTCCATGCGGGTGAGCATGCCGCCGATGGTCCGCGGCAGGTCGGTCGGCTGGCGGAAATCGCCGTGCCCGCTGGTGACCGTGATCACGGCGCCGGACGGGTAAATGCGCGGGCCATCGACGACGCCCTCGTCGATGGCGCGTCTTGAGGCCGAACACCGGCCCGCCCATGTCGCGAACCGTGGTGAAGCCGCGCATCAGGGTGTCGGTTGCCTCGGCGCCGGCCTGCAGGCTGTTGTAGGTGATGTCGCCGAACGCCTGCACCGGAGTGACCCGCGCCATCGCGGCGTGCCAGTGATTGTCGATCAGGCCGGGCATCAGCGTGCGGCCGCCGCCCTCGACGATGCGCGTGTCGGCGCGGCTATCCACGGGGATCGGCTGCGTCGAAATCGCCTCGATCCTGTTGCCGCGGACCAGAACATGCGACGGGCCCGACAGCGTCGCGCTCCGGCCGTCGAAGACACGGACGTTTTGAAACAGGGTGACGCCGCCGCCGCCGGCCGTGGCCGCCGGAGGCGATTGCGCAACGGCCGTGTTGCAGACACCGGCCAGAAGCCCGACGAATGCGAACGACGCGCAGCGCCGACGTCCCGGGCGCCATGGCCGGCCGGACGACCGCTCATTGATCTTGCTGCACCCCTTCATGACGGAATTCTCCTGTACGGAATTCTCCTGCGCTGCTGCATACGCCGCCACTGGTCGCCATCGACCTGTCGCCATCGGCCTGGAGAAAGGATCAAGCGGTGCATGGCGGTTGCCTCGCGCCGATCCTGCGATGAAGCGAAAATCCAACGGGGCCGATGCACATGTTCAACCGGCTGCCCGGGCCCTCGATGTTCATCGCGCACAACTTCAGATCCCATTCTCGCGGCGGCTGTTCCGATGGCCGATCGACAGGTCCTTGACGCCCGACGCCACATTGAAGCGGGAGCGACCGCGGGCCGAGGATGCGGGCCGGAGCACGATCGACCGGATTGCTTCTGCTTCGCCGATCAAGTCGTTCGCGCCGGCGCCGGTCCCTCCAGCGCCGCCGGCGGCGACGTAGCGGCCGGCCAGCGCCCCTCTGGCCGGGCCGGGGGCGGCCATGACGACCGACCACTGCATGAACCGGCCGGGCGCAGCAGCCGCATCGCCTTCGAACCGGGCTATGACGCCGGCGTAGCTTTGCGTGCGCCCCCCGCGGCTGACGTAGTGACAGCGCACGGGCCGACGACGTTCGGCGGTGAGCTCGATTGCGGCGTCGGAGCTGCAGGTCAAAGTCCCGGCGCGGGGCCGGTCTCGCGCCGACGCGACCGACATGCTCATGCAGAGCACCGCCAGGGTGGTCGCAGCCGCCACAACAAGCGACCGGGCCATCGCGCCGCAGGAGTTCTGCCTGATTGCCATGCCGGACCGGATCAACGCTGCTGGACCTTCAATTGGCCGACGGCGCATAGCGGAGAGTCAGGCCGGTCACACCGACGGCGAGGTTCAAACCGATATTTCCGACCAGGGCCAGCGGCTGCAGCTGACCTCGACGTCCATGGACAATAGTTTCGTCCGGCCGACGTGAAATCGAGTTGGACCAAGGTCCAACGTGCCGGTGATGGCCCCGCTCGTGTCGGCGCAGCCGCATGGCGGTCGCAAGGCTCCTATGCGCCCGGCCCGGGGCGAGCCGGATCACCCGGCCGGCAGGCCATTCGATGCCAACAGCGCGGGCCGGACGCGGGCCGTCATTCCGGGGCGCGCCGAAGGCGCGAACCCGGAATCCAGAACATCGGGATTTCCTGCTCTTCTGGATTCCGGGTCCGCCGCTTCGCGGCGTCCCGGAATGACCGCGGAAAGTTTTTCAGCAGCCTCTCTACGAATTAGCTCGTTGAGAGTTCCCCTCACCCCGACCCGCTCCTCGAACCAGGGCGTTCACGCCCGTCTTCGACGGGCTATACGGGGAGAGGGAGCGCACCGCCTGCGCGGATTGCACGTCGGCAAAAGAAAAGGGCCCCGCAAGCGGGGCCCTTCCCTGCGAGCTTTATCGCTCTCTTACGAGATGATGAAGTCGTTGTTGGTCAGCGCCGTCGCCGGCGTGACTTGGGCGAACTTGACCTGGGCGCCGACGCCGGAGCCGTCGGCGTCGTAGAACAGGTCGCCGGTGGTGTTGTCGTAGATGATGCGGTCGGTGGCGTCGCCCGCCCCCGTCCCCGTCACGAAGTCATTGGCGTCGAGCGTGCCCGCCGACAGCGTCGTGAAGACCGAGGTCTTCAGGTTGAAGCTGTCGTCCGCCACCACGAAGTCGGTGATCGAGTTGACGTTGGTCGCCGCGTTCAGCGTGGTGCTGAACACGAAGTTGTCGGCCCCGTCCCCGCCGGTCAGCGTGTCATTGCCGGCCTTGCCGTCAATGTCGTTGGCGCCGGTGTTGCCGGTGATCGCGTTGCCCAGCGTGTTGCCGGTGCCGTTGCCGGCGCCGGTGTCGAGCACCAGGTTCTCCACGTTGCCGGTGAGCGTGTAGCTCGCCAGCGTCGAGTGAACCGTGTCGGTGCCCTGGCCGCTGCTCTCGCTGACGGTGTCGCCGGCGTCGTCGACGGTGTAGGTGTCGTTGCCGGTGCCGCCGAACATCTGGTCGGCTCCGGTGCCGCCGTCCAGCGTGTCGTTGTCGCCACCACCGAGCAGCAGGTCGTTCTCCGAGCCGCCCAGGAGAGTGTCGTCTCCAGTGCCGCCGGTGAGCACGTCCACGCCGCCCGTGCCGAACAGCTGATCGGCTCCGCCGGCGCCGTCGAGGGTGTTGTCCTCGCTGTTGCCGACGATCTGGTTGTCGAGGCCGTTGCCGGTGCCGTCGGTCGCGGCGCCGAGCAGGATGAGGTTTTCGACGTTCGCGCCGAGCGTGTAGTTGATCGTCGAGTTCACCTGATCGGTGCCGACGCCGACGTCCGTCACCGTGTCGCTCTCGTCGTCGACCACGTAGGTGTCGTCGCCGAGGCCGCCGATCATCGTGTCGGCGCCGGCGGCGCCGTCGATGAAGTTGTGGCCGGCATTGCCGGTGATGGTGTTGGCGTCCGCGTTGCCGGTGCCGTCGATGTTGCCGACGCCCGTGAGCGTCAGGTTGTCGACGTTGGCCGAGAGCGTGTAGCTCGCCGCCGACGACTGCACCAGGTCGGTGCCCGCGCCGATGCCTTCCGTCACCACGTCGGAGGTGTCGTCGACGACATAGGTGTCGTCGCCCGCGCCGCCGGCCAGGGTGTCGATGCCGCCGGCACCGTCGAGAACGTTGTTCCCGGTGTTGCCGGTGATGACGTTGCCGTCGGCGTTGCCGGTGCCGTCGACGTTGGCGCCGCCATTCAGCGTCAGGTTCTCGACATTGGCCCCGAGCGTGAAGCTCACCAGCGACTGCACCAGGTCGGTGCCCTCGCTCGCGTTCTCCGTCACCGTGTCGCCGGCGTTGTCGACGAAGTAGGTGTCGTCGCCCGCGCCGCCCGCCATGGAGTCGGCATCACCGGCACCGTCGATCGTGTTGGCATTGGCGTTGCCGGTGATGGTGTTGGCGCCGCGCATTGCCGGTGCCGCTGATCGCGGCGCCGCCGGTGAGCGACAGGTTCTCCAGGTTGGCCGACAGCGTGTAGGTCACCGACGACTGCACCGAGTCGGTGCCCTCGCTGGCGTTCTCCGTCACGGTGTCGCTGCTGTCGTCGACGACGTAGGTGTCGTTGCCGACGCCGCCGGTCATCGAGTCGACGCCCGCGCCGCCGTCGAGCAGGTCGTTGCCGGCCCGGCCGAGCAGGGTGTCGTTGCCGCCACGGCCGTACAGCTCGTCGTGGTCGACGTTGTTGACCAGCAGGTTGTTGCCGTCGAGGACGTCGACCGCCCTCGGTGCCGAACAGATCGTCGTTGCCGGATCCGCCGAGCACGACGACCGCTTCCTGGGCCGGCGTGGACGGAATGATCGTGTCGATCGCCACGTCGGCGTCGAAGTTGACGTCGGTCGTGAGGTTGCGGAAGTTAAACTCGGTGCCGACGTCCTGCATGGTGTTGTCGGTCACCGTCACGCCATCGGCGTCGATGCCCCGGAGATCGCGGTTCCGACGGTGACGAAGCTGTTCTGGTCGACCAGCGCCGTCGCGGTTCCGGACATGTCGAGGTTGATGCCGGTGCGGACGAACTCGAAGGTGTTGCCGGTGACGCTGAGCGCGACACCGTTGCCGCCGTCGAACCAGATGCCGCGGCCCCACGACGCGGTGGTGAACGCACCGGCCGAGGCGCCGGTGATGTAGTTGTCGCTGATCGTGAGCGATGCCGGCATCGATCGGCTGTCGTCGTTGCGATCGCACGGTCATCGACGCCGTTCGCGCCGCCCGCCACGGTCGAGTAGAAGACCGAGTTGGTGACGGTGTGGCCGCCGCCGTTGGCGATCTGCAGCGTCGGGTTGCCGGCGCCGCCGCCGGTGGTGGTTGCGTCGTTGAGGAAGCGCACACCGTCGACGGTGACCGGACCGGTCGCCGTGATCTTGAAGTGGCCGATGCAGCGTGGACTCGCCGTCGCCGTCCGTCACGCCGCGGTCGCCGCCGCCGGGCTCGCCGGCCTTGGCGCCGAGGATGGTCACCCGACTTGCTGATGGTGACGTCCTCCGTCATAGATGCCTTCCGCCAGCATGATGGTGTCGCCGTCGGCCGCCGCCGCGAGCGCGTCGGCCAGCGTGTCGAAGCCGTTGTTGCCGACCAGCAGGATCTTGCCGGCCTCGGCGCCGTCGACGATCTCGATGTCGCTCAGCGTGTCGGTGCCTTCGCCGTTGCCGGTGGCAAGGGTCCAGGTGCCGACGCCGGCCGTGATCATCGACGCCGTGATCGAGCCGGTATAGCTCGCGGTGTCGGTGTCGGCGCCGCCGTTCAGCGTGTCGTTGCCGGCGCCGCCGATCAGCGTGTCGGCGCCGCCCATGCCGTTCAGCGTGTTGAGGCCGCTGTTGCCGGTGAGGATGTTGGCATCCTCGTTGCCGGTGCCGGTCCGGTTGCCGGTGCCGGTCAGCGTCAGGTTCTCGACGTTGTCCGACAGCGTGTAGTTGACCGACGACAGCGCCAGGTCGGTGCCCTCGTCCTCGTTCTCGAAGATCTCGTCGTTGACGCTCGCCGACGACGTAGCTGTCGTCGCCCAGGCCGCCCATCATGTTGTCGTTGCCGAGACCGCCGTCGATCAGGTTGTCGCCGGCGTTGCCGGTGATGTTGTTGATCGAGCGTCGTTGCCGGTGCCGTTGATGTCGTCGGTGCCGGTCAGCGTCAGGTCCTCGACTTCGGCCGCCAGCGTGAAGCTGACCGAAGCTCTTCACCAGTATCGGTGCCGCTCGCCGGCGAGCTCGTTCGACCGTGTCGCCGGCGTTGTCGACGACGTAGGTGTCGTTGCTCTGCGCCGCCCGACATGGTGTCGGCGCCGCCGCTGGCCGTCGAGGACGTTGTTGCCGGTGTTGCCGACGATGACGTTGCCGAGCGCTGTTGCCGGTGCCGTCGATCATGGCGCCGCCGAGTCAGCGTGAGGTTCTCGAGGTCGGCGCCGAGCGTGTAGCTCATCGGTGGACTCGACCGTGTCGGTGCCGCCACCCGGACGCTTCGACGATCACGTCGCCGGCACTGGTCGACGACGTAGGTGTCGTCGCCCGCGCCGCCGGTCATGGTGTCGGCGCCGGTCACGCCGTCGAGCCGGTTGTTGCCGGTGTTGCCGGTGATGACGTTGTCGAGCGTCGTTGCCGGTGCCGTCGATCGTTGCCGCCGCCGGTCAGCGTCAGGTTCTCGACGTTGGCTGCCGAGCGTGTAGCTGATCGAGGCTCTCGACCAGTGTCGGTGCCGGCATCCGCGCGCTTCCGATGACCGATGTCGCCGGCGTTGTCGACGACGTAGGTGTCGTTGCCGGCGCCGCCCGACATGGTGTCGGCGCCGCCGCGCGCCGTCCAGGCGGTTGTTGCCGCCGTTGCTGGTGATGACGTTGTTCGAGCGCTGTTGCCGGTGCCGTTGATGTTGCCGCCGCCGGTGAGCGTCAGGTTCTCGACGTTGGCGCCGAGCGTGTAGCTCAGCGACGACTGGACGAGGTCGGTGCCGGAGCTGCCGCCCGCGCCTTCGGTCACCGTGTCGCCGACGTTGTCGACCACGTAGGTGTCGTTGCCGGCGCCGCCGGTCATGCTGTCGGCGCCGCCCTGGCCGTCCAGCAGGTTGTTGCCGGTGTTGCCGGTGAGCACGTTGCGTCCGCGTTGCCGGTGCCGTTGATGTTGCCCGCGCCGCCGAGCAGCGTCAGGTTCTCGACGTTGGCCGCAGCGTGTAGCTGACCGACGCCTGCACCAGTGTCGGTGCCCTGGCCCGCGAGCTCGGTCACGGTGTCGCCGGCGTTGTCGACGACGTAGGTGTCGTTGCCGGCGCCGCCGATCAGGGTGTCGGCGCCGCCCAGGCCGTTCAGCGTGTTGTTCCCGGTGTTGCCGGTGATGATGTTGGCGCGGCGTTGCCGGTGCCGTTGATGTTGCCGGTGCCGGTGAGCGTCAGGTTCTCGATGTTGGCGCCCGTGGTGTTGAGCGAGAACGTCACCGAGCTGCGGACGAGGTCCGTGCCCTGGCCGGCAAGCTCGGTCGTGGTGTCGCCGGCGTTGTCGACGATGTAGGTGTCGTTGCCCTGGCCGCCGATCATGGAGTCGGCGCCGCCGCGGCCGTCGAGCTGGTTGTTGCCCGAGTTGCCGGTGATGGTGTTGACCAGGAAGTTGCCGGTGCCGTCGATGTTGCCGGCGCCTTCGACCAGCGTCAGGTTCTCGACGTTGGCGGCCTGCGACGCGAACGAGTAGGAGGCGGTGGCCAGCACCAGGTCGGTGCCTTCCCCGGTGTTCTCGGTGATCAGGTCGCTGGAGTTGTCGACCAGGTAGGTGTCGTCGCCGAGCCCGCCGATCAGCGTGTCGACCCCGCCCGCGCCGTCCAGCGTGTTGTTGCCGGAGGTGCCGGTGATGACGTTGGCATCGGCGTTGCCGGTGCCGGTGAGCGCGCCGTTCGGTCAGCGTCAGGTTCTCGACGTTGGCCGAGAGCGTGTAGTTGGCCGACGACTGCACCAGGTCGGTGCCCTCGTTGAAGTTCTCGGTGACCGTCTCCGCCGTGTCGTCGACGATATAGGTGTCGTTGCCCGCCCCGCCCGCATAGGAGTCGATGCCGCCCATGCCGTTGAGCTGGTTGTTGCCGGTGTTGCCGGTCAGAACGTTGACCAGGCCGTTGCCGGTGCCGTTGATGTTGGCGCCGCCGGTCAGCGTCAGATCCTCGATGGTGCCGCCGAGCGTGTAGGTGATGCCCGACTCGACCTTGTCGTGGCCGGCCGTATCGGTGACCGAGTCGCCGGAGTCGTCGACGACGAAGGTGTCGTCGCCGCCCGCGCCGCTCATGGCGTCCGCGCCGGTGCCGCCGTCGAGCCGGTCGTTGCCGGAGCCGCCGAGCAGGTTGTCGTCGTCGGCCTCGCCGTACAGCACGTCGTCGTTGGTGCCGCCGATCAGCTCATCGAAGCCGATGCCGCCGTAGATGGTGTCGTTACCCGCGCCACCGTCGAGGCTGTTGTCGTTGTCGTTGCCGGTGATGACGTTGTTCAGGCCGTTGCCGGTGCCGTCGGTCGCGGCGCCCGCCAGCAGCGTCAGGTTCTCGACATTGGCGCCGAGAACGTAGTCGATCGTGGAGTTGACCAGATCGGTGCCCTGGCCCGCCGCCTCGGTGACGACGTCGCCCGCGTCGTCGACGAAGTAGGTGTCGTCGCCGAGGCCGCCCGCCATGGTGTCGGCGCCCGCGCCGCCATCCAGCGAGTCGTTGCCGGTGTCGGCCGTCGAATCGCCGCCGACCTTGTCGTGGCCGAACAGCTCGTCGTCGCCCTGGCCGCCGAACAGCGTGTCGTTGCCGGTCTTGCCCATCATCCGGTCGTTGGAGTCGGTGCCGGTGATGGTCTGGTTGGTGTCGATCTGCGCGGGCTTGTCGCCCTGCAGCTCGGTGACGATGCCGGTCGCCGGCAGCGTGATGTCGAGATCCGAGACGTCGTAGCTGGACTCGACGCCGTCGACGTTGAGCACCGGGCCCCAGTTGGTCTCGACGTCGGACAGGTCGACCTCGCCGGTGGTCGAGAGCTGTTCGACGCTGCCGTAGTTGAACACCGCGATGCCGTTCTTGTGGAACAGGTCGGTGACCGTGACGTTGTCGAGGACGACGACGCCCATCGCCGGCGACGGCAGCAGGGCGAGGTGCGAGTTCGGCATGCCGGTGAACTCGATGCCGTAGTCCGGCAGCGTGGCGACGTCGGTCAGCACCGTGCCGGTGAGCCGGCCGGTGATGGTGACGTCCTGGATCAGCGCGCTGCCGGTGAAGCCGAACAGCTTGATGTGGGCCGAGCCGTTGGTGCCGTTGTAGCCGTTGTGCGAGAAGGTCGAGTCGGTGACGACCAGGTCGGCGACGGAATCGTGGCCTTCCTCGCCGTCGACGAACACGCCGAACGCGCCGGCGTCCTGGATGTTGACGTTGTCGAGCGTGAGCGTGCCGACATCGGCGTCTTCATTGACCTTGACGCCGCTGCCGGAGCCGTTGGTCCACTGAACGCCGCGGATGTCGAGCCCGAGGATCGAGACGTTGCCGCCGTTGAAGTCGCCGGACAGGGTGATGGCGTCGCTGTTGGCGTTGGCCTGCAGCAGCACGCCGGACTCGGCCGCCTGCAGCGTGATCGCCTTGCCGTTGATCGTGAGCGACTCGTTGTAGGTGCCCGCCGCGATCAGGATGGTGTCGCCGTTGGCGGCCGCGTCGATCGCCTCCTGGATCGTGGTGTAGCCGCCGTTGCCCACGAGCTGGATCGGGTCGTTGTCCCAGGTGATCTGCTCGATGTCGTTGAGGGTATCCTCGCCTTCGGCACCCGCATCGACGATCCAGTTGCCGTCGCCCGCGCTGATGTTCTCGACGCCGACCGGGTTGGCGTAGTGCGCCGTGTCGGTGCCCGCGCCGCCGTTGAAGGTGTCGTCGTCGGCGCCGCCGACGAAGGTGTCGTCGCCGGCCGCGCCGGTCAGCACGTCGGCGCCGCCCAGGCCGTTGAACACGATATCGCCGGTCGAGGTGTCGTCGTTGACGGCGGTGTAGGTGTCGCCGACGGCGGTGCCGTTCACGGTCAGCGTGGACTTGGACACGTTGTCGAAGTCGTTGTGCTTGCTGTTGGTCAGGTTGTTGTCGATCGTCACGTTGGTGACGGTGACGTCCATGCCGGTGACGTTGAGCGAGGGGTTAGCCTTGCCCGGCTCGCCCAGGCGGATGCCGGTCGAGGTGCCGTCGATCGAGCCGTTCTGGATCAGGACCGTGACGCCCGACACGTTGGCCGGGTTCACGCCATAGTCGGGATGACCCGGGTCGTCGCGGCCTTTCAGCGCGATCGCGGCGCCGCCCATATGGCCGGTCGGGTCCACGCCGGTCGAGTTGCCGGTGTTGGTGAACTCGAAGTCTTCGATGGTGATGCTGCCGGTGTAGGTGCCGTACTTCAGGTTGATGTCGATGCCGTTGCCGAACACGCCCGGATCGCCGAACGCATCGCCGCGGCCGAATTCGCCGACACTGTCCATCGTCAGGTTGTCGAACAGGGTCGTGCCATTGAGGGTCTCGGCGTAGATGCCCTTGGCGATCAGGTTCTCGAAATGCGTGCCGTCAATGGTGACGTCGGTGATGTTCTGGCCGGTCGCCGCGGTCTCCTTGGCGAAATAGATGCCATGGTCGCCGTCGGTGATTGCGCCGCCGGTCACGGTGAGATCGGACACCAGCGCGCTGCTGCCCTTGCGGATACCGTTGATGGTGCCGTCGATCGTCACCCCGTCGATCGTGGTGCCGTCGACGCCGTTGCCCAGGTCGATGCCGCTCACGAAGCTCGTGATCGTCAGGTTCTCGATCGTGACGTTGTCGGCCGAGATCGTGAGGCCGGCACCGGCATTGCCGATGTAGCTCGGCGCGAAATCGAGGAACTCGGCGACCGAAGCGTCGGGCAGGAGTCCGTTGTCGCTCTTGAACGTGCCGAGGATGATGACATCGCTGCCGTCGCCTTCGCCGACGATCGTCACCGACTTGTTGACGTTGATGTTGCCGGTATAGGTGCCGGCCGCGACGTGAATGACGTCGCCGGCCTCGGCCGCATCGATCGCCCGCTGCAGGCTTGCCGCCGTGGTGCCGGGCGCCTCGAAGCTGTCGGGCGTGACGTAGATATGGCCGGTCTTCAGCACCACTTCGCCAACGGCGCCGAGGTCGATCGCATCGAGGATGTTGTCGGAGATCACGTAGAGCTGCGCGTCGGTCGCGCCCGACAGCAGCACGCCGTCGAAGGTGTTGTTGCCGCTCGGAGCGATGTCGGTCGTGGCCGTTCCCTGGTTGACGATGGCGTTGCCGTTGCCGCTGAACGTGTTGTTGGTGATGGTGATCGCGGCCGGGTTGATGTCGCTGCCGACACGGATTCCGAGTCCCACCGCGTTGTCGGTGAAGGTGTTGTTGTCGAGGTTCAGACCGAACTCAGGCCCCGGCGTATAGGTGCGGATGCCGGCGCCCCAGGTGAGGACGGACGGATCCGGATTCTCGATGTTCTTGAAGGTGTTGCCCGTCACGTCGACGTTCGTGTCGTTGGCCAGCAGGAAGCCGTAGTAGCTGGCGCCGTCGATCACGTTGTCGGCGATGGTGCCGGTCACGTTGCTCAGGTTGAAGCCCGACGCGCCGTTGTCGAAATCGGCGAGAACGTTGCCCGAGATGTTGACGGTCGTGCCGGTGGTGCCGTTCCAGTTGCCGGCCAGGAACACGGTGTCGTTGCTGGAGCCGCTCGATCCGGTGATGTGGTTGTTCTGGATCGTCACCGTGTCGGACTGGGCGGCGAAAATCACCTGGTCGTTGGAAACCTCGATGATGTTGTTGCGCAGCACGATATCGGTGCCCAGGTCATAGGCGTCGAAGTGCTGCTGGTTGAAGGTGAAGCCGTCGAAAGTGACGGTGCCGGTGGACGAGAAGCGGAAGTTGGTGTCGTTGCCGTCGATGATGGTTTCCGCGACGCGATCGCCATTCACGGCCTCGCCGTCGTTGGCGTTGACGCCCGCGTTGGCTCCCAGGAACGTCAGCGACTTGCCGGAATCGCCGCCCGGCAGGGTCCAGGTGCCCGAAGCCACCATGATCGTGTCGCCGCTGTCGGCGGCGGTGATCGCGGCCTCGATGCTGGCGTAGCCGCCGTTGCCGACCAGCAGGATCTTGCCGCCGGCGCTGTCGTTGACCTGCTCCATGTTGGTGAGCGTGTCGGTGCCGCCCGCGGTCGAGGTCACGGTCCAGCCGGTCACGCCGTCCTGGGTGATCGTCGCGGCATCCGAATACACCGCCACGTCGGTCCCGAGGCCGCCGTCGATCTCGTCGTTGCCGCCGTTGCCGGTGATTGTGTCGTTACCCTCGCCGCCGATCAGCGTATCGGCATCGCCTGCGCCGGTGATGATGTTGTCGCCTTCGCCGCCTTCCCAGTAGTAGTCGCCGAGGACCGCGCCGGCATTGGTGATCGTGATGTCGCCGAAGATCGACAGACCGAAATCGTTGTCGCTGAAATCGTTGCCTGCGTTGAAGATGATGTTCGAAATGTCTTCGATGTCGAAGCCGCCGGCGAGGCCGATGGTGCTGCCGGAGACGGTGTTGCCGGTGAACGTCACGGTCGGCTCAGGGCCGAAGAAGTCGGAAACCAGGAAGCCGGCCGATGCGGAGCCGTCGACGCTGGCGGTGGCCGAGTTGTTGGTGACGATGTTGTTGGTGACGGTCACCACCGCGCCGCGGCTGATGTCCATGGCATAGTCGAGCGCGTCGACGGCGCCCTTGCCGGTGTAGGTGTTGCCTTCGAAGTTGCCGCTGGCGCCGGCGTAATGCGCGCCGATGCGGCCGATATCGGTGAATTCCGAATTGGTGATGTTGAGTTCCGCACCGGTCAGGCCGGCGACCGCGGACCCCGCATAGGAGCTGTGGAAATCGATGTCGGTGAAATGGACCGCGTCGATGTCGGTGTCGCCGAGCGCGCGGACACCTTGCCAGACGTTCGAGCCGGTGCCGTCATAGGTCAGGTTGCTCAGCGACATCGAGCCGGCCGCGCTGACCAGGATCGCGGCGCGCGCATCGTCGGTCGTGCCGGTGTTGAAGTCGATGTGGAGCGTGGTGTCGTCGATGCCCGCGCCGCTGATCGCGATATTCTTGTTGATGACGACCTGCGATCCACCGAGCTCGACCGTGCCGGCCCCGATCGTGATGGTGTAGTCCGTGTCCGCGCCGGCGTTGGCGGCCGTCACGGCCTCCAGCAACGTGGCGTACGGGCCGCCGATTTCGTTGTTCTCGGAATTGAAGAGTTGAATGGCCATGATCGTTACTCCGTTATCGGATAAAAGCTGGCTTATGTGTGTGACAGCGTGATGAGAGCGGCACTGCCGCCATCGCGCCGGGTGAATTCAAAGGGAGCGCGCCGCGCGAACGCTGAGCGTTCGCTGGCAAAAAAGTTCTCGTGCAGACTTCGCTGCGCTTGATGCACCACGCCCCCCGCGTGATCGGTTGTGTGGAAAATTCATTTGCCGATGCTGCCTCTGATGGGCAGCTACCGAAACGCATGCACCTCTCCACGTCGGCGGCATGTGCCACGAAAATGCAACCGGCAACGACTCCCATTTGGGTTAGATGCCGAAATTTTCTGATGGAACTTTGCGTGTGATTTCAAAGGATTCAGACCAGATTATAGCCGCTGCTTATGCAGTGCACCGAAGTCATAACCGCGCGCACTACCACGGTGCAGAATTAACCGAAAACGGTGCGCGTGGGACGAAATGGAAATCAGAGGACTAGTCGGGCGAGCAGCACCACGAGCTGCGCCTGGCGCTTGGTTTGCGTCTTGGAGAAAACGGATTTGAGCTGAACGCGGAGCGTGCCGACGCTGACGCCGTGCAGGTCGGAGATTTCCTGAAGGTCGAGCCCCTTCCCCAGGCCCGACGCGAGCCGCGCTTCGGCCGGCGTCAGGTTGAAGACCTGTTGCAGCACGGCCGCCGTCGGCTCACGGCGCGACAGCGGATCGACCAGAACCAGAAGTCCCGCGGCGTCGCCGCATTCGATGCTGAGACGATCGATCGAAATCCCGTGCGCGAGCAGCGGCGGCGCGCCGCGCCGCGCGATCGCGATCCGCTGGCCGGCGCGCGACGCGCGCGGCGACTTCATCGCCAGCAGCAGCGCCTGCAGAGCGATGTTGGAAGCGCGGTCGGTCGCAACGATCTGTGCGTTGACGAGCGCGATGCCGGATCCGAACATCCGCTCGGCCGCCGGATTGGTCGACATCACATGGCCGTCGCCACCAAACATGATGGCGCCGCTGCCGACGAGGCCGAACGCCTCGAGCAGCCCCTCGCACCAGGAGTGAAACAGGCTGCCGCCGAGCACGGGCTTGTGCGTCGCGGGCAAGGCCGGCGCGATCGTGCTTTCGAACGTGGGATTGAGGATGAAATCCGGAGCCGGCGACAGCTCGAACTCACCGCGTGCGGCGCCGAGAGACAGAATTGTCCCCGCGGCGTCAGCCGACTGCAACTGACATTGACCCCCCAACCGGCCGACCGCAGAGCCCATCTGGCGGGCTTTCTCACGGTTCAGCCTGGACGCGGCACCCGGTTACCGTGAGCGCTCTCAGGCGCTCATTCTTCAAAATGGTTAACACGTGTTAGGGCCTGTCTTCAGTTGAGCAGGATCATGGCGCAGGCGAGCTGGACGCCGGCGAGGAAATTTGTGGCGAGTTTGTCATAGCGGGTGGCGATGGCACGAAAGTGCTTGAGTTTGTTGAAGAAGCGCTCGACGAGGTTGCGCTCGCAATAGAGCACGAAATCACAACTGCGCGGCACCTTGCGGTTGGCCTTGGGCGGAATCACCGGCGCGATGTCGCGCCGTTCGAGTGCGTCAATGAAGGGGTCGGCGTCGAAGGCCTTGTCGCCAAGCACCGCCCCTGGATCGACAAATTCCAGCAGCGGCTCCGCGCAAGTCAGATCGTGCGCTTGTCCGGGCGTGAGCATCACCTGGACGGGATTGCCGAGCGCATCGACCAGGGCGTGGATTTTGGTGGTCAGCCCGCCGCGCGAGCGGCCGATCGCCTGTTCGCCGTTTTTTTTCGTGCGCCGGCGCTGTGCTGGTGAGCGCGCACGATGGTGGCGTCGATCATCATGTATTCGTTATCATGGTCGCTCGCCAGCAGCTTGAAAATGCGCTCGAAAACTCCGCTCTTCGCCCACCGATTGAAGCGCTGATAGACAATCTTCCAGTCGCCGAAACGCTCGGGCAAATCGCGCCACGGGATACCAGCTCGGTATCGGTACAGGATTGCTTCGATGAACAGCCGATTGTCAGCCGCCGTGCCTCCTACATGGCCTTCGCGGCCGGGTAGAAAATCCTTGATCCGGCCCCACTGGTCGTCGCGTAATGCATAGCGTCGCATCGGTCGGCCCTCCTCAAGCCGACCGCCCATGAGTTACAGAAAAACTGATTTGGGAATCCCGTTGCCCTCTACGGGGCTAAATCCGTCCTCACGGACTAACTGAAGACAGGCCCTAACTGAAGACAGGCCCTAGTTGTGAAAAATGGCAAAAAAGCATCGCGACTGCAACTAGAACATGAGTTTGAATCTCTGTTAACGCAAATAACGATAACGCGCGAAATCCGGCGCCACGGTCATTCTTGTCATAGTTGCGGGATGCGCCCGGGGAACTCCAGGCCAAGGCCGGCAAAAAGCGGCGAAAACAAGCGCCAACATGGCGCTTTCTACTCGCTCTTGCCGAACGGGGCCGGAATCGACGGGATAATCGACTTGTCGTTGGTCGGCACCGAGATCGACAGGCCGAAATACGAGGGCGGACGCTGCGTGGTGGTTTCGGCGCCGGGCACCCGGCGGCCATCGGGAAATTCCGTCGACTTCACCTTGGTCTCGGTTTCGAGGCCGAACGTACCCGCACCGTTCTGCAACGGCATCCGCCCGAGCCCGGGCTTCGCAGGCGCCGGCGTCTCCCTGACGCGCTGGCCCGCCGCGGGCGAATTGTCCGGCAGGGCGTCCTCGATCGACCAGGGTTTGGACTGCCCGTCCCGTGCCGGTCCGCGCGCGCCGGCGGCAGGAACGGCGGCCGGAACGGTGCCAAGCGGCCGGGGCTGCGCGCCCTGTCCTTGCGTCGTTGCACGCTCGCGGGTGTCGGACGGCTGTGAAAAGGCGGGACCGGGCCCGGCCAGGACCACGACCAGCGCGGCCACAACGACCGAACTCTGCACCGCCCGGCCGACCGGCGGTTTGCGCACCTCGATTGCCATAGATCTGCTGCTGGGTCTGCTGTTTCGTCCAACGCTGCCAGACCGGTGCGAGGCGCAGCTGGAGCATGTGCGCTTCCGGATCGTGACCCTGCCATTGTGGCGGCATGAGCTCGCCCGGTCAAAGGTCTTAACCGCTGAAAGTCCCTGTGATTATTCCCTGCAACAACCGGAAATCTTTGACGACGGGGCGGTGAAGAACCCGCCGCATACCGCTAAAATCACCCCGGGTCGTGGTGCCGGCCACCCCATTTTCGAGGACGATGATTTCATGGCGCCAAGTTCTTCCGCGCCAAGTTCTTCCGCGCCAAGCTCTTGCGCGCCAGGTTCGGCCCGCGACCCGGTCCTGGTGACCGGGGCCAGCGGCTTTGTCGGAGCGGCTGTGGCCGCGGTGCTGCGCCGCGAGGGCTACGGCGTCCGCGTCCTGGTGCGCGCCTCGAGCCCGCGCACCAATATCGATGCGGCCGACCAGGTGTTCGTCGGCGACATGCGCGACCGCGCCTCGGTCGCGGCAGCCTTGCGAGGCGCGCGCTATCTGATCCACACCGCGGCCGACTACCGGCTCTGGGCCCCCTCGCCCGCCGACATCGTCAGCGCCAATGTCGACGGCACCCGCATCGTGATGGAGGAGGCGCTCGCCGCCGGCGTCGAGCGCGTCGTCTATACCAGCTCGGTCGCGACCTTCGACCTGCGCGACGGCGGCATCGCCGACGAGACGCGGAAGCTTCCGGCCGATGCCGCGGTCGGCGCCTACAAGCGCAGCAAGGTGATGGCCGAAGACGTCGTTACCGAAATGGCGGCGAACGGGCTCCCCGCGGTCATCGTCAATCCGTCGACGCCGATCGGCCCGCGCGACGTGCGGCCGACGCCGACCGGGCGCATCATCGTCGAGGCCGGCTCCGGCCGGATGCCGGCCTTCGTCGACACCGGGCTCAACTTCGTCCATGTCGACGACGTGGCCGAGGGCCATCTCGCGGCGCTGCGGCGCGGCCAGATCGGCGAACGCTACATCCTCGGCGGCGAGAACGTGACGCTGCGGCAGATGCTCACCGAGATCGCCTGGATCACGGGCCGCCGGCCGCCGCTGATGCGATTGCCGCGCGCAGCCGTCTATCCGTTTGCCTATGGCGCGGAATTCGCCGCGCGCTTCACCGGGCGCGAACCGTTCGCCACCCTCGATGGGCTGCGCATGGCGCGCTACCACATGCACTTCGACGACGCGAAGGCGCGGCGCGAACTCGGTTATTCGTCGCGGCCCTACCGCGACGGGCTGTTCGAGGCGATCGACTGGTTTTCCCGCGCGGGCTACATGAAAAAGCCGCGTAAGCTGCGCCGGGGTGGCTCACTCCTGGCATGATCTTTTGGGCATGATCTTTCCGAAAACCGCTTCACACCCCGGATCAAGTCCGGGGCAGGCTTTTTCGGGATCACGCCCTAGCGGACCACGCTGACAACCCGATCGCTGTCCGGATCGACCACCAGGACCGCGTTGCGGCGTGTGACGTAGCGGTAGCCCTCGATGTCCGGCACCGCCGCGATCACCCGCTCCGGGAAATCGCACAGGGGCGTGGTCCTCGGCACCAGGCTGCCGACGACGAAATCGGATCGCCTATGATCGCGACACTCCCGTTGCCGCAACACTGTGCGGATCACGGCGACCTGCCCGCGGCTGAGCCTGACGCGATCCTCCGGCGGCGCCAAACCCGTGGTCGAGACCGTGGTCGCCGGCGCAGCCATCCGTTCCGCCACATAGGCGCCGCTGGTGCGCGACAGCATCGCAACGATCCGGCGGCTGTCCGGCTCCAGGATCACGACATCCTCGCCGACCACCACGAACTGGTCGCCGGCGAACGCCGGATCGATCGCGACGATTTCGGCCGGCATGCCGTAGACCTGGATCCCGAGCGGAACCGTGGCGCCGACCGTGGCCGGAATTTCCCACGGCGGCCGCGACCAGATGTTCATGCGCGTAATATACTCGTTGAAGCCTGCGCTCAGGCCTGTCCGCGGCGGCCCGGCCGGCGAAACGATCACCTCGCGCACCGCCGCCGCACGCTCCGCGGACCGCGCCTGCGCGTAGAGCGGGAGCGGACGGCTCGTCCGCCTCACGCTCGACGCGCGCGCCGTCGCTCGACGGCTCACTTGACGGGTGGCTTGGCGGCTTACTTGGCGGCTTACTTGGCGGGTTGCCTGTCGGGTTGCCTGGCCCGTCGTGACAGAGCGATTGCGCTTGCGCACGGCTTGCGTCTGCACGGGCTGCGGGGTGTCCGGCTCGGCATCGCGCCGGAACGACTGGGTTTGCACCGGACGGGGCTGCAGAGCCTCGGGCGGTGCCGGTTGTGTCGCGCCGGCCGGGGCTTGCCGGGAATGACTGCTCTCCTGCGCTTGCGCCGCCGTCGCGACGGAAGCCAGCGCCGAAACGGCAACTGCGGTCAGCCACAACGCTCTCATGGTCCTGCTCCTGCTGAAGACCGGCCCATAGGCGAGCGAAGCGACGCCGTCCTTCGGACGACTATGGGGGCTCGACGTCACAACCAACGGAGGAAACCCCGGGTTCCCTAAAAGCCCGGAACTGCCGGCGCTCAATGTCTTGAATTAACGGTCCCGCGTCAGAAATCGGCGTAGCCGCCGAGCGCGACGTCGCCGCGCCGTGCCGCGGCAACGACCTCGGGCGCGATCAGCGCCGCGAGTTCCTCGGCGTAGCGATAGCCCGGCGCATGCCCGGCAAACCCGCCGGCGGTCGCGGGATGGGCATAGATCTCGCTCAGGCCCTCCGGCAGACGCTTCAGCACGCCTTCGACGCGCGGCGCGGTCATCGCCCCCGACCAGGCGAGCCCGAACACGGCATCCGGTGTCTTCAGCCCCGCACGCCGTGCCGCGCGTCCGAGCAGCGCCGCATAGGGCCCGGTGACCCATGACAGTCCGATCGGCGCGGGCTCGATCTGCGCGATGACGGACCGCGGCTCGACCGGCACCCGCATCGCCGTCACGCCGTAGCGCCGGCCGACCGCGATGATCGTGCCGGCGATGGTCGGATGCAGGTGGAAATGCTTGTGGGCGTTGACATGGTCGAGCGGCAGGCCGGTGGCGGCATAGGCGGCAAACTGCGCCTCGACCTCGGCGGCGAGTTGGGCCCGTGCGGCGGTCTTTGCGAAGATGTCGAAACCCAGCCGTGCCATGTCGGTGCGAAAATGGCCTGAGCTATCGACCAGGTCGGGGAGCCGCTCCGGCGGCAGCGCGGGCGCACCCTCGACCAGCACGATGTGGAGGCCGGTGCAAAGCTTCGGCAGCCTTCTCGCGCGGGCCACCGCGTCGGCGGCCGCGGCGCCTGCCACCATCAGGCTCGCAGCCGTCAGAATTCCGTCGCGATGCGCGATCTCGACGGCCTCGTTGACCTCTTTCGCAAGGCCGAAGTCGTCGGCGGTGACGACCAGTCGCTTCAGAGGGCGGCCTCGCGCCGCTCTTTCAGGAACTGGAAGAACTCGACGCCCTCGCGCAGCCTGCGCTTCATCATCTGCGGCGAGCGCACCATTTCGTTGACGATCGCGGCGATCTTCGGCGCCCGGAAGTAGAATTTTTTGTAGAAGTCCTCGACCGAGTGGAAGATCTCGTTGTGGCTCAGATGCGGATAGTGCAGCGGCGCGATCTGGATGCCGTTGTCGTCGACCAGGTCCGCATTGTTGGTGTCGAACCAGCCGTTCTCCTTGGCCTCCTTGTAGAGGTGCGTGCCTGGATAAGGAGCCGCGAGCGAAATCTGGATGGTGTGCGGGTTGATCTCGGTCGCGAACTTGATGGTCTGCTGAATCGTCTCCTTGGTCTCGCCGGGGAGGCCCAGAATGAAGGTGCCGTGGATCTTGATGCCGAGCTCGTGGCAGTCCCTGGTGAACTTCTTCGCCACGTCGATCAGCATGCCCTTCTTGATGTTGTGCAGGATCTGCTGGTTGCCGGACTCGTAGCCGACCACGAACAGCCGGCAGCCGTTGTCGGCAAGAACTTCAAGAGTCTTCCGCGGCACGTTGCCCTTGGCGTTGCAGGCCCAGGTGATGCCGAGCTTGCCGATCTCGCGGGCGAGCTCCTCGACGCGCGGCAGGTTGTCGGTCAGCGTGTCGTCGTCGAAGAACACCTCCTTGACCTGCGGGAAGGCCTCCTTCGCGTATTTCAGCTCGTCGATGACGTGACCGACGCTGCGGGTGCGGTAGGCGTGCCCGCCGACGGTCTGCGGCCACAGGCAGAAGGTGCAGCGCGATTTGCAGCCGCGCCCGGTGTAGAACGACAGATACGGGTGCCGCAGATAGCCGATGAAGTAGTTCTCGATGTCGAGGTCGCGCTTGTAGACCGGCGAGACGAACGGCAGTTCGTCCATGTTGTGCAGCAGCGCCCGCTCGTCGTTGTGCACGATCCGGCCGTCGTGAGCGCGATAGGACAGCCCGGCGATACTTCCCAAGTCGCGGCCTTCGGCGACCTCCTTGATGGTGAAATCGAACTCGTTGCGCGCGACGAAATCGAGCTCCTCGCAGGCTTGCAGCGAGCCCGCGGCATCGACCGCGACCTTCGCGCCGATCATGCCGATCTTCAGGTTCGGATTGGCCACCTTCAGCGCCCGCACGGTCTTCACGTCGGACGCGAACGACGGCGTCGAGGTGTGCAGCACCACGAGATCGCGGTCCTTCGCCTCCGGCAGCACGTCGGCCAGCGAAAGCCGGTGCGGCGGGGCGTCGATCAGCTTGGAGCCCTCGACCATCGCGGCCGGCTGCGCCAGCCAGGTCGGGTACCAGAACGACTTGATCTCGCGGCGGTTCTGATAGCGCGCGCCGGCGCCGCCATCGAAGCCCTCGAACGACGGGGCTTGCAGAAACAGGGTCCTCAACATGACGACGGCGGTCTCCGTTCGGATATTCGTTCCGGTATCAGGGTGCCTTCGGACATCAGCTTGAAGCGGTGTCCTTTCCAGCGCACGTCGCGGGAGATGGATCCGGCGACGAACACGGCAAACGACAATAAATCACGCAGCGGAACGAGCCAATACGGCCGCGGCGGCAGCCCGTAACCACGCTCGATGGCATAGATCAGAAGCCCGCGGCTGGCGAGTGCAGATGCGACCAGCGCGGCCGCGACCTCCTCGCCGCCGAGCAGCAGCGCGATCAGCGCCAGCGGAAGAGCGTGGGTCAGCGACCAGCCGGCATAGCTGAGCGGATCGATGCTGCGGATGGTCGTCGCCCAGCGCAGCTCGTGCCGCCAAAGATCCGCGAATGTCTGCTCGTCGCACACATGCCCCACCGCGAAGGGCAAGAGCGAAACCGGTTCGCCGCGCGCGGCGAGCAAGGCGCCGATCTCGTAATCGTCGGCGAGCTCGTCGGCGACCGCCTCGAAGCCGCCGATGGCGACCAGGGAATGGCGATGCAGCGCGATGGTCGAGCCGAGGCACGCCCGCGACAGCCCAAAGCGCGAGCCGACGAGGACGCCGGCGAGGAAGTGCCCCTCGACGCTCATGGCGGCGAGCCGCGACCACAGATTGCCGGTCGAGATGCCGTAATACGGGACCGTGACCGCGCCGCCGCGCCGCTCCAGCGCGCCGACGATCCGCGACAGGTAGTCGGGCCGAACCCGGATGTCGGCGTCGGCGATGACGATGACGTCGTTGGCGATCCGCGCGCTCATGTTGATGAGGTTCGACACCTTCGGATTGCTGCCGTGCACGGCCGCATTGACAACGAGCTCGATGGTCTTGTGCGGAAATTCCCGGCGGAGCCGCTCGACGACGGCGACGGCGGGATCGTCCTGCCGCGCGACGCCGAGCACGATCTGCACCGGGCCGGAGTAAGCCTGGTCGCAGAACGACACGAGATTCTCGTAGAGGCCGGTCTCGTCGCCGTGCAGCGGCTTGAGCACGGTCACCGCCGGCTCCATGCGCCCGGGCGAGCGCACCGGGAACGCGGCCGCCGGCACCAGCGTCGCGGCCGCCACCATGAACAGGCAGCCGAATGCCGCGGCGGCAAACAGCACGATCAGCAGGAGGTCATGAAACATCGCCGGTCATGCCCTCCCGTTCTGATCGTTGGTCCGGCCGCGGCCGTGAAAGTGCCAGCCCTCGATCGCCTGCCAGGCGACGAGGCCCGGCACGCCGAGGACGAGGTCGGGGAGACGTTTGACGAGCGACAGCGCAAGGGCTGCCTCGGGCGGCACGCCGAAAATCGCGCACAGCACGATCAGCCCGCCCTCCTGCGCACCGAGCGCGCCGGGCACCGCAAAGGCCGCGCCGCGCACCGCGTGCATCAGGCTCTCGATCAGCACCGCGTCGCCGAAATCGATGTCGTAGCCCATGAATCTCAGAACGACCCACACTTCGAGCGCGCCGACGAACCAGCCGCCGAGATGCCAGAGCAGGCTTTGGATCAGGCCGCGGCGGTAGGCGTAGAACGCGTTGAGCCACTTGAACAGGTCGTCGATCGCGCCGAACACCAGCCATTCGCGGCCGCCCGCCGCGAGCCCGAGCAGCGACTTGACCCAGCGCTGGCCGCGCTCGCCCTGAACGAGCACAAAGCCGCCGAGCAGCGGCAGCGCAAGCGCGAGCCCGATGGCGACCGGCCAGACGATCAGCTCGTTGCCGCCGATGGCGATCAGCAGCACGAGACCGACCAGCGCGAAGATCAGCTGGCTCCCTGCCTGCATCAGCACGTCGACGATGACGCTTGCGGCGGCGATCGTGCCGCGCACGCCGCGCAGCGCCAGGCACCGCGCGCCGATGAAATCGCCGCCGATCTGCGCCAGCGGCAACAGCGCATTCGCGCCTTCGCGCACGAACCGCAAGCCTATGCAGATTGTGACCGACGGCCGGATGTCGCGGGGGAACAGCAGCCACCACCCGCCGCCGGCGACCGCGACCGCAGCGGCGCGGATCACCACGACCCAGAGCGCCGCCCATCCGGAGCTGACGATGGCATCGCCCACGTGCCCGGCGCCGTACCAGACGGTGAGCCCGACCAGCACGGCAAGGCCCGCAAACCACACCAGGAGGGTGGCCTGCCTACCGGTCGGCATGGGCGGCTCCTCGGGACATCCGATGGGGCTTCCAAAACGACATGCTGCGATTTGCGCGCTTAGGCGGCTTCCTCTTTCAATGCCTGATCAATGGCCGCACGGCATTCGCGCAACTCATGCAGCACGCTTTGCAGCCTGCGCACATTCTCGCGCGACAACTGCGGCGCAGCCGCCTGTTGCGGCGCGCTTCCGGAGGCTTCCACTTCGGCGGGCTCTTCCGCTGACTCTTGATCTGCGCGCGCCGACGGCGCCTTGAGCAAACCGAACAGCGAGCGCCGCGCTTCTTGTGGAGCGTCCAGCTCTGTCTCTGTGCCCTCAAGTTGCTCGTCGGCCGCCTCGGCCGCACCCGGCTGCCAGACCGACTGCACGAACTTCTGGCCCTTGTCGCGCAGGATGCCCTGCGCGCCGCGGATGGTGTAACCCTCGGCGTAGAGCAGGTGCTTGATGCCGCGCAGCAGATCGACGTCTTCCGGGCGGTAATACCGGCGGCCGCCGGCCCGCTTCATCGGCTTGATCTGCGGAAAGCGACTTTCCCAGAAGCGCAGCACATGCTGCGGAATGTCGAGCTCATCCGCAACTTCGCTGATGGTACGAAAAGCGTCCGGCGCCTTGTCCACGGCCCCCAAGCCCCCTTACAGAGCCCCCCGATGCAGACTTTTGCTACAGAGGAATGCCGGTCCGCCCGAACCCGCAATTCCGATCGAACAGAACTATTCTTCTTCGTCCGGAACGTCGGCGCCGTTGATGCGCTGCTTCAGGATCGCCGACGGCTTGAACACCATCACCCGGCGCGGCGAGATCGGTACTTCCTTGCCGGTCTTGGGATTGCGACCGATCCGTTGGCCTTTTTTTCGAACCACGAAGGAACCGAACGACGACAGCTTCACAGTCTCGCCACGTTCCAGACAATTGGTGATTTCGCCCAGCACAAGCTCGACCAATGCCGCGGATTCCGTCCGCGACAGGCCTACCTTCTGGTAGACCGCCTCACACAGGTCAGCCCGCGTAATGGTTTTTCCCGACATCGCCAGCCCCAGTGAAGGCGACTATATCCCGCTGAATTTCCAACGATATTAGCTTGGGTTCAGGCGGTCAACGTCGCCAAGATGCAGTCCCGTGGCATTTTGACGACGGCATGTGGCGCGGGAGCAACTATCCCAAAAGTTGTAAAACCGGCCACAAATGACGCGAGATGCTCTGCCAGACGGCGCCGCCTACCAGCGTACCAGCGCCGATCCCCAGGTGAATCCGCCGCCCATCGCTTCGAGCAGGACGAGATCGCCCTTTTTGATGCGTCCGTCGCGCACCGCGACGTTGAGCGCCAGCGGAATCGACGCAGCCGACGTGTTGCCGTGCAACTGGACCGTGGTCACAACTTTCTCGGGAGCGATGCCGAGCTTGTGCGCACTGTCGTCGATGATGCGCTTGTTGGCCTGGTGCGGCACGAACCAGTCGATGTCGGCGGCGGTGTAGCCGGTGGCGCGGAACGCGTCCTCGATCACGTCGGTGATCATCGCCACCGCGTGCTTGAACACGGCCCGGCCTTCCATCCGCAGATGGCCCACGGTCTGCGTGGAGGACGGCCCGCCGTCGACGAACAGCTTGGCCTTGTGGCGTCCGTCGGAGCGCAGATGCGTGGTCAGGATGCCGCGGTCGGTCGCGCTCGCCGGGCTGCTGCTGCGCCTCCAGCACCACGGCGCCGGCGCCGTCGCCGAACAGCACGCAGGTGGTGCGATCCTTCCAGTCGAGGATGCGCGAGAACGTCTCCGCGCCGATCACCAGCGCGCGCTTGTAGGTCCCGGTCCGCAGCAGTCCGTCGGTGATGGAGAGGGCGTAGACGAAGCCCGAGCAGACCGCCTGCAGGTCGAAGGCCGCGCCGCGGGTGATGCCGAGACCGGCCTGGACCGTCACGGCGGAAGCGGGAAACGTGTTGTCCGGCGTCGAGGTGCCGACCACAATAAGGTCAATGGACTGAGGATCGACATGGGCTGCGGCGAGCGCGGCCTTTGCGGCGTGGATCGCGAGATCGGACGTCACCTCGCCGGCCGCGGCGATGTGGCGCTGCCGGATGCCGGTCCGCTGCACGATCCATTCGTCGGAGGTGTCGACGGTGGCGGCGAGTTCCGCGTTGGAGAGCACCCGCTCGGGCAGATAGCTGCCACACCCCAGAATAACCGAACGAGGCATGGTCACGAGGCGGCTCCGCCGGCAACACGCGCGGTCGCGGCCTCTCCGGCATGCCGGCGGATCGTCGCGCCGATCTTGGCGAGCAGTTCGTCACGCACCATTTCGTAGCCCACGTCGATTGCGGCGGCGAAACCCTCGGCATCCGTGCCGCCGTGGCTCTTGATTACAACGCCGTTGAGCCCGAGGAAAACACCGCCGTTGGATTTCCGCGGATCCATCTTGTTCCGCAGCATCGTGAACGCGGGCTTGGCCAGGAGATAACCGAGCTTCGACCAGATCGACTTCTCGATCGCGCCGCGGAGAAATTCGGCGAACTGGCGCGCGGTGCCTTCCGCTGCCTTCAGCGCGATGTTGCCGGCAAAGCCTTCGGTCACCACCACGTCGGCCTTGCCTCGGCCGATGTCGTCGCCTTCGACGAAGCCGATGTATTCCATGTGCGGCAGCGGGCTTTCGCGAAGAATGCGGCCCGCCTCGCGCACCGGCTCCAGCCCCTTGACCTCCTCGACGCCGATGTTGAGCAGCCCCACGGTCGGGCGGTCGAGGTCGAACAGCACGCGTGCCATGGCGCTGCCCATCACCGCCATGTCGAGCAGGTGCTCGGCGTCCGCGCCGATCGAGGCGCCGAGGTCGAGCACGATGAACTCACCCCTGAGCGTCGGCCAGATTGCCGCAATCGCCGGGCGCTCGATCCCCTCCATCATCCGCAGGTTGAATCGCGCCATCGCCATCAGCGCGCCGGTGTTGCCGGCCGACACTGCGACGTCCGCCTCGCCCTTTTTCACCGCGTCGATGGCCAGCCACATCGACGACTTCCAGCGGCCGTTGCGCAGTGCCTGGCTCGGCTTGTCGTCCATCCGGACCGCGACGTCGGTGTGCACCACCCGCGCGTCGGCCTTGAGCCGCGGATGCGCGTCGAGCAGCGGGTCGATCCTGGCCCGGTCGCCGAACAAAATGAATGTGCTGTCGGGGTGTGCGGCCAGCGCGCGATCCGCGCCGGGAACCACCACGGAGGGGCCATGATCACCGCCCATGGCGTCGAGCGCGATACGGACCTTCTCGGGCATGGGTGGACCTATAGCCTGCCAGCCGGGTGCCGCACCAGTGGGCAAAAGCCGGCGGATTTCGCGCATTTTCGCGCAATTGCCGAGTTTTCAGGGGCCTTTTTCGCCGTCGCCCTTCTTCAGCGCCGCCAGTGCCGCGAACGGATGGCCGGCCGCGTCGCCTGCGGCGGGCGCGTCGAACACCGCGCCGGGTTTGCGCGGATAGGGATCAAGCCCGAGCAGCAGGAACTCGGTCGCGACCGCGCCGAGATCGACCACGCCATTGTGCGTCTCGGGCGGATCGGCCGCATCGACGTCCCGATATCCGCCGCCTTCGGCTGCGGGCGCGATGGAGGTATCGGCCTCCGGCTGGAACAAAAGATCGACCGCTTCCTCGACCTCGTTTTCGATCGGCTCGAGCGTCACCACGCACCGCTGGATCACGGTCGCAGCGACGCGGCCTGCGACCCGCAGGCTGTCGGCCCCGTGCCGTGCGAGATCGAATGCGGCTTCAAGGCGCGGCAGTTCGACCAGCCCTGCCGCCGCGGCAATCGCCTTGCGCTGCATCTCGTCCGGAACGAGCTCGATCCTGCGGCCGGTTTCCGGCACCTCGGCCACCACAACCGGCACGCTCCACGGCGAAGCCGCGGCCGGCGCCGGTCGCTTGTCGCCCTTTTTGCCGCCCGCCTTCGCGAACCGTTCCGGACCTGCTCGCTCGCTCATCGCATCAGTGTTCCGCTGCCGTTGGCGCCTTCACCACAGCCGGATCGGGGAATTCAAACTTGGCGGCCTCCAGCGTCCCTGCGTCGTGCCGTTCGAGACGCGCGGCCGCCTCGCGCATATAGGCAGCAAGACGGCGCGCGCCCAGCGCCGGTTCCGGCGCGGCGAACACATTTCGCGCGACGGCTGCTTCAAGCACCGACGGATCGGTGTCCATGAGGGCGCCGTCGTAGATCCTGGAGCGGCCATAGAACGCCTCGCCGACCTTCTGCATGCGCTTGGGCACCGCGAAATCGCCCACGCCCATCTCGCGGAAGTTGCCGTCCATGTCGGCGCAGAAGCGGTCGAATAACTGCTGGCCCAAGGGCGGCAGCGAGCCATGCTCCCGGGTCAGCTGCCGCAGCACCAGCACCATGTGCAGCACGATCATGTCGAGCCGCCCGTCGACCGTGTCCGGCACCCCGTAGGCGCGGTAGAATTCGGCGGATCGTGCCTGCGCCACGATCATGCCATAGAGGGCGTCAATGCTGCCGCTTCGGGAGGAGCGGCGAAAGGGGAGCGAAATCATAGGGTTCGTGGGAGCTGTGGCAGCGGCGTTAAGCTGTTCGTTGCACTTTCAGGGTACCTCGGGTACGCCCGCGAGCGTTTTCCGGCGAAGTGTGTAGCGGTTCGCCGCAGAAAACGCGACCGGCAAGAGACGTTCCGCCTCAGATACAAGCGAAATGACCGGATCGAGCACCAAGACACGGAAGTCGCGACTGCGGCCGGCGCTGGCCGCGGCGGCGCTGTCGGCTGCATTCCTGCTGTCCGGCTGTGACAGCTTCACGCAGGTCTATCAGCGCGGCTACGTGCTGCCCGAAGGCGCGCTCGAGCAGGTCCCGCTCGGCGCCACCCAGGAGCAGGTGCTGATCGTTCTCGGCACGCCGTCGACGGTCGCGACCGTCAGCGGCGAGGTGTTCTACTACATCTCCCAGCGCGCCGAGCAGAAGCTCGCCTTCCTGCAACAGCAGGTGACCAACCAGCGCGTCGTCGCCGTCTATTTCGACAAGAAGCGGCGCGTCGAGCGTCTGGCCAATTACGGGCTGCGGGACGGCAAGGTGTTCGACTTCGTCAGCCGCACCACGCCGACCAGTGGCAACGAGTTGAACTATCTCAACTACATCTTCTCGGTCACCAAGCCGATCGGCACCTGATCGCAGTCCGGACCGCGCCGGCGGCCGGTCACTCCGTCTTGATGTTGCCCTTGCGGATGACCTCGCCCCAGCGCCTGGTCTCGGCTTCGACGTGCTTGCCGAACGCCTCGGGCGTGCCGAGCGGCAGCGTGAGCCCCTGCCCTTCGAGCCGGCCCTTCAGGTCCGGCGACGAAAACGCCTTGTTGGCCTCGGCGTTGACCCAGTCGATCGCGGCCTTCGGCGTTCCGGTCGGCGCGAACAGCCCGAACCACGGCCCGCCCTCGATGCCCGGCATGCCGAGCTCGGCGAACGTCGGCACGTTCGGCACCGCGGGTTCGCGCTTGGCCGCGGTGATCGCCAGCGGCCGCACCCGGCCGGCCGCGAGTTGCTCCTTGGTCAGCGGCACGATGTCGAACATCACCTGCACGTGGCCCGCAACCAGGTCCTGCAGCGCGGGCGCCGCGCCCCGGTAGTGCACGTGGGCGATCTCGAGATTGTTGAGCTGCTTGAACTGCTCGCCCGCGAGATGCCCCGAGCTGCCGAGCCCCGGCGAGCCGTAGCTGAGCTTGCCCGGATTGGCCTTGATGTGGGCGATCAATTCCTTCGGCGTGTTGGCCGGCACGGACGGATGCACCACCAGGATGTTCGGCGAGGTGGTGATGAACACCACCGGCACGAAATCCTTGGCCGGATCATAGGGCAGCTTCGAATTCAGGTGTGGCAGGATCGACTGCGTGGCGTGGAAGCCCATGTAGAACGTGTAGCCGTCCGGCGCTGATTTCGCCGCAGCGTCGGCGCCGATGATGCCGCCGCCGCCGGTGCGGTTCTCGACCACGACCTGCTTGCCCTGCTCGCCGAGCTTGGCCGCAAACGCGCGCGCGACGATGTCGGCGACGCCGCCCGGCGCGAGCGAGACGATGATCTTGATCGGCTGCGACGGATAGGATTGCGCCAAAGCAGCCGTTGCAGCCGACGTCAGCGCGATGGCAGCGGTTGCGACAACGGCTCCAAAACGGCAGACACTCTGCTTCCACTTTCGCATGACATTTCCCCCAATCGATCTGCGCCATTCGGCGGCGGATGTTTCACTTGGAGATCATTGTAGTGGAGCAAGCGCTGTCCGCGCCAGCCTTGGATGGCGTTGCGGCAAACCAGCGCGCCCGCCGAAACAAAAGCCCCGCGGATGGCTCCGCGGGGCTTGGCCATTTCAATGGCTGTCACGTCAGCCGTGCGCGAGCACGGCCAAGAGCAGCAGCGCCACGATGTTGGTGATCTTGATCATCGGGTTCACGGCGGGACCCGCGGTGTCCTTGTAGGGATCGCCGACGGTGTCGCCGGTTACCGCGGCCTTGTGGGCGTCCGAGCCCTTGCCGCCGTAATGGCCGTCCTCGATGTACTTCTTGGCGTTGTCCCACGCGCCGCCGCCCGAGGTCATCGAGATCGCCACGAAAAGACCCGTCACGATGACGCCCAGAAGCATCGCGCCGACCGCCGAGAAGCCCGCCGACTTGCCCGCCGCTCCGCCCCCCGCGACCCAGTAGATCACGTAGTAGACGACGATCGGCGACAGCACCGGCAGCAGCGACGGGATGATCATTTCCTTGATCGCCGCCTTGGTGAGCAGGTCGACCGCCCTGCCGTAGTCCGGCTTGTCGGTGCCCTTCATGATGCCCGGCTTCTCGCGGAACTGACGGCGCACCTCCTCGACGATCGCGCCGGCGGCGCGACCGACCGCGGTCATGCCCATCGCGGCGAACAGATACGGCAGCAGGCCGCCGAACAGCAGGCCCGCGACGACGTACGGATTGTTCAGCGAGAAGTCGAGCGAGACGCCCGAGAAGTACTTGTGCTGCGCCGAATTCGCGATGAAGTACTTCAGGTCTTCGTTGTAGGCCGCAAACAGCACCAGCGCGCCGAGACCCGCCGAGCCGATCGCATAGCCCTTGGTCACCGCCTTGGTGGTGTTGCCGACCGCGTCGAGCGCGTCGGTCGACTTGCGGACCTCCTTGGGCAGCCCCGCCATTTCGGCGATGCCGCCGGCGTTGTCGGTGACCGGACCGAAGGCGTCGAGCGCGACCACCATGCCGGCGAGCGCCAGCATCGTCGTCACCGCGACCGCAATGCCGAACAGGCCGGCGAGCGCGTAGCAAACCAGGATGCCGGCGATAATGACGATGGCGGGCAGCGCCGTCGATTCCATCGAAATCGCCAGACCCTGGATGACGTTGGTGCCGTGGCCGGTGACCGAGGCCGCCGCGATCGACTTCACCGGGCGATAGTCGGTGCCGGTGTAGTACTCGGTGATCCAGATGATCAGGCCGGTGACCGCAAGGCCGACGACGCCGCACCAGTAGATCGTGGTGCTGGTGAAGGCCACGCCAGCGCTGGTCTTCAGCGGAACACCAAAGCCGAACAGAAGGTGGATCACGATGGCGATGCCGACCAGCGACAGGACCGCGGTCGCGATCAGGCCCTTGTAGAGCGCGCCCATGATCGACTGGCTGGCGCCGAGCTTGACGAAGAAGGTGCCGGCGATCGAGGTGATGATGCAGATGCCGCCGATGGCGAGCGGCAGGATCATCATGTTCTGCAGGAACGGCGTGCCGGCGAAGAAGATCGCCGCGAGAACCATGGTCGCGACCGTGGTCACGGCGTAGGTTTCGAACAGGTCGGCAGCCATGCCGGCGCAGTCGCCGACGTTGTCGCCCACGTTGTCGGCGATGGTCGCGGGGTTGCGCGGATCGTCCTCCGGGATGCCGGCCTCGACCTTGCCGACCAGATCGCCGCCGACGTCGGCGCCCTTGGTGAAGATGCCGCCGCCGAGACGGGCGAAGATCGAGATCAGCGAGGCGCCGAAGCCCAGCGCCACCATCGCGTCGATCACGGTGCGGGAGTTGACCGCGAAGCCCAGCGGGCCGGTCAGGATCATGTAGTAGACGGTGACGCCGAGCAGCGCGAGGCCGGCGACGAACATGCCGGTGATCGCGCCGGCCTTGAAGGCGAGCTCAAGACCGCCCGCGAGCGAACTGATCGCCGCCTGCGCGGTGCGCACGTTGGCGCGCACCGACACGTTCATGCCGATGAAGCCCGCGACACCCGAGAGCACCGCGCCGATCGCGAAGCCTGTCGCGACGAGCCAGCCGAGCAAGTAGCCGACCAGCAGGAAGATCAGCACGCCGACAATGGCGATGGTGGTGTACTGGCGCTTGAGATAGGCCTGCGCGCCTTCGCGGACCGCTGCCGCGATCTCCTGCATCCTCGCGCTGCCTGCGTCGGCGCTCATCACCGACATGATTGCCCAGATGCCGTATGCGACCGCGAGCAGGCCGCAAACGACGATCAGTCCCAAAGCTGTCATGGAATCCTCGATTGAACTGGGGGGTGCCGGTCACGGCCCCCCGCCCGGCTTGAATGTGGCGCGGTATGCCAAAAACCGGCCGCTGACGCAACGCCGGATGTGGCTAAACCGGCCTCAATTCAGGGAAATCCGCCTCAGACCGGAAGCCCGCGACGATTGAGCTTCAGCCAGACCAGCAGCAGGGCCACCACCAGCACGGGCACGAAAGCGGCGATATTGACCCACTCCCAGCCCACCGTGGCCATCATCTTGCCGGAGGCAAACGATCCCAGCGCCATGGTGCCGAAAATCAGGAAATCGTTGAACGACTGGACCTTGTTGCGCTCCTCCGGGCGGTGGCAGAGCGTCACCAGCGTGGTCGCGCCGATGAAGGCGAAGTTCCACCCGATGCCGACCAGCGTCAGGCTGATCCAGAAGTGCGCGACCGAAAGCCCGCCGGCCCCGACCACGGCGCTGAGGAGCAGCAGCGCCAGGCCCGCGGAAATCACCCGGAACACGCCGAATCGGACGATCAGGTGACCGGTCACGAAGCTCGGGGCATACATGCCGAGCACGTGCCACTGGATGCCCAGCGTCGAGATCGTCACCGAGTGGCCGCAGCCCACCATGGCGATCGGCGCGGACGTCATCAGCAGGTTCATCACCACGTAGCTGACGACGCCGCAGGCGACCGCCACCACGAACAGCGGATCCTTCGCGATCACCGACAAGGGCCGCCCGGCTTCCCGCTCCGCCCGTGGGATCGGCGGCGGCGATTTCAGCCGCGTCAGGGCGAGGCCCGCGAGCCCGGCCAGCACCGACTGCGCGACAAATGTCGCGGCGAACAGGTGCGGCGCCCACATGTCCTTGGTGACGATCACGGTACTCGAGCCGATGAAGCCCGCCATGACGCCGCCCGCCAGCACCAGCGAGATCGCCTTCGGCTTGTAGGCGTCGCTGGCCGTGTCGCAGACCGCGAAACGATAGGACTGATGCGCCGCCGAATAGAACCCGCATCCGAAGGTGCCGACCAGGAACAGTTCGAACGAGCCCATCAGCACGGCGGCGCAGGACACGAGGCCGGCGAGCATTCCGACCACCGAGCCGGTCTGCAAAGCGAAGCGGCGGCCGCAATTCCGCGCAAGCCAGCCGATCGGCAAGGTGCCGAACCAGATGCCGATCACCATCACCGACACCGGCAGTGTGGCGAGCCCTTTGTCGGTGGCGAGGATGGTGCCGATGATGCCCGCGGTCGCCGCAATCACGGTGTTATTGCCGCCGGCGAGCGCCTGCGCGACCGACAACACCATCGCGTTGCGACGCGCGAGGCGGTCGTCGATGACGACAGGAGAAATATCGGCGATCACCGACATCGGCAGGACCCGGCGGGGCGTGAAAAGCGACAGGACGCCCGTTCTAACGGGCACTCCGTCCGATGACCATGGCCGCGGCCGCAGATCAGAAGTGCAGTGCGCCGGGGTGCCGGACCATGACGTTGCGCGCCTCGGCCGGCGAACGCGCGCCGACCTGGCCGAGCGCCGAGCGCAATTCGTCGATCAAGAGATCGATGACGTGCCCCGGCCCGTCCGAGCCCAAAGCGCCGAGCCCCCACAGGAACGCCTTGCCGGCGAAGGCGGCGTCGGCGCCAAGCGCCAGCGCACGGGCAACATCGGTGCCGCTGCGGACGCCGGAATCGAAGATGATGGTCGCCCGCTTGTTCACCGCCTTGACGATGGCCGGCACGCAATCGATCGGCGCCGGCAGCGCCTCGATCTGCCGGCCGCCATGGTTGGAGACGACGATGCCGTCGGCGCCGAGCACCACCGCCTTCTCCGCGTCCTCGGGATGCAGGAGGCCCTTGAGCACCAGAGGCTTTTTCCAGCGGTCGCGATAGCGCTTCACCTCGTCCCAGGAGAACGCGCCGCCCATCTGCTCGCGCGCGAACTTGATGGTGTCGTTGAGGCCTGCGCCCGGGCCGGCATAGGGCTGGATGTTGGCGAAGCGCGGCAGGTTGTTGGCGAGCATCGCCATCGCCCAGCCGGGGCACTTCACCATGCCGAGCATCATGCGCCAGTCGGGCCGGAAGTAGCCTCCGCCGCCCATGCCGACCTTCACTTCGCGCGAGCGCACGGTGCGCACCGGCACGTCGAGGGTGAGCATCAGCACATGCACGCCCGCCTCGTCCGCACGCCGCATCAGGTCGAAGCCGATGGCGTGGTCGTTTTTCGCAAAACGGTACATCTGCAGCCACAGCACGTCGGGCGCGATCTGCGCGATCTCCTCGATCGTCGCGCCGCCCGCGACGCCGAGCGTATAGGGCACCTTGGCGCGCTGCGCAGCCCTCGCGAGCAGCTTGTCGGCGCCGGGCCACACCACGATGGGACTGCCCATCGGCGCGACGCCGATCGGCGCGGTGTACTTGCGGCCGAACAGCTCGCAGTTCACCGGCGGAAGCTCGGGCATCACGCCGTAGCGCGGAATCATCTCGATGGAGTCGAGCGCCGACCAGTTGTGCCGGATGCCGGTGTCGTCGCCCGCGCCGCCGTCGCCATATTCATAGGCGAAGTGCGGCAGCCGCCACTTTGCGCCGCGGCGCAGGTCGTAGATGGTCGGGTACCAGCGCTGGTTCTTGACGAAGTTCGGCGACCGGGTGGCCCCCGGCTTGGCGGCCGCAATCGCGGTAATGTCGTGCATGGACGTCCCCAACCTCAATTCCAGCGTTTCTGTTCTGGCGCCACTATAGCGCGGGCAGCCCGCTCAGAAATGGCTGAAAGACGCGCGCCGGAAGCGGAGCTCGCGGCCGGTCCGGTCGATGAATCGTGCGCCCCGGCCGGCCGTCACTGCACCGATTTCGCGCGTGGCCACGCCGGCGCGGCGGGCCATCGCCCGGAACGCGGCCAGCGCACGGGGCGGCACCGTCGCAATGATCTCGAAATCGTCGCCACCGGTCAGCACCGTGGCAATCGCCGCCGGATCGGCATTCACCGCGGTCCGCGCGGCCTTGGACAGTGGAACTTTCGCGATCTCGACCGTCGCGCCGACGCCCGAGGCGCGAAGCAGCTTCCCGAGATCGCCGGCGAGCCCGTCCGAGACGTCCATCGCGGCGTTGGCGTAGCGGCGGACCGCCTCGGCCACGGCGTTGCGCGGCCGCGGCACAAGATAACGCGAGGCGAGATGGCGCCGCATGCCGGCATCGAGCTTCCATTGTTTTGCGGCACTGCGATCCGTGCGAAACTTCAATCCCAGCGCCGCGTCGCCGATGGTGCCGGTGACCACGATACGGTCGCGCGCGCGCGCGCCGGTGCGTCTGACCATGGTGCCCTTGCGCACGATGCCGAACGCCGTGATCGAGATCGTCACCGGCCCGGGTGTCAGCACGGTGTCGCCGCCGAGCAGCGGACAGCCGGAACGCCTCGCCGCGGCACCGAGCCCGCGCGCAAAACTCCTGAGCCACGCGCCGCGGCGATCCTTCGGCAGCGCCAGCGTCAGCAGAAATCCCGCGGGCTTCGCGCCCTTGGCTGCGAGGTCCGACAGGTTCACGCCGAGCGCCTTGCAGGCGACGGCGTCCGGCGGATCGTCGGCAAAAAAATGCACGCCGCCGACGATGGCATCCGCGGTCAGGACCAGTTCGTGACCGGCGGGCGGCGCAAGCAGCGCCGCATCGTCGACCAGCCCCAGCGCGCCGGGGTGGCGTGCGATCGGCTTGAAATGCCGCGCGATCAGCAGGTCTTCGCCAGACTCCGCGCTGGTCCGGCGCTTGGCCATGGGCTCACCGCGCCGCCTCGAACTCGCCGGCCCGCAACTGCCGGGCCAGCTGGTCGAGCACCGCATTGATCATGCCGGTCTCGTCGCGCTCGACGAAGGCGTTGGCGATGTCGGCATATTCCGACACCACCACGCGCGCCGGCACATCCGGCTTGCGGTCGAGCTCGTAGGCGCCGGCCCGCAGGATGGCGCGCAGCACCGTCTCGATGCGGACCAGCGGCCAGCCCTTGGCCAGCACCGCGTCGATCATCGGATCGAGCCGGCGCTGGTCCTCGACCACGCCCTTCACGACGTCACGGAAGTAGGCGGCCTCGGCCGGCAGGTATTCCTCGCCCTCCACCTCGCGGCCGATCCAGTGCGTCTCGAACTGCCCGAGGGCCTCGTTCAGCGGGGTCGCGGCGAGATCCATCTGGTAGAGCGCCTGGACCGCGGCGAGGCGAGCCGCGCCGCGGCGGTTGGCGCGGCGTCCGTCGTTCGATGGTGCCGCTTTGACCATGCGCTATTTCTGCGCGCGCTGGCGTTTGAGCGAGATCAATGCCAGGGCCGCGCGCGCGGCGTCGCCGCCCTTGTCCTGCTCGCTGATCCGGGCGCGAGCCCAGGCCTGCGCCTCGTTGTCGGTGGTGAGGATGCCGTTGCCGCAGGGAAGCCTGTGCGCGATCGAGAAATCGAGCAACGTGCGCGCCGACTGCATCGCCACGATGTCGAAGTGGAACGTCTCGCCCTGGATCACGCAGCCGAGCGCGACCACGCCGTCATAGGGCCTCTTCTGTTTCTCCGCGGCATCCACCGCGATGGCGATCGCCGGCACGATCTCGAGCGAGCCCGGCACCGTGATGATGTCCCATGTCGCCTTGGCCTCGTCGAGCACCTTGGCGGCGCCGGCCAGGAGGGCATCGGAAATGTCGTTGTAGTACCGCGCTTCGACGACAAGAACTCTTGCACTTGGTCCCGCGCGCGCCGATTGGGCGGGCTTGCTGGCGGGCTTGCCGGCGGATTTGCTTGCAGGTTTACGCTTTGGCGCGGCCATTGTCCCTCACTCGTTGGCCGCGTCAGTAGCAAGCGCATCGCGCGCGAACAAGGGGCGCGAAAATCGCGCCGCCTCAGCAGCCTCGACAAAGCCGCAAATCGCGGTCGAGTTTCCGGTTCTCCTGCTGCAGCCGCAGGTCGAACGGATCCGGCGGGACATTCCGCGGCAGATCGGCGGCGCGCGGCTGCCGATGCCCGACCGGCGCCTGCGGGATGCAGAACCCGCCCTTACCCTTGACGTCGTCGCGACAGAGGGCCGCCGACGTGAAGGCGCAATTGGTCGAACCGTCGTTTGCCACCGCACAAAACGTCTGGGCCCTGACAGCATCGATCAGCGACGCAGCGAGCAAGAACAACAAAGCCAGCAGCGCGGCATGCATGCAATTCCCCTCCGCTGAAATCAAATCAATATCACCGTGTTTCCATCAGCCGCGCCGCATAGCGTGCCATCAGGTCGATCTCGAGGTTCAGCCGGTCGCCGGTCTTGGCGGCGCCGAGCGTGGTCACCGCGAGCGTATGCGGGATGATCAGCACCGAAAAGGTCTCGTCGGTGACTTCATTGACGGTCAGCGAGATGCCGTCGAGCGCGACCGAGCCCTTGGTGGCGACAAAGCGCATCAACGGCTTCGGCGCACGCAAGGTGAGCCGTGCCATGTCGGGCAGATCCTCGCGCGCAATCAGCTCCGCCACGCCGTCGGCATGCCCCGCCACGATGTGGCCACCGAGCTCATCGCCCACTTTCATGGCGCGTTCCAGATTGAGCCGCGTGCCCTGCTTCCACTGGCCCGCAGTCGTCAGCCGAAGCGTCTCGGCCGCGGCGTCGACCGAAACGGCGGTGCGGTTGCCGAGCTTGCCGGTCTCCACGACCGTGAGACACACGCCGGAGTGTGAGATCGACGCGCCGATGGCGATGGACTCCTCCGGATAGCTGCACGCGACCTTGAGCCGGCGCAGCCCCTCCGCCCGCGGCTCGACCGCGACCACTTCGCCTACATCGCTGACAATGCCCGTGAACATGAATTACACCCGCTCGAACAGGTCCAACGTATCGACGCCGACCGTCTCGGTTGCAAGATGCTGCAGCTTGGGCGACTTGGTCAGCGCCGTCAGCGGCACGCCCTCCAGGACGCCGATGCCGCCATGCCCGATTTCGTTGGGCGAGCGGAACAACGCCGCCCGATCCACCAGACCGGCGGCGATGAAGGCCGCCGCAACCGTCGGCCCGCCCTCCACCATCAGCCGGGTGACACCGCGGTCCGCGAGCGCCTTCAGCACGGCCGGCAGATCGAGACGGCCGTCCTTGGCCTCGACGCGAAACACCTCCACGCCCTTGGCCTTGAGAATATCCTCGGCGACCGGCGACGCGCCCGGTCCCGTGAAAACCCACACCGGCACCTCGCGCGCGGTGCCGACGATCGCGGTCGACAGCGGAATGCGAAGCCTGGCGTCGAGAACGACCCGCACCGGCGAGCGCGCGAACATGCCCGGCAGGCGGCAGGTCAGGTGCGGGTCGTCGGAGAGGACCGTGCCGATGCCCACGAGAATGGCGTCAGCCTCCGCGCGCATCTGATGCACCCGCTGCCGCGCGGCCTCCCCGGTAATGCCGACCGGCTTGCGCCCGGCAAGCCCCGCCTTGCCGTCGGAGGACGCGGCAAGCTTCAGCAACACCTGCGGCCGCCCTTCGCGCATCCGCCGCGAATGGCCGGCGTGGTCGCGCGCGGCGTCTTCGGCGCCGAGCCCGGTTTCGACCACGATCCCGCGTTCGCGGAGCCTGGCGTGGCCCTGCCCCGCCACCTGCGGATTGACGTCCTCCAGCGCCGACACCACGCGGGCGATGCCGGCCTTGATGATGGCGTCGGCGCACGGTGGCGTCTTGCCGTGATGCGAGCACGGCTCGAGCGTCACATAAAGCGTTGCGCCCTGCGCGGCCTTGCCGGCCCGCTTCAGCGCCTCGGCCTCGGCGTGCGGCCGCCCGCCCGGCTGGGTCCAGCCGCGGCCGACGATGACGCCGTCCTTGACGATCACCGCGCCGACCGCCGGATTGGGCCAGGTCCGGCCAAGCCCGCGGCGGCCGAGTGCCAGCGCAAGCTGCATGAAACGCCAATCGTCTCGGGAATCGTCTTGGGAAGCCGCGGGCGCGGCAGCAGCCGGTTCCTGCGCCCCGTCCGTCATCTGCGCGCGGCGACGGGCGGCTTGGTCGGCTCGTCCTCGCCGCTGAGTTCATCGAGCGCCTGCTGGAAGTCCTTGGGCTCGCGGAAATTGCGATAGACCGAGGCGAAGCGCACATAGGCCACGTCGTCGAGCTCGCGCAGGTGCTCCATCACGGTCTCGCCGATGGTCTCCGAGGTGACCTCGTTCTCGCCGAGGCTTTCCAGCTCGCGGACGATCTTCGACACCATCTGCTCGACACGCTCGGGCTCGACCGGCCGCTTGCGCAGAGCGATCGACAACGAGCGGATCAACTTGTCGCGGTCGAACGGCGCTCTGCGGCCGTTGCGCTTGATCACCACGAGCTCGCGCAGCTGCACGCGCTCGAAGGTCGTGAAGCGGAAATTGCAGGACAGGCAGACGCGGCGGCGCCGGATCGCGGCCGAGTCCTCGGTCGGCCGCGAGTCCTTCACCTGCGTATCGAGGGACCCGCAACTCGGACAGCGCATCCTCGCCCCTTAAATTCGGTGCCGCTCAATAGATCGGGAACCGGGAAATCAGCCGCTTCACCTTCTCGCGGACGGCAGCCTCGACAGCCGCGTCCTCTTCGGAGTTCTTGTGTGCCAGCGCGTCCAGCACCTCGACGATCAACTCGCCCACCTGCCGGAACTCGGCGATGCCGAAGCCGCGCGAGGTGGCGGCCGGCGAGCCCAGCCGGACGCCGGATGTGATCGCCGGCTTCTCCGGGTCGAACGGGATGCCGTTCTTGTTGCATGTCATGTGGGCCCGGCCGAGCGCCGCCTCGGCCACCTTGCCGGTCAGGCGCTTGGGCCGCAGATCGACCAGCATCAGATGCGTATCGGTGCCGCCGGAAACGATATCAAGCCCTTTGTTCTTAAGGACTTCAGCCAGAGCTTTCGCATTGTCCGCGACGTTCTTTGCGTAGGATTTGAAGCTCGGACGCAGTGCCTCGCCGAACGCGACGGCCTTGGCGGCGATGACATGCATCAGCGGCCCGCCCTGGGTGCCCGGGAACACCGCCGAATTGATCTTCTTTCCGAGTTCCTCGTCGTTGGTGAGGATGAAGCCGCCGCGCGGGCCGCGCAGCGTCTTGTGGGTGGTCGAGGTCACCACATGGGCGTGCGGAACCGGGCTCGGGTGCGCCCCGCCCGCCACCAGCCCGGCAAAGTGCGCCATGTCGACCATCAGCCTGGCGCCGACGCTGTCGGCGATCTCACGGAACCCCTTGAAGTCGATGACGCGCGGGTAGGCCGAGCCGCCGGCCACGATCACCTTGGGCTTGTGCTCCTCGGCGAGTTTGCGCACCTCGCCCATGTCGATGCGGTGGTCGTCGCGGCGCACGCCATAGGGCACCGCCTTGAACCATTTGCCGGACATGTTAACCGGCGAGCCGTGGCTGAGATGCCCGCCCGCGGCGAGATTGAGCCCGAGGAACGTGTCGCCCGGCTGCATCAGCGCCATGAAGGCCGCAACGTTGGCGGACGCGCCCGAGTGCGGCTGCACGTTGGCGAAGCCCGCGCCGAACAGCTTCTTGACCCGGTCGAGCGCCAGGTTTTCGGCAATGTCCACATAGTGGCAGCCGCCGTAGTAGCGCCGGCCCGGCAGGCCCTCGGCGTACTTGTTGGTCATCACCGAGCCCTGCGCCTCGAGGACAGCGCGGCTGACGATGTTCTCGGACGCGATCAGCTCGATCTCGTCGCGCTGGCGGCCGAGCTCCAGCCGGATCGCCTCGGCGATCTCGGGGTCGGTGTCGGCGAGCGAGGCGGTAAACAGGGAATCCGCGACGGCTTTCGCGGAGCTATCGGACACGGCCATTGGGTTCTCCAGGAATGGCTTGGCCTAGCATATAGGCCCCCATGCGCCAAGGGTTGGATGGCCGCCGCTCACAGGCCGCAATATGTTGATTTTACGGTTGTTCCTCGCGCTTCAGCCGGGCCCTCAATTTCTGCAACGCGAGTTGCCTGAGGTCGGCCTGGGCGGCGTTCGCGGGCCCCATGGTCGAAATCTCGATGCCGGTCAGGCTGTCGATCGCCGTGACCTTCACGGCATTGCCGACCGTGATGAACTCGAAATAGACCTCGCGCTCTTCGGGCTCGGACATGGTTGTGGAGTATTGGCTGTTGCGTCAGGCTTCGACCACCACGTAATCGTTCTCGACGCTGACGCGGAATGTCTCGGCCACATAGGGGCCTTCGATCAGCTTGGCCCCCTTCTCGACCGACACGCCGAACCGCCGCGCCTTCACCTTCTCGGGATCGCACCAGGACTTGCCGGTGCGGATGTCGAACTCCCAGGCGTGCCACGGGCAGCGGATGATCTCGCCGCGGCGGATGTAGTTGTAGTGCCCAGGCTCATCCGACAGCACGAGGCCGGTGAGATTGCCCTGGCACAGACTGCCGCCGCGATGCGGGCAGCGGTTCGACAGCGCGAAGAATTCGCCGCTGAGATTGAACACCACGATGGCGCGGCCGTCGGCCTCGACGAGCTTGCGCCCGCCCGGCGGAATTTCGCTGACCGCTGCAACAACGTGCTTCTTCGCCATCAGAGCCGGTAGAGCTTCCGCGCGTTGCCGGCGTAAATGTTGCGGCGCTGCTCGTCGGTGAGCGACGGCGGCAATGCGACGAACGGATCGTCGAAGTCCCAGTGCGGGTAGTCGCTGGAGAACATGATCCGGTCCATGCCTATCCAATTCATCACCTCGATCAGATGATCCGGGTTCTCGGTCTCTTCCATCGGCTGGGTCGTCACCCAGAAGTGCTTCTTGATGTATTCGGACGGCGCCATCTTCAGGTGCGGCACCTCGTCCTTGAGCCGCTTCCAGTGCTTGTCGAGCCGCCAGCCGAGCGCTGGCAGCCAGCCGAAGCCGGACTCGATCAGCACGACCTTGAGCTCCGGCAGGCGCTCGAACACGCCTTCCATGATGAAGCTGGTGACCATCGCCTGGGCCGATGTCGCGTGCTCGGTCATCTCCTCGATGTAGTACGAGGGATAACCCGACGCCGTCATCGGCCAGCCCGAATAGCCGAACACGTGGATGCCGACCGGAAGACCCGCCTCGACCGCGGCTTCGTAAATCGGCCAGTAGCGCTTGCGGCCGGCGGCTTCGCCGGTCCGGCTCAGCAGGAACACCTGCGCGTAATTCCTGTCGCCCGCACGCTTCCTGACCTCTTTGGCCGAGGCTGCGCCGTCCTCGTAGGGCACCACCACGGACGATTTCAGCCGCGGATCGCGCGCGGTCCACTGCGCGACCTGCGCCTCGTTCGCCGCGGTGGCCATCGCGACCGACAGCTCGACATTCATGTCGCCCTGCCCGGTTGGCGACAGCGGATTCATGATGGCGGCGCTGACGCCGTAGAAATCGAGATGCTGCTGCTGCACGAAATCGAGATCGCTCGCCGGCAGGCCGCCGCCCGGCGGCCAGGCGTCGCGGCGCGCCGCCTGCGGGGTCATCTTGGGATACGCGTAGCCCTTCGCGTAGCCGTGCCGCGACCGGTTGCCGTAGGTCTGCAGGTAGCTCCACCACTGATTGCTCAGGTAGGGGCGAAGCTGCTCGAGCGTGAGCTTGGGATGAAAGTCGCAGTCGACGATGTCGAGCGTGGTCTTCTGGCTGCGCTCTTTCGCCCTGACCTCGATGTTCATGCGCGACTTCCCTTGGCCCGCTCATCTGTGAGGTGCGTGGCCGGATTCGCCGGCCACCAGCCGGTTATATAGCACGCCGGGGCTTAGGGCTAAACCGGCTGGCTCGGGCGCTGTTCCCGTCCACGGGCCAAGAGCGCATCGACGGAAAACCGCCCCGCGCCGCGGCCCGCGACAAACAGGAAGGCACCTGCGAGGGCAATATCCTTGGCAAAATGCAGGACCTGGTTGCTGTCGCTGAATTTGGTATGAAAAATCGCCGCCGCGACGAGGCAAAAACCGGACAGCGCCAGCGCGGCAAGCCTTGTCTGCCAGCCAATAAGGATCAGTGCACCGCAGCCGAGTTCCGTCGCGATGGCGAGCGGCAGCAGCGCGCCCGGCACGCCGTAAGCCGCCATGTACTGGACGGCGAGATCGTAGATACGCAGCTTGGCCACTCCCTCGTACAGAAACAGCGACGCAAGGAGGGCACGGCCCGCGGCATCGGCCGCAGGCGACAATGTGTTGGTGACCAGCGTGCCGTTCATGTCACCTCAAAGACGCGCGTGAACGCGCTGATGTCACCTCGAAGATGCGCGTGAACGCGCTGATGTCACCTCAAAGACGCGCGTGAACGCGCTGATGCCGCGTCACATTACCGTACTTTGGCGGCCATGTGAGCGGCCGCAAGACGTCTACCGGGCGCCGTTGAGGCGCGGATAGGTCGCAAGCGGGTTGTCGATCGCGATCTTCCTGCGCAGCGCAGGGGAAAATCCATCCGGCACCACGGCGTCGCCGTCGAACTGCCAGTGCGGATAGTCCGACGCATAAAGCAGGATGTCGTCGGAGCGCAGATGCTCGATGGCGCGCTCGACGGCCTCACGGCTGTCGGGTGCGTCGAACGGCTGCATGGTCAGGCGAAAATGGTCGCGCACGATTTCCCACGGCGCGCGGTCGACCCACGGCACCTCGGTGCGCAATCCGCGCCAGAACTTGCCGAAGCGCCACAGGAACCCGGGCAGCCAGGTTACGCCCGATTCGAGCAGGACCACCTTGAGCTTCGGGTGCTTGGCGAACACGCCCTCGGTGATCAAGCTCGCCACCTGCGACTGGAAGCCCTGCGATTGGGCGGCGTAGTCCTCGATGTACCAGGTCGGCCAGCCGAGCGAGGTCACCGGATTGCGGTAGGCGGAGCCCGCGTGAATGCCGAGCGGCAGGTTGTGTCGTTCGCAGGCCTGGTAGATCGGCCAGAACTGCCGTCGCCCGAGCGGCACCTCCTGCATCGCCAGCACGAGGACCTGCACGAAGCGCATGTCGCTCGCGCAGCGCTCGATCTCGTCGACTGCGTATTCGGTGCTCTGCATGGGGATTACAATGGAAGCGCGCAGCCGCGGATCGCGGTCGAGCCACTCCTTCGCGATCCAGTCGTTGATCGCGCGGCAGAACGCCGCCGCCATATCCTCGCTGAACAAAAGCTGCACGCCGTAGAGACAGTTCAGGATCGCAAATCCAGACTGCCAGCGTCCGAACACCTGATCGGTGACCTGCGCCACGTCGGCGGCAGCGAGGCCATTCTTGCCGCGCCATTCCGGCCGCGACGTCAGCGGCGATTTCAACGGATAACTGTTGGAATCGAGCGAGCTCAAGCCCCGGTCGACGACCGAGTCCCGCCAGAACGTATCGAGATGCGGCAACAGCACGCTGACATCCGGCACCGCCGGATGCACGTCGCAGTCGATCGAGCCTGCTTCGGCCATGGTTCGCTACTCGGCCTTGATGTTGGCGGCCTTGGCGCCCCAGCGCGCGGACAACTGCTCGCCAAGGATACGCGCGACCACGTCAGTCGGCCCGCCCGCGGCGAACGGGACCAGGATTTTCACCGGCGCATTCGGGAAATCGGCGGCGGATTGAGCGTTTGCGGCAGGGACGGCAAACGCCGTCAGCACCAGCGCGACGAGGCACGTGATTTTCATGCGTAACTCTACCCGGCGGCATCCGGCCATGCCAGCGGCCGGCATCTGCCCGCGATCCATGATGGGCAGCGACTCGCGCATGACGCGGTCTTGCACTATCACCGCCGGAACCAGCGGCCCAGGCCGCGCGAAAGGCTCTGCGTTCATGGAAATCGGCGTCTATACGTTCGTTGAAAACACGCCCGACCCCGCGACCGGAAAGCTGCTCGCTCCGGCGCAGCGGCTCCGTGATTTGATCGAAGAGATCGAACTCGCCGACCAGGTGGGCCTCGAAGTGTTCGGCATCGGCGAACACCATCGCCCGGATTTTCTCGCCTCCGCGCCGCCGATGCTGCTCGCGGCTGCCGCCGAGCGCACCCAATCGATCCGGCTTTCCAGCGCGGTGACGGTGCTGAGCTCGGACGATCCGGTCCGGGTCTATCAGCAGTTCGCCACGCTCGATCTGCTGTCGCGCGGACGCGCCGAGATCATGGCGGGACGTGGCTCGTTCATCGAGTCTTTCCCGCTGTTCGGTTACGACCTCAATGACTACGACGAACTGTTCGCCGAGAAGCTCGAACTTCTGCTTGCGGTCCGCGACAATGAACGCGTCAGCTTCGAGGGCAAGCACCGCGCGCCGCTCGACAACCAGCCGGTCTATCCCCGCACACCGCGCAAAATTCCGGTCTGGGTCGCGGTCGGCGGCAATCCGCCGTCAGCCATCCGCGCGGGTTCGCTCGGCCTGCCGATGGCGCTCGCCATCATCGGCGGCATGCCGGAGCGCTTCGCGCCCTTCGTCGAGCTGTTTCACAAGGCCGCGGCGCACTACGGCCACGACCCGAAATCGCTTCCGGTCGGGCTCAACACGCACGGCTATGTCGCCGACACCTCGCAGCGGGCTGCCGACGAGTTCTTTCCGAGCTACGCCGCCCAAATGTCGCATATCGGACGCGAGCGCGGCTGGCCGCCCACGACGCGAGCGCAGTTCGATGCCGGACTGCCGCTGCGCGCGCATCTCATGGTCGGCAGCCCCGAACAGGTGGTCGAGAAGATCCTGTTCCAGCACGAAGCGCTCGGCCACGCCCGCTATCTGATGCAGATGAGCGTCGGCACCATGCCGCACACGCAAATCATGCGGTCGATCGAATTGCTCGGGACCAGGGTCGCGCCGGCAGTGCGAAGCGCGTTGAAGGATGCTCAGCTTCGCCGGGTCGAGCCGGAAACCGCAGGCCCCGCGCCGTCGCGGTGATAGATGTCGTCGCGGAACTGGATCACGCCGTCGGGCGTGGCCCAGGCGGTGACATAGACCCAGTAGAGCGGAACCGGCCGCAGCAGCCGCGCGTCCTTGCGCTCGCCGCTCTTGATCACCGCCTCGATCTCCTGGCGCGACCAGCCCGGGGTTTCCATCAGCAGCCAGTTGACCAGTTCGCGCACGTTCTGCACGCGCACGCAGCCCGACGAATGGAAACGCATGTCCTCGCCGAACAGGTTCTTCAGAGGCGTGTCGTGCATGTACACGCCGTCCTTGCTCGGAAAATTGATGCGCAGCGATCCGAGCGAATTGAAGTCGCCCGGGTCCTGCTTGAACATATAGTTGGTGGCTTCTTCCGAATACCAGTTGATCTGCGAAGGCGTCAGCTCGTTGCCGCGCGGATCGAAGATGCGGATGCGGTTGGTGGTGAGGTAATCCGGCTCGGCCTGCATCTTCGGAATGAGGTCCTTACGGACAATCGAAGCCGGCACGGTCCAGTACGGATTGAAATTGACCTCGACGATCCGGCTGTTGATGTCGGGCGACGCACGGTCGGGCTTGCCGACCACGGCGGTGTGCCGCGACACCGCGACGCCGCTTTCGATCGCCTCGATGCGCGCGGCGGGGATGTTGCAGAGCACGTAACGGGCGCCGAGATTGCCGCTCATGCTGCGCAGCCGGATCAGGTTGGTGCGCAACTGCGCGAGCCGCACCGGCGCCGGCACGTTGAGCGCCTTGAGCGTGTGGTCACGCACCACGCCGTCGACCGACAGACCATGACGCGCCTGGAAGCGGCGGACCGCCGCCTCGACATAGGAGTCGTAGACGTCGGTCACGCCCGCATTGGCGTCAAGATCGCCGGACGCAATCAGGCGCTGGCGCAGCGCGATGACCGCGGGCTGGCGGCTGCCGAGCCGCAGCCGGTCCGCTTTCGCCACCTCCGGCCAGCCGCCCTTGGCGACGATGCCCTCGAAATGCGCGATCGCCTGCTCGGTGTGCTGCACGGTCGCGGGCGACAGCGTTGGCAGCGACACCTTCGGCATCTGGATGGTGCGCGAGCCGGAATCGAACCCCTGGCCGAAGTCCGAGCCGGCATTCTGATTGATCAAGGCTTCAAGAGCCGCGTCCTGGGCGAGCGCGCGGGAGGCTGCCACGACGCCCGCCGCCGCGGCGGCGCCTTTCGCAAGGCCGCGCAACACCGCGCGGCGGCTGTGGTGACTGTCGTCAGGCGGCTGCGTCATTCACATCCCCGAGCGCCCCAAACCCCGAATCCGGACCGGATTGTCCCCCAAAGAAGCCCGAAACGGCCCCCGGAACAAGCCCGATCCATCGCCCCGCACGGCCGGATAGGGCCGCGAAGGGGCGATTTTGTGACGCATGGCGCAGGCCTGAAAAACACCAAGCCCCCGGGGGAGGAACTCCCCGGGGGCCCAGTTCGCGGCGAAGATGGTGGGTGGGTAGCCGCGGAGGTTCAATTACAGTCGATAGAGGATCTGGTCGGTCCAGAAGCGCTCGAGCCGGTGCAGCGACTTGTTGAGGGTCGAGAACTCGTCGGCGCTGATGCCGCCGACCTGCTCCACCGTCCGCACGTGCTTCTGGTAGAGGCCCTCGACGATGTCGCGAATCTCGCGGCCGGTGTCCGTCAGGCGGATACGCACCGACCGGCGGTCGACGCGCGAGCGCTGATGATCGAGGAAGCCCATCTCGACGAGCTTCTTCAGATTGTAGGACACGTTGGACCCGAGGTAGTAGCCGCGGGTGCGCAGTTCGCCCGCGGTCAGTTCCTTGTCGCCGATGTTGTAGAGCAGCAGCGCCTGCACCGAATTGATGTCGGAGCGCCCGCGGCGATCGAACTCGTCTTTGATGACATCCAGCAGTCGCCGATGCAGGCGCTCTACGAGCGTCAAGGCATCGAGATAGAGCGGCCGGATATGGTCGAACTTCGCCTGACGATCGGCGGGCTCGACCGCTTTCACTACGGTCTTCATTCTGACGCCTTCCATGTATTTTTTCGTTTTAGACAACGGGCCCTGTTTTCCCGTCGATGCGCGAAACCATATGCGCGGCGCCTGAAGATCGGCTTAAATTGTAGAATAAACTTTTGGTTTAGCTCCGAAGGTGAATTCGCAGTAACTTAAAATGCGCGCATAACGTTTGATGTTGCGTTCACCCTGCCGCTTGCGAAAATGCCGGATTATCGGCGCTTATGCACGTTGGCGCTGCATGAGGCGAATTTGCTCTAACCACCGGCGTAGCCACACGGCAACGAAATCGAAAGCATATTCACGGCTCTGGTTCCGGAAAACGACGGCGGACGCGCCTACAAACGGCGCGCGACTACGGCACAGACCCGTCGCCGTCGACGACCTTTGCGGTGTCCTTCGACCATTCGTGCTCGCCGCCGCAATGCGGGCAGCCGATCCGGCCGACGAATGACGGCAGCCGCGCAAATGACGATTCCTCGATTTCAATGCCGGTGTCGATCAGACGGCCGGTCACCGCGCACGGTGTAAATATCTTCCCCATCCCGGCCGTCCCCTTCCCCGGCCGGACGGCACACTACGGGAGGGGACGCCGCCCGCTCCATTAAGTTTGACATAGTGCGCTTGAAAGCCGGCGACGGCCGGGAGGCGCCCCGAGGCGCTCAGATGAAGGGCCGGCCCGCCTTCGCCTTGGGCGGCTCGTAGCTGGCGATCCTCGCCAGTTCGTCCCGGTCGAGAATCTCGAAGCGCCGGTCCTTCCAGCGCACCGTCTTGGTCGCCGACAGCCGACGCAGCGTCTTGTTGGTGTGAACCAGGGACATCCCGAGCGTGTCGGCGACATGCTGCTGGGTGAACGGCAGCTGAAGCGAATTGCCCTTGGTCAGACCCACCTCCTCCGCCCGCTGAAACACGACGAGAAGGAGATAGGCCACGCGCTCCAACGCGGTGCGGCGCCCGACGCTCAACAGGTGCTCGTCGAGAATCTGCTCCTCGCGCGCGGCAAGCCAGGTGAGATCGAACGCGAGCGTCGGGTAATCGCGGTAGAGCTGCCAGAGCTTCTCGCGCGGAAACACGCAGAGGATCATGTCGGTCAGCGCTTCGACCGAATGCTGCATCTCGTCGTTCACCGAACCCTGCAAGCCGAGAAAATCCGACGGCAAGGCATAGTTCAGAATCTGCCGCCGCCCATCGGGCAGCATCTTGTAACGGAATGCCCAGCCGGACAGCACCGTGTAGAGATGCGCGCTGTTGGTGCCCTGGAGCAGAATGCTGGTCCCGGCCTGCACGTTGAGCTCACCCGATTTGAATTCGGTGACGAACTCCAGCTCCTTGGCCGAAAACTCGCGAAGCACATGCACGCCGCGCAAAGGACATTTCTCGCACGGCACCTTTCGACCGGAGGGTGGCGGCACGGCATTGGCTGCAACAGCAGATGCGGCAGGCATGGGCCACCCCAACAATGCCAGGAGGAATGCTCAGAAATGCTTTGGCCCGTACAACAGTCCGCGACCGGAAAAAGTTCCCTCGCGTCCCGGCTGTCGCTGTGGGGAAATGCCTGACCGTTCCAACCGCAACGAATCGCGGCCTAGCCGCCGCGGATGAAGCGGATAACTCCGGAAAAGTCGCGCGCGCCCTCTCCGCTGTCGACATAGCTGGCGTAGATGCTTTCGGCGTCCGCACCCAGCGCAGTTTTCGCATGCGCCGCCTTGGCTGCGTCCTGGGCGAGCTTGAGGTCCTTCAGCATCATCGCAGCCGTGAAGCCCGCCTTGTAGTCGCGGTTGGCCGGCGACGACGGCACGATGCCGGGCGCCGGACAGTAGGTCGTCATCGACCAGCATTGGCCCGACGACTTCGATGAGATGTCGAACAGCTTCTGCGCGTCGAGGCCGAGCTTCTCGGCCAGCACAAATGCTTCCGACACCGCGATCATCGATATGCCGAGGATCATGTTGTTGCAGATCTTCGCCGCCTGACCGTTGCCGGCGCCGCCGGCGTGCACGATCGTCTTGCCCATTTTTTCCAGGATGGGCTTGGCCCGCTCGAACGCAACGTCGCTGCCGCCGACCATAAAGGTAAGCGTGCCCGCCTGCGCGCCGCCGGTGCCGCCGGAGACCGGCGCGTCGAGCATCGCAAGCCCTTTCTTCTCGGCCGCGGCCGCGACCGCGCGCGCGCTTTCGACGTCGATGGTGGAGGAATCGATCAGCAGCGTGTTGCCGCCTGCCGCCGACAGCACCCCGTCGGCGCCGGTGTAGACGTCGCGGACGTGCTGTCCGGCCGGCAGCATGGTGATGACGACTTCGGCGCCGCTCACCGCGGCCTTGACGCTTGCCGCGGCAACGCCGCCCGAAGCAGCGAGCGCATCCATCTGCGCCTTGCCGACGTCGAAGCCCTGTACCTGGTGCCCGGCCTTGAGCAGATTTTGCGCCATCGGCAGGCCCATGTTGCCGAGACCGATGAATCCGATCGTCGCCATGTTGTTTCCTCCCTCGTTCCGGCGATTAAAGCCGGGAACGGTCGGGAACAACAAGCGCTCAACGATTGGACCTTCGGATAGAGGAAGAGGCGCGCGCTCCGGTCCCCTCGCTGATCGCCCTCGCCTATTGCGGCTGGATGTTGGCCGCCTTGGCGAGCTTCTCTTGCACCGCCGGCACTCTCAGCGCCTTGACGGTCTCGGCATGCATCTTTGCGATCACCTCCCGCGGAGTCTTCTTCGGCACCATTGCGCCGACAAGCGCATCCATGTGGGGGAAGACGTGCAGCGCCGCGCGGACGATCAGTTCGGATGCTCGCGTGCCGACTGAATGGCGAGGAAGAGGTAGCCGAACAGCAGGAGGAATTCGACGGCGACCACGGCGATCCGCCCGCCATAGACCTGGGGGAAGAACACCTCGACGGCGGCCATCGAGACCGACGCGGTGAGCCACACCACCGCGCCCCACGCGGCCGCCAGCCAGAGCCCGACGGCGGCAACCAGATCGATCACCGCGAAGAACACCGTCGCGGTCTGCCATGGCGTCGGCTGGTATTCGAAGCCGTCCTGCGGTCCGGTGAAGCCGCACACGATCGCCCAGTGATACAGGCCCTTGGCGATCGACAGCACCGCCATGACGCGCAGGAAGATCACCAGCCGGCCGGTCCAGTGCGCCTCCTGGGTCTCCGGCTCGTCGGCATGGACCGGATCGAGGTGGCGGATCGGATCGTTGGGAACGGCGTGCTGGTCGGTCATGCGCGATCCGCGTTGCGGTTCAACTCTGGCGGCTGCCATTCGCCGTTTTCAAGCGGCGCGAAATGCCGGGCGACCTCCCCGGCGGAGACTTCGGCCAGCGACGCCGGCCGCCAGCGCGGCGCATTGTCCTTGTCGACGATCACCGCGCGAACCCCTTCGTAGAAATCGTGGCCGTGAATGATACGGGATACTATGCGGAATTCGCACCTCATGCACCCCGTGAATGGCAATTTTGCGCCTTCCCGCATCTGGGCCAGCGCGAGCTTGAGGGCGGTCGGCGACTTGGTCCGGATCGCCGCCGCGGTTTTGCCGGTGAACTTCCCCCCGTCGGCGTCGAGGTCGGCGAGAATGTCCTCGACACGGTCATGCGCGAACATGCGGTCGATGGGCGCCCGATGCGGCGCAAGCTTCGGCTCCTCGGCCGGTTCGGCAAAGGCTGCGACCGTGGCGTCGACCGGCGCCGCCCCGCAGAGCGCTTCCGCCAGATCGGCAAACTGCGCAGAGGCGACCCGATGCGTCGCGATCGTCGCCGCAACCGCGTCGGCTGCGCCGAGCCGGTCGCCGGTCAGCGCGCAATAGGCGCCAATCTGTCCCGGCAGCCGCGGCAGGAACCAGGTCGCGCCGACGTCGGGAAAGAAACCGATCCCGACCTCCGGCATCGCAAACAGGTAACGGTCGCCGGCGATGCGGTGCGAGCCGTGCACCGACACGCCGACGCCGCCACCCATGCATATGCCGTCGATCAGCGAGACGTAGGGTTTGGGATAGTGCTTGATGACGGTGTTGAGCACATACTCTTCGCCGTAGAACGCCAGCATGTCGGCATGCCGGCCGGACGTGCCGGCGTCATAGAGGGCGCGGATGTCGCCGCCGGCCGAGAAGGCCCGGCCGCCGGCGGCCGTCACCACAACCCGCGTCACCGCCGGATCGTCGCGCCACGCCTGCAACTGCTGCATCAACGCCCGCACCATGCCGAGCGTCACCGCATTGAGCGCCTGCGGACGATTGAGGGTGACGAGCCCGGCCGCGCCTTTGCGCTCGAACAGGATTTCCGGCGTTGGGACGTTCATGCGGTCGGCGGCTCAGGGGCGGGCTTCGCGGGCGGATGCTTAGCCACAGGACAGGACATGGCGCAAGCAGGCCAGTGTTTCGCCTCTTCGCCGTTTCCCCGCCGCATTTGAAGCGATTCCGCGCCACACACGCGGTCTCAGTTCCATCGAACTGTCAACGGAACGCACACCCTCCCATCACGTTGACCACCCGGCCGCCCGGGAACGGGCGATTCCCGACACAGGAGACTATGATGAAGAAAACGATATTGCAGGCATCCGTCGTCGCAGCGGTTCTCGCGCTGCCGCTGGCTGCACACGCCCAGGGCACGCTGCGCGGTGCCGCCGAAGGGGCTGAAGAAGGCGGGCGGGCTGCAGGCCCGCTCGGCGCGATCGTCGGCGGCACGGTCGGCGCCGCGACCGGCACGGTCGAAGGTATTCTCGGGATCGACGATCGCCCGCGCTTCCGCGAATACGTGGTCCGCGAACGGCGCCCGTCCTATGTCTACAAGGAGCAAGTCCGCGTCGGCACCGTGCTGCCGGAGTCCGGCGTGACCTACTACGAGGTGCCTACGGAATACCGGGCACCGGGTTACCGCTACACGGTGATCAACGACCGTCCGGTGATCGTGGAGCCGCGCACCCGGCGCGTGGTGCAGATCATCGACTAAATGTGAACGATACCGTCGCAGAAGACCCGGCTCTATGTGGCCGGGTTTTTTGCTGTCTGGCCGCACACCGCGGAGCTAACGCAAGATCGCCCACACATAGAACAGCACGGCCACGATCCCCAACGCGCTGCGGCCGGCATGTAGAGTGCCCCAAGACACAACCATCCGCCGCGCCTCGGCGCCCGACCGTTCGGCCGTAATGCCGTGCAACCGGTCATTCGTCGGCTTGATGACCAGCAACGTGTAGGGCCAGTTCGCCAGGATCGCGACGGCGCCGGCCGCCCAGCGCCAGTCCCGCATCTGCCACGCCGCGACAAAACCCAGCAGCGCCGACAGCATCGCAAGCCCGCCCTGCATGGGGGCAGCGCGACTGTAGCTGCGCTGCCACTCCAGCAGCATCGCGCGGTCGTCGAGGGCGAGCCGCGCCGGCTGTTCCGCGACGTTGACGAACACGGCGGCGCCGACAAACACCGCAGCGAAGATCAGCGCCAGTTGCCCGGTCATCTCAGTTGCCAACCTGTTAGTTACCAAGCATGTCGCGGCTCACGATCAGCCGCATCACCTCGTTGGTGCCTTCCAGGATCTGATGCACCCGCACGTCGCGCAGCACACGCTCGATCGGATGATCGCGCAGGTACCCGTACCCGCCGTGCAGTTGCAGGCAGCCGTTGACCGCCTCGAAGCCCACGTCGGTCGCAAGCCGCTTCGCCATCGCGGCGAGCCGCGTGCCGGCGGGCTCGCGGTTGGTCACGGCGACCGCCGCCCGGCGCACCATCAATCGCGCGGCCTCGAGTTCGGTCGCATAGTCGGCGATCCGGAAGCGCAAGGCCTGAAAGTCGGACAGCCGCGAGCCGAACTGCTTTCGCTCGCGCATGTATTCGATGGTGCGGTCGAGGCAGAACTGCGCGCCGCCGATCGAGCAGGCCGCGATGTTGAGCCGGCCGCCGTCGAGGCCTGCCATCGCGATCTTGAAGCCGTCGCCTTCGTTGCCGACCAGGTTCCCGGCCGGCACGCGGCAGTTCTCGAACATCACCATGGCGGTCGGCTGCGACTTCCAGCCGAGTTTCTTCTCCTGCGCGCCGAACGTGAGACCGGGCGTGCCCTTCTCGACCGCGATGCAGGAAATGCCTTTCGGGCCCGCGCCGCCGGTCCGCACCATGCAGACATAGACATCCGACACGCCGCCGCCGGAGATGAAGGCCTTGCTGCCGTCGAGAACGTAGCTGTCGCCGTCGCGGACCGCCCTGGTCTTCAGGCTCGCCGCGTCCGAGCCGGAATCCGGCTCGGTCAGGCAGTAGCTCGCGAAATGCTCCATGGTGCAGAGCTTCGGCAGGAATTTCTTGCGCTGCGGCTCGCCGCCGAAGGCGTCGATCATCCAGGCGGCCATGTTGTGAATCGAGATATAGGCCGCGGTCGAGGTGCAGCCCTGCGCCAGTTCCTCGAAGATGATGGTGGCGTCGAGCCGTGTCAGCGCCGAACCGCCGACATCGTCCTTCACGTAAATGCCGCCGAACCCGAGCGCCGCGGCCTTCCGCAGCTCGGCGACCGGGAAAATCTCGCCCTCGTCCCAGGCGCGCGCGTTCGGCGCCATCTCGTCGCGGGCAAACTGCCGCGCGGTCGCCTGGAAGGCTCGCTGGTCCTCGCTGAGCTCGAAATCCATGCCCCGACCGATAGAAAACGCCCCTTCCCGCGTCAACGCCGCCGCCGCTGGCAGAGCGTCCCGCGAACCGCTAAAAATAGCCATCGCTGGAGAGCCTCATGGCCATCAAATACGGTCGCCCGATCGAATCCCGCGTCCGCGTCGTCCCGGCCGAAGCGAAAGGCCGGGCGGAGGCCGCAGGCCTCGACCTGACCACGCGCCCCCGCCGCAACCGCCGCACCGAATGGGCGCGGCGCATGGTGCGCGAGACCGTGCTCACCACCAACGACCTGATCTGGCCGATGTTCGTCGCCGAGGGCAACCGCGCGCCGGTGGCGTCGATGCCCGGCGTGGAGCGCCTGCCGATCGACGAGATCGTGCGCGCCGCGGAACGCGCGGCCAAGCTCACCATTCCGTGCATTGCGCTGTTTCCCTACACCGATCCGGGATTGCGCGACGAGGACGGCAGCGAGGCGCTCAATGCACAGAACCTGGTCTGCCGGGCCGTGCGCGCGGTGAAGAAAGCGGTGCCGGAAGTCGGAGTGCTCTGCGACGTGGCGCTCGACCCCTACACCAGCCACGGCCATGACGGGCTGATGCGCGAGGGCACCATCCTCAACGACGAGACCGTCGCGGTGCTGGTCCAGCAGGCGCTGGTGCAGGCCGAGGCCGGCTGCGACGTCATCGCGCCGTCCGACATGATGGACGGGCGCGTCGGCGCGATCCGCGCAGGCCTCGATGCCGCGGGCTTCCAGGACGTGCAGATCATGGCCTATACGGCGAAGTATGCTTCGGCCTTCTACGGGCCGTTCCGCGATGCAGTCGGCTCGTCGGCGACGCTCTCCGGCGACAAGCGCACCTACCAGATGGATCCCAGCAACACCGACGAGGCGTTGCGGGAGGCCGAGCTCGACATCGCCGAGGGCGCCGACATGATCATGGTCAAGCCCGGCCTGCCCTATCTCGATATTCTGCAGCGCCTGAAGGACAGCTTCGGCATGCCGACCTTCGCCTATCAGGTGTCCGGCGAATACGCGATGGTGATGGCGGCGGCGCAGAACGGCTGGATCGACGGCGACAAGGCGATGGTCGAGACGCTGACGGCGTTCAAGCGCGCCGGCGCCGACGGCGTGCTGACCTACTTCGCGCCGCGGGTCGCCGAAAAACTCCTGAAGTCCTGACCGCGCATGCTCTGGTGCCGTTTCGAGAAGGACGGGCGCGTTTCCTATGGCCTGGTCGAGGGCGAAACCGTCAGGGTCGTCGATGGCGATCCGTTTTTGCAGCACCGGGCGACCGACACCAGGCTTTCGCTGGCGGACGTGAAGCTGCTGGTGCCGGTGATCCCGCCGACGTTCTACGCCATCGGCTCGAACTACCGGAACCACGTCATCGAACGCTCGAAGGTCAAAGGCTTCAAGGAGCCGAAGTTCTACGACCGGCCGCGGGTGGGCTATCGCGCCAACAGCGCGCTGATCGCGAGCGGCGAGGACATCGTGAAGCCTGCGGATTCCGGCCCGCGGTTCGAATACGAGGGCGAACTGGTCGCGGTGATCGGCCGGCGCTGCCGCAACGTCACGCCCGAGGAAGCCCACGCCTGCATCTTCGGCTGGACCATCGGCAACGACATCACCGAGCGCGACTGGCAGAAGAACGACCCGACCAACCTGCGCGGAAAGAACTCGGACACCTTCAAGCCGATGGGCCCGTTCATCGCAACCGGCATCGAGCCGCGCGAGATGACCACGATAGTCCGGCTGAACGGCGCGACGGCTCACAAATTCCCGACCGGAAACATGCTGTTCAGCGCCGGCGAGGTGATCAGCGACATCTCCCGCACCAATACGCTCTCGCCCGGCGACGTCGTCTGGCTCGGCACCGACGAATTGCCAAAGGCGATCGAGCCGGGCGACACTGTCGAGATCGAAATCAGCGGAATTGGCGTGCTGCGCAATCGCGTGGTCGCGGAACGATAAAAACAAAATAGTGCCGGAGGATCGAATGAATGGGTGGCGGTTGGCGGCGCTGCCGCTGGCGGTTGTTGCATTTGTCGCAACGTCGGCGCCGGCGCCGGCGCAAGGCAAATATCCGGTGCGGCCGATTCGCGTGATGCTGCCGTTTGCGGCGGGTTCGGTGTCGGACGTCACGCTCCGCATCCTCGCCGACAAGCTTGGCACGCGTCTCAACACCACGATCGTGGTCGACAACCAGCCGCGCGCCGGCGGCACGACGGCGGCTGCGGCGGTGCTGGCTGCGCCGCGCGACGGCTATTCGCTGGTGACGCTGTCGAGTTCGACAGCGATCAGCGTCTCGCTCCTGAAGAGTCTGCCGTACGATCCGGTCGCCGATTTCGTTCCGATCTGCGGCATCAGCACCTTCGCCAACATCATCGCCGTCAACGCCGACTCGAAATACCGCACGCTGGGTGACCTGCTTGCGGCGATGCGCGAGCGGCCCGGCGCGCTGAACTTCGGCACCACCACGGTCGGCTCGACCAATCATCTGGCCGCCAACCTGCTCAAGTCGATGACCGGGCAGACGTTCCAGATCGTGCCGTTTCGCACGCCCGGCGATCTCGTCACCGCCGTGCTGCGCAACGACGTCGACGTGATCATCCAGTCCTATGGCGCGCTGAAATCGGCGGTCGAAGGCAAGCAGCTTCGCGCGCTGGCCAGCACGACGCCGGCTCGCGCCGCTTATGCGCCGGACGTGCCGACCGTCGACGAGGCCGGCGTCAAAGGCTTCGATGTGGTGACCTGGAACGGCTTTTTTGCGCCTGCGAACACGCCGCCGGAAGTGATCGCAACGCTGAGCCGCGAGGTGCGTGCCGTGCTGGCCGATCCCGATCTCAGGCAACGCTACGCCGATCTTGGCCTTGAGCCCCTTCCGAACACGCCGGCGGAACTCGGCGCCTTGTTGCGGACGGAAATCGGCAAATGGAGCCGGGTCATCGCCGAGGCCGGGATCGAAAAACAGTAACGATCAGGGGCTGCCCCCGGCCGCAAAATCGGACTATCATTCCCCATCCTGCCGCAGTCGTCAGTCGGGGGCGGACATGGAGCTTGAAGGCAACCTGATCCTGGAGCGGCGGCCCGCGCGGCGTTGGGTTTCCGTGGCCGCAATCGTTATCCCGGTGGTGGCCTGTCTCGCCGGCGTCACCTGGTTCGTCCGCGCATTCATCTCGCCGCCGACCATCGCCATTCCGAGCCCGATGATCCTCGCGGCCGCGCCACCCGTTCCTTCCGTCCAAGCCGATCCGCCGGCGGCTCAAGCGCCCACCAGCGCAGCGCCTGCGTCACCAACTTCGGCGCCTTCGCCACCGCCATCCGCGGACGCCGCATCGAGCGCGCTGCCGATGTTCGCGACACTCGCGGCTGCTCCGCCGACATTCCCGTCCGCGGCGCCCGGCGGCGCATTCGCAGGCGGCGCGCCGGCGGCCTACGCCGATCCGGCGCGTGACGCGCCGCTGTCCAACATGCCGGCGGCGGCCGACGCGATGATCGACGCGCCGCCGCTCGCGGGTCCCATTCCGATGCCGCGGCCAAGACCTCAGCAGGGACTGCGGGCGACGGCCGCGCTTGCGGATGCCGTACCGCTGCCCCGCACACGGCCCGGCGAAGAGACCGCCGCGCCGGCCCAGCAAACCCGGCCGGCCTTCGACCGGCATGGCGCCGAATAAGGCGCAAACCAGCCTACTCCATCATCGCGTCGCCGGGATCGATCCGCACCGGAGCGAAGCCTTCCATCTTGAAGGCTGCCAGGATTTCGTCGGCATGCGCGGCGTCCCGTGTCTCCACCGTCACGTCGAGCCGCGCGCCCTTGGCCGGCACGTCGAGAAACATCCGCCGGTGATCGACTTCGAGGATGTTGGCGCCAAGCCGTCCGAGCGTGGTGGCGATCTGGCCGAGCAGGCCCGGCCGGTCGGCGATGGTCAGGCGGAACGACACGATCCGGTTCTCGCGCTCGAGCTCGCGGATCATGATCGAGGCGAGGATGCGCGGATCGATATTGCCGCCGCACAGCACGAGCCCCACCCGCCGGCCGGCAAAGCGCTGCGGATTGGCCAGCATCGCCGCGAGCCCTGCCGCACCGGCACCCTCCGCCATCGCTTTCTGCAAGGTGAGGTACGCATTCACCGCCCGCTCGATGTGCTCCTCATCGACCAGCAGGATGTCGCTCACCAGCGCGCGTATGATCGGCAACGTCAATGAGCCGACATTCTTGACCGCAATACCCTCGGCGAGCGTAGCGCCGCCGAGCGCGCGCTGTTCCCCGCGGATCGCGTTCCACATCGACGGATAGAGCGCCGACTCCACGCCGACGATGTCGATCCCGGGCCTGATCGCCTTCGCGGCCGTGGCGATGCCGGACACCAGCCCGCCGCCGCCGATCGGAATCACCAGCACGTCGAGCGCGGGCACCTCTTCCAGCATTTCGAGCGCAATCGTGCCTTGCCCCGCGATGACTTGGGGATCGTCGTAGGGATGAACCCAGATCAGCCCGCGCTCCCGCGCCTCGGTTTCGGCCCGTGCCTGCGCCTCGCTGATGGTCTCGCCGTCGAGCAGCACGCGCGCGCCATGCGCCTTGGTCGCCGCCACCTTCACGAACGGCGTCGTCACCGGCATCACGATGGTGGCGGATATGCCGAGCAGCGCCGCGTGATAGGCCACCGCCTGGGCGTGATTGCCGGCCGACATGGCGATGACGCCGCGCCCGCGCTCGGCTGAGGTCAGCGAGGCGAGCTTGGTCCGCGCGCCGCGCTCCTTGAACGAGTTGGTGACCTGGAGGTTCTCGTATTTGACGAACACCTCGGCGCCGGTCAGCGCCGACAGCCGCGGCGCCGGCAGCATCGGCGTCCGCAGCACGTGCCCATCGATCACCCGCCGCGCCGCCTCGATGTGGGCCAGCGTCACCTTGTTGTTGCCCACCGTCATTGCGCCACTTTCATTGCCGGGCGCTCCATGAAATCATCGGGAAAACGTCAGTTGGGCAGGATACGCGCACAGGAACGAATGTCATGAAAAACTTCGCTCGGATTCTCGTGGTCGCGATGCTGGTCGCGCTCGCAAACGCGCCGGCACGGGCGCAGGACGCCTACCCGAACCGCCCGGTCAAGATCATGATCGCTTTTCCGGTCGGCGGACTTCTCGATACGGTGTCGCGCATCGTCGGCGAAAAACTGTCGGGACTGCTCGGCCAGCAATTCATCATCGAAGCGCGGCCCGGCGCCGGCGGCACGCTCGCCACCGCGGCCGTCGCCAAGGCCGATCCCGACGGCTACACGCTGATGATGATCAACGACAACCATGCGCTCAATCCAAGCGTGTTCCGGAACATTCCCTACGACAGCGTGAAAGACTTCGCGCCGGTCGGCTTTGTCGGCTACACGCCGCTGATCCTGGTCGCCAACGGTGCGCTGCCGATGCGCAACGCCAAGGAACTCGTCGAGGCCGCGAAACAGAAGCCCGGCGCGATCACCTATGGATCGGTCGGAGTCGGCAGCGCGAGCCACCTGGCCGGCGTGATGCTCGAGAGCGCCGCCGGAATCCAATGGCAGCACGTGCCCTACCGCGGCGGTGCGCCCGCGCTCAACGACCTGATGGCCGGGCACGTCAACACCATGTTCATGAGCCCGGTCGTCAGCCTGCAGCACCTGCAGAGCGGCAAGCTCACGGCGCTCGCGCTCGCAGCTCCGAGCCGGCTCGAAGTCCTGCCGAACGTTCCAACGATGGCGGAGCAAGGCTATCCGGTCGACGCGTCGTACTGGTTCGGACTGGTGGCGCCCGCAGGCACCCCGCCGGCGGTGCTGGCGAAGCTCGAAAAAGCGCTGGCCGAGGTGCTCGCCATGCCGGACGTGCGCAAGCGCCTGACCGACATGGGCGCGATCGTCCAGCCGCTGAACGGCAAACAGTTCGGCGATTACATCGGCGCCGAGCTCGTCAAATGGGCCGACCTCGTCAAAAAGGCCGGCGTAAAGCCGGAATAGGCCGCGCGGCGCGACCGGTTGCCCTCTTGCAACCGCAGGCGGGATTAGCCATGTCCTGCCGATAGCGAGCGCGAATCATGGCTGCGAGCGAACCCAAGCGCCTTGGCGTGTCCATCGAGTTGAAGCCGCACGCCTACGATCCGGCGGCCAGCCCCGAACTGTTCGACGGCGTGCTGGCGCGCCGGGTCGTGGCCTTCCTGATCGACTTCCTGATCCTCGCCGTACCGGTCGTGTTTGCGGCGATGTTCCTCTCCGTCGTGACCATCGTCACCTTCGGGCTCGGCATTGTGTTTTTCGCGCTGCTTTGGCCGGCGATGGTAATCTGGGCCGTCGTCTATTACGGCATGACGCTCGGCAGCCCGGCCTCCGCCACCATCGGCATGCGCGTCATGGAGATCGAGATGCGCACCTGGTACGGCGCACCGGCCTATTTCATGCTCGGCGCCGTGCATGCGGTGGTTTTCTGGGTCACCGTCTCGGCGATCACGCCGCTGATCCTGCTGGTGTGCCTGTTCAATGGGCGGCGGCGCTGCCTGCACGACATTCTGGTGGGCACCGTGGTAATCAACAACGCAGAGCGCTCCGCGGCGCTGCGGACGGTCCGCCGTCCGGCATGAGCCCGTTCCGCCCCTTTGACGCGAGCGGTTTTCAAGGCGAAACTTGGCAGGCATTGAGCCGGAAGGTTCGCCAGCAACGCGTTGGACGTCCGTGACCCAGCATTCGCGCGATACGCCGCAGTTCTACCTGACCGCGCCGTCCCCCTGCCCCTACTTGCCGGGCAGGGAGGAGCGGAAGGTGTTCACGCACCTGGTCGGCGAACGCGCTCCGGGGCTCAATGATCTCCTCACCCATGGCGGCTTCCGCCGCAGCCAGTCGATCGCCTATCGCCCGGCCTGCGAGACCTGCCGCGCCTGCGTCTCAGTCCGGGTCATCGCCGACCAGTTCCAACCGTCGCGCAACATGCGGCGCGTGGCCGAAAGCAATGAAGACATCGTCGGCGACATGCGGGCGCTGGTGCCGACCTCCGAGCAGTACTCGGTGTTCCGCGCCTATCTCGACTCGCGCCACCGCGACGGCGGCATGGCCGACATGACGGTGCTCGATTACGCGATGATGGTCGAGGACAGCCACGTCAAGACGCGGCTGGTCGAATACCGGCGGCGCGGGCCGGACACCTCAATCAACGGCCGCGGCGCGGGGAATCTCCTGGCCGTGGCGTTGACCGACGTGCTGAGCGACGGGCTGTCGATGGTCTATTCGTTCTTCGATCCCGAAGAGGCCGACCGCTCGCTCGGCACCTTCATGATCCTCGACCACATCGAGCGCGCCAAACGGATGGGACTGCCTTACGTCTATCTCGGCTACTGGGTCCGCGATTCCCGCAAGATGGACTACAAGGCCCGCTTCCTGCCGCAGGAGCGGCTGATGCCCGACGGCTGGACCAAGGTCACCGGCGATCCCGAGTAGCGCATGTCCCGGAAAAGTGGGTACCGTTTTTCCGAAAAGCACATGCGCAAAAGCAAGAATCCAAAGCCCATCCCGGTTCATCTGAACCGGGATGGGCTCTGGCGATCGGCGCCACGTTGCGCTTCATTCGGCGCTTCAATGGTCCGCTGAAAAGCTCTGCGGGATCTTGCAGTGGGCGACCTTGGCGCGCCTGACCGTCTCGGGCGTGTTGCGGCTGCGCCCGACAAACCGCGGCACGCCGCCGGAGACGACCGCGCCGATGCCCATGATGTCGCCGTTCTTCAGCGCGGACAGCGCATCGGCGGTCGAGCCGCCGAGGCAGGCATCCGCCAGCACCACGTCGGCGTCGCGGCCCGCGGCCAGCACGCCGCTGTTCAGCCGATAGACTCTCGCATTGTTGCCGGTCGCCATGGTGACCGCGATTTCCGGCGCGACACCCGCCAGCGAAACCAGGTGGCTCATCGTGTAGAGCATTCCGAGCGGCATGACGCCGCTTCCGGTCGGCGTGTCGGTCGCGATCAGGAGCCGATCGAGCTGGCCGCGCTCCGCCAGAAGCTTCGCCACCAGGAGCGTCGTGCGCAGGTTGCCGGCGGTGCAGACCTGCATCGCCACGCTGGTCTCCTGCACCAGCCGCGGGAAATCCGCATCCGGCATCGCGATCGGTCCGCCGTTGACGTGATACGACACGTCCGGCTGGATCTTGACGAGGTGATCCGCCCAGATCCCGGTGGAGCCCGGAATGGACGAGCCACCGGTGTGCACCATCGACACCATGCCGTGCCGGCGCGCCATGGCGACATAGGGCGCGTATTCGTAAGGGGTCGCGAAGTTGCCGAAGCCGGCCTTGGCCAGCCAGACGCCCTGCTGCTGCATCTCGGCGAAGTCGTTCTCCGTCAGGCCGGGCTCCAGGATGACGGAGCCGGCATGCACGCGCATTCCGCCGGGGCGATAGGTCTCGAAGGATTTGCGCGCCGCGATCGCCAGCGCCTTGACGCCGGCCGGATCGCGCGGACGTCCGGGCACATGAACCTCCGACGCGCTGATGCAGGTGGTGACCCCGCCGTGGATATAGCTCTCCAGGAAGCCGACGGTCTTCTGGCGCGGCGTGTAGTCGCCGAAGGTGATGTGGACATGCGAGTCGATGAGGCCCGGCATCGCCATCATGCCCGCGGCATCGATCGCGACGTCGCAGTTGGAGACGTCGCCGCCCGATCCGACCGACACGATCCGGCCGTCCGCCATCATCATGGTGTCGCCGGATACAACGGGCGACGCGATGTCGCCGCTGAGGATTTTGCCGATGTTGAATATGGCGGTTTTCATCGCGTCAGATTGCTTGGTTCGCTTTGCACGCCTCTTGGCTCGCTTGCACCCCACCACGGGCCGGTGGGACGCGCAACCGGCAAACCGGCCTGGAGAGTTTTCGACGCTGGTCTAGAACCGCCACAGCGAGCGGACGCCGGCCACGACCGCGTTGCGGCTCTTGTCGCCATTCGGATGCCAAACGCGCGTCAGAACCGGCTGGACCGTCCATCCTGGAACAACCTGCGCCTGGTAAGTGAACTCCAGATTGGCTTCATAATCGCGAATCGGGCCCGGCACTCCGGTGAAGAATATGGCTTGGCGGTCAAACTCGCGGATGCTGTCGGCGAAACGCGTATACATGACGCTCGCACCGAACTTGTCATCCGGCCTGTCCGGGATCATTCCGGAAAAAAGGACGCCGCCGTCGACGAAGAGGCTGGCGACGTTCTGGGCGGATGGGCTGATGGATGCACGTCCGAAGATGAAGATTCCTGTCTGATCGTCACCGAGCTTCGGCCGATAGATCTGCTGATCGACTACTGCATAGAGGCCGTGGTTGCCACGATGCGTGATCGGAACACCGCTCCCCGCCGGATCGGCAAGCAGCGTACCGCCCGTTGCCACGAGCTGATCGTCGAAGCGTCCGAAATGATACCAGCCGCCCAGCTTCAACGTGGCTGCAAGGCCAGTGGCCTTTTCACCGTGGTTTCGGCGGAATTGCGCCTCGCCTATCACAAATGCCGGATCGCGCATCCGGAAGTTCAGCCCGTGCTTGTTGCGCTCCTGATCGTCACCATCACCCGGTCCCGCCGGATCGCCATTGAACACCGCAAGCAGCACCGCCACGTCGCGTGAGGGCTCGACCTTCAACCGCACGCCGGGCGTCGACAGCGGATAGGATGGACCGCCGCTCGGCAGGTTCAAGCCGGCATTGATGGGCCAGTCGCTTTGCAGGTACATCCCGCTCAGGCCGCTGAAATAGAACTCCGTGTCGGCGGCAAGTTGGCCCACGCGGATGCTGGCCCTGCCATCCGCGAACTTCTGCTCCAGCCACAGCTCCGACAGCCGGGTAGTTGGCACGGCCTCGATGGCCCCGATGGTGTTGATGCCTCCGACATAGTCGCGGCGGATGCGGCCGGTGTTGTGGATATGGAAGAAATTGCTGAACAGCGTCAGGCCCTGCCAGCCGGCGAGCTTTTCCAGGTCGACCGTCACGATACCGTGCAGCTTGCCCTGGTCGATCGTGCCGGTACGGTTGCCGCCGCGCAGGTTCGACAGAACGTCGTTGGTGTATTCAAAACCATAGATGACGCCGAAGTCGGCCAGCCGTTTGCGGATACCCGCCGGATCGCCTCTGCGGCAAGCTGGTGGCGATCGAAGGGACCGGGCGATGCCGTGCTGCAGTTCGGCTTGCCGCCCGTGATCCCACCAGGCCTGCGCCGACGCGCTGAAACGCCGTCCACGCCCATGGAGCAGGCGCAAGTCAGGCAGGAACCGCTCCGCACAACATCGGTTCACGCGAACCATAGCCGCCCCATCGTGCCAGCTTCCAAATACGTCTCGACAACGAAACCTGTTGGTTGCAGCCACCGACCGACTCACTGCCCCCGCCCACTATCTTTGAGTGCCTCTAGCTCGCAACGGTTCATGTGACAATCGCACAGGATTATGACGCAGCTACGTTCGAACGCGTCGTCATCGGGATCGGCTTAGCCGGCGGCGCCACATCGTAGAGCAGCTTGACGTTCAGCGACGATGATGATCGGCGGCGGTCACGCCGCCAGCGCCGTCACCCAGCGCGGCGCGACCAGTTCGCCCATCTTGCGCGCGGTCGGCCGTGAACATCACCAGCGGCACGATGGCGAACGGCAGCTGCAGGCTCAGGATCACCTGGCTGAGGATCAGCAGCTGCGCGGTGCCCTTCTCGCCGTACCAGATGGTCACGATCGCCGCCGGCACGATGGCGATGGCGCGCGTCAGCAGCCGCCGCGCCCAGGCCGGCAGGCGGATGTCGAGGAAGCCTTCCATCACGATCTGGCCCGCCAGCGTCGCGGTCACGGTCGAGTTCAGGCCGCAGCACAAGCAGCGCGATGCCGAACAGCGTCGGCGCGATCGCCGAGCCGAGCAGCGGCGCCAGGAGCGAGTGCACCTGCTCGAGCTCGGCGACGTCGGTCTTGCCGGTCTTGTTGAAGGTCGCCGCCGCAAGGATCAGGATCGAGGCGTTGATCAGCAGCGCGAACATCAGCGCGATGGTGGAATCGACCGTGGCGAGCGTGATCGCCTCGCGCCGGTCCGCGACGGCTGTCGCCGTAGCGCCGCGTCTGCACGACGCCCGAATGCAGATAGAGATTGTGCGGCATCACCGTCGCGCCGAGGATGCCGAGCGCGAGATAGAGCATGTCGGGATTGGTGACGATCTGCGTGGTCGGCGCGAAGCCCCTGATGACCGCGCCCCATTCCGGATCGGCCATGCGCGATCTGCACCGCGAAGCAGACCGCGATCACGCCGAGCAGCGTCACGATGAAGGCCTCGATCCAGCGGAAGCCCAGGTTCTGCAGCCACAGGATGAGGAACACGTCGAGCGCGGTGATCAGCACGCCGATCTCGAGCGGAATGCCGAACAGGAGATTGAGCCCGATGGCGGTGCCGATCACCTCGGCGAGGTCGGTGGCGCAGATCGCGATCTCGGCCAGCACCCAGAGCGGCCACGACACCGCAGCGCGGAAACGCGTCGCGGCAGGCCTGCGCCAGGTCGCGCCCGGCGCCGATGCCGAGCCGCGCGCAGAGCGCCTGCAGCAGGATCGCCATGAGGTTGGACAGCAGCGCGACGGTCAGCAGCGCGTAGCCGAACTTGGAGCCGCCGGCGAGCGAGGTCGCCCAGTTGCCGGGTCCATGTAGCCGACGGCGACGAGATAGCCCGGGCCGAGGAACGCGACGAGCTTGCGCCAGAACGAGCCGGACGGCCTGCGTGGCGATGGTGCCGAACACCTCGGCCAGCGACGGACGCTCGCGCTCGCGCCGCCAGCCGCCGCTTTGCGGGCGCGCGTCCGATTTCGAGGCGTCAGCATGAGAGCACGGTCCGGTTCCGCTGAAACCAACCTAGCTAGTTGCGAATAGTTTGCAATTGCATTTGGAGGTCCCTCCCGAGGCCGTGGTCAGGGCGCCGCGGCAATGGGTTTCCCTGCCCGAAGAACGCATGCTTACCTTCGCGCAGCCGGCTCGACGCGGGTGTGATGGTGTGCGGTGTGATCGCCGAACGGCTCGCCGGTCACGCGAACCCGCTTGCCCGCAAGCTGGCGAAGCAGCCTCCGCAGGGCATTGTCCATCGCAAACACATGGATCCGCTGGTGCGTTTCGACCTTGTCGAACTCGCTGCTGCCTCGAGGCACGCAACGGACGAAAGCCGCAGGATGGCGGCCTGCTCTTTCAACTTGTAGTCCGGGATCGAGATGCTGACGGATGTCAGCCGCCCTTCGGCGCTCTGATCCGGCTCATTGGCATTGAGACAAGCCGCCTGCGCCGAGGCAACAGCAAACCACGCCATTGCAATCCCGGCACAGGATGCGGCGAGGCGCATCTACTTCGCCTCCCCGCCTCCGTTCCTGCCTTCCGGCAAGCGGCCGAAATGGTTGTTCTTCGGGAAGCCCTTGGGCGCAAGCCGTCCGGCGTCGGCCCGGTTGCCGCGCCAGTCGGACAGTTCCTTCATCGACATCGTGAAGCTTCGCCCGGCGCTGTCGATCCAGGTCAGGCCGTCGCCCGCCTTGAATGTCGTGATGTCCGACAACGCGCCGTCCTTGTAGCGCTGCAGGCGCACGCCCGCGCCGCGCGACATTTCCGGAACCTGCTCGATCGGGAAGACCACCATCTTGCGGTTCTCGCCGATGCTCGCGACGAGTTCGCCCTTCTACGGTGTTGATGGCGGCGGCCTTCTCGCCGGCCTTGAGGTTGAGCACCTGCTTGCCCTTGCGGGTGTTGGCGACGCAGTCGGCCTCCGGCACCACGAAGCCGCGCCCCGAGGTGCTCGCGACGATGAACTTGCGGCCGGAGTGATACGGAAACACCGACACCACGTCGTCGTTCTGCTCCAGCTCGATGAACAGCCGCACCGGCTCGCCGTGGCCGCGCCCGCCGGGCAGCTTCGAGGCATCGAGCGTGTAGAAGCGACCGTTGGTGGCGAAGGCCAGAATCTTCGAAGTGGTTTCCGCCGGGAACGCGAACATCAGCGCGTCGTCGGTCTTGAAGGCGACACCCGAAAGGTCGGTCTGATGGCCGCGCAGCGCGCGGATCCAGCCCTTCTCCGAAACCACGACGGTGATCGGCTCGCGCACCACCATCGCCTCTTCCATGGCGGCTTCGTCGTGCTCCGGCGCATCGGCGAACGTGGTGCGGCGCTTGCCGAGCGGCGTCTTGTTGCTGAACTTCTCGCGCACGTCCTTGATCTGGCCCGCGACCGTGTTCCACTGGTCCTTCTCGGAGCGCAGCAGCTTTTCGATCCCGGCCTTCTCGGTGCGCAGGTCCTTTTCCTCGCGCCTGATCTCCATCTCCTCGAGCTTGCGCAGGTTGCGCAGCCGCATGTTGAGGATGGCGTCGGCCTGCACGTCGCTGATCTTGAAGGTCTTCATCAGGACGGGCTTGGGCTCGTCCTCGGTGCGGATGATCTTGATGACCTTGTCGAGGTTGAGATAGGCGACCAGCAACCCGCCGAGCACTTCGAGGCGATGCTCGATCTGCGCGAGCCGATGCTTCGAGCTGCGGATCAGCACCTCGCGGCGGTGGTCGAGCCACTCCCGGAGGACCTCGGCGAGGTCCATCACCTTGGGCACCTTGCCCTTGGACAGCACGTTCATGTTGAGCGAGATCCGGCTCTCCAGCTCGGTCAGCTTGAACAGCGACTCCATCAGGATGCCGGGATCGACCGTGCGCGACTTCGGCTCGATGACGATGCGCACGTCCTCGGTCGACTCGTCGCGGAAGCCCTCGATCAGCGGCAGCTTCTTCTCGTTGAACAGCTCCGCCATGCGCTCGATCAGGCGCTGCTTCTGCACCAGCCAGGGAATTTGCGTGACGATGATCTGGTAGGTGCCGCGGCCGGTTTCTTCCTTCTCCCATTTCGCGCGCACGCGGAACGAGCCGCGCCCGGTCGCGTACGCCTCGGCGATCAGGGCCGGCGGATCGACGATCACGCCGCCGGTCGGGAAATCGGGACCCTTGACGTATTTGAGCAGCGTCCTGGCGCGCGCGTTCGGATTGTCGATCAGGAACAGGGCTGCGTCGCAGAGCTCGTGCGCGTTGTGCGGCGGGATTGCCGTCGCCATGCCGACCGCGATGCCCTGCGAGCCGTTGGCCAGCAGATTGGGGAACGCGCCCGGCAGCACCACCGGCTCGGTGGACTGGCCGTCGTAGTTCGGCCGGAAGTCGACCGCGTCCTCGTCGATGCCGTCGAGCAGCAGCCGCGCGACCTCGGTCATGCGCGCTTCGGTGTAGCGGTAGGCGGCCGGATTATCGCCGTCGATGTTGCCGAAGTTGCCCTGCCCGTCGACCAGCGGATAGCGCGAGGCGAAGTCCTGCGCGAGCCGCACCAGCGCGTCGTAGATCGCCTGGTCGCCGTGCGGATGGAAATTGCCCATCACGTCGCCGACGATCTTGGCGGACTTCTTGAACGTCGCGCCGGGATCGAGCCGCAGCAGCCGCATGCCGTAGAGGATGCGCCGGTGCACGGGCTTCAGCCCGTCGCGTGCGTCCGGCAGCGCCCGGTGCATGATGGTGGAGAGCGCGTAAGCGAGGTAGCGCTCCTCCAGGGCCTCGCGCAGCGCGATTTCCTGGACGTCGGACGGCTCGGGGGGAATCAGACGTTTACCCATAGGGCGTTGGGTACTGCGTCCGAATCAAGCGGACAAGCGAAGATTGCGCCTGCAAACAGGTGGCAGACGCGGGCACTTTGTGACAGCCCGCGCCGGCTCCTCGCGTCGCCATAGCGCGTCGAAGACGCGCGTCGACGCGCTGGTGGCGCCACTCGGCGGCGCGGCTAGGCGTTCATGCCGCTCTGGACGATGTATTTGACGTCCGAATAGACGCCGAGGATCGGCGACAGGAACCTGTGAGTTGCCTTTTTCGACACCACCAGGTCATGCAGGATCAGATGGTCGATGCCGGTCCCGAGAAAGCACTGCATGGCGTCCTCCGGCGTTTCGACGATCGGTTCCCCCTTGATGTTGAAGGACGTGTTGACCAGCACCGGCACGCCGGTGAGCGCGTCGAACTCCTTCAGCAGCCGGTAGAGCATGGGGTTCTCGTCTTCCGCGACGGTCTGCACCCGCGCCGTGCCGTCGACATGCACGATTGCTGGAATTTTGTCTTTCCATTCCGGCGCGACATGCTTGGCCATCAGCATGTAGGGCGACTTTCCCGGCCCGAGGAAGATTTCGTCCGCCCTTTCCTTCAGCACGATCGGCGCGAACGGCCGGAACGGCTGGCGGAACTTCACCCGGCTGTTGAGGATGTCCTTCATCTCGGCCTTGCGCGGATCCGCGAGAATGCTGCGGTTGCCGAGCGCGCGCGGCCCGAATTCCGAGCGGCCCTGGAACCAGCCGATGATGTTGCCGTCGGCGAGAATTTTCGCGGTTTCCTTGCAGATATCCGGACTGGGCGTCGCCGTGCTGACCAGACGGACCATCCGCTTGTTCACCGCCTCCTTCACCTCTTCGTCGCGGTACGGCTTGCCGTAGAAGGCATGCTTGATCGCGTGCGGGCGCGGCTTTCCCTGAATCGCAAGGTGTCCGTAATATGCGCAACCGATCGCGATGCCGTCGTCGCCGGCCGCGGGCTGGATCCAGACATTCTCAAAGCCTGACTCACGGGCGAGCCTGCCGTTGGCGACGCAATTGAGACCCACGCCGCCGGCGATGCAGAGGTTCTTTGCGCCGGTCGACTCGCGCAGCCATCGGGTGCGCGCCAGCAGGACCTGTTCGGTGTCCTCCTGAATTTGCCAGGCCAGATCCTCCCAGTGCTTCATCGAGGGGCTGGCTTCCCACTTGCGGTCGCTGCTGGTTTCGGTGAGCCACGGCTGGTTGTATTCGGCGGGCCAGGGCGCGACTTTCAGATCGCCGTTTTCCATTTGCAGGAACGGCTTGACGGCATGCGGCCGGCCGTAAGGCGCAAGCCCCATCAACTCGCCGCACTTGTTCCAGTCGCCGAACACGTAGGTGGAGACGCGGCTGTAGAGCGCGCCGAGGCCCGCCATGTTGTAGAATTCGTCGCTGAGAAAGCCGCGGCTGGGCTCGAGCCAGACCTTCTTGATCGCTTCGAGCTTCGTGCCGCTGAAGCGGTAGTAGCTCTCGGATTCGCGGGCGAGCGGGACCGTGTCGCTGCTTGCGGGAAACGGCTCCATCACGTCGGCGCGGTAGCCGCCGACGCCGTCGACCACCATCACCACGCCTTCGTCGAACGGACAGGCGGCAAAGCCGCTATAGGCGTGCGCGAGGTGGTGCGAGATGTTCACCAGCTTGTTGGACTGCGCGTTGAACAGAGGATGATGCTTGGCCTGCTCGCGCTCGTGCTCGGGCAGGTAGAACGGCATCTCCATGTAAGTGAGACGCTGCTCGAGATCGTCGACCGGCAGCACGTAACAGTTGCGCACCACGAGATCGACGTCGTCGAGCGTGATGCCTTCGGCATTCAGGCAATAGTCGACGACCTCCTGATAGAAGCCGCTGGCGTGCTTCTGGCGCGTGAGACGCTCCTTCAAAATGGCAAAAGCAATCTCGCCATTGCGAAGAAGACACGCGCTGACATCGTGATCGTAGGCGTTGATTCCGAGAATGTAGGAAGGCTTCTGAGACATCGGTCACTTCTAAATTATGCCGGGATCGCTCCGCACAAACGCTTCTGCGCACGCTTTATCGTGAAAATTCATTTAATTGCGGAAGGCGGGAGGTGCAATCGGACGATGGCATCACCGGCGAATACGGGTCAAGCAGTGCGCGTCGCAGCAGGAACGTCGAAGTTGTGTCGCGGTCAAGGCGAACCGGTTCATCGCCGGTTCATCGTGTGCACTGCACGTTGCACTGCGGCAATGTGAGCTGGGTGTTCGGGTGGCCATTTGCTTGACCGCTTTGCTCGCAGTGCCCATAATTCCTGTGTTTTGAGCCCTTGCGCCCAAACGGGTCGTGCGCCCCGCGGGCGGTCGGGCTCAATGCGTTTTGTTTCGACGCTATACTTCACTCGATGCGTCCTGTGGCGCATTTCTCTCCGCTGGGAATGGTTTCGTCTCGACGAAACGAAATTGGAGGCAAACAAATATGGCGATCAACAACTCTGGTGGGATTTTGCGGAAGTATTTGACGCGCGTATTGGCGGCTGGAGTGCTTCTCGCAATTTATGCCGTCAGCACTCTTGCGGTGACTGGCGTGTTCCTCACCTCGACCACCACCGAAGCTCAGGCGCAACGTGGGCGCGGCCGCGGACGCGGCCGTGGATACGGGCGTGGGCGCGGTCGTGGACGCGGCCGTGGTTATTGGCGTGGCGGCATATGGGCGCCGGCGCTGTGCCACAATGCGTGGAACAGCCGGCGCTACTACTGCTAATCCGCTCGCAATTGCGAGTTACGGCCGGCCGCGACAGCGGCCGGTCTTTTTTTGGCCTCTTGGTTTTCGGTCTGGCGGCGTGAATGCAAACTGAACGGTCAGACCACACAGGTTCAACCCGAATCCGCTATACGGACATTCGCGCCTTCACGGTCCCGTTGCGACAACTCGAAGGAAGTCACCATGCGCCGCATCCTGCTTTCGCTTGCCGCTGCTTCCGCCATCCTGTCGGCCGCCGCGGCGTTCGCGCCTGCAGGCGCCATGACGGTCGGCACGGCTTTCGGAATTCAGGCCGCGATCGACGAGACCAGCGCTTTGGAGCAGGTCGTCTACGTGTGCAAACATCGCTACTACAGCAGCCGGCGGGTCTGCTGGTGGCGGCCCGGCGGGTACACATGGCGGCCGTGGCGGCGCTGGCGCCGCATCTGAGCGATTGCCTCCAGCCCATTGACCAAACGGCATATTTCCTCATTGGCGAAATCCGCCGCTGCCGCCTTGCCGAAGGCCGCGGGATCGGGCAAGTTGTGGTTAATGCGGCGCTTCGAATGAGCCTTGGGCGAGGCCCCCAAGGTTGTGGAGTGCATAACGTGCGTGGTGTGTGTGTGGCGGCTTGCCTGGCTGCCGGTTTCTCCCTGATCCACATCCCAGACAGTCTGGCCGGCTCCACGCGGCAGGTGGCCCCTGCCTCGTATCAATCGAGCGCGTCCGCACCGGTTTCGCGGGCCGCCGATACCGTCCCGGCCAACTGCATTCGTGAGTTCCTGCGGCAAGCTGTTCTGCTGGAACACGCGCGGCGGCCGCTAGCTAGGGGGCAGGTCGCCTAAAGGGCAATACGCGCAGGCGCTCTGCGGCCGATCACGGCCGTCAGAAAGCCTTCGCGCGCGTCCGCAAATGCGAGACCGCGCGGCTCGAGCACCCTTCGAACGATGAAGAAGCCGGTCAGTTCGAAGGCATTCGCAACGTCTTCGACCGACGGCGTCACGTCCTGCGAGAGAAACGCCGGCAGGCGGAACAGCCGGTCCTGCCAGGGCGCCGCGGCGCCGCGGGACACCGCGCGTCCCGACTTCGGCGACACGAAGCCCAGGTCGCTGCCGGTTCCGGTGGCCGCGCAGCTTTCGAGATCCAGTCCGAAGCCGAGATCGGCGAGAATCTGCAACTCGAACCGCACCATCGCCGCGGCAGCGACAAGCGGGTCGCCGAACAGATCCATGAGTTGGGCCAGCCGGTCATGAATGTCCGGGTGCGGATCGCGTTCGGGCAACAGGCGGCACAGGGCGGCGAGATGGGTGATGCCGTAGACCACATGCGAGTCCGCAAGCTGCGAGGCGCCATGCAGGCGCAGCGGCTCGACCTGGTAATGGCCGAGATGCTCGTCGAGACGCGCGCGCCAGACCACCCGCACCGCGTTGCCGGGCTGCAGCATCGGCCGCAGCCGCGAACTGCCGCCTCCGCGCACCAGTCCCAGATAACGGCCATGCTCGCGGGTCATCACCTCGAGAATGGCGCTGCTCTCGCCATGCCTGCGGGCGCCCAGCGCGATGCCGTCGTCGGTCCACTCCATGCGACCTCAAGTCTTAGTCCCTGACGCCCGAGTCCTCAACGGCTCTTCATGGCCTTGGGACGCGGGTTGCGCCGCTGCGCCTCCTGATCGTCGATCACAAAGCAGAGCGCATGGTCGGCAGGGCGAACCGCGCGCGACGACATGCAGCGGGTAAACACCGCAAGATCCGCCAGTTCCCGATAGAGCATGTATGGGTGGATCAAGAACCGCCCGGCGCCGTCGGCGAAGTTGCCGAAACGATCGATCTTGCCTTTCGCGCCGGGCTCCGACGCAACGATCGCGTCGCGCAAGGCATCACCGGCAATGAAGTTCTCGGGCAACTGGTCGAACGGCCCATCAAGCGCGGTGTTGAGCCGCGATTGCCGTTCGTGGACGCCGATCAGGACCTTCCGCTTGTCCCACAGGTAGAACGCAAAGCCGGTGCGCTTGCCGATGACGATCCGGCTCGACGCCGGGCTCGGGAAAAGCGCGTCGGCAACGGGCTCGGTTTCATCGAGCAGGAAATGGAAAACCTTCAGCCGCGCGTTGAACACGAAGAAAAACCGAATTCCGGATTCGTCGAACACCGGACCGAGAAACGTCTCGTCCGCCGCCAGATGGTCTGCCGGCAGCACCGTCCGCGACAGGTCGTTGAGCGCGAAGGTCACGCTCCTGCCGCCGGCCGATACGCGATACTCCAGCGCCGCGATCTTCTGCACCAACACGCCTTCGCCCGGCCCCAACGCGCCATGCCGGTCGGCGGGCTCGCCGTTCCAGTCGGCCGGCTCCTCGCTGAACGAGAAATGCACCTTGCCCTGGTCGCGGTCTGCCGCCGCGAGACGGATATTGCCGACGTAGCGAACGCCTTTGTGAACGAACCGGACGTAGTAGTAGTTCTCGGTCGGCAGCACGTTCACCCGCTCGGGCAGGCTGTCGAGCACGGCTGCGAACACCGCGCGCATATCGCCAATCGGCAGCTCCCGGCTTTGCCGCGTTTCGCCGATATCGGCTTCGTTGGTGTGAACCGGCAAGCGTCCGGGCGCCTGGGCGCGCGCGGCTGCGGCCGCCAACAGCAGCGCCAACACGGCAGCCAGCGCCCGCGCCATCATGCCCTCGGTCACTCCTTGGGAAATTCCAGTCCCATCTGCCGGTAGCGCTCCGGGTCGTCGCCCCAGCCCTCGCGAACCTTGACGAACAGGAACAGGTGCACCTTCTTTTCGATGATCTCGGCAAGCTCGCGCCGCGAGGCTTCGCCGATGGCCTTGATGGACTGTCCGGCTTTGCCCAGCACGATCTTCTTCTGGCTGTCGCGCTCGACATAGATCGTCTGCTCGATCCGCACCGAACCGTCCTTGCGTTCGGTCCAGGTCTCGGTCTCGACGGTCGATTGATACGGCAGTTCCTGGTGCAGCTTCAGATAAAGCTTCTCGCGGGTGATTTCCGCCGCAAGCTGGCGCAGCGGCGCGTCGGAAACCTCATCCTCCGGATAGTGCCAGGGGCCGGCGGGCACATGTTCGGCCAGCCATTTGCGTACGTCCACGACGCCGCTGCCGCTCAGCGCCGAAATCATGAAGGTCGCGTCGAACCTGCCGCGCTCGTTGACGGCCTGCGCCAGCGCGAGCAGCTTCGCCTTTTCGACGATGTCCACCTTGTTGAGGATCAGCACCTTCGGCTGCCGCACCTCCCCGAGCTTTTTCAGGAGCGCTTCCGCGTCGTCGTCGAGGCCGCTCTTCGCATCGATCAGCACCGCAACCACGTCGGCATCATGCGCTCCGGTCCAGGCGGTGGTGACCATGGCGCGGTCGAGCCTGCGCCGGGGCGCGAAGATGCCCGGGGTATCGATAAAGACGAGCTGGGCCGGGCCTTCCATCGCGATGCCGCGCAGCAGCGTGCGCGTGGTCTGCACCTTGGGGGTGACGATGGCGACCTTGCTGCCGACCAGCGCGTTGATGAGCGTGGACTTGCCGGCGTTGGGAGCGCCGATCAGCGCAACGAATCCGCAGCGCGTGTCGGTTGCGGCGCCGGCCGTGTCCTCAACCATCGTAACGTTCCGTCTTCACACCCTCGCGCTTGAGCAATGCCGCCGCGGCCGCCTGCTCGGCGGAGCGCTTGGATCGGCCGATCCCCTCGGCCGGCTCGCGGTCCGGCAGCTTCACCGAAATCCGGAATTCCGGATCGTGGTGCGGCCCGGTGCGCTCCACCTCGCGATAGGCCGGGGTCGGCAGTCCGCGCGCCTGCGCCCATTCCTGCAGAATGGTCTTGGGGTCGCGCAACGGCCGCACCGGGGCGCGCATCCGCTCGCCCCAGAGCTTTTCGACAAGCTTCGACGCAGCATCATAACCGCCGTCGAGATAGACCGCGCCGACCAGCGCCTCACAAACGTCGGCGAGGATCGCGGTCCGGGCCCGGCCCCCGGCATTCGATTCAGACGAGCCGAGCCGGATCGCCTCGCCAAGCACGATGGCGCGCGCGACGTCCGCACACGCCTCGCGGCGCACCAGGTCGGCCAGCCGCCGCGACAGTTCGCCCTCGTCGGCCTTGGGAAACGCCCGGAACAGCATGTCGGAGATGATCAGGCCGAGCACGTGATCGCCGAGAAACTCGAGCCGTTGATAGGAATTGGCGCGGTTGCCGCCGGACACCGAAATATGCGTCAGCGAACGGTCGAGCAGATCGCGATCCTTGAAGCGATGACCGATGGTCTTTTCCAGCGCGGTCGCGGCGCCCGGACGCTTTCGCGGCGCGCGCGGGCGTTTTTTGGCAGGCGCGGAAGCGGCCTTGTCCGGTCCTGCTTTGGTGTCCGGCGCAGTCGAATGCGCGCGCGCGCTGTCGCGGGGCGCCGGCTTTGTATCTTCGTCTGGCTTTGCCCCACGCCTCATCGCACGATCGTAAACAGGCGGCTCCAGCGCACCGAGAACGGCCAGCGCCAGATCTCCCACGCCCGCTCGCCTTCATGGACCGAAAAGAAGATGAGCTGCGCGCGGCCGACGAAATTCTCGAACGGCACGAAGCCGACCTGCGGGAATCGGCTGTCGGTGGAATTGTGCCGGTTGTCGCCCATCATGAAGTAGTTGTCGGGCGGGACCTCGTAGATTTCCGTGTTGTCGGATTGCAGGTTGTACGGCAGGTCGAGCGTCGTGTAGCTGACGCCGTTCGGCAGCGTCTCGCGCCAGCGGCGAACCCGCGTGGTGCGGCGGCCTTCTTCCTCGTCGATGAAATCCTCGACGCGCTCGCGCTTGGTCGGCTGACCATTGATGTGCAGCACGCCGTCGATCATCTGAATCTTGTCGCCCGGCAGGCCGATGACCCGCTTGATGTAGTCGGTGCTGTCGTCCTTGGGCAGCCGGAACACGACGATATCGCCGCGCTCGGGCTTGCTGAACGCGCCAATGCGGCCGGAGAAAATGTTGGGCGACAGCGGCAGCGAATAGTGGCTGTAGCCGTAGGAATACTTCGAGACGAACAGATAGTCGCCGACCAGCAGCGTTGCCTTCATCGATCCGGACGGAATGTTGAAGGGCTGAAAAAAGAACGTCCGGATCACCAGCGCGATGATCCCGGCGTGGATGAGCAGGCGAATGAATTCACCGAGGCCGCCCTCGTTACGCTTTGCGCCGCTCATCAAACTCATTGCCTCGTGTCCCTGACTCAGGCCCCGGAGCCTTGTAGCGGCTGGCCCGATCAGGCGCAACGAACCGCCTGGGCCGCCAACCGGCCCCGTCCGGCCAGAGTTTCGTTCACAATTTCAGGAGGTTATTCCATGCTGCCCGAACCGTCTTCGACGGTTCCGCGGCATCCCAATCGGCGTCCCATCACGGGATATTTATACGCCATTTGCAGGCCCGCCAGTGGCCAATTCACGGCACTGGCTTGGGCGCCGCCGGCACCGCCGAGATGATGACGAAGGCGACCGCCATCGGCCCTTCGTCGGTGATGGTGAGGTCGATCTGCGGCTCGTAGCCGACCGGCGTGATCGTCTGAAGGCGTTTCAGCGCGCCGCCGGTGAGTTTCATGGACGGCTTGCCCGAGGGCAGATTGATCACGCCCATGTCGCGCCACCACACCCCGCCGCGAATACCGGTGCCCAGTGCCTTGGAGCAGGCTTCCTTGGCGGCAAAACGCTTGGCGTAAGTCTCGACGCGGTTTTTCCTGCGCTCGGCGCGCGCGCGTTCGTTCTCGGTGAAGACGCGCGTGAGGAACCGGTCGCCATGCCGTTCGATGACTTTGGCGACCCGCCTGACGTCGGTGATGTCGGAGCCGAGACCGAGAATCATGACTGCGCCTGCCTAGCGTCCGAGGCCGGGAAATTCGCGCCGAATGAAAGCATCAAGGGCCTCCTGCGACGCGCCGCCAGAGCCTCCCTGCCCCTGGCGAATGAAGTCCGGCGGATCGAGCGGCGCCTTGCTGATGCTGAAGTCCTTGCGGTTCTTCGCAAAGTCCGCAGCCACCAGGCCCTCGCGCCAGGATGCCGCGGGAAGCAGATAGAACGCATCGTCCCGGTACGGCCCGAACATCTTCGCAACCACGCTGTCCTGCACGACGTCGCGGCGCTGACCGGAAATCCGCCGCAACTCCACGGGACCCCGGTCGGTCTTTGCATAGACGCGGGCCAGCGGCAGTTCCTCGGATCGCTGACTGAAGGCACTCAGAAACATCACCGCGCCGAAGCCCAGCGCGCGGGCCTCGTCCGCAGTGGCCGGCCACGCGACGTCGAACAGCACATAGCGCGCGGCTCCCTGGGGCGCGGCCTTCTGGATTTCGGCCGCACGCGTCTGGAGACGGCGTTCGATCTCCTCCGCCGTGACCGGATCGTGCGTCGTCGGGCCACGGGTCAGGGTCTGGGCGAAAGCGGCCGCGGTCATCGCGACCAGCGCAACAAGTCCGAATGCCAACCGCGAGCGACGCATAGGTTCCTCTGTTTCCAATCAGCCCACGCGTGCCCGGCCGCGATGCATCGCGGCGCGCATCTCCGTCACCGTGTGCGCGAGCCCGGTGAACACCGCTTCGCCGATCAGGAAATGTCCGATGTTGAGCTCGGCGATCTCCGGCAGCGACGATATCGCCTCGGCGCTGGCGTAATCGAGGCCGTGCCCGGCATGCACCTCGAGGCCAAGGCTGCTGGCCCGTTTCGCGCCGGTGCGGATGCGCTGCCATTCGGCTTCGGCGGCGCCCTTGTCGCCGTCGATCAGCGCATGACACCAGGCGCCCGTGTGTATTTCGATGACCGGCGCGCCAAGCTCCACCGCCGTTTCGATCTGCTTCGGATCGGCGGCGATGAACAGCGAGACCCGGATGCCGGCCGCCCGCAGCGCCGCGATCTTCGGGCCGAGCTCGGTGCGCTGCCCCGCCGCGTCGAGACCGCCCTCGGTGGTGCGCTCGGCGCGGCGTTCCGGCACCAGACAGGCCGCGTGCGGGCGGGTGCGCGTAGCGATTTCGATCATCTCATCCGTCGCAGCCATTTCGAGGTTGAGCGGCCTGACGATGCCGGCCTTGAGTTCTTGCGATATCGTCGTCGCTGATGTGGCGGCGATCCTCGCGCAGATGCGCGGTGATGCCGTCGGCGCCGGCCTCGATCGCCACCATTGCGGCGCGGACGGGATCGGGGTGACGCCCGCCGCGCGCGTTGCGGATCGTGGCCACGTGGTCGATGTTGACGCCAAGGCGAAGATGCGAACCGGCCGGCACGTCGAGATCCTATCGCTATTGCTGGGAATTTCTGTTGCAGATGGCGTCCATCAGCCGGTGACCCGGTCCGCCGCGGCCACGACCTTCTTGGCGCGCAACTGCGCGATGATCGCATTGAGGTGCTTGAGGTCATAGACCTCGAGATCGATGGTGCAGTCGGTGAAGTCGGGCGACCGCCGCTTCATGCTGATGTTGTCGATATTGCCGTCGTGCTCGGCGATCACGGTGGCGATCTGCGCCAGCGTTCCGGGCTCATTGAGGGACTGGATCGCGATGCGCGCCGGAAAGCGCTGCGGCGTGCGCTCGTCGTCCATGTCCCAGCGCACGTCGAGCCAGCGCTCCGGAGTCTCCTCGAAGTCCTTCAGCGTCGTCGACTGGATCGGGTAGATCGTGATCCCCTCGCCCGGCGTGAGAATGCCGACGATGCGGTCGCCCGGCACCGCGCCGCCATTCGGAGCGAACCGCACCGGCAGGTCGGAATTGATGCCGCGGATCGGGATCGACGAGGCCTGGTCGGCCGCGGGCACCTTGAACTTCACCGCCTTGCCCTTCTTCAGGCCGAACCAGCCGCTTTCGGACTTCGGCGCGCGCACCGCGGCAATACGTTCCTCCTTGTAATCCGGGTACATGGCGCGGGCGACGTCGGAGGGCCGCATCTCGCCGCGTCCCACCGCCGCGAATACGTCGTCGATCGAGGCCCGCGCCAGCCGCGGCAAGGCGCCGGTGAGCTTCTCGTCGGAATATTCGCGCTTGGCGCGCTGGCACAACCGCTCGACGATGCGGCGACCGAGCTCCGCATATTGCCCGCGCACCGCGTTGCGCGTGGCCTTGCGGATCGCCAGCCGCGCCTTGCCGGTGACGACAATGGCTTCCCAGGCCGACGGCGGCGCCGCCTGCGCCTTCGACGTGATGATATCGACCTCGTCGCCGTTGTTGAGCTCGGAAACCAGCGGAGCCATCTTGCCGTTGATCTTGCAGCCGACCGTGTGATTGCCGATGTCGGTGTGAACCGCATAGGCGAAGTCGATCGGCGTGGCCTTTCTCGGCAACGCGATCAGCTTGCCCTTGGGCGTGAAGCAGAACACCTGGTCGTGAAACAGCTCGAGCTTGGTGTGCTCAAGGAACTCCTCGGGGTTCGAGCCTTCGGCGAGAAGCTCGACGGTGCGGCGCAGCCACGCATAAGCGTTGGATTCGCGCGACAGCATTTCGGACGCCGAATCCGCGCTGTCCTTGTAGAGCGCGTGCGCGGCGATGCCGTATTCGGCGATCTCGTGCATCGCTTCGGTGCGGATTTGCAGCTCGACGCGCTGGTTTCCCGGCCCGATCACGGTGGTGTGGAGCGAGCGGTAGTCGTTCTGCTTGGGCGTCGAGACGTAGTCCTTGAACCGGCCCGGAACCATCGGCCAGGTCGTGTGGACGATGCCGAGCGCGCGGTAGCACTCGCGGATCGTCTTGACGATCACGCGAAACCCGAAAATATCGGACAGTTGCTCGAATCCGACCGACTTGCGCTCCATCTTGCGCCAGATCGAATAGGGCCGCTTGCGCCGTCCGGCGACGATGGCGTCGGTGCCGAGATCCGCAAGCTTGCGGGTGAGCTGCTGCTCGATCTCCGCGATCAGGTGGCTGTGGCGGGCGGCCAGCGCGTCGAGGCGCTCGCTCACGAGGTGATTGGCCTCCGGATAGAGCTGCCGGAACGACAGGTCCTCGAGCTCCTCGCGCAGATGATGCATGCCCATGCGGCCGGCGAGCGGCGCATAGATATCGATGGTCTCCTGGGCGATGCGGGCCCGGCCTTCCGGCGGCATGTGCTCGAGCGTGCGCATGTTGTGCAGCCGGTCGGCGAGCTTGACCAGCAGCACCCGCACGTCGTCGGCGATCGCCAGCAGGAGCTTGCGAAGGTTCTCCGCCTGCTTGGCCTCGCGCGACACCAGGTCGAGCTTTTTCAGCTTGGTGAGGCCCTCGACCAGATGGCCGATATCGGGGCCGAAAATCTGGTCGATCTCGGCCCGCGTGGTCGGCGTGTCTTCGATGGTGTCGTGCAGGAGCGCCGCCGCGATGGTGGCGTCGTCGAGCTTGAGGTCGGTCAGAATGGCCGCCACTTCAAGCGGATGGCTGAAATAGGGGTCGCCGGAGGCGCGCTTCTGCTCGCCGTGGGCCTTCATGGCGTAGACATAGGCGCGGTCGAGCAGCGCCTCGTCGGTGTTGGGATTGTAGCGGCGGACCCGTTCGATCAGGTCGTACTGCCGCATCATCGCGGCAGGGTTCCGCTTTTTCTCCATTGCAACAGAGACTTGCGGAGCGACATTCGCGTTCCGCTCCAACGCCGCGCGGCCCCGTGCAGGGCTCTGCATGCGCGGCAAATCGGTCTTCGAATGGGCCATGGCGACGCGACCGCGGCCGCGAGCGGCCGGGAATCCCGGGATTCCCGTGCCGAGCGGCCCCTTATTCTCAAGATATCGCGGGGATTCGACACCTCCGCAAGGCCAAGCCTCGCGACGGGTTCACAAAATGAGAATGGCCCGGCAAGCCGGGCCATTTCCGAATTTCTGACCTGCGATGAGCGCCTTATTCGGCGTCGTCCGGCTCCGGCTGCTCCTCCGGCGGGGTGAGGCCTTCGAGGCCCTTGAGCAGCTCCTCCTCGCTCATGTGGTCGACCGACACCTCGGTGTCGTCGGCATCGACCGACCCGCCGGCGCCCGCGATCAACGGAACGGTATCGGCTTCCGGCTCGTCGACCTCCACATACTTCTGCAGCGAGTGGATCAGGTCTTCCTTGAGATCCTCCGGCGAGATGGTCTTTTCGGCGATCTCGCGCAGCGACACGACCGGATTTTTGTCGTTATCGCGGTCGACAGTGATCTGGGAACCGGACGAAATCATGCGCGCCCGATGGCTCGCCAGCAGCACGAGATCGAAGCGGTTTTCGACTTTGTCGATACAGTCTTCAACGGTGACACGGGCCATGGGCTCGGGCTCCTACAACGTGGCGTTGTCGTGAAATGTTGGCGGTTAGGTATCCTCCTGCGACCAAAAGCGCAAGTCCGGCTCGGGTCTAAGCCTTTCGGCGGGGGGCCAAACACGGCAATGTTAATCGACAGGGAGGAGTCGAACTGTCATAAAGGCCGTTCTGGATTTTGGAGATCCGTTCTTGATTTTAGGGCGGATTTCGGATTTGGGATGATCGCGATTGCATTTTACGCGGCATCTGCTGATCAGTCCCGAAAAATGACGGTCCAATAGCCTACCCGGCTTGGAGCCACCCCGGCCAAGGCCGGGCACCGCCTGCGTGGCGGAACGTATCGTTTGCTAGCGAGGTAAGATGTCTGCACAGGTTGAGAAGATCGCGCTGTTTATCGACGGCGCCAATCTCTATGCCACCGCCAAATCCCTGGGATTCGACGTTGATTACAAGCGTCTGCTCCGGGAATTCCAGTCGCGGGGCAACCTGCTGCGCGCTTTTTATTACACAGCAGTTATTGAGGACCAGGAATATTCATCGATCCGTCCTCTGATCGATTGGCTCGACTACAACGGCTACACCGTCGTCACCAAGGCCACGAAGGAGTTCGTCGACCAGACCGGCCGCCGCAAGGTGAAGGGCAACATGGACATCGAGCTCGCGGTCGACGCGATGGAACTCGCCCCGCATATCGATCACATGGTGCTGTTCTCCGGCGACGGCGATTTTCGTTCGCTGGTTGAATCGGTGCAGCGCCGCGGCGTGCGCGTCACCGTCGTCTCCACCATTTCGACCCAGCCGCCGATGGTCGCCGACGAACTGCGCCGGCAGGCCGACATCTTCCTCGACATCGCCGAGCTGCAGTCCAAGGTCGGCCGCGATCCCTCCGAGCGCCCTGTCCGCGAGCCGCGCGAGCCGCGCCAGCAGTCTCCGCAGCACACGCCGCAATTCCTGCAGCGCGGTCCCGGCCCGCAGCGCGCGCCGGTCGGCGCCGCCGACGATTTCGAAGATTGATCGCGCTTCGTTCGTCCCCCACAATTACGGGCTATGGCTGGCCGAACATCCAAAGCCGGCCACGACTGTCCTCGTTGCCCCCGGCTTGTCGCCTTTCGCGAAACCTGGCGGGCGCGTGAACCGGAATGGTTCAACGCGCCGGTGCCGTCGTTTGGCCCGCTCAACGCGCGGCTCTTGATCGTCGGCCTTGCGCCGGGGCTGCGCGGGGCGAACCGCACCGGCCGGCCGTTCACCGGGGATTACGCCGGCGATCTGCTCTACGCGACGCTCAAGCAATATGGCTTTTCCCGCGGCACGTTTGCCGCCCGACCGGATGACGGGCTCGAGCTGGTCGACGCGCGCATCACCAACGGCGTGCGCTGCGTACCGCCGGAAAACAAGCCGACCCCCGCCGAGATCAACGCCTGCCGCGACTACCTCGCACCGACCATCACCGAGATGCCGAAGCTCAAGGCGATCGTCGTGCTCGGCGGGATCGCTCATGCGACCGTCGTCAAGGCGCTGGGCGGAACGCGTTCGGCCGCGCCGTTCAAGCATGGCGGCCGGGCGACGCTCGGAAGGATCGAGCTGTTCAGCAGCTATCACTGCTCGCGCTACAACACGAACACCGGCGTGTTGACGCCGCAGATGTTCCAGGCGGTGTTCGCGGCGGTGCGCAAGCACCTCGACGGCGCGTAGCTAGCGCCCGGCAGCGAGCCACGCGACCACCGTCTCGGCGCTCTTGTCCGGCGGGAACACCGGATAGAACACGTGCGAGATCGCGCCATCGTCGATCACCCATGCCATCCGGCAAATGAGCGTCATGCCGTCGACCGTAAAGGTCGGCAACTTGAGTGCGCGGGTCAGGGCGAAATCCGCGTCCGAGAGAATTGCAAACGGCAGATGCAGCCGCTCGGCGGCCTCGCGCTGATAGGCGGTGTCCTGCGTCGAGAGGCCGAACAGCGCGGCCACGCCGAGCCGTTTCAACTCGGCGAAATGGTCGCGGAAGCCGCAGGATTGCGGCGTGCAGCCCCGCGCGCCCGGGATCGCGTCCCAGCCGGTCGGCAGCGCCTGCCCGGGCCGCCCGGTGCGCGGATAAACATAGACGACGGTGCGACCCTTCAGCTTCGCGAGGTTCACCGAAGTCCCGTCGGTCGCCGGGAGCGCCACGTCGGGCAGGTGCAGGCCCTTCAGATGGCTCGCGGCGCCGTCGTCCTGCGGCACCGGAAGGTTCTCCGGCAGCACCATCGGATTGTGGACCAAACTATGGAATTCTTGGGCCATCGCCGGCCTCCGTCGCTACTTACACGCCTTCAGGAACTCGGCGGTCCGGGCGCTCAAACGCTTCACCGGCCAGGTCATCGGCTTGATCGGCCCCGAAACGACGATCGGCTTGCCGGTGGCGAACACTATGAACAACGGGTGCTCGCGCGAGATGACGGCGCGAAGCTCGATGCCGCCGGTCATCTCCACGTTCGCGCTTTCGCGCGACACGCCGGTCAGCGTGGCCGTCTTGCCGGCGCTGGCAAGCTTCAGCGTCACCGCCTCGCCGCGCCCCTTGCCGACATGGGCCTCGGCGCCGGCACCGACCTCGATCGAGCCGTTTGCCCGGCAGTGCGCCCAGAATTCGTAGTCGACCTCGGACTCGTTCGGCATGCCGCCGAGATAGGCGCGGCCGCCCTTCTTCGACACGGTCCACACCACGTCGGCCGCATGCGCCGCCGCGGGCAGAAGCAGCAGAGCCACGGCAATCCACGTGTGTGCCAACCGTCCCACGGTCCCGCCTCAACGCCGGTAAGACATGAATTCCATCAGTGAGCCGTCGGGATCGCGGAAATACACGCTGGTCCCCTCGCCCTTCGCGCCGAAGCGCGTCATCGGCCCGGCCTCGATCGCGACATTGTGCGTCTTGAGGTGCGCGATCGCGTCCTCGATGGGTCCATCCCATTCGAAGCAGAGATCGCTGTTGCCGGGCTGCACCGGCAGCCGCGCGACCTCGGCGGGCCGCACGCCTTTGCCATGCACGTTGAGCTGCTTGTCGCCGAAGCGATAGGCCCAGCCGGCCGGCCGCTGCACCAGCTCCGCGCCCATCACGTCGCGGTAGAACGCGTTGGAGCGCTCCCAGTCGGAAACATGGATCACGCAATGATCGAGCTTGGTGGGAACGGCCATGACCGCCTCGTTGATGCTGACCGGCTGCGCTTAAGGCGCTTGCGGCACGCCGAGCCTGCGCCCGACGCGCTGCGCCATCTCGCGGCGTTGCTCGTTGAGCGCAGCCCCGCGGCTCCTGAGCAGCGCGACGGTGTCGGCGGATGCCGTCTTCGGCGAACCGGAGTTGAACGGCGGCGCCGGATCGTACTCGATCTGCAGCTGGATCTGCCGGGCCACCTCCTCGCCTTCCAGCACCGCTGCAACAGCCAGCGCGAAATCGATGCCGGAGGCGACGCCCGCGCCGGTGATGATGTTGCCGTCGGTCACCACCCGTTCGTTCACCGGGATCGCGCCGAGCGGCTTCAGATGGTCGATGGCGGCCCAGTGGCAGGTGGCGCGCTTGCCGTTGAGCAGGCCCGCGGCGCCGAGCACCAGCGAGCCGGTGCAGACCGACGTCAGGTACTTCACCCCGCGTGCCTGCTTGCGCAGAAACTCCAGCACGGCCGCGTCTTCCATCAGATCCTGCTGGCCCGGGCCGCCCGGCACCATCACCAGATCGAGTTGCGGGCAATCGGCGAAGGTCGTGGTCGGCACGATCTCCATGCCGCGGTCGGTTTTCACCGGCGCGATGGCGTGCGCGACCAGAAGCACCCTGGTGTTCGGCAGCCGCGCCAGCACCTCGTAGGGGCCGGTCATGTCGAGTTGCGTGAGGCGCGGAAAGATCACCATGCCAATCAGACGTTCGGGCATATCGCCATTCCCTATCCCTTGTCGCGCATCAACCGGCCGCGCTCGCGCGCCCAGTCGCGTTTTTTCTCTGTCGCGCGCTTGTCGAAAAGCTTCTTGCCCTTGGCGAGAGCAACCTCGACCTTGGCGCGGCCCTTCTCGTTGAAATAGATCTTGAGCGGAACGACGGTCATGCCCTCGCGCTCGATCGCGCCCATCAGCTTGTTGATCTGGCGGCGATGCAGCAGGAGCTTGCGCGGGCGCTTGGGCGCGTGATTGAACCGGCCGGCCTGCTTGTATTCGGTGATGTTGGAGTTCATCAGCCATAGCTCGCCGTCGCGGGTGGCGGCATAGGCCTCGGCGATGCTGGCCTTGCCCGAGCGCAACGACTTGACCTCGCTGCCGGTGAGCGCAACGCCGGCCTCGAAGACCTCGCCGATCGCGTAGTTGAACCGCGCCTTGCGGTTGTCGGCGACGACTTTGTTTTTTGTTTCGGGCTTGGCAGCCATGGCGATTGGATATCGTTCGCGCTGTGGATTTCGGATGATTGCGTTTCGGCGATCTCATATCATGGATTGATCGGGAACACGCAGCGTTCCCTTTCACAGCCGCTCGATCGTACCCGCCGCCCATCGCCGGGCATCCGGCCAATCATCAAGCAAATTCATGATCCGCGGCCTCGATCCCACAATCTTCGCGGTGCTCTTCCTCGCCGCCACATTCGTCGCTGCCGTCGTGGTGGGCCTTGCGGGCTTTGCCTTCGGCCTCGTCGCCTCCGGCATCTGGCTCTACATCCTGAGCCCGGTGCAGACCGCGACGATGATCCTGTGCTTCGGATTCCTGGTGCAGAGCTACGCGGTCTGGGTCCAGCGCGACGCGCTCGACTGGCGGCGGATCTGGCCAATGGTGCTGGGCTCGGCGGCTGGCATCCCGATCGGCATTGCGATCCTGACGGCGGCCAATCCTGTGTATCTCCGCATGGGCGTCGGCGCGGTTCTGGTGCTGTACAGCGTGTACGGCCTCGCACGCCCCGCCATGAAGCCGCTCACGGCCGGCGGCGTGCCGGCCGACATCGGCGCGGGCGTGGTGAACGGCATCCTCGGCGGGACCACCGGGCTCGCCGGCGTGTTCGCGACGATCTGGTGCCAGTTGCGCGGCGGCCCGCGCGACCGGCAGCGCGCGGTGTTTCAGCCGGTCGGCGTGCTGAGTTTCCTGATGTGCGGCGCCTGGCTCGGCGGCCGCGGCGAGATTCCGCCTGACACCTGGTGGCTGGTGCTGCTCGGACTGCCGGCGCTCGCGGCGGGATGTTGGCTCGGCTGGAGGCTCTATGGGCGGCTCGACGAGGCGCAGTTCAGAAAGACCGTGCTGGTCCTGCTGCTGGTCTCGGGGACGATCCTGATCTTCGGCCGCTGAACGCAAGCGCCCCGGCCTGGACCGGGGCGCTGCAATCTCTCGACTGGCTGTATGGCTAGTTGATCAACCCTGCGTGCACCATCGCCTCGCGCACCGCGGCCTGCGCCTTCTCCGACGCCGGCACCATCGGCAACCGCACGGTGTTGTCGCACTTGCCGAGCAGCGACATCGCATATTTGATCGGCGCCGGGCTCGTCTCGACGAACAGGTTGATGTGCAGCGGCGCGAGCTTGTCCTGGAGCTTCAGCGCGGTCGCATAGTCGCCCTTCTGGCACGCCGCCTGGAATTCCGAGCAGAGCCGCGGCGCCACGTTCGACGTCACCGAGATGCAGCCGTGGCCGCCATGGGCGTTGAAGCCGAGCGCCGTGATGTCCTCGCCGGAGAGCTGGTTGAAGTCCTCGCCGATCGCCGCGCGCTGCTGCGACACGCGGGCCATGTTGGCGGTCGCGTCCTTCACGCCGGCGATGTTCTTCAGCTCATAGAGCCGCTTCATGGTGTCGACGTTGATGTCGACGATGGAGCGTGCCGGGATGTTGTACATGATGATCGGAATGCCGATCGCGTCGTTGATCGCCTTGAAGTGCTGGTAGAGCCCTTCCTGGGTCGGCTTGTTGTAGTATGGCGTCACCACGAGAACGGCGTCGGCGCCGGCCTTCTCGGCGTGCTTTGCCAGGCTCACCGCCTCGGCGGTCGAGTTCGAGCCCGCGCCCGCGATGACGGGAACCCGGCCCTTGGCCTGGTCGACACACCATTCCACGACCTGCCCGTGCTCATTGTGGGTCAGCGTCGGGCTTTCGCCCGTGGTGCCGACCGGAACGAGGCCGTTGGTGCCCTCGGCGATCTGCCAGTCCACCAGGTCGCGGAAGGCCTTTTCGTCCACGGAGCCATTCCTGAACGGCGTGACGAGCGCGGTGAACGACCCCCGGAACCTCGTCTTGGCAGCCATGACAAAATCCTCGACCACTTGGTTAAGACAGCCCCGGCGGCCGCCTTTCGTTGGATAATAGCAAGAAATACTCGTCCGGTCCGGCGGATAAAAGGCCCCCAATCGCGTTCACCTTGGGGACAAATAGTGAGGTGCGCCCAACTGTAGCCGCGTTTCCGGGGAATTTTCGCTTTTCTCAATCCGATCAATGGAATAGCTATCGTTGGCGAAATCGACGATTCGTCCTCACGGAAGGAAGCCGCCGTTGGTCTCGAAAATCCGTCCAGGCACGATGTGGCCGCTCGCGGTGGCGGGGGCGATTGCGTTCGCGCATCCTTCGCAGGGCGCACCAACCATCGCCGCGCCGAAGCCGCCCAGCGCCACCGCTGCCAAACCTGCGACGGCAGCCAAGCCCAAAGCGAAGAGCGAGACGAAGACCGACGCAAAGCCAAAGACGGCGACGCCCGATCCCAAGCCCACTGCCAAGCCCTCTGCCAAGACCACGGCCAAACCGGCGACCACGACCAAGCCGCCGGCTGGCCGCAGCGTTGCCGTACCGCTGCCGCCGGTGCGTCCTGGCGCCAGAGCAGCCTCCGCTGCCGCGATTGCGCCGCCCGTCGCCGCAGCGCAGCCGTCGCTGCCGAAGAATGAAGGTTTCGAGGGGCGGCAAACGACGGCCGCCGCAACCACGCTCGCACAGCTCGCACAGCCGAGTTCGATCCCGCCGCCCGCGACCACGATCGTCACCGCCGCCGCGATTGATGTCGCCGCGGTCAAGCGCGCGATCGAGATGGTGCGCAAAGGCAAGCAGACCGAAGCCACCGAAGTCCGCCGCAGCATCTCCGATCCGGTCGCCCAGAAGCTCGTCGAATGGGTGATCCTGCGCAGCGACGATGCGGGCGCAGACTTCGCCCGCTACGTCGCATTCATCTCGGCCAACCCGACCTGGCCGAGCATCGTCACGTTGCGGCGGCGCGCCGAAGCCTCTGCCTTCCAGGAGCGGATCGATGCCGGCCGCGCGCTCGCCTATTTCGCGCAATGGCCGGCGCTTTCGGCTCGCGGCAAGTTCGCCCATGCCCGGGCGCTCCTCGTTCGTGGCGACCGCAAGGCCGCCGAGGCGCTGGTGCAATCGGCCTGGCGCAGCGAGCCGCTCTCGCAGGAGATTGAAAGCAAGGTTTCCGAGGCGTTCGGCGATATCCTGACGCACGCCGACCACAAGGCGCGCATGGACCGCCGCCTCTACGAGAAGGACGACACCGACGGGGCCTTGCGCGCGGCGCAGCGGCTCGGCGGCAACGAGGTTCTGATCGCCAAGGCGCGAATTGCAGGGCACGGCAAGACCCCGCCGAAAGCCGCGCTCGATGCGGTTCCGGCCGCCGCCCGCGACGACATTGGCTACAAGTTCACCCGCATCCAGATGCTGCGCCGCGCCGACCAACTCACCGAAGCGGTGGCGCTGATCAAGACCATTCCCAAACCGCTGAGCGACAGCCACGACCACGACGAATGGTGGATGGAGCGGCGCGTGCTTTCCCGCAAGCTGCTCGATGCAGGCGACGCGCAGAACGC
>CAWHLG010000007.1:0-189946 GCA_963830015.1 uncultured Alphaproteobacteria bacterium
TTTTTTTCCTGTACTTCGTTCAGTTCGTGCCTGCTCCGGCTGAAGAGCGTGTCGTTGACCAGGATGTGATTCAGCGGCACGCCCAGAGTCGACCAGAATCTCGTCGGCAATCTCCACGGGCCTCCAAACGATAGGCTTCTCGTGGATGTTCAACGACGTGTTGAGGACGGCGCCTATTCCGGTCTTCTTACGGAATGCGGAAATGATCGCATGATAGGTGTGGCAGGTCTCACGGGTCACAGCTTGCGGTCTCGCAGTGAGGTCGTAAGCATGGATTGCCGACGACAGGTGCTTGCGTCCGAGCGGTGTCGTTTCGAAGCATAACGTCATGTAGTCGGCGGGCACATCGGCCCACGACTGAATTCCGTTAGGCTTCACCAAGTAGTCGTCGAAGCATTCGGCCAGCACCGAAGGAGCAAACGGCATCCAGAAATCACGCTTCTTAATCAGGTCGTTGAGCCGGCGAAGTGTCTCCTTGTTGGAGGGATCAGCGATCAAGGACCTATGTCCCAAGGCCCGCGCGCCGAACTCCATACCACCGACGCACAGGGCGACGATCTCGCCATTGGCGAGCAATTCCGCGACGTCGTCCGCTGTAGCGCCGGGGCGCGCATCGTAGTGCTCCCGGATGAACGGGTGCGCTTCCATTTCGCGCACTGCGTCGGAATTGAGATTTGGCCCCAGATACGCCGTGCGAGGCCGGGCGATGGCGCGATAGGCGCCCGCGGCTCCTAGTTCGTCGTAGACGGCGTGAAAAGCCGCGCCGATTGAGAGCCCCTCATCGCCCGGACCGGCGGGCACGAACAGTGAGTCCACGATACCGGATTTCATGAGAGTCAAATTGGCCTTGGTATTGTTGGCGACACCACCGCCGAAGACAAAATCACGCGTTCCCGCCGCCTCGGCAATGTTGGCGAACCACTCGCGCAAGCGGATTTCGACGAAGTCCTGCAGGCCGCCCGCGATGCCGTCGAACCGGTATGCCTCCAGCGCATTCTTGAAGTGGAAAAAGAAGTCCTTCAGCTCTGGAGCGCGGGTGAACCGCAGTCCGTCCACGCCGACCACCTTGAGGAATTCGTCGCGAGGGGCTGCCTTGTGATGCGCAGAGGCGTACGGCGCTAGACCCATCACTTTGTAGGGATGCCGGTGAGGATCCATTCCCAGCAGCAGTGTCACCGAAGCATAGACTTTCCCGATCAGGCTGGTGCGACCTCGATGTAAACAAGTCATCGAACCGCTGTCGAAGACATGCACGCTTTCGTACGTTCCATCGCCCCCTCCGTCCGAAGTCACCACCGCAACACGGTGGCGATGAACCGGGCTCGAATAGACGGCATGTAACGCGTGGCAGGTATGGTGATCGAAGAAACGAACTTTGGCCGGCTCAATGCCGAAGAACCGCGCGGCATAGTCGTGCCTGAGCGCCGCGAGATCCTCGAGTTCGCGGCCGCGAACCTCCGCGGTCGTGATGAATGGCACCTTTTCGAGAGGATAGAACATCTCCCCCTTAGGCTTGTAGGCAGGAAATACTTCGGCAAGCGGCACCAACCTGCTTTCATACAACAGCGGCTTATAGTACTCGGTGTTAAATCGCAGATGATCGCGAATAGAAAACGTCCCTACGATATTGTGGACGTTGGTCGGCACAGCCCGTTTCGTTGCGATCGCCACACGATCGATGTCGCGATAACTAAGCCCCGCCTCCTGGAAGCAGGCTTCGATCGCGTATTTGGGGAATGTTGAAATTCCCTTCTGACGCTGAAAGCGTTCCTCCATGGCCGCAACGACAAGCTTGCCGTCCCTCAGGATGCAGGCTGACGGAGTCATGCGCGTCGTGAATGCCAACCACTATCATTCTATTGCCTTTGCCGCAGTTTTATGGGCGTTGCTTCAACCGATCTCGGCTTTCGACGTGCCCCGATTGGTCCTTTGCGCGAGGAAGGCGTCGATGCCTCGATAGGCACGCTTGCCGTACGCATTCGGGCCGCTGTCCACATAACGCGCAATGAACCGCCTTCGCCCTTCGGCAAGCTCGGCCCATTGCCGGTCAATCTGGTCTAGCGACTGCGACATAAACTCACGCAAGCGGTCGATCGCATCGGGCTTGCCCATGTCGAAATAGAAGACCGCGTTCTTCAGTGCCTCGCGCGCATCGTCCCATAGCGGATAGTGGTAGGGCAGATCGAGATAGACCATCGGGCGCCCAGCCAAGACGCACCATCCGAGCGTACTAGTCGCACGCGATGTGACGATCACCCGGAAATTGCCCGCGATATACCGCAGGTCGAAAGCCTTGGAATAGAGGTTGAGGTTGCCCGACTGGTCGATGACTTCCTGGGACTTTCGAAGTCCCTGATAATCCGGAGCCAGATACGGCTTGATTGTCACCCGGTGCGGCAATTTTGCCAGACAACGCTCCATGAGGTCGGCCTCGAATTGCTCCTTTCGCAGATCGGTCCACGTTAACGTAAACGCCGACGCGCGGTTGCTCACTGAAATCATGGTCTGGATATAGCCGATGTCTCCGCATTCGTTGTCGGGAATCGCCCGGCCGTTCATCCGATAGAGATCCGGCACACCGACCGTAACGATTGTCGCCCGACAATGGGGGTTGGACGAAGAAAACTCATTGGCCTTGTCGTCGAAGCAGAGAAAGAGATCGGCGAGGGTCTCTTCGAAAATCGACTTATTGAAATCGAGATGCTTGGTCAGCTCGCGGGAATGGCCGTGTTGATAGAGAACGAGCGGGATACCGGCATCGCGCAGCACCCCTGCGGCGGCGAGCACGGCCGTTGGGAAAATTAGGTTGGAGAGAAATGCCACCGGCTTCTCGTCGCGGCGCACCCAGCTAGCGACGATTGTCTTCCATTCGGCACTGGCCTCGTCGTAGCCGCCGAGCGATTTGGAAAGCTCCGCGAAAAATCGCGCAATAAGCGCGTCCTGTACGCCGCCTTTGACCCACGGCTCCAGGTATTTGCGAAGCAAAGGGACGACCAGTGCCTGGAGCCGCTGTGGCGGCTCGATCGGCTTGCCGGCCCCTCGCGGCCGCTGGGTCTCGCAAATCGCGTAGCCTCGCCTTGCGAAATGGATAAGCGATTCACGGATCCCTGGATTGTCGATCCCGACATACAGCGTTCCCCGCGACCATGAGCGCGGCAACAAATTCCACAGCCGCCGCCAAAACGCATATTCCAGATGGCTGAGCGGGTAATAGGCCAGCAATTGACGACGGGTCGGCGACTGCGATGGCGCTTCCGGAGCGATGCCGCAATCCGCCGGTTCATATTGCAAACTGGTCAAGTGCGGATTGGCCGCCATCAGGCTGGCCCATTGCGCATGACCGTTCAGATGCCCCGCCGAGGTCCCGTAGTCGATCGTAACGACTGCGCGGGGCTCATCGAGATCGGACTGGTCTAACGTTACCGCCCAAGGCATCGCGTAGGACCAGACGAAAGCATCTCGAATGAGCAGGTCCCCGTAGCGATGAAATTCGGATGCGCCGATCACGCGACGGATATCGTCGGCGAGACTATTGATGGCCGCGGAAAGCTCTTCGATCCGCTCCGTTGTCCAGAAGCGCTCGGCGGGCTCGGGCAGCATGCCATCGGGTGAACTCATGAGCAATACGGGGTTGCTCGTACGCACGCGCGCGCGGCGCGGCAGGCCGGCCTTCAAAGCAAGCCGCCAAGCCGCTTCGTTATCGCAATAACAGACGCCGACCTGCGCCAGTGCGGCGATCTTGACCTGCTGATTCAAGCTTCCGGTCCGATGACGCGGCTTAGCTATGCCGCACGCGCCGTATAAGCCTGTAGGCTTCGGCCGCCTCGACGCCACATTGCGCGCCGCGCCAACGCGCCAGCGCACGTACCCCTTCCGAAGAACGCGGGTGCGGCCAAGGCCGGATTTCCTCGGAATACTGCTCCAGCGCCTTCACCTTCTTTTCGACATACCTTGTGATGTCGAGAAAATCGGTCGGCACGAAAGGCGTCTGAGACGGCATCGCCCATTCGGTGGATGAGTTCACTTCGCATCCGAGAATCTCGAACGGCGCCGTCCCGGGCAATGGCCGCCGCGCTGTGACGACGGCGCGATGGACGACACAATGATCGATGTTCAGGTCGCCATCGTGATGCGTATAGATTACATCCGCCGCATAGCCCGAGAGAAACATTTCGACCCGCTTCACCACCTCGAGTTGGGCGACCAAATCCATCGCATTGTCCGGAAAGTCTGCGAACTCCACCGATTTTCCGCTCACGATTTCCATGGCCTTGCGCGCCTCGGCCCGCAGACGCCCAATTGCGACGTCATCGATTACGCCTCGCGATCGCAAGCCCGTCGCGAGCAGCAGCACTCGCACTTCGTCGTTTTGCGCCGCATGCCACGCCATCGCCCCGCCGCAGCCGAGCACTTCGTCGTCCGGATGCGCGAACACTGCTGCGACTTTGCGGGCCATCAGTTGCGGACCTTGAATACGGGCTGCACAGCCTCACCGCGCAGACGCGAGGCGGGATCGCGGCTGTCGACGGCTTCGGCGACCGCAACCATCGTTCCTTGCCAGCGGGCAAGGATCTGCTCGAATACCTGCGGGTCATCATGCGCGAGACACAGATTGAACGCCGCGCCCATCAGCAGGCCGTGCGCCGCCGCCTCCTGGCGGATGAGGCTCGTCAGCACCACCTTGTCCGCCGGCGAGCCGAACTTAAGGACAACGCGTGGCCACCAGGCTGCCCCGCCAATGCCGATCTGCGCCGACAGGCCGCAGCGGTCGATCGTTTCGGTCGCAGCGGCCATGAGTCGCTTGCCAAGCAAGGCGAGCCGTTCCGGCACCTCGAGGCGCTCGGACTTGGCGATGGTCGCGCGCGCCGCCGCAAGCGACAGCGCCTCGCCGCCGAAGGTCCCGGAGAAGAAGATGTCCTCCATGACCTTCATGTGACGCTTCAGGCCGACGATGGCGGAAATCGGCATGCCGTTGGCCATCGCTTTGCCGAAGCACGACAGGTCCGGCGTGATGCCGTAGACGGCCTGCGCGCCGCCAAGGGCCGCGCGGAAGCCGGTGATGATCTCGTCAAATACCAGAAGCGCGCCGTGGCGGGTCGCGAGATCGCGCACGTCGCGCAGGAACGTGCCTTTGGGCTCGGTCACGCCAGCAGGTTCCAGAATGATCGCGGCGAATTTTCCGGGGTCAGCGCTTAGCACGCGCTCCAGCGAGGCGGCATCGTTGTAATCGAACGTCTTGCTCAGCTCCCGCACCGCCTTCGGCACGCCGAGATCGCGCGTGGTCGTGCCGATATACCAGTCGTGCCAGCCGTGATAGCCGCAGATCGCGATCAGGTCGCGCCCGGTGATCGCGCGGGCGAGGCGAATGGCAGCGGTGGTCGCATCGGATCCGTTCTTACCAAATCGCACCATTTCGGCAGACGGGATCAGCCGGACCAGCTGTTCTGACACTTCGGCTTCTAGATCAGTGGCAAGCGAGAAGCTGATGCCGCGCTCGAGTTGCGCAATGATGGCGCGATCGACATCCTCGTCGCGATAGCCGAGCAGGACCGGCAGCAGCCCGAGGATGAAGTCGATATAGGAATTTCCATCGACGTCCCAGACCTTGCAGCCTTTGCCACGGTCGAGGAACAGCGGTGACGCACCCTTCACGAAATTCATCGCAGACTTCGAGAAGGTTTGCGTCGCCAGTGGAACCGTCTTCAAGGCACGCTCGTAGAGGTCGTTCGACTTCGCAAAGCTGCGCGACGGCACGATGCGCGCATTAAAGCGCGACGCGTCGCCGACATAGACCATGCGATCCTGCTGATTTACCATCAAACGAAATCCAAGCGACTGAAACAGGCGATGCGACACCGAATTCTCCTTGCGCACCAATGCGCGCAACCGCGCGCCGGGCTCACGTCCCGCCAGCTCGCGCGCGGCAGCCGAAAGCATGGCCTTCGCCCTGCCCCGCCCGCGCTCACGATCAGGGACAAACACATCGACGTCATAGAAGCTCTCACCGGCTTCCTTGACGCGCTGGAAACGCACTTGACCCACGACGGTCGCATCATCCAGCGCGATCCAGATGCTGGTGCCCGGGTCGTTGAGCCGCTCAGTCGAACCAGCGGCAATGATCGTCCCAGGCAATCGGACCGTCGGTCTTAAGCTTTCCTGCAAGACTCGACGGACTGTTCACCCATTGGAACAGCAATTCGACATCAGCCGGCGTTGCACGGCCGCAACCCGATCATGACTGCGCACGCCGAGCAGATGCGGTCGCTTGGTGGCAAGCGTCAGGATCTCGAGCCAGCTAAACGCTTTTGAAATGCGGCAAAGATTTCGCGAACGCGGTCAAGATCGTCTTGCCAGTCGACCGTCCATCGAAGATGGCTCAAATCGGCGCAGAACGTCAGGTCGGCGCGGCTGAATTGACCCGATGGGGCTGCCGCGGCTCGACACCGCGGATATAGAGCGTGACGTGCTCGCGCTGGCGCGCATCGCGCGCCTCCGCCGCCGCCATCCGTAGCGCATCGATCGTCATCACCTCTGTATCGAGCCCTTCCGGATACGTCCGCACGTTGACGTTCGACGCATAATCCACGCCGCGCTCGTCTCGCAGCGCGATGCATTCATCGACGATCCCCGGATCGATGACCGGGCAATCCGCCGTGATCCGCACGACCACATCCGCCGCTCGCGCTGTCGGCCGCGGCCAGCATCCGGCCAAGCACGTCATGTCTCATCGCCACGAAATACGGAGACACCGAGCGCGCGGCCAAGCTCATCGACCGGATCGTCTTCGCGATTGACAGTCGTCGCGATCACGATCGCGTCGAGGTTACAGCACAACCGCAACCGTTCAATGATCCGCTGCAACAGCGGCGCGCCGCACATGTCGGCCATCACCTTTCCAGGAAGACGCGTCGATGTCATGCGGGCCTGAATAGCCGCCACAACGCGCTGATGGCCCTTGAAGTTGGGAAGGCTTGCATGCCGGCGATCAGATGTAGTCGCGCTGCCGATCGGGCGAAATTTCGATAAACCGCATGAACGGCCTCACGACGCAGCCATCGCGAATATCAAATTCCTGGCGCGGCAAACCGGTCAGCACGCGCACCAGCTGGGCAGGAATATTCGCGCCCGCGACCACGGCGCCGCCGACCGAGCCCGACAGCCGTACGCCCGCGTCGAAAACCACCGGCTGTCCGAGATCGTCCAACGCAACATCGAAATCGCCCGCGCCGTCGATTTCGAGTGCGCGACACAGATCCCGACAGTAGCCGATAATGTCTGGATTCATTTCGACCCGGTTGCCGGTCGAGACCGGCGACAGCGGATTTCTCCATTGGCGAAGCCGCGGCACGATGTCGGTTGCCTCGCCGCTGACGGCCACACAGTCGACATCGAACACCGGCCCGCCCACGTAAGGCACCGCAATAGAGCCTTGGGGGAATGTCTCCACCGATCGCATCTGCTGCAGAAGCCGATCGTAGCTGCCGCGGCCGCTGCCGCGCCCGTCGATCGGAGCGTCCTGGTCGCCCATCTTGGCATCGAATATCAGGACGCCTCGGGCGCCCGAGGTCTTGCGCGGCTTAAGAACAACCGAGCTTCCCTGGATAACCAAGCGCATGCAGCGCGCTGTCGAGGTCTTGCAGTGAATCGACTATACGAAAATCCAGCACGCGCAGCTTGTGATCGCGCAGATGCGCCATCAAGGAAGCCTTGTCGGTGATCATCGACACGACGGCCGACGCGCTGACGCTCACCGCCACTCCCGCGGCTTTGAGCTCTTCGCGGTGGTCCGATATCACCCGCGACTCGGCTTCCGACAGCGGCACGATCACGTCGACCTTTTCCCGTTTGGCAAGCTCGATCACCTTGCGGGCATAAAGCTCCGGCTCCGCGGCCGCGAACGGCAAGGCTTCGAAGCAGTCGGCAAGAACTCTTCCCGGAGCATTCGGATTGGCATCGCATCCGACTATACGGACATCGAAGTCGGGAGCACTGCGAAGCGCCTCAACGATATCGCTGACAAACATGCCGCCGACGCAGGTGACGATAACGGTCCTGAACGGTCGTGACATCGGTGCCGTGCAATCAGTCGCGGCGATAGCAACCGGCGGTCAGCGGGGCATGCGGCGCCAGATCGGTGACGGCACGAGTCCCAAGGATTTCATCGAAGGCTGCAGCCGGCAGTGCATTGTTGGTATCGGTCAACCGAAGAAACCCGACATTGGCTTCGGTCAGGAACTGACCGGCGGCAATCGGCGCAATGGTGCCGAGATAGCGGCTCGCAAGACGCCGCTTCTCGCGAACGTCGGGCAGAATGGCGTGCTCGACCCTGCCGCGCGCCGCCTCAGCGTCCCGGATCTCGTGCACCATTTGCTTGAACCCGTGCGGATCAAGCGAGATGCCGTGATCGAAGCTCGGCCGCGACGGATCGAGCGAGAAATGCTTCTCGATCGCCACCGCTCCGGCCGCAACGGCGAGCGCCGCAGCCTTCGATCCGACCGAGTGATCGGAAAATCCACTCAATAGCCCGTAACGTTCGCTCAGGTGGCCGATCGCCGCCAAGTTAAGTCGATCGAGCGGCGCGGGATAAAGCGACGTGCATTGCAGCAGCATCAGGTCCCTGGCGCCTGCGTCGCGTGCGACCTTCACCGCGCTGTCGACATCCTCGGGCAGCGCCATGCCGGTCGACATCAGCAGCGGCCTTCCGGTGGCCGCCACGCGCGCAACGATCGGCAGGCAGGTGAGAAGGCCCGAGGAAATCTTGTAGCCGGACGGATCGAGCCGCCGCACCCACTCGAGCGTCGCAAAATCTCCGACCGTCGTGAACGGCTCCGCCCCGAGCTCCAGGGTGCGCGCAAACATCCGCGCCGTTTGCTCGCGGCTGAGCACCGCGGTCTGAAACAAGCGGTGGCTCTCGGTGCCGGGCACATAGTTCCGGTCGGGGTCGATCGTCTGCAACTTGATCGCATCGGCGCCGGCGGCCACCGCCGCCTCGACCATGCGCGCGCAAACCTCGGCATCGCCCTCGTGGTTGATGCCGATTTCGGCGATGACCAGCACGGGCGCGTCATTTCCGACACGCCGGCGGCCGAACACCATCGACGGGGATTGCGTCATGCCGTGCTCTGGCACGATCGCCGCGCGAACCCTTTACTCCGCGGCCGCCGCTGCGGCCTGCGCCCGGACCCGGCGGAGAGTGATCGTCGACTCCCGGTGGTCCTTCGGCGGCAGCAAGTCCCAATGAAGGAGCTGGCGGATCTTCGGCGGGAACGTCTCCATCTCGGCTGGCGAGAACATCTCATGGAACCGGAAATACGGCTTCATGAACCACGGCCCGAACATGTTGAAGATCACCCAGCGAGAGCGCACGCCCGGGTCGCCGACGCGATGCCACAGCGCGGCGTCGAAATAGATGACCGAGCCGGCCTCCGCCTCAAGAACCAGCGACTTCGAGCTCGGCGTCGCGATTTTCCGGACGGCGGTACCATTGGTGCGAGGCCGGAATATAGAACGTCGCGCCATTGTCCTTGCTGAGGTCGTCCAAAGCCACGACCGAGAAATAGATCGGCGTCGGGCGCAGCATCTTCGGCGTCTTGCCGATGAACCGGCTGTCGGTGTGCCAGCCCACCCCCGAGGTCGGCACGCTGCGCATCATGTTGGTGCGGATTTGCCGGTTGCGCGCCGAGGGAGAGACCAGCACGTAATCCTGATCGATTATCTCGGTCATGATCGTGTCGGTCGTGTCCTGATACATCAGCCCGAACATGTCGGGGCGTCCCAGGAAGTAGTTGTAGATCACCTGGTAGCGCTCGTTGCCGACGAACTCCCCCTGCTTCATGCGCTCTTCGAGAATGGCCTCAAGATTGGAGACGTAATTCCGGCACTCCGCCTTCGAGAGCACGCCAGGCACGCAGGTGATGCCCTGCTCCCTGAGTTCCGAGAACGCTGTTTCCTTTACGACACCGCGGGTGATTGTCAGCATGGGGACTACCCTCTCTTGCTTGTCGGATCGGCACGCAGCCGCAATATTTCTGACATGGCCTTCGCGCAGCGGACGGCACCAGCCCCGTCGACGGCGTGGCACGCCGCGGCACCCATCGCCGCGCGGCGCTCGCGCGACTGAAAGAGCGGCGACAGGATTTCAACCAGACGCGCAGCATCAAGGTCGTCAACTCCGCCGGCATCGACGGTTCCGCCCGACTGCGCGCACAATTCGATCTGGCAGCGCTGGTTGTCCGCGAGTGTGACCGATACGGACGGCAGGCCTTGCGCCATGCGCTCCAGGAGCCCCACTCCGCCGCCGCCAACAACAAGATCGGCCGTCGGATAGCAGCGCTTCATGTCGGCATCGACCTCAAGCGCGACGCGGGACATTCCGGCGACGCGGTCGGTCACCGCAGAAAGGTGAAGCGCGGATCGTCCAAGTGCGACGGTCACCGCAATTTCGCGTTCGCGGTCCAGCAGCTCCAGCGCCTCAAGCGCCAAACCGGTTGCATTTTTCGAATCCCGCTGTCCAAAGCTGACGAGCACGTTTTCGGCCTTGTTGCGAACAGCGCGCGGCTGGTGTGCCACAAAGGCGGGATCGACGAGCGCAAAATCGAGGCCGGCCAAAACCTCAGTCTTGATCGGACCGATATCGGCCGGCCGCGCCGAAGCTGCGATCGCAAGATCGGCCCAGGCCGGAATGGGCTGATGATCGACCATTGCCGCCATGACCCGTACCTGCCCGCGCCATGGCGCCACGGTGCGTTCGTCGAAGTCGTAGCCGTCGAACAGGCAGGCTGCCACGTCCGGCGGACAGGCATCCGATGCCAGAATGCAGGCGTGTCCGGCTTCGGCAATCATGCGTTCCCAGCGCCGCCCACCGTCGTCGAGGATGAAGACGACGTGCTGATTGAGGTGCCCGAGCGCGCGCGCCAGCGTGAGACAGCGGGCGACATGGCCGCCGCCAACTTCGGGCCGCGATGCAACCCGAAAGGCCCACACGGCGTCACGCGCTTGCGCTCTGGCGCTGCGCAGCGCCGGACGCCTGCGGCAATCCCGCCATTCCCCGGGCGGCGCATGCAAGTTTCAGGGTCTCGAGCGCGTCCGATACCGGACAGGCGGGCGGAACGCGCTTGCTGACAGCGTTGAGAAAGTCCGAAACCACCGACACGTATTCGCCGTTCGGATCGTGCGGATGCGTCTCATCCAACCTGATCGTGCCATCCGGCCCCTTGAGCGTCAGCGTGCCGCCGCGAAGATCCGCGACAAGCGTGCCTTGCGGGCCGCCGATCTCGAGCACGCGCTGCCGCGGCCGCGTGACGTAATCGAGGTGGATCGCGCTCTGGCATCCGGCGTCGTGCCGCAAAACGATGTCGGCGACGTCCTCCGACGGCATATCCAGAATGCCGGTGCGCACCGCCGACGCCGACTGGACCTTCGCTCGTCCGAGCAGATGGCAGGCCAGATCGACCTCGTGGATCGAGTCGAAGATCACGCCGCCGGTCACCGGGTCAGCCGCATAGTTGGAGCGATAATCCTGTCCAGGACGCCAGTCGGGCAACCAGGACGCGCAGCAGAACCGCGCCCATGCAGGATCGTCCAACGCCCCTTCAGAGAGCACTTGTTTCACCCGTTGCACGACCGGGCGAAAGCGCAGGTTGTGCGCGACCGCGACTGCTACGCCTCGCTCGCGGGCGCGCCCGGCAAGACGCGCCGCCAGGTCTGGATCGTGACCGAGCGGCTTCTCCACCAGCGAAGGCTTGCCGGCGACGATCGCCGCGCCGAGATCGTCAAGATGAAAGCCATTCGGCGTGGCGATCACCAGCGCATCCGCTTCGGCGAACAGCGCGCCGCGGTCCAGCAGCCTGCACCCGAGTTCGGACTGAAACTTCGCGGCAGCGGCCGGAGACGGATCGTGGCCGACAACTTCGCAGCCGAGCCCCAGAAGGTTGCGCGCATGGCGCGTGCCGATCGAACCGAGGCCCAGAACACCGACGCGGAGCGCGCTCACGTCCGTGTCTCCTGCCCCGCCGCAAAACGTGCCAGATACACGCCGTCCATCCGCGCACCGTCGCAAACGTAGTGGCCGCGCCGCACCGCCTCGCGCTGAAATCCCGCTGCTTCAAAAGCGCGGATCGAGCCGATGTTTCCGGCGTAGCAGCCCGCCGTCAGCTTCGCGACATTGAGCTCGCGAAAAGCATAATCTGAAAGAAGCTTGATGGCGGTTCGCGCCACACCGCGCCCCCAGGCGCTGCGCTCGCCGATCATGATGCCCATTTCGCCGCGGCCGTGGTTGCGGTCGACGCTGACCTTGATGTTGCCGACGTGATTTCCGTAAAGAAAAATTCCGGCGAGAACGACGTTAGGCGCGGCATTGGATTTGTCGATGAATTGGCTGAGGCTTTGTTCGGAGTGCTCGGCAAACCGGACCTCGAGGAAACGGCCGACCTCCCGGTCCCGCAGCCAGCCCAGATACGGCTCCTTCGCTGCTGCTGCATCGAGCGTCTTCAGCGTCACAGGACCGTCAGCGAGTGGCTCGCGCAGCATCATGCAAGCTTGAGCACGCTCGCCAGCGTCTCGACGACCGTGCCGACGTCCGCCTCGTCCATGGTTGCGAACAGCGGCAGGGAAAGACATTTGCTGTAGTAGCTCGCCGCGCCTGGATAGTCCCCCTTGCCGTAGCGGTCGGTGTAATAGGGCTGCCACGGCACCGGAATGTAGTGGACCTGCGAACCGACACCGCGGCGCTGCAGCTCCTGCATCACATGGGCGCGCGTGAGCCCGAGTGCTGCGAAATCGATCAGCACCACGAAGAGGTGATGGCCCGACTCCGTTCCCGCGGCCGTCGGCATTGCAACGACCGACGGTGCGAACGGCGCCAGCAATTGCCGATACCTGCGCGCCAATCCGTCGCGATGCGTGCGAAAATCCGTCAGCCGAACGAGCTGAGACAGTCCCAGCGCGCACTGGATGTCGCTGATGCGATAATTCCATCCGAGCTCGAGCATCTCGTAATACCAGGGATTGGCCTCGCCATCGGCACCAAAACCCTCGGTCCGGTTCTGCAGAAGCTCAGGCTCGCGGGTGATGCCGTGACTTCTGACCCGGCGCATGCGCGCGTCGAATGCAGCATCATTCGTCGTTACCGCGCCGCCTTCCGCGGTCGTCACCGGCTTGACCGGATGAAACGAGAAGCAGGCCATGGCGCTGTGGCGGCATGCTCCGACCGGAATGGCCGATCCGCCACCATCCCGATAGCTGCCGCCGAACGCATGGCACGCATCTTCGACGACCAGCGCCTCGCGCCCGGCGCTGACCTCGTGCACGTCCGCCACCGACGAAGGCTCGCCGCCGAGATGCACGGGAAACACCGCCCTGATCTTCCGGTTGCCGCGGTCGGAACGCGCGAAAGCGGCTTCCAGCGTCGCGGCGTTCATCCGGCCGGTTTGCGGATCGACGTCGGCAAACACCACTTCGGCCCCGGTCATGCGCACCGCGTTTGCGGTCGCAACGAACGTGATGGCAGGAACGATCGCGGCGAGCCCCTCAGTCAGCCCGGCCGCCACCGCGGCAAGATGCAGCGCCGCCGTGCCGCTATTGCAGACCACCGCATGCGCGGCGCCGGCCACCTGACAAATGCCCTTCTCGAACTCTTCGACCGAAGGCCCCTGTGTCAGCCAGTCGGACCGGAGCACCTGGCGACCGCTTCGACGTCCTTCTCGCTGACGCTCTGGCGGCCATAAGGCAGGAAGCGGGCCATATCGATCAGCCGGTCGTGAGCAGCCAGGCCTGCATGCCTGTGACGTCCAGCCATTCGCGGTTGGTGTCGCTGGCGTAGCTGAAACTCTCGGCGACCGGCTTCGCGTCCGCCAGGTCGCGGCGCGACCGCGCCCAGAAATTGAATTGCGGCTCGATCACATAGCGGTCCGGCAGCTCAACCGTGGTGCGCGCGTCGTCGGTCGTGACCATGACCTCATGCAGCTTTTCGCCGGGACGGATACCGACGACCTTGGTCGGCAGCTCCGGCGCCATCGCCTTCACCAGATCAACGATCTTCATGCTAGGGAATCTTCGGCACGAACACTTCGCCGCCGCGCATCATCGCAAAGCACGACAGCACGAAGCCGATGCCCTGATCGAGGGTGATCCAGAAGCGCGTCATGCGCGGATCGGTGATCGGCAGTTCCTTCGCCTTTTGCTCGATCAGCCGCCGGAAGAACGGTACCACGCTGCCGCGCGAGCCGACGACGTTGCCGTAGCGCACGACCGCGAACCGCGTGCCGTCCTTGCCGGCGAGGCTGTTCGCCGCGACGAAAATCTTGTCGGAGGCAAGCTTGCTCGCGCCGTAGAGATTGATCGGATTCGCGGCCTTGTCGGTCGAGAGCGCAATCACCTTCTTGACGTTGTTGGCGAGCGCCGCCTGCACCACTTGCTCGGCGCCGATCACATTGGTCTGGATGCACTCGAACGGATTGTATTCGGCGATCGGGACATGCTTGAGCGCGGCCGCGTGGATCACGTAGTCGACGTCGCGCATCGCCATCTTCAGCCGGTCGCCGTCGCGCACGTCGCCAATGAAGAAGCGCACGCGTGCGGCGTCCGCGCCCAGATCCTGCGACATGTCGAACTGCTTGTGCTCGTCGCGCGACAGCACGACCAGGCGCACATCGTTGAATTTGCGGAGTATGGTGCGGGTGCAGAGCTGGCCGAACGAACCGGTTCCGCCCGTAATCAGGACGGAGCAGCCGGTAAAGTCGACAGTCTCCTGCGCCAATCCGCTGCCCGGGAGAGCTTTGTGCAAGATCAGGCTCGATTTCTGAGGTTTTGCGGAGGGATGCTGCGGATCAAATCAGGTGAATAGCTACCGCAGTCCGGGTGACAAAAGGGGTCACCAAGGCGGGCCTGACGTACCATGTTCAGCTTTTGAACGTCAAGTTTGGGGCGCCCGGGACAGCTACAGCGGGCGGGCTACTGTCGAGGATCTGATGTACTTAACTATATGATATATCTGTTATTTTATCGAAACCCGCATGGTCCGGGCGGCGGGCAATTTGCGCGATCCGGCTCCCGCTGTCCAGCCGTGTTCAGCGGGTGCATCCAAGCCTCAGAAAATCGGTCTCCCGCTCGCCCGGCCGCGCATACCGGGCGTCCAGGCTTGCGTAGCCAGCGCGTTTGGCGATGACCACCTCGACGCGCGCCAGACTGACGATGTCCGGCCCAAGCGCATCGCCCCCGACATCGCCTGCGTGAAAGCCGTCGACAAATTCGCAAGCCAGGCCGCCGAACACCGCCGGATCGAGCATGTCGAACACTGTCACGCCGGATTGCACACCCGATTGCGCGATGCGGTCGAGGAACGGCTGCATGTAGCGATAGACGGTTTGGCGTCGCGCGGCGATTTCGCGATAGACCACGGGCGCGAGGGGAGGAATGAGCACGGCAACGCGGACGCGGCTTCGCGCAGCAGCGCAATCGTCCGGTTGAAGGCGGCGATCGCCGGCTCGGACACCGTGTCGCCATAGGCGAACTGCGCAAGGCCGCCGGTCACGCGAGCTAGAAGGTCGCGAAACTGCGGGTCGGCGGCGGGAGAACGGCCGTAGAGCGTCGCGCCATAGACGTAGGAGCCGTCCGCGGCAAAGCCGTCACCGTTTCTGAGCGCGCTCCAGCCCCATGCATAAGCCGCGCCGCTCGCGGACGGAATTGAGCCTGTGAGCCCGGTCAAAAAATCACCCGGCGAAATCTTCCGGTCGAGCAGCCATTGCACGGGCAGCATGATGTTCGGCACCACCCGGCTTGACGCCGGCGCTCGCGCGCCCAGGCCGGATTGCCCCAATAGTGACCGACGCCGAGCAGCACCGCGCGCGGCTTGCGCGTTTGCAGGAGCTCGCGCACCGCGCCTTCCATCTGCTCCGCCGAGCTCGCGGTCAGTCCCATGTTGACGATGCGTACGCCGAACAGCTCCTGACGGAACGTCAATACGCGCGAGGAGCCGATCACGGCCACGTCCGGCTCGCGCGCGCGCAGCAGCGCGAATCTGTAAGGATGGGTGTCGGCATGAACCGCCGTGCCGTAGAGCCCGCCATGCCGCTGCTGCTCGACCGCGATCGTGGCAAGCGGCGTGAGCTCGCCGCCCCGAGAGAGAAAAACCAGGCACACCACGACGACAAGGCCGACCGGACCGAGCACCGCGATGAAGTAGCGGAAGGCGCGCATGCGGTTCAGAACTGGAAATACAGGAACTCGCCGCCGCGGCCGACGAACAGCAGTGCGATCAGCGTGCAGGCCGACACGAGGCCGGCCCAGTACAGCGTCGGGCGCCAGCCGAACCGAAGCGCCCGCGTCTCGTCAGGGCGTTCCGGCACCAGCGCGTATCGGGTCCATTCGGCGGTGTCGGCAGCAACCACACCGCGGCCAGCAACACCGCAAGCCACGCAAGCTCCTGCATCCCCTGAAACAGATGGCCGGTTTCGAACGTCATGCCCTGCGCGGCTGCCCATGCACCGAGCGCACCGAGCTTCGCCAGATAGGTCTCGGGCAACACGATGCCGTTAAAGCCGAACACGCCGCGAAACATCCGCATCGTCGATTGCAGATCCGCGGCGCGGAACGGGATCCACGCCAGCGCAACGAACGTAAAGGTCAGAAGACGCCCCGTCCACAGCGACATTCCGCCATCCGGGCCGCGTATCAGCCGCCACACATGGTTGGCGATTAGCCCAAGCCCGTGCAGCGTGCCCCAGAGCAGAAAGTCCAGCCCGCGCCGTGCCAGAAGCCGCCGAGCATCATGACGATCAGCACGTTGCAAGATGCCGTGGCGTGCCTGTGCGCCCGCCGCCGAGCGGAATGTACAGATAGTCGCGCAGGAAGCGGGACAGTGTGATGTGCCAGCGGCGCCAGAAGTCGATCAGGCTCGCGGCCTTGTAGGGCGAAGCGAAGTTGATCGGCAGCCTCAGCCCAAACAACAGCGCAAGCCCGATCGCCATGTCGGAATAGCCGGAAAAATCGAAATAGAGCTGGAAGGTGTAAGCGAGCGTGCCGCACCAGGCTTCGACGAACGGCACGCTGGTTCCGTTCGCGGCGGCGTCGAACAGCCGACGTGGCATAGGGCGCAATCCCGTCGGCAATCACGGTCTTCTTGAACAGGCCGACCACAAAGATCGTCAGTCCCATGGCCACGCTCGGCCAGTCGACCCGGGTGCCGAGCCGCTTGTCCATTTGCGGCATGATCTCGCGATGATGAACGATCGGGCCGGCGATGAGCTGCGGGAAGAAGAACACGAACAGCAAGAAGCGGCGGACCGAGAACGCCTCGACCTCGTTGCTGTAGGCGTCGGCCAGAAAGGCGATCTTCTGGAACATGAAGAACGAAATCCCGAGCGGCAGGATGATCGTGCCGAGGTCGAAGTGCACTCCGGTGGCAGCCTCGACGTTGGCGACAACGAAGTTCGCGTATTTGAAATAGATCAGCGTGCCGAGGTTGAAAGCGATGCCGAGCGCGGCCACCGCGTACCTCACCTCGCGCGATGCCTTTGCCGTGGTGAGAAAAAGCCCGAGCGCGGCATTGATGGTGCAGGACACGATCAGCAGCAACAGGAAGGCCGGGCTCCACCAGCCGTAGAAGAAGAACGAGCAGAGCAGCAGCCAGAAAAATGCCGCCATCGCTCCTGCAAGCCGGCCCAGCGCGTAAAAACCGATCACGGCGGCGGGCAAAAAAAGGAACAGAAAATCATAGGAGCTGAAAAGCATCAGCCGTCCGGTTCATCGCTGCCAAGAATGCCCACCCGCGAGAAAAGACCTTATCGCAAGGCTACCGGCTCTGTTCGGGTGAGGCCCGCGCCACCCGAACCGGCAAGGCGTCAGGCCGGAACAACCTCATTGATGGCAAGCCGTACGCGCACGCTGCGGCGCAGCAGGTCCATCAGCACCACCACGCGGTCGCATTCGCTTGCGGCCAGCACGGTCGCGATCAGCCCTTCGAAGGGACCCTCGCGCAGCCGGACCTTTTCGCCGGGGCTGTAGCTGTCGCGCGCGCTCGGGATCGCCACCACGCCGGCCTGCTCGGTCGCATGCAGGCGCTCGACGAACTGGTCCGGAATGGTGCCGGGACGATCTCCAAAGCGGATCAGGTTTCGCACGCCGAAGGTCGAGCCGATCGAGCGCCACTGCTCGCGCTCGGGATTGAGGCGGATAAAGATGTAGCCGGGAAACAGCGGGCGGATGACCTGCTGCAGGCGCCTGGCGTGGCGGACGCGCTTGCGAACCTTCGGGCAGTAAACCCGGAAGCCCTGCCGCTCGAGATTGTCGAGCGCGACATTCTCCTTGTGCGGATGCGTACTGGCGACGATCCAACTCTGGGCTACGGCGTCAAACATGTTCTTCCGGCCTGAAGGTCAGAGCGCGCGGCACATGGATCGCGTCGAGGCTCATGCCGATCTCCTGCACCTGCTCGGCGATTGCGGCGTGGCAGCGGCGCGGACGGGCAAGATCGGTCAGAACGATCGCGTCGGGCGTGCTGCCGCCCGTCGCGGCAATCGCGGCGGCGAGCGAAGGGAACACCGGAACGCCCGCGCAGGACAGTCGCCCGGAAACATTGTCGATCACGGCCAGAATCCGGACCGGCGTGTTCAGGCTGCTGAGATAAGCGATCTCCGCGAAGTCACCGTCGCCGGCGAGGAAAAGCTTGAGCTTGCCTTGGGCGGCGAAGTGATTGATGAACTCGGCGCATTCCTGCCGGCCTTGCCGGTAAAGCTCGAGCGAGCGCTGCAGGTAGGCCGCAGTCAGCCGCGACTTTTCTTCAAATCCCTTGGGCGTGAGGTAGTAGAGGTACCGCTTGACCGGTGCATGCTTGAGCTTGATCAGTCCCTTGCTCAGGCAGCGCTTGACGTACCAGTTCACCGAGCCGACCGCGATGCCCATGTCGGTCGAAAGGCGGCGTTGCGAAACGGCGGCATCGTTGTCGATAGCCGTCAGCAGGCGATGGATGATCTGCTCTTCCGCCCCGGCCATTTTTTGCGAACGCCCTCGTGTTCAGGTTCTGAACAATAAGGGCCGAGGCACGGTCCCGTCAATAACGGCGGCGGCCGCCGCCGGTTTTGGTAAACTATCTGACCTCCTTGATTTTAAAAGAGAAACGATCTGCTGCCGCGCCGTGCCGCGTGATTTCGCTGTGGCCGTCACCGGGCAGAAACCCCAGGCGCCGCCTTCGCATTGGATTCCACGGCATTCGCGGTGATAATGGAACCGGTCTCTGGGGACGTAATGAGCAGTGGTGATGTCACAGAGCCGGCGTTCATGTCCATCGCGTGTCAATGCGAAAGCGTTGAGCCTACTGGCGTTGGTGCTGTTTTGCGCTGTTGCACGTCGTTGTGGCGCTCGGCACGCGCAATTGCACCTTGAATGACCCCACATTCCGCTGTCAGGTCGCGCAATTCGTCGCCGGAAGTGCAGCGATATCCGGCCCTGCCGTCAAGTGGCGCCGCCTGCGCGAGCGCCGCGCGCCGATGACCGTTGACGGCCCGCGCCGGAACGAACAAAAACCTTGCGACGCAAAGAATTGGCGCGATAACGGCGGCTGCTATCAGGTGCAATCGTGACGGAACCCAAGACCTACTGCTTTGACATCGACGGCGTAATCTGCACCAACACGCACGGCGACTACGAGAAGGCGCAGCCGATCAGCAGCCGGATCGCGCAAATCAATGCGCTGCATGGCGCCGGGCACAAGATCGTCCTGTTCACCGCGCGCGGAACGGTGACCGGGCTCGATTGCCGCGAGATTACCGAGCGGCAGATGAAGCAATGGGGGGTCCGGTACCACGACCTTTACTTCGGCAAGCCATATTTCGATCTGATGATCGACGATCGCGCGATGAGTCTGGATGAATGGGAGCGTCACGCTCCCACGGTGCTTCCCAAGTAAGCTCTCCCAAGTAAGTTCCATGCCGCAGCCCAAGGCGGTACATGGAAACGCCCAAGGAAACACCAGAGCCGTCGCGCCGGGCGGTTCGCAGGAATTGAGAAGTGCCGCCGCAGAAAATTCTTTACATGATCGGTTCGCTCGACCTCGGCGGGGCGGAGCGCCATCTTGCGTTGATCGCGCCGCGGTTGAAGCAACTCGGTTTCGACCCTGCGATCTACTGCATCAGCCGCCGCGGCGCTCAGGCCGACGCCGTCGAGCGCCTGGGTATCACCGTGATCGGGCCGCCCTGGGAGGGCGGACCACAGCCGACACCGGCCAGAAAATTTCTGCGGCTGTTCGCATCGTGCCTCAAGCTCCTCAAAATCCTGATCTCGCAGCGGCCGCAGATCGTCCACTTCTTCCTGCCGCTGGCCTATCTAATCGGAGCCCCGCTGGCGTTGCTCGCGCGCGCGCCGACGCTGATCATGAGCCGCCGCAGCCTCAATTACTATCAGGCACAGCACGCGGTTCTGGCGCGGCTGGAGCGGTTTCTGCACCGCAGGATGACCGCGATCCTCGGCAATTCACGCGCCGTGTTCGATCAGCTTGTCGAGCTGGAAGGCTGCGAACGCAGCAAAGTCAGCGTCATCTACAACGGCATCGATCTGACCCACATCGAACGCGCTGCGGCGTCGCACGAGGGCTCCGCCGCGCCGGGCGTGGTCCTGATCATCGTCGCCAACCTCATTCCGTACAAAGGCCACAGCGACCTGATCGAGGCGCTGGGCCATGTCCGGGACCAGATGCCGGCACAATGGACGCTCCTTTGCGTCGGCCGCGACGACGGCATCCGCAACAGCCTGGAGGAGAAGGTTCGCAGCCTCGGCCTCGACGCGAATGTCCGGTTTCTCGGCGAGCGCACCGACGTCGAGGCGCTCCTCAAAAGCGCGGACGTCGGTATCCTGTGCTCGCACGAGGAAGGCTTCGCCAACGCGATCCTGGAGGGCATGGCGGCCGGTCTGCCGATCGTCGCAACCGATGTCGGCGGCAATGCAGAGTCGGTGGTTCACGGCGAGACCGGCCTGATCGTGCCGCCGCGCAATCCCGCGGCGCTCGGACAAGCGATCCTGTCGCTCGCATCCGATGCCGCGGCGCGGGAACGGATGGGACATGCCGGCCGCAAGCGGGCCCATGACCGCTTCTCCATCGATGCCTGCGTCGAGCAATACGCCGGATTCTATCGTGCGCTCGCCGAGCCGAAGTCCGTGGCCGCCGGCAAGCGATGGAGCCGCTGGAAGGAGCGGCTCACGGCAATGGGGCGGTCGGGCCCGCATCGCATCGTCGCGTTGTTTGCCATCACGGCACTCACCTTCGGCATTGCGCTCAGCGCCGTCGATGTCGAAACGGTCTGGACCGCGGCCCGGGATCTTTCCGCGGCAACGGTCCTGACGGTCGGCGGAATACTGCTGCTCGGCAGCCTGCTCGCCACGCTCCGCTTCTGGTACATGGCGTCCGACATCGGACAGCATCTCAGCTTCCGCGATGCCATGATCGCGCTGGGCGGCGGCCAGATCGCCGGCGCGCTGACCATCCAGTTTTTCGGCCAGATCGCCGCCCGCAGCATCCTGCTCGGCCCGCGGCGGCTGTCGCCGCCGGCCAATATCCTGCTCGCGACCTACGAGCGGTTCGTTGCCGCGGCGGTGTCGGTCACCTTCGCCATCACCGGCGCCTGGTATCTGTTCGGCAAGGTCGCCCTCGATCTTCAGACCGGCGGCAATGAGTTCGTCCGCATCCTGCTCGGGCTTGCGGCCGCGGTCGGCATGGCTGCGCTGCTCGGCTGGGGCAAGATGTCCTGCGCTCGATCCCGAACGTGCCCCGCCGCAAGCTCATCGTATCGATCGTCCGCACGGTGATTTTGACCGCCGGCATCCAGATCTGCACCATGGCGGCCTATGTGATCGCCGCGCGCGCCATTGCGCCTGCGATTTCGCTGTCCAATCTTTGCGCCTCCGCCGCGGTGGTCGCGTTTGCGGCCAGCCTGCCGATCAGCTTCGCCGGATGGGGCGTGCGCGAGCTCAGCGCGGTGCTGGTTCTCGGGATGGTCGGCCTTGCGTCGGGTGCGGCGCTCACGGTTTCGATCCTGATGGGATCGCTGTCGCTCGTCGCGGTGATCTGCATTGCCGCGGCAAGCCTGTTCATCCCCGCGAAAAACGCGTCCCCCGGCGAGAGACCGTCGGACATCCCGGACCACATTGATATCGTTCGCATCGTCCAGCGGGGCATCCCGCTGCTCGCTGCGACCGCCGTGCTGTTTCAGGTTCACGTGCCGGTCGGAACGGCGCTGCTCAACGTCAACCTCGCCGATCCGGTGGCCATTCTCGGCGGCGCCCTGTTCGTGTTCTACTTCGGCCTCAGGGGCACCGCACGCTGGCGGCTGAGCTGGCTCAACGGCCATATCGTCGTCGCAACCGCCGTCGTGGTTTTCTCGTTCCTGCACGGCTACTCCGCAGTCGGCTGGAACGATTGGGCCTTCAACAACAAGACACTCGGTTGGTTCGTGCTGCTCGGTTACGGCGCCACCGGTGCGCTGATCGTCACCGCAAGCCGCGACGACTTCGGGCTGCTGCTTCGCACATTCACCGGCGGCGCCGTCGGAATTGTCTTGCTCGAATTGGCGCTCCTGCTGGTGGACGGAACGATCGGAAAGCTGCCGCGTGGCTTCATAACGCTTCCGCTCGACGGCTTTTCGCACAACCGGAACGCCTTTGCGTTCATTCTGCTGCTGGCGCTCTGCTGCATCCCGGTGACAGGGAGGCGTTCCAGACCCTGGTTGGTCGGCATCCTGCTCGCAGGCCTATGGTTCGCAGGTTCGCGTGCGGCCTGGGGAACGGGGGCCGTGCTGCTGGTGGTCGCCGCCTATCATGGCATTCTTAGGCCCCGCACGATTGCGCTCGGCGGCGCCATTGCCGTCGCAATCACGGCGGTGATGATGCTCGCGCCGTTCCTCAGTCACAGCCTCATTGCGGATTTGCCCTTCACCGCTCCGGACCGGCTGAACGTCTGGAGCATGGTGATGTCGCCATCGAGCTCGGACATCGAGCGCTTCTCCAGCATCCTGCGTGGCTTCGATCTGTTTCTCGAACATCCGATTTTCGGGGCGGGACTGGGCGTCTACATCGCCGCAACAAAAGACGCCGCACGGCCGGTGATCATTCACTCAACGCCGGTCTGGCTGCTGGCGGAGATGGGACTGATCGGATTTCTCGCCTTCGCCATTCCGGCCATACGGATGATGTGGACGGAATGGGTGCGCCCGCAGAGGGATGCAGCGGCCAAATTCCTTGTTCTGATCTTGATCGTGTTCGCGATCGAGTTGTCGATCCACGAGATGCTCTACCAGCGCTCGTTCTGGCTGCTGCTCGGGGCCGGACTCGCCTGCGTGCCGCGGCAACAAACGACCGCATGGCACGGCGTCAAGGCCGCATAACCCGCGGCGCGATCAGAGATTCAACAACTGCCGCGGCAACGGGCTGCCGTCGGAAAACCGGTCGCGATTGACCAGCCGGTACGTCAGATGTTGCCCAGCACCGGTGCCTCGCCGATGTAGTCGGCCGCCATGTCCACGAGATCGGACTGGCAGAGAAAATCGACGATCGGGGGCATGTCATCGACCTCGACGACCTCGGGCCCGTTCGGCGTCTTGTTGTACGAGAACAGCGAATGCGGCTTGTACGAGAACAGCGAATGCGGCGCCTTGGTCGCAGCCAGGACGCTCTCCTTGTTCTTCTCGAACACCGACTCGCAGTGGCGCTTCAGCGCGTCGAGCCCCGGCATCTGATCGTGCGTCAGGAATGTATAGTCCTTGTCCTTCGGCACCTGGAGCCGGGCCGGGCGCGCGCCGCCCACGCGGCGCGAAAGATAATCAACCGGCGCCAGCGATATCTTGGTCGCCCGCGCAAGGGTTCGGCTGGCCCTGCAGCGGCAGGCCGATCTTGCCGAACGTCGAGGTGAGCGTCCGCCCGGGGCCTTCGCGCCGCCAGGACTTGATGAAGTTCGACGGGGTCGCAAGCGATACCATTCCGCGCTCCATTGATTTGGCGGCAAATCCAGTCGCGGCCCGGAGTCCTGACAAGTTGACCCGGGACACCGCATTTTTCGAGCGGTTCGGCCCCGGCCCGCTACGATTGCAGCTGAAACGTCGTCAGCTTGAACATGTCATTGTGGCGAACGGCATAGTTGCGCCGAAGCTGCCTCTTCAGGAATGCCACGTTCTCCGTCCGACCATCCACGACCATGCAGAAACCCGGCGCAAACCGCGACTCGAGCAGGACCGGATCAGCCGCGCACACGGCCTTCCCTTGAGGCCAGCCGGGAACGTCGCCCGGAGCGGGACCGTCGAGATAAAGGAAGTCCGGCGCGGCGTCGGGCACTTTGGTGAAGCGCGAGCAGACCTCGCCCGCATGCTCGACGGCTTCCAGCGGCGAATGAATGAACCTGACGCGCTCGCGAAGCCGGTCGGGGAAGCCCTTCTGCGCCACGTCGAGCCAGTGTTCGTTCGCATCGATGGTGTAAAGCTGGCCCTGCCCGTTTCTCGACAGCGCTTCCGCCAGCACCATCGAGGAACAGCCGACCCCGAACTCGAAAATGACGCGCGGCCGCTTTTGCCGATTGCCGCCGCTCAAACCGCCGCCGAGCGACCCACCCCGGTCCTGCAGTAAGCGCGATCAATCGTCCCACTGCGGCGCATAGGCCGGATTGATCACGCGCATCCGCGTCGCGTTGAGCGCCGTCAGCGCGGCCATGTCGTCTGCGCCGAGCGCAAAGTCGAACACATCGAAATTCGCCCTCACATGCGCGGCGTTGCCGCTGCGCGGGATGGCGGCAAAGCCCTGCTCGATCAGATAGCGAAGCATCACCTGCGCCGGAGTTTTCCCGTGACGCTTCGCGATGGCCGCCAGCACCGGATGGTCGAGCGCCCGGCCCCGGGCGAGCGGCGAATAAGCCGTCACCGCCATCCCATGCCCGCGACAGGCGTCGACCACCCGGCGTTGATCGATGAACGGATGCACCTCGATCTGGTTGGTACCAGCGGCTCGGAGGCGAGCGCGACCGCCTCGTCGAGCATCGCAATGGGGGAAATTGGCGACGCCGATATGCCGCGCATAACCGTTGCGTTTGGCGTTGCAAAGCGACGCGATGGCGAGCGGCAGCGGGACCTCTGCCGACGGCCAGTGGATCAGCAGAAGATCGACCGCCGGCAATCCAAGATTCTTCAGGCTGTTCTCGACGCAGCGCTCGAAGGCGCCCGGTGCAAGCGCCCCCGGCGGCACCTTGGTGGTGACGAACATGGCATCGCGTGAAAGACCCGATGCGCGCAATCCCTCGCCGACCTCGCGCTCGTTGAGGTAGCCCGCGGCCGTGTCGAAATGCCGGTAGCCGAGCCGCGAGGCATCCACCACGGTGCGAACGCAGGCCTCATCGCGCAGCCAGATCGTGCCAAGACCGATCGTCGGAATTTCAGCGCCGTGAGATTGGACAGTCTTCATGCGGTGCAACACACACAAGCAGCAAAGCTGAACAGACATTCACCGACGGGTAAGCCAGCGTCGCGCAGCACAAGGATTTGCTCCACTGATAGCCAAAGATATCCGGATCGGCCCGCTGCGGAACCGAAAATGCACGCAGCGGGTTATTGGCGCGGCCGCGCGATACGCGGCGACTTGTCTCACGGGTACGTCCAGGTTTGGAAGCGATTTAGCATTAGGAATGAAAGTGTACGCTCCAGAACCGAGGTCGGCTAAAATGCCGGTCGAGTTGGCTTCTGCATAGTCAATCACGGCGGACTGAATTGCCGAAAAAGGAATGTCATGAAAAAGGCTTTGCTCCTGCTCGTCTGCGCGCTGGCGATGTCTCCGATCTGGCTGGTCGCTTCCGACAGTTTCGCGCAGCGCGGCGCGATGGACTGCGACTCTTCGGGTTGCCGGCCCTGGCCCAATCAGCGGCAACAACAGCGCGGCAACCGCAGCGGCATGGACTGCGACTCGTCCGGTTGCCGCCCCTGGCCCAATCAGCGGCAACAGCAGCGCTCGTACCAGCAGCGCGGCGGGATGGATTGCGACTCTTCGGGTTGCCGTCCCTACGGAAATCCAAATCAGTACCGGCAGAACCCCTATCGCCGGAGCGGCATGGATTGCGACTCCTCAGGCTGCCGGCCCTACGGACACCCCAATCAATATCGGCAAAACTATCGTCGGGGCGATATGGACTGCGACTCGTCGGGTTGCCGGCCTTGGCCAAATCAGCGCGGCTACCGGGGGTATGATCATGGTCCCGGCTATCCCGATTGCGACTCCTCCGGTTGCAGGTATTGACCCGGGCCGGGCTGTCGTGCCGACTTGCTAGTGTCGCACCGCATTCAAAATCCACAGTTTGTGTTATGTCGTTGAAGCTTACCCGCTTTGACAGGCAAACCTGTTGAGCGAGAAACTTCTTCGGTGATTTCGGTGATAGAGTATGCATCTTGAGCAACGAATTCTGGTGACCGGAGGATCGGGCTTTCTCGGTTCTCATCTCTGCGAACGCCTTCTCGGCTCGGGCGCCAACGTCATTTGTGTCGATAATTTCTTCAGCGGCACACGCCGCAATATCGAGCATCTGCTGGCGAACCAGCGCTTCGAGCTGATTCGCCATGACGTGACCTTTCCGCTTTACGTCGAGGTCGACGAGATCTACAATCTCGCCTGCCCGGCCTCGCCGATCCACTACCAGCGCGATCCGGTGCAGACGACCAAGACCAGCGTGCACGGCGCGATCAACATGCTGGGGCTTGCCAAGCGCGTGCAGGCAAAGATTTTGCAGGCCTCGACTTCCGAGGTGTACGGCGATCCCAACGTCCATCCCGCAGACCGAGGACTACTGGGGCAACGTCAACCCGATCGGCCCGCGCTCCTGCTACGACGAAGGCAAGCGCTGTGCCGAGACGCTGTTCTTCGACTATCGGCGGCAGCACGACATGCCGATCAAAGTCATGCGCATCTTCAACACCTACGGCCCGCGAATGCACCCGAATGACGGACGCGTGGTGTCGAACTTCATCGTGCAGGCGCTGCTCGGCGCGCGACATCACCGTCTATGGCGACGGTTCGCAGACCCGCTCGTTCTGCTACGTGGACGACCTGATCGATGGCATGGTGCGACTGATGGCCACGCCCGATCCGTCACCGGCCCGATCAACATCGGCAACCCGGCGGAGTTCACCATCCTGCAACTGGCGGCGCAGGTCATCGACATCACCGGCTCGCGTTCCAAAATCGTGCACCGCCGCAGCCGGAGGACGACCCGCGCCAGCGGCAGCCTGACATCTCGATGGCTCAAGATGTGCTGAAGTGGGCGCCGAGTACGCCGCTGCGGGAAGGGCTGAAGAAGACCGTCGCCTACTTCGACGACTTGCTGAAGGAGCCGGGTATCCCCGCTATGCTGGCGTGAGCCGGGTCAGGCCGCAGGATCGACGGCCACATCCTCACACGAGCGTATGAATCGCATCATACAACTGCTGGGCCCAAGCCCCCTGGTCCCGACAACGTTCACCACCAAGTCCGGCAGCAGCCTTGTCATTGCGATTCCTGGCGGCGGCTGGATCAGGGACAACCCCGATCAGTTGATGCAGATGTTTAAATTCTGGAACGCCACAGGATTTCGCTGCTGTTCAGTGAACTATCGGAAGTACAAAAACGGTACTACGATTAGGGATCGTCGTAACAACCACGCGTGCAGCGATTCGGCAGAATTCGCTTTCGTCCACCTATTTGGTCGGTGCCTCGGCGGGAGGCCTGCTGCGATCATGACAGCGCTCCACCTACGGGGGAAAATAGACGGCCTCGCTATGATAAACCCGGTGCTTGACTTGTCCGCCACAGGCTTCGAAACGATACGCCTGCGCCGGCGGCGATGAGACCATCTCGCCTCTGCATGTCGCCATCAATGTGCTTCCCCGCACGATAATCCTGCATGGAATCGAGGATGGCGTCATCCCGATCCAGGACGCTCGAAAATTTCGTGACAGATTGGTACGGTCCAATGTTGCCGTCGAACTGCGCGAACACAAGGGTCGAGGTCATGGGTGGTTTGGTGCGGATGAGGAGGAATTCGCGGAGAAATTGAAACCACTTCCGAGACTTCATTTATCTCAAATTCAAAGCTTGGCTGTTAGCGAGTTCCTTGCGCATCAAGGCCTCCTTCGATCCGAAGCCTTGAATACAACAGCGCTGGAATTCCTATTGGAGCCCAGACACCCAGTTGTGTAGGAATCTATGCCGCCTTGCCGCCAAAATCCGGCACCGCCTCGCGCAGCACGGCGTAGATCGCCGCCCGCTCTTCGCGCGCAAGCCCCTGCTCCAGCGTCGCAAGCCAGGCCCGCACCGTATCGAGCGGCGGACTGACCGGCCGCGCCGCCACCACGCCGCTGATGCCGATATCGGAGTTGGTTTCCTCGCTCGCGAACAGAATTTCGTTGAGCCGCTCGCCCGGCCGCATGCCGGTGAAGACGATCTGGATGTCGCGGCCCGGCTCGAGCCCGGACAGCCGGATCATGCGTTCCGCAAGCTCCGAGATCTTGACCGGCTGGCCCATGTTGAGGACATAGACCGAGACATCGGCGCGCTCCGGTCCCGAGCGCGTGGCTTGACGCCGAAACCACGAGGTCGCAGGCCTCGCGGATCGTCATGAAATAGCGGACCATGTCGGGATGCGTGACGGTCACCGGCCCGCCCGCCTCGATCTGCGCCTTGAACTTCGGCACCACCGAGCCGTTCGACGCGAGCACGTTGCCGAACCGCACCGAGATGAAGCGCGTGGCGCGGCCGTCGCTGCGCCGTCGTGCAGCTTCGGCGTCGAGCGCCTGGCAATACATCTCGGCAAAGCGCTTGGTCGCGCCCAGCACCGACACCGGCTCGATCGCCTTGTCGGTCGAGATCATCACCATGGCGGCCGCGCCGGCCTCGATCGCTGCATCGGCGACGTTGACCGAGCCGAACACGTTGGTCTTGACGCCCTCGCCCCAGTCGCGCTCCAGCAGCGGAACATGCTTGAGGGCCGCGGCGTGAAACACGATGTCGGGCTTGAAGTCCTTCAGCAGCCGAACGATGCGCTCGCGGTCGCGGACATCGGCCAGCCGGCCGTCGATCGCGGGTCGGCGGCTGCTTGGCCGCCAGAGCCTCCTGCACGGCATAGAGCGCGGGCTCCGAGTTCTCGATGATCAGCAGGCGCGCCGCGCCGAAGGTCACCACGCGGTCGCAGATTTCCGCGCCGATCGAACCGCCGCCGCCGGTGACGACGACGGACTTGCCTTTGCAGAAATGCTTCCAACCGGCCGTAATCGATCTTGACGCTCGGCCGCAGCAGCAGGTCTTCGACCGCGACCGGCGCAAGCTGAAGCGTTCGGCCGCTCTCGTCGAGCGACGGCAGCCGGTTGACCGTGAGCCCGAGCCGCCGCGCCCGGATCAGGATCGATTCGGCGCCGCTGTCCGGCTCGAAGGCCGAGGGCGTGAGCACCAACGCGCGACACCGGCATCTGGCGCGCCCGCAGCAGCGCGACCACGTCCTCGAGATCGTCGAATCCGCCGAGCACCGGCACGCCGCGCACCGTGACGCCCTGATCCGACCGCGCCGGCGACAGGAGGCCGACCGGGAAGATCTTGGATGATCGCGCCGCTCTCGATCGGCGCGCAGCGGCACCTCGACGTCGGCGGCGCGTGCCGAGGAACAGGGTCGGGATCGCATTGACCTCGCGGGCGCGGCGCTGCGTGCGCGCCTCGCGGAAATACCGGTAGGCGACGCGCGTGCCGCCGAGCAGCGCGGTCTGGATGACGAAATAAAGGGCGATGGTGATCTTGCCGAAGAAGAACGTGCCGTAGAAATTCGGCGACAGCAGCACGTAGTCGAGAACCAGCAGCGAAACCGCCAGCACCGCGGAGGCCTGCATGATCCGAAGGAACTCGCGCAGCGAGGTGAACCGCCACTTCGGCTCGTGCAGCCCGAACAGGAAATAGACGACGGCCGCGAACACGACCAAGCCGGCCAGCAGCGTCGGCAGCCATTCAGCCGGGTCGCAAGCTGCGACGTCTTCAAAGCGCAGCAACAGCGTCGCCGACCAGCGCCGCAGCCGTCGGCCAGCGAGATCGTGAGGCAGCGATCAGCCATTGCCGGGTCGTGAGCCGCAACAACCGCTTCATTCCGTTCCCGAGGCTGTCTGCATCTGGTTCCAGCACCGCTGTTTGTGAGGCTGCGCGCCCCTGCCGCCACAGATGTATAGTTTGTCAGCCCCTGAGGGGAAATAGCTTGTTCCTGAACCCGAATTTCCCACTGTAGGACCTCGGCAACGCCGGTCTCGCTCGCTTCCGGACCCCTTTCGATGCTATCGAACCCCCACGGCCTCAATCCGCCCGGTGACGCGCAATATGGCGAAATCACACAGCAGCCGCAGGGAACAACCGAACCCGAGTCACGCCTCGATCGAATCCGCGCTGCGCACGCTGCAGACCGAGGCCGGCGGCATCAACGCCCTGGCCGCGGCATTCGCAGACGGGCTCGGGCAGCCCTTCGTGGCCGCGGTCGATCTGATCCGCGCCGCCAAGGGCCGCGTGATCGTCAGCGGCATGGGCAAGTCCGGCCACGTCGCCCGCAAGATCGCGGCGACGCTTGCCTCCACCGGCACGCCGGCCTTCTTCGTTCATCCCGGCGAGGCGAGCCACGGCGACCTCGGCATGATCGCCGCCGACGACGTCATCATCGCGCTGTCGTGGTCCGGCGAAACCGCGGAGCTGAAGAACCTGATCGACTATTCGCGGCGCTTCCGCATCAGGCTGATCGCGATCACCGCCGGAGCCGACAAGCACGCTCGGCAAGGCCGCGGACGTCACGCTCGTCCTGCCGCAGGCGCGCGAAGCCTGCCCGCACAACCTCGCGCCGACCACATCGTCGCTGATGCAGCTTGCGCTCGGCGACGCGCTGGCCGATCGCGCTTCTGGAGAGCCGCGGCTTCACCTCGGTCGATTTCGGCCTGCTGCATCCCGGCGGACGGCTCGGCGCGCTGCTGAAGCACGCCCGCGACGTGATGCACAGCGGCGACGCTCTGCCGCTCGCGCCGCTCGGCACCAGGATGTCGGAGGCCGTGCTCGAAATGTCGGCCAAGGGCTTCGGCTGCATCGGCATCACCGACCGCGACGGCAGGCTCGACCGGCATCATCACCGACGGCGACCTGCGCCGTCACATGCGCGGCAACCTGCTCGATGCCAGCGTCGACGAGATCATGACCCGGGACCCGAAGACCATCCGTCCCGATCAGCTCGTCAGCGAGACGCTCGAACTGCTCAACTCCACGAAGATCACCACCCTGTTCGTCGTCGATGCCGGCCGCCCGGTCGGGATCGTCCATATCCACGATCTGCTGCGGGCCGGCGCCGCCTGACAGCGGCGTCCGATGCGGCGGAGGCACCGTTGCGCCTGCTCTACGTCGTCACCGAGGATTGGTATTTCCTCTCGCACCGCCTGCCGATGGCGCGCGCGGCGCGCGACGCGGGCTTCGAGGTCCATGTCGCGACGCGCGTGTCGCCGACGGCGCCAAGGCGATCGAGGCGGAAGGCTTCGTCGCTGCATCCGGTGCCGTTCGCGCGCGGCAGGCTGTCGCCGTTCGCCGCGCTCGGCACCGATCCGCGCATTGCGCGAGGTGCACCGGCGCGTCGTCGCCCGACATCGCTCACCACGTCTCGCTGCAGTCGTCCGTGCTGGGCTCGCTTGCGGCGCTCGGACGGCCGGCGGGCTGCATCAACGCGCTGACCGGGCTCGGCTACGCCTACACGTCGGGCGGCGCGAAGGCGCTGCTGCCTGCGTCCGGTGCTGAGCGCGCTGCTTCGCATCCTGCTCAACCGGCCGCGCCAGACCGTGCTGGTGCAAAATCCGGACGACCGCGACGGCATGCTTTCGCTCGGCATCGCCGCCGAACGCATCGCGCTCATTCCGGGCTCCGGCGTCGACACCGAGCGCGCTCAAGCCGCGCCCGAGCCGCCCGGCGCGCCGGTCACCGTGGCCTTCGTCGGGCGGCTCCTCGCCGACAAGGGCATCCACACCCTCGTCGCGCGCACAGCGCCTGCTGCGTCAGCGCGGCTCGACGTCGAGCTGCTGATCGCCGGCACGCCCGACCCGGCCAATCCGGCATCGCGTGAGCCAGCAGGAGGCCACTGGCTTCGGCCGCGAGCCCGGCATCACCTGGCTCGGCCACGTCGACGACATCGCCGGGCTCTGGGCGCGCGCCCATATCGCGGTGCTGCCGTCGCGCCGCGAGGGCCTGCCGAAAAGCCTGCTGGAGGCCGCGGCCTGCGGCCGCCCGATGATCGCGACCGACGTGCCTGGCTGCCGCGAGATCGTGCTGCCGGCGAGACCGGTCTCCTCGTTCCCTATCGACGATGCCCCGGCGCTCGCCGACGCCATCGCCACGCTCGCCGCTTCGCCGGCGCTGCGCGCGCAATACGGCGCAGCCGCGCGCAAGGCTTGCCGTCGAGCGGTTTTCGGCCGAGGCCATCGGCCGACAGACGGTTGATCTCTATCGCCGGGTCGTGAGATGACGCGGACCGGTGCAAACGTGCCAATCATCGCGGCGGAAACGAAAAGATGAGCGGCGTCGGACTCGGCCTCGTCGGTGGCGCTGGCGGCCGCGATCAGCGCCGGCATCATCCTCGCGCTGCTTCCGCTGCTGCAGCGCTACGCGCTGGCGCAGCCCAACGCCCGCTCGTCGCATCGCAGAGCCACACCGCAGGGCGCGGGCCTCGCGGTGATTGCCGCCGCCGTTGTCGTCGCCGCCGCCGCGGTCGCACTCGGAACTCCGGGAGCCTCGTTCAGTCCGGTCTCGTTGTGGCTCGTCTTCGCGCGCGGCCGTTCTCATCGCCATCGTCGGCGCGGTCGACGACGTCAGGACCATCGAGGTCGCTCCCCGGCTTCTCTTGCAGGCGATCGCGGTCGGGATCGTGATTGCAAGCCTGCCATCGGACATGCGCGTGCTGCCGGCCGCTGCCGTGGTGGTTCGAGCGCGTGATCCTCGCCTTCGCCTGCCTGTGGTTTGTCAACCTCACAAACTTCATGGACGGCGTGGACTGGATGACTATTGCCGAATTCGTGCCGATTGCCGTCGGGCTGGCGCTGATCGGGATGCTCGGGGTCCTGCCGCTGCACGGGACCGTCGTGGCGCTGGCGCTGTGCGGCGGGCTGATCGGCTTTGCGCCGTTCAACCGTCCGGTGGCCCGCATCTTCCTCGGCGACGTCGGCAGCCTGCCGATCGGGCTGCTGTTCGGCTGGCTGCTGCTGCTGGTCGCGGGCAAAGGGCACGTCGCCGCGGCGGTCCTCCTGCCGCTGTATTACCTGGCGGACGCCACCCTGACCCTGCTGCACCGGATCGCACGGCGCGAGCCGTTCTGGCAGGCGCACCGCACGCACTTTTATCAGCGGGCCACCGAGCGCGGCTTCAGCGTGTCCGAGATCGTCGCGCGCGTCTTCGCCATCAATATCGTCCTTGTGGCGCTCGCATTGGCGACCGTGATCTGGCCGGGCGCGTCGAGCGCCGCCGCCGCGCTGTGCATCGGCGCGGCTGTCGTGGGGTGGCTGCTGATGAGCTTTGCCAACGGCAAACCCGGGAGCCGCTCATGACGCGCATCCTCGTTACGGGCGCCTCCGGCTTCGTCGGGCGCGCCGTTGTCGAGGGACTGGCAAACTCCGGCCACACCGTACGGGCGGCGATGCGGCAACCCGCCGATGTCTTCCCGCGCTCGGTCGAAGTGGTCGCCGTGTCCGATCTCACGCGGCCGGTCGAATGGCGCGCGCTTCTGAAGGGCGCCGAGACCGTGGTCCATCTCGCGGGCATCGCCCATGCCGGCCCCGGTATCGCCGAGGACGCCTATGACCGGGTGAACCGCCTCGCCACCGCCGAGCTTGCCGCCGCCGCCAAGACCGTCGGGATTCGCCACCTGCTGTTCATGTCTTCGATCCGCGCACAAAGCGGTCCGTCGGCGCCGGGCGTGCTGAGCGAAGCCGATCCGCCGCAGCCGACCGATGGCTACGGCCGCTCCAAGCTCGCCGCCGAGGATGCCGTGCGCGCCTCGGGCGTACCGTTCACGATCCTGCGTCCCGTGCTGATCTACGGGCCGGGCGTGAAAGGCAACCTGCAACGTCTGATGAGCCTTGCGAAACAGCGGTGGCCGCTGCCGCTCGGGCTTTGCAGCAACCGCCGCTCGCTGCTGGCGCGGCAGAATCTTGTCGACGCCATTCATCATGTCGCTGAATTCCGAGGCGAGAAGCGAGGCCTATATCGTCGCCGATCCCGCGCCGCTGACGCTCGCCGAGATCGTCGCGGCGCTTCGCGCGGGCGAAGGACGCTCGCCGGGTCTGCTTCCGGTGCCTCCCGTGCTCATCGGCGCGGCGTTGAAGGCTGCGGGCCGCGCCGAGGAATGGCAGCGCGTGGGCGGCAGCCTTGTTGCGGATCCCGGCAAGTTGCTCGGCGCCGGCTGGAAACCCACGGTCGAGACGCGCGCGGCACTCGCGGCGCTGACGCGCGCGGCGCTATAAGTGCGGAATTCTGGCCGGGCAGCGCGGTTGCCGTGCGCATGCCGCAGGAGCGCGCCGGCGGCGACGCCCACGCCGATCACGTAGGTCCAACCGTGGCTGAAGTCGAACAGGTGGGAGTTGAACAGCGACCCCACGACATTCTGCGTCACAATGGCGAGTCCTGCCCACGCCACCATGCCTTCGCCGCGAAACAGCAAAAGATGCGCAAGCCACATCGCGAACAGAACCGCGGTGCCGATGAGACCGAGCTGAATGGCTACGGCGAACGTCTGATTATGCGGGTTCTCCGCCGCGAGCGCCGCCATGCCGGTCTGCCCCACCGCCGATTTTCGGTACAGATCGGGGATCGAGCCTGTCCCATGCCCGGCGACGGGGGCCTTCTCGATGAACTCGATCGACTTGCGCCAGAACTCCAGCCGCTCGCCGGAGCGCGAGCGCTCGGCATCCGGCCTGAAGTCACGCAGTTCGCTTGACCAGCGTGGTGATCGTCCACCGCGTCTCGACCGCGAACGTCCATGCGATCGCGCCTGACGCGATCGCGGCCATCAAAAGCCCGACGATTGCCTTCCAGCGCAATTTCTTGAACGCAAACAACAGCACCAGAATGGGAATCACGACGAGCGACGTGCGGCTTACCGCCACGAAGAGCACATTGGCGAAAAAAAACAGCGCGAGAAGCACTGCCCCGATAGCGAGTTCCTTTCGGCGCTCGTGCCAGAATTTCAGCGCAAGACCGGCCAGCAGCATGACGCAGATCGTGAACTCGGCGCTCTGCGCAATGTAGTCCCTGACCGGAATTCCGTGCCTGCCGCCGGATCCGATCCACGGCCAGGGCAAAGTGGGCACGAAGAATATCGCCCACGACACCACGAGCATGGCGGTGCACGAGGCGAGAAAGCCGTTCATCACCCATATGGCTCGCTCCGAGTGCGAAAAATGAATGATCAACAAAGGAATGAACAGGAGCTTGTGGAACGACCTCAGGCCGTCATAGCGCTCCTTGATCGGGAGATCGAAGGCCCAGAGCATCCCGGCGAGGGCCAGCACCCAGAGCAGCACGGGCAGCCCGCCGGCCGGCTGGAACAGCACCCGGCGGATCGAGGCGAGGTCGAGCGTCGGGATCAGAACAGCAAGAAGAATCCACCCAGAGACGGTGGCTGCCGACGTCGACCACGGCAGCGAAACCACGACCGCCACCGCAAGCCCATCGGCCGCAAGCATCAGGCGCTCGCGCTTCAACAGTCCGAATGCCGCGATTCCCCCCGTCGCCTCACCCATACAGGCCGCTAACCCCGCTGCATCCGGGCGCCCGGCGCCCTACAGACCCGCCAGACCGGACATTCCCTGTTCGGCGCGAATTCGCCTGCTATCGAGCACGCGAGTCAACAGCTTTTCGTTCTCCGGCAGTCGCGAGCGGTCGGCATCGGGGTGCCACAGATGCAGCACCCCCGTGGCATAACGGCCGTCCTTGCGGCAAACGCCGGCGTGCAGAAGCCGGATCAGCAGGTCGGAATCCTCCTTGCCCCAGCCGCTGAAAATCGCATCGAAGCCATCGACGCGATCGAGATCGGCGCGCCAGATCGCAAGATTGCAGGAGCGCGCGCCCTCCCATGCTTTGGGACTGTTCTTGCGAAGCGGTCCGAGCGGCAGGTTCAGCACCGGAGCCAGACGGTTAAGACCGCCGCTCAAGCGCTGGCCGATCCAGTCGCCGAACGACCACCGCTCCGGCTCGAGCCGCTGCTCCAGCACCGCCGAAGTCAGCTTCTGCGTCATCAGCACGCGATTGCCGGTGACGAACCAGCCCGGCTCGGCCAGCCGTCGGTGCATGGAGATGAAGTCGGGCCGCGTCAGGCAATCCCCGTCAAGGAAGATGCAGTAGCGGCCATCGCTGACGCGAATGCCGCGGTTGCGGATTTCGCCCGCGCGGAAATCGCGGTGTTCGTGCCAGACATGCTTGAGCGGCACACCAAGCCGGGGCTTCCAGTCCTCGATCAGCTTCGCCGTCTCGGGTCCCGACCCGTCGTCGGCAACCACCACCTCGAAGCCCCGGTCGGTTTGCCGCGACAGCGAGCGGAGCACGGCGTCGAGGGCGTCCTGCCGATTGTAAGTCGTCACGATAACGGAGATCAGATCGGCCACGTTCGTTCTTTGCGGTGCTCAGGGCTCGAATTTGCCCCCTGCGGCCCGGGCAACGCAATGGTCAAAAGACGTTCCGGTGATTAAAACAGCGCGCATGCCGAAGATCACGGCCTACATCATTGCCTTCAACGAGGCCGCCAAGATCGAGGCGGCCATGGCCAGCGTGCTGTGGGCCGACGAGGTGCTGGTCGCCGACTCCAGTTCCACCGACAACACCGCCGCGCTTGCCACCGCGCTCGGTGCGCGCGTCGTGCAGGTGCCGTTTCACGGCTTCGGCGACCTGCGCAACCGGACCCTCGAGCACTGCACCCATGAGTGGATCTTCAGCCTCGATTCCGACGAGCGCTGCACCGCCGAGGTCCGCGACGAAATCCTTGCGCTGATCGCGGCCGAGCCCGCGCACGACGCCTACCTGGTCCCTCGCCGCTCCTACATGATGGGCCGCTGGATCCAAGGCTCCGGCTGGTATCCGAACTACCGGCAGCCGCAGCTCTTCCGCAAGGGCGCGATGCGCTATTCGCCCGACCCGGTCCACGAGGGCTATGAGCTGCTCACCGCGAAGCCGGTCGGGCACCTCACGAACGCCATCCACCAGTTCCCGTTCCGCAATATGGATGAAGTCATCCGCAAGATGAACCGCTACTCCACGCTGGGAGCGGCGAAGCTCACAAAGAAGCGCGTGACCATGGCGAGCGCCTTCGGCCACGGCCTGTGGGCGTTCATCAAGCACTACGTCTTCAAGCGTGGCTTCAAGGACGGCTGGGCGGGCTTCGTCATCGCCTTCGGCAACTTCGAAGGCACGTTCTACCGCTACGCCAAGCGCTACGAGGAAACCCAGAACTGGCAGCCGCCGCCGAGCGAGAAGCTGACGCGGCCGAAGGTGTAAGCGGAGCTTCCGCCCGCAGCCTCACGAGGGACTGCGCGCGATCGCCTCCACCACAGGCTTCCACATCTTCTGCTCGCCCTGGATGAACGTCAGAAGCTCCGAGGGCGTCATCGGGTTGGGAAAGTTGCCGGTGGTTTCGAGCTTCTCCTTGGTGGCGGGATCGAGCACCGCCGCGCGCAGGTCCGCGTTCAGCTTCCGCACAATGGCATCAGGGGTGCCGAGCGGCGCAACCAGCGCCAGCCAGCCGTTCGAGCGGAAGCCCGGCAGCGTCTCCTGCATGGTCGGCAGGTCGGGGAACGCAGCGAGCCGCTTGTCGGAGCCGACAGCGAGCGGCCGGACGTGGCCTGCCTGCATCGCGCCGACCAGCGGCGGATAGGCGTCGATCACCATCGGCACGCGGCCGGCGATCACGTCATTGAGCGCCTGCGCGGTGCCGCCGGTGTAGGGCACCAGTTGCAGCTTGATGTTGGCGTGCAACTGCAGGCCTTCGCCGGTCAGATGCGAAAGCGTGCCGCGTCCGGTTGCCGCATAGGCCAACTGACCGGGCTTCTCTTTCGCAAGCGCAATGAACTCAGGCAGCGTCTTGGCGGGAACCTGCGATCCCACCCAGAGGAAGAACGGCTGCAAGGCGACAAAGCCGACGGGGATGAATTCGCGGGGTACGTCGAGCGGCAGGTTGGGCTGCGCGCCCGGCAGCGCCACGAAGGCCGACGAGGCCGGCATGTAAAGCGTATAGCCGTCCGGATCGGCCTGGGCCGCGGCGCGCGCCGCGACGGAACCACCGGCCCCCGGCTGGTTGAGGGCGAGAACCTGGCGTCCCCACATCTGCGACAGCCGGTCGGCGACGATGCGCAACAGCGCATCCGGCGAGCCGCCGGCCGCCGAGTGGGTGATGATGCGAACCGGCTTGTTCGGATAGTCCGACTGCGCCCGCGCCACCGCCGGCATCGCAACGCCGGCCGCCGTGCCGCCCATCAGCTTGATGAAGTCACGCCGTTTCATGCGATCCCCCTGCTGGCTATCGCCATGATCGTAGCGGTTCAGACAACCGCAGAGAAAGGGGTTCGGACGTGCGTCGAGTTAGCACATGGCCGAAATCTTACGGACAGTCGGAGACACGCTCGGCGTAGAGCGTGGTCCGCGTCTCGCTCATCGGCCGGCCGCCCATCGCCGTGCGGGTCCAGACCGTCGCGGCGTAGTGTTGCGGATCGATGAAGGTGTAGTCGCCCGTCAGCTCCATATCGAGCTGGCCGGTGCACACAAGCTTCCACCGCAGCCGATTGCCCTCGAGGCTCTGCTCGATCGGCCCGCATTCCGAATTGATCATGCGCGGAGCCGGCGAAAACGTCGCGGTCAGATCTTTCGCCTGCTCGGGCGTCACGCATTTTGCCGACTGCTGCGACGGGCTCGCAGCTCCTCCGGTCTCGATCCGGGTGATGATCCGCCACAGGCCGGGCTCGATACCGTCGGCGGACGCAGCCGAAGTCCAGAGAGCGAGAACGGCGCACAACGCGACGCAGCCACGCAGCGACATCGGCTACCTCCCCGCCCACACGTCGGCGTAGAGCACGCGGATGCGCCGCCACCAATTGCGAAGCATGCGAAACGGCAGCGCGAGATAGTACTTGCGCAGGATCTCGAAGCGGTCGCCGAGCGACGCGTTCACCTTGGCTTCGGCGGACACATACCAGCCGTTGTTGCCGAAGCGGCGGATCAGCCGGTAGCCGCGCGCCTTGAGATAACGGTGCGTCTGAAGCGTGCCGACATGGTCTTCGACCAGGATCAGGAGTGGCTGCCAGCGCTCGAAATCGAAACCGCTCAACACTTCGAGTTCGTGGCCCTCGACATCGACCGAAAGCAGGTCGATCGGCGACGGCGCCTGCGCCTCCTCCAGAATGCTGTCGAGCGTGCGGGTCGGCACGGCGATCACGAACGACGTGTTCGACCCCGGCGCCATGCGCTCGCGGTCGAGCCCCGAGCGCGCGCCGTCGACATGCAGCGACATCATCTGCCCGGCATTGTCCGGCGATGTGCAGGCCACCGGAAAGACCTTCGCGGTCTTGCGCATGGTGACGAGAAACGCCGCGAGATCCGGCTGCGGCTCGACCAGCACGCCGGTCCAGCCGTGCTGCTCCAGGTGCCAGGTCTGCGAGCCGTCGGTCGGGTGGTTGGCCCCAACCTCGACGTAGAAGCCGGAATCGTCGTTCTGGAAAAACTCGCGAACGAGCTTCTCTTCTTCCTGCTGCGACGGATGAATGGCCACGTCCGTTTCTCCGTGGCCCAGGGCCTGATTTCAACTTCGTTGAATCAGGCCCTGGGCTCTTCTTCAAATTTGAGCATGATCTTTTTCCGAAAACCGCTTCACACTTTTCGGGATCATGCTCTAGCGCCGCTTGCGCGAGCGTGATTTCTCGACGATGCGGGTGGTGCTGAAGCCCGGCACCAGATCGACCAGCACGACCTTGCCGCCGAGCGACTCCACGAGTTCGCGGCCGACCACCTGGTCGGGCCTGTAGTCGCCGCCCTTGACCAGCACCGTGGGCTTCACGCGCCGGATCAGATCCAGCGGCGTGTCCTGCCCGAAGACGATGACAAGATCGACGGCTTCGAGCCCGGCCAGCACCTCGGCGCGCGCCAGTTCGTTCTGGATCGGACGGTCCTTGCCCTTCAACCGACGCACCGAGGCGTCGCTGTTGAGGCCCACCACCAGCCGGTCGCAGGCCGCGCGCGACTGCGCCAGCACCTTGATATGGCCCGGATGCAGCAGGTCGAACACGCCGTTGGTGAAGCCGATGCGCAGGTCCTCGGCGCGCCATTCGCCGAGCCGCGCATCGATGTCGCGCCAGTCGGTGACGATCTTCTCCTCGGCGGCCAGCGTCGCGGAAGGCAGAATGCGTGCGCGAAGCTCCGACGGCCCGACCGTCGCGGTGCCCGCCTTCCCCACCACGACGGACGCCGCGGCGTTGGCGGCCCGCACCGCCGACTCGAAGTCGGCCTTCGCGCCGAGCATCACCGCCAGCACCGCCGCGACCGTATCGCCCGCGCCGGACACGTCGCGCACCTTCACCGAATAGGCCGGCACGTGCACCGGCCCGGCCCCGCGCGCGCAAAGCAGCATGCCGTCCTCGCTCAGCGTCACCAGCACCGCCCTGCTGCCGACCTGCTTCATCAGCGCCTGCGCGGCCGCCGCAACCTCATCGAGCGTTCCGACCGGCCGGTGCGCCGCCTCGCCCAGTTCCTTGCGGTTCGGCGTAATGATGGTCGCGCCGCGATAGACCGAATAGTCGATGCCCTTGGGATCGACGATCACGGGCTTGCCGAGCTTTTTCGCCCGCGCGATCACGGCGCGGATGAGCTTCGGCGTCAGCACGCCCTTGGCGTAGTCCGACAGCACCACCGCGCGGGCGCGCGGCAGCAGCGCCAGCGCGTGCCTGATGAGGGCGGCTTCGGTCTTCGCGCTCGGCCGGCGACACCTCTTCCCAATCGGCGCGCAGCAGATGTGTCGAGTGATGCGCCGACACGAAGCGGAGCTTGCGCGTGGTCGGCCGCGACTTGTCCACCACGAGCCGCGCGGTGATGCCGCTGCCCTTGTGCGCCAGCATCTTCTGCAAGCTCTTGCCGTGAGCATCGTCGCCGATGACGCCGACGAACAGCGCATCCGCGCCGAGGCTTGCGATGTTGCGCGCGACATTGCCCGCACCGCCGACCACCACGTCCTCGTTGCGGACGCGAATGACCGGCGCAGGCGCTTCGGGAGAGATCCGCGACACGTCGCCGTAGACGAACGCATCGAGCATCAGGTCGCCGATGCAGAGCACCGTCTGCCTGCCGATCTCGTCGAACCGTTTTTCGAAATCGAACATGCGCCGGTTCTAGCGGTGGGCGTCGGCAGTGTTGAGGAACTGCGTCACGTAGCGTTTGACGCCCTCTTCGATCGAGGCGAAGCCCGCGTTGTAGCCCGCGCGGCGCAGGTTATCGACCTTCGCCTCGGTGAAATACTGATATTGCCCGCGGATGCTTTCCGGCATGTCGATGTATTCGATCGCGGGCTCACGCCCTAGCGAGCGGAACAGCGACGAGATCAGGTCGCGGAAGCTTCGCGCCTGCCCGGTGCCGACGTTGAAGATGCCGGACACCTGCGGCGACTCCATCAGCCAGCGCACGACGGCGACGGCATCGTCCACGTAAATGAAATCGCGGCGCTGGTCGCCATCCTCGATGCCGGGCCGGTGCGACTTGAACAGCCGCACCGTGCGGCCCGCCTTCGCATCGTCGAAGCGCTTGGCGACGAGGCTCATCATCTCGCCCTTGTGGTACTCGTTCGGACCGAACACGTTGAAGAACTTCAGCCCCGCCCATTGCGGCGGCAGCTTCTCCTTCTTCATGAAGCGGTCGACCACCGCGAGATCGAACAGGTGCTTGCTCCAACCGTAGAGGTTCATCGGCTTGAGTTCCTGGAGCGCCTGCGGCGTCCAGTCGTCGTCGAAGCCGTGTTCGCCGTTGCCGTAGGTCGCAGCCGACGACGCATAGATGAACGGCACCCGCGCCGCCGTGCACCAGTCGAGCAGCTTCAGCGAGGTGCGGAAATTGTTCTCGATGACGAGATCGGCGTCGCGCGCGGTGGTGTCGGAAATCGCCCCCATGTGAATGACGGCGTCGAGCTTGCGCGCCTCGAGCCAGCGAAACAGGTCGCCGGTCCCGACCACGTCGGCCAGCCGCCGATTGGCCAGGTTCCGCCACTTCTGGTCGGTGCCGAGCACGTCGTTGACCACGACGTCGGTGCGCCCGGCCTCGTTCAAGGCCGCGACCACATTCGAGCCGATGAATCCGGCCCCGCCCGTGACCAAGAGCATCCGTGACCTGTGCCGTTCTTGCCGTCATTGAAGGTTCGGGCCTTCCTTTGCCCCACTCCGGACGGCCACGCAACTTGACCCTATTCGCGGTCATTCCGGGGCGCGCCGCAGGCGCGAACCCGGAATCCAGGGCGAAGCGCGAACTGCCGCCCTGGATTCCGGGCTCCTCGCTTCGCTCGGCCCCGGAATGACGCCGGCCCGGGCTGGACAGGCCAAAGAGAGCGGGGTACCGCCTGAAGGTGGACCAGCAAGTAATGAACACCAATTCAGCCATTCTGGCGCCGGATTCGCCGATCCTGCTGATCCCCTACATGTGGATCGGCGACTTCGTCCGCTGCCACTCCGTGGTGAGGCTTTTGAACGAGCGCTGGCCGAACCGGCCGGTCGATGTGCTGACCACCACGCTGTGCGCCCCGCTGCTCGACTACATGCCGGGCGTGCGCAAGGGCATCGTCTGCGACCTGCCCCGCAAGCAGCTCGCGTTTGCCCAGCACAAGGCGCTGGCGGAGCGTTTCTCGGCCGAGCACTACGGCAGCGCTCTGGTGATGCCGCGCACCTGGAAGTCGGCACTGGCGCCCTGGCTCGCCGGCATCCCCGAGCGCACCGGCTTCGCCGGCGAACTCCGCTTTGGCCTCCTCAACGACATCCGCTTCGGCGAGAAGAAACTGCCGCGCATGATCGACCGCTGCGGCGCGCTCACGCTGCCGAAGGGCGCGCCCGTGCCCAAGGACTGGCCGAAGCCGGACCTGAACGTCCCGACGCAGGCCGCCGCGGAATGGCGCGCCAGACACGACCTCAAGAACGGCGGTCTCGATGACGGCAGCCGCCCGGTCATCGCCTTCGCGCCCGGCGCGGTCGGCCCGAGCAAGCGCTGGCCGGTGTCGTATTTCGGCGAACTGGCGAGGTCGCTCACGGCCGAAGGATTTTCCGTCTGGGTGCTCGGCAGTCCCGCCGAGGCGCCGCTCGCCAAGGAGATCGTCGATGCCGCGGGTCGGTACGCGCGCGACCTCACCTCCAACGACCTTCGCAATGCGATCCTGGCGCTGAAGGTCGCCAGCGCCTGCGTCTCCAACGACTCCGGCCTGGTGCACGTCTCCGCCGCCATCGGCACGCCGACCATGGGCATCTTCGGGCCGACCAGCGCGTGGCACTGGGCGCCGCTCAACCCGCTCGCCGCCACCATCGAGACGCAGACCGAGGTGCCCTGCCGCCCGTGCCACAAGCCGGTCTGCCGCCTGGAGCATCACCGCTGCATGCGCGACATCCCGGCCTCGCAGGTGCTCCCGGCGGTGCACCGCGCGCTCGGCAGAGTGGCTGCTCCGGCATGAAACCTTGCGCCGCTCCGCCCCGCCCGGTACTGGAAGCAAGGCTCCGCCGAGCCCGGACGCATCATGGCTGACCCCCGCAACGACGAACTCGTGGCCTTCTTCCGCCGCTCGCAGCAGGCCGTCGAGAAGGCGTCGGCCGATGCGAAATTCATGGCGTCGGTGCTGGCCGCGGCCGAACGCATGGCCGCGTCGCTGAAGGCCGGCGGCAAGGTGCTGCTCGCGGGCAACGGCGGCAGCGCCGCCGACGCGCAGCACATCGCAGCCGAACTGGTCGGCCGCTTCATCGACGACCGCGCGCCGCTTGCCGCCGTCGCGCTGACCACCGACACCTCCGCACTGACCGCGATCGGCAACGACTACGGCTTCGAGCAGGTGTTCGCGCGCCAGGTGAGCGCGCTGGCGCGCCCGGGCGACGTGTTCGTCGGGATTTCGACATCGGGAAAATCGCCGAACATCCTTGCGGCGCTGAAGGTCGCACGCGAGCGCAAGCTGGTCACGATCGGTTTCACCCGCGACGGGCAGACGCCGATGCACGCGCTCTGCGATGTCGTCGTCGGCGTGCCCGCAGCCGAGACCGCACTGATCCAGCAGATCCACATCACCGCCGCGCACGCGATCTGCCATCTCGTCGAGCGCGAGTTGTTCGGCGCGCCGCAAGGGCTGATCGATGGCCGCCGCCAGTCCGGTGGTGCGCAAGCCCGCCGCCTTCCTCGATCGCGACGGCGTCATCAATCACGACGACGGCTATGTCGGCACCCGCGAGCGCTTCCGCTGGATCCCGGGCGCTGCGAAGGGCATTCGCAGGCTCAACCAGGCGGGCTTCCTGGTGTTCATCGTCTCCAACCAGTCCGGCATCGGGCGCGGACTGTTCACCGAGGACGACCTCGTGAAGCTGCACACCTGGATGGAAGAAGAGCTTGCGAAGGACGGCGCGCGCATCGACGACACGCGCTATTGCCCGTTCCATCCCGAGGCCAAGCTCGTCGCCTATCGCTGGGATTCCGACCTGCGCAAGCCGCGGCCCGGCATGCTGCTCGACCTGATCGGCAACTGGCCGGTCGACCGCAAGCAGAGCTTCCTGATCGGCGACAAGGACATCGACATGGAGGCCGCGCGCCACGCCGGCATCGAGGGCCATCTGTTTCCCGGCGGCGATCTCGACGCGTTTGTCGCGGCGATCCTTTCGAAGCGCAACGCCTGAGCGCGCTACCCGATCTGCATCAGCCGCTTCACCGTATCGCGGACCTCGACCACCGACGGCGGAGCGCCTTTCGCCCCGAGCACCTCGATCGCCCCCGGCCCCATCGGCCCGGTGAGCCCGGGCTCGCTGCCGAGAAAGATCGCAACCAGCGGCACGCCGAGCGCCGCCGCGAGATGCAAGAGGCCGGTGTCGACCCCGACCACGAACGACGCCCCGGCAATCAGCCGCGCCACCTGGTCGAGCGGCTGCCGCACTGGCACCCGCGCATGCGGCGAGGCCTGCGCAATACGCAAGGCACGCTCGCGCTCGATCTCGCTGCCATGCGGCACGACGAGATCGACGTCGCCGTTGCCGAGCACCGCGGCCAGCATCCGCCAGTTCTCCTCCGGCCATTCCTTTCCGGCCTGCGCCGTCGCGTGCAGCAGCACGCCGTAGGGCTTGGCCGCGCTTGCGGCGAGACTTGCGCGGTCGAGGCCGAAGTCCGGCGCTCCCTTGCTCGCATATCCCAGGGCGTCGGCGGTCAGCGTGCGATTGCGCGCAATCGCGTGCTGCTTCCACTCGATCGGATGCTTGATGTCGTAGAGCCACGACGCCGCGGGCTCCTTGATGCTCTTGCGGTCGTAGCCGCGCCGCCGTCCCTGCGCATAACGCGCGATCAGCGCCGACTTGAGCAGCCCTTGCGCGTCGACGATCTCGTCGAACGTCCTCTCTTTCAGCGAACGGCGGAACGCCGCCATCTGACGCCACGTCGATGGCCTGAACAGCGAGCGGCGCCATCGCCGGGCCGCCACCGGGATCACCTCGTCGACCGCCGGATGCAGCGCGACCAGCGGCGCGAACGCCTCCTCGACCACCCACGAAAAGCGCACCTCCGGCAGGTGCGCCCGCGCCTCGGTCAGCGCCGGCATGTGATGGATCACATCGCCGAGCGACGAGGTCTTGATGAAAAGCACGTCTTTCATCGCGTGTTTCTTGATGCCGCTCGCAGGATCGCTCGAATTTTACCGCGTCCATATACCCGGCATTAAGCACGCGGGCCACTTCCGCAGGCTGGAGATGCTCCGGATAACCCCGCTTATACAGCCCCTGCCGCAAGCTCCGCCCAAGAACGCAGAGAAAAGCAGGGTCAGGCGGATGACCGTTCTGGTTACGGGCGGCGCGGGCTATATCGGCAGTCACACGGTGCACGATCTCGTCGATGCCGGCGAGAGCGTGGTCGTGCTCGACAACCTGTCGACCGGCTTCGCCTCGGCGCTGCCCAAGCCGATGCTGCCGATCGTCGGCGACGTCGGCGACCAGGCTCTGGTCGCCACTCTCATCGAAGAGCACAAGGTCGACGCGATCATCCATTTCGCCGGCTCGACCATCGTGCCGGAGTTGATGAGCGACCCGCTCGGCTATTACGGCAACAACACCGCCAACTCCCGCGCGCTGATCGAGGCCGCGGTCAAGGGCGGCGTCAGGCATTTCATCTTTTCCTCGACTGCGGCGGTGTACGGCAATCCGGCGCGCGTGCCGGTCGCCGAAGACGATCCGACCGTGCCGCTGTCGCCCTATGGCTGGTCGAAGCTGATGACCGAGCAGATGCTGCGTGATGCTTCCGCCGCGCATCCGCTCACCCATGTCGCGCTGCGCTACTTCAACGTCGCGGGCGCCGACCCGGATCTTCGCACCGGCCTGCAGACGCCGGGCGCCACGCATCTCATCAAAGTGGCGGTCGAAGCGGCGCTCGGCCGACGCGAGCGGATCGACGTCTACGGTACCGACTACGATACGCCGGACGGCACCTGCATCCGCGACTTCATCCATGTCAGCGACCTGGCGCGTGCGCATCGCGCGGCGCTCGGCCATCTCCGCGCCGGCAACAAAAGCGCGACGCTCAACTGCGGCTACGGCCGCGGCTATTCGATCCGCGAGGTGCTCGACGCGGTCGAGCGCAACCACGGCCGCAAGTTCCCGGTGAACTTCAGCGACCGCCGTCCGGGCGACATCGTCGTGTCGGTCGCGGCGGCGGACCGCATCCGCCGGACGCTCGACTGGATCCCGGAGTTCGAGAGCCTCGACACCATCGTGCGCCATGCGCTTGCGTGGGAACACAAGCTGATGGCCCGCAGCGATTCCGGCGCGCGAAGAGCCGCTACAGCCTAACAATTTAAACGCTGTCATTCCGGGGCGACGCGAAGCGTCGAGCCCGGAATCCAGAGCCAGAGCACGAGCGATCATTGTGGCTCTGGATTCCGGGTTCGGCCCTTCGGGCCGCCCCGGAATGACAAGGTGCAAATTCCGCGATTTCCAAGTCAATTCCATGTTTTAGCTTGAAAAAGCCCGATCCGACGGGCAAGGAACGTCGGATGTTCGGCAAAAAGTTCCAATCCAAACTCGCCGACGAGGCGAGCGCCCGTGCTCTGGTGCACCGGCTCCTGACCGAGCAGGCGTTCGGCCAGTGGAAGCGCTACGCCGTGGCGTTCGCGCTGATGGGCGTGGGCGCGGGCGCGACCGCGCTCGCCGCCTATCTGATCGGCGACGTCATCAATGCGGCCTATGTCGACAAGAACCTGCCCGGCATCGTCACGCTTGCGATGATCACGGCGGTGATTTTCCTGGTCAAATCGATCGCCTCCTACGGCCACTCCGTGATGCTGTCGCAGATCGGCAACCGCATCATCGCGCTGAACCAGCGGCGCATGTTCGACGCGCTGATCACGCAGAATCTTGCCTTCTTTTCCGAGCGGCATTCGTCGGAATTCATGGCGCGGCTGACCACCGGCGCGGCGGCCGCTAGCGCCGTGATCAACCTGCTCGTCACCGCGATCGGCCGCGATCTTCTGTCGCTGATCGGCCTCGTCGCCGTGATGTTCTACCAGGATCCGGTGATGTCGATGCTGGCGTTCTTCGTCGCACCGCCGGCCTTCGTGATGCTGCGAAAGATGATCCGCCGCATCTACAGTATCGCGCGCAACCAGTTCCACGGCGGCGCGCGCATCCTCGAAACGCTTCAGGAGACGGTGCAGGGCATCCGCATCGTCAAGGCCTATACGCTCGAGGACGTGATGCGCGCGCGCCTCGAAAAAAACGTCGCCGAACTGGAACACGAATCCAACAAGTGGGCGCGGGTAGCTCACCGCGCGAGTCCGCTGATGGAGGGGCTCGGCGGCTTCGCCATCGCCGGCGCGCTGGTTTACGGCGGCTTCCGCGTGCTGCAGACCGGCGCCACGCCCGGCCAGTTCTTCTCGTTCCTCGCGGCCTTCATGCTGGCCTATGAGCCGGCCAAGCGCCTCGCGCGGCTCAACATCGAGTTGAATTCGGGCCTGGTCGGCGTGCGCATCCTGTTCGACATTATCGACAGCCCGCCGACCGAGCCGGACGACGCCAGCAAGCCCGCGCTGAAGATCACCGACGCGCGCATCGAATTCCAGGACGTGCTGTTCGGCTACAAGCCCGCCGAGGTCGTCATTCGCAACATGACCTTCACGGTGGAGCCCGGAAAGATGACCGCGCTGGTCGGACCTTCGGGCGGCGGCAAGTCGACGGTGTTCAACCTGCTGCTGCGGTTCTACGAGCCGGCGGCGGGCACCATCAAAATCGACGGCCAGAGCATCACCGACGTGTCGCGCCGCTCGCTGCGCGGGCAGGTGGCTTACGTCGGCCAGGACGTGTTCCTGTTCCACGGCACGATCCGCGACAACATCGCCGTCGGCAAGCCCGGCGCGACCGAGGACGAAATCGTCGCCGCGGCCAAGGCCGCGCACGCGCATGAATTCATCTCGGGCTTCCCGGCGGGCTACGACACGCCGGTCGGCGAGCGCGGCACGCAGCTTTCCGGCGGCGAGCGCCAGCGCGTCGCCATCGCGCGTGCGCTGATCAAGAACGCGCAGATCATCCTGCTCGACGAGGCGACCGCGGCGCTCGATTCCGAATCCGAGCGGCTGGTTCAGGACGCCATGACGCATCTCTGCGAGGGCCGCACCACCATCGCCATCGCGCACCGGCTGCACACCATCACGCATGCCGACCGCATCCTGGTGGTCGAGAGCGGCTCGATCGTCGAATCCGGCCGCCACGACGAATTGCTGCGCAAGAGCGGGCGGTACGCGGCGTTTTACCGGCTGCAGATCAAGGACGAGCAGGAGCCGCCGGCGCCGATCGCGATTGCGTCGGCGTAGCGCACGTTCCGCCGATTTCAGATTCAGCCGTCGTCATGGGCCGGGCACCGGGCCGATGACTTGCCATTGAAAACACTCCCTGAAAAATGGGTTTGTTTGGTCTTTCTGCAACTTTAGAGTGAATATTTCCGGATACGTCCATTTGCGCGAGCATAATGAATTGGCCCCTGACGCGCGGCTTTCCGCGACGCGCGTGAGCAGGCGAAGGCGCTTGTGTCCCGGGCGAGTGGTGAAGCTTGGTCCCTTATCGTCTTCCAGACACATTGAGCCTCAACACGCGGAATAAGGATTTATATCCTGGAGCAAATTGCCCCTGTCAACCCCGCGCATTCATCGGTGCGGCGAGGGGAATTTTCGAGCTGGCTTGCGGATGAACACCCCGCCGGCGCCCGCGACCGCCTTTGACCTTCCGCCACGCGCTTGTTATCTGGGCGCCACATTTTCTCTCCCTTCCCAGAAATGAAAGCCTCCATGAGCAACGGCAAGCGTTACGTCATTCCGCCCGCCCCCCAAGCCGCCCTCGCGATCGCCGGGACCAGCGACCTGTTCCCGGTCCGCCGCATCTGGTGCGTCGGCCGCAATTATCTCGAGCACATCAAGGAGATGGGCCAGGACGAGCGCGAGCCGCCGTTCTTCTTCGCAAAGCCCGCCGACGCGCTGGTGCCGGACGGCGGCACGGTCCCCTACCCGTCACTGACCAAGGACATGCACCACGAGGTCGAGATGGTGGTCGCGCTGAAGAGCGGCGGCCGCTTCATCCCGGTCGACAAGGCGCTCGACTGCGTGTGGGGCTACGGCGTCGGCATCGACCTCACCCGCCGCGACCTGCAGATCGCCTCGCGCGACATCAAGCGGCCGTGGGAAGTCGGCAAGGCGTTCGACGCCTCGGCACCGTGCGGCCCGCTGAAGCCGGTGAGCCAGCTCGGCCATCCGAGCAAGGGCAAGATCGTGCTCAAGTGCAACGGCAAGGTCCGCCAGGACGGCGACCTTGCGCAGATGATCTGGAACGTGCCGGAGACGATCTCCAAGCTCTCGGAGATGGTGGCGCTCGAGGCGGGCGACATCATCATGACCGGCACGCCGTCGGGGGTCGCGGCCTGCGTCGCCGGCGACAAGCTCGAATGCGAGGTCGAAGGCCTGCCGAAGCTCACCGTCGCGATCGGTCAGCCGCTCAAGTAGTTTTCATTCGCATCGGCATCTGAAGCCCGCCGGCAGCGCCGGCGGGCTTTTTTGCTTCCATTCCGCACTGCGCCGGGGCTGAGCCACCCGACCGTCGAGGTCGAGGCATGCCCGCATCACGCGACGGTGCATCAGATTAGCGGACAGCCTGCGTAAAGCACCGCCGCGATCCATAACCAAACATTAGTCACGTTCCATCTCCGCAAAAACCGTGCCCGCGGACGGCCGTCAAATAACCAAAGAGAAGGGACACCTTGCAAAACCACGGATTGAAACAAAGTCGCAACTTCTGACGAAAGTCCGGCCATGCGCGTCGTATTGGTGGATCCGAGCCGAGCGGTGCAGCGAGTCATGACGCAGCTCATCGAAGAAGGCGGCCACGATGTGGTGGCCTTCGCCGACGGGCTCAAAGCGCTCGACCACGTCACGCAGGACGGCCATGTGCGCGCGCTGATCACCAGCACGCAGCCGATCGGCATTTCCGGAATCGAGCTTTGCGCGGCCGCGCGCCGGTTGAGCGGCGCCCGCCGCGCGCTGCATGTGATCCTGATGTCGTCGACCGAAGACTACTATCTGGCGATCACAGCGCTGGACAACGGCGCCGACGACTTCATCCATAAACCTCCAATCCCGGATGAGTTGCGCGCGCGGCTCCGGCTCGCGGACCGCGTGACGTCGATGAAGCAGCAGTTGATCGAACTCGCCACCACAGACTCACTGACAGGCCTGCTCAACCGCCGCGCCTTTTTTGACAGCGCCGCGGATATGCGTGACGCCGCGGAGACCGGAAATGCGGTTTCGGCGATCATGTTCGACGTCGATCACTTCAAGACGATCAACGACACCTATGGCCACGAGATGGGCGACCGCGTCCTGGCCGCCGTCGGCGTGCAGGTCCGGATGCTGGACGTTGTCTCAGGCCGGCTCGGCGGCGAGGAATTTTGTGTGCTCACCTGTGGCGAGCTTGCCGATGCGTTGGAATGCGCCGGCTCGCTGCAACAATCGATCCGCGCGTTGCGCTTCGATCAGGGCGGCCAAAAATACGACTATGAGTTCGACCAGGCGTTTGCGATCACCTGCAGCTTCGGCGTGGCCGAATGGGAACAGGGCGACACGATCGATCGCATCCTCCGCCGCGCGGACATGGCGATGTACGAAGCCAAGAAAACAGGCCGTGACCGGATCGTTGCGTCGGACACATTTGCACTCACGGCGAGCCACGACCGATGGCGCGCCGCCGCGCGCGCCAGTCGCCTCGCATAGGCGGCTGCTATCCCGATTACGGCATGGGTGGTCTCCACACTCCCCTGGAGGGTCCACGGGCCGTGAATTCGCAACCGGCCGGAAGATTACTGGATCAGCCCCTCGACCTTCATCGCCTCCTGGACCTTCGGCCGCGCCTGCACGCGTTCCATGAAGGTGGCGATATTCTTGTAGGGCGCGATGTCGACCTTCACGCGGCCGGACCAGCGCAGGACCGTGAACAGATAGGCGTCGGCGACGGTGAACTGATCGCCCATCAGGTACTGCTTGCCGGCGAGCTGCCGGTCGATCCATTCGAAGCGCTTCGCCAGGTTCTCCTTGGAAATGTCCTTGTAGGCGTCCGGCGTGGTCGGCCGGAACAGCGGCGCAAACACCTTGTGCAGTTCCGACGTGGTGAAGTTCAGCCACTCCTGCACGCGATACCGCTCGGGCTTGCCGGCCGGCGGAATGAGGCCCGCGGCCGGGTTCTGGTCGGCGATCCACTGCACGATCACCGGGCCTTCGGTCAGGCGATCGCCGTTGTCGAACTCCAGCACCGGTACCTGGCCCTTGCCGTTGACGGACCAGTAATCGACGCCGGTTTTGGTTTTCTTTTCCTGGTTGTTGACCTGTTCCATCTCGAACTTGGCGCCGGCCTCGCGCAGCACGATATGCGGCGACAGCGAACAGGACCCCGGCGAGAAATAAAGCTTCATCAAGACGCTCCTTGTTTTGCGGCCGCATCGTATCGGCGGCGGCCGAGCGCCGTCACGGCCCGTTAACGGAACCCAGGCATGCTTTCGCGTGTTGAGATCGCCGCCGGGCCGATTCGATTGAATCAGAAGTGGGCATGACTAGCCCATTGTTTGCGCACGAGGATTCCCGATCGAGGATTCACATCCCGGGGGCCTCCGCGTAAGACTGTGAGGACGGTGATTCGAATGAATGCCCCAATGCCAAAGTCCGCCGGCGAAAATGCTGTTTCGCTGGGCACTGCCAATTCCGACGCGGAAATGGCCCGCGCGCTGGTCGAGCGGCTGCACGCCGCCGGACTGCGGTCGACCGCCGAGGTGCTGCACGAGCTGCGGAGGGCGTTTCCGGATGCGCCCCTGCAAGTGCGGGTCCGCGCGCTGGAAGCGCTGCGCGCCGTTTAGAGCAAAATCGCTTGCGCTGCCGGATTGCTGATTGGGCACCGCGCCGGTCGTGGTGCACCGAACTGGTCGGGGTTCGTCGAATACAACCACATGAACTTCGGCACCAGTTCGGGCACGACGACGACCGGCGAGAACGTCAATCTCAAGAAGAACTCGCAGAACGTTCTGTTCGGGGTGAACTGGCGAACGTAGACGTGGATGCTGCGGATCGAATAGAGTCACGAATGCAAGCCTCGGACCCGGAGGTTGGACATGCGAATCAAGGCAACAGCACTTTTGACCGTCGGAATTGGCGCGTTGCAAATTCTGGCGTCAGCCTCCGATGCTCCGGCCGCTGATCGCGAGCTGAGGTCATCGAAAGCTCATCACAGGTTCGGTGCAGTGGTCGCCGACTATGACGGCACGGCCATTTATTTGCGCCGAGCCCGTACAACGGTGGGCCGCAACTACGGCTTCGGCACTGAAGTGACCCGCGACCTGTACGATGCGTATCCAGTGATCGATATTTATAATCCCAGGATGGGACCGCAGCCGACCCGCTATCTGAACGGGCAGCGTTACCCATAGCGCACAGATTAGCTGGGCGGCGAACCGCTGCAGGCCCCGTATCAAGTCCGGGGCGGGCTTTCGCCGAAAATGCTTTCCGCTACATCCCCAGATAAGCCTGCCGCACGCGGTCGTCTGCCAGGAGTTCGTCACCGGTGCCCGACAGCGTCACCCGGCCGTTCTCCAGCACATAGGCGCGGCTCGCGAGCTTGAGCGACACCGCGACGTTCTGCTCGACCAGCACGCAGGTGAGCCCCTCGCGGTTGAGATCGCGGATGGTCTGCAGCACCTGCTGCACGATGGTCGGCGCGAGCCCGAGCGACGGCTCGTCGAACATCACCAGATCCGGTTTCGCCATCAGGCACCGGGCGATGGCGAGCATCTGCTGCTCGCCGCCCGACAGCGAGCCGGCGGCTTGCGACTTGCGCTCGTCGAGCCGCGGGAACATGGCGAACATGCGCTCCAGGTTGTTCGCCAGTTCGGCGCGGGCGCGCGGCAGCATCGCGCCCATTTCCAGATTTTCGAGAACCGACAGCGACGGGAACACCTGGCGGCCCTCGGCGACCTGGCCGATCCCGAGGTTGCAGACCTTGTACGACGGCAGGCCCTCGATCCCCTGCCCGCGCAGCACGATGCGGCCGCGCACGGGCTTCAGCATTCCGGCAATGGTGCGGATCAGCGTGGTCTTGCCCGCGCCGTTCGCGCCGACAATGGCGACGATCGCGCCCGCGGCGACCTCGAGCGACACGTCGTCGAGAGCCCGGACGTCGCCATAGGCCACCTCGAGGTTCTCGACGGTCAGCATCAGAGCGCCTCCGCGCCGAGATACGACTGCACCACCGCGGGCTCGCGCACGACGTCGGCGGGCGGCCCCTCGGCGATGGCCGCACCGTGATGCAGCACCAGCACCCGGGTGGCGATCGACATCACCGCGCGCATGACGTGCTCGATGAGCAGGATCGTCAGGCCTTCCCGGTTCAACTGCTTGAGGATGTCGACGATGCGGTCGATCTCGGTCGGGCGGAGCCCGGCCATCACCTCGTCGAGCAGCAGAAGCTTCGGCTCGGTGGCGAGCGCGCGCGCCACCTCGAGGCGCTTGCGGTCGGGCAAGGTCAGCGAACCCGCCTCCTGCAGCCGCTTGTCGAACAGATCGAGCCGCCGCAGCACCTCATGGGCGCGGCGCATCGCCTGCCGCGGATCGGCGTGGCGCAACAGCGCGCCGACCATGACGTTGTCCTCGACGGACAGCGCCGGGAACGGCCGGACGATCTGGAAAGTGCGGCCGATGCCGCGGCGGCACACCTCGTCGGGGGTCAGGCCGTCGATCCGCCCGCCCTGGAACGCAATGCTTCCGGAGTTGGGCGCCAGCATGCCGGCGATCAGGTTGAACAGCGTGGTCTTGCCCGCGCCGTTCGGACCGATGACGGCGAAGATGGAGCCCTCGGGCACCCTGAAGCTCACGTCGGCGACGGCGCGGAGCCCGCTGAAGTTCCTGGAAACGCCTGCGACTTCGAGAAGCGTCGTCATGTCACGCCCCCGGCTCATCTTGCTTGTCTTTGCGCTTGCCGAGGCGCAGCAGACGCGCGAGCGGCGGCCAGATGCCGTGCGGCAGGATCATCACCACCACCAGCAGGCAAACTCCGTAGAACACCCGCTTCACGCCGGGGATATCGAGACCGGAGATCCTCAGGAATTCCTCGAGGAGCTCAGCAAGCCCGGTGATGAGGAACGCGCCGATGACCGGACCGAACAGCGTGCCGATGCCGCCGATGATCGGCCCGAGGATGATCTCGATCGAGCGCAGGATGAAGAACGTCTGCTCGGGGAAGAGGTTGTTGTAGTAGAACGCGTAGAACACGCCGGCCGGCGCGGTCATGCCGGACGAGATGGCAATCGCGATCATCTTGTAGCGGAACGTGTTGATGCCGAGCGACCGCGCGGCGACCTCGTCCTCGCGGATCGCCTGCCAGAAATAGCCGACGCGGCTGCGCAGCAGCATGTGGCAAAAGACAAAAGCGACAACGGTCAGCGCCAGGATGACGTAGTAGAACATCGCCGGTTTGCCGCGCAGGTTGATCAGATCGTTGGTGGCCCGGTTGGCGACCGGCAGGAACAGGCCCGACGAGCCCTGCACCCAGGAGAAATGATCGAAGCCGATGCGGGCGAACTCGGCGAAGGCGATGGTGAGGATCGCGAAATAGACCCCGGCCACGCCGAAGCGGAACGCGAGGAAGCCGATGACGACGCCGCTCGCCACCGAAATCAGGATTGCCACCGGCATGCCGATCCAGGGGCCGATGCCGAAATGAACGTAGAGCGCCGCCGTGGTGTAGGCGCCGAGCCCGACATAGAGCGCATGCCCGAGCGACAACTGCCCGGCGAAGCCCATCAGCACGTTCCAGGCGATCCCGGTGTAGGCGAAGTAGAGGATGACGATCAGGACCGTGAGCAGGTAGTCGTTGGCCAGCAACGGCGCGGCGATCAGCCCGGCGAGGAAGAGCCCGAGCAGAACCAGCGCGTGGCGCGGCACGTCGTGGAGGAGGAGCGCCATCATGCGAGTTGCGCCATCATGAAAGCTTCTTGCCCATGATGCCCTGCGGCCGGAACAGCAGCACCAGCACGAGAATGGCGAAGGCGAACATGCTCTTGGCCGACGGCGTGAAGAACAGCCCGGCCATCGCCTCGGTCAGTCCGATCAGCACGCCGCCGAGCAGCGCGCCCGGCATCGAGCCGAGCCCGCCGGTGATGACGATGACAAAGGCCAGCAACGTGTAGGCCGGCCCGAGCGGCGGCGTGACATCGACGATCAGGACGATGATCGCGCCCGCGGCGCCGACACAGGCCGCGCCGAGCCCGAACGACAGCGCATAGAGCCGGTGCACGTTGAGCCCGACCACCAGCGCGCCGGTGTAGTTGTCGGCGCAGGCGCGGATCGCCTTGCCGACCGGGGCAAACTGGAAGAACGCGAACAGCGCCGCCGCCACCGCGATCGCCGCAGCTCCGGCATAGAGCTTGGTCGCGTCAACGATGGCCGGTCCGATGGCAAAGCTGTCGAACGCGTAGCTGGTCTGGACGCTCTGCGCGTCCGGCCCGAACACGATGAGAAGCCCGTTGACGATGATGACCGCCACCGCCAACAGCAGCATGAACTGGCTGTGCTCGGGCCGCGCGATGAACGGGTTGATCAGCGTCAGCTGCATGACGTAACCGACCGCGAACAGCACGGCGGCGAGCGGCAGCATCATCAGCAGCGGATCGAGCTTGAACTGGGCGAACAGCGCCACCGCGAGATACATCGCAATGGTCATCATCTCGCCGTGGGCGAAGTTCACCACCCGCACGACGCCGAAGATCACCGACAGGCCGAGCGCCATCAGGCCGTAGACCAGACCGGTCAGGAGCCCGCTGATTGCGACGTTCAGGTAGATCTCTGCCGGCACCGTTCGAGCCTATGCGGGAGATGCACGCGCTCTTCGAACGCGGTCGGCACATGCGGTCACCGGATCTGCATCCCCCCGCGAATCCGGTTCCGGCGGGATCCATTCCCGCAGGTGGTGAAGCAGTTCCGGCGCAGCCTCGTGCCGCGCCGGAACAAGACAATCAGGCTCGAACGCCCGGTCAGCCCCGCTTGTCGTAGGCCTTCATCGGCCATTCGGCCTTGGCGTTGGTCGCGCCCTGCGGCGCGACGGTCACGAGCTTGCCGCCACGGTTCTGGATGGCGGAATTCTTCAGCTTGTCGTTCTGGCCCTTCTCGTTGAACGAGATGCCCGGTCCGGTGCTGACATTGTCCTTGATGTCGGTCTTGCGGATCGCGTCGGCCAGGGCCTTCGGATCGGTCGATTTGGCGCGCTTGAAGGCGTCGGACGCCACCATCAGCGCCTCGAAGGTGTAGATGTGGTTGGTGTTCAGGTTGACGCCCGGATACTTCTTGGCGAGCGCGGCTTCGAGTTGCTTGCTCACCTTCTTGTTCGGGTCGTACCACGGCACGAAGCTGAGCGGGCCGTCGCCGAGCTTGGCGAGCGTCTTGAGATACTGATCCTCATACCAGCCCGGGCCCATGCTGAGGATGCCCATCGGCGACCAGCGCTGCTTGACCAATTCGCGCGTCAGCAGGATTGCGTCGTTGAGGCGGCTCACCACCAGCAGCGCGTCGGCGCCGGTGGCTTTCGCCTTGGAGATCTCGACCGAGAGGTCGCGGGCGGTCGGATCGTAGGAGATCGTCTCCTTGATCTCGTAGGGCATGTTGAACTTGGGCATCACGGCGCCGATGCCGCCCTTCATCGCCATGCCGAAGGTGTCGTTGACGTGCATGAACACCACCGACTTCGGCTCCTTGCCTCCCGCCGCGAAGACTTCCTTCTGGTTGGCGAACGCGTCCGCGAGAATCATCGGCGCGGTCGGGAAGTTGCGGAAAACGAACTTGTAGCCCTGCTCCGTGATCGGGGGCGCCGCGGCGATATTGATGACGAACGGGATGCCCTTCTGCTCGGCGACCTGGGCGATGGCGCTGCTCTGCCCCGAGTTCGAAGGCGCCGACCAGAAGCTGGGCGCCGTCGGCGATCAGCTTCTCGGCGCGGGCGCGGGCCACCTCGACGTTGGTCTCGGTGTCGGCGTTCATGATCTCGAGCTCGGGCAGGCCGAGACCCTTGAAGATCGGATTGGCGAGCTCGACGCCGCGGAAGCAGTCCTGCCCGATGCCGGCCTGCGCGCCGGAACGCGGCAGCAGCACGCCGACCTTGAGCGCGCCGCCTTGCGCGCGCAACACCGCCGGCGCGGCGACCAGCGCGGTCGCAGCGGCAGCGCCCGCCGTGAAAGCGCGGCGGCTCACGCCGTCGCCGCGCGCGGAATTCTGAAACGGTTTGCGAGTCATCCTGGCTCTCCCTCTGCCGATGGGCGTATCTGCCGACAGCCCTCGGCTGTTCATGACCTATTGTTCTTACGTTGACGCCGGATAAGCAATGGGCCCTTCGCCGGCAAAGCCGCGGCGTCAGGCCGCGACGGCTTTGCGGACCACAATATTGTTGCTCAGGACAACAATTCCCGTCAACATCAATATGGCCGGGCGGCGAAGTGACGCCGCACGGCGGTCCACGGGATGCAGGCCATGGCCGGCCGGACGGCAACGGCGAGAAAGGACGAGCTTGCGGGCGTGCGGCCCGCGGCGGCGCGCAAGATTGGTACGCTCAAGACTGCCGTGCCCAGGACCGCCGCCGGCGATCGCGGCGAAAAGCCTCTAAGTCTCGGGGTGTTGGACGAGCATCTCGGCTATTTCCTGCGCCGCGTCCAGGTCTGGGTATTCCAGGACTTCATCCGGACGCTGTCCGGCATCGATCTGCGGCCGGCGCAATATTCGGTGCTTTCGGTGATCGGCGCCAACCGCGGCCTGTCGCAGGCCGACGTCGCCCAGTTGCTCGGCATCGAGCGTGCGCGGCTGGTCCGCCTGCTGGACCGGCTCGAGAAGCGCGGCCTGACACAGCGTCTCGCCTCGCCGGTCGACCGCCGCTCGCACGCGCTCCAGTTGACGCCCGCGGGCCAGGCGCTGCTGAAGCGCGCAAAGGCGCTCGCCGCGATCCACGAAGGCAACCTCGTCGAGAAGCTCGGCATCACCAACCATGCACGCCTGATCGAGGCGCTGCGCGACTTCGGGCGGCGCTAAGCCGCATTCAGTCATTCGTGTGGTTGCAGTCGATCATACCTGCGGCATCGGTGGTGCCATCCCTCCCCGCGAGGGGAGGGTGGCGCCGAAGGCGTCGGGTGGGGAGATCGTGCAACGCACGCAACGGTCGGCGTGTAGCACCATCTCCCCACCCGGCCGCTTCGCGGCCACCCTCCCCTCGCGGGCAGGGCTATCGCTTTTGGCCGAACAGGCTGAGAAGGAAGCCATCGTCCCAGGCTGCGGCTTTGACTTTGCGGCGCATGGATATTTGCTCTGGGTGCGCTCGAAGCATGTTGAGTGCGAGCCGTCGCAGGACGGCGAGGTTCTCGGGTGCGTCGTCCTTTCTTGCGCGGTTGGCATCCTCGGCAAGGACGACGTCGAGAATCCAGTGCATCTGGTTCTCGATGGACCAGTGGGACCGGACGACGGCCAGGAGCCTGTCGGCTGCAAGGTATTTGGACAGAAGATAGTATCTCACGAAGGGCTTGTCTGCGGGACGCCCTTTGCACTTGCGCCGGGATGTGACTCTGGCAATAGCGGCAATGCCTGGAAAGTCATGCATCTCGGCGAGCTTGTTGTCGTGCATGACCGTCGCCCGTCGCGCTTCGCGGCGGTCGTGGGCGACCTCGTGAAGCTGGGTGGCTGTGTCGCGCTCACCGGCGCGGCCAAAGCGGCCTTCGACCGCCGTGAAGAGCTTGCCTTGGTTCTTCTTGAGCGCAAGCACGTAGTGGCCGCCTTGGTCCCGCACGGTCTTTGCAAAGGCGCGGCTGCAAAACAGTGCATCGGCCGTGACGATTTTGCGCTTCAGCCGCAGCATCTGGAGGACTTCCAGAGCCGCCTCGTGTTCATTCCTTCCCGGCGCCTTGCGCGAGGCCAGTGCCATGCGTGCCTTGGCGGCAAAGACGTTGATCAGGTGCATCGGCGTGGCGCTCTTGCCCCGCTCGTAGGCTCCACACAGCGACTTGCCGTCGATCGCGATCACGCCGTTCAGGTCCAGATTATGGAATTTGGCGAACGCCGCCATGAACTGCCGGAACACGCGCTCGAAGGCTTCCGGGTCGAGCATGCGAAAGATGTCGCTGAAGACGTCGTGGCTCGGGGTACCCTTCTCCAGCGGCAGAAAGCGGCGCAGCATCTCTATCTTGCGCCGGCCAAAGTCGGCCATGTCCGTGGCACTCTCGGCCCCGGACAGAACCGCCGCCAACGCAACAACCAGTATCTCCAGCAAAGGGTACGACGCATTGGCCGCACGAGGATCGCGCAACTTCCGGAAATGCTTCTTGAGCTTGCCCATCCGGCTCCCCTTTCAAAATCGGGAGCCTTCAAAATCCTGTTCGCAAATCAAAGCAATAGGTCGCAAAAGCCAAAAGCGATTCCCCTGCCCTCGCGGGGAGGGATGAGACCGCCCAAAACGCAAACGCCTTGATTAGCCGGCGAACAGCCGCTCCACGGCCGCTGCGATCCGGAACAGCTTGGCATCGCTGCCGTTGCGTCCGGCCAGCATCAGCCCGGTCGACAGCGCTCCGTCGCGCGGCAGAGGCAGCGAGATCGCGCAAAGGTCGAAGAAGTTGATCATCGAGGTGTTGCGGAGCAGCATCGCGTTCTTGCGGCCGAACTCATCGGCGGCGGCGACGTCGGAGATCTTCGGCGCGACGATCGCGGTGGTCGGGAGAACCAGCGCGTCGAGGCCTTCGAGCCGGGCGTGCATCGCCTGCACCAGACGTTTGCGGCCCTGCATCATGTCGACGTAGTCGTAGGCGGGAACCGTGCCGCCCCGCTCGATGCGGGCGCGAATGAGCTGATCGATGCCCGCGCCATGGCTCTTGAGCCGCTCACGGTGAATGGCGAAGGATTCGGTCGGCGCAAAGCCGCCCTTGGCGTTGACCTGCACCATGTCTTCGACGAGGACGATGGCCTCGTCGGTCAGGCGCACGCCGGCCCTGCCGAGGCGGACGACCGCCGCGGACCATGCCGCGGAGACCGTGCCGTCGATTCCCTCGAACGGCACGCCCTGCCAGATGCCGAGCTTGAGGCCGGACAACGATACCGGTTCGATCGTTTCAGGCTTGTCGCCGGCCATGACCGCGTCGGCGAGCGCGCAATCGGCGACGCTTCGCGCCAGCGGGCCGATCGAGTCGAGCGTGAATGACAGCGGAAAGGCGCCGTCGGTCGGCACCCGCTGCTTGCTCGGCTTCCAGCCGACGATGCCGCACAGCGCCGCGGGAATGCGCGTCGAGCCGCCGGTGTCGGTGCCGATCGCGATCTCGCACATGCCGTCGGCGACGGCGACGCCGCCGCCGGAGGTCGAGCCGCCGGGCGCGCGCGAGCGGTCGAACGGATTTCCGGGTGTGCCGAAGTGCGGATTGACGCCGACGCCGGAGAAGGCGAATTCGCTCATGTTGGTCTTGGCGACGATCACAGCGCCTGCGGCCTTGAGGCGCGCGATCGCGGGCGCGTCCGCCGCGGCAACGAGCCCCTCGTCCGCGAGAACCCGCGAGCCCGCCCGCGTCACCTCGCCCTTCAGGTCGAACAGGTCCTTGATGCTGACGACCACCCCGTCCATCGGACCGAGCGGCTTGCCGGTCTTCGCTCGCCCATCCGCGGCATCCGCGGCTTGCCGGGCGGTGTCGGCGTAGACCATCAGGCAGGCGCGGGCGCCCTCGCCCGACGGATCGGCAATGCGGGAGAGCGCCTGTTCCAGGCGGTCGCGAGAGAGCATTTTGGTCATTGGAATTTCCGTGCGCGTGGCCTGGTTAGCCAATATCACGCTTGGCTTCGGCCAGCACAGGGGCAAGGTTGCCGGTTTCGGGACCGGCAGAACCGGCCCCGAGCGCGAAGGACTTCGGCGGCGCAATCAGCCGATGCTGCCGGATACCGGCCACCAGCGCGACGACCACCGCCACCGCGATCACCGCCGATACCCACATATCGGGATAGAACAGCACGGCAAACGAGACCGCAGCCAGGAGACATCGCAACGCGATATCGGCGGCCGGGGCCGCGTAGCAGCGGCCGAACATCGCGAAGGTAATGCCAAGCGTACCCGCCAGCACCAGCAGTGTGTCAGCGATCTGCAGCCAGCCCGGATTCACCACCATGTTGGAGCGTGTGAATATCGCAAACGTCATCAGCGTGATCGGCGCGCAGATCTTCAGCGCCTCGTACATCGTTTTGAGGAAGGACACGTTGGCGATCCGCGCCGACACCGCGGCCGTCAGCGACGTCGGCGGCGAAAGCTCGCCCCAGACCGAGAGCAGGAACACGAAGAAATGAGCGACCCACGGATTGATGCCCAGTTCCTGCATCGGCCGCACGATGACCACCGCGCCGATGATGTAGGTCGCGGTCGGCGGCAGGCCCGCGCCCGCGAGCCAGCCGAAAATCCACGCCATCACGATCATGGCGATGATGTTCCAGCCGCCGAGATCGATCAGCATCGCGCCCATGCGATTGATGAAGCCGGTGACGGTGAACAACCCGATCATGATGCCGAGCGTCGCCAGCAGCAGCGTCAGATAGGACGTCATCTCGGCGTGCGTCTCGACCGCCAGCCTCGTGTTGCCGAACAGCGTCTCGTTGGCGAGCGCCGGGTCCCTGGCCACATGCTTGAAGTAGAGGAACGCCGCGACCAGCAGGACATACATGAAGGTCGAGGTGTAGAGCGCGGCGATCAATTCGCCCTTGCCGGCGAAGCCCATGAGGTAGAGCAGATAGAGCACCGATGAGAGAAAGATCGTGGTCTTGACCTTGTCGTACAACGGCACGACCGGCCGCTCGATCGCGTCCTGCGGCAGAAGCCGCACGCAGAGGAGATAGACGGCGACGCCGATCGAGACGTAGTAGACGAAGGCGAGCGAGAAGCCGCGCACCACCACGTCCCAATAGGGGACGCCGAGAAATTCCGACATCAGGAACGCGCCGACCCCCATCATCGGCGGCATGAGAAGGCCGCCCATCGAGGCCGCGGTCTCGACCGCCGCGGCAAACGTGCCGGGAACGCCGTAACGGATCATCAACGGGATGGTGATGGTGCCGACCACGGCGGCGTTGGCCGAGCCCGATCCGCTGATCATGCCGATCGCGCTCGACCCCACGACCGCGGTCTGTGGAATAAGCTGGCGCGAGCGCCCGGCGATGATGCGCACGACGTTGATCATTGCGCGCTGCGCCTCGAAGCCGTTGGCGACGCCGGCGAGGAGCAGGAACGCCGCGATCAAGGTGAGCGCGAGCTGGCCGTAGAGGCCGTAGATGCCGGTCGACATTTCGACCGTGCTCGACGTCACGACGCGATAGAAGGTCGTGCCCGGATGCCAGAAGAAATCGACCGGGCTGAGATAGCCCCACATCGTGTAGACGACGAGGACGACGTTGGTCCAGAACAGGACGCCGTGCGCGATCCGCGACAGCTCCATCACCAGCAGGAACATCAGCAGGCCGAGAATGTAGTCGCCTGTCGTGAACGAACCCTGTGCATAGATCGCGATGCGCTCGAGGTGAATGTAGAAATAGACGAATGAAAAGACGCAGATGCCGAGGTAGATCGCGACCAGCAGATGATTGGCGTACGGCGGCAGGCGCCTGTACAGATAATCCCCCTGATACATGAACAGGATTTGCAGGCTCAGCGCGATCGGCAGGACATGCGCCACCAGCTCCTGTCCGCCGCCTATGCCGGTGTAGAAGAACCAGACCAGCCAGACGAGCTGGATCAGCGCCAGCACGAACGTCAGGTTCCTCAACGACGCGTATTTCCTGAACGTGCCGGTTGTCATTGTTCCCCCGCACCCGGAGAAGCCTCCGGGTCTTCAACCCCAACCGCGCCGACCACCCCTTCGGCGCGTCCCCGCTTCGACACTAGCAAAAAAGCGGGGCGGGAAGCCGCGCCGTGATGGCGCAGCGTCCCGCCCCGATCCGTTCAGCCGGTCAGCTCGCGCTGCTCGAAATCTTCCATTTGTCGTTCCAGGCCTTGTGCTCCTTGAGGAACTTGGCGAGACCCGGGTGCACCGGCACCTGAGGATTGGCGTTGATGCCCTGCACCTGCATGCCGACGAAGTCCTTCGCCATCGTCGAGAAGCCGGAGTCGATTTTCGCCAGCTCGTCCTTCTTCTCGTAGAAGGTCTTGATCAGCTTGTAGGCGACCTCCTCCGGCAGGTCGGCCCTGGCGTTGTAACCGAACAGGATCGGCACGCCCTTCAGCATCGAGGGACCGACATTCTTCGAGAACGCGCCCTTCGGATCGACGTCGACCACCGCGAGGCCCGCGGCCTTGAGCTTGGCGATCTCGTCGTCGCAGGGGTTGACGACCCGCACATCCATTCGGATTTCGGTTTCCTTCCAGTACGACGCGAGCTGCGCGCCCGAGGTGGTGTAGGCCACCGAGCCGACGACGGTCCCGGCTTCCAGCGCGTCGCCGTTGGCCTTGAGGTCGAGCTGAACGTGCTTGAAGTCGTAGTTGAGCGCCTTGAAGATGCGCTGGAAGTTGAGCCAGTTCATGAAGCCCGCCGGCGTGAAGAACACCGGCTTGCCGCTGAAGTCCTTCCAGCATTTCATGTTGGGCGCGTTCTTGACCGTGGTCGCCATCATCGATTCCATCGGATAGGCGTACCAGGTGTGCACGAGCTCGGGCTTGACGGGCTTGTAGTCCTTGAAGCCGCCGACGCGCTCTGAGAACTGGGTGGTGCCGACGTCGGCCGTATAGGCGATCTCGCCCTCCCCGTTCATCACCGCCTTCATGGCGACGGTCGGATTGGCGTAAGGCTGCACCGTGACGGTGTATTCGCCGCCGAGCGCCTGCTCGGCGATCTTCGCCATCGCGGCAGCGACCGTGTAGCCATAGGTGCCGACCTGCGACGTGGTCCAGCGCAGCGACTTTCTCTGCTGCGCGTCGGCTGGCTGCGCCGTGGCAAGCGTCAGCGCCGCGACCGCGGATGCCGCCGAGAGCACTGCCCATTTCGTCTTCATCATGTTCGTCCTCCCAAATGACGATCTCGTTCAGCTTGAAGCGCTGTGAACTTTCGACCGAAGCCGGATTAACCCATTACCATCCAGATTGACACCGGCAAATCGGCCTTTGGACTAGCGCCAGCAAGGCCCGGTTTCTGCCCGGCCCTGAGGCTCGCCCCGATAACATTTTGAGATATAACTAGTTTTCGAGCCATTGGCAGATCGTCGCAGAGGGACGGGAATGGACGAGAATCCGGTTCTGGTGGACCGCCGCGAGGGCTATCGCATCATCACGCTCAACCGCCCGCAGCGGCTCAATGCCTTCAACGGACCGATGCAGCAGGCGCTGCTCGAAGCCGTGGCAGACACCGAGCAGGATCAAAGCTGCCGGGCGCTGCTCATTACAGGGGCGGGACGCGCGTTCTCGTCAGGCCAGGATCTGAGCGAGCGCGTGACGGCCTCGGGCGAGGTGATCGTTCCGGGCGAGGCGCTTCAGAAATACTACAACCCGCTGGTGCTGAAGCTGCGCGCGCTGCCCTTCCCCGTGGTAGCCGCCGTGAACGGCACGGCGGCGGGCGTGTCCTGCAACATCGCGCTCGCCTGCGACATCGTGCTGGCGGCACGCTCCGCGAGCTTCCTGCAGCCGTTCGCGCGGCTTGGCATCATCCCGGACGGCGGCGGGACGTGGCTCCTGCCGCGCCTCATCGGCCAGGCGCGAGCGCGCGGGCTTGCGCTGCTCGCCGAGCCGTTGCCGGCCGAGAAGGCGGAGCAATGGGGCCTGATCTGGAAGGTGGTCGACGACGCAGCCCTGATGCCCGAGGCCGAGAAGCTCTGCTCGCACTTTGCAACCGCGCCGACCTACGGACTTGGGCTGATCAAACGGGCGTTCGATGCCGCGGAGGACAACGAGCTTGCGGCGCAACTGGATCTCGAACGGACGCTGCAGCGCGAGGCGGGATCGCATCCGAATTACCCGGAGGGCGTGAAGGCGTTTCTCGGCAAGCGGAAGCCGGAGTTCTCCGGAAAGCGCTGACTTTGTGTCCCGGGTGCACCGCAGCACGAAGTGATGCGGTGCAGACCCGGGACCGTACCAAAGGCAGTACGCGGAACGGTCCCGCGAAGGCGGTGTGCTCGACGGTCCCGGATCAGCGGTGCACCGTTCGCTTCGCTCACGCTGCACCGCATCCGGGACACGGCAGCTAAGCTCCCAGCCCGCCCTTGTCCTCGATGAATTGGGCGATGTCGGCGACGCCGTCGCCCGAGCGCAGATTCGTCATCACGAACGGGCGCGTGCCGCGCATTTTCTTTGCATCGCGCTGCATGACGTCGAGCGACGCGCCGACATGGGGCGCGAGATCGACTTTGTTGATGACGAGGAGGTCCGACCGCGTGATGCCGGGCCCGCCCTTGGACGGGATCTTGTCGCCGGCCGCCACGTCGATGACGTAGATCGTGAGGTCGGCAAGCTCCGGCGAGAACGTCGCCGCGAGGTTGTCGCCGCCGGACTCGATCAGCACCAGGTCGAGATCGGGAAATTTCTTTCGCATCTCGGCCACGGCGGCGAGATTGATCGAGGCGTCCTCGCGGATCGCGGTGTGCGGACAGCCGCCGGTCTCGACGCCGGCAATCCGCTCGGGCGCGAGCGCGCCGGAGCGCACCAGATATTCGGCATCCCACTTGGTGTAGATGTCATTGGTGATCGCCGCGATCTCGAAACGGTCGCGCAGCCGCTTGCACAGCGCGTCCATCAGCGCGGTCTTGCCGGAGCCGACCGGGCCGCCGACACCGACGCGGAGCGGTCCATTTGCAGACTTGGTCATGAGCGGAACAGCCTCGTGTACTGGGTTTCATGCAACAGGCTTGCCAGGTCGGCGCGAAACGCCGCGCCGCCGACCCGATCGAGCGGGGTGACGAGTGCCCGCTGGGCGGCTGCCTCGACGATGGGCTCAAGCGCAGCCAGCACCCGCTGGCCGTCGCTCTGGCCGAGCGGGACGAGGCGGACGCCCGCGGAAATCAGGTTGGCCGTGACGGCGTGGAGGCAGGCATGCAGCGCAGGCTCGAGCGCGATGCCATGACCGGCGGCAGCGACCCCCACAGCGACCGGATAGGCCACTGGCCCATCCCACGCCGCGGCGAGCCGCTCCAGCGCCTCGCAAGGCCAGGCGGCTTTGGTCGCGGCGATGAACGCCGCACCCTGCGCGGTGGTTTCCAGATGGCGCTCCTTCGACGGTGCAAAGGCCGCGGCCAGTTCGGCGACCGCGCGCAACGCGTCGTTGCCCGGGTCGGCCAATGACCGATAGGCGTGGACCAGGAACACCGCATCGCAGAACGCTCCGCCCTCGCCGATCACCACCGCGAGCCAGCGCCGGAGGCTTTCGGCATCCCTGATGTCGCCCGCCTCGACCGCCCATTCGAGGCCGCTCGAATACGAGAACGCGCCGACCGGATAGGACGGCGACAGCCAGGCCATCAGCCGGTACAGCGCCGCGGAGGCGAGCGTCTCATCCGCCATGATCGTGCCCGTGATCGTGGCCGTGGCCCTGCGGCGCGCCCGCCTCCGGATCGAACGATGCGTCTATGGCCGTCACGCTGGCACCGAGTCCTGCAACCATCTCCTCCAGCACGTGATCGCGGCGGATGCGCAGCCGGAGGCCTGCGATCTGCACGTCGGTGTGGCGGTTGCCGAGGTGCCAGGCGAGCCGCACGAATTCGAGCGGCGTGCGCGCCGCGATCTCGAGGAGCGGCTCCGCCTGCCCCGTCACCAGCACGATCCCGCCGTCGTCGAGCATGATCCCGTCGCCGTCGCGCAGCGCCACCGCCTCGTCGAGATCGAGCAGGAATTCCAGGCCGCGTTCGCCGGTGAGCTTGATCCGCCGGCGATGCCGGTCGCCGGCATCGAGGACCACGACGTCGGCGGCGCTTTCGGGCTTCCAGAAGCCCGCGCGGCGGATGGCCCAGCCGCGCTTCACGGTCGCCTCGCGGGCACCCATAATGGCGCGGCAGATTTCAGTCGGGAGAACGTCATGTCGAAGCCTACCACCCTCAAGGGCAAGTATTCAGCAGCCGGCGAGGGCAATGTCTATGCGCGCGCCAATGTCGCGACCTGCAAGATCACGGCCGGCGACACCGACGGCACATTCGAGATTTTCGACGAGCAATGCAAACCCGGATTCGAGTTCGCGCCTGCACATGCACACCAGGTCGTTCCAGGTCTGCTACGTGGTCGACGGCAGCGGCGAATTCCAGCTCGGCGACGAGACGTTTCACGCCCGGAAAGGCGCCTGCATCAACATTCCGCCCGGCGTGCCGCACAAGGTCGGATCGAAGGCGGGCATGCGGATGCTGATGGTCTACAGCCCGCCCGGCCTCGAAGGCATGATGAAGGCGATGAAATCGCTCTCGCCCGAACAGCTGGCCGACGGCGCGCTGACCAGCAAAATCCTCGCGGAACACGACACGATCGTCCTCGGCGAAGCCACCGGCAGCAAGGGCTATGGCTCGGTGCTTGGTTGACCAAGGTTGGCTGACAGGGGAAACAACACTTTGTTATCGCTTCAGCCAGACCTCGGGTTGACGGTCCGGATGCGCCGGGTAGGAATGGCGCCCCGAATTTCCCGACGACCCGCATTTGGAGCCGCCATGATCCTTCACGTCGTTCGCCTTGCCGCTGCGTTCGGCCTCGCGCTGGGCGTGCTGTCCGGCGCCGATGCCGCCGAGCCGACCGGCACCTGGCTCACCCAGAATGGCGACGCGCGTATCCGGGTCGCCAAATGCGGCACCAGCATGTGCGGCACGATCGTATGGCTGCGCGATCGGATCGATCCGCAAACCGGCAAGCCGCAAGTCGACGACAAGAATTCGAACCCCGCGCTCCGCAACCGCAAGATCATCGGGCTCCGCATCTTCTCGATGGCGCCCGACGGCAACGGCGGCTACGCCGGCAGCATCTACAACGCCGACGACGGCCAGAGCTATCGAAGCAAGATCGTGCTGCGGAGCGCCGCGCAGCTCGAGGTGCAGGGCTGCGCCGGGCCGCTGTGCGGCTCGGAGCAGTGGAGCAAGGTCGGGCGATAGTGCTCCTCAAAACAGGAAGTAACGCTGCGCCATCGGCAGAACCTCGGCCGGCGCGCAGGTGAGCAGTTCACCGTCGGCGGTGACCTCATAGGTCTCCGGATCGACGGTGATGTCCGGCGTCGCGCCGTTGTGCACCATGCTCTTCTTGGTGATGTCGCGGGTGTGCTCGACCGCGACGAGCTTCTTCTCGACGCCCAGCTTGTCGCCGAGCTTGCCTCGAACAGCGGCCTTCGACACGAACACCAGCGACGAGGCGGTGAGCGCCTTGCCGAAGGCGCCGAACATCGGCCGGTAGTGCACCGGCTGCGGCGTCGGGATCGAGGCGTTCGGATCGCCCATCAGGGCTGCGACGATCGAGCCGCCCTTGATGATGCAGTCGGGCTTCACGCCGAAGAAGGCCGGCGACCACAGCACCAGGTCGGCGAGCTTGCCCTTCTCGATCGAGCCGATGTGCTTCGACACGCCATGCGCGATCGCGGGGTTGATGGTGTACTTGGCGATGTAGCGCTTCACCCGCGCGTTGTCGTTGTCGCCCTTGTCCTCCTTCAGTTTCCCGCGCTGCTTCTTCATCTTGTCGGCGGTCTGCCAGGTGCGGATGATGACCTCGCCGAGCCGCCCCATCGCCTGCGAGTCCGACGACATCATCGACAGCGCGCCGATGTCGTGGAGGATGTCCTCCGCGGCGATGGTTTCCTTGCGGATGCGGCTTTCGGCAAACGCCAGGTCCTCGGCGATCGACGGATCGAGATGATGGCACACCATCAGCATGTCGAGATGCTCGTCGATGGTGTTTCTGGTGAACGGCCGGGTCGGATTGGTCGACGACGGCAGCACGTTCTTCAGGCCCGCGACCTTGATGATGTCGGGCGCATGTCCGCCGCCCGCGCCCTCGGTGTGGAAGGCATGGATGGTGCGGCCCTTGAACGCCTTGATGGTGTCCTCGACAAAGCCGCTTTCGTTCAGCGTGTCGGTGTGGATCATCACCTGCACGTCGTAGTCCTCGGCGACCGACAGGCAGCAGTCGATGGCGGCGGGCGTCGTGCCCCAGTCCTCGTGCAGCTTGAGCGCGCAGGCGCCGCCCTTGACCATCTCCTCCAGCGCGCCGGGCAGCGAGGCGTTGCCCTTGCCGGCGAAGCCGAGATTGACCGGGAACGCGTCGGCGGCCTGGATCATGCGCGCGATGTGCCACGGGCCGGGCGTGCAGGTGGTCGCAAAGGTGCCGTGCGCGGGCCCGGTGCCGCCGCCGAGCATGGATGTCACCCCCGACATCAGCGCGTCGTCGACCTGCTGCGGACAGATGAAATGAATGTGCGTGTCGAAGCCGCCGGCGGTGAGGATTTTGCCCTCGCCCGCGATCACCTCGGTGCCGGGACCGATGATGATGGTGACGCCCGGCTGGATATCCGGATTGCCGGCCTTGCCGATCGAATGGATATGGCCGTCCTTCAGGCCGACATCGGCCTTGACGATGCCCCAGTGATCGATGATCAGCGCGTTGGTGATGACGGTGTCGACCGCGCCGCGCCTGTTGGTGATCTGCGACTGTCCCATGCCGTCGCGGATCACCTTGCCGCCGCCGAACTTCACCTCTTCGCCGTAGGTGGTGAAATCCTTTTCGACTTCGACGATCAGATCGGTGTCGGCGAGACGCACGCGGTCGCCGGTGGTGGGCCCGAACATGTCGACATAGGCGCGGCGTTCGATCTTGAATGGCATGATGATTGTCCCTGGTAACTTCCTGGCGCGTCCTTATTTCGTCCCCACTCTTATCCACCGCCCCTGTGGGAAATGCAGTTTCCGTTGCCTCCCGGCCGGCGCGGCGTATCCTGTCTCTCAGATCACTCGCGGCTGGCTCCGCCAGACACGAGGATCGCCAAGACCAGACGAACCTCGGTGCTGATCCTGCTACCAGCGTCGCGCCAAGCGTTCCGGTCTGATTTTGGTTTCCAGCTGCGGGTAGCAGCGCTGCGAACGTGACGGGTGGGCGCAAGCCTGCCCGTCATCGTTTCTGCGACCTGCGTATTCACAGCTTCCCCATCACGTCCTGGCGGAACCCGTAGACCGTCCGCTTGCCGGCGAGCGCGATCAGCGTCACCTCGCGCGACTGGCCGGGCTCGAAGCGCACCGCAGTGCCGGCCGGAATATCGAGCCGCATGCCGCGCGTCTTCTTGCGGTCGAACTTCAGCGCCGGGTTGGTTTCGAAGAAATGGTAGTGCGAGCCCACTTGAATGGGCCGGTCGCCGGTGTTGGCGACCGTCAGCGTCAGTGTCTTGCGGCCCTTGTTGAGCTCGATGTCGCCGTCCTTGATGAACATTTCGCCGGGGATCATGCGCTTCTCCCTGCCGCCGTCACCGGAAGCCGCTTGAACCCGAAGGTTTCAACGTGCTCCAGGAGCTTGGAATACTGGGCGGGCCTGAACCCGATCGCCTCCTCGTGCCCCACACGCACGCCGCCCGACACGATGATCTGATCGACTTCGCCGTTTCGGGATCGCCAGGTCAAAAACCTGGAGTGAATGAGAGCGTTGCAGATGTCGACCAGCGATGCCTGCCCGGGTTCACCTTTTCTGAGATCGAAGTGGGACTGCGGTCTAAGCCAATTGCGCGCGTTGATGGAACCTCGCTGCGGCTTGAATCTGGCAACGTCGATGCACGGACTCATGAAGGTGCGAGTGACGAACGGCGTCTCTGAAAGCTTTCGGACGATGAACGCAGAATAATAAAGCGAGCGCTCTATGGCGGTCTCATCATTTTGCGCGCAGCCCTTTTCGAACTGCCCCTTCAGGGACCTGAGTTCATCGAGCCACGCGTCAAGCTGAATAATCATCGGATCGGCTCGTGCACGGTGACGAGCTTGGTGCCGTCGGGAAACGTCGCCTCGACCTGGATGTCGTGGATCATCTCCGGAATGCCGTCCATCACCTGATCGCGGCGAAGCACGCCCGCGCCTGCCGCCATCAGATCGGCGACGGTGCGGCCGTCGCGCGCGCCTTCCAGGATGAAATCGGTGATCAGCGCCACGGATTCCGGATGGTTGAGCTTGACGCCGCGCTCGAGCCGCCGCCGCGCGACGATTGCGGCCATCGCGATCAAGAGCTTGTCCTTTTCACGCGGGGTGAGATTCATCGGTAATCCTCGAACGTGTCGTCAGTTCAACCAATTCTTCAATTCAGCCAGGAGCGCGGCAGCGTGCCGCCGAAAGCACCGATCACGGCGCACAGGTCGCGGCGCAGGCTCGCGCCATCCTTGGCGCACAACCGCGCCACCGCAAGCCCGTTCCATGCCGACACGCCGACCTCGCCACAGAAAGTTTGCGCGCGGACGCTCGTAACGGCGGCCTCGTCGCCGGGCACCGCAAGCACGGTGGCGATGGCGGCGGCGCCGCCTGCTACCGCCGGCTCGGCGAGCCGGCCGGCGATCGCGCCTCCGAGCCGCACGGTCTCGGCGAACACCAGCCGGCCGCCGCGGCGGACCCGCCAGCAATCGGTGAACGCGCCCTCTTCCACCCGCTCGCCCATCGCCGAGCGGCCGAACACCACCGCCTCGGCCATCAGCAGCGATGCATCCCGGTCAAGATCGACGTCGATCCGGCGGGCAAGCCTCGCGCGGTCGAACAGGATGGTTTCCTGCGGCAGCCAACACAATCGCGACCCTGCCGCGGCGGAAAGCTTCACGGCGATTTCCGAGTCCGGCCCGAGCGAACGATAGACCTTCTCGGCCGCGGCCGTGGTCACGGTCAGCGCCGCGCCCTCGCCGGCCGCCATGGCGAGGTCGTGCCGGTCGCCGCCGGCCACGCCGCCCGCGGTGTTGACGAACACCGCTTCCAGGGTGCCGTCATAGACATTCGGAAACCGCACGCGGAGCGGACCGTGCTCGTAGACCGTGCCCCGCCGGGTGACGCCGCCTCTGGCGGCCGCCGACAAGACGATCTTGCCCGCGGCACGATTGGCCGCGAAGACATCCTTCAGGTCTGTCCGGTGCAACGCTGCCGCGCTTTCCACCGCGTCCGCCCTCAGATTGCCAGCGCCTTTTTCAGGGCTGCCTCGTCCATCGCCGCGCGCCAGGTGCTGTAGACCACGGCGCCGCGGTCCATCACCTCGAAACGGTCGCCCAGCTCGCTCGCGAAGTCCAGGTATTGCTCCACCAGCACGATGGCGATGTTGCCGAGCGAGCGGAGATAAGTGATGGCGCGGCCAATATCCTTGATGATCGAGGGCTGGATGCCCTCGGTCGGCTCGTCGAGCAGAAGCAGCCGCGGCCGCATCACCAGCGCGCGACCGATCGCAAGCTGCTGCTGCTGGCCGCCGGACAGGTCGCCGCCGCGCCGGTGCAGCATGTCCTTGAGCACCGGAAACAGGCTGAATACGTCGTCCGGGATGTCGCGGTCGGCGCGCTTGAGCGGCGCAAAGCCGGTCTTGAGATTCTCCTCGACCGTCAGCAGCGGGAAAATCTCGCGGCCCTGCGGCACGTAGGCGATGCCGCGCCGCGCCCGCTCGTAAGGCTTGAGCCTGGTGATATCTTCCTCTTCCCACAGGATCGCGCCGCTGCTGATCGGCTGCTGGCCGGCGAGCGCATCGAGCAGGCTGGTCTTGCCGACGCCGTTGCGCCCCAGAACGCAGGTGACCTCGCCGACCTGGGCATGCAGCGACACGTTACGCAGCGCCTGCGCCGCGCCGTAGTGCAAGTCGATGGCTTTGACCTCAAGCATCGGCGGGCTCCGTCATTCCGGGGCGCGCCGCAGGCGCGAACCCGGAATCCATAACCACCGCTGCGGAGTATGGATTCCGGGTTCGCCGCTGCGCGGCGCCCCGGAATGAACTCGTTGAGAGAGCTACACATTATCGCCCCAGATAGACTTCGATGACGCGCTCGTTCGACGACACCTGATCGATGGTGCCTTCGGCGATCGCGGTGCCTTCATGCAGGCACGTCACCTTGACGCCGAGCTCGCGCACGAAGGTCATGTCGTGCTCGACCACGATCACGGTTTTGTCGCGGTTGATTTCCTTCAGAAGTTCGGCGGTCTGGCGCGTCTCATGGTCGGTCATGCCGGCGACCGGCTCGTCGACCAGCAGGAGCTTCGGCTCCTGCGCGAGCAGCATGCCGATCTCCAGCCACTGCTTCTGCCCATGTGCGAGGCTGCCGGCCGCGCGCGAGCGCTCGTTCTTCAGGCGGATGGTGTCGAGGATGCGGTTGACCCGCGTCATTTCCTCGGCGGTCTCGCGCCACCGCACGGTCGCCCGCGGACGCCGGTCGTTCTTCAGCGCGAGCAGCAGGTTGTCCTCGACGGTGTGCATCTCGAACACGGTCGGCTTCTGGAACTTGCGGCCGATGCCGAGCATGGCGATCTCGGTCTCGTCGAGCGTCGACAGGTCGTGGACGCCTTCGAAAAAGACATCGCCGTTGTCGGGACGGGTCTTTCCGGTGACCACGTCCATCATGGTCGTCTTGCCGGCGCCGTTCGGACCGATGATCGCGCGCATCTCGCCGGGCTCGACGGCGAGCGACAGATTGTTCAGCGCGCGAAAGCCGTCGAACGAGACGTTGACTCCGTTGAGATAGAGCAAGGCGGTGGTTGTTGCGTCCATGCGCTACTCCGCCGCTCTCGGTGCAGGCTGAGCCGGCGGCTCGGCCTTGGCCGCCGCGCTGGCCTTGCGGCGTTGCGCGAGCCACTGCCAGGTGCCGACGATGCCGCGCGGCAGCAGCAGCGTCACGGCGATGAACAGCCCGCCCAGCATGAACAGCCAGTACGGAGCGAGCACGCCGGAGGTGAACGTGGTCTTGGCGTAGTTGACCAGCACCGCGCCGATCACCGCACCGGTCAGCGTGCCGCGGCCGCCGACAGCCACCCAGATCACCGCCTCGATGGAGTTTGCCGGCGAAAACTCGCTCGGATTGATGATGCCGACCTGCGGCACGTAAAGCGCGCCCGCGACACCCGCCATGCAGGCCGACAGCGTGAACACGAACAGCTTGTAGGACTCGGCGCGATAGCCGAGGAAGCGCGTGCGCGGCTCGGCGTCGCGGATCGCGACCAGCACCTTGCCGAACTTCGAGGTCACCAGCGCCCGGCAGATCAGGAAACACACTCCCAGCGCCGCGCAGGAGACGGCAAACAGGGCTGCGCGCGTTTCCTGCGCCTGCACGTTGAAGCCCAGAATGTCCTTGAAATCGGTCAGGCCGTTGTTGCCGCCGAACCCGAAATTGTTGCGGAAGAACCCGAGCAGCAGCGCGTAGGTCAGCGCCTGGGTGATGATGGAGAGATAGACGCCTGTGACGCGGCTCCTGAACGCGAACCAGCCGAACACAAAGGCCAGCACGCCGGGAACCGCCACGACCATCAGAAGCGCATAGGGAAAGTGCTGGAAGCCGTACCAGAAGACCGGAAGCTCCTGCCAGTTCAGGAACACCATGAAGTCCGGCAGGGTCGGATGAGCATAGACGCCGCGGGTGCCGATCTGCCGCATCAGGTACATGCCCATGGCGTAGCCGCCGAGCGCAAAGAACGCACCGTGACCGAGCGAGAGAATCCCGGCATAGCCCCAGATCAGGTCGATCGAGAGCGCCAGCAGCGCGTAGCAGACATATTTGCCGAACAGCGCCACGAGATAGGTCGGCACATGGAATGGCGACGACGGCGGCAGCAGCAGATTGAGCAGCGGCACCAGAATCGTCACGGCGGCGAGCAGGATCACGAAGATCCATGCGCCACGATCGAATATGCGATGCCTGATCATCTTCAGGCCTCGACCGCACGGCCCTTGAGCGCGAACAGTCCGCGCGGCCGCTTCTGGATGAACAGGATGATGATGACCAGGATAGCGATCTTGGCGAGCACCGCGCCGGCATAGGGTTCGAGGAACTTGTTGGCGATGCCAAGGCTGAGGGCGCCGACCAGCGTGCCCCACAGATTGCCGACGCCGCCGAACACCACCACCATGAAGCTGTCGATGATGTAGCCCTGCCCGAGGTTCGGACTGACATTGTCGATCTGCGACAGCGCGACGCCGGCTATGCCGGCAATGCCGGAGCCCAATCCGAAGGTCAGCGCGTCGACGCGCGCGGTGCGAATGCCCATCGAGGCCGCCATCGCGCGGTTCTGCGTCACTGCGCGCATCTCGAGGCCGAGCCGGGTGAAACGCAGCAGGCCGAGCAGCGCGACAAACACACACATCGTGAACACGATGATCCAGAGACGCCCGTAGGTGATGTTGAGCTGACCGATATTGAAGGCGCCGCTCATCCACGACGGCGCGCCGACCTCGCGGTTGGTCGGGCCGAACGCGGTGCGAACCGCCTGCTGCAGCACCAGCGACAGGCCCCAGGTCGCAAGCAGCGTCTCCAGCGGGCGCCCGTAGAGGAAGCGGATAATGCCCTGCTCGATCAGGATGCCGATGAAGCCCGCGACGCAGAACGCGAGCGGCATCGCAATCAGCAGCGAATAGTCGAACAGCCCCGGATTGTTGGCGCGGATGTATTCCTGCACGACGAAGGTGACATAGGCGCCGATCATCACCATTTCGCCGTGCGCCATGTTGATGACGCCCATCACGCCGAACGTGATGGCAAGCCCGATCGCCGCGAGCAGCAGCACCGACCCGAGCGAGAGGCCGTACCAGAGGTTCTGCACCGTCGCCCAGACGGCAAGCTGGCTCTGCATCGCGGCAAGCGCGTCGCGCGCAGCGCGCTGCACGGCAGCAGGCGAGCCCGCCGGCAGGCTGGACAGCAGGTTGAGCGCCTCCTGGTCGCCGCGGGCACGGATGGTACTGACCGCTGTGAGCTTGTCGGATTCGGAGGCGTCCTCGGAATTCAGGATCACCGCGGCACGCGCCTCCGTCAGCGCCTGCTTCACACGCGGGTCGGTTTCTTTCTCCAGCGCCAATTCGAGCGCGGGCAATACGCTTTCCTCGCGCGATTTGAACACCGCCTGGGCTGCCTGGAAGCGGCGGTTCGGGTCCGGCGCCATCAGCGTCAGGCTGCCGAGCGCCGCGTCGATGCCGCGGCGGATGCGATTGTTGATATCGACCGCCGCGAGATCGCCGGGTTCGTCGGCGACCACCTCGCCGGTTTCGGCGGAAAACAGCTTGCCCTCGGCATCCTTGGTGTAGACGGCCTTCTTCTCGGCGCTGAAGAACAGCCGCTCATCACGCAAAGCTTCGATGATGGCCTGGGCGCGCGGATTGCCGCTGGCGGCCACCTCGGAAATGGCTGTCCCGGTCTCGTCGAAGTCGTTTTCCAGGAATTTGTCGAGCGTGCCGGGAAAACCTTCGCGCGCGGTCTTCTCGGCCTCCGGCGTTGCCGCAGGTTCCGCAGGCGTTGCCTGCTCGGTCTGCGCGGGAGTGGCAGGATCGGAAGCCGGCTGTGCCGGCGCGCGCGCGCCCGGAGCAATCAGGACCGCAAAGGCAAAAAACAGTGCGACGAGGCGGGCTGACACGACACGCATCGCGATGTAGTCCCCCGGCGGCTTATTGGAGAGGCGGCGGCGGACCGCCGCCTCCCTTGTCGTGATGTACGTCAGACTTGATGCACGTTAGACTTTGCCGGCGTCAGGCGCCGCACTTGTTGGTCTTGACGTTGAAGTTTCCACACTTCTTGCCGACCCAATCGCCGATCAGGTCCTTGGAGCCGTCCAGTTCCTTCGACCAGGCGTCGCCGGGGACGAGACCCGGGGTCTTCCAGACGGTCTTGAACTGGCCGTCGGCGCGCACCTCGCCGATGAACACCGGCTTGGTGATGTGGTGGTTCGGCAGCATCTTCGAGATGCCACCGGTCAGGTTCGGCGCCTCGATGCCGGGAAGCGCATCGATCACCTTGTCCGGATCGGTGGACTTCACCTTCTCGACCGCCTTCACCCACATGGCGAAGCCGATCACGTGGGCTTCCATCGGGTCGTTGGTGACGCGCTTCGGGTTCTTGGTGAAGGCCTGCCACTTCTTGATGAACTCGTCGTTGCCCTTGTTCTTGATCGACTGGAAGTAGTTCCAGGCGGCCAGATGACCGACCAGCGGCTTGGTGTCGATGCCGGCGAGCTCTTCCTCGCCGACCGAGAACGCGACGACCGGGATGTCCTTCGCCTTGACGCCCTGGTTGCCGAGCTCCTTGTAGAACGGCACGTTGGCGTCGCCGTTGATGGTCGAGACCACCGCCGTCTTCTTGCCCGCCGAGCCGAACTTCTTGATGTCGGAGACGATCGTCTGCCAGTCGGCGTGACCGAACGGCGTGTAGTTGATCATGATGTCTTCCTGCGCGACGCCCTTCGACTTCAGGTACGCCTCGAGGATCTTGTTGGTGGTGCGCGGATAGACGTAGTCGGTGCCGGCGAGCACCCAGCGCTTCACCTTCTCGTCCTTCATCAGGTAGTCGACGGCCGGGATCGCCTGCTGGTTCGGAGCGGCGCCGGTGTAGAACACGTTGCGCTCGCTCTCCTCGCCTTCGTACTGCACCGGATAGAACAGGATCGAGTTCAGCTCCTTGAACACCGGCAGCACGGACTTGCGCGACACCGAGGTCCAGCAGCCGAACACCACCGAGACCTTGTTCTTGGTGATCAGTTCGCGGGCCTTCTCGGCGAACAGCGGCCAGTTCGAGGCCGGGTCGACGACGACCGCCTCGAGCTTCTTGCCCATCACGCCGCCCTTCTTGTTCTGCTCGTCGATCAGGAAGAGCATCGTGTCTTTCAGCGTGGTCTCGCTGATCGCCATGGTGCCGGACAGCGAATGCAGGATGCCGACCTTGATGGTCTCTTGGGCCTTGGCGGACGGCATGGCCGCCATCAGGCCGAGCGTGAGCCCGGTGGCCAAAAGCCAGCGGCGGGCGACCGGTCGTTCAGCGACCGTACGGATCGAGTGAATCATTGGGTGTCCCTCTGCGTTGACGCGCGCGCCAGAGCCCCTTCGGGGCGTGCGCGACGGTCACCATCGCAAGCGACGTGCCAACGTGTGACAGGCAGGAACCTTTTGTTTTTTGAGCCTCTTTTGCCCGATTTGCAGCTTTAGCCTATATTTTAAGCAGAACTAACGCCTAAAAAATATGCGGTCGCTCAGGTGCTTTGCTGCAACCCGGACCGCCGCCGAAGCGCTGAGTTTGTGCCACACACAATTGTGCCCGCAGGATCGAGGCGTTTGAGCCTTAAATGGGCCACCGCCGGCAGCAAGGAGAGAGCCATGAACGAGGACGTCCTGAACACCAGCATTCGCAGGTTTCTCAAGACCGTCGGCGTCACATCCCAGCGCGAAATCGAAAAGGCGGTCCGCGCGGCAGTCGCCAGCGGCCGGATCAAGGGCAACGAAGCGTTGCCTGCCAAAATCACATTGACCGTCGGCGGCATCGAACTGACCCACACCGTCGATGCCAGCATCGAACTGGAATAGCAGCCCGCCATGATCATCTCCCGTCGCCCGTTCCGGCCAATCGGCGTTCTCTTCGCGCTCGCCACGGCGCTCACTGTCACGCTCTTGCCCGCTTGGGCTCACGCACAGCCCGCGGCACGCGCGGAGCGGCCGGCGCAGCAGCGCACCGACGACACGCCGAACAACGGCGGCGTCCTGCGGCTCTTGCCGCCCGATGCCGTCAGCGACAAGGAGATCACGGTTGCCGGGCGCAAGATCGCCTATACGGCGACGGCCGGCACGCTGCCGCTGTTCGATCAGAACGGCGAACGCACCGCGGCGGTGTACTACACGGCCTATACAGCCAAAGGCGCCGACGCCGGCCGCCGCCCTCTCACCTTCGCGTTCAACGGCGGCCCGGGCGCTGCTTCGGTCTATCTCAATCTCGGCATCGCCGGCCCGCGCATCGTCGACTTCAGCGCAGAGCGGCCGGACGGCGCGACCGCTAGGCTGATCGACAATCCGGACACCTGGCTCGCCTTCACCGACCTCGTGATGATCGACCCGATCGGCACCGGGTGGAGCCGCACCGCCAAGGCCGACGGCGGCAGCGCCTTCTGGGGCGTGCGCAGCGACGCCAGCGTTCTCGCCAAGGTCATCGCCCTCTACGTCGCGAGAAGCAGCCGCAGCGCGTCGCCGAAATATCTGCTGGGCGAAAGCTACGGCGGATTCCGCGCCGCCAAGGTCGCGGGTACGCTCAAGAGCGAACAGGGCATCATGGTCAGCGGCATCGTCATGGTGTCGCCGCTGCTCGAAGCAGCACTTCAGTGGAGCGGCTCGCAATATGCGCTGGGCGCGGCCCTGCATTTCCCGTCGCTGGTGGCGACCGAGCTCGACCGCACCAGGAAGTTCACGCCCGAGGCGCTTGCCGAAGCCGAACGCTTCGCGCTCACCGACTATCTCAGCGGCCTCGCCGGCCCCCCGCCGACCGGCGACCGTGCCAGGGCCCTGTACGGCCGGATCGCGCAACTGACCGGGCTGCCGGTCGACACGGTCGCCAAATCGCGCGGCTGGGTGCGCAACGCCTATCTCAATCATCTGCGCGAAAAGGGCGTCACCATCAGCTTCTATGACGGCGCCTTTGCCATCCCCGATCCCTATCCGGAGAGCGAGCGCCGGCGCGGCGGCGACCCGATGCTCGACGGCTTCAGCCGCGTGCTGTCCGGCGCCTATGTCGCCTACGCCCGCGACGAACTCGGCTTCAAGACCGACATGACCTACAATCTCCTGGCGCACGACGTGTCGTCGAAGTGGGAATGGGGTGACGGCCGCAACCCGCCCGGCGTGAGCGACGACCTCCGCGAGCTGCTGGCGCAGGTGCCCTCGTTCCGGCTGCTGGTCGCCCACGGCCGCACCGATCTGGTCACGCCCTACGGCGTCAGCCGCTATGTGCTGGATCACATTCCGGATATCGGCGGCTCCGGCCGCGTCGCGCTCAAGCTCTATCGCGGCGGACACATGTTCTATTTCAATCCGGATTCGCGCCGCGCGTTTTCCGACGAAGCCAGGACGTTCTATCAGGCCGAGCCCTGATCCGGCATCGAACTGGCGACCAGCCCGTTGAGCTCGCGCTCGAGGTCGAGCTTGCTGAAAGGCTTCTGCAGGATCGGCCGCTTGCGATAGCTCGGCGGCAGGCCGCCCTCGCCGAGACCGGTGGCGAACACGAACGGCACGCCCTTCGCGGTCAGCGCCTCGGCCACCGGCAGGGCCAGTTCGCCATGCAGCCGGATATCGACGATGGCGAAATCGAAACCGCCGCGCTCGATCGCTTCGAGCGCATCCTCGACGCGCGGGACAACCGCCACGACCTGGTGACCGAGATCCACCAGCATGCCCTCGATCAGGTCGCTGATGAGCAGTTCGTCCTCGACGATGAGGACACGGTGACGCGCCTTGTCTGCGGTTTGTCCGGTCATGCAGCGCGATCACTCCCCACTGCCGGCAAAACTGAAATGGCCATGCGCCGGAACCTGGGCCGTTGGGTAGCCGCGAAGACGTTAAACAACGAATAAAGCGAATCCGGCATCGGCTGCAACGGGGTTTAAGAATTGCGCGCATGTTCCATCCGCAAGAACGCCCGCAAACGCCGACCTGGAACGCCAACTTGGGCAGGCTCCCGCAAGCGCGCGTTTTGCGGTATGGGCATGCGCGATGACCGGCCCCGACGATCGCCCGCCCCGCCACACCCTCGCCGATCACCGGCTCGGGGCCGATCTCGCCCATAGCCACGATGGCGACGCCGACCACGACCACGACGACTTCGACGACGGGCCGATCGAGGACAACCCGCTCTGGATTGCCGACAATGTCACGCTGACCAGCGTCGGCATCGACATCGGCTCGGCCGGAACGCAGGTCATTTTCTCCAAGGTGCATCTGCGGCGGCTGAGCGAGGACCTGACCAGCCGCTACTATGTCGTCGCGCGCGAGACCCTGTTCCGGTCTCCGGTCGCGCTCACGCCCTATCAGAGCGAGGAGCGGATCGACGACGGCCAACTGCGCGCCATCATCGGCGAGGCCTACACTTCGGCCGGCATCGAAGCGAAAGACATCGACACCGGCGTCGTGATCCTCACCGGCGAGGCGCTGCGGCGCGAGAATGCGCAAGCCATCGCAGGCCTTCTCGCGGAGCAAGGCGGCGACTTCGTCTGCGCCACCGCCGGGCATCACATGGAAGCGATGCTGGCGGGCTACGGCTCGGGCGCTGCGCGCGTGTCGTCCGACCAGAGCAAGCGCATCCTCAACATCGACATCGGCGGCGGCACGACCAAGCTCGCGCTGGTCGAGAACGGCCGCGTGGCCGCGACCGCCGCCATTCACATCGGCGGCAGGCTCCAGGTGACGGACGAGCAGGGCCTGATCGTCCGGCTCGACCCGGCCGGGCAGCATCACGCGGCGCAGGCGGGGTTCCGCTGGAGCAAGGGCGACCGCGCCGCGCCCGCCGAACTCGACCGGATCGCCGACTACATGGCGGACGCGCTGGTCGCGGCGATCCGCATGCGCCCGCTGCCGCCGCCGCTCAAGGCGCTCTACCTCACCGAGCCGATCGCGGAGCTCGGCCAGATCGACGGCATCATGATCTCGGGCGGCGTCGGCGAGTATGTGTACGGCCGCGAGGACCGCGATTTCGGCGACATGGGACGACGGCTCGGCCAGGCGCTGCGCAAGCGGCTCGACGCCGGCGCGCTGCCCTGGCCGCTGCTGCCGGCCGGCGAATGCATCCGCGCCACCGCGCTCGGCGCATCCGAATACAGCGTACAGCTTTCCGGCAACACCAGCACCATCACCGATCCCGGCGCGCTGCTGCCGCGGCGGAATTTGCAGGTGTTGCAGCCGCCCTATGTCAGCGACGAGGCCATCGATGCCGATAAACTCGCCGCGGCGATCCGCTCGCATTTCACCGCCTTCGACCTGAGCGAAGGCCAGAGCGAGGTGGCGCTTGCGCTGCGCTGGCGCGGCGCGCCCTCGCACGAGCGCATCTTCGCCTTCGCGCAGGGCATCGTGCGGGGAATGGCGAACACCGTGGCGCAACAGAAGCCGCTCTACATCATGCTGGACGGCGACGTGGCGCAGACGCTCGGCGCGGTGCTCCGCGAAGAGCTGGATGTCCGGAGCGAGATCCTGTGCATCGACGGCGTGGTGCTGTGGGATTTCGATTACATCGATCTCGGCCGCATCCGCCTGCCGTCGATGACCGTGCCGGTGACCATCAAGTCGCTGGTGTTCAGCGAAGACCCGCGACTGCCGCGCGGCAAGGCGCATCTGCATCACCATCATCACGGTCACGATCATGCCCACGGGCACACACACGACCACGAAGGTCACGATCACCGTCACCGTTAGCTGACCGCGCCGGACGCGCCGGGTGGAGCGTGCGGCGCTCGTGCTTAAGGGCATCGAAGGCAAGCGCCTCACGTACCGACGGCCTGACTAAAACCAAGAGTAGGCGCCAATTCGCTCGACGTTTCTTGCGCTGCCGTCGCCGACAAGCGAAGTGATCTCAGAGTGAAAAAATCGTGAACGATCGCCTTTGTTCCCTATTCGACTCTCTGGTTCCGCTATCGGCGATATTCTCGGCGTTTCAGTGCGTTTTGTATTATGCAGATCAGCCGCGTCATTGGACCTAGTGGGCTGGCGTCGAGAAAATCACAGGGCCTTTCAGCGTTGCGTTGCTTATCGCGCGGGCGCGAGCACGTGCATCTGTAGCGTCGCGTGCAGGTATCTGGATTCCCCAGACGGCACCGTCGTGCTGGTACTCGAACAACCACGGGCGATAGCCCTCATTCACAGGTGCTAACATGCAACCTCGTTTCGATGTGTACCCGGACAAAGCCGGGCAATGGCGCTGGACCTTCGATGCGGCCAACGGCCTAAAGTGGCCGAACTTCCCGAAAGGATACGTCAACAGGGCAGACTGCCTTCATGGGCTGTCCGTCATGAAGCAATACGCAGCGAACGCCACGGTCAACGTTCTCGACCCGCAGAAGGTCGTTAACGCGTTGCTTGGCAGTCGTCGCGGCCTGTTCGGATAGTTAGCTGGTTGCCCTCTAGCTAACGATGTGGCGTCGCAGTCGAAAGGCTGCGGCGCTACTTTTTGCGCTTGGGATCCGTTTTCGTTTTGGCGGTACGCTTACCGATCTTCATGTCCGCATGAGGCTTAGGTGGCGCTTTCAGCAAATTGCCAAGCACCCGTTTGAATTCAGGGTCTTTCGTCGGATCGGAGGTCTTTGCCATGTCGGATTCGAAGGCGATCTTGGCCGCAACGCAGACTACGATCCCAACGTAACATTTCGCGCTGTCGGCGAAGCGCTTACCGTGTGGCAACATTGGAGCTAAATCTGGCCACACATACTCGATCTTTATCGGCAACCTAGACAAGTTGACGTGCTGGTGGACCACGGACGGGAAGGCCGAATATTTGAAGGAGCAGGAGCAGCACCGAGAAGCCGCCGCTTCCTACTTCGTAAAAAACCTTCCCAAGATGTGGAAGCCACGGTTGTGTCTCTAATTGAAGAGGCCATAAGATTATCGCACCACCGGCACAAACTAGCCCATTCACAGTTACACAAACACTCAACTTATCGGGACACGTGGACGAAAAGGGTTGGACGATCCCGATCGCCGCGTATTTTTTAGCCCCTCCCTGGCACTCAGCCGCGAACCTTACCAAACGCGATGGCCAGGTATTTCTATGGGGTCAGTCGATATTATGCAACGCGCCCGTGAGTTCGCCGCCCACTGGAAGTGGTCCACCAATTCAATCTTAAAATCAGTCCTCCTTGATATACGCAACGATCTTGCGCGCTAGCGTGAGCGATAAATAGCGCGGCTGATCTGCTTCCAAAACTCGATCATGCAGGCAACGGCCATTACTTCCTCCGCTGCCTGCCCCGGATAGATCAGGAAACTGCGTTCGCCGGAGCTCGCCCTCCCAGACGTCGAGATCGTTCTAGCCGAAGCTGAGCACGGCACCGACGGCCGTCATTGCACGAGAAGTAAAAATCATCGTTTCCCCCCGACCCTATCCGGTGGTCACGGCGCGGAAGCTATGTTCGCCGAGTTCACAATCGATTGGACGGAGGTCCAACTCCGCCCCCGCACTCATGAGTTCGGATCTGACCGATGCGTTCGACGGTGCTTTCGCCACGGGCCAGTCCGAGATTGCTGTCGTCCGCGGACATTCCGGGGAACAGCGACGCCGGCGCGGTCGGCAAGACGAACGAGCTCCACGACATGACGCACGCCCATCTTGCTCATCATCCGCCCGCGGTGGACCTTGATGGTCTTTTCGACCGTGCCCAGGTCCGCGGCAATCTGCTTGTTGAGCCGGCCGGCGACCACATGCGCGAGAACCTGGCGTTCGCGCGGACTGAATTGCTCCAGACGCCGGTGGATCGCTCTCTGTTCGTCGTGCAGCCGGCGCGCCGCGCTGTCCAGCGCCTGCGCGCGCGCTATGGCCTGGAACAAGGCGTCTTCCTGAACCGGTTTGGTCAGGAAATCGACGGCCCCGGCCTTCATCGCACGAACGCTGGTCGGAACATCGCTGCTGCCGGTCAGGAAGATCACCGGGCAGGTGCCGTCCGCGTTCGCAATGATCTCCTGAACGGCCAGCCCGTTCCACTTCGACAGGCCAACGTCGAGAATGACGCAGCCCGGCACGGAAGGATCATGGCTAGCCAGAAAATCCTCGGCCGACGAAAAGCAACGCGCCGCAAAACCGGCCGCACACAGGAGCCGATGCAGGCCCTGCAGCACGCCGACATCATCGTCCACCAGGTCAACCGTGAAATCCGAACCGGGCATGAGCCCCTCCCCTTTCGATCAACGAAGCATTGGAGCGCTGTCGCGAGCGGCACGGCTCACGACATCCCTCCTTCAGCGGATCGCCGAGCTGTGTTCGACGGCGTAGGCCGCGGGCTGACCTGCTTTGACGACAGTGCCGGCGGCCGGACCCCGGGCGGTCGTCATGTCGCCGACGCGGGCATTGATGCCGACGGCAACGACGGCGATGGCGGCGACAAGGGCCACCGCGACAATCTTGAGATGGGTGGTGCGGCAGGCCCGCGTGATCATGTAATCCATCGAACAGCTCCCTGGATTGCCGATCGTCTTGAGCGCGACCTGAGAATTTTCCGGTCCGTGCTGTCTGGTTAATGCCGCACGCAATGCGGCTCCATTGCACCTGGGGCCGCCAACGATGTGCTTTGGGGTGGTGGACCTATCCCTTGGTTTAGAGACGGTCCGATAGTCTCGGCGATCAGTGAAAGAGAAAGTGGCTGTCAGGGTGAACAGCGGCCGCGCGGTGCCCTGACGAGAAACGCTCAGGTCGAATGGCTGCGACACCGGCGGAACCATCCCTCCCCGACATAAGGGCGTTCACGCCCGTCTTCGACGGGCTATGGGAGGGTGGCGAGCGCAGCCAGCCGGGTGGAAGTTGCGCCATATGCGAGAGCAATTCACCAAACGGGAGGCTGACTGGCGTCACCGTTCCGATGCCCCCCGCAAGTGCTTCAAGAAAGAGCAATCACACTTCAGGCAGCCTTCAGGGCCCGGTCGATACAGGCGATCAGGCTCTCCTCGCTATAGGGCTTGCTCATGAAGCAAACCGCTCCGGCTTTCATCGCCCGGGCCCGCACGCTGTCCTCGGGATATGCGGTGATAAAAATGATCGGCAGCCGATGACCGTCCGCAATCAGGCGGCTCTGCAATTCGATCCCGCTCAGGCCCGGCATCTGCAGGTCGGTAATCAGGCAACACGTATCGTGCACGCGATCCGAGTCGAGAAATTCCTCGGCGGAGACGAAGGTGGAAACGTCGTAGCCCAGGGAACACACGAGGTTGCCGGTCGCCTCGCGGATCGCCCGGTCGTCATCGACAATCGAAATCATCGGAGTCGTTGGCACGCCCGTATTCCGTTTTTTCAATGTGAAAAGTGGAACGCGTGATTTGATCCCGTTATTCCCGCACAGGGACAATTTCAATGTCCGACAGGATCTGCACCTTATGCTTAGGTTTAGAGGAACCGCGCGGAACCGGCGGGCGCCCGCTATGGCTTCTCCCGCCGGATCCCGAGCGCATCCACCATCCTCACCAGCTCTGCCAGCGACCTGGCGCCCATCTTGGTCATGACGTTGCGGCGATGAACCTTGACGGTGATGATGCTCACCCCGATGTCGCCGGCGATCTGTTTGTTCAAGCGCCCTGACGTCACAAGAGCGATGACCTGCCGCTCGCGGGCGGTGAGAGCTTCGTAATTTTCGCGCAGCTTCGAGGAGGCGCCGTCTTTTTCCCGCCGGGCACGATCATGATCAAGCCCGACCCGAACAGCGTCCAGCAGGTCCTGCTCGCGAACCGGCTTCGGCAGGAATTCGACCGCGCCGGCCTTCATCGCCTTCACGGTCATGGGAATATCGCCGTGACCGGTGATGAACACGATCGGAATCTGGATATTGGCCCTGGCGAGCTCAGCCTGAAAGTCCAGCCCGCTGACACCCGGCAGGCGGACATCGAGAACCAGACAACTCGGCACATCGGACGGCTTGCGCTTGAGAAACTCGGCGGCAGAACCGAATGCTTCAACCTTGAGGTCCACCGACTGGAGCAGGTTCCTCAAGGACTGGCGCACGCCCTGGTCGTCGTCGACCACGAAGACCAGCGGCTCGGGCTTTGGCGTCTGCTTTTGCGGCGGCGACATTCGGCTTGGCCTGTGCAGGCTGGCTCCGGAGCTTACCGAGAATACGGGACCAGCTTGAGCATGGGTAGCTGCACCTCGGGGCAGACCATTACGCCGGGTGTCCGGCCGCTGCGGTCGCGCCCGGAACGGTGAACCGGAAATCGGTGCCGTGGGGGTCGGCCTGCGACGCCCAGAGCTTTCCACCATGAGCCTCGACGATGCTTCGGCATATCGACAGACCCATGCCCATGCCGGTGGATTTTGTCGTGAACAGCGGCGTGAAGATGCGTTCGCGAACAGCCTCGTCGATACCGGTTCCGGTATCCTGGACGGAGACCAGCACCTCACCTGAGCCGTCAACCTGAGTCACGATTTCAGGACCCGGGGCCGGTCGGTCACCGGGTTCATCGCATCCGCCCCGTTCATGATCAGGTTCATGACGACCTGCTGGATCTGAACGCGGTCCCCCACTGCCAGCGGAAGATCGGCCGGCAAATGCGTCTGAACCGCGACATTGCGGCTTCGCAGGACGTTCATGGTCAGGCCAAGCACCTCGCGGATGGCGTCGTTGATATCGAGATCGACGTATTCAGGCTTGCGGTGCTTGAGCAAAGCGCGAATTCGTCCGATCACCTCGCTCGCGCGATTTCCCTCCGCGACAATGGCCTTGAGAGACTCCGTCGTCTGTTCCAGCCTGGGAGGGCTGCGAGCGAGCCAGCGCAAGGCCGCGTTCGCGTTGGCGACAACGGCGGCAAGCGGCTGATTGATTTCATGGGCTATGGAGGCGGCGAGCTCACCCATGGTCGTCAGCCGCGCCACCCGCGCCAGCTCCTGCTGCGCTTCCTGCACAGCCGCATTGGCGCGAACGCGGTCGGTCTCGTCCATCGTCACACCGATGTATTCGACGACCTCGCCGGACTCCTCGAACAGCGGCTTGCCGACGCTGTGAAGGTATCTGATCGTCCCGTCGGCCAGCAGGGCGCGAAACGGAATGTCATAGGGCTGCTTTTTTTCCACGGCGCGGAGGCTGCTCTCCTTCAGGAAAGCCCGATCTTCAGGATGCACCAGATCGAGAAAGACCTGATAGGACAGCGGCGCGGTTTCCGGGGCGAGGCCGAAAATGCGCCGTTCCTCCTGCGAGAAGAACAGCTCGCCGGTCCTGATGTTGCGCGCCCAGCAGCCGGTGTGGCTCAGCCGCTCGGCTTCGCCGAGGTACGTCGCGTAGCGCCGCAGCTCGCTTTCCGCCTTGTGCCGGGCGGTGATGTCGATGGCGGTGGCAAAATAGATCGGCCGGCTGTTTTCGCCTCCGGGAATGGTCGAAACAAACGTGTTGACCCAGATCGAGGCGCCGTCCTTGCGCCGGTAGCGCGTCACGACCTCGTAGTGGGCACGCTGTCCCTCGCGAAGCTCGGCGAGGCGACGGCGTGCCGCGGGACGCTCATCCTCGGTCATCAGGTCGACCACCGACAGCTCTTTCATCTCCTGCGCGGTGTGGCCGAGCATCGTCTGCAGCGCCCGGTTGGTCTCCAGCAATCTGCCATCCCGGTCGGTGAGCATGACACCGAGCGTCGAACTCTCGAATATCGAACGCCAACGCTCTTCACTCGCGCGCAGACGGGCTTCGCTTTCGGCAAGTTCGCGCTCGCGGCGCTTGCGCGTCTCGACTTCGCCGACCAGATCGTCAAACGACCTCTTGAGCCTCGACGCCATGGCGTTGAACGATTCCGCGAGGGCAGCCAGCTCGTCCAGCTTGCTGCCCGATACCCGGACGCCCAGGTCCCCGCGCGCCATCGTCTGTGTTGCGTGCGCCATGCGCCGGAGCGGCGCGGTCACCATGGAAGCCAAAGCCGCGCCCAGGACAAGCGAGAGCACCAGCGCCAGCGCGAACACCATCGCGGTACGGCTGTTGGCTTTGCGCAAGCCCGCCAGATAAAACGCTTCGGGCATGGCCGTGACCAGAATCCAATCACGGCCGGCGCTGACGTCGCGATACGCGGTCGCGTAGGTCAACCAGGTTTCCCGCGAGAGCGGCTTCGCCGAGACGTAATCGAACTGGAATTCGGCCGCGTCGGCAGACAGCCCCGATGGACCGGTGTGCCGCGCCAGAGCAGCAACCGCGCTCTCCACCACCGGGTCGCCTGCGGAAACCGACGAGGCGAACGACCTTGCCGGTCGTGTCAAGGATGAAGGCTCGGCCATTGGTGCCGACGGTCTGGCTTCGCAGCAGGGAGGCAAGGGATTCGTCGCGCTGGGCGCCTGCCGGCTGCGGCGAACGTGCGAAGTGGTCGTCGAGCTGCCCCCGGATGTTCGCCGACATCGCCTGATGAAGCCTCGTCGCCAGCATCCCTGCATCGTCGTCCGCGGTGTGAAGCGCGACAATCGCTGTCGCGCCAACCATCACGAGCACCAGCGCGATGAACGGCGTGAAGATGAAGATCCGGATTGGCAGGCCTTCCTGCACCGGGCCGGCGCTTCCGGCGTCTCGCCGCGGCCCGATTCCCAGATCCATTCGCTGCTCCCGATCGCGCGTTCCCTGACGTGTCCGGGGATCTCCGCCCAGAACCACCCGAACCGTCTGGCCAGCGGCAGCGCAACCAGAAATGCCAGCGGCGCCAGGAGCCATGTAACCGACAACGTGAACGCCAGCGCCGAAGAGATATTCCGGTACGAAATGGCGGAAGTGAATTTGCCCGAGCAGATGAACCCCCACATCACCGGATCGAGCAGCATGATCAAGGCGACGAACACGCCGTAACGCCGCCAGGTCTGCGCCCTTCGGAAATCCGGATTCCGGCCGATGAGCTGATAGGCCATCCAGACAAAGGCGGTCCAAAAGAAATATCCTTCCGCCCAATTCAGGACGAAGCCCGGCGGCACCCCCTCGATCAGGTCCGACAGCATGTAGGCCGGCGGAACGGCGATGAGCGCGGGATAGCCGAACAGCACGATGCACAGCAGGACGGCGAGATCCTTCAACGACTCGAACGTCTGCGCGCCCGGGACAAGGACGATGAACGATCCGACGTAGCCGGTCGCGATGATCAGCACGAAGGTCAGCGGTATGGCTCAGGAACGCCTTGGTGTTCCAGGTCTGCCGTGCCCGGCCGAATCCCCAATGCTCGCCGATCCGAAACGTAAAGCCGCCGAATGCGCAGATGGCCAGGAAGAGACCGACGACATAGGCGAACCGGCCCCACACCTCCAGCATCGGGAGAGGGATGCTGCTGACGATAGCCTCGAACCAGGTGACGAGCGCCGTCATGGCAGATCACAGGGCGCTGACGAGGATGCGTCGCGCCGCGATTTGCGTGGAGGGGCCGGCTTCGCTCGATTTCTCGTGCCCTCGGCCGCTTGCCGGAGTTTGTCGATTCTCCATCGATCCCCCTCTCCCCTCGTCCGAAATTCGCACCCAATGATCCATCGGTCTGGTCTGAAACGGTTCAGTTGTTTTTTTTTCGATTTTACGGCTTCTTAGAGGTACATGGGAACGACACAAGCAATCATTCTCCGGCCGGGCTCGCCGTCGTCAATCTCCTCAAATCCGGACCTTCGGATATCGACAGCAGGGGTTTCGCTCGCGTTGTTGCAGCGATTGCCTCCAATGGCGTAGGGCTGAGGCATGGCGAACGATGACGTCGAGGTTGCCGTGATCGGAGGCGGCGCCGCGGGCCTCGCGGCGGCGCGGAGGCTGCACGACGCAGGGGTCCGATGCCTGATCGTGGAGGCGCGCCCGCGGCTCGGCGGCCGTGCGTTCACGGTAAGCGATCCGTCCGGCTTTCCGATCGATCTCGGCTGCGGATGGCTGCATTCCGCCGAACGAAACCCGTGGAGCGACATCGCAAAGGCGCAAGGGCGCGTCATCGACAAGACGCCGCCGCCGTGGGAACGGCCGCTCCTCACCCATGGATTCCCGGCTGCGGAGCAGCGCGACTATCTCAAGGCCAGCCGCGCGTTCTACCGGCGCCTGGACGAGGCGGAGCAACAGCCCGATCGGCCGGCATCGACCTTGCTGGAGCCCGGCTCCCGCTGGAACAACCTGATCGTCACGGTCAACACCTTCGTGTCGGGCACCGAACTTGCCGACGTCTCGGCGCATGACCTCGCGCGGTACGAGGACGACGGCGTCAACTGGCGGGTGACCGAAGGGTTCGGCACGCTGGTTTCCAGCTCCGCCATGGACGTGCCGGCGATGCTCGGCTGTCCGGTGGATCGCATCGACCGCAGCGGCCGGCGGCTGCGGATCGAAACCGCGACGGGTGCGATCAACGCCGACCAGGCGATCGTCGCGGTGCCGACGCCTGCACTGGCGAACGAACACTTCTTTGTGCCCGCCCTGCCCGCCAAGGTCGAAGCCGCACTCGCCTTGCCGCTCGGGCTCGACGACAAGCTTTTCATGTCGCTCGAGCATGCAGAGGAATTCGAGAAGGAAAGCCGGCTGTTCGGACGCACCGATCGCGTCGGCACCGGCGCGTATCACTTTCGTCCGTTCGGCCGGCCGCAGATCGAAGCCTATTTCGGCGGCACGCTGGCGCGCGAGCTCGAGGCGAACGGCGACGCGGCGTTTTTCGATTTCGCATCGGGCGAACTCACCGCACTGCTCGGCGGCGATTTCGCCAGACGGATCAGGCCGATTCGCGTGCATCGCTGGGGCGCCGACCGGTTCGCCCGTGGCTCGTACTCATATGCCAGGCCCGGCAAGGCGGACCAGCGCGCCGTCCTTGCCGCGCCGGTCGACGATCGCCTGTTTTTCGCAGGCGAAGCCTGCTCGCGAAACGATTATTCGACGGCGCACGGGGCGTGGCTGACCGGCGTGGCCGCCGCCGGGCAGGTTCTCGATGCCCGGCAAAAAAGCAGAGCCGAGGCCGGGGACCGATAAATTCGCCGTGCCCGCGAAGCGGGGTGATTGTCGATGTCCCGGAGTCTCTAACTCTTGATTGGGCGAACTTCGTCTTGAACTCTGACCCATTTGCCTTGGGGGTGATCGACGTATTGAAAGAACTCGTTGGTAAACGAACCCTGGTAGCACGTCATTGCATACGGAGCAGTCGGGACGCTCGCGTCCCCTAAGGCATCGTGCAACACGGCCGGGCCAGTCAATTCAAAAATATTGGTTGTCGTCGGGCGGTCGATGTTCTCCAGGACCGCGTCTATCACCAAAGCGAGATTTGGATTTTCCTGAACACTCGCGATGAAGTAGTTGGACAGCTTTCCACCCCGGTGCAAAACGTAAAGCTCGTCGAGGTCCGGATCGATTGCAAGACCGAGCGGCCAAGCTGCGTGTGCGTCTATGTCCAGATATACGCCACCAAATCGATACAGCACCAGGAGGCGCCAAAGATCGGCCTGAGCCGCCCCAATTTGAAGTTTTGCATAGGCCCCGGCGATACGGCCGGGAAATTGTTCATTGATGAATCGCGCACGCTCCGCGGTGTCCATGAAGCGATACGAGTACGTCGGCGACAGCCAACGATTGCAGAGGTAGTTGAAGTACACCGCGATCGTCACCCGGTCCGTGTAATTGGTTTGCCAGATGATCTTCGGGATCTTGTGCTTTTGCGGGCGGGCAAGAAGCGGGCCCGAAGTGTGCGGTATCGAGAAGCGCAAATGCGGGTTGAGAAGGTACAAAGCCCAACTGACGAGCTTTGTGCTGTTGCCATAGATTTTTGTGCCGCGAGAAAACAGCCAACGCAGTCCTGTCACTGCGAGCCTCCCCATTCCAAAGCGAAAATGAAAACTCCTTGCCCTATGAGATGTTCCCGTCCGTTTTGTCGCAGCCGATCACCATGCCGAATGCAAACGCAATCATACCTTCAGCGCACCGCCATCAGAAGCGCTCCTTCTTCTGGACGGTTCCTATAGCTGCTACCCGACAAAGGAAACCGTTTGAGGCCGGGCGAAACCGCAAAAAAGAGGCAAGCCTTAGGCAGGCTTGTTTCCGGTCATCGCGGTTACCGCCCCTTCTTGATGTCCGCTCAGTGCCAACAGCGAACAGGCGGCACTATTGCTTCGGTCGCCGTTCGAAGGTCGGCAGACCTTCCGGAATTCCGGCCGACGCATTGCCAAACCCGACTTCGGACGAGGCATCGTAGCGAGTTTGACAGGGATCCGGAATGGCTTGTCGGACGTCCGCTTTGGATCAATCGCGTATTGTATCTTTGCCGTTATCCACCCGTTCATTTTAGGCAGGCATGTTGCACCGACGGGAGGACGTGATGCGTCACCTTTCCATTGTCACAGTCGCGCTGGCCGCAACGGCACTTTGCAGTCCTTCGCCGGCGTCGGCTCATGCCTGCGTCCAGGATCAATATGGCCGCGTTGTCTGCGGCCCGCTCGTGACGCCATATCCAGGCGGCCGGACCACCATCTGGTATGACCAGGACGTCTATTCGCCGATCGGATTTTGCCCGCCAGGCACCGTGGCCGGAAATTACGCATGCATACCCTGGCGTCTCCCGCTGGGCACTGAATGTCCCGTCAACCGGTGGCTGGTGGACGGCGCCTGCAGACCGTACGGCTACCCGTATGAAAATTAGCGCCGTCGGCCAGGGAGAGAATATCCGCGCCGCCTGGTTGGCTCGCGTCTCAACCCGGCACAATCGGCCCCGCAAATCGAACCGCGCACACAAGGCAGGAACAGCCATGGCGAAATTTGCTTGCAAGCTTGCCTGCATCGTCACGCTCGCGGCGCTGACGACCGGCGCTGCTGCCGCGGCACAGACCGCAATTCCCGACCTGCGCGGCACGTGGAAGGGCGAGAGCGAAACGATCATCAACGGTGCCGGAAATCCGCATCATCAATCCGCGGCCGCGCCGGGACCGCGGTTGAGCAGCGTGGCTTTCACGATGACGATCGACAAGCAGGATGGCCGCCGCGTCTCCGGTACGTTTTCATCGCCACGCGGCCCGGAAACCGTCATCGCGGTCATATCGCGCAGCGGAGCGATCTACATGGTCGACGATGACGGCACCAGCATCGGCACGATGCTCGCGCCGAACCGGATGGAGCTCTGCTACATGCTGCAGTCACAGGCCGCGCGCCTCGCATCCTGCGTCGAGCTGACCAGGCAGCCATAGTCTGCTTACGTGTCCGCGTGCTGCTTGCGGAACGCGGCCTCTCCGGCGTCCGACACCTCGACCCACTTCCTGTCGGGCGCCGCGCCTTCGAGGTAGCTGTCGTGCCAGTTCCACCACTTGTAGGGCGGGGTCTGCGGATAGCCCTCGGGTGAATCCTCCCAGGCCTCCTGCCGGCCGAGCGGCGTGATGTCGAGGTAGTTCCAGGTGCCCCCCATCTGCTCGTCGCCACGGTTGTTGATGAAGTAGGTGCGGAACACGCGGTCGCCGTCGCGGTAGAACACGTTGGTGCCGTGCCACTCGTCCACGCCGAGGTCGGCGTCGAAGCGGTCGGTGATGGTGAACCACGGCATCTCCCAGCCCATCCGCGCCTTCAGCCGCGCGATGTCCGCCTGCGGCGCACGCGAGACGAACACGAGCGTGGTGTCACGGGCGTTCAGGTGCGCGAGGTGCGCGACCTGGTCGGCCACCATGGAGCAGCCGCGGCAGCCGTGATCGGGCCAGCCGAACACGCCCGGCTCGAAGAAGGCGCGGTAGACGATCAGCTGACGCCGGCCGTCGAACAGATCGAGCAGACTCACTTTGCCAGCAGGCCCCTCGAACGCATACGCGGTCTCCACCGCCATCCACGGCATGCGCCGGCGCTCGGCGGCGAGCGCGTCGCGGGCGCGGGTCTGGGCTTTTTCCTTCAAGAGCAGCTGCTGGCGCGCCGCCTGCCAGGCTTGCGGCGACACGACCGGCGGTGTGTGCATGGCTGGCTGTCCGCCTTTGCGTCCGTTCTGGGCTGATGTGGTCATGGCATTGATACCTCCTGATTGGAGTCAATTCTCGAGGCGGAAGCGCGGTTCCGTTTCGCCGCACATCGCCGGTCGCTGATCATGAGGAAGTTCTGGCACCGGACGTCGAACGGATGGGAGTAACAAGTGTGACGCTATTCCGATCGAGTCGCCGAGCCGACATGTCGCGGAGTCAAAGTACCATGGAGCCGCATCGATTTCCGCGCTAGGCTCGCTCCATTCGAGCCGGTGCACAGCAAGACATCCGGCCATTGGGGAGAGCGCCATGACACTCGATATTCAGCGCCATGCTTTGCGCCATGTCTGGCCGCTTGCGGCGATCGCCGCGGCAAGCGCCGCCGCATGGTTGCCCGGCGTCCCCGCCGCGGCCCAGCAGCAGCCGCGCGCACTGCCGACCTTTACCGTGGATCCGTCATGGCCGAAGGTGCCGGACAAATACAAGCTCGGCGACATCTCCAGCGTCGCGATCGATGCGCAGGACAACGCCTATGTCCTGCACCGTCCCCGCACGCTGAAGCCCGAAAACGCGGCAAGCGCAGCGCCGGCCGTCGTGGTGTTCGACCCGGCCGGCAATTTCATCAGGGCCTGGGGCGGCGCGGGCCCTGGCTATGAGTGGCCCGAGCGCGAGCACGGCATCCATATCGACCACAAGGGATTTGCGTGGATCGGCGGCAATCAGTGCCCGACGTCGGGCACGGCGGGATTGAAAGCCGTGGCCGACGACCAGCTGCTCAAGTTCACGCTCGACGGCAAGTTCGTGCTGCAGATCGGCAGGAGCAACCAGAGCAAGGGCGACGGCGACACCGCAAACGTGCACCGCGCGGCGGATGCCTGGGTGCTGCCGCAAACCAACGAGGTGTTCGTGGCCGACGGCTACGGCAACCACCGCGTCATCGTGTTCGACGCGGACACCGGCGCGTTCAAGCGGACCTGGGGCGCGTTCGGCAAGCCTCCCGGCGGCAAGGACAACTGCGCGATCGCCCGGCTGACGGAATTTCTTCCGGGCGATGGCCTGCCGGACTTCAACGTCGCGCATTCCATCCGCGTGTCGAACGACGGCACGGTCTATCTCGCCGATCGCGAGAACCGGCGCGTGCAGGTGTTCAGCAGCGACGGCAAATTCGTGAAACAGCTCCGCCGGGTCGAGGAACCGTTCGCCGCCAATCTCGCGTTCTCACCGGACCGGGAGCAGCAGTTCCTGTATGTCGGCGGCGGCAAGGCGATCACCGTCGTCGACCGCAAGACATTCGAAGTCGCGGGACGCGTGCAGGTGGAGAAGCAGCTCGGCGGCGGCCACCACATCGCGACCGACTCCAAGGGCAATCTCTATGTCGCGCAAACCGCAGCCGGCATGCAGCGCCTGTTGTTCAACGGCATGTCGGGGGCGGCGGTCCGGTGAAGTCCTGAGGCCGTGAGGTTGGCACGGTCAAACCGATCCAGGTCCGATCTCAAGGTGTCGCGATCTTAAGGTTGATCGCCAATTCGAACCTGGTCGCCCGCGGAACCAAGCGGGCCGGCCGGCCGGGGCGAATGCCCGGCCATGCGTTTCGTTTTGGACCATCGCACCTCCCTTCAATTCGTTTGACCCACAAATCGACATTAACTACGCACCACTGTTCACCGGCCCCTGAGGTGACAATTCGACCGTTGGAAAGCAGACTGGGGATCGCATCCGCGTTCTAGTCGAGGCTGGTCCATGAGTACGGCCATTGCAGCCGATCTGGCGAAGATCATCGAGCTCAAGAAAAAGCTCATTCAGCACAGCAACGCCCTGCGGGAGACCTCGATCGGTCTGTCGCCGGAAGACAAAGAGCGCTGCGACCAGGCCCTCGCCATTGTGGAAGAGCTCGACAAGAAGCTTGGCGTGATGTCCGCGCTCACGCTGAACGCGCTGCCCGCCTACGGTGGGTCTTCGTCGTAAGCCGTCCAAGGCGGGCAGCCCGCGCGCGGCCGCCGTGCTGCTGCTCCACCAACCTCGTATTGATACATCAGGCATGCCGCGCCGCGCTGCGCTTTGTTGCAGGGCCGGGTATCTGTAATCTAGAGACCAAGCGCCGAACGTCGTCGAAGGCCGGCCACTTCCGCGTTTCTGCCGGGCCGGCGGCGATATGACCGATATTGCGCGATTGGAGGGACACGAGTCATGAGCATCGCCACCGTTTCGGGTCATGCCGTCAAAGCCCCGGCTTACGAAGATCTCATCGGGCGCGGGCATGCCCTGGTGTCCGGTTTTGCCGAGCGAGCGGCCCAATGCGAATCGGACTGCCGTGTGTCGGACGAAGCCGTTGCACTGTTTCGTGAAACGGGCCTGCACAAGACCCTGCTGCCGGCGGCGTACGGCGGATACGAAATGGGTTTTTCGGCCTTGCTCGAAACCAGCTTCGCGATCGGCAAGGTCTGCGCATCGTCGGCCTGGGTGTGCGGGCTCTATATGGTGCACGGCTGGCTCGGCGGATTGTTTTCGAAGCAGGCGCAGGACGAGTTGTGGGGCGACGATCCGGGCGCCTTCATCTCGGGCTCCTACGCACCGATCGGCAAGGCCACAGTGGTCAACGGCGGCTATCGGCTGTCGGGGCGATTTCCGTTTTCCAGCGGCGTGCCCGGGGCCGTATGGAATCTCTGCGGCGCGATGCTGCCGATCGGGCCCGAGGGCAAGCCGGTGCCGGCTTTCACCCTGGTGCCGAAGGCCGACTACCGGATCGATTGGCAAAGCTGGCGTCCGGTGGGCCTTGCCGGAACCGGCAGCTTCGACGTGATCGTGGACAATGCGTTTGTCCCGGACCACCGGGTTCTGCGTTTTTCCGATGCGGTCGGCAGCACCGCACCGGGCGCGGAAACGAACACCAACCCGCTCTATCGCATATCGTTGTTGACCGGAGTGGCCTTTACGCTGGCGATGCCCGCGGTCGGGGCCGCCGCCGGATCGCTCGAGCGGTTCATCGACGAGAACAAGGTGCGCCAGACGCACGGAGCGGTCGTGCTCGGCGGCAAGAAGATCGCCGACTTTCAGACGATCCAGAAGCGCGTCGGCGAGGCTGCGGCGCGCATCGACGCCTGCCGGCTGGTGGCGCAGCACGCGGTCGATGCCGCGGAGCTCCAGGTTCGGCACGATGGCAAATCGTCGATGCCGATTCGGCTTCTGGCCAGGCGCAGCCAATCGTTCATCGCCAACGAGGCCAAGACGGCGATCGACCTGATCTTCGACGCCGCCGGCGGCCGCTGCCTGCAACACGGCCATCCGCTGCAGCGCGCCTGGCGCGACGTGGCCGCGGTCAACCACCACATCAGCCTCAACTTCGACGCCGTGATGTCGATGTACGGCCAGTTCGTGTTCGGCCTGCCGCTGGAAGGGCAATACTGAATTGCGCGGCACATGGACGGTCGCTTTTGAAGCAATGAAGACGTCCCAAAACGCGGCCAGTGCCGCGGATGACACGGAGCCCACAGGGCAAAGAGAGAACAGCCCTCCCGATATCCTGGCGACGCCCTGACGGATGACAAGAGCGTTTGCTAAGCTGCTTTTGTGAGACGCAGTCCTGGCAGCACTTGAAGCTTGCGGGTCACCGAGGGACCCTGAGGGTCGAACCAACCATGCTGGGGTTCAGTCGCGGGCATCTGCTAAGGATGGCGGCTTCGATACTTTGCGTCGCAGGCGTCGCCTGGCTCGCATTGGTCTATCTCATCCCCGCGCCACCCTCGAAAATCACCCTCGCCACGTCGCTGCTAGGCGATCACTACCAGGTGCTCGGCACGCGCTACCAGGGCATCCTCTCCGGCTCAAGCGTAGAACTGGAGTTGCGGACAACAGACGGCGCAAAGGAAAATCTCCAGCTGCTCAACGACCCGACCTCGGGCATCCAGGCCGGATTCATGCAGGGCGGTCTTTCGAACGGCCGGCTTTCGCCCGATCTGCTGTCGCTCGGACGTATCGATTATCAGATCTTCTGGCTATTCTATCCGACAGGAGAGACGATTACCGATCTGGCACAGCTCAAGGGAAAGCGTATCGCCCTCGGACCGACCGATAGCGGCGACCGCGCAGTGTGCGAAAAAATTCTCGCCGCCGCGGGCGTCAACTACGACAACACCACCCTGCTCTACTTTCCCTCGGGGGACGCCGCCAAGGCGCTCGACGACGGAACGGTTGACGCCGTCTTCCTCAACCTGCCGCTCGATTCACCAATTCTTCAGTCGCTGCTCGCCAGTCCGCAATACCGCCTGATGAGTTTTTCGGAGGCCGAGGCGCTCACGCGCATCTTTCCCTATCTGGTTCGCCTGATGTTGCCGCGAGGCGCGATCGATCTGCATCGAAAGATCCCCGTCACCGACATCGATCTCGTTTCAACGACAAATGTCCTGCTGGTGCGCAAGGACATCCATCCCACTGTGATCGACCTTCTGGCCCGGGCCATTGTCGAGGCGCATAGCCGCCCGGGGCTGTTTCAGAAGGCCGGGGATTTTCCCACGCAGACCGATCCGGAATTCCCGATCGCGCAAAGCGCCCGGGACTTCTACAAGAACGGCTCCTCGTTCCTCAATCAGTACCTGCCGTTCTGGATGACGAGTTATGCTCAACGCGTCATCGCGGTTCTCGTTGCGACAATCGCCATCGTCGTTCCGGTGTTCAACTACGCGCCCAAGCTTTACCTGTGGTTCATCCGCGAACGCGTGCGCAGGCTTTATCGGCGACTGCGCCTGATGGACAAGGAGCTGACCACGGAGCTGAGCCCGTCCGCAGCGCGGGCTATTCAGGTTGAGCTCGACAGCATCGCCCGGGCGGCGGCCGTCGTGCCGATGCGCAATTCGGAGCTGTTCTTCGGATTGGTCACACACATAGACCGCACGCGCACCCAGCTCGACCAGCGGTTGCCGGTCGAAGCTGATCACGTCAACAGGAAATGAACTGATCCGGGCGTACAGCCGACATCGCGAATTTATGAGGGGACGCCCTGGCCTATCCGGCCGCCTCGACGGCACGGCGTACGCGCTGCTTGATGATCACGCCGTCCTTTTCCGGCAGCGCGCGCGGCGGATCGTCGGCGCCGATCGGCACACGGGCGAACAGCGTGCCCTCATGGGACCCAAGCAGCCCGGTCAACTCCTGAAGCCCCGCGTCGTCCGCGATGTCCAATACCTTGTCGAAGCCGCAGCTTTTCGCGACGCTGACGAGGTCCACCCCGCCCTGTGTGTGGCTCGCCTGCATCCCGGTCTCGCCATAGTGGCCGTTGTCGAACACCACGACCGAAAGATTTTTCGGCTTCTGCACGCCGATGGTCGCAAGACTGCCCATTCCCATCAGCATCTCGCCGTCGCCGGTGACGACGACGACGCGCAGGTTGGGCTTCGCCAGCGCAAGGCCGAGCCCGATCATCGCCGCGCCGCCCATCGCGCCCCACAGATAGAAATTGCGGTCGTCGTCGCCCGCCGCAAATGCGTCCCAGGTGCAGGAGCCGAGCCCCGGCACGACGAACAGGTTCTTCGGCCGCTCCGTCAGCAGGGTTTTCATCGCGGCGCGGCGTTCGAACGTCATTTCACCCACACCTTGCGGCCGATCAGCCTCTGGGAGAGCAGCACCGCGGCGGCGCGATCGTCACCGAACGCAAGCTGAATGGCGTTCTGCACGGCAGGCACCACCTGGGCCGGCTCGGTGACCTTGACCACGTCGGTGTCGCAGAGCTTCAGCGCCGGCTCGACGATCGAGCCCATCGGCTCCTGCCAGGGATTGAACTCCTCCCACTCGCCGCGCATCGTCACCAGCATCAGCATCGGAAAGCGGCAGGCGCGGATCAGCGACAGCATGTTGATGCAGTTGCCGACGCCGCTCGACTGCATCAGCAGCGCCGAGCGCTGACCGCCGAGCCAGGCGCCGGCCGCGAGCGCGATGCCCTCTTCCTCGGTGGTCAGCGCGATGTCGCGGATGTTCGGCTCGGCCTTGCAGCGCGCGATCAGCCGCGCGTGTCCCGCGTCCGGCACGTAGCAGACCTGGCGGATGTCGGCACCCTTGATCAGCTCGAAAAGCTGATCCTGCCAGGGCTTCACTTCGAGATCGGATGCGGCGTTCAACGGCGTCTCCCTGATCGATTCCATAGCGGGCTACGCGGATGCACGCCAGGGCAGATCGCGGCCGTTCTCGACGAACAGCCATGCGCCAAGTCCAAGTTCGGCGGGAAACGGCACGACCAGCGCGCCGCCGAGCTGGCGCGCATTGAGACCTTCGCGCCGGATCAGATTTTCCGCAGCGACGAGCGATTTCACCTGGACCGCATAGGCGCCGAGAAACGGCAGGCCCGGAATCGGAATTTCGGGAAGCATCGAGGCGAAGGCTTCGCGCGGCATCAACTGCACCTGGCCGCGATCGAGCGCGATCGCCTGACCGAAGCGGGCCGGCTTTGCGGCGTGGCCGGTGAAGCGCGCGAACCGGCCCGCGGCTTCCGTCACGTCCGCCGAAACCACCACCATGTCGATGAATCCCTGCGCGCCGTTCGGATGCGCCAGCCATCGCGGCTGCCACACCGTGCTCTCGGTGCGATGCGCGAGAATCTGGATCCGCCCTTCCGCCATCGCGCCGCGCTCGAGGCGGACCACCGTGAAGGCGGCGATATCCGGTCCGCTCACCGTTTCGACCGGACGCTGAAACTGCACCAGCGGGCGCATGGCAAAGCCTGCCTGCGTCAGCCTGCGGTGCGCGCTCTCGGCGTCGGCGACCGAGAAGGCGGCGAGATGCACGCCGGAGTGCCCGGACAGCGCCGCCTCGAATTCCATTCCCAAAGGCGTGTCGGCGGTCTTGAACAGCACCTCCATGTAGCCGCGGCCGAACATGCAGGTGACGTTGCCGGTGCCGGTCGGCGTGCCGTCGGGGTTGACCTGTACCGACACCGGCGTCGGCGCAAAGCCAGCGCGGGCGAGCGCGCGGCTGGCCGCCTGCGGATCGCGGACGAAATGGCCGATATGGTCGAGAAAGATTTCGCTGCCGACCGGCAGCTGGCGGTCGGCTTCTGCTGCCGTTAAGCGATTTTCAGCCACCACCTGCTCCGTCTTGTCGCGGGTCTTTATCCGGCGGCTCTGTTAGCATATGCACACGCATCTTCGCACTCGAAACAAGGAACGGGCATGAACCGGCGCGACATCCTCAAAGGCACTCTGGCAATGTCGGGGGCCGCGGCGCTGCCAGTTCCGGCCTTCGCCTACCCCGACAAGCCGATCCGGCTGATCGTGCCGTTTTCGCCCGGCGGCGCGACCGACGTCGTCGGCCGCATCTGGGCCGAAAAGATGAAGCCCAAGTTCGGCACCGTGGTTGCCGAAAACAAGGGCGGCGGCGGCGGCGTGATCGGCGCGGCCGAAGTGGCCCGCGCGGCGCCGGACGGACACACGTTCCTGTTCGGCAACACCAGCACCCAGGTTCTGATCCCGTCGATCGGCGACAACCCGCCCTACGACCCGGTGAAGGATTTCCAGGCGGTCTACATCATGGCGATCTCGCCGACCTCGATCGTGGTGCACGAGTCGGTCCCGGTGAAGACGCTGAAGGAGCTGATCGACTATGCCAGGGCCAATCCGACCAAGCTGTCCTACGGCTCGGCCGGCGCCGGCACGATGACCAATCTCGCGGGCGAACTGTTCAAGAGCCTCATCGGCGTGCCCGGCATCACCCACATCCCCTACAAGGGCGCGGCGCCCGGCATCGCCGATCTCGCGGCCGGCCACATCCCGATGATGACGCCCAACGTCGGCGGACCGCTGCTGCAATTCCACCGCGCCGGCAAGGTGCGCATCCTCGCGGTGTCGGCGAACAAGCGGCTGCAGGCCGCGCCGGACATTCCGACCGCGACCGAAGCAGGCTTGCCGGAGATGGTCGCGGCGAACTTCAACGGACTGTTCGCGCCGGCCAAGGTGCCGAAGGCGATCATCGACCAGATCGCCAACGAGACCCGCGCGGCGATGGCCGATCCGCAGGTGCAGGACCAAATGATCAAGTCGGGCTTCGAGCCGGTGCTGGATTCCGGGCCGGAGGCTGCGCAACGCGAATTGCTGAGCGAATTGGCGCGCTGGACGCCGATCATCAAGGCCACCGGCTTCAAGGTTCTATAAGCGCGGTGGCACGCACGCAACGAAGGGGCGATGAGATGAAACGACGCGATGTTCTGAAGTTCGGTCTTGCGGCATCTGCGGCCGCGCTTGGCACTCCGTTTGCCGCCCCGCGCGCGGTCGCACAGGCCGCGTTTCCGAGCCGGGCGATCAAGCTCGTGGTTCCGTTCTCGGCGGGCGGCGTCAACGACATCGTCGGCCGCCAATGGGCCGAGCGGATGAAGCCGGTGCTGGGCTCGGTCTATGTCGAGAACGTCGGCGGCGCGGGCGGCACGCTCGGCATCATGGAGGTCAAGCGCGCCGAGCCGGACGGGCACGTGCTCGCGCTCGGCAGCACCAGCACCATGGTGCTGAACACCATGACCATGAGCAACGTCGCCTATGACCCCAACAAGGACTTCGTGCCGATTGCGATCTTCTGCGCCAGCATCACCTCGATCGCGGTGCACCCTTCGGTGCCGGCGAACAACGTCAAGGAACTGATCGCCCACGTGAAGGCCAATGCCGGCAAGGTGTCGTACGGCTCGGCCGGCGCCGGCACGATGAGCCACCTGTCCGGCGAACTGTTCAAGGCGAAGACCGGACTGAAGGACGTGGTGCACATTCCCTACAAGGGCGCGGGGCCCGGTATGGCCGACCTGGTCAGCGGACACATCCCGATGATGTCGCCGAATATCAGCGGCCAGGTCCTGGAATTCCACAAGACCGGCAAGATCAGGATTCTGGCGATCAATGCAAAAGAGCGGCTGAAGGCTGCGCCGGACATTCCGACCGCCATCGAGCAGGGCGTTCCGGACATGATCGGCCAACTGTTCCTCGGCATCTTCGCCCCGGCCGCGACGCCGAAGGCCGCCATCGACGCCCTTTCCGCCGCCAACAGGAAGGCGGTCGACAATCCGGATTTCGAGAAGATCCTGACCGCTTCCGGGTTCGAAAAGGTGTCGTACTTCACAGCGGATTCAGCGCGGAAATACATGGCCGAGGAGTTCACCCGCTGGAAGCCGCTGGTCGACAGCATCGGCTTGAAGACGAACTGATCAGGACGCCGCGGCGGCCGCCACCCGTTGCTGCGCGAGCTTTCGCAGCGCCGCGCGATCCACCTTGTTGGTGGAGGCGAGCGGCAATTCATCGACGAACCAGACGAAGCGCGGGTGCTGGTAGGCCGGCGCGTTCTCCAGCGCATAGGTCTTGATCGTGTCTTCGGTGGGCTTGTGTCCCGCCTTCGGGATGACGAAGGCGACCGGCTTGGTGCCCTTGATGTCGTCGTCGACCGGGATCACCACGGCCTGGCTGACGTCGGGATGCTGTTCCAGCATGCGCTCGACGTCGGCCGGATAGATGTTCTCGCCGCCCGAGACGAACATGTCGTCGGTGCGGCCGAGGAAATAGTGGAAGCCGTCGCCGTCGCGGCGGAACACGTCGCCGGTGATGTAGTAGCCGTCCGCGGTGAACGGCGGCTTCACGTCCGGCCGGTTGTGATAGCCGTTCATCTGCGCCGGGCATTTCATTTCCAGCACGCCCTGATCGGCATCGCGGTTCGCGCCGTCGACCAGGCGCAACTGCACCTTCGGGTGCGGATAGCCGACCGAATCCTCGGGCTGCGGCAGGCCCTTCGGATGCGGCCCGAATACCACCGGCCCCGCTTCCGTCGTGCCATAGGCGTTGGTGACCCTGGCCTTGGGAAACGCCTTGTGGGTCGCGGCCATCAGCGCTTCGCTGACCGGCGCGGAGCCCATGCGGATGAATTCGACGCTGGAAAGATCGGTGTTTTCCATCGTCGCGCGCTCGCGCAGCATCATCGCGATCATCGGCGGCACCGCGGTGAGCCAGGTCGGGCGGTAATGGCCGATCGCCTCGATGTAGGACTTCGCCTCGAAGCGCGGCAGCAGCACGACGGTCGCGTGCGCCGCGCAGGCGAGCTTCGACAGCGCCAGCGCGTTCATGTGATAGAGCGGCGCCGCGATCAGATAGCGATGCCGGTCGAGATCGGGCGCGAGCCGCGTCTCCACCACCCAGATGTGGCTCTGGTGCGACAGCACCACGCCCTTGGGCAGGCCGGTCGAGCCCGACGTGTAGAGAAACATCGCAGGCTCGCGGTCGTCCGGGATCACGGTCTCGAACTCGCCGGGGTCGATGAATCGGCCGAAGCTCTCGTCGCCCTCCGCGCCGAACACGACCGCGGGAAGACCTTCGGGGCAATCGTCGCGGCTCGCGGTGTCGCAGAACAGGAGCTTCGCGCCGGCGTTCTCCAGGATGAGATGGATGGTCTTGCGCGGGAAACGATAATTCACCGGCACCGCGACGAAACCCGCGCGCATGATGCCGAAATAAGCCGCGACAAATTCGGCGCGGTTGGCGGACAGGATCGCAACCCGGTCGCCGCGTGAAAGCCCGCGCCTGGTCAGCGCGCGGGCGACCGCCATCGCCATGCCGTCGAGCTCGGCATAGGTGTATTCGACCGGCGGCTCCTCGCCGCCCAGATCGATGATCGCGATCTTGGTGAGGTCGGCGTCGTCGCGGATCAGATCGCCGAGGTTCTTGAAGCCCGAAGACATCACGCTTTCGGCGGCGGCGGCGGCGCGGTGAAGTAGGTGCCGCGGCCGCTGGCGAGCAGCTTGCCCTGCGCGTCGTAGATCGAGGCCTCGGCGGTCGAGAACTGGCCGCCCATGCGCACGATCTTGCCCTTGATGGTGAGATCGCCGGGCAGCGCGATGGCGTGATAGTCGACACGCATGTCGATCGTCGGCACGCCGCGGCCGAGCTTGCGCACCATCGCCCAGTCGGCGCCGAGGTCGATCAGCGCGGCGAGAATGCCGCCGTGGGTGAAGCGGCGATCGACATTGACCACCCATTCCTCGCGCCAGGTGGCTTTCAGCTCGATGCCGTCGTCGTGCACCGCGATGACCTTCAGCCCGAGCCATTTGTGGAACGGCGCGCGGGTGACGATCTCCTGGATCTGCTCCAGCGTCAGGTCGGCGCCGGCGTCCTTTTTCGGCTCTTTCTTGACGTCGTTCATGGCGTCACCACGACCTTGCCGAAGATTTCGCGGTCCTGGATGAGGCGGAGGCCTTCGGCGGCCTGCTCGAGCGGCAGCACCTTGTCGACCACCGGCTTGATCTTGCCCTGCTGGATCATGGTCATCAGCGCCGCGAGATCGTCGTCGTAGAAGCTGTTGGAGCCCTTCACCTCGATCTCGAAGCTCCAGATGTAGCGCAGGTCTTCCTTGGGGTCGTAGCCCGCGGTCGCGCCGCACACCAGCAGCTTGCCGCCGCGCTTGAGGCAGCGCAGCGACGGCACCCAGGTGTCGCCGCCGGTGAAGTTCACCACCACGTCGACGCCGCCCTCGTAGGTGCGGCGCTGCGGCTTGCCGTACTTCTCGACCGCCCATTTCGACCAGTCGGTCTTGGAATAGTCGACCACCTCGTCGGCGCCGAGCTCCTTCAGGCGGCGCATCTTCTCTTCGCTGGACGCGCAGGCGATCACCTCGCAGCCGAGCAGCTTGGCGAGAACCACGCAGCCGGTGCCGACGCCGCCCGAGGCGCCGAGCACGATCACGCGGTCGCCCTTCTTGACGGTCTTGTGGGTGATCAGCATGCGGTGCGCGGTGCCGTAGGCGACCGGCAAAGAGGCCGCGTCCTCGAAGCTCACGCCGTCCGGCATGGCGACAAGCTGGTCGGCGGCGACCAGGCAGTATTGCGCCATGCCGCCGTCGAGCATCTCGCCCATCAGGCCTTTCTTCTTGTTCAGCGGATTGACCAGCACGCGGTCGCCGGCCTTCCACTTCGGCGACGCCCGGACCGACCTCGGAAATCTCGCCGGCCATGTCGAGGCCGGGGATCACCGGCAGCGGCACCTTGATGCCCGGCATGCCTTTGACGGTGAACACGTCGTGGTAGTTGAACGACGAGGCCCGGACGCGGATGACGACGTGGCCTTCGACGGCCTGCGGAACCGGATAGTCAGCGACGACCTGGAGTTCGTCGAGGGTGCCGTGCTTCTTCAGCACCAGCGCTTTCATCGTCTTGCTCAAAACTCACATCCTTTTTCATGGTGCGACGTCCACCACACGGTTGACGTGCGTCGCGATACGCTCGCGCTCTACACCGTAGGCATGGATGGAGATCGCGGGTCTTCCGCCGGAATTACCGAGCCTGTGGATTTGGTCAAGTCCTGCACCGGCATGGCAACTATAGCCGGGAACGCGGACCTCTGTCCGCACCGGTTCGGCCGCGGACCGCGCGGGGTCGAACCTGAACAGCGTCTCGTCCAGCGGATTGTCGTAGACCGCGTAGCCGCACCACGTCTGATGCGCATGAGCGGCGCTGAACTGCCCCGGCGCCCAGACGATCGCGAGGATGGTGAAAAGCCCTCCCGGGTCGCTGTGCAGGATGTGGCGCGCGTAGCAGTCCGACTGGATCAGGCGGTGCTCGGGCTTGAGCAGACCGGGATCGAGCGCGGCCCGCGCCAGCGCCGCCTTGATCCACGGGCCCATCACGCTGCGCGGCTCGCGGCAGGCGGCTGCGATTTCGGACGCCAGAAGCGCAATGCCGGAATTCGATGCCGATGATGCCGGCAAGGAACGGGGCGCGCGCCGCAGGGGATTCGATACTGGAAGCATGGATATTCCAACGACGAAGGCGATTTTAGAACAATCTCACTGACAACAACTAACAATATAGTATAATAATCTACATTAGTCAACAATCAAAGCATGCTCGTCCTATGTTAAGGCGCATTTTCAGAACAAATGGCCTGTCCGACGATGGCCTTACCCGGCTTCAGATCGACTTCAAGAATTCCGCCAGATGGCTCTTCCAAAGCGCGGCATGCATCGACGACTGATGGCCGAGCGACTGCGGCGTCGCCGGCACGACCACGCAGCGCGCTCCGGGAATCCGCGCGACGCCGGCTTCCAGCACGCCCAACTCGGGCGGATTGACCGCGTCGTCGGCGAAGTTGATGGCGAACAGCTTCGCCCTGATCTTCTCGAGGTCGACGGACGGGTCGTAGTCCATCGTCGACTCGATCTGATAGAGCCGGTTGTTGGCGTCGCCCTTATGCGCGTTCTCGACCAGCCGCCGGTAGAACGCGTCGGCCTTCTCGCGCGTCGATCCGACCTCCTGGATGCGCACGACGCTCTGGGTGAACATCGCCGACAGCGGCGCGACGCGGGCCCAGCCGGTCGGCTGGGTCTCGTAGTCTCCGCCCATCCATTCGGGATCGTTGCGGATCGCCTCGACATTGATGCGGCGCTGGATCCAGTTGCGCCCGCTCATCGGGCCGGGCTGGCTCGCGACCGGCACCAGCGCGTCCATGAAGTCCGGAAACATCTCGCCGAACATCCAGGTCAGCATACCACCGAGCGACAGGCCCATCACGAGCTTCACGCGCGGGATGTTCAACCCTTCAGTGACGAGGCGGTGCTGCGCCACCGCGACGTCATGCAGCCGGTAGCGCGGGAATTTCGCGCGCAGGCCGTCGCTCGGCTTGCTGGAGCGGGCGAAGCCGATGATGTCGGGGATGACGAGAAAGTTCCTTGCCGCATCGAGCGGCTGGCCGGCGCCGAACAGTTCGCCGGCGAGCGAGGGCTCGAGCCAGGTCTTGCCGGTGCCGGTGGTGTTGTGGATCAGCAGCGACGCGTTGACGATACGGCCCGCGACGTCGGTCTGCGGCGTGCCCAGCGTAATGTAATGCTGCCGCAGTTCCGGCAGCGTCTCCCCGGAGGCGAAACGGAAGTCGCGGACGATGAAGTCGTCTTCGCGGAGATTGGGCCAGCTGGTTTCGGTCATGCGGCGGGGATATCCGAACGACGCTGTCTTGAAAAGCGCCGCCGCCATGCAGCGCGGACGATTGCTCCACCCGTCCCCGGCCAGTAGTTTACGCCCCTAGCCCCTGCCGGCCTCTGGAGAACCAACAAAATGAAAGAGAATTTCCGCCAATTCCTCGACCGGCTGCGGCAGGCGGGAGAGTTGGTCGACCTGCACCAGGCAGTCGATATCCGCCACATCGCCACCCTGGTGGACCAGGCCAAGACCGCGCTCTATTTCCACAACGTGATCGGCTACGGCGTGCCGGTGGTGTCCGGCATCATCCGCTCGAAAGAGCGCGCCACCATGGCGATGGGCTGCGAGACCTTCGGCGAGATCGAGCACAAGCTCGCGGCGGCGATCGCCAAGCCGATCCCGCCGAAATACGTCAACGGCTCGCCGACGCGCGACGTGGTGATGCTGGGCGACGACGTCGACCTCTACAAGCTGCCGATCCCGATGTCGTCGATCTATGACGGCGGGCCGATGATCACCGCAGGCGTGGTGATCTGCAAAGACCCCGAGCTCGGTTTCAACAGCGGCATCTACCGCTTCATCGTCAAGGAAAAGAGCCTCACCGGCATCGACATCGTCACGCCGAACAACATGCGGCTGTTTGCGCAGCGCGCGCTGGAGCGGAAAGAACCACTGCCGATCTCGATCTCGATCGGCGTGCATCCGTTCGAGATCACGGGCTCGGGCTTCCGCGCGCCGCTCGGCGTCGACGAGATGGGTATCGCCGGCGGGCTTCGCGGCGAGGCGGTGCAGCTTGCGCCCTGCTCCACCATCGACGTGCCCTACATTGCGGACGCAGAGATCGTTCTGGAGGCGGAAATCCTGCCGACCGGCTGGACCTGGCCGGAGGGCCGGTTCGGCGAGTTCACGCGGCTGATGGGCGGCCTGCACTGGAACCCGCTGGTTCGCATCAAGGCGATCGCGATGCGCAAGGACGCGGTCTACTACAACCTGCACATGCCGTGGGAGAACACCTGGCTCGCGGCGCCGACCCGCTACACCGCGATCCGGCAGGCGCTGAAGATCGCCAACGTGCAGGTCACCGACCTCAACGTCACGCTCGGCGGCTGCGCGTTCTGGCACGCGGTGGTCTCGATCAAGAAGGGCGCCGCCGGCGACGGCAAGAACGCGCTGCTGGCGGCGCTGTCGGTGATGGACCTCAAGCACGTCGTCGTGGTGGACGACGACATCGACATCAACAATCCGACCGACGTCGAATGGGCCATCGCCACGCGCGTTCAGGGCGACAAGGACATCGTGATCGTTCCCGGCGCGCGGGCGAAGCCGCTCGATCCGAGCTTGTTGCAGGGCGCGGGTGTGGTGCCGATCGGCACCAAGGTGGGCATCGACGCGACGATCCCCGAGCACATCCCGAAGGAGCACTACGAGCGCATCACCTATGCCTATGCCGACACCGCGAAGGTGGACGAATACGTCAAGGGCAAGAAGGACAGCGCGGGCAAGTCCGGCGACGAGCGCGAGGTGGAGCTTCTGGCCAAGAAGATCCTCGACGCCATCGAGAAAGAGCCGCTCTACTACACGGACATCTCCGAGCGGTTCGCGGACTACGATTTCAACACGGTGGCACGCGCGCTCGGGCATCTGCACAAGATCGAGAAGCTTTGGCAGGACCCGAAGGGCAAGATGTGCGTGCGGGGAAGCACGTTCGCCGCGGTGTTGCCGAAGAAGTAGCGGTCTCGCGCAGCCAGCGGTCGCACATCCAGTTGCCCGACCTTGCGGAGGAGCCAGAACCGAGCCATGGAGCGGCTCTGGATTCCGGGTTCGCCGCCATAGCGCGCGAAGACGCGCGTGAACGCGCTTGTGGCGGCGCCCCGGAATGACGCAGAATTGCGAAACAGGACCAAGGGAGAACCGCCGTGCTGACCCGCCCCGACAAAATGAAGCTGAACACGCTGCTCGGCAGCTATTCCAACGCGGTGGCGCTGAAGGACGGACGGGTGAAGTCCGATCTGATCGAATGGGAATTCCCGGATTTCCCGGTGCCCAACCGCGGCTTCAAGCCGATGGTGCGCGAGCACCGGTTCGACTGCGGCGAGCTGGCCATCGTGACCTTCCTGCAGGCCCGCGAATTCGGCCTGCCCTACGTGCTGCTGCCGGCAACCGTGGTCGGCCGCGGCCAGTTGCACACCGTCGCCTACAATTCCGAGCGCGGCACGATGAAGCCGTCGGACCTGAACGGCAGGAAATTCGGCGTGCGCTCCTACACCCAGACCACCGGCATCTGGGTGCGCGGCATCCTCGCGGAGAGCTTCGGCGTCGACTGGTCCAAGGTGGAGATCATCACCATGGAGGATCCGCATGTGGCGCAGTACAAGGACCCCTCGTTCGTCAAGCGCGCGCCGGAGACCAAGCAACTGCCGCAGATGCTGATCGACGGCGAGGTGGACGCAGCGCTGATCGGCGACAAATTTCCTGACCCGCGCTTCAAGACGCTGGTTCCGGACGCCGAGACGGCCAACAAGGAATGGGCGCTGTCGCACGGCGGCGTGCCGATCAACCACATGGTGATCGTGCGCGAGAAGATCGCCACGGAACGTCCCGAACTCGTGGAGGAGATTTTCCGCTGCTTCAAGGCGGCGCGCGATCTGGACACCTCGGCGCCGAAAGGCGCGCTCGATCCGTTCCGGTTCGGCGTCGAGGCCAACCGCGAGGCGCTGGAGCGGGTCATCGATTATTCGCTGCGGCAGCAGATGATCACCAAGAAGGTGAAGGTCGACGACCTGTTCGGCGACGTGACGCGAAAGCTCGTCTAGCGATGCGCACCCTCGCCGTCCTCGCCCTCCTGGCTGCCGCGACCGTGACCGCCGCGGCGCAGGGCGGCGATGCTGCGGGCTTTCCGACCCGCCCGGTGAAGATCGTCGTGCCGTTCCCGGCGGGCGGGCCGACCGACGTCAACATGCGCATCCTCGGGCAGAAGCTTTCCGAGATGTGGGGCCAGGGCGTGGTCATCGAGAACCGGCCCGGCGCCAACACCGGCATCGGCGCGCAGGCGGTGGCGAATGCGCCGGCCGACGGCTACACGCTGCTGGCCGCGATGGACACCACGCTGGTGATGAACCCTGCGACCGGCGCGCCGATGAGCTACGACCCGTTCAGGGACTTCGCCGCGATCACGCTGACGGCGAAGAACACCTCGCTGCTGACCGTTCGCGCCAGCGACGGGCCGAAGACGATCGCGGAGCTGATCGCGCGCGGCAAGGCCAGCGGCTCGAAACTCAACTACGGGGCGGGCATCACCATCACGCGGCTCGCCGGCGCGACGTTTGCCAAAGCCGCCGGGATCGAGGTGGTGCTGGTGCCCTACCGCGGCAGCTCCGAGGTGGTGCAGGGGCTGCTCACCGGCAGCGTCGATTTCATCGTCGACGGCATCGCGCCGAGCCTGCCGCTGATCAGGAGCGGCCAGTTCCGGCCGCTCGCCAAGCTCAACAACCGGGCGCTGGCCGTGCTGCCGGACGTCAAACCGCTCGCCGAGGCCTCTGGCCTGCCGATCGACGAGATGTCGAGCTGGATCGGCCTGGTGGCGCCCGCCGGCACGCCGCCCGCGGTGCTCCGGAAAATCCACGAGGACGTGGTGAAGGCCACCGCCGACGCCGGCGTCGCCGACCGGCTGGAAAAGGCCGGCATCCTGGCCGTCACCACGACGCCCGCGGAATTCGACAAGTTCTACCGCGCCGAGGCCGAACGCTGGACGAGGGTCTACAAGGAAAGCGGCATCAATTTCGACTGAAGAAGATCCGGAGGCACGCCATGAACGTCTTGCCAAACGTCAACACGGACACTGCCGCGCTGATCCCGCCGCGTGCCCGGGTCGGGCTGATCATCCCGTCGGTGAACACCTTCAGCGAACCGCAGTTCAACCATTTCGCACCGGAGGGACTCGGCATCCATGTCGCCCGCGCACGCGTCGCCGGTGAGTGGAAGCGGCCGCTGCCGGAGATGAAGAGCGAGATCGCGGACGCGGCGAAGCTTCTGTCCGACGCGCGTCCGGACGTGATCGTGTTCCACTGTACCGACACCTCGATGACCCAGGGGCCGCAGGGCGAAGGAAAGATTCTCGACATCGTCACGGAAGCGACCGGCATCGGCGCGATGGCAACCAGCCGCCTGGTTCTCGAGGCGCTGCAGACGCTCGGCATGAAGAAGGTCGTGCTGCTCACGCCCTACAAGAGCAATAAAGCCGTGATCGACTATCTCACGGCGGCGGGCGTGACCGTGGTGCAGGACGTGGCGCTGAAGCTCGAGGCGAAGAATTTCGGCAGCGTCACGCCGGCCGACTGGACCAGGCTCGCGAAAGAGAACGACCGGCCCGAGGCCGACGGCATCTTCCTGTCCTGCACCAACACGACGCAGATCGAGGCCATCGCCGACATCGAGAAAATGCTGGGCAAGCCCGTGGTCAACAGCAACCAGTCGGTGCTGTGGGGCTGCATGCGGCGGCTGAAGGACAAGGTGCCGGCTGCGCCGATGCCGCAGCTTGGGAGACTGATGCAGAGCCTGAATTGAGAGGCGGAACACCGCCCTCGCCGCGTCCCGGGAGGAACTGATGAAGACCCGTCTGCCTGCGTTTGCCCTGGCGGCTGCGCTCCTGCTCGCTTTTGCTGCGCCGTCATCCGCGCAAAGCTATCCGAACCGCCCCATCACGCTGATCGTGCCGTTCGCGCCGGGCGGACCGGCCGACGTGCTCGGCCGCCTGGTCGGGCAGAAGATGAGCGAGGACCTCGGCCAGCAGGTCGTGATCGACAACCGCTCCGGCGCCAACACCATCGTCGGCGCGCAGTTCGTCGCCCGCGCGCAGCCCGACGGCTACACCATCCTGCTCGCCATCGACGGCACGCTGGTGATGAACCCGTTCCTCTACGCCAAGCTCGCCTACGACCCGTTCAGGGACTTCGACCCGGTGTCGCTGATCGCGCTGGTGCCCTCGGCGATCACCGCCAACATCAAGACGCCGGTCAACACGCTGAAGGACATCATCGACGCCGAGAAGGCCAAGCCCGGCACGTTCCAGATCGGCGTGAGCACGCCGACCTCGCAGGTCGCCATCGGCCTCCTCAACAGCCTGGCCGGCACCAACATGACCATGGTCCCCTATCGCGGCGGCACGACGCAGATCACCAGCCTGCTCGCGGGTGACATCCCGATCGGCCACGAGAGCGTCAACGTCGCGCTGCCGCTCTACCGCGACAAGAAGATCAAGATCATTGCCTTGACCGGCCAGAAGCGGCTCGGGCTCGCGCCGGAGATCCCGCTGATCGCCGAGACCTTCCCGGGCTTCGATCTCGGCATCTGGCAGAGCGTCGTGGTGCCGAAGGGCACGCCGAAGCCGATCGTCGACCGGCTGTTCGCCTCGCTGCAGAAGGCGATGGCCTCGCAGGAGGTGCGCGACAAACTCACCGCCGCGGGCATCGAGCCGACCATCAGCAAGAGCCCGGAGGATTTCGGCGCGTTCATCAAGGCGCAGGCCGAGGTCCGCGAAAAGGTCATCAAAGCGACCGGAATGAAGATCGAGTAGCGGCAGCCTCAGGCGAGCCGCTGCAGGATCATCGCCGCGTAGACCTTGGCCGCGTCGCGGGTGCAGTCCACCGACGCCATGTCGAGGTCGGTGTGGGCGTATTTCTCCTCGCCCGGGCCGTAGGTGCACGGCTCGATCCCGATGTGCTGCAGATAGCCCTGGTCGAACGCGTTGGTCTGATGGAACGTCTCGGGCGTCACGCCCAGCGCCGCCTGCGACGCCTGTATCACCGCGGTGACGACCGCGGACGACGCGGTGACCAGCGCCGGATACATGAACGGGCCTTTCGTCACCTCGACCCGCCATGGCTTGCCGCTGGCCGGGTCGTTCATGCCGTTGACGGCCGAGGCAATCGCCGCGATGTCCGCAACAGCCCTGTCGGGGTCCTCGCCTGGCATCAGGCGGCGGTCGATGCCGATCTCGCATTTATCCTGAATGGTGTGGGTCGAATCCGGCGCGCTGCGGATCTTGTTGATCGCAAGCGTCGCCTTGCCGAGCGCGGGATGCGGCGCGCCGAGGTTCAAGCTCTCGGTGAGCCGGCGGGCCACCTCCAGCGCACCGGTGACGGCGTTGCAGGCGCTTTGCGGGCGGCTCGAATGGCCCGGGCTGCCGTGCACGGTGACGGTGACATCAACGCGGCCGCGGTTGCCAAGGCTGATGCGGTTGCCGGTGCCGTTGAGGATTGCCATTTCGGCGCGCACGCCGGTCGCCTCGATGATGCTCTTGATCGCATCGTGGCGGCCAGTCTCGCCCGACACGCAGCACAGGAACACGACCTGCCCCGCGATCGGGATTTTCGCCGTGACAATGGTTTGCAACGCCAGCAGGATCGCGGCGAGCGGCGCCTTTTGCTCGCTGAGCCCTTTGCCCAGCACCACTTCGCCCGGCAGCCCGTAGTGCGCGCCGTCGCGAACCTCGCCACCGTAAGGGTTGGGCATGGTCGCGGGCGGCTGGGTCATGGCGTTGGTGACCAGCATCAGCGAGCGCCCGCTGGTGTTGGCGCCCAGCGTCGCGCAGAGATTGCCCATGGCATCGCGACGAATATCGGTGACCCCCATCTCGCGCAGCCGCGGCTCGACCGCCTTGTCGATGAAGGCGCGAAGCTGCGGCTCCGCCTCGAACAGCGCGGTAAGCGGGCTGGGTACGCGCGCGAGTTCGACCATCAGCGTTTTGGCGCGCTCCGCCGTGATCCGAAGCATCACGGCGTTGAGATCGGCTGGCATGGGACCGCTACGCCTTCGCGCCGCCGTACGCGGCGGTGAGCCTGGCCTGGACGATGCCGCGGTCGACCTTGCCGGCGCCGTTCAAGGGCAGCGCAGGCACGATGTCGATGAAGCGCGGATGCGAATAGGCCGGCCCTTTGTCGAGACAATAGGCCTTGAGCTTGTCGGCCGTCATGCCGGAGCCTTCGCGCACCATCACCATAGCGGCCGGCGCGAGGCCCTTCACCTGATGCGGCACCGGCGTGACCACCGCGTTGACCACGTCGGGATGGCCGAACAGCAGGTTCTCGACCTCCTTGGGGTAAACATTCTCGCCGCCGCAGCTGAACATGTCGTCGACCCGGCTGCGGAAGTAGTAGAAGCCGTCCTTGTCCTTGGCGAACAGATCGCCGGTGCGCAGCCACCCGTCCTGAATCTTCGCCTTCGTGATCTCCGGCTCGTTGAAGTAGCCGAGGCAGACATAGGGACAGCGGATCAGGAGTTCGCCCTCCTCCTCCGTCTCCTTGCCGTGGGCGTCGATCATCTTCAGCTCGATCTCGGGCGCCTGCGCGCCGGGGCTGCCGCGCGGCACCGGGCGGCCGTCGATCGGCGGACGCAGCGGGCTGCCGCCTTCGGTCAGGCCGTAGCTCTCCTCGACCTTGATGTGCGGCAGCGCGCGATTGACCAACTCCAGGAGCTCGGGCGTCACCACCGCCGAACCGATGGTCATGCTCTTGAGGTTGGAGAGATCGAGGGTCTTCAGGAGATCGCGGTATTGCAGGAACATCGTGAACACGGCGGCGACGCCGCGTGAATAGGTACACTTGTACTTCGCCAGCGCCTCGAGATAGGCGCGCGGCTCGTAGCCCGGCATCAGCACGAACGATCCGCCGGCAAACAACATCGGCTTCACGGTGCCGCGCAGCGCGTTCTTGTGGAACAGCGGCAGCGCGACGAGACCGCGCGAGGATTCCGCCGACGGCCAGTAGCGATGATTGTAGTCGACGTACCACAGCATGCCGCGGTGGGTCATGATCGCGCCCTTGGGGCGGCCGGTAGAGCCGGAGGTGTAGGGCTGGAACGCCTGCGCGTCGTTGGCAATCGGCGGCGGCTCGACCATGGGCGCCGGCATCGCCATCTCGGTTTCGTAGCCGAGGAAGCCGTCCTTCTTTTCGTCGAGCAGCATGCGGTGCCGCACCGGCACCCGCGAACCGATGGCCAGCGCATCCTTGTTGCAGGACGGATCGAAGATGCCGAGCACGCACTTTGCATCGGCGATCAGCCCTTCGAGGGTGTTCGCGGCGAGCCGCGTGTTGAGCAGGAGCGGAATGGCGCCGGCCCGCATCGCGCCGAAGAAGAATTCGATGAACTCGACCCGGTTGCCGATCAGCATGGCGACCCGCTCGCCGGGCTTCACGCCGAGGCGGGCGAGCATCGACGCGACGCGGTTCATCCGCTCGTCGAGCTGCCGGTAGGTGGAGGTGCGTTCCCGGCCGCCGAACAGGTCGACGATCGCGACTTTGTCGGGCAGACGCTTCACGGTCGCGTCGAAGAAGTAGCCGAGATTGCGGCGGCGATTGGTATCCGTGTCCTGAATCATGGCCCGATGATACCGCCGCGCAGGCGCACCTAGCCCTTGCGCTTTTCCCGGATGCCCATGCGCTCAAGGCGTGGCAGCACCTCGTCGCAGAAGTATGGCAGTTCCTTGAGGTAGTTCACGAACGAAAAGCCGATTCCGCGCAGCCCGGCGCGGCTCAGGTCCGCAAGCTGCTGCGCGATCTCGTCGGGATCGCCGACCATCAGCAGGCCGCCGAGGCCGTGCGCGTAGTGATGCCGCGCCTTCTGGAACTCCTCTTCGCCGACGGTCGCGACCGAGATGTTCTTCTTGCCGAGGATACCGTCGACCGCCGACCAGTCGGCATTCTCGATGGTGGCGTAGTGGTAGTACTCCTCGGCCTCCTTGCGGGTCGGACGGCAGGTGACGACGCCGACCGCATAGACGTCGAGGTCCTTGCTGTGCGCCGCGGCCTCGTCCTTGGCGGCCTGCACGCGCTGGCGCGTGGTCTCTATCGAGGTGCGGTCGGCCTGGGTGAAGAACGCGTCGCAGTTGCGGATTGCGAAGGCGCGTCCGGTCGGCGACGCACCCGCATTCATGATCAGCGGCCGCGTGCCGCCGTAGGGCTTGGGCTTGGCACGCACCTTCTTCAGGTTGATGAACTTGCCGGCGTACTCGAAGTCCTCCTTCGGACCCCAGGCGAGCTTGACCGCCTCAAGCCATTCCTGCGCGTAGTCGTAGCGCTGCTCGTGCTCGCGTTGCGTCACGCCGAACATCTGGAACTCGTCCTCGTTCCAGCCGACCACGATATTGAGGCCGAAGCGTCCGCTGCTGACATGGTCGGCGGTGACGAACTGCTTGGCGGCGATCAAGGGGTGGAACAGCGGCGCGTGCACGGTGCCGAAAACGATCAGGTTCCTGGTCTTGCCGAGCAACCCGGTGGCCCAGGTGATGGTTTCCAGCGTGGTGCCCATATAATCGGTGTCGCCGCCGTAGCCCTTCCAGCGGCCGACCGGCAGCATGAACTCGATGCCGTTTGCGTCGCACATCCGGGCGAGCGCAAGATTGTCCTCCCAACTGCCGGTCCAGCGCTCGGGCACGTTGGTCACGCAGCGGCCGGAGGAGCAGTTCGATCCGAACAGCCCGATCTTGAGCGCATTGCCGGTGTACATCGACATGCGGTCGCGCAGCGACAAGCGGGGTTCGGACGGGGCAGTTCGGACGTTCATGGCGGCTCCTGGTGCGGCGCGGACTATAGACCCGGGGACGCCAGCTTCGGTAGCCATCCGGGCTCCGCATTGCGGCAAATCAAACATGCCGGTGCGCCCTGCCACACGGCCCGGCCGCCGTGGCAGGATGCGCCGCAGATCAGGGAGAGCAACGCACAATGGCCATCAACATTCGCCGCGTCGGGATCATCGGTCTCGGCAAGATGGGGCTGCCCATGGCGCGGCATCTGCGCAAGGGCGGCTTCGCGGTCGCCGCCTGCGACGTCAACGCCGCGGCGCGACAGCAGGCCGAGGGCGCGGGTATCAACGTGGTGGCGACGCCCAAGGCGGTCGCAGCCGAAAGCGATTTCGTGATCGTGGTGGTCGGTTTCGACGCGGAGGCCGAGACCGTGGTGCTCGGCGCGGATGGAATTGCCGCCGCAGCCCACCCCGGCATGATCGTCGGCATCGCCTCGACGGTGGCGCCGCGGACCATGCAGAAGATCGCGGCCAAAATCGAAGGCTCCGGGATCGTGCTGCTCGACATGCCGATCACCCGCGGCGAGCCCGCGGCCGAAGCCGGCAAGCTCCTGACCATGGTCGGCGGCGACGCCACGGCGTTCGAGGCTTGCAAGCCTGCGCTTTCGGCATTCGCCAGCTCGATCTATCACGTCGGGGATCTAGGCTCAGGCCAGATCGGCAAGATGGTCAACAACCTCATTCTCTGGGCCTGCATCTCGGCCAACCACGAAGGCTTCAATCTGGCGAAGAAGCTCGGCGCCGATCCGGAGCGGCTGCGCACGGCGCTGCTCGATTCCAGCGCCGGCAACTGGGCGATGCAGACGCGGCCCGAGGAACAGCCGATGCCCTGGGCGGAGAAGGACATGCGGATCGTGCTGTCGGAAGCCGACCGGCTGCGGATCAGCCTGCCGTTGTGCGGGGTGGTGACCGAGGTGGTGAAAAGCGTGAAGTTCGAAAAGGGCTGGCCAACGCCGGAACTCGGATAAGCTGAAGCTCATCAAGAAACGGCGGGAGACACCATGACGGCCAGAATCCTCATCCTCGACATGAACGCGGACATGTACCACGCGCGGCTCAAGCGGACCTTTCCCACGGTCGAGTTTCTCGCGGTTCATAAGGCCGCGGACGCGGAAGCAGGCATCGACAGCATCGAGGTCATCATCGCGCTCGGCCATCACATCCCGAACGCGCTGATCGCCAAGGCGAAGAACCTGAAATGGGTCCAGGCGCTGACCACCGGCACCGATACGCTGACCGTGCCGGGGGTGCTGCCGCCGCAGGTGCTGCTGACCTCGACGCGCGGCATCCACGGGCCGCAGATGAGCGAGCTTGCGTTCATGAACATGATCGCGCTGCAACGGAATTTCCGGAAGATGCAGCGCAACCAGGCCGAGGCGAAGTGGGAGCAATGGGGCCAGCCGATCCTGGAAGGCAAGACCATCGTCATCGTAGGCCTGGGCCTGTTGGCCGAGCATCTCGCGGAGCGCTGCAAGCTGTTCGGCATGACCACCATCGGCGTCAGCGGCGGCCGAGGGACCGCGCCGCACTTCGACGAGGTGCATCCGCGCGCGGAGCTGGTGAAGCTTGCTGCACGCGCCGACTTCCTGATGCTGCTGGTGCCCTACTCGCCGGACACGCATCACCTGATCAACCGCGACGTGATCGCGGCGATGAAGCCGTCCGCGTTCCTCATCAACCTCGCCCGCGGCGGCGTGCTGGATGAGGCGGCACTGATCGAGCACCTTCAGGCCGGCAAGATCGCGGGCGCGGGCCTGGATATCTTCTCCAAGCAGCCGCTGCCGCCGGACAACCCGCTGTGGAAAATGCCGAACGTGATCATCACGCCGAACATCGGCGGCCGCAGCGACCGGTTCGTCGAGCAGACCATGCGGATCGTGGAGCCGAACCTGCAGGCGTTTCTCGATGGGCGATTGAAGGACTTGCAGAACCTGATCGCGCACTGATTGCCACACAGAAGGTGTCATCGCCGGGCCCTTGACCATGAGCAGGTGCGCCAAACCGCAAACGTGAGTTTGCGCTCTGCGGCAACACCGTATGGATGCCCGGGTCAAGCGTTGGGCTCGGGCATGACACTCCCTGTATGGAGAAGCGACGCGGTCTCAATCCACCGAAATCTTGCGGGCCTGCACCACCGGCCCCCAGACATCGAGGCTTTCCTGGATGATCTTGCGCATCTGCTCCGGCGTGCTGCCGACCGGAATGGCTTCCAGCTTGAGAATCTTCTGCTGCATGTCGGGTTCCCTGAAACCCTTGCCGATCGCGTCGGAGATTTTCTGCGTGATCACCTTCGGGGTTCCGGGCGGCGCCGACACCGCCATCCAGGTGATCGAGGTGACGCCCGGCAATGTCTCCGCGACGGTCGGCACGTTCGGATAATCCTTGAGGCGCTGCTCCTGCGCGACCGCGATGAACTTCAGATTGCCGGCGTCGATATTGCCTTTGTTGGCGAGCAGATAGTCCGGGACCATATCGATGGTGCCGGCGAGCAGGTCGTTGATCGCAGGCTGGCTGCCCCGATAGAACACCGCGGTCATCTTGAAGCCGGCCTTCATCATCATCAATTCGCCGAGCAGATGCCCGGTGTTGGCGACACCCTGGTTGCCGTAGTTGACCTTGCCGTCATTGGCTTTCGCATAGGCGATGAACTCCGCCATGTTGTTCACCGGCAGCGCCTTCTTCACGAGGATGACCAGCGGATAGGTCGCAAGCACGCTGATCGGCTCGAGCGGCCGCGGATCGAACGCCGCCTTGGTGAACACCAGATGCGTGATGCTGTAGCTGAGCTGCGTGCTGCAGAGCAGCGTATAGCCGTCCGGAGTAGCCCGCATCACCTGCTCCATGCCGATGCGCCCGCCCGCGCCGCCCGGCCGGTTCTCGACCACCACCTGCTGGCCGAGCCCCGCCGTGGCCTTCTCGGCGGCATAGCGGCACAGAAGGTCGGCGGTACCGCCGGCCGGAAACGGCACCACCATGGTGATCCCGCGGTTCGGGAAATCGGCCTGCGCCAGCGCCGGGCCGCAAGCGAGCGCAAGGAACGCCGCGCCGAACGCTGCGCTGACGAGTGGACGTCGAATCATGAACGATCTCCCTGTGGGAACTCATTAGGTGCGTGCCGGGAGCATAGCCCGTCCCCGCGGCATTGCCAGCATCAGGCGGATGCGACACATCGCTGCGAACGGATGGCGGCGAATTTCCGGGCTGCAAATTTCACATGGCGTTTTCACTTGCCGGCTAGCGGCCGGCCCGCCGCCTGAAATAGGCAACGAAACTTTCGCCGCCGCCGTAGTCGATGTCAGAGATTTTCCAGGCCCCGCCCTCGCGCACCGTGCGAACTGCAAGCTGACGCGGATGGCCCTGGATGCTCAGCGCAACCGAGACGGCGCCCGCCCCGGACGCGGTCACCGCATCGAGCCTGATCTCACGGCCGGGCAGCGCCCCCCGCCCGAAGAACACGTGCAGGATCGGACCGAGCGGCTCATTCGCATTGTTCCGGTTGGCCTGCGCAGCGCGCCATAGCCGCTGCGCGTCGGCAGTGAAGACCGCCAAGAGGTCCGGCACGCTGCTGCCCTCGTTCGCGGCGTGCCGCGCGATCTCGCGTGCGTAGAAATCGCGGACGAACGTCACCGCGCCGCGGTCCTGTGCGCCACGATCTTGCGCCATCGCAGGCGCAACGACCAGGGCCGCAGCCGACGACAACAGCAAGCGCCGGGTGACGTCTTTCGCCATCTATTTCACGCCGAACAAGGCCTGCGCATTCCTGTAACTGATCTTCTCGCGGTCGGCGACTTTGAGTTCCAGCGCCTCCAGCACCGCGATGGTGGAACGGATGTAGCCCGGTCCCTTCTCCTTGTCGAACGGACAATCCGACGCAAACAGCACCTTGTCGGCGCCGAAAAAGTCGATGCCGCAGACCATCGGCGCGCGCGCGCCTTCGATCGCGGTGTCGGCGTAGAAATCCTTGAAGTAGTCGAACGGCCGCTTCTTCAGGCTCTTGCGCAGCAACTCGTAGTCCTCGTCGGAGGTGCGCACGCCCATCTGGTCGAAGCTGTGGCCGATGCGACCCTCGAGGTAGGGAATCACGCCGCCGAGATGATGCGACACGATCTTCAGATTCGGATAGGTGTCCATGATCTTCGAGAAGATGAACCGCGACAGCGCCACACCGGTCTCGAAGGGCCAGCCAAGCACGCTGCAGATCTCGTATTTCGACTTGGTCTCGCCCTGGTAGTCGATCATCTCGCGGCTGCGCGCCGGATGCAGGAGAATCGGCTTGCCGGATTTCTCGATCACTTCATAGAGCGGCCAGAACTCCGGCCCGTCGATCGGCTTGCCGTTGACGTTGGTACCGAGTTGCACGGCATGGGCGCCGTTCTTCAGCGCCCGCTCGGCCTCCCTGGCGGCGGCCTCCGGCGCATTCATCGGCACCACGGCGGAATAGCCCACAAACCGATCCGGATGTTTGGAGCAGACTTCGGCGAGCCCGTCATTGGCGAGTTTTGACATGTCCGGCGTCTTGTCGGGCCCCCAGAGGCGATCGACCATCGGCAGGCCGAGCGAAAGGACCTGCGCATAGTCGGGAAACTGGTCGACCACCTTGAGCCGCAGGTCGAGGTCGTAGAGCGCGGGAATGCCGCGCACACGTTTGCCGATGTCCTTCTGGCCCGCGGGAGATTCAATCAGCGCGTCGAAATAGCGCTTCGGGCTGAAATGACAGAACGCATCGATGTAGCGCATGCGGTGTTCCCTGTGGTCAAATTGCGATGGCGTAACTTTTCGGCGGGCACCGTGATGTACAAGGATTTGCGCGGCTTCATCAAGCAGGTGGACGAGCTTGGCGCGCTGCGGCGCATCCACGGCGCCGATCCGAAGTTCGAGCTCGGCGGCATCACCGAGGTGGCGGCCGGGACCGCCGAATGTCCGGCGCTCCTTTTCGACCGCATCAAGGGCTACGACAAGGGCGTGCGGGTGTTCACCAACGCGACCACCACGCCGCAGCGCGCGGCGCTCGCGCTCGGCATTGATCCCACGCTCAAGCCGCTCGATGCACTAAAGGCGTGGATGAAGAAGCGCCAGACGCTCAAGCCGCATGCGCCGGTCGAGACGGACAAGGCAGCGTTCATGGAAAACGCCATGCGCGGACGCAACGTCGACATGACGAAACTGCCGGCGCCCTACTGGCACCGCAAGGACGGCGGCCCGTATATCGGCTCGGGCTCTATCGTCATCATGCGCGATCCGGACGGCGGATGGATCAACGCCTCGATCTACCGCATCCAGGTGCACGGAAAGAACAGGGTCACCGTCCAGTTCGACCATCAGGGCCGGCACGGCGCGATCATCGCCAGGAAGTACTGGGACATTGGGAAGACCTGTCCGGTCGCCGTCGTGAACGGCGAGGACCCGGCGCTGTTCATCGCCGGCTTCGAATATCTTCCCGACGGCCAGTCCGAATACGACTTCGCAGGCGCGATCCGGAACGCGCCCTACGAGGTCATGCACGGACCGCTCACCGGCCTGCCGCTGCCGGCATTGGCGGAGATCATTCTGGAGGGCGAATTGCTGCCGCCAACCAAGACCACGCTGCCGGAGGGCCCGTTTGGCGAGTTCACCGGCTACTACGCGGCCGACGCGCGGCCCGCGCCGGTGATGCAGGTGAGCGCGGTCTATCACCGCGACGATCCGATTTTGCTCGGCTCGCCGCCGATGAAGCCGCCGCGCTTTCATTTCGGGCTGCCGTTCCGCGCCGCCTCGATCTGGAGCAACCTGGAAATGGCGGGCGTCACCGACGTGGTCGGTGTCTGGCAGCATGTCGCGCAGCTCATGACGGTCGTCTCGATCCGCCAGCGCTACGCCGGCCATGCGAAGCGCGCGGCGCTGATCGCCGCGGCCAACAGCTACATGGGGCGCCTTGTGGTCGTGGTGGACGACGACGTCGATCCGTCGGATCTCGCGGACGTGATGTGGGCCGTCACCACGCGCTGCGAGCCGGCCGAGCAGATCGACATCATCCGCAACGCCTGGAGCTCGGCGCTCGACCCGCGCATTCCGGACGACTGGAAGCAGGCGGGCATCACCTCGCATTCGAAGGCGATCATCGAGGCGGTGCGGCCGTTCGGCTGGAAGGACAAGTATCCGCCGACCTCGGCGCTCACCGCCGAAGAGGCGCGCGAGATCGAGACGAAATGGGGAGGCGTGTTGCGGGCGCGGGCTGCGAAGGCGCCTGCAGCCAGGCGCAAGAAATAGCAGTCGCAGGGTGGGCAAAGCCGCGTAAGCGGCGTAGCCGTCCGAAGGACGGCGTCGCTTCGCTCGCCTATGCCCACGTCCTCGCGCAGAGCAAGAATACGCGGGCACGGCGCTGCGCGCCTTTGCCCACCCTACGCACCGGTATCTAGTTTATTGAAAGTCGCTACCGGCGCGCCGTCTTTTCGGCGTTGAAGTAGACGTCGACCTTCATGCCCGCGGTCAGCGGACCGGGCTGCTGCAGCTTGACCAGCACCTCGACGGCATCGACGTCGGAGCGGTTGCCCTGCTGGGCCCGCGCACCGAGCCGCGACGGCTCGACCAGCGGCGCGATCGAGGTCACGCTGCCGGCAAATTCCTTGCCGGGAAACGCCGCAGCGCGGACCGAAGCCACCTGCCCCACCTTGATCTCGGACACGTCGCGCTCGTCGAGCTCGGCGCGCACGTTGAGCGTCATCAGGTTGGCGATCATCAAGAGCGGCTGCAGCGACGTCGGCGTCGCAAGCTCGCCCGGATTGATGTTGATCTGGAGCACCGTGCCGTCGATCGGCGCGCGGATGCGGAGTTTCTCCAGGTTGACGCGGGCAAATGCGAGATCGCCGCGCGCGGAGGCGACCTGCGCCTCGAGCGGCGTCGGCAGCGGCGCGTCGGCCGTGCCGGCGCGAAGCTGCTGCTGGCGTTTCGCCAGTTCGTCCTGGGCGCGCAACAGCGCCGAACGTGCATTGGTCAGGGCCTCGGTCGTGCCGCTGCCGCCCCGCCAGGCGATCGCCGCGCGGTCTACCGCCACCTGCGCGTCGAACACCGCGGTTTCGCCATCGGATAGCGCGTCCTCGGCCTTGCGGCGGTCGGCGGCCTTGCCGGTCGCCGGCTGTTCGTCGCGCAGGCGCTTGCGCATTCCGGCCTGCGCTTCGGCCGCGGCATAGCGCGATTGGATCTCGTCGTCGTTGAGCAGGATCAGCGGCTCGCCGGCGAACACCGTGTCGTTGACCTTGACCAGCACCTTTGTGACGATGCCGACGGCGGGAGCCGCCACCTTGATCATGCCCGAGGGTGGCTCGACGCGGCCCGGCGCAACTGCGAGCCAGCGCTTGTCGGGCGAAGACTTGTCGGCCGCCTTTTCAGCGGCTTGTCCGAAGGCTTTTCCGAAATCTTGTCGCCCGGCTGGGCGATTGCGCCGCGGAGGTCGATCCGGTCCGGCGTCACCACGGCGACGGCCGTGGCGACCGCAACCACGCTGATGACAACCGCGATGACCGTAACGCTCTTCGCCATGCTCAGGCCCTTCCAGTTTCTTCTCGCCGCGTTCCGCCGCGGGTTTCTTCACGGACGATGTTGCCGTCCTCGATATGCACGATCCGATCCGCATAGGGCACGAGGCGCGGATCGTGGGTCACGACCAGAACGCCGCGATTCGGGTCTTTCGCGATCTCGGCCAGGATACCCATGATCGCCTTGCCGTTCTCGGAGTCGAGAGCCGCGGTGGGCTCGTCGGCCAGGACCACCGACGGATCGCCGACCACCGCACGCGCAATCGCGACGCGCTGCTGCTCGCCGCCCGAAAGCTGGCGCGGGTAGTTTATCGTCTTTTGCGCCAGGCCGACACGGGCCAGTGCGTCCTTCGCCCGGGCCTTGGCCTTGCGGCCGCCCTCGTCCCGCACGTCGAGTGCGAGCCGCACATTGTCGGCGGCCGTCAGCGTCGGAAACAGGTGATAGGACTGGAACACGTAGCCGATGTTCTCGCGCCGGAGCTTCGCCAGCTCTTCCGGCCCCCTGCCTTCGACCGACTCGCCGCGCACCCGCACCGTTCCCTCGGTCGGCGTCAGCATGCAGCCCAGAATGGACAGCAATGTTGTCTTGCCGCTGCCGGACGGCCCCATCAGCAAGGTCAACTCGCCGCCGCGCAGCGTCAGGTTGACGCCCTTGAGCGCGCGCACCTGCGCGGGCCCGGTGCCCAGCACCTTGGCGACATTGACCGCTTCCATCACCACGCCGCTCATCGCGTAAACACCTGTGCCGGGTCGATCCGCGTCACCTTCATGATCGCGGCGACGGCCGAGACCACACACATCACCACGGTCAGCAGAAACAGGCCCGCGCCAAGCTCCGGCGTGATGACGATCGGCAGCGCGCTCGCCGCGGTCGCGCGCACCACGGCCCAGCCGACCAGCGCCGCGAGGCTGAAGCCGATCACCGCGTTGAGGATCGCCTGCCAGATGATCACCTTGTAGATGTAGCCGCGCGAGGAGCCGATGGCGCGCAGCGTCGCGAACTCGTTGATGTGGTCCTTGGTGCTGGAATAGAGCGTCTGCGCGACGATCACGGTGCCGACGATGACGCCGAGCAAGGCGCCAGCAAACAGCGCCGCGCCGGCGCCGGTGCCGAACAGCCAGAACGAGCGGCTCCGTTCGCGGAATTCGTGCGGAGTGAGCACCTCGACGTCGCCGAGCGTGGAACGGAGATTGCTGCGCACGGTATCAGTGTTGGCGCCGCGGTCCACATTGACCAGGAAATAGGTCGCCTTGCTCGACGGCGTGCCGGTGTAGGCGCGCGCGCGGTCCACGTCCATGAAAACGTAGGGCGTGGTGGTGAACGAGCGGATGCCTTCGGTGACCGCCGCCACCCGCACGGTCTGCTGGCGAATTTCGGCGCGTGCGCCGAGTCCGGAGATGCCCAGCCGCTCGAAATAGGTCTTGTCGACCGCGACTGCATTCGGCGTAGACAGAGATTCGATGCGGCCTTCGACCAGGTTCCAGGGCTGCAGGCCCCCCGAACGCAGATCCGAACCGACCACGAACACCGGTGTCGACGACCCGCTCGGGGTCCGCCAGTCGGCAAATCCGATCACCACCGGAATGGCCTCGGCGACGCCGGGCACCGACAGCGCGCGGTTGCGCTGCCGCGCGTCCAGCAGCGACGGATCCTCGAAGCATTTGGTGCCCTTCGGCATGATCCAGAGGTCGGCCGACGCATTGTCGATCATCGTCGTGACCATCCGCCCGAAGCCGAGATAGAGGCCCATCTGCACCATCACCAGCACGATGGAGAAAACAATGCCGATGACCGTCGCGATGAGCCGCAGGCGGTCGTGAAACAGGTTCCGGAACGCAAGTGTGAAGGTCAGCGGCATACGTGACTAAATCCTGTCTCCCTTGAATCCGTTCCAAAAGTCCGTTCCAGGCCGGCGTTACGGGTCTGTTCAGGCCGAATCGTCCCTTTTGACCACGGCCGGCTGGTTTTGGCCGAAGCTTACGGCGCGTTTCGCATGAGCGAAGAAAGCGCCGAGAGAAAGGCCGCCGGTCGCCACGGCCAGCGCCCAGCTCATCACAAAGGTGCCGATAAACACGATCGCGGCCTTGCCGATCGCGAACAGAGCCAAGTCCAGCACCGCAAATTGCAGCCAGACCATGAAGACATAGTGATTGAGGTACATGCTGTAGGCTTGGCCCGAGAGGCTGTCGAGCGCCCAATGCCGCCGGGTGGCAAAGCGAAGACAGATCGCGAGGAAGCTGAAGCACCCTGCCGCGCAGGCAACGGTGAATCCCAGCGCGCCCGCGGCATGCACGACCAAGGGCGCCTCGCGGCCGTCGAGCGTGAGCGAAGTCGGCAGCGCCCAGAGAATGAACCCGCCGAATGCCGCCGCCAGCCATGCGGCCCAGCGCCGCGCCAGAGGGCCTTCGGCCGAGAGGATCCCGCGCTCGAGGCCATAAGCGCCGACCGCATAGCCCGCGAAGAAATAGACGAGATAATGCAGCGGCCGGCTGATCTGGAACGAGACCGGCCCAGTGTTGACCCAGGCCCAGGGCGTATAGGCCAGCGCGAGCGGCACATAGACCACCGCCGACACCGCGACGAGACCCGCGAAGAAGCGGAGCGGGTGCGCTTGCGCCGTGGCCGCCAGCTGTCCAAGGCGCGCGGTCAGGTCCGGCGCGCAGCGATGCAGGACGGCCGCAAGCGCGTTCAGCGCCAAAAGCTGGCAGAGAAACCATTGCGGCCCGCAAGGCCAGAACGGCAGTGCCGACCAGTGCTGCCAGAACGCCGCGACGCCCGGATCGGCCGCGGTGACCACATAGGCCGGGTAGTACGCAACCGGCATCACCACCGCGACGACCACCACGAGCGGCAGGCCTATGCGCAGCAGCCGCTCGGAAAGAAAGCTCCAGCCTCCCTTGCGCGACAGGCTGCCCGGCACGAACACGCCGGACAGGAAGAACATCAGCGACATCAGGCTGACGTCCTGCCACGCACAGAACAGGTCGAATCCAAACCAGCGCTGGCTGTCGATGATCGGCGATGCCTGCCAGCGGTAGGGCGGGACATCGAAGGCAAACGGCTTGGCAGGAAGCGACGCGAGATAGGCCAGCACCGAATGGAAAGCGAGCACGATGACGATGACGATCGCCCGCAGGTTGCTCAAGGCCAGACTTGTTCGCGACATCGGGCTTTAGGACCTGGCTCTCTAAAGGACGTGGCTCTCTAAAAGACTTGGGCTCTGTCACGGACTGGGCTGCACGGACCTCGTTCCGACCAGCAAATACGGCGGGCAGCGGCCAGCCGCCAAAAACCAATCGAAATCCGGCCCGGACCTGCCAACCGCGGATCACTCCCTAGCGCATAACCCGCCGGCGAGGAATGCGTTCCTGCAAAAACGTCACAAAAATCTCCACTGGCGCGGACCCTGACGCCCGCTCAATGATTAACCGCTGCACTTTCGTGAAACGGCCATATTATCGGAGTGAGTCGGGGAAAGTGATGCGTTGGGGGTGGGGATTTCGGAATTTCAATTCGGAAGGACTGCGGCCATGAGAACAAAACTGGCGACTTTGGTCCTGGCAACCGCGGCGGCGCTCGGAGCCACGACGCTTCCCTCACGCGCCGCCGATCCAACCGTGGCGGGGCTCTGGGAGAAGAGCGAGCAGGGACGGCCGGTGGTCTGGTTCCTGTTCGTCGAGCGTCCGAACAACATCGTCGAGGGCGCCGTCGCCAAGGCTTTCCCGCGGCCGAACGATCCGCCGAATCAGAATTGCACGAAGTGCACCGACGACCGGAAGGGGCAGCCGATGCTCGGCCTGTCGCTGATCCGGGACATGAAGCGCACGTCGGTCCTGACCTGGGAGGACGGCAACATCCTCGATCCGCGCGACGGCAACGTCTATCGCGCCCAGATGACGCTGAGCCGCGACGGCCAGCAGCTCAAGGTACGCGGCTATCTCGGGATTCCGATGTTCGGCATGGACGAGATCTGGCACCGCCTGCCCGACAACGCCATCGCCACGCTCGATCCCGCCGTGGTGGCGAAATATCTGCCGGACGCGGCGCGCGGCACCGCCGCGCAGGGGGCCAAGCCACCGCAGGCGCCAAGGCCCCGGGCGGCCAACCCGCCGCCGACCACCGCACAGCGCTAGCGCGCCGCCGAGTGGCGCGAAGCGGCACGAGGAACCGGCGCGGACGCTAAAGTACCCGCGCTGGCCGCTCGCCCATAGCGCGTCGAAGACGCGCGTAACCGCGCTGGTGGCGCGTCGAAGACGCGCGTAAACGCGCTGGTGGCTCGCCAGCGCGGGCAGGGCTTAGTAAGACTTCGGCAGGCCCAGCGCCTTCTCGGCGATGAAGCTGAGAATGAGATGCGGCGTGATCGGTGCGATCCGCACGATCAGCGATTCCCGCAAGTAACGCTCGACGTGAAATTCCTTGGCGTAGCCCATGCCGCCGTGCGTCATCAGCGCGGTTTCGCAGGCCTTGAACGCGGCTTCGCCGGCCAGATACTTCGTCGCATTGGCCTCGACGCCGCAGGGCTCGCCCGCGTCGTAGAGCGAGGCCGCCTTGAACGCCATCAGGTTCGCGGCCTCAAGCTGCATCCAGCACGCGGCGAGCGGGTGCTGGATCGCCTGGTTCTCGCCGATCGGCCGGTCGAACACGATGCGCTCCCGTGCGTAAGCGGCCGCCTTGCGCAAGGCCGCGCGGCCGAGCCCGATGCCCTCCGCGCCGATCAGGATGCGCTCGGGATTCATGCCGTGCAGGATGTATTCGAAACCCCTGCCCTCCTCGCCGATGCGGTCGGCGACAGGCACCGGCAGCTTGTCGATGAACAGTTCGTTCGAATCCACCGCGCTGCGGCCCATCTTCGGAATCTCGCGAACGTCGACAAAGCGGCGGTCTAGATCGGTGTAGAACAGGCTCAAGCCCCCGGTGCGTTGCGACACTTCGTCGAGCGGCGTGGTGCGCGCAAGGATGAGCATCTTGTTTGTGACCTGCGCGGTAGAAATCCAGATCTTCTGACCTGACAGGATGTAACGGTCGCCGTCGCGCACCGCCTTGGTCTTGAGCTTCAGCGTGTCGAGCCCGACATTCGGCTCGGTCACCGCAAAGCACGCTTTGTCCCGGCCGGCGATCAAGGGCGGCAGCGCGCGGCGCTTCTGCTCGTCGCTGCCGAATACCACCACCGGATTGAGCCCGAAGATGTTCATGTGCAGCGCGGAGGCGCCTGACATTCCCGCACCGGATTCGGCGATGGTCTGCATCAGCAGCGCGGCTTCAGTGACACCGAGGCCCGCGCCGCCGTAGTCCTGCGGCATGCAGACGCCGAGCCAGCCGGCCTCGGCGAAGGCATGGTGGAAGTCTTCCGGAAAGCCGCCCTCCTCGTCCTTCTTCAGCCAGTAGTCGTCGCCGAAGCGCGCGCAGAGTTTTGCGACCACGTCGCGGATCGCCTGCTGCTCGGCCGATAACGAAAAATCCATCCGGGTTCCGTCGCGCCGAGCCCACATTCTTCGCCGCCCACGGGTGTCTCGGCGGCCCCGGCGGTGCTAAAATTATAGGCATCATAACAACGAACCGCACCATTGCACGCGGCCCAAGAAAGGGAAGAAGGAGGAAACGCCGATGAGAAAGGTCACCGTCGCCCCGAAAGGCATGGGGCTCAACGATTTCGTCGCCATGGAAGAGGGCTTCTTCAAAGCCGAAGGCCTCGACGTGTCCTTCGACTGGAAAACCTTTCGTGGCACACAATCGAGCTGGAAGGGGCTCAACTACATGGAGCGCCCGCAGGACCAGCCCTACACCAGGGACAAGGCCGAGGTGATCCAGGGCGCCTGCGTGTGGGGCTCGATCTGCAACGCCAGCGCCGGCATGGGCAAGTTCGTGCCGGAGGCCTACGGCGATTCACCGTGGGCGATCTTCGTGCGGCCGGATTCGAAAATCCGCGAGCCGAAAGATTTGAAGGACGTGCCGATTTCCGTGGGCATGCGCGCCGGCAGCCATTTCAACGTGCCGTATCGCCTCGAAAAATATCTTCCGCTGGAAAACATCAAGACGGTGAACACCGGCGGCTTCGGCGCGCGGCTCAAGGCGCTGCTCGACGGCGAGGTCGAAGCGGCGTCGCTCCTGCCGCCGCAGATCGCGATGGCCGAGCAGCTCGGGCTTCGCAAGATCATCGAGGACACGTTCCACACGCTGTGGTGGGTGCCGGACGGTTTCGAGCCCGAGGCGACGCGGGCGTATCTGCGCGCGCTCGACCGCGCCGAGAAGGCGATGGACGCGGATCTGCCGAAATACCTGCCGCTGTGGAAGCACGCGGTGCCGGCCGAGTTCGAGACCTATCACAAGTGGGACTTCTCCAAGTTCGGGCGCGGCGAACGCTTCGTCCACAAGACGCTGCCGCATTCGGAGTTCGACGAGGTGATGGACCAGGTCAAGCGCTGGGACCTCGCGCAGTTCCTGAAAGACAAGAGCTACGACGGACTCGCGGCAAGCTGAATTTCTGCCCAGCTATCCTGCATACGGGCCTGCCTTCCGGCAGGCCCGTTCGCGTTGTGGGCAGCGCACGCCTGTGCCAGCATCGCTGCCTGCTTATGCCATGGGAGTTGTCATGTCCGAGTCCAACACGGTCACCGTCGATATCAAGGACGCCATCGCAACCGTCACGTTCAACCGGCCGGCCAAGCGCAACGCCATGAGCCCGGCGCTGCATCTGGAAATGGCCGAAACGCTGGAAAAGCTCCGCTACGAGAAGACCTCGCGCGTCGTCGTCCTCACCGGCGCGGGCGAAGCATTCTGCGCCGGCATGGACCTCAAGCAATTCTTCGTCGAGCTGAAAGACAACCCACCCGAGTTCGACCGCATCTTCCGGATCGCCACCGAATGGCGCTCGCGCACGCTGCGTTACTATCCGAAGCCGACCATTGCGATGGTCAACGGCTATTGCTTCGGCGGCGCATTCTCGATCGTCGAGGGCTGCGATCTGGCGTTTGCGGCGAAGGAGGCGGTGTTCGGGCTTTCGGAGATCAACTTCAAGCATTATCCCGGCGGCAGCGTCTCGAAGTCACTCGCAAACCTGTTGCGCCCGCGTGAGGCGCTTTACTACGCGATGACCGGGCGCACCTTCAAAGGCGACCGCGCCGCCGAGATCGGCTTCGTCAACGCCGCCTATCCGCTCGCCGACCTGAAAAAGGAAGTCATGGACCTGGCGAAAGAGATCGCGTCCAAGGACCCCGACGCGCTCGCCGCCTGCAAGGACGGCTACCGCTTCTCGCTGGAAATGTCCGGCGAAGCCGCGCTCAACTTCGCCGCGGCGAAGTCCGACCAGCTGACGCTCCGCCAGAACGACAGCTGGCGCAGCGAAGGCATCGGCGATTTCCTGGAGGGCAAGTACCGGCCGGGGCTCGGCGGTCACAAAGCCGGCGCCTAGCCAGCCGCGGCGAAACCGTTAACCGAAGTGCCCAGATGACACAGGTGCTCAAAGGCGTCCGCGTCGTCGAGCTCAGCACCATGATCACCGCGCCACTCGCCGGCATGATGCTGGCGGACCTCGGCGCCGAAGTGATCAAGGTCGAGCATCCCGAAGGCGGCGATCCGTTCCGGAGCTTCCGTGGCGGGCACTACAGCCCGCACTTCACGGCCTACAACCGCGGCAAGCGCAGCATCAAGCTCGATCTGCGGAAGGACGAAGGCCGCGCCGTGCTGCTCAAGCTGATCGGCCGCGCGGATATCCTGCTGGAGAACTACCGCGCCGGCGTGATGGAGCGGCTCGGGCTTGCCACCGGCACGCTCAGCGCGGCCAATCCGAAGCTCATTCACTGCTCGATTACCGGCTTCGGTGCGACCGGGCCGTACAGCGAGCGCCCGGCCTATGACAGTGTCGGCCTTGCGCTTTCCGGGATTGCCAGCCTGTTTCTCGATCCCGAGAACCCGCAGGCGAACGGACCGACGATCCCGGACAACGTCACCGGCATGTACGCCTGCTATGGCGTGCTCGGCGCGCTCTACGAGCGCGAACGCACCGGCAAGGGCCGCCGCATCGAGATCAACATGCTGGAAGCCGCGATCGCGTTCATCCCGGACCCGTTCGCCAATCACACGCAACTCGGCATCCCCAACGATCCCCTCACCCGCGTCGCGACGTCGCACTCGTTCGCCTTCCGCTGCGCCGACGGCAAGCTGCTTGGGGTACACCTGTCGTCACAGCCGAAGTTCTGGGATGGACTGCTGATTGCATTGAGCCGACCCGATCTCGCGGACGACGTCCGCTTCAAGACCCGCGATGCACGGATCAAGAACTTTACAGAACTGACGCGCGTGCTCGGCGAAATCGTCGCACAAGGGCCGCGTGCCGAATGGATGGCGCTGCTCGAAGCCAACGACGTGCCGTTCGCGCCGGTGCACAACATACCCGACGTGATCGCCGACCCGCAGGTGAAGCACCTCGAAACCTTCCGCACGCTCCGGCATCCGACCGAAGGCGAGATCACCGCGATCCGCCGGCCGGTGCGGATCGACGGCGGACGCGACGGCTCGGACCTGCCCGCGCCGACACTCGGGCAGCACACCGTGGAGGTGTTGCGGGAACTGGGTTACGGCGACGCGGAAGTCGAGAAGCTCCGCGATGTGAAGGTGATCTAGCAGCGCGGTCATTCCGGGGCGCGTGCGAAGCACGCGAGCCCGGAATCCAGACGCCCACTCCACTCCCGAACTGGATTCCGGGCCCCGCGCTTCGCGCGGTCCCGGAATGACGACGGTGGGTTATTCAATCACCGCAATCGCGTTGATCTCGATCAGGTACTCCGGCGAGGTCATCTTGGTGATCTCCACCATGGTCGAGGCCGGCGCCGGCGGCTTGAAATATTCGCGGCGCACTTTGTGGATCTTCTCGAAGTGCTCCATGTTGCGCACGTAAACGTCGACGCGGCAGATGTCGTCCATCGTGCCGCCGGCCGCTTCGACCGCCGCCTTCACGTTCTGGCAGACCTGATGGGTCTGCGCCTCGATGTCGCCGATGCCGGCAATGGTGCCGTCCGGCCGCCGCGACGTCATGCCGGAGATGAAGACGATCCGCCCTTTCGCCTCGATCACCGTCGCTTGCGAAAAGTGACCGTTCGGCTTGCTGATCTTGTCGGAGCTGATCTGCTTCTTCGGCATGGCTTTCTCCCTGAGGAATTGTCGCGTCCCTCATGAGTGCCCTGCGGGACGAGAAAAATCTAGCACCCGGCAAAGCCATGATGGTTGAATGGCGCCCTGCGTGGAGGGCATGGCACCATCAAACCGCTCAACGAACTGACCGCCACCGAGATCATCGCAGGCATCGGCCAGGGCCGCATCACCTGCGAGGCCGTGGTGCAGGCGTGCCTCGAGCGCGTCGATGCGCGCGAGCGCGAGGTGCACGCCTGGGCGTATATCGACGCGACGACCGCGCTGGTTTCGGCCCGCGCCTTCGACAAGAACGGCCGGCGCGGCCCGTTCGCGGGCGTGCCGTTCGGCGTCAAGGACATCATCGACAGCTACGACATGCCGACCGAATGGGGCACGCCCATTCACAAGGGCCGGCAGCCGGAGCGCGACGCCGCCTGTGTCGCGCTGTCGCGCAAGGCGGGCGGCATTCTGCTCGGCAAGACCGTCACCACCGAGTTCGCCAACCTGCATCCCGGCCCGACCCGCAATCCGCACGACCTCACCCGCACGCCGGCGGGCTCATCGAGCGGCTCGGCCGCGGCGGTCGCGGACTTCATGGTGCCGATTGCGATCGGCACGCAGACCACCGGCTCGACCATCCGGCCGGCGTCGTTCTGCGGCGTGTTCGGCTATCGCCCGACATACGGCGAGCACCGGATGCATGGCGTGATGGAAGCGTCAGGGTCGCTCGACACGCTCGGGATCCTGTCGCGGTCGGTCGAAGACATCGCGCTCTATCGCGAGGTGCTGCTCGGCATTCCGCCAGCGCCAATGCCGAAGCTCGATCGCCCTCCACACATCGCGCTGTGCAGGAGTCACGTGTGGGATCAGTTCGAGCCCACCACGCGGGCGCTGATCGAGGATGCGGCTTCGCGGCTCGCCCGCGCCGGCGCCAAGGTCAGCGAATTCAAGATGCCGGAGGATTTCGCGCGGCTCAACGACGCGCACCGTGCGATCTCCAGTTTCGAGTTCGCGCGCACCTTTACCTACGAGATCGAGAATCACTGGGACGACATCAGCGAGACTCTGCGCGGCGGCCGGCTGCACGACGGCATCAGCGGCAGCTTCGAACGCTATGTCGAGAGCAAGCGGATCGCCGACGAATGCCGAAACCGGCTCGACGACCTATGGGGCAATATCGACGTGCTGCTGACGCCAGCGGCGTTCGGCGAGGCTCCTGTAGGCTTTCCCGCCTTCGCCGGCGTTCCGCTGTTCCAGATATGGACGATCCTGCACGTACCTGCGGTGTCGATTCCGGTGTTCAAGGGACCGAACGGATTGCCGATCGGCGCGCAGCTCATCGCCAGGCGCCACGAGGACCGCAGGCTGTTTGCCTGCGCGCTATGGGCGTGGGAAAAACTGACGTGAAATAAGGGGGCGAATATGGTTGCGATGCCGAGCGAGGCCAACTGGCAGGTGACGTTTCCGGGAAACCTGCGCTGGAGCAACGCCACCCAGATCGTCAAAGGCATGGTGGCCTATGGCGCGGCGGCGGCGGCCGAGATCGACCAGATCACGCGGCGGCTGAAGGCGCGCAGCGGCGAAGCCAATCTCGACACGGTCTGGATGGAGGAATGGTCGCGCGAGGCCGATCGCGTGGCGAAGATCGGCGACGAAGCCGACGCCGCGGGCAACGCGATCACTGCCGGCAACCAGTACATGCGCGCCGGCAATTACTACTACAGCGCCGAGCGCTTCATGCCGCCGGGCGACGAAAAGCTGGCGATGTATCGCAAGGCGCTGCGCTGCTACCAGGGCGCGATGAAGCGGCTGCACCCGGAGATCGAGCGGGTCGAGGTGCCGTATGAGGACCAGTCCCTGCCCGCCTGGTTCGTCAAAGGCAAAGGCCTCGGCAAACGACCGACCGTGGTGCTGTTCGACGGCATGGACAACGCCAAGGAGATGAGCGTCATTTTCGCGGGCCTCGATCTCGCCAGGCGCGGCATCAACGTGCTGGCGATCGACGGGCCGGGTCAGTCGGAGCCGCTTCGGCTGCACAACATTCCGAGCCGGCACGACTACGAGGCGGCGGGCATCCCCGCCTATGACTACGTGACGTCACGGCCCGACGTCGATCCCAAGCGCGTCGCGGTGATGGGCTACAGCTTCGGCGGCTATCACGGGCCGCGCATCTGCGCCTTCGACAAACGCTACGCCGCCTGCGTCTGCTTCGGCGCCATGCACTGGAACATCCATGACTTCGTCAAAGGCCATGCGCCGGCCGATCCGCGGCAGACCTCGGGTTCGACTTTTCAATGGCGCTGGGTGGTCGGCGCGCCGGACGTCGAGACCGCGCTGGAGTGGTCGAAGAAGTTCACGCTCGAAGGCGTAGCCGACAAGGTGACATGCCCGATCCTGATCCTGCATGGCGAGAACGACCGCGTGGTGCCGCTCGAAGAGGCAAAGAAGCTCTACGAGCGCGTCGGCTCGAAGAACAAGACGCTGCGGATTTTCACCGAGTCCGAAGGCGGCGCCGAGCATTGCCAGGTCGACAACCGGCAGCTCGGCGTGGACTTCATCGGCGACTGGCTCCTGAAAAATATGTAGAGTCCACCGAGTTCAAGAGAACGAGCCGCAAAGCGGCCGGCACGGGAGGTTGTGATGTTCAACTTTGTCCGCTGTGCGTTGATCGCAGCAACTGCATGGGCCCTCGTTTCAACCGCATCAGCGCAACGCAGTTATCCCGACAAGCCGGTGCATCTGATCATCGCCTTCGTGCCGGGCGGCGCGACCGACACCTTCGCGCGACAGATCGCGCCCGATCTTCAGGAGGCACTCGGCCAGCCGGTGGTGATCGAGAACAAGCCCGGCGCGGGCGGCTACATCGCCTGGAACCACGTCGCTTCCTCCAATCCGGACGGCTATACGCTGCTGCTGGCCGAAAACGCCGTCGCCATCAGCCAGGCGCTCTACAAGAAATCCAAATCAAGCTTCGATCCGCTGACCCAGTACGACGCGATCGCGGGTCTCGCAGCCGCACCTTCGGCTCTCGTCCTTGCCAACAACGTCCCGGCCAAAACGGTGGCCGAACTGGTCGCCCATTCAAAATCGGTCCCGCAAAAGCTGAACTTCGCGTCCGCCGGCATCGGCAGCGTGTCGCACCTCAACTTCGAGGTATTCATGGACAAGACCGGCATGCAGGCGGTGCACGTGCCCTACAAGGGTGGCGGCCAGGCCATCGGCGACGTGATCGCCGGCCACGTGCCGATGACCATCACGTCGGTGCAGGGGACCAAGGGGCTGGTCGAGAGCGGCAAGGTCAAGGCGCTGGCGGTGACCAGCACGGCCCGCTCGCCGGCGATGCCCAACGTCCCCACCATGCAGGAGGCCGGGGTGCCCGCGGCCGACGTGGAGCTGCGCTTCTGGTTTGCGGTGTTCGGGCCGAAGGACTTGCCCGAGCCGGTGAAGGCCAAGCTGTCGCAAGCCATCGCGAAAGTGATGGGAAACGGCGCGGTGCGCGAGCGCCTCGTCAAGCTCGACATCACGCCGGACGTGATCGATGGCCCGGCGATGAAAGACAAGCTCGAACGCGAGATCAAGAACTGGACGCGGTTCATCGACGGCAAGGGCATCAAGGCCGAGTAGTCCACCGAAGGCGAAGTGCCGCATCCGCAGGCACTCACAGGGGCGCTTGCCCCTATCGACGGACCGTGCCCGCCGTGGTCGAATAGGGCAGCCGGAATCGCGAACTCCATGAGGAATCCGTCATGAAGCGCTTCATCCACTGGTGCACGATCCTCGCTGCGCTTGTGACCGCCCCCGTGCTGGCGCAAGCCCAAGGCACCTACCCCGATCGGCCGATCAAGTTTGTCATCTCGTTCCCGCCGGGCGGCGCGACCGACACGTACTTCCGCCAACTCACCGGCGAACTCAGCGCCGCGCTGGGCCAGCCCGTGGTCATCGAGAACCGCGGCGGCGCCGGCGGCTATATCGGCTGGATGTCGGTCGCCAATGCCGAACCGGACGGCTACACGCTGATGGTCGCCGAGAACGCGCTCGGCATCAGCCAGGCGCTGTACAAGAATCATCAGACCGGCTTCGATCCGCTGAAGCAGTACGACGCCATCGCCGCGGTCAGCAGCGTTCCGCTGGTGCTCCTGGTCTCCAACAACGTGCCGGCCAAGAGTTTCGCCGAACTGGTCGCCTGGACCAAGACCCTGCCGGGCAGCATGAACTACGCCCATGCCGGCATCGGCAGCGTCTCGCATCTGGTGATGGAGGTGATCCGCGACGCGACCGGCATGAAGACCGTTGGCGTGCCTTACAAGGGCGGCGGACCGGCGGTGGCCGACACAGTCGCCGGGCACGTTTCGGCGATCGTGTCGGCGATGTCGGTTGCCAAGCCCCTGGTCGAGGGCGGCAAGGTTAAGGCCATGCTGGTGACCAGCCCCGAGCGTTCGCAGGCATTGCCGAACGTGCCATCGCTCAAGGATGTCGGGCTGAAGCCCGGCCTCGATCTGGAGTTCTGGTGGGGCATCTTCGGCCCGAAAGGTATGCCCGAGCCGGTCAAGGCGAAGCTGCAGAACGCTTTCGAGACGGTGATGAAGAACCAAGCCGTCAAGGAACGCTTGGCCAAAGTCGACACCAGCACGACGTTCCAGCCCGGTCCCGCGCTCAGGGTGAAGCTCGAGAACGAGATCAAGAACTGGACGACGTTCATTGACGCCAAGGGCATCAAGGCCGCCCAGTAGTAGCGTCGGTCGAGAAGACAAACGTGAGCGGGTCATTCGATTTCGTCGTCAACGGCCGCTCAGTCTCCGTCACCTGCGACGGCAGCGTGCCGTTGCTGACGGTGCTGCGCGACCATCTCGGCCTGCGCGGCACCAAGTTCGGCTGCGGCACCGAGCAATGCGGCGCCTGCATGGTACTGATCGACGGCAAGCCGGAATATTCCTGCTCGCGCGAAGCGCAAACCGTCGAAGGCAAGGCCATCGTCACCGTCGAAGGGCTTTGGAACGGCGAGGAGCTCAGCGCCCTGCAGGAGGCGTTCCTCGGCGAACAGGCGGGGCAATGCGGCTATTGCCTGCCGGGAATCCTGATCTCGGCGACGGCGCTGCTCGACAAAAACAGAAATCCGAGCCGCGCCGATATTATTGCCGCGCTCGATCCGCATCTCTGCCGCTGCGGCATCCAGAACCGCGTGGTCCGCGGCGTGCAGAAGGCCGCGGCGATGATCGCCGCTGAAAGATCTGCCGGGGCGCGGTCATGATTTCCAACACGCTGCCGCTCAGCCTGATCGACAATCCGATCCTGTCGCAATGGATCGCGTTCGAGGAAAACGGCCGGGTGCGGGTCGGCTCGGGCAAGGTCGAGATCGGCCAGGGCATTCTGACCGCCCTCACCCAGATCGCCGCCGAAGAGCTCGACGTGCGGCCGGACCAGATCAACCTGGTGTCCGGCCAGACCGATGTGAGCCCGGCGGAAGGCTTCACCTCGGGCAGCTATTCGATCGCGGTCGGCGGCGCGTCGATCCGCCTGGTCTGCGCCGAGGTGCGCTCGCTGTTCCTCGAACGCCTCGCCGAGACATTGCGTTGTCCGGCGGGCGAATTGTCGATCGAGAATGGAAAATTCCTGCGCTCCGGCAAGGACACCGGGCGCGACTACTGGTCGATGGCGGGCGAGATCAAGCTCGAGCGCCGCGCGAGCGGCACCGCGCCGGTCAAGGCGCCGTCGAGCTACCGGATCGTCGGCAAGCACCTGCCTCGCCTCGACCTGCCGGCGAAGATCAGGGGCTCGGGCTTCATCCACGACATCGTTGTCGAGAACATGCTGCATGCCCGCGTGCTGCGGCAGCCCTGGCGCGGCGCGCATCTCGCGGCGCTCGACGAAAATGCCGTGCGGAAGGCCGCCAAACATCCGGTCGAGATTCTCCGCGAAGGCGAATTTGTAGCGTTGACCTCGGACAGCGAAATCGCTGTGATGCGCTCATCCGAGGCGGCCCGCACGCTGGCGCGCTGGGAGGGCGGCTCGCCGCCACCGTCCAACGTCGGCACACGCGAGTGGCTGAAGGCGGAAAAGTCGCGTGACAAGGTCACTGACATTGGCCATCGCGGTCCGGCTCCGATCGGCCGCACCGTCGAAGCGGAATATTCGCGGCCCTTCCTCACCTACGGCTCGATCGGGCCATGCTGCGCACTCGCCGAGTGGAAGGACAACGCGCTGAAGGTCTGGTCACACAGCCAGGGACCGGCCGTGCTGCGCGACTGGCTGGCCCGCGCGCTCGGGCTGCCCGCCGCGCAGGTCACCGTGTTGCATCGCCAGGGCTCGGGCGCCTACGGCCACAACACCGCCGACGATGCGGCGTTCGACGCCTCCTATATCGCCATGCGCCATCCGGGCCGCACCGTGCGGGTGCAGTGGTCGCGCGAGGACGAGTTCGGCGCCTCGCCGATCAGCACCGCGATGGCGATCAAGCTCCGCGCGGTGCTCGACAAGGACAACAGGCCCGCCGACTGGTCGATCGAAATCTGGAGCCCGCCGCACGCGCAGCGGCCCGGTATGAACGGCAATTCCAACCTGACCGGCGCTGCAGCCCTCCCCAATGCGCCGCCGCTCAATCCGCTCGGCGACGTGCCGGACGAGCGCGGCGGCGGCGCCACCCGCAACGCAGTCGCGATCTACGACCTGCCGCGGCACCGGATGATCCATCACATGCTGCCGGAGGTGCCGATGCGCACCTCCTCGCTGCGCGGGCTCGGCGCCTGGGCCAACGTATTCGCCATCGAATCCTTCATCGATGAGTTGGCTGAGATCGCAGGCGAAGACCCGGTGAGCTACCGGCTGTCGCTGCTTTCCGATCCCCGCCCCCGCCGCGTGGTCGAGACCGCGGCCCGAATGAGCGGCTGGTTCGAGCAGCGCCGCCTGCCGGAAGGACGCGCACGCGGCTTCGGCTTCGCCCGCTACAAGAACATCGCCTCGTTCGCGGCCGTGGTGGTCGAGATCGAGGCCGAGGAGGACATCAGGCTGAAGAAGATCTGGTGCGCGGCGGATGCGGGCCTCGTGATTGCGCCCGACGGCGCGAAGAACCAGCTCGAAGGCGGCATCATCCAGGGCGCGAGCTTCGTGATGCGCGAGCAGGTAAAGTTCGAGGACGGCCGCGTCTCGACCGACACCTGGGAGGACTACCCAATCCTGCGCTTCTCGGACATTCCGGAAATCGAGATCGAGGTGATCGACAACCCGAACGAGCCGACGCTCGGGCTCGGCGAGGCCTCGGTCGGCCCGACCGGGGCCGCGATCGGCAATGCGCTCGCCCGCGCGCTCGGCAGGCGGGTGCGCGATTTGCCGCTGACGCGGGAACGGATCACGGCTACGCTGCTGGCCGACTGACATAAAACAAACGTCCAGGGTTTCAGGGAGGAATTGATGATGAGCTCGTCGACGAGGCACGCGTGCGGCCGGATTGCTGCTCGCAAGCGCTTTGGTTGTCGCGGCGGCGCCCGTGGCTGCGCAGGAACTCCAGACCGGCAAGCCGATCCGGATGATCGTCGGGCTTTCGCCGGGCGGCGGCACCGACGTCACGGCGCGGCTGATCGCGCAGCAGATGACGGCGAACACCGGGATGACGGTGCTGGTCGAGAACAAGGCCGGCGGCAACTTCATCCCCGCATTGATGGAAGTGGCACGCGCCGTGCCGGACGGCCATACGCTCTATTTCTCCTCGACCAGCTCGCTGATCACCCAGGCGCTGCACCCGGACTACCCCTACGATCTCCGGAAGTTCACGGCCATCAGCGAAGTGGCGACCGGCCCGCTGATCCTGGTCGTGAGGAACGATCTGGGCGTCAAGTCGGTGAAAGACTTGATCGCGCTCGCCAAGCAGAAGCCTGGCGCGGTCCGGTTCGGGGTCGGCGGCGGGCTCGGCAGCTCGCTTGGCATGAGCACCGCGCTCCTGCAGATCCTCGCCGATATCAAGATCAACATGGTGCCCTATCGCGGGGCCGCTCCGGCGCTCAACGACCTGCTCGGCGGGCATATCGATGCGATGATCGACGCCATGCCGGTGATGTCGGTGCAGGCTAAGGAGGGCAAGGTCACGCCGCTTGCGGTCACCGGCACCAAGCGCTCGGCCTTGCTGCCGAACGTGCCGACCATGCAGGAGTCGGGCTTCCCGACCTTTGTGGTGACCGGCTGGTACGGCATGCTCGCCCCTACCGGCACGCCGCCGTCCATCGCCCAGAAGCTGCGGGATGAGGCTTCGAAGGCGATCGGGCCGGCCGAAGTCGTCAAGACGCTGGCTTCCCAAGGCATGGAGCCGCGCGGCACGCAGCCTGCCGAATATGCAAAATACCTGGAGTCCGAGCACGCGTTCTATTCAAAGATCATCAAGGACGCGAACATCAAGCCGCCGCAGTAGCGGGCTTGTCCTGGCCGCGCACCTCTGTTTGATTGCGAAGCAGCGAATGCCCGGCCTTATCGCCGGGCATTCCGTTACAACGGCCTCATCACTCGAAGGAATGGAAATGCCCGCACGCGGTCCCTGGATCGATCATTTCGGCGACAACTTTCTCTGGTCGAACGCCACGCTCATTCTCAAGGGCATGGCGCCCTACGGCGTCGTGTCGCTGGAGGAGATGGACCGCTGCTGCGAGAAGCTGCGCGCGCGGCAGGGCGAGGCTGACCGCGGCAAGGCCTGGTTCGAGGAATGGCGCGCGATCGGCGACCTGATCGAAAAGCGCGGCGACGAGGCCATGGCCAAAGGCCGCAAGATCACCGCGGGCGATTATTATCTCCGCGCCGGCATCTACCACTACAACGCCGAGCGCTTCATCGCGCCCGGCCCGGAGAAGCGCGCGCAATGCGCGCATGCCTACAAGGTCTGGCATCAGGGGATCCGGCTCCGCTATCCGGCCGTCGAGTTCATCGAAGTGCCGTATGAGGGCACGACGCTGCCTGCTCTCTTCATGCCCGGCCAGGGTTCAGGTCCGAAGCCCACCGTGGTCGTGCTCAACGGCATGGACAACGCCAAGGAGATGAGCATTTTCTTCTGCGGGCTCGAATTCTCGCGCCGCGGCTTCAACACGCTGTGCCTGGACGGTCCCGGCATGGGCGAGACGCGCCGCATGCGCGACATGCCGAGCCGCTTCGACTACGAGGTGCCTGCGGGAGCAGCCTTCGACCATCTGGCGAAGCGCCCCGACGTGGATTCAAGGCGCATCGCCATCATGGGCTACAGCTTCGGCGGCTACTACTCCTCGCGCGTCGCGGCGTTCGAGAAGCGCTACGCCGCCTGCATCGCGCTCTCTGCCCTGCACTGGGACCTCGCCGCCTGGCAGCAGAAGATCAAGGACGCCAACAGGAACGCGCCCAAAAGCGTTGCGCAGTCGAACTTCCAGTGGCGCTGGGTCGCCGGCGCGGCCGACGAGGACGAAGGCATCGAGATCGCGAAGAAATTCTCGCTCAAGGACGCGGCCAAGAACATCACCTGCCCGTTCCTGGTCACGCATGCGGGCAACGACCGCGTCGTACCGGTCGAAAACGCGCAGAAGCTCTATGACGCGGTCGGCTCCTCGAACAAGACGATCAAGATCTTCACCACCGAGGAAGGCGGCGCCGAGCATGCCCATGTCGACAACCGACAGGTCGGCATCGACTTCGCCGCCGACTGGCTCGCGGAGAACATGAAATAACGGAGCCGATCATGGCCAATCCGATCATCATCCGCATGGGCGGCTACGGGCCGCCGACGACCGGATTCTCGCGCGCGATGAAGCTGATCGGCGACAAGCTCGTCGCGCAATTCGGCGACCGCGTCAACGTCAAGTACGCCTGGAACATCATGGATCTCGGCTACAAGGCCGAGGAGATCGTCTGGCTGGTCGAAAGCGGGCTTCTCACGCTCGGCTACCAGTCGTCAAGCTATCTCACCGACCGGGTGCCCGAGTTGGGCTTCGTCGACATGCCGTTCGTGTTTGCCGACACGGACGAGGCGCGCGCGGCGATGGACGGCGCGCTCGGCAAGCGACTGACGCAGGCGATCGAGAGCAAGACCAATTTCCGCATCCTCGGCTGGTACGAGAACGGCTTCCGGCACATCTCAAACAAGGTCCGCACCATCCGCACGCCCTCAGACCTCAAGGACATCGCCATCCGGGTGCTGCCGAGCAAGATCCAGGCGCGGACCTTCGAGCTGCTTGGCGCCAAGCCGATGATCATGGACCTCACCGACGCGATCCGCATGATCAAGGCATCGGAGATCGACGCGCAGGAAAACCCGCTGACCAACACGGTCACCTACGGCGTCCACAAATTCCACCGCTTCCATACCATCAGCAATCATTTCTACATTTCGCGGCCGATATTCCTGCACCGGCCGACCTTCGACGGCTGGCCGGACGATCTCAAGGCGGCGATGCAGCAGGCGATCGACGAGTCGGTTGCGTTTCAGCGCGGCCTGCACGTGCAGGAGGAAAAGGACGCCGAGGCCGCAATCAGGGCCGAGGGCTGCGACATCGTCGTGCTGGACAATGCGCAGCATGACGCTTTCGCGAAGGCCGTGCAGCCGATCTACGCGGAGTCGCGCAAGCAATTGGGCGACGAGTTGTTCCGCCTGACGGGACTCTGATCCCCGGCGGCGCGCCGCTGCCTCCAATCGTGGCTTGTGCGGCACGCCATCCGCCCTACAATCCCCCGCAACCGGAGGGCGGCCAACCGCTCCCGAAACATGATGGGAGGACGTGATGCGCGGTTTGGTCCGGATTGCACTGTCGCTGTTCGGGATTTGGCTTGCCGCTGGCACCGCGCTCGCACAAGGCGCCTATCCGAGCCGCCCGATCCGGGTTCTTATCCCCTACGCACCCGGCGGCCTGACCGATACGGTGGCGCGCCACTACGCCGAGCAGCTTCGCAAATCGCTCGGCCAGAACGTGCTGGTCGAGAACAAGCCCGGCGCCTCGGGCATCATCGCCATCGAGGAAATGGCGCGCGCCAAGCCCGACGGCTACACCATCATGGTCGGCAATATCTCGACCAATTGCCTGACGCCGGTCCTGCTCTCCAAGCGCATGAAGATCGACTACGACCGCGACGTGCAGATCATCGCGCGGCTCGCCGACGCGCCGGTCTTCTTCATGGCGACGACCAGCAATTTCCCGCCGAAGACCTTCGCCGAATTCATCGACTACGCGAAAAAGAACCCCGAAGACGTGCGCTACGCCAGCGCAGGCATCGGCGCCTACCAGCACGTCAACACCGAGATTCTCGCCAAGCGCGCCGGCGGGCTGAAGCTCGTCCACATCCCTTACAAGGACGGCGGCTCCGGCATCCTCAAGGACCTCGCCGGCGGCGACACGCATGTGTCGTGGTTCAACGTCACCAATCCCGTGGGCATGATCAAGGCCGGCAAGGTGCGGCCGCTGGCGGTCGCGGCGGACGCGAGGCTGCCGTTGTGGCCCGACGTGCCGACGCTCAGCGAGGTAGGCTTCTCAGGCTTCCGTCCGTCGCAGTGGTCGGCGGCGTTCGCGCCCGCGGGCGTGCCGCGCGAGATCATCGACAAGCTGCACGAGGCGTTTGCCGCGGCGGCCAAGACGCCGGAGATGCAGGCGATCTTCGAAAAAGGCGGCATGGTCGCGCCGGTCGACAAGAACTCCGACCAAGCCCGCGCCTGGCTGAAGAACGAGATGGAGACCTGGCGGCGCGACATCGCCGACGCGGGCATCAAGGTCGAAGAGTAGAGGACATCGGAAATTGAAAATCGGAGTTATGCACGGCGACGACATCGGTCTTGAGGTCGTCCCCGAAGCCGTGAAGGTGATGAAGGCTGCCGCGGCCAAAACCGGCCTGTCGATCGAATGGACCGAGCTTCTGATCGGAAAGGCCGGTCACGAGAAGTACGGCAATACGCTGCCCAAGATCACCGAAGAGACACTGCACACCCTCGACGGCTGGTTCATGGGCCCGATCGGTCACAACGCATATCCGCGCGGCGACATGACCTGGGTGATGCCGCCGGTGCGCAAGAAATTCGACCTGTTCACGGCGCTGCGGCCAGCGCTGTCGCATCCCACCATTCCCTCGGTGCACAAGAACGTCGACATCGCGTTCTTTCGCGAACTGACCGAGGGCATGCTCTATTCCGAGACGGTGATCGCCGGCTTGCCCGAGTTCCGGCCGAACGACGACATCACCATCTCGTCGCGGGTCATCACCCGGAAGGGATCAAGCCGGGTCGCGCGCGAAGCTTTCGAGCTGGCGCGAACGCGGCCGCGCAAGAAGGTTACGGCCGCCCACAAGGAGCCGGTCTATCGGCTGGCCTGCGGCATGTTCGCGGAAGAGTGCCGCAAGATGGCGAAAAACTATCCGGACGTGCAGTTCGAGGAGATGATGATCAACTCGACGGCGATGAAGCTCGTCGCCGATCCGCAGCGCTTCGACGTGGTCGTCACCACCAACCAGTTCGGCGACATCCTGACCGACATCGGCGCGGGCCTGGTCGGCGGGCTCGGCCTCGCACCGGGCCTCTGCATCGGCGAGAAGCAGGCCATGGCGCAGGCGACGCACGGCTCGGCGCCCGACATCACCGGGCAGAACATCGCCAATCCCTATGCCATGATCATGTCCGGCCAGATGCTGATGGGCTGGCTCGGGCGCAAGCACAAGGATGCCAAGGCCACCGCTGCCGCCGACCTGATGCAGAAGGCGGTCACCAAGGTGATCGCCGAGGGAAAGACGCTGACACGCGACCTCGGCGGCAAGGCCAGCACCACGCAGATGGGCGACGCGATCGCTGGGGCGATCTGAACTCAAAACAAAAAAGCAACATCACCAACGGGAGGACGAACCATGAAGGGCTACCTGGTCAAATCCGCAATCTTGCTCGGCCTCCTCGCGGCCGTGCCGCAGCTCGCCGTAGCGCAATCCTGGCCGACACGGCCGATCAAGGCGGTCGTGCCGTTTCCCGCAGGCGGCGGCACGGACCTGATCGGACGGCTCGCCGCCAAGCACATCGGCGACCGGCTCGGTCAGCAGGTCTATGTGGAGAACATCGGCGGCGCCAACGGCTCGATCGGCACGCAGGCGGTGATGCGCGCGGAGCCGGACGGCTACACCATCGGCGTGATCTCCGACGGGCCGATGATCGTCAATCCGGCGCTCTATCCGAACAACGCCTATGTTCCTCTGCGCGACTTCGTCCCGGTCGCAATGATGAACCGCTTTCCCTCGATGCTGACGGCGCATCCGTCCACCGGCATCAAGACCGTGGCCGACCTCATCAGGGTCGCCAAGGAGAAGCCCGGCACGCTGAACTATTCCTCCGGCGGCATCGGCAACTTCAGCCACATGGGGCTGGAGTTGCTCGCCAACCAGACCGGCATCAAGATCACCCACGTGCCCTATCGCGGCATCGGTCCGGCGACCCAGGCGATCCTGACCGGCGAGGTGCAACTGCTCTACAACAACGTCACCACCTCGCTCGAACACGTGAAGGCCGGCAAGACCAACGGGCTCGCCATCGGCGAAGGCAAGCGGCTCGCTGGGCTTCCCGACATTCCGACCATCGGAGAGACCGTGCCGGGCTACGAGTTCTCCGCCTGGATCGGCATCTATGCCCCGGCGAAGACCCCGCCGGAGATCGTCGCAAAGATTTCCAAGGCGGTGTCCGACTTCCTCGAAGATCCGTCGGTGAAGAAATATTTCAGCGAGCAGTTCATCACCGCGAGCTACAAGAACTCCGAGGAGCTGGCAGCCTATGTGAAGTCAGAACTCACCAAGTGGGACGACGTGGTGAAGAAAGCCGGCATCAAGGTGCAGCAGTAGGCACCGCAGCACTCTCGGCGCAAAGCACAGCAGGTTGAACCATGTACAATCTCCATCTGGCCGCGGAGCAGCTTGAATTCCGCGACACGGTCCGCGGCTTCGTCAACGACGAGGTCAAGCCGGTCACGCTCAAGGCCGACCGGCTCGACCTTGCCGACCGCAGCCTGCCGCTGGACGTGCTGCGGAAGGCCTCGCAGATGGGGCTTCGCGCGCTGGCGCTGCCCGAGGACCTGGGCGGCGTCGGCGCCGATGCGCTGACCTGCTGCATCGTCACCGAGGAGCTGGCGGTGGGCGACACCGACGTCGCCGCGGTGCTGGCCGAAACCTCGGCGCTGGCGCGGCGGCTGTTCCCGACGATGACGGCGGACCAGGGCGACCGCTTCCTCGCGGCATTCCTCGAGGACGACGACTTCCACCTCGCCTGCGCCGAACGGGAACCGGACGAGGACACCGCGCTAGGCGTGGACTACCACCGCCCGATCACCGGCGAGCGCCACGTGGCAACGACCGCGACGCGAAGCGGCAACGAATGGATCATCAACGGGATCAAGGACGCCGTCACCAACGCGCCGGTCGCCAGGCTGATTGCCGTCGAGGCGCAGACCGACCGCGGACCGGCGCTGATCCTGGTGCCGGGCGATGCGCCGGGACTCTCGGTCACGGCACAGCCCGGCCCGCGCTGGTATCACGGCGCCTGCGGCCGGATCGAATTGAAGGACTGCCGGGTGCCCGCGGGCAACCTGCTCAGCATCGGCGGGCCGCCGGACCCCGGCCGCGCCGTGCCCTATCGCGAGGCGCTCAACATCGGCATCGGACGCGCGGCATACGAGGCCGCGCTGGACTATGCGCAGCTTCGCGTGCAGGGCGGCCGTCCGATCGCCCAGCATCAGGCCATCGGCACCAAGCTCGCAGACATCGCCATCAGACTCGACGTGGCACGCAGCATCGTCTGGCGCGCCGCCTGGGCCGCGGATCATCCGGACGCGTTCGCCGACAGGAGCCTGCCCGACCTGCCGCTGTCGACCATTGCGCGGGTCTACACCGCGGAAGCGGTCTATCGCGCGACCAAGGACGCCGCCGAATGCTTCGGCGCCATGGGCGTGATGCGCGACATGCCGCTGCAGAAATACATCCACGACGCCCGGATTTGCCTCAACAGCGGCGACGGACCGGCCGACGACCGGCTGCGGATCGCCGAAGCGCTCACCCAATACCGGCGCGGCCCCTCGATGCTCGCTGCGGAATAGGAATAGAGGTCAGTCATGGACTTTTCACTCAGCAACGAGCAGCGCTCCTGGCAGATGGCGGCGCGCAAGTTCGCGCAGGACGAGATCAAGCCGATCGCACTCGATCTCGACGAGGCGCCGGACGCGCACGGCACATTCAACTGGGACATCATCGAGAAGGGCTCGAAGCTCGGCTTCCGCACGCTTGCGGTGCCGAAGGATTACGGCGGCGAAGGCACCGACTACGTGACGCAGGCGCTGGTGATGGCGGAGCTCGCCCGCGGCGACAGCGCGATCTCGAAGACCTTCAGCCAGAACTGGAAGTGGAGTCATCTCATTTCGCAGGCCTGCAATCCCGAGCAGAAGGAGCGCTTCCTGCGGCCGTTCGTGGCGGATCACCGCTTCCTCCTCGGCAAGGGCATCACCGAGCCGACCGCCGGCTCCGACAACCGCATGCCGCCGCCCGACGCGCCGAAGGCGGGCCTGAAGCTTCGCGCCGAACGCGACGGCGACCATTGGATCCTCAACGGCGAGAAATGCTTCATCGCCAATGCGCCGGTCGGCAAGCTGTTCTTCATCGACGCTCGCACCGACCCGAACGCGCCGCTGCGCCAGGGGACCACCATGTTCCTGGTCGAGCGCGACACGCCCGGCTTCCGCATCGGCAAGGTGTTCAACAAGAGCGGCTGGCGGTTCTACCGCAACGGCGAGATGATCTTCGAGAACGCCCGCGTGCCGCACGCCAATGTGGTGGGCCAGGCCAACAACTCGGACATGAAGACCCAGGCCGCGGGCGACCGCACCGGCGGCGACATCTTCGGCGATCTGGAACTCGCCGCGAATGCGCTCGGGGTCTGCGACGACGCCTGCGAGCAGGCAATGAAGCACGCCAGGGCCGTGTTGCAGGGCGGCAAACCGCTGTTCGAGCAGCAACTGGTGCAGCTCAAGATCAACAAGATGAACATGCTGACCGAGGCGCTGCGCTCGCTGGTGATGCGGGTGGCATGGGAGCACGATCACAAGGTTCATTCGGCCAATGCCGGGCTCGCAATGAACTATTCGACCGACGTGATCCAGGAAGTGACCGAGCTGAACCTGGAGATTCACGCGGGCGCCGGCGCCCCTGCCCTGCGTCACGCCGAGAAGCTGGTGCGCGACGGCTTCATCTGGAGCCATCTCGCGGGCGACACCGTGCAGCGGCTCAAGGTCGCCTCCCGATTGGCGAAGATGGCGGCGCATTGACGGTCCCGGACTGATCGTCGTCGCTTCGTCGCCCATGGCCGCGACACGGCTCGCGCGCTATGCTCGCCTCCCGAATGTGGGGAGCGACGACCATGGCGATCAAGAGAATGCTGCGCCGGTATTTTCTCAAAGGCACAGCCAGCACAGCCGCCCTCGCAAGCCTGACACCGGGACTGCGTCTGCCCGCCGCCGCGCAGTCTGCGGCCACGCGCCCGGCTGACCTCGTCCTTAAAAACGGCAAGATCATCACGATCGACGGCCAGTCGATGATCACGCAGGCAATCGCGATTGCCGGCGACCGCATCATTGCGGTCGGCTCCGATGCCAGCATGGCCGCGCACACCACGCCCGCGACCCGCGTGCGCGACCTCAACGGCCGGGCCGTCATTCCGGGCCTGAACGACGGACATGCGCATGTGGATCGCGAGGCGCTGCGCAACGTGTTCCCCGCGCTTGGGCCGGTGCGCTCGATCAAGGACATTCAGGAGCGCATCGCCGAACTCGCGCGCGGCAAGAGGCCCGGCGAGTGGATCGTCACCATGCCGATCGGCGACCCACCCTACTATTTCGACGTGCCCGACATTCTCGCGGAAAAGCGCTGGCCGACCCGCCAGGAGCTCGACGCCGCAGCTCCAAACAATCCGGTTTACATCCGCGCGATCTGGGGATTCTGGCGCGGCACGTTGCCGATCGTATCCTGCGCCAACACCGAGGCGCTCAAGCGCGCCGGTATCACCCGCGACACCGTGCCGCCCTCGCCGACGCTGACGATCCAAAAGGACGCCAACGGCGATCCGAACGGCGTCTTCATCGAGCAGGAGATGCAGCCGGTCGCCGAGATGATCTGGTTCCGCGAGGCGACGCAGTTCTCGCATGCCGACCGGCTGCGCGCGCTGCCACTCTCGGCCAAGGAGTACCATCGCTTTGGGACCACCAGCGTGTTCGAGGGTCATGGTGCCGCGACCGAGCTGATGCGCGTCTACAAGCAGGCGTATCGTGACGGCACGCTGACCATGCGCACCGCGCTGGCGCTGAGCGCCAACTGGACGGCCGCCGGCGATGCACCGCTCGGACCCTTCGTCGAGGCCTGGGCCGGGTGGCTGGGCGAGCCGGGCTTCGGCAATGACTGGCTGAAGATGAGCGGTCTCTACGTCCATGTCGGCCGGAGTCCTGCTGACAACGCGCGCGCCTCGGCCGCGCCGTACACCGGCTGGGCCGGCTTCAATTCCAATCACGGCCTGCCGCGCGACAAGGTGAAGGAGTTGCTGCTGCATTGCGCGAAGAACGACATCCGCGCCTGCGCGATCGCCGGCGCCGGCGGGCTCGGCATGCTCGACCTGTATGAGGAGGTCGACCGCGCCATCCCGCTCCGGGGCCGGCGCTGGATGATCAGCCACATCAACGTGGTCGCGCCGCGCGACGTCGAGCGCATCGCTCGCATGGGGCTCGTGGCGACAACACACACCAACGCCTATCTCTACAAGGCGCTGGATACGACGGCGAACCGCCTGCCGGCCGAGCAGCACGACCACATCGTGCCGATGAACGCGTTGCGCGACGCCGGCGTCACGGTTTCGCTTGCCACCGACAACGTACCGGTTTCGCTGTGGCTGCCGGTGCAGCAGACGATCGTGCGCAAGGATTACAAATCCGGTCGCCAGGTGGGCGCAAGGCAAGCGCTCTCGCGCATGGACGCGCTGCGCTGCGCCACATTGAATGGGGCCGCCCTCAGCTTTGACGAAGGCAAGAAGGGCTCGCTCGAAGTGGGCAAGTTCGCCGACCTCGCCGTGCTGAGCGCCGATCCGCTGACGGTGGAGGAGGCGAAGATTTCCGAGACCACCGCGCTGATGACCATGGTCGGTGGCAGGATCATGCACGAGACGCCGGGCTGGTTCGGCTGAAAGCCACCGCAGCAGGCGCCTTCGAGGAATCAACAACAACAAGGAAAATCATGGACACCAGGGACCTCGCCGACAAAGGCCTCAAGCTCCGCAAGGAGCTGTTCGGCGAAAAGGCGGTCGAGCAGCGCATGAACGCCTTCGGCGCGTTCGGCGAGCCGCTCCAGCACATCATCAACGCCTACGCCTATGGCGACGTCTGGAGCCGCAAGGGCCTGTCGCTCGGCGTCAAAAGCCTCGCCATGATCGCGATGATGGCCGCCGCAAACCGCCCGGCGGAGCTGCGCGTGCACCTGAAGGGCGCGCTGAAGAACGGCTGCACGCCGGAGGAAATCCGCGAAATCCTGCTGCTGGTCGCGCTCTATTGCGGGATTCCGGCGGCCAACGAGGCACACCGAGCCGCGATGGACGTGCTCAAGGAAGAAAAGGCGATCTAGCCGCCGCGGTTTGCCGCCAAAGGCAGCCGAGCCCCATTGGGCCCCGTCCCGGTCGCAGGTAGGATACCGGCGCACGCACTCATCGTTGCCCACCACACAAACCCGGGAGGATGAAATGGCGAAGAAGGCAAAGACCGGTGTCTATCGCATCGTCGACGTCGTCGGCGTCAGCAAGACGTCGTGGGAGGATGCCGGACGGCGCGCGGTGGAAACCGCGGCGACCTCGATCCGCGATCTGCGGGTCGCCGAGGTCACCAAAATGGACATGACGGTGGAGAACGGAAAGGTCTCGGCGTACCGCACCCGCGTGGCGCTGTCGTTCAAGTACGAGGCCTGACCGGCGGCCTGGCAGGGACGTTGCTTACAGCTTGTAGACACGCATGGCGGTGTCGCCCAGCACCGCGGCGCGTTCGCGCGCGGTGAGGCCCGCGCAGAGATCGCCGATCCCGTTCCAGACCTCCTGAAAGCCGCCGCTCAGCAGCACCACTGGCCAGTTGCTTGCCGCCATCACGCGGTCCGCGCCGAAATGTACCAGCGCGTGTTCGGCGTAGCGGCGGATCTGCTCCGTCGACCATTGCCAGCGCGACACCACGTCGCCGCCGACCGACAATTTCACGCTGACGTTCGGCAGTGCCGCGGCCTGCACGATCTGCGACGCCCACGGCTCCCAGCCGCTCTCCGGCACCGGCGGACGGCCGAGATGGTTGAGCACCACGGCAAGGTCCGGCATCCGCCGGGCGGCTTCCAGCACCGACGCCATCTGCGGCTCGGTGTTGGGGATCACCTCGAGCACCAGCCCCGCCCGCCGCAGCATGTCGAGCGCCGCCTGCACGCCGGGTTGCAGCAGCCAGTTCGGATCGGGCTCGAAGTTGATCAGGTGGCGGACCCCGACCAACTTCCTGCGCGGGCGCAGGCTCGCCAGCGCCTTCTCGCAGGCCGCGGGATCGGCCATCGGCACCCACCCGACCACTGCACGGATGAAGCCCGTGGTGTCGGCGAGGTCGAGGTATTCCAGCGTCTCGTCGGTACTGTCGAGCGACTGCACCAAGATGGTGCCGTCGATGCCGGCGGCGCGCAACTCCGGCCGGAAGTCGTCCGGTGTGAAATCGCGGTCGAGGCTCGTGCCCCAGGACGGCGGAAAATGGTGCGGGCGTTTTTGCACCCACCACACGTGATGATGACAGTCGATCACGGGCATGGGTCGACGCTCGCTTTGCTCAAACGCAAATCACGTAGCTCTCTCCCGGCCTCATGGTGAGGAGCAGCGCGAAGCGTTGCGTCTCGAACCATGGGGCCGCCCCACCCTTCGAGACGCGGCTTCGGCCGCTCCTCAGGGTGAGGCGGAGAGAGAAACGTCGTCAGTTAAACTTTGACCTTCTCGTCTTCCAGCACGCGGCCGACCGCCGGACGCTTGACCATGCGGTCCTTCAGCGCGGTGTAGTTCTTGAGCTCGCCCATCGGCAGCTCACGGCGCACGCCCCATGTGTAGAAAACGAACGCATAGGGATCGAGCACCGAATAGGAATCGCCAAGCCACTCACGGCCGGCATACATGCCGTCGATCTGCTTCAGATGCCCATGGAACGTCTTGAGCCCCTGCTCCTTGATGCCCGGAAACGCCGACTGGTCCGCCGTGTAGCGCTCCGGCCGCCCGACATGGGCATGCGCCGGATGCACGCTGGCTGCGAAGAAGCCGATGGTCGACAGCGCCTTGGCCTCCGCCGTGCCGTCCTTCGGCCACAGCCCGAAGCGCTTGCCGAGATAGGGCAGGATCGCGGTGTTCTCGGCGAGCGGGTCGCCGTTGTCGAGTTGCAGTAGCGGCACGCGGCCCTGCGGGTTCATCTTCAGATACGACTCGCTGCGCTGCTCGCCCTTGGCGAGATCCATGCGCTTCGGCTCGTATTTCTCGCCGCTCTCCTCCAGCACGATATGCGAAGCCATCGAGCACGCGCCCGGACCGTAATACAGCGTCAGCATGACAACACCCTTTCCGATGAAGCGGACATTTCCAAGCCGCCGGGATCAAACGCGGTGGGGTATACGGGGTCAAGCCCCTCGTGTCCCGGATGCGGCGCAGCGTGAGTGCGAAGCACGAAGCGGTGCACCGCTGATCCGGGACCGTTCCAAAGGCGGTGTTTGGGACGGTCCCGGGTCTGCCATAGCGCGCGAAGACGCGCGTAAACGCGCTTATGGCACCACTACGCGGTGACGCGCTCCGTGCTGCGCCGCGCCCGGGACACGAGATTACCGCCGGCGCCTACGGATTTCCTCGACGATGATACTGTTGTCGCGCTCGGCCTCGCCCGCGCGCACGCACGACTCCAGCACGTCGCAATGCACGCGCAGCATCGGCAGCTCCTGGCCGAGCTGCTCCGCCTGGTCGAGCATCATGTGCACGTCCTTCAGCGTCTGCTTGACGCGGCCCTCCGGCGCGAAGTTCCGCGCCAGCATCTTCGGACCCTTGGTGCCCATCACCTGCGACTGCGAGGCCGAGCCCTGCGCCACGGCGAGGAATGCCTTGGGATCGAGACCCATGCGCTCGGCGAAGGTCAGCCCTTCCGCCAGCGCCATGCGGTTGAGCCCAAGGATGAGATTGACCGCAAGCTTGGCGCGACCGCCGTCGCCGGCCTTGCCGATGTGGTAGCGGCGCGGAAACAGCGCATCGAGCACCGGCTTCACCGCATCGGCGGTCTTCGCTTCGCCGCCGATCAGGCCGACGCCGTCGCCCGCGCGGACCTGCTCGCTGGTGCCGGACACCGGCGTTTCCAGAAAGCGGATGCTGGAGCCCGCGAGCCGCTGACCGAGCGCCTCGATCCGGTCCGGATCGCAGGTGCTGGTGCAGAGCACGACGGTGCCGGGCTTGACGTTCGGCAGCAGCGCCTTTTCAGTCACCTCCTCGACCTGATCGGTGTTGAACACGGCGAGCGCGATGACGCCGCAACCCGCGACCTCCGCGGGCGATGCCGCGGCCTTGCCGCCAAGCGTGACAAGCTTTGCGTTCCTGGCCGCGTCGACATCGTAGCCCAGCACATCAAACCCGGCCGCCATCAGCCGCGTGGCCAGCACCTCGCCCATCAAGCCCAGGCCCACCACACCGACCATTTGTTTCTGCATCATCGCTTCCTTGCCTCGCCGGTTGCCATGTCACCGTGAATGCAAGACATTGGCAACGCCAAAGTCCGGGAACCCCGTTTGCCATGATCAATGCCGCCGTCATCGGCCTCGGACGCTGGGGCAAATCCCTCGTCACCGCCGTGCAGGGCAAGAGCCAGAAGCTCCGTTTCGTCCACGGCGTCAGCAAGGAACCGGACGACGTGCGCGCCTTCGCTTCGCAGCATGGCTTCCGGCTGTCCACCGAACTCGACGAGGCGATCGCCAATCCCGATGTGCATGCGGTGTTTCTCGCGACGCCGCATTCGCTGCATGTCGAGCAGGTTCGCGCGGTCGCCAAGGCGGGCAAGCCGGTGTGGTGCGAGAAGCCCCTGGCGCTGACGCGTGCCGACGCGGCGCGCGCGGTCGACGCCTGCCGCGAGGCCCGTGTGGTGCTCGGCAGCGGCAACAACAAGCGCTGCTTTGCCTCGATGCGCGAGCTGAAGAAGCTGGTCGACAGCGGCGCGCTCGGCGACATCATCCACATCGAGGCGCATTTTTCCAACGAGCATTCGACCCGCGTGGTGGGCGGCGGTTGGCGTGACGATCCGCGCGAATCCCCCGGCGGCGGGCTCACCGGTGCCGGCCTGCATGTGCTGGATGCGCTGATCAATCTCGGCGGGCCGATGCGCAGCGTCGACGCCAGGATCTTCGAGCAGAAACCGCCGCCCGATCCGCGGGACTCGCTCGCGGTGCTGGCGCAGTTCGCCTCGGGCGCGACCGGCATGATGGCGACAGTGCGCGCGGCGCCGAACATCTGGCGGGTGCACGTGTTCGGCTCCAAGGGCATGGCCGAGGCGCGCGACGAGGACATGCTGACGGTCGGCATGATCGGCGGCGCCCCGCCGCAGACCCATACCTACGAGCACGTCGACTCGCTGAAAGTCCTGGTGGAGTCCTTCGCCGATGCCGTAGAAGGGCGCGGTCCTTTCCTTGTCTCGCCGGACCAGATGCTGAACCTGATCGGCGCCTTTGAAGCGATCCTGGAGTCGCTTAAAGTCGGCGCTCCGGCGCAAATCCAGAGCTAAGTACAGTTAGCGGGTCAAACACGAATGAACGACGCATCGAACGCCAAGCTCACCGGCATGGACGAAGTCCGGGAGCGGTTCCAGAACCTGCACGAGATCGTGCTTGCGGCCCGCGCCAGGCTGCACCGGAATATCTGGGACTACCTGATCGGCGGCGCGGAAACCGAGACCACGGTGCGCCGGAACCGGCTCGCCATCGACTCGCTGGCGTTCCGCCCGCGCGTTCTGCGCAACGTCAACGACACCGACACCAGCGCGAGCTTCCTCAAGCGCAAGTTTAAGATGCCAGTGGCGCTCGCGCCGATCGGCAGCATCGAGCGTTTCGATCCGGCAGCGACCTCGCTGGTTGCCAACGCCGCGGGCTCGTTCGGCATTCCGATGTTCCAGAGCTCGGTGTCGCAGCCCGAACTGGAGGTGACCGCCAAGGAGGTGCCGGAGGGCCTGAAGATCTTCCAGCTCTACGTGCGCGGCGACCAGGCCTGGGTCGAGGCGATCTTCGACCGCGCGGTGGCGGCGGGCTTCGGCGCGCTGTGCATCACCGTCGACACGCATCACTACAGCCGCAGGGAGCGCGACATCTCCAAGCGCTATTCCGCGGCATCGGCGCGCACCCAGGACCACGCATTCCACCAGCGCTCGCTCGACTGGGCGCAATTCGACAAAATCCGCGCGCGCTACAAGGTGCCGCTGATCGTCAAGGGAATCGCCACCGCCGAGGACGCCAAGCTCGCGGTCGAGCACGGCGTCGACGTGATCTACGTGTCGAACCACGGCGGACGGCAGCTCGACCAGGGGCTCGGCACCATCGACATGCTGCCGGAGATCGTGCCCGCGGTGCATGGCCGCGCCGAGATCATCGTCGACGGCGGCTTCTGCCGCGGTACCGACGTAATCAAGGCGATCGCGCTCGGCGCCGACATGGTCTGCGTCGGCCGGCTTTACGGTTTCGGCATGGCCGCCGCCGGGCGCGACGGCATCTACCGCGTGCTGGAGCTGCTGCAGGACGAGATCACCCGCTGCATGGGGCTTGCCGGCGTCAACCGGCTGCGCGATCTCGATCCGTCCTATGTGCGCCCGGCCCCGCCGGTGCGCCCACCGCACGTGCTGAGCGCGTTCCCGTATATCGACGGGCCGGACGACAAGTATTACTGAACGACTGGATAGCTTGAACGGCGTCGGTTGCCGGCACTTGGCAGAGCACGAGTACCGGTCCAGCCGACATTGCGCGATCTACGCAAATTCCTTTTGATGCACCCATGATGCATGTCGGGGCGGGCGCTTGGTCTTGTCCCATTCATCGAGCATGGCAGGTGCGACCTTTTTCAGTTCTCTTGCTTTATCCGGAGTCGTGGTCACTGCGGTGAGTTCGAGCCGGTTGCCGCTCGGATCGAAGAAATAGATCGACTGGAATATGCCATGATCGGTTGGACCAACCACGTTGAGACCGCACGCCTCGACATGCCTTTTGGCCTCCTCGAGCGCCGTCAGGTCCTTCACCCGAAAAGCGATGTGCTGGACCCATTCGGGCGTGTTCGTGTCACGTCCCATCGGGGGAGAATTCGGCAGTTCGAAAAAGGCCAGGATATTGCCGTTACCCGCGTCAAGGAACACGTGCATGTACGGATCGTTGGCCTTGGTCGATGGCGCTCGGTCCTCGGCCATCGCCATCAGGAAGTCCATGTTCAGGACCTTCCGATAGAATTCGACCGTCTCCTTCGCGTTCTTGCAGCGATATGCGACGTGATGGATCTGTTCGATCTTCATGATGCTCTCCTGACGCAGGTGCGGCCAAACCGCTACGGACTCGCATGCGTGATGAACGCCTGCGGAACCGGATCGCCCCATTGCGAATTCAGTCCGACCTCCGCAGGGATAAAATTGGTCGGGTTGTTGCAGTTGAGCATGTCGCTGTCGGTCCAGCGCTCGTGCACCCGGCCCCAGGGGTCTTTCCAGTAGTCATAGACCTGACTGCCGAGCAGATGGCGGCCGACACCCCAAACATGCTCATACTTGCCGATCTGCTTGAGATGCTCGTGGCCGAGCATCACGTCATCGATGTTCTGGACCTCGAACGACACGTGATTGAGGCCGACCTTGTCGCTTTGGATGCAAACGAAGGTGTGATGATCGACGAAATCCTCGCCGCGGTCGCAGCGATTGAAAGTCGCGATCACGTGGTCCCGGCTGCCGGCATAGACCTCGTCCGAGCAAACGAACCCGAACAGGCCCTGGTACCACTTGATCACTTCATGCAGCTTCGGCGTCATCAGCAGCGCGTGCGCTATGCGCTTGATCTGCGAAGGGCCGGAATCAAGCCGCATCAGTTCGCCGGCGCGGCGTACCTTCTCGTCGCCCCAGTTGAGCACGTTGCGGCGGATGGGCAGGCGGGGAAGCTCTTCGATCCCGCAAACCGCTTCGATCTGATAGCCATGCGGGTCCGTCAGGCGCACGCGACGACCCCCGCCCGGCTCATCGATGTCTTCGATCCCCGTCGCACCCGAGACCTGGGACAGGCTCTTGAGCTCGTCCTCGCCATCGACCCAGAAGGCAAGGCCGAGATACTTGGGCGGGCCGAGGTGAGTGACGTGAATATGATGGCTCGGATCGGTGCCCCGCATATACAGCCGGTCGGCCGTGCGGGCTGACCGCACCATTCCGAGGTTCGTCAGGAATTCTTCCGCCTTGTCCAGGTCCGGCGATTGAAGACGGACGTAAGCGAGATCTTTCACGTGCACGACGGACATTTGTCGACCTCCCTTGGAATGGGAATGACCCTCTGATAGGGGCGCCCTGGTAGTTACAAATGCTACTAAATTTGGAGGCAGGTCAGTTTTGATCTGGATCAATCTCAGCCTGAGAAATCCAGGCCGCGCAGCGGGCCTCCGGCGCTCAGGATCGTGACCTGCTCGTCACAAGCCGGGCGGGAAGCGGTAAGCAGAGCTTGAATAACGAAGACTGGCGAAGAACGTCGATATTCATGCGCGCCGCATGTAAGCGGGCCGCAATTCATCAAGCCCACAACTGCCTTGTCGCAAGTCTCGCGCCTTCGGCGAGCGCGCCGAGTTTCGCCCAGGCGATCTGCGGATGCACGCGGCCGCCGAGGCCGCAGTCGGTCGAGGCGATGACGTTCTCGCGGCCGACCGCCCGGGCAAAGCGCACGATGCGGTCGGCCACCAGTTGCGGATGCTCCAGCACGTTGGTGGCATGGCTGACCACGCCGGGGATGACGACCTTGCCGTCCGGCAGTCTGGTGTCTTGCCAGACCTTCCATTCGTGCTCGTGGCGCACGTTGCCGGCCTCGACCGAGTAACCTTGCGCCTTCACCTTGAGCAGCAGGTCGATCACGTCCTTGAGCTCGACGTCGCCTTTGTGGGGGCCGTGCCAGCTTCCCCAGCAGATGTGGAAGCGGACGCGATCCTCCGGGATCCCTTGCAACGCGTGGTTCACCGCCTCGACCTGGAACGCCGCCCATTTGCGATAGCCGGCAATGTCGTCGTTCATCGAGAACCACCAGTCGTAGATGTCGACCAGTGCGGGGTCGTCGATCTGCAGGACGAAGCCGGCATCGACGATCGCCTTGTATTCCTCGCGGATCGCCTCGGCCAAGGCGATCGTGTAGTCCTCCGCGCTCTTGTAGTACGCGTTGGGAAGGATCTGCAGCGTTGCCGGCGATACCGCGGTCATGAACGCATCCTCGACGCGGTTGGCGCGGACAGCCGCGGCGATGTTGTCGATGTCGCGCTTGATGGCGGCGTGGCCGACATATTTGACCGGCCCGGTGCAGGTGAGGCCATAGAGACGCGCCGTGCTGGTGCCGGCCTGCTGCGCGGTCGCAGCAGCGCTCGCCTCGGCGGCGTAGAACGCGGCGAACTCCTTGCGCTCCTTGCTGCCGTGGGTCCAGGCGGCGCGGCCTTTTTTGGCCTGCTCCTCGCGCAATTCGTAGCCGGCGAGACGAGGATAGACGTAGGACCACCACGCGCCGAAATCCATCGTGCTCCGCATCGCCTTGCCGTACTCGCCGTCGTTGACGACATCGATGCGGGTCTCGGCCTGCTGACGGACGATGTCGTCGACGGCCGCGCGCAGCCGCGGCTGCAGCGTCTCGTCGGGTGCGTCGGCCGCATAGAGCGCCATCAGATCGTCCGGCCGCGGCAGGCTGCCGACGTGAGTGGTGAGAATTCGCTGGTCGCTTCGCTTCACGCCCGCCTCCCGTGACGTCGTCTGATATCGATCTTGTGCGTCGCAGGGTGGGCAAAGCCGCGAAGCGGCGTAGCCGTCCGAAGGACGGCGTCGCTTCGCTCGCCTATCCCCACGTGTACGCCGCGTGCCAAACAAACGTGGGCGCGGCGCTTCGCGCCTTCGCCCACCCTACAAGCGCTTACTTCTTCCTTTCCCTGAACCGCGGCGGGCGTTTCTCGCGGAACGCGCGGCCGCCCTCCTTCGATTCTTCGGTGCCATAGAACAGCGCCAGCGCCTCGAAGCCGAGCGCACCGATCGCGCGCAGGTTCTCGCTGTCGGCATTGAACGAACGTTTGGCTATGGCGAGCGCGGTCGGGCTCTTGTCCCTGATCTCGGCGCACCATTTGTCGACTTCCTCGTCGAGCTTGTCGGCCGGCACCACCGCGTTGACCATGCCCATATCATAGGCCTCTTTCGCGGAGTAGCGGCGGCAGAGATACCAGATCTCCCGCGCACGCTTCTCGCCGACCAGCCGCGCCAGATAGGCCGTGCCGAAGCCCGGATCCACCGAGCCCACTTTCGGGCCGACCTGCCCGAACACGGCCTTGTCCGACGCGATGGTGAGGTCGCACACCGTCGCCAGCACATTGCCGCCGCCGATGGCGAAGCCCTGCACGCGGGCGATCACGGGCTTGGGCACGTCGCGAATGAGCGATTGCAATTCGTCCACCGGCAGGCCGATCGTGCCGCGGCCCTCGTAGGCGCCCTCGTGCGCGCTCTGGTCGGCGCCGGTGCAGAACGCCTTGTCGCCCGCGCCGCCGAGCACGATCACCGCCACCGACTTGTCGTAGCCCGCACGGCGGAACGCGTCGATCAGCTCCTCGCAGGTGTGCGCGGTGAAGGCGTTGTACTTGTCCGGCCGGTTGATGGTGATTTTCGCGACACCGTCGCGCACGTCGAAAAGAATGTCCTGATACGGCTGCATTTTCGTCATCCATGCATGGTGAGGCCGCCCGAGACGCTGATGGTCTGGCCGGTGATGTAGGCCGCGTCGTCGGACAGGAAGAACGCGACAAGGCCGGGATAGTCCTCGGGCTGACCGAGCCGTCGCATCGGAACGGCGCGCTTGAGCCCTTCCGCGATTCTGGTGCCGTCGGGGCCTTCGAGAAAGCTCCGCAGGATTGCCGTATCGGTGGGCCCGGGGCACAGCGTGTTGACGATGATGCCCTTGCTCACCAGTTCCCGCGCAACGGTCTTGGCGAATGCGATCATGCCGCCCTTGCAGGCCGAATAGACCGCCTCGCCCGAGGAGCCGACGCGGCCCGCGTCGGAGGCGATGTTCACCACCCGGCCGAAGCCGCGGGCGGCCATTCCCTTCAGCACGACATGGCTGACATTCAGCGGGCCATAGAGATTGATCGCGACGATCTTTGCCCAGAACTCCGGATTGGTGTCGAGGAAGTTCGCGGCTCGGTCCCAGCCGGCATTGTTGACCAGGAATGCGATCGGGCCGGAGGCCGCCTCGAATGCCTCCACCGCGCGCTTCACCGCGTCATAGTCGGAAATATCGGCCGCTTGCGCACTGGCCTTGCCGCCGGCGGCCTTGATCTCGCCTGCGACCTTGTCCGCGCCCGCCGCATCGAGATCGAGAATGCCGACCGTGCAGCCCTCCTCGCCGAGCCGACGCGCGATCGCAGCTCCAATGCCGTTGGCTCCGCCGGTCAGCAGAACGGTTTTGTCTTTCAATCCGCGCATGGTTTGCCGTGCCCGCCTACTTCGATTTGCCCGCGAGCATCCGTGTTGCCTGATAGGCGATGACGATTTCGCCGTTCTGGTTCTTGATGTCGATCTTCGACGCGACGATGCCGCGGTTGCCCTTCGACGTCGGCCGCACCGACGTCACCTCGACCTCGGCATGGATGGTGTCGCCGACGAACACAGGCTTCAGCACCTTCTTGTTCAGCTCCAGCATTGCGAGGCCGGTGCCCTGGATCATCGACTGGCAGAGCAGCCCCTCGATCAGGCTGTAGGTCAGGGCTGCCGGCACGAAGCGGCCCTGGATCGCGCCCTTCTCTGCGCCGAAAGTCTGGTCGGTGAAGATCACCTCCACCATGCCGGTGACGCCGACGAACATCATCAGGTCCGCCTCGGTGATGGTGCGGTTGAGCGTGCGGAATTTCTGGCCCGGCGAAAGCTGCTCGTAGGTGAAGCCGAGCCCCAGCGTCTGCATCTCGATCTCCTGTTACGCCCGGCGCGCGGCCGGCGCCCCGTCTGGCAACACCACGCCTCCGTCCTTGGCCAGCGCTTCGATTTCATCAGGGCGAAGCCCGATCTCTCCCAGGATTTCGCGGCCATGCTCGCCAAGCCGCGGCGGCAACCGCTCGATGCCGGCGGGCGACGCTGCGTAACGCACCGGCACGTCCGGCATCACCAGCGCGCCTTCGGTCGCGTGCGTCATGCGCCGGAAGAAACCGACCTCGCGCAGGTGCGGATCGTCCATCACCTCGCGGAGCGACTTCACCGGCCCGGCGGGAATTTCCAACCGGTCGAACGCCGCGAGCCAGTCGGCGGTCTTGCGGCCGGTCAACTGCTCGCCGGCCAGCCGGTACACTTCGTCGATGTTGCGGCTGCGTGCGCCCATGTCGACAAAGCGCGCGTCCTGCATCACCTCCGGCTTGCCGACCTCGCCCCAGAACTTGCGCCACTGCGCGTCGGTGTAGGCCAGCATGCAGAGATACCCGTCGGCGGTGCGGTACGGCCGCCGCCAGGGCGCCAGCACCCGTGCATAGCCCGGCTCGCCGCGCGGGGGCTCGAAGCCGAGCCCGTGCAGATGCTCGACCATGATGAAGGCCACCATGGTCTCGAACATCGGGATTTCGACGAACTGGCCGCGGCCGGTCTTCTCGCGGTGATAGAGCGCAGCGAGGATCGCCTGCGCGGCCACGAGCCCGCTGGTCTTGTCGGCGAGAATGGTCGGCGCATAACGTGGCTCGCCGGTGAGCTGATCCATCAGGCTCGCGACGCCGCACAGCCCCTGGATGATGTCGTCATAGGCCGGCCGGCCGCTATAGGGCCCGTCCTCGCGCCAGCCATGGATGCCGGCGTAGATCAGGCGCGGATTGCGCGCGAGCAGCTTCTCCGAGCCGAGCCCGATCTTGTCGAGCTTCTGCGGCCTGATGTTGTGAACGAACACGTCGGCGTTGTCGACCAGCCGCAGCAGCACGTCGCGCGCGGCCGCCGTCTTCAGGTCGAGCACGATGCTGCGCTTGTTGCGGTTTACGCCCAGGAACAGCGAGGCCATGTCGTCGCTCACGCGCGGTCCGGTGTAGCGCGTGGTGTCGCCCTCCGGCGGCTCGATCTTGACGATGTCGGCGCCGAGGTCGCCCAGCATCTGCGTGGCATAAGGCCCGAGCACGACCGAGGTGAGATCGAGCACGCGCACGCCCGCGAGCGGGCCCGAGTTTCCGGTCGATGGAGAAGCTGTCACTGTCCTGCTTCTTGTTTATCCCTGGACGGCAAAAGCCTAGCAGAACGGCCGCGCGGCGTGTCGCGCAATTTGCGCATGCAACGCACGCTCGCTATCGTTGCGTCGCCACCGGGAGCGACGTCATGTCATTCGAACGTGTGCGCTGCGGCATCGCCGCGATTTCACTCGCCGTGCTTGCGATCGTGCCGGTGCAGGCCGACACGTTTCCGAGCCGCCCGATCCGGTTGATCGTGCCGACCCAGGCCGGCGCCGCGCAGGACATCATTGCCCGGCTGCTGCAGCCCTATCTGGAAAAGTCGCTCGGCCAGCCGGTCGTGGTCGAGAACCGTTCCGGCGCCAGCACGATGATCGGCACCGATGCGGTCGCGAAAGCCGCCCCCGATGGCTACACGTGGCTGATCGTGCCGACCACGTTCACGGTCAACGCCGCCCTCAATGCCAAACTGTCGTTCGATCCAGAGCGCGATTTCGAGCCGGTGACCGTGCTGGTGAAAAACCCGCTGCTGTTCGCGGTGAACGCCAAGGTCCCGGCTACGACGCTCAAGGAGTTAGTCCAACTGGTGAAGCAGGACCCGGGCAAGTTCAACTACGGCTCGTCCGGCGCGTCGACGCAGGCGCACCTGCTGCTGGAAATGTGGACCGCGCGGGCCGGCATCAAAATGCAGCACATTCCTTACCGCGGTGGCGCGCCGGCGGCGCTCGCGGTCGCCACCGGAGAGGTGCAACTGGTGCTGCTCTCCCCGCTCGGCATCTGGCCGCAGCTTCAGGCCGGAACCGCGCGGGCGCTGGCGACAGGCGGCACCAGCCGCGATGCAAAGCTCCCCGATCTGCCGACCGCGGTGGAAGCCGGGTTTCCGGGATTCGTGGCGGAGCAATGGCTCGGCCTCCTCACCACCGCCGGCACGCCGAAAGACATCGTCACGAAGATCAACACCGAGGTGAACCGCGCGCTGCGCGATCCGGAATTGACCGCGAAGCTCGCGCAACAAGGCACAACCGCTGGCGGCAGCACGCCAGACGAGTTCCGCAAGCTGATCGCGACCGAGATCAGGAACTGGAAAGAAACGGCGCAGCGTGCGGGAATTGCGGCGCAGTAGTTCTTTCTCCGCCCTCATCCTGAAGAGCGGTCCGAAGGACCGCGTCTCGAAGGCCGCAAGTCGGGTTTACCCGACTTGCGTACTCACTTGTCGATCTCGGGTAAACCCGAGATCGAACGGCGACCTCGCCCTTCGAGACGCATCGCTTCGCGATGTTCCTCAGGGTAAGGCCGGTCGGGAGCGCGTGTTGGAACATTCAAACGAATGGCAGCACTTCTTCCGTCACCCGCCGCAACTGCGTCATCGGATCGCCCATGGTCGAAATCCGGAAGGTGACGCGCCGGCAGCCATGCGCCTTGTAGCGCTTGAGATGCTCGATACAGTCACGCGGCGTGCCGTAGGTCAGCCAGGCTTCGAGGCGCTCTTTGGAGTAGTTGGCGGTGTAGTAGAGGTCGAGGAATTTCTTGGAGTCGGCGAGCGCCGCGTCCCTGTCGTCGTTGACGTTGATGTGGTGATACAGCACGTGGTCGAAGCTACCCATGTCGCGGCCATGCTCACGGCCGGCGTTCAGGATGAAATCCCACGACTTCTGGAAGCCTTCGGGGCTGACCGAATGGGTCATCCAGCCGTCGGCCACGCGCCCCACCCTGCGGAGCGCAAAGTCCGAGCCGCCGGAATCCGCCTGCCCGTGCGACAGCCGCTCCGCGTTGGTCGCAAGCCAGATCGGGCACGGATTCTGCATCGGCTTGGGCTCGAGCGTTAAGCCTGCGAATTTCACGAACTCGCCTTCGAACGGCTCGTTGTCTTTCGTCCACAGATGCCGCAGCACGTGCATGTTCTCGATCATGTGCTTGCGGCGGTCGTCGGGCTTGATCCCCATGGCTGCCGACTCCGCCTCCCACAACGGCCCGGCGCCGCCACCCGCGCAGGCCACCAGCCGGGTGCGGCCGTTGGAGATCACGTCGAGCGAGGCCCACTCGTAGGCGAACACCAATGGGTCTCTCAGCGCGAAAGAACCCATGCACGCGGGACCGAGCAGTACGCGTTCCGTGCGGCCGGCCACGGCTGCGAGCAGCGTCAGCGCATCGAGCCGCCGGTTGACGAACAGCGCATCGCCGCACCAGACCGAATCCATCTGCGGCGAGGCTTCCACCGCGTCGGCAAGCTTCAGCAGGTCGGCGGGTGTGGTGAGGCCGACCAGCACGCCGCGGTTGGACAGGGTGACGCCGAACTTCATTCGCGGGCTCCCTGTGCCCTACTTGCCGAGCAGCACCAGCGAGATCGACGGCACGTAGGTGATGATCAGCAGGGTGACGAAATTAATCGCGAGGAACGGCAGCACCCCGCGATAGATGGTCCCGAGTTGGGCGCCGAACACCGCCTGCGTCGCAAACAGATTGAGCCCGAACGGCGGCGTGTACATGCCGATGCTCAGGTTGACCGCCATGATGATACCGAAGTGGATCGGGTCGACGCCCACCGACTGCACCAGCGGCAGCAGCAGCGGCGTCATGATCAGGATGGCGGCTGGCGGCTCGAGAAAGCTGCCCATAACCAGCAGCACCACGTTGACGCTGAGCAACAGCGCCCAGGTGGGAAGATGCAGCGCGGTGATCTCGGCAATGATCTGCTGCGGGATACCGCTGGTGGTCAGGAGCCACGAGTAGAGTCCCGCCGCGGTGACGATCATCAGGATCTGCGCGATCAGGAACACCGAACTCTGGATGATCTGCCACAATTCTTTGAGACCGACCTCGCGGTGCACCACCATCGTCACGAACAGCGAGTAGATGACCGCGACGCCCGCCGCTTCGGTGGGCGTGAAGATGCCCCCGTAGATGCCGCCGAAGATGACGACGATGGTCCCGATCGACCAACTCGCCTCCTTGGTGGTCGTCCAGATCGTGTCCCAGCGCGCCTTGGCGGTGAGCGGCACGCGCTTCACGTGCGCATAAAGCATCACATAGGCCGCATCGACCAGCCCGATCAGCAGGCTCGGCAGGATGCCCGCGGTGAACAGCGCGATGGCCGACTGCTGCGCCGACACCGAATAGAGAATCATGGCGATCGCGGGCGGAATCACCACGGCGATCGCACCCGACGACGTGATCAGGCCCAGCGAAAACCGCTCGTCATAGCCGTTGTTCTTGAGCGAAGGGTACATCATGCGGCCGACCGCGACGACGGTGCCCACGGCCGTATGCGCCATCGCGCCGAACAGCTCGGAGGCGGCGACCGTCGTCACGCCCACCGAACCGCGCACGCCACCGATCAGCGCGATCACCCACATCACCACGCGGCGGGCGATGCCGCCCTGCGCCATGATCTCGCCGGCGAGCACGAAGAACGGCACCGCCAGCAGGGGAAAGTTGTCGAGTCCGCTGAACAGGAAGGTCTGCATCGCCTCGGTCGGCACGTCGGTGACGAACAGCATGACGCAGAGGCAGGTCACCAGCAGAACGAGAAAGATCGGAAAGCCGATGATCAGCAGGACCGCCGGCAGCGCGAAATAGACCAGGGAAGCTGTCATCGCCGTCTATTCCCCGCCGCGCTCAATGCCCCGGCTTACCGGACTCGCGGGGATCGCCGCCGGTCCACAACCGGATCACCACCAGCAGCGCCATGATCGAGAGCCCGAGCGGCACCAGGGCCTGGGGGATGTACATGGGCACGTCCGCGGACTGACTGCGCTGGTCGAACATGAACAGGTCGCGAATGACCGGCCAGGCGAACCACACGATGGCCAGCGACGTGCCGATCAGCGCCAGCTCGGCCAGCAGATCGAAGGCGTCGCGCGCCTTCGGCGGCATCATGCCGACGATGACATCCATCCGAAGCTGCCGCCCGGACCAGGCCACCACGCCGTTTCCGAGAAAAACGCAGCCGACCATCATGTACAACATGATTTCTTCGGCCCAATGAATCGATGCGTGGAAGAAATAGCGGGCCACGACGTTGACGAAGTTCAGCGTAATACTGCCGATCAGCAACACGCCGGCAATCACACGAAGCCCCGCAACCAGTCCGCGCACGCCGTCCAGGAGCTTTCCGGTCATTCGCAAATTGCCGCTTACGCGCCCTTGTTGGCTTCGCAGGCCGTTTCCCGGACCGCACCGGCGCGTCGAACGACGACGCCGGTTCCGGTCGACGGATCGAGTTACTTGAGCCGCGCGGCCGCGTCGAAAGCGATCTTGACCGCCGCGGCGAGATCCGGCTTGTCCTTCGACAAATCGTGGGCGATGGTCGATATCTTCGCCGTCACGGCGGCCTTTTCCGCGGCCGGCGGCTCGACGATCACGCCGCCCTTGCTCTTCCAGACATTGGTCTGCTGCGCAAAGAACTCCTTTACAAACGGCAGAATGTCCTTCGAAACCTTGACGGCGTTGTCACGGACGATCTTTTGAAGGTCCGGCGGCAGCGTGGCGATCCAGCGCTTGCTCAGAACGACGATCGAACTGATGTAGGGCTGGTCGTTGTTGATGACGTATTTGGCTGCGTCCTGGTACTGGAACGGCGTCCATACGGTGATGACGCCGAGCGCGCCTTCGATCGTGCCCTGTTGCAGGCCCGGCAATACGTCGGCAAGGGTCATCGCCACCGGCGACGCGTCCATGCGGCGGATCAGCTCTAGCTGGAACGGCGAGGCGAGCACACGGATTTTCGATCCCTTCAGGTCCGCCAGCGCCTTGACCTCCTTGCGCATGGCAATGGACGACGGACCGATCGGCACCAGGCCAGCGCCCTCGAGGCCCTTGGCCTCTCCCAGCGCGAACAACATCTTCTGCACTGCCGCGTCGGAAAGCACCCGCTCGGCCTGATCGGGGTTCGCGAACAGCCCCGGCGCGCTCATCGTCTCAAAGCGGATGTCGACGCCCACCAGGAATTCCGGCGGACCCATCCAGCCCTGGATCGAGCCGAACTGCACGCCTTCGATCTGGCGGGGGATCGGGCCGAGCTGGCTCGCCGGATAGACCTCGCCCTTGATGCGGCCGCCGGAGTCCTTCTCCACCGCCGCGGCAAACCGCTTGAGCCACTCGTGCTGCGTGTCGTTCAGCGTGGCGGTCGACAGCTTCATCACGAAGGTCCTGTCCTGTGCCTGCGCAGGCGCCGCCGTGATGGCGATCGCACCCGCGGCCAGCACCGCGGCGACCGCCGAAAGCAGAATGTTCCGTGTATTGCGCATTCCAGAGTCCTCCCCTGCGCGCCCCGACACAGCCGGCACGGACCTGTTGGCTTTGTTTTTGGCGTCCGCGCGACCGCTGTCTCAAAAGCATGGCATAGGGCCGGGACACTGACCAGTACCCGGCATCGGGCGCATGACCGCCATGATGCCGCGGATCGCCGGCTATTTCTTCGGCTCGCTCTTCGAACCGGCGGCGGGCGCGTCGTAGCTTGCGAGCAGTTCGTCAACCTGTCCTTCCCACTCGGCCCACGGCCCGGTGAGATAGCTGTAGCCGTTCATGACGAAGCCCGGCCCCGCATAGAACTTCTCGTACTGCATGTGGCGGCCGGCGAAATCGGAACCGAGCAGGTCCCAGGCGAGATTGAGCAACTTCATGCGCTGCTCGGCCGGCTGGCCCGGCACCGACCAATAGCATTCGAACAATTCGCGGAGCTTCGCGTCCTCCAGCACCGAAGCATCCGCGGGCATCTGGAACACGCCGGCGCCCATCAGTTCGCGCACCGTGTCGCAGATCTCGGCGTGGTGATTGGTGCACCAGTGCAGCGCCGCATAGACATAACGGCGGTTGACCGTGTGATAGCCGTTCGGATGTGCCTCGCCGCTGTTGATCTGCCCCATGATGAGGCCTTCCAGCGTCGCCTCCATCGCGGCAAGCCTGCCGAGCGTGAACTGCACCGCGGGCACCGAGCGCGCGCCGTTCATGTCAGCGAGCTTGCCGGCAATGCCGACGATCAGCTTCAGCTTTTCGAGGAACCGCACATTCGCCTGGTGGTTCGCCATCGCGTGGCCGGGGGTGCGCATGTAGATCGCGCGCGTCATCTCCACGTTGTCGTGGCAGAACACCCGCTCCCACGGCACCTTCACGTTTTCGAACAGCACCGCCGCGTCGTTCTCGTCGAAACGGGACGCCAGCGGGTTGTCGAACTCGCTCACCGCGTATTTCTCGTAAGGCTTGCGCGACCAGATGCTGACGCCCGGTGCATTCAGCGGTACGGCGCAGGTGATCAACTCCTTTTCCGCGCCCGGCGCGACCGGCTGCAGATTTCCGCACCACGTCTCGTGGCAGAACGCCGTCGCGGTGCCGAGCATCTTCAGGCCGTTGATGGTGACGCCTGCGTCGTCCTCGTTCACGACGCGCAGGGTCGGCGGCGTGCGCTTTTCAGCGTCCTTTGGGTTCGGCATTCGCCAGCCCTGCGGATTGGTGACGGTGTGCGAGGCGAAGATGTCGTTCGCCCGCATGTGCCGGTAGTACTTCTTGATGTTCTCGCCGAAACCCTGGCGGATGCGTTCGAACATCGCCGGATCCATCACGAGCCCGCTCACATAGCTCGGGAAATTGTCCGGCGAGCGGCCGAGCAGGCCGTGCGTCCACGACGCGATGCGCCGGTGCGTCTCGAACCGCTTGTGCAGATCCTCGCGCGTGCGCGGCAGCAGGAAATAGCTGGAGAAGGTCTCGCCGTCCTCCTCCGCGGTCATCACATCGCGGTTCTCCGGCGCGCGTTTCCTGTCATAGATCATGGCGAAGGACTTCGCCGCATTGCGAAACGCCGGATGCGCGGTCACATCTTCGACCAGTTCGCGGCCGACATACACCTTGCGCCCGTCGCGAATGCTCTCGAGATATTCCTTGCCGGTCAGCAGCATCGATGCCTCGCGCTTCCGCCCCGTTTTTGTTTCGCCATTTCCGATGGCTGCGCCGGGACGATAGCAGATGTCCGCCGAATGCATCGACGGCCATTTCGCATGGCCGCGTTGCCGCGCTAAGCTCAAGGCCGGTCGAGCAGGGAGAAAGCCAGGGAGGCTGCAATGCCGACGCCGGGACTGATTGTCGCGCCGCTGACGCCGTTCTCCGCCGATCTCAACGTCGACGAACCGGCGCTCGCGCGCCAAATCGACTACATCGTCAAGGACTGCCGCGCGACCATGATCGTCGCGGCCGGCGTCGAGACGCAGGAATACACCTATCTGAGCTTCGAGCAGCGCAAGGAGCTGATCCGCCGCACCGTCGAAATCACCGCCGGCCGCGTGCCGGTGATGGTCGGCATCTCTCACGCTTCGTTCAAGACCGCGGTTGCGCTCGCGCACGAAGCCGAGCGGCTGGGCGCGGCCGCGGTGCAACTGCTCGCGCCGCTGCGCCCGTTCGCCGGCCCGCCGACCAGGGACGATCTCATCGCCTATTTCGAAGCGATCGGCCGCGAGACCAGGTTGCCGGTCACGCTCTATCTCAATCCCGGCCCCGGCGCTGACGTCTCGATCGCCGACACGGTTGCGCTCGCCATGCTGCCGCAGGTGCAGCTCATCAAGGAAAGCTCGCGCGACCTCGCGCGGGTGTCGCGGCTGATCGTCGAGATCGACCGCGCCGGCCACGCCCGCTATTTTACCACCATGCAGATGCTTCTCGCGACGCTTCAACTCGGCGGCTCCGGCGCAACCATGCCGCCGCCGGGCTCGGAGATCGCCCGCGCCGTCATTGACGCCTTTGTGGCGAGGGACCACGAGCGGGCCGCCGAAATCCAGCTCCAGTTCGCGCTGTTTCCCTCGAAGTGGATGCATCGCGGGCTGGCGCCGGCGATGAAGGCGGCGATGAACCTGATCGGCATCCCGGCGGGCGATCCCTACCCGCCCTACTCCCCGCTGAGCCGCGACGAGCTCGGGGCGCTGGAGACCACCTTGAAATCCACCGTGCTCGCGCCGCGCTTCAAGGCCGCAGCCGCCTGACAACGAGAGCAACGCATGGCACAGCAAGCCGCTCCCCCCAGCACGCCTTATGGCGCGCCGATCACGCTCTCTGCTGCGAAACAGGTGATGGCCGCAGCCGAAGCCGAAGCCGCCAGGAATGGCTGGGGCGTCGCCATCGCGATTGTTGATTCGGGCGCAAACCTCGTGATGCTGCACCGTGTCGACAATGCGCAGCTGTCGTCGGTCCGCATCGCCGAGGCGAAGGCGAAGACCGCCGCCGAATTCCGAAGGCCGACGAAAGTATTCGAGGATGCGGTCGCGGGCGGCGGGATCGGCCTGCGCGTGCTGACGTTCGGGGCGAGCGTCGCCGAAGGCGGCGTGCCGATCGTGTCCGGCGGGGCGATCGTCGGCGCCATCGGCGTTTCCGGCGTGCAATCGCACCAGGACGCCCAGGTCGCGCAGGCGGGCGCCGACGCGGTCAAATAGCGGGCGAGCTTATCCGGCGATCTTGGCCTGTGGCTGCCGCGCAGCCACCTGGGAAGCCACCTGGGCCTGTTCGGAGCGCTTGCCCGGCAAGGCCTGGGACGCGAAAGCAACAAGCCGCTTGAGCAGGCTTTTCCTGGCCGGCCGGGTCTGCAACGCAGCCATCGCGTCGTTGTTTGATTCGGCAAGGCAACCCTTCAGGCGGATGCCGAACCAGAACAGCGGATTCCAGCTCCGCCAGATCGCAGCCGCATCGCGATACATCAGCCCGGCGGAAATATCCGGAGCCCGGCCGAACACCTGCGGCATCACGTCGGAAATCTCGCGGTCGCTCAGAACGCCCCATTTCGAGAGGCCGCCCATCATCGGCGAACTGATCGAATAGACCACCCGGCCGATCCGCGTCTCCCGGATCGGAAACGAGCACATCGGGCACGGCTCGACGTTGGAATAGAGCGTGCAGTCGGAAAGGTCCTTGCGGCCGAGCACGCGCTGCGCCTCGGAAATCGCGATGATCTCGGCGTGGCGGGTGACGTCGGCGTCCCGCATCACACGGTTGGTGGTCTCGACGACGATCTCGCCTTCCTTGCAGATCACGCAGGAAAACGGCAGTTCGCCGGCCTGCACCGCAGCGGCCGAAAGCTCGACGCAGCGGCGCATCATCCTGATATCGATGTCAGAAGGCTTCATCGCTCAGCACCATGCCGCCCTCTCAAGCGGCATCCCAACCACCCGCAGCAAATCCGACGATTCCGACAGGCCCCAGCTTGCTCGAAATCAATCAATCCAATCTACGCGGAAAAGTTCCAAAAATCGTTACCAAAGATTCCACCCGAGCCCTCGTCCTGCAAGCCCCCCGAGGGGATGGCCAACCCGGTCGAGCAACCGGATGTTCGAGGTTTGTCGCGGCTATCCGCAAACAGGTTCAAGGCTTTGCCGGCTCCGGCGCGCCAGAATCGGGCATGGCGGATTCGGACTTGGCGGACTCGGACTTGGCGGACTCGGACTTGGCCGGATCGGGCGTGCTTGAGCCTGGACCGGCGGGCCCGGACTCCTCGGTGGTGCGGGGCTTGCCCATCAGGGCCGGCTGGAAAAGCACGGCGGCGAACATGGTGGTAACCAACGACAGCGCGAGCAGCTTGCCCATGCTGGAGGTGCCGGGATGGCTCGACAGCCACAGGCTGCCGAAGGCCGTCGCGGTGGTCAACGCACTCCAGATCACCGCGCGCGTCAGGCTCGACTGCAGCAGGTCGGTCTGCCCGGCCCGCCACGCCATGATGTAGTAGATCTTGAAGGCGACGCCGACGCCGAGCAGCAGCGGCAGCGCGATGATGTTGGCGAAGTTGAGCGGCAACCCGATCAGCACGCAGATTTCGAGCGTGATGACGCCTGCAACCAGAAGCGGAATGAGCGTCAGCAGCACGTCACCGAAGCGCCTGAGCACGATCCACAGCAGGATCGCGATCGACAACAGCGCGAAGACGCCCGCGAGAATGAACGCATTCACGATGGTGCGGCCGGATTCGAGGATCGACACCGGGGTCCCGACCGCGTCGGGGAACGGCGCCTGAATGGCGCGCGCGAAGTGCCGCAGCGTCTCGTTGTCGTTGGGATCGCCCTTGGGCGAGGCCTGGACGCGGGTGCGGCCATCGGCCGTCACCCATTGCCGGAGCACGGTTTCCGGGAGCGTGCGCAGCGCCACCGGCTCGGCCTTCAGATACTCGCGCAGCTCGCCGAGCGCGATCCGCAGCGGCATGACGAACGCCGTTTCGACGGCGTCCCGCTGGGTTTTGCCCGCTTGCGCGAGCCGCGTCAGGCTGCGCGCCAGGCGGTTCGCCTCCTCGGCGCCGCGCCCGCTCGCGGAAGCCGCGAGCCGCGTGAGCGTGTCGGCAAGGCCGCGCAGCGCGGCGACGTTCTGCGCGTCCTGCGGGCCGCGCGCGCCGTCTTCCGTCGACAGGCTTTGCTGCAACTGCCGCGACAGGCCGCGGATCAGCGCGAGCTTGCGCTCCTGGTCGGCCGGGACGAGGTCTTTCACCGAATTGACGTGCTCGACCTCGGGAATCTTGACGAGTTGCGCCGCGGTCTTGTCGATCTCGTTGACGTTCGGCAGCATGATGCTGATCGAATTCGCGCCCAGCGTCGGATCGGTGCGCAGGTCGAGGAAGGTCGCGACCAACTCGACCTTGGGGCTGCGCAGATTGATCGGGTTGAAGTCGAACGTCAGGTAGAACAGCAGCGGCAGGCCCGCGATCGCGACAAGACCGGTGCCGCCGACCACGGCGATGCGGTGACGTTCGAGGAAGCGGTCGACCGGCGCGAGCGCACGATAACCGACCTCCTCGGGCTCACCCGGCGGCTTGATGAGCGTCAGCAGGGCGGGCAGGACGGTGACGCTGGCGGCATACGCGATCAGCATGCCGAGGCCGGCGATCTGCCCCAGCTCCGACACGCCCTTGTAGTCGGTCGGGACGAACGACAAGAAGCCCGCGGCGACCGCCGCGGCCGCAAGCGTCAGCGGCGCGCCGATTTTTTGCGCGGTGCCCGACAGCGCAGCCGGCAGGTCGCCGTTCTCATAGCGCTCCGACCGGTAGCGGACTGCGAACTGAATGCCGAAATCGACGCCGAGGCCGACGAACAGCACCGCAAACGCAATTGAAATCAGGTTCAGCGCGCCGACCATCATCAGGCCGAGCGCCGCCGTCACCGCAAGACCGACGAACAGCGTCAGAAACACCGCAACGATAATGCGGCCCGAGCGCAGCGCGAACCACAGGATCAGCAGCACCGTCAAAATGGTGCCGATACCGTTCACCAGCGCACCCTCCTGCACGGTGCCGAATTCGTCGTCGGCCATCGCCACCGGACCGGTGAGCCGCACGCGGGCGCGATAATCTTTGGCCAGATTGAGATCGGACACCGCGGTCCGGATCGCCTCGGTCGCGGCGCGGCCCGGCTCGAGCGCCGTGAAATCCAGCACCGGCCGCGTCTCGATCATGCGGCGCAGGTCCCTCGCCTGCGGCGCCTGCCCGCTCAGCAGCACACGCCAGGAGAAGATTGCCGGCTGCCCCGCCAGGACCTGCTCCACCGTATCCGCCGCCATCGACAACGGCCGCACCAGGTCGTCGAGCTTGGCGCCCCCGGCCTGCACGCCGAGAACCCCAAACGACAGGCCCCGCGTCAGCCCGCGCAGCGAAGGATCGCCGGCCAAAACGCCGATGATCGGACCCGCCTGGCCCAGCCCGCGCGTGGTCCGCGTCAACTCATCGGTCGACTGAAACAGAAGTCCATTCCTGGCAAAGAACGGATCGCCGTCCAGCGGCCGCACCTCGACGAACCGCTTGGTGTCTTTGGCGAGCCTGGCCGCCAGCAGCGACGCTGCTTCGGTGGCAAGCTCCGAGGTCGGCGCATCGACCACCACAAGGATCGACGAAACCGGCCCGGGAAACGCAGTCTCGAACGCCTTCTCGCGCTGACGCCAGCCGAGGTCCGGCGCCAGGAGCGTGTTGATGTCGGTGTTGATGGCGAAGCGCTGCGCGGCAAAGATGCCCGAGGCCACGCTGAGGATCGCAGCCGCAATCGCCACCACCCATGCGTGATGGCTGCACCACCGGACGAGCCTGCTGACCGCCGTTATCAGCATCGATTGCGCACCGAACTTCTCATTTCCGGAAATCCAACAATTGCAAACCGGGTTCCCTATGTTTCATCGCTGTCCGAGCAGCCAAGACAAGGATCGATGAAACGACCGTCAATATCGTGCGATCATCCAATCAAATATTGCGGTCGGCGATGCAATCGCCATGCCTTCCAAACTTAGCGTCCAGGGGCAAAAATCTGTGATGTCGACGACCCTGGCCGCACCGAATCCGCCTGCGCGGGTCCGACACACAGAATCCCGTATCCGGCCTGCGGCGGCCTTTCGAACCAAACGAAGGTATTGGGCCATAACGTCAATTCCGAAGATGTGTGGGGAGTAACTCCGTCCCCCGCCGAGCCAACCGCTCCGCCACCCCCGACGGCCGCCGCGGCTATGTCACACAATCGACCGCCGATGTCGACCATCTTGGTCGATAACACAGTCCCATCAGACGGATGGCAAGTCATGGCCAATATGCGTCAATTCTGCCGCATTCGCCCGCGGCCCATCCCCGCAAGGCGGGAACTGGCATTGCACGGGCGTCCGGAAGTGCTAGATATCAAGGGTTATGCCGCGCTGCGGTCAAATGACCTGCCTTAGAAGGTGTTGAAACTCTGCGTTCGTAAGGTCTGACCCGGCAAATACAAACTCAATCGAAATCAGGCGGTCATTTTGAGCATTCCTCTCCTTCAGAAGCTTCACGTCGGCAGTTACCTCGTTCGCCAGAACCTGTCGGGCCGCAAACGCTACCCGCTGGTGCTGATGCTCGAGCCACTGTTCCGCTGCAATCTGGCCTGCGCGGGCTGCGGCAAGATCGACTATCCCGACGAGATCCTGAACCAGCGCATCTCGGTCGAGGACGCGCTGCAGGCGGTCGACGAGTGCGGCGCGCCGGTCGTCTCGATCGCCGGCGGCGAGCCGCTGCTGCACAAGGAATTGCCGACCATCGTCAAGGGCATCATCGCCCGGCGCAAGTTCGTCTATCTGTGCACCAATGCGCTGCTGATGGAAAAGCGGATGAAGGACTACGAGCCTTCGCCGTATTTCGTCTGGTCGGTGCATCTGGACGGCGACAAGGAAGACCACGACAAGTCGGTCTGTCAGGCCGGCACCTATGACCGCGCGGTGTCCGCCATCAAGGCCGCCAAGGCCAGAGGCTTCCGCTGCAACATCAACTGCACGCTGTTCAACAACGCCGACCCGGAGCGGATGGCGAAGTTCTTCGATGACGTGATGGCGATGGGCGTCGACGGCATCACCGTCTCGCCGGGCTACGCCTACGAGCGCGCGCCCGACCAGCAGCACTTCCTCAACCGCCAGACCACCAAGCAGCTGTTCCGCGACATCTTCAAGCGCGGCAACGGGGGCAAGAAGTGGTCGTTTAGCCAGTCCGGCCTGTTCCTCGACTTCCTCGCCGGCAACCAGACCTATCACTGCACGCCGTGGGGTAATCCGACCCGCACCGTGTTCGGCTGGCAGAAGCCCTGCTACCTGGTGGGCGAAGGCTACGCCAAGACCTTCAAGGAGCTGATGGAGTCCACCGATTGGGATTCCTACGGCGTCGGCAACTACGAGAAGTGCGCCGACTGCATGGTCCATTCGGGCTTCGAAGCGACCGCCGTGCAGGACACGTTCAAGCACCCGATCAAGGCGCTGGTTTCGACCATGAAGGGCATCAAGACCGAGGGCGACATGGCCCCCGAAATACCGCTCGACCGTCAGCGGCCCGCGCAATACGTTTTCTCACGTCACGTCGACCAGAAAGTCACCGAAATCAAAGAGAATAAGGCCCGCACCAAGCAACCCACGGCCGCCTAGTCATTTTGCCGGACGAATCTGTTATGGGAATGCCGTAGGGCTGAGATCATTTGTCAGTCAGCAATCTGCGGGACGAAGGCCTTGTTGGAACGAAGGCTGGAGGACCGCGTTATCGGGCGATCCATGAACGCGATGAAATCCGGAATAATTGCAGTCACCCTCGGTCTTCTCGCCTTTGCGGCGGGACCGGCGCAGTCCGCGGAGAATCCGTTCGCCGGGTTCACCGGAAGCTGGTCCGGCAACGGCAAGATCACCGCCAACAACGGGGGAAGCGAGCGCATCCGCTGCCGCGGCACCTACCGCGCCAATGAGGCGGGCACCACGCTTTCGCTCAGCCTGCGGTGCGCGGGCGACAGCTACAAATTCGAGATCGCAAGCGACATCACTTACAGCGGCGGCAACCTTTCCGGCTCGTGGAACGAAACCAGCCGGCAGGTTTACGGCTCGATCTCCGGCCGCGCCACCGCCCACAGTATCCAGGCGCAGGCGTCGGCGGTCGGCTTCAACGCCGCGCTGGCGATCACGACCCGCGGCAACAGCCAGAGCGTCGTAATCCGGTCGCCGGGCAGCGAGATTTCCGAGGTCTCCGTTACGATGGCCCGCGCCGGCCGCTAACGGAGCCACCCTTCGCGTTTTTTGCGTAAAATGCCGCAGTCTGCCGAAGGCTGGCGCTGCACGTTTTTGCCGAGCCGTTGATCAGGGGCGGCCGACGTCTTTTTATGCGGCGGTTTGGGGGATCGATTGGACGTTCTCGTGACCGGGGGAGCGGGCTTCATCGGAAGCCACGCCTGCAAGCGGCTTGCCGCCGGCGGCTACCGGCCTGTAGTGCTTGACGACCTGTCGCGCGGCCGCCGCGACGCCGTGAAATGGGGCCCGCTGGAGACCGGCAGCACGGGCGACCGCAACCGCGTCACTGAAGTCCTGGACAAGTACAAGCCGGTCGCGGTGATGCATTTCGCGAGCTACACCTCGATCAGCGAGTCGGTCGCCGATCCACTGCTCTACTACACCAACAATGTCGACCGGACGTCGGTGCTGTTGCGCGCGGTGCTCGACCACAAGCCCGTGCCGTTCATCTTTTCCTCGAGCGCGTCGGTTTACGGCTTGCCGAAGAAGGTGCCGGTTTCCGAGGACAGTCCGCTGGCTCCGATCAACCCCTATGGCGCAAACAAGGTCGCGGTCGAGCGGATGCTCGCGGACATCGGAGCCGCCAAGGCGATGCCATGGACGGCGCTTCGCTACTTCAACGCGGCGGGCGCCGATCCGGAGGGCGAGATCGGCGAGAACCACGCCCCCGAGACCCACCTGATCCCGCAGGTGCTTCGCGCGGCGCTGAGCGGCACCCCCCTTTCGATCTTCGGCGACAACTACGACACGCCCGACGGCACCTGCGTCCGCGACTACGTCCACGTCATGGACATCGCCGAGGCACATGTGCTGGCGCTGAAATTTCTGCTCGGCGGCGGCAGGAGCGGCCCGTTCAATCTCGCCAACGCCCGCGGCCATTCGGTAAAGGAGGTGATCGCCGTGGCGCGGCTGGTCTGCGACCGCCCGATCGCCGTGAAGCCTGCCCCGCGCCGCGCAGGCGATCCCGCGGCGCTGGTCGGATCGGCTGAACGCGCCCGCGCAGTCCTCGGCTGGACGCCGGCGCGCTCCGACCTCGATCAGCAGATCCGCGACGCCTGGAACTGGTTCAAGTCGCGATAGAGCGCTTTCTTTCTCTATCCCTTGTACCCGAACGTCCACGGCAGCCAGAGCGTGATCGCCGGGAATGCGATCAGGAGCAGAAGAGCGATCGCGAGCGGCACGCAGAGCTGCCATTCCCGGTTGATCTCGCGCATCGGCACCCCGGTCAGCGCCGACAGCACGAACAGGATCAGGCCGTAAGGCGGCGCGATTTGCGCGATCATGAAGTTCAGGATCACCACCAGCCCGAAATGCACCAGATCGATGCCGAGGCTCTTGGCCGCCGGCAACAGCACGGGCACGAACACCAGAAGCATCATTGCGCCGTCGTTTAAGCCCCGCGCCGCGTTCTCACCTCATCTCCTCGATCTCACCTGGCCGCCAGCTTTTGTCGAACCAGGGCTTGAGCGGCCCGTGGACACGCAGGACCGCGAACCAGCCCTTGCCGGGCACCGTCCGCACAAAGTTGTCTTCCCGGTTGGTCGGCGCCTTCGGGCCGAACCAGAGATCGATGGTGCCGTCGGCATTCGGCTTGAGCTTGCCGCTCTGACTGCCGAGGACAGGCTGCAGGTTTTCGGTCTGCAACAGCGAGCGGGTCTGCGGATCGTACAGCGTGACCGACCAGGCCTCCCTGGCCGGTACGTTCGGCGGCAGTTGAAGACGGTAGAGCTTGCCGCCGTCCAGCCACTCGCCTTGCGCATCGACCGCTACGACCGCGTACTGCGAACCGGCACCCGGCGCCGTCGCTGCCATCGTCGGCGTGACCAATGTAAAGCCGTAGTGGAAAGCGACACGGGCATCGAGCAGCCGCGCGCCGTTGCGCATGAACTGGGTGCCGCCGCCCATCAGCGGCGTCATCCAGGCCGAGTCGGGATAGAGGTAGGCCGCAGGATCCCGCGGCCTGAACAGGATCGCCCGCGCCGTGGCGCTGCCCACCGTTGCCGCGTCGGCAAGGGCACGTTTCATGCGTGCGTCGGGGCTGAACGGCTTGCCCTTGACGATGCCGATGGCCGCAAGCTGGCCTGTGAGCTCCGGATCGAGCGCATCGGCGGGCTCGGCCTGCACCAGGCTGTCGATGTCCTCGTAGAACGAGAAGTCGTTCGCATGCACGGTGTTGACCGCATTGCCGGACCCGTTGACGAGTTCGGTCGTTGGCGGATTGTGCGCCTGCGCCAGCGGATAGACCTTCAGCCGCGACAGAAGCTGCATCGCCGCCGACGAGACGTCGCCGCCTTGCGCGACGCCCCGCGTCACCGCCCAGACGGCATTGGTGCGCGAACGCGCCACCTGGAATCCCGAAGGCACCCTGCCCTTGTAAGCGGGCGCCACGATCAGCAATTTTCCGCCCTTGCCCTTGTCCGGACCGGTGATCCCGTAATCGGCGATGTGGCGGAACCAGATATCGTCCAGCACGCCCAGCACGTTCGGGGGAAATTCCAGCACCAGCGGGCCGTCGGTGACATCGAGGAAGCCGGAGGCAAACAGGCTTTCGGTGTTGCCGGTGAGCGCGAGTGTCTTCGAGTCGAGATAGTGCTCGAACATCACGAACGAGTTGTCGGCCGCCCCCATGCTGCGCTGGGCGCGGCGCATGGCAACGAGCGAGGCGCCCGGCATGGCGTTGAGGAACACGTCGACACCCCGCACGAAATCGAGATGCTCGTAGAGCTGCTCGACGGTTTTCGGCACAGGCCTCCCGTCGTTGAATTGCAGCGGCCCGATCCGGGTGTTCAGCGCATTCGGCGTGGAGATGGACCGCGTCTCCTTGGCGATGTCGACCTGCTTCGCAATGTCGGATTGCGACAGCGCCGGACAGACCAAGCACATGGAAACCAGCGCCGCGAGAACCGCTCTTGCCATCCCGATCTCCTGACCGCGGCCAAATTGTCGAGCCCTGCCGGGCCCTAGAACAGAATCAGAAGGCTAACAGCGCGGGCCGTGCGGGGGAGCAGGGAATTTCGTCGCACGGTCAGAGCGGGGGCTGGCGGGTTGGAGGGGAACTTGTGCCCACAAGCTGGTCCGTCAGACCATCACCCTATGATCTTGCGTTCCTGCAGGATGCGAATGATCTCATTGGCCGAGTCTTCCGGACTCAAATCCGCGGTCCGCAACTGGACCTCGGGATGCTGAGGCGGCTCATAAGGTGCATCGAAGCCGGTGAAATTCCTGATTTGACCTGCCTTGGCTTTCGCATAGAGCCCCTTCGGATCGCGGCGCATGCATTCGTCGAGCGAGGCATCGACAAAGACCTCGATGAACTCATCCTCGGCCACAAGACGCCGCACCATCTCGCGTTCGGCTCGATAGGGCGAAATAAAGGAACACAGAACGAGGAGACCCGCGTCAGTCATCAGCTTCGCCACCTCGCCTGCGCGCCGGATATTTTCCACGCGATCGGCCTCCGTGAAGCCGAGATCGCGATTGAGCCCATGCCGCATGTTGTCGCCGTCCAACAACATCGAGTGATGTCCGGCCGCATAAAGCTTCTGCTCGACCATATTGGCGATGGTGGATTTTCCCGCACCGGAAAGTCCGGTGAACCATACGATGGCCGCCCTTTGCTGCTTGATCTGGGATCGCGCGCCCTTGTCCACCGACAAGGTCTGCCAATGGATGTTGCTGCTGCGCCGGAGCGCAAAGGCGATCAGGCCTGCACCAACGGTATGATTGGAAAACCGATCGATGATAACGAAAGAACCGGTCTTTCGATTTTGCTCATAGGCATCAAAGGCGACCGCATCTCTGGTCGACACGTTGCACCAGGCGATGTCGTTCAGGATGAGCGTCGTGGCGGCAAGATGCTGCCGGGTGTTAACGTCGATCCGGTGCTTGATCGCCGTAATCGAAATCGGCGTGGTCTTGGTGCCGATCCGCGCCAGATATGATCGGCCGGGAAGCAGCGCTTCCTCGCTCATCCAGATGATATGCGCGGCGAACTGGTCCGATATTTCCGGGCGCGAACGCGGCGCAGCAAGAACATCGCCGCGCGCAATGTCGATTTCGTCGGCCACTGTCAGCGTCACCGCGTCGCCGGCTCGCGCCTCGGCTTGCGGCCCGCCGTATGTCACGATTTCTTTGACTTGCGTCTGGCGGCCCGATGAAGAAACCGCAATCATGTCGCCGGGCCTGACCGAACCAGAGGCGACCGTGCCGGCATAGCCGCGAAAATCAGAACCGGACCGGTTCACCCACTGCACGGGAAACCGCAGTGGTTTGTCAGCATGCTCGTCGTCAATCTGAATGGTCTCGAGCGTTTCGACCAGGGTTGGCCCATCATACCAACGCATACGGAGCGACCGTTCTCGCACGTTATCTCCGTAGCGCGCGGAAATCGGAATCGGGATTACGATTTGGAACTGAAGCTCGGCGGCAAAATCTCTGAAGTGCTCGACGATGCCGCTGAACACCTCGGAGCTGAAATCGACCAGATCGATTTTGTTGACAGCCAGGAGCACATGCCGAACTCCGAGCAGAGAGCATATCAATGCATGCCGGCGGGTTTGCGGCAGAACGCCCTTGCGGGCGTCGACCAAAACCACCGCCAGTTCCGCGTTTGAAGCGGCGGTCGCCATATTGCGCGTGTACTGCTCGTGCCCGGGCGTATCCGCAACGATAAACGTACGCCGGTCCGTCGCGAAATATCGGTGCGCCACATCGATGGTGATGCCCTGCTCCCGTTCGGCTTCGAGCCCATCCACCAGGAGCGCAAAATCCAACTCGTCGCCGGTCGTACCGTGGCGACGCGAATCCGCCGCCAAGGCGACCAGCTGATCGTCAAGAATCAGCTTGGCGTCATGCAGCAGGCGTCCGATCAGCGTGGACTTTCCATCGTCCACCGACCCGCAGGTGATGAAGCGAAGCAAGCTTTTCGCCGGGCTCACGTCCATTTTGCCGGCCCGCTCTGGGTGAGCCATCAGAAATAGCCCTCGCGCTTTTTGCGCTCCATCGACGCGGTCGCGTCGCTGTCGATCAACCGGCCTTGTCGCTCCGAATCCCGTGTTGTCTTCATTTCAGCGATGATTTCGGCCACCGACGCGGCGCCGGACTCGATTGCTCCGCTGAACGGATAGCAGCCCAAGGTCCTGAAACGAACAAGCCGCTGCTCCGGCGCTTCGCTTGCTTCCAATCGCAAGCGCTCGTCGTCCAACATGATCCACGTCCCGCTTCGCCGGACCACCGGACGAGACTTTGCAAAGTAAAGCGGAACAACCGGGATATCTTCGCACAAGATGTATTCCCAGACATCCAATTCGGTCCAGTTCGACAACGGAAAAACGCGGATTGACTCGCCGGGGTTGATGCGGGTGTTAAACAAATTCCAGAGCTCCGGGCGTTGATTGCGCGGATCCCATGCCTGATCCTTTGAGCGAAACGAGAAGATTCGCTCCTTCGCCCGGCTTTTCTCTTCGTCGCGTCTGGCACCACCGAACGCGGCGTCGAAGCCGTACAGCTTCATGGCCTCTTTGAGCGCTTCAGTCTTCATGACTTGAGTGTGCACGGCCGACCCGGAATCGATCGGGTTGATGCCTCTTCGCACGCCATCCTGATTGACATGAACGATGAGCTTGAGACCGAGCCGGCGAACCGTCTCGTCTCGAAATGCGATCATGTCGCGAAACTTCCACGTCGTGTCCACATGCATAAGGGGAAACGGCAAGGGCGCCGGATGGAGCGCCTTGATCGCCAAATGCAGCATCACGCTCGAAATCTTTTCCAATCGAGTAGAGCATCACCGGGCGTTCGAATTCGGACACAACCTCCCGAATGATCTCGATGAATTCGGATTCGAGCCGCCGAAGATGCAACGGCAAGGCGCTTCCGGTCCAGTTGGTGCTAGAACAGCAGATGTCATGAAAGATCTTGTTGCCCGTTCTCAATCGACCCACGCGCTCTTATCGCGTGGCGCCCCAAGCGACAAAGGCGGAATTGCGAAAACCCGCCTCGATCTTTCCATATCGGAGGGGCGAGCCGTCAGGGCTCACCACACGCCCGCCTGCGGCGGCCAGGATCGCATGTCCTGCGGCCGTATCCCATTCCATGGTCGGCGCGCATCTGGGATAAACATCAGCAGAGCCTTCCGCCACAGCGCAGAATTTCAGCGATGACCCCGCCGAGACATGGCTCGAAACACGATGTTGCTCAAGCCAATTCTCAGTGGCCTTGTCCAAATGTGAACGACTGATCACTGCGCGCAAATCATCTGGGCGTACCGGACTTGCCTTGAGTTGACGCATGCCTGAAACCGACGGCATGGTTTGTCCGGAATGGACATCCGACCAAAACGCCTTCTCGGAAGCAATATAGAGGCTTGATTTGGCCGGGGCATAAACGGCGCCAACAACGGGCTCTCGATCGCTGACAAGGGCAATATTGACGGTGAATTCGTCCCGGCCTGCGATAAATTCCCGGGTGCCGTCGAGCGGATCAACGAGAACAAAGTGGTCGAGGGATACGTCCAACAAATCCGCAAGATCGATCGTTTCTTCTGTGATGACCGTGAAGCCTGGAAGGATCGCCGATAACCGGGCGCGAATAAATCGGTCCGCCTCCAGATCGGCGTTTGTCAACGGCGATCCATCGGTCTTGGTTTGCACGCACGCGCCGTGATCGCGCGCCTTCAAAATCAATTGCCCCGCTCCCACCGCAATGGTGCCGAATGCCATGGCCAACTCGTCGCGAGAAAATAAATTCAAAGGATGCATCGGGATCACGTCGGTCATAATGGCTCTCGGAGAAGATGCCGCGAAAACGCACCGCGCTCACAGCGTTCAAATTTAGCGAGGGGGCGCAAAGTTCGCATCATGGCTTCGATGCTATCCTGAGCGCCCTTGAGCAAGATTAAAGAACGCAACGCGCAAGTCCCGCACTTTCTTCAATTCGAGCTCAGCTTCTGCCGCCATCCACAACAAATGCAGACGTGACAGATCGGCGCGGGGTCCGACCAATTGTCCCGCCCGTTTCTCTATGTCTGCCCGCCGGGCGTGATCAACGGACAAGCGAAGTGTAAGTCCATGCTTAAATGAGTTTTGACTTGAACGCGCGTTTTGCCGGCTGGATTCCGAGAGCCAATGCTGCGCAGTGAGTTCGCGATTTCGCTTCGATACAGACGCAACCGTTCATCCTGCGGCCGCTGTTGGTTTACCGGTTCAACAAACTCCTCCGTTTTGGAATCTATCAATTTCTAGTCGTTTGATTATATCGACACAACTTTATCGGGCAAATGAGGTATCGCGGCGGGCTGCGCTCGCAAGCAAATTAGAGAGTTTTCGGTCAGAACCTGAGCTTCAATGTAATTAAGCGGTGTTTTCAGGCCGCGGTCTTTTCAGGTTGCGCGGGCAGATAGGCGAATGGCAGCTTCGTCAACTCGGCTCATCGGGTGGCGGGCGAGCGAGCACGTCGCGCAGATAGGCTTGCGGATCGAAACTGTTCACCTTGCAGGTCTCGATCAAGGAGGCGATGACGGCCCAATGCCCGCCGCCGCCGTCCGATCCGGCGAAGAGGTGGTTCTCGCGGCCGACGGACGGATCGAGCGCTCGACGATGTTGAAGTCGATCTCGATGCGGCCGTCGTCGAGGAAGCGGGCGCGTCCGTCCAGCGGACCGCCTCGGCGATCGTCGACTTGCCGAAGACGGTAGCGAGCTTGGCCTCGAGCCAGAGGCGCCTCGCATCTACGAGCGTCTTGGCGGGCGTAGATTTGCGCCTGGCGTAGAGCGGCTTGTGGTCGGCGTATTTGGCCACCAGCACATGGACCAGCGCCTCGCTCGGGATGCCGTTCTCGATCAGCCGCTCCGGCGCGCGCCGGTGCCGGCGGCACAGGTGTATTTGGGCCGACGCGTCACCATCACCCTTGAGCTGCGCCGGGATCACGTCGAGCCGTTCAGAGACATCCTCGCCGATGCGAGACCGCCGCAGCAGGCGCAGGTCTTGTCCGCGATGTCGATCACGATCTCCTCGCGCGGCAGATGCGCGGGCAGCGCGCCGCGATTGGCAGAGTGGCCGCGGTTGAAGTAGGCGTGGTCCGGTATCGTCAAGGCTCGAATGCGGCCGGCGCTGATTGTAGAAGTCGAGATATCGGCCGATCGATGCGCGGGCGTCGCTGGCGCTGTCGTACGCTCGCAGGTAAACCTCCTCTAATTTGACGCTGCGCCATAACCGTTCGACGAAGGATTTTGTCCGCCAAGCGCCCTTGCCGTCCATGCTGATCGCAATGCCGTTGTCGGCAAGTATGCCGGTCAAGGCCTGGCGCCCGTGAACTGCGAGCCCTGGTCGGTATTCAAGATTTCCGGCTTGCCGTGACGAGCCATGGCATCCTGCACTGTCTCGACGCAGACGCCACCCCCATGGTGATCGATACACACGACAGCACGCGACGGCAGAACCAATTGAGCACGACAACCGAGTAGACGAAGCCACGCGCCATCGGGAGTAGGTGATATCCATCGCCCACACTTGATTTGGTCGCGTGATCTCGATGCGCGCAGCCGATACGGAAAGATCCTGTGTCCCGGCTCCGGCCTGGTCGTGCGCGACGGCGATACAGCGCCTCTTCGTCAGCGTCTTCAAGTGCCGACGGCCGATCTTGCACCCCTCGGCAGCAGCAGACCGCGCAACATCCGCAAATCGAGGCTATGCCAAGCTGGCGCGGCTCGCCGGCCAAAAGCACGGCCCCGCCACGTAAAGCTCCAGAGTCAGGCTCTTAAGTTAAGTCGGAACTCAATACCTTGGCGCCGTATTGGCGTTTATATTCCTTAAAGCAAATCAAACGCTGCATGGTCCGGTCGATGCGGCTGTCGAGCGAGGCAAGCACTTTGGCGAAGCGCTCAAAATCGTCGCAGAGCGGATTGAAGCTATTGGTTTTGGTCGGCGACGGATTGGCCAAATGGAAGATCGTCTTCAACACGTCCCGCTGCGCCGATGTTAATTCTTCGGGCTTGTTGCGTAGTTCCAGAGGATCCTCTTTGAGACCCACCTCTTGTGCAATCTTTGACAGCTGCTTGGTGAATTTAGGCATGCCGGCGCCATCACCGTTGTAGATAACATCGGTCGGGCGAAATTCATTGCTCGACGCCCGCATCGAGGGTGCTTCGGCCAAACTCGCTATGAGTCGACGCTTGGACCACTGCAGCTGAGCAATCTGGACCACGGCAAACTCTTCACTGAACCCTTCAGGGTTTAGCTCTTGTCGAAGTTCGGCATACATAGCTTCGAGCTCGCTCCGATCTTCGCCTGGGAGAATAATTTCCTTGAGATAAGCTCCGTGTTTCTCAGCATTTTTTGACGGCCCCAGCGGTTCTGCACTGTCAGGAGCAAGAGGGGGATAGGTGACATTGGGATTGTTATCCATAAATATAACTCCAGTTATTCTATAATATTAATTCCGCGATTACTTTCCGATTTCCAATTGTTCTTTGACAGTACAGTATATGGTTCCCCTTCTCATAGCCGCAAGGATTTGTAGCAAATTTTTGCCCGCCCCCCTTAACCCATTGTTTGGAAACCCGATACGTTCATGCTGACAAGTGTGAACTTCAGAGCCCATCCGGGAAGTTTGGATTCATGACGAAGCGGTTGCAGCGAGCCGCCTGAGCATGATGCGGATCATAGCGAGACGAACGAAGGCGGCA
>CAWHLG010000008.1:0-1298710 GCA_963830015.1 uncultured Alphaproteobacteria bacterium
CCCGGCTGCGGAGCTAAGAAAGGGCTTCCTATGACTTCTACTCATCCGCCTTCTGACGGCGATTACGAACATTTTTCCCTCTTGGTTCACGCTTCCGCCGGTGCTGCCGGGAGAAGATCCAGCCGAGCACGACCGACTGTATGCGGACGTGCTCAAAGCGACTTCAGCTGTTGGCCCGGTGGACACCAGGACCAAGATTTGGCTGAACGACTTCGTCTATCATCACTTGCAGGCGCTCCGGCTGCGCCGCCACAAGCAGGAGCTGATCAGGTTGAACATGACGGCTGGTATGGCCGAGGTCATCTCTCCTATGTCAGGTCCGGAGGGGACAAGGCGACAGTCTGCGCACGAAAATGGCGTGTCGGCCTGTCTGACGCCGTGCAGCTGGTTGATCAATTTTTCAAAGAAACCGGCTCGAGCATGGCAACCGTCGAGGCGGCGGCATTCGCACTCTCCCTCCCGGCGATTTCGCAAATCGAGCGCATGATCGCGGACCATGAAGAGTGCCGTGATGGCGCGCTGTTGCGCATCGAGCGATATCAAGCGTTGGCCGCAGAGCGCGCTGCGCTCGAGTTCGAGGATAAGAGCCTCACTCATTCTACGAATGAGGATAAGGGCCTCACTCATTCTACGAATGAGGGTTCGAATGGTCAGCTCTAAAAAGCTCGCCGCTAATCGCTTGAACGCACGTGCCAGCACGGGGCCACGAACCCGTGCTGGCAAAGCGACGTCATCAAAAAACGCTCTTCGCCATGGCTTGACCTTGCCCCTCGAAGTCGACGGCATCCTGACAGCTGAAATCGAAGAGCTGGCGCGTACCATGGTGGATTCGAACGCCCCCTCGGCGCTGCAACAGCACGCGCAAAGCTTCGCCTTGGCACAATTCGATGTCGTCCGGATCCGACGCGAGCGCGCTCGCCTTTGGGAAAAATTCCAAGTCGCGTATGCCAAATTCAAACCCGTTTGGCGCGGTGAGGATAAGCGAATCGCAATTCTGGTCAGGCAGATCCGAAAACTCCGTCCCATCCTGCGATATGAACGGCGCGCCACTGCTCGCCGCAATGCCGCCGCGCGTGCTATCGACCAGGCAAATGCCGTCTCAAATCCTGAGCCAGCGTTTTAGCGGCAGCCTGTGCACGCACACCCATCACCGTGCCGAGCACTGGGTGGTGGTGCGCGGCACCGGGTCGGAGGCCACTGATCACCGCCGCGGCCACCGGCCCTGGGGCTATTACAATTTCATCGACAAGGGCGAGCGATTTCAGGTCAAGCGCATCGTCGTGCATCCCGGGGCACGCTGTCGCTGCAGAAGCAGCTTCGCGCTCTTGAGCTTGGCCACGAGCTCGCGCACCTCCTGCGCCCCGTCCCGTGGCACCACCAGCACCGCATCCGGCGTCGAGACCATGACAAGATCGTCGACGCCGATGACGGCGGCGAGCCTGTCGGCGGAATGGATGACGCAATTGTGCGCATCCTCGGTGACGACCGTGCCTTGGATCGCGTTGCCGAGCTTGTCGCGCTCCGTGATGTCGAGAATCGCATCCCACGATCCGATATCCGACCAGCCGAAGTTGCCACGATGCCGAAGGTGACGATCTTGCCGGCCTCCGCGCCTTCAGCCCGGCGACGCGGGTCGCGCGGAATTCCTCCACGTCGAGGAAGACAGCGAGCGCCAGGACGACGGCATCCGGATTCTGGCTCCGGGCCAGCGCCGCGGCGGCGGCCAACGCCGACCGAAATAGCGCCGCATCGGCTCGATCACCACCGTGGCGTCAATCCCAAGCTCCTCGGCCTGCCGCCGCGCAAAGAACCGGAAATCCGCACCGGTAATGACGATCGGCGGCGCAACAGCTTGTCGTCGACCACCCGCAGCAGTGTCTCCTGGTAGGTCGAGCGGTCGCCCACCAGCGGCAAAAACTGCTTCGGCAGCGCCTCGCCCGACACCGGCCACAGCCGGGTCCCTGCGCCACCGGCGAGCAAAATGGGAACGATCTTGACATCTGTTTCATCGATGGTGCGCGGCTCGTGATACGCGGTTTGGGTTCGTTTTGTCATGCGCCACGGAGCCATTGGCCCCTGCCTTCGGTTGGCGCCTCGTTGGGCCGCTTTGGGTTCGTTTTGTCAGATGGACGGCGCGTTGGCTTCGTATTGTCAGATGGACGGGACGTTGGCTTCGTTTTGTCCGATTGACGGGGCGTTGGGTTCGTTTTGTCAGGCTGTCGTTTGGTCATGTCGAAGTAGCTTTGCCGACAAAATGCTGCTTTTTGTCCGCGGCCCAAACTTTCGGTGGGTTCGTTTTGGCGATTAACCCCGGTAACGAAGCCTGACACCGGCTGCATCACCGTCCGCGGTGAACTCAATTCCGGCGGCTTCGAAGGCGCGGCGGAGGGCGGCATCATTGGGCGCAGTCAGCCCCGTTTCCACTTCCCTCAGCTCAGCCCGGCGAATAGTTGCAACTCCAACCATTGAGATCTTGGCCAGGTCATCGGCCCGCCACCGCAGCAGGGCCCGAGCCGCGCGAATTTGACCGCTGGTCAGACGATCCATCTTGCGCTCCACAACATCGTATGATATGTAACACATCATTCGATGTATCGAGACGCTAATGATAGACAGGGACAGTCCAGGATGCCAGCGGAACTGTGGACAAACGCAAAGTCCAACCGGCGCGGGTTCATCGGAGGTTCTGACGCGCGGATCATCATGGGCGGGGACGAGGCCGCGCTGCAGCGGCTGTGGCGGGAAAAGCGCGGTGAAGCCGAGCCCGCCGATCTAGGCAATCATCTGCTGGTCCAACTCGGCCTGGCCACCGAACAGCTCAACAGGGAGTGGTATGAGCGCAACACCGGCCATCGCATCCGGCAAGTCCAGCACCATGTTCGCCATGCCACGATCTCGTGGATGGCGGCCACACTAGACGGCATCGTCAACGGCCGAGAGGCCGTGTTTGAAGTCGAAATTCATGCTGCCGTGGGCGTTTTCGGAAGAAGCCGCGGCGGCAAAATACGCGGCGCAGCTGCAACACAACATGTGGGTGACGCATCTGCGGACCTCGGTGCTGTCGATCATCACCGGCGGCGGCAAATGGGTGGAAATCGAAATGCCGCTCGATCCGCTCTACGTCGCCTTGCTGGTTTCTGCGGAAAAGAAGTTCTGGCGGTGCGTGCAAACCGGTGAACCGCCGCGCCTTGTCCATACCGAACCTCCTCGCGCCGCCATCGAAGCAGTGCGCGTGGTCGACATGAGCGGCTCGAACGCCTGGGCGGAGTTCGCCGCCATGTTTCGCAGCACCCGCTCGGCCTTTGTCAGGCATGAGCACAGCAAAACCGAGCTTAAGGCGTTGATGCCGGAAGACGCCAAGGAGGCCCAGGGCCACGGCGTGCGTGGCCGTCGATCCAAGTCTGGCGCGGTCACGTTCGAGCTCGTCGATGCCGAGGTGGGCCATGAATCGCGCCAGTAACTCCATCGGTGTGTTGGCGTCTGCTCTCGCCAAGGCGCAGGTCGAGCTCACCAACCCGGAAAAAACGCTGGTCGCTTTATTGCCGCCGCTGCCCGGCACAGCCGAGCGCAGTTTTCGTTATGCGCCCCTGTCAAGCGGGCTGGAGATCATTCGCAAGGCATTTGGCAAGCACGACATCGCCACGATCCAGACGACCGCAATTGATGCCTCAAGCGGACTCGTGCAGCTCACGACGACGCTTGCTCACAAATCTGGCGAGTGGATCTCCTCCGATTGGCCGGTTTGTCTCATTGCCGATGCAGCACAGCCGCAGCGGATGGGAGCTGCGCTCACTTACGCCCGCCGATACGCGCTGTTCACCTTGGCCGGCATTGCCGGCGATGACGACCTGGATGCGCCGGGGATGGTGAACCCGCCGATCGGCGAGCACTCGGCCGAGCGCCGTTCAATTCAGCGCGCCTGTGCATCGAGGTGCCAAGCGCATAACCCCGGTCAGACATCGCGCGCCCGACGCCGCGCGCCCCCCTGTCTGCTCAGGAGCTGGCACGGCTTCGCGAGGCGATGCTCAACGAACTTCGCACTCTCGACAGTCTTGCGTCCGCAGAACGCTGGGCCGCAACGATGATGGACACAAAAAATCGTCTGGTCAGCGAAGATCGTCGGGAGGTTGAAATGGCTTTCGCCTCTATGCTTTCTCAGTTGAACGTCGATGCGCCTGGTGTGCGAGAGTTGGACGTCGATGCGCCTGGTGCGCGATCCGATGCATCTGACAATGCGTCCACGCGGAACGCAGCCAGCGAAGACGTTGCCGACACGTACACTTCGTCACGCTCGTTTCCGAAGACAACGCGGCACCGCAACAAAGAGCATCTTAAGTTCCTTCAAGCGCAGCCTTGTCTCGTTTGTGGGCGCAATCCTTCTGATCCGCATCACTTGCGCTTCGCGCAACCGCAGGCGCTCGGTCGCAAGGTCAGTGACGAGTACACAGTTCCGCTTTGCCGAACGCATCATCGCGAAGCCCACCGCGCATCGCACGAATTGCAGTGGTGGCAATCGAAAGGGCTTGCGCCCTTGGAGGTGGCAAGAAGTCTATGGTCGAAAACACAAGGTCGACCACCGGCAACGGTGCGCGACTCCCTCTCCTTAGACGATGCACCAAGCGTCCAAGCGTGATTGCGATTGTCTGTGCTTCATCGCTTTTTTGTTCTGTTGAGACCTAACTGACGATGACTTCATTGAAACAGATCGAGGCCAATCGCCTCAACGCGCTCAAAAGCACCGGTCCCAAAACCGCCGCCGGAAAACGCCGAGCGCGATGTAACGCGCTCCGCCATGGACTGACAGCCGAGATCGTCATCGGCCATTTGGAGTCGTCCGCGGATTTTCAAACATTCGCCGTAAACATCAGCGCCGACTACGCGCCCGTCACGGCGACGCAGCGTGAGCTTGTGATGCGGTTGGCCTCCGTTCTGTGGCGATTAAGACGCGCCAGTCGAATCGAGACAGGGCTATTTCAAATCCAAGCTGAGTTGATGACGTCAACGACCGCAAACCGGATCGGCCGACCTCGGCCACCGCAATGGTATGATCAATTGGATACTGGCACGCACGTCGTGACGGACGTCGACGCTGCCGAAGCAGCAGCGTTTTGTTTTGTTCAGCTAAGCCGCTTGCAATACGGAACCTTCGACCTGCTCAAGCGCTATGAAGCCGCTTTGTGGCATCAGGCGGCTCACCTGGTCCGAGAACTAAAACCGTTGGAGCGAGAACGATAGGATACGCGCTGATACAGCCTCCCACGCTTTCGCAAATCAATGGAAGGAGAAAGCTACCTTGTGCGGTTTAACCAAATGAATAGCCGAACCGCGGTCGCACGCTGCCAAGCTCATCGGCAAAGCAGGTGCAACCCCACCAACGCAACGGACGTCGCATGAAATCGAAGATTCCCATGGCCGAACTCATTCAGTCTCGAATGCAAGAGCTAGGCCTGAGCGCTGAGGGTCTGGGTTCTCGACTGGGCTACCGAGATTCGGCTAAGGCCGCAGGCCGCGTGCAGGCGCTCTGCGACGGTCACCTAGAAAATAAACGAAGCCGGGCGGCACTCGCGCGTCTGGCTGTCGCCTTGGAGGTGCCGGACACAGTTGTTCAGGAGGCGCTAAACGCAAGCCGGCAGCTGATTGACAAGTCACGGCGCCGCCTGGCGGAACGAAATCGGCATGCGCGCGATGTTGAGGAGCACCGGTGGAGAGCCGAGTTCAAGCCGCATGCGGTGATTGAGACCGAACGCCGACGTCCCGAGCAAATCGTGTTTTGCGGGCTCACGGGCGGTGTCGAACGTTGGCTGATCATTCGGTTCGATTTATATAAGTCACCGATCACGTTCGTGGAGCAGACCATCCACGCGCTGGCAAAACGGCATGGCGACAAGCAAGGCCGGCCAATTATACCTTTCTTTGGTCTCGCCACCGGGTTCGTCGTGAATTACTCACCTGATAGAGCGGTTCGCTTCGACATCAAGGGCCACGCTATCGAAGTCCTTCGACAGGCCTACCGTGTAGGGGAGATTCAACTGAGCATGGGGAATAAGAACATGGCACCAGCCAAAATGGCGCGGATGCTGGGCATCGGTTGATTCTTTTGCCCTTTTCGGCATGCCGGTCGCCTTGGTGAAATTAATTATTTTAGATGTCGTGGAGGGAGTGCCGACCTCCGTGCTCTTGATGGAGTTTCATTGCGTTTTGCCGATGGTCGATCGGTCGGACTGATCGGCCATAACGGTGCGGGCAAATCGAGCCTGCTGCGAGTTCTCGGGGGGCACATCGATTGCGATGCGGCGGAAGCAGACGTCCCCTTCCGGTCCATTGCATCTAAGATAGGATCGACGGCTGAAGCGATACGTCGGACGTTGAGCGACATACTTGCGTGAGCGGATTCGTGATCGTCGAATGCCGATGCTTGGAATGTCCGTAAAACGACCAACGTGCTAGGCGTGCTGGTTATGCAAGATGCAGCTGTGATGTTTGCGAACGGAATGAACTGCACTTTCGATCTCGATTGACGCGATCGTGGGAGGCCGTGGACTGCGCAATTCTTCATACTGCCGACATCAAAAATCAGGTCGAAATGCTGATGGGATCACTTCCCGTCGGGCGTCCGCACGCCCACCCAAACGTCGCGCACCTGATGGTAATGCACTGTCGGGTCGTAGATCTGCACCGTCAGCGCCAGCACCGTGGCGGACAGCCCGCCCGCCGCCGCCAGCAGCGTATAGGACCCCACCACCCGATCGCGCTGCGCGGTGACCAACGCCACCCGGGCGTTGACCAACTCCTGTTGCGCATTGAGAACATCGAGCGTGGTGCGCTGGCCGACGCGGGCCTCCTCCCGCACCCCGTTGAGTGCGATCTCGGCGGCGTTCACCTGAGTCTGAGTCGCCTGGACCTGGGCCTTGGCGGCTTCGAGCTGTCCCCAGGTCTGCACCAGCGTTTGCTGCACCTGGTCGCGCTGCGTGTCGAGGTCGACGCGACGCTGCTGCAACGTCTCCTTCGCCTGACGGATCGTCGCGTATTCACCGCCGCCCTGATATACGGGAACATTGAGTTGAGCGACGCCCGAAGCGGTGAAACTTTCGAATTCGACGGCTGCGTCTGCGAGCCATAGGACTTCTGCACCTGGGCCACCGCAGTGAGCGTCGGATAGAGCGAGCTCTCAGCGATCTTGACCTGGAATATCGCCGCATCGACGTTGAACATCGCGGTCGTCACCGATGGATGCCGCGCCCGTGCGGCTGCGATGCCCTGTTGCAGGGTTGGCGGCGAGAGGCGATCGACCGGACTGGCCGGCTCGAGCCTGCCCGGCTCGACGCCAATCACCTGCCGGTAGGTCGCGCGCGAGGTCGTATAGTTCGACTCTGCGGTGAGCAGTTGTGCGCGCGCCGCAGCAAGCCGCGACTCCGACTGCGCCACGTCGGTGCGTGTCACTTCACCGACCGTGAAGCGATCCTGGGTCTGCCGCAACTGCTCCTGCAGCACCTCGACGTTGCTTCGCTGCAGGGTGAGGATCGCCGCGTCGCGAATGAGATTCATATAGGCGGTCGCGGCCTGGAGCAGCACGGTCTGCTCGCCCAGTCGCAGCGTCTCGCGCGCCGCCGAAACCTGCTGCTCGGCCTGCCGCGTGCGCGACGCCGTGCCAAACCCGTTGAGCAGCGTCTGGCTGTAAGTCGCGCCATACGACTGGACGGCATTATGGCCGATGGTCCGCGGATAGGCGGTCTCACCATTGGGGCTAGTCGCTCTGAACGTCGAGTTGACGAACGCTTGGCCGGCCGACGCCGACAGGCTGATGCGCGGGCGGTAGCCGGACAGCGCCTGCGGCACAACCTCGTCGGTGGCGCGGACCGCCGCCCGCTGTGCGTTAAGTTGCGGATTGTTCTGGTAGGCCTGGGTCAGCGCACCGCGCATGGTGTCGGCGTGCACAGACGTCGTCGCGAGCACACACGCGCCCGCCAACAAGACGTACACCACCAGCCCAACCCGCCACATAGGTCCCCAAACCCGCACGTTCACGTACTCTGTAACGCCTACAGAATGATGACAGGTTTTTCAATAGGATGTGCGAAGGCGCCGCAGTGTGGGGAGCAGTCCCGGACGGCCGACGTGACAACCCTAGCCGGGGCCGCTGCTTCCTCAAGAAAATGCCCCACCTTGGCTGGGACAAGGAACTCAAATGCCGCCGCAAACGAGCCCGCAAAGAACGCACAGTCGGGGCATACCTAGAACATTCACAGCTCCACCTTTCCAGAAGCTCGGCGCGACCCGCAAACGTGCCTTGGGGACGCAGGCAACCTTGCCATAATCCCGCACTGGTCGCTCGATGCCGCCGCATGCATCCTGGACGATTGCACCCGCCGCGCATGCCTGGCGCTGGTTCTCGACACCTCGATCTCCGTCATCCGGATGCCCCGCGAGTTGGTCGGCTCCTTGCCCCCCCGCCCAGAAGATGGGCGCGTTACTCGGCCTCCGCGTCTTTTCGGTTTAACCGGTACTGACATAGCTGATTATTGGCTTAACCCATAGTGAATGCTGGGGCAAACCCCGGCCATGGGGGCGTCTGGCGCAGTAGCGCTCTTCGCTTGGGCCGGTGGCATGTTGCCGATGGGCTCCAGGATGCGGCGATGGTTGAACCAGTCAAGAAATCGGAGAGCCAGAGCACGTTCGGCATCGGCGTATGGAACTGCCGGTTGACGTGATTGAGCGGGCAGGGCGACTCGAAGTTCTCCGTGAACACGCCGGTGATCTCGGGCTTGAGCGCGCAAAGCGTCGGCTTATTTTGCGCGTCATCGACGATCAAGCTGGCATGAAATGCCGTCACGACCCTTTCGGATCCACGCAATTGCGGCTGTCTTGCGTCTGTGCGACGGTCTGGTCGCAGTCACTGAACTAAATTATGGTAAATATTCTGGAGTGCAAATGGCAGATAATCAATTTTGGGGCTCCGGCCACCCAACGAGTTAAGGGGGCGGATTGATGCCTGGGCGGCCAAGCAGGCTGATAAACCCCGGCGTTCTGAAGCCATCCGCCGGCTCGTCGAGCTCGGGCTGGCCGCCTCTCCTGTATCAATGGGGCCAGTCAGTCGGCGAACACGTGCCAAGGCGGTGGATCTCGCCAAAGAAGCCATTGAGCGCCGCGCTGATCCTTCTGCGACCCATGAGGAGCGGGAGAGCCGCAAGCGCCGGCTGATCAAGGGACCGAAGGAATTCCGAGGTATTCGGAAAGATCGCCCGGACTGACAGACACTCGTTTTAACCAATTTGTCGGAGCTGCATGGAGCAGTCGCCAAAAGCGAAGCCGAAACAGCCCGTCGGCTTACCGTTGCGACACGACCAGCGGGTCTGCCTCGGGCGGCCTCTGTACCGCCTGCCTCTGCGCCGTGGCGGCCAAAGGCCGACCAGCCGGCTTTGCGGCGACAACTGGGTCTTGCATCTGTGTTGTTGTGGCCGGCTGCAGATCGCCACCGGCGCAGGCCGCCAAGGCGAGCGCAAGGCCCGCCGCACTCAGGAGACTGATACGCATAAATATACCCCACCCGAGAAGACCAGCTATCGTGATGCATCAGAATAGGGCTTGCAAGGCCTTCCCGCTTCCTGAAAATATTGCTGGTATTGGGGTGGGGGTCGCATGTCCAGCAACGAAAAAGCCCGTGACGGGTTATTCTGCGAGTTTTTTGCGGAGCAACTCAAGATCGTGGCTGCCGAAGTGCAGATCACGACGCAGCCGCTCGACCATTTGACCGTGTTTGGTCACTTGGCCGAAGTCGGGCAGACAACGGCAGAGCTTCATCGAAAAATCACCGAACATCGCCAGCGCCTGTCGGACTTGCTCTCGAAGATGAAGCTCGAAGACGTTTCAAGTTAGGAGTATCGGCATGGCCGCCGCTTAGCGGCTTGTCGCAAAGAGGGCATGACACTCCTGCTGCAATAGTAAGAACCGCCTTTGCCGAAAGCGAAATAACTGCAATGCACAGACGTCCCTGTGGTAACGTGCAATCCAACTGTCACGTCGCCCCCTTTAAAATACTTATGCGTTTCTCATCGATATCCCTCGCAGGATGCGCCTTCAGATGCCATGACCAAGCAGACCTAATTATCGTGCTCAAATCAGAATACTTGGCACAAAAGCCCAATACTTCACTGGCACGCGCCGGGTCAGCAATGAGGACCGGAGGATCACCAGGACGTCGATTGCCAATGGCAGCAGGAATTGCGCGTCCGGTCACTCTGGAAATTTCGTCAAGCACTTGATGGACAGAATGCCCACGTCCAGTGCCCAGATTAATCACGTTGCTCTGGCCGCCATTTAGCAGGTATCTCAAGGCGACAACATGCCCCTCCGCAAGATCGGTTACGTGGATATAGTCGCGAATAGCCGTTCCGTCGGGCGTCGGATAATCGGCTCCAAATACCGAGAACCCATCAAGATGGCCTTGGAGACACATCATGGCGCGGGGAATCAGGTGTGTTTCAGCATCCCGCAACTCGCCCAGCTCGGAGTCAGGGTCAGCACCACAGGCATTGAAGTAACGAAGAGCCATCGAACGTAGTCCGTAAGCACGGTCATAATCGGAGAGAACGTGCTCGATCATCAACTTTGACATCCCGTATGGATTCACCGGCATCGGGCGCGTGTTTTCGTTGATCGGCTGTTCTGCCGGATTTCCGTAAACCGCGCACGAGCTAGAGAAGACCATTTTGGTCACGCCAGCGCGAAGTAACCCGCTCAGGAGACCCAATGTGCCGGCGACGTTATTTTGGTAATATTTAGCGGGATACTCTACAGACTCGCCCACTGATGCAAAGGCGGCAAAATAAATCGCCGCGACAACATTGTACGATTGACATGCCTGATAAATGGCATCCGCATCGGCAATTTCCCCGATCACCAGAGGTCCCCAACGGACGAAGTCACGGTGCCCTAGAGATAGATTGTCGAAACAGACAGGCTGGAAACCGGCACGAGCCAGCGCTTTGCACGTGTGGGAACCGATATATCCGGCACCGCCGAGGACAAGAACCGCGCTTGAATTGGTCACATTCACCCTCGTTTAAGTCAAGCGTCGCCCTGAGTGCGTTCGAAATTGCCCAACTGCGTTGAAGTTCGACTGCACGAGTCTTATGAGCTATTGCGCACAAGCATGGATACCGAAAGGCCGTTCCGACCGGTATGAAGTCAACCTGCGGCTCGCCCAGGAGCGAAAGAGCTGCGCATTTCGTATCAGATCGGCGCTTAGTGACGTCTGATCACCGACGTGGCCTCGCACGTGATTCGGCACCAGCATTTCGCGGGTCACGCTCGGAAGGCGCAAGGGCTTTTGCATTCGCAGCAGTGAGCGCGGTGAGCTGGCACGGTTTTGCGAGCGCGATCATCGAAGGGCTTCGGGCGCGTGGCGTCCAATGTGGTCGAGGCGCTTATTCCGACCACGAAGGAGGCTTGCCCGCCTCGCGCCATTACGACCGCGCCACTCCTGGGTTTAATCTTAGCCGCTAACGGTCTTTGCGATCAGCCCGCCATAGGCGGGGCGGCGAGAGAACCGGAAGTGGCAGAGATGGCGAACAAAATGTTGTGAGTATCTCGGGTTCAATTTCTGAACTTTCGGTTGTAACTTGACAGGCTGCCTGTTTTCGAACTTTTCCTGGAATGGAGTTCCTTTTTGAAGACCTTTCCTGCTTGATGGACCCAAAGACTTTCCCCAAATGTGGTAACCGTTTGAAAGACCTTTCCCGCCGGGTGCTGGTGACCGGAGCTTCCGGCTTTGTCGGCAGGCATCTTGTTCCCGATTTGGTGAGCCGGGGCCATACGTCATCGCGGCCAGCCGGAAACAGTTGGACTTTCCCGCCTCCGTGCAATCCGTGCTGATCGGAGATCTATCCACAGGGATCGATTGGACTCCGCTGGTGCGTGAAGCGGATGTGGTCGTGCACCTGGCCGCAATCGCGCATAGCGGCGATGACATCCCCGCCGCGACCTATGACCGGATAAACCGTCAGGCTGCGGTGGATTTGGCGAGAGTGGTCGCGGATGCCGGAAAACGGCTGATCTTTGTCTCCTCAATTGCGGCGCAGACCCCGCCGTCTTCGCCCGAGGTGCTGAACGAGGCGAGTGAATGTCGTCCCTCCGGCGCCTATGGACTATCCAAATTGCAGGCGGAACAAGAAATCGCAGGGCTCGGAATGCGGCACGTCATCATCCGACCGACATTCGTTTACGGGTAAGGTGCTAAGGGAAATATCCGTCGACTTTGTCAGTTGGCCCGCATGCCTATCCCGCTGCCCTTTAAAAGCATAGACAACCAGCGAAGCCTCCTCGCAGTAGAGAATTTGGTAGCTGCTATCGTTCTCCTGATTGAGCGAGAGATCGAGCGACAAACTTTCATTGTCGCTGACGAGGCGCCGATTTCTTTTGCCAACATGCTGATCGAGATGCGCAAGGGATTGGGCCGCAAACCAGGACTGTTTCATTGTCCCGAACCAATGTTGGCAGGCACCTTCGGGTTGTTGCGAATGTCGAATGTTTGGGACCGTCTGGCGGGCGACCTCGCGGTGAGCACGGAAAAGATCAGGAGCGTCGGTTATGCCCCCGTCATAAGCACCGAAGAGGGTCTTCAAAGACTGTGTCAAGTCACCGGACTAGTTAGAAAGCATCGTCCCAACAACGCTCACTGCGCGGGCAACGGTTCCGGCTGGAGCGTGTCAGCCAGCCAAAGCGCGTGGTCAATGAAACTGGAGCGCGCCCTTTTTCGGTGCGAACCACGATCAAGACGGCACGCTCATAAACAGCGGACGGCAGCTTGGGCCGGCCGGCTCATTTCCAGTAATCCTAGTTACTACCTTCGCGTGCGTGAGCGAAAGCTTAGAGGTTCATCTGCGGCCATCGCAAAAACTTCTTCCGTAATGCGATGGCCTAATTCCACATGGTAGCACAAAATTTTATATCCATTCACAGACGCGGAAGCTGGGCGCCACTGCGACTGCGCCATGCAGTCGTCGAAATCGTTAGCAGGGACGCCCAGTCGCACAAAAAAATGGCGCACGACGGCGCGTAACTGATACCTTCTTTGATCGTTGTAATCATAAGTCAGGGATGCAGACGGACCATCGAGACTATTCGATCAAATCCAGAACCACTGAGTGCTCAGAAGGAGTTTCATGCCTGCAATAGAACAGCGGCTCAAGGGTTCTGCTGCAGCGAACCGGCATCGGTAGACGATTCTCGGATCAATAGCTCCACCCACGATCGTGGGCCTCAGCGCGGGTTCCTATCGCGACCAACGCGAAAGCCAGCAGCGCGGTCAGGAAGGCCACCGTTCGGCGCTTCAAATTAGTGATGTGACCGGTTTGCTGCGGTTCTGAGTGCAATCGCTTCGTGCGAGAGTAAATATTAGCGATTGGGTCCAAAGCGCAGTTGCAAGAACTCGCAACCGCGAAAACCCGGAGCCTGTCCTCGTAAAGCTGGGCGAGCAGCGGATGCATCTGCCTCCCAAACGCTGTTAGTTCCGAGCCCGCGAGCGCCCGTTCAAATAGCGGGGCGCCCAATGCCGCTTCGAGAGATTTGATGGCATTGCTCAGAGACGGTTGGGATATTCCACAGCGCCGCGCAGCACGAACGAAGCTTTTCTGCTCGGCGAGAGCCAGAAAATAGCCGATCTGCTCGAAAGTCATTTGCGAGACTCATGGTTCTGCCGACGCAGCGGCCACGACTGGTGCCTCGTGCTTGTGTTGCGAGGAGCCCCAAAAAAACGACCCCGCAATCGCAATGCCGTATAGTGCAAGCCAGACATACGCGGTGCATACGGCGCGCGTTGCCCGAGCGGCGTCGTCTTCCGAACGACGGTCTACCCACGGCGGACGGATTCGCCCACTCCACATGTCCATGATGCTCCCCCTTGGAGCGATCTCCTCACGAGATCGAAAACGAATGCCTAGATACCCATTCCGTAGAAAAAAATTCGATGTTTTCTAATATTTGCAGTTGCAATCATCTCTTTCATTTTCCCGGTTTGTCAATGAGAAATGGCTTGCGTGGTCTTCATTGGCGCCGGAGCTGACATGCTGATTCCGCAGGTTCCCGATTGCAGGGGCGCGCAACGTAAACCAGCATCTTCGGAGTGCCCCTTTGCGGCTAAATCCCAAACAAAGGAGCAAAAAGCGGTCGAGCCGAGCATCATGATGGCCGCAGCAAGCCTAGTTTCCACTGGGGATATTAAGCCGACCAGCCTGCTGCGACAGACTTTAAATGGATAAGATCATCGGACGGACGGAAAGAGGAACTCTGTTCGTGCGCGCCCTGCGGTCCGGCCCACCTTCCCAGTGCACCCCGGCCCGGGGGCGCTGCTCTTTAACGACCAAAACCCATTTCGATTTGAGCAATCAGCGGTGCTGGGCGCACCGCAGGACGAATGCAGATCGCGGCGGGGCTTTTCTGATAAATTTGGTACGGCGGGAATTCAATCACGCGTCTTCGGAGGCTCTCGCGGCCTTTGGCTCCAGTCCTAGCCGCGTCGATGGCGAGATCGTACAGCGCTAACCGCGACACGCGAACGCGAATCACATATATTGAGTTTGCACCTCTCCCAGACGTGCGACTGGCCCCGTGGGATGCCCGCATCGCATCCGCGTCACGGGGCCGGCTTACTTGCGCGGTGAATGCAGCGCGCGCACGACGCGTTCACGATGGTCCAACAGGTCGGCCGCCACGCAACGTCTCCTCCTCAAATCGGGCCCGCAGCTCCTCGACGCGCTGAAAATATTCGGCCTTGATGCGATCGAATTGCATCTGATAATCCACATCTCGCTCAAAACACGCGCGCGAGAAATGACGCTCGCCTCATCGCGGAAATGGGCCGTGGCTTTCTACATCAGCCAAAAAGCTGCTCACGATTTCGTCACTCATGAGCCGCATCCTACTTCAATGGAAATAGCGCCCGGCAGCGAACCATCGGGCGCTCCTTTTTCTTCGAATTCTAAAAGCGCGTTGAATTCGGCGACAGTATAAGCAGCGCGACAAATGTCCGTTGGCTGCGGAGCTCTTCTGGGTTTGGGGTCCTTCACGACCTCGACAATGTCGGCCCCTCCCGCGCGGGAGCGACCGGAGAATCAGTCCTGCCTGCGATGGCTGGAGGGTGCCCGACTGGGCCCGCAGTCCGACGGCAGCGGCTGCGCCAACTAGTGCTGAAGCCGCAAGCCTTTCTGGCGTTGCCTCCGCCGGATGGCGGATTTGATAAAAAGCCAGCCATTGGGGTTGCGCAGTGCGACGATGCCCGACCATAGTGGATGAGGAATCGAGGACAGCATCAAGATAGTGTATGGAGCATGGCAGCAATTAACTTGGAAAACGTTGGGGTGGATTTGCCGGTCTTCAACGCAAGTAGCCGTTCATTAAAGCAGCGAGTCCTGGGCGCGGCGACGGGAGGACGATTGGCCGCCGATGCTGCCGGTCATGTCAGCGTTCGAGCTCTTGATGGAGTTTCATTGCGTTTTGCCGATGGCGATCGGGTCGGACTGATCGGCCATAATGGCGCGGGCAAATCGAGCCTGCTCCGAGTTCTCGGGGGCGCCTATGCTCCGACCCAAGGATGCGTCGTTATCGAAGGGGACGTTTGCTCCCTCATCGACGTGTCTCTGGGCATCGATCCTGAGGCCACCGGCCGCGAGAACATCGTTATTCGGGGAGCACTTCTCGGAATGAAGCGCTCCGAAATCAACCAGCACACGCACGAGATCATCGAATTTGCAGATTTAGGTGACTTTATCGACATGCCGCTGCGGACTTACTCCGCGGGGATGAATTTGCGCCTTGCCTTTGCCATCTCGACTATCGTCCAGCCGCAAATTTTGCTCATGGATGAGTGGTTGGCGGTTGGCGACGAAAACTTCAAAGTCAAGATGGAAGCGCGCCTTGATCAGATGGTCCGAAGTTCCAGTATTCTCGTGATCGCAACCCATTCCAAAGAGCTTGTCGCGCAGTTGTGTAACCGAGTTGTATGGCTCAAGCACGGGCGCGTGGAAGCTGATGGCTCGCTGGACATCCTCCCGCGGTACTTTTCGAGTCAAGACGCAGCATAATCGCATAACTTAATCGATGATCGCTGCTGTCGGTGCTGCTAGTGCGATTTTCGACCGAAGCTGGCCTCGAATATAAGCTAGGGCAGCCCACCCTCGATCACGCACGTGCGAGCAAGCGCAAAGATCGATGGACCGGATTTTGTGGCCCCTCAGAGCGGAACAGCTCGCTGGGAAAAAGAACGACGAGACGTGTTTGATGGTGCTCGTCTTCTATTGATACGGTCCAAGGTCCAGGCTCTTCCGTTGAACCGGCTAAATCCCTGATCCTGCTAATGCGCTGCATGAGTTTCAAGCCACGCACATGTGCAGCTGCAAGGTCTTGCAGATCACATCCGAGTTCATCAGGAAAACAGCCATCAGGAGCGGACAAATGAAAATAGAACAAACTCACGGTGCGCCTCCAGGCCTTGTTTTGCGAGTTGCCGGACTATGGAAGCTGCAAGCAAAAAATGACACCGCGAGACGCGATTAACGTTGACCATCCGCCTTTGACTCAAATTTGAATCGATGATGACAGGTTTGGAATCTGTATAGCATCGCCGTCGCAGGCGGCCACGACGTCTACGGCAGACCGGTACATGCGCGCGTTTGATTTAGCCCGAATTTTGCTTCGAAATTTCTTCGGCGATTGCAGCGTCCACATAAGGGCGCCTCGAATAATTGCGTCTTGTGCGTGGGCCATCAAATCACATTCAAGGAGCGCACGCGATTTGGCAACGGAGGCTTTCGATGGGCCGGTTTGGCTTCTTTGATGCGAACAATCGGCTCAATGCCTTGTCCGCGAAGGGCGATCCGCTGGAGGCGATCGCGGCGCTGGTTCCATGGGAGAGTTTTCGTGCCGACATTGAGGCTGTGGTCCTGACGCCGGAGGAGACGAAGAAGAGCAAAGCCGGTCGCAAGCCGATCGATGCGATCGTGATGTTCCGCATGCTCATCTTGCAGTCGCTATACAATCTCTCCGATGATCTGGCCGAGTATCAGGTGGGAGACCGTCTGTCATTTACGCGCTTCCTCAAGCTTGGCATCGAAGACCGCATCCCGACGGCACGACGCTGTGGCTGTTCCGTGAGAAGCTTGCGAAAGCCGGGCTGATCCAGACGTTGTTCAAACGCTTCGGCCAGCATCTGGAGGCCAAGGGCTATATCGCGCGCGGCGGGCAGATGGTCGACGCGACGATCGTGCCGGTGCCCAAGCAGCGCAACGCGCGCGAGGAGAACGAAGTGGTCAAGGGTGGCCAAACGCCCGAGGATTGGGCGCGGAAACCGGCGAAAAACCGCCAGAAGGACAAGGACGCGCGCTGGACCAAGAAGCACGGCAAAAGCTTCTTTGGCTATAAGAACCACGTCAATGCCGACGCCCGGCACAAGCTGATCCGCGACTATGATGCGACCGACGCTTCAGTGCACGACAGCCAGAAGTTGGATGGTCTTCTGAACAATGCCAACACATCGCGGGACGTATACGCCGACAGCGCCTATCGCTCGGCTGAGACCGAGGTGAAACTCGACAAGCGCGGCTTCAGAAGCCGCATCCATAACCGCGCATCCCGAAACAATCCGCTGTCGGACGCCCAAGTCGAAGCCAACCGCAAGAAGAGCAAGGTTCGCGCTCGGATCGAACATGTATTCGGTGCCCAGGAGAATGCGCCGGGCGGGCAGATTATTCGCACCATCGGTGCGCTACGCGCGAGAGCCAAGATCGGTTTGCAGAACCTCGTCTACAATATGCGTCGGCTGCAAATGCGGTTCGAAGTGATCATCAGCCGGACACGGCGGTCAACCACACGCACAAAACGTCATTGTTCGAGGTGTCCATAAGCCTATTTCGGCTCCGGCGCGCAGCTTGGCTGTGTCACGCAATTGCGGACATCCTGCAATCCCCTGATCATGCGGCGCCGGTGTGTTTCAATCGACAGATCGGCTTTCGCAGCTCCGTTTGTCGGCGGAGGCACTGAAATTCCCTGAGCGCCATATTGGTGCAACTTTAATCGTAATCCGCGAATTGAGATGCCAAGCGCTGTCGCAGTATGAGTTCGATTGTAGCCGCACAGTCGCAAAGCCGTCAGAACATGCTCTCGCTCGACCTCCGCTAAGGTCGGAATGGACGCGTCCATCTTGTCCCTCCGAATCAGAAAGATCAATTCTACATATAACATCCGGTCGAAGGTGTTTGTCTTCTTTTGCGGAAACCGAGGCAAAGCGGCCACCCACTCAGATCCAAAGCGGCCATCGATTCCGATCGAGGGCGGTCACCCTGTTGATGGGGTGAACCGGGGTGAGTTGTCGGCAGTCTGAGCGAGGCAGGGTCTTCCTTTGCATTTCCAGCAGGGGAGGCCCGATACCCGCCGAGAGATTGCCGATGCGCCAGGTCCGTGAAATTCTACGCCAGATTTACGCCTGGGGGGCAAGTGAGCGGCTGATCTCAATTGTAAAAACTGGTACTCGATCTTTCGGACATTGCCCGGCCATGCTGCACTTCACGGCAACATCGATGATAGCTCGGCTCGCGTCTTCGCCGTCAAGCCCCGCGCCTTCGGCGCGCCGCAAAGCGGCATGGGGCTTGATCGCTCGACGCGCCGAGCAAGTGGACGACCGTGCCGCCAATGGAACGCTGCGGTGCGCTGGTATCAGAATTAGCCCCAGCTTTTCGGACGATGTCCGACAGATGAAATGCTAGTTTTCTCACCTCAATCGGGGATCGGCCGCCCAGCGGTCGGGAGTACCTCCGGCGCCCGGCCGTGATCGGCATCACTTGGATTGGGCCCATGTCCATGCCGAGCTGCGCCGCCGCACCGGGTGTGACCCTGGCGCTGCTGTGGCACGCGCCCGCATCCCGACGAGGGCTACGGCTACAGCCGCTTGCCGCGCCGTGACGGCGACCCTGCGCTAGAAATGACTAAGTGAACTCATGTCGAGGATGTTTCCGCCCGAGATTGAAACGCGAGCTGAAGACGGGCCGGGTTACCGTTCGTTAACCATAACGCTCCATTCTGCTTGCGTCTCGAATCGGTCCGGAGTTCAGAGCATGACAAGCGATCCGATCTCATGGGCGCTGACGGTCACACTGCTGTTCTGTCTAGGACAGTTGGTTGGTGTGTTCTAAGGGCGGTACTTGGCGATACGACCCGGAGTTCTAACGGCCGGCCCCCTAACGGCGCCTTGCTTGCTATTCAGGGCTCAAGCTGCGCCGTCTTTCGGCCTGTCTCCGCCGCAGAGCTCAATGGCAAAGCTATTGATGAGAGGACGTCGGTGAGGCGGCATAGCTTTGGTCAGCGCCTTGCGACGCTGATCGATCAAAGATAGTCCAATAAACCCATCTCCCACGTATTCCCGAAAATGTCGTAATCGCCGCAACCTGATTGGCAGCTGACACTTGGTGCATCTAACGAGGGTCCGCGCGACCTTCGCAGATGGGCTGGTCAGCAAAAGCTTGTCGATTTGACCTACGTCGTGCGATGTATCACTAAAAATCTTGAGCCCCAGCTGCGTCCCAACAGCCAGGGCTCTTGATGTGACGTCACGCAAAACCGGAGACGCGTGTTGAATGTCGCAATGTTTGCTTAATTATCGGTAAACGCCGGCCTCGCAAAAGCTGCGGACTTATCCCGAGGAGCGTCGCGTATGAATGCGTGGCCCACATCCGCGCCTTAGATTTTTCCTAACTTGACGATCGAACTCGAATCAGATAGCGCACTTCTTGCAGCCCATCTGCGCGTCTTACTGGCCCCGTGAGTGGACTTTCCGGCCCCACTCCTACGGGCCAGTTCGCGGATGCGACCTCAAGGGAAACGAAAGCATCGCGCACTGTTGGCTGAGTGCCTGAGCCTTCCTCACTTGGAAGCGAAAACCCGGACCCGGCGGCTTTTGGCGTCAAAACTTATTAATTGTTCTCTCTGACAATACGTCGTGACATCTATCGAGAAAGCTTACGGATTGCACGCGGCCTTCACGAACGGGGCCAGCGATTAGCAACAGCAATAGAAAACAAACAATCAGCTTTAGCAGACGCCTCTAACAAGGCCAGGCCAAATCGGCGGCTGTTTTGGCAAGAGTACCGATGAACAAGGTCAGGAGCTGGATTGTAAGGTTGGTCGCGCCAGCTTCGATGATCCTGGTGATTGCGCTTTTAGGCAGCGTACTGCATCAAAACTTCGATTCCCTTTTGAATCTGCATCGAGACCTTTTTCCTGATGCGCAAACGATTAGGGAGAAGCCAAGGCCCCCCGCGATGGCTCATCACGACAGGCAGCAAAGCACTCGAGAGACGCCGGGCGGCATAGGTCCCCCTGAAGCTCAGGCGCCTACGGGAGTGCCCCGAGGCCGAACGCCGGAAGAAGAGTTGGAAGACCGCGGTCCTCCGGGGCTGAGGGGCAGCGTGGGGATACAGGGCCCGAAGGGGGATACAGGTGAGCGCGGGCCACCCGGGGAACGCGGACCTCCGGGGCCGCCAGGTGAAATCGGCCCGCCGGGCCCAAGGGGCGAACCAGGCATTCCGGGTCCAAGAGGAGAAATCGGCGAAGGTGGGCCGCCGGGGCCACCCGGGGAACGCGGACCTCCGGGGCCGCCAGGTGAAATCGGCCCGCCGGGCCCAAGGGGCGAACCAGGCATTCCGGGTCCAAGAGGAGAAATCGGCGAAGGTGGGCCGCCGGGGCCACCCGGGGAACGCGGACCTCCGGGGCCGCCAGGTGAAATCGGCCCGCCGGGCCCAAGGGGCGAACCAGGCATTCCGGGTCCAAGAGGAGAAACAGGCGAACGAGGGTCGCCGGGGCTACCCGGCGAACGCGGTCCTCCGGGGCCGCCAGGTGAAGTCGGGCCTCAGGGCTCCAGGGGCGAGGCAGGCGTTCCAGGTCTAAGGGGGGCAACCGGCGAACGTGGACCGCCCGGTGAACGCGGCCCCGCGGGCCCTCCCGGCGACGTGGGACCAGCGGGATCCAAGGGCGAACCGGGCATTCCGGGTCCGATCGGAGAAACCGGCGAACGGGGACTACCAGGACCGCCGGGGGAACGGGGGCCTCCAGGCCCGCAGGGCGAAGCCGGACCCCAGGGACCTCAAGGTAAACCCGGCGATCGGGGCGCGACATTGCGCATACTTCGTGGAAGGAAGGCTGCCTCGTGTCGAGCGGACGAATCCATGATCAGTGCATACTGCGTCAACTTGCTCAAAAGGTCTGCGGCGCCGCCGCGGATCATTTCTTTGCGCGGCGCTCGCTGCATCGGCACACGAAAATCTATGATTGTTGTAACCTGCGCCAAGCCATAGTCGGCCATTCAGCGTCTCCTCGACCGTCCCACGAACCATCTCGCCTAGATGATCCCGTATCCGGGCTTCATCGATCTGGATGACCTGGCCCATCGGCTTCTCGTCACTCATCGGTTGCTCCTTCACTTTATGAAGAAGCCGTCAGTCCTGAAAGTGCGAAAGATTCTGTACGTTATCGCCGCGCACAACTACTCCAGCCCAGCACGTGGTTATTCCAAGATTGCAGATCTATTGCTGGTGCTGTGAAAGCCGCGGAGGTGCCGTGAGCTTTTAGTGCATCCGACAATCCGTCCCAACGGGCTCGATATTACCGTTCGAACCAGGAGTGATGTAGAGGCGGATCTGGTTGCTGAAAACTAGCTAGAGCGCGCCAGCTTTCTCGACGCGACAGGCCCATAATATACGTGACGGCCAACTGGACTAACTCTAACTCACCTTCTGTGGATGCGGAGTGGAAGGTACCAGCCAGCGTTTAAGCTGTTCTCGCTGTTCCTCTTCCCGCTTCAGAAACGCTTCAATGTGGATCTTTCGGCAGAATTGCAGGTCCCGGTGATGGTAGCTGATGAGGCCAATTCTGCCGTGACACCAGGCGCACCGCTTGGGCGACTTTTCCACGTGCGGACTCCATGATTGAAAGTCATCGCTCTACAGCGGCTCACTAAACAAGCCGCTGTGTAATAGATCATTCCCGTTGATATGTCGCACATTGGGCGCTCGCCTATCATCTCGCAGCGGGAGGCGCTGACTGAGACGGGCCTTTGAGCTTTCGATCAGTGACAACCAGAAATTTCCTGGGCGCCACTCATTCGTCTGAATCGAATGAGCGCGCATTGGAATCAGCGGCCGCACCGAGAATCCAGCGGGAATGCAGAATTGTCCCCACGAAGATTATTTCGCAACCGCCGCATATGTTATATGATCGAGAAGACGATCCGCGACAAAAGCGCCGATGAGCGCCGCGCCGTGCGGCAGGGCAACAGCAAACCACTCGTGCTGGCGCTCAAAACCTGGCTCGAACTTCAGCTCGCGCGCGTCTCGACGAAGTCCGTCATTGCCGAGGTCATCCGCTATGGCTTGAACCATTGGGACGGGCTCGTTCGCTTCCTCGACGACGGCCGCATCGAACTCGACACCAACATCGTGGAACCACATTGTGCTCAATCAGAAAAACGCGCTGTTCGCCGGCCACGATCAGGGGCGGAGAACTGGGCAGCCATCGCCTCACTCGTCGAGACCTGCAAACTGTACGGCGTCGATCCGCAAGCCTACTTCGCCAACGTGCTCGCCAAACTCGTCAATCTCTGGCCAGCCTCGAGCCTCGAGGAGCTCATGCCTTGGGCGTGGGCAGAACAGCGTTCCGCCGATCGCCGAGCGGCATAACCACGAGTGCGGCTCGGGTCGCGCTCGATCCGCCGAAAAACTCAAGCCGTCAGAGCAGTGGGATTGGAAGATCGCTTACTTTGCTTCCGTAAATAACAGCGCTATAAATGCGCCGCTTCGTTCGCTTACCTCGCCGCGGCAAGACTAAACCCCGGGAATGTAAGGTCATAAGTTAGGCTGAAATGCTCATCTCATGCTCTGTTGACTTGCGAATTGAGTAGCCGCGACCCCAAACTGTCTCAATGTATACTTGGCCACCCGAAGCATATGCGAGCTTCTTACGCAGCTTGCATATAAACACGTCTATGATCTTCATTTCTGGCTCGTCCATGCCCCCATAGAGCTGGTTGAGGAACATTTCCTTGGTCAGCGTTGAGCCTTTGCGTAAGCACAAGATTTCCAAAATTTCGTACTCTCTTCCAGTCAACCGGACGCGCTTGCCGTGAATTTCGACGACCTTCTGGTTTAGATTGACGACCAGATCACCGATCTGAACGATTGGTTGAGCATGGCCTCGCGAACGACGCACGATGGCGCGGATACGGGCGACCAACTCTTCCCGGTGGAACGGCTTGGTCAGATAATCGTCGGCGCCTAAGCCGAGACCCTTGACCTTATTCTGAATGCCATTATCCCCCGAAAGTATGAGGATCGGGGTACTCACCTTGGAGGTGCGCAAAGTCCGCAGCACATCGTAGCCTGAAATATCAGGCAAATGCAGATCAAGCAGGATAATGTCGTAGTCATACAGCTTCCCGAGATCGGCGCCCTCCTCGCCCAGATCGGTCGTGAAGACATTGAATCCATCGGACGTGAGCATCAAGTGGATAGATTGGGAGGTGGGGCCATCATCTTCGATGAGCAATACGCGCATTCAGTGCCCTCCGTTGCCGCCCTTAGATTCGGATCGGCCCGCCGCAGCGGGTGACACTTGATCTCCAGGGCAATCTGCAAGGATGATCTAGATGCGCATGGTTAACAAAGCATTAACCGTTATATATTTAACGATCGAGCAATGACGTTTTGTGCGTGTGGTTGACTGCCGTTCCGGGCTGATGATCACTTCGAACCGCGATATTTTTCGGACACACTCGGTTTTGTCGGCGCGCTCAGGGTTATTGGCGCTCATGCGGTGGCCATCCGCTCCAATCACGAACCGACGCATATTGTAGACGAGGTTCTGCAAACCGATCTTGGCTCTCGCGCGTAGAGCACCGATGGTGCGAATAATCCGCCCGCCCGGCGCATTCTCCTGGGCACCGAATACATGTTCGATCCGAGCGCGAACCTTGCTCTTCTGCGTTTGGCTTCGACTTGGGCGTCCGACAGCGGATGGTTACGGGATGCGGTTATGGATGCGGCTTCTGAAGCCGCGCTTGTCGAGTTTCACCTCGGTTTCAGCCGAGCGATAGGCGCTGTCGGCGTACACGTCCCGCGATGTGTTGGCAGTTCAGAAGACCATCCAACTTCTGGCTGTCGTGCACTGAAGCGTCGGTCGCATCATAGTCGCGGATCAGCTTGTGCCGGGCGTCGGCATAGACGTGGTTCTTATAGCCACAGAAGCTTTTGCCGTGCTTCTTGGTCCAGCGCGCATCGGGGCCAGCCGCGGCCCGATGAATGCAAAACATGACCGACGTGAAAAAGCTTACCGACTTTCAGGGATTGGGACTTATGAGCATTTCGACCACCCCCGCGACCGTCACCCTGAGCTACTTTCGGGATGACCCCATGCCCTGGTCAGAACCGCACATCCTTCGTGGTCGGGGATGCGGCAGCCTAAATCTGATGCAGTGCACAATTTACAGGCGTCGCCGCTCGGGGTGACAGTCTTGGACGCTCTTCGGGCAGCGGCGCTCCTTTAAGATAACTGATTGTTCTAGCTTGATTTATTGACATTCCTGCAAGTTGGCACGGTGCTTGAAGATTATTCAGCGCCGTGGATCCCTCCTTCAAGATCGTCATCGTCGACAAGAATCCGGTCCGGGCCGCGATCCTGGAGGACGGCCTGCGCGAGGCCGGCCACGTGCAGGTGGTGCGGATCGACGAGACGGCGCACCTCCTCGCCCGCATCTACACCATCGATCCCGACGTCATCCTGATCGACCTGGAGAACCCGAGCCGCGACGTGCTCGAGCAGATGTTCCAGGTGAGCCGCGCGGTGAAGCGGCCGGTCGCCATGTTCGTCGACCAGAGCGACCGCGCCTCGATCGAGGCCGCCGTGGATGCCGGCGTCTCGGCCTACATCGTCGGCGGGCTGCGCAAGGAGCGGGTGCAGAACATCCTCGATCTCTGCATCTCCCGCTTCAATTCATTCTCGAAACTGGAAAACGAGCTCGAGCGCGCGCGCTCGGCGCTCGAGGACCGCAAGGTCATCGATCGTGCCAAGGGAATTCTCATGAAGGCGAAAAACCTGTCGGAAGAAAACGCATACGCAATGCTGCGCAAGACCGCCATGAACGAGAACAAGAAGATCACCGAGATCGCGCAATCGGTGATCATGGCCGCGGACCTGTTCAAATGAGCGATCAGCGCCTGCGTATCGGCTTCATTCCGCTTTGCGACGCGACCGCGCTGATCGTCGCCGTCGACAAGGGATTTGCCGCCGCCGAAGGCCTCGACATCGATCTCGTGCGCGAGGTGTCGTGGGCGAACATGCGCGACAAGCTCAACATCGGCCTGTTCGATGCCGCGCATCTGATCGCGCCGGTGGCGATCGCGTCGAGCCTCGGACTCGGCCACGTCAAGGTTCCGATCGTCGCCCCGTTCTGCGCTCGGCGTGAACGGCAACGCCATCACCGTGTCGCCCGCGCTCTACGCCTCGATCGCAGCCGCCGCCGAAGGAAGCATCGCCGATCCGCTGGTGACGGCGCGCGCGCTCGCCAAGGTCGTCGCCACCCGCAAGGAGCCGCGGCCAGGATCCGCTCACCTTCGGCATGACGTTTCCGTTCTCGACGCACAATTATCACCTGCGCTTCTGGATGGCGGCGGGCGGCGTCGACCCGGACGAGGACGTGCGGCTCGTGGTGCTGCCGCCGCCCTACATGGTCGAGAGCCTCGCCAACCGGCACGTCGACGCCTTCTGCGTCGGCGCGCCGTGGAATTCGGTCGCCGTCGATCTCGGCATCGGCTTCATCCTGCACTTCGTCTCGGAAATCCTGCCGCGCGCCGCCGAAAAGGTGCTGGCGTTCCGCAGCCGCTTTGCGCGCGAGAATCCGGAACAGCTCGCCGCCCTGGTGCGCGCCCACGCCCGCGCCGCCGATTTCGTCGAAGACCCTGCCAATCGCGAAGAGCTGACGTCCATTCTCGCGGCGCCCAACCGCATCGGCGTCGCCGCCGATGTCCTGCGCCGCACCTTCGACGGCCGGCTGAAGGTTTCGCCCGACGGCGCGGTCCGCACGGACGCGAACTACCTGATGATCGGCCGCGAGGGCGCGGGACGTCCCGACCCGGCGCAGGCCGCGTGGCTCTACGCGCAGATGGTGCGCTGGGGGCAGGCGCCGCTGTCGGACGAGATGTGCCGCGCAGCGATGGCCGTGTTCCGGCCGGACCTTTACGACGCGGCGCTCGGCTCGGCGGCCGCCGCTTCGCCGGGCGCCATCGGCGCGTTCGCGGGACCCGTGTTCGATCCCGGCAACATTGCCGGGCATCTGTCGTCCTGGCGCATCGGCCGGGTGCCCGCAGGCTGAAAAAGTTGCATTTGCCTATTTTTTTGCACTGCACAAAAAACCGACAGATGCCGCTCGCGAATTGCCCTTCCGGAGCCGGTTTCGGCAAATCCGGGCCGGCGCCCGCTTTCAGCCTATCCATTTGATTTTGCTTGCTTAAGTGCAGAGGACCACAAGTTGGCACGACACTTGAATTGAATGTTTCCAACAATGCCGGGCGACCCTCGGTGTTGAGGCCCAACGAAGGGCCGCTACGCAGCAACGCCGCTGTCCTGGGGAGGTCATTCACGCCTCGGGATGCGGCTTTTTTGTTGCCTGAAATCGACGCGTGCCGGGTGCGTCAGCAGTGAGCTTCGAACCAGACCAGAGAGGACAGAAGGGACAATGACCACCGAACGCCGCAACAAAGGCATCAGCCGCCGCAAATTCCTGAGGGCCAGCGCGGGCACCGCCGCGCTGCTCGCCGCCGCAAAGGCGCAACTCCCGTCGGGCGCGTTCGCGCAGGCCGCCGGACCCGAGGTGAAAGGCGCCAAGCTCGGCTTCATCGCGCTGACCGACGCCGGCGCCGCTGTTCGTCGCCAAGGAGAAGGGCTTCTTCGCCAAGTACGGCGTGCCCGACACCGAAGTGCTGAAGCAGGCGTCGTGGGGCGCGACGCGCGACAACATCGTTCTCGGCGGCGACGCCAACGGCATCGACGGCGCGCACATCCTCACGCCGATGCCCTACCTGATCTCGGCCGGCAAGGTGACGCAGAACAACGTGCCGACGCCGATGTACATCCTGGCGCGGCTCAATCTGAACGGCCAGTGCATCTCGGTCGCCAAGGAATATGCCGACCTGCAAGCGTCGGCCTCGACACCAAGGAATTCAAAGGCGCGCTGGACAAGAAGAAGGCCTCGGGCAAGGCGGTGAAGGCCGCCAACACGTTCCCCGGCGGCACGCACGATCTCTGGATCCGCTACTGGCTCGCCGCCGGCGGCATCGACCCCGACAAGGACATCGAGACCATCACGGTTCCGCCGCCGCAGATGGTGGCGAACATGAAGGTCGGCACGATGGACTGCTTCTGCGTCTGCGAGCCGTGGAACCTGCAGCTCATCCACCAGAGGCATCGGCTACACCGCGATCACCACCGGCGAGCTCTGGAACAAGCATCCGGAGAAGTCGCTCGGCATGCGCGCTGCATGCGTCGACAAGAATCCGAAGGCCGCCAAGGCGCATGCTGATGGCGGCGATGGAAGCGCAGCAGTGGTGCGAAAAGCCCGAGAACCACGACGAAGTCGCGCGCGATCATGCGCCAAGCGCCAGTGGATCAACTGCCCGGTACGAAGACATCACCGAACGCGTCAAGGGCAAGTTCGACTACGGCATCCCCGGCAAGGTCGTCGAGAAGCACCCGCAGATGATGACGCTACTGGAACGACTTCGCCTCCTATCCGTTCCAGAGCCATGACCTGTGGTTCATCACCGAGGACATCCGCTGGGGCAAGTTCGAGGCCAACACCGACGCCAAGGCGCTGATCGGCAAGGTCAACCGCGAAGACATGTGGCGCGACGCCGCGAAGGTGCTGGCGTGCCTGCGGCCGACATCCCGGCGTCGAAGTCGCGCGGCAAGGAGACGTTCTTCGACGGCAAGGTGTTCGATCCGGAGAATCCGGCGGCCTACCTCAGGAGCCTCGCGATCAAGCGCGCCGAAATCGGCTGAAGCCCGGGGCCGCCGGAGACTTCGATCCCCTCCGGCGGCCTCAACCTCATTTCCACTGGAGCGAGACCGAAATGAACATGCCCGTGCTCAAGACCGAGACCACCGCGGTGCCGTTTCCCTCCGCCGCGCCGGCCAAGGTGTTGGCGATCGCACCGAAGAAAACGCCGTTTGCGGCCCGTCTGACGGCGAGGTCAAAGATCGTCGCCACAAATGTCGTACCTCCAGTCGTCGTACTCGCCGTATTCCTGGTGATCTGGGAAATGTTGTGCCGCAGGACCGGCGCAACGCTGCCGCCGCCCTCCAAGGTGCTGGCGGATACGTGGGAATTGATCGTCGATCCGTTCTATGACCGCGGCGGCATCGACAAGGGCCTGTTCTGGCACATGTCGGCGAGCCTGCAGCGCGTCGCTTTCGGTTACGCGCTCGCGGCCATCGGCGGCGTAGCCCTCGGCACGCTGGTCGGCCAGTCGACCTGGGCGATGCGCGGCCTCGACCCGATCTTCCAGGTTCTGCGCACGGTGCCGCCGCTCGCCTGGCTGCCGCTGTCGCTCGCGGCCTTCCGCAACGGCCAGCCATCGGCGATCTTCGTGATCTTCATCACCGCGATCTGGCCGATCATCATCAACACCGCGGTCGGCATCCGCAACATCCCGCAGGACTACCGCAACGTCGCGAAAGTGCTGCGGCTCAACCAGCTCGAGTTCTTCTTCAAGATCATGGTGCCCGCCGCCGCGCCCTACATCTTCACCGGACTGCGGATCGGCATCGGCCTGTCCTGGCTCGCCATCGTCGCGGCCGAAATGCTGATCGGCGGCGTCGGCATCGGCTTCTTCATCTGGGACGCGTGGAACTCCTCGCACATCAGCGAAATCATCCTCGCGCTCGTCTATGTCGGCCTCGTCGGCTTCATCCTCGACCGGATCGTCGCGGCCGCCGCCACCATCGTCACCCGCGGCACCGCGGCGAACTGAGGAGAATGTCGATGACCCACATTCCGTATCTCAAGCTCGATCACATCGACAAAACCTTCATGCGCGGCTCGACCGAGACCGAGGTGCTCAAGGACATCACGCTCGGCATCGAGAAGGGCGAGTACGTCTCGATCATCGGCCACTCCGGCTGCGGCAAGAGCACGCTGCTCAATCTCGTCGCAGGCCTGCTGCCGGTCTCGGCCGGCTGCGTGCTGCTGGAGAACAAGGAGGTCAACGATCCGGGCCCGGACCGCGCCGTGGTGTTCCAGAACCACTCGCTGCTGCCCTGGCTCACGGTCTACGCCAACGTGAAGATCGCAGTCGACAAGGTGTTCTCGGGAACCAAGTCGCGGCAGGAGCGCCACGACTGGATCATGCACAATCTCGATCTCGTGCAGATGGGGCACGCCAAGGACAAGCGGCCGGCGGAAATCTCCGGCGGCATGAAGCAGCGCGTCGGTCTCGCGCGGGCGCTGGCGATGGAGCCGAAGGTGCTGCTGCTCGACGAGCCGTTCGGCGCGCTCGACGCGCTCACCCGCGCGCATCTCCAGGACTCGGTGATGGCGATCCACGCCAAGCTCGGCAACACGGTGATGATGATCACCCACGACGTCGACGAGGCCGTGCTGCTGTCCGACCGCATCGTGATGATGACCAACGGTCCGGCGGCGCGGATCGGCGAGGTGCTCGACGTGCCGCTGGCGCGGCCGAGGAAGCGCCTCGCGCTCGCCGGCGACCCGACGTACCTGAAGTGCCGGCAGCGCGTTCTCGAGTTCCTCTACGAACGGCATCACTACGTCGAAGCGGCCTGAGCCGTCCATGTCCGGGGACTTCTCGCCAGAGCAGAAGCGCTATCTGGAGGGCTTCACCTCCGGCCTCCAGATTGCGCGCGCCGGCCGCGGGATCGGCAAGCCCGCGGCGGGCGCGCCGTCGGGTCCTGACGCCGAGCATCTGCTCGCGCAGGACCGGACGGTCGCGCGCGGCGGCAAGCTCAACGAGCAGGAGAAGTTCAAGCGCGAACAGCACCCGTTCGACGCCTATTCGCGGCTGCAGGAGCAGGCCGAAAAGAACGAGCCGCCCAAGCCCGCCGACAATTTCCGCTGGCGCTATTACGGCCTGTTCTATGTCGCGCCGGCGCAGACCTCCTACATGTGCCGGCTGCGCATCCCGAACGGCATCCTGACCCACTGGCAGCTTGCGGGCCTGGCCGATCTCGCCGAGCAGTTCGCCGGCGGCTATTCGCACGTGACCACGCGCGCCAACTTCCAGATCCGCGAGATCGAGCCGAAGAACGCCGTCAACGTGCTCGAAGGCATTGTCGGCCTCGGCCTCTGCTCGCGCGGCACCGGCGCCGACAACATCCGCAACGTCACCGGCACGCCGACTGCCGGCATCGACCCGCAGGAACTGATCGACACGCGGCCTTACGCCAAGGCTTGGCACCATCACATCCTCAACGAGCGCGGGCTCTACGGCCTGCCGCGCAAATTCAACGTCGCGTTCGACGGCGCCGGAACGATCCCGGTGCTGGAAGACACCAACGACATCGGCTTCCAGGCCGTCGAGGTGAAGGACGGCTTCGGCGCGGAGCCCGGCGTCTGGTTCAAGCTCGCGCTCGGCGGCATCACCGGGCATCGCGACTTCGCCCGCGACACCGGCGTGATCGTCAAGCCCGCCGACGCGACGAAGGTTTCCGATGCCGTCGTCCGCGTGTTCAGCGCGCACGGCGACCGCACCAACCGCAACAAGGCGCGGATGAAATACGTGCTGGACGCGATGGGCTTCGACAAGTATCTCGCGCTGGTCGAAGAGAAGCTCGGCTGGAAGCTCACGCGCGTCCCCGCCGAAGCGCTCGCGCCGCGCCCGGTGTTCGACCGCACCGCGCACATTGGCGTTCACGCGCAAAAACAGGACGGGCTGCACTGGATCGGCGTCGTGCTGCCGGTCGGCAAGCTCACCTGCGAGCAGATGCGCGGCCTCGCCTCAATCGCGCAGCAGTTCGGCGACGGCGATATCCGGCTCACGGTCTGGCAGAACCTGCTGATCTCCGGTGTCCCGACCGCGAGAATTCAGGACGCCGAAGCCGCCGTCGAAAAGCTCGGCCTTACGACCAAGGCAAGCTCGATCCGCTCGGGCCTCGTCGCCTGCACCGGCAATGCCGGCTGCCGCTTCGCCGCCTCCGACACCAAGCGCCACGCCGAGGACATCGCGCGCTGGTGCGAGGAGCGCGTCGAGCTCGACGGGCCGGTGAACATCCATCTCACCGGATGCCATCATTCCTGCGCGCAGCACTATATCGGCGACATCGGCCTGATCGCCTGCAAGGTCTCGATCAACGACGACGGCGACACGGTCGAGGGCTATCACATCCTGGTCGGCGGCGGCTTCGGGCCGCAGGCGGGCCTCGCCCGCGAAATCTACAAGGACGTGAAGGCCGAGGACGCGCCGCCGATCGTCGAGCGCATGCTCAAGGCCTATCTCGCGCAGCGCGCCTCGCCCGCCGAGACCTTCCAGGCCTTCACCCGCCGCCATGAAATTCCCGCGCTGACGCAAATGTTCGCGGAGATCTGCCGATGACATGAACTCGCCCGTCCGCCCGCCGCTCTCGTCGATCGTGCCGGAGAACGCGCCGTTCACCGCCGAGCAGCGCGTCTGGCTCAACGGCTTCTTCGCAGGGCTGCTGGATGGCGACGCATCCGCGCTGTCCTCGCAGGAAGCGTCCGCGCTGATGCCCGGCGTGCAGATCGGCGGCGCCGCCGAAGAGGACGACGGCGCGCCGTGGCACGACCAGACCATGCCGCTCCCCGACCGCATGAAGCTCGCCGAAGGCCGCCCGCTCAACCGCCGCATGATGGCGGCGATGGGCCAGCAGGACTGCGGCCAGTGCGGCTACGACTGCAAGGATTACGCGGAAGCGCTGTTCTCGAAAGAGCGAAGAGCGGCTGAACCTTTGCGTTCCGGGCGGCAAGGAAACCAACCGGATGCTGAAGTCGCTCTATGCCGAGATCGGCACGGCGCCGGCCGCGGCAAAGCCGGCGGCGACGGCAGAAGCTCCGGCGGCGAAGCCCGAAGGCGCGCCCGGCACGTCGCGCGATAATCCCGCGGTCGCGACCTTCGTTTCGCGCACACGCCTCAACAAGCCCGGCTCCGCGAAGGAAACCTGGCACATCGAGTTCGACCTGACCGAAAGCAATCTCGACTACACGGTCGGCAACTCGTTCGGCCTGTTCCCCACCAACGATCCCGCGCTGGTCGAAGCCGTGATCAAGGCGCTCGACGCCCCGGCCGACTTCCCGATCGGCGGGCGCACGCTGCGCGAGGTGCTGACCGACGGCGTCGCGCTGTCGCCCGCCCCCGACATGCTGTTCCAGCTTTACTCCTACGTCACCGGCGGCGAACGGCGTAAGAAAGCGCAGGCGCTGGCCGCGGGCGAGGACCCGGACGGCGACGCCGCGACGCTCGACGTGCTCGCGGCGATCGAGAAATTCGCCGGTGTCCGGCCCGACCCCGAAGCCTTCATCGAGGCGCTCGACCCGCTGCAGCCGCGGCTCTATTCGATCTCGTCGTCGCCCAAGGTGCACAAGGGCCGCGTGTCGCTCACCGTCGACGCGGTGCGCTACGACATCGAAAAGCGCACGCGGCTCGGCGTCGCGTCGACCTTCCTCGCGGGCCGCACCCGGCCCGGCGACAAGATCCGCGTCTATGTGCAGAAGGCGCATGCCTTCGGCCTGCCGGCCGATCCCAAGGTGCCGGTGATCATGATCGGCCCGGGCACCGGCGTGGCGCCGTTCCGCGCCTTCCTGCACGAGCGCATGGCGACCAGGGCGCCGGGCAAGAACTGGCTGTTCTTCGGCCACCAGAAGCGCGACTTCGACTTCTTCTACGAGGACGAGTTCAACGGCATGAAGGCCGCGGGCGTGCTCACCCGCCTCTCGCTCGCCTGGTCCCGCGACGGCGAGGAGAAATTCTACGTGCAGGACCGCATGCTGCAGACCGGCCGCGAGCTCTGGTCGTGGATCGCCGACGGCGCCCACATCTATGTCTGCGGCGACGCGCAGCGCATGGCGAAGGACGTCGAGCGCGCCCTGATCGACATCACCGCGGCGCACGGCGCGCGCTCGACCAACGAAGCGGTGCATTTCGTCGCCGAGCTCAAGAAGTCCGGCCGCTATCAGACGGACGTGTACTGAGAGCCATGTTCCCACGCACGCCCATCTCACCCCGTCATCCTGAGGTGCTCGCCCGAAGGGCGAGCCTCGAAGGATGCGGCCCGGTCTGTGGCCGTCGATCCTTCGAGGCCCGCGCTACGCGCGGGCACCTCAGGATGACGGAGCCAACAGTTGAGCGCGGGATAGATCATGCACGCACCGCTCGCGCTGCCGCCGGCCGTCCGCACCGCCTGCCCTTATTGCGGGGTCGGCTGCGGCGTGCTGGCGCGGCCGGACGGCCAGGGCGGCGCAATCACCACCGGCGATCCCGATCATCCGGCGAACTTCGGGCGGCTGTGCTCCAAGGGCTTCGCGCTGGAGGAGACGCTGGGCCTCAACGGCCGCCTGCTCGATCCGCATGCTGCGGCGAGCCGACGGCACCTACACCAGGGTCGATTGGGACACGGCGCTCTCCACCGTCGCCGACGGCTTCCGCCGCGTCGTCGAGCGCGACGGGCCGGGCGCGATCGCGTTCTACCTCTCCGGCCAGCTTCTCACCGAGGACTATTACGTCGCCAACAAGCTCGCCAAGGGCTTCCTCGGCTCGGCCAATGTCGACACCAACTCGCGGCTCTGCATGGCCTCGACGGTCGCGGGCCACCGCCGCGCCTTCGGCGAGGACGTGGTGCCGGGAAGTTACGAAGATCTCGACCAGGCGAACCTGCTGGTCCTGGTCGGCGCCAACACCGCGTGGTGCCATCCCGTCCTGTTTCAGCGCATGACGCGCAACCGCCGCGAACGCGGCGCCAAGATCGTGGTGATCGATCCGCGCCGCACGGCGACCGGCGACGAGGCCGATCTGTTTCTGGCCATCGCGCCGGGGACCGACACCGCGCTGTTCGCAGGCCTGCTGGTGCATCTCGCCGATGTCGATGCCCTCGACCGGAACTATATCGAAGCCAACACGTCCGGCTTCGCCGCGGCGCTCGCGCGCGCGCGGGACATCGCGCCCGACATCGCCGCGACCGCCGCCGCGACCGGCCTCGACGAAGGCGACGTCGCCCGCTTCTTCCAGCTTTTCCGCTCGAAGGAAAAAGTCGTCACCTGCTTCTCCCAGGGCGTCAACCAGTCGGCGCAGGGCACCGACAAGGTCAACGCCATCATCAACTGCCATCTCGCCACCGGCCGCATCGGCAGGCCCGGCATGGGGCCGTTCTCGCTGACCGGCCAGCCCAACGCGATGGGCGGACGCGAAGCCGGCGGGCTCGCCAACATGCTGGCGGCCCACATGGGCTTTGCGCCGGACGAAGTCGACCGGGTGCGCCGCTTCTGGAACGCGCCGAACATGGCGGAGCGCGAGGGGCTCAAGGCCGTCGCAGATGTTCGAGGCCGTGGAGCGCGGCGAGATCAAGGCGCTCTGGGTGATGGGCACCAATCCCGCGGTGTCGTTGCCGCGTGCCGGCGCCATGCGCGAGGCGCTGAAGAAGCTCGAACTGTTCGTCGTGTCCGAGAACATGCTCCGCAACGACACGGTGTCGGCCGCGCCGCACGTGCTGCTTCCCGCCGCCGCCTGGGGCGAGAAGGACGGCACCGTCACCAATTCCGAGCGCTGCATCTCGCGGCAGCGCGCCTTCCTGCCGTTGCCGGGCGCGGTCAAGCCCGACTGGTGGATCGTGTCCGAGGTCGCGCGGCATCTCGGCTTTGCGCGAGCAATTCGCCTATCGCAGCTCCGCGGACATTTTTCGCGAGCATGCCGGACTCTCGGGTTTCGAGAACGGCGGCGCGCGCGTCGTTCGACCTCGGCGGGCTCGCGGCGATGTCCGACGAGGACTATGACGCGCTCGAGCCGGTGCAGTGGCCGGTGCGGGCGAACGACGACAGCCGGTCCGCGCGCCTGTTCGCCGACGGCCGCTTCAGCACGCCGGACCGCAAGGCGCGCTTCATTGCGCCGGAGCAGCCCGCGCTCAGTGAGAAGACCACCGACGAATTCCCCCTGCGCTTGAACACCGGCCGGCTGCGCGACCAGTGGCACACCATGACCCGCACCGGGCAGAGCCCGACGCTCGGCGCGCACAAGCCCGAACCGTTCGTCGAGGTGCATCCGCTCGACGCCAAGCGCTTCGGCCTCGCCCATGGCGGCTTCGCGCGCCTCACCAGCCGCCACGGCTCCTGCATCCTCAAGGTCGTGACCAGCGCCGGTCAGCAGCAAGGCTCGATCTTCGCGCCGATCCACTGGAGCAACAGCAACGCCTCGTCGGCCTGCATCGGCGATCTCGTCGCGCCGCAGACCGACCCGTTCTCCGGGCAGCCCGAGGCGAAGGCGACGCCGGTCTCGATCGAGCCTGCCGGCTTCGCCTATCGCGGCTTTGCGCTCGCGCGCGAGCCGTTTGCTTTTCCGGAAGGAACCTGGTGGACGCAGGTGGCGCTGCCCGGCACCACGGGCTTCCTGTTCGCCAGCAACGACACTCCGGACGGCTGGCGAAGCCTGGCGCCGAGCCTTTTTCCCGAAGCCGCGCTGACCGAATTCGTCGACCGCAAGCGCGGGCTCTACCGCGCGGCGGCCTTCGTCGACGGCCGCCTCGAAGGCGCGGTGTTCCTCGGCCCCGCCGACGCGCCGCCGCAATGGGGCGACCTGCGGCAGATGGTCGGCGGTCCCGGCATCGCCGAGAGCGGGCAAGTCGTCTGCGCCTGTTTCGGCGTCGGCGTCGCCGCCATCGCCGAGGCCGTGGCGTCGGGCAACGCCGCGAGCGTCGAGGACATCGCCAAGGCGCTGCGCGCGGGAAACAAGTGCGGCACCTGCCTGCCCGAAATCAGAAGCATCGTCGGCCACGAACTTGCCAGCCGGAATGCAAAGGACCGTGTGAATGACCGCCACACTCACGACCACGCACACGCCCGCTGAGCAGCGCCCGCCGCGGATGGAGCCGCTGGCGCGGCTGCCGGTGTTCTTCGCGCTCGAAGGCCGCCGCGCCGTGATCGCGGGCGGCACGCCGGGCGCAGCCTGGAAAGCGGAGCTGCTTTCGGCCGCGGGTGCGACGGTCGATGTCTATGCCGCCGATGCGAGCGACGAGATGCAGGCGGTCGCCATCGATCCGCCGCGCGGCGCCATCGTCATCCATCGCCGCGAATGGACGGCGAATGATTTTGCCGGCGCCGCCATCGCGGTCGGCGCCTGCGAGAACGAGACGGAGGCGCAGCGCTTTTCCGACGCTGCGCGCGCGGCCGGCGTGCCGGTGAACGTGGTCGACAAGCCGAAGTTCTGCGATTTCGCCTTCGGCGCGATCGTCAACCGTTCGCCGATGGTGATCGGCATTTCCACCGACGGCGCCGCTCCGGTGTTCGGCCAGGCGATCCGCGGCAAGCTCGAGGCGCTGATCCCGCGCGGCTTCGCGCAATGGGCCGCCGCGGCACGCCGCTGGCGCGCCGACGTGCAGGCCTCGGGACTGTCGTTCAACGCGCGGCGGCGGTTCTGGCAGCTCTTCACCGAGCGCGCGGTGACCTATCCCGACGCTGACGCCGCAGGAATTCGACTATGCCATGCTGCTGGAGCGGACCAAGGCCGAAGGCGAGCGCGTCGAACAGGGCTCGGTGACGCTGGTCGGCGCGGGCCCCGGCGATCCCGAACTTCTGACTCTGCGTGCGGTGCGCGCGCTGCAATCCGCCGACGTGATCCTGTTCGACGATCTCGTGTCGATCGAGGTGCTCGATTTCGCACGCCGCGAGGCGAGGAAGCTCCTGGTCGGCAAGACCGCCGAAGGCTCCGGCGGGCATGCAGGAGACCGGCGCGTTGATGGCGGGCCTCGCCAAATCCGGCCGCCGCGTCGTGCGGCTCAAGGGCGGCGGACTGCGTCGAGCGCCGAAATGGAGCTTGAAGCCTGCCGCAAAGCCGGCATTTCAGTCGAGGTGGTTCCTGGCGTGACGGATCCCGCAGCCCGTGTCCCGGATGCGGTGCAGCGCGTAGCATAGCGGAGCGGTGCATCGCTGATCCGGGACCGTCACGGACACCGCCAGCGGTACGGTCCCGGGTCTGCGGCGCATCACTTCGTGCTGCGCCGCGCCCGGGACACAAGAAAATATCAGGAGGCGTTCCGCGCCAGCACGTGATCGGCGATTTGCGCCCGCGTGCCGACCCAGACGTCGTCCGACGCCATCGCCTTCTCGATGATCTTCTCGAAATAATACGCGCCGCGATGGTGGCCGAAGATATGCGCGTGGTTGGTCACGTCGATGATGCGAAGCTCGTCGTCCTGCGACGCGGGCGATATCGATCACCTCGTTGAACGACTCCAGCATCATCTTCGGCGGATGGCCGTACTTCATCGACGGCATGTCGTTGACGTCGTATGAGAGCGGGATCGCGACGATCTTCTTGCTCCCGTATTCCATCACATACGGCAGGTCGGCGTCGAACACATCGCCGTACCAGCGATAGCCATAGTCGGCGAGAAGCTTCGCCGTGGTCGGCTTCGAGGTGCCGCGCGGCGACAGCCAGCCCTTGATCTTCTGGCCCGATGCCTTTTCGAGCAACGCCGTGCAGCGCTCGATGTTCTTCTTCTCGTCCTCGTCCGACAGCAGCGCCGGGATCACGTCCATCGCGTAGGAATGCGACAGCACCTCATGTCCGCCATCGGCGATGGCCTTCACCGCCTCCGGCGCGCGCTCGCAGATCACCGCGTTGACCATCACGCTGGTTTTGGCGCCGTGCCTGTTGAACGCGTCGAGCAGCCGGTAGATGCCGGTCTTCACGCCGTAGGCGGCCCAGGAGATCGCCATGGTGTCCAGCACGCCGTGCGGCAGCGGATTGCCCATCGGGCTGATGCCCGGCGCCTTGCCGTCCGACCACGCCTCGAGACAGACGTTGAACACCACCGCGATGCGCTTGTTGTTCGGCCAAAGCCAGTCGGCATTCTTCATCGGCACGGCATTTCTCCGGTCCTTTGTTTTGCCGGGACGCTATCAGGAAATCCGCGATCGGCCGGAAGTGCAACGGGCCGGGCGCGGGGTTGACTGTGGTTTATTTTCCTTGTACTAGGAATTACAGCTTTGTCATGCGAGGCCGAACCGGCGGCGCCGTCTGGCGGAGCGGGGTGCGGTGCCTGCGGGTTCACCGTCGGCAAGAAGGTCGAGCAGCAGCAGGCCACGTTCCGCGATGTTGCCGCGGCGCAGGCCAAGGCTTGGCGTGAGGCGGCCGACAAGATTCAGGCCGCAGCGACGGGCGTTGCAGCCGCGGGCCGCGCCGATCTCGATGCCGCAGTCAAGCAGATGAAGGCCGACGCGGCGGAAGCCGAAGCGCGAGTTCAGCAGCTGAAGCAGGCGGGAGGCGAATCGTGGGCGGCCTTCAGCGCGGCCTTGGCGGAGTCGCGCACGGCGTTCGATCGCGCCAATCAGCAGGCAGGGGACGCACTCAAACGTGCCAATCCTTTGAGCGCCTGACATTGGCGGCTCCATTGGCTACCTTGGAGCGCCCCCCGTGGGGCGCTCCGGCGTTCTCGGCCATGCAGGACGTGGCGGAAGTCGCGGTGTTTCTGGCGGCATTTCCATCGAACGCGCTCACCGGATGGTTTATGCAATAGAAGCTCGAAGAGACGAGGCTAGCTCCGTTGATCGACCCCAGACACCCTGAGAATCCGTGGTCGCGGCGCGTGCCCATGACTGACGCTGGTCTAATTGGTGCAGTGCATGAGTCTGTTCTGGCACTTTTCGGCATGTCGGCGCGTCCGTCCGATTTCGCTATTAGGCGTAAAGCGGAAGTGGCCGACTTCGGGACAAGAACGCACCGAAGCCCGGCATCAGGCCGGCCGGAGCGCATTGAAAGCGCTCGGGTTGACACGATCAAAATCCTATTTATATAGGACTTCATACCCGCCCGTTCGAGGGCATCAACTGGTGATGTCGTTTGGTGGATATTTCGAGGTGAACAGGAACTGACGGCGTCCGGGAACCGATCTGATTCCCGGAGCGATCAGGCTTGTCCATCGTGCTGTTTGAAACGTGAATCCGGAATGCACGCATGCGCTCGCCGCTCGGGCGGTGCTTCCCCGCCGTATCTCGCGCAGCGATGCGAAACGCGGATGGTACGCGCGAGCCTGTGACGGCGGGACGCGTCCGACCGCTCCGGTGATTTACGATGCCGCGATAGGCGATCGTATGCAACTTGAAATTGTAGACAGAAAAAACGAACCCAATTTTTTTGTGAGTGATTTCAACGGCAGCATGCCGTCCGAAGGGACGGGGTCGCTCAAGCCCGCCGTAGCTCGCGTAGCGAGCGAAGGCGGCTCGCTCGCCGATGACACCGCCGCGGGCAGCAGCGCCAAGCTCACGCCGCGGGCTTGGTTTCCTTGGCCTCGAGACCCAGCACCTTCAGGATCTCGTCCTGGATCGCCTGCCGGCCCGTCGTCTTGGCCGCATCGTCCATCCGCGCCTCGTAGGCGATCCGCGCCGGACGGTGAAACACCATCACGCGGTCGCCGACGTCCATCGCCTCGTTGATGTGGTGGGTGATGAACACCGCGGTCTTGCCGTTCTGCTTGACGAGGCGGACGAATTCGGCGCGCAGGTCGCGCGCGGTCATCTCGTCGAGCGAGGAGAACGGCTCGTCGCAGAGCAGGATATCCGGCTCGACCGCGAAGGCCCGCGCGATCGACACGCGCTGGCGCATGCCGCCGGAAAGCGCGTGCGGATAGTCCTGCTCATGCCCCGCGAGCCCGAGCCGCGACAGCCAGCGCTGCGCGATGATCTCCGCTTCGCTCTTCCTGGCGTCGAGGATTTCCAGCCCGAGCACGACATTGTCGATCGCGGTCCGCCACGGCATCAGGCGGTCGTTCTGGAACACGATGCCGATCTTGCCGCGGAAGAAATTGAACTCGCGGAACGGATCGTGCCCGGTGATTTCGACCTTGCCGCTGGTCGGCTCGATCAGCCCGGACAGCAGGTTGAACATCGTCGACTTGCCGCAGCCGGTCTTGCCGAGGACCGCGACGATCTCGCCCTTCTCGATGGTGAACGACAGGCGCTCGACGGCGGTGAACGTCCCCGAGCCGTCGGGCTTGGGGAAATCCTTCGAGACTTCGGTAAAGCGGATCAGGGAGTCAGCTCATCAGGATCACGCCGCCCGCTCGGAGACCGGCCGGTAGCGCAGCAGCCAGTTCTCGACCCAGACGATGATCTGCTGCACGACCAGCACGAACAGCACGAGCTGGATCGTCCAGGCCAGCGCCCCCGCCATGTCGAACAACTGCTGCTGGCGGAGAAGCTCGTAGCCGACGCCGCCGGTCGCGCCGACCAGTTCGGCGACCACGACGACGCGCGCGGCGTTGCCGAGGTTGATCTTCCAGGCGGTCAGGATGCCGGGGACGATGGTCGGCACGATCAGCACGCGGAACAGCGTCCAGCCGCTCGGGCGGAACGACATGGTCATCTCGAACAGGTCCTTCGACATCGAGCGGTAGGAGTCGAGCACCTGGAAGGTGAACGCCGGCAGCGTCGTGATGATCATGATGAAGGCGATGCGGAATTCGGTGCCGTGAAACCAGATGATGGCGATGATCACCCAGGACAACGCCGGAATGCCCTGCAGAAACACCAGGAACGGCGTGATGTAGCTTTCCAGCTTGGGATAGCGGCCGATCGGGACCGCAAGGAGCGAGCCGAGCAGAAACGCGCCGGCAAGGCCGACGAAGATGCGCGCGGCGGTCTCCAGCACCTGCTTCAGCTCCGGCCAGTTCACCAGGATCTTCACCGTGCGGGCGAGGATGTCCTGCACCGGCGGAAACAGGTAGTGCGGAAAGAAGTAGGACGCGGTCTGCCAGGCGGCCAGCAGCACGAGCGTGCTGGCGGCCGCCTGGAGAAACTGCCTGAGGCGTGGATCGACGGTCATCGGTCCCCAGATCTCATCGGACCTTGGATCAGCGCAGCGGCTTGTCGTAGATCGACGCCGCCGACGGCATGCTCGGCAGATAGCCGATGTCCATGCCGGCCTTGTAGACCAACTCGATGTCCTTGCGGACCTCGCTCGACTTGGTGAGCTTCATGGCAAGCCGCTCGTTCGACTTGATCATTTCTGCCACGGCTTTCAGCTCCGCCTCCGGCGCGCCCTTGGCGAGCAGCGGCGCGGCCGCATCCGGGTTCTTCTGCACCCATTCGATCGCGGCCTTGTAGATGGTGTAGAGCTTCTGCACCTTGTCCGGATTGGCATTGGCCCAGTCGGTGTGCGCACCGACCCCGAGATACGGAATGGTGGCGCCACCGCCGGCATCCTTCCAGGTCTTGGCGATGTTGAGGTCGATGGTGCGGATCGTCGGCTTCTTGGTCATCATCAGCGTGTAGGCCGGCTCCCAGATCTGCACCGCGTCGGCGCGGTCGGCGATGGCGTAGCTGACGAGGCCGGGCGGCGCGGTGTTGACCACCTTGATCTTGGAGACGTCGACGCCCTGCTTCTTCGCGAAGAAGTCGTACATCTGGTAGTTCGTGGTCGAGCGGGCGCCGGCCAGTTCCTTGCCCTCGAGGTCCTTCAGCGTCTTCACGCCGTCGCGCGAGGTGACGATCGTTCCCCAGTAGTCGAACAGGTTGAACAGGTACGTCACCTTGACGCCGCGCACGTCGGCGAGGCCCAGCGTGGTGAGCGACGCGCTGCCGCCGACCTTGAACTCGCCGGAGTTGAACTGCGTCGCATAGGCATCCGGCGGCCGCTCCTCGAAGGTGATGTCGAGGCCGTTGGCGATGTCGATCTTCTGCGCCTTGATGACCGGCGGCAGCAGCGCGCCGAGCGACGGCGGCGAAAAGATCACGATGGTGAGCTTTTCGACAGCCTGGGCGCGGACGTCGGCGCTGCCGCCGACCGCAAAGGCCGCTGCCGCGAGTGCGAGCGCCGGCCATCGAAGGAATTTCGCTTGCATCAAAACCTCCCGTTGAATTCTGTTTTCAGTTGATCCGGAACGGCTTTTGCGCCGTCCCGCCGTTGATTGCCGCGACCTGATCGGAGCCGAGCATGACACGGTCCGCGCCCACCATCCCGATGACAAAACGCAGCACCCGCGGATCGGGCTGGATATCGACGATCACCGACTAAACACCTTTCCTGACTTCGCGCGCGGCCGCGATCATGTCGCCGAGCCGCGCCACCTTGATCGGCAGCGAATTGACCACGATGCCGAGCGGCCGGATCGCATCATTGACCGCGCTGGCTATCGCCGCCGGCGCGCCGAGATAGCCGCTCTCCCCCGAGCCCTTCTGGCCGAACACCGTCAAGGGCGACGGCGTCTCGTGGTGCACGATCTCGACCGGCGGCACTTCATGGGCGGACGGCAGCAGATAGTCCATGAAATTCTGCGCCACCAGCAGCCCGTCGTCGTTGTAGGCGAATTCCTCGTAGAGCGCCGCGCCGATGCCGTGGGCAATGCCGCCCATCGTCATGCCGCGCACGATCTTGGGATTGATCACCGTGCCGCAGTCGTGGCCGATCACGTAGCGCTTGATCTCGGGCTTGCCGAGGTCGGGGTCGATGCTCACCAGCATCAGGTGGAATTCGAACGAGTAGCAGGGATACATCTGCACCCGGCCATCGGCCGTGGGCAGCCCGCCGCCGGTCGGCACCGGCATGATGTGGCTCACCGAAAGCCCCGGCTCCATGTCCGGCGGCAGCTTGTGGATGTGGCGGTGCGCGATGGTGACCAGTTCGGCCCAGGTCCGCTTCTGGTCCGGCGCCGACGTGTCGAACGCATTGCCGTCCTTGTAGGCGATGCGCTCCACCGGCACGCCGAGGTCGTGCGCCGCGATGGCGACGAGCTTGTCCTTGATCTTGCGCGCCGCGTGGAACGCCGCGCCGCCGAGCATGATCGCCATGCGGCTGCCGACCGGGCTGTTGCTCGGCAGCGAATTGAGCGAGTCGGCGCGCACCACCCGCACCTTGTCGGGATCGACCTCCAGCACCTCGCCGACCACCGTGCCGACCAATGTCTCGTGCCCCTGCCCGGCCGACGTGGTGTGCATGGTCGCGGTGATCGAGCCGACCAGGTCCACGCTGAGGCGGCAGGAGTCCATCCACGTGGTGGTGCCGACCTTGGGATTGAGCAGCGGCTCGAACGAGGAGTTTCCGCCGGAGGGCTCCAGACACGCCGCGAGGCCGATGCCGGCAAGCGTGCCTGTCGGCGCGCAGCCTGTCCCGCTCGGCCACCAGATCGGCATAGCCGGCCTGCGCCAGAACCTTGTCGATCACCGCCTGATAGTTGCCGCTGTCGTAGGTCGAGCCGCTCGGAATGAGATACGGAAACTCTTCGTGTTTGATCAGGTTGCGCCGCCGCACTTCGAGGCGATCGAGACCGAGTTTGTTGGCGACCTCGTCGACGGTGCGCTCGATCGCATAGTTGGTCGGCGCCTGGCCGAACGCGCGCACCGCCTCCTGCACCGTCTTGTTGGTGACCACCGCAATGGCCTGGTACTGCACGCTCCTGATCTTGTACGGCCCGACGATGGCGCCGACCGGCTTGCCGAGCTGGAACGGCGAGCGTCCCGCATAGGCGCCCACGTTATCGAGCGCCCGCATCTTCATCGAGCGGATCACGCCCTGGTCGTCGAACGCCACCTCGACGTCGAAATTGCGCTCCGGCCCGTGCATGTCGCCGCCGCGCATGTTTTCCAGCCGGTCCTCGATCAGCCGCACCGGCACGCCGAGCCGCCGCGCCAGATAGCCGACCAGCACCGTGTGCTTGATGCCGCGCTTGACGCCGTAGCTGCCGCCGACGTCGACGTCGTAGTGCACCCGCACCGACGACATCGGCAGCTTCAGTGCCATCGCGGTCTGGTCGGGATACTTCGGCATCTGGATCGAGGCCCAGACGTCGAGGATCTCCCGCCACGGATCCCAGCTTGCCGTGACGCCGAAGGTCTCGACCGGCACCGTCGCGCTGCGGCCCCATTTGACGATATGGCGGAGCTTGTGCGGGCTCGCGGCGAAATCCTTCTCGACCTCGCCCCACACGAAGGTGCGGTCGAGCAGCACGTTCGAGCCGTGCGCCGGATGGACCAGCACGCCGCCGGGCTTGTAGGCCTCCTCGCCGTCCAGCACGAACGGCAACGGCTCGTATTCGACCGCAACCAGCTCGGCGGCGTCCTCCGCCAGCGCCCGGGTGTCGGCCACCACCGCCGCAACCCATTCGCCGGCATATCGCGCCACATCCACCGCGAGCGGCCGCCGCGGCACGTTCGGCGTATCCATGCCGGCCGCGAGCACCGTGGTCGCGCCGGCAAGCTCCGCCCCGTCGAGGACGTAGAGCACGCCGGGCATCGCCAGCGCCGCCGATTTGTCGATCGAGACGATCTTCGCCGCCGGATACGGACAGTGCACCAGCGCCACGTGCTTGACACCCACCGGCACGATATCGGCCGCGAAATTGCCCTTGCCGACGACGAAGCGCCGGTCCTCGCGCACGCGGCGGTCGGACGAGACGAAGCGGAATTTGCCCGGCGCGCTCATGATGCCGCCGGCGGCTGGTTCTGGCCGCGCATGCGCTCCGCCGCGAGCGCAATCGCCTCGACGATCTGCGCATAGCCGGTGCAGCGGCAGATGTTGCCGGAGATCGCGTCGACGATCTCCTCGCGGGTCGGCTGGGCGTTCTTCGACAAGAGCGAATGCGCCGCGAGGATCATCGCCGGCGTGCAGTAGCCGCACTGCATGCCATGCGTCTCGCAGAACGCGTCCTGCAGCACCGACAGTTCGCCCGGTCCGGGCGACAAGCCTTCGATGGTGGTGATGGCGTAGCCGTCGGCCTGCACCGCGAACATCAGGCAGGAGCGCACCGCCGTGCCGTCGATCAGCACCGTGCAGGCGCCGCAGACGCCATGCTCGCATCCGGCATGCGCACCATTGAGGAGAAGCTTGTCGCGCAGACAGTCGAGCAGGCTGGTGCGCGGCTCGACCTCGACGGTGTGCGTCTGCCGGTTGATGTCGAGCTCGACCTTCATGTGCGCCCCGCGGCGGATTCATAGGCGTCGGCGACGGCGCGGACGACCATGGTGACGCCCACGCGGCGGCGATAGTCGGCCGAAGCATGGAGATCGGCCAGCATTTCGACATCGGCCAGCGCTGCCTTCGCGGCGTCCCTGACTTTGACCTCGTCGAAAGCGTGACCCGTCAAAGAGTCGGCCACCGCATCGAGCCGCATCGGCACGGCCGTCGCCGCACCAAGGCCGATCGTCGCGCTGGTGCACAGCCCATCGGAATCGAGCGCGAGCTGCGCCGCGGCGGACACGAAGGCAAAATCACTCTGCCGCGCATTCACCTCGTGAAAGCCTACGCCCACCCGCGTCTCGTGCCAGACCGGGAAACTGACCGACTTCAGGCAGGCGGCCAGCGGCAGCGACGTCACCATCGGACCGAGGAAAAATTCGGCGGCGGGGATTTCATGATCTGCGCCGTTCTCCCGCCAGGTCAGCGTCGCTTCGAGCGTCACCGCAACCAGCACGATTTCGGCGGCCGCGTCTCCGTTGGCGATCGAGCCGCCGACCGTGCCGCGCGCCCGGGTCGCGCTGTGCCCGACATAGGGCATGACCTTGGCGAGCAGCGGCAGCTTGTTCCGGATGACCGGATCGGTCTCGATCACATGCTGCCTGGTGGCGGCGCCGACGACCACGGAGGCGCCTTGTTCGCGGATGAAAGACAGCCCGGGATGCGCGCGATATCGACCAGCCGCGTCGGCCGCGCCAGCCGCATCGCCATCAGCGGCACCATCGTCTGGCCGCCCGCGATCAGCCGCGCGCCGTCGTCGGCGGCCAGCATGGCGCAGGCCTCGTCGATGTCCGCCGGACGCGAATATTCGAATGGAGCGGGCTTCATTACGCGACGATTGGCACAATCCGCCGGTCAGTGCCAGTACGGCGGATAGGCGGAATTCTTCTGCTCGGCGTCGAGCAGCCGCAGCATCGCCGGCCATTCGAGCACGCCATAGGGCCGCCGCGTGCCGGGCTGATACAGATGCGCGGTGTGCGCCAGCACGTTTTCGCCCGGCACGTTCAGCTCGGTGCGCGCCGCCATGGCGTCGACCTGCGAGCGGCAGGACTGCTCGAGCTGGTACATCAGGTTGAACGCCTCCGGCACCGACGGCCCGCAGGTGAGCAGGCCGTGGTTCTTCATGATCAGCGCGTTGTGCTCGCCGAGGTCTTCAACGATCCGCTCACGCTCCTCGAGGTCGACCGCCGGCCCCTCGAAGTCGTGATAGCCGATGTGGTTGTGGAAGCGGATCGAGGTCTGCGACAGCGGCAGGAGCCCGCAATTCATCGCCGACACCGCGACGCCCGCCCGCGTGTGGGTGTGCAGCACGCATTTGACGTCCGGCCGCGCCGTGTGGATCGCGCCGTGGATCACGTAGCCGGATTTGTTGATGCCGTAGTCGGTGTCGGGCTTATAGATGATCTCGCCCTCGACATCGATCTTCACCAGGCTCGACGCGGTGATTTCCTTGTACAGCAGACCGTAGAGATTGATCAGCAGGTGCTCGGTGCCGGGGATCCGCGAGGTGACGTGGTTATAGATCAGGTCGGTCATGCCGTACTGATCGATCAGCCGGTAGCACGCGGCGAGCTCGACCCGGGCCTGCCATTCCTCCGGCGAAACCTGGTCTTTGACCGGCTTGAAGTTGGTATCGTACTTCATGACACTCCTGCCCGGAGATCGTTTGGCGCCGACGGGGATTGATCGGCGTTTCCAATAGCATACCCCCTGCCCTGAGTTCAGGCCAAGCGCGTTGGCCGCATAGCCGGAGTGTTTCGAGTGGCGGCCAGCGACGTTCTGAGGAACCCGGTCAAGGACAAGCTCGCCCGCGGCGAGGTCGTCTCGTCGATGACCGTGCGGCTTTCCCGCTCCATCGAGATCGCCCGGATCGCCAAAACCGCGGGCTTCGACATGCTCTATATCGACCTGGAGCATTCGCCGCTGACGCTCGATGCCACCGGGCAGATCTGCATGTCCTGCCTCGACCTCGGCGTGATGCCGGCCGTCCGGGTGCCCGCCAATACGCCTGACTATATTTCGCGCATTCTCGACGCCGGCGCGCTGGGCATCATCGCGCCGCATGTGCGGTCGGCCGCGGAAGCCCGCGAGGTGGTGAAGGCCGCCAAGCTTCCGCCTCTGGGCGAGCGCTCCAACACCGGGATATTCCCCCAGCTCCAATATCGATCGTTTCCCGCCGAGGAAACCGCGAAGGCGATCAACGACGCCACCATGGTGATCGTGCAGTTCGAATCCGCCGATGCGCTCGCCAAGGCCGACGAGATCGTCGCGGTCGAGGGCGTCGACCTCGTGCTGGTCGGGTTGAACGACATGCTGGGCGACATGGGTCTCGCCGGCCAGTACGACCATCCGAAGGTGCGGGAAATCTACGAGACCGTGATCGCCGCCTGCCGCCGGCACGGCAGGCATTGCGGCGTCGGCGGCCTGGCCAGCCGCCCGGACCTGATGGCCGAATACGTCCGCATGGGCGCGCGCTACGTGTCGACCGGCACCGATCTCGCCTTCCTGCTCGGCGCCGCGACCGCGCGGGCGAAGCAGATCAAGGACATCAAGCTCTGATGGCCGAGTCCCAGTCCACCACCGGCCTCGTCTACGCCAGCGCCGTCGGCGCGGACGCCTTTGCGCGCTCGCTGCTTGAAGCGCACGGCGTGCCGCCGCAGGACGCCGCGATCATCGCCGGATGCCTTGTCAGCGCCGACCTGCGTGGCGTGGACACCCATGGCCTCTGCCGCCTGCCGATCTACCTGGAGCGCGTCCGCGCCGGGCTGATCAACCCAAAACCCAACCTCAAGCCCGAGCGCGTCACCCCGGTCGCGGCGGCCCTCGACGGCGAAAACGGCTTCGGCTTCGTCATCGGCATGCGGGCGATGCAGGAAGCCATCGCGATGGCGCGCGAATACGGCATCGGCGTCGTTTCCGCCCGCCGCTCGACGCATTTCGGCATGGCCGCGTCCTACGCGCTACCCGCGGTCGAAGCGGGCCTGATGGCGATGGTGTTCTCCAATGCCTCGCAGGCCATGCCGCCCTGGGGCTCGAAGCAGATGCTGCTCGGCACCAACCCGTTCTGCATGGCGGCGCCCGCGGGCAAGCACCGGCCGATCATTCTCGACATGTCGCCTGCGGTCGCAGCCCGCGGAAAAATCCGCCGTGCCGAGCGCCGCGGCGAGAAAATCCCGCTGGGCTACGCGCTGGACGCTGAGGGCCGCCCGACCACCGATCCCAAGGCCGCGCTCGCCGGCGGCGTGGTGCTGCCGATCGGCGAGCACAAGGGCTCCGGCATCTCGATGTTCATGGACATCTTCGGCGGCGTCATTTCGGGGGCGAATTTCGGCGGTGACGTCGGCGACCAGTACAAGACGTTCGACCGCGCGCAGGACGTCGGGCACTTCTTCCTTGCCATGAAGCCCAATCTGTTCGTCACCGAGGAGGCATACCGCGCCCGCATCGACACGCTGATCGACCGCATGAAGTCTGCGCCGCTGGCCGAAGGCTCCTCCGAGGTGCTGGTGCCGGGCGAGCCGGAAGACCGCTACGAGGTGCAGCGCCGCAAGTCCGGCATTCCCTATGCGACGAGCGAAGTGAAAGCGCTGCAGGACGAAGCGAAGCGCGCATCGATCCAGCCGCTTGTGCTATCGGACCGGCCGATCGCCAGTTAAGAAATTCCGAGGAACGCATGAAAATCGACACGCCCGTCAACGGCTATGACATCGACGTGATGGTCGTCGGCTATCCCGGCAAGACCGTCTGCCACGGCGGGCTCGGCTGGAGCACCATCGTGCTGCTGCGCGGCCACGGCCGGGTGGCGATGATCGACACCGGCGGCATGGGCGTGCGCCGCCTGCTGCTGGAGCGGTTGAAGGAGCGCGGGCTGAGAGCCCGAGGACGTCACCGACCTGCTGCTCTCGCACGCGCACTACGACCACATGCTGAACTGGACGATGGTCGGCCACGCCCGCATCGTCATCGGCTCCCACGAGATGAAATGGGCGCTCGACGAGCCCTGGGGCCGCACGCCGGTGCCGGAGCTCTACGTCCGCGAGTTGCAGGGCTGGAAAACCATGCACGCCGCGGCCGATGGCGAGGAGGTGATGCCCGGCATCTTCGCCCGCGTCACGCCGGGCCACACGCCCGGCCACCTCTGCTACATCATCAAGGGCACCGACTACGACGTGATCTATACCGGCGACGCGGTGAAAAACCGCGCCGAATTCCTGTGCGGCCGGACCGACATGACCTACGACCCGGCCGTCAGTTCGGCCTCCGTTGCGGCAATTTGGTCGCTGTGGCGGGCGCGTCCGGGCAATATCGTCATCCCGGGACATGATATACCGATGGTCCTGAAAGAAGGGCGGCCTCACTATCTCGCCAGGCGCGAGGACGCCATAAAAGCCTGGTTCGGCGACGACATCGACACGATGACGACGCTGGAGCTGTCAGTCCGGTAATGGGAGAAATGCCGATGTCCGTTCGTTCGACGCTTGTTCGCCGCCGCAGGCGTGCTGCTGGCGCTGGCCGCGCCCGCCGCGGCCCAATCCGACTATCCGAACCGCCCGGTGCGGCTGATCATCCCGTTCCCGCCCGGCGGCAGCAACGACGTGGTCGGACGCATGATCGGCGAGCAACTGGGCAAGCAGCTCGGCAAGCAGGTGGTGATCGACAACCGCGGCGGCGCGGGCGGCGTGATCGGCACCGAGCTGGCCGGCAAGGCGCCGGCGGACGGCTACACGCTGCTGGTGATTTCGCTCGCCCATGCGGTCAATCCGTGGCTCTACAAGCTGCCCTACGATCCGATCAAGGATTTCGCGCCGATCGGCGTGATGGGCTCGGGGCCGAACGTCGTGGCGGTCAATCCGACCCTGCCGGTCAATTCGATCAAGGAGCTCGTCGCGCTCGCCAAGAGCAAGCCCGGCGACATCCAGTATGCATCGGCGGGCGTCGGCTCCTTCCAGCATCTCGGCGGCGAGCTGTTCAAGCTCGAGGCCGGCGTCGACATGCTGCACGTGCCGTTCAAGGGCGGCGGCCCCTCGATGATCGACGTGATCGGCGGCCACACCAAGGTGGTGTTCTCCTCGCTGGTGCAGACCACGCCGCACATCAAGACCGGCAAGCTCAAGGCGCTGGGCGTCGGCTCCAAGGAACGCAGCAAGGTGCTGCCCGACGTGCCGTCGGTGTCGGAAGCCGGGCGTGCCGACCTACGAGGCCGTCAACTGGTGGGGCATCGTGGCTCCTGCCGGAACGCCGCAGCCGATCATCGACAAGCTGCATGCAGCACTCACCGCGGCACAGGATTCGGCCGAGGTCGAAAAGCAGTTCGCGGCCGAAGGCGCTGTTGTGATCAAGAAGTCGCCCAAGGAGTTCGGCGCCTTCATGGTCAGCGAGATGAACAAGTGGCAACAGGTGGTCAAGAAGGGCAACATCAAGGCGGAGTGAACCGCCGGCCCCAAAGCAACAAGTCGGGAGGATGTGCGATGGTGGGAATGCGTTTTCTGCTCGCGGCTGCCGCGGGCCTGTCGATTGCGGCTGGGTTTGCGGCCCCGGCCGCGGCACAGTCGGATTATCCGAACCGGCCGATCCGGATGATCATTCCGTTCCCGGCCGGCGGCAGCAACGACATCGTCGGCCGTGCCATCGCTGCGCAAATGAGCGAACGGCTCGGCAAGCAGATCGTGATCGACAACCGCAGCGGCGCGGGCGGCGCGGTCGGCACCGAGGCTGCGTCCAAGCTGCCGAACGACGGCTACAACATCCTCGTCATCTCGATCGCGCACACGGTCAATCCGTGGCTCTACAAGCTGCCTTACGATCCGATCAAGGCGTTCACGCCGATCGGCATCATGGGGACCGGCACCAACGTGCTCACGGTGCATCCGACCCTGCCGGTGAACACGCTGAAGGAGTTCCTCGATCTCGCGCGGTCGAAGCCCGGCGAGGTGAGCTACGCCTCCGCCGGCGTCGGCAGCTTCCAGCATCTCGGCGCCGAGCTGTTCCAGCTCGAGGCCAAGATCAAGCTGATGCACGTGCCGTTCCGCGGCGGCGGGCCGGCGCTGATCGACGTGCTCGGCGGCCACAACAAGGTGATGTTCTCCTCGCTGGTGCAGGCCGTGCCGCACATCAAGACCGGGCGTCTGCGCGCGCTCGGCACCGGCGGCGCGGCGCGGACGCCGGCACTCGCGGAATACCCGACGATCTCGGAAGCGGGCCTGCCCGGCTACGAGGCGCTGAACTGGTGGGGGATCATCGCGCCAGCGGGCGTGCCGCCGGCGATCGTCGCCAAGCTGCACGAGGCGCTGGAGAAGGCGCAGGACTCGCCGGAAATCCAGGCGCAGTTCGAGAAGGAGGGCGCCGCCACCCGCAAGATGAGCACGGCGCAGTTCGGCCAGTTCATCGAGAGCGAAATGAAGAAATGGGAGCGCGTGGTGAAGGAGGCCGGGATCAAGTCTGAATAACGCGCTTCCTTCCCCCCAACCATCGAACCCCAACCGGCCTCAACCTGAGGGGCGGAGCAGAGCCCATCATCTATGCAACTTGAATTCCGCAACAACCGCGACTTCTGGGCCGGCGTGATGCTGATCGTCGTCGGCGCGGGCTCGGTCATCATCGCGCGCAACTATGCCTTCGGCACGTCGCTGCGCATGGGCCCCGGCTATTTCCCCTCCGTTCTGGGCGGCGGGTTGGTGCTGTTCGGCCTCTACCTCGTCGTCGTCGGGCCTCAAGCGCAACGAAAAGATGGAGGGCGGCAACAACTGGTCGCTGCGCGCGCTGATCGTGCTGCCGCTGTCGCTGGTGCTGTTCGGCCTGCTGATGGAGCACGCGGGCTTCATTCCGGCCTTGCTGGTGCTGATCTTCGGCTCGGCCGCGGCCGGCACGGAATTCAAGCTCGTCGAGGTCCTGCTGCTTGCGGTCGGGCTGACCGCGTTCTCGGTGGCGCTGTTCATCTACGGGCTCGGCCTGCCCTATCCGCTTCTGACCGGCTGGTGACGCGATGGATCTGTTCAACAATCTCGCCTTCGGCTTCGGCGTCGCGTTCATCGCTGCAGAACCTCGGCTACTGCATGCTCGGCGTCTCGGTCGGCACGCTGATCGGCGTCCTGCCCGGCATCGGCCCGCTCGCCACCATCGCAATGCTCCTGCCGATCACCTTCAACGTCGCGCCGGTCGGCGCGCTGATCATGCTGGCCGGCATCTATTACGGCGCGCAGTATGGCGGCTCGACCACCGCGATCCTGGTCAACCTGCCCGGCGAGACCTCCGCGGTCGTCACCTGCATCGACGGCTATCAGATGGCGCGGCAGGGCCGCGCCGGCCCAGCGCTCGCCATCGCCGCGATCGGCTCGTTCGCCGCCGGCACCTTCGGCACCCTGCTGATCGCCATCGCCGGTCCGCCGCTCGCGGAGGTCGCGCTGAAGTTCGGCGCGCCGGAATACTTCTCGCTGATGCTGATGGGCCTCGTCGCCGCGGCCGTCCTCGCCCAGGGCGACGTTCTCAAGTCGCTGGCCATGGTGGTGATGGGCCTCCTCCTCGGCATCGTCGGCACCGACGTCAACACCGGCGTGCAGCGGTTTTCGTTCGGCATCACCGAACTGTCGGACGGCATCGGCTTCATCGTCGTCGCCGTCGGCGTGTTCGCCATCGGCGAGATCGTGGCGAACCTCGGCAACCCCGAGGAGCGACAGGTCTTCATCGGCAAGGTGAAGAACCTGATGCCGACGCGGGCGGACCTGAAGGCCTCCGCCGGCCCGATCGCCCGCGGCACGATCCTTGGCTCGTTCTTCGGCGTGCTGCCGGGCACCGGACCCGCGATCGCTTCGTTCTCGTCCTACATGCTGGAGAAGAAGCTCGCGAAAGACCCCTCGCGCTTCGGCAAGGGCGCGATCGAAGGCGTCGCCGGCCCCGAGGCCGCCAACAACGCCGACGCGCAGTGCAAGTTCATCCCGATGCTGACGCTCGGCCTGCCCGCCTCGGGCGTGATGGCGCTGATGCTCGGCGCGCTGACCATCCAGGGCATCCAGCCCGGCCCCGAGGTGATGACCACGCGGCCCGAATTGTTCTGGGGCCTGATTGCCAGCATGTGGATCGGCAACGCGCTGCTGGTGATCCTCAACCTGCCGATGATCGGGCTCTGGGTGAAGCTCCTGACGGTGCCCTACCGCCTGCTGTTCCCCGCCATCATGGCGTTCTCGGCGATCGGCATCTACAGCGTCAACAATTCGTCGTTCGAGATCTATCTGACCGCGCTGTTCGGCATCATCGGTTTCGTGTGGATCAGGCTCGGCTGCAGTCCTGCGCCGATGCTGCTCGGCTTCGTGCTCGGCCCGATGATGGAAGAGCACCTGCGCCGCGCCATGCTGATGTCCAAGGGCAATCCGTCGGTGTTCTTCACCCGCCCGCTCAGCCTGGCCTTCCTGATCGCGACCGTGCTCATCCTGGTGGTGATGATCGCGCCGGCCGTCCGGAAGAAGCGCGTCGAGATCGCGGGCTAGCCGCCGGTGCCGAACGGCGATGCGCATCTGCAGCGCTGGCGGATCGTCGAACACGTCCTGCTTGCCGCTTTCGCGATCTATCTCCTGTATTTCCTGACCGGCTTCCGGTTCGAAGCGCTGGTGACGGGCGACACCCGTCAGGCCGATTTCCGGATGTGGTATCTGCTGCCGCCGCAGATTGCGGCGCAGGACTACCCGTCGGTCGTCACCGGCAATTGGGACATCTCGTTTCCGTATTTGCCTTCGGCGGTGGCGATGATGCTGCCGCTGAGCCTGATGCCACAGGTCGCCGCATTCATCGTCTGGATGATCCTGCAAGGCCTGGCCTTCGTCACGGTGATCTGGGCGAGTTTGCGCCTTGCCGGACTGGAGCGGTCGCATCTGCGGCTGCCGATCGCGGCTGCCGCCGTGTTCGTGGTCGGCAGCGCGATCGAGTGGGACCTTCGCGCCCACAACAACAATCTGATCTATCTGGCGCTGGTCATGCTCGGGCTCACGACGCGGCGCACCTGGGTCGCCGCCGCGCTGCTCGCAGTCACCGCCAATCTCAAGCTCTACAGCGGCATCCTGATCCCGGGCCTTCTCTGGCGGCGCGAAGTCCGGCTGGCCGTCGCGACCGGATTGATCGCCGTGGCGCTGGCTGTCGCGCTCCCCTGCTTGCCTTCGGCCCGGCGCAGGCGCTCAAGCTGTCCGGCAGCTGGATCAACGAAATCCTCTACACCGTGTCGGACGCCGGCCGGTCACACGCTCCGCTGTCGCTGCACAAGACCGCCGCGGCCCTGCTTGGCGTGGCGCCCACCGCTTCGGCATCGACGCTGGCCGCGCGTGGCGCACAGCTTGTCTGGCTGGCGCTGGTGGCGTTCTACTTCCTTGGTCCCGCGCGGCGCCCCGGCACAGGCGGCGTTGCGCGGCTCTGCGACGTCATCGTGCTGCTGATGCTGCCGCTGCCGGTCAGCAGCTGGCTCGTTCCGTACCACGGCGTGGTGATGCTGCCGGCCTACATTCTGATCGTTTCGGTGCTGATCGATTGGCAACGGCCCCGGAGCCTGCGGATCGTCGCGGGCATCGCCTGCGCGGGCTGCATCGCGCTGCGCTTCGCGGCTCCCGCTTGGGAGCTTCGCGCCGGCATCCTGACGCTCAGTCTGATGCTGTCGCTTGCGGCACTGGCCGCGATCAGAAGCGCCCCGGAGAGGGCAGCCGTGTCCTCAAGTCCAGCTTAGCCGCTGAAGGATCGCCTTCCCCATCACCCAGTCCTTGTCCTCCTCCGACAGGAACGGCAGCTCCTCGGTGAAATGGGTGATGCGCTGGCGATACGTCGCCTTCGCCAGCGAATTGGTGAGGTCGGTGCCCCAGTAGCAGCGCTTCGGGCCATAGGCGTCGAAGCAGCGCCTGATGTGCTCCGTCATGTCGCGGAACGGATACGGCTCCATCGAGGAATTCACCGTCGCCGACACCTTCACCGACACATTCGGATATTTCGCGAGCTTCACCACCTCGTCGATCGCAGGCTTGATGCGCCGCTCCCTGGCGATCTCCAGCGTCAGAACTCATGTGATCGATGATCAGGCTCAGGCCGGGATGACGTTCGGCGATGGAAGCAAACTTCGGAATATTGTCGGGCGCGAAAAACATGATCGGCAGGCCCGCCTTCTCGGCCGCCGGAAAAATCCAGTCGGCGTGCTGGAGCATCGCCGCCTGCTCGCGCTGAAACGTCAGCCGGATGCCGAGCATGCCGGGCTGCTCCTTCCACCGCGGCAGGAGCGCTGCCGACTCCGGTCTGTCCAGCGGAATGCGCCCCATGACGGCGAAGCGTTTCGGATGTTGCTTTACCGCCTCGATCGCATAGTCGTTGCGGTCGCCCGGCCATGACGGCGGCACGATCACGACGCGATCGACGCCGGCCTCGTCCATCATCGGCACGAGCTTGTCGATGGTGAACGGCTCCGGCAGCTGCGGCTTGCGGCCCGGCACCCATTTCCAGTCCGGCGTCTCGGCCGTCCAGAGATGTGCCTGGGCGTCGACGATCATTCGTCCGGCAACGGTCATGCGTACGTCCTCTTAGGCGCGCTCTTGGGCGCGCGTCCTTACGGGATCAGCAGGATCTTGCCGAAGTGCTTGTTGGCGCGCATGTGCTCGTGACCGGCCCGCGCCTCGGCCAGCGGATAGGTCTTGTCGATCGGCACGCGGATCCGCCCGGCCTTGATGTCGTCCCACAGGTCGGCGCGCATCTTCACCAGAATGTCGCGCACCTCCTCGACCGTCCGGGTGCGGAACGTCACGCCGATATAGTCGATGCGCTTTCGCGCATGCAGGTCGAAATCGAATTCGGCCTTCATGCCGGCGAGCCGGCCGATATTGACGATGCGCCCGAGCAGCGCCGTCGCCTGCATGGTCTGGCTCACCGTCGGACCCGACAGCATGTCGACCGTCAGGTGCACGCCCTTGCCGTCGGTCGCGGCCAGCACCTGTTCCGGCCATTTCGGGTCGCGCGTGTCGACCGCCAGGTCGGCGCCGAACTCCTTCAGCTTTGCCCGCCGCTCCTCGTTGGTCGAGGTGCCGACCACGAGCTTCGCGCCCATCAGCTTGGCGACCTGCAGTCCTATGATACCGACGCCGGAACTCGCGCCCTGCACCATCACGAATTCGCCGGCCTTCATCCGGCCCGCGGTCACCAGCGCGTTGTGCAGCGTGTTGAGCCCGATCGGCAGCGTCGCCGCCTGCTCGAAGCCCATGCCGTCCGGCACCTTCATGGCGCGGCCGTGGTCGCTCACCGCGTATTCCGCGTGGCTGCCCGGGCTGTGGCACATCACCCGGTCGCCGGCCTTGAAGTCGCGAACTTCGCCGCCGGCCTCGACCACCTCGCCGGCGAATTCGCTGCCGACCGGCCGGCCCGCCGCCGCGCCGTGGCTGGTGTCGCCGCGCGCCGAGCCGAGATCGGCGCGATTGAGTGCAATCGCCTTGATCTTGACCAGGATGTCGGTCGGCTTGGGCTTTGGCTGTGGCACGTCCTGGATGACGACGCCCTCAGGTGATGCAACACCGGCTTTCATAACGCTGTCCCCTCCCGCTTCGGATGCCCGGGACGGTACAATGATAATTCGGAAAGCGGAACTCCCGTCATCGTGGTGATATCGTGTGGACCGCATCGCGCATTCGCAGACATCCGCACGGTCCTTGCGATCCTTGCACAAGCCTTGTGCCGATCTCACGTCTTCGCCGCACCAATTTTCTCTTGAACAATTCCCCAAGCTGCAGCGCTGCGTTCTTTTGAATCAAAATCACTACACGAACACCACCACGAGCATCATTGCGTCGGCACGTGAGTACCTTTTTCGCCCGTCACTGCGTTCGGCGTCGAACATTGCGCGGACGCGCAGCGCGCAAGTGCACGAAATTTTTCAGGACTCGCGATGTTGAAACAAAGTTTGATTTTGCATTTCCCTTGACTGCTTGCCGCAATTCGCGAGTCACGCACGCGCAGATTTTTCCCATTAAACCGCGATAAATCGGGCTTCGCTCATCGCGCACTCAACTTCGAATCAAACGCGGCACGTCGCGCGTGCGTGCTCGACACACAATGCGCAGATCGCCGCCACGAAGCTGTCAGAAACCACGGGCTAACTCGATGAACCTTCGATCGACAAAAAACTTGAGCCGAGAGGAACACACAAAAAATTTTGATGCCGAGAGGAACGCGGAGAAACCCAAGGGGAATCTCAATCTCCAGACAGAGAGACAGAGAAGGAACTTCAAATGGCGACATACGATCTCACTCAAGTCGAGCTGAGCGCCCTGTTGACGGGCAACATCGATCCCTCTGTCAGAGAATTCGTACTGAGTTACCTTTTCGACCCTGATAATCCCGAGAACAACGGGAACGGCCACGGTCATGACGACGACGATCATCCGGGCATGGGGCATGGACACGACAAGCACGGCGATGAAGACGACCATCCCGGCCGAGGGCGTGGGCACGACAAGCACGGCGACGATGACGACGACGGTCCCGGACGCGGCCACAATGGACCGCCTGACGACGACGATGAGGTCACCGTACAGATCACCAACGGTTCCCACGGGGTCGATCCCAAGGCCGATGTCTACAATCTCACCGCTGACCACGGCATCGTAAAGACCACCGCCGAACTGGACGTCATCGTCCAGAATGTGGCCGGCGACTCCACCCTGAGGGTGGAAGGAAACCATGACGTCGTGGTTGCCACCGGCATCGGCGACAACTTCGTGAGGCTCGAAGGGTCCGGCGACTACACCGTGCTGACCGGCAGCGGCAACGACACGGTATTCGGGGGCGCCGGCGAAGACACCATGTTCGGCGGCAACGGCCATGACTCGCTGGTCGCCGGCGACGGCGACAATGTCCAGATCCACGGTGAGGCCAACAACGACACGATCGTCGGCGGCGACGGTGACATGAGCACGCTCAGCGGCGGCGACGGCCGCGACGTGATTTACGGCGGCGCGGGCCAGGACCAGGTCCTCACCGGCGGTAACGGCTCCGACTCGCTGATCGCCGGCGACGGTGACGGCCAGTTGCTGATCGGTGGCGACGGCGCCGACACCATCTTCGGCGGCGACGGTGCCAACGACACGCTCAGCGGCGGCGGCGGCACGGACCAGCTCGCGGCGGGCGACGGCGAGGACCAGACGGTCGATGGCGGCGACGGCAACGACACGCTGTGGGCCGGCGACGGCGAAAACACGCTGTTCGGCGGCGGGGGCGACGACCGGTTCGAGCTCGACAGCACCACGGGCAATGACACCGTGGTCGGCGGTCTGGGCGAAAACACCATCGACTTCAACGACCGCGCATCCACCGACGTCGAGTCGATGGATACCGTCGCAGGTACGACGACGATTGTCTTCATCGACGGCCAGACCGTCAGCGCGACCCAGGTCCAGATCCTGGAGTTCACGGATACGACGCAGCACCTGCCGTAACGGCTTCTGCGCCGGCAACGTAAGGCTCAAAAGACTGCGCCCTCTCCGGTTGGTGGAGAGGGCGCCCCGTTCGGTGGTGCAATTTGTTCGTGCCAGGCACGGCCGTTCAGGCTCGGCCGGGCTTTTGGCTGTCTCAGCCGACCTTCTTCTGCTCCTTCATGCTGTCCCACCACGGACAGACGCCCTGCATCTGGTTGAAGTTGCCCTCGATCACCTGCACCGGGCGGCGCAACCCGGCTTCCGCCGATTGAATGCAGAGCTGGCGCGACTCCTCGCGTTTCTCCGGTGTCATCCATTTCCGGTCATGACCCCAGAGGCTGGGGCCGAGCTCGCGCTCGAACGGCTTCCATGTGCTGTCGTCGATGCACTGGCCGCCCCAGCCGTACTCCACCATGAAGCCCGACGGGTTGTAGGTGTAGAACGAGGTCACATAGTCGCCGGAGTGGCGGCCGAGCGTCACGGCGATCTTCTCGGGGTCGCCGAGCGCCAGATCGTAGCCCTGCCCCATGTCGTCGAAGCTGTAGAGCTCGACCATCATGTGGTGGACCATGTTCTTGCCGGTCTCCATCATGGCAAAGCTGTGGTGGCGCGGATTGACGTGGAAGAAGTAGCCGGGGAACGGCCGCATCCAGTAGTCGCTGAGCTTGAATTCGAGGATGTCCTGGTAGAACGGCATCACCTCGGCGAGCCGCTCGAAGTGCATCACCACATGGCCCATGCCCAGCGGTCCGGTGCGGAACCCGGAAATGTTGCGGCCGGGCTTGAACGGGTCGGACGCAGTCGCAGCCCCATGGAAGAACTCGAGCCGGTTGCCGGCCGGGTCGGTCGCGACGATCAGGTCCCTCACATGCCGCTCGTCGGCGAGCGCACGGGATCCCCGCGCCACCTTGGTGCCGTGCGCTTCGAGCTTCGCACCGATTGCATCGAGGCCGGCTCCGTCTGTTACCTCCCAGCCGAAGAAGCCGATCCCCTGCCCGCCATCGGCATCGACCACGAGGCGCTGCTTGCGGTCGTCCATGCGGAACGCCATCGACGCGCGCGACTTGTCAATGCGTTGCATGCCCAGGAAATTCTGGCCGTAGCTGGCCCAATCCTCGAGGCTTTTGCAGCGAACTCCGACATATCCCAAGGCTTGGACGTGCATGGTTATTCCCGTTGCGATTACGATCCTGAGGTCAATTTAGCACGGGACCGGCGGCTGGATAAGTCCGCCACAGTCACGGCCAAGCCCGGTGCTACTACGCGTAGACCGACCTCACCCGGTTCCGAAGCTCCGGTAAATCCGCGGCATAGCGGTACGCCCGGAACACCTCGTTCGACGGATCGCCCACGCGGTCCGGCCCCATGAACGGACTGACGTATTCCCACACGATCTCGCCTTGCGGCGTCACCTCGAACAGCCGCCCCCACTGGCCCTCGCAGATCAGCGTGTTGCCGGTCGGCAGACGCTGCGCGCCGCTGATATGCGGACTGAAGAAGGTGTAAGCGGGCCTGGCGCGATACTCCCAAACCGTCTTGTGCGTCTTCGGGTTGAGCTCGATCACGCGGGAGAACGGATTGGTCGTGGTGTTGATGCCATTCGCGAACAGCATGACGTTGCCGTTCGGCAGCAGCACGCAGTCGTGCTGCATGCCGAAGCTGTCGTCGCGGTGCTCCCATTTCATTTTTTTCGTCTGCCGGTCGATCAGCCCGATCATGTTGAGGCGGCGGAAGCTGATGTAGATGTCGCCGTTCGGCAGCGGAAAGATCGCATTGGCATGCGCGAACTCGTCGCGAAGCTGGTTCGACACCAGCGGATATTTCTCCACCTCCATGTCCCGCCACGCCTGCCACTCCCACACCGCGTTGCCCTCCGGCGTGATCTCCAGGATCGTGTCGCCGTACATGCAGCCGTCGGGATGGCTGGTGCCGGGGAGCCCGCCCGAAATCCGCTTCGCGACATCCTGCGGCACCACCTCCCAGCCGAGAAAGAGCGTGTTGCCGTTCGGCAGGCGGCGCAGATCGTGATGCTGGCCGACATGGGTGTGTTCCCACACCACCTTGCCGTTCCAGTCGTATTCGCGGATCAGCCCGCCGCGCCCGCCCATGTGCTGCGGCCCTTCCTTCAAGCGCCCGGCCCAGAGCAGGTTGCCGCTCTCCAGGAGATACCCGTAGGTGCCGGTGACCAGCGGATGATGCCATTCGTGCACGACGTCGCCGTGCAGCCCCATGATATAGGTCGCCTTGCCGTTGAGCGGCGAGAACAGCGTGTAGCCCGGCGTGGTGCGAGCGCGGTCGTGGACCAGCACTCCAAATTCGCGGTGGCGCATCTCTTCTTATCCTCTCGCGCTCCGGCGTTGGGAGCCCTTGTTCATTTCTTCGGCGAGCATCCGCTCCGCTTCCGCCGTCATGAGCGAGAGCGCTCTATCGAACACCCGGAGGTCGGCCGCGGTCAGGCACTCTTTGAGCCTGGCCTGGCGCTGCAACGTGAACGGCATGGTGGCGTTCGCGACCGCATGACCGGCCGCGGTGAGCCGGACCACCCGCAATCGTCGGTCTTGCGGATCGACCACTCGTGTCACCAGACCCCGGGCGATGAGATCGGTCAAAGCGCGCGTGGCGTGCGCCTTGTCGAGCTGGCTGTGCTCGGCAATTTCCCTGATGGAAAGGGCATCAGCCAGCGAGAGAATGGAGACGATGCGGTACTCGGCGAGATTGAGCCCGAACTCGCGGCGCGCATGCAGCAACGCCTGCTGTGCCAGCGCATTCGCGATCCGGTTGAAGCGATAGCCGAAACGCCGTTCGAATGGGACCGATTGCGCCGTGCGCGAGGCAAATGACTTGGTCATTCGCGTTGTATAGCGCAAATCATTGTAATTTCAACGTTGACTTTACAATGATTTCGTGGACAACTCAACGATTGGGGGGGCGCAGTCCCCTGTTCGCAGAACAAATACGACTGCCGACCGCTCATCTGGAGGACTTCCGTCATGCACATCCACCAACCACTCCGAGATTGTGCGCTGGGAGCATTCGTGCTGCTGGCCGCCTGTCTGCCGGGCGGCGCCCAGGATGCGGCGGACTATCCGAATCGTCCCATCCGGGTGATCGTCCCGGTCGGCGCCGGAGCGGGCGTCGACACCGCCGCGCGGATCACCACGGAGGCCGTCGAGAAGCATCTCGGCCAGCGCTTCGTCATCGAGAACAAGCCCGGCGCGGGCTCGCGGCTCGGCGCCGCGATGGTCGCGAAGGCTCCCGCCGACGGCTACACGCTGCTGTTCACCGCGCCGTCCCCCATCGTCGTCGCCGAGCACTTTCCGCAAAAGCTGGACTTCGAGCCGGCCAAGGATTTCCAGCCGGTCGCAGTCGGCGTCCTGCAGCCTGCGCTGCTGGTCGTGCGTCCGAACCTGGGCGTGAAGTCGGTCGACGAATTCGTCGCCCACGCCAAGAACAATCCCGGCAAGCTGTCGTTCGGCATCCAGGGCCTCGGCGGCGAGATGCACCTGTCGCTGGAACTGTTCAAGAAGACTGCGGGTTTCACCGTCAACATGGTGCCCTACAACGTCGCCTCGCAGGCCATCGTCGATCTGCTCGCCGACCGTCTCGACGCCATGTTCCTGGTCGTTCCGCCGATCAAGGGCCATCTCGACGGCGGCAGGCTGACTGCGCTCGCCACGCTCAATGGAAAGCGGATTTCAGCGCTTCCGAATGTTCCGACCATGGCTGAACTCGGCCGGCCGGAAATGACCGGGACGATCTGGTTCGGCTATCTCGCACCCTCGAAGGTTCCACAATCCATCATCGCAAAGCTCGGACGCGCCTTTGCGCAGATCCAGTCGGACCCCGCGCTGGCGAAGCGCGTTTCAGAGCTTGGCGCCGAGCTTGCACCGATCGGACCTCCGGAGTTCGCAAAGCTGATCGAGAACGACCGCACCCGCTATGGCAAGATCGTGGCGGACGGCAATCTGGCTGCCACGCAGAACTGACCGCAGATACACAAGATAGAGCGTTGCAGGAAGGCCACGCCGCCGAATTGGAGCGGCGCACGGGTGGTATTTTCGGCACACAGCATTCATATGCCTGCGACGCATCAGCGCCAGACACCACTCTCCGTGCAAAGCATCCATTCCCTCGCAAATCTGTCGAAGTGTCCTATGCGTCCGGTTCCATGCGCTGGAGGACATCGCTGCCGCGGAATCTTCGCGCTGCTTGGACCGACAACGCTGCCTTTGCATGGTATCCATGAACCTGCCAACATCTCTTGACCATTCTGAGCGAAAGGCCGTCATGCATACGACGTCTCGGTGGATTGCAAGCGCTTTGCTTGCGCTCGGCATGAGCACGCCGGCATTGGCTCTGGACACAGGCTATCCGAATCGTCCGATCCGCGTGATCGTGCCGTTCGGTGCCGGAGCCGGCGTTGATACGGCCGCGCGGATCACGGCAGAAGCCGCCGAAAAACACCTGAACCAGAAGTTCGTCATCGAGAACAAGCCCGGTGCGGGCGCCCGCCTCGGTGCGGCGATGGCCGCAAACGCCGCGCCCGACGGCTATACGCTGCTGTTCAGCCCGCCGGCGCCGATTGTCGTCACCGAGCATTTTCCGCAAAAGATGGATTACGTTCCGGCCCGCGATTTCCGACCGGTCGCCGTCGGAGTCCTGCAACCGGCGGTCCTGGTCGTACGCCCCACGCTCGGCGTCAAGTCGGTCGATGAGTTCATCGCCTACGCGAAGAACAATCCCGGCAAGGTGCAGTTCGGCGTTCAAGGACTTGGCGGCGAGATGCACCTGTCGCTGGAGCTGTTCAAGAAAACCGCCGGCTTCAGCGTCAATCCGGTGACCTACAATGCCGCGGCTCACGCGATCGTCGACCTGCTGGGCGACCGGCTCGACGCCATGTTCCTGGTGATCCCGCCGATCAAAGGCCATCTCGACACCGGCAAGCTCCTGGCCCTGGCAACGCTCAATCCGACACGCACCCGCGCCCTGCCTCGCGTTCCGACCATGGCGGAGCTTGGCAGGCCGGAGATGACCGGCACCATCTGGTTCGGCTATCTCGCGCCCGCCAAGACGCCGCAAATGGCGATCGACCGGCTGGCATGGGCGTTCCAGCGGTTGCAGGACGATAGCGACCTCAGAAATCGGGTCGCTGACCTGGGCGCCGAGCTCAACATCATCGGCCCAGAGGAGTTCGCCAAGCTGATCGAGCGCGACCGCGCCCGCTATGGCAAGATCGTGACCGAGGGTAATCTGGCCGCCACGCAGAACTGACCGCCGACACACAAGATAGAGCGTTGCAGGAAGGCCACGCCGGCTGAATTAGGGCGGCGCAGGAATCGCATCGAGGGTGGTATTTCCGGCGCACCGCACTCATATCCCGGCGACACACCAGCGCCAGACACCCTCCCCGTGCAAACCATCCTTTCCATCGCCAACCTGTCGAAGACCTATGCGTCCGGATTCCAGGCGCTGAAGAACATCAATCTCGACATCCGCCGCGGCGAGATCTTCGCACTGCTCGGGCCGAACGGCGCCGGCAAGACCACGCTGATCGGCATCGTCTGCGGCATCGTCAACGCGTCGTCCGGCGCGGTCACGGTCGACGGCCACGACCATGTGCGCGCCTATCGCGCGGCGCGATCGCTGATCGGGCTTGTGCCGCAAGAATTGCACACCGATGCCTTCGAGACGGTCTGGGCGACCACGACCTTCAGCCGCGGCCTGTTCGGCAAGCCGCCCAACCCGGCCTATGTCGAGAAGGTGCTGCGCGACGTGTCGCTGTGGGACAAGAAAGACTCCAAGATCATGACGCTGTCCGGCGGCATGAAGCGCCGTGTCCTGATCGCCAAGGCGCTGGTGCACGAGCCGCAAATTCTCTTCCTCGACGAGCCGACCGCGGGCGTCGACGTGGAGCTGCGCAAGGACATGTGGGAGGTGGTGCGGAAGCTTCGCGAGTCCGGCGTCACCATCATCCTCACCACGCATTACATCGAGGAAGCCGAACTGATGGCCGACCGGGTCGGCGTCATCAACAAGGGCGAGCTGATTCTGGTCGAGGACAAGGCCGAGCTGATGCACAAGCTCGGCAAGAAGCAGATGACGCTCGAACTTCAGCAGAAGCTCGGCGCGGTGCCTGCCGGTCTCGAATCCTACGACCTGGAGCTTTCCGCCGACGGCCAGGCACTGGTCTACAGCTACGAGGCGCAGGGCGACCGCCGCGGCGTAACGCGGCTGATCGAGGAATTGCTGCGCCAGGGCATCCGGCTGAAAGACATCAACACCACGCAAAGCTCGCTGGAAGACATCTTCGTCGATCTGGTCAGGAGCGAGCCATGAACCATCGTGCGGTCTGGGCGATCTACAGATTCGAGATGGCGCGCACCGGCCGCACCATCTTCCAGAGCATCGTATCGCCGGTGATCTCGACGGCGCTCTACTTCGTGGTGTTCGGCGCGGCGATCGGCTCGCGCATCCCCGAGATCGACAACGTCAACTACGGCGCGTTCATCGTGCCGGGCCTGATCATGATGATGCTGCTGACGCAGAGCGTGATGAACGCCTCGTTCGGCATCTATTTCCCGCGCTTCGTCGGCACCATTTACGAAATCCTCTCCGCGCCGGTGTCGGCGTTCGAGATCGTGCTGGGCTATGTCGGTGCGGCCGCCACCAAGTCGATCATCCTGGGCCTCATCACGCTCGCAACCGCGGCGTTTTTCGTGCCGCTTCGCATCGAGCACCCGGTCTGGATGCTCGCGTTCCTGGTGGCGACGGCCGCAACCTTCAGCCTGTTCGGCTTCATCATCGGGCTGTGGGCGGAGGGCTTCGAGAAACTGCAGATCATCCCGCTCCTCATCATTACGCCGCTGACGTTCCTCGGCGGCAGCTTCTATTCGATCAACGTGCTGCCGCCATTCTGGCAGACGGTCAGCCTGTTCAACCCGATCGTCTATCTGATCTCGGGCTTCCGCTGGAGCTTCTACGAGGTCTCCGACGTGAGCGTAACCGTGAGCGTCGTCATGATCGCGGTGTTTCTCACGATCTGTCTCGGCATCGTCTGGTGGTTTTTCCACACCGGCTACAAGATCAAAAAATAGTCCGCGCTCGCCGCATCTGGCAGCGGCAACGGAAAAGGTATCGGACAACCGTCGCGAAAAGGATTGCATAAGCAACTTTCAAAAGATTGCATAAGGGTCCTGGCAAGAATGGAGCTATTCTGAAGTCCAAGTATTGGCGTTGCCGGTTATTGCATCGGAGGAGGAACGTCCATGCGGACGACCAGCTTTTCGCTTCTGATTATTTCACTCATCTCGAATGTAATTTTGTACGGAGGGACGACGCCGGTTCTGGCGGGGGGCCTCGCCACGAAACGCGACTACCGGCGCCCGCCGCCGCTTCCGGTTCCCAATCCGGCGCTGGCCGAGTTCGGTCGCGACCTGTTCTTCGATCCGCAACTGTCGGCTTCCGGCAAGACCGCGTGCGCAAGCTGTCACTTTCAGGACCTCGGCTGGGGCGTGACCGACGCGCGCAGCCGTTCGGACTCGGGCACGCCGACGTCGCGGAAATCGCAGCCACTGCTCGGCATCGGTCATGCCGGCAAGGCGCCGGTCGGCTGGGACGGCCGCAGCCCGACGCTCGAAGCGCAGGTCAAGGCGTCAGTCATGACCGGCTCGATGTCGATGCAGCAGACCCCCAATCCGGTCAAGGTCGAGGTCATCGAGGAACGCTTCCGCTCGAACCCGGGCTATGTCGCGAAATTCCAGACCGCCATGCCCGGCTCGCCGATCAACGTCGACACCATCTCGTCGGCTATCGCTGCGTTCGAGCGCACGCTGGAGCCGAAGACCGCGCCGTTCGATCGCTGGATCGAGGGCGACGAGCAGGCCATTTCCGAATCCGCCAAACGCGGCTTCGCCCTGTTCAACACCACGAAATCCATGTGCTTCACGTGCCATACCGGCTGGCGCTTCACCAACGACCAGTTCCATGACATCGGCACGACCACGAGCGATCCCGGCCGCGGCCGCGTCGTAAAGGACGACGAGATGATGCAGTTTGCCTTCAAGACGCCGACGCTGCGTTCGGTGGCGCTGCGGCCGCCCTACATGCACAACGCATCGCAGGCCACGCTGCACGACGTCATGAGGCACTACGAGAAGGGCGGCATCGACCGGCCGAGCCGTTCGCCGCTGATGATGCCAATTTCGCTGACGGACCAGGAACGCGACGATCTAGTCGCGTTCATGCAGACGCTGTCGGAGATGAAGGAGATGACCGGCGCAGGCTCCAGTCGCTAGCTCGTGGCCCGAAGCTGCGCGACCTTGACCCAGGCCAGCGCCGCGAGCGGCACCACCGCGATCAGCACGGCCGCGATCCCCGCAGCCGGCAGGCTCGCGCATTCCACCAGCGGCCCGGTGACCGCCGCGGCGAGCAACGTCATCGCGCCGGCGCCGCTTTCGCTCACGCCGATGGCGCGCCCGCGATGCTGCGTCTCCACGTGGTCGGCAATCATCGCGGTCGAAGCGATGTTGGCCGCGCACCAGCCGAGCCCAACCAGGAATGTTCCCAGTGTGACCGAAAGAAATCCCTCGGCGAAGGCGACGAACAGCGCGCCGACGAGCGCGATCGCCACGCCCGGATACATCACGTGCTCGCGGCCGTAGCGGTCCGCGGCCCAGCCGAGCGGAATCGTGAAGGCGAACATGCCGGCCGAGTGGAACATGTGCGAGACGGTGATCGCGGTCAGCGAATGGCCGTGATGCGACAGCACCAGCGAGGTCAGCACCATGACGATCGCCATGTTGCCCTGGCCCGCGCAGTTGGACAGGATCGCCAGCCGCGTCGGCACATTGCGGATCAGGTCCCATGAATTGAACGTCGGACGCCTCGCCCGCGGCGCGCTTCGGCGGCGGCGTGTAGTCCGGATAATAGTGTTGCAGGTTCATCCCGATCTCCTTCGGATCGGGACGCACGAAGGTCACCAGCACCATGCCGGCCAGGATCAGCGCCGGCATCATCAACCATGGCAGGCCCAGCGCCGAATGCCCGGTCCGCGCCGACACCATTTCGGCGAGCGCCATCACGAGAGGGCTCAGCGCGACACCCACCAGCGAGCCAGTGGCGATGAAGCCCAGCGCCAGACCCCGCATCCGCGGCGGATACATGTCGGCCGCGGCGACGCGCAGCTGCTGGCCCGCGCTCACCCCCATGGTGAACACGATCATGCCGAGCGTGAGGCCGACGGCGCTGTTGGCCAGCATCCCGATGCCGGTGAGCAGCGTGCCCAGCATCGCCAGCCCCTGGCCGAACAGGATGCCGGGGTTGCGACCGAACCGGTCGGTGATCTGCCCGATCGGATAGGACACCAGGAACCGGCTGACGCCGAACAGGCCGACCGTGAGCCCGGCAAGGCTCGCCGAGCCGGTCACCGCCAGCACCATCAGCGGGCCGATGCCATAAGCGAGCTGGGTGCCCGCGCCGATGAACGACTGCGACAGCGCCAACAGCGCGGTGTTGCGCTTGATCAGCGCCGGGATGCCGCCCGGCCGGGCAACCGGTTTGTGCACTTAGGTGTTCACGAGCTGCGGCTGCGGACGCGCCACGGCGGCCTTCGGACCAGGCCCCGCGAACGCCGGCATCACCTCGCGCGCAAACGCCCGCAGGTTCTCGCGCGAGCCCGAGGGGCCGTTGAGCAGGATGTGCTCGACGCCCGCGGCGCGAAGCCGCGCGAGCTTTTCGGCAATCTCGTCCGGCGTGCCGAACATCGCGCTTTCGGCGGCGGCATCGAGGGTCTGATCGAACGACAGCATGCTGGACTTGCTGTCGCCGCCCGGCGTCTGCGACAATTTCGCCAGCCGCGTCTGGTTGGCGAGCCTCGCCTCGATGGCCTTGGCCTTGTCCTCGGCGTTGCGCGCCACGAAGAACGCGCGGCTCACCGCCACGTCCATCGGGTCGAACTTGCGGCCCATCGCCTCGACCTCGGCCTTGTAGATATTGAAGCGGTCGATCGCGAGCTGCGTCGAGGCGAGCTGGTCGAGCATCAGCTTGCAGCCGCGCCGCGCCACCTTGCGGATCGAATCCGGATTGCCGGCCGCCATCCAGACCGGCGGATGCGGCTTCTGCTTGGTCGGCGGCTCGACGATGATGTTCTCGAAGTGCCAGTGCTTGCCGTGATGCGAGAACCGCTCGTTGGAGGTCCACGACTTGATGATCAGCGCGAGGCCTTCCTCGAAGCGCTCGTCGGCTTCCTCGATCGGGATGCAGAAGCTCGCGAACTCGTTGTGGCGGTAGCCCTTGCCGACGCCGAATTCGAGCCGGCCGCCGGAAAGCAGGTCAATGGTCGCGGCCTGCTCGGCCAGCAGCACCGGATTGTGCCAGGGCAGAACGATCACCGCGGTGCCGAGCCGCAACGTCGATGTGTTCGCGGCAACCCAGGTCAGCAGGTTCAGCGACGCCGACACCTGCCCAAAGCCGGTGAAATGGTGCTCGACCACGAAGGTCGAGTCATAGCCCAGCGCCTCCGCCTCGACGTTGTATTCGATGTATTCCCGAAAGCCCTGACCGCTGTCGAGGTCGGGGCCGCCGCGTTGCGCCTGCGCGCTGCCGAACAATCCGAATTTCATCCCGGGCATCCGATTGGTTGATTTGGGCCAATCTAGTGAATCGGATCGCCCCTGTCAGCGCGATTATCGCGGTCCGGCAGCGGCCCTCCCCTGCGAGAGCCGCGTGCCTCCCGGCATCATTGAACCGGCTTCGACCGGTCCACCGCCGCGCCGCGCAGATAGACCGCCGAGATCCTGCGGGTGTTCTTGATGTCGTCCAGCGGATTTGCGTCGAGCACGATGAAGTCGGCGCTCTTGCCGGCCTCGAGCGTGCCCGCGTCGGCGAGCCGCAGGAATTCGGCGCCGTTGCGGGTCGATGCCACGATCACCTGCGCCGGCGTCATCCCGGCCAGCACCATGTCCTCCATCTCCTCGTGCGCGCCCCACGGCCGGTTGCCGTCGGTGCCCATCACGATCCGCACGCCCGCCGCATTCATCTTCGCCAGATTGCGCGCCTGAATGCCGTGGAAGGTCTGCACGCCGGGCCGGTCGATGTTGGTCTCTTCCAGCTTGGCGAATTCATCGGCCGGCATCCCCGCCTGCATCCAGCTCCGATCCACCTTCACGCCGCGTTCCGGCAGGTTCGGCGTGAGAACCAGGTTCGGGCGCGCCTTGAACATCGCCACCGTCTCGTCGTCGACGTCCTTGTCGCGCACGCCATGCGCAAAGGCGTCGAGGTTTGCACGCATCAGCCCCTTCGCGTCGTCCATGTTGAAGATATGCGCGGTGACGCGAATGCCGGCCTTGTGCGCCTCGTCGATGACAGCGGCATATTGCGCAGGCGTGACCTTCTGGACCTTGCCCTCGCGGTCGTCGACCCAGACCTTGATGATCTGCACGCCGAGCGCGGCGTTGTCGCGGACCGCCTTGCGGCCCTCGTCCTCGGTCTCGATCTGGTGCGTCGGGCGCATCGGCTCCTTGCGGGTGATGCCGCGCCCGGCGCTGAGGAAGCGCGCGGCACCGGGAATGACCTCATTTCGCATCGGCAGAAGCTCGAGATTGTCGGTCCCCATGCTCATGGCGGCGCCCACGCCCCAGTAGCCGCGCTGCTTCAGATCGCGGGTCAGCCGTTCACGGGTGGCGCTCAGATGCACATGGGTGTCGATGATCGCCGGCATCGCGGTCTTGCCGGCAAGGTTCACGCGTGTCGCGCCGGCGGGCACGCTCACGCCCGCGCCGGCCTGCACGATCCGTGCGCCATCCACCACCAGCGTCGCGTTGTCGGCGACGCGCCCATCGCCGACGATCAGGCGCACGCCTTCGTAGGCGACGACCTGCGCGGATGCCGGGCTCGAGGGATGGGAGAGAGCAGCAAGAACAACGGCGGCCGTGGCCGTAACGGCATTCACCCGACGCATGAAAGCTCTCCTGTCGTGGAGTTGCACCACGACAGGTTAGCGTGTCCCGGATGCGGCCGAAACGGGGGGCGCGGCGCTCAAGCCGCCTGTTTGGCGATCTGCGCCTTCAGCCGGCCGTACACCTTGTAGGCGTTGCCTTCGAAAATCTTCTTCTTGTCGGCATCGCTGATCGGCGCCGCCTCGACATAGCGCTTGGTGTCGTCGAAACCGAAGCCGGTCTTCGGATCGTTGCCCTTCACCGCGCCGACCATCTCCGAGGCGAACAGAATGTTGTCGGCCGGCACCACCTTGGTGAGCAGGTCGATGCCCGGCTGGTGATAGACGCAGGTGTCGAAGAAGATGTTCTCGCCCATGATCTCGGCAAGCTCCGGCTTGCCGTTGTTCAGCGCAATGCCGCGGAAGCGGCCCCAGTGGAACGGCACCGCGCCGCCGCCGTGCGGGATGATGAACTTGAGCTTCGGAAACTGCTTGAACAGGTCGGACAGAAGGACCTGCATCATCACCATCGTATCGGCGTTGAGATAGTACGAGCCGGTGGTGTGCATCGCCGGATTGCAGCAGCCCGAGACATGGATCATGCACGGGCAGTCCAGCTCAATCATCTTCTCGTAGATCGGAAACCAGGACTTGTCGGTCATTGGCGGCGAGTTGAAATAGCCGCCGGACGGATCGGGATTCAGATTGCAGCCGACGAAGCCCATCTTCACGCAGCGCTCGAGTTCTTTCGCCGAGTTCTTCGGATCGACGCCGGGCGACTGCGGAAGCTGGCACACGCCGATGAAATTCTTCGGATAGAGCGAGACCACGCGGGCGATCAGGTCGTTGCAGATTTCCGACCATTCCGCCGAGACGCTCTCGTCGCCGATGTGGTGGCCCATGCCGGAGGCGCGCGGCGAGAAGATCGTCAGATCGGTCTTGCGCTCGCGCTGCAGCTTGAGCTGGTTCTGCTCGATCAATTCCCTGATCTCGTCATCGGACATCTTGAGCTGCGCCCGCGCCGGCATCCTGCTCTTGTCCTTGGCGTTGGCCGCCTCGGTCTGTTCTTTCCGGAAGCGGTGCAGGTCCTTGGGCTCGGTCGTGTAGTGGCCGTGACAGTCGATGATCATGGATTTCCCGCGGTTCTTGTGGGTTTGTGTGGCCGGATGCTACGGCCCGGCGCGGCATTGTCAAACCGCGATATTGCCTCCAAACCTCCCGCCGGGCTTGACCCGGCAATCCATCGTCTTCCAAAAAGGGGGACGAATGCGCGGCGGCGAAACAGCCCGCCGCCGTGCCGTCTGGAGGAACGAAATGGCCGATCTGCCGCGTCTGAACAACATCATCCGCGCCCTCGAAGCGGGCCAGCATGCGCTCACCTGCTTTGCGCCTGCCCACGTCGAATTCAGCGATCGGCATGAGCGCGTCGAAATACGACGGCTGCGTGTTCGAGATGGAGCACAACCCGTGGGATAGCGGCCGGCTGCGGGATTGCCTGCAATACATGCTCAATCGCGCGCAGATCGCCAAGGCGGGCCTCGTCCCGCCGGTGACGCCGCTGGTGCGTATCCCGGTCAACGGCGTCGAGATGGCGCAATGGCAGGCCAAGCAGGCGCTGGACGTCGGCTGCTTCGGCATCGTCTTCCCGCACATCTCGACCGTGGAGGAAGCCGCCAACGCGGTCGGCGCGTGCCGCTATCCGCGCATGAAAACCGCGAAGCACTACGAGCCGGCCGGCATCCGCGGCGACGGCCCGACGGCCGCCGCGCGCTACTGGGGCCTCTCCCAGCAGGACTACTACAAGAAGGCGGACGTCTGGCCGCTCAACCCCGAGGGCGAGATTTTCTGCATCCTGCAGATCGAGGACACCCGCGGCGTCGAGAACCTCGACGCCATGCTGACCAAGGTGCCGGGCATCGGCGCGATCCTGATCGGCGAAGGCGATCTCGGCCAGGAGCTCGGCATCCCGCGGCAGTACGAGCATCCCGAACTGCTGAAGTGGATGAAGCGCGTGGTCGACACCTGCAAGAAGCACAACGTCATCGTCGGCCATCCACATGTGGAAACCGGCAATGTCGAGCGCATCGTCAGCGAAGGCTACCGCTTCCTGATGATGGCACCGGTGCAGAGCTTCGGGCACTTCACGTCGGCGCAAAAGGCCACGAACCGCAGCTAGGGCACATCACATGGCCATCAAGGTCGGGCTTGTCGGACTGGGCCGCATGGGCCGCGCGATCTACACGCGGCTCACCGAGAACGGCTGCGAGGTCATGGCATGGGACCGAGACGAGCGCGCGATGAAGTCGGCGGCGGAGCACCAGGTGCGCCTCGCCGACAGCCCGCGCGCGACTGCGGCCTTCGGCGATGTCGTCATCTCGACCATCACCGAGGACCATGGCGTCCGCGGCATCTTCAACGGCGCGAACGGCTTTCTCTCCGGCGACGTGAAGGGCAAGCTGTTCATCGAGATGAGCACGCTGCAGCCGATGACCGGCCGTGAGCTTGCGCCGACGGTGACCAGCGCCGGCGCACGGCTGATCAACTCGCCGGTGTTCGGCACCATCCCGCACGTGAAACAGGGCAAGCTCTACGCAATGGTCGGCGGCAAGCCCGAGGACATCGAGCGCGCCCGCCCGGTGCTCGAAAAGCTCGCCGGCAAGATCGCGCATATGGGACCGAACGGCGCGGGCTATGCGATGAAGCTTGCGGTCAATCTCGGCCTCGCAAGCTTCGTGCAGACCACCGCCGAGTCGCTGGCGCTCGGCGTACGCGAGGGGCTCGACCTCAACCAGATGATCGACATCCTCGGCGAGGCGCCGACCGCCAACGGCTGGTTCGCCGGCAAGAAGGGCGCGCTCAAGGGCGAGCCCGCCGACATCACGCTCGATCTGAAAACGCTGCGCAAGGACATCATGTCGGTGGTCGCGACCGCCGCGGTCGACGGCCAGCCGATGCCGCTGTCGTCGGGCGTGCTCGCGTCGCTGTCGGCCGCCGTCGCCAACGGCTGGGGCGACCGCGACATCGGCGATCTCGTGAAGTTCTTCCGCGACCACATGGGTCAGAAGTTCTAAGCGCAAATCGGGAGCTGTGGCGTCCATGTCCATATTCGCCGTCAATCACCTCTGCCGCGAGGTTCTTCGCGACCACGCCTTCCGCGCGGCGATGAAGGCCGACCCCGTCAAAGCGCTCGCGCCGCTCGACCTGACCGATGCCGAGCGCAAGGCGCTGCTCGCGGGCGACGTCGGCGCGCTGTTCCGCATGGGCGTCAACGCCTTCCTGATGAACTATCTCGCCCGTTTCGAGGTCTGCGGCCTCAATGCGGGCAATTTCAACGAGCGCATGCGCGCCGTGAAGGTCAACGAGATCGGCGAGCCGGTCGACTGAAATCACCTGGAGACGGACGCTATGCCGCTGAGCGACACCATCAGGAAACTCATCAACAACGCCTGGGATGACGGCTATCCCTGCACGGTCGCGACCACGGGCAAGGACGGCCCGAACATCAGCGTCAAGGGCAGCATGATCGTCTATGACGACAAGCACCTCGCCTACTGGGAGCGTTCGAAAAAGAAGGCGCTGGAAAATCTCGCGCAGGACCGCCGCGTGGTCGTGATGTATTCGAACTTCAAGGCGCAACGCGACAAGGTGCTGGATTCCGGCTTCCTGCGCTTCTGGGGCACCGCGGAGCTGCACGAGTCCGGCCCGGTGCACGACGCGATCTTCGCAAAGCTGACCAAGCGCGAGCAGGAGCACGTCGGGGCCGACACCGGCATCGGCGTGCTGGTCAAAATCGACCGCGCCGCCGACCTGCGCGGCCAGCCGATCATGTAGCGGACCAGATCGCGTTAGGGCAGGCCGTCATTCGGGGCGCGCCGAAGGCGCGAACCCGGAATCCATACTCCGCAGCAGTGGTTATGGATTCCGGGTTCGCTCGCTACGCTCGCGCCCCGGAATGACAACCTGCCCTAACTCTTCAAATAATTTTTCCTGTACCAGTCGACGATCTCGCTGCCGGTCGCGAGCCACACCTCCTGCCGCGAGGTGATATGGGCCAGCGCCTTGTCGAAATACTTGCTCCGGTGCGGATGCCCGGTCAGGAACGGGTGCAGGCAGATCGACATCACCCGTCCGGTCTTTTCACCGTCCTCGTACAGCACGTCGAACTGATCGCAGATCATCTGTCCGAACCGCTCCGGGCTGTGGTGCAGGCTGAGCAGCGCCGGAATGTCGTTCAGTTCCGCGGAATACGGCATCGAGATCATCGAGCCCGTCTTCACTTTCATCGGATAGGGCTGCTCGTCGTTCACCCAGTTGCCGACGTATTCGATGCCGTTCTCGGCCAGATAGTCGAGCGTATTGACGGTTTCGGTCAGGCCGGGGCTGAGCCAGCCGCGCGGTTTCTTGCCGACGCTCTTGCCGATGATCGTCACGCTTTCCTGCACCAGCTCCCGTTGCTCGGCTTCGCTCTGGTCGCCGATCCGGATGGAATTGGTGATGCCGTGGCCCATCCACTCCCAGCCGAGCTTCTTGCCCTCTTCGATGATCCGCGGATATTCGCTGCATACGTCGGAATTGAGCGCCACCGTACCGCGCACGCCGTGCCGCTCCATCACCTCCATCATCCGCCAGATGCCGACGCGGACGCCGTAGTCCCGCCACGAGTAGTTCATCACATCCGGCGACGGCGCGACCGGCCCACCGGAGATGCGCGCCGCCGTCCGGTCGAACAGGAAATGCTCGATGTTCGGGATCACCCACAAGGCGACGCGCGCGCCGTTCGGCCAGCGCAGCGGCGGACGGTCGACGATCGGCGAATAGTCGAACCGCCCATGCGCCCGCGGCACCTTGGCCGTCGCAGCGACGGCCGGCGGCCGGGCCTGCCGCGCCGGTGCAGCCGGACGTCTGGCCGGCTTCTTGCTTCGTGCTTTGCGCGCCATATCGTGCTCCCGATTGGTTGTGGCGGGTTTCCCGGCGGACGGTCTAATATTGGCATAGCCGCCGCGGATGCGGGAATGGCAGGAGATTGTTCAGATGGCTCAAATTGTCGGCGGCTTCGGCGTGCCGCACACGCCGATCTTCCCGTTCTTCGTCAAGCGCGACGGCCCGGACTGCGAGATCGCCAAGCTGTTCGGCGCGCAGAAGGCCGAGCTTGCCGCCACGCGGCCCGACGTCATCGTGATGTTCGACACCGACCATCTCAACACTTTCTTCCTCGACAACCTGCCGATCTTCGCCATGGGCGTCGATAAAACCTTCAAGGCGCCGAACGACGAGCCGCGCGAGGTACCGAACTACGTGGTGCCCTCCGCCCCCGATCTCGCCGCGCATATCCGCAGGTCCGGCATCGATGCGGGCTTCGACGTCGGCATGACGCAAGCAGTTTTCGGTCGACCACTCGGTCATCGTGCCGTTGCATTTCCTCACCCCGGACATGCAGGTTCCGGTGATCCCGTTCTTCATCAGCGGGCACGTCCCGCCGCTGCCCTCCGCCGCACGCTGCTATGCGCTGGGGCAAGCGGTTGGTCGTGCCATCGAGGCCTGGCCCGAAAGCAAGCGCGTCGTCATCATGGGCTCGGGCAGCTTCTCGCTCGAGGTCGGCGGCCCGCGCATGGCGCCCGGCCGTTCCGACGGCGTGCCCGATCCCGACTGGTGCGTCCGCATCATCAAGCTGATGGAGCAGCAGCAGATCGACACGCTGATCAAGGAAGCGACCGAGCACCAGATGCTGAAGGCCGGCAATGTCGGCGGCGAGTTGTTGAACTGGATTGCGATGCTCGGCGCCATCGGCAGCCGCAAGCCGAATTACATCGCGCCGCAGATGGCGAACGGCCACGCCTACGGCGTATGGCGTTGGAATTAATCTCCTCTGTCATTCCGGGGCCGGCCGAAGGCCGGAACCCGAAATCCAGAGGCGAGCGCGGAGTATGGTACTGGATTCCGGGTTCGCTCGCTTCGCGAGCGCCCCGGAATGACGGCGGAGAGAGCAGCGCATGACCAGCGGCAAGGACGACGAGGAATTCTTCCGGCAGCGCGGCTTCGGCGTGAAGATCGGCTTCGGCGAGCGGCCGGCGCTGATCGTCATCGACATGCTCAAGGGCTTCACCGACGCCGCGATGCCGCTCGGCGCCAATCTCGACAAGGAAATCGAGGCGCAGAAGCCGCTGATCGACGTGGCGCACGAGCGCAACATCCCGGTGATCTTCTCGACCGTGATCTACAACGACCACGACCTGAAGGACGCAGGGCTGTGGGCGATCAAGATGAAGGGCACGCTGACGCTCAAGGCCGGAACTGAGGCGGTGAAGATCGATCCACGGCTCGACATGCGGCCGACCGACGGCCTGCTGGTCAAGAAATACGCGTCGTGCTTCTTCGGCACCGACCTAGTGCCACGGCTGCTGAACCAGCGCGTCGACACGCTGATCATCACCGGCTGCACGACATCGGGCTGCGTCCGCGCGACGGCCGTCGACGCGGTGCAGAGCGGCTTCCGGCCGATGGTGGTGCGCGAGGCGGTCGGCGACCGGTCGAAACCGGCACACGACCAGAGCCTGTTCGATCTCAACGCGAAATACGCCGACGTGGTCGGGCTCGACGAGACGCTGCAATATATTAAAACCGTGGGACATAACCGGTAAGCACTCGATCGAAATCTTGGTTCGAAGCCGATTGCAACGCAGGCGAAGTTTGTGACCTTCATGCGGGCGTCAATAAACAACCGGATGCATTGACTCGATGTTCGGGCGGCTCATGAAATGCTTCGTTCTAGAAAATCCAAAGACCGGGCGCGGCAACGCGGCGACCGACTACCTCCCGGTCGATGGATCGAGGACGGGCGACGCGCCAGCGTGAGCGATATGTGGCAAATTTCTCGGCATGCGGCCGCTCCTGCCCCCAGTGTGCGTGGAACTCCAGGCCTGGGGATTCCGGTGGGGTGATATTGCGTTTGGTCCAGGCGATCAGGTTCTGGTGTCCGACAAGTTGAGGAAACTGTTTGCCGAGGCTGGCCTGTTGGGCGTCGAACGTCTCGATCCGGTCGACATCGTAAAAATTAAGCGTCGCAGGTCAGAAACCGGAGATCCACCCCACTACTGGCTGGCTTCCATCGAGCGCAGTCAGGCAGCAATTGACAAGTCAGCGTCCGGTCTCGTTTGCGAGGAAACGGCGATGTGCGAAGAGTGTCGGATAGGCGGGATCACCAAACGAACCAGTCGAATCATTTTGCAGGCCAATACGTGGTCTGGCGAGGACGTGTTTTTCGCTCGCGGGTTGCCGGGAACGATATTGGTCAGCGAGCGGTTCGAACGCGTTTGCGAGACCAACGACCTAGCTAATTGCTCTTTCGTTGCCGCCGAGGACTTTCGTTTCGATCACTATCCGCAAGAACATTCGGCTGACGTTCGTCAGCATCGATCCCGCCTTACGTAAGCTGTTTTTCAAGCGAGGCAGGGTAGCCTCAGGAACTGCTTTGCCCGCCGCCCGCGGCAGTCAAAACATCGGATACGCCGGATTGAGGCCGAGGCCGAACTCCGAGCGCCCGAAATTCTCCGCAGGCACGTCCCAGTTCATCACCACATGGGACGAGATGGCGTGCACATCGCGCCAGCAGCGCTGCACCGGGTTGTCGTCCATCAGCCCGCTCGAGCCGCTGATCTTGACGAGCGAGTCCATTGCCTCGCGCAGCATGCGCAGCGCGTAGGTCCAGTCGCGGCGCAAGAGCGTCCGCGTCTCCATGCTCATGCCGGTGTAGTCGGAATGCACGATCGCGAAGGCGCGGCGCGCCAGGAGCTCGGCGGCGTCGATCTGCGCGCCGATCTCGGCGACCCTGATCTGCACCGGCACATGCTGGGCGATGGCGAGCTGGGTGTAGGTCAGATAGCGCGCCTTGGTCCATTCGACGAAGTCCGCATAGGCGCCGCGCGCAAGCCCCATTGCGGGCCCGAGCAGCGCGTAGCTGTGCACAGCGATGAACGGGGTGCGATAGATCGGATTGGTGTTGATCTTAGAGCCCGGCGAGCAGGCATCGCGCAGCGTCGAGAACGACACGCTGCGGTGCTCGGGCACGAACACATTGTCCAGCACCGACGTGTTCGATCCGGTCGCACTCAAGCCTGCGCAATACCAGGTGTCCTCCTGCTTGACCTCCGAAGTCGGCACCAGGAACAGCCGCATGTCGGGATGATGGTCGCCCTCGCGATGAATCAGTCCGCCGATCATGATCCAGTGCGAATGGCGCAGCCCGCTGCACCACGCCCAGCGCCCGTCGAGCCGGTATCCACCCGACGCCACCGTCACCTTGCCGGTCGGTTTCGCCGAGGTGGCGATGCAGGCTGCACTGTTGGGGCTCCAGACGTCGTGCTGCGCCTCTTCCGGAAAGTGCGAGAGGATGCAGGCGTGGTCGGCAAGATAGTTCAGGCACCAGGCCGACGAGCCGCAGGTCGATCGGCCGAGCTCGATCGCGATGTCGAACGCGGTCTCGTGATCGTGCTCGTAGCCGCCCCAGCGTTTGGGCTGCAGGGTGTGGATCAGGCCCGAGGCGAGGTATTCCTCGACGCTCTCGCGGGGAATATTGCGCTCGCGCTCGGCGCGGACGGCGCGCTCGCGGAGCTTCGGCGCCAGCGCCCTGGCCCGGCCGATCAGCTCGTCGGCGCCTGGAATTTTCGCAGTCCCGGCCGGCATCGTTTCGGCGACGCTCATGACGGCTCCTCCCGATTTTACGTAAGCTTGCGCCGGGAGGCTTTGCGGAAGCAACCGAAGCGCAGCATCGCTTCGCCGCCTATGCCCCACGTCGTCGCGCGCCTTGGCCGCCGCTACGACGCTGGTTGCCCGGCTTCAAACGGGTTCGTTTTTTTCGTTTGCCAGTTCCGACTGCACAATCAAATCTCCACAACCGAAACGGATTTCAAGTATCTGCCGACGGCAGCCTTTGAGCTAGCTCCCACTGAATCTGTTAGCGAATTCGCATTGAGTTTGTTTTGCCAACTTCCTAGTTCAGATTGTATTTATTCTATTATACAATTTTTGATTGCAAGAGCGCTGAGATGGGCGGGTACCACCGGGCGCGCGGCGTGCATCCCGCCTTCGCTCGCCGCGCGAACGGCGGGCGGTGAGGCATCACATCTTCACAGTGTCAAACAGCACGCGGACAAGTGGCGGCGTCCGCCTAATGCGATTGAGAGATATAGAATAAAAAGGGAACACAGCGTCAACCCATCGGCCGTGGCCAATCTGTTCCAGTTTTCAATCCACCTTCGGCCGCAGGTCGACCACCCGCCGGGCCTTGATCGACCGCTCCTGGTCGTAGAGCGCACCGCGCGCCGCGAACTCGACCTCCGGCCGCAGCGACACCGCTTTCTGCACGGCCGCAATCAACCGCTCGCGCAGGCGCGCATCGTCCGCGTCGCGCTCGATCCGGATCACCATGCGGTCCATCGCACCCGGCGCGTCGTCGCGCATGAACGCGATCTGGAACACGCCGATCGCCTCGACCGCCGACAGCACGTCGATCACCACGTCGGTGTTCACCAGCATGCCGCGGCATTTCACCAGGCTGCCGGTGCGCCGCGGCGTCCTGACCACCCGCTCGCCGATCCGCCCGCAATGCGGGCAAGGCTCGCGCGACAGCGTAACGATGTCGCCGACCAGATAGCGCAGCAGCACGGTGCCGCGCCGGTGCAGGTGCGTGATCGCGAGCATCCCGCTCTCGCCGTCCGGCAGGCGGCGGCCGGTCTCGGGCTCGACCACTTCGAGATGGTAGAGGTCGGGCGTGACGTTCTGGCCGGGCGCATCCTCGGCGCATTGCACGAGGCCGCCCTGCATCTCGGTGAAGGCGTAGCGCGCCCGGAACTCGACATGGCCCACGCCGCAGGCCGTGAGCAGGCTCTTCATCTCGTCGCGCAGCGCAGGCGGCACCGGCTCGCCCGAGGTGATGACGAGGCGCGTCGCGGAAAGGTCCCTTCCCTGCCGCCTGGCCTCGTCGAGAAACCGGCGGACAAAGCTCGGCACGCCCCACAGCACGGTCGGATTGAACGCGGTGACCTTCTCCAATGCTTCACCGAGCGAGTGCCGGACCTTGAATTCGGACTGCGCCGAGCCGGTGAGCCCGTTGACCACCGGAATGCCGGCGATCATGCCGGAGCGGATCACACTGAGAAACGCGCCGGTCGGGAAGTCGGCGAGCGGATAGAGATTGGCGATGCGATCGTCCGGCCGCACGCCTTCGGCCTCGTTGCAGCGCCGCGCCTGGTCCCAGATCGCATAGGCGTCGTGCGTGGTGTTGTAGAACGGTGACGGCTTTCCGCTGGTCGTGCCGGTCGTGTAGGCGATGTCCCAGAGCACGCGCTCCGCTGGCCCGAAGTCGTCCGGCAGATCGGCGGCCTGCAGGCGAAACGCTTCCGGGTCGGCGATGTAGTCTTCCTTCCGCGTCGGCGGCAGCGATGCGAGGTCGCCGACCGAGTGGATTTTGTCCGGATCGATGCCGTGGGTCCGGAAATGCTTTTTATAGAACGGATGCGCCAGCACGACTGCGCGCAGCGTCCGTCGCAACCGCTCGTTCTGAACGGACGCGAGGTCGGTCATCCGCGCTGCTCGTCAAATCCGGCTACCGATCGGCGACCGTCGACTTCAATGACAACATATTGCCTTGGCCTAATCTCTTTCAGCGCGGCAATCATGTCGGCCGCACGCTCCATCACTTGGCGGCGCAGATTCGTCGGCAGCACGATGATGGAAACATTGCACTCTCGCAGATTCTGCTGCGTATATATGTTCTTGTCGTTAGTGATGAGGACATCGAAACCTTCGCGCTCCGCAAGCCGCAGCAATTCGCCGTTCTTCGTTTGCTTCCAGAGTGGCGGATAAGCGCTTGCTGAAAAGCCGCCCGCCTCAAGCGCAGCGGCAAGTTGCCTCGGCACGCCTTCGTCGAGGAGAACGCGTTTAACCACAGATGCCCTTCAGGATTTTCGGCGTTGCCCGGCTTGCTCGATTGCCGCACCGGCCAGTTCGATGGCCGCGACCACGCTATCGCGCGACAGGCCCGGATAAGCATCCAGAATGCCGTCGAGCGACATTCCATCCGCCAGGTTCTCGAACAGAACTTCGACAGGAATCCGAGTTCCACGAAAGACCAGCCGCCCGCCCATCACGTCGGGGTCGGACGAAAAAAGCGACTCTCCAGATGGCGAATTCTTGCGCTGGACGTTCATGGGAAGCCTCGATTTCCGCCAGTATAACATAGTTACGCAATTTCTGCGTAGGTAGAGCGGGACCAGCGAGCGCCGGCACGACTTCGGTGAACCGGGCCACGGGCGAGCAATCGCCCAGCATCAATTGCCCGGCTTGATGCCCGCAGCCCTGATAATCGGGCCCCACTGTTCGATTTCAGACTTCAACAGCGCGCCAAGAGCCTCCGGCGTCGAGCTTTCGACGACAACACCGAGCAAATCGAATTTGGCCCGGACCTCGGGTTCGGAAAGCGCGGTGACGGTCGCGCGGTTGACCTTGGCAATGATATCGGGCGGCGTTTTGGCCGGCATGAACAGCGCGTACCACGATGACACGTCAAATCCCGGCACGCCGGATTCTGCAACGGTCGGCAGCTCCGGCGCCGTCGGAAACCGCCGTGCGGTGGTCACGGCGAGCCCGCGCAGCTGGCCGGTGCGCACGGTTTGCAGCAGCGAGCCGGTGGTGTTGAAAATGGCGTCCACGCGGCCGGCGATGGTGTCGGTCACGGCGCCGGCCCCCGCTCCGCGGTAGGGCACGTGCGTCAGCTCGATGCCGGCCATGCGCGCGAACAATTCGCCGGAAAGATGCGGCGTCGTGCCGATGCCGGGAGAGGAGAAGGTCACCTTGCCCGGATTGGCCTTGGCGTGATCGATGAAGCCGCGAACCGACGTGATCGGCGAGGACATCGAGACCGCCAGGATGTTCGGAAAGCGGCAGATCAGCGAGACCGGCGCCAGATCGGTGACAGAATCATAGCCGAGCGAGGCGTAGATGAAGCGGTTGATCGCCAGGCTCGGCGCGCCGAGCAGCATGGTGTAACCGTCGGGCGCGGATCGGGCCGCGGCTTCGGCGCCGATGTTGCTGCCGGCGCCGGGCCGGTTGTCGATGATGACCTGCTGTCCCAGCAGTTCAGACAAGCGGGCAGCCACGATCCGGGCGGTGGAGTCGGTGCCGCCACCCGCAGGAAACGGCGCGATCAGACGAATAGTGCGGCCTGGCCATGCCTGCCCGAACGCGCTGCGGTCCGCCAACCCCGCGGCGATCAACGCAAGCGAAATGAATTCCCGCCGCCTCATCATCGGCCCCAGGCTCAGGAACAGGCATCGTAGCGGCTCAAGGGATCAGCTTACCAGGGCTACAGCGGCTTCAATCTCTGCAACATGAATTGCTTGCCAATGTCGCAGATGGGTCAAAAGCGGAAAGGCTCGGGGCTGAGCACAACACTTCCGCTTTACCCATAAGCGGACATCAGAGCGGACATCGGTTTTGTCAGCTTTGTGCCATTTTGCGGACATCGCCTACTCGATCACCTCGTTGACGCGCTGCTGCAGAAGCAGCGGCACTTCGAGGCCGAGCATCTTGGCGGTCTTCAGATTGATCGCCAGCTCGAACTTCACCGGGGCTTGGACTGGAAGATCGCTCGGCTTCGCACCCTTGAGGATGCGATCGGCATAGGTCGCCGCGAGCCGAAAATTATCGACCAGGTCACTTCCGTAGGACAGCAGGCCGCCGAGTTCCGTGAAGGAACGGGTAGAATAGACGGCAGGGAGACGGTAGCGCGCCGCCAGCAAGGTGATCTCCGCGCGATGGGTGACCATGAAGGCATCCGCCATCACGATCAGGCCGCCATTCGGCTCGCGTGCCTGTGCGGCAATGACGGACTCGAGTTCGGACCTATCGCGAACAGGTGCGGCGATTGCCTCCACTGCGAACGACGCAGCGGCGGCTTTGAAGGGGTTCAGATAATATTCGAAATGTGTCGCCGTTACGGGGTTGAACAGGAAGGCGACCCGGGCGACGCGCGGCGCGATCTCCTTAAGCAGTTCGAGCCACTTGCCTGCGATCGTCGGCTGAATATCGGTGAAACCGGTGACGTTGCCGCCCGGCCGCGGAAAGCTCGCGACGAAGCCGCTGCCGACCGGATCGGCAACGATGGCGAAAATGATGGGGATGGTGCGCGTTTGATGCAGCAGCGCCACGGTGGTGGGTCTGCTTGACGAGAGAATGAGTTCGGGCTGCAGCGCGACGAGTTCCTGCGCGAATCGTTGCATCAAAGCTGCGTCGGACGTCGCCCAGCGCGCGTCGATCCGGATGTTGTGACCCTCCGTCCACCCGAGCTTCTGGAGCCCCTCGCGGAACGCCCCGACGCGGGCCTGTGCTTCCGGGTCGCTCTCGGAATAGGCGGTCAGTACTCCGACCCGTCGCATCCCGCTGGGCTGCTGTGCGCGCGCGGCGAGCGGCCACGCTGCTGCCGCGCCGATTGCGAGACCGATAAACTCCCGCCGTCTCATGCGCCCCCCGAAGGACCTCGGCCGGCTCATCGTAGCGGCTGGGCTGGCTTGATGAAAGGGCGGGCGACGTCCGCTTCTCTAATCGGCCGGTTTGGGTCAAGCGCTTTCAGGCCATCCACGACGGCGGTGTCGATGTCACCCGCGGGCTCGCGCTTCTCTTCGGAATCGGCACCAAGGCCCTTCCATCATGGGATTTATCTTTGCGGTCTGTGTATTGATGACGAACTCGAACTTGGACGCCTGCACAACCGGCAATTCTGCCGGCTTGTCACCCTTGAGGATGCGGCCGGCGTAGAGGCCGAGGTGACGATATGCATCCGCAATATCGCTTCCGTAGCTCATCAGTCCGCCGACTTCGGCGTATTCGTGGCCCGAATAAGTCGCAGGGACGCGGTGATGGTTCGCGAGCTGGACCAGCTGGACGCGCCGGCTGTCCGCCTCGCGTCATGCCTTGACCGAGTCCGCATCGTAACGGCATCTGCTCATCCTTCGGGCGCGCGTACGGCGCAATGGGCGCCTGCATACTTTCTGGATTGACAGCCCGGAACCCCGTTTCAAGCAAAGATGAAGTCGGTGTTGTCCAGCACGGCGCTGTCGATGCCAGTTAACACGATGCTGTGGGGACCCGCCGAGACCACCGCGTTGCCGGACATGTCCAGAATGCTGAGAGCCTCAAAAGACTGGTATCCGGCCAGGGCGCTCAAGTCGAGGCGATCGATGCCGTCCTCGAAGTCGAACACGGTGTCGGTCTGCGAGGCTGTGTCGAAGACGAACACGTCGTCGTCAGCGCCGCCAAACAGCCGGTCGATACCGGCCCCGCCGGCCAGCGTGTCGCTGCCTTTGCCGCCGTTGAGCGTGTCGTTGCCGGCTGCGCCGGACAGGCTGTCGTCGCCGTCGTTGCCGTTGATGGTGTTGCTACCGCTGTCGCCGATGACGGTGTCGTGGCCGGAGCCTGTGGTGACGTGCTCGATGCCGACGAGGGTGTGCGTGTACGCGCCGAACAGTGGCACGCCGGCGGTCGCCGAATGGAAGGCCACGTCGACGGTCCAATCGAGAGCGGTGTCGCCATAGTCCACCGTATCCGAGCCGTCGCCGCCATCCACGGTATCGTTGCCGAGGCCCGGCATGAGCCGGTCGCGTCCGGCACCGCCGAGGAGCGTGTCGTTGCCGGCGAACCCGGCGAGCGTATCGTTGCCGTCGCTGCCGTCGAGCCGGTTGCCCTGGCCGTTGCCATAGAGCCGGTCACCGCCGCTGCCGCCCAGCGCGTGCTGGACGCTCTGGACGACGTCAAAGCCGATTTCCGCGCCCGACGCCTCGCTTTCCGCGAGATGCACGAGCACGCCGTTCTTGGTCCACGCGTAGGTCAGCGTGTCGGTGCCGCCGTCGCCAAAGACGAAGTCGTTGCCCGCCCCCGGATCGAGCAGGTCGTCGCCGTCGCCGCCGCGCAGGGTGTCGACGCCGGCCTCGCCACGCAGGACATCATCGCCGTCGCGGCCCTCGATCGTGTCGTTGCCGGCCGCGCCTGATATTTCATTGGCGCCGTCCGTGCCATAGGCGGTGTCGTTGTTCGAGCCGAGCTCGAGGTTCTCGATGCTGATGAGAAGCTCGTCGTAGGACGCGTCGTGATTGAGGGCCAGACCACTGACAAGATCGATGGTCCATCGGTCCTTTTCGTCGTAGTAGCTCGCAGTGTCTGTGCCGTCGCCGCCGTGGATATAGTCCCGGTGCTGGCCGCCATTCAGCCAGTCGTCGCCGTCCTCGCCGTAGAGCTCGTCTTCGCCGGCTGAGCCGGCCAGCGCGTCCGCATCCGCGCCGCCGGAAAGCTCGTCGTTGCCCAGATCGCCCATGAGGTAGTCTTCGCCGGCGTCGCCGTAGAGGAAATCGCCGTCGTCGCCGCCCGAGAGCGTGTCGTTGCCTTCGCCGCCCTGGATCGTGTCGATGCCGTCCTCGCCGTAAAGGTGGTCGTCGCCGATCCAAATCGCGCCGTGATTGCTCTCGCCGTCGTCGTCATGGCCGCCGTCACCGTCGATCCAGTCGTTGCCGTGCGATCCATAGATCGTGTCGTCGCCGTCGCCGCCGTAGAGATGGTCGGCCGTGTCGAAGAACTTGGCGGGATAGTTCTTGTCCTCGTCGCCCCACCAGCGATAGCCATAGATGACGTCGTCGCCCGAGCCGCCATGGATTCTGTCGAGGCCGGCATCGCCCTTCAGCAGATCGTCGCCCGAGCCGCCGTTCAGCTCGTCGTCGCCCGTGCCGCCGTCGAGATCGTCGGCATCGTCACCGCCATACAGCAGATCGAGGCCGAAGCCGCCGCGCAGGATGTCGTTACCGTCCTCGCCGTGAAGCTCGTCGGCGTCCTCGTCGTCTTCCTTGTAATAGGCGCCGAACTGCTCGCCGTGGAGCTCGTCATCCCCATGACTGCCATACAGCACATTTTCGGCCCGGTTTCCGACGATCACGTCATCGCCGCTCCCGCCGATGGCGTTTTCCATCAGCGTCCCGTGGGCGATGGCCACGTTCTTGGTCATGCCGGCGACGTCACTGAAGGCGCCCATTTCGAGATCCAGCCGGACGTCGATCTCGGCGCCTGACAGATCGAGCGTGTCGATGCCGCCGGCGTCCCAGATCGCAATCACAGGGCTGGTGTTGATCGTGAAGTCGAAGACGTCACGGTCCGCTGTGGAATTGTATCCATAGACGGTGTCGCCCTCGCGGGTCGACATGTTGGCGCCATAGATCTGCTGGATCGCGTAGATGTCGTGAAGCAACGGCGTCGACGCATACGCATAGTGCTGAGCGTCCGTGTATACCGCGTCGAAATAGGACATGACGGTGTACTGCTTCGAATCCTCGTAGTACTCCGCATCCTGATAGTAGTTCGGCGCATCATCCGGGTTGTCGGGATCGAAGTCGTAGGCACCGGGGTGGCTGAGGCCGAGCGCGTGGCCGACCTCGTGGAGAAGCAGCTGCAGCGCCCTGCTGCCGAGCGAGGTGTCGAGTTCCCCCTCTTCGGTCAGATTGCTTGCGTGGGTCGGGTTGATGTGAACGTTGACCCCGTTGGCCTCGTCCGGAAAGCTGGCCTGTCCTCCGGCCGGAAGCTCCGACACATTAAAGAACCGGAGCTCGGCCGATTGGCTGTCGTCAGCCGGAACGAAAGTGATGTCGGCAACATCCGACCACAGCGCCAGCACCATCTCCGCCATTTGCACCTGATCGGTGGTCAACGCGCTGAAGCCGCCCCACTCGGAATCGGCGGGATGCGACAGCGGAAAGCTGTAGGTGATGACCGGGTCCCACCAGTGATAACCCGAGTCGAGTTGCTCGGCGGCCTCTGCGGCCGAGTACGAGGGCTTTTTCGGCATGGAACCTCCTGTGGTGCTCTGGCGTCAAAGCGGCGACCGCAATGCGCAAGCGTTTGGCACAAGTCGTTCGTGCATTGGTCGCGCGAGCGGCAGCAGAAGGTTCACCAGCATGTTTCACATCGATGAGCCGGCCTGCGGTTCCATCGGAACCCGCCTAACCGGCTACCAGCGGTGTGCCGTAGAGAACGATGACTGCGCGCCGGAAGACGCCGGACGTTTCTGCGCAAGAGCGGCAGTGAAGCGCTCGCCTGATCTCAGGCATCACGCAGAACGTCAATTTGACGTTGCGGCGATTGCTCAGGGTTCAAGGTCGAACTTCTGATCAGTTGTATCGAGGAGGCTTTATGGCCGGCTGACACTGGACCACCTGTCTGGCCGAGTGCGCAGCAGCGCGGACTACCCGATGTCGCCGTCATTCGCGTCGATTTCGGCCCATTCGCGCGAGGTTCGCGGTAGGGACGGCTGTTGCCAGCCGCCCCCCGCACAGATCCGTACGGGCCCAATTCAGGCATACGGCTCCCACCTTGAGTATCTGACGGCAAAGCTTGCAGCTTGCCGTACGCGCTCAAGCGCCTGTGACACGCGCAAGCCGGCTCTGAGTCCGGTGCGTGCTTTGCTCGCTCGCGTTCCTCTTGGCCTCCGCCCTTGGCTCCACCGACTCCGCCCCCGGTTGCCCGGCGTTGTTCGTCGGCTTCGTTGCTACTATGGCGAAGTCAGACTTCTCATGATCGTGCATCATCGGCTTCGGCTCCTCGCCTTCCCGATGCGGGCCAGCGCAGCACGCAGTACAACACTGTTGGCCGACCGTGAGATCTCCCGGTTCCCGCGCAAGGACCGTACGCACATGCCAGGTTCTACGACCACGCCGGACCGTCTGGGCGCTTGCGATATCGCGCCCAGCCGTGTTGCCTTCCGTCAGCAGAACGACGTCGGCACCCGGGATGAGGGTACTTTCGCGGCTCAATGGCTGGCCTATGCGCTCCCCTGTCAACGCTTCGCTGTTGCCCTCGCGGGCAACCGCGCATGACTCGGGGTCGATGCGGTTCGCTACTCCTTCATCGTGATGGACTTCCACCATCTACTCCTTGCCGGTCTCCCGGCGCACTCCGCTTTACCCCCGAAAGCGGACACCCGGCGGACAGGCCGGAATGTCAGCCAAGTGCAATTGCCGACGCGCTTCCGCAGAAATCGGGTAGCTTGCCCGACGTCTGGCGGGAAGATGGGCGCCGACGATGGAGCGAGCCATGACGACATCAGTCCGGGGTGCGGGAAAGACCTACGGCACCGTCGGCGTCGAACAACAGAAAGAGCTGACCGGCCTGCAATTCGTCCAGGGGCTGGTCGATGGCACTTTGCCCCTGAATACCATGGCCGGCACACTCGGTTATGACGTGATTGAGGTAGCGCCCGGGCGCGTTGTCGTTGCGATCGAGCCGAACGGTCAGCACCTCAACCCGAGCGGCACGGTGCACGGCGGTCTCGCCGCCATCCTGCTCGATAGCTGCATGGGGCTTGCCATCCGAACCACGCACGACCGGGGCGTCGGTTCGACCACGCTCGAATTCAAGATTTCACTGCTGCGGCCGATCATGCCAAGTGCGGGCCTGATCAGAGCAGAGGGCGTCGTTCTCAACTGCGGCCGCCGCGTCGGTACCGCCGAAGGACGGATCACGGACCGCGACGGACGGTTGCTCGCGCATGGCACGACGACGTGCTTGGTTTTTCGGATCCAATGAGCCGTGATCAGCTCTCGACTTCGGCTGGGAACAAAGCTTTATCTCACCGCGAGATTGTGGAAGCGTCCACTCGACGGATGGGAGGATCCATGAAAGCAGCCGTGGTCGGCGAAAACGCGCTCGAAATCCGCGAGGTGGCGCAACCGAAGCCAAAGCCGTCCGAGGTGCTGGTCAGGGTGCGCGCCATCGGCCTGAACCGCGCCGAGTTGCCCGGCGCTTATGGTTCGGGACACCACCGCGCCACGGGCAGCATTCCCGGCATCGAATGGGCGGGCGAGGTGGTCGAATGCGGGGCTGAGGTCAGAGGCGTCAAACCGGGCGACCGGGTCATGTGTGCCGGTCAGGGTGGCTATGCCGAATATGCGGTCGCCGATTACGGCCGGACCGCGCCGATCCCGGACAACAACATGAGCTGGGAGCAGGCCGCGACCTTTCCGAGCGCGCTCGGCACCATGCACGACGCCATCGTGACCAACGCCAGACTGCAGCGCGGCGAAACCGTCATCATCCAGGGCGCGAGCTCCGGCGTCGGCCTGATGGGCTTGCAGATCGCCAAGCTCCGGGGCGCCAAGCTCGTCATCGGAACCTCGACCAACGAGGCCCGCCGGGCGCGCCTCAAGGAATTCGGCGCGGACCTCGTGATCGACCCGGGCAAGGCCGACTGGTCCGAGGAGGTGCTGAAAGCAACCGGCGGCAAAGGCGCCGAGGTCATCATCGACATGGTGTCGGGGCCTGCGCTGAACGAGAACATGAAGGCCGCCGCGGTGCTGGGGCGGATCGTCAATGTCGGCCGCCTGGGCGGCGGTCGCGTCGAATTCGACTGCAATCTCCACGCCGGCAAGCGCATCGCCTACATCGGTGTCACGCACCGCACGCGCTCCATGGACGAACTGCGCGCCGAAGTCAGCAACATGCGCGCCGATCTGTGGGACGCCGTGTCGGCCGGCAGACTTTCGCTGCCGATCGATCGGGTCTTCGAGCTCAAGGACGCCGAGGCGGCGCAAGCTCACATGCGCACGAATTCGCATTTCGGCAAAATCGTCATGGTGCCGTGAAGCCGACATCGTGATGCCGGGCGATTTGGCGGCCCCTTACTTCACCACCACGGTCGTACCGACCGCTACCCGCTTGTAGAGATCCGCCACATCCACGTTCCTCATCCGGAAACAGCCGGAGGATTCCGCCTCACCGACCAAGTCCGCATCGGGCGAGCCGTGGATCCGGTAGAGCGTGCTGCCAAGGTACATCGCGTGTGTGCCGAGCGGATTGGCCGGATCGCCACCCTTCATGTGCCTCGGCACATCCTTTTGCCGCGCGATCATCTCCGGCGGCGGCGTCCAATCCGGATTTTCTTTTTTCGCGGTGATCTTGTGCGTGCCCTTCCACTGGAAGCCAGCCCGGCCGACACCGATGCCGTAGCGCAGCGCCGAGCCGTTTCCTTGAATGAGATAGAGCCGCCGCTCTTTCGTATCGACGACGATGGTGCCGGGCGCATATTTGCTTTCATAGCGCACGGTGGCGCGGCCGAGGTCGGTGCCGTCGAAGCCAAAGATGTTGTAGACGCCCTTCTTCGTCGAGCCGCCGCGCAGCATCTCCTGCCGCTCGTTGTCGGACTGGGCTTGCGCGAGACTGACGGGGCCAAGCAGGGCGGCGATTGCAGCCACGGTCGCAACATGACGTGTCAACACGGTATCAATCCAGATGAAAATGGTGCGGCGCTACAGGGATAGGTTACGGTCCCTCCCGTACGAAGGCAATTGCCCCAAGCACGACACCAAGTACGACACGGTCGTCGCGGGCGACACGGTGTTGTGGAAGATGGGCATTTAGCGTGTGAGGCTGCTATTCGACCTTGGCTCCGGAAATCTTGACCGCCACCGCGTAGCGCTCCAGGTCTTCCTTGAGGTACTTCCACATTTCCTCGGGCGTCGTCGTCCAGGGATCTGCACCGGCATTCTGCAATGCCGTGACGATTTCGGGCTCCTGGGAGACTTGCAGGATAGCCTCACGCAATTTGTCGATGACGGCCTGAGGCGTGCCCTTGGGCGCAACAAAACCGGCCCAACCGCTGGAGGCGAAACCGGCCACCCCGCTTTCGGCAATGGTCGGCGCGTCCGGGTAGGTGCGATTCCGCGTCTCGGCGCCGATCGCGATCAGCCGCAGCCGGCCGCTCTTGATGTGCGAGGCGGCCGCCGGCATGGGATTGAGCGTGAGCTGGTTCTCGTTGGCGACGACGGCAATGATCGACGCCGCCCCCTGTAGGGAACATGCAGGACCTCGATACCGGCCATGTGCGTGAAAAGCGCGCTGGCCAAATGGCTTTGCGAGCCGGGGCCCGCGTTGGCCATATTGAGCTTGCCGGGATTGGCCTTCGCGAAGTCGATGATGTCCTTGACTGTGTTGAAAGGCTGGACGGCCGGAACGACAAGGGCGTTCTCTGTGCGCGCGATCATCGTGATCGGCACGAAATCGTCGAGTGGCTTGTACTTGGCCTGCGGATAGAGGTGCGGCGAGATCGCGAGCGCCTGCGGGCTTCCCACCTTGATCGTGTAGCCGTCGGGAGCCGAGCGCGCGGCCATCTCGGTGGCGATCGTGCCGCCTGCACCGGGCTGATTGAGAATCACAATCTGCTGTCCCAGCACCTTCGCGAGCGAGCCGGAGTATATCCGCGCCAGCGTATCGGTCGAAGAGCCGGCGACATTGCCGATGACCAGCCTGATCGCCCGGTTCGGATAAGGCGCCTGCGCTGTCGCCGTCGGCTGGTACGACAGCATGACCGTAAGCAGCCCGATCGCGCCTATCGAATACTTGCGCATTGGCGTTTTCTCCCTCGTGCGGATACTTGGCTTGATGAACCGGCGAAGCCGCAGTGGCGGCGGCACGATGATCGCATGGGCAGTTCCACGCTATCAACCGATGATAGCGGCCCGCTTGGTTGTGCCAGGACAGGCATCGCATATAGGACGGACCACGAGCAAAGGTTTCCTATGGAACCCGCTTTTGCGGCAATCTATTCCATCGGCAGGGCAACCGCTTAGGAGTGCGGCACATGAGCGATCTCAAGGGCAAGGCTGCACTGGTGACAGGCGGCTCGTCTGGTATCGGGTTTGCGACCGTGGAGTTGTTCGCGCGCCGCGGCGCGATGGTCGCGCTCAACCATCTGCCCGACGACAGGCGTGGCGCCGACGCCGCGGCGAAGCTGCGCGCCGAGGGCCTCGATGTGATCGCCGCGCCGGGCGATGTATCCAAGGCCGGCGCGGCCGAGCGCATGGTCGGTGACGCCATCCAGAAGCTCGGCCGGCTGGATTATCTCGCCAACAACGCCGGCACGCCGAACACCAAGGAGCCGATCCCCCCGCACGACATGGACAAGCTCACCGAAGAATTCTGGATGGCGATCCTCAACACCAACCTGATCGGACCATTCCGCTGCACCCATGCGGCAGCGACTGCACTGCGGGCCTCGCACGGCGCGGTCTGCAACACCGCCTCCGTCGCCGGCCTCAACATGGCGGGATCGAGCATGGCCTATGGCGCGAGCAAGGCGGGCCTGATCAGCCTGACCAAGAACCTCGCCCGCGCGCTCGCACCCGAGGCGCGCGCCAACGCGGTCGCGCCGGGCTTTGTCGCCACCGAATGGACGAGCCAATGGCCCGACGAGCGCAAGCGCGCCTCGGTCGAGCGCACGCTGATGAAGCGGCCGTGTACCGCAGCCGACATCGCCGGTGCCATCGTATTCCTCTGCGCCGACAACAGCATGATCACGGCGCAGACGCTGGTGGTGGACGGCGGCTATTCGCTCTAATCCGGGCCGACTAGAGAGTTTGCGCATGTCCTTTTCGGAAAACCGGTACCCACTTTTCCGGGACATGCGCCAGCCCCGGAAGCCGGCATCAGAGCGGACATGGCTTGAGGTCGGCTCAGCGCCAACAGGCGACATCGCGACCTCGCGTACAAACCAAAGGAGGAGGACGATGGGCAAAGCGGCATTCAATGAGAGGCTCAAACTGGTGGCCACTTACTGGAACAACGTTGCTGCAGGCCTCACGCTGACGGGTCTCATTATCCCCTACCTGGCCCTCAACTACTGGATAGTCGATTTGATTGCCTGGGTGCCGGATTGGCTTGCCGGACAAGCCAAGTTTAGCGACCCAGCAGTCGTGGCGGCCGTCTCCACCCTGGTGGCAACTGTGGCTGCATACGTAGCGGCAAACGCATGCCGTTCGTTTGCCGATAAACTTCTCACAAAAATCCAGGACTAGGGTACTGGGCGCTTGCACGTCCGCCTCGGGCTTTAGCCCCCGAAGCTGACATCAGAGCGGGATGGCTTGAGCTCGGCCAAGTGCCAGTCAGCAGCATTGCCACGATCCTGGGAAAGGAACTAGCCTGCTCGGACCGTCCCCTCGGATCACAGGCCGCTCGCGCTGGCGAGCGCAGCGAGCGGCCAGCGCGAGCACTTCAAGAAGCGCCGCGCCGGGACCTCGCCATAGCGCGTCGAAGACGCGCGTGAACGCGCTGGTGGCTCGGCGGCGCGGCAGGAGAGACCGGAATGAAACTTCCCCGTCGAAAATTTCTGCGTCTGGCCGCGGGCGCTGCGGCGCTGCCGGCCGTCTCGCAGATCGCCAGCGCGCAGGCGTATCCGACGCGCCCGGTTACGGTGATCGTTCCGTTTGCTCCCGGCGGGGCAACCGACGTTGTCGGTCGCATCGTCGGTGAGTACCTCTCGCAGGCGCTCCGGCAGCAGTTCGTCATCGAGAACGTGGCCGGGGCCGGCGGCACCACTGGCACGACCCGAACGATGCGCGCCAACCCGGACGGCTACACCATCCAGGTCGGTCAGATGGGGACCCATGCCGCCGCGGTGGGCTTCTATCCGAACCTCGCCTACCGGCCGGATGTCGATTTCGAGCCGGTCGGCATGATCGCCGGCCTGCCGGTCGTGATCACGGCAAGAAAGGATTTTCCCGCCAGCGATCTCAAGGAGTTCATGCTCTACGTGAAGGCGAATGCCGCGACGGTCAACGTCGCGCATGCGGGCGTGGGCTCGATTACACACACCACGGTCCTGCTGCTGCATTCGCTGCTCGGCGTGCGGCCGACCCTGGTGCCGTTCAACGGTGCCGCGCCCGCCATGACCGCGTTGCTCGGCGGGCAGGTGGACTACATCAGCAATGCCATCCCCGACGCTGTTTCGCACGTTCGGGGCGGCACGGCGAAGGGCTATGCCATCACCACGGCCGAGCGCAGTCCGAGCCTGCCGAATGTCCCGACAACGAAGGAAGCCGGCTTGCCCGAGTTCGATGCATCGGCTTGGAACGCCTTGTTTGCGCCCAAGGGGACGCCGAAGGCGGTCCTCGACACGCTCGCCACTGCGCTCGACGAAGCTCTGGACGATGCCACCGTGCGCAAGCGCCTGCTCGACCTCGGCTGCGACATTCCAGCAAAATCAAGGCGCGGTCAGCAACCGCTTGCTGCCCTGGTCAGGAGCGAGATCGCGCGCTGGACGCCGATCATCAAGGCAGCGAGCAACTAAGCCGAATAAATCCGGTCACGCCGTCATCGCAGCCGAAATCTTCTCGGCCACCATGATGGTCGGAATGTTGGTGTTGGCGCGCGGCACGGTCGGCATGATCGAGGCGTCGACCACGCGCAGGCCGTCGAAGCCGCGCACGCGCCCCACCGGGTCCACCACCGCGTCAGGATCGTTGTCGGCGCCCATCTTGCAGGTGCCGGCGACGTGGAACATGCCGGCGACGTTCTCGCGGATATGCTCCGCCAGCGCCGCTTCGTCCTTCACCAGTTCCACCAGGTCGACCTTGCGGTCGGCGAGCGTCGCGAACACCGGGCCTGCCAGCGCCGGCGCCACGTCGGTCAGCCAGGCGACCGCCTGCGCCTTCAGCGCATTGGAGCCGCTTCGCTTGTTGAGCTGGCGCAGCCGGTCGGTGAATTTCACCGGGAAGGTCACGCCGGTCATCTCCTGGACCTTCCCATAGCTCATCATCTCGACGGCGAGATGGAAGCCCTGCATCAGCCGCTTCAGGTCGGCCTCGTGGCCGGCGAAATTCATTTCCACCTGCGGCTCGCGGTGCGGATCGCACGAGCGCAACGCGACGCGGCCGCGCCCCAGCGGCTTCCACAGCGACGGCGCGAGGTTGGCGATCCGCTGGCCGAGCGCGCTCCACGAGGTCTTGCTCTGCACGTTGATGTACATGTCGGTGCGCGGGCAGCCCGCCACGCCGGAGGAATAGCGCAGGACGGTCGCCGAGTGCGTGCGCAGCGACGGCGACTGCCGCGCCTCGGGCTTGAGATGAAAGCCGATGAAGAGAAGCGAGTGGTTCGACAGATTCGCGCCGACGCCCGGCAGGTCGCCGCGCACGGTGATGCCGTGCTCGCGCAGGTGCGCCGCAGGCCCGATGCCGTTTCGCATCAGCATCGCCGACGAATGGATGCCGCCGAGGCTGACGACGATCTCGTTGCCGGAAAACTCCCTCGCCTGCCCCGCGACCTCCGCGGTCACGCCGGTGGCCTTGCGGCCGTCGAATTTGATGCCCGTCGCGGTCGCGCCCGGAATGACCGTCAGGTTCGGCCGCGAGCGCACGCCCGCGTCGAGATAGCATATCGCCGACGACGCCCGCTTGTTCGGCCAGTTGCTGATCGGCACCACCGCATAGCCGTCGCGGAAATCCGCGTTCATGTCCATCACGGTCGGAAACTGCCGCTCGGCCGCGAAGCCTTCCAGCACCTTCGACAGCGGCGGCCACTGCTCCTTGGGCACGCGGCGCACCGGCACCGGCCCGTGGTCGCCGTGCAGTTCGCCGCCGTAGTCGAAGTCCTTTTCGAGCTTCTTGAAGAACGGCAGCACGTCGTTCCAGCCCCAGCCTTTCGCGCCGAGCGATTCCCACTCGGCGTAGTCGTCGGGCGTGCCACGCAGCGCCACCATGCCCATCACCGACGAGCCGCCGCCCATGATGCGGCCCTGCGAATAGCCGGTGAGCGGCGAATTGCCGGCGAGCCGCCAGTGCACCTTCAGCTCCGGCCAGAAATAGGCCGGGTTGTAGTAGGAGGTCGGATAGGTATCGAGCACGTCGGCGGGCTCTTCGCCGGGCGGGGTGTCGCGGCCGGCCTCCAGCAGCAGCACCTTGTGGCCGGAGCGCGCCGACAGGCGGTTGGCGAGCACGCAGCCCGCAGCGCCGCCGCCGACGATGATGGTGTCGTAGCCCTGGTCCATGCGCGGCCTTGCTCCCGAACGGCCGCGTGTCCGGCCTTTGCGCCGCGATTGAAGCATGGCCTTGGCCAAGGCGCCAAGAGCATGAATACTCACGTGCAAGGGATGGGCCGCCGCTGCCTGTTCGAAGGTCGAAGGGGCGGCGCATCGGGAGATGCAACGATGATTCTTTACGGCGCGGGTTGCTGCGCCTGGTATGCGGCAGGGCAATAACTCCGACGCTGCCTCGCCGCACATCGGCTTATGCTCGCGTCGCGCAGCTTTCGGCCTGCCTTCCACCCGGCCGACAGGAAATCTGATGGGAGGACGAAGCCTAGCCGCTTCGCAATACCATGGCCCACATGATTCCCGCGACCGTGCCGTCTCAGGCCACGTCAGGCGAGAAGTCACTCTTTAGAATTCTGGCCATGCTTCCTGACGATGTCTACGTGTATTACGACGTTCAAATCAGGCATCGCTACGCGGACCTGATTGTCATCAGCCCCCGGCTCGGCGTGCTGATGATCGAGATCAAGGACTGGAAGCCGACCAGCATTGCATCTGCGAGTCACGACACGGTCGAACTGCGTCTGCCCTCTCACAACAAGAAAGTCGCTCACCCGCTTAAACAGGCGCGACAATATGCATTTGCTCTCAGCGATGAAATTCAATCCCGACTGGAGGGGCGCATCCTGCTTGAGCGAGATGGGCCATATAAAGGAAGGATACTATTTCCCATCTCCTACCTTGCATGTCTTTCGCAAATCTCAGATCGCGATATCCAAACACTGAACCTTTCGAGCATTTTCGACCAGGATCGGACGATCACGAAAGATTGGCTCACCAAAGCGCGGGACCTCAATGGCGGCGAGCTGGAGACCTTGCTGGCTCGGTACTTCGTTCCAAAATTCAGATTTACCCCGTTGGACAGCACGCAAATCGACCATCTTCGTGGAATCGTACACCCGCACATCGTGGTCCGGTCGGCAACACAAAAGCTGCGCGACCACTATGCAGAGAGCGGGCGTTCGTTTGAAACCTTTCTTCAAGTCCTCGATGCGAAACAAGAGCAAAAGGCTCGCAATATCGGGCCGGGACACCGGCTCATATTCGGTATCGCAGGGTCGGGAAAAACAACAATTCTGATCGCTCGCGCCAAATATCTGGCTGAACAGAGCCCGGACAAACGAGGCTTGATCTTGTGCTTCAACCGTCCGTTGGCGACCTACCTGAAGGCTCAACTGGCGAATTATGCAAGTATCAAGGTACATACTTTCCATCAATTGGCATTTGGGTTCGGCTTCGACCACCGCAATTGGGGCGAAGAACTTGGAAAAGAGTTGAGAAACAAAATTCTTCAGAGAGAGACGCGCTACGACTTCATATTGATCGATGAAGCCCAGGACTTCGATCCAGATTGGTTTGCATGCGTCGTTGCACTAACCAAGCGCGATGATGAGACAGACATATTCATCACAGGAGATGGAAGTCAGGGGCTGTACCGGCAGGGGAATAAGCGATTTTCATGGATCTCCAAAGGCATTCAAGCGCAAGGGCGAACTGAATATCTATCCGAGAACTATCGCAACGCTGCGGAAATCTACCAGCTTGCTACACGGTTCTCAGGACCCTCGACATTCGGCGAAATTGAAGGGGAGCCTTATACCGTCGGCGACGTTCGATCTCGTTCCCTGGCAGGCGGCGGCAACATTTTCGTTACTCGGGAAGAAGACCGGGCCGCCGAAATCACAAAGGTTGTTGCTTTGGTTTCTCAACTTCTTGCCGGGAAATGCGAGTCCGAGCCCAAAATCGACACTCAATTTCACTTCGCCGACATCGGCATCGTCTATCCGACGCATAAGCACCAAAGAACTCTGATTTCGGAAGTGCTGCTCCCGCGGATTCGAGCCGAATGTAGTGTTCCCGTCGTCTGGGTGAGCGATCCGAACGGCGTCAATCGATCCAATTCCGACCCGGCGGTGAGGGTTCAAACGATTCATCACGCGAAAGGCTTGCAGTACCGCGCAGTTATTTTCATGTGGGCCGATCTGCTGCCGTTCGCTCAAGACCGCGACGTGGAACAGAACCGGAAGCTGTTCTACGTGGCGCTGACGCGTGCAACTCAGCTGCTGGCAGTTGTTCACTCCGGCCACTCTTCCTTTGTAGATGACATCTACAGGGCAATAGAGAAAAACGCGACCATCGGCTGGCCGCGCTAAACTCCTGAGTTGCTCACTCCGTCTTGATGCCGGACTCCCTGATCACCTTGGCCCATTTGTCGAACTCGAGCCTGGCGTGCTGGGCGAACTCGTCCGGCGTGCCGGCGACCGGCTCGAAGCCGAGCACGCCAAGCCGCTCCTTGACCTCCGGAAGCTTCATGATTTCGACGAGCTCGCGGTGGATGTACGCAATCGCCTCCTTCGGCGTCCCGGCCGGCACGACAAGCCCCTGCCAGTTGTCGCCCACGATCGCCGGATAACCCGCCTCCGCGGTGGTCGGCACGTCCGGCAGCGCGCTCGACCGCGCCTTGCTGGTCACCGCGAGCCCGCGGAGCTTGCCGTCGATCACCTGCTGCGCCGCGGGCGACGGCGAGGCAAAGCAGATCTGGGTGTGGCCGCCGACCGCCGACCCCACCGCGAGCCCGGCGCTGTTGAACGGCACATGCACGAGATCGAGGCCGAGCGACAGGCGGAACGTCTCGCCGACCAGATGCCCCGGCGTTCCGGTCCCCGGCGACGCATAGCTGTATTTTTTCGGACTGGCTTTGATGAGCTCGACGAGCTCCTGCATCGTCCGCGCCGGCACCGACGGATGCGTCGCGACCACGTGGGTCGTGAGCACGGCGAGCGACACCATGTCGAAGTCCTGCCCGAAGCGGTAGGGAATCTCGCGGTGAAGCGTCGGATTGATGACGTAGCTCGGATTGATCATCAGCAACGTGTAGCCGTCGGCCGGCATCTTGGCGACGCGGCCCATGGCGATGTTGCCGCCGCCGCCACCCACGTTCTCGACGAAGAACTGTTTTCCGGTCCGTTCGGTGAGCTTGTTGGCAATCAGCCGCGTGACGATGTCGGTCGGCCCGCCCGGTGCATAGGGAACAACGACCCGCACCGGCCGGTCGGGATAGCCTTGCGCAGAGGCCATGCGGGGCGCGGCCGCGAGCGCGGCAGCGGAGACTGCAAGACCGAGAAACCGGCGGCGTTCAATCGTCATGGTGCTGTCCTCTTTCGTTCACACAGGCGGCCGCGCCAGCCCAAGATGCGAGCGCAGCGTTTCACCTTCGTATTGCGTGCGGAACAATCCGCGCTTTTGCAAAATTGGGACCACCTCGGCGATGAACACCTCGAGCATTTCCGGCAGCACCGGCGGCATCAGGTTGAAGCCGTCCGCCACGCCCTCGGTGATCCATTCGGTCATCAGGTCGGCCACCTGCTCGGGGGTTCCCTCGAACACGAAATGCCCGCGCGCGCCCGCGAGCTTCGCCAGCAACTGGCGCAGCGTCGGCTTCTGCTCCCGGACAAATCCCACGATCACTTCGGTACGGCTGCGCGACAACTCGTTCAATTTCGGGTCGGGGAAGTCCTCCGGCTTAAGCGGCTTGTCGAGCGGCAGGTGCGAGAAATCGTATCCGCCGAACCGCAGCGACAGCCGGTTGCGCCCCACCTCGGGATCGGACAGTTCGTTCAATTCGTCGGCGAAGCGCTTCGCCTCGGCCTCGGTCGAGCCGATGATCGGGCTGAAGCCCGGCAGGATCAGCACCTGCGACGGATCGCGGCCCTCTTCCGCCAGGAGCTTCTTGATGTCGTCATAGAACGCCTTCGCGGTCGCCTTTTCCAGATGCGCGGTGAACACCGCCTCGGCGTGGCGCGCGGCGAACTTCTTGCCGGTGTCCGAGGAGCCCGCCTGCACGAACACGGGGCGGCCCTGCGGCGAGCGCGGCAGGTTCAGCGGGCCCTTCACCTTGTAGAACTTGCCTGCGTGATCGATCGCCTTCACCCGCTGCGGATCGGCGTAGCGTCCGCCGGCGCGGTCGTCGAGCACCGCGTTGTCGGACCAGCTGTCCCACAGTCCCTTCACCACGCTCATGTACTCTTCGGCGCGCTCGTAGCGATCGGCATGGCTCACCTCGCCGATGCCGCCGAAATTGCCGCCGGCCTGCGGCGACCAGGTGGTGACGATGTTCCAGCCGATCCGGCCGCGGCTGATGTGGTCGAGCGAGCAGAACTGGCGCGCGAGATTGTAGGCCTCGGTGTAGGTGGTGGACGCGGTCGCGATCAGCCCGATGCGTTTGGTCGCCATCGCCAGCGCCGCAAGCGTCGTGATCGGCTCGAGCCAGTTGAACGGCGTGGTCTGCACGTCGTTCCACAAGCCCAGCACGTCGGCGAGAAAGATCGAGTCGAACAGGCCGGCCTCGGCCTTCTGCGCCATCTCCACGGTGTACTGGATGTCGGTGAGCGGCAGCTTCGACGATTTCGGGTGCCGCCATGCCGCCTCGTGATGGCCGCGGCTCTGAATGAAGAGATTGAGATGCATCGGTCGTGTCATGGCGAATATCTTGGGGTGAAACCGGGCGTCCCGGAAGGGGGCAAAACCTCTTTGGAAGGAAATGCCACGAGGCTGCATGACGGCAGCGCGGGAGACTGCCATAATCGGACAAAATCAAAATCGGATTTTCGGGAGGATTGGAATGCCGAAGCTTCGCACGCTGCTGTTCGCAACAATCGGAATACTCGCCGCGCTCGCACCCGCGCACGCCCAGTATCCCGAGAAGCAGATCACCATGGTGGTCTGCTTCCCGGCCGGCGGCGGAACCGACATCGCGGCGCGCCTCGTCAACGTTCCGCTCGGCGAAGCGCTCGGCAAGCCGATCGTGATCGAGAACCGCGGCGGCGCGGGCGGCAATATCGGCATCGCCGCGGTCAAGCGCCTCCCCGCCGACGGCTACACGCTGCTGGTCTGCTCCAGCGCCTTCGTCGTCAATCCGAGCCTCTACGCGCAGGCCGCCTACGACCCGCTGAAGGACTTCATCCCGCTGATGGTGATGGGCGCCTCCCCCAACGTGTTCGTGGTGCCCGCGCAATCTCCGATCAAGTCGATGAAGGAGTTCATCGACAAGGCCAAGGCCAATCCCGGCAAGATGAACTGGACCAGCCCGGGCGCCGGCACCACGCCGCAGCTCGCGGGCGAGTTGCTCAAGCTTCGCACCGGCATCGACATGCAGCACATCCCGTTCCCCGGCGCGGGGCCTGCGACCAACGCGGTGCTGGCCGGCACGGTGGATCTCTACACCGCCAATATCGGCTCGGTGCAGGGCCTGATCGACGGCGGCAAGGTGCGGCCCATCGCGGTCACCGCGACCAAGCGCTGGGCGCCGCTGCCGGACGTGCCGACGCTGGAGGAGATCGGCGTCAAGGACGCCGCCTCCGACACATTCCAGGGCGTCTACGTGCTGGCCGGCACGCCGCAGCCGGTCGTCGATCGCCTCGCCAAGGAACTCGCCACCATCTTGGCCAAGCCCGACGTGCAGGAAAAGTTCGCCAAGATCGGCCTGCCGGTGGTGGCCGAGGGACCGGACGCGTTCCGCAAGCGCGTCGAGCGCGAGGTACCCATGTTCAAAGAGATCATCGACAAGGCGGGTTTGAAGATTCCATAGTCGCGCCCCTCTGTCATTCCGGGCGCTCGCGAAGCGAGCGAACCCGGAATCCAGACAGAGGCACCGGAATCTGTTCTGGATTCCGGGTTCGCGCCTACGGCGCGCCCCGGAATGACCGAACCGATAGGACTACGAAATGGCAAAGCCGCTTGCGGGAATCCGCGTCATCGAACTCGCCAACTTCATCGCCGGCCCGCTGTGCGGCACGCTGCTCGCCGACATGGGCGCGGACGTGGTGAAGATCGAGCCGCCGCAGGGCGACATGGGGCGCGCCACGCCGCCGATCAGGAACGGCGAAAGCGTGAGCTTCACGGCGCTCAACCGCAACAAGCGGAGCCTGGTGCTCGACCTCAAGCGCCCGGAAGCGCAGGAGGTCATGCGCAAGCTCGCCGCGAAGTCCGACGTGTTCGTCGAGGCGAACCGGCCCGGCGCGCTGGAGAAGATGGGGCTCGGCGCCGAGCACCTCAAAGCGGTCAATCCGAAGATCATCTACACATCCGTGTCGGGCTTCGGCCAAACCGGCCCGGACCGCCGCCGCGCCGGCGTCAACCTGATCATCGAGGCGTTCTCCGGCCCGCTGTCGGTCACCGGCGAGCCAGGCCAGATGCCGGTGCGCCCGGGCGTGCAGACCGCCGACGTGTTCGGCGCGCTGTTTGCCGCCTATGCGACGCTGGCGAGCCTCGTGGGCGCGGCGCGGAACGGCGAGGGCCGCATCGCGGATGTTTCTCTGGTCGAGGCTTCGATTGCGGCGGCGGCCTGGGAGGCGGCGGAATTTCTGGAAACCGGCCAGGTGCCGCAGCCGATGGGCAACCGGCACCGCCTCACCGCGCCCTACCAGCTGTTCGAGACCAGCGACAAGCGCTACGTCGCGATCGGCACGCCGAACAACATGTTGTTCGAGAAATTCATGCGGCTGATCGGCCTCGAACAACACCTGGCCGACCCGCGCTTTGCCACCTATGCGCAACGCAAGGCGAACGAAACGCCGCTGCTGGTGCTGGTCGAGCCCGCGGTCCGCAAGATGAATTCGGACGCGCTGGAAAAAGGGCTGATGGAAGCCGGCGTCCCCTGCGCCAAGGTGAACAATTTCAAGGAGGTGTTCGAGCACCCGCAGATCGTCGCGCGGAATGTCGTCAGCACCGTCGAGCATCCCCGCCTCGGCACCATGAAGGTCACGCGCAACCCGGTTCTGCTCGACCACGACGGGCCGGACGTGCCGCGCCCCGCGCCCATGCTGGGCGAACATTCGCAGGCGATCCTGGCCGAGCTTGGCTACGACGCCGCCACGATCGACGCGCTGGTGTCGTCCGGCGTGACCCGGCGCGCTGCGCCCGCGCAACCCAAGATGACGGCTGCGGAATAACATCGTATGACACGACGTCTGCTCAACCCGTCACCCTGAGGTGCGAGCCGACGAAGTCGGCAAGCCTCGAAGGGCGACGGCCCCGCTGTTGCAACATCCGGGCCGTTGATCCTTCGAGGGCCTTGCTTCGCAAGGCCACCTCAGGATGACGGAGATAGTGCAGAGCCAGTTCAAGGACTTCCCCATGCCCCTGCCCCGCAGCTTTCTCTACGTCCCCGCCAACCGCGAAAAATTCCTCGAAAAGGCGATGGGGCTGCCGTCCGACGCCTTCATCTTCGACCTCGAAGAACTCGGTGCCGGTGTCCGAGAAGGACAATGCCCGCGCCGGCGTGAAGGCCTATGCGCCGAAGGTCACGGGCGAACGGGTCTGGGTGCGCACCAACGGCCTCGAAACCGGCATGGCGGAGGCCGACCTCGACGCGGTGATCGGCGTCAAGGGCATCGCCGGCGTGTTCCTGCCCAAGGTCGAGTCGCGCGAGGAAGTCGTCCGCTGGGACCAGATGATCGGCGCGCTGGAGAAGGCGCGCGGGCTCAAGCCCGGCGCAACCAGGCTGGTTCTCTCGATCGAAAGCGCCAGGGGTGTGCTCAACGCCTATGACATGTCGCTCGGCGCAGAGCGGGTCGCCTCGCTCACCTTCGGCGGCGCACAGGACGGCGATCTCAACACCGACCTCGGCTGCACCTGGTCGATCGACGGGCCGGAGATGATGCATGCGCGCTGCCACACCCTGATGTGCGCCCGCGCCGCGCGCTTCAACTCGCCGCTCGACGGCGTGTTCTCCAACGTGCGCGATCCGGAAGGCTTCGAAACGGACACGGCGCTGTCGCGCCGCCTCGGCTATCGCGGGCGAAAGCTCATCCATCCCTCGCAGATCGAGCCGTGCAACCGGCTCTACGCGCCGAGCCAGAAGGAATTGGACTACTACACCCGCGTGCTGGAGGCCTTCGACAAGGCGCTGGCGCAGGGCAGCGCCTCGACCACGGTGGACGGCAAGATGATCGATGTGGCGATGGCGAACGCCGCGCGGCGTGTGCTGGACGAGGCCGCGGCGCTGAAGAAGACGGGCTGAGGAACGCGGGCGCGATCCGGGGCGTTGTCATCCCGCAACCCAGGGAGACCGCCGATGAACCCCTCCGCGAAGCCTGCCGAAAGCCAATCCAGGGCGCAGGACAAAGAACCTGCCAAGGGCGGCACCAGGGCACCGCACGAGACAGCTTATCCCTCCGGCGACACTCCGAAGCCGCACGGCGACAAGCTCCGGCACGCGGTCGAAGAGGCCGCCGAGCGCAAGACGGCGAAGTAACCGGTTTTTGAGAGCTTCTCCCAGCCTTGCCGAAAGCACGCTTCGGCAACGCAACATGCCATCTGAGCTTTCCACCTTTCCTGCGGTGACATTGCGGTTCCGTCGTGGTGAACTACCCCATGGCCGGGCGAGCAACGCACGTTGTCCGCTCCGGGCTGACGATCCACGCATTTTGACAAAAATGAACTGGGAGGACTCGATGTTCAATCTCGTTGGTGCATCCAAAATCGGCGCGGCTCTGGTGGCAGGCGCGCTCATGCTGGGCGGCACGACCACCGCGTCGTACGCGGAGACCGGTGCGGTGCGCTTCTCGGTTGGAAGCGCCGGATTCATCATCGGCGTCGGCGGCGGCTCCGGCACGCTGCGCTTCAAGGGAAGGAACTATCCACTCAGCATCGGCGGTGTGAGGATCGGCACCATCGGCGCGTCGGCGACGGAAGTCCGGGGCGTGGCTTACAACATGCGGCAGCCGTCCGACATCGTCGGCACCTATTCGGCGGCCGGAGCAGGCATCGCCGTGGTCGGCGGCGCGGGCGCTGCCCGGCTGCGAAACGAAAAAGGCGTCGTTCTCGAAGTGCGCGCGGTCAAGGTCGGCCTCGAAGCCAACCTGAATCTCGGCGGTGTTTCGATTTCGATGCGGTAGGCAAGCCTGCCCTGTCACCCTTTCCTGACGGAGGGGTGACAGGCACGCGCCTCACGCGACCAGCTTCCACGACGCGAAGCCCGCACCGACCAGCGTGGCCGGGCTCGGAAAATAATCGATCAGTTCGAAGCCTCTGCTGCCGGCCGCGCCATGCGCGATCACCCAATCGCGCATCTCGTGGGCGCCGTTGCCGGTGCGCGGCAGTTCGCGCGTGAGAAACGCGTCGAGCTGGCCCTCGTCGCCGTTCTCGAAATGCCTGATGCATTCGTGATCGAACTTCTCGTCGATCCAGCCCATGGTCGGCTCGCCGATGGAGTGGCTCAGGCCCCCGGTGCCCAGCACCGCGACCCGCAGCGGCTCGGCATAGCTTTCGATCGCACGCCGCAGCAGCCTGCCCCAGGCAAAGCAGCGCCGGATGCTCGGCATCGGCTCCTCGAGGTCGTTCACCAGGATCGGCACCAGCGGCAGGTCGGGACTGACGCCGATCCGCCAGAGCGGGATGCAGGTGCCGTGATCGAGCTTGAGCCGGTGCGACAGCGCCGGCTCGAAGTCGTTGTCCAGCGCGGTTTGCAGCAGGTGCCGTCCGAAACCTGCGTGGCCCTTCAGCCGCTCGTGCGGATAGACCTTTTTCATGAACGGCTCGGGCGGACCATCGTGCTCCTCGCCGATGCCGATGCACACCGCCGGCAGGTTGTTGATGAAGAAATTCACCCAGTGGTCCGGCGACACCACCACCAGAACGTCCGGCTTGCAGGCGCTGAGCCTGCGCCCGACCTCGTCGAAGCCCGCTTCGAGCTTGTCGCGGTGATCCCGCGGCATGTTCTCCCACTCGCGGGCGATCAGCGGCCCGTGGCTGACGGCGAAGATGCCTACAAGCTCAGCCATGGGTCGCCTTCTCCTTGGAACCCTGCTGCAGCTTGTGCAGCCGCGCGATGAATTCCGGCTCCGGCATGCCGCGGATCTGGAAATAGAAGCGCAGCAGGTAGGCGTTGACCAGCGGCGCGAGGACGCCGACGTCGTCGTCGAGCAGCGCCTTGCGGATGTCCGGCTTGATCTCGTAGCGGCCGATCACGGCGGCCATGTCCTTGCGGTATTCGGCCGCGAGCTCCGGATTCTGCTGCAGGTCGAAGAACAGCTTGCTGACCCAGTAGTCCGTCATGACCGCTCCTTGTCCCGGCTCCGAGTGTGCCAAGGCCGGCAGCCCATCGCAATCACCCTGGCTTTTGTCACTTGGCTTTGGCGCGGCCGAACGGCGCCTGCTCTTCCTGGAATAGCTCGACGATCGCGCCCGGCCCGGATTCGTCCCGCAACCCGACCGTGATGCGCTGGCCGTCGGACGTCCGCACGCTGGCGATGCGCCTGGGCTGCCAGTTCTCCTGTCCCAGCATATGGCGGATCACCGAGATCTCCTCGACGGTTCCCTCAGTCACCTTGTCAGTCTCAAACTTGTCGCCGTGGCAGCGCGCGCAGAGCAGCCGCTCCGGGAAAAAGCCGGTGCGGCAGCTCACGCAGCGCCAGATCGTCACGCCCGTGCTCATTCCACCCGCTCCAGAATGGCCGCGGCTGCCGTGCCGCCGTAGCGATACATCGTCATGCCGTAGCCGGTCGCGACCGCGAGCTTCGCGCCCTTCACCTGCCGTTCGCCCGCGCGGTGCTGCAATTGCAGGACCGCCTCGGTGATGCCGTTGAGCCCGCCCGCAAAGCCGCCCGGCTGGCCCGCGCTCAGCATCCCGCCCCAGGTGTTCACCGGAAATCTCTTTTCGCCGATGGTGACGCGGCAGAAGCGCCCCAGATCGTTGTCGGGAATCAAGCCGAGGTCGTTCGCCTGCGCCAGCACCATGGTCGGATAGTCGTCATAGATGCTCGCCAGATCGATGTCGCCCGGCTGCACATGCGCGTCGCGCCAGAGGTCTTTCGCGAACGTGCTGATGCCGGTCGCGAGCCCGTCGCCCTCCTGATTGTCGTAGTTGAAGCTGCCGCGATGCGCCCGCACCCGCACGCCGGGCCTTCCCTTGGGCGCACGGCCGGGATTCGCCACGATCATCGCCTGCGCGCCCGCGATCACCGGCACGCAGTCGTAGCGCGACAGCGGATCGGCGACCATTGGCGCAGCGAGGTACTCGTCCATGGTCAGCGGCGTGCGATAGACCGCGTAAGGGTTCTTCGCCGCCCATTCGCGCTGCGCGACGGCGATGTGGCCGTAGTCGGACTTCTGCAGCCGGTATTTCTTCATCTGGCGGTTCGCGACCAGCGCATAGACGCCGTTCGGCCCGCCATGCCCGAGCGGGGCCAGGTGCTTCTGCGTCACCGTGTTGAAGTTCGCCGCGACCTTGGCGTAGCCCGCGAGCCCGGTGGCATCGCCGCCCAGCACCAGGATCGTCTCGGCCGCGCCGGCCTCGACCCCGCGCAGCGCATGGCCCAGCATGTTCATCGCCGACGAGCCGCCGGTGGTGTCCTGCATGATCCAGCGCAGCGACAGTCCCAGTTTCCAGGCGAGGTCGATCGCCGCATCCGGCGCGAGCGAGAACGACGCGACCGCGAACCCCTGAATGTCCGCGGCGGAGAGCTGCGCATCCTTCAGCGCGGCGACCACCGCGTCGCGCATGAAGTGCAGCACGGTCTGGCCCGGTTCCGGCCGCCGCGTATAGGCCGACTGCCCTACTCCGATGATAGCAGCGTTGCGGAACATGCACTCCCCGGCGCGTTGAGACGCGGGCGCTATTGGTGTTAGCCTCACGCCGCGAGTCAACCTCCCGGCCGTGAGTTCCTGCGTTGCAAGAAAAATCCGAAATCCGCGATGGAATGAAGATCGATTGGGATGCCCCGATCGCGATGGACGACGGCGTGGTGCTGCGCGCCGACGTGTTCCGCCCGGTCGCCGACGGCAAATACCCGGTGATCCTGAGCTACGGCCCCTACGCCAAGGGGCTGGCGATGCAGGAGGGCTACAAGAGCCAGTGGCTGCGCATCGTCAAATCCGCGCCGGAGGTGCTGGAGGGCTCCAGCAACAAATACCAGAACTGGGAGCTGTTCGATCCCGAGAAATGGGTGCCGGAGGGCTACGTGCTGGTGCGCGTGGATTCACGCGGCACCGGCCGCTCGCCGGGCATGCTCGAAGTGTGGTCGCCGCGCGAGGCGAAGGACATCGCGCTGAGCGTGGATTGGGCCGGCGTGCAGCCGTGGTCGAACGGCAAGGTCGGCCTGCATGGCATCTCGTACTATTCGATGAACCAGTGGCAGGCCGCGCCGCTGAAGCCAAAGCACCTGGCGGCGCTGTGCATCTGGGAGGGTTCGTCGGACTATTACCGCGAGCTGTGCCGGCACGGCGGCATCCTTTCGGACTTCTTTTCGAGCTGGTATCCGCGCCAGGTCACCGCCGTGCAAAACGGCGTCGGTAACAAGGGCGCCAGGAGCGCCGTCACCGGCGAGCCGGTCGCCGGCCCCGACACGCTGTCCGAGGAGCAGTTGAAGAAGAACCGCGCCGACTGCGACGGCGACGCGCTGCGCCATCGCCTGATCGACGACTACTACAAGGCGCGGCTGCCGAAATTCGAGGACATCGAGACGCCGCTGTTCTCTTCCGCGAACTGGGGCGGCATGGGCCTGCATCCGCGCGGCAATTTCGAAGGCTTTTTACGGGCGGGCTCCAGGCAGAAGTGGCTCGAGGTGCATGGCGACACGCATTTCACGCTGTTCTACGCCAAATACGGCCAGGATCTGCAACGCCAATTCTTCGACCGCTTCCTGAAAGGCCTCGACAATGGCTGGGACAAGCAGCCGAAGGTGCTGCTCAACGTCCGCCATCCGGGCGAGAAGTTCGTGCAGCGCGCCGAGAACGAATGGCCGCTCGCCCGCACGCAGTGGACCAAATTCTACCTGCACCCCGATCGCGAGCTGGACCTGAAGCCGGCCACCGACCAGGCCCAGCTCACCTACGAAACGCAGAGCGACGGCGTGACCTTCTGCACCGAGGCCTTCACCGAGGAGATGGAGATCACCGGGCCGGTCGCCGTCAAGCTGTTCGTCTCGTCGGACACCACCGACGCGGACCTGTTCCTGGTGCTGCGGCTGTTCGAGCCCAACGGCAAGGAAGTCACGTTCATCGGCTCGAACGATCCGCGCGTGCCGGTGGGCCTCGGCTGGCTCCGCGCCTCGCACCGGAAGCTCGACCCGAAGGAGAGCAAGCCCTACAGGCCCTATCACACCCACGACGAAATCCAGCCGCTCAAGCCCGGCGAGCCGGTCGAGCTCGACATCGAGATCCTGCCGACCTCGATCGTCGTGCCGAAGGGCTATCGCCTCGGGCTGTCGGTGCGCGGCAAGGACTACGAGGTCGACGGCATCGACGCGGCGCTGCCGCACGCGCCCTATCCGATGAAGGGCGTAGGCCCCTTCACCCACACCAACCCGCACGACCGCCCGCCGATGATATTCGGCGGCAAGAACACGCTGCATTTCGGCGGCAAATTCGCGCCCTATGTGCTGCTGCCGGTGATCCCAAAAGCATGACCGTCCGCGCCGCCATCATCGGGCTCGGGCGCTGGGGCCGCTCGCTGGTCAACGCCGTGCATGGCAAGACCGACGCGATCCAGTTTGTCGCGGCCCACACCCGCACGCGCACGAGCGCAGAGGACTTCTGCCGCGAGAAGAGCATTCCGCTGCGCGACCGCTTCGAGGACATTCTCGCCGACAAGAGCATCGACGCGGTTGTGCTGGCGACGCCGCACAGCCGGCACGCCGAACAGGTGACGGCCGCGATCGCGGCCGGCAAGCATATCCATTGCGAGAAGCCGCTGACGCTCGACCGGCCGAGCGCCGAGAAGGTCGTCGCCGCGGCGAAGAAGGCCGGCATCGTGCTGGCGGTCGGCTTCAATCGCCGCTTCCATCCGTCCGTGGTGGAAATCCGGAAGCGCCTCGCCGCAGGCCAACTCGGCCAGGTGATGTCGATGGTCGCCGCCCACACCACCTCGACCGGCCAGTTCATCCCGGCCGACAACTGGCGGGCCCAGCCCGACGAGGCGCCGGGCGGCGCGATCACCGCGGTCGGCGTGCATTCCATCGATCACATGATCGAGTTCGCCGGCCCGGTTAAGGACGTGCTGGTGACCACCGGGCGCTATATCCCCGGCAGCCCGTCCGACGACACCACCAACATCATGCTGCGCTTCAGGAACGGTGCGACGGGGCTGCTGTTCTGCTCGGTCGCGACCGCGACGACGCTCTGCTTCACGCTGTTCGGCACAAAAGGCCTCGCGGAGTTCTCAAAGCCCAATCTCGCGCGCTTCCGCTTCGTACCGGTCTCGACCACCGCGCCGACCGGACCGGTCACCGCGCCGCCGGACGAGATCATCGAAAGCCAGGCCTTCGACATGCTCAACGCCGAACTGGTCGAATTCGGACGCTGCATCGCGGACAAGCGGCCCTACCCCGTCGCCATCGACGAAGTGCTGCACGGCATGTCGGTGTTCGACGCCGTGGTAAGGTCGGCCAAGAGTCAAAGAATAGAAATCGTCGCATGATCCCGAAAAGTGGGAACCGGTTTTCGGATCATGCGACCAAGGAAGTGATTAGGGAAACGTCATGGAAAAGCTGATCATCACCGTCGCGGGCAACTCCCGCACGTCGTACCCGCACAACAACCTGTGCCCCGTGCAGGAGGACATCCCCGGCGTCACGCAGCAATATGTCGACGCGGTGAAGGCCGGCGCGGCGATTGCCCACATCCACGGGCGGCGAACCCTGGAAGAGACATTCCAGGCCGACGGCAAGATGGTCTCGAAAATCCATCACGCCGACTGGAAGAAGCTGCACGATTCGATCATGAGCAAGGTCGATCCGATCATGCAGTATGGCGTCGCCTCCGCGCGCATCGAGGAGAAGATCGAGCTGATGAAGCTCGGCCCCGACATGATGGCGGTGGCGTTCAACGCCCACGACGAATACTTCCAGCCGGTGCCGACCTTGCCGCCGAAGCGCATGATGGCGATTCACCCGGTCGAGGAGCTGATCGCCTATGCCAAGGCCGCCGAAGAGCACAAGGTGAAGCTCGAATGCGAGTGCTTCCAGACCGGCGCGTTCTGGCACCTCGATTTCGTCCGCAAGGCCGGATACCTCAGGAAGAACACCTACGTCACGCTATTCATCGGCTGGCCGGGCGGCACCTGGATGCCGCCGACCGAGCGGGCCCTGCAGTTCTTCGTCGACAACCTGCCGCCGGACACGATCTGGAACGTCAGCGTGATGAACCCGGAGAAGCAGTGGTCGATCCTGTCGCTCGCCGTGGCCTTGGGCGGCCACGTGCGCGTCGGCTACGAGGACAATCCATACGTCCGGCCGGGCGAGTTCGCGAAGAACAACGCCGTGCTGGTGGAGAAGATGGTCGGCATCGCGCAGGCGCTTGGCCGCGAGGTCGCGACGCCGGACGAGGCGCGGAAGATTCTGGGGATCGAGCGGTCGCAGTAGTGGAAAAGCGGAAACTCGGCAGCTCCAACATCGAAGTCTCCGTCGTCGGCGTCGGCTGCAACAACTTCGGCCGCCGCATCCATGACGTCGCCATGGCCCGAGCCGTGGTCGACCGCGCCATCGATCTCGGGATCACGCTGTTCGACACCGCCGATGTCTACGGCAACGGCACCTCGGAGTCCTTTCTTGGCGAGACGATCGGCAAACGCCGATCTCAGGTGGTGATCGCCACCAAGTTCGGCTGGGGCAGTCCGGGCGGCGCGTCGCGGCGGACCATTGCCCGCACCGTCGAGGCCAGTCTCAAACGGCTGCGCACCGACTACATCGACCTCTACCAGGTCCACTACCCCGATCCGAACACCCCGATCGAAGAGACGCTGCGGGCGCTCGACGATCTGGTTCGCAACGGCAAGGTGCGCGCGATCGGCTGCTCGAACTTCCCGGTCAGTCAGGTTTCGGCTGCGCTCGACACCGCTGCCCGCACCGGCACTGCCGCATTCGTCACCTGCCAGGACGAATACAGCCTGCTGGTGCGCAAGATCGAGGGCGACCTCATGCCGCTCATGTTGAAGCGCGGGATGACGCTCCTGCCCTATGCGCCGCTCGCCGGCGGCTTTCTCAGCGGCAAATATCTTCGCGGCAAGCCGCTGCCGAGCGACGCGCGGCTCGCCTACAGCAGCCACCATGCCACCGAGGTCATCAACGAGCGGAACTGGAGCATGGCCGATCGGCTGCGCGACTTTGCGGCACGGACCGGCGCGAGCATGCTCGACGTCGCGTTCGGCTGGCTGTTGGCGAGACCCGTCACGGCGAGCGTGATCGCCGGCGCCATGACGCGGGAGCAGGTCGAGTCGAACGTGCGTGCCGGCAGCGCCAGGCTCTCGGCTGACGACGTCGCCGAGCTCGACCGGATAACCCGGTAGGCGGATCGGATGGCGAAGCAGCGCGCACTCATCATCGGCGGATCGGTCGGCGGGCTGTTCGCCGCCAACATGCTGCGCAGCACCGGCTGGGACGCGCAGGTGTTCGAGCGCAACGCCGAAGAGCTCTCCGGCCGCGGCGCCGGCATCAGCACGCATCCGCAGTTGCACGCGGTCACCAAGCGGCTTGGCATCCCGTTCGACGACTCGATGGGCATCCGCGTCAACAGCGTGATTTTTCTCGACAAGACCGGCCGCGCCTACGACCGCCGCGACACGGTTCGCGTGATGAGCTCGTGGGGCCGCGTGTTCCGCTCGCTGCGCGACTGCATCCCCGACGACACCTATCATCTCGGCAAGTCGCTGGTGCGGATCGAACAGGATGCAAGCGGCGTCATAGCGACATTCACCGACGGCTCGCGCGAGCGCGGCGACATCCTGATCGGCGCCGACGGCGGACGTTCCACGGTGCGCGAGTTGTTCCTGCCGGGGCTTCAGCCGGACTATGCGGGCTACGTCGCATGGCGCGCCAAGCTCGACGAGCGCGACATCCCCGAACCGATCCGCGCCGAACTCGTCGCCAATTACACCTACTGCCTGCCGCCCGGCGAGTTGTTCCTCGCCTATCCGGTGCCCGGCAGCGACAACGAGACGCAGCCCGGCCAGCGCGCCTACAACATCGTCTGGTACCGCCCGACCACTCCGGAACGGCTCGCCGACTTCTGCACCGACGCGACCGGCAAATGCCACGGCACCTCGATCCCGCCGCCGCTGCTGCGCCCCGACGTGATCGCCTGGGCCAAGGCGCAGGCGCGCGAGCTGGTGGCGCCTCAGGTGGCGGAGATATTCGAGCGCGATCCGCGGCCGTTCTTCCAGGCGATCTTCGATTTCGCCTCACCCCAAATCGTGTTCGGCCGCGTGGCGCTACTCGGCGACGCGGCCTTCACGGTGCGTCCGCATCCCGGCGCCGGCACCACCAAGTGCGCGATGGACGCCGAATGCCTCACCGACGGAATCGCCGCACACGGCATCGACGCCGGGCTTGCGCTCTACCAGCGTCAGCAGGGCGCGTTCGGCGCCGGCCTGGTGAAGCAGGGCCGGCAGGACGGCTCCTACATCACCGACCAGCTCAAGCCGCGCGAGCAGCGCCGCAACAAGGATCTGAGCTGGGGCGTCGAAGACCTGATGCGCGATCACGACAGCCGCACCGCGCAGGTGAACCGCATCCAGGAAGAGAGCAAGCGGGTGTAGCTGTCATTCCGGGGCGGCCCGAAGGGCCGAGCCCGGAATCCAGGGTCGCACACGATGAATCCTCGGCTCTGGATTCCGGGCTCGCGTGCTCCGCACGCGCCCCGGAATGACCGTGTTGGGCTCAGTGCCCCGTGGTCCCGAACCAGGGCTTCAGTGCCAGCTCCACCGCCGCCACCGCCGCATAAAGCCCGATGCCGATCGCCGAGAGGCCGATCAGGCATGCGAAGGCGAGCGGGATATTCACCTGGGAATTGGCGACCAGCAGCAGATTGCCCAAGCCTTCATTCGAGCCGATGAACTCGCCGATCACCGCGCCGATTACGGCCAGCGTAATCGCGACCTTCGATCCAGAGATGACAAAGGGCAAAGCCGCCGGAAACCGTATCTTCCAGAACGTCTGGAACGCGTTCGCCCGCACCGACGTCGCCAAATCGAGGAATTCAGCCGGCGTGTTGCGCAATCCCGTCGCGGTGTCCACCACGATCGGAAAGAACGCCACCAGCCAGGCAATCGCGAGCTTCGATTCGATTCCGGTTCCGAGCCACACCAGAATAAGCGGCGCGAGCGCCACCTTGGGCAGCGACTGGGTCGCGATCAGCAGCGGATAGAACATCAGGTTCAGCGTGCGCGATCCGGCGATCGCGACCGCAAGCGGCACGCCGAGCACGAAAGCCAGGATGAAGCCGTAGAGGCTTTCGAGCAGCGTGATCCACCCTTCCGAAACGATCAGCCGCCAGTTGGCGATCGTGGCATCGAGCACCAGCGTCGGGCGCGGCAGGACCGCGGGCGCGACATCGAAGGTCACGACATAAAAGTGCCAAAGCAAAATCAGCAGCGCGAGCCCGGCCGCGGGAAGCAGAACCCGCGCAATCCGGCTGTCGCTCATGACGCGCTCCGCGCGTGCACGACGCCGAGCCCCGCGCCGGCACGGTGCTCCAGCGCCGTGAACTCCGGCGAATAGCGCAGCTCGGGCTTGCGCGGATAGGCGAGCCCGGTCCTGATCCGGTCGATCACCCGCCCCGGCCGCTTGCTGAACACCAGCACCTCATCGGCGAGATAAATCGCCTCGGAAATGCTATGGGTGACGAACACCACGGTGGTGCCCGACACGCGGCGGATGTCGAGGAGAAGGTCCTGCATCTCCATCCGCGTCAGCTCGTCGAGCGCGCCGAACGGCTCGTCCATCAGCAGCAGCGACGGCCCCGGCACCAGCGCGCGGCAGAGCGCGACGCGCTGCTTCATGCCGCCGGAGAGCTGATGCGGGCGGCTTCTGGCGAAGGCCGCAAGCCCCACCAGATCCAGAAGCTCCAGTGCGCGCTGCTTCGCCGCCGCGTCGTTCCGCCCGGCGATCTCCATCGGGAACAGCACATTGGCGAGCACCGTCCGCCACGGCAGCAGGTTCGGAGCCTGGAACACGAAGCCGAAATCGTCCTGCGGCCCGGTGACCTCGCGGCCGCGCACCTCGACGCGGCCGCTGCTGGCCCGGGTCATGCCGGCGACGATCCGCAGCAAGGTGGTCTTGCCGCAGCCGCTCGGACCCAGCAGCGAGACGAGCTCGCCCTGCCTGAACGAATAGGTGACACGGTCCAGCGCCACCACGTCTGGCGCACCCCGCGACGAGGCCGGAAAGGTCTTGCCGACATCGTCGAGCACGCCGAAAGGCCGCGCGGAAACGTCCTCTCCCGCGCTCGGGCTTTGCATCATCCGGCTTCGCTACGGGCTACGGCTTGATCGGCGGATTGGGCAGCGCGCTCGTGTCGTACATGTCCTTCGCCGCGACCTTGCCGTCGGCGCCGGTGTTCTTGGCAATGAGATCGACGCTGTCGGCCATCAGCTTCGCGTCGATGGTGCCGAGTCCCTTGGCCTTGGTGTCGGGCGTCGAGACCAGCGCGTTGACGATGGCGATCTCCTGGAACACCACCTCGGCGTCGAGGCCCTTGATGTGCTTCGCCACGATGTCGGCCGCCTCCTTCGGGTTGGCGATGGAGTCCTTCCAGCCCTGCAGCGAGGCCTTGACGAAGCCCTTCACCTTGTCGGGCTCCGCCTTGAGATAGTCCTCGCGCACCAGGATGCCGTTGGAGTAGAGCGCAAGCCCGTGATTGGCGAAGAGGAATATCTGGGCATCGGCCGCGCCGACCGCTTTCACCACGCCCGGCATCGACATCGCGAAGGTCTCGATCGCCGGAATTTTCTTCGCCGCCAGCATGCCGACCCGCGCCGACGGATCGATGTTGGTGTACTTCACGGTGTCGGCCTTCAGGCCCTTCGACTTCATGTAGGCTTCGATCACCTTCTGGGTGAACGATCCCGCACCGCTTGCGATCTCCAGGTTCTCGAGCTGCTCCGGCTTCGACACATTCGCGCCCGAGCGCAGCGAGAAGATCGCATACGGCGCCTTCTGGTAGATCACCGCCACCATCTTCGCGGTCGCGCCGCTGTTGGCGCGCGCCGCCACCAGCCCCGCCACGTCCGAGAAGGTAAACTGCGCGGCCTTGCTCTCCACGCTCTGGATCGCCTGCGCGGTCCCCTGGCTCGGGATGATCGTGACGTCGAGCCCGGCCTGCTTGTAGTAGCCCTTGTCGAGCGCGACGTACCACGCGGCGTGGCGGCCGAGCGCGCGGAAGTCCAGCGAGAACGTCACGGCGCTCTGGGCCTGCGCCTCAACCGCGAAAGCGGTCACGGACAGCACAATTGCGGCGAATGAAAGCGGCAAGCGAAGGCGCATGATCGGACCTCTTCCTGGAATCTTCCGGTGAATCCTGACTTTCCGGGCCGGTGCTCCGGTTATCTTGTCTGAGCGTTTGTGATGCTGCAAGCCGTGTGCCGAGCCACTGGACAAGCCGCACGCCAGCGGGGACGATTGCGGCAACAACGAGCAAAAAGCGCGGCGGAGGAAACCACATGAGCTATCGCGAAGTGAGCGAAATCCGCGACGGGATGCGGATCGACTGGGACATGCCGATTCCGATGGACGACGGCACCGTGCTTCGCTGTGACGTCTACCGCCCGGTCAAGGCCGGCCGCCATCCGGTGATCCTGACGATGGGCCCCTACGGAAAATGGCTGCACTTCGACGATCTCTACAGCGAGCAGTGGCGGCGCATGTGCGAGATCCGCCCCGACGTGCCGACCGGCTCCACCAACAAATATCAATGCTGGGAGGTGGTCGATCCCGAAAAGTGGGTGCCGGACGGCTATGCCTGCATCCGCGTCGACAGCCGTGGCGCGGGCCGCTCGCCGGGCGTCATCGACATCTGGTCGCTGCAGGAGGCGCTCGACCTCGCGCAATGCGTCGAATGGGCCGGCGTGCAGCCGTGGTCGAACGGCAAGGTCGGGCTCAACGGCATCTCGTATTACGCCGAAAACCAGTGGCAGTGCGCCGCGCTCCAGCCCAAGCACCTCGCGGCGATCTGCACCTGGGAGGGCGCGGCCGATTTCTACCGCGACATGGCGCATCACGGTGGCATCTTCTGCAACGGCTTCACCAAGGGCTGGTCGGAGAACCAGGTCTACACGCTGCAGCACGGCCGCGGCTCGCGCGGCTTTCGCAGCCGCATGACCGGCGACTGGGTGTCCGGGCCGATCGAGCTGACCGACGAAGAGCTCGGCGCCAACCGGCGCAATTTCTACGAGGACTGCCTCGCGCGAAAGCTCGACACCGACGACTACTGGCAGTCGCGGATGCCGGACTGGTCGAAGGTGAAGGTGCCGCTATTGTCGTCCGCCAACTGGGGCGGCCAGGGCCTGCATCCGCGCGGCAACTTCGAGGGCTTCGTCCGCTCGGCGTCGAAGCAGAAGTGGCTCGAAGCGCACGGGCTCGAGCACTGGACGCATTTCTATACGGACTACGGCCTCGCGCTTCAGAAGAAATTCTTCGGCCATTTCCTGAAGGGCCAGAAGACCGGCTGGGACAAGCAGCCGAAGGTGCTCCTGCAGATCCGTCACAACGACAAATTCGTCGAGCGGCCCGAAAAGGAATGGCCGCTGAAGCGGACCAAGTGGACCAAATTCTTCCTCGATCCCGCGACCTTCGCGATGTCCACCAAGCGGCAGGCGAAGAAGGCGAGCCTCACCTACAAGGGCCTCGGCGACGGCGTCACATTCATGACCGAGCCCCTGAAACGCGACACCGAGATCACCGGACCGATTGCCGCAAAATTGTGGGTGTCGTCGGCGACCGAGGACGCCGACCTGTTCCTGGTCGTGCGCGCGTTCTCGCCCGACCTGAAGGAACTGACGTTTCAGGGCGCGCTCGATCCGCATACGCCGCTCGCGCAGGGCTGGCTGCGCGCGTCGCACCGCAAGCTCGACAAGACGCTCACCCTGCCCTATCGGCCGTATCACACCCACGACGAGGAGCAGAAGCTCAACAAGGACGAGATCGTCGAATGCGACGTCGAGGTCTGGCCGACCTGCATCGTCGTGCCGGCAGGCTATCGGCTCGCGCTGTCAGTGCGCGGCAAGGACTATGTCTATCCGGGCGGCGGTGGCGGCGGCTTGAAGACGCTCGGCAACTTCACCGGCGTCGGCCCCTTCCGCCACGACGATCCGCGCGACCGCCCTGCATCGGTGTTCGGCGGCGACGTCACGCTGCACGCCGGACCGGGACGAAACGCGTATGTGATGCTGCCGGTGATTCCGGAAAAATGAGTTGCGAGACTTCTCGACGAGTCATTCCGGGGCGCGGACGAAGTCCGCGAACCCGGAATCCGTAGCCACTGCTGCGGAGTATGGATTCCGGGTTCGCTCGCCAAGGCGAGCGCCCCGGAATAACTCGTGGAGAGAGACTTACTCCCCCACCGCCCTGATAAACGCCACCAGCGCCGACTTCTCATAGCCGTCGAGATGCAACGGCCGGATCAGCGGCGAGAGATTGGGATTGGGCCGCCCGCCGGCGCTGTAGAACTCCACCACCTCCTCCAGCGTGGCGAAGCTGCCGTCGTGCATGTACGGCGGCGCCTTCACGCTGTTGCGCAGCGGCGGCGTACGGAACGCACCCCAGTCCTGCTGCTGCCGCGTCAGTTCGTAGCGGCCCGCATCGGGCTCGCCATAACGCCCCCCACGCCGATGTTGTGATACTGGAAATCCGAGAACAGCGGTCGCCGGAATTTTCGGCCGTCGGGCTGCAACGGAAACGGGCGGTGGCAGGCGCTGCACTGCGCCTTGCGGGTGAAGATTTCATACCCGTCGAGCTCGAGCCGCGTCAGGGCCGATGCGTCGTTGCTGATCAGCAAGCGGTCGACCCGGCTCTCGCGCGAGACCAGCGTCCGCTGGAATGCGGAGATCGCACGCGCCATGCCGTCCGGCGTCGGCCAGTTTCCCAGCGCCTCGCGGAACTGATGCACGTAGCGGGAATCCGCATTGAGCCGCTGCGCGGCGCGCTCGACGCCGAGGCCCATCTCGCCGCTCGCGAACGGCCCGAACATCTGCTGCTCGAGCGCGTGGAATTTGCCGTCCCACATCAGGCTCGGGCGAAGGCCGACATCGAGCAGCGACGGCGCGTTGCGGCGCCCCGGCTTGCCGTTGTCGGAAATGCTGACGCGCCGCGGCTCGGCGAAGCCGTAGCGCGGATCGTGGCAGCTCGCGCAGGCGGTGCGGCCGGTCGCGGACATCCGCGTGTCGAAGAACAACCGCTCGCCGAGCGCGGCGAGTTGCTCGTCGGGCCGCCAGCCGATCTCGAAGCTGCGTGCGCCCGGCGCAAGCTGCGGGACGTACCCGCCGGGCGTGCGACCATAAGGGTCACCCGCGGCGGTCTTATAAGCGGACGGGCCGACCGAAAAAACCAGCGCAACGCAAAGCGCGCGCACGGCCCAAGCCGTACGGAGCATAGGTCCCTCCAACCTACACGCCGCATCTGCCGGGAGACTAAACCCGCGGCTGGACCTTAACCATATAGAAGATTGAAAATATTCGGGGATTGCGGCCTTCCGGCCGGGCCGGATGTTTCAAACCGAGACAAAAACGCGACTGGCGAACCACCCGGCCGGTCCGCACGCGGCTCACTTCGCCGCCTGCTTGCCCGGCTTCGGCACGTCGTAACCACTCATCGCCTTGTCCACCAGCGCGTTGAACTCCGCCCACGGCGTCTCGCGGTACGAATGATTGCGGATGATGAACGAGGCCCCCGCATAGAACTTCTCGTATTGCAGGTGCCGGCCGGCGAACTCCGAGCCGGTCATGTCCCAGGCGAGCTTGAACAGCTTCATGCGGGTGAGCGCGTCGACCTGCGGCATCTGCCAGTAGGTGTCGAACTGCTTCGCCAGCCGCGGATCGTCCAGCACCGAGATGTCCGCCGGCATCTGGAACACGCTGCCGCCGCACAGGGTACGCAGCTCATCGATGAAGCGGCTGTAATTCTGCGTGCAAAACTCGAGCCCCGCATACATGAAGCGGCGGTTGAAGCAGACGTAGCCCTCCGGCCAGCTCTCGAAAGCGTTGATCTGGCCGTTGATCAGCCCGCCGATGGTCGACTCGATCGCCGCCATCTCGCCGAGCTTCTCGCGCACCGCCGGCACCTGGTCGGCGCCCGACGCCGCGGCGACCCGGCTGCACAGACCCAGCAGCAGCCGCATCTTCGACCAGTAGCGCACGTTGGACTGATGATTGCCGAAGCAATGGCTCGGCGTCTTGACGTAAATGTCGCGCGAGAGCAGCGCGTCGTCGTGCACGAACACCTTTTCCCACGGCACCTTGACGTTGTCGCACATCAGCATGCTGTCGCTTTCGTCATACTTCCACGCCAGAGGCGAATCGAACTCCGAGGTGAGCCCCACCGCCGCGGGCTTGCGCGACCACAGCGACAGGCCGGCCGCGTTGCACGGGATCGCGCAGGTGATCGCCTCCTTCTTCTGGTCGGGCGCAAGCGGAATGACGTTGCCGATCCAGACCTCGTTGGCGTAGAGCGCGCCGGTCGCCAGCATCTTCATGCCGGAAATCACCACGCCGTCGTCATCCTCGCGCACGACGCGCAGCGTCGGCAGCGGGATGTTCTGCTTCTGGTAGAATTCGGGGTTGCGCGCGGCCTGCGGCGCGACCACGGCGTAGACGACGTAGGTGTCGTTGTCGCGGATGTGCGTGTGATAGGCGGCGACGTTTTCGGCAAAGGCATTGGGCTTCGGCAGGGCATCGGGCTTCATCGCCATGCCGGTGACGAACGAGGCCACATGATCGGGCGAGCGGCCGAACATGCCGAAGGTGAACTCGGCGATCCTGCGGTGCCCCTCCATGCGGCGCTGCAGATCCTCGCGGGTCCTGGGCTTCAGGAAATAGATCGAGTGCCGTCCGCCGTCCTCCTCGTAGGTCATGACGTCGCGGTTGGCCGGGTCGGCCTTGAGGTCGTAGATGCCGGCGACGGTCTTGGCAGCCTCGCGGAATGCCGGGTGACGCGTGACGTCGTCGATCCGCTCGCCGCCGACATAGACCACGCGGCCGTCGCGCAGCGATTCCAGATGCTCCTTGCCGGTCCGCAGCATGACAACCCCTCTCCTCTCAAACCTCGATCGCGCGCGAGCGCCCCGAGCCGCCCGGCTGCCGGTCGATCCAGTCCAGCGTCGCCTGGGTGTTGCGGATGAACTTGGCGTTGAAGCTCGCCACCGCCCGGTATTCCTCCCGCCCCACCCCTTCGAACAGCCGGTCGTTGACGGCGGAAATGAACTCGAAGGCCTGCAGAAGCTTCTTGCGCCCGGCGGGCGTGAGCTTCACCAGAACGCCGCGGCGGTCCTTCGGGTTGACCGCCTTGCGGACGAAGCCGCCCGCGACGAGCTTGCCGATCGTGCCGGTCACATGCGGCCCGGTGACTTCGAGATAATCGGCGAGCGCCGTAATCGACACGCCGGCGGTGCCCTGCAGGTGCAGCACCGACATCAGCATGGTGTATTGCGTGCCGCTCACGCCGATCCGCTCGGCGATGCATTCGCGGACCGCGGCAAGCCGCACCTGGCCAATCAGCATGCGATGGATCAGGCGGCGGAATTCGCGGTCGGAGCCGTCGATCAGGATTTCCGGGCGCGTGACGCTGAGCGGCAGGGCTTCCCGGGCAGTTGTCGCATCGGCAGCTTCGGGGCTCGGGCGCCTGAGGCGCAGCACGGCCATCGGGGCTCTCCAGATTACATCATATAATTACCTAACTGAATGATGTAGTCAATGGCGGCAAGCCGCGTATTTCCTGCATTCTTGCCCTGCCGTTTCCGGCAATTGGCAGCGGCGCGCCGGACCGTTACGGTCGCGGCCACCGTCCAATCAAAAGCCGAAGAGCCGCACCGATGACCGACTCCCTGGGTTTCCGCAAAAAGTTCGCCGTGATCGCGCCCTCGACCAACACGTCGGTGCAGCCGGAGTTCGACGCCATGGCGCCGCGCGGCGTCACCAATCACTTCGGCCGCATCTCGATCCCGAACGATCCGATCCACAATGACGACGATTTCAACAAGCTGATGGAGAACATCCGCACCACGATGATGGAAACCGTGGACCGCGTGATGACCTGCGAACCGGACTATCTGGTGATGGGCATGTCGTCGGAGACGTTCTGGGACGGCCTGGAGGGCAGCCAGAAGCTCCAGCAGCGCGTCGAGCAGCGCTCGGGCGTCAAGGTCTGCATGGGCTCCGACGCCTCGCAGGAGGCGCTCAAGCGCTACGGCGCCAGGCGGCTCGGCATCATCACGCCCTATATGCCGGTCGGCGACGGCCAGGTGCGGCGCTTCTTCGAGGATTGCGGCTTCGAGATCGTCAAGCTCAAGGGGCTCAAGTGCAAGAGCCCGGTGCTGATCGCGCATGTTTCGGAGCGCGAATTGCGCGACGCGATCGTCGAGGTGAACGGGCCGGACGTCGACGCCATCATCCAGGTCGGCACCAATCTGGCGATGGCCCGTCTCGCCGGCATCGCCGAGTTCTGGCTCGACAAGCCGGTGCTCGCGATCAACACCTGCATCTACTGGTGGGCGCTGCGGCAGAACGGCATCAATGACAGGATCGACGGCTTCGGCTCGCTGCTCCTGAAGCACTAGCAGTCTGCTGAAAAACTCCGGGCCGTCATTCCGGGGCGCGCCGAAGGCGCGAACCCGGAATCCAGAACATCGGGATTTCCTGCTTTTCTGGATTCCGGGTCCGCCGCTTCGCGGCGTCCCGGAATGACCGCGGAGGATTTTTCAGCAACCTGCTAGCACCGACTTTTGTTCAAGCCGCGCGGTTGGTATGTTGGCCGCGAAAAATTCAGCTCAAGGAGTCCGTCATGGGTTACGACAAGGGTCACAAGGAATTTCACGGGGTCGATATGAAAGAGGGCTTTCATACCGTGCCGGGCTATCCGTGGGGCTTCTCCGAGAAGATCCTGGCAGGCTCGCTCGACGAAAAGAACAAGGTCGGCAACCGCACCCGCATCCTGAAGATCGAGCCGGGCGCCTTCTCCACCGTCCCGTTCGTGCACGAATACTGGGAGGAGGTGTTCCTGGTGTCGGGCGATCTGGTGTGCGGCAGCGACGCGCAGGGCAAGGGCGGCGAGTTCTTCACCGGACCGACCTACTGCGTGCGCCCGCCGGGCGTCCATCACGGGCCGTTCACCTCGAAGAACGGCTGCCTGCTGCTCGAAACGCACTACTACGTTCCGAAGTGAGGGCGGTTTTCGAACGAGGCTTTATGCTGCGGCGGCGGTGTGGTCGCGTTTGGCGAGGAACGCCGCGATGTTGGGCTCGGGCATCGGCTTGCTGAACAGGTAGCCCTGCCCGAGATCGCAGCCCTCGGCCTTCGCGGCCTCCAACTGCTCGCGGGTTTCGATGCCCTCGATGATGGTGGTGATGTCGAGGCTCTTGGCGAGCCCGATCACCGCCCGGACGATGGCCCTGCAGTCCTGGCGCACCAGCATGTCGCGGACGAAGGAGCGGTCGATCTTGATCCGATCGAACGGGAAGTTCCGCAGGTAAGCCAGCGACGAATAGCCGGTGCCGAAATCGTCCATCGAAATCTGCACGCCGATGGCGCGAAGCTGATGCAGGATCGCCAGCGTATTGGCCTCGTCCTGCAGCAGCACCGACTCGGTGATCTCGAGCTCGAGGCGCGCCGCGGGCAGGCCCGACGCCGCCAGTGCGCTCATCGTCAGTTGCACGATATTGCGGCCCTTGAACTGCAGGGGCGACAGGTTGACGGCGACGCTCACGTCCTTCGGCCATTTCGAAGCATGCAGGCACGCGGTCCGCAGCACCCACTCGCCGAGCGGCAGGATCAGGCCGGTCTCCTCCGCGAGCGGAATGAACTCGGCCGGCGAAATCTGCCCGCGCTCGGGGTGGTTCCAGCGCAGCAGCGCCTCGAGCCCCGCGGCCCGGCCGCCCTGCAGGTCGATGATCGGCTGGTAGTAGACCTCGAACTGGCCTTCCGCGAGCGCCTTGCGCAGGTCGAGCTCCAGCGCCCGCCGCAACTGCAGGCGCTTGTCCATCTCGCGCTCGAAGAAGCGGTGGGTGCCCCGCCCGTCCCCCTTGGCGAGATAAAGCGCCATGTCGGCGTTCTTCAGCAGCGTGTCCGGGTTGGCGCCGTCGCTTGGTGCGATCGCAATGCCGATGCTTGCGCCGATGACGATGTGGCGGCCGTCGATGTCGTAGGGCTCGCTGACCAGTTCGACGATGCTCGCGGCAAGCTGGCTGCATTGTTCTGGCCGCGACACATTGGCCTGCACGACGGCGAATTCATCGCCGCCGATGCGGGCGATGAAGTCGGTGGACTGCACCGCCTTGATCAGGCGCGCGGCGACGAGCTTCAGGAGATCATCGCCGATCGGATGCCCCAGCGTATCGTTGACCGTCTTGAAGTGATCGAGGTCGAGGCAATGCACGGCGAAGCCGCGGCCCGGCTGGATGCGGCCGAACTCGCTTTCCAGATGCTCGCGGAACAGCACGCGATTGGGCAGGTTCGTCAGCATGTCGTGGCGGGCCAGGTGCGCGATCTTCGCCTCGGCTCGCCGCCGCTCGGTGATGTCCTCGTGCACCGCGACAAAGCCGCCGTCCTGCATCGGGCGCTGCGAAATCGCGACGATCCGGCCGTCCATCAGTTCCTGCGTGAAAGCCGACGCTTCGCGTGTCGCGATCGCGTTCGCGGCGGCCATCTGCTCGGGGTTTGCCAGCGCGCCGTTGCCGATCCTGGCGCGGTAGACGTCGATGGCCTGGAGCGACGTACCCGGCCCCGCCAGCTCCGGCGGCAGCGCGTACATCTGCACATAGGTCTTGTTGCAGACGATCAGCTTCTGCTCCACATCGAACATGCAGAGGCCGTGCGTCATGTTGTTGAGCGCAATGTCGATGCGCCGGTTGAGCTGCTTGAGCTCGACCTCGCGTGCGATAAGCTGGATGGCGTTGTCCTTGAACACCTCGGCGGCGCGGGCTATCGCGCCGACCTCGTCGCGATCGTGCTGCGACGGAATGACGGTTGTCGTGTCATTGCGCGAAAGGCGGATCATCGCCTGGGTGATGCGTCCGAGCCGCGACAGCACGCGATGCATCGTGGCGAGCCCGATCGGGCCGATCAGGACGATGGCCGCGAAGGCGCAAAACAGGACCCAAACCGCCAGCGATTTCGCCGCGGCGCTGACAAAGGCGATGGCGTCCTGCGCCTGCTGCAAGCGCGTGCCGCGGTATTCCTTGATGAGCCGCTCGATGCCGTTGGCGACATGGGAGTAGTCGCCGGCCTGTTCGACCGCCTTGTCCTGCGCGAATTCGTTGGCGTAGAACGCGACCTGGCGCGCCGCCTCGAACAGCGACGGCAGGCTTTCGCCGATGCGAATCTCCAGCGAGCTTGAATCGACCGGCTGCTTCTCGCCGATCTCCTTCACCAGCGCGGTGAGTCTGCTCTCGATCTGGGCAAGCTCGATACGCTCGGACTGAAGCCGGTCGCGATCGACCTCATGCGGCATGCTTTCGATGATGCGCCGGTGATTGGCCAGGAGAAGCTCAAGCCGGGCCGAGTCCAGGATGCCGATAAAGCTGACGCCATAGAGGCGCTGCGCGGCGCTCTCCGTGGCTCTCGAAAAGTAGATCGAGGCGATCGACAGCGTGCCCACCGCGAGCAGCGACAGAAAGGCAAAGCAGTATACCTTCGTGGAAATTCCGACGCCGAAACCGCGCAGGGCTGCCAGAAGATTTCGCAAACGCACACGCATCAGCCGCTACATCGATTTTTCCGCGATCTTCCGCGCCGCATCGATGACCGCTTTCATCGCTGGCGTGGGATCGCCGAAGGTTACGAGGCTCAGCGTCTGCTCGAGCGGGGCCTCGGTCGTGACCTCGATCAGTCCCCGCTGCTTGACCAGCGCCAGTTGTGCGAAGCCGATCGCGCCGGGCTCCTGCTCGATGACCTGCACGAGCTGCACGGGGGTTTTCACCCAGATGATATGCGGGCCGTCCGGAACTTTTCCGTTGAGAAGCTCGGCTTCGACCACCGTGGTGACGCCGCCGCCACCGCCGACGAGCACGACCCGGATCGGCAGGTCCTTGCCGCCGATCTCGGACCAGTTGTGTATCTGCCCGAGCAGCATCTTGCGGATCTGGTTCAGCGATAGCTTGCGAACCGTGTTGGAGGTGTGCGTGGCGATGGAGATGCGCGTGTTCAAAACCGGATGCGCCTGCAGGCGGTCGTAGGAGATGCCGGGCATCGATTTCTTGAGCTGGTCGACTTCGCTGACGAGCGATGCCGAGATCATGCCCATGTGCGCGCGGCCCTCGATCAAAGCCATCAGGCCCGGTAGCGACTTGTTGGGTATGATCGTCAATTCGTGCTTGGATTCGTTCTCCAGGGCGGCTTTGTTCGGCTCGATCAGCCGCCGGTAAAATGTGGTCGAACCCTGGATGATCAGGGTTTCCGCAGCAGCCTGCGTCATGGTGGCAGCCGTCACGACTGCAAGCATCGCAATCACCGCCAACTTTCCAGCCCCATGCCCCGGCCGGACTTGTTCGGTCTTCATGTCCACACCCATCCGTCGTTGCGGACGTTTCCGTCCGAAACTCCAGCCCCGTTCCCCATAACCTCTGCTGATAGCGGATTGCCGTTACCCCGAGGCTTAAGCCCGCGCCCGGAGCGCTTCCTCCTCCAATCTTGGTGAATTTTTTCTTTACAGGCGGGAAAAGTCGCCGTTCGCTAAAATTGCAGGCATTGCTGTTATCGTTCTGTCATCCACGCCCGGTAGCAATTCGGACCGACGCAACGTGGATGACGGCAATGAACTTCAATCTGGTTCGGCTCGGCTGGCCGAACATCGTCCCGATTCTGGCTTTGGCCGCCGTTCCGGCGCTTTCGATGTTGGCCGGCCGGTCGCCGCATCCGGCTCCGATCACGGTTGTCGCCATGACCGAGGTCTGCCCGCAGCCGGCCGACGGCTGCAGGTTGCCGCCGCCACGCACATTTTCAAATAGCAGGCGCTAGCCCGTCCGGTTTCGTCGCTTACGCGGCGGCCACGTCTTTTGCCGCGACGCCCGGCGTGACGATCTCGATCCGTCCGTCGAGATGCAGCCGCAGCACGCTGCCGTCGGCAATGCCACCGATGCCTTGCGTGCCCACAATCATCGGCACATCGTATTCGCGTGCCAGAATGGCCGGATGGCTGAGCCAGCCGCCGACCTCGCTGACAAATCCCCCGGCGCGCGAGAAGTAGGGCAGCCATGCGGGATTGATCATCGTCGCAACGATGATGTCGCCGTCGCGGAAGTCTTCCATCGGGTTGCCGGTCTCGGCATCTTCCTCGGAAATCACCCGGGCGCGGCCTTCCATCACCCGGCTGCCGGAGACCCGCGTGCCGCGAATGGCGCCGGGCTCCGCATGCGCATCGTGCAGGTCGCCGGCGGAAGCCGCTTCCAGGTCCTGCGCCGTGAGCGACGACCCCAGCGAATGCGACCTGCGAAGCGATGCAGCTTTCATCTCGCGTTCCTGGGCAAGTTCGCGAAGCTCCGCCACATTCGACTCGTCGATCGTCAGCAACTCGTCAAAGCGAAGATAGAAGATGCTCCCTTTTTGACCGAAGCGGCGGTCGAGCGTGAGAATTGCGCGTCGCAGCACCGCGAGTTCGCCCAGCGAATGGTGCTTGGCGTCCTCCTTCAGCGTCTGGAAACGCCGCGCGATGTCGACCAGCCTGGCCTGCGATTTTCCGAGCGCGGGCGTCTCCTGATCGGTCGTCGGGCGCCCCGCATGGCCGCGGCTGGCAATCATGCGGCTGAGCGTATTGATGTCCTCGGCAAAGCGCGGTTCGGCGAGTTCATAGTCGAGCACGGCGCGGTGGCCGAAGTGCTTGAGCAGCAGCCAGCGCCGGCTCTTGGCCGGAGCAGCCGCGGTTTCGTCGATGGCGCGGTGCTCGCATGTCTCCGGGATGTGGCCGAGAATTGCGGATGGTTCGATCGCATCGGCCGAAAGCACCTTGCGGGCGCGATCGAGATAGAATCCGGCCGAGATGTTCACCACATCCACCGCGACATGAGTGTCGTACACAAAGCGGTCATGCAGCCGTCTGATTTCCGTGACCAGTTCGGCCGTCGGCAACTGCTCGAAATCGGCCACGTTGGCGATGCGGGTTTCTTCGAAGAACTGCGGCAGGAAGACTTCGCGGAAATCGCGCTCGATCCGATCCGCGCTGCGCAGCAGACGACGCGTAGCCATGGGGCCGACGACAAGTGCGCGGGCGCGCTCCTCGCGCTTGTTGACGTAGAGCCGGCCGAGAATCGTCGCGAGATAAGGCTGCCCCTGGTCGATGCGATAGGTGAGACCAAGCTCCCGCGCGGCGCGGTCGACGCTGCCACCCGCGGCCCAGAGCGCTTCCATCAGCGAGAGCGACAGCGGCGTCGGCCGCGGCAGCATCTCGGCGAGCTCGTTCTTGGCAAAGACGATTTCGTCCGGCTGCGCGCCTTTGGCCAGCTCAAGCGCGCGGGCGAGGTCGTCCTGCACCGCCGCTGCGTCGGCATCGCCGGCGACCTGCCGCGTGATATCGCGGCTCTGCACGAGATAAAAACCGCCGTCGCGCCAGGTCCATTCGATGTCCTGCGGCCGGCCGAACAATTGCTCGGCCCGGTCGCCGAGCGCGAGCAGCGGACCAAGATCGATCGGCGTATTGCCTTTGCCGAACGGCTTCCGGGTCACGCGGCCGAACCGGAAGCTCTGCGGGCGCACATTTCCGGACACCAGGTTTTCCGCGGTGCCGCTGACCATCTCGATCATCGCAAGGCCGCTCGCCGACGGATCGCGCGTGAACAGCACGCCGGAATATTCCGCATCCACCATGCGCTGGATCAGCACGTTGCCCGCGCCGGCCGAGAGGCGATAGCTCGACACGCGTGACGCCTCGAACGACTCGTGAACACGACCGATCGCCGTTTCGAGATCCTCGCGTCCGACGTGGAGGATCGACTCGAACACGCCGGCAAAGCTGTGATTCTCGCCGTCTTCGCCCGCGCCTGAGCTGCGCACCGCAAGGCTCACGCGGCCAAGCCGGTTCCAGATCCATTCGATTTCACGTTGTCGCGCATCGGCGGATGCGGCGGCAAACCGGGTCAGGAAACCGGACGTCAGCACGAGCCCGTCGGGCACCGGCAGTGCCGCCGCCCGCAGCAGCGCGAGGCGATAGGCTTTGTTGCCGCATCCTTGCAGACGCGCCGCATCCGCAAGCGCGACGACGCCCTCCGGCATGCGGCTGCGCTGCCAGCGTCGCAGCATCGTCTCGTAGAAGCCCACGACCCACAGCCGCTGCGCGATCAGAAGCACCGCGCTGGTGATCAGGTAGATATCGGCCGCCGCGCTGAGCAGCGCGCCGGTGGCGGTGAGGGCCGGCAAGGCCAGTGCCCAGATCGCAATTCGCCGGTTGCGCGTCGTCGCAAATGCGAGGTCGATATAGGCCGTGATCAGGACGCCGAACGCAAGCGGCAGGATCAGCCAGGGATCGCGATCGCCGATGCTGCCGATCCAGCCGAGCGAGACCGGGCTGCCGGTCGCCAGGTGCTGCACGGCCGCAAGAGCGACGGCCATGATCGGCAGGAACAGGAGCGCGATGAGATTGCGTCCCGGCGTGATGTTGTGCCGCTTGTAGAAAGCGCGGATGGCGCGCGCCCGGGCGGGCGGATTGCCGCTGAGGCGCTGCCTGATGTCGTCCATTTCGCCCGACGCTTCGCGCGCGCGGATCTGATCGCGCTCGGCCTTCACCGCGAACGGCAGGACCAGGAACCGCGACAGGCCGGCGAGCAGAATGATCGTCAGGATCAGGCCGATATGGCCAGCCATCGGCGAAAGCAGCGACGCCAGCGCCTCGGTGGATTTCTGGAACCAGCCTTTTTTGGCCTGCTCGAGATACTGCAGGACGTACGGCCTGGGCTCGCTGGTGAAGAGCTCCCACGGCAAGGTGTAGCGCCCGCGAAAGTCATGGCCGGCGCGCGAAAGCTCCACGCCGAGGACTTCGCCAAACGCGCAGCTCCGGCGATCGTAGCACGGCACGATGATCGGCGTTTTCGGCAGATCCGATAACGCCCGGCTCAATTCTGCCGTCGATGTGCTTTGCAACGGCAGGTTCACCGCGCCGGGCAGATGGCCGGCGGCAAACTCGGCAGGACGACGCGGATCGACGAACAGGGCTTCTTCGAATTCAACGAGATCGCGCACCTGCGGCGTGTCGAGCAACACGGCTTGATTGCGATGTCGCGGCATCGCGCGAAGCTCGGCAGGCGTGCGGGCGTTCAGGCCCGTCGGCGAACGGCGCTCGACCAGCCATTTTTCCAGCCCCCCGACGAGGAAACGGCAATCGACGCCAAGCCCCGCCAGCACCTGACACGCCTCCGTGCCGCGGTTGCCGTCGTCACAAAGCAGAACGACTGTCTTGCCGGTGAAGTCGATGCCGGATGTCTTGATGTCGGGAAGGCGCACCGCGCGGGCGCCGGACATCGTGCCCATCCCGGTCTCGGCCGCCTCGCGGACATCGAGCAGGAACGTATTGGAGTGCTCGCCGCGGGCTTTCGCCTCGAGCAACCGTTCGAAATTGCCGGTGCTGATGCCGCGCGGATGACGAAGTTGCTCACCGTACGAGACTTCTCGGAGAGCGGGGTCGGCGGCTCTTCCCGCAACTTTCGCCACGGGCCGCGTCAGCGTCGCCTCAAGCCGCTCCTGCTTCGCATTGGCCTCGGCCACATACTGATAGACGTTGGCGCTGATCGATGCGACGAGAACGGCGGCGAGGCCTGCCGTTGTGTAGAGGAGCGCCCGCGACGTCCGGGCGCTGCCGTTCCGATGCGCCCGCATGGTGGCATAGGCTGCGCCGCCGCCGAGGACGGCCGACCCCAGCGCGAACAGTTGCGAAATGCTGACGAGTGAGCCGACGACCAGTTCGGGCGACGGAATGGCGAAGGCCTGCCCGGTCCCCAGCAACAGGAGCGCCAACGCTCCAAAAACGGATGCTCTGCTCAGTGCGCGGCTGGCCCCGTACTCCACACAACTTCTCGTGGCCATCAATGGATTGCCTCGCCCCTGCGCAGTCCAAGAACCAGGCCGGAGAAATCCGAAAGCCGAGCGCCTCGCGGCGTTCAGGCCGATCCGGGTTCCCCCGCTGGTATTCCACGTAAAACCACCGTTGAATTGGCGGTTTTCACATTTTCTCAAAAGTTAATTTAACAAATCGGCAGGACTCCTTAAACGCCATTTACTTCCGAAGGTTAAAAATTGCTTACGATTTATGGTTGATGCTTGGTTAATGACCGATCAAATCCATCAAATTCGCGACAAGTACACAAGCTGATCTGTGAAATTTGACCGTGTCCGGTACGCGGGCACCGCCGACCGGTCGCGCGCTGCTCACGCGACCCGGCGATCCGCGTATTGCCTGCCGCTGGATAGCGCCTTCCCTCCTGACGGGTCCGCGTTGCGAGCCTGATCCTTTCGGGTCGCGGCGTCCCGATGCGTTGTTCGCATGCACGCCATCGGCCGATCCAATTGCGCCTCGGTCCGGGGCGTGTTTACGTTTGGGCTCCGCGCCGGCCCGACCGCGGCGCAATGGTTCCGGTCGCCGGGCGAACGTGACGTATCTCGATTGAGTGCCTGGAGCACGGGCTGTGCTGACCTCCGATGTGCGTCGCGGTGAGTCCGGCCCCTGGGCCACCGCACCGCTCGATGAACTGATGCCGGAGGCCGCCCGGCTTCGCGATCTCGGTCACGGCAATATCGTCACCTATTCGCGCAAGGTGTTCATCCCGCTCACGCGGCTGTGCCGCGACACCTGCCGCTATTGCACCTTCGTGCGCGGCCCGCACGGCGCGTCGCAGGCTTACCTCACACCGGACGACGTGCTGGCGATCGCCCGGGCCGGCAAAGCCGCCGGCTGCGGCGAGGCGCTGTTCACGCTCGGCGACAAGCCGGAACTGAAATACGAGACGGCACGGCACGCGCTCGCGCACCTCGGCCATGCGACGACCATCGGCTATCTCGCCGCCATGTGCGCGCTGGTCCTGCGCGAGACCGGACTGCTGCCGCACGTCAATCCCGGCGTGATGACCGAGGCCGAGATTGCCACGCTCCGCCGGGTCTCCGTGTCGCAAGGCATCATGCTGGAAAGCACGTCGCCGCGGCTTTGCGAGCGGGGCGGGCCACATTACGGATCGCCGGACAAACGGCCGCAGGTGCGGCTCGCAACCATCGAAGCGGCGGGGCAGGCGAAAGTCCCGTTGACCACCGGCATCCTGATCGGCATCGGCGAAACGCGCGCCGAGCGGATCGACGCGCTTCTGGCGATCCGCGATACGCATCGCCGCCATGGGCACATCCAGGAGGTCATCGTCCAGAACTTCCGCGCCAAGGACGGCACCGGCATGGCGACGGCCAAGGAGCCGGACGCGGAAGACCTGCTGTGGACCGTCGCGATGGCGCGCATCGTGCTCGGGCTGCGGATGAACATTCAGGCGCCGCCCAATCTCAATCCCGGAATGACCGCCGACTTGATCGCAGCCGGCATCAACGACTGGGGCGGCGTGTCCCCGGTCACGCCCGATCACGTCAATCCGGAAGCGCCGTGGCCGGCGGTCAAGCGGCTGCGCGCGGAAACCGCGGCGGCCGGCAAGTGCCTGGCTGAGCGGCTCGCCATATACCCGGATTTCGCGCACGATCCGAAACAATGGCTCGATCCCGAATTGCATACCCCGGTGCTGCGCGCCACCGACGCCCACGGCCTCGCCCGCGCGACCGCCTGGGCGCCGGGACTGCGGGAGACGGCTTCAGTATTTGCGAAGCGCGCCACTTCAGCGGAATCCCACGGCGAGATCGATCAGGCGTTGGCGTATGCGTCCGCGGGACGGCGGCTCGATCACCAACAGATCGTCTCGCTGTTCAAGGCGCGCGGGGCGGAATTCGATGCGGTCTGCGCTGCCGCCGACGCGCTGAGACGGAGTGTCAACGGCGAGACCGTCAGTTACGCCGTCAACCGCAACATCAACTACACCAACATCTGCCATCACGGCTGCCGCTTCTGCGCCTTCTCCAAGGGCAAGCTCGGCGACACCCTGCGCGGCCCGGCCTACGACCTCGACCACGAGGAAATCATGCGACGGGTGCGCGAAGCGTGGGATCGCGGCGCGACAGAAGTCTGCATGCAAGGCGGCATCCATCCCCGCTACACCGGCGCGACCTATCTCGGAATTCTCGACGCCGTGAAACGCGCGGAAAGCCGCATGCATGTGCACGCCTTTTCGCCGCTCGAAGTGCGGCATGGCGCGGCAAGCCTCGGGCTCGGCGTCGGCGACTATCTCGACCGCCTGATTGAGGCGGGGCTCGGCAGCCTGCCCGGAACCGCGGCGGAGATTCTCGACGACGGCGTTCGCGCGGTGCTCTGCCCGGACAAGCTGACGACGCAGCAATGGCTCGACACCGTCGAGGCCGCGCACCGGCGGGGATTGCGGACCACGGCGACCATCATGTTCGGGCACATCGACAGGCCCGAACACTGGGCGCGCCACCTGCTGCACATCCGCGACCTGCAGGAGCGAACCCGCGGGTTCACCGAATTCGTCCCCTTGCCGTTCGTGCATATGGAGGCGCCGCTGTATCTCAAGGGCCGCGCTCGCAAGGGACCGACCCGGCGCGAGACGATCCTGATGCATGCGGTGGCGCGGCTCGCGCTGCATCCCCTGATCCCCAATATCCAGGTCTCCTGGGTCAAGCTTGGACCTGACACGGCGGCCGCCTGCCTCGATGCCGGCGCCAATGATCTCGGCGGCACCTTGATGAACGAAAGCATATCGCGGGCGGCAGGCACCGAGCACGGTCAGGAGTTTTCACCCGAGCAGATGGATGCGCTGATCGCCTCCCTCGGCCGCACCCCGCGGCAGCGCACGACGCTCTACAAGGATGTTCCGGCGGAGCGCCGGTTGGCTTCCTACGGCGCACCCAGGCTGACGCCGCTCGATTCCCCCAGTCGCGTCGTGTCGCCGCGTATGGCTTTGGCAGACTGAGCGCCATGGCGTCGCAAAAGACCATCGCCGTCCTCGGCGGCACCGGCAAGGAAGGCTCCGGCCTCGCGCTGCGATGGGCGCATGCCGGGCATCGCGTGCTCATCGGCTCGCGCTCGGCCGAACGCGCGCGCGACACCGCGGCATCGATCAACACGCGGATCGGAACATCGCGGGCGGAAGGCTCCGACAACCTCGTGGCGGCACAGTCCGGCGAGATCGTCGTGCTGGCCGTGCCCTATGCGGCGCAGCTTGCGACCTTGCAGGAGGTGTCGGCCGCGCTTGCCGGAAAGATCCTGGTCGACGTCACGGTTCCGCTGGTGCCGCCGCAGGTCGGCCGTGTGCAACTCCCCGACGGCGGCTCCGCGGTGGTCAAGGCGCAGGCCATGCTCGGCGAGCAGGTGCGCGTGGTTTCCGCCTTTCAGAACGTATCGGCCGAGCTCCTGGGCGAGATCGGCAAGCCGGTCGATTGCGACGTGCTGGTCTGCGGCGACAACCGCGACGCCCGCGCCGATGTCATCGCGCTGGCCAACGATGCCGGGATGCGCGCGTTCCACGCCGGCCCGCTCGCCAATTCGGCCGTGGCCGAGGCGCTGACCTCCGTGCTGATCACGATCAATCGCCAATACAAGGTGAAGCATTCCGGCATCGCGATCACCGGCCTTCCGGAGGATCCATCGAATGTCTAGCCCGGCGGAAAAAATCAGCCCGCGGCCCGCGGCGGAGCTCAGCGCTGCGGCGCTGTCGGGAATTCCGCACGTGCACCCGGGCGACGACATCGCGGACATTGTCCTTCAGGGTCTCGCCCATTCCGGTTTGTCGTTGCGGCGCGGCGACATCATTGTGATTGCGCAGAAGATCGTATCGAAGGCGGAAGGCCGGATCGTCGACTTGCGCGAGGTGACGCCTTCGCGGCGTGCGTCGGAGCTGGCCGCCACGGTCGACAAGGACCCGCGGCTCGTCGAGCTGATCCTGCGCGAGTCGACCGAGGTCGTGCGGCACCGGAAAGGCGTTCTGGTGGTCGCTCACCGCAACGGCACCGTGCTCGCCAATGCCGGCATCGATGCGTCGAACGTCGCCGGCGACGACCATCACGTGCTGTTGCTGCCGCAGGATTGCGACCGGTCCTGCCGGGACATCCGCGCCCGGATAGCGGAGCGGACCGGCATTCAGACCGGCGTGATTGTCATCGACAGCCTGGGCCGCGCCTGGCGCAACGGCACGGTGGGCGCGGCGCTCGGCACGGCGGGCCTGCCGCCACTGCTCGATCTTCGCGGCGCGCCCGATCTGTTCGGCCGCGCGCTGCGCACCACGCAGGTGGGCATCGCCGACGAGATCGCCGCCGCGGCGTCGATGCTGATGGGGCAAGCCGACGAAGGAACGCCCGTGGTCCTGTTGCGCGGACTGCAGCTTCCGGATGGCGACGGGCCGGCGTCCGACCTGCACCGCGCACCCGAACAGGATCTGTTCCGCTAGGGGATTGTCATGCCGACACTGCTGGAAGCTGCCGCCCCCGATACGCTGAAAGCATGGATCGGCGAGCGGCGATCGATCCGGCGCTATCGGGCCGATCCGTTGCCCGAAGGAACGATCGAACGCCTGATCGATGCCGCGCGCTTTGCACCGTCCGCGCACAACCGGCAGCCGTGGCGGTTTGTCGTCCTGCAAGGCGCCGAGGAAAAGGCGCGGCTCGCCGATGCGATGGGGGATCGCCTGCGCGCGGATCGCCTCGCCGACGGCGACGATCCGCAGGCGATCGACCAGGACGTCGCGAACTCGCGCGCGCGGATCGTTTCCGCGCCCACAGTCATTGCCGTCTGCTTTACGCTTGCCGACATGGACCGCTATCCGGACGCGCGGCGCGCCGAGGCCGAACGGCTGATGGCCGTGCAAAGCACCGCCATGGCTGCGCAGAACCTGCTGCTTCTCGCCCATGCCGAGGGACTGGGCGCGTGCTGGATGTGCGCGCCGCTGTTCTGCCCGAACACGGTGAAGCTCGCGCTCGAGCTGCCGTTCGAATGGCATCCCCAAGCGCTGATCACGCTCGGCCATCCTGGCGTCGGCCGGCCGAAGCCGCGGACGGCGCCCGATCGCGGAGATCGTGCGGTGAAAGGCCGGCGCATTCTGGCGCTGGCCGGCGGCGTCGGCGGCGGCAAGCTCGCGCGCGGCCTCGCGGCCGTGCTGCCAGCGGACGAGCTGACGCTGGTCGTCAACACGGCCGACGATTTCGTTCATCTCGGCCTTCACATCTGTCCGGACATCGACTCGGTACTCTACGCACTCGCCGATCTCAACGATCCCGAGCGCGGCTGGGGTCTCGCCGGCGAAACCTGGAGTTTTATGGCCGCGATGGAGCGGCTCAAAGGCGAGACCTGGTTCCGCCTCGGGGACCGCGATCTGGCGACGCACGTGCTGCGCACCCAAGAGCTGAAGACCGGCAAATCCCTCTCGGACGTCTGCGCGATCATTGCACGGCGGCTCGGGATCGCCCATCGCGTTATGCCGATGAGCGACGATCCGGTCCGCAGCATTGTCGAAACCGACGAAGGCCCGCTGGATTTCCAGGACTGGTTCGTCCGGCGGCAATGCAAACCTGCCTTTCGCGGTGTGACGTTCCAAGGCGCGGCAGACGCGCGGCCGTCAGCGGCGTTCCGCGAAGCCCTCGACGAAGCGGACGCCGTCGTCCTCACACCCTCCAATCCGTTCGTCAGCATCGACCCGATCCTGGCCCTGCCGGGCGTGCGCGAGGCGCTGCGGCGGCCGGGACGGCCGGTCGTCGCCGTGTCGCCGATCGTCGGCGGCCATGCGGTCAAGGGGCCGCTTGCGAACATGCTGCGCGAACTGGGGCATGAACCGACCGCTCTGAGCGTGGCGCAACACTACGGTCCGCTGGTCGATGGATGGATCGTGGACAACGTGGATATCGGCCTCGTGCCGGCCATCGAAAGGCTTGGCCATCAAGTCCGCGTCTGCAATACCATGATGCACACCCTCGACGACAAGCGCGCCTTGGCGCAGGATGCGCTGGAACTCGTTCTGGAATTGTCTGCCGTACAGGTCAGTTGAGTATGGATTGCTGGGCCATTATTCCCGCCAAGCCGTTTCGTGCCGGCAAATCGCGCCTGGCAGCGCTTCTGGGCGTCGATGAAAGAGCAGCCCTGAACCGCCGGCTGTTTGGACGGGTGCTGGACGCCGCCCTCGGCACGTTCCCGTCCGACCGGATTCTGGTGGTCACCAAGGACCCGCTTCTGCTGGCATTGATGCAAGGCCAGGGCCTGCATGTGCTGGAGGACACCCAGTGCGGCCTCAACCCCGCACTGGCACTCGGCTGTCGGCACGCCGCGGAGCATGGCGCGCGTTCCATCGTGGCGCTGTCGAGCGATCTGCCGAATGTCACGGCGGGTGACGTTGCCGCCCTTCGCGCCTCTGTCGGCGACACGCCGGCCTGCACCATCGCGCCCGACGAGCAGGAACAGGGCACCAACGCGCTCGCGCTCACGCCGCCTGCGCCGGACTTCTTCAGGTTCGGCCCGGACAGCTTCCAGGCGCACCTTGAGGCGGCGCGGGCGAGGAAACTCGCAGTCCGCATCCTGCGCCGGCCTGGACTGGCTCTCGATCTCGACACGCCGGAAAATTATCGGAACTTTACCAAGCAGCAACGCAGCCCGGCAGGGGCGCTGGCGTGAAGGTGCTGATCACCGGCGGCATGGGCGTCATCGGCGCCGAGACCAGCCGCAAGTTCGTCAAGGAAGGCCACCGGCCCGTCGTCTTCGCGCGCCATCGCGACGACAGCCTGATCGGCGACATCGCCGACAGGATCGACTTCGAGCAGGGCGACGTGCTCGACATGCCGCGCATCCTGCAGGCGATCAAGAAGCACAAGGCGACGCATGTGGTGCACGCGGCAGCCTTTGTCGGCGCGGTGTCGGCGGGAAACCCGGCGCTGAGCATCCAGGTCAACGTGCTGGGCCTCGTCAACGTGCTGGAGGCGGCGCGGGCGCTCGACGTCAGGCGCGTCGTGTTCACCAGCGCCAAGGGCGTCTATGGGCCGGTGACCGGCGAATACGGCTCGCCGACCTGGAAACCGATGTCGGAGGACCTGCCGGCCAGGCCCAAGCGCATCTACGACTCCGCCAAGTTCATGGGCGAGAACGTCTGCACCTATTACCACGACAACATGGGCGTCGAGACGGTGTCGCTGCGCTTTGCCTCTACCTACGGCCCGGGCAAGACCGCGCGCCACGGCCCGATGGCGGTGATGAGCCGGATCGTCGAGAACCCGGCGCATGGCCTGCCGTTCAAGCTCGAAAAGGGCGGCGACGACAAGGACGACTTCATCTACAACAAGGACTCCGCGCTCGGCATCTATCTCGCCACCGTCGCCGACAAGGTGAAGAGCCGCGTCTACAACATCGGAACCGGCACGGGCGTGACGCTGCGCGACTTCGAGCGCGTGATCAAGAAGCACATTCCGAATGCGCAAATGGAGATCGGCGGCGGCCTGAACTTCTACGGCTTCCCCTATCCCGCGACCGGCGTCTACGACATTTCGCGGGCGCGAGACGAACTGGGCTACCAGCCGGAATACGACCTCGAGCGCGGCATCGCCGACTATCTGGCGGCGCTGAAGCAGCTCGGCGTCTGAGAGGAACCGCCATGCGCCCCACGCTCGAACTGCCCAGGCTTTCGCTCAAGGAGCGCGACCGGCGCTGGGCGGCGGTGCGCAAGGAGATGGCGGCGCGCAACCTCGATGTCATCGTGCTGTGGGGCTGGCCGACGATGTGGGACTTCTACACCGCCAACGCCCGCTATCTCTGCCCGATCGGCGGCAACGCCGAGTTCAACATCCTGATCTTCCCCGCGGTGGGAGAGCCGACCTCGATCGTGCAGATGCCGACGTTTCTCGAGGGCTGGCGTTCGGCGCAGAACTGGGTCTCGGATGTGCGGCCACGCACCAGGACCTGGGCCAACTCGGTCGCGGGCCGCCTGAAGGAACTGAAGCTCGACGGCGGCCGTATCGGCATGGACGGCTATGCCGGGCCGCTCGATCCGGACGGCTGGGTGCCGCACGACGTTCACCTTCGCATGACGGAGCTGATGCCGAAGGCCCAGATCGTCAATCTCGCCGACATGCTGGAGAAGATCCGCACCATCAAGAGCGCCGAGGAACTCGATGCGCTCCGGGAGGCCGCGAAGCTCGGCGATCTCATGCTGACCGCATGCCGGGACATCGCGCGGCCCGGCGTCAAGGAATGCGAGGTCTATGCCGGCATGATGCATGCGATGCTCGCGAACGGCGGCGAAGAGCCGACGCTGTTTCTCTGGGCCTGCGACCGTTACCCGTATCCGCATCCGTTCCGCGTGCCGACCGTCCGGCCGATCGAGCGCGGCGACCTCATTATCTGCGAGATGCATCCGAAGACCGGCGGCTACTTCACCCATGTCGAGCGGACATTCTGTCTGGGCGAGCCGGAGCCGAAGCAGCTCGAAATCTATGAAGGATGCGTGGCCGCCTACCACAAAGGGCTTGAGGGATTCGGTCCCGGCAAGACCATCTCGACCGCGATGGAAGCGGTAAAAGACGAGATTGTTTCGCGCGGCCTTGCCATCTGCGAAGCCGGCATCCATGGCCACGGCCTCGCTTCGCTGGAATATCCGCGCTACCGCCATCATGCCATCTCCGCCGACCGCGAGGCGATCAAGGTGGTGGGTGACCGCTTCGAAGCCGGAATGGTGTTCGCATTCAACATCGACCTGTTCGATCCGAAGTGGAAGGACGGCAAGACCGGCTGCGTGTTCGCCGAGACGATCGAGATCACCGACACCGGTGCGCGCCGGATGCATTCGTTCTCGACTGACTTCCAGCGGTTGCCGGTATAGCGTTCGCCGAAAGCGGAACGAGGTTCTCATGGTGAAGCTGCCCGAAGGTGCCCCCGGGCTCGACGAAATCCTGATCGACACCGACAAGATGCCGTGGCGGGAGAAATCCCTGAAGGGCATCTCGGAAAAGATGCTGTGGCGCAACGAGGAGACCGGAGCGTCGATCGCGCTGATCCGGTTCGCCAAGGGCTCCGGCATCCCCCAGCCGCACTTTCATTCGTCCAACCAGTTCATGATCTGCCTGAGCGGCAAATACGAATACACCTCGACCGGCGTGGTGCTGACCGCGGGCTCGTTCTACTGCAATCCCAAAGGCAACGTGCACGGCCCGGCGATCGCCCACGAGGACACCGTGGTGATCGAGGTCTATGACGGCCCGCACTATCCCGAGAAGCCGTCCTGGTACACCGACGAGCGCGACGCGCACTGAACCGGCGGTGGCCCTTGGCCTCTGGACAAGGGCCAGGCATCGGACCACCATCGAATGAAAGGCGCGCCAGACGCCGTATTCGACGGGAGGATGCGATGCGGCAACGGGGCTGCGGTCGGGCGTTCGTTCTGTTTCTGACGGCGGCGGCTGCCGCGATCTCATCCGGCGAAAGCGCGGTCGCGCAGGCCGGCTACCCCAACAAACCGGTGCGGATCATCGTCGGCTATGCCGCGGGCGGCGGCACCGACGTGGTCGCCCGTGTGATCGGCGAGAAGCTCGCGGAGCGGCTCGGCCAGCCGGTCATCATCGAGAACAGGCCCGGCGGCGGCGCGCGCATCGCCGTCGACTACGTGGCGACGCAGCACCCCGACGGCTACACGATCCTGATCGGCGGCGGCAGCGAGCTCAGCATCAGCCCGCTCATCTACAAGACCAACTATTCGCCGCTGACGAGCTTCGTGCCGCTGACCATCGCGATCGAGATGCCGCTGATCCTCGTGGCATCGCCGGATCATCCCGCGAAGACCGCGACCGAGCTCGTCGCCTGGGCCAAGGCCAATCCCGACAAATCGAACTACGCAACCACCGCGCCGGGCTTCACACTGCCCGCCGAGCTGTTCAAGCTGCAGACCGGCGCGCCCGGAGTGGCGATCTACTACAAGAGCGCCGCGGAGGGTGCGATCGCGCTGATGAACGGCGCGGCCTCGTGGGCGACGTTTACGCCGCCGGGCATCGTCAATCTGGTGAAGGAGGGCAAGCTTCGCGCGCTCGCCGTCACCACCGCGGCCCGCTCGCCTGACCTGCCCGATACGCCAAGCATGAAGGAGCTTGGCCTCGATATCGACATCGCCAACTGGAACGGCTTCTTCGTGCCCTCCGGCACTCCCGAGCTGGTGTCCGACCGTTTGACCCGGGAGTTGCGCGACATCGTTCTGAGAACGGAAGTGAAGGACAAGCTGCGCGGGATGTTCACCGTGCCGGTCGCCAAGACACCCGCCGAAACCGCGCGGCACATCGATGCCGAGATGAAAGTCTGGAAGGCCGTGATCGAAAAGGCGCAGCTCAAGTTCGCCAACTAAATGGCCTTGTCGCGCGAAAGCGCTTCGATCTCCGCCGGCGAATAACCCAGCTCGTTGAGCACGCCCGCCGTGTCGGCCCCGAGCGCCGGCGGCGGCGAGGCCGGCGCCGGATCGCCGCTGGCGAGGCGAAAGCCGGAGCGCACCACGCTGACACCGGCATCGACGTTCGGCACGTTGTCGAACGTGCTGAGCAGCCGGCGCTCGACGATCTGCGGATGCTCCAGGATCGAGGGCACGTCCAGGACCTCTCCGGCGGGCACGCCGCGGTCGTTCATCAGCTTCGACCATTCGGCCGCCGGACGCCCCGCCAGCGCGCCTTCGATCTCGGCATTCAGCGCAAAACGATTCGTCTTCCGGTCCTCGCGCTTTGCAAAGCGCGGATCGCTCAGCAGTTCAGGCCGTCCGATCAGCTCGCACAAGACCTCGAACTGCTGCTGCTGGTTGGCGGCAATATTGAGAAGTCCTGACCCGGTGCGGAACGCGCCGGAGGGGCTCGCCGTCATGTTTTCGTTGCCGAACGGCTGTGGCCGGACGCCGGCGATCAGCCAGTTCGACACCACCCAGCCCATTGCCACCAGCGTCAACTCCAGCATCGACACGTCGATCAGCTCGCCCTCGCCGCTCCGCTCACGGCTGAACAGTGCGGCGGAAATCGCATAGGCTGCCGTGATGCCGCCCATGGTGTCGGCCACCGGATAGCCGACGCGCAGCGGCGCCGACTGCGCGTCGCCCGTCACGCTCATCACGCCGGAGAGGCCCTGGATGATCTGGTCGTAGGCTGGGTTGAGCCGCAGCGGCCCGTCCTGCCCGAAACCCGAAATCGCGCAATAAATCAGATCGGGCTTCACGGCTTTCAGCATGCCATAGCCGAGCCCAAGCCGATCCATCACGCCCGGCCGGAAGTTCTCGACCACCACGTCGGCGGTCGCGACGAGCTTCAGGAACGCCTCGCGCGCCTTCACGTGCTTGAGGTTGAGCGTGATCGAACGCTTGCCGGCATTCTGCGCCAGAAAGGACGCGCCCATCAGGCGACGGTTCAAGTCCGGATCGGCGCCAAGCTGTCGCGCGAGGTCGCCGGTTTCCGGCGTTTCGACCTTGATCACATCGGCGCCGAGCTGCGCCAGCTGATAACAGCAGAACGGACCGGCCAGCACGTTGGTGAGGTCGAGGACGCGGACGCCTGCGAGGAGTCCGGCCATGCTCGGGTCAGCGCGTCTTGCGGGGCTTGCAGAAGGCGTCGTGCAGGACGCCGATCACGTCGCGCACTTCACTGCGCGCCAGCGAATAATAGATGCTCTTGCCGTTGCGCCGTGTCTCGACGAGGCCATCGGCGCGCAGGCGGGCGAGTTGCTGCGACACCGCCGGCTGGCGCAGGTCGAGCATCTTCTCGATCTCGCCGACCGACTTCTCGCCTTCGATGAGGAAGCAGAGGATCAGCAGCCGCACCTCGTGCGACAGCGCCTTCAGCAGTTCGCTCGCCTGCCGCGCATTCGCCAGCAGCATGCCGAAATCGAGGCCCGCCGGGTTCATGGCCTTGGGTGCCGCCTTCGACGCAGCGCGTTTGCCGGATGCCGGGGCGCGAGACTTCATCGTGCCCGCTCCGCGATCGTGACGGACTCGCCCCGCACCGACGCGCCCTTCGGCGTCGGCTGCGGCAGCATCGCAAGCAGATTGGCCAGCCGAACCCAGAAGAATTCGTCGCCGGTGTAGCCCTCCATGCGGCCGACCTCATGGCCGTTTTCCACCAGCACGAATGTCGGCGTGAAAATGATCGGGCCGTGCTTGATCGGCAGATCGCGGTCCCGATCGAGATTGATCATGCGGATCGGCGCACGACGGCTGATCTCGGTCCTGGGATAAATCGGGCCGATCTCGCGATCCCATCGGGCGCAATAGGGGCAGCCGTCGCGGCGGTACATCACAAGCTCGGCCGCATCGGCTGAGCGGATCAGAACCACAATCGCGCATAGCGCCGAGAAGGCGCGGATGGTAATTCCCGTGGCGCGTGCGGAGGGCATCAATTCCGTCTTTCTAGTACGCATTTCCGATAAGTCCAGAGCCCTTGTTTTCCGCCGCAATGCTTCGATATACAGTTGCGCAATCTCGAATATAAGGTGTGATCGATGATCTCGCGCCGCCTGCTGCTCACCGGCTCCGCCGCGTCGGGGCTGGTCGCGTTGCCGGGCCAGGTGCTGCCACGCCGCGCGCGCGCCGAGGCGATCCTCACCGAGGACGGCATCTACCGTCAGCCGTGGTTTCTCGAAAGCCTGCTCGAGCTCGCGGACGATCTTGCGGCGTCCAGCGAGAAGAAGAAGCGCCTTGCCATCATGTGGGAGCTGCGCGGCTGCCCGTACTGCAAGGAAACCCACCTGGTCAATTTCGCAAAGCCGGAAATCTCGGCCTTCATCCAGCAGCACTTCGAAGTGCTTCAACTGAATTTGATCGGCTCGCGCGAGGTCGTCGATTTCGACGGCGAGAAGCTGTCCGAGAAGCGGCTCGCCCAGAAATACAACGTGCGCTACACGCCGACCTTCCAGTTTTTTCCCGATGGCGCCGCGTCGCTCGCCGAACGCAAGCCGCGCGAGCGAGAGGTCGCCCGCGCGCAGGGCTACATGCAGCCGCCGCAGTTTCTGGCGATGTTCCGCTATGTCACCGAGCGCGCCTACGAGAAGGGCAGCCTGCCGGAGTATCTGAAGGCGAACAGCTAAATCTGGGCTCGCGCCGCCATCATCGCCAGGCTACGGCGTAAGCACGACCTTGCCGATCCCTGCCCGCTGCTCGACGATTTCGTGCGCAAGTCCGGCTTCCCCGAGCGGAAGAACCTTGTGTATCAGCACCTTCAACTTGCCTTCGGAGGCCACCTTGAGTGCAAGTCTGAAGTTGTCGGGCGTATCGATCGGGTTTCCGAAAATCGTGATGACGTTGAGGTAAAGATACTTCACATCCAGCGGAACGTTGCCGCCGCCGTGACCGCCCGCAGTGACGAGCCGGCCTTGAAAGCCGAGCGACGCGAGCGCTTTCGGAAACGTGGCCGGATCGCCGATATTGTCTGCCACGACATTGACTCCGGCCCCACCGGTGATGCGCCGCGCCTCGGCCGTCAGATCCTTGCTCCGGTAGTTGATTCCTTCATCCGCTCCGAGATCGAGGGCAGCCTTGACGCGCGCATCGGTGCCTGCGGCCGCGATGACGCGCGCGCCGAGATATTTCCCTGCTTGCACCAGGGCGCTCCCCAGGCCGCCGGCAGCCCCCATGACCAGGACCCACTCGCCGGCTTTGACTTGGGCGCGATCCCGCAATTGCGTGAAGGCCAGCGGGCCATGCCGCCCGACCACCGCGGCCGTGATGAAATCGAGCGCGTCTGGAACGATCTGCACCGTGGTCGCGGGGACCTTCACAAATTCCGCGTAAGTCCCCCAGGTGTCGACACCGAGCAATTTGGGACCGCCGTTCGGCTGGCGGCCGACAATCGGATGACAGACGACGCGATCGCCGGCTTTCAGATTTTTCACATCCGGCCCCACCGCCGTGACCTCGCCGGCCGCATCGGATCCCGGCACATGTGGCAACGGCGGCCGCCTGGCGTATGTCCCGGCGCGCAAGGCGACGTCCAGGGTCTGGTTCACGGTTGCGGCGTGAACCTTGATGACGATTTCGCCTGCCTCAGGCGTTGGCTGCGGAACATCCTCCAGCTTGAGGACACTCGGGTTGCCGAATTCGTGAATGACGATCGCCTTCATGGACCCACTAGCCGACCTTCAGATAGGCAAAGCCTTACCCTATAGCGAGGCGCTCACTGGTTGACCGGGCTCTCGCGGCTCATCACGAGCGCCACGAGGTCCTTGATCTGCTCGATGGTGAGAACCTTGTTCAACCCGAGCCGCGGCATGTTCGAGCACGGATAAGCGGCCTGTGCGTTGTAGATCTTCTCGTACACCGCCTTGGTGTCGGCCTCGCTGAAGTTGCGGACCTTGCCGTAGTTCAGAAGGCTCGGCCCGATGGTGCCGTAGCTCACCTCGGCCTTGGTCAGCTGATGGCAGGCATAGCAGTTGCCGCCATTGGCCTGACGCGGCGGATAGTCGGAGAAGCGCAGGCCGTAGCCCGACTGCGCGACCCGCTCACCCGCCTTCCAGTCGCCCATGAGCTTGCCGTCGGCCGGGTATTCGATCCGGGCCTTTTCGCGCTTCTGGATCTCGTCGGCGATGTTCTTCGGCGGCAGATTCCGATGCAGCGAGCACTGCTTCATCGTCTCGTCCTGATCGAAGCGCGGACGCCATTCCGCCGGCGCGGTGGGGAACGCGGCGGCGATCGCGGCATCGGCCTTGGACGCGTCGGCGGCAGCGTTCTGCTGGGCGAGCGAAGGCGTCCCGGCGAGCACGAACGCGGCGGCGGCGAGAGCGAGAATCTTCATGGCCCGTGTCATGGCTTTTCCCCGCTCAGCGCTTGAGGCCCGGAGCGGCGATTTCGCCGCCCTCGGCCACCTTGGTCAGATAGGCAATCAGCGCAACGCTCACGTCCGACCCCATTTCCAGTTCGGGCATTCGCATCTGCCAATAACAGTCGTACAGCCGGTGCTGCATGGTCATGACATGCGTGGTCGACACGCGGTATGCCGGCCACTGGCCGATGACCTGCTTCGCCTCCTCCTTCTGGGACAGATAGGGCAATCCCTGCAGGCGGATGCGTTTGCCGGAGTCGGCATGACAGGTGGCGCAGGCGAAATCGTGCGGCCCCTGGCGCCGGAAGAACACCGCCTGGCCGAGTTCGACCACGGCCTTCTCCTGCGGCGCATCGAGCTTCGCGGAATATTTGAGACCGTTCGACTTGCTCGCAACATAAGTCGCGATCGCGCCGAGGTCTTTCACCGGCTGGCCGCCCGCCGGATGCGGCCGCTTCACCAGATCGGCGCGGTTCATCCCTTGCAGTTTCTCCATGCACCAGAGCAGCCGCGTTTCGAGGTCCATCACCTTTCCGGCGTCGGCGAAATAGCGCGGCAGCTCGGCGAATGCGCCGTCGACCACGCCGGGCCCCTTGCCGAGATCGCACTTCTCCAGTGTCGCCCGGCTCGGACCGGCGGCGGTCTTCCACAGCGCCTCGCCCCGGTCGGCGTCGAGCAGCGCGGGATTGCTCCACGGATCTTCCTTCAGCATCTGCCGGTATTTCTCGACGGCCTTCTCGGTCTCGTCCTGCGCCTGAGCCGGCCGCTGCAACGAGGAGCGCCAGGCACGCTGCCGCCATGATGGTTGTCGTTCTTCTCACCGTTTCCTCCGGCTGCCGTCGATCCGGCGCTTCGATCGCCGGTGACATTGTTGGCCGCGCGTCCTGAGTCAAGCATGTCCGGAACGGCGGCGAATTCCTGCCAGAATACATGCGCTTGGTGGCATGGAAAAGCTCGCACCGACTGATCCATGGAATACGATTGTCGCAGCGGCGGAAAGCCGTTGCAAACGCCGCCGTGATCGACTACATACTTGCGTGAAATTGAATATGTTCCGCAGCCCATGGTTCGTGGCCCATCGTTCGTGGCCCAAGCGGACGGCATCGGGAGGTTTCGGATCGGCGCAAAAGCCGTTCCCAACGCCGCCCGCGTTGCGCTATGAAGGCACTCGACGAAGGCCAGACGAATTCGAGACAAGCGAACGCGACACGTGAAGGAGTGGCAATGACGCTGATCTTCAATCGCCGCCAGGCCCTGGCGCTCGGCGCGGGAGCCGTGGGCGCGATGGCGCTCGGCGCGCCGCAGACGCTGGCCAAGAACGACTCCGAGGAGGCGATCAGGAAATTCACCGGCGGCAAGACACCCGCGCAGGGCAAGATCAAGCTCGAACTTCCCGAGATCGCCGAGAACGGCAACACCGTGCCGATGACGGTGACGGTGGAGAGCCCGATGACCGCGCAGTCGCACGTCACCGACGTGCTGGTGCTGGCGAGCGAAAACCCGCGCTCCGGGATCGCGACGTTCCACTTCTCGCCCGCCAGCGGCGTGGCCGAGGCCAACACCCGTATCCGGCTCGCTTCGACGCAGGACGTGATTGCGGTCGCGAAGATGAACGACGGCTCGTTCTACATGGCGAGCAAGCAGGTCAAGGTCACGATCGGCGGCTGCGGCGGCTGACCAGGCGCCCCGCCCCTCGCACCCGGATTTCAGGAGACAGCAATGGCCGTCAAACCCCGCATCAAGCTCGACAAGAAGGAAGCCAAGAAGGGCGACATCGTCGAGGTGAAGGCGCTCGTGTCGCACGTGATGGAATCGGGCCAGCGCCGGGACAACGCCGGCAACACGGTTCCGCGCAAGATCCTCAACAAGTTCGTCTGCACGGTGAACGGCAAGCAGGTGTTCGCCGCCGACTTCGAGCCGGCGATCTCGGCGAACCCGTACATCCAGTTCAAGTTCCGCGCCGAAGAATCGGGTCCGGTGGTGCTGACCTGGACCGACGACGACGGCTCGACCATCGTCGGCGAAGAGTCGATCAAGGTCAGCTAAACACGCGGCGTCATTCCGGGGCGTGCCGACAGGCGCGAACCCGGAATCCAGAGCCGAGGATTCAGCTGCGTGCAGCCTTGGATTCCAGACTCGCGGGCCAAAGCGTGTCGAAGACGCGCGTGAACGCGCTTATGGCCCGCGCCCCGGAATGACCGCGGAGATATTTTCCGCGACACGGAAGCCCGAATGATCTCACGGCGCGAACTCCTTCAAGTTGCAGCCGCTGCGGCGACAATCGCGCCCGTGGGCTGGAGCCGAAGCTTTGCGCAGCAGCGCCTCACCCAGGCCGACCTGCTGCGCTTCGAGCCGGTCGGCAACGTCACGCTGGTCCACCTCACCGACATCCATGCGCAGTTGATGCCGGTGCTGTTCCGCGAGCCGTCGATCAACATCGGCGTTGGCGAGGCGCGCGGCAAGGTGCCGCACATCACCGGCCGCGATTTTCTCGATCTCTACAAAATTCCGGCCGGAAGCGCGCAGGCCTATGCGCTGACCCCGGAGGATTTCACGGCACTTGCGAAAAGCTACGGCCGGCTCGGCGGTCTCGACCGGATCGCGACGGTCGTGAAAGCGATCCGCGCCGAACGGCCGGACCGCACGGTGTTCCTCGACGGCGGCGACACCTGGCAGAACAGCTTCACGTCGATGCAGACCAAGGGCCAGGACATGGTCGACTGCATGGCGCTGCTCAAGCCCGATGCCATGGTCGGGCACTGGGAGTTCACGCTCGGCGCAGAGCGCGTGAAGGAGATCGCGGAGAAGCTCGGCTTTCCCTTCCTGGCGCAGAACGTCCGCGACACCGAATGGAATGAGCCCGCGTTCGACGCGATGACCATGATCGAGCGCGGCGGCGTCAAGATCGCCGTGATCGGCCAGGCGTTCCCCTACACGCCGATCGCCAATCCGCGCTGGATGATCCCGACCTGGTCGTTCGGCATCCGCGAGGAGGATCTGCAGGGCAACGTCGAGAAGGCGCGCCGCGACGGTGCGCAGCTCGTGGTGCTGCTGTCGCACAACGGCTTCGACGTGGACCGCAAGCTCGCCGGCCGCGTCCGCGGCATCGACGTGATCCTCACCGGGCACACCCACGACGCGCTGCCGGACGTGGTCAAGGTCGGCAGGACGCTGCTGGTCGCGTCGGGCAGCCACGGCAAGTTCGTCTCCCGTCTCGACCTCGACGTGCGCGGCGGCGAAGTGAAGGACTACCGCTACAAGCTCATCCCGATCTTCTCCGACGCGATTGCACCGGACCCCGAAATGGCCGCGAAAATCGCCGCGATCCGCGCGCCGCACGAGAAGATGCTGCGCGAGGTCATCGGCAGGACGGAAACGCTGCTCTACCGGCGCGGCAACTTCAACGGCACGCTCGACGACGTGATCTGCGACGCGCTGCTCGCCGAGCGCGACGCCGAGATCGCCCTGTCGCCGGGCTTCCGCTGGGGCAATTCGCTGCTGCCCGGGGCCGGACATCACCCGCGAGGACATCTACAACGCCACCGCCCTCACCTATCCCGCGGCCTACCGCATGACCATGACCGGCGCGCGCCTCAAGGAGGTGCTGGAGGACGTGGCCGACAACCTGTTCAATCCCGATCCCTACTATCAGCAGGGCGGCGACATGGTCCGCGTCGGCGGCGTGTCCTACAGCATCGACGTGAACGCAAGCGCCGGGCGCCGGATCGGCGACCTCGCATTGCTGAAGACCGGCAAGCCGCTCGAAGCCGCGAAGGACTACACCGTCACCGGCTGGGCGAGCATCAACCAGGGCACCGAAGGCCCGGCGATCTGGGACGTGGTGATGCGCCACATCGAGACGAAGAAGACCGTAGCGCCGCGCGAAGCAGGCCACGTCCGCGTGGTGGGAAACTAAAAAAATTTGCCCGAACATATGCAAATTCGTGCATAATTGGATTGGGGACACCGAGGATAGAGACATGAGCAACAACAACGACCCCGGACGTGTCCATTCCCGCCGCGGCGTGCTGCGCGGAGCGCTGGCCGGCGGTGCCGCGGCGCTGGCCGCGCCTGTCGCGGGCGCCCAGGCCCAATCGAACCCGGCCAACCTGCCGCCGAACGTCGCCGACTGGACGAAGATGCTCGGCGAAGGCGTGGCGGCGCGCACTTACGGCAAGCCCGCAAAATACGAAGCGCATATCGGCCGCCGCGACGTCGCCTGGCTCACGGCGTCCCCGCAAAGCTCGGTGAGCTTCACGCCGCTGCACGAGATCGACGGCATCATCACGCCGAACGGGCTCTGCTTCGAGCGCCATCACTCGGGCATCGCCGAGCTCAACCCCGCCGACTACCGGCTGATGCTGCACGGGCTTGTCGAGAAGCCGCTGATCTTCACGCTCGACGACATCAAGCGCATGCCGCGCGTGAACCGCGCCTACTTCTGCGAATGCGCCGCCAATTCCGGCATGGAGTGGCGCGGCGCGCAACTGAACGGCTGCCAGTACACCCACGGCATGGTGCATTGCGTGATGTACACCGGCGTGCCGCTGAAGGTGCTGCTGAACGAAGCGGGCCTGAAGCCCAAGGCGAAGTGGCTGCTGCTGGAAGGCGGCGACTCGGCGGCGATGACGCGCTCGCTGCCGCTTGCGAAGGCGCTCGACGACGTGCTGGTCGCCTACCGGATGAACGGCGAGATGCTCTATCCGGAGAACGGCTATCCGGTCCGGATGGTGATCCCGGGCTGGGAGGCCAACATGTGGGTGAAGTGGCTGCGCCGCATCGAGGTCGGCGACCAGCCGTGGCACACCCGCGAGGAGACATCGAAGTACACGGATCTGCTCGAAGACGGAAAGGCGCGGCGCTTCACCTATGTAATGGAAGCGAAATCCGTCATCACCAGCCCGACGCCGCAGGCGCCGCTCAGGCACAAGTCCGGCTTCACCGTGCTGTCCGGCATCGCCTGGTCGGGCCGCGGCAAGATCGCGCGGGTGGATGTCTCGCTCGACGGCGGCCGCAACTGGCGCACCGCAAAAGTCGACGGGCCGGTCTGGGACAAGGCGCTGACGCGCTTCTACTACGAGTTCGACTGGGACGGCAGCGAACTGCTGCTGCAATCGCGTGCGATGGACGAGACCGGTTACGTGCAGCCGAGCAAGGCGGAGTTGCGCAAGTATCGCGGCGTCAACTCGATCTACCACAACAACGGCATCCAGACCTGGCAACTGCACAAGAACGGCGAGGTCGAGAATGTCGAGGTCGGTTAGGCTCGCAGCGCTCGCCGCAAGCGTTGTTGCCGGTGTTGTCGCCAGTGCCGGGATGATGGCTCTCGCGCAGAAGGCGCCTGCTCCGAAACAAACCACAGTGTCGAAGCCGCTCGGCATCGGCCGCGAAGCAAAGCCGGAAGAAATCGCCGGCTGGGACATCGACGTCCGCCCCGACGGCCAGGGACTGCCACCCGGCAAGGGCACGGTGAAGCAGGGCGAAGCGATCTACATGCAGCAATGCGCCGCATGCCACGGCGAGTTCGGCGAAAGCGCCGGCCGCTGGCCGATCGTCGCGGGAGGCGCAGGCACGCTGGCAAGCCACGATCCGGTCAAGTCGATCGGCTCGTACTGGCCCTATGCGTCCACGGTGATCGACTACATCCGCCGCGCCATGCCGTTCGGCAACGCGCAATCGCTGTCGAACGACGAGCTTTACGCGGTCACGGCATACGTCTTCTACCTGAACGACGTCATCAAGGACGAAAGCTTCGAGTTGAACGAAAACACGTTCAAGACCATCCGGCTGCCCAACGAACCGAATTTCCGCGACGATGACCGGGAGACGGTGGAGAAGGCGTTGTGGCGCAAGCATCCCTGCATGACCAGCTGCCTGCCCGGCCCGGCCAGGGTGACCGGGGGCGCGCGCGCCGTCGACGTGACGCCGGAGCAGGGCAAAGGGCCGAAGGTCGAATAGAGCGATTTGCAGCGTCGCGTCCTAGCGCGAGCGCGACTTGCGCGCCGGACCGGCCGATTTCCTGCGGGTTCGCCAGTTCGCAACCGTGTCCTGGCCGACATCACGTGAACGCGCCTTCGGCGTGGTCGCCGGCGCCTCGGGGAAACTGATCCGCACGTGTCCGGCGAGCACTTCGGAAAACCCCTGCGCGTGGCGCTGCAGGGTTCGCCGCTTGTCCCAGATGACCGCCGGCGCAATCCGCAACGGTTCTCCGCGATGCGTGACACACAACACGCGCAATCCATCGCCGTGCGAACGCAGTATCGAAGGAACGATCGCAACGCCGTCGCCGGCCTCCGCCAGCGTCAGCAATGTGCGCGACGATCCGCTCTCCAAACGAATCAGGGGACGCACATCGGCGAGCCTGCACGCGGCATCGAACAGGTTTCGAGTCGCATAGCTGGTGTTCGGCAGGAGCAGCGGATATTCGACCACCTTGCCGATATCGATCGTACCGGCAGCGCCAGGATCCAGGGACGCAGCCATCACCGCGGCGATATGAAATCGCGGCAGCAAAAAAGTGCCAAAGCGGCTGTCGTCCACCTCGACGACATTGACGACATTGATCGCGAAGTCAGCGTCACCGTGCTCGAGCATCTGAAGGTGCTTGTCGGCGTCCGCTTCGACAAGCGCCAGGCGCACGCCGGAAAGCTGCCCGGGGAATCGTTCGAGAAGACCTGGAAACATTCCCTCGATGGTCATCGCGGAGGCCGCGACCGTCAGCACCCTGATGTCCCCTTGACGCAGAGCCAGCGCGCGTTCGCCGAGCGAACTGACGTGATTCAAGAGACTGCGGCTCTCTCCGAGAAGCTGATCGGCGCGCGACGTCATCGTGAGGCGGCGGCCGCTTCGCTGAAACAGGCTGAAACCCAGTTCCTGCTCAAACGCGGCGATCTGGCGCGACAGCGCCGGCTGCGAGATGTGCAGGACCTGCGCGGCCTTCGAAACCGTGCCGTGCTCCGCGACCGTGACAAAGGCTCTCAAGCGCCGGAGGTCCATGGGACTATATATGCCGATTGTGCATGAAAAAACACACTAATTATGCATTGGACAATGATCGGGGCGGCGCGGCATATGCGCCCGTTAATATTGCAGGAGGCGAATATGACACTCCAGATCAACGATATTGCACCTGATTTCGAAGCCCAGACCACCGAAGGCAAGATCAAATTCCACGACTGGATCGGCGACAGCTGGGCGGTGCTGTTCTCGCACCCCAAGGACTTCACGCCGGTGTGCACCACCGAGCTCGGCTACATGGCGAAGATCAAGCCGGAGTTCGACAAGCGCGGCGTCAAGCTGATCGGCCTCTCGGTCGATCCGGTCGACAAGCACGCCGGCTGGGCCGCCGACATCAAGGAGACGCAGGGCTTTGCGCCGAACTATCCGATGATCGGCGACGTCGACTACAACGTATCCAAGCTCTACGGCATGCTGCCGGCCGCGGTGTCGGGCGATCCGGCCAAGCGCACGGCGGCCGACAACCAGACCGTCCGCAACGTGTTCATCATCGGCCCGGACAAGAAGGTCAAGCTGGTGCTGGTCTATCCGATGACGGTCGGGCGCAACTTCGACGAGGTGCTGCGCGTCATCGATTCGCTGCAGCTCGGCGCCAAGCACAAGGTGGCAACGCCGGTGAACTGGAAGCAGGGCGACGACGTGATCATCGCCGGCTCGGTCACCGACGACGACGCCAAGAAGCTGTTTCCGCAGGGCTGGAAATCGCCGAAGCCATATATCCGCATCGTTCCGCAGCCGAGAAGCTGAACCTACGGTTGCGTATAGCCGCGCGTTGCGATCTTGTCGGCGCGATCAAGGCAGGGCAATCTTCGGCGATGGCTGACCGGGGTACGCCGTGCATTGGCCGAGGGGCCACAATCCGCCTCGTCCTGGCGTTGGCGGCTGGGCTGACATCAGCGCCAGCCGCGGCGCAGGGTGACAAGGCACTCGGCGAATATCTTTCTTCGGAATGCGTAACATGCCATCAGCTCAGCGGGCGCCATCGGGGCATTCCCCCGATCGTCGGATGGCCGGAGCAAAGCTTTGTTGAAATCATGGACGAATATCGGTTGAAGAAGCGCGACAACTCGGTGATGCAAACCATCGCGGGCAAGTTTTCCAAGGACGAGATCGCGGCGCTCGCGGCCTATTTCGGCAGCGTCAAGCCGAGGAATTGAAGATATCCGGAAGCTATCGTTTGATTGGTCCATCAAGGGAGGCAACGATGAACACCAACCGCAGGAAATTTATTGGAGGCATGGGAGCGCTCGCCGCTTCGACGTTCCCCATGCCGGCCTTCGCCCAGGCGAAGCCCAAGGTCATCGTGGTCGGCGGCGGTCCCGGCGGCGCGACGGTCGCGAAATACGTCGCCAAGGACGGCGGCCTCGACGTCACGCTGGTGGAGCCGGCGCGCCGCTTCACCACCTGTTTCCATTCCAATCTTTATCTCGGCGGCTTCAAGACCTTCGAGGAGATCACGCATTCCTACGACAAGATCACCAAGGCCTACGGCATCAAGCACGTCCGCCAGCGCGCGGCCGGCATCGACCGCGACAAGAAGCAGGTGAAATTCGCTAGCGGCAAGGCGCTCGACTATGACCGCCTCGTGCTCGCCCCCGGTATCGACATCAAGTTCGACTCGGTGCCCGGCTATTCGGAAGAGGCGAGCAAGAAACTGCCACATGCCTGGCAGGCCGGAGCGCAGACGCAACTGCTCAGGCGCCAGCTCAACGCGCTGTCCGACGGCTCGACCATCGTCATGGTCGCGCCGCCGAACCCGTTTCGCTGCCCGCCCGGACCCTACGAGCGCGCCTCGATGATGGCGCATGTGCTCAAGGCCAAAGGCCACAAGAAGTCGCGCATCATCATCCTCGACCCGAAGGAGAATTTCTCCAAGCAGGGCCTGTTCATGGAGGGCTGGCAGAAGCACTACCCCGGCATGGTCGAATGGCAGGACGCCAAGATGCATGGCGGCGTGAAGGGCGTCGATGCCAAGACCATGACGGTGAAGACCGATCTCGCCGAGCACAAGGCGAACCTGATCAACGTGATCCCGGCGCAGATGGCCGGCAAGATCGCGCGCGATGCCGGGCTCGCCAATCAGACGGGCTTCTGCCCGATCAACCCGGAGAACATGCGCTCGATGACCGACGCCAACATCTACATCGTCGGCGACGCCTGCATCCCCGGCGACATGCCGAAGTCCGGCTTCTCGGCCAACAGCCAGGCCAAGGTCGCGGCGATGATGATCCGCGGCGAGTTGGCCAACGGCCGCACCTTCCCGGCGCGCTACACCAACACCTGCTGGAGCCTGATCGAGACCGACGACACGGTGAAGGTCGGCGGCACCTACGCGGCGAAGGACGGCAAGATCGCGGCGACCGAGACGTTCGTCTCCAAGACCGGCGAAACCGCGGAGCTGCGCAAGCAGACCCAGCAGGAGAACATTGGCTGGTACCAGGGCATCATCGCCGACATTTTCACCTGATCCACGTTCCGCCATGCAACGGTCAAGGGCGGCGCAGCAAGCGCCGCCCTTGAGCTTTTCGGGACGGCCATGGGATACATAGCTGCAAATCAAAAAGGTGCTGCTGCCCCATGAACAATGCCGATCTGATCGTCGCCACGCTGAAGGCCGCCGGTATCGACCGCGGCTTCGGCATCCCGAGCGGCAACGTGCTGCCGCTGATGGAGGCGATGCGCAAAGGCGGCATCGATTTCGTGCTGACCGCGCATGAGGGCTCGGCGGGCTTCGCCGCCGACGTGACCGGACGCATGACCAGGGCGCCGGGGCTTTGCATCGCCACGCTCGGACCCGGCGCCACCAATCTCGCGACCGGCGTCGGCAACGCCTGGCTCGACCGCTCGCCGATGATCGCCATCACCTGCAACCTCGTCACCGAACAGCTCGGCCGGCGCATCCAGATGTGGATCGACCATCACGCGCTGTTCAAGCCGATCACCAAGGCCTCGTTCCGGCTGGAGAACGGCAGGATCGCCGAGACCGTGAAGGAGGCGATCCGCATCGCCATGAGCGAACCGCGCGGGCCGGTGCATCTCGACCTGCCGGAGGACGTGGCTCTGGCGCCCGCCAAGGGCGACACAGCCGCGATGAAGGCGCTGTCGAAAATCCTGCCGCCGACCGGCGACATGATCGCCAAAGCCGGCGAGCTGATCGCAAAGGCGAAGCGGCCGGTTGCGGTGCTCGGCTCGTCGGCCATGCGCATCGCAAACCCCGACCTGCTGCGCCAGGTGATCGAGCGTCACAACCTGCCGTTTGCCACCACGACCATGGCCAAGGGCATGATCGACGAGGATCATCCGCTGTCGATCGGCGTGATCGAGCGCTCCTGCCGGCAGATCCAGCGCAAGCTCCTGCGCTCGGCGGACCTGATCGTCGGGCTCGGCTACGACACCGTCGAAGTCGAGTACGAGGCGTGGATCGCCGACGTGCCGCTGCTCCAGGTCGACATCGACAAGGTGGACGTCGCGCCCTCGGTGACGGTCGCCCACGAAGTCACCGGCGATCTCGACACGTCGCTGGCGAAGCTCGCGGCGCTGCCCGCCGGCGCCAACGCCTGGAAGCCCGAAATGCTCGCCGAACACCGCCGCGCGTTCCAGGCGGCGCTGCGGCCCGCGACCAACACGTTCACCGCGCACGCCGCCATCGACGCGGTGCGGCGCGCGCTGCCGCGCGAAGGGCTCCTGTCGTTCGACGTCGGCGCGCACACGCATCAGATCGCCAGCCAGTGGACCGCGCATGCGCCCAGGACGTTCCACATCACCAACGGCTGGTCGTCGATGGGCTTCGGCCTGCCCGGCGCGATCGCGGCGAAGCTTGCGCGGCCCGACCTGCCGGTCGTCTGCATGCTGGGCGACGGCTGTTTCCAGATGACCTGCGGCGAGGTTGCCGTGGCCAAGCGCATGGGCATCACGCTGCCGGTGGTCGTGCTCGACGACAAATGGCTCGCGCTGATCAAGGTAAAGCAGATCCGCCGCCAGTTTCCGCTCTACGGAACCGAACTGCAGGCGGAGGAATACACCGAGCCGCCGCAGCACTATTTCGGCGTGCCCGCGGTCGGCGTCCGCAGCCCGGAGAAGCTGGAGGCGGCCGTGAAGAAGGCGCTGTCGGCCAAGGGGCCGACCGTGATCGAGGCGGTCGTCGATTCCGACCATTACGTGGACACGGTCTACGACTAGCCGCGCCGCCGAGAGGCGCGAAACGACACGAGGAGCCGGCGCGGCCACTACAAAGTGCCGCGCTGGCCGCTCGCCCACAGCGCGTCGAATACGCGCGTAAACGCGCTGGTGGCGCGTCGAAGACGCGCGTAACGCGCTGATGGCTCGCCAGCGCAGGCGGAAAAACCGGGATTGCCTGGGCCCGGTCTTCGCCGCATCATGGCGGCCACAGACGGAAAGGAACCCGATCATGTCCAAGCTGCGCCACATCGCCATCATCGTCGAGGATCCGGAGGCTTCGGCCAAGTTCTTCGAGGAGGCGTTCGACATGAAGCGCGCCGGCACGGCGCGGCGCGGCATCTACATGTCGGACGGCATCTTCAACGTCGCCCTGCTGAAGAAGGAAAACGACAAGGAGAGGCTCGGCCTCTACCACTTCGGCATGTGGGTGGACGATCTCGACGAGGCGGAGAAGAAGGTGGTCAACGCCGGCGGCGAATATCTCGCAGGCCGCCCGACCTCGCCCAAGTCGTTCTACGAAGCCAAGTACAAGAGCCCGACCGGCCTGGTGTTCGACCTGACGCACACCGGCTGGGCCGGCGCGGTGAAGGACGTGGTTCCGGTCGAAGGAGCCCGCACCCGCCAAGTAGCGGCGCGGCCGCCGCGTGAGTGCGCTCCATGGCAAGCCGTGATCCGGTCGCGGTGGTCGGCGCAGGCCCGGTCGGCCTGTGCCTTGCGCTGGCGCTGGCGCAGCAGGACGTTGCCGTCGTTCTCGTCGAACAGATGACCGACGGCAATTTTCTCGACCAGGTGCCGCGGGCCGGCTCCAACCATCCGACCACGCTCGAGTTCTTCGACCGCATCGGCCTTTACGAAAAGATGGAGCCGCGCGGGCTGATCGCGCCCAAGTTCCACTACCGGGAGCGGCAGGACAACGCGCTGATCGCCGAGTTCGATCATGCACTGCTCAAGGACGACACCCGGTTTCCGTATGTGCTCCAATGCGAGCGCATCAAGATCGTCGAGGAGGCGCTGAAGCTCGCCAAGGCGCATCCGCTGATCGGGGTGCGGATGGCGACCGAGTTCACCGGCCTCGAGCAGAAGGCCGACGCCGTGCTGGTCGAGGTCAGGAACGCCGAGGGCGAGCGCGAGACGATCCGCGCGAGCTATCTCGTGAGCTGCGAGGGCGCGCGCAGCATCGCCCGCAAGGAGCTCGATGTCGAATTCGAAGGCTTCACCTATCCCGAGCGCACCATCAACATCGAGGTCGCCTACGATTTCAGGAAGCACGGCTACACCGAGCGCAACTACATCTCCGACCCGGTCGAATATTCCAACCTGTTCCACTGGAAGGGCCCGCCGGACCGCTGGCGCATCCACTTCCCGACCAACATCGACGACGACGAGAACGAGCTGAAGCGGCCGCAGGCGCTGCAAGCGCGGCTCAAGAAATTCCTCGGCATCGACCACGATTTCGAAATCTGCGGCTGCAACCTCTACACGGTGCATCAGCGCGTCGCGGCCAGGTTCCGCGTCGGCCGCGTGGTGCTCGCGGGCGACTCAGCCCACGTCAACAGCCCGATCGGCGGCATGGGATTGAACAGCGGCGTGCACGATGCGTTCAACCTCGCCGACAAGCTGGCCCGCATCCTGCATGGTGAAGCTTCCGATGCGGAGCTCGACAGGTATGAACGGCAGCGGCGGCACGTGGCGGTTCAGCACACCCAGGCGCAGACCATCCGCAACAAGCGGCTGCTGGAGGAACGCGACCCCGCGGTCCGCCGGCGCAATCACGACGAGTTGCGGCGGCAGGCGGAAGACCCGGCGCTGGCGCGCAAGTTCCTGCTCCGCACCGCGCTGTTCGACAGTTTACGCGAGGCCGAGCGGATACCTTAGCGGATCGGGAGGGACGGCGATGGCGCGGACACTTCTGCTGTTTGTATCGCTCTGCACGGCCCTCACGCACATCGCCCAGCCCGCCTTCGCGCAATGGCCGGAACGGCCGATCAAGCTGATCGTGCCGTTCGCGGCGGGCAGCAGCTCCGACACCATCGCCCGCATCATCGGCGCCAAGCTCGGAGAACGGCTCGGCCAGCAGATCGTGGTGGAGAACCGGGTCGGCGGCAGCACGGTGATCGTGATCGGCACCGACGCCGTCGCGAAGTCGGCGCCGGACGGCTACACGCTGGGGCTCGCCAACACCACGACGCATGCGGCGAGCGCGGCGCTGAACGCAAACCTGCCGTTCGATCCGGTCAAGGACTTCATCCCGGTGGCGATGATCGGCAGCTCGCCGTTCGTTCTGATCAGCGCGCCGCAGGTGCCGGCGGCGACGCTCGCCGAGTTTGTCGCGCTCGCGAAATCGAGGCCGGCGCGCTGAGCTACGCCTCGGCCGGCACCGGCACGCTCGCCCATCTCGCCGGCGAGCTGTTCAAGCGCCAGGCCGGCGTCGACGTCGCCCACGTGCCCTATCGCGGCTGCTTGGCAGCGTGAAAAGCGCAAGCATATCAACGGGCTGCAAGATCGGGGTCGGGTCCGTATCGGAAGCAGCAAGCGGCGACGCCGGGGTGCGGGCTTCTGCTACGCTGAACCATGGGCAAAAATCCATTCACCGAATTCAGCAGTTTTTTCCCTGATCCCAAGGACATCAAGCCGCTCGCGATTGCGTTCGCGCAGATGATGTTTGCCCATGCGCGCTTCGAGCGCGAAGTGCGCGACTTGCAGGCTGCCATTACTTGTGTTCACGGCTTCGGCGAACAACGAAGAAATCAATGGGGCGCGAGAGAGCGCCCTGATCGTATGGCGAAGCTGATTGCGGAACACCGTGGCGCGATCCCCGAAGCGGAGCCCATCAAAAACATTCTGACGAAAGCGAGACTTGCGTGCGAAGATCGCAACTTGCTCGCTCATGGCGAATGGTGGCGCTTCAACTCGGTTACATCGACAATCGATGTGCGTGGTGGGACGCAATGGAACGATGACAGTTTCCCTGAGAGCAAACCGTGGACCGAAGCCGAGATCGTTGCGGTCACCGAAAGGTTCAAAGACTTCGAAGCCGAGCTTTACAAACTTCGCTCGGCAATCGAGAAGCGCACGCCATGCCCGGAATAGCACCGATGGGGGCGATCAATGGGCTGGCTTGATATGTGGCGAGAGGCGCGGGGCGACGTCATGCGGAAGGAATTCGAGGAAATAAAGGCGCGGATTAGGTTCTGCGAACGCTTGGGCAACGCGTGGTCCGCTTCGAGAAGCGTACGGACAAGCATCAGCGAATTACCGCAAAGCAATTCTTAAGGAGTGTCGACAATCAGGCACGGAGATGTGGGGCAGCGGTGATTGGCCCTCGGCGCTCGGCCTCGGGCGGTCCACTGGCCCCGCAAGCCCGGCACTATGGCCCCTTTACGCGTCTTTGATGATCGAACGGCCGGGGGGCAGTACCTAAAATTTTGAATGGAACCGGCGGCCGGCGCGGCTGCGCTCGCATCCAGAGAAATATTCCTATTTTTTCACCTGAAATATTAATAGCTTGCCGGGAATAAGCGTCGCCACAGAGCCATCGGCGCAAGTATCTGATTGAACGGGGATTTCGTAGAATAAAACTGCTGTTTCAGCGAGCTTCGGTTCCCGTCCCGGTTCCGCACAACCTGCTCGAGAATCCCGGCAACCGGGGTCTAACCCGCCAGCGACCGGCCGGCGTCCTTGAATGAACCTGACCGTCGTCGACCCCGACGAATATTTGAGGCGCTGGCAACGTCCGGCCCGGCCATGGAGGCCCAAAATGCCCCTCTATTTTGATCCCTTTTTGAAGATAGAACCCATCCCCGACGGCGGCGTCCAGTCTCTCGCTGTCGATCCGACCAACCCTAATGTGGGGTCCAGCGGGCACACCGGAGGCGCAAACTTAACGATGGGTGATGGCAGCGTCCGGCACGCAGACGCTGGAAACTTGAACCCCTCGTCTTTTCAAATCATCTCAGCGGGCAAGGACGACGCCTTCGACTTTTCGCAATTGACGACCGAGCCGACGGCTCCGGCGGGCGAAGTCAACCACAGCGAATTCGCAATCGTTAAACGGTTGGACTCGACCGCCCCGACAGTGGATTACGTCTTTGGGGTTGAAGTGCCGAAATTGACGAGCGAGCCAACGGCTCCAGAAGCGGGCGGCGGGCCCAAGGATTGGATCATCGTTGAAAGTTACCAATTTGCGCACAACGCGGGCACGGACGGTAAGGGTTACGTGCTGACTTCGATCCAGCACAGCACGACCGACACTTCGCTTGTCGACCAGAGCGGCACCGAAGCCTCAAGCCGATTGTTCGTTGGGAACTTAACGCTGGACTCACAGGCTTCCGCCGGGGGGGAGGATAGTTGGGGTCTTTGGCAGGTCAACGTTGAGCCTAACCAATACGATCCGGGCGCCTTTGCAAATGACCTTTACAATTCGCCAACCGAGCCCGCAGTAGCAATAGAAACTCTCACCGTCGCGCACGAGGGCTGGCTGATTTAGGGGCGTCACCGTCAGTTGCGCCGCGCTGTTGGCAGCAGGTCGATCACTGCGCCGCTGCTGCTGCGATGGTTGTCGGCCGCGATGGTGCGGCGAAGTTCACGGATTACTTCGTTGGCTTCAGTAAGCTCGATGCGCAGCGCGCGAACGGAATGATCCAGTTCGCGCTTCGCAGCAGCGCGCTCTTTGCGCAGCGCCTGACCGAGCGCCTGCCCGACGCATTCGAGGACGAAATGGCGTTCCTCATCGAGCCGCGCCCGCAGCCAAGTCTCCCAACCCGTCGCTTGCAGGGCCGGATCGAGCTTTCGGTCAGCACCATCCCGCCGACTCTGCAGCAGATCCGCGAGGGCAAGCTCCGCGCGCTTGGCACCATGAGCGACAGGCGCAACGAGATGCTGCCGGAAATCCCCACGCTCGCCGAGGCGGGCGTGCCCGGCTGCGAAGCCGGCCTCTGGACCGCCGTCGTGGTCCCGGCCGGAACGCCGGCCGCAATCGTCAAGCGGCTCAACGAGACGGTGCTGGCGGTCGCGGGCGCGGCCGACGTGCAGCAGGCGATGAAGATCCAGGGCGTCGATCCGGAGCCGGGCACGCCCGAATCCGTTTCCGAGCGGATCAAGGCCGACATCGCCAAATGGAAAGAGGTCGTCGCGGCGGCCAAGATCATCGGCGCGCAATAGCCTTTTGGGCTCTAGCAGGCTGCTGAAAAACCCTCAGCCGTCATTCCGGGACGCCGCGAAGCGGCGGGCCCGGAATCCAGTAACGTCGGGATTTCCTGCTCTTCTGGATTCCGGGTTCGCGCCTTCGGCGCGCCCCGGAATGACGGCCATGTCCATTTTCAGCAACCTGCTAGACTGGCGACCGGTTTTCCTTCGGAGCAATGCATGCCGTCCAGCGTCACCTCGCAGCCCGATCTCGTCATTCGCGACGCCCTGTTGGTCGACGGCAGCGGCCGGCCGGGCGTTCGCGGCGATCTTGCGGTGAAAGACGATCGCATCGTTGCCATGGGCGATCTTGCGACCGCCAGAGGCGGGCAGGAGATTTCCGCGAAGGGCCTTGCGCTCGCGCCGGGCTTCGTCGACACGCACACCCATGACGACCGGGCGCTGCTGAGCGATCCCCTGCTCCCTTGCAAGATCAGCCAGGGCGTGACCACGGTCATCACCGGCAATTGCGGCATCAGCCTCGCGCCGCTGTCGATCAAGCGCTACCCGCCGCCGCCGCTCGACATCATCGCGCGCGAGCCGGAGCAATTCTTTTCCACCTTCGATGACTATCTTTCGGCGCTCGACCGCGATCCGCCGGCGCTCAACGCCGCCTGCCAGGTCGGCCATATGACGTTGCGCGTCGGCGCGATGGACACCTTCGACCGTCCCGCCACGACCGGCGAGATCGGCGCAATGAGACGCGCGCTCGAGGCCTCGCTCGAACATGGCGCGATCGGCATGTCCACCGGGCTTTACTATCCGCCGTCCAAGGACGCGCCGACCGAGGAGGTGATCGAGCTTGCAAAGCCGATGCGCGCCTATGGCGGCATCCACACCACGCACATGCGCGACGAGGCCTCGCATCTGGTCCGGTCGGTCAACGAGACCATCGAGATCGGCCGGGCCGCGGGCGTCCCGGTCGTCATCTCGCATCACAAGGCGAGCGGCACCCCGAACCACGGCCTGGTGGCGGATACGCTCAAGCTGATCGACGAGGCGCGCAAATCGCAGGCGCTGGGACTCGACGTTTATCCCTACGTCGCCGCGTCGACCATGCTCGACGCACGTCGCATCTCCGCATCGAGCAAGATCATCGTCACCTGGTCGAAGAGCATGCCGGAGCATGCCGGCCAGCCGCTCGACGCCATTGCCAAGAAGCTCGGCTGCACCATGGAGCAAGCGGTCGAAAAGCTGCTTCCCGCCGGCGCGATCTATTTCATGATGAGCGAGGACGACGTGCGCCGCGTGCTGTCCTATCCGCACACCATGATCGGCTCGGACGGCCTGCCGCACGACCAGCACCCGCACCCGCGGCTGTGGGGCACCTTCCCGCGCGTGCTCGGCCACTATGTGCGCGACGTGAAGCTGTTCCCGCTCGAGGAGGCGGTGCGGCGAATGACCGCGCTGCCGGCGGCGCAGTTTGGGCTCAAGGACCGCGGCACGCTGAGAGCCGGAGCCTATGCCGATCTGGTGCTGTTCGATCCGGCGACCATCGCGGACACCGCGACGTTCGAGCAGCCGAAGACGCCGGCGGCGGGCATCGCCTGCGTTATGGTCAACGGCCGCATGGTCTGGCGCGACGGCGCGGCGACCGGCGCGCGACCGGGACGCGCGCTGCGGCGCGGCGCGCTTGGGCCGATGGGCGGAAGCATGCCGCTCCACTGAATTTGCGGAGCGCATGGCCCGGGACTTGCTTAAGGTTACGCCACCGATCGATGGGAGACACTCGATGAAACGGACCGTTCTTGGGGGATGCGTCGCCGCGATCCTGGCGCTCGCAGCAGCCGCGACAGCCCACGCGCAGGGCGGTTATCCCGACCGGCCCGCACAGATCATCGTGCCGTTCCCGCCGGGCGGCAACACCGACATCCTCACCCGCGTGATGGCGGATCAGTTCTCCACCGCGTTCAAGCAGCCGTTCACCGTCGCCAACAAGCCGGGCGCCGGCGCCAACATCGGCGCGGGCTTCGTCGCCAGCAGCGATCCCGACGGCTACACGCTGCTGATGGCGCCGCCGGCGACGCATGCGATCAACGCCTACCTCTACAACACGCTTCCGTTCGACATGGAGAAGTCGTTCGCACCGATCACCATGGTGGCGCAGTTTCCCAACGTGCTGGTGGTGCACCCTTCCCTCGGCGTGAAATCCATCGAGGAACTCATCGCCAAGGCCAAGGCCGAGCCCGGCAAGATCGATTTCGCCAACTCGGGTGTCGGCTCGACCAGTCATCTGTGCATTTCGCTGTTCATGGCGATGGCCGGCATCGAGATCAACCATATTCCCTACAGGGGCACGGGCCAGTCCATTCAGGACATCATCTCCGGCCGCGTTCCCGCGACGATCGATAATCTCGGCCCGATCCTGCCGCACATCAAAGCCGGCACGCTGATCGCGCTCGGCGTCTCGACCGCGACGCCCGTCGCGGTCCTCCCCGGCGTGCGACCGATCGGCGCGGTGGTGAAGGACTATCAGGCAAGCTCGTGGAACGCGCTGTCGGCGCCGGCCAGGACGCCACGCGAGATCGTCAACAAGCTCAGCCTCGAAGCCAACGCCATCCTGAAGAAGCCCGACGTGATCGAGAAATTCCGTGCGATCGGCTCCGAGCCGATCGGCGGCACGCCCGCCGACATCGAAAAATATTTCGTCGAGGAGCGCGTGCGCTGGAAGCAGGCCGTTGACGTAGCCAAGTTGCAGAAGATGTAGCGGCTACTTCTCCGCAAATGCCTTGCCGATATAGGCCATGTCGCTGGCGGCGGCCGGGCCGAAGAACGTCAGCGCCAGCTCGGTGACGCCGGCCGCCGCATAGGCCGCGGCCAGTTCCCGGCAATCGTCGGCGTTTCCGGCGATGGTGAAAGCCCTCACATAGCGGTCGTCGAGCGCGGCATCGGCCGCCTCGCCGGACTTCAGCCGCGCGACCGCCGCGGCAATGTCGTCGTCCGACAGCCCCGTGCCGTCGACCAGCGCGGCCTTGGCGCCGGGCAGCTTCTGCGCCAGCGTCCAGTAGGCCGGCAGCATGTCGGCCACCGCGCGCCTGGCCGCGCGGAACGCCTCGGCCCGGTCGGGACGCGGCACGCACGGCATGTACTGCACCGCACCGGGCATCGCCGTGCGGCCTGCGGCGCGGGCCGAGTCGTGCAACGCCGCCACCGCCTTCGCCGCGAAGCCCGCCCCGCACATGTTGGACACGATCATGCCGTCGGCGATCTCGCCCGCGGCCTTCACCGCATTGTCGCCGCGCGCCGCCATGAAAACCGGGATGTCGGCGCGGGCCCGGTAGTCGAGCTTCACCTTCTGCACATTGAACACCGTACCGGTGAAATTGACCTCCTCGCCGCGCAGCAGGGCACGCACGATCTCGATGGCCTCCCGCAGCGTGGTCAGCGCGCGCTTGGTGCTGAAGCCCATGCGCTCGACCGCGTGGCCGAGGCCGGAGCCGATGCCGAGGCGCACGCGGCCGCCGGACAGTTCGTCGAGCGCGCCGATCTCCATGGCGATCAGCGTCGGATGCCGGCCGAACGGATTGAACACGCCCGCGCCGATGCTCTGGGTTTTGGTGGCCAGCGCGCAGGCGGTCGCCGCCGTCATGATGCCGCGCGCGAAGGGATTTTCCGCAAACCAGACCGCGTCGATGCCGGCGGCCTCGGCCGCCCGCGCCTGCTCGGCGCAGGCCTGCGGCGTCATTCCGCCGTGCAGCCGGACGCTCAGCCTGGGAAGCTTCGCCGACATGCCTCTAGACGCCGCCCGGCCGAGGGCCGGAATCAGCGGGCGAGAAATGCGCGTGCACCACGCGCCAGGTCCCCTCCTCCTTGCGGAACACCATGGTCGAGCGCGAGATGAATTCCTGGCCGCTGTAGTTGATGTCCTTCGGCGGCGGCTCCTTGCCGGTCCATTGTCGTTTGGTGTTGCGATGGCACCAGACCACGGCGAGATCGCCGGTCACCACGCCGCCGATATCGAACGGCGTCCAGTAGGTCGACGACACGTTCTGACCGTAGAACTTCCAGAGCCTGATCCAGTGGTCCCGGCCCTTATAAGTATGGCCGTTGAGGTTGAAATAGGTCGCCTCCGGCGACGGGCTGTAGATCGGCGTCAGCCCCTCCCAGTCGAACCGGGTGTTCACATCGATGTATTTGTCGTGCAGCTTCAGGATTTCCTTGCGGTCCTGCTCGCTGCCGCCGGTCAGTTGCGCTTCAGCCATCCCGGTACTCCCTGCAAAACCCGTTCATAGTCCCTATAACATCCCTGGAAACGGCGCCGACCCCAATTTCTGCATCGGGTTCATGCGGGTCAAGCAGCGGGACGAAACACGATGAGAAGACTGTCCATCATCGGCATCGGCGCGGGCAATCCCGACTACATCACCGTGCAGGCGATCAAGGCGCTGGAGACGGTCGACGCGATCTTCCTGATCGACAAGGGAGACGAGAAAGATGATCTCGCGAAACTCCGCCGCGAAATCTGCGAACGCTATATCAGAAAGGCGTATCGAACGGTCGCGGCGCGCGATCCGGAGCGCGACCGGACGCCTGACGACTACGGCGCCGCGGTGGCCGCCTGGCACGACAAGCGGGCGGGAATCTACGAGGCGATGATCCGCGAGGAACTCGCCGACGGACAGCACGGCGCATTTCTCGTCTGGGGCGATCCTTCGCTCTACGACAGCACGCTGCGAATCGTCGATCAGGTCGCGGCTATGAAGACAGTGGCGTTCGAGCTCGACGTCATCCCCGGCATCACCAGCGTTCAGGCGCTCGCAGCGCGGCACCGGATCGCGCTCAACCGGATCGGCGGGCCGGTTCACATCACGACAGGCCGCCAGCTCGCCAAGGGAATGCCCGCCGACGATGTGGTGGTGATGCTCGACGGCGACTGCGCATTCAGGACCGTCAAGGAAAGCAACGCCGACATCTACTGGGGCGCCTATGTCGGCACGCCTGACGAGATCCTGGTGTCCGGCAAGCTTGCCGACCGCAGCGCCGAGATAGAGCGCGTCCGGAGCGAAGCCCGGGCGCGCCACGGCTGGATCATGGACGTCTATTTGCTGCGCAAGACTTAAGCCTGCGTGGACCGGCATGCGGACCTGCGGGGCGGGATCAGCAGCCTCTGCCCGTATCGGGAACCACACGGCAAAAGCGGCGTTATTGGTCCTCTGTGTCAAGACCCTCGTCCCATGTCCTCACCTGACCGTGCCCATGACCACGACATCAGCCACATTGCCTCGCGCTTCGACCGGGGTTGAAGGACTGGACGCAGTTTTAGGCGGCGGGCTCGCTCGCAATAGACTTCATCTCCTGGAGGGAAGCCCTGGAACCGGAAAGACCACGATCGCGTTGCAGTTTCTGCTGGCCGGTGAAAAGGTCGGAGAGGCGGGCATCTACGTCAGTCTGGCCGAAACCGACGAGGAGCTGCGCGATGGCGCGCGCTCCCATGGCTGGGACATCCCCGAGGCCATCAAAATTTTCGAACTGGTCCCTCCCGAAAGCGCGATCGATTCCGACCAGCATCAGAGCCTGCTCTATTCTTCCGATCTCGAGCTGGGAGAAACGACCAAGCGCATTTTCGAAGAGATCGAGCGTGTCAAACCCAAGCGGGTCGTGATCGACAGCCTTTCCGAGATTCGCCTGCTGGCACAGAACTCGCTGCGTTATCGCCGGCAGATTCTCGCGCTCAAGCACTATTTCGCGCGGCACCAGTCGACCGTCGTCATGCTCGACGACCTCACCACCGAAACCACCGATCGTGCTGTTCACAGTATCGCTCATAGCGTGATCCACCTCGATCAGCTTGCGCCGATCTATGGCGGCGAACGGCGGCGGCTGCGGGTCGTGAAATGCCGCGGTCAGTCTTTCCGCGGCGGCCATCATGACTTCACGATCGGCGCGGGTGGCGTCAAAGCATATCCCCGCCTGGTCGCCGCCGAAGAACGCAAAGGCTTCCGAGGCGACAACTTCAAGAGCGGCGTCGATCAGCTCGACAGCCTGATCGGCGGAGGGCTTGCACGCGGCTCCAGCACGCTCGTCATCGGCCCCGCCGGCGCAGGCAAATCACTGCTGGTGCTGCAGTTCATCGCGGCCGCCGTGAAACGCGGAGAGCGCGCCGCGATGTTCGTGTTCGACGAGGAAATCGGCCTGCTGATCGCCCGCGCCAAGGCGCTGGGCATCGACCTGCAGGCCATGTGCGATGCCGACCAGTTGTTCATCGAGCAGATGGATGCGGCGGAACTGTCTCCAGGCGAATTCTCGCATCGGGTTCGAGCCAGGGTCGAGCGCGAAGGCAGCCAGGTCGTCGTCATCGACAGCCTCAGCGGCTACGAAGCTTCGATGCCCGAGGAGCAGTTCGTGGTCCTGCACATGCACGAACTGATCCAGTACCTGAACCGCCGCGGCGTCGCGACGTTCATCACGCTGGCGCAGCACGGCATGGTCGGCGACATGAGACAGAGCGTCGATGTGACCTACATTGCCGACACCGTGATCCTGTTGCGGTTCTTCGAGGCGATGGGCCGCGTCCGCCGCGCCATTTCGGTGATCAAGAAGCGCAGCGGACCGCACGAAGACACCATCCGCGAATTTCGGATCGACAGCGGCACCGGGATCACGGTCGGGCCTGCCCTGCACGAATTCCAGGGCGTTCTGCGGGGCGTGCCGACCTATATCGGCAAAGGAATGCCCCCCGCCGCGGTCGCCGGCTGATGCGCAACGGCGAAGTATTCCGGACCCTTATCCTGGCGCCGCGCGGGCGCGACGCGGTTGTGGCCAAGAGCCTGTTAAGAGACGCGGCGCTTCGTGCCGACATCTGCATCGACATCGCCGAACTGGTGCAGGAGCTGCACCGGGACGCAGATACGGCGATCGTGACCGAAGAGTCGATTTACAACGCCGATGCGCGCGCGCTCGCGGAATGGATCCAGAATCAGCCGGCGTGGTCGGATTTTCCGTTTGTGGTTCTGACCGAGCACGGCGGCGGCATCGAGAAAAATCCACGCGCCGCGAGCCTGATGCAGCTGTTCGGCAATGTGACCTTTCTGGAGCGGCCGTTCCATCCCACCACTCTCATCAGCGTGGTCAGGGCCGGGTTGCGAAGCCGGGTCAAGCAGCACGAATGCCGGATTCTCAACGAGGGGCTGGAGAGCCGAGTCCGCGACCGGACCGCGGAGCTCGCGGCCGCCAACCATCAGCTCCGCTCGCAAATCGAGGAGCGTGAGAGCGTCGAGTCGACGCTGCAGGCAGATGCAGCGGCTCGAAGCGGTCGGACAGCTCACGTCGGGCGTCGCGCACGATTTCAACAATCTTCTCACCGTCATCATCGGCAACATCGGGTTTCTCGAACGGGGGCTCGCCGCGATTGGCGTCGACGGCAAGATCTCGCAACGGCTGGCCAACATGCGGATGGCAGCCGAACGAGGCGCCAAGCTGACGGATCAGTTGCTCTCATTCTCCCGGCGCCAGCGGCTCGAGCCGCGCGCACTGGATGTCAACGGCGCCGTGACGCAGATGCGCGGCCTCCTGCAAAGCACCCTGGGTGGAAGCATCCAGATCGAAACCGATCTGCACGACGGCATGTGGCAGGCGCTGGCCGATCCCACCCAGCTCGAGCTGGCCGTTCTCAACCTCGCCATCAATGCCCGCGATGCGATGGAGGGGGTCGGCAAGCTCACCATCCGCACCGGAGGCGTCATCGTCGGGCCACCCCTGCGTCCCGAGGAGCCTGTTGCCGGTGAATACGTCATGCTGAGCGTGTCGGACACCGGCACCGGCATGACGGAAGACGTCAAGGCCAAGGCGGTCGAACCGTTTTTCACGACCAAGGGACCTGGCAAGGGCTCCGGGCTGGGGCTGAGCCAGATCCTCGGTTTCGCCAAACAGTCGGGAGGCGGCATCCGGATCGACAGCCGGGTCGGAGAAGGAACGTCCATCCATATTTTTCTGCCGCGGGCGGGCGCACACGATCAGGCTTCAAATCCCGTCGCGGCACCGGTTACGACCGGACACTTCACAGGATCGACCATGTTGCTGGTCGACGACGACGACGCGGTTCGCGAAGTAACATCGGCCATGCTCAGGGATATGGGCTATGTGGTCGTGGAGGCCGGGAGCGGAGGCGCGGCGCTCGAGGTGATCCAGAGCGGCGTTCAACTGGATCTGGTGCTGCTCGACTTCGCCATGCCGGGCATGAACGGCGCCGAGCTTGGGCGGCAAATCCAGCTCAAGCGGCCCGGTCTGCCAATCTTGTTCGTGACCGGGTTCTCGCATCAACCCGCGCTTTCGACAGTGGGCGAGGCGTTCATCGTCAGGAAGCCATTTGTTGACGATGAGTTGAACACAAAAATCCGTTCGATTCTCAGTAAGCCGGCCGCCGACAACGTCGTGCGTTTCAGAAGCGCCTAGCAGGCTGCTGAAAAACCCTCCGCGGTCATTCCGGGACGCCGCGAAGCGGCGGACCCGGAATCCAGAAATGCAGGAAATCCCGATGTTCTGGATTCCGGGTTCGCGCCCATAGCGCGTCGAAGACGCGCGTAAACGCGCTGATGGGCGCGCCCCGGAATGACGGCCGGAGTTTTCAACAGCCTGCTAGGAGCGCCGCTGCAACGGCGCTTTGGACTGTCGCCGGCTCATTCTCAACACGCGCGCACGTCACCGCCCGGGTGGCCGGCATGGAGTTCGTCGCGAATTCCCTCGGGTAACACCATCAGGCAGCGGGCGCGTACGTCCGGACGCAACGCGGGTGTCGCCGCCCGAGAGCTGAACGCGGGCTTTCGCAACGGATCCACGCCTGCCATCGCCCCCGGGCGGTGCGCATGTGCGTGCATCACATCTTCACGTTTCAAACAGCACGACGGGCAAGCCTGATCGCTCCGGGAAAAGCTCGGCTCCCGGCCGCCGTTCAGTCCTGCCCGCCTCGAAAGTACGAGGTGGTGAAGCGCCGCCAGGCGCTGGTGCGGAACGCCGCACCCATGGCCGCCTTGCGGTTGGGCCGGTCCCTTCACCGGAAGGGACCGCCGGCCCATGACGCGGGCCGGCGCGCCTTGCGGCGCTTCACCACGGCGTTTCATGAGGCCTTGGCCTCACTTGCTCTCGGGCCGCGCTTTCCTCCCCGGGCTACTGACGCGTTCACCCGGTAGTCCAGCAGGCTCCCTGCGCACGGGTCATCTAGTGCCCGTAGGGCGGGGTCCGAGGCCCCCCGGGAGCCCGGCTGACGAAGCCGGACGCGCAGGGACGCCGTACCCCGCTCCGCCAATCGACGTCACCGGTTGACGCCCTCGTATGAGCAGGGTTGTAATTCCTATAGAGAGGGAAAATAAGCTCTGTCAAAATGAAGCCAACACATTGCAGGGACAGGCTTTTCGCCTTCCGCCGTGTACCGGCTGTTGCAGTCGATCTAGCGCAGGCCGTGCAAGGACCGCGCTCGCGGCGAGCAGCACGATCACCTCGCCCGCCTGCTCCAGCGCGCCGAGCACATCGCCGGTCTGGCCGTGGATCTGCCGCCGGCAGAGCCAGCTCATGAACGCAAATGCCGCGGCCAGAAGCAGAAGCGCGAGAAGGCCCGCGCCCCAGCCGAGACAGGCGATCAAGGCGACGGCGCCGAGCAACGCTGCGGCGAGCGACGACGATCCCGGCGGCGTGCCGGCATCTGCGCTCAGGCCATCGGCGCGCGCCGGCGGCACGAGTTGCATGAACGCCGGAATGCCGGCCCGGCCGGCCGCGTGGGCGGCGACCAGCGCCGCGGCCACCAGCGTTGCATCGCCGAGGCTCGCCAGCGCGCCGACACGCAGAATGAAGGACATCACCAGCGCGCAGACGCCGTAGGTGCCGATCCGGCTGTCGCGCATGATCTCGAGCTTGCGCTCGCGCGTGCCGCCTCCCCCGAATCCATCGGCGACATCGGCCAGACCATCCTCGTGCAACCCGCCGGTCAGGACGAGTGTCGCGCAGACCGCCAGCGCCGCGGCCGGAAAGGGCGGGACGTGCAAGGCGTGCGCAACGGCGTAGACCGCGGCGCCCACAAGCGCGACGGCGAACCCGACCACCGGCGCGGTCCACAGCGCCCGGGACAGGTCGCCCTGGGCCATCGGCTCGTTGTGGACCACCGGCAGCCGCGTCAAAAAAATGAAGCCGATCTTCAACTCGATCAGCCGCCGTTGCAGCCACAGGTCGTCGGGCATGGTCGGACTCTCGGATCAGCACTTATAGAATTGTTGGCCGCGGGCCTGCTAGGTATGGTGAACCTGACACGCCCGGAAATCCAAGATCGCCCTCATGAATTCGACGGAAGCCAACAGCGCGGAGCAGCGCGCGCCATTTCAGACCTTGTCCGAGTTGCGCCGGGCGTGCCTCGATCTGCCGGACAGCGATCACGCCGCTGCCAATGCCGTCATGGCGCGCCAGGTCGAATTGACCAAGCCGCCGGGCAGCCTCGGCCGGCTTGAATACCTGGTCGCCTGGCTCGCGCGGTGGGGCCGCAACCCGCCGCGGATCGACAAGGCCGACGTGCTGGTGTTCGCCGGCAACCACGGCGTCACCGTGCATGGCGTGTCGCCCTTCCCCGCCGCGGTCACGGCGCAGATGGTGGCGAACTTTGCCGCGGGAGGCGCCGCGATCAACCAGCTTGCCGATGCGGCAGCGGCCACGCTTCGCGTCATTCCGCTCGATCTCGAGCGGCCGACCGCCGATTTCACGGCCGAACCCGCGATGGACGAGCCTTCCTTCGTCGCGGCGGTCGCCGCGGGATACGCCGCGGTGCGCCCCGAGGCCGATCTGGTGTGTCTCGGCGAAATGGGGATCGGCAACACCACGGCGGCGGCAGCGGTCGCGGCGGCCCTGTTCGGCGGCGGCGGCATCCGCTGGGCCGGGCGCGGCACCGGCGTCGACGATCGCGGACTGAAGCGCAAGCAGGAGGTCATCGACCGCGCGCTGGCGCGCCACGCCCGCATCCTCGACGATCCACTGCTGGTCGCGGCGGCGCTCGGCGGTCGCGAGCTTGCGGCCATTCTCGGCGCGACGCTCGCCGCCCGCCACCGGCGCATTCCGGTCCTGCTCGACGGCTTTGTCTGCACCGCCGCCGCGGCGCCGCTGATCCGGCTGCGGCCCGATGCGCTCGATCACGCGCAGGCCGCGCATGTGTCGGCCGAAGCCGGCCACCGCGCGTTGCTGCAGGAGTTGAACCTCCGGCCGCTGCTCGACCTCGGCATGCGGCTCGGCGAAGGCTCCGGCGCAGCGCTCGCGGTTTCGGTGCTGCGCGCGGCGCTCGCCTGTCACGACGGCATGGCGACGTTTGCCGAGGCCGGCGTCGCCAACAAGTCGCACTAGCAGGTTCTGAAAAGCTCCTCCGCCGTCATTCCGGGACGCGCGCGAAGGCGCGGACCCGGAATCCAGAAACCAGGAGATCTCCTGCTTTTCTGGATTCCGGGTTCGCGCCATAGCGTGTCGAAACGCGCGTAACGCGCGAATGGGCGCGCCCCGGAATGACGGCCATGAGTTTTTCAGCAGACTGCTAGCGCCCCGGGGTCGGATAAGAGGCGGCGGGATTTTCCCGGTGTTCCCGGCGGCGCAGGTGCCTATGCCGCCTTCACGGCCGCACCATTGCGGCCGGCGCGCACGAGACGTCCAGGCAACGCACCGGTGTGCTGGCCGCGTTCGAAGATCGGCGTGCCCGCGACCAGCGTCGCTTCGTAGCCTTCGACGCGCTGAATGAAGCGCCGGCCGTTGGCCGGCATGTCGTGCACGAGCTCGGGCTTGTGCAGCAGGAGGCGATCGAAGTCGATCAGGTTCACGTCAGCGCGCAGACCCGGTGCGAGCCGGCCGCGGTCCGTGAGGCCGAAGAAATCGGCGGTCTCGCCGGTCTGCCGCTTGACCAGCAGCTCGAGCGGCAGGCGCGGCCCGCGATGCCGGTCGCGGCCCCAATGCGCCAGCATGAAGCTCGGCAGGCCCGCATCGACGATCGAGGTGCAGTGCGCGCCGCCATCACTCAGGCCAAGCAGCGTGCCCGGGTCGGTCATCATTTCGCGGATCGGCTCGTGATCGCCCACGGTATAGTTCACCACCGGGAAATACAGGTATTGGCCTTCGGCTTCGGTGATGTAGTCGTAGGCGACCTCGTCCGGCGTGCGGCCCTCGCGGGCGGCGATCGCGGCAACGCTCTTCTCCGGGCCCGGCTCGTAATCCGGCGGATCGCCCATGACGAAGAACTTGTCCCAGCGGCTGGTGATGAGCTGGCGGAATTGCGCGAGCTTTGCCACTTCGGCTTCCGACGGCTTTTCGGACAGGATCTGCCGCCGGACCCGCGGATCGCGCAGGCGCGCACGCTGCTCGGCGATGCTTAAGCTTTCGATCTGCTTATAGCTTGGCCGCACCGTGAACGGGTTGAGCGCGGTGCCGATGCCCATCATGACGCCGATCGGCCGGCCCGCGATCTGCGCAGTCAGCGGCAGGCCCTCGGCGCGCGCCTCGTGTACCGCCTTCATCAGGCGCCGCCATCGCGCCGGGTCCTCGTAGCGGTCGGTGAGCAGGAACCAGACCGGACGGCCGGTCTCCCTGGCCACCCGCTTCATCCAGGCGAGTTCAAACTCTTCGTCGTCGAAATCGCTGTTCATGCCGAAGGCACCGGCGCCGACCGCGCCGAGCGCGGAGCCGATGCCCACAAGCTCGTCGGCATCGGCAAAGCGCGACGGCACCAGCTCGCCGTCCGGCGTCTTGTGCGAATCGGTGCGCGACGTGGTGAAGCCAAAGGCGCCGGCGCGCAGCGCATCGATCGTGAGGCGGCGCATCTCGGCGATGTCGTCCGGGGTCGCGGCTTCCCGCCGCACCGCGCGGTCGCCCATGACATAGACGCGCAGCGGCAGATGCGCGGCCTGGGCGGCGATGTCGATCGCACGCGGATGGCGCTCCAGCGCATCCAGGAAGTCGGGAAAGCTCTCCCAGTCCCAGTCAAGCCCATCGGCCAGCACGGCGTTGGGGATTTCCTCGACGCCCTCCATCAAATCCATCAGCGCGCCGCGATGATGCTTTCGCACCGGCGCGAAGCCGACGCCGCAGTTGCCGAACATGACCGTGGTGACGCCATGCCAGCACGACGGCGCCAAGAGCGGATCCCACATCGCCTGGCCGTCGTAATGGGTGTGCACGTCGACCCAGCCGGGGGTGACCAGAAGGCCTTTGGCGTCGATCTCGCGCCGGGCCGGCCCCTGTTTGCCGCCCACTGCGACGATGCGGTCGCCCGCAATCGCTATGTCGCCGGTGAAGGCCGCGTTGCCGGTGCCGTCGATGATCGTGCCGCCACGAATAACGATGTCATGCATCGGAGTCGCTCCTGCGTGCTGCGACGCGCATGATGGACCCGCCTCAGGCGTCGCGCAACGTGCAAAATATTATTGGCTCTCGTGTCCCGGGCGCAGCGCGGCAGGAGCGGTATTCTCCCTGCGTCAACCAACTGAAGCGCTTGTAGCTGTGCCCTCTCCCATAGGGAGAGGGCTACGCAAATTGTGCAACATAAAAGACAGGGTGAGGGGTTACGGTCTATCGATGAACCGTAACCCCTCACCCATTCGAGTGGGTCAGGCGTTCTGCGTGGCCCTCTCCCCATGGGAGAGGGCGCAGTAACGAATGGCCGCATTTCAATCGATCTGCGCACCCGTGGCCTTGATGATCGCGCCCCACTTCTCCAGTTCCACCTTGATGAACGCGGCGGTTTTCGCAGGCGACATACCCGGCGTCGGATCGACGCCGGCCTCCTGCATCCGCTTGAACACCACCGGATCGGCGAGCGACTTGGCGACGGCGTCACTCAGCTTGTCGACGATCGACTGCGGCGTGCCGGCCGGCGCGAGGATCGCGTTCCAGGTGTAGCACTCGTAGCCCTTGAGCCCCTGCTCCTGCAGGGTCGGCAGGTCGGGCATCGTGCGCAGGCGCGCAGCCATGCCGCCGCCGAGTGCGCGGATCGCGCCGGTCGCGACCTGCGGGCCGGCGCTCGGCGTCGCGTCAAACGCCATGGAAATCTGTCCGGCAATCAGGTCCTTCATCAGCAGCGACGAGCCGCGATAGGGCACATGCTGGATATTGAGGCCGCCGGCCAGCGCCTTGAACTGCTCGCCGCACAGATGAAGGATCGAGCCGACGCCGGACGAGCCATAGGTGAATCGGTTCGCGTCGGCCTTGACCAGATTGACGAGGCTCTTGACGTCGGTCGCCGCAACCGACGGGTGCACCACGAGCATGATCGGCGTCACGCCGACCTGGCCGATAGGGGCGAAGTCGCCGATCGGGTCGTAGGGAATCTTCCTGTACAGCCCGGGATTGATGGCGTGCGTGGACACCGTCGCCATCAGCAGCGTGTAGCCATCGGGCGGCGATTTTGCCACCACATCAGCGCCGATGTTGCCGCCCGCGCCGGTCTTGTTTTCCACGACGAACTGCTGGCCCAGAATTTCTCCCATCCTGGCGCCCATGATGCGTGCGACGATGTCGGTCGGACCGCCGGCGGCGAACGAGACAATCATGCGAACCGGCTTCGACGGGTAAGCACTCTCGGCTGTTGCACTTGCGCCGGGAAGCAACAGCGCCGTAACGATGCCGGCAAAGGCATGAAGCGCCGTCAGCCTGAGCGATGCAGCGTGGCAACCCAACGTCGTCGCGAATTGAACCGGGCCGGGACGACGCGTCGGCCGCTCTTGCACCGGCGCCGATCGGACGCGTTGAACAATCGCGGCACCAACAGTGGCCAGCAATCGATGATGTGTGCGCATGAAATCTCCCCAGACTTCACGAGCGAGAGTACCACCTTATCGGACCCGGTCCATCATCGATAAATTGTCGCATCCCGGCGTTTAACCGTCGTTTCTACCGATCCGCCGAAGGTCGGTTGTTCGCACTCAGCGTACATGCCAGGCGCGCCGATAATGTCTACAACCGGCAGCCAGGGAAGCGGACATCACTGAAGCCTCGCCTCTAGCAGTCTGCTGAAAAACCCTCCGCGGTCATTCCGGGACGCCGCCATGAGCGCGTTTACGCGCTTATGGGCGCGCCCCGGAATGACGATCCGGAGTTTTTCAGCAACCTGCCAGGGCGTTTGCTCTTAGCGCCCTATTGCGTGCCTTGCAGGCCGAGCTTTTGCAGCAGCGATCCCCATTTCTCGCGCTCGGAGGCGATGAACTTCTGGATCTCGGCGAGCGAAGGCGTCCCGACGGGCAGCAGGCCGCTGTCGTTGATTTTCTTCTGCATCTCCGGATCGGCCATGATCTCGTTCATCTCGCGGTTGAGGTGCAGCACGATCTCCTTCGGAGTCGCGGATGGAGCGAACAGCATCTGCCACGAGACCTGTTCGAATTCCGGATCGCCCGTCGCCTCCGCGAAGGTCGGAACGTCCGGCAGGCTCGGCAGCCGGCCCGACGACGTGACCGCCAGCACCCGCAGCTTGCCCTCGCGGATCAGCGGCAACGTCGCGCCGACCTCTGCAAAACTCATATTGACGTGGCCCGCCACCAGGTCGGCCAGCGATTGGCCGGTGTTGCGGTACGGCACGTGCGTCAAGCTGACGTTGTAGCGCGGCTTCATGTATTCGCCGGCCAGATGCAACGGCGTGCCGATGCCGAGCGAGGCGAAGGTGACGGGCGTCGCAGTTTCCCTGGCGTATTTGATCAGCTCCGGCACCGACTTCACCGGCAGCTCCGGGTTTACAACCAGAATGAACGGCGCCTTCACGTAGAACGAAATCGGCGTGAAATCCTTCTCCGGGTCATAGTTGACCTTCTTGTAGAGCACCGGATTGATCGCCAGCACCGTACCGGTGGAAACCACCAGCGTGTGGCCGTCGGGCGGTGCTGTTGCGACGCTGGCGGCGGCCAGCATCAGGGCCGCGCCGGGCTTGTTCTCGATCACCACCGGCTTGCCGAGCTTCCCTTGCAGCTTGTCGGCATAGAGCCGCGCCAGCACGTCCATGCCCGACCCGGCTGCAAGCGGCACAACGATCGTGACGGTCTTCGACGGATAGGTCTGTGAATTGGCGGGCCCCTGCAAACCGGGCACGACAACCGAAAGCGCCGCCACGGCGCCGGCAAATGTTCTCAAAAGCATGATCACCCCCCTTGAACGGAAATCCATGTCCCGATCGAGCATGGCGATATCACGCGCGCGGCGCTGCGCCGCCGACTGCTACAATCAAATCTCGCCGCCTCAATTCTGCCCGCGGCGGGGAACTTCACAGTCCAAGAATGGGTTGTTCCTCAGGAGAAGTGTGAAAGGAGGATTCGAATGAACAGGCAGAAAAAGGAAGAATTGAAACGCACCCAGCAGCAGCAAGGTGGCGGCCATCGACAGGATGGTGATCGACAGCAGAAGCAGCAGGGAGGACAGAAAAATCGGGAAGGCCAACAACAGCAGGGTGGCGGCTCGAGCGAACCAACCCGTCATCAATTCCGGCCGACCGACACCGACTAGGGATTGGCTGGTTGAGCTTCAGACTTTGCCCGCTTCGGCGGGCTTTTTTTCAGGATTGCAGAGGGCCAAAAATCCAGTCTCCCGTTTTTCGATGGCAGCGCGCATTCGGCCGCGGGCGGCGCGCTCGATTGAAGACATGGTCAAGACCCGCCTGGGCGATCTGCAAACCGCGGCTGCCGAGGTTGTCGCTTCTTTGCACGGCTGAGGCCGAAACTCTCCACAGCCACTCGCACGAATCCGACCCCTGCGGAGACAATCCAGCTGCCCCGAAACGCGCGGTTTAACTTCGCCGCCGAAGCCGGAGGCCCGGCAGCGCTCCCGATCGGGCCGCGTCGTGCGGCCGGCCGAAATGGCGCGGTTTGGTTGACCTGTGCCTAGGTCAAACCAGATCACGCCAGGTCAGATCGTGGCTGCGGAACGGCGTCGAGCGGATGCGCTTGCCGGTCGCGTAGTAGATCGCATTGCCGACGGCCGGAGGCACAGGCGGGCCGGCGGGTTCGCCGAGGCCGCCCCATTTCTTGCCGCCCGACGATGCGAAGATCGTCTCGACATCCGGGTTCTGGTCGATACGGAGCAGATTGTAGGTATCGAAGTTGGTGTTGACGAAGCGGCCTCCTTCCAGCTCGAGCCCGCCAGTCCACGCATGCGAAAGCTCCCAGCAGACCGAGCCTTCGCACTGTTCGGTGGCGGCGAGTGGATTGATGACGCGGCCCGCATCCAGCACCACAAGCACCTTCTCGATCTCGAGCCGGCCGCGGCGGCTGACCGTCACCGTGGCGCATGCCGCAGCGATGGTGCCGTGCAATTCGACCACCGCCACGCCCATGCCCTCGCCTTTCGGCAGGTCGGTGCGGAAACCGGCCTTCTCCTTGAGCGTCTTGAGGACGAGCTGCCAGTCGGGCAGGCCCTCCGTCATCTTGATCCGCCATTCGAGCGGATCCCAACCGCCCGCGATGGCCATCTCGTCGACGAAGACCTCGGCCATGAAGCCGAGCTGGTTGGCGCCCGGGGCACGGTGCGTCGAACTCGGGATGTGAGTCTTCGCGTCATGCCGCTCATGGTGGCGGTGCGGAACCCGGTACGGCATGTTGTAGATGCCGTAGTCGGCGCTCGCGGAACCGACCCGCGCGTTGCCGTCCTGAATGAACCACGCCGCGCGGGTGAACAGCGCCGCGGGCAGGCCGTCATCGCCGATGGCGGCGGTGAGCTTGGCGACCGCGAGCGGACGCTGCTTGTCCTGCGCCAGGTCTTCCTCGCGCGACCAGATCACCTTGACGGGCTTGCCGACCTGCTTGGAGATCTCGGCTGCCTGACGGGTGACGCCGGTGCCGCCGCCGCCGTTGCCGCCGAAACCGCCGCCCAGGAACATGGTGTGGGCATAGACGGTTTTGGGATCGACCTTGAGCTGGTCCGCCACCAGAAGGATCGCCGCCGACTGATCCTGCGTCGGCGACCAGACGTCGACGCGACCGGGCTGCACATGCACGGTCGCGTTGATCGGCTCCATGCGGGCATGGGTCTCGAACGGGCGCTCGTACGACGCGGTCACAACCTTCTTGGAGGCCGCAATGATCTCGGCGGCCTTCGGATCCGGTTTTCCGCTCACTTTGCCGGTCTGCTCCATCAGCCGGTGGCCTTCCGCATAGTAACCCGCCGTGCTGGCCTTCGCGCTGTCGCCGAAGTCCCATTCGATCGGCAGCAGATCGAGCGCCGTCTTGGCGCGATACCAGGTGTCGGCCACGACCGCGACCGCATCCTGCAGATCGGGCTGGCCGCGCTTGCCGGGCACGGCCTTGAGCGGCACCGCGGCGATCACGCCGGGGCGGCCCTTGATCGCATCGAAGTTGTAGCGCTTGAGGGTTCCCCACGGCACCGGAGAAGCCTTCACCGCGGCATAGACCATGCCGGGCACGCGGGTATCGATGGCGTATTGCGCACTGCCGTTGACCTTGTTCGGGATGTCGAGGCGCTGTGTCGGCTTGCCGAGCAGCCACCATTTGGCCGGATCGGTCTGGATCGCCGGCTCCTGATCGAGCTTGGTCCTGGCGGCGGCCTCGGCGAACTCGCCATAGGTGCCGGTGCGGTTGCCCGCCGTCAGCACGCCCAGCTTTGCCTGGACCTCCGAACGATCGACGCCCCACGCCTCGGCGGCCGCCTGCTTGAGGCGCTCGCGCGCCGACGCGCCGGCGCCCATGAGGTGAGGATGCTGCAAACGCACGAGCTGCGAGCCGTGCGTGCTCATCACCTTGTATTCCTTGTCGTTGCGCAGGTGCCGGTTGGCGTCGGCGAACTCGGTCTTGATCTTCGACCAGTCGACGTTGAGCTCCTCGGCGATCAACATGGCGACGGAGGTGATGCCGCCCTGCCCCATCTCGGTGTGCGGGATGCGCATCGTGACGGTGCCGTCCTTGTCGATCACGATCCACGCATTGATTTCGATCCCGCCGGCGGTGGTCGTCGACTGCGCCCGCGGACCGATGCTCGCGGCGAGCGCCGTGGGCATGTGGAAGCCGAGCATCAGCCCGCCGCCTGCGGCAACCGAGGCCTGGATGAACGAACGGCGCGAGAGAATCTGCTTTGTCATGTCGGCCTCCCTCAGGCTTGCGTCAGTTCGGAGGCGCGGCGGACCGCCTGGACGATGCGCTGATAGGTTCCGCAGCGGCAAAGGTTCTCGGCCATCGCGGCCTCGATCTCAGCGAGAGTCGGATTCTTGCGCTTGGCCAGGAGGGCCGCGGCCGACATGATCTGGCCGCTCTGGCAATAGCCGCATTGCGGAACGCCGATCTCCACCCAGGCTTTCTGGACCGGATGCGAACTGTCCGGCGACAGCCCTTCGATGGTGGTGATTCGCTTTCCCACCGCAGCGGACGCCGGCAGCTGACAGGCCTTCATCGGCTGGCCGTCGACATGGACCGTGCAGGCGCCGCAGCGCGCGATGCCGCATCCGTACTTGGTGCCGGTGAGGCCGATATTGTCACGCACGACGAAGAGCAGCGGGGTCTCCGGCTCCACGTCCACCGTCTCGGACTTGCCGTTGATGTTCAGGGTGAATTGCATGATGCGGCTCCTGTTCCGGCAGCGCGGCGTCTTGGCGCGCATCTCAGCGCGACTTCCTGGACCTCGCGAGAAGCTTGCCAAGGCGCCTTGCGACGCATCAAGTATAGTACTCCTTAGGCACAACCACGCCAACGCGTCCGTGCGTGGAACCGGGGGGGAGGATCGATGGCAATCCGACGAACCGTTCTGTGGACCGCCACCGGCCTGATCGTGGCCGGGGCTGCGGGGTTTGCGTACATCGCCTACCAGCCCGAGATGGCTGCGATCGCGCGGCCGGACCCGGGCTCCTTCGACAAGGCCATGGTCGCGCGCGGCCGGGTGCTCGCCAATTACGGCGACTGCACGGCCTGCCATACGCGGCCGGACGGCCGGCCGTTTGCCGGCAATCTTCCGCTCAAGACGCCGTTTGGAACCATCTACACCACCAACATCACGCCGGATGTCGAGACCGGGATCGGCACGTGGTCCAGGGAAGCCTTCCGCCGCTCCATGAAGGACGGCGTCGACCGCAAGGGCAATCATCTCTACCCGGCGTTTCCCTATGACCATTTCACCAAGGTCAAGGATGCCGACATCGATGCGATCTATGCATACCTGATGGCCGCGATCGAGCCGGTGCAGGAGAGATCGCGCGGGCACGATTTCGGCTTTCCTTTCAACATCCGTGCCACGCTTGCGGTCTGGAAGGCGCTGTTTCTCGACAAGACCCCGTTCAAGGGCGATCCCTCCAAGGACAAGGAGTGGAACGAGGGCGCTTATCTCGTCGAGGGGCTTGGCCATTGCGCAGCCTGCCACAGCCCGCGCAATGTCATGGGCGCCCGAACGGCGCCGGACTATGGCGGCGGCAGCGCGGAAGGCTGGTACGCCCCTCCGCTCAACAAGGACAATCTCTCGCAACAGCCGTGGACCAAGCTCGAGCTCGTCGTCTACCTGATGGACGGCTGGCACCCGAAGCACGGCATGGCGGCGGGATCGATGACGCCGGTCGTCGATGCCATGCACAAGCAGAACGAGATCGACGTGTTTGCCATCGCGGCCTATGTGCTGACGCTGCGGGCCGGCGAGAAAGCCGTCGACGCCGATGCCGTGCGGGCGGCGGCTCTCAAGCTCGAGTGGGGCCATCCGGAAGCGCCGCCAGTGCCAAAGGAATTCGTCGAGGGCGCCAGGATATTCGAGGCGCGCTGCGCGATGTGCCACCGCAGCAATGGCGCCACCGTGCCGCTGGCGCTGCAGACGTCAATTCACGCGCCCGTCCCCGATAGCGTTGTGGAGGCAATCCGGAACGGGATCAGGCCGCCGGTCGGCGTGCTGGGCCGGTCCATGCCGGCCTTTGGCGCACAACTGTCGGAAGCGGAGATCGACGCGCTGGTGAAATTCCTGCGCGCGCGCTTCAGCAGGCAGACGGCGTGGACGAAGGCGAAATGATCCGGATCGGCCGCGCCGGGTAATTCTGCGCCTGGGATTGCAGGGGCAGCACCAGGAGACTCGCTGCTGCCAAGAGTGCGGCCGGGAGCAACCTCGCGAGCATCATGCCGGCCTAGAATGAAATCTTGTCCGTACCTTACAACCCGACGGCATAGGACGGCCGGCGCGGGTCGGCCGCACCCTTAAGCACGCCACTCTCCTCGTCCGCGACGACCGTGCAGACGGCGCCGGCGAGCCAGGTCCATCGGGCCACCAGTCGACCTTGTGACCCATGCGGCCGAGCGCAGCGCGATGCCCGCCGCGACACCCGCGTCGATCGCATTGCCGCCCGCCTCCAGAATCCGAAAGCCAGCCTCGGCCGCAAGGTACTGGGTGGCGGCCACCATGTGGCGCGTGCCCATGATTGTCGGGCGATGGGATTTCATGTTTCCTCCGCGAGGCGACCGTTTGCTGGCAACGGCGAGTGTAGTGTCACAAAGAGTAGGCTGGCCTCCGAATTCCGCCATCGGCGATCTTTGCACTCCTCCCAACACTTGCGCGACGATCCCAAGCTCCTTCGGCGTCGAATCCGCTTGGCTAAGGTGGCGAATGTTGGATCCCAGTTCCTCTTGCTCTGCCGAATGAGAACCCCAGCAGGTTGCTGAAAAACCCTCCGCGGTCATTCCGGGACGCCGCCATGAGCGCGTTTACGCGCGTCTGCGACGCGCTATGGCGGCGGACCCGGAATCCAGAAAAGCAGGAAATCCCGATGTTCTGGATTCCGGGTTCGCGCCTTCGGCGCGCCCCGGAATGACGGCCAGAGTTTTTCAGCAAATCACTGCTGCGGGATTTTGGCGTCGGCCACCACCTTCTTCCAGCGCGCGACCTGGCCGGCGACCATGGTCCGCATCTCCTCGGGCGAGCTCGCCTTTACGTCCATGCCGCCGGTCTTGCGCAGGCGATCCGCCACCGCCGGATCGGCGAGCGCGGACCTGACCGCCTCATTGAGCCGCTTCAGGACCGGCTCGGGCAGCCCCTTCGGCGCCGCCATGCCGACCCAGGTGCGCACGTCGTAGCCCGGCACGGCATCGGCGACCGGCGCGACGTCCGGCGTGCTCCACCAGCGCGTGCCGCTGGTGACGCCGAGCACGTGGGCCTTGCCGGCGCGGAACTGCGGGTCGATCACCGTGATGGTGTCGAACGCCACGTCGATCTGGCCGCCGAGCAGGTCGCTCATGGTCGCGCTGCCGCTGCGATACGGCACATGCGTCATCTGCACGCCGGTCAGCGCGCAGAACCATTCGCCGGCGAGATGCTGCGTCGAGCCGACGCCGACCGACGAGTAGGTGAGCTTGCCCGGAGCAGCCTTGGCGGCGGCGATCAGGTCGGCCACCATCTTGATCTTATTGTCGGCGCGCACCGCGATCATGAAGGACTGATATCCGAAGGTCGAGATCATCTGGAAATCGTCGACCGGATCGAACGGCAGCGTCTTGTAGAGCGCGCCGGACACCGCGTGGCCGCCGGTCAGCGAGATCAACGCGTAGCCATCCGGCGGCAGGTTGACGTGACGCGCGGACGCCGTGTTGCCGCCGGCGCCGGGTCGCGGCTCGACGATGACAGGCTGGCCGAGGCGCGGGGTCAGCCCTTCGGCGACGATGCGGGTGATGATGTCGCCGTTGCCGCCGGCAGCGAAGCCGATGGTCAGCGTCACCGCACGGCTCGGCCAGGCGTCCTGCGCCGCGACGAAACGAGTGCCGAGCGCTAGTAGCCCAAGACTTGCGAACAAGAGACTTGCGAACAAGAGCCTTGCGAACAAGACTGCGCACGTTGGTGACCGCATTGGCCTTCCTCCCGGATCGTGCTGGGCACTATGCTTGGCCTTATGCTGCCAGCATTATTGCACGATCCCGGAGTGCCGCGAAGCGTTCGCGGCGGGTGGGCAGGCGTCGCAGTGGGATGGAAAATCCCAAGTCGCCCGGCTCGACTGCGAACATCTCTCTCGACGACGGACATCTCCTATGAAGACTGTGGTGCTCAGGCAGCCTGGCGGACCAGACGTATTGGAAATCGTTGAAGGGCCGATGCCGGTACCGGGGCCCGGCGAGGTGGTGATCCGTTCCCGGGCAATCGGCGTCAGCCGCCCCGATATCCTGATCCGCGAGGGACGGTATTCCTGGATGCCGCCATTGCCTGCCAGTCCTGGAAGCGAATTATCCGGCATCATCGACGCCATTGGTTCCGGCGTGTCCTCGCTTCAAGTCGGCCAGGCGGTGCTGGTCAGCGCCCGTGACCTGCCGGTGCGAGGTGGTTGCTATACCGAGGCGATATGCGTCCCATCGGGTGCAGCCTATGCACTCCCGGCAGGAGTGGATTTCGATCAGGCCGTCGTGCTTCCGACCTATCTTGTAGCCTACGCGATGCTTGAGATGTTCGAGACGGAAAGACTCAATAGCATTTTTGTCGCAGGTGTCGCCGGTGGCATAGGCGGGGCGTTGGCAGAACTCGCCAAAGACCGCGGGCTGGTGGTCATCGGGAGCGTTGGCTCCGCTGAACGGGAAGCCTATGCGCGAACGGCCGGAGTTGATTACATCGTCAATTACCGGGAGGAAGACGTCGTCGCGCGCATCCTCGCCCTGACCGACGGCCGCGGCGTTGACGCGGCGTTCGACCACATTGTCGGTCCGAATTTTACCGCTCTGTTCCGCTCACTCGCCGATTTCGGAACACTTGTTTTTTACAATGTGCATAATCAACCACCCGACGCCGACGTGTACGAAGAGATGAGCCGTTTATCGACCAAAAGTCTGGCGTTGCGCTGCTTCAACATTCACACATACGACCATCACCGCGACAAGCGTCAGCAGATGACGCGAATGCTCATCAATCTCTTGGCTCAGCGTCGAATCAATCCCCGTGTGGGGCTTCGGCTGCCGCTCTCGGAAGCCGCAAAGGCTCAGGCGCTTCTCGAGCAAGGATCCGTATCGGGAAAAATTGTCCTGTACCCCTGATAGGCCGTGCATTCCTTCTCACTATTGCGCGACGATCCCAAGCTCCCTGATCAGCTTGCCCCACTTTTCGGCGTCGTTGCGCGTGAGCGTGGCCAATTCCTCCGGCGTCATCCTGGTAACTTCGACGGCGATGTCCTCCATCTTCTTCTTCACGTCGGGAAGAAAAAGGATGCGGCTGATCTCGGCGTTCAGCCTGGCAACGATCGCAGGCGGCATGCCGGCGGGTCCAAAGGCGCCGTACCAGACCGACATCTCGTAGCCCGGGACGGATCCGCGCACGGCAGGCACGTCGGGAAGCAGCGCTGAGTGCTTGCCTTCGGTCACGGCCAGCAGCCGCAGCTTGCCGGCCTTGACGTGTTCGAGACTTTGCGTGCCGGCGGTGAAGAACAGCTGGGTCTGTCCGCCGACCGTATCGGCGACGGCCGGCGCGCGTAACGCTGCCGCGAGCGCGCTCAAGTCTTCGGTTCGAAGCTCCCGGCGTGATGGCGTGTTGATGGGCATACACAGCGCGCTCCGGCTACAGCGCGGACTCAATGGCCTTGAGCAGCCGGAAACGCATCGCGCCGTCGTTGCCCTTGAGCGAGATCACGAAGCGCACCTGCCCATGGCTTGAGGTGTTGGTGTAGCCCGCCAGCGTGCGGACGCCCTCGAGCGTGCCGGTCTTGTACGCGGCCTCCTTGCCGCTGACGAGCAGGCCGGTATGGGGTGCGAAGAGGTTGAGCACCTTGGCGAGGCCGCGCGCCGTGAAGCGGTTGCCGCGGCTCAGTCCTGAGCCTTCCTCGAGCCGGATCGCGCCTGCGAGGTCGTGCGCGACAAGTATCTCGCGCGCGACCTGGAGCGACTTCTCGAGGCTGACGGGACCGCCCAGGCGGCGTCCGCCGATCTCCAGGAAGACCTGGTTGGCCACATAGTTGTTCGAGCCGCGGAGCATCTCGACGAGGATCTCGGCAAGGGTGCGCGACTGGCGGTGAACGTAGACCGCGGCGAGGCCGGCGGGTACGGGTCCGGGCGAGATCTTGCCCTTCACGCTGCCGTCGGCCCGCGCGATGAACGCGGCAAGCAGTTCGCCGGCGTACCGCAGGCTCATCGCGGGGTCCTGGTTCAGGCTGATGCGGCCCTTGCCGTTCGGCCCCCGCGCCCGGAACTGGCTGATCGCCAGCGGAGTGATCGGCGTCTGCTTTTCGCCGGGCTCGATCTTGTTGCCGCGGCGCACGGCGTTGATCGTGTTGAAGTTCACCGCCAAGGCCGAATTGAGGGCGTCGAAGGATCGGCTGCTGTCCTCAACACCCGGGATGCTGAGGCTGGACGGGTAGTAGCGCGCGTCGATGACGATGCCGGCGAGCGGCTGCTTGCCGACCGCAGAGACCAGCGCCGGCGCGAGCAGAGCCAGCTCTTCCGAAATCAGGAAGGGATCTCCGCCGCCGCGCACATACAGCACCCGCTTGTCGTCCAGGTAGAAGCTGGTCTGGAAGCGGTAGTCCCCGCCCAAAACCTCCATCGCCGCCCAGGCGGTTACGATTTTGGCAACGGAGGCCGGGACGAAGGGCTCGTCAGCGTTCTGGGCCACCAGTTCGTTTCCCTGGGCATCCATCACGAGCACCAGCGCCGACGGAGCCAGCGCCGCGACATCCTCCTTGGCGCCGGCCAGCGCTTGGCCGACCAGGACTTGGCCCGGCAGGAGAAGGACGAGGGAAAGGAAGAGCAGGCAAGTGCGGCATCGCACCTGCGCGGCTTCCAAACCAGGGAATCTGACTGACATGCTCAGGACCGAATCCGAAAAAACTCCCGCCCCCGCATGAATACACGACCTGGCTGTCACGCGCGATGGCATCAAAAAAGGTGCTGGAGACAAGGTCGCGGCGGCTGCCGGGTCGGCTAGGATACGCAAAACGATCGGCACAACGCCGCCGCGCCACACGGGAGGATATCGTGAGAACTCGCATCACTCGCAGGACCGCGCTTGGGCGCGCATTTGCCATCGTCGCGGCCGGGTTCTTGGCCGCACCTTCAATCGCCTCGTCCCAGGCTCAGGCCCAAGGTCAAGCCCAAGCCTGGCCGTCGCGGCCCGTCACGGTGATCCTGCCGTTTGCCGCCGGCGGCGGGACCGACCTGCTGGCGCGTGCGCTCGCGCAGGATCTCGGCGAGCGGCTTGGCCAGCAGTTCGTCGTCGACAACCGCACCGGCGCGGGCGGCAACACCGGCGCCGCTGTCGTCGCCAATGCCGCGCCCGACGGCTACATGATCCTGTTCGGCACGCCCGGGCCGCTCGCCAACAACAAGCTGATGTACAAGAACCTGTCGTTCGATCCCGAGCAGGCCTTCGCGCCGGTCGCGCTGATCGCCAAGTCGGCGCTCATCATCGCGGCGAAGCCCTCGCTTCCGGTGAAGGACCTCAAGGAGCTCGCGGCGTACGCCAAGGCCAATCCCGGCAAGCTCACCATCGGCACCCCCGGCATCGGGACGCTTGGCCACATCACCTCGCTGCTGGTGCAGAAGGAACTCGGGATCAGCATGACGAACGTGCCGTATCGTGGCTCGGCGCCGGTCGTCAACGACCTGCTCGGCGGCCAGGTCGACTTCGCGGCGGATTTCATGCCGACCTACGTGCCGCACGTGCGCGAAGGCAAGATCCGCGGGCTCGCCGTCACCACCGCCCAGCGCGCGGGCGATCTGCCGGACGTGCCGACCGTGCAGGAGTCCGGTTTCCGGGGGTTCGAGGCCTCGGCCTGGTTTGCGCTCGCGGCGCCGACCGGCACACCCAACGAGATCATCAACAGGCTCAATGCCGCCACCAATGAATTCCTGAAGAGCCCGAAGGGACAGGACGCGCTCGCCAAGCTGAGCATGCACGCGGTCGGCGGCTCGCCTGCCGCTCTGAAGGCCTTCATCGCCGCCGAGCTGCAGAAGTGGGGGCCGGTGGTGAAGGAGGCGGATATCTCGATGTGAAGAGGTGTGGCTCGCAGTCAGGTCTGGCGCTCGCGCGCGATGGCGTGAAAGAACGTACCTGACACGCGGCCGCGGCGGCTGCCGGTTTCCGTCACCGCCCTGCCCTGCGCGTCGGTGACCTCGACGAACGGCTCGTCGCGGCCTTTGTCGACGATCGTGGCGTGATGAAACTCATGACCGCGCACGACATCGCCTGATCCGCCAAGCGGGTGATCGGCGATGAGCCGCGCCTGGCGATAGCCGAGATGCAGCTTGCGCCTGGCGAAGCTGGTGGAATGGGACAACAGCCGCGCCATCGTGTGGCGAACGCCCTTGGCATCTTCGAGTCCTTCGCCGAGCACCATGTAGCCGCCGCACTCGCCGTGCACCGGGCGCGTCTCCGCGAACCTCGACACGCCGTCGATGAAGCGGCGCGCCGCCGCAAGCTGCCCCGCATGCAATTCCGGATACCCGCCCGGCAACCAGCAGACGTCGCAGCCCTCCGGCGGCGGCTCGTCGTTCAACGGCGAGAACGAAACGATCTCGGCGCCGTCCCGGCGCCAGCCATCGAGCACGTGGGCGTAGACGAAGGAGAACGCCGCATCATAGGCGAGCGCGATGCGCTGACCGGGCGGCTTCAGCGTGGCGCCGATGGACGGACTCAATTTCGGCAAGGGCGCAGCCATGGCCGCGATCGCGTCGAGATCGAGATGACGCGCCGCCATGTCGGCAAAATGCGAAAGGCGCGCAGCGAGGTCTGGATGCTCGCTCGCCTGCACCAGGCCGAGATGCCGTTCAGGCAGCACCAGCGTCTCGTCGCGCGGGATCGCGCCGAGCACCGGAATGCCGAGCGGCGCGAGCGCGTCGGCGATCAGCGTGCGATGGCGGTCGCTGCCGAGCTTGTTCAGTACGACGCCACCGATACGAACCTTCGGGTTGAACGCGGCGAAGCCCGCCGTGACCGCGGCCGCCGACTGCGACTGGCCGGACACGTCGAGAACGAGCAGCACTGGCAGCGAAAACCGCGCCGCGATGTCGGCGGCGGCGCCGGAGCGCCCTTCGGTGCCGGGCACGCCGTCGAACAGGCCCATCGCGCCTTCGATCACCAGCACGTCGCCGCCGTGCGAAGCCTCGGCGATCAGCGCGTCGATGACCTGAGGCGGCATCGCCCAGGTGTCGAGATTGAGGCCCTTCCCGGCTGTCGCCGCCGCGTGAAACGCGGGGTCGATGTAGTCCGGGCCGGACTTCGCGGCGCGCACGGCGATGCCCTTGCGCCGCAACGCGCCGAGAAGGCCGAGCGTGACGGTGGTCTTGCCGGAACTCGAACGCGGCGCCGAGACGATCAGGCCGCGCGCGGTCACGGCCCTGCCCCGGCTTGCACGACCAGCCGCAGCAGCCGGTCGCGCACCGTGACGATCTCGCCGATCACGATGAGACCCGGCATGTTGAAGCCGAGCTTGCGGACCTCGGCCGCAAGGTGGTCGAGACGGGTGATGACGACCCGCTGCTCGGGCAAGGTCGCCGCGACGATCACGGCGGCCGGCGTCGAAGCCGTGAGCCCGCCGCGCGTCAGCTCCTGCACGATCGGCTCGACGTTGCGCATCGCCATGTAGATCACGATCGGCTGACCGGTGCGCGCGAGCGCCGTCCAGTCGAAATCGGCATCGGCATGGCCGGTGACGAAGGTGACGGCCTGGTTGACGCCGCGCATGGTCGCCGGGATCGACGCCGCGGCGAGCCCCGCAAGTCCCGCGGTGATGCCGGGGATGAGACGATAGGGAATGCCGGCGTCGGCGAGCGCGATGGCCTCCTCGCCGCCGCGGCCGAACATGCAGGGATCGCCGCCCTTGAGCCGGAGCACGCGCTTGCGCTCACGCGCCAGCTCGATCAGCCGCGCGGTGATGTCGGCCTGCTGCACCGAGGGGCGCCCGCCGCGCTTGCCGGCGAATTCCAGTTGCGCTTTCGGATTGGCGAGCGCCAGCACGCGTGCATCGACCAGCGCGTCGTGAACGATGACGTCGGCCTGGGCGAGACCCGCCAGCGCGTCGAGCGTGAGCAGGCCCGGATCGCCGGGGCCCGCGCCGGCCAGCCAGACATGGCCTGGCTCCAGGATCGGAAACTTGTCATGCAGCGCCGCAAGCGCTTCGAGCGGGTTCATGATGGATACAGCACCAACTCGTGCGACAAACTCGGTGCCCATCCTCCCCTGGAGGGGGAGGGTCGCGAGCGAAGCGAGCGGGGTGGGGTGATCTGCTTTGCGTAAGAGTCACCCCACCCCGCCGCCGCGCTGACGCGCGGCGTCGACCCTCCCCCTCCAGGGGAGGGTGAAGAGGCACCGCCTTCAACGCGGCTGATGCGTCCATATCTCCGAAACATGCCTGAGCTCACGATCGCTCGTCGCGAAACCTGCGGCGATAGTCCGGATCGTACAGCGCGCTTTCGCGGAAATCCTGCGCGGCGAGTGCCTGCCCGACCATCACCAGCGCGGTGCGCTCGACCGGCTCGGCGACGACCTGGGCACGGATCGAGCCGAGCGTTCCCCTCAAGATGCGCTCGTCCGGGCAGCTTGCCCGGACCACCACCGCGACCGGGCATTCGGCGCCATAGACCGGAACAAGCTCCTCGACGATGGTCGCGAGCGACTGGATGGCGAGATGAATGACCAGCGTGGCGCCGGTTGCGGCAAAGGCCGAAAGCGTCTCGCCCTCCGGCATCGCCGAGGCGCGGCCGGGCATCCGGGTGAGAACCACGCTTTGCGCAATCTCCGGCACCGTGAGCTCGCGGCCCAGCACTGCGGCGGCCGCGGCGAAGGCCGGAACGCCGGGCGTGACGGTGTAGGCAATGCCGCGCCGGTCGAGCCGCCGGGTCTGCTCGGCGAGCGCGCTGTAGATCGAAAGGTCGCCAGAGTGCAGCCGCGCCACGTCCTGCTGCTGCCGATGAGCTGTGACGAATTCCGCCTCGATCTCGTCGAGCGACATCGGCGCGGTGTCGACGACCCGCGCGCCGGGCGGGCAGAATTGCAGCAGCTCCTTCGGCACGATCGAGCCGGCATAGAGGCAGACCGGGCAGCGCGCGATGAGATCGCGGCCGCGCACCGTGATGAGGTCGGCCGCGCCCGGCCCCGCGCCGATGAAGTGAACCGTCACGCGCCGTCTCCCGTGACCGCGAGCGCACAGGTGGCGGGACCAACCGCAACGCGCGGCCCGAGAAGCCGCGCGCCCGGCCCTGCCGCGGCCAACGCGGCCGCCTCGGAGACCGACGGCACGCCGGAAATCGCGCGCACCCGTTCCGAATGCGTGAGCGTGCGCGAGCCTGCCGCCTCCAGATCGGCTTGCGGCACGAAGACGACTTTCAGGCCGCGCTCGGTCGCCGCGGCCGCAAGGCCGGATTCTGCCACCTTGGCGGACGACGTCGCGATCAGGCCGAGCGCGCCGTTCGCGACGCCGGCTTGCGACAGCGCGGCGCCGATGGCGGCCTCGATCTCGCGCGCCGAGGCTCCGGACTTGCAGCCGACGCCAGCGACGATCATGGCCTGGTCCAAATCATGGCTTGACCCAAATCATGGCTTGACCCAGACCCATTGCGTCACCGGCATGGCCGGACGCCATCCGGTCTTCTCGCCGACGCCATCTGCGCGCGACAGCGCGATGCGGACGAGTTCGCCGCCCTGCGCGGCATGGCGTGCCAGCAGCACCGCTTCGGTTTCGAGCGTCACGGCGTTGACGACGAGACGGCCGCCGGGACGCAACGCCGCCACGACAGCGTCCAGCAATCCGGGCGCGGCCGCACCGCCGCCGACGAACACCGCATCGGGTTGCGGCAAGCTTGCGAGCGAGCCCGGCGCGGAGCCTTCGACCACTTCAAGTCCCGGAACGCCGAACGCCGCGGCGTTGCGGCGGATGCGCGCGGCACGGTCGGCCCGCGCCTCGACGGCCACCGCCCGGAGCGACGGATCGGCCAGCATCCACTCGATCGCCACCGATCCGGAGCCGGCGCCGATATCCCACAGCAACTCGTTCTTCCGCGGCGACAGCGTCGACAGCGTGACGGCGCGGATCTCGCGCTTGGTGATCTGCCCGTCATGCTCGAACAGCGAATCCGGCAGGCCCGCGGCGCGCGCGAGGATGCGGGCGCCGGGCGTAGCGTCGATCTCCAACGCAACGACATTGAGCGCGTCGATGCCCGTCAAAGAAAAATCCGCGGCGCCCGCCGCACGGACCCGCTCGCGCGGTCCGCCGAGCGCCTCCAGAACGGTGAGCTTCGACGAGCCGAAGCCCGTTTCGCGCAGCAGAGCCGCAAGCGCGTGCGGCCCCTCGCCGTCCGACGTCAGCGCCAGAATGCGCGCACCGGGGTGCAGGTGCGGGCGGACCAGATCGAGCGGCCGCCCGTGCAATGAGACGAGCGCAACATCCGACAGCGACCAGCCCATGCGCGCGGCGGCGAGGCTGAATGCAGACGGCGACGGGAGCACCAGCATTTCCGTCGCCGCGACATGGCGCGCGAGCACCGCGCCGACGCCGTAGAAGAACGGATCGCCGGACGCCAGCACGCAGACCGGCCGGCCGCGATGCTCCGTCACCTCGCCCGCGGCGCGCTCGAACGGGCTCGGCCATGGCCGGACCGCCCCGCGAATGAGCGAGGCCGCAAGCTCCAGATGGCGCTTGCCGCCGAACACGATCTCGGCGTCGGCGATCAGGCCGCGCGCAACCGGGCTCAATGCCTCGACGCCGTCCTCGCCGATCCCGACGATGGACAGCCAGCGGCGCGGTGCGGCAGTCTCGGCCGCGAGAGGGCTAGCGGAAGACATGCGTCAGATTCTCATACTCGGCGGCACGGCGGAAGCGCGGCAGCTTGCGGGCCTGCTGTCCAAACGGGCGGACCTGAAGGTGACGCTCTCGCTGGCCGGCCGCACGGCCCAGCCTGCGGCGCAGCCGGTTCCGGTGCGGATCGGCGGATTCGGCGGCACGGAGGGGCTGATCCGATACCTGAACAGCGAACGGATCGACGCACTGATCGACGCCACGCATCCGTTCGCGGCGACGATCTCGCGGCATGCCGCGGAAGGCTGCGCCGCGGCCCGCGTGCCGATCCTGGCGGTGCGCCGCGCGGCATGGACCGCGGTCCCGGGCGACAACTGGATCGAAACCGGGGACATGGCTGGAGCCGTTCGCGCGCTCGGCGCTTCGCCGCGCCGCGTGTTCCTCACCGTCGGCCGGAACGAGGTCGCGGCGTTCGAGGCGGCACCGCAGCACCACTATCTGGTCCGCAGCGTCGATCCGGTCGATCCTCCATTGAACGTCCCGGACGCCCATTACGTGGTGGCACGCGGCCCTTTCACGGAAACCGACGAGAAAACGTTGCTCGGCGAGCATCGGATCGAGACGATCGTCGCGAAAAACAGCGGCGGCGAGGCAACGTACGCGAAAATCGCAGCCGCCCGCGCGCTCGGAGTCACAGTCGTCGTGCTGCGGCCGCCGGCGCTGCCCGACGTGCCGGCCGTGGAGACCATCGCGGAGGCCGCAAGCTGGCTCGATCATGTGCCGCCGTCCGGGACAAATCGCGGCGTGTAGACCAGCGGCGCACGGCCGGGCCGTTCGATCACGCGCGTGAACGGCGAGCCGATGATGATCAGCGTCGCCATGTCGGCGGCGGACGCATCCGCCGCTGCAAGCGTAAACACCGACACGCTCTCCCGCTCGCGACCCACCGCCCGGCCGAACACCACGGGCGTCGCGGGCGGAAGGCGCTCGCGCAGCCGCTCGAACGTCTTGCCGAGCTGCCAGGGCCGCGCACGCGAGATCGGATTGTAGAGCGCGATGACAAAGCCCGCGCCCGCCGCCGCATCGAGACGCCGCTCGACCACGTCCCACGGCTTCAGATTGTCGGAGAGCGAGATCGCACAAAAGTCATGACCGAGCGGCGCGCCGACGCGCGCCGCGACGGCGAGCATCGCGGTGACGCCCGGCACCACCGAGACGTCGAGATCGCGCCAGGACGGCTCGCCGCCGTCGATCTGCTCGCAGACCGCGGCGGCCATGGCGAACACGCCCGGATCGCCGCCCGAAACCACGGCAACCTTCGCGCCCTGCGCCGCGTGGCGAAGCGCCGCCGCGGCACGGCTGCCTTCCTCGCGATTGTCGGAGGCGTGACGCGACTGACCCGGCCGCGGCGGGACGCGGTCGAGATAGGGGCCATAGCCGTAGAGCGCGTCGGCGTGTTCGAGCGCGGCCGCGGCTTCCGGCGTCAGCACATCCGGGCCGCCCGGACCGAGCCCCACGACCGAAAGCGCACCCGTCACGGCCGTTTCTCCCAGCCGGGCAGGAGAATGACCGAGAAGTAGGGCGCCGCGTCGTCGCGCTTCTCGTCCAGCCGCATGGTGACGGACTCCGACGTGGTTCCGCGCTCCACGTAAATCGCCTGCGGCAGGCGTCCGGTCCGGCGCAGCACCCGGCGCACCTTTTCCAGATGGCGGCCGAGCTTCATCACCACGGCGGCGTCGGCGTCCTTGAGGCGGCGCTCCAGCTCGGCTTCCGGCAGCGTCGCGGGCAGCACCATGAGCACGTCGTCGCCCTGCGCGATCGGCGCGCCGGCCGAAGACCAGCAGCCGGACATCGCCGTGACACCCGGCACGATTTCGGTGCGGTAGCGCGGCGCGAGCCGGACGTGGAGATGCATGTAGGAGCCGTAGAACAGCGGATCGCCCTCGCTGATGACGGCGACGGTGCGCCCGGCGTCGAGATGGCGCGCCACTGCCGACGCGGAGTTGTCATAGAAGGCGCCGATCGCCTCGCCATAGGCGGCGCAGTCCTTCGGCAATTCGGTCGTCACCGGATAGAGCAGCGGCAATTCCTCGACACCGGCGCGGAGATGGTCCTGCACGATGCGGCGCGCATTGCCGACATTGCCGGTCTTGGCGAAATGCGCGACCACGTCGGCTTCGGCAAGGGTTCGTACAGCCTTCAAGGTCAGCAGCTCCGGATCACCCGGGCCGACGCCAACACCGATCAGGCGACCGCTCACAGCCCGGCCCTCGCCAATGCATTGACCGCGGCGGCAGTCATGGCGCTGCCGCCGAGGCGGCCGCGCACCACCAGCCAGGGAATGCCGATCGGGTCGGCGGCGAGCGCGTCCTTGGATTCGGCGGCGCCGACAAAGCCCACCGGAATGCCGAGAATGGCCGCAGGCTTCGGCGCACCCTTCGCCAGCATCTCCAGCAGATGAAACAGCGCGGTCGGCGCATTGCCGATCGCGACCACGGCTCCGGCCAGCCGGTCGGTCCAAAGCTCGAGCGCGGCGGCGGAGCGTGTGGTTCCGAGTTCTGCCGCGAGGTCCGGCACGCGCGGGTCGCGCAGCGTGCACAGCACGTCGTTGCCCGCCGGCAGCCGCGCCCGCGTCACGCCGTGCGCCACCATTTCGGAATCGCACAGGATCGGCGCGCCGGAGCGCAGCGCCGTCCGCGCCGCGGGCACGAGGCCGTTGCCGAACCGGATGTGACGGGCGGCGTCGGTGCTGCCGCAGGCGTGAACCATGCGCACCACGATGTCGGCCTCGTCGGCCGAGAAACCCGACAGATCGGTTTCGGCGCGAATGATGGCGAACGAGCGCTCATAGATCGCCGTGCCGTCGCGGATGTAATCGTGGCCGCCGTTCATCGCTTCGTTCCGTTGGAAAGCACCCGGCCCAGCTGTTCGGGCAGAGCGTCGACCGGCGCCGACGCCACAAGAGTTCCGTTCAGATGGATATCGCAGGCCCGGTCCCGACCGACAATCGTCACCGGAGCAGGCGACGGATGCGCGCAGCCCTTGGCACAGCCGGACACATGGATCGGACCGGGCGCGTCCGACGCGCGGACCGCCCGGGCAACGATTGGCGCCAGCGCGCGGGCCGGGATTTCGCCCGACGCGCAGATCGGCGCACCCGCGCAGGCAATCACCCGGCGGCGGGGATCGGCGGGGTCGACAATGAAGCCCAGCGCTTCGGCGCGGGACGCAAACGCGCTCGCGGCGCCCGGCGACAGGCCGATGACCAGCAGCGCGCGGCCGGGCGCCGTGCGCAGGCCGGCCGCACCGCCGCTGGCCGCCTCGCCGACCAGCCGGCTCAAGGTTTCGGCGTCCGAATGGCCGAACGGCGGAGCGACGCCGACGGCGACTTGTCCCGACCGCAGCCGATGCATGCCGACCGGCTCGGCCGCAGGACGCGTCGCCCGGCGTGGCGGCCGGTTCGACGATTCCGGAAAGTTCGGCGCGGCATCGCCCGGGACCGGCGCTTGCGATCGCATCGCGCATTCTCGAGCCCGGCGCAACGGACGCCAGCAAGCCGAGCAGGCGCGTCACACATTCTGCCGCGCGGTCCGACGAAACAGCGCCGATAGCGGTCGCCGAGGATGCCGTTCCGCCCACGGCAACGTGGAAGCGGTTTGCACGTCGATGGCCCGCAAGCGGACGTCGGCCGCAACATCGTCGAGATGCAAGGCCCCGCCGCCATCCACGATGACGGAGACCTTGGCGGAAAGACGCGAGGCGAGCGACGAAGCCGAGAGGGCCCGGCGCACATCATCCGCGATCTTGCCGGCGTCGAGACATTCGCCCTCACAGAGCCCGGCCAATGGATCCGGCATCACGGCGATGCCTTCGTTCGCCGGAATGCCGAGGGCTGCGACATCCGCCGCGAACGGTCCCGCGCTCGCGTCGCTCAGGCCGCGAAACTGGATGCTGCCGCGCGAGGTGACCTCGATGATGCCGTTGCCGTGGCGCCGCGCCGCGGCGCAAAGGCCGCCGAACGCCGCGAGCGAAATCGTGACGCCCGAGGGCGTGAGCCGCGCAAGAAGCCCGTCGCCGGTCGCCATCGGCGCCGACAGGCCGGGACAGGCGCCGCGGCGCATCGGCGACCGGGCGGGCGAATGGACGGGCGCGTTCATTCCGCCGCCTCCGCGCCCGCAGCCAAACCGCCGCCGATATCATTGCGGCGCGGATGCCACAGACCGAGCCGCCTCGCCTGCTCGAACCGCTCGGCCATCGATCGCGCGGCCGCGGGATTTTCCAGCGCGAGGAACGCACGGACCTCCGGGTTCACCAGATACGCGTCGTGAACGAGGTCGAGCAGCGCGCTCGGAACGGCGCCGGTCATCTGCGCGAAATCGATCAGGCGGTCCACGGTCTCGGCCAGTTCGGCGGCGCCGCGCGGACCATGCCGCATCTGGCCGGCGATGAAGCGCGGATTGATCGCACGCGCGCGCACGATGCGCGCCAGCGCCGCGGCGAGCGTCCGCGCGCGCGGACGCTGCGGATCGGTGGTGTCGAGCATGATCAGGTCGGGATTGCGCCCGAACGACGCGGCGGCGGCGGCAAAGCCGCCGACAAAGGCTGCGTCCTCCGCGCCTTCGAGCAGATCGCGCGCGGGATCGTCGCCGGTGTGGATCAAGAGGTCAGCATCTGCCACACGCCCGGCGAATGCGCCGGGCAAGCTGTTCACTTTCGCCGTCGGCACCGCCATAGGCGTGCGACGCGGCGGCGAGATAGGACGCGCCGATGTCGTCGCGCCCGGCATCGGAACCGGTCAGATCGTCGATGCCCGCGCCGTAAGCGCCCGGCGCGGTGCCGAAGATGCGGGCCAGGGCTTCCCTGGAATGGCCGTTCGCCGAGCGGCGCGCAGCGGCGAGCGGGTTTTCGTCGTCCGCCTCGTCGCGGGCCGCAACGGCTTTGACGGCAGCGTCGAGCAGCGCGATCTGCGCGGGAAACAGATCGCGGAACAGACCGGAGATGCGCCATGTCACGTCGACGCGGGCGCGGCCGATGACGGCGCAGGGCAGAACCTCGACGCCGGTGACACGGCCGGTCGCCGCGTCCCAGGCCGGCCGGCAGCCCATCAGCGCAAGACCTTGCGCGATTTCCTCGCCGCCGGTGCGCAGCGTCGCGCTGCCCCACAGATCGATCACCAGCGCGCGCGGCATCTCGCCGTGCGCCTGCATGTAGCCGCGCAGGACCTCGTCGGCGGCCATGCGGCCAAGCTCCATCGCGGTCGGCGTCGGCAGCATGCGCGGATCGGCGGTGTACATGTTGCGGCCGGTCGGCAGCACGTCGCGGCGCTCGCGATGCGGCGAGCCCGCGGGACCGGGCGGCACACGGCGGCCGTCAAGCGCGTCGAGCAGGCTCGAACGTTCGTTGTCGGCGCTCACGCGCCGCGACGCGTCGGCGTCGCCGGGCGCACGGCCGTAGATGTGCTGGCCGTCCTTCACGGCGAGGTCCTTCAGATCACACAGCCAGGCATCGATCCGGCGCAGCGCCTCGTCGGGCGAGGCGTCCGCGTCGACGCCGGCCTCGCGCGCCAGGCCGGTCTGTTGCGCGGTTTCGGCGATCAGCCGCGCGAGACGCTCGCGCCGCCTGCGGTCGAGCCCGTCGGCCTGGGCGTATTCGTCGACCAGTTGCTCGAGCTTGCGCGCATCGCCCGACAGATCGGCGCCGACCAGCGGCGGCGGCAGGTGGCCGATCGTCACGGCGGCGATCCTGCGCTTGGCCTGCGCGGCTTCGCCGGGATTGCTGACGATGAACGGATAGATCACCGGCAGAGCGCCGAGCACCGCTTCGGGGAAGCACGACGCCGTCAGCGCCACCGCCTTGCCGGGCAGCCATTCCAGCGTGCCGTGCGCGCCCATGTGGATCACGGCATCGAAATTCGTCCTGAAGCCACGCGCCGAACGCCATCAGGGCGTGGCGCGGCGGCAGGGACGGATCGTGGTAGTCGGCGCGGCGCTCCGCGGTGCGGCCGCGGTCGGGAGGAAGCGCAACGGTGACGTTGCCGAAGGATTTCGCGCGGAAGCGAAATAGCGCCGTCGCTAACATCGGGATCGGCTCTCGGCTTCACCCCACGCCGCCGCGATCGCTTCGCCGGTCTGCGGCGGGCGCCCGGCGAGATGGCGGCGATACGACTCCACGGCCATGCCGTGAGCGCGGGTTTCGAGCGCGAGCAGCAACGCGTTCGATGAATTCGGCACCTCGGCCACCGCAAATCCGGCGCGTTCGAGATCGGCCAGCAAAGCGAGCACGCTCGCCGGCACGTCGAGACCCACCGCATAACCGGTCCGGCCCGGCGCGCCGGGATAATCCGGCATCAGCACCGCGATGCGGCGGCGATCTCGCGGGAGACTTTGCAGCTTCGCCCATGCCGCCACGCGATCGGCGATCCGGTCGATGCGGTCGGGCTCGGGCCGATTGGCCATGCCGGTGAACGACAGGCCTTCGAGCGGCGGCGGACGGATCCTTGAAGGAGATCGCGCCGGCCAGCACGCGGCCGTCGAGCTCGGGCAGCACGACATGCATGGCGAGATCGGCGGCGCCAAGCCCGCGCGGGCTGTCGAGCCAGGCGGCGCGCTTGGTCGTCGCAACGACGGCCTGCAGCACCGGCACGCCGGCATCGTCGAGCGGCGATCCGGTTGCGCCGTCGCCCGCGGCAAACGCCGTGGTGGCGACGATGACCGAAGGCGCAAGACGCCGCATCGCTTCGCGCAGGAACGCCGACGACTCCGGGTCCTTCAGGCTGGTGACGAACAGCGGCACAGGCACAAGCCCGCGCGCGGCCAGCGCCGCGCAGAGGCCGTCGATAGGGGCCACGTCCGACGCCAGCAGCATCGAGCGATAGAACACGACCGGGACGACCGGCTTGCCGTGAGGCAGCGCCGCGACGAGGCGATCGAGATCGATGGCCTGCCCGGCGGGCGTGGTGCCGCCAAAGCGCGGCAGCGGCTGCGGCGCGTCGAAATCGAGGGTGGAGCCGGCATGGCGCGAAAGCCTGCGCAGCAGGGCGCGGAGATTGTCGCGCCCGCCCTCGCGGAAATAGCCGAGCAGCGCCGACAACTCGTCCGGCGGCAGGGTCGAGCATTCGGCAAGCCGCGGATCGTCGCGGTCCTCGCCCGGCAGCATGGCGAGCGCGATGCCGCGCTCCTTCGCCAGCGACGACAGCCGGTCGGCGCCATAGCGCCACCAGTCGAGACCGCCCAGCATCCGCACGACGATCACCTTCGCATGCGACGCGACCCGCTCGATCCAGAGATCGACCGACATCGGATGCTTGAGATCGCGCAACTGCACCAGGCGCACGCTCGGCAAGGCGTCGCGTTCGGCGGCCCAGGCGGCGGAAAGGCCCGCGAGATCGCTGTCGGCGAACGACAGGATCGCGATATCGCCCGGCGTCTGGCCGAGATCGACCGGCTCGACGATGTCGTCGAGGCTCGTTGAGCTGGTCGAAAGCAGATGCATCAAGTCATCCGTTGAGCATGCGGACAATCTTATCGCGGTCGAGGCCCTTCAGCCCGATCACCACAAGCTGGGTGCCGCGCTGTTCCGACGGCAGCCAGGCGCGGTCGTATTGCGTCGTGACGCGCGCGCCGACCGCCTGAACCAGCAGCCGCATCGGCTTGTTGCGGACGGCGGCGAAGCCCTTGATGCGGAGCACGCTGGCGGCTTCCGCGGTGGCGGAGACCCGCTTCGACAACGCCTCGGGATCGTCGGTCTCGGGCAGCGGCACGACGAAGCTGTCGAAATCGTCGTGGTCGTGATCGAGCTCGTCGTCGTGATGGGTCTTGCGGTTCTCGATGTCGGCCTCGGTGCCGATGTTGAGCCCGAGCAGCGCCGGCGCGTCGACCTTGCCGCCCGAGACCTTCACCACCTTCACGGCGCGCGGCAGCGCGCCGCTCATCGCAGCCGTTGCCCTCGCCATGCCGCCGGCGTCCAGCAGATCGCACTTGTTGAGCACGACGAGATCGGCGCAGGCGATCTGGTCCTCGAACACCTCCTCGACCGGATCGTCGTGCTCGAGCGAATCGTCGGCGGCGCGCTGGGCCGCCAGCGCGTCCATGTCGTTGGCGACCCGGCCTTCGGCGAGCGCCGCGCCGTCGACTACGGCGACCACGCCATCGACCGTCACGCGGTTCCTGATCGACGGCCAGTGGAACGCCTGCACCAGCGGTTTCGGCAGCGCGAGACCGGAGGTCTCGATGACGATGTGCTCGACCTTCGGGTGCTTCGCCAGAATGGCGTCGAGCGCCGGCACGAACTCGTCGGCGACCGTGCAGCAGAGGCAGCCGTTCGCCAGCTCGACGATGTTGTCCTCCGGGCAGGCTTGGTCGCCGCAACCTTTCAGGATCTCGCCGTCGATGCCGACATCGCCGAACTCGTTGACGATCACCGCGAGGCGCCGCCCGTTCGCATTCGCCAGCACGTGGCGGATCAGCGTCGTCTTTCCGGCGCCGAGAAAGCCGGTGACGATCGTGCAGGGAATACGGGCGAGAGAATTTGTGGTCATTCACGGGGCTCCGAAAAATCGAGCGGCGGGACACGGGCGATCAGCCCGCGCTTGAGCGCGTCCGGCCTGCCGCGCCAGGGCATCAGGCCGTCGGCCGATTGCGAGAGAAGCTCGGCGCCGGCGATGAGCGCCTGCGCGTCGGCTGCGGGATCGAGATGACCGAACACATAGGTCCAGGCGTCGGGTCTTCGCATCACGGCGGTGCAGCCGCGCTTGCAGTTGGCGAGACAGCGCAGCGGCTGGACCTTGATGTTCGTGTTCGCGGCGGCGCTGATGGTGGCGGCCGCAAGCGACGCGCCGGGGCGCGGATGGTCCTCGGGATCGTCCGGGCGGCGGCAGGTGGTGCAGACATAGATCACCGTCGCCGCGGCATCGCGCGTCTCGGCATCCTTGTCTGGCAGCTCGGTCAACGACACCCGCGGCTCCCTGAGAGCAGATCGATAGCCAATTCGGGGGCGCGAACGGTCGCGATCGACACGCGCGGCCCGGCGGCCACGCGCTGAAACGGCGTCAGGGCACCCCGCCCGACGCTCGACCGAATGGACGGCAGGTCTCCTGGCTCGCGGGTCGCCGCCCGTCACCGCCTTCCCGGGCCGGGGCCCAGTGGCATTGTGGCACGAGCTCGCCGCTGACAGTTGCGGGGGCAGCCGCGGATTTGGGAGCAAACGCCCGCACCGCGTTCCCTTTTCACTCTTCCGAAGAAGAGACCGTCGATTCCAGGCCAATAAATGGGTTGGGTTGGGCTTTGTCAATGCAAGCGCAAATGCCCGTATTTGTGCCCTCTCCCCTTGTGGGAGAGGGCAGCGTAGAAAGTGCCACGATGGAGCTTGGGAGAGGGGGACCCCTCTCCCATTCGAATGCGCGGTAGCTTTGGTGCAGCCCTCTCCCACAAGGGGAGAGGGCACAGATACAAGCACCGCGCCGTTTCGGGATCGAGTCGGTGGAAAACCACAGCCTGACACTGGTGCTGGGCGGCGCGCGTTCCGGCAAGAGCCGCACCGCCGAGGCGATGACCATGGCGACGCCCGCGCCGTGGATCTATGTCGCCACGGCCGAGCCGTTCGACGACGAGATGCGGGTGCGGATCGACGAGCACAAAAGCCGCCGCGGCGACGACTGGGAGACGGTCGATGCGCCGACCGATCTCGCCGGCGCCATCGAGGACGCGCCCGACGACTGCACCGTCCTGGTCGACTGCCTGACGATCTGGCTCAACAACCTGATGTTCCGGAAGATCGACATCGAGACGGCGATCGAGAACCTCGAAGCGGCGCTGGCGAAGCGAGACGCGCCGACCGTTCTGGTCTCGAACGAAGTGGGCTTCGGCATCGTGCCGGACAACGCCGAGGCGCGGCGGTTTCGCGACTTGCAAGGGCGGCTCAACCAGCGGATCGCGGCGATGGCCGGGCGCGTCGTGCTGGTGGTCGCCGGCATTCCGGTGTTCGTGAAAGGCACGCCATGAGCGACATCGACGACGCCGATGCGGAGCGGCACAAGGCCAAGATGGCCAAGCGCAAGGCCGTGCAGGACGCCGAGGTCGCGGACAAGAAGATCGAGAAGGGCCTGCTGATCGTCCACACCGGCACCGGCAAGGGCAAATCGACGGCGGCGTTCGGATTGGCGCTGCGGATGCTCGGGCGCGGCAAGCGCGTCGGCGTGGTGCAGTTCATCAAGGGCGCGTGGCATTCGGCGGAGCGCGACGCGCTGGAGAAATTCGGCGACCAGGTGTCGTGGCACACCATGGGCGAAGGTTTCACGTGGGATACGCAGGACCTGAAGCGCGATGTGGCCGCGGCGGAGCGCGCCTGGGCGAAGGCGCGTGAACTGATGGCCGATCCGATCGTTTGCGCTTGATCATCCTCGACGAGTTGAACATCGCGCTGCGCTACGACTATCTGAACCTTCAGTCGGTCGTCGCCGAGCTTTCGGCACGGCGAAGCGATCTGCACATCGTGGTGACCGGGCGGAACGCCAAGCCCGAGCTTGTCGCCGCCGCCGATCTGGTGACCGACATGAGCCTCGTGAAGCATCACTTCGCCGCCGGCGTGAAGGCGCAGCCGGGGATCGAGTTCTGACGGTGGCCGCTCGCGCGATCATGTTCCAGGGCACCGGCTCCGACGTCGGCAAGTCGCTGCTCGTCGCGGGGTTGGCGCGCGCCTATACCAGGCGTGGCTTGAAGGTGCGTCCGTTCAAGCCGCAGAACATGTCGAACAACGCGGCGGTGGCGGCGGACGGCGGCGAGATCGGCCGCGCGCAGGCGCTGCAGGCGCGCGCGGCCTGCGTGCCGCCGAGCGTGCACATGAACCCGGTGCTGTTGAAGCCGCAGAGCATGGTCGGCTCGCAGGTCGTCGTGCAGGGCAAGGTGTTCGCGACCGCCAAGGCCGCCGAATACATGGCGATGAAGGCGAGGCTCCTTCCCTGTGTGCTGGAGAGCTACGAGAAGCTGAAGGCCGAGGCCGACCTGGTGCTGGTCGAGGGCGCGGGCAGCGCGTCGGAGATCAACCTGCGCCGCTACGACATCGCCAACATGGGCTTTGCGCGCGCTGCCGATGTGCCGGTTGTCGTGGTCGGCGACATCGACCGCGGCGGGGTGATCGCAAGCCTGGTCGGCACCAAGGCCGTGCTCGATCCCGAGGACGAGAAGCTGGTGGTGGGCTTCATCATCAACAAGTTCCGCGGCGATCCGAGCCTGTTCATTCCGGGCAAGGAGGCGATCGTCGAGAAGACCGGCTGGCCGGCGCTGGGATTCGTGCCGTATTTCTCCGAAGCGCGGAATCTTGCCGGCCGAGGACGCGCTGGCGCTCGATCACGAGATGCCGCGGCGTGCGGGCGCGAAGCTGAAGATCGCGGTGCCGATCCTGCCGCAGATCGCCAACTTCGACGATCTCGATCCGCTTCAGGCGGAGCCCACGGTCGACCTGGTGCGCGTGCATCCCGGCACGGCGCTGCCGGGCGACGCCGACCTGGTGATCCTGCCGGGCTCGAAGACGACCATCGCCGGGCTCAATGCCCTGCGCAGCACGGGCTTCGACATCGACATCGCCGCGCATGTGCGGCGCGGCGGCACGCGTGATCGGGCTGTGCGGCGGCTACCAGATGCTGGGGCGGACGGTCGCCGATCCGGACGGCGTGGAAGGCCCGGCGGGGACGGCGCAGGGCCTGGGGCTGCTCGATGTGGAGACGGTGCTGACATCCGGAGAAGACGCTGGTCAGCGTCACGGGCACAACCGGCGACGGCATGCCGTTCGCGGGCTACGAGATGCACATGGGCGTGACGCAGGGACCGGACTGTGCGCGGCCGTTCGCCACGGTGGACGGCAAGCCCGAGGGCGCGGTGTCGGCGAACGGGCGGGTAATCGGCACCTATGTGCACGGACTGTTCGCCGACGACAGGCAGCGCTCGGCATGGCTGCAACGACTCGGCGCGGGACCCGCGGCGGTGGCCTATGACGAACTGGTCGAGGCGACGCTCGACCGGCTGGCGAAGCATCTCGCAACCTTCGTCGATCTCGACCGGCTGCTCAGCGCAGCGCGATGACGACGGCGAGCAGCGCGACGATCCCGATCAGCAGCATGTCGGCGCGGCGATAGAGCATCAGCGCCTCGCGGATGTCCTGCGCATTGGCCTCGCGGCGGCCGTTGCCCATGAACGCGTCCTCCACGACGACGCCGCCATAGGCGCGCGGCCCCGCGAGCGAAAGACCGAGCGCGCCGGCCATCGCCGCCTCCGGCCAGCCGGCGTTGGGCGAGCGGTGATGGCGCGCGTCGCGCATCACCGCCTGCCAGGCGCGATACGCGGCCTGCCGGTCGCTCATCGCCGCGCCTGCGGCGATCAGCAGCGCCGACAGCCGCGACGCCGGAAGGTTGATGAAATCGTCGAGCCGCGCCGACGCGTAGCCGAAGTCGCGATACTTCTCGGACTTGTGGCCGATCATGCTGTCGGCGGTGTTGACGGCTTTGTAGGCGACGCCGCCCGCCAGCCCGCCGACCGCGAGCCAGAACACCGGGGCGACGACACCGTCGGAAAAATTCTCGGCGAGGCTTTCGATCGCGGCGCGTGCGACGCCCGCTTCGTCGAGGGACTGAGGATCGCGGCCGACGATCTGCGACACGGCCTTGCGGCCGCCGTCCAGCCCCTCGCGCTCGAGCGCATCGGCGACGCGCTCGACGTGTTGGTGGAGGCTCCTTTGCGCGATCAGCGCGCTTGCGATCACGGCCACCAGCGCGAAGCCGAGCGGCAGCAGAAGCAGGACGCGCTCGACGGAATAGGCCGCAGCGGCCGGAACGGCGACAATGACGAACAGCGCGAGGAAGCCCGCCGGTTTTCGCCAGGCACTGTCGGGACCGTTGAGCGTGCGGTCCAGGCACGAGATCAGGCGGCCGATCCAGATGACCGGATGGCCGATCGCGCGCAGCACGCGCTCCGGATAGCCGGCCGTTGCTTCAATGAGCAGGGCCAGTAAGGTGACTGCGATGCTCATTCGGTCCCAACCCGGTGCGGCGATGCAGCCGCTGGCGCATGGCGGCGATCTCGCGGCCGCGCGGCGGATGTTTCCCGGCGCGCCTCAACCTTTCATCGATCTTTCGACCGGGATCAATCCCCACCCTTGGCTCCATCCCCGGCCCCTGCCCGCTTTGCCACCGGAAATTTTTTCGCGGCTGCCCGACCGCGCGAGCATCCGTGCCCTCGCGGCAGCCGCAGCCGGGGCCTATGGCGCGCCGTCGCCCGATCACGTGGTGCCCGCGCCGGGCACGCAGATCCTGCTGCCGCAGGTGGCGGCGCTGTTGAAACCGGGACGCGCCGCGATCCTGCGCACGACCTATGCAGAGCACGCGCGAGCGGCGGAGCTGGCGGGGCACGCAGTCACCGTCGTTTCCGACATCGACCAGCTTGCCAATGCCAGTCTCGCGGTTGTCGTCAATCCGAACAACCCGGACGGGCGGATCGTCGGGAAGTCCGATCTGCTGCGGATCGCGGACCGACTCGACCAGAACCGCGGCGTTCTTGTCGTCGACGAATCCTTTGCCGACATGGCGCCCGACATCAGCCTCGCCGGCGAAACCCATCGCGAAAATATCGTGGTGCTGCGCTCGTTCGGGAAATTCTACGGGCTTGCCGGATTGCGGCTCGGCTTCGCCATCGCCTCCCCTGCTCTCGCCGGACGGCTCGACGCGGTGCTGGGACCCTGGGCCGTCGCCGGCCCGGCGGTGGCGATCGGGCAAAAGGCGCTCGCGGACAGCGAATGGAAAAGGCAGGCGCTCGAGCGCCTGGCGTCCGATGCGAAAAAACTCGACGAGCTCCTGATCGCCGCCGGACTGGAGATTGCCGGAGGCACGTCGCTCTTCAGGCTCACGCGGTCACAGGACGCGGGTGCGTTGTTCGACCGGCTTGGGCGCGCGGGCATTCTGGTCCGGCGCTTCGCCGAAGAGCCGACGTGGCTGCGATGGGGACTGCCCGCCGACGACAACGCCTGGCAGCGATTGAGCGCCGCGCTCGGGCGAGGCGGTCGCGACTAGGCGGGAGTGCCGTTCAGCGCCGCCGGCGGTTCATCAGGAGCAGGCAGCCGACCACGAGCTGCCAGGCAAGATAAGTCGCAACCACCAGCCGGTTCAGCCATCCGGACCAGTGCTCCGAATTGAAGCCGCCGCTGGTCGACAAGACCCACGCAACGTAGATGTTCATCGCGACGAAACTGACCCAGGTCGCATGAGCCGTCGCCATGATGGCGAACCGGTGCGGCGTCCAGACGGAATTCGTACGCCACAAGCTTGAACTGATCAGCATGGCCGCGATGGGAATTCCCGGCACGCCGATCATGGATGATATGGCGTAAATCATGCCGCTGGTCGTCACCTCTTCGGGCCTGGCGGTGACTGGATCCATCGCGAACAGGCCAGCCGGCACCAGCGCAAAGGCAACCAGCAACAGGACCGCGACGCCGAGCCTGCCGGGCCATGCCGTCACCTCGCGCCACAATGCGAGCGCCAGGGCGAGACAGCCTACTGCCCAGATCAGGAAAGCGAGCTTCATGATCCAGCCAAGATCGCCGATCGCATACTCGCTGATGAAGCGCCACGACGGTTCAAACTCCGGCCGGATGGCGTGCAGCGCCATCACGATCACTGCAACGGCCACCGCGCTGCCGACGGCAATCCGTGCCGCAAGCATGGACCGGGCGCCGCCCGCCGGCGGCAACGAGGCATTTGTCATCTTGCCCTCGCCGCAGCCTTGCGGGTCTTCCCTGCGGCGCGAGGTCCAACCGCCCATCCGTTTTTCTTGAACACGGCCCAGATCGCCATGGCGTGGCCATGGCCCAGGCCGAAATCTCTCTTCAGCCACGCGACCAGGGAACCCGCCGTCAGGTCAGGTCCGGCTATCCCGCTCTTCTTGGCGGCTGCAAAGAAATCGGCCGGGCGCTTGCCTGTTTTTGCATGGATATTGTCCAGATAAGCTTGAAACGACATAACCACACGCTCCACGCGATCCGATATTTCAATATAGTGAACTATATCCAATATGCCGAAGGGCCCGTCAATACGTCTCGCAGCTGCGCGGCCAGTCGGCCGAAGCCACCCGACTTCGAATCCTCGAATCCGCCAAATCAATGTTTGCGCGCCGTGGAATTGACGACACGACCATCGCAGAGATCGCTGAACGCGCCGGCGTCGCCGGATCCACGATCTACGCGCTGTACAAGTCGAAGGAAGGCATTCTGCGCGCACTGATGAAGGCTGCGCTGTTCGGTCCGCGGTTTGACGAGGCACGCTCGAGACTTCAGGGCGTCACCGACCCGATCGAACTCCTCGGGCTGACGGCGCGCGTTTCGCGCGCGATCTACGAAGGTGAAACCTCCGAACTCGGCATCATCCGGGGCGCTTCGGCGTTTTCACCGGCGCTTCGAAAACTGGAGCAGGAGTTCGAGAAAATCCGCCTCGACATGCAGGAGGAACGCGTCACGCTGCTGTTCAAGGTTGGAAAGCAGCGAAAGGGCCTCACATTGAAGGACGCCCGGAGAATCCTGTGGATGTATACGAGCCGCGATGTGTATCGGATGCTCGTCCATGAGGGCGGCTGGACTCCGGACCGCTATGAGCAATGGCTGTCGGATACGCTGACAAACGCATTGGTCGGCACGGATAACAAGGCGGGATGAACGTTGCCTGCCGTCGCTCACGCCACCCGCGACAATTTCCCTCCGGCCGCAGGCATCGTGGACGGATCGGTATAGAGCGCCGCGCCGCGCAAGGCCGCATACGAGCTGCCGTTCCAGTACTTGATGCTCTCGATACCCTGCACCGAAACCTGCGCCACGTCGACCGAGGCGGTGCTCCGCGTCGCCGCCGCCCGGCGTATGCCACCAGCGGCTGCCGCCGGCGAGCAGCGCATTGGTCGTAGACACCGACGACGGCTTGACCCTGTCGGTATAGTCGATGACCGGCGCAGTGCGCGCCGCCACTCTCCCCACCATGACGCCCGCCCCCACAGCGAAACGGCAACCGCGAAACGATCCCCACGAAGCGACCTGAGCGAAGGTTCTATGGAACCGGAAATAAGAACGTCTTATTTCGCATGGTTAAGCGATCGTATCCGCCGCTCCCGCGCCGCCGGGCCGGCACGCGGGTTTGCGGCATGGTTAAAGGAACCTGAACCGCGCGCCATCCACCGGCGGCCTGTGAAGTAAGGCACGCAGGGCGGCTCTGCGCGGCTCTTCGCTCACGGGCCGCGTGTCCAAAGTGTGCAACATCGTGCGCTCGGCGCCGACGGCCGCACTCAATTCAGCAGCCGCAACGACCGCGCGATCAGGCGTCCAGCGAGACCGCGGTTCGCTCTTCAACCCCGGCCGTCGTGTTCGGGCTCGCCGGCAGTTGCAGCACGGTCATATGCTGGCCTTCGCTCAGGCATGTGACCTGCAGGATCTGCCCGTTGGCGAATTCCAGCGCGTCATGATGCGTATGGGGATTGCCCAGGTTGACCTGCCGGAAACGCGCAACCTTCTGCCCGGTCTTGCCGAACCGCAGCCTCGGAAGAAGGTGGGCAAAAACATGGTCCCATTCCGCCTCCCTGTCGAACGCGATCTCGGTGCCGGGAAGAAGGCACACGGCCACATTCCGATCTTCGGCGGCCGCGAAGCCTCGCGTGCAGGTGTTGTCAAACCTCGTGGTGATCAGTTTGTCGCCGACCTTGGCCGGACGCGACGCCACGCTGTGCAGACTGTAATCGCACATAGAAGTCCTCCTCTTCAGCGAACAGCCGAAACGGTTGTCCTTCCACGCGCGTCGGTACCGCATGCCAATGGCGATGTTGTGGCTGAATCCCTTCACAAAAACGGCATCGGCCGGAGGCAAAGCGCCGCGGAGATGGAGTGAGCCTCCCGCCAGGAGATCCACGGGAGACTCACTCCGCACCTCATCGCCGCACGATCACGGTTTCGAGGTAGGCACTCGGCACCACCACCGCATTCGAACCGGACCGGTTGAACCGGCCGATCAAGGCCACGAGGTCTTGGTGAAGCGCCGTCTGCATCGCCGGCTGAAGCGCCGCGAAGGTTTTCAGCAGCGGGCCGTAGGTGGTCCTGAACACGTCGAGCATGTGCTCCGGCGAGCGATAACGGAACACGAAGTTGCGCTCCTCCGCGACGATCTGGTGCGCCTGCGGCTCGAACAGCTGCGCAATGCGCTCCCGCGTGCCCCACAAGGCCGGCGACTTCGCCCCCGCGGGAGGCGGCATATACGCGCCGATGATCTTGAACAGGTTGCCGATGAAGCCGGCCGGCGTCCAGTTGGCGAGGCCGATCTTGCCGCCCGGCCGGCACACGCGAAGCATTTCGGCCGCGGCCTGGTCCTGATCGGGCGTGAACATCACGCCGAAGGTCGAGACGACGATGTCGAAAGCATTGTTCGCAAACGGCAGCGCCTCCGCATCGGCCTCGCAGAACTCGATGTCGAGCCGTTCGGCATCGGCGCGTGGGGGTCGAGCAGCGCCGGCACGTAGTCGGTCGCAACGACGTCGCACCAGCGGCGCGCGGCCGCAAGCGAGACGTTGCCGTTGCCGGCCGCGACATCGAGCACCTTCTGGCCGGCGCGGACGTCGAGGGCTTCGCAGAGCTCCTCGCCGACGATCTGCAACGTGGTGCCGACCACCGAATAGTCTCCGGAGGACCAGGCCGCATGCTGACGCGACTTCATGGCGACGAGATCGACCATGGTGGCAATGGGATTCTGAATGTTCATGACAATACTTCCTTTGGTTGAAGATGATCTTGGGTTCAGAGGCTTCGCGCGATCAGTTCTAATGCGTGTGATCGTGCCACGGGTTGCAGTAGGGGCGCCTGCAGGGCACACGCTCCTTGGCCACCGAGGGCTTCTGCGACGGCCGGACCGCGTCGGCCACGTGGTTGAACCGGCTCGGACTGGTTTTGGCAGCGATGGTGGCTGGCGCGGCCCTTACGCCGCCGCTCATCTTTCCGGCCTGCGCCTTGCCGATGGACACGGACGAGACCATGCCCGCGACAAGGATCGCGAGCGCGATCATGCCGAGGATGGTCTTGAGCGAATGTTTGAGACTTTGGCTTGGCAAATTCATTTGAAATCTCCTTCTCTCTTGCAATGAACGTGGATCGAACAGACGGAAGCCCCAATCAACGGGCCTTCCGGTAGAACGCGTAGTCGGCCGAGTACGGCACGCTCATGAGCGCGCCCGCGGCCGGGCAAGCGCCTTCGGCCGTGCCACCTTTGGTGTCGAGCCGCTGGATCGTCGAGACGTCGGCGAGCCGGCCATTGCCGCGACGCGTCGTGGTTTCGAGCTTCAGGAGCGGAATGTCCTGAGGGCTTGCGCCGGGCGCGCGCCCGACCGCCTTGGCCGCGACGACGCTGCCGTCGGCCAGTTCCCAGTGCGGGCCGGCATAGTGGCGGCCGACGGTCTTGCCGCTCTCGTCGAGCAGCGTTGCGACCGGCTCGCGGAATTGCCAGGTGAGCTGGCCTGACGCACCGGCCTTGCACTCGTAGACCTGCGCGCCTTGCGCATGAACAAGCGCGACGAGGGTTTCGCCGGGTGCGGCGATCCCATCCGGCACTTCGGCCTTCACGGTGAACGCAGGCGTCAGTGCAATTGCAATGATGCGCGCGCAAATCGAAATCGATTTCATCGAAACTCTCCCTGTACGGTGAGTGGCCGCCGGACTAGGACGGTCCGGCGGCCGACGCTCAGATCAGGCTAGATGCAGTGGCTGCCGAGGCAGCTCTTGCCCTTGGTCTTCACCGACAAGATCTTGACGCCGGCGACCTTGACCGTCGTCGTCCGCGGACGCGCGCTGCTCGCCACCCGAGCGGGCGCGCGGTGATCGCGAACCACCGGCACAGGCTTGGGCGCGCGATGATCGCGGACCACCGGGGTGTCGCTCACCTTGACTCCGCCGCCTGTCGGCACGCGATGATCGCGCACCACCACCGGCTTCGGCACGCGGTGATCACGCACCACCGGCGGCTGCGGCACGGGCTTCGGCAGAGGCTGCGACTGCGGCCTGGGCAGAGGACCGATCGGGCCCGGATTCTGCGGCGGCTTGCTGGGCTTCCCGCCGTGGTGGCCGTGGTGGCCGCCACCGCCGCCGTGCTTGTGTGCCGCGGCGGGCGTGATCGAGCCGGCGAGGACCGCTCCGGCGAGACCGATCGCAAGCATCGCGCCGAAGCGCTTGGCAATATTCGAGTGAGCAATGGTCGTCATAGCCTTAACTCCTTAAGTTGCAGTTGTGCAGTTGAGGAAATTGCCTGCCGGTGGGGAGAGGCCGGGAAATCACCGGCAGGCGATGGATAGGCTTCCCGGTTATTCCTTATTGATGTCGTCGCAGGCGAAGCACCGTCACGACGGTCACCGAAGCGGCGCACGCGAGCGCGGCATGACTAACGGTCTCGCGGATCGAAAGATCGAAACGATGGGTGCTCACGGCAATGCTCCTTCAATCAATGATGCGATTCTTAATGTCGCGCTTCGCAAAAGGCTTTGAGGCAATCATGATTTCATCTTGAGAAATTCCCGACCGGGACCGCCGCTCGGTTGATGGCGTTCGCTACCGCCGATGGTACGCACCGTGGGGCAAGCGCGGGTCCCGGCCTGTGCAGCGCCCGCGGGCCTATGCAGAAACCGCAATCGGCCCGGGCAATTTTATTTTTTCAGAGGCTTTGAACCCGACGGCAGGCTCAGGCGACACAGTCCTAATGAACTCAGGGGTGACGCAATGGGCTCGCAGGCGAGCTTTCCGGAGAATGACCGTCTTACAGCGGGGGCGCGGCCCGATTTGCCGCCGAGTCTCCAACACGCGCTCGGCTGGCTGAAGCTCCGGCTGGACCAGCCCATCGTGCTCGACGATCTCGCGGCGGCGGCCGGCGTCCGCCCGCGCACGCTGGAGGCGCATTTCAAGCTGCATCTCGGCACCACGCCAATGGGCTGGGTGCGCAGGACCCGACTGGCGCGTGCGCACCAGCAACTGCTCGCCTCCAGAGACGACGCCAACGTCACCGAGATCGCCAATGCCAACGGATTTACCGAGCTTGGCCGCTTTGCCGCACAGTATCGCCGGCAATTCGGCGAACTGCCGTCGCAGACCCTGAAGACCTCGCGCGGCAGTGGCCTGAACGAAGAGATTGACGACGAAGCGGTGCGCCTGAGCTGGGGCGCCTTGTCCGCGGCATTCACGGTGGCGCCGGGACACAACCGCGCGGCGCTCGACGACGTCGAACGGGCGCAGGAGCTGGCGCCGCATTACGCCCTGCCGAAAGCGATTGCCGCCTGGTGCTGGGGCCAGCGTGCCGCGCACGGTTTCAGTGCGACGCCGATTGAGGATCGTGCGCATTCGCTGAAGCTCGCGGATGAGGCGGCACGTCTTGCGCCGCATGATGCTGTTGTCCTGAGCCTCAGCAGCGGCGCACTGACGCTGGCGCGCAAGCTTTCCGAGGCCGACCGGCTGATCGAACGTTCGCTCGCCATGGAGCCGTGGTCGGCCTGCGGCTGGATCCGGCGCGCCTGGCTGTCGGCCTATCAGGGCGACGATGAAGGGGCGGTACGGGACATGCAGATGACCTTGCGGGTGATGCCGTTCGAGCCGGTGCGGCACCTCGCCTATATCGGCATGGGCTGCGCGCACTTTGGCGCCGGCCGTTACGACAAGGCGGCGAACTGGGTGAAGAGCGGGCTCGCCGCCGTGCCGGATTCATACTGGGCCGCGCGCGTGCTGGTCGCGAGCGCGGCGCTCGCGGGCGCGCTCGACGAGGCCCGCCGCGAGGCCCGGGAGCTCATGCGCAAGGACGGCAATCTCACCGTCGCAGGGGCCCGCGCGGCCTGGCCGTTCACACCGGCCTTCATGGAGCGGCTGGGCGACGGGCTCGGACGCGCGGGCGTGCCGCGGGCTTGATGGTACCCGGCCGCGCTCGCTGCTACGCCTGATACTTGGTCTCTTTGCTCCAGTAGTCCGGGAAGCCGACGACGCCCTGCAGATCGGTGAACGAGATGGCCGCAGGCTGCGCCGCCTTCGATCCGGGCTTGAGCGCCTCGAGCGTCGCCTGCATCGCCGTGATCGAAGACGACAGCAGCATCACCGGAAAGAGCGCGAGCTTGTAGCCGATCTCCTGCAGTTTCGCCGGCGGCAGCACCGGCGTCTTGCCGCCCGGCACCATGTTGGCCATGCACGGCTTTGTCATTGCCGAACAGTAGCGGCGCATCTCGTCCTCGGTCTCGGGCGCCTCGAAGAAGATGATGTCGGCGCCCTCGGCCTCGAAATCCCTGCAGCGTTGCAGCGCCTCGTCGAAGCCATGGACCGCGCGGGCGTCGGTGCGCGCCATGATGAGGATGTCGGCGTCGCCGCGGGCATCGACAGCGGCGCGAACCTTCATGCGCGCCTCCTCGCGCGAGATCACCTGCTTGCCCTTGGTGTGGCCGCACTTCTTCGGGCTGACCTGGTCCTCGATCATCACGCAGGCCGCGCCCGCGCGGGCGTATTCGAAGACGGTGCGCTGCACGTTGAGCGCATTGCCGTAGCCGGTGTCGCCGTCACCGATCACCGGCACCTTGCCGGCCGCCGTACAGCAGTTGCGCAGCGAGTCGACCATCTCGGTGAAACTGATCAGGCCGGTGTCAGGAAGGCCGAGCCGGGCGGCGGAAACGGCGAAGCCGCTCATGAACATGACCTTGAAACCCGAAGCGGCAGCGAGCTTCGCCGAAATCCCGTCGTAGCATCCCGGCATGACCTCGATGGCCGGCTGGGCAAGCAGTTCGCGAAGGCGTTGAGCAGGTGTCACGGGCGTTTCCTCGGTGCTGGATTGCGTTCGGGCCGGCCGTTGCGCCTGCCCCCTTTTGGTCGGAAGGGGGCCAAGGGCTCCAAGCCAATTTCACCATAAGCCACTGATGGGTCATGGGTTTTCGCGGATCAGTGGCGGCGGTAGCCGGGAATGGTTATACTATTTCTTTAGTGGGTGGCTAAAGCGTTCGGTCGCGTCGCTCCCGCTAAATAGTAACAACCCGACGTGTCGGCCCGTCTTCGCGGCGGGCCGTCGAGCTTTTTTGGACCTGACTGCTATGACCGCCCCGAACCGCCCGGACCACATCCGCCTCACCTCGCATCCCGACCCGGAAGCGAAGGCGCGCTTCCCGATCCAGTGGGGCGCGGGCTCGCCGCGCGAGCGCGGACCGGTGATCGGCACGGTGTCGAAGCCCGGCGCGCGCAACGTGATCGGCAGCCATGGCGGCTCCTACGCGGTCTATCGCGCGCTCGCGGTATCGGCCGGCGCGCTCGACCCGATCCGGCGGCCGGACCTGACCAACACGTTCCCCACCGCGACCATCGGGCCGTTCCCGCAATGGACCGAACCCGGCAAGATCGTCTCGCTCGATCCGTGGGGGCATCTCGTCGCGGAGAATTTCAAGACCGAAATCGCCGAAGGACTCGACGTCCGCCCGAGCATCGCCATCACCAAGGCGCGGCTCGACCTGATCGAGATGCGCGACGCGCTCGCGGCCGGACGGCTGAAGGCCGACGGCCACGCGATCCACGAAAACGGCAGCCTGTCGGTGACCAAGATCGCGATCGATCCGGTCTGGTATCTGCCGGGCATCGCCGAGCGGTTCGGGACGACCGAGACGGCGCTGCGGCGGAGCCTGTTCGAACAGACCGCCGGCATGTTTCCGGAGCTCGTGACCCGACCGGACCTGCGCGTGTTCCTGCCGCCGATCGGCGGCACCACCGTCTATCTGTTCGGCGACATGGAGCGGCTCGCCAATCCGCGCACCCGCTTCACCTGCCGCGTGCATGACGAGTGCAACGGCTCCGACGTGTTCGGCTCCGACATCTGCACCTGCCGGCCGTATCTCATTCACGGCATCGAGGAGTGCGCGCGCGCCGCGCAGCAGGGCGAGTTCGGCATCATCGTGTACAACCGCAAGGAAGGCCGCGCACTCGGCGAGGTGACCAAGTTCCTGGTCTACAATGCGCGCAAGCGCCAGGAGGGCGGCGACGCCGCGGCGACCTATTTCGAGCGCACCGAATGCGTCGCCGGCGTGCAGGACGCGCGCTTCCAGCAATTGATGCCGGACGCGCTGCACTGGCTCGGCATCCGCCGCATCGACCGCTTCGTGTCGATGAGCGACATGAAGCACGATGCGCTAGTCAGCCAGGGCATCGACATCGTCGAGCGCGTCCCGATTCCGCCGGAACTGGTGCCGCCGGACGCGCATGTCGAGATCGAGGCCAAGAAGGCCGCCGGCTACTACACGCCGGAGCCGCCGAAGCCCGATCACCTCGCAAAGACCGCCGGCCGGCCGCTCGAAAAGTATTGATCGTGTCCGCGCAGACTGCTGCGAAATCACTGCTCAGCGCCTCGGCCGTGCGCGAGCGGGCGCACAAGATGCTGGCGCTCGGCGACAGGCTGCCGAACTTCCGGGTCGATTCCGGCAGGCTCGACGAAACGGCGAAGCTCGTGATCGACACGACGCGCGCTGCCTACCCCACGCTCGACGTTCCGTTTCACTCGCGCTGGCGGCATTTCGACATCGACGGTTTCGACTACTGGGACGAGATCGACAAGGCGATGGCGTGGCCGTCGCCGGAAGAGCGCTCGCGCACCGCGTTCGACCTGGCGATCGTCAGCGTGCTGCTCGATGCGGGCGCCGGACCCGGCTGGAAGTTCGTTTATCCGGTGAGCGGCGAAACCGTCAGCCGGTCCGAAGGGCTGGCGCTCGCAAGTCTCGTGATGTTCCGCAATTGCGAATTCTCGAAATGGCCGAGCTATCCGCTGCGGGTCGACGCGGAGATGCTTCAGGAATTCACCGAAGCCAAGCTCATCGAAGGCTTTCAGGTTCGCAAAGACAATCCGCTGCAAGGCGTCGCCGGGCGTGTCGCGCTGCTGCGCAAGCTCGGCGAAACCATCGCCACGGCGCCGGAGGTGTTCGGCCGCAACGACACGCCCCGCCCCGGCGGTCTGTTCGATCATCTGGCGGCGCTGGCTGAGAACAAGCGCCTCGCGGCGCCGGTCATCCTGCGGGAGGTTCTCACTCATCTCGGGCCGATCTGGCCGTCGCGGCTTACGCTCGGCGGCGTGGCGCTGGGCGACTGCTGGAAGCATCCGGCGCTCAAGACCGGCGACGAGACCGACGGTCTCGTGCCGCTGCACAAGCTGTCGCAATGGCTGTCCTATTCGCTGATCGAGCCGCTGCAATGGGCAGGCATCGAGGTGACCGAGATCGACGGACTCACCGGCCTCGCGGAGTATCGCAACGGCGGGCTGTTCATCGACACCGGCGTGCTCAGCCTGCGCGATCCCGGCGCGGCACAGCGCGAGCACACCGTCGATTCCGAGCTGGTGGTGGAATGGCGCGCGCTGACGGTGGCGCTGCTCGACAAGCTTGCAGATGCCGTCCGCGCCAGCCTCAACATGGACCGGAAGTCGCTGCCGCTCGCGCGCATCCTGCAGGGCGGCACGTGGGCCGCCGGGCGCAACGTCGCAAAAAAGCTGCGCTCCGACGGCGGGCCGCCGTTGAAGATCGTCAGCGACGGCACGGTTTTCTGAACGGGGGAGACGATGAAGGGCGTAATCGTTGTCGATCATCCGCTGGTGCAGCACAAGCTGACGCTGATCCGCGAGAAAGACTGCTCCACCAAGTCGTTTCGCGAACTGTGCCGCGAACTCGGCATCCTGCTTTGCTACGAGATCACCCGCGACCTGCCGCTCGACTGGGTCGAGATCGAAACGCCCATGACCAAAATGAAGGCGCCGGTGATCGCCGGCAAGAAGATGGTGTTCGCGCCGATCCTGCGCGCCGGCCTCGCGCTGGTCGAGGGCATGCTCGACCTGGTGCCCGCGGCGCGCGTCGCCCATATTGGTCTCTATCGTGATGCCGACACCAAGGTTGCGGTCGAGTACTACTTGAAGACGCCGGCCGATCTCGCCGCACGCGACGTGATCGTGGTGGCGCCGGTGGTCGCGACCGCCAACACCATGGTCGCCGCGATCGATCGCCTCAAGGAGCGCGGCGCCACCAGCATCCGCGCCGCTTGCCTGATCGCCTCGCCCGAGGGCGCCGAGCGGCTGCTCGGGATCCATCCCGACGTGCGGCTGTGGACCGGCGCGGTGGACGAGCGGCTCGACGAGGACGCCTACATCATTCCGGGCCTGGGCGATGCGGGAAACCGCGCCTACGGCACCGAATAGACCTCGTTTTCGAGCCCGCTTCACATCGCGCCATCGCCAGCCGGAAACCCGCAAGAATTGCGGTGGCATCCGGGTTCGCAGCCGTGACAATCGTCAGGCGGAAGGCCAGAATTGGCCCCACGCAAACGTCGATAGACAAGACGCCGATACAGGAGGCCGGGCCATGCCGTCACGTCGCGATTTTCTGGTTCTAACGGGCGCGGGCCTTGGTGCAGGCGCAGGATTTGCCGCAGGCACAGGCAGGAGCTGGGCGCAGGCCGCGGCGCCCAAATTCACCGCCAAGATCGGCCATCTCGAATCCCCGCTGCAGCCGCGGCACCGCGGGCTCGAAAAGGTGTCCTCGCTGGTGAAGGAGCGGACCAAAGGCGAGGTCGAGTTCAAGCTGTTCCCGGCCTCGCAACTCGGCAACGCCCGCCAGATGATCGAAGGCACGCAGTTCGGCTCGATCGAGTGCAACGTGATGCCCGCGGCCTTCCTCGGCGGCTTCAATCCGATCGTTTCGATTTTCGATATTCCGTTCCTGCTGCCGGACGACCAGGGCAAATCGAACGAATTGCGGACCGGAGCATTCGGGCAATACATCCTCGACACGTTCTCCTCGCGCGGCCTCACCGCAATCGCGCTCTGGCCGAACGGCCGCAAGAGCCTGACCTCGAACAAGCCGTTGAACTCGATCGATGCGTTCAAGGGGCAGAAATTCCGCGTGATGGACTCCCGCATCCTGATCGAGCAGTTCAGCGCGGTCGGCGCCAATGCGATCGCCATTGCGTTCGGCGAATTGTACACCGCGCTGCAGACCGGCGTGGTGGACGGCGAGGAGAACCCGCTCGACACGATCTCGACGATGAAATTCCACGAGGTGCAGAAGTATCTGGTGGTCTCGAACCACGGCGCCATGGAAGACCTCGTGCTGTTCAACCCGGCCTGGTGGCAGTCGCTGCCGGCGGGCCACCGCAAGATCATCGCCGACACCTTCATCGAGGTCCGGCCCGAGGTCGAAAAGATGAAAAACGAGGCGCAGGACAAGGCGCTCGAGGTGATCAAGGCCGCGGGAAAGACCGAGATCCGGACCATGGACGACGCCGAGCGCAAGGCGCTTCGCACGGCGATGGTGCCCAAGGCGCAGGAGGCGTACCTGCAGCGCGCGGGAGCAGAAGGCAAGAAGGCCGTCGACCTCTACGACAGCGAGCGCAAGCGGCTCGGCCTGTAGCATCCGGCACGCCCGATGCTCGCCAGGCTGATGTCCGGTATCCGGATTGCCGAGCGCGCCCTTCTGGCTGCGCTGATGATCGGCATGTCAGTGCTGTTTTTTCTCAACGTGGTCGCGCGCGAGCTTTTCCCGAAGCTCGCTGTGGAGCTGGCCTGGGTCGAGGAGGCGACGCTGTTCGCACTCGCCTGGATGGTGTTCATAGGCCTCGGCCTCGTGCTCGAGCAGCGCCGGCACATCGCAATGACCGCCTACTCCGATACGCTTCCGGCCCGGACCGCGCATATCCTGCACAAGGCGATCAACTTCAGCGGCATCGTGTTCTGCGCGCTGCTGACCAAGTTCGGCTACGACTTCGTCGCCTTCGCCTGGCGCAGCGGCCAGATCAGCCCGACGCTCGGATTCTCGATCGCGGTGCTTTACCTGCCGCTGCCGATCGGCTTTGCGTTGCTCACGCTGCGATACGTCCTCGAGTTCTGCGGCGTGGAGGATCGGTTCACCATGAAAAACGTGATCGCGGACCACTGACCCATGCTGGCGATCGCCCTCTGCGTCCTGGCCGCCATCCTGCTCGTGCTCGGTTTCGAGATGTTCCTGGTGATGGGCATCCCGACACTGTTCGCATGGCAACTCTTCTTCCCCAACATCCCTTCGATTGCCGTGGCGCAGAAGCTCATCGGCGGCGTCAACACCTCGACGCTGCTGGCTATTCCGTTCTTCGTGTTCGCCGCAGACATCATGGCGCGCGGCACGATCGCCAAGCGCCTGACCGACCTGGTCAAATCGAACGTCGCGCACCTGCCCGGCGGGCTCGGCCACACCACGGTGATCTCCTGCATGTGCTTCGGCTCGATCTGCGGATCGGCACCCGCGACCGTCGCCTCGCTTGGCCGTCTCCTGCATCCGGAGCTGGTCCGGGCCCGCTACAGCGAGAAATTCTCGCTCGGCCTGATCGCGTCGAGCGCTGAATGCGCGCTGCTGATCCCGCCGAGCATCACGCTCATCATCTATGGATGGCTGACCGGAACGTCGATCGCCGATCTGTTTGCCGCTGGCCTTGCGGTCGGCATCGTGCTGGGCATCGCATTCATGATCCAGGTGCAGATCGTCACCTGGCGCACCGGCGCAGGCGCCTCGGCGCGGGCCACGCTGAGTGAACGGCTTGCCGCCCTAAGCGAAGGGCTCGTGGCGCTCGGGCTGCCCTTCATCATCCTCGGCGGCATCTATGGCGGCGTTTTCACGGCGACCGAAGCCGCCGCCGTCGCGGTGGTCTACGCGCTCACCGTCGAGGTTCTGATCTATCGCTCGTTCGGTTTTCGCGAGCTGATGGAGGTTTCGGAAAGCTCGGCCATCACCGTGGTGGTGATCTTCGTTCTGCTGGCGATGGGCTCGGTGCTGTCGTTCTTCATCACGCTGGCGCAAGTGCCTGGCTTCTTCACGCAGCTGTTCGCCGACTGGAACGTGAACTGGATCGTGTTCCTGCTGATCGTGAACGTGATCCTGCTGATCGCCGGGATGTTCGTCGACCCGAACTCGATCCTGCTAGTGCTGATACCGACTTTCTATCCGGTCGCGGTCGCGCTCGGCATCGATCCGGTGCACTTCGGGCTGATCGTCTGCCTCAACATCTGCATCGGCATGATCACGCCGCCGTTCGGATTGGACCTGTTTGTCGCCTCGTCGACCTTGCGGCGGCCGGTCGAGGCGGTGATCGCCGGCGTCTGGCCGTTCATCGCGACCAACATCATCATTCTGGTGCTGATCACCTATATCCCGCAGATTTCGACGGCGATCCTCAAGATCACCCGCTAGCAGGTCTCTGGAGTGCAAGAACCATGAAGCCAAGCCTGCAACCCGGAACGTCCATGACACGGCGCATCGCCATCGACCGCGACCGCACCATCGGCTTCATGGGCGAGGACGCGCGGGTCTATGCCACGCCGTCGATGATCCTGGATATAGAGAAGACCTGCCGCGACCTGCTCATGGAGCATGCCGACGCGGGCGAGGATTCGGTCGGCATCGAGGTGTCGGTGAAGCATCTGGCTGCGACCTTGCCGGGGATGAATGTGGAGATCGTCGTGACGGTCGCGAGCGTCGAGGGACGCAAGGTGACGTTCGATGTCTCGGCCAAGGACGAGCTCGAGGCGATCAGCACCGGCACGCATGCGCGGTTTGTCGTCGATGTCGGCAAGACGGTCGAGCGACTCAAGGCGAAGGCCGCGAAACGGGATGCGTTGAAGAAGTAGCTACTCCATCGCCGCGGTCATTCCGGGGCGCGCCGAAGGCGCGAACCCGGAATCAATAACCACTGCTGCGGCGTATGGATTCCGGCTCGCTGCTTCGCGCGCGCCCCGGAATGACGGCGGAGGATTAAGGCTTCCGGTTCGCCGCGTCCCAGTAGCGTTCGAGATTGCCGATCAGCGCCGGGCTGAAGTGGCAATAGGCCTGCTCGCGCGCATAGACCGCGAAATATTCGCGGAACATGTCGAGCGGCTCTTGCGTGATCCGGAAGGCACGGCGGTTCGACGCCGCGCTGACCACGCCGGAGCTGGTGAGCCCCTTGATGACCCGGTCGATCGCGGCATCCATGCCGCCGGGCTCGACGATCTCGTCGCAGATCAGCCGCCCCTCCGGGCTGTCGCATTCGAGCCGCTTCTCGTACTGGATCGCCTGCCGGGCGATGCGGTCGCCGACCGCGCGGGGCAGCCGCATGTTGGCGGCGCCGGGGATGATGCCCTCCTTGCGCGCCGGCAGCGTCAGATAGGCGGTCTTTCGGCGAGCACGTAGTCCACGGCGAGAAGAATCTGGCAGTGGCCGCCGATGGCAAACGCCTCGACCGCGGCGATCCACGGCTTCTCGACGGTCTGGCCGCCGAACTCGTCGGGCGGCGCGTCGTCGGGAAGCGCCAGCCCGCGATAGAGCTTGTTGACGTAGCCGAGATCGCGTTCGAGGTACCAGAGAAACGGGATGCGGCCGTGATAGAGGTGCGTGAGGTTGATGCCCGCGCCGAACACGTGGCGGTCCTTGTATTTCGGATGCTCGACCGGCATGCCGCGCAGCACCGCGACCTCGACCGTGTCGTCGAGCAGGGCGAGATCGACGCAGGTTTCCATGCCGGCGAGCGTGGTCTGGTCCTCGGCGTTGAGGAAGCGCGGATTGCGGAAGGTGACGATGGCGCCCTTGCCCTGCCGTTCGATGGACGCGCCGGGCAGTTCGATGTGGCCGTCTTTTGCGAATTTCGGCAGCAGCCGTCTGGATGCCTCGCGCGGCAACAGCATGGCGTGGCAGAAATGCCGCCCGGCACGCTCGCTGCGCAGCACCGCCGAGATGAACAGTCCCTGGTCGATCTCAAGGCCGGCCTTCTGGCTCTGGCGCAGCCCCTCCTCCGCGGCGATGTCCTCCGGCGACGGCACCAGGCCGGGATATTTTTGCGCCGCGGCGTCGATCAGCTCGTTGATCTTCACGAAATGGGTGCGCCTGGCCGTGAGTTCGTCGTAGATCGCGTCGACGTGCCGGCGCAGGAAACTCACCCGCGACTTCCGGGCGGCCTCGAGGATCGAACGCGCGATCTTGCGGTCACTGTCCTGCCGTTGCGCAGGCTGCGGCAAGGAGCCCAGCAGTTGCGACGCGCGGCTCCAGAACTTGCCAAACGACGCGGCGTCGGCGGCGAAATCCCCCGACGCGGCGGGCTCGGATTTCGACCATTGCTCGATGTCGGCGGGCGCGACGGCGCCAAATGAAGCGCCATGTGAAAGGGTATCGGTCATTGCTGCACGCTCATTGCTGTACTCTTGGCGGTTGATACTATAGCCCCGGCCGTTTCCGGGTGCGACCTCACATGAACCGATCAGACGCCGCGATGTTCGATCCTGCCGCCGAAACCATGCCGCGCGCGGACCTGGATGCGCTGCAACTGACCCGGCTCCGGCAAACCGTCGAGCGCGCCTACGCCCGCGTACCGCACGTGCGCGCCAAGTTCGACGCCGCGGGCGTCAAGCCGGAGAGCCTGAAATCGCTCGCCGACATCGTCCGCTTTCCGTTCACCACCAAGGCGGACATGCGCGACACCTATCCGTTCGGCCTGTTTGCGGTGCCGCGCGAACAAACCGTGCGGCTGCACGCCTCCTCCGGCACCACCGGCAAGGCCACCGTGGTCGGCTACACCCAGGGCGACATCGACCTCTGGTCGAACCTGATGGCGCGCTGCATCGCCTGCGCCGGCGCGCGGCCGGGCGACATCCTGCACAACGCCTATGGCTACGGCCTGTTCACCGGCGGGCTCGGCGTGCACTACGGCGCGGAGCGGCTCGGCTGCACCGTGGTTCCGGTCTCGGGCGGCATGACCGAGCGGCAGGTGACGCTGCTGCAGGACTTCGGCGCGCGGATCCTGTGCGCCACGCCGTCCTATGCGCTCAACATCGCCGAGGTCGCGGAAGGCATGGGCGTGGACTTCCGCAAGCTTCCGGTGCAGATCGGCATTTTCGGCGCCGAGCCGTGGAGCGACGCGATGCGGCGCGATCTCGAAGCGCGGCTCGGCATCATGGCGGTCGATCTCTACGGGCTGTCGGAGATCATCGGACCCGGCGTCGCCATCGAATGCCATCAAGCGCGCAACGGGCTGCACGGCTGGGAGGATCATTTCCTGCTGGAGGTGATCGATCCGCAGACGCTTCAGCCGGTCAAGCCGGGCGACGCGGGCGAACTGGTCATCACGACATTGACCAAGGAAGCGCTGCCGATGATCCGCTACCGCTCGCGCGACATCACGCGGCTCTCCGACGAGCCGTGCGCGTGCGGCCGCACGCACCGGCGCGTCCTGCGGGTCACCGGCCGCGACGACGACATGATGATCATCCGCGGCGTCAACGTTTATCCGACACAGATCGAGGCGGTGCTGGTCGGGATGCCGGAGGTGGCACCGCACTATCAGATCGTGCTGACGCGCGAAGGCGCGCTCGATGCGATGACAGTGGAGATCGAGCTTGCGGCGGGCGCGGCGCAGGACGAGGCGTTTCGCGGGCGGAAATCCGGAGAGATCGCACGCGCGATCAAATCGCATTTCGGCGTGAATTGCACCATCGCGCTCAAATCGCCGGGCGAACTGCCGCGCTCGCAGGGCAAGGCCGTGCGCGTGAAGGACTTGCGGAAGAAAGACTGAACTATCAGCCGTCATTCCGGGGCGCGCCGAAGGCGCGAGCCCGGAATCCAGAGCCACGACGCACAATCCCCGCTTGGCTCTGGATTCCGGGTTCGCTCGCTACGCGAGCGCCCCGGAATGACGGCGGAGCTCAAGCGGCCGGCGAACGGGAGAAACGACCGAAACGCGCAGAAATCGTCCTCACCCATCCCTGCCGCTTGAGCTTCATCTGCTCGATCGCCATCAGCGCCGCAGGCGTCACGACCAGCGTCAGGATGGTCGCAAAGCCGAGCCCGAACACGATGGCGGTCGAGAGGCTGATCCACCACTGCGTCGCCGGCGCGCCGACCGACACCTCGCGCGTCAGGAACTCGATGTTGACGCCGAATGCGATCGGCAGCACGCCGAGGATCGCCGTCACCGCCGTCAGCACCACCGGACGGGCGCGCTCGCGGCAGGTTTCAATGATTGCCTCATAGGCCTCCCAGCCTTCCTGGCGCAGCCGGTCGTAGGTGTCGATCAGCACGATGTTGTTGTTGACGATGACGCCCGCATTGGCGATCACGCCGATGCCGGTCATCACCACGCCGAACGGCTGACCCATCACCAGCAGGCCCAGCAGCACGCCGATGGTGGACAGCAGCACGGCGGAGAGGACCAGCGCGACCGAAGTCAGCCGGTTGAACTGCGCGAGCAGAATCGCAAAGATCAGGAAGATCGCGGTGCCGAACGCCTTCATCAGGAACGCTCCGGCCTTCTCCCGCTCCTCGTCCTCGCCCTTGAGCTTCCAGGTCACGCCCGGGCCAAGATCGGCCTGCGCGAGCTCTTTTGCGATGGCTTCCTGCACCTTCGCGGTCTGTACGCCCTGCACGACGTTGGCGGAGACCGTCATCACGCGGCTGCCGGCAATGCGGTTGATGAAGCCGACGCGCGGCGACGCCTTGCGTTCGGCGAAATTGCCGAGCGGCACCGAGCCGGACGCCGTCTGCACGCGCAGTTCGTCGATCTGGTCGAGGCTCCTGCGGTCCTCGGGAAAGCGCACCAGGATGTCCACCGACTTGTCGGTGTGCGACGGCCGGTATTCGGTCGCCTTCACGCCGTTGGTGACAAGCTGCAGTGCGTTGCCGACGGTCGCGGGGTTGGCGCCGAATTTCGCGGCCTCGGCCTTGTCGACGTAAATCTTCCAGTCGATGCCGGGCAGCGGCAGGCCGTCGTCGAGGTCCTGAATTTCCGGGTGCCTGGCAAGGAGACCCGCGACCTTCCTGGCGGCGGCGGGCAGCGCTTCGGGATCGAGCGCGCCAAGCTGCACCTGGACCGGCTTGCCGGTCGGCGGACCGGCGCGCGGCGCCGTGACCTCGACGAGCACGCCGGGAATGTCGGCGGTCGCGGCGCGGATGCCATCCATGATCGCGTGTCCCGGCGGACGCGTGCGCCAGTCGGCGAACTCGAACTGGATGACGCCGATGGTGTCCTCGGTCATCTCCTGCGAGCCGCGCGGCTGCTCGCCGACGCGGGTGTAGACGGTCTTCAGTCCCGGCGCGGCCAGCACCCGCTTTTCGACGTCGGCGAGGAAGCGGTTCTTCTCGTCGAGTGCAAGGTTGCCGCGTCCGTGCACGATCACCTGTCCGTAGTCGGGCTCGACCGCCGGGAAGAACTCGACGCCGCGGCCGAACTTGCCGTAGCCCACCTGGACGACGACCAGAAGGAGCGCGGTCAAAGCGAGCGTCGCGCCGGGGCGGCGCAGCGCGAGGCGGACGGTGCGCATGTAGAGGCCGTCTGCTTTCGAGCGCTCGCCGTGCGGGTGGGCCGAGGCGCGGCCGAGCAGCGCGCCCAATGTGGGCGTGAAGAACAGCGCCACCGCGAGCGATGCCGACAGCGTCGCGATCAGCGTGATCGGCAGATATTTCATGAACTCGCCGACCACGCCCGGCCAGAACAGGAGCGGCGAGAACGCGGCCACACGCGTTGCGGTCGCCGCAATGACGGGGCCAGACATCCGCTTGGCGGCAAGCGAATAGGCCTCGCGCGGCGGCATGCCTTCGGCCATGCGCCGCTCGGCAAACTCGGAGACGATGATCGCGTCGTCGACCAGCATGCCGACCGCGAGGATGAGCGAGAACAGCACGACGATGTTGACGGTCAGTCCCGCAAGCTGAAGCCCGAGCACGCCGGCGAGGAACGACGCCGGGATCGCGATGCCGATGAACAGCGAGGCGCGGAAGCCGAGCGCAAACAGGATAATGACGGCGACCAGCAGCACGCCGGTCGCGACCGAGTTCTGCAGGTCCGAAAGCATCTGGCGGATGACCTTCGACTTGTCCTGGGTGAACGTCACCTGCACGGCGGCGGGCCAGGTCTTCTGCAGCGTCTCGACCACCTTCTTCACGCCGTCGACGGTCTCGATCAGGTTCGCGCCGGTGCGCTTGGACACCTCGATGGTCATGGCCGGCAGGCCGTTGACCCGCGTCACCGAGGTCGCGTCCTTGAAGGTCGGCTTGATCCGCACGACGTCGCCGATGGTGACGGCGGCGCCGTTCGCGGCCGCCATCGGAATCTTCAGCACGTCCTGCGGCTTTTCGATCAGGCTCGGCACCTTGACGGCGAAGCGGCCGGTCGAGCCTTCGAGCGAGCCCGCGGCGATCAGGCTGTTGGAGGAACCAACGCCCGCAATCAACTGCTCGAGCGACACGCCGTAGCTTTTCAGCAGCATCGGCTCGGCGATGATCTCGACCGCCTCGTCGCGCGCGCCACGGAGCTCGCCTGCGAGCACGCCCGGCACCTGCTCGATGGCGTTCTTGGCGTTGCGGGCGATCTGCAGCATGGTGCGCTCCGGCACCTCGCCGGACAGCGCCACCACCAGCACCGGATAGAGCGAAAGATTGACCTCTTGCACGGAGGGCTCGTCGGCATCCTTCGGCAGGTCGCGCTTGGCCTGATCGACCTTGGCGCGCACGTCGGCAAGCGCCGACTTGGAATCGAAGCCGGCCTGGAACTCGAGCAGCACATAGCCGCCGCCCTCATAGGCGGTCGAGCGCATTTCCTTGACGTTGCCGACCGACTTGAGCTGCGTCTCGACCGGACGCAGGAGCAGCCGCTCGGAATCCTCCGGACTGATGCCGCGCTGGGTGAGCTGCACATAGACGATCGGGATCTTGATGTCGGGCTCGGCCTCCTTCGGGATCGTCACATAGGCCGTGAAGCCCGCCAGCATCAGGAACGCGAGCGTGACGATGGTCAGGCGCGCATGGCTGATGGCGTAGTCGATGAGCGAAAACATGACGCGACCCGCCGCTTGTTAACGCTGCGCCGACTGCCCGCCGGGCGTGGCGACCGCTTCGACCACATTGCCCTCGCGCACGAAGTCCTGGCCCTGCACGATGACGCGGGTGCCGTCCGGCACGCCCGACAGCCACATGAAGTTCTGGTCGTCCTCGACGATCGACACCGGTACGAAGCCGACCTTGCTGTCGCCGCCGACGGTGCGAACGCCAAGCTCGCCCGACGATGAGAAGATCAGCGCCGAGCGCGGCACCCGCGTCGCGGGCGTGGGTTCAAGCGGAATGGTGGCCTCGGCGGTGATGCCGTCCGGGATCAGGTAGTCCGGATTCTCGACCTGCACCTCGACGCGGTAGGTGCGCGTGGTTTCACTCGCCGAAGGCGACACGTAACGGATACGCCCCTGCCGGGTCACGCCATTGGCAAGCCGCACCTCGGCCATATTGCCGACCTTCACGCGCGCCGCATTGCGCTCGGACACCTCGACCAGCGCGAACACCGGATCGAGCCCGACCATCTTGACGATTTCCTTGCCGGCGAAGGCGAAGGCCGCGGTGCCGACCTCGGACACCTCGGTGATGACGCCGTCCCACGGCGCGACGATGATGCCGCGGTCGCGCTCGGCCTCGTTGGTGGCAACGGCGGCCTCGGCGACCTTGAACTGCGCTTCGAGATTGTCGAGCTCGAGCTTCGGCACGGCGTTCGAAAGCAGGAGGCGCCGCTTGGCCGCGAGCTCGATGCGCTTCTGCTCGAGCATGGCCTTGGCCTGCATCACCTGCGCCTCGCGGGCCTCGTCCGACAGGACGGCGATGACCTCGCCCTTCCTGACGCGCGCACCGCGGCGCACCTTCAGCTCCTCGAGCACGCCGTTGGTGCGCGCGAAGATGACGACCTTCCTGTCGGCCTCGATGCGGCCGGTCAGCACGAGCTTGCGGCTGTGCGGCTGCACGGCGGTGTCGAGCACCGCGACGCGGAATTTCTTCTGCGCCTCGGCCTCGCTCGGACGCGGCGCGGCATTGCCGTGCGAAGACTCGTGCGGAATCAGATGGCCGGACACGATCCACAGGGTGGCCGCGGCGACCAGGCCGACTGCAGCGATGCGGCTGCCTTTCATGACGACTTCTCCCCACGCTCGCGCGAATCCTGCGCGCGGCTGCGCAGCAGATGGCGCGCGACATCCATGAACACGGGGATGAGCGCGCCGGCTTTGAAATCGGGATCGAGCGCGCGGCGCCACCAGACGCCGTCGGCGATGATCATCAGCATGTCGACTGCGCCGTCGATGTCGGCATCTTTCGCGATATCGCCGCGCCCGGCCGCGGTGTTGAACATCGTGGTCAGCCATTGGCGCACGTCGGCGTCGAACGCGGCCGAGATGCGGGCGATCTCCGGATTGCGGCGCGCCTCCGACATCACCTCGGTGCAGAGCTTCACCTGCTCGATCGAGCGAACCGTGAAATAGTGATGCGCCATGCCCTCCAGCACGGCGAACAGGCCCTGCGACAGGTCGGCCCGCGCGAACTCCTGCCCCACCTCGGCGCGGTCGCGCTCGGCGATGCCGGCGATCAGCGCCTCCTTGGAGGGGAAGTAGCGGTAGAGATTGCCCGCGCTCATGCCGGCCTCGGTGCAGATTTCCTGCATCGACGCCTGATGAAAGCCCGAGCGCACGAAGCAGCGCTGGGCGGCTTCGAGGATTTCCGCGCGGCGGTCGGACTGCCGCTGGATCCTGGCCGGACTCGTGATGGTGGCGGTCATGGATTGGTGCGATGCAAAATGAGAATGAACGTTCATTCTCATAATGAGGGTTTTCCGTCAAGCGGTTCGATGCCGCAGCGGTGCGCCGAGCTTAGACGCGACAACGATGCGAAAGCGGAATTTACTCGTGATTTCATGGGCTTATTCTTGCCTGTCGGAAACCGTTGTCGCAATCATCAATGCCTTCTGTCGGTCGAGCAGGTGCGGGCGCGGTCTTCGTTTCCGCGGCGTGCGACGCCCGGGATTTGCAAAGGTCCCTCTTGTTGCTCGCCCTCGTGCGAGGGGAGCGGAGCACCGAAAGGCGCAGGGATTTGTGAGACCCCTTGGAGGCCGTTGTGAGCGGCCCAGAGAACACGCTTGTGAGACGCGTTCGAGGTCACCACGGCGATTTCGCGGGGCCTTGCCCCACACACCTCTGGCCGCGTTTGCAAACCGGTCACAACCGATGACCGGCAGTCCAGCAGTGTGTTCTGCTCACGGGTCCTATTGCCCGTAAAGCGGCATCCGAGCGCCCCGAGAGCCCGGCCGGTCGGCCGAACCCGCGGGCGCCGCTCCTGCTTCTTGCCAAACGGCACCACCCGGATGGCGCCCCTCAACAAGCAGGATGAGGACTTCTATCTGGCGCAGAGGCGATGGCCTCTCCGTCAGCCCAGATAGAAAACGACCCGATGGAGATTTGCCAAGGTAACGCGTCGTCACCCAATTTTATTGTCCAGCGGAGATCACAATGTCGATTTGAGGCAAATCAAGTCTCATGAGATCCCGTCGTTACAAAATGTTCGAAATGAACTGGATCGCGGGATGAATCCTGTCCTTCTCGGCTTCCTCGCCAGTCTCGCCGCCGGGCTCGCCACATCGCTTGGCGCTTTGCCAGTGCTGTTCGGCAAGGACATCTCCCGTCGGGTCAGCGACGCAATGCTCGGCTTTGCCGCGGGCGTGATGCTGGCTGCGTCATTCTTCTCGCTCATCATGCCCGGCCTCGAAGCGGCAAAGGTCATCTTCCTTCACCAGTGGATTGCGGCCCTCGTCGCCACGGCGGGTGTACTTCTCGGAGCAGCGTTTGTCGGTCTGCTGAACGAAGTCGTCCCTCACGAGCATTTCGAACAGGGCAAAGAGGGACCCGACCTGGGGGAGGTGAGGTCGGTGTGGCTTTTCGTCCTCGCCATAACCATTCACAATCTCCCCGAAGGAATGGCGGTCGGTGTCGGATTTGCCGGAGGAAACATTGCGAGCGGCTCTACGCTCGCAACCGGTATCGGGCTGCAGAATGCGCCGGAAGGACTTGCGGTCGCGCTGGCTTTATTGTCGGTCGGATACGGCCGGGCGAAGGCCTTTGCGGTTGCTGCCCTGACCGGGCTGGTCGAACCGGTCACAGGTCTCATTGGCGCCTACGGGGTCAGCCTGTCGCAATCGCTCCTGCCTTGGGCGATGACCTTTGCGGCGGGCGCCATGATCTACGTGATCAGCCACGAAATCATTCCCGAAACCCATCGGCATGGTTCACAGACGACAGCGACGTTCGGACTGATGATCGGATTGGCGATCATGATGATGCTCGACATTGCGTTCTAGACGCATCCCGGTTCAGATGAACCGGGATGCGCTCTGGATTCTTGCGTTTGCGCATGTCCTTTCGGAAAACGGGACCCACTTTCCCGAGACATGCGCCAGGAGATGTCCGAGGCAATGGGGGTTGCCCATGATCACGCTTCAAGATTGCATTGGACTGTGCGGCCTGACCGAGGAGGAGGTGCTCGCCATCGCGGAGCATGAACACCTTCCCGAAATCGTTGCCACAGCGCTCGCTCAGTACCTCTTGTCCCAGGACCACGGCAGCGACAAAGTCCGGGACATGATTGTCGACGATATCCGGCAAGCCCAGCAAAGCGGCGACAAGCAGCATGTCTTGAATTTGCTGCATGTCCTTCACCATTTCCTGAAGACGCATCCGGAAGCCGAGCCCGTTCAACATCCCTGGAGCAGGCGTCTCTGACCTGCCCGCATTCGCCTCAGGAATTCAACTGAGCCCTCGTCAGCTGGCACGGCGTATCCAACTGCTTCCAACCTTTACATACGAACGCTTGACCGCGGCCCAGGCGATTCGATGCGCCGCTTCTTCCTGACGCGGATCGTCGGCATGGGCCTCGAAGGCATGATTGAATGCCTCGCGATAGATGTCCTGCGCATGGGACGGCAGATGGGCCTGCACCGAAAAGGGAAGATCGTCATTGGTCTGGTACGGCATGGACTCTCTCCGTCAAGCCAGTTGACGGAATCTCCAGCGACACCCGAAATGCCGACCGGTCCACCCAACCTGAAGCTCGCGCAACTGCCCAGCGGAGACTTTTGCGAACTTTAGGTCCAGGGCTAAGACCAGAGGCCCGGCCGGACTAAGGCGTGCGAGGCAATTCGTTCTCGTCTTCCGCGGTCAGGATGTCCACGATCGCAGAGACTTTGTCTGTCATTGTGTGGCCTTCCCTACCGACAATATCGCCATCGCCCGATGCCCAGGCAACGGCCTCTTCCAGTTCGGCGAGCGTCGGCTGCAACTTCAAAATCTCGACAAGCTGGGTTTCGTCGATATTCCCAACGATGGTCTTGAGTTCATGCTGGTCGATTGCTTTCGTGATCATGCGATCCTCGTGCTGCCGTGACGCATTTTCTTATTATTCAGTTCACAAAGCTCCTCCGATCTCGTTGATCTGGGTCAACAACTCCGACCATTGAATTTTGCGGACGGTTTGATCGGCTCAACAACTTGATATTCGCGGCAAACATGAACTCGCGCGCACCGGAATGCCGCACTCAAGCCGCAACAATCGTGCCGCTCTCGCCTCGCAATATGGCCTCAGCCCGGTCGATAGCGCCGATGCCGGCAAAACGCCGCGTCCGTTCGACGAAGCGGCAGGCCGCCTCCACCTTCGGCGCCATCGAACCGGGCTCGAATGTCATGGCGCGGAGTTGCGCAGACGCTATCCGCCCGATGGGTTGCCCCTCCGACGCCGGCCATCGGGTCCACACCGCGGGAACATCGGTCAGAAGCAGCAGGGCCTCGGCGCCGACCGACTCGGCCAGGTGGGCCGCAGACAAATCCTTGTCGATCACGGCCTCGATACCATGAAGTTCGCCGCTCGCCGTGGCAACGACCGGAATCCCTCCACCGCCGGCGCAGATGACCACGACGCCCGCATTCACCAGCAGCTTGATGACATTGATCTCACGAATACGTTGCGGCTCCGGCGAAGCGACCGCGCGGCGAAACCCGGGGCCATCTTTCACAAACGTCCAGGGAGTCCGCGCGGCGAGCAGGCGCATTTCGGTCTCGCCATAGACCGGTCCGATGGGCTTGGTGGGTGCACGAAACGCCGGGTCTGCCGCATCGACCTCCACCTGGGTGAGCAGCGTCGCGATCTCGCGTCCCGGCAGCTCGCTCGATAGCGTCTGCTCGATCAGATATCCGATCATGCCCTCGGTTTCGGCTCCCAGGACGTCCAGCGGATAGGGCTGCACGTCCTTGTAACTGGCCGCCTGCAGCGCCAGGAGGCCCACCTGGGGGCCGTTGCCGTGCGTGATGACGAGATCGTACTGCCTGGCAAGCGCCGCCAGCGTCTTCGCGGCGCGCGTGAGGTTCTGCTTTTGCAATTCAGCTTCGAGCGGCTCGCCGCGGCGCAGCAGCGCATTGCCGCCGAGGGCCACTACGATGCGCATCAGCGCTCGCTCCGCGGGGGCACTTCACGCGCAACGAAGGCCTCGACGATCGACGAAAGCCTGGCATCTCCCGCCTCGGCAAACTCGTAGCGGGCCCGCACCACCCGCTTGCGAGGCCGAACAAGCTGCGCGAGATCGATCGGCGTGGCGGATACGACCACGTCCGCCGCGGAATCGTCGATCGTTGCCTTCAACGCCGCCAACTGGATTGCATCGTAACCGACAGCCGGCAGAACCTTGCCGATATGCGGGTAAGCCTTGAACACCTGTTGGATTTCCAGCGAAGCCGAGAGCCTTGGGTCGATCACGTCCGCCCCGGCGGCAACCGCGGCCAGATAGCCTGCGCCATACGGCATTCCACCATGCGTGATCGTGGGACCGTCCTCGATCACCAGGACGCGCCTGCCCTTCACAGCCGATGGGTCGTCGAGCCGGATGGGCGAAGCGGCGCGCACGATCGCGGCGCGGGCGTTGACCGCCCGCAGCTCGCGTTCCAGCAGGTCCACGTCGGAGGGCGGGGCCGAGTCGATCTTGTTGACCACGAAGACGTCAGCCATCCGGGCCACGGCCTCGCCCGGATGATGTGTTGCGACCTGTTGCGGCCGCAGCGCATCCGCCACCGTGATGTGGAGGCCGGGTCTCACAAACGGAAAGTCGTTGTTGCCACCGTCCCAAACGATGACATCGGACTCTTTCTCGGCCAGCCGCAGAATCTCGGTATAGTCGACACCGGCGAAGACCACGCTGCCGGTGGCAAGGTGGGGTTCGTACTCTTCCCGTTCCTCCACGGTACACTGCGCGGCGCCAAGGTCGGCCATCGTTGCAAAGCGCTGCGCGCGCTCTTTCGCAAGGTCGCCATAGGGCATCGGATGCCGCAGGACCGCCACGCGCAGGCCCTGGCGGCGAAGCTCCCGCGACAGCCAGCGGGCGATCGCCGATTTTCCGCAACCTGTCCGCACCGCGGTAACCGCGATGACCGGCCTCGCCGAGGCCAGCATGGTGCTGTTCGGACCGAGCAGAGCGAAATCCGCGCCGGCGGCCAGAGCCCGCGACGCGAGATGCATCACGTGTTCATGGCGCACGTCGCTGTACGCGAACACGACCTCGTCGACGCGATTGGTAGTGCATAGCGATTCCAGGGCCGTTTCGTCGACGATCGGAATGCCGCCGGGATAGAGCGGCCCCGCAAGCGAGGCCGGATAACGCCGGCCGGCGATGCCCGGAATTTGCGCGGCCGTGAAAGCAACAACCTCGACACCGAAATCGTTGCGAAAGACCATGTTGAAGTTATGGAAGTCCCGCCCGGCCGCCCCGGCGACAATGACACGGCGGCGCCCGGCGCTGCTCATCGGATTGGGTATCCCTAACCGGTCACGCAGCGAACTGCTTCGGCTTTTGCCCGCCATCTTCCGAAAATCGCGCGCCAACAAGGTCGCAATGCCACGAAGGCTCAGGGCTTCCGCCACAGCGAGGTAACCTGCGAATTTGTTGATACAGTAGCGATCCCGGCGTCAGTTCTCATTGACCCACATCAAACCGGCAAAGCGTCGGGCCCTGCCGCGCCAGGCAGCCGCGAACAATCCAAACAGGCGTTGACTTCAGAGATAGGTGCGGGATTTGGACGAATGCCGAGCGCGGTTCTGAAACAGCTTCACGCCGGTCCGGCGAAGAACCACAATAAGACCCGCGCCCGCGAGCAGGCCGCCCGCGTGGCTCCAGTAGGAAACGCTGCCGCTGCTGGACCAGATGAGGTTCAGGGATTCCCAGGCAATCCAGGCGCCCAACAGCCAAAACGCATGAATTCGAACGGTCATCAGACCGAAGACCAGCACGGTCACGTGCGCCCAGGGGCGCAATATCAGATAGGCCGCGACGATGCCGGCGATCGCGCCGGAAGCGCCGATGAGCACGGACATGCTTGCCGGACCGCTCGCGACATGAGCGATTCCCCCGGCCACCCCGCACAGGAAATAGAACAGAACAAATCTCGCATGACCCACCGCCGCCTCGACGTCGTCGCCGAACACCCAGAGGAAAATCATGTTGCCCGTGAGGTGCAGCCAGTTGCCATGGACAAGCATGTAGGTCGCGAGCGTCAAGGCAGGCGGCATCAGAAGATCGAGTCCGTCGACGCTCACCGATCCGGTGACGAACGCAGGCACCACTCCGAAGTTGAGCGCGATGACGTCAGCGACTCCGGGGGGCTGCAGCACCAGCCAGACGTAACCAAGAACACTGACGGCGAAGATGCCCCACATCGCCCATGGCCGTGCACCGCCCCGATGATCTTCGTCGTAGACTGGAATAACCACGGTTGCCCCTGAAGCAGCGATTCGTATGCCAAAACGCGTACGGTACAGAATTGCGATTGCGGCGGATACTTTCCGCAGGGCGATCCACGGCCCGGCGTCGGCGCCCGATTGGTCAAGCAAGCCCTTTGCGGTTTCCGGCACAATGTGCAGGGTTAGGGGCTGATACCGCGAACCGGCATGACGCCAGTGACGTCGCTATTGCGAGACCAATCCACATGGCTCCGGGAATTGGCTTTTCCCTGAATGGAATTTCCACGAGGCAGCTGGCGAAGATTGTTATGCCGATCGCGATCCCTTTGGCGATTGCGGTTTTGCCGGCTCCGGCCGGACTTGCTCAACATGCCTGGTATTTTTTCGCCATTTTCATGGGCGTCGTGGCAGGACTGATTTTGGAATCCCTTCCGGGCCCGGCGATGGGATTGATCGGCGTTGCAGCAACGGCAACGCTTGCGCCCTGGGCGCTGTTCGGACCGGCCGAACTCGCCGCCCCGGGATTTCATGCGCCCATGCGGGCCATTGAATGGGCGCTCTCCGGCTTCAGCAACGGTACGGTGTGGCTGGCCTTTTCGGCATTCATGTTCGGCACCGCGTACGATCGAACCGGACTTGGCCGGCGCATCGCTCTGTCTCTCGTGAAATGGATGGGGAACCGAACGCTCCTGCTGGGCTACGCCGTGATGCTGTCCGACGTGATCGTCGCGCCATTCACGCCGTCGAACACGGCACGCAGCGCCGGCACCATATTTCCGATCATTCGAGCCCTGCCGCCGCTTTACGATTCCAATCCGCATGAAAAATCCGCGCGAAAGATCGGCGGGTACTTATTGTGGACCGCATTCGCGACAAGTTGCGTCACCAGCTCGTTGTTTCTGACCGCTCTCGCGCCGAATCTGCTTGCGGTCGACTTCATACGGAAGCTCGGCCACGTCGAAATCACGTGGACGCGCTGGTTCCTTGCCTTCGCGCCCGCCGGGATACCTTTGCTGATCGCATTGCCGCTGATCGCCTATGTGATCTATCCGCCGACGGTGAAACGAAGCACCGAGGCACCCACCTGGGCACGCGGCGAGCTCAGGAAGATGGGACCGCTGGCGGTGCGGGAATGGGCCGTGGCATCGCTGGCATGCCTGGCCATTGTCCTTTGGATCTTCGGTAGCGCCTATATCCACGCGACCACGACGGCGCTGCTGGTCGTGGCGATCATGCTTGCTGCCGGCGTGATGACCTGGGACGACGTTGTTTCCAACCGGGAGGCGTGGCGGGCTCTGACTTTGCTCGCGACGCTCGTCACGCTTGCCGACGGCCTCAATCGAACGGACTTCATCGGCTGGTTCGCCGAGACGATCGCGCGGACGATGGGCGGACTGTCGCCGGAGCTGACGATCATCGGCCTGGTCTGCGTCTATTTCTTCTCGCACTATTTGTTCGCAAGCCTCACGGCTCATGCCACGGCGATGCTGCCGATCCTTCTGTCGCTGGGATTGAGCATGCCGGCGGTGCCGTTCGAAAAGCTCGCCATCATGCTGGGACTGACGCAGGGCATCATGGGTGTGTTGACGCCATATGCCACCGGGCCCGCTCCGGTCTATGCCAACAGCGGTTACATTACATCGGCGGAATTCTGGCGGCTGGGCACGATCTTCGGCTTCATCTTTCTTGCAGCGCTCCTGCTCCTGAGCGCGCCGGTTGTTCTTTGGCTCGGCTGACACGGAAATGAATTGCGAGTCTGCGGCGGCCGAGGGCGGCCCATACGCCTATTTGCACCGGCCAACCGTTTGATTCTGATCAAAGACGGCCGCCGCGCAGGGGAGCATGCTTGATCATATTTCTGGAGATTTCCCATGCCGCGTGCCCCTTCCCCGCGCAAGCGCGCCAAACCCGGAAGCCGCGGCGGCGGCCGCTTCTTTCATATCGAGGTCAGACCAGCCGCGCAGTTCGGTGCGTTCCGCGTGCAGGACGTCGGCACGCGAGGCGGCGTCGAGCGGGTTGCCGGCCGGCGCGTGTCCGGCTCCTGGGAAACGGCAAAATGGCTGGTCGAAAAGACCCATGCCCATGTCGAGGATCGCCGGCTCGTTGCGGACAGCGCCGAGGCCAGGAAGCTGTTCGCAAGCCTTGCCTCGCAGCCAGTGCTCGTCGACGGCGACCGTTTCCGCGCCAAACCGAGGCGCAATATTCCCGAGGTCGAGAAGCCGACACCGGCGATGCGCCGCGCACAGCGTACCAACATCAAAAAGGCGCAGGCCGCGGCCCGGAAACGCCGGAAAGCCGTCGCACGATGATCCGCAAGCTGCCATCCGGCCTCTATCGGCTCTATTCCCGCAAAAAGAACCCCAAGACCGGCAAACGCCGCAATCTCGGGACCTTTCGCACGCGCTCGGAGGCATTGCAGCGAGAGCGCGCGATCCAGTATTTCAAGCGCCATTGAGCACGCGGCAATAAAGTCGGCGTAACCATGCGCGGACCAGCGCCGTTGAACCAAGATATTGATCTGTCTCAATGCGGCGGAACCCGGCGCGATGCCCCATGCGTTCCATTGCTCACACCGGCAGGAAAACGACGATGAAGGCCAGGGACATCATGACCACCGCGGTGGTGACGATCGAACCCAGTTCGACAGTCGCCCATGCAATTCGCCTGATGCTGCAAAGAAAGATCAGCGGTCTTCCGGTTGTCGAGGCCGGCCGTCTCGTCGGCATGCTGACGGAGGGCGACCTCCTGCGCCGTGCCGAAACAGGCACCGAGCACCGCCGTCCGCGCTGGCTGGAGTTTCTCCTTGGGCCAGGCCGGCTGGCCGAGGACTACGCCCATAGCCACGGCCGCAAGGTCGAGGAAGTGATGACCCCTTCACCCGTGAGCAAAAGTGAAGAGGCTTCCCTGGAAGAGATCGTGCATCTCATGGAGAAGCGGCACATCAAACGCGTGCCGATCGTGCGCGGTGAACGGCTTGTCGGCATCGTCAGCCGGGCAAACTTGCTGCATGCCCTGGCCAGCCTGTCGCATGAAGTGAAGCCTGCTTCGCAGAGCGACAGCTCGATTCGCGAGCAGCTCTTGAAGGATCTGGAAAAGCAGCCGTGGGCGCCGGTCGGGGCGCTCGACGTTACGGTCCGCGACGGCGTTGTGGAGCTTTGGGGCTCCATCACGGACGAACGCGAGCGGCAGGCGCTGACTATCGCTGCAGAGAACATTCCGGGCGTGAAAGCCGTACGGGACCATCTTGCCTGGATCGACACGACGACAGGTATGCTGTTCGAAGCCCCGGCGGAGCAGCCACCCAAGGCGAAATCATCGAGTTAGGTCGCGCATATTCGGCGCTTCGGCCGTCAGCAGACGTATGGAAGGCTTCGTATCTGCCGATTGGCCCAGTGAATATGTGGCAACCGATCTCAATCCATTGATCCGTCGCCTTAACCTTGATGGCAAATCAGCGCCACCCGGCTGCGGCACTGGGCATTGCGGCCGCGATCATGATCTCATTCCATGCTTGCCAAGCAATTTCACTGTGCTGGCCTGAGACCCTTTCTCGCCCGCTTCTTCCACATACGTCACGCGCGTTCCGACCTTCAGCTGGCTGAATTCATCATTGAGAACGCTGTTGCAATGGAAGTACACCTCCTGCCCGTCGGCGGCCTCGATGGTCCCGAATTCGCCACCTGCGTCGAGCCTCGCCACCCGGCCGATCGGCTGACCCTCGTGCTGCTTCATCTGTCCCTGCATGCGGCGCGCTTTATCCTGCAGACGCCGCCGGGCGCGCTTGAACGCATCGCCGATAGCGAACGAAAGGTCGGAGTGCCGTTCGTCGGCCTTAGCATTACAGTTGCTTTATCGGAAGGCTTCTGAATCCATGGGCAACCATGATTCGGAAATCATGGACGCAGGCAGCGTCGATTGAGGAGACGCTTGCGTTATGGGCGGCGTCGCTTCGAGAGATCAAGAAGCGGATACGTCCGTTGTTCAGGCAAGAGCGTGTTGCGACGAACGCCGGGCTGTTCCTGGAAGGTCTGCTCGGCGATGAGCAGCGCAAGACCGGTTGGATGCGCGCGGAGGCGGCTGGCGATCCCGGCCCATGGCGGCAGCAGGCGATCCTGGGTCGCAGGGATTGGGATGCCGATGCGCTGCGCGATATCGTCCGCGATTATGTCATCGAGCATTTGGCGGATGACGATGCGGTGCTGGTGATCGACGAGACCGGCTTTCTCAAGCAGGGCAAGGCGTCGTGCGGAGTGGCGCGGCAATACACTGGTTCGGCAGGCAAGATCACCAACTGCCAGATCGGCGTGTTCGCTACCTACGTTTCGCGCCACGGTCATGCATTCATCGATCGTGCGCTGTATCTTCCGAAGGAATGGACCGACGATCCAGATCGCCTGGAAGCCGCATACGTGCCTCCCGATATCGGCTTTGCGACCAAACCAAAGCTTGCGACGGGAATGATCGCACGCGCGATAGCCGCGTCTGTCCCATTCAAGTGGGTTGCCGGCGATACCGTCTACGGTGTTGGCAACATCGAACAGCAACTACGCCAGGCAGGCAAAGGCTATGTACTCGGGGTCAGCAGCGCTCATGTATTCCGATCCTGGGGTAAGCGGCGGTCGGTCAGCCGGCACGGCCGCAGACATCGCCCGGACGCTGCGCTCGTCCGACTGGAAACGTCTGTCGGCAGGGGCCGGAACCAAAGGACCGCGGCTGCACGATTGGTGTTATCTCGAATTGGCCGATCTCGAGGTCGAAGAATCCAGCAACGCAAATCAAGGTCTGTGGACACGCGGTCTGCTGATCCGTCGTCACATCGCCGATGGCGATCTCGCCTTCTTCACCACTTGGTGTCCAGCGGGAACATCCATCGAAACGCTGGTGGCGGTCGAAGGCCATCGGTGGGCGATCGAGGACAGTTTTGAGACCGCGAAGAACGAGTTCGGGCTCGACCACAACGAGAGCAGATCCTGGCATGGTTGGCATCGCCACGTTTCACTGGCGATGCTCGCCTTCGCCATGATGGCGGCGATCCGCCATCGCGCTAATCCACCGCCGCCAAAAAAAACAAACGCCGAACCACGGGAAAAACCAAAGCATCGCGACGCCGTCATTGATCCGTTGGTCAATCCAGGAAATCCGCCGCATCGCCATCAGACTCGCTCGAAAGCGGATTCAACCAGCACATATCATCGCATGGTCATGCTGGCGCAGAGCTCACCAGGCAGCCGTCAACGCGCGCACCTCAAAGCAAAACGGCAACTGTAATGTTAGGGGTGCGCGAGATGTCAACCTCACGGCCATCCGGCAAGGACAGCCTGATATGATCTCTACAGCCCTCCAGTACGATGATGCTCGCCCGGTCCTTTGAGCACAACGCGGCATGCCGTTATCCGGCCGCAGCGCTGTTCCAGCTGGTCGATGTGCCTGACGACAGCTTCGCGGATCGTCGAATTGGCGTCGAGGTCCTGAAAATCAATCTGTACAGGCGTTTGCATGAAGCCTCCTGCGACGTTTCTGAATTTGCTACGCCGCTTCACACGATGGGACGTTGATTCAGGTCAAATCGCTGGTTGAGGCCGCCGAGAGCCGGGAATACTGCGCGCGTCAGGCAAGAGGCCAGCGCCGACGGTGCGCACGCCCGCTTGATCTTGCTCAAATCAGATCGCCGGGGCGTGCCGCTCTCTCTCCTGGAGGCAGAGGTTGGCGGGTCACAGCCAGGGTCCAAGTCACCCGTCACCGCCGTAAGCAGCACGGCCAGATCACGCGTACTTCTGGCAGTGGCAAATGAAGTCGGCATAGAGGATTGGTTTAGTTCCGTCGTCGGCCCCCAGCTCATCAAATCGGCCAGGCCGAGAGAGCTTGTTCGCGAACTGATGATCAACGTCGCCTGCGAGGTGGCAGAGCAGTCGGAAAAGACACGACAGTTTGCTTCGATATTCCGCAAATCGCCACAGGAGATGTTCGAGATCCTGGGAGCCGGCGATTCTATCGACGCTTCCAAGGTCGAGCGGCTGTTCATCCAACGGCTGGGTCAGATGGCAAGCGACGCCGACGAAGACTGCAAACGGTGCCTCGCTGCCTTGCGATGGACCGAGACAGCCTCGCTGGCTGAACGATGGCTCATCGGCGCGCAACTCGACCCGGAAGAAGCCAGCAGGCTGGGCGTCTCGGCGGCGGGGGATATCGCCTTGCGGGCCTCAGGCTTTATCGCCGCCATCGCCGCCATCTGCCGTTCGCTCAACCGGCCGTTTGCCCTCTTTGTCGATGAGTTCGAACATCTTGCCCGGTTCGATGACCGCAACAAGAGCCGCCGCAATGTCACTTGGCTAAAGCGACTCATCGAGCTCTTGTCACATCGGAACGCCATGGTTTTCGTCAGCGGTCACTGGAAAGCATGGGAACAACAGGGCGATTTCCTAGACCGGTTCACGGGGCGACCCGCCCTTCAGCTCGTGCGCCTGGATACCGGCGATATCGCCGCGATCGTGAAGGTCATCGCGCCAAGCTGGGCGCCCTACTTCCTGTCGGACGCATGCTCCATGCTGGCGGACGTCACATCCGGAAATATCCGGCGGGTGATGACCGTTCTCTACGACCTGTATGCGAAAGCGGGTACCAGCAGGGAGCCCGTGACACCGAAATTGGTGAGCGACACCGCCGCCCAACGCCTGCATCGCGCGCCGGAGGAGGGATTCCTCGGAACGATCGAACAGGCTGTCCGGGCCAAAGGCGGCATTCTCGAACGGGATGCAATCGTTTCCGGAGAAAGAATTCGACGGCGTCGCCCGCGTCGATGGAGCGCCCAGGTTGGTCATACGAGTGCTTCACGCGCGCGACGAGGGCGCACTCCTTGCCGAAGGCGAAAAGCTTGCCGATGAGGTGAGATCGATCAGGCGGACGACACCTAAGGTCCGCGGGCTTTTTATCGCCGTCGGCGCGGTGAATCCCGAGCATCTGCAGACGCTGGACGCGGCCCGCACCGAGGTCGACGTGGTGGACGGCGAGGACTCCGCGATCGCCCTCAAAGTGAAGTCGTCTGGTCGCCGCCGCGCTCACGGACGAAGAGGAAAAGCCACAGTCCGCCGGCGACCTCGACAAGCTGCGCGAGGAGCTCAAACAATTGAGGATGGAGGTTCTCGACCGCAGCTCGGAACAAATGGAGCGCGCTCAGCAGGAATTCGGCAGCAGTGAGCGGGCCACGGCGGTTCGTGAAAGCATCGCGCCCGACGCAGACGATATCATGAGACAAAAAGCTGAAATCGAGCGTCGCGACGCTATTTCGAGGATCATGGCGGATGAACGGCGCTTTGACCCATTGTTGTACCTCCGCCTGCTTCATCGACCTCTCTTCATATTACCGCTGGCAATTGGCGTGGGCGTTCTGCTGTTTGCTGATGACTTCTTGCGAATTGTTATGCCCTTTGACGCCAGAGACGGGAGCCAATCTTATTCGATGAGCCTATTGATCATGCGACTTTATGGATATGCCTCCCTCGGGGGGGCGATTCTTCTATCTATTCCAAAACGTGATGGCCTTAATGAACTACAGGCGCTTCCGTTTGCAGACCCTAGAGAACCTGAATGATGACGATGCTTCTCCACGTGCACTTCGGAGCGCGCGAATGATAATGGAACAGGCGTTGGAAGAAGCAGGCCCACGCGCGGCGATTAATGTAGCAGCCCAGCGACTTGAGAAATCAAATCAAAGGTGATGCCCGTGACCACGCCGGACCTGGACGACCTCCCCGCGATCGACCCGGATTTCGGGTTCGTGACTCTTGCCAAGCAGCTGGCAACTCTCCTCCAACGCGACAGAGCAGCGGCCTTCGTGCTCGGACTGCACGGGCCATGGGGATCTGGCAAGACGACGTTACTAAACGGAATACGGCGGGAGTTACCCTCCGGGTCTATCGTCGTTGATTTCAACGCATGGAAATATCAGGACCGCGAGGCGCTGTGGCGGGCGCTTATCCTGCGCGTTCTAGATGCGCTGGGCAACAGCGGCGTGGACAAGGACAAGATCGCCGAGATGCAGCGCTCCTTGTATGAGGCGTTCACGATCAAGGAACGTGGCTCGCTCAAGATTAACTGGACGGCAGCGGTCACGGAATCGCTCCTGGCAGTCGTGAGTGCTGCTTCGTTGGGTATTGGCGGGAACCTGCTGCAGAGAGCGGCTGCGGGAATCTCCAGCTTCTTTTCGATCGAACACGGAAAAGAGAAAGAGAAGAGCGCCGCCGAAGAATCGAACGGGTGGCCAAGGTGTTCGAACGGCAGACCGCCGAACGCGCCGTCCGCCACATCGTTTCGATCGAGCAGTTTCTGGACAAATTTCGCGAGCTGACGGGCCAGTTGGGAAAGGACAAGCGCGTCCACGTGCTGATCGACGATCTCGACCGGTGCCTGCCCGAAACGGCGCTCGAAATCTTCGAGGCGGTGAAGCTCTTTCTAGACGCTCCCGAATGCTCTTATGTCATCGCGGTTGACAGAACGGTCATTCGCCGGGGCTTGGAACTGCGGTATCCCCGAAAGGAAGGCGCCATCGCCCCTCCGGTGGTTGATCCCGACGAATACATCGAAAAAACCATCACTCTCTCGTTCGATCTGCCTTTGCTGGCAGACGCCGATGGCCAAAAGCTCATGCGGATTTCTGGACTGACGGATGTGCTGAGCAAGCCGCAAACCTTATCGGTTCTTCAAGTTCTCGGCACAAATCCGCGGCGGCTGAAACGCTTCAGCACCATGCTTCGTCTTTGGCTCGACCTCGCGTCGAGTTTGCCTGACGCCGAGAAGGCCAAACTTGCATTCTCGCCTCTGGATCCCGCAAATCATGATCTGTTCCTCAAACTCGCCCTCGTCGGCTACCTCAACAGCGGGTTGGTCAACCAGATGCAGCGGGATCCAGCACTGTCGGATCGCCTGCAGCGGGCCTTTAATTCGGCACGGAACAAGCCCACTCCGTTTGAAATTCAGAAAGAGCTTGCCCTCCAAGTTACCGGCGAACTCCCGCTGGTTCGCGAAGCTGTTCTCGAGCCCGCACTGCTGAGGGCATTGGCAATCGATCCAAACCTTGTAGGGAACGCAGGAACCGTCAAAGCACTACGTTGGTTCCGAACTGCTTCAGCCTAGTGATCAGCTATCTTCAGGAGGCTCTTTCGGCAGCACGGGCGTCATATCAACAGCTAGGCAGGCCGGTTTTCGATTTGCCGTAGCCGCGTCAGCACCTCATCGGCCGTCATGACGTCGCCGAACTGCTGGATCACGTTTTCCAGAGCGCTCCGATGCTCGTCGTCGGACAGGGCGGCACAGCAATCCTCGACGAGAACGACCTTGAAATCGAGCATCATGGCGTCGCGCGCGGTGGATTCGCAGCACACGTTGGTTTTGGTGCCCGCGACCAGAATGGTGTCGATGCCCGTGCCGCGCAGCATCCGTTCCAGCGGCGACGAACCGGAGATCAAGGCGCTGTAGCGGTTCTTCAGCACGGTCTGATCGGACGGCGCGGTGACAAGCGCGGACCAGACGGTTTGCTTCGTGGCGGTCAGGCTGTCGAGGGTCTGCTCCCTCACGTCATCGGCGACGATGGTGTTGAAGAACAGCTCCCAGTCGCTCCTGCCACCGACCCGGCTGTTGGCATGGAGAACCCAGAACACCGGCACGCCGAGGCTTCGCAGCTCCGCCGTAAGGGCGTTGATCGGGTCGACGATGTCGCGCGATGCCGGCACCTCGGCCGGAGCTGCCCGGCGCGCAGAACGCCGTCTGCATGTCGATGACGACAAGCGCCGTGCGCGCCGGATCCAGCCGGTCGAACAGGTGATAGCGGCCGCGCCGCTTGAGCACGCGATCGACGATTTGCTGGCGCACGGTGACGGAATGCATTGTCCGACTCTTGGTTCAGCTCAACGGTCCCACGGCAGCCGCCATTCCAGTCCGGCGAGATCGCGGACCGGCCCGATCGTGCTGTCGAAGCGCATGGTCATGCGGTCCTCGCGCCGGTAGACCGGCCAGGGCGGCAGGCCCGGATGATCGGGCTTGCCGGTGCGCGCGAACGCGATCCAGGCCCGATGCATGGCCTCGGCCAGGCCTTTGATTTCCTCGGGCGTCGGCGCCCTTGAGCATCGGAGATCCGGTCCATGCGTCAAGATTGTTGAACACGAATGGAATCTCCAGGCAGTGGCAGGACTCGAAGCCCGCGGCCGACTGCCAGTCGAACTGGTAGACATAGGCGGGATGGCCCTGGTCGCTCCGCCACTCGGCCATCCGCAGGCTGCCGATCCGGAACATGGCGTCGCTCATCAGGTCGCCGAGCAGCGCCGCACTGGTGTTCGAGGCGCGCATCCGCCGAATCTCGTCGTTATAGGCCTGGTGGCCTGACGTGAACAACGACGCGAACACGCCTTCGACCGCGGCCGCATCCGCGTTCGCGATCTCCTGGTCGATGCAATAGAACGCCGCCATCTCCTCGCGCGTCGTCCCGATCATGGTGTCGATGCCGGCACCGACGCCCGCCTTGAGCGCCGCGGCCGCCTCGCCGGGATAAACCTTGCCGTCGATCGCCGGCCAGAACGGCGCCAGCACGTTGGCGAACTTCTTCTCCAGCCGTGCGACCTCGCCCTGCGCCGCGACGAATTTTGCGAACGGCAGCGACTTCAGCGCCTTCGCGTCGTCGGGCTTCAGGCCCAGCACATCCAGCAAACGCTGACCGATCCGGTGTGAATCCTCGAGCGTCCGCGCCATCCGCCCGAACGGCGTGCTTTGCAGGATCGCGCGCCGGAACAGCCCGTCGGTCTCCGGCATGGTCATGATGATGGCGATTGAAGCAGCTCCCGCCGACTGTCCCACCACCGTCACATTGTCAGGATCGCCGCCGAACGCCGCGATGTTGTCGCGCACGAAGCGCAGCGCCGCGACCTGATCGAGCAGCCCGAGGTTGCCGTCACTGATCCCCGGCAGGCACAGGAAGCCCAGCGCCCCGAGCCGATAGTTGATCGAGACCACGACGACGTCGCCGTTGGCCGCAAGGCGCTCGCCGGAATACCAGGGCAGCGAGCCCGCGCCGCTCGCGAATGCGCCGCCGTGGATCCACACCAGCACCGGCCGCTTTTTGGCATCGACTGCGGGAGTCCAGACGGTGAGCGTCAGGCAATCTTCCGATTGCGGCCGCTCGAAATCGCCCATGACGTGAGCGAGCCGCGAGCGCCCTTGCGGCGCAATGGGACCGTCCCTGGTGGCATCGCGAACGCCCTGCCATCCCGGCACGGGCTGCGGCGGCTTGAAGCGCAGTTCGCCTGTGGGCGCCGCGGCGTACGGCACGCCGCGGAACACCGCCATGCCGTTCTCGATCGAGCCGCGCAATTCGCCGGCCGTCGTCCGGACCACCGGCTGCTCGATCACCGTTGCCGCCATGAGTTTTGCTCTCACCGGCGCGCGAAGCGCCGCTCCAAGGGGATGATCACCAGCCGCTCGCCGGCGATGAAGATCAGCACGACGGCGAAGCAGCTGGCAAGGAAGGTAGTGCTGTCGGCCGCGGTCTGCGCCCGCAGCATCAGGTAGCCGATGCCGCTCGGGGCGCCGAGCAGTTCCGCGACCAGCGCGATTTTCCAGGCAATGCCGTAGGCGATGCGGGTCGCGGAAAGCCCGTAGGGCACCAGCAGCGGCAAGGTCAGGCGCCAGAGGATGCGGACGCGCCGGCGCGTGAAACTGCGCCCCATCTCCAGGAGTTCGCGGTCGATGTTGCGCAGGCCCTCGGCGATGTTGATGAGGCAGAACGGGATCAGGATCGCGACCTCGACGAAGATCACGCCGAAATCGCCGGGATTGAACCAGATCGCCGCGAGGATCGCCCAGCCGATCGACGGAAACGAGTTGAGCACCGGCTTGATCCGTTCGTCGACCACGGCGGCAAGCCAGGGCACGCCGTGACCGAGAAATGCGAGGCCGCCGCCGATCAGCAGGGCCGCGGTGATCGAAACCAGCACCCGCCATGCCGAGGTGAACAGGTGCCAGAGGAAGTCCGGCGTCATGAACAGCTCGACGAGGCGCCAGCCGACCGCGGCCGGGCCCGGCAGGATGAATTCGGGCAGGCCGCGCGCCGCCAGCCACCAGGCCAGCAGCGCCAGCACGACGGCGCCCTCGCCGATCAGGCGCTGCGCGATCGCCGATATTGCCGTTGCCCGATCAGCCCGCATAGTGACGCGACACATTTGCCTGCAGCGGCCCCAGCACGTACCGGTCCATGCCGTGGACGAATGCAATGATCAGAATGATGGCGGCGAAGATCGTCGCCGTGTCGAACTCCTGCCGGGCCAGGTTGATCATGTAGCCGAGCCCCGAATTGCCGCCGAACAGTTCGGCGGTCAGCGTCACCTTCCAGGCTACGCCGAACATGATCCGCAAGGTGGCGAACACGAACGGATAGAGCGAGGGCACGATCACCAGCGCAAACATGCGCGCCCGCCGGCGGGTGAAGCTGCCGGCCATCTCGACGGTGTCGCGATCGATGTCGGCGAGCCCTGCCGACATGTTGACCAGCGCGAACGGCACCAGCACGGCGCTGATGGCGAAGATCACGGTGAACGGCGTCACCCCGAACCACATGATCGACAGCAGCGTCCAGCCGATCGCCGAGAATGAATTGAGGAACGGGCCGATGCGCCGCTCGATCGCATGCCGCACCACCGGCACGTAATAAGGAATGAGCGCGAGCAGCGATCCGATGACGAACGACACTGCGATTGCGGTTGCGACATGGAACAGCGACGCGCCGAGATGGCCGAGATCGCGGGGGCTGGTGACAAAGGCGCCGAGCCGCGCCGCCACCGGAACCGGACCCGGCAGCAGATAGGACGGCGCCACCAGCGACGCGGCCTGCCATGCAGCCAGGAACAACAGCGTGAACAGATACGCCGCGAGCCTCGGCGTCATCCAGCCGCGCGGACGCAACGCTGGAGCAAGCGCGGTGCCGATCCCGGTCATCAGGCCCGCAGCGCGTGCTCCCAGACCAGCGTGCGGATATCGGGAAACGCCTGGATCATCCCGATCTCTTTCGACAGCTCGTAAAACTTCATGATGATTTTGGCGTGGCTTTCATCGAAGGTGCCGGGCACGTCGGAGCTCTTCTCGAACCACCAGTCGAAAAATTCGGGCGGCAGGTTGTTCTGCTGGCCGACCGCGGCAAAGACCTCGGCGCGATTTGCCAGCGCATAACGCACCGAATCGCGGAACATGCGGTTGAACTCCTTGAACGCCTCCGGGCGCTGCGCCAACCGCTCCGGGTACGACACGTTCAGCGCGCTGATGAAGCGCATCCCGAACGCCTCGATGTTGTCGCGTCCGGTCTCGGCGATCGGGCGAAATTCGCCGGATTTCAGCGCACGGAACGCCTGGCTGTGGATCAGGGTCGCGGCATCGATCTGGCCAGCGGCCAGCGCCCCCGGCAGGTTGGGCGCCTGGATCTCGACCTGCCTGACGTCGCCGCCTTCGAGCGCGGCATTGAGGCCGTATTTGTGAATCAGCGCGAGCCGCACCTGGGTGTAGCCGGTGGAGCGCAGCGCATAGGAGCCGAGCGACTTCCCCTTGAGCTCCTTTGGATTCCGGATCGGCGAGTCCTTCTTGACCCAGACGCCGGCCCCCTCGCCGGCCGGCGATTGCTGAAGCGCCGTCGACAGCACCCGGAGTTCCAGGCCGCGCGCCGCCGCCGGCGGCACGGCGATCACCGCGGTCATGATGACGTCGTACTGCTTGGCCGACGTCGCCTGGATCAATTGCGGGATCGCCAGGCCGCGCGCCTCGACCGTGATGCGATCGGAGGTGACCTTGCCGTTGCTCATCGCCCAGGTGACGGCGTCATACGCCGGATCGAGCAGATAGGCGTAGGTGACCTTCTCCTTGGTCTGGGCGAAGCCGGGACGGGCGACGGTCATCAGCGCAGGGGCGGCCAAAATCTTGAGGACTGAGCGACGTTTGATCATGCGGCGGTTTCCTTCCGGGGGGCCGGCTGCTGCTCGAGCGAACGGAACAGCCTAATCAATTTCTGGCGATGCGTATCGAGCTCGCGATCGCCGAGCGATCGCGGCCGCGCCGTTTTCAATTCGATGATTTCGAGGACGCGGCTCGGCTTGTTCGACAGCACCACCACGCGATCGGCCAGTTGCAGGGCCTCGTCGATATCATGGGTGACGAACACCACGGTCTTGCCGGTCTCGACCCAGATCCGCTCCATCTCGGCCCGCATGCGCCCGCGCATGTTGGGATCGAGCGCCGAGAACGGCTCATCCATCAGGACGATCTGCGGATCGACGGCGAGCGCGCGCGCAATCGCCACCCGCTGACGCTCGCCGCCCGACAGCATGGATGGATATTTCCGTGCATCGCCGGTGAGTCCGACCAGGCTCAATAGTTCGCTGGCGCGCACGCGCCGCTGCTCTCTGTCGCCCGCACCGAACCGCAGCTCCGAGCCGAGCAGCACGTTGTCGAGCGCGTTGCGCCACGGCACCAGCCGCGGCGACTGGAACACGAAGGCGATTTCCGGCCAGGCGTCCTGCGGCGCGCGGCCGTCGACCGTGACGCGTCCGGCGTTGACGTCGAGCAGGCCGCCGATGATCCGCAGCGACGTGGATTTGCCGCACCCGGAAGGACCGAGAATGCAGACGAATTCACCGCGCCGGACGTCGAAGGTCAGCCGCTCATAGATCTGTTCGTCGCCAAACGCGACGCCGACATTCTCAAATGCGATGATCCGATCGGTTTCCACGCGGATACCCAAGCGATACTTTTTTCATGCTAACACGCCGCCGTGGGCTGCCTACGGTGGTGGCGTGGACCTCATAGGCAAGAGCTGCGCCAAAACAGTCCTCAAGGAGCCAACGTTTCCATGACCTGGGGGTGGCCGCCGTGGAGAGGCTGGCCGTGGCGGACGCCCGCGCACCGCAGATCGTGACAGGCCACACCAATAAGGTGCCCCGCCTGTTCCGGTCGGCCCCACCTAACCCATTGAAAGGATAGGACGCTTCTACAGCGCGGGCCGCAATTGAAGATTGGCGATGCCCAGCGCCAGGTTGAGGCCGACCTGGCCTTCAACGGATAACGGCTGCAAAGCTACGGCCTTGTTCGAGCCGCCGATCAGGGCATTCGCACCAACGCCGATGCCGACCGAGATATCCCCGCTGCCGCCGACATAGGTGCCGGTGAGTCCGCCTCGCGCCGGCAGGTCCGCGCTCTCCAGCACCGCCCAGGCCATCTGGCCACCGGCCGTTACGCCGAGATCGAGGCCGATCCGGCTCATCACGCCGGAATAGCGCTCGACCATTCCGCGATCGGATCTGAACTCGCACGTCATGGTCTGGCGCGAGCCGATGATCAGGCCGATGGTCGGAGCCATCCGGCACGACAGCACGCCGCTGCGGTTGTACGACTGCTGCTGGGCAGCGACAGGCACCGCCGTCAGAGCCAGCACCGCTCCGGCAAACAAGACACTGTGTGCATTTCGCCAGGAGAGCTTTGTCATGTTTTTCCCAAGTCTCTGCTTTGCAAGTCTCTGCTTTGCATGTGTTTGTGATGCCGTCGGGTGACGTTCAGCCCTCACTCGGGAAGCGCACCCAACACGTACAATGTTTCGAGCAGCACGCCCGGCTCCATACCGACGCTCGAAAACCATTTCTGATAGATCGGAACGATCGCGCCGCGGCGATACATGTCCGCAAGTCCGGTGTTGACGGCGAGACGGAATTTCCAGTCGCCCAGCGGCAGGACGATGGCGTAGGGTTCAATCGACAGGTCGTCCGGAAGCATCACCAGACCTTGCGGATTTTGGTACTGCGCTCCCGCGAGCAGTATCTTGTCGCCGGCAAAAGCGTCGGCGCCGCCGCTTTCCAGGATGGAGATGCCCTCGGCCCGGTCCTTGACCGGCAACACCGTAACTTTCAGCTGGCCACCTTGATTGATTCTGTTGAGGGCCTGCTCGTTGGTCGTGCCGCTGATGACGGCGACCTTCTTGCCCACCAGATCGGCGGCGCGCGTGATGCCCGATGAAGTCTTGGTGACCAGGCCGGTGGTCTGAACAAACACGAAGCTGGAGAAGTCCACCTGCTGCATGCGGCCGAGCGAGACGGTGCTCGATCCGCACTCCATGTCGGCCGTGCCCTTGGCGATCGCATCCAGACGGGTTTGCGTCGTGACCGGCACCCACTCGATTTTCAGTCCCTGAATATTGAGACGGCGTTCCAGTGACGCCACGATGATCTTGCAGATGTCGATGGTGTAGCCGACGGGTTCGTTGTCTTTGACGAACGAAAACGGCGTGGCATCGGTCCGGTAAGCGATCTTGATCGCCTTGGTCGTGCTGATCTGATCAATTCTGCTGTCGGCGGCTTCAGCATGCATGCCGCACCCGATCGACAACGAAACAGCAAGAATCGCCAAGGATGCGCGCATTGCCAAACTCTCCATGAGCACGGGCGCCTAGGAGAGTTCAGCAGGTTCAGGCAGGCAACTATACGATGATATAGGGTTCATCAGACGATCGAAGACGGCCACAAGCGCCGCGTCGATCTTGCGTGCACCGGAGTTTCGATTGCGAATTCGGTCGGGCGGACGTGTTGCCGATGCGGCTTGTCGCAACGTCTACAAACACACTGCCAGGCCGCCGGCACCCGAGTCCGGATCGTCAGCGAGAATCTAAACTTAAGAATAGTGTACGGGCCGCCGGACTCCCATCAATGATTGCAGCCGAAACAGAGCAGGAAATCCGGCGATGTATATGCTCATCATCGTCATCTCGGTGCTGTCGCCGGCCACCGGCGCGGTTGTTCCGGTCGGCGTCACCTCGCAAACGATTGGAAAGTTTGACAGCCTGGAGCAGTGCAGGGCGGCTGCCAACGAACCCGGCGCGACCGGCGCGGTCGTAGACCTGACCCTCTCCAGAGGGATCTATTGGCACTGCGTGTATGCCGGCCCAAAGTAAGAGCGACATCGACGTTGCGCCGTGCCCTCGAACGCCCTCCCGGCATACCGCCGCTATCGGTACACGATGATGCCCCGCCATTTCTGGCCTGAAAGCCCCTTCCTGCGCCTCGGACCGTTTGGCTAGGATACCTGTGTTCAGGGGAGCTGAGCGGGCCGATGGCGTTCGAACAAGGCAGGCAGTCGAAACGTTTGCTCGATCCCGTCGACCGGGTTTCCGAAATTCTGTTCGGCCTCATCATGGTCCTGACCAGCACGAACTCGCTCAGCGTCGCCACCGCAGGCCGTGCCGAAATCGGGACAATGATCTGGGGTGCGCTCGGCTGCAATCTGGCCTGGGGCATCATCGACGCGGCGCTGTATGTGATGGGCTGCATCAACCAACGCGGTCGAGATATTTTGATGCTGCGCGCGGTGCGGCAACCGCTCAGCCCCGAGGAATCGCGACGCCTGATCGCGGACTCCTTGCCGGAACCGCTGGCAGCCGTGCTGTCGCCGACCGAGGCGGAGGCGATGCGGCGGAAGCTCGTTCAGCTTCCCGAACCGCCGGCCCGTCCCGGCCTCACAAAGGAAGATGCGTTGAGCGCGGGCGGCATCTGTCTTCTGGTTTTCGTGTCTACGTTTCCGGTGGTCATACCGTTCCTGTTCATCGGCGAGGTCCGGCCGGCCCTACGGCTTTCCAATGCCGTCGCGATCGCCATGTTGTTTCTTTGCGGCTACGTGTTCGCGCGGTGCACTGGGCTTCGTCCCTTGCCAACCGGACTTCTGATGGTCGCGATCGGATGCGCGATGGTCGGTGTCGCAATCGCTCTGGGCGGTTGAGCGCCGTCGATATCGGCAAAGAGCGGGGTGTGATGTTGAATTTGCGCCGCAGGAGTTGTTCGCGTCGGGCCGTTGCCGACGGAGCCGACATGCTTCGGCCCTTCGCAGCAGCCACAGTCGGCGCCGCTTGCCTCGCTTCGGCAATTCTCGCGGCGACCGGCGCACGCGCGCAAGGTTCCGGTCCGACGTCCCCATACCCGTCGGCCGGCGCGATCAATCTTGGCGGGCGCGGCTGGTCCGGGTCCGAGAGCAGGTCCTCCCTGCCGGAGAGTGCGAAGAGCCAGCTGGAGTTCGAGGTCCGCGGCGGCCTTACGTCGGACTACGTCTACCGCGGCGTCACTCTATCGGACCGCAAGCCCGCCGTCGGCATGGCGGTCGAAGGGACGTACAACCTGTTTTATGCCGGCGTGGCCGTGGCCAGTGTCCGGCTGCCGACGCAACCGGCCGCCGAAATCTCGCTGAGCGGCGGCGTCCGCCCGGTGCTCGGACCGGTCGAATTCGATTTCGGCATGACCTATTTCGGCTATCCCGGTGAAGCGCCGGCAGCCGAGTCAAACGGGATCAACTATTGGGAAGCCGCGCTGCGCGCCGGGACGAAGCTCGGAGAATCGGTTCGGATCGCCGGCGGATTTGCCTATTCGCCGAACGTCTCCAACACCGGAGCCTGGAGCAGCTATGCCGCAGGAGGGCTCGGCTACGACGTGCCGGGCCACCTCCTGCCCCGGGATTTCGCCGTGTCGTTCACCGCGGCCACCGGCTATTCCTGGTTTGGCCACCAGTCGGTGGATCTGGGCGGCTTTCCCCTGCCGGCCTATCTCAACTGGCAGGCAGGCGTGACCATCACCCGCAAGATGCTCAACCTCGACCTGCGCTACCACGACACCAACCTCACGAAAGAGAATTGCTTTGTCTTCACCGGCGATCCCAACGCGCGGCCGGGCGGCCGTGCCGATGCCCTCACCAATCCAGAAGGCCTGACCTCGCGCTGGTGCGGCGCAGCCTTCGTCGCAAAACTGTGGTTTGTGCTGAACTGAATGCCGAAGCTCAATCGGCACGCCGGTCCGGGCCGGCCGGCGCCGCGGCGTTTTCTTCCAGCAAGCTCTCAAGCGTCACGTGCCTGTCGATGACGCCTGTCTTTTCCGCCAGGCCGTCGGCCCTGAGCAGATCGCGCACCGTTCCGTGCGCCCCCACAATGCGCAGCGCGGCGCCGCGGGCCGGCAACTCGTCCTGCAGCTCATGCAACAGCCGGCATCCCGCAAGGTCGAGATGCGGAGACGCGGAGAGGTCGCATATCACGAGATGCAGGCCGTCTTTGGCAATCGCCCGGATCCGTCCGCGAACCTGGTCGAGAACGTAGTCCGCGTTGAAGTACAGCAGCGAAGCCTCCGGACGAAACGCGATCACACCCTGCAACGCTTCGTTTTCCGGATGCCGCGCCATGTCGGAATAGCGACTGGTGCCGGGAACGCGCCCGAGGAACGCCACGTGCGGGGTGGATGCGCGGAACAGCAACAGGACAATGGACGCAAGCGCGGCAAACAGAATTCCCTGCAGGATGCCAAGCAGCAGAACCGCAATCAGGGCGGTTGCGGCCGCACGGAAGTCGAGCGGGCTGACACGCCACATGTGGCGCAACGCGGCAAAATCGAACAGGCCGAGAATCGCGGTCAGGACGATCGCCGCCAGCACGGCCTTCGGCAGGTTTTCCAGGAACCCGGTCAGGAACAGCAGACAAAACGCAAGCGCGATCGACGCAAAGACAAGTGCAAGCGGCGTGCGCGCCCCGGCCTGGTCGTTCACCGCCGATTGCGACAGCCCGCCCGCCACGGGATAGCCGTGGCCCAGCGCGGCCGCGAAGTTTGCCGCGCCGAGGCCAAGAAACTCCTGCCGCGGGTCGAGCGGATACCCGTGCTTGGCGGCGAAGGTGCGGGCCGCGGACACGCTTTCGATGTAGGCGAGCAGCAGGCAGCCGGCGGCCAGCGGCAGAATGCCTTCGACATCGCGCAACCGCAGCGCCGGGCCATCGAAGGATGGAAGGCCGGACGGAATGAGGCCGGTGACCGGAACCTGCAAGGCCGGCAATCCCAGCACGGACGCCGCAACGATCGCCAGCACCACGACGACGAGCGCGACCGGCTTGCCGGGGAAAAGTCTCGCTCCGCCCAGCAGCAGAACGATCGCTGTGGCCCCGACCGCAACCACCAGGGGGTTGGCCTGGTCCAGCCGGGTCAGCAGCAGCCAAAGCCGCTCCAGGAAATCGTGGCCTCCGCCTGCGATGCCCAGCAGGCTCGGCAACTGGGTCATGGCGATCGTCAGCCCCGCCCCGATCTTGAAGCCGACCAGCACGCTGTCGCTGATGAGCTTCACCAGCACGCTCAACCGCAGCAGCCAGGCGATCAGGCACAGCGCCGCCACCGTGAAGGCGGCCAGGCTGGCGATCTGCATGTATCGATCCGCATCGCCGCCGGCCATCGCCCCCACGGTGCCCGCGATCATCAGCGAAATGGCCGACGTCGGCCCGACCGCGAGCTGGCGCGACGATCCCAGGAGCGCGTAGCCGAGACCGCCCAGCAGGTAGCCGTAGACGCCGACCTGCGGCGGCAGGCCGGCGAGGCTCGCATAGGCCAGCGCGACCGGGATGGCATAGGCGGCCAGTGTCGCGCCCGCGACGATGTCACTGCGCAGCCATTCGACGCGGTATTCATGCAGCCAGCGGGCTGGAGGAAACCAGCGGCTCAGGCGGTTTGCCCGGCCGCTCACCGCACAACTCCCGGCGCCGGATCGTGGAAGGCTGTGAGCATGTCGGCGCCCATTGATCTACCGATCGGGAGGACGGCTGGACGTTTGACGCTCCCGCATGAAGCGCATGAAGGAGCGGAGCGGACGCAATGCAAGAACCAGGATGACCAGCACGATCAGCAGCAGCGCGAACATCGACCGGATGAGGACGAAATGCTGGGAGTCCGGCGGGACAATCTGAGCCGGCACATAAGACACGATCGCTATGACTGTCCCGACAATCCAATCGAGCATCGGCGCTTCCCCGAACCCAACCTGCATTGTCACGCAGCGCGGCGCGTCTGTCGCTTGGAAACTGATCGAACGCTCTCCCCGTTTGACCTATACATACGTTTAATTGTCCGGCTCTGCGCTTTCTTCGACGTTCACCGCCGAACGCGCGTTGCCGCGTCCCACGCGGCACCGGATATTCGACGATGCACCATCACCTCGGGGCCTTCCGGCGTGATGCAGCTTGCGACCGGCGCTTGGCCGGGCGAGGTTTTCGCTCAATCGTCCCGCCCCTCGGCGACGGCCTGCGACCGCTACGCACGCAGTTATGCGGAGGACGGCAGCAGACAGGGCCAGGTGCTCGGCGGCGCGGCCAAGGGATCGCTTCTGGGCGCCGGCATCGGAGCGCTTGCGGGCGGCGCGGGCGTCGGCGCCGCGATCGGGGCGACGGTCGGAATTATCGGCGGCGGCTCCAGGCGACGCGACACCGCCAACCGGATGTACAACGCCGCCTACGGCGATTGCATGGCCGGCCGCCGCTGAACCACGACACGAGGGGACATTTCATGAAGCGACTGCTTTCGACGATGTTCGTTGCCGCAGGCGTGGCCACAGGCACCGCGACGTCCGGATCCACCGCCTTGGCCCAGCCGCAAATGGATCGCACGGTCGATCTCTATCAATGCAAGGACGTGATGCGCGAAAGCGGGGCCAACCGCGACGTCGCGATCGCCTTCCTGCACGGATTTCTCCTCGGCAAGTCGAATACGGCGAGCTTCAACCTCGACGTGCTGGAGAAGCAAACCGGCGCGTTCATCGAGCGTTGCCTGAACAACCCGAATGAAAAGGCGATCGATGCGATGGCGACTGCGAAGAAGTAGCGGCCGGGCCGGCCCTTCCGCCATTTCCGGGCGGCCGAGGGCCCGATCGTGCCCGCCGGGCATCCGGGCTTTCGCCATCCCCATTGCGGTGTTCCTGACGCTCCTGCCCGGTGAGGCCGCGCGGCCGCAAGAGTCGTGCAACCCGGTGATCGACGGCACTTATTGCGCCACGCAGCAGAGCCGCCGCCCCTCCTCCACGCGGTCCGGCGGACGTGTGACCATGCAGCCGGTGCAGAGCATCGCGAGCGATCTTTCGCTCGACGGGGGTGACATGCCCGGTACGCTCGGCGCCATCACGTTTCAGGGCAGCTCGGTCTGCATCGGCCTGCTCCGCCGCGGCGCGTGCCGATAGCCGGCGCGCCACAGACAATGACCTGACACGATCTCAGGGGCGGCTGGAGTGGCCGCCCAGTCCCTGCACGTCGGCAATGCCGGCGAGCAGCAGGTCCTCCGGATAGGGATAGTGCCTGCGCGCGTCGCGTTCGAGCAGGCTGAGCTGACGCTGCAGCTCGGCGTGCCGGTGCTCCGGCAGCGTCAGCATCAAATTCTCGATCATGGCGCGCAGCCGCCGCACGACCTGGATGTTGCCGGCTCCGAACATCCGGATCTCGCTGAATGCCAGGTTCACGAAATCGTCCCAGTTCGGTGTCCGCACGATGACGCGCAGGCGGCCCGAACGGCCCGAAATTTCATCGGTGCGCAGATGGCGCTGGCCGACCAGCCGCAGCATCCGATGGAGCTGATCGATCGCCAGCACCGCGGTGGTCGGATCATTGATCGCAGGCGACAGCGCCCGGAGCGCGATATCGATGACGATCCGGAATGCGAAGGTGGGATCCTGCTCCATCGTCCGTTCGGCCCCGAAGGCCACGGTATCGGCGAGCGCTGCATCGATCGCAGCATCCGCGGAACCGTAAAGATGAAACAACGGCTCGCCGGTGGCGACGAAATCGCCGACCTGCGGAACCAGTTCGATCACGCAACCGGAAGCCTCGGCCTGCTCCAGCAGCGCATTCACGTTGATGGCGACCACGATCTCCGACGTGTCCTGGTGCAGAACCGTACGGCCTGGCTCCCCAAGCCCGGCGCGGCCCTGCATCGGACCATCGCGGCCGGGCGTCGGCTCGGGATAGACCTCCCGGATGACCGACAGACCGTTCTTTGCCACAAGGGTGAGAATCGTGATCGGCCGCAGGAGGCGTGCCGCGTAGTCGATCAGATAGAGAAACGCCGCAACGCAGCAGATGCCCAAGCAGGCGGCAACGAAAATGATGAACTGATGCCCGCCGGTTTCAAGCCGGTTGCCGGTGCCGAGCGCAAACATCAACGTAAAGATGAACAGCCCGACCGTGTAGCGGACCACGTTGTCGCGCAGCAGCGTGGTGGCGATGATCCGCGGCGTCAGCTGCCCGCCTGCAATCTGGATGGCCACGAGCATCGAGCCGAAAGTAAAAACGACAAACGAGAGCGATGCCGTCACCACGGCATCCAGCATCGCGCGCGCCGGCGCCGGTCCAAGATCGAAGAAATGCCAGCCGATCGCCGGACCGATGCCGTCGGCGACACGGATCGCGATCATTTCCAGCGGGATCGCGATGAAGGGTACGATCCAGAGGGCCGATTTCGTATAACTTCGAACCCGATACCAAAGACCCCATCGCATGAGCAGCCCCTGAAACCGGATGTTCCATCGCCGGCCTGGCCCGCGCGGCACTCGGTCCGGCCGATAGTGCCTCGCGATCGCACCCGGATCGTTCAAGTTAATCTGACTTTGATCCGCCCCGGCCCGCCTGCACCCAATGGATCGCTTGTGCAGCGCACGCGCGTGCGCGGAACTGTCGCCTTGCGCAGACAGTGTCAAACCGCCGCCTTTGTTGAACTATACGTAGGTTTAGATCGACGCTCGGTTCGCCGGAAGACTAGATTCAACGGGCGCCGACCGATTCCGTCGGCCGATCCTCACCACAGGTGATCGCCGGTTCGTTTCAGGGCTCACACGATGGACATTGCCCAGCCGAACCGACCCGGGACTTTTCGGCGCAACCGCGTGACGGCTGCGGCTTTCGGCTTGCTTGTGGCCTGGCTCATCGCGGCTTTTCCGGGGCCGGCGGCGAAAGCCGCGGCTCGCGAAGCGCAGCCCGCGGTTTTGATCCTCGATCAGTCCGCGGGATTGCCCGCCTATCAGGACGTCATCGCCAATCTCCGCTCGACCATCGTTGCGGAGGCGAAAAGGCCCGCAGCTTTCTACACCGAGAGCCTCGACCTCAGCCGCTTTGCGACCCCGGATCACAGCCGCATTCTCGACGCCTACCTGCAGGGCAAGTTTCGCAACGTCAGGATCGAGGTGATCGTCGCGCTCGGCGCCCGTGCGCTCGATTTCGCGACGACTCTGCGGCGCACCAGCGGGTGGTCCAATCTCCCCGTGGTGTTTGCCCTGGTGCCGGAAAAGGCGCTCAAACAACTGGAACTCCCCCCCAACGTCACCGGTCAGACCATCGGCATGTCGTTGGTGAACATGGTCGTTGCCGCAAAAGCGCTGGTCCCCGGCCTCAAGCGCGTGGCGCTGGTCGGCGACCGGCTCGAAAGCCAGACGTTCCGCTTTCCGCTTGCCGAGGAACTGCCCGCCGTCAGATCGCAGGTGGAGATCCTGGACCTGACCGGCCTGCCGATGCGAGAGCTCACGGCGCGCCTGTCGAGCCTGCCCGACGATGCGGCAGTCATCTACACCTCCCTCAATGTCGACGGCGACGGGCGGGTGTTCGCGCCGGGAGACGCTTTGACGGAAGTCGCCAGGGCCGCCAACCGGCCGATCGTGGTCGACGTCGAGCCCCATGTGGGCCGGGGCGCCGCCGGAGGATTTGTGCTCCACCCATCGCTGGTCGGCCAGCAGGCCGGCCGACTCGCCGCCCGGATTCTCGGCGGCGAAAGCGCTGCGGCCATTCCGGTCGGCATGGCGGACGTGATCCGTCCGGTGTTCGACTGGCGGCAGTTGCAGAAGTGGGGCGTGAGCGAAAGCAGCCTGCCGGCGGGCAGCGAAATACGGTTTCGCGAACCGTCGATGTGGGAGCAGTACCGGTGGCGCGTGATTGTCGTCGTGTTCGCGATGCTGCTGCAGACCGCCCTGATCCTCGGGCTGCTCTACGAGGACCGCCGCCGGCGCAGCGTGGAAGCCAGCAACCAGGCGCTGCTGGGCGAACTGGGCCACGTGAACCGGATCGCCACGGCGGGAGAACTGACAGCCTCGATCGCGCATGAAATCCGGCAGCCTCTCGCCACCATCGTTTCATCCGGCGCCGCCGGGCTGAACTGGCTGAGTGCGAAAACGCCCGATCTCGAAGAGGTGCGCACCAACCTGCAGACCATCGTCAATGCCGGGCACCGTGCCGACGGCGTTCTCAAGAACATTCGCGCCATGTTCAGGCACGAGTCTCCGGCGCATGTCCGGCTGAGCATCAACGAGCTGATCCGCGACGTGCTTGCGCTCACGGTCCGCAGGATCGAAGCCGAGCAGATCATCCTGCGGGTCACGCTCAAGGGCGATCCCGAACCGGCGGTGCTCGGCGACCCAATTCAGCTCCAGCAGGTCCTGCTCAACCTGATCGCGAACGCGGTCGACGCCATGAACACGGACTCGACCAGGGCACATGAGCTGCGCATTGCGTCGGGGGTCGAAGACGGCAATGCCATCATCTCCGTGGAGGACACCGGCACCGGCATCGCGGCCGACAAGGCCGACACGATCTTCAACGCATTCGTCACGACGAAGCCTGGCGGCATGGGCCTCGGACTGTCGATCTGCAAGTCCATCGTCGGGTCGCATGGCGGGCAAATCTCGATCGCACCGGGTGCCGGCCGGGGAACCGTGTTCACCGTTTCCCTTCCGATGGCGTAAGATCAAAGCCCATGACCGGCCCCCCCACACAGAGTGCGCCGACCGTTGTCATCGTCGATGACGATGCCGACGTGCGGACCTCGCTTGGAAGCCTGCTGCGGTCGGTCGGAATGCAGGTCCGCCTGCATGGCTCGGCCGACGAGTTTCTGGCCGCGCCCGTGCCTCCGGCGCCGTGCTGCCTGGTGCTGGATGTCAGCCTGCCGGGGATCAGCGGCCTCGACTTCCAGACCGAACTCGAGAAGGCGGGAAACCGGATTCCGATCGTGTTCATCACCGGATACGGCGACATCCCGATGACGGTCCGGGCCATGAAGGCCGGAGCCGTGGAATTTCTGGCCAAGCCGTTCCGCGATCAGGATCTCCTCGATGCGGTGCGTGCAGCCATCGAAAAGAGCTCGGACGAACTCGAAACGAACCGATGGCTCGACAAGATCAGGAAGGACTTTCTCAGCCTCACGCCGCGCGAGCGCGAGGTCATCGCGCTGGTCGCCAGCGGACTGATGAACAAGCAGATCGCGGCGCGGCTGGGCGTCACCGAGATCACCGTCAAGGTTCATCGGGGCAATGTCATGCGCAAGATGAACGCGAAATCGCTCGCCGACCTGGTGAGGATATCCGACGCGCTTCAGCTGGGACGGCAAGACCGCTGACGGGCCATGTCGGCTACGCATCACGACTTCATACCTTTGTATAGCTGTTTCGTGTCGTTCGGCCGGTACTGTGGCACAATCGGAAAAGGCGGCAGCGTCGCCGCCTGCGTGACAATCCGGGATGGCCGGAGCTACGCGGTCAATTGCAACAAGCCATGACTGCCAGAATTGCAATCATCGACGATGACGCGGGCGTGCGCGAATCCACCCGGCAGCTGCTGCGCTCGCGGGGCTACCTCACGCTCACCTTTAAGTCGGCCGAAGACTTTCTCAAATCGGGCGAGGTCGTCCAGGCCTCGTGCGTCGTGACCGACGTCCGGATGCCGGGCATGAGCGGCGTCGCGCTTCAGGCATGGCTGAAGGCGCAAGGAAGTACCATCCCGATGATTTTCGTTACGGCATTCCCCGAACCGAAAGTCCAGGAGCAGGTGCTTGCCGCGGGCGCGCGTGCCTATCTGGCCAAGCCCTATCAGGCGGCGAACCTGATCAATTGCATCGAGGCGGCATTAACAGAATGACCGAGGCCGGCGCAAAACTCGCCGCCATGCAGCTCTTCGAGTGTCAGTACCAGGCCAACCCGACCAATAGCAAGCACATGACCATCATGTAGGTCCCGAGCGCAGCGGTCCTGACGCCCGGATGCCGGTCGAGGTACGAGAACAAATTCGCGACCCGGTCCATGCGTCCCTCCACTCGCATACAACTTCGGAGATTATGCCCCGCATCTGCAATCGAACATAGCAAAATGACATGACTATTATGTGGCCGCGTTCAAATTCGCTTGCGGTCAGGGCGCGACTTTTTTCCATGAATTGTCGGGATTGAAGCTCCGCATACCGCTCGCAATACCGGCGGTGCCGGCGCCCAGGTCCTTCTGAAAGACCGCGCCGTCGTGATTGACCACGAAGGTCATCACGCCTGAATTGCGGTATTCGGCCGGATACGCGACCAGCGCGAAGCCGCCGATCATCCTGCCCCGCACGGTATAGTCGTAGGCGCCGCCGTCTGCGTTCGGGCCCTGCGCGCGCAGGATCCGGTAGTAGTAGCCGTGATAGGGGATCCGGCTTTGTCCGGCCCGATAGCCTTCGCGCGCTGCCCCAGCCATGAACCCGCCCAGCGGGCTCGGCGGCGCGCCTTCGGCGGCAGGCCAATACAGGCCGTCCTTCTTGTCGGGCTGGCTCACCACCCGCTGCGCATAGACCGGCGTTCCGTTGTGCTCGGGATCGAGCTTCGCGTACTCACGCTGCGCATCGACATAGGCGAGGCAGACCTGGATCGCGTTGAGCTCGTTGGTGCCGATGCGTCGGGCCAGGACTTCGTGACGGCCGGCGAGCGAGTCGAACCGCCAGCCGTCCCGGCTCTTCGCGAGAGGCACTGGGAACGGCCAGTTGTCCTTGCCGATCTCCAGCGTCGCCCGGCTGTCGCCGTCCGCAACGAGCCGGTTCGCGGCTTCATAGGCCGCAACGAATTTGGCTCGCGCATTGGTGTCTGCGACCTCGTCGCCTGAGCTCACGATGTTGCGACCGAACAACCCAAGAATGACCCCCACCCGGCGAATGTCGTTGGCACGCGCCGCATCCACCAGCGTCTTGACCGCTTCATCCGGCGTTTCGAATACGCGCTGGCTGAAGGCCACCCCCGGCGCCGCGACCACAAACAGAAGCGCCAGCGCGGCGCACAAGGCATGCCAGCCGCGGAAGACAAGTCGGCCGCGCCGGGCCGTGCCGGGATCAACGAGAACCAATGTCGACATATTCAGCCTCTTGCCGAAGAAACGTTCAGAGAGGAGTTCAGAGAAGAGTTCAAATTGAGCTTTGCCATGGCGAAGCGGGCCGGCTGGCGGCACTCAGCGCCGTCCGCCCCCGCCCCTTCCGCCGCCTCCACCGCCGCCGCGGGCAGCACCTCCACCTCCGCCGCCGCCACGTCCCGAATACGCAGCGCCGCCGCCGCCACCACCGCCCGCAATCGAGCCGCCGCCCAGCGAACCGCCGCCCAAGCTGGAATGACCGCGATCGGCGCTGGCACGGGCGCCTGCCCCGCGATCGATATCGCTGAACGCGGTGCCGCGGGCGTCACGGCCGCCGGCCGGCGTCGCGGCCGGACGGTTTGCCGCCGGACGGTTTGCGGCGCTGCCGCGCTTGTCACCGGCGCCGGCGCCCGCGCCCGCGCGATTGTCCCGTCCGCGGTCGGCGCCGCCACGGTCCCCGGCACGATCACCACCGGCACGGTCTCCGGCACCACCCGGCCCGCGCGACGTATCGTGCGATCTGTCGCCCGCGCCGGCCCCGTCCCGGCCCATGTTGGCCAGGTCCCGTTCGGTGCGTCCGCGATGCGCCTCGCGCGTGGCGACGCCCGCCTGCCCGCGGCCGAACTGCTGCGCCACGCCCGCGTCGCGATACGGCACGCCCTTGCGGTGCGCGGCGTTGTGCTGCCAGTTCGAGTTGGAAATGTTGGTCCGGTTGAAGGAGTTGTACTGGTTGACGTTGATGTTGACGTTGTTGTTGCGCCAGTTGCAGTTGCCCCACAGCGCCGCGCCGACCACCACCCCCGTGGTGAACGCCATCGCGGCGCCGGCGGCGTAGCCGAACGGGTAATAGGGATAAGGCGGATAGGCCGGATACGGCCAGGCGCCATAGGTGGTCGCCGGATTGTAGACCGGCACATACACGGTCTGCGGATTGGTCGGCTCGATGACCACCACGGTCTTGCCCTCCGCCTGCTGGGTCGAGACCTTCTGCTCCTTGGTCGATTGCAGATTCCCTGCCGACTGCGCCTTCGATCGCAGGCGCTGGACCGCGTTCATGACGTCGTCGCGCTGCGCGAGGAATGCGTCGCCGACCCGCTGCGCCCATTCGAGCTTCTCGTCCATCATCTGGAGCACCTGCGGCACGGCCGCGAGCGACTTCACGCTCGCATCCCAGGACTGTCCCTGCATCGCGTCCTCCAGCGCCTTGCCGGTCTTGCCCGGATTGGACTTCACCCAGCGGGCGGCCTGCACGACCTCGAGCGGATAGGTGGACGCCATCAGAATCTGCGCCAGCACCGCGTCCGGATAGAGCGCGATCGGTGCGAGCATCTGGTCGAGCTCTTCGGCCTTCAGCGGGGCTTGCGTCGGCGCCTGCGCGGCAGCAGCCGGCGCCGCGGCCGACTGCGCCAGCGCCGGGACCTGCCCGGACGTCCCGAGCGCGATGCCGGCAAGTGCTAATGCGACGGACCAGACCCGGGTCGGCTGCATTGGATGGCCTTTCAGTTTGCGGTTTGCGCGGGAGACGGCGCCGACGGGCAAGCCGTCACTGCTTCGGCAGCTTCTCGACGGCCTGCATCAGCGTCTGCTTGGGCTGGGCGTTGCATTCCGCAACGACGGCATCGGCGTTCTTCTTGAACTGATTGAGATCGAGCCGCGTGTTCTGGCGCAGGCCGTTGTAGTAGCCGCTGAGCCAGATCCCCGCCTCGACTGCATTGGGGCTCGCGGTCAGAAACTGCTCGCAGGTCACCTTCGACACGTCGAGGATCGCCTGCGCGCCGGCCGGAGCGGCACCGGTGGCGAGCGCGGCTCCGCAGAGCAGCATCGGCATCATTTTCATCGTTGGTCTCGTTGTGATTTTCCAGTGACGTTGGAGCGCAGGGCTAATAGCGCTCCGCCACGAAGCGGCGACCTTTCAGCGGCGTCCGATCGTCGTAGGCGCCCTTGCGGGATCGCGGCGGCAGCTTGACCTTGGCGTGGCGGACCTTCTTGTAGGGAATGGTGTGCAGGATGTGCGAGATGCAGTTAAGCCGCGCCTTGCGCTTGTCATCCGAACGAACGATCACCCACGGCGCGTGCCTGCTGTCGGTCGCCTTCAGCATCGCATCGCGCGCGCGCGAGTAGTCGTACCAGCGGCTGTAGGATTCGACGTCCATCGGGCTGAGCTTCCACTGCCGGACCGGATCGTCGACGCGGGCCGCGAAGCGCCGCTCCTGCTCCTCCATTCCGACTTCCAGCCAGACCTTGATCAGCCTGATGCCGGCTTCGACGATGTATTTCTCGATTTCGGGCGCGAGTTCGAGGAAGCGCGCATATTGCTTCTCGCCTACAAATCCCATGACGCGCTCGACGCCGGCCCGGTTGTACCAGCTGCGGTCGAAGATCACGATCTCGCCTGCCGCCGGAAAGTGCTCCATGTAGCGCTGGATGAACATCTGGGTCTTCTGGCGATCGGAAGGAGCCGGCAGGGCGGTGACCCGAAACACCCGCGGGCTCACGCGTTCGGTGAGCGCCTTGATCGTGCCGCCCTTCCCTGCCGCGTCGCGGCCTTCGAAGACGATGATGGCGCGCTGGCCTTCGGCCTTGATCCATTCCTGCAAATGGCAGAGCTCGACCTGGAGCTTGCGAAGCTCCTTCTCGTAGGCCTTCCGCTTCATCTTTTCGCTCGTCGAGCCGTCGTCTTCCTTGCTCTTCTTCTTGTTCTTTTTAGCCATGGCGCTCCCCTGCCTCGCCGGCCGGCAACCGCACGGCCGGACGCATCGCGTTCATTTCCACATCAGCGTGATGCTGATGTCGCCGGGCATGCCATTGGGCCAATCGGCGATCTGATATTTGACCTGGTAGCCGCGCGGCTCCAGATGCGCCTTCCAGAACTGATGGAGCTCCTTCGGCAGGCCGGTAAGCGTCTCCTCCCAGCCGGGCTCCTGCTGGTTGATGGCGCGGCCGAAGTCGGTGCACATCTTGTTCGGAAACCGGCCGACCTCGACCTCGGTGAGGCCGTTGCTGACGGCACGATTGATGATGGCCGCGGCGCGCCGCATGCGCTCCTCGTCGGTCACGCCCGACGGCTTGCTGAGCCGGTCCATCAGCTCCTTCTTTTCGTTTTCGGCGGCATTGCGGCGGCGCATGTATTCCGCCGCCTTTTCGGCCTCCATCTCGGCGCTTTTCTTCCGGCAATCCAGCGCCAAAGGCAGAATGTCGCCCGCTGCGGTCGTCATGGTACTCGTCTCCCGTCTTTCCGATGCGCGATCTCAGTCGATAATATGGTAGCCGCCGTCGATGTATAGGGTTTCGCCGGTGATCAGCCGCGCCGCGTCATGCGCCAGGAACGCGGTCGCGGCGCCGACGTCGTCGATGCTGACGAGACTGCGCGCCGGCGCCTTGGCTTTGGCCTTGTCGAGCAGCTGGTCGAATTCAGGAATGCCGGATGCGGCGCGCGTCGCGAGCGGTCCGGGCGAAATGGCGTGAACGCGAATGCCCTTGGGGCCGAGTTCGGCGGCCATGTAGCGCACCGCACACTCGAGCGCGGCCTTGGCCACACCCATGATGTTGTAGTTCTTCACCACCATCTGGCTGCCGTAGTAGGTCATGGTGAAGAGGGTGCCGCCCTTCTTCATCAGCGGCTCGGCGAGGTGCCCCATCCGCATGAAGGTCCAGCACGAGACATCCATGGTGGTGGCGAAGCCTTCGCGCGTCACGTCGACGACACGGCCGCCCAGCGCACCCTTCGGCGAGAAGGCGATCGAGTGGACCAGGAAATCCAGGCGTCCCCATTCCTTGCCGATGCGTTCGAACACCGCCTCCATCTGGCCCTCGACGCCGACGTCGAGCGGCATCACGATGGGCGCTTCAAGTTTGCGCGCCAGCGGCTCGACGAACTTTTTGGCCTTGTCGTTGAGATAGGTCACCGCCAGCTCGGCGCCGAGCGCGCGAAACGCCTTGGCGCAGCCCCATGCGATGGACTGATCGTTGGCGATGCCGACGATCAGGCCCCGCTTGCCTTCGAGCAGCGGCGCTCGCGCGAGAGGAATGCTCATGCGGTCCGCCTGTATGATTTGCCCTGGGTCGTGCCGGAGGACAGAACCGCCAGGGTATGCCTGGCGATCATCAGTTCCTCGTCGGTCGGCACGACAAGAACCGGCAGCCGGCTCTGCGGCTTCGAAATCACCGCGGCCGAGGCTTCGTTGGCGGCCGGATCGAGTTCCGCCCCGAGCCATGCCAGCCGCTCGGCGACGCGCGCGCGAACGATTGCAGACCTTTCGCCAATCCCGGCGGTGAAGACGAAGGCGTCCAGCCCGCCGAGCGCTGCCGCCAGCATTCCGGCATTGAGCCCGATCCGGTAGACGAAATGGTCCATCGCCAGGATGGCGCCGGGCTCCGCGCTCGATTGCAGGTCGCGAACGTCGTTGCTGATGCCGGACAGGCCTTTCAGCCCGCACTCGGAATAGAGGAATTTCTGTACCGCTGCGGGATTCATGCCCTTGTCGGTCATGAGGTAAAGCAGAACGCCCGGGTCGATCTGTCCCGGCCGGGTGCCCATCGGCAGGCCATCGAGCGCGGTGAAGCCCATGGTGCTCTCGACGCTGCGGCCGTTCGCCAGCGCGCACATCGAGGCGCCGCTGCCGAGATGGGCGACGATCACCCTGCCCTTCGCGACAGCAGGCGCCACCTCGGCCAGCCGGCTCGCGATGTACTCGTATGACAGGCCGTGGAAGCCGTAGCGGCGCACCCCTTCGTTGTAGAGGCTGTGGGGTATGGCATAGCAATCGGCCGCCGCGGCATGGCCGCGATGGAACGCGGTGTCGAAGCAGGCGACCTGCGGCAGCTCCGGAAAGCGCTCGCGGATCGCGCGGATCGGCGCAAGGTTGTTCGGCTGGTGCAACGGCGCGAGCGGCACGAAGCGCTCGAGTTGCGAGACCACCTCGTCGTCGATCAGAATCGGCTGCGCGTAGACCGGCCCGCCATGGACGACGCGATGCCCGACGGCGGCAAAGTTGACGCCGTGCTTCTCCCGCAGCATGGCGCCGGCGACCTGGATCGCGGCGGCGAGATTGCCCACCTGGCCGGGCTCATAGGTCTGATCGGCGAGAACCGCGTTGTCGGCGCCGGTCGCCTTCAGCCGCGGGCGGGTTCCGATGCCGTCGACCTGACCGCGAATGACCGACGCCGGGCTGCCGCCCGCCGTCGAGAACACCTGGAACTTGAGGCTCGATGAGCCCGCGTTGACGACCAGAACCGAGTCCATGGGCGCTCAGACCTCCGGCAAGCCGGCAATCCGGCGGCGGGCGTCGGCGTAAATCACGGCAACCGCGCACGAGGCCATGCGGGTGCGGACGGAATCCGCGCGCGAGGTCAGAATGACCGGCACCCGCGCGCCGAGCACGATGCCCGCGGCGTCCGCCTTCCCCATCAACGAAAAATTCTTGGCCAACATGTTGCCGAACTCGAGGTCGGGCACGAGGAGGATCTGCGCCCGTCCGGCGACCTCGGACTTGATGCCCTTGATCCTTGCGGATTCCGGATCCACCGCGTTGTCGAAGGCGAGCGGCCCGTCGAGAATGCCGCCGGTGATCTGGCCGCGGTCGGCCATTTTGCAAAGGGCCGCCGCCTCGATGGTCGACGGAATCTTCGAGGTGACCGTCTCCACCGCCGACAGGATTGCGACGCGCGGCGTGCCGAGCCCGCAATAGGTCCACAGATCGATGGCGTTCTGAACGATGTCGCGCTTGGTATCGAGGTCGGGAGCGATATTGATCGCCGCGTCGGTGATGAAGATCGTTTCCGTATAAGCCGGCGCATCCATGACAAAGACGTGGCTGATCCGGCGGGCGGTGCGAAGCCCCGTCTTGGAAGACGTCACGGCTCGCATCAGTTCGTCGGTATGCAGACTGCCCTTCATCAACAGTTCGCCGCGGCCCGCATGAATGAGCTCGACAGCGGTGGCCGCAGCAGCCTCGCTGTGCGGCGCATCGACGATTTCGTATTTTGCGATATCGAGACCGTGCTTGCTGGCGACAGCCTTGATCTTGGCGGCAGGACCAACCAGGATCGGCACGATGATCCCGGCTTCGGCGGCCTCGACCGCACCTCGCAGCGAAGTTTCGTCGCACGGATGCACCACCAGCGTCGTGGCCGGCGGGACGGTCTTGGCCCGCGCGATCAACCGCTCATACTTGGCGTGCGGCTGGGGCGATTGCGCCTGGATAGTTGCTGCGGAGGTCGCCATCGGATTTCTCCCGTGGGATTTGAGATTGGCGTAACGGACGTAAACCTGTGCGTTGGATCACGACGTCTGCGGACGATTGGATTTTCGGGCAGCCGCCGGCATTCTCGCGACGTTGGACCCGGAACCGTCCGTTTCGAACAGTGATGTCACCCGGTCGAGCCGCATCCTGATCTCCGGAGTGAGATCGCCGGCCGCGCTGATGACCTCGCGCAGAATATCCAGCGCCTTGCGCCTCTCTTCCGCACTGTCCGGCAGCAAGGACGGAACAGCCGCCAGCGCGGCATCCTGATCGATCAGCAGCATGAAGAACTGCTCGCGCACGAGTTGCTTGAATTCCGCGAGGGTCAGCCGGGACGTGTCGGCCCTCGCAAGCCGGATCCGGCGGATCGTCTCGAACCCGCGCTCGTCCACGGACGTGCGCGCCATGCCCACGTAAAGCGTGGCGCGCACCAGCGCTTCGCGGAGCCCGCCTTCCGTCATCTTCGACTTCAATTCGCCAATACGCTGCTCGACGAATTGCCGGTGAAGAGGATTTTTCCCCGCTCGGCGAGGCCGCTCGTCCGAGTCCGGATCGATACCGAAGGCGCGCTGCAACGCCGGCGACCCATAGATCGAGAGGAAGGCCCGCTCGGAGAGCTTCTCGCTGTTATCCCGCCAGGCGTCGAAGGCGGTGACGATCTGCTTGGACATCGCCTCCTGGGCGGCCAGCAGTGGATTGGCGGCGTCCACCGGCTTTCGCTCGGCGCGCGCCTTGTCGGCCGCGTCCGCGATCTGCCTCATGAACGGATTGGCGTCCGAGAACAGCTCGTATTGCAGGCGGAGCGGATGCATGCGCCGAAGGAAGTCCGCCATCTGCGGATTGACCATCGCCCGCACGAACGGCTGCATGAACGTCCGGTACATCGCGAGATTGGTCTCGGACACCCGCGCCGCCGTGGCAAACCTGCGGTCGTCGGCTGCGTCGTTGCCGCCGAGCGCGCGGATGTCGTCCAGCGTGCGCGCCTCGCAGCGCATGACCCACTCGCCGAACACCAGGTCCGGATTGGCGGTATCCGCCGTGTTGGCGTGAAAAACCGCCTCGTAGAGGCCGGGCGGAAGCGTGTCGATCAGGTCGATGTTGCTGGAGAACTCGCCGTATTCCTTGCGCGCGACGCCCCCCGAAACGAAGATGCCGAGATGACCGACATTCTCGTGCACCGTGTAGACGATGGTCTGGCCATACGATCGGATTTCATCGACGTCGTCGTAGAGATCGAGAATCCAGCCGAGCGCCTGTTGCGGCGGGGTGATGTTGTCGCCCTTCGAGCAGAACACGACGATCGGCGAGCGGATGCTGCGGAAGTCGATCGCGGTGCCGTCCGATGTCTTGATGCGCCCGCTGGCGAGATTGTTGCCGATGAACAGCTCATCGACGATGAACTGGATTTCCGCGGCGTTCAGATTGACATGCCCTCCCCACCATTTCTCGAAACCGAGATAACGCTCCGCTTCGGTGTCGATCTTGGAGTAGAGGTTGTACTGCTTGCTCCAATATGTGTTGGCCGGGTTCTGGTTCTCGAAGTTCTGCACCAGGCCTGCGCCGTCGAACTTTCCATCCCCGAGGTCGCTCGCGAGCGCCGTGAGCCAGCTTCCGCCGAGCAGACCGCCCGAGTACCGCATCGGGTTCTTGCCGTGAACGCCCGCCCAGTACTGGAGCGGGGAGCCTGCGACGATGATCGGTCCGAACAGTTCCGGACGGATCGCGGCGAGCATCATGATCGCCCAGCCCGCCTGGCAATTGCCGATCACCCCCGGCTTGCCGTCGGCGTCCGGATGCAGCGCGATGACCTTTTCGAGAAAGATCGCCTCCGCGCGGGCCACGTCCTCGATGGTCTGGCCCGGCATCGGCTCCGGCAGAAAGCCAACGAAATAGCAGGGATGGCCGGCCTTGAAGATGACGCCGATCTCGCTGTCGGACTTGAAGCCGCCGATGCCTGGACCGTGTCCGGCGCGCGGATCGACCACGACAAACGGCCGGCGCGTCGGATCGATCTCGACGCCGGCCGGCGGGACCACCCGCGTCAGGCCGTAGTTGACCGGCCGTTCCAGCGTGCGGCCATCGACGACCAGTTCGACCTGGTAGTCCAGAACGTGCGGCGCCGTCTGGGCGGCATGCTCCTGGAACGCATTGCCACGTTGCCGCATGACGTCGAGAAACAGAAGCGACCGTTGCGCGGCATCGGTGAAGTATTCCATGGCCGGCGCAAATCCGCCGAAGACCGTCGGAAAGCCGTCCTTGGAGTCCGGACCTCGTCCGTCAGGCATGCTGACAGCCCTCCAGAAGGAGTTCTTTGGCTGGGCGCCATATATTGCTCAACTGGCATCTCCGCAATCGGGCTTCAAGGCCGCCGATCGGGTGAGATGGCGTCAGTCCCGGCGTCAAAAAATAATGTCGTATCGCAGGCCTGATGGAATTGAACTTAGGTTTAGATCGGGCGAGGTCGCCTGCGACGCTGCACGACGATAAAGCTGCTTGCTATGCCAACCGGACTTTGACATACGACCCTGGCGCATCTTCGATCGCAGGAAGCCCGCCGCCTCCGGGTTGGCGCGCCGGAACCTTTCCGTCGCCGAAATCGGCAATCCACGCCGACCAGTCGTTCCACCACGATCCCTCGTGATGCTTCGCGCCTTCCAGCCAAGCCGTCGGCGTGTCCGGCAGGGTCTCGCTGGTCCAATAACCGTACTTTTTGGCCGCCGGCGGATTGATTACGCCGGCAATGTGACCTGAGGCGCCCAATACGAAGCGGATCGGCCCGGACACCAGCCGCGTACCGGCATAGGTCGAGGGCCACGGCGCGATGTGGTCCTCCCGCGCCGACAGGAAATAGGCCGGGACGTCGATCCGCCGGAGATCGATCGGCACATCCGCAAGCGTGATCCCGCCGGGATCCTTCAGGACGTTGCGCTGGTACATGTTTTGCAGATAGTACGACTGCATCGCCGCCGGCATGCGGGTCGCATCCGAATTCCAGTACAGCAGATCGAACGCCGGCGGATCGCGGCCGAGCAGATAATTGTTCACGAAGAAGAACCAGATCAGGTCGTTCTCCCGCAAGAGGTTGAACGCCTCGGACATGCTGCGGCCTTCAAGAAAGCCGCGCTGCTTCATGACCTTGTCGATCTGCTCGAGCTGCGTGTGGTCGATGAAGACGGAGATGTCGCCGACCTCGGAAAAATCGAGCAATGTCGTAAAGAACGTCGCCGACACGATGCGCTTGTCGCCGGTCGCGGCCATCCAGGCCAGCGTGCTCGCGAGCAGCGTTCCGCCGATGCAGTAGCCGACTGCGTTGACGTCGGCTTCCCCGGTCGCCTTCTCGATCGCATTGACCGCAGCGACCGGCCCTTCCAGCATGTAGTCCGAGAAGTTCTTGGCGGCGAGCTCCGATCCGGGATTGATCCAGGAAATCACAAAGACGGTGTGCCCCTGATCGACGCACCACTTGATGAACGAGTTCTGCGGCTTCAGGTCCAGGATATAGAACTTGTTGATCCACGGCGGCACGATCAGCATGGGACGGCGGTGCACCGTCTCGGTCGCCGGCGCATACTGGATGAGCTGCATCAGGTCGTTCTGGAAAACGATCTTGCCGGGCGTGTTGGCGATGTTTTCGCCGAACTTGAAGGCGTCGAGATCGGCCATCTTTGGCGCGAGCTTGCCGCCGCCGCGCTCCAGGTCCTCGACAAGATTGCGCAGGCCGCTGATCAGGTTCTCGCCGCGCGTCTTGACCGTCTCCTCCAGCACCGCCGGGTTGGTCATCGGGAAATTGGAGGGCGCCAGCGCGCTGACGAACTGGCGGGTGTAGAACTGGGCCTTGTGCTGGAGCTTGGGGTCCACGCCCTTCACGCTGCCGACCGACGACTCGAAATACTTTGAAAGCAGCAGGTACGACTGCTTCAGGTAGTTGAAGGCGGCATGCTTGGTCCAGGCGTCGCTTTTGAACCGCTTGTCCTGCTTCGACGGCGCGATCACCGGCTCGGCCGGCGTGTTGGACAGAAGTTGGGCCGCGGTGCGCTGCCAGAGCACCGCGAGATCCGACGACAGCGCGGATTGCCGCCGAACCAGATCGAACGGATTGACTGTGGCCTGCCGCACGAACTCCTGAACCGTCGTGGCGACCGTCTGCGGGTCGATCGGCGGCCCCGCATCGTTCGCGCCCATGCGCCCGGCATAGAGGTTCAGAAGATTGCCGCTCCGTTCGGCGATATCGGTGAGCGCAGCGACTGTGCCGGGCTTCAGCACCGCATCAAGATCGATGCCTGTCGCGGGGCCTATCGGGGGCGTCCAGGTTCCCGGTCCTGTGGCTGCATTGGGCGTCGCCTGCTTTTCCATGGCTTCCTCCCTGCGCGTCAGCTCGCGGCCTTGCGTTCCAGACCTTTCAGATGCGCGCTCGCCTCCTCCGCGCTTTCGTAAATGTGCGGCGCGACCTCCCGGCGGTCGAACGCGTCGCCGAGCTTGCTGCGCAGGAAGCTGCTGGTCGTGTATCGGGTCGCGCCGGAATAGAAGCGGTCGACCAGACCGCGCACCATCTCCGAGTATTCGTCGACGATATCGGGATAGATCGTGAAGTTGTCGTAGTTGACGATGGCGTGGATCTTGCGGCCCAGCGGCGCCAGCATCGTTTCGACGATGCGCCGGATCCGGTCGACGTCCTGCTGGTTGCGGACCACGTGGCCCTCGAAATTGACGAAGAACCGGTCCTGCTTCGGATCGTAGGTGAAGCGCTGCTCGAGCGGCATGCGCAGCAGGTCCTCGCGCAGCCCCATCGCCTCGGAGGCAAAGATGCGCGGATCCATGACGGCCGGATTGCCGCGGATGACCGGCTTGAACTCCATCTGAGCCAGGATTTCACGTTCGACGTCGATGCCCGGTGCGACTTCGATCAACGCAAGGCCGTCGTTGGTCAGCTCGAACACGCACCGTTCGGTGACATAGAGCACCGGCTGCCCGCGCTTTACGGCATAGGCGCCGGAGAACGTCCGGTGCTCCACGGCACGGACGAACTTCTTCATCTTGCCTTCCTTGACGATCCGCAGCCGGCCGTTCTCGACCGCGATCTCCAGCCCGCCGGCGGTGAACGTACCGACGAACACGACCTTCTTGGCGTTCTGGCTGATGTTGATGAAGCCGCCCGCCCCGGCCAGCCGCGGGCCGAACTTGCTGACGTTGAGGTTGCCCTCCTGGTCCGCCTGCGCAAGGCCGAGGAAGGCGCTGTCGAGGCCGCCGCCGTCGTAAAAATCGAACTGGTACGGCTGGTCGATCACCGTCTGGGCGTTGACCGCCGCGCCGAAATCGAGACCGCCGGCCGGCACGCCCCCGATCACGCCGGGCTCGGCGGTCAGCGTCACCAGATCGTCGATCTTTTCCTCGCTGGCGACATTGGCGACGCCTTCGGGCATGCCGATGCCGAGATTGACGACGCTGTTGGCGTCGAGTTCGAGCGCCGCGCGCCGCGCGATGATCTTGCGCTCGTTCAGCTCCATCGGCGCGATCGATCCGGCGCGTGCGCGGATTTCGCCGCTGTAGGCCGCGTCGTACTGCACCGCGAAGGTCTGCCAGTGGTTCTCGGGCTTCGCGACGACGACGCAATCGACCAGGATGCCGGGGATCTTGACCTGCCGCGGATTGAGCGATCCGCGCTCGGCGATCCGCTCCACCTGCACGATCACGAGCCCGCCCGAATTGCGCACCGCCATCGCGATCGCCAGCACCTCCAGCGTCAGCGCCTCCTTTTCCATCGTGATGTTGCCGTCGGGATCGGCGGTGGTGCCGCGGATGATCCCGACGTTGATGGGCAGCGCGCGATAGAACAGGAACTCCTCGCCGTCGATCTCCAGGAGCCGCACCAGATCGTCCTTGGTGCAGTCGTTGATCTTGCCGCCGCCGTGCCGCGGATCGACGAACGTGCCCAGTCCCACGCGCGTGAGATGGCCCGGACGCTTCGCGGCGATGTCGCGGAACAGGTGCGAAATCACGCCCTGCGGGAAGTTGTAGGCCTCGATCCTGTTGCCGATGGCGAGCTTCTGCAGCTTGGGCACCAGCCCCCAATGCCCGCCGATCACGCGGCGCACGAGCCCTTCATGGCCGAAGTGATTGAGCCCGCGTTCCTTGCCGTCGCCCTGCCCCGCGGCATAGATCAGCGTGAGATTGCCCGGTTTGTCGCGCGTGCCCGGCGCCTGCACCGGCGCCTGCTTTGCGAGGAAACGCGCTTCCAGCGCCACCGCGATCTCTTCGGCGAAGCCGATGCCGACGAAGCCTCCGGTGGCGACGGTGTCGCCCTCGCGGACAAGACGGACGGCGTCTTCCGCGCTGACGATCTTGCCGCTGTCCGGCGACCGAAGCGGCGTGACCATCGAATTGCCCGACATGGCTTTTGGCTCCTCGCGGACGGCTGGTTAGTAAATTCCCGTCAGGTAGTAGACGCCGATGACGAAGAACACCGCCGCCGTCTTGATCATCGTAATCACGAAGATGTCCTTGTAGGCCTGCCTGTGCGTGAGGCCGGTGACGGCCAGCAGCGTGATCACTGCGCCGTTGTGCGGCAAAGTATCCATGCCGCCGCTCGCCATCGATGCGATGCGGTGCAGGACCTCGAGGGGGATTTTCGCAGTCTCTGCGGCGGCGATGAACGAGTCGGACATCGCCGCAAGCGCGATGCTCATGCCGCCCGAAGCCGAGCCGGTGATGCCGGCCAGCACGGTCACGCTGATCGCCTCGTTGATCAGCGGATTGGGTATAGCCTGCAGCGAACTGGCGACCACGGCGAAGCCTGGCAGCAGCGCGATGATCCCGCCAAAACCGTACTCCGACGCGGTGTTGAGCGACGCCAGCAAAGCCCCGCCGACCGCCGCCTTGCTGCCCTCGGCAAACCTGGCCAACACCGGCCGCCAGGCAAACGCGAACACGGTCAGAATGCCGAGCAGCAGTGCTCCTTCGACCGCCCAGATGGCAGCCACGGAACTGATCTGCGTGACGATCGGCTTGGCGCCCAGAGCGATGGTGTGCTGCGCCCCGTATGCCTTGGGAATCAGATGCGTCAGCCAGAAGTTGGCGGCGCCCACGACCACCAATGGCGAGAGCGCGATCCAGGGGTTTGGCAGCTTTTCGGCCTCGTATGGCTCCGGCTCATTCAGAAGCTCGGTGCCGTAGCCCTCGCCGCGCGCCTGTGCGGCCCGTCGCCGGCTTTCGATGTAGAGAAGGCCCAGGGCGAGTATGAACAGGGCCCCGAGAATGCCGAGCCAGGGCGCAGCCCACGTCGTGGTCTTGAAGAACGTCGTCGGAATGATGTTCTGAATTTGCGGCGAGCCCGGCAGCGAGTCCATGGTGAACGTGAAGGCGCCAAGCGCGATCGTGCAGGGGATCAGCCGCTTCGGGATGCCGCTCTGGCGGAACATTTCCGCCGCGAACGGATAGACCGCGAACACCACCACAAACAGCGACACGCCGCCGTAGGTGAGAATCGCGCAGACGACGACGATCGACAGAATCGCCCGCTCCCTGCCGAGCAAGCCGATGATTGCCGCGACGATCGATTTGGAGAAACCGGACAGCTCGATGACCTTGCCGAACACCGCGCCCAGCATGAACACCGGGAAATAGCTCTTAACGAAGCCGACCATCTTCTCCATGAAAACGCTCGAGAACATCGGCGCGACGAGCGATGGGTCGGTCAGCAGGACAGCTCCAAGGGCGGCGATTGGAGCAAACAGGATCACGCTGTAGCCGCGATAGGCCACGAACATGAGAAATGCCAGCGAGCCCAGAACAATGATAAGGTCCATGACAATCGTCCCCGGCTGTGCCCCGGCCTCGTGAAGCCACTCAAGCCATTGACGTGAACATGTTCAGTCGCTCGCGTTCGAGCTCGGCGATGATCCTGGCGTGATGGACGACCGCCTCGCTCAGGAGATCGCGGATCGAGACGACCGTGACGGTCTTGCCGCCGTCGATGACCGGCAGATGGCGAATGCCGTGCTCGTGCATCAGCTTCAGGCAATCGGCATAGGTCTTCGAAAGGTCGACGGTCACGACCTTGCGAACCATGATATCGGCGATCGGTGTCGTCTCCGGCGACTTTCGCGTCAGCACAGTGTGCCGCGCGCAGTCGCGTTCGGACACGATGCCCACCAGCGCATCGCCCTCGAGAACCACGACGCAACCGATGTTCTTGTCCGACATGATCTGCAACGCAGACATCACCGGATCGGCTGGAGCGACGGACCACAGCGAGCGAGGCTTTGAGGCCAACACCTGCCGCAACGGGCGATAGGCCAGGATTTCCTCGGGCCGTCTGATTTGCGGAGCCATGCGGGCGCTCGGCTGGGGGGCTCGCTCGTGAAAAACACACAAGCGCAATGTGTGACCACACGTTGTCACGTCATTAACGCAAACGTCCGCGCCCTCATGCACTATACAGTGGTATAGACGATACGCCGGTATAATTGCAGCGCAGCATTTGTGCGGGCTTGCTCGCTACCGGATCGCAGTCGGCGATTTTGTTGGGCGTGGCGCGAGACAATGCCGAAAGGCAGAGCTGCAATCATTACCGGTTCGACGAGCGGGATTGGGCTCGGGATCGCGCGCGCGCTCGCCCAGGCCGGATGCCACGTGATGCTGAATGGCTTTGGCGAGGCTGCGGCGATCGAGCGCGAGCGCAGCGGCATTGCCAACGAGTTCGGCGTCCGCGCGGCATTCCATCCCGCCGATCTCTCGAAGCCCTCCGAAATCGGCGGAATGGTGGACCTGGCGATCAAGGAGTTCGGCCAGGTCGATATCCTCGTCAACAATGCAGGAATTCAACACACGGCGCCGATCGAGCAGTTTCCGCCAGACCGGTGGGATGCGGTCATCGCCATCAACCTGTCGGCCAACTTTCACACCATCCGCGCGGCGCTGCCGAACATGCGGCAGCGCAACTGGGGCCGCATCATCAACATCGCCTCAACGCACGGGCTGGTCGCCTCGATCGAGAAGTCGGCCTATGTCGCGGCCAAGCACGGCGTGATCGGCCTGACGAAGGTCGTGGCGCTCGAGACCGCGACGACCGACATCACCTGCAACGCGATCTGTCCCGGCTGGGTGCTGACGCCATTGGTGCAGAAGCAGATCGACGAGCGGGCCAAGCGCGAAGGCATCACGGTCGAACAGGCCAAGTCCGAACTTCTGGCGGAAAAGCAGCCGTCGCATGAATTCGCGACGCCCGGGCAGCTCGGCGCGCTGGCCGTGTTTCTGAGCACCGATGCCGCCGCCCAGATCACCGGCACAGCCTTGCCCGTCGACGGCGGCTGGACCGCGCAATAGGAGCGACCATGCAGACCGTCTCGCTCGAGCAGTCGGTTGCCATGATCCCGGACGGGGCCAGCCTGATGATCGGCGGCTTCATGGCGGTGGGCACCCCCGAGCGCCTGATCGACGAGATCGTCCGGCAGAACAAGCGCCATCTCACCGTGATCGCCAACGACACCGCGGTGCCGGGGCGCGGCATCGGCAAGCTGATCGCCGCCAAGCTCGCGAAAAAGGCAGTGGTGAGCCATATCGGCCTCAATCCCGAAACCCAGCGGCAGATGTTGGCAGGCGAACTCGAGGTCGAGCTTGTGCCGCAGGGCACGCTGATCGAAAGCATCCGGGCCGGCGGCTACGGGCTCGGCGGCGTCCTCACGCCGACCGGCCTCGGCACCCCGGTCGAGGAGGGAAAGCAGAAGGTCGAGGTCAAGGGAAAGACCTATCTGCTGGAGCCCGCACTGCGGGCCGACTTCGCACTGGTGCAGGCCTTCCTTGCCGATTACCTCGGCAATCTCAGCTACGCGCTGACCGCCCGCAACTTCAATCCCGTGATCGCGATGGCCGGCGACACCGTCATCGTCAGCGCCGACAACATCGTTCCTACCGGCGTGATCTCGCCCGATCATGTCATGACCCCCGCCCCGGTGGTCGATTATCTGGTTTCCAACTCCTGAGGCCGGCCATGGAACCGCAGGTCGTGATCGCCCGCAGGATCGCCAAAGAGCTATCCAACGGCATGCTGGTCAACCTCGGCATCGGAATTCCGACGCTGGTGGCCAATCATCTGCCCGCAGGCATGCACGTGTTCTTCCAGTCCGAGAACGGGCTGATCGGCACCGGCTCGCCGCCCGAGGAAGGCATGACGCACCCGGCGCTGACGGATGCGGGCGGCCGCCCGGTCACCGCCCTGCCCGGCGCCAGCACGTTCGACAGCGCGATGTCGTTCGGGCTGATCCGCGGCGGTCATGTGGACCTCACGGTCCTGGGCGGACTGCAGGTCGATCAGGAGGGCCATCTCGCCAACTGGGTGATCCCCGGCAAGATGGTGCCCGGCATGGGCGGCGCGATGGACCTCGTCACCGGCGCCAAGCGCGTGATTGCGGCGATGCAGCACACCGCCAAGGGCGCGGCCAAGCTCGTGAAGAAGTGCAAGCTGCCGATCACTTCGCTGCGCAAAATCGACATGGTCGTCACCGAGCTGGCGGTGATCTCATTCCGCAGCGGGCGGGCGACGCTGCTTGAAACGGCCCCAGGCGTCACCACGGCCCAGGTCGTCGCCGCGACCGAGGCCGAACTGGTCATTCCGGACAAGGTTGCCGTGATGGCGCTTTGAGCGCAGCCGCAAGCCATTCATGTGTATCCCATGAGAAAACCGAACTGGAAGTCGAACGACAAGGCTGCGGCTGGCAGAGGGGCAACCGCCCAGCAATTCTTTGCGACCGTGGGCGGCGACAAGCTCGAGATCGAGGTCGCGCCCTGGGGCGAAGGCACATTGAAGATCAACGGCAAGGAGGTCGCGCGCGTCACCGACGCGAAAAACCGGCAACAGGCCTTTCGCGAACTCGAACAGGCGGCCGAGCGGCACCTGACGGCCTCGGGCGCCAACAAGGATCCTTCGATGATCCCCCCGGCACGCGCGAGGCTCCTCGAGGACAAGAAAGGGCTCATCGTCGGCATCGCCAACGAAAGTTCCATCGCCTGGGGCTGCGCCAAGGCATTCCGTGCGCTCGGCGCCGAAGTCGCGGTGACTTACCTCAACGACAAGGCCAGGAAATATGTCGAGCCGCTGGCGCGCGAACTGGACTCACCGATCGTCATGCCGCTCGACGTGAACGTACCCGGACAGATGGAAGCGGTGTTCGAGAAAATCGCCGACGAGTGGGGCAAGCTCGATTTTGTCGTGCATTCCATCGCGTTTTCGCCGAAGGAGGCGCTGCACGGCCGGGTGGTCGACGTGGGACGCGAAGGCTTCCGGGCGACCATGGACGTCTCCTGCTGGACGTTCATCCAGATGGCGCGTCTCGCCGAGCCCTTGATGAAAAAGGGCGGCACCCTCTTCACCATGACCTACTACGGCAGCCAGATGGTGGTGAAGAACTACAACATCATGGGGGTGGCCAAGGCGGCGCTCGAATGCACGGTCCGCTACCTCGCCGCCGAGCTCGGACCGAAGGGCATCCGCGTGCATGCCATATCGCCCGGACCGCTTGCCACGCGCGCAGCCTCTGGTATCCCCGAATTCGATGCCCTGCTGGACAAGGCCAGAGCAAAAGCACCCGCCAAGAGCCTCGTCAGCATCGACGATGTTGGGGTAGCAACGGCATTTCTGGCCCATGATGCGGCGAAGCTGATTACCGGCGAAACGCTGTATATCGACGGCGGGTATCACATCATCGATTGACAGGCCCGGCGCCTGGATTGGCTGCGACGCCGGTTTGCCGGGGAACTTTTTTCCGTACCGCAACAAACCTGACGCAACCTCGGCGTTTGCCGATGCGCGGGCTATACCCACGTACAATGTTTTCAATTGCGCCCCTAAGGCACGATAATCACGGCAACGGAAATGCGTGGGCTCCCCACGACCATTCAAAACAGCCAGCGTTATCGGGAGGCAATCATGGCCAAGCTCAATCTCCGTTTCGCGACGAACGCTCTGCTGCTTGCGGCGGCGTTCGGTGTCACCGGCGTGTCCGACGCCCTCGCTCAGAAAAAGTTGTCCTATGAACAGGCGTGGGCCGCATGCAAGGCGCAGGTCGATCGCACGGTGGCGGGCGACCAGCAGGGTCCAAGGGCAACGGCCGGAGCCAGCTGCATGCAGAAGTACGGCTACCGGCTCAAGAAGAAAATTTGAGCACAGGCCTGGGCTCCCCGATCCGTCGGGAGGCCCAGCATTTTGAAATTTTTGGACGCACACAGCCCGACAGGAGACTGTCATGAGCACTGCCGCAGTTATCAGCAAACCGGTCAGCGACAACCCTTGGCGTGATTTCGTCAGCGGCGATTGGTCCAGATCGATCGACGTCCGCGACTTCATCGTCCGGAACATGACGACATACACGGGCGATGAATCGTTTCTCGCGTCTCCCACGGCACGCACCAAGGCCGTGTGGGCGCAACTGCAGCCCTATTTCCAGCAGGAGCAGAAGAAAGGCGTTCTGGCCGTCGACGCCAAGACACCGTCCACGCTGCTCGCGCACAAGGCCGGCTATATCGACAAGAACAACGAAATCATCGTCGGCCTGCAGACCGATCAGCCGTTCAAGCGTGCGATCTTCCCGTACGGCGGCTTGCGCATGGTCGAGGCGGGCCTGAAGGCCGCGGGTTTCGAAGCCGATCCGCAGGTCCACCACGCGTTCACCTATTATCGCAAGTCGCACAACGACGGCGTGTTCGACGCCTACACGCCGGAGATCATGCGCTGCCGCAAGTCGGGCATCATCACCGGCCTGCCCGACGCCTATGGCCGCGGCCGCATCATCGGCGACTATCGCCGCGTCGCCCTTTATGGCGTCACGCGGCTGCTCGAGGCCAAGCAGGCCGAGCGCGCGCAGCTCGACGACATGTGGCCGAACGACGAAGTGATCCGTCAGCGCGAGGAAATCGCCGACCAGATGCGGGCGTTGAAAGACCTCGCGGCGATGGCCAAGCTCTACGACTGCGACATCTCGCGCCCGGCCGCCGACGCCCAGGAAGCCGTCCAGTGGACCTATTTCGCCTATCTCGGCGCCATCAAGGAGGCGAACGGCGCGGCGATGTCGATCGGCCGCATCTCGACCTTCCTCGACGTCTACATCGAGCGCGACCTGCGCGAAGGCACGCTGAACAAGTCCGGTGCCCAGGAGCTCTGGGACCAGCTCGTGCAGAAGCTGCGCATCGTGCGTTTCCTGCGCACGCCTGACTACGACGCGCTGTTCAGCGGCGATCCCTACTGGGCGACCGAATGCATCGGCGGCATCGACCTGTCGGGGCGGCCGATGGTCACCAAGAGCAGCTACCGGATGCTGCACACGCTGACCAATCTCGGGCCGGCGCCGGAGCCGAACATCACCGTGCTCTGGTCGAAGCACTTCCCCGACAACTTCAAGCGCTACTGCGTCAAGGTCAGCCGCGACACGTCGGCGATCCAGTACGAGAACGACGACCTGATGCGGCCCCTGTGGGGCGACGACTACGCAATCGCGTGCTGCGTATCGGCGATGCGGCTCGGCAAGCAGATGCAGTTCTTCGGCGCGCGCGTGAACCTCGCCAAGTGCCTGCTCTACGCGATCAACGGCGGCCGCGATGAGGTCTCCGGTGACCAGATCGCACCGATCGCGCCGTCGGTGACCGGCGACGTGCTCGACTACGACGATGTGTTCGCCAAGTTCGACAACACGATGGAGTGGCTGGCGCGCACCTACGTGCATGCGATGAACTGCATCCACTACATGCACGACAAGTATTTCTACGAGCGCCTGGAAATGGCGCTCCACGACAGGGACATCCTGCGGACCATGGCGTTCGGCATCGCCGGCCTCTCGGTGGTCGCCGACAGCCTGTCGGCGATCAAGTACGCCAAGGTGCACGTGATCCGCGATGCCAATGGCCTTGCGGTCGACTACAAGATCGAGGGCAGTCCGCCGCAGTTCGGCAACAACGACGACCGCGTCGATCTGATCGCTGCCGATCTCGTCACGCGGTTCATGCAGAAGATCCGCAAGCATCCGACCTACCGGAATGCCACGCATACCCAGAGCGTGCTGACGATCACCTCCAACGTGGTCTACGGCAAAGTCACCGGCAACACCCCGGACGGACGCCGCAAGGGCGAGCCGTTCGGTCCCGGCGCCAACCCGATGCACGGCCGCGACAGCCACGGCTGGCTCGCCTCGTGCCTCTCGGTCGCGAAGCTGCCCTACAAGGATTCGCTGGACGGCATCAGCTACACGGTGTCGGTGGCGCCGCAGAAGGCGCACCTGTCGCCCGACGAGGTCGTCAACGCCGCGGTCAAGGCATTCGACACCTACTTCGACCAAGGCGGGTTCCACATGAACCTCAACGTCATCGACAAGGAGAAACTCGAAGACGCGATCAAGAACCCCGACAAGTATCCGCAGCTCACCATCCGGGTGTCGGGATATGCGGTGAACTTCGTACGGCTCACGCCCGAGCAACAGAGGGACGTCATCAGCCGCACGTTCCACGGCCAGGTTTGAGCCGGAAAGGCAGCCATGTCACAGGTTGGCACCCTTGAAGGCGGCAGCCGGCACGAGCTGCGCGTCGGGCTGTCGCCCGACGCGCCGGACGAAAGCGACTTTCGAGAGGACGGCAAGGGCGCGTTTGGCTACGCGCATTCCTACGAGACGTCGTCGCGCTATGACGGACCCGGCCTGCGGGTGGTTCTGTTTCTCTCCGGCTGTCTGCTCCGATGCAAGTACTGCCACAATCCAGATACGTGGCATCTCAAGGACGGCACCTACGTCTCGGCGCAGCAAGTTCTCGACCGTCTCAACAGCTTTGCGCCGGCGCTGCGCTCGCTCGACGGCGGTCTCACCATTTCGGGCGGCGAGCCGATGGTGCAGCTCGAATTCACGCGGCGAATCTTCGCCGGCGCCAAGCAGATGAAGCTGCACACGGCGATCGAAACGTCGGGCTTCATGGGGGCCCGCGCGGACGACGACTACCTCGCCAACATCGATCTCATCCTGCTCGACATCAAGAGCTCCGATCCCGAGACCTACCGCAAGGTCACGGGCCGCGAGCTTGCACCGACCTTGAAGTTCGCGGAGCGCCTCGCGGCGATGGGAAAGCCCGCGTGGATCCGCTTCACCCTGGTGCCGGGGCTGACCGACGACCCGGCCAATGTCGAGGGCATCGCCAAATTCGTTGCGCCGATGAAAAACGTCGAATGGGTCGAGGTCCAGCCGTTCCACCAGATGGGCGCCTTCAAATGGAAGGCGATGAAAATGGACTATGAGCTCGCCGATACGCCTTCGGCGCCGCCCGAGCTGACCAAGCGGGTCATCGAACAATTTCGCGCAGCCGGATGCCGCGCACGCTGACAACCACAGAAGCGTCGTTGGGGGAAACTGGCCATGATTGAACTCGCGCAGAATATCATCGGCACGCAGCCGATCCTTGCGGTCTTTCTCGCCATCGGCGTCGGCTATCTGGTCGGCCAGATCAACATCTTCGGCTTTTCGCTGGGCGTCGGCGCGGTGCTGTTCGTCGGCCTCGCGATCGGCGCCTTTGCACCGAAGGCAAACATTGTCGGGCCGATCGGACTTACCGGCCTGATCATGTTCCTCTACGGCATCGGCATCCTCTATGGACGCCAGTTCTTCGAGGGCATGGTCGGATCGGCGGGCCGCAAATACAACCTCCTGGCCTTTATCGCAGTCATCGCAGGCCTGCTGGTTGCGCTCGGGCTCGGCCAGATATTCGGGATCCAGATCGGGCACACACTCGGCATGTATGCCGGCTCGATGACGAGCACCGCGACACTTCAGGCGGCGCTCGACGTGATGGGCACCAAGGATCCGTCGATCGGCTACTCGATCGCCTATCCGTTCGGCGTGATCGGTCCGATCCTGTGCATCTACTTCATGACGCGGCACGTGAAGCCGAGTTTCCCGCCCAAGACCCAGCGCTTCCACATGGGTGAAATCACGCTCGGGGCCACCAGTGCTGGTCGCACTCTCGGCGATCTCAATCGTGATCTGCCTGCCGGCGTCCAGGTCACCATGGTCCGCACCGGCGGCAGCAATACGGTCCCGTCCGACGACATCGTGCTCAGCGCCGGCGACGGCCTCCTGATCGTGGCCGACCAGCAGGAGACGGTCGCGGAAGCGGCCGCGAAGTTCGGCCAGCTCGCGCCGGGACTGTTGGCCAAGGACCGTTCCGCCCTCGACTACATCCGGGTCTTCGTCGGCAAGGGCAATGTGGTCGGCGTGCCGCTCGCGCAACTCAAGCTGCCGGCCGGCTTTCCGACGCATCTGCTGCATGTGCGCCGCTACGACATGGATCTCGTGCCGGCACCCGATCTGATGCTGGAGTTCGGCGACCGCGTCGGCGTGCTGATGCCGCCCGACAAGCGTCAGGAAATCCGCAACTTCTTCGGTGACTCGGTGAAAGCAACATCGGAGTTCAGCTACGTGTCCCTCGGGCTTGGCATGGTGCTTGGTGTGTTGCTGGGCCTCATTCCGATCCCGGTCCCCGGCGTGGGCATCGTCACGCTCGGCATCGGTGGCGGCCCGCTGATTGTCGCCCTGATCCTGGGCAAGCTGCGCCGCACCGGCCCGATGCTCTGGACTATGCCGCTCCCTGCCAACATCGTGCTGCGCAACTACGGCCTTGCGGTGTTCCTGGCAGCGGTCGGGATCAATGCCGGACAGCCGTTCGTCAAGACTGTCGCCGAGTCCGGCCTGACGATGTTGTTCATCGGCGCAGCCATCCTGCTGACCACGGTCGCGATCGTGCTGCTGGTCGGGCACTATGTGATGAAGATCCCGTTCGACGACCTGGTCGGCGTCGCCTCCGGCGCAACCGGAAACCCGGCCATCCTCGTGTACTCCACCAGGATGGCTCCGACCGAGCGGCCCGACATCGGCTATGCGATGATCTTCCCGTCGATGACGATCGTCAAAGTCATCGCGGTTCAGATCGTGGGACTGCTGATGATCGCGGGACCAAAATGAACCGCCGGGGCGCCCGCGCGGATCTCGGCAGGCTGCCCGCCTGAGGGGCAGCCGAAGCCGCCGGAATGCAACGATGAACGACGAGCGCGCCCCCGATCCAGCAACCCCTCAAGCGGTCACGATCGACACGATCGTACCATCCGAGATGGCGCGCCGCGCCGAGCAGACCGGCGTCCGGCGCGCCTCGATGGATGTGCTATCGATCTTTGTCCTGAGCCTGCTCGCCGGCGCGTTCATCTCGTTCGGCGCGATCTTCGCAACCACCGTGACCGCGGGAAGCATTTCGATCGGCCCGGCGGGCGACGGCGCCGCGATGACGGCGGCCCTGCCTTATGGCATCACGCGGCTGCTCACCGGACTGGTGTTCTCCGTCGGCCTGATCATGGTCGTGGTGGGAGGCGCGGAACTGTTCACCGGCAACACCCTCCTCATCATGGCCTGGGCCAGCCGCAAGGTCACGACGCGCGCCGTGCTGCTGAACTGGGTGGTCGCGTTCACCGGAAACTGCATCGGAACCGTCGGGACTGCGGCGCTGCTGTTCCTGTCGACGCAGTATACCTTCGGCAACGGCGCCGTCGGACTGGTGGCGCTGAACACCGCCAACAGCAAGGCCGCACTCGCGTTTGTTCCCGCCCTCACGCTCGGCATCTTGTGCAATGCGCTGGTGTGCGTGGCGGTGTGGATGTGCTTCAGCGCCCGCACCACCATCGACCGGGTGGTCACGGTCGTGCCGCCGATTGCGGCGTTCGCCGCGGCGGGCTTCGAGCACAGCATCGCCAACGCCTATTTCCTGCCGATCGGCCTGTTCATCAAGAGCGGCGCGCCGGACTCGTTCTGGGCCTCGATCGGCAAGACGGCTGCCGACTTTCCGGCCCTGACCTGGAGCAACTTCCTGATCGGCAACATGCTGCCGGTGACGATCGGGAACATCATCGGAGGATCGCTGATGGTCGGCGCGGTCTACTGGTTCGTCTACCTGCGGACCGCGCGAACGCCATAGGGCGGTTCAGCACAAAGGATAGACCGCAATGGCGGATGGCGCAGCGCTCACCGGCACGAGCTTACGGACGCCGAAATCCGCGGCCCTGGCCGGCATCGCGTTTTCCATTCTGGTGGCGCTGGTCTTCTGGCTGTTTCGCATCTCGATTCCGGCGGACCCGCTGGATGCGAGTGCATGGCCGGCGAAGAGCGCGAGCACGATCACCGCGGCGTTGAACCTGATGCCTTTCGTCGGGATCGCGTTTCTGTGGTTCATCGGCGTGTTGCGGGACCGACTCGGGCAACAGGAGGACCGTTTTTTCGCAACCGTGTTTCTCGGCAGCGCGATGCTGTTTCTGGCAATGATTTTTACGTCGGCCGCCGTGATCGGCGCGATCATGCTGACCTTTTCCGCGGACCCCGGAGCGATGGTCAATTCGGCGACGTTGCTGGTCGCCCGGGCGATCGCCTATAACCTGATCAATGTCTACGCCATCAAGATGGCGGGCGTTTTCATGATATCGACCTCGACCGTGATCCTTTACGCCGGGATCGCACCTCGCTGGATGGGGTTCCTCGGCTACGCGCTTGCGCTGATTCTGCTGCTCGGCAGCTATTACATCAGCTGGTGCTTCATCGTGCTGCCGGTCTGGGTGCTGCTGATCAGCGTCCATATCCTGATCGACAACTACCGCTCGCCTAAGCCGCAGCACCAGCCATCCGGTTCAGCCGGTTAGCGGGAAGCGCCATGTCATCGCGCGCGACATCCGGCACGACGGAGGGTGTGGGACCGGCCGGCGCGGCCGCGTCGCCTGCCGCCGACGGCATCGACGTGCTGGCCGGCTTCGGCGCCGCGATGCTGCGTGCGGGCCAGACGGCGGCCCGGACGAGGGAGTGGATGGCGGTCCTGGGACGGAAGCTGACGGTCGACAATCTTTCCGTCGGCATCACACTCGACAGCATCGTCACCAGCGGCCGGTACGAGGCCGGGACGGCGACGGTCCTCCGTGAGATCGGACCGCCCGGCGTCAACGCCGAGCGCCTCGGCGTCCTGGAGAGCCTGGCGGCCCAATCCGAGCCGGGAGTATCGCCTCAAGAAATTGCCGGGCAGCTCGCTGCAATCGAAAAGAGGACCCCGCTCTACAGTGTCGGCTGGATTGCCGCCGCCGTCGGTCCGGCCTGTGGCGGCTTCGCGTTCCTGAACGGCTGCGGACTTCCCGAGATCGTTGCGGCGAGCATCGGCGGCGGGTTCGGCCAGGGCCTGCGGATCGTGCTGGCGCGGCGACACCTCAACCAGCACGTTGTCGCGGCACTGTGCGCCATCGTCGCCTCCGGCGCCTATCTCCTGGTGGCGGCGGCAACCGCAAGGCTCGGCTTCGGCGCCTCCAATCATCCCGGCGGATTGATCTCGTCGATCCTGTTTCTGGCGCCGGGATTTCCGCTGGTCGCAGCCCAGCTCGACCTCGTGCAGTACCAGACCACCGCGGCGCTGACGCGTCTCATATACGGGGTGATGCTGTTTCTCGCCGCGACCTTCGGCTTCAGCATCGTCATCGGCATCACCGGGACAAGCATTACGCACCAGCCCGGCGGCCTCGAGCTCGCCTATCCAGTGACGCTTCTGCTACGTGCCGTCGCGAGCTTCGTCGGCGCCTGCGCGTTCGCGATGGTGTTCAACTGCCCCGCCCGCTCCGTGCTGGCGGTCGGCATCCTCGGCGCGATCGCCAACGAGTTGCGGCTCGGCCTGCATGACGCCGGAATGATGCTCGCGCCGGCAACCTTTTTCGGCGCGCTCGCGGTCGGCCTGATGGCGTCGCTGGTCCATCGGCGGCTCGAGGCGCCCAGGATCACGCTGACGGTCCCGGCCATCATCATCATGGTCCCCGGCGTCTTCGCATTCGAGATGATCGTGTTCTTCAACCGGGGGCAGATGCTGGAGGCGCTCCAGGCCTCCGCTTCGTGCGCCTTCGTGCTCGGCGCCATGGCCATGGGCCTGGCAGCGGCGCGTCTTGCCGACGCAAGGCCAAGCGCAGGCGCGTAGCGGGGCCGGCGCGGACCGGATCAAACCATGATCGGGTCAACCGAGCTGCATGGTGAGGTGGACCACGTCGGGGTCCGAAACCATGTCGACGGGAAGCCCACTATTCCTGAAGACATGCAGCATCGGCTTGTTCTCCGGCAGGACCTCCGCAATCAACGTATGCAGTCCGCGCCCGCGCGCAACGACGATCAGATGGCGCAGCAGCGCAGCCCCGATCCCCTGGCCCTGATACTTGTCGATGACGGTGAATGCGACCTCCGCCTTTCCCGGCTCGGTCATCACATAGCGGCCGGCGCCGACGATCGATTTTGTGCCTGCTTCCTCGAAAACACCGACCAGCGCCACATGCCGGTCGAAGTCGACGTTCAGAAAGAACGTCTTTTCCCGTTCCGTGAACTCACGCTTCAGGGTGAAGAAGCGGAGATAGCGCGACCGCGGTCCGACCTGCTCGGCCGCCGCCACCAATGCCTCGCCATCGTCCGGCCTGAAGGCGCGGACTTCCAGCTCGCGGCCGCTGCGCAATTTTTCCAGGGCCGAGTAGGTCGATGGGTCGAACACGGCGGAGCGTCCCGTGACGTCGTGCACTGCTGCAGGCGCCAGGATACTGGGGCTATTGCGTCGTCGTGTCGACAACCCTCGTCCAGGTGGCATCGGGATTGAACGAGCTCATCTGCTCCGCGAGCTTGCGCGTCTGCGGCCCGAGGTCCTTCTGGAACACCGTCCCCCGGTGATTGACCAGGAACGTCATCACGCCGGAGTTCCGGTATTCGGCCGGATAGGCGACGAGCGCGAACCCGCCGATCATCTTGCCCTGCACCACGTAATCGAGGGCGCCGCCTTCGGCGGAGGGCCCTTGCCGGGTCAGGATCTTGAAATAGTAGCCGTGGTAAGGAGTGCGTCCCCCTTCCGTGCGGTACCCTTGACGCGTCGCCGCCGCCATCAGTTCGCCCAGCGGGCTCTGGTCGTCGGCCTGCGCCGCCGGCCAATAGAGGCCGTCCTTCTTGCCCGGCTGGCTGAGGATGCGCCGGGCATAGGTGTTCATGCCGGCGCCGGTCCGATCCTTCTCCGCGTATTCGTGCTGCGCGTCCACATAGGCAAGCGAAGCCTGAATGGCGTCCAGCTCGTTCTTGCCGATCCGGCGCGCGAGGATCTCGATGCGGCCCTCGGCGGTGTCGAAGCGCCATTGGCCGTCCTTACGCACGAGCGGGATGGGAAGCGGATGGTCCTCCTGGCCGATTACCAGGATCGCCTTGTTGTCGCCCTCCATCAAGATCCGGTTCTTGGCGTCGTAGGCCGCGATAAACTTCTGCCGTGTATCCGCATCGGCGACCTCGTCGCCGGACGACACGATGTCCCGGCCGTCATTGCCCAGCACCGTCAGGAGGGCTTTCAGGTCGTCCTTCTTCGCCGCTTCCGCCAGCGCGCGGGATGCTTCCTCGGGAGTGCTGAACGCCTGCTGGGCCTGAGCCGTGCTGGCGGTGGTGCAAAGCATTGCCGCGATGATCAACAGTACCGGCGCTTTCGTCATGACGTCCTCGCTCCGAGGTTCCTGTATGCGCGAATGTCAGTGGGAGGCCTGGATTGCAGGAACCCGGCTGCCCGACGCGATCCATTTCTCGTAAGTCTGGAATTTGACGCCCAGCTTTTCGTAGTGGACCCGCAGATAGCCCTGCCGGTCGCGAACGACGGCGTCCGGAATGACCTGCCGGACCTCCTGCGCGATCACGCCAACATAGGCGCGCTCGCTGCCGTTGTAGCGGAAGTGGTAATAGCCAAGTCCATTGCCGAGCTGCCCCAGCAGAATGACGTCGTGCTTGACGGCGATATCGGACCGCCGGCCACCGCCGCCGCCCCTGCCGCCTCCACCGCCGCCCCGGAATCCGCCGCCACCACCGCCGCCGCGGAAACCGCCGCCGCCACCGCCGCCGCGGAAACCGCCGCCGCCAGCGGCTATATGACCGCCACCGCCGCCGCCGAGGCTCGCACGGCCGCGCGCCGATTGCAGATTGGCTGCCCGGCCCGATCCGACATTGCCCAAAGCGTTGCCGCCTGCCGGTCGTTGACCCGCCGAGGGCCGTCCGGAAGGCCGTTGACCCGCCGAAGGCCGCCCGGCGGGCCGTTGACCGGCACTCGGCCGCTGCGAAGGCCGGTTTCCCGCACCAGCACCAGGCCTGCCCGCCGGCAGTTGCCCTGCGCTGGGCCGCCCGCCGCTGCCCGCACCAGGCCGTCCGCCATCAAGCCCGCCGCCAGGGCGCAGCACCTGGTTGCCGCCACGGCCGCGGAAATCCATCCGATTGTCCACGCCGCCGCGGATGTTGTTGTTGCCGAACCTTTGTCCGACGTCGGCATTGCCGTAGCGGACGCCATGCCGGTGTTCCGGCCGGTGTTGCCAGTTGTTGCCGCCGAGCGGATTCACCTTGGGACGGTTGATGTTGATGTTGTTGATGTTGCTGTTCCAGTTGATGCTGCCGCCCCAGTAGTTGCTACCGGCGCCCCAGCGGCCCAGCGCCCAGCCGGCGCCAAAGGCGAGCCCGGTCGCAATGAGGCCGGCGCCGATGTAGCCCGGATATCCCCAGTAATAAGGGGGATAAGCCGGATAAGGCCATCCGCCGTACACCACGCCGGGGTCGTAGTAGGGCACATAGATGGTGTTCGGATCGGTCTGCTCGATCGCGATCCTCTGCTGGCCGCCCTGCCCCTGGGTCTTCGTAACCGTCTGCTGCTTGGTCGACGTCAGCTTGTTGTTGGCCTCGGCCTTCGCGCGCAGCCTCTGGACCGCGTCCATCACGTCCGGCTGCTGGGCCAGAACCGCATCGCCGAGCTTGAGCGTCCAGTCGAGCTTCGAGCTCATCATCGCGACGACGTCGGGCGCGGCCGTAAGCGACTTCACGCTTCCGTCCCACGGCTGCAGCTCGGCCGCCGCGCTCAACGCGTCGCCCTTGAGGTTCTTGTTTTCCTTGATCCAGCGGTCCGCCTGAACGACCTCGAGCGGATAGGTCGACGCCATGATGACGAGCGACAGGAGGCTGTCCGGGTACAGGGCGATGGGCGCGACCAGCGCTTCGAGCTGTTCCGGCTTCAGGAGTTGCGCGGTCGAGGCGGCGGGAGCCGGGCTTTGCGTCTGGGCCGGCGCAGCGAACGATGTAAACAGAAGGAGCGGCAACGTCAGCGACAGGATCGAAACGAGACGATGCAAACGCATATGCCCCTCCACTTGCACGGCCGGTGGATCAGCTCAGGATAACCTGCATACAAAATGCCGGGACACGTCCGCCATTATACCAGGAGATAAGCAGCGAAAGCTCCGGGAACCGGAACCGGAGGCGTCATCGAACGTTCGGCCGGCGACAGCGATCGCGACCCGTTTCGACGGACCATTCCAGGATCGCTTCGACGTCGCCAAACTGGATCCCCTCTAAACCTTCGGATAGTTGTCAGACGTCTGGCCGTCTCTGTCTATTTCATGAAGATGCCGGATCAGCCTACCACCGCGAAGCATGCTCCGACCTCTGGCAGCTCATGGAGTTCTCCAATCGCTTCAAGATCGAAGAGGTCTGGCCGGCCGAGTTGATCGCCAAGGGCATTGCGCACCAATTGCCCGACATGCGGAATGTGCCGGGGTGGCAATAGTCAGGCGAATTGACAGCCCCTGCGCCGCCCTGGGCGTACATCCCGATCCGTCTTCCAGCATTCATCGAACGGAGATTGCATGCTTGTTCAAACCCGCAGCCGGATTTCGGCATCGGCAATTGCCGCTCTCGCGCTTTCCTTCACATTTGTGCCAGGCGTAAACGCCGCGCCCAAGGGCAAGACGGATCAGGTCCGGTACGAATACGTGCCGCCGAAGAACCCGGCCCATCAGCCGATCTACGATCACATGAAGCAGGCCCGCACACTCGAACTCATTCGCGAGCTTCTGAAGCCGATCCGCCTGCCCTACATCCTTCTGTACAAGGTGCAGGACTGCGACGGCGTCAAGAACGCGTCGTACAACGACGAGGTGATCACGGTCTGCTACGAACTCCTGGCCGACTTCGTGAAGAACGCACCCGACAAGGACCTGCCGGACGGCGTCTCGCGGGCCGATACCATCATCGGTCCGGCGCTCGATACCTTCCTGCACGAGACCGGACATGCGGTGTTCCACATGATCGGCATCCCGGTGCTCGGCCGCGAGGAAGACGCGGCCGACCAGTTCTCCGCCTACATTGCGCTGAAGCTTCCCAAGGCGGACGCCCGGCGGATGATCCTCGGCTCGGCTTACCAGTTCAGGCTTCACATCCCGGGCGATCAGATTTCGCTGCCCCTATCAAAATTCTCCGACGACCATGCTCTGCCGCCGCAGCGCATGTTCAACATCCTGTGCATCGCCTACGGCGCCGACCAGAAGCTGTTCGCCGATGTCGTCGAAAAGGGGCTTCTGCCCAAGAAGCGCGCCGACGGCTGTCCCTACGAATACGACGATCTCAGTTTCGCGATGACCAGGCTGATCGATCCGCATATCGACAAGGCGCTCGCAAAGAAATCGCACGAGACGTGGACGCGGGTCATCACGGCGCGGCGGGCGAAGCTCGAGAAGCCACGATAGCGGATTGTTTGCGGCCGCTCCTGCAACCGGCCCGCCGGTCCCGGGCGCATGGCCGGTCCCTTACACCTACGTATAGTCTTCCCCAGCACCCGCGCGGACTTTACTGTGATGCACGGAACAATCGGCCAGCGGGCAGCGCGACGCAGCGTCTCGCTGAACACCGATTGGAACGCGTTCGACGCGGGAGAGCCGCCATGGACAAGACGCTTCACCCGGTCGCAACCCACCACCTGCCGGGCTTCGTCACCGCGCCGGGCGAAACCGACGTGTTGATGGTCGTCACGGTGTTCGTCCTGCTGGCCTCGGTTATCGGGTTCGGCATTCTGTTCCTGACGCTGCATACGCTGCCGGAACGGATGGCCCACAAGTCCCACAAGCTGCAGTTCGAGATCGTCGCCGTCCTCGGCCTGCTGGCGCTCTTCACCCATATGCACATTTTCTGGGTGGCGGGCCTGCTGCTTGCGCTGATCGATTTGCCCGATGTCGGCGGATGGCTCAACAGGATCGCGGGATCGGTCGAGAAGATCGCGGACAATGGCCCGCGCGGTTCTCCGCCCGAAAATGCGGACCAGACGGCGGATCACACATCCCAGGATGGTGTCGTGAGCATCAAGCGAGCCGATGGCGGCCGCGCGGGAGGATGACCGATGCTCGAACTCATGTTCTGCTCGCTGCTGACGATCCTTCCCGACTATCTCTACCGCCGCTACGCGCAGGGAAAGCGGTTCGGCAAGGAAATCACGCTCTATTCGGTGTGGTACGAGCTTCGCTATGGAATCACGACCTGCGTGATCCTCACCGTTTGTCTGATCCTGGTCATCTTCTACAACCACCCGTCCACGACCAGCGCCACGCTGTATTTCCGTACCGTGCCGATCCTGCCGGAGATCAACGGACGCGTCGAAGAAATCTATGTCGGCCAGAGCGGACCGATCGCCAGGGGAGCACCGATTTTCAGGCTGGACGCCTCAAGGCAGCAGGCCGCGTTGGAGACCGCACGCCGGAAGATCATCGAGGTGGACGCGGCGCTGATCGTGGCGCAGGCCGACATCCAGAAGGCGGAAGGCCAGCTTCGCGAGGCCAAGGGCAACGAGCAGCAGGTCCAGGACGAACTGGACACCAAGCGTGAGCTGCACCGGCGCAGCCCCGGCGTCGTTCCGCTTCGCGACATCGAGCGGCTCGAGGTTCGCCTGGACGGCGCCCAAGGCGCGGTTTCCGCTGCAAACGCGGCGAAGCAGGCGACCGAAATCCGCGTCTCGGGCGTGCTTCCGGCCGAGAAAGCCAGCGCGGAAGCCCTGCTGGCTCAGGCCCAGGCCGATCTCGACAGGACCGTCATTCGTGCCGGCGTGGACGGGCGCGTCGAGCAGTTCTTCCTCCGTGTGGGCGACATCGTCAATCCGCTGATGCGGCCGGCAGGCATTCTGATCCCGGCAGGAGCGGGATCGCGGGGCCTGCAAGCCGGCTTCGACCAGATCGAAGCGCAGATCATGAAGGCCGGAATGATCGCCGAGGTCACCTGCGTGTCCAAGCCCTGGACCATCATCCCGATGGTGGTCACCGACGTGCAGAATTTCATCGCGGCCGGCCAGTTCCGCGGCGGCGAACAGCTGCTCGAGGCGCGGCAGGCGGTGCGGCCGGGTACTCTCCTGGTCTTTCTCGAACCGCTCTATCCCGGCGGTCTTGAAGGGGTCACACCGGGCAGCAGTTGCATCGCCAATGCCTACTCGAACAACCACGACATCATCGTCGCGAAAGAGACCGGCGCCATCCGGGGCTTCGCGCTGCACGCGGTGGACGCGCTCGGACTGGTACATGCCTTGATCCTGCGGCTGCAGGCGCTGATCCTTCCGTTCAAGACGCTGGTATTTGGCGGGCACTGAAGCGGTTCGCCGCCTGCGGCTTGACGGTTTTCGATCGAGACGTGGCGCGGACCGCTGAATCCTGACGGTTTCCGGACGTCGCGGGGCAAGGTCTGCGAGGCTGGTCCTGGCCGGCGCCACCGTGATCGCGACCTTCACCGGCCACAGCCTCGAGGCGGGACCCGAAGCTCGCCGAACTGGCCGTGATCAAGCTCGAAACCGCGAGCAAAACTGCAAACGGCCCGCAAAATGCTCGGGCTTCGTTCCGGTCGACCGCCACCTAACCCTTTGAAAAGATTGGTGGGCGCACCAGGGCTCGAACCTGGGACCCGCTGATTAAGAGTCAGCTGCTCTACCAACTGAGCTATGCGCCCGGGTCGCCGCTTGGCGGGGAGCCCGAAAGAGGGCGTCGTGTAACAAAGTGAGGACGGGCTGTCCAGCAAAGCGGCCAAAAAGTCCGAACAGGAAAAGCCGCCGGGCGTGCCCGGCGGCCTCCTGGCTTGCGCGGATCGTCGGGGGGCTCAAGTCGATCCGCGCAGCACTAGGGTTTGCTCGCGATTACCCGCGGCGATGGCCGTGCCGATGATGACCGTCGCGCCCGCCCATGCGGAGCAACGCACCGAAGCGACGCTTCTGGCCGTCGTCGAGGCTCTTGTAGAGCGGCTCGGAGGCGTCAGCGAGCTTCTTCATGCCGGCCGCCCGCGCGGTCATCGCGTCGGCGCCTTCGCGCATGCGCGCGATCGCGTCGGGAGCGGGCTGCGTGGCGTTCGAGTCGGCGCGGCGCGCTTCGCGCCGCTCGGCCCGCGCGTTCGCACGCTCGGCGCGCTGCTTGGCGAGATCGCGCAGCGCGGTTTCCACCGCAGGCCAGTTCTTCTCCTGCTCGGCGGTGAGCTTCAGGCCCGCCTTGAGGCCGGCGATGCGCGCGTCGGTGAAGGCCGCGCTATCTTCGGTGCTGATCTGCGGGCGTGCGCCGTCGCGCGATGGAGTGGATTGCGCGAGCGCTGCGCCAGCGCCTGCGAGCATGAGTGCGATCGTTCCGGCAGCGATTGTTTGCTTGATCATGAGGCCACCTCCTTGATGGCGTCTGTTCGATGCCTTGCATGATGAAGCAAGCCGGCGCGTTCGCAAGTTAAGCTTTGGTCATGACATTCCGGTAATCCGCGCTTGAGCAGCGCAAGCTGAATGCGCGTTTATCGACGTGGCGCAATTGTGACGGCTCTCTCCGCGAGTCATTCCGGGGCGCCGCGCAAGCGGCGAACCCGGAATCCATACTCCGCAGCCGTGGTTATGGATTCCGGGTTCACGCCATAGCGCGTCGAAGACGCGCGTGAACGCGCTGGTGCGCGCGTGCCCCGGAATGACCCCGTGGAGAGATTGTGCGTTCAGCCAGCGTCGGTCGAATGCAATCGAGGCTCGCTGACGGCCACTCCACCGCGCTGACGGCGCACCATCAGCTTGTTGAGCGCGCCGAGATAGGCTTTTGCCGAAGCAACCAGCGTATCCGGATCGGAGCCGCGCGACGTCACCGAGCGGCCCTTCTCGGCGAGCCGCACCGAGACTTCGGCCTGCGCGTCGGTGCCTTCGGTGACGGCGTGGACCTGATAGAGCTCCAGCGTCGCCTCGTGCGGCACCAGCGACTTGATGCAGTTGAAGATCGCATCGACCGGACCGTTGCCCTCGCACTCCTCGATCAGGCTGCGGCCTTCGATATCGAGCTTCATGGTCGCGCGCTGCGGGCCACGCGTTCCCGCAATGACGGACAGCGAAACCAGCTTCACGCGATCCTGCGCGTGTGCGATCTCCTCGTCGACCAGCGCCTCGATATCCTCGTCGTAAATCTGCTTCTTGCGGTCGGCCAGTGCCTTGAAGCGGACGAACGCGTCCTCGAGCTGGTTGCTCGCGAGTTTGTAGCCCAGCTCCTCCAGCTTGTGGATGAAGGCGTGGCGGCCGGAGTGCTTGCCCATCACCAGCGAGGTCTGTTTCACGCCGACGGTTTCCGGCGTCATGATCTCGTAGGTCTGGGTGTGCTTGAGCATGCCGTCCTGGTGGATGCCGCTCTCGTGCGCGAACGCGTTCCGCCCGACGATCGCCTTGTTGTACTGCACCGGGAACGAGGTCGCCGCCGACACGAGCTTGCTGGCGCGCGTCAGCATCGTCGCGTTGATGCCGGTCCAGAACGGCAGCACGTCGTTGCGCACGTTCATCGCCATCACGACCTCTTCGAGCGCGGCATTGCCCGCCCGCTCGCCGATGCCGTTGATGGTGCACTCGATCTGCCGGGCGCCGGCGCTGACGCCGGCGAGCGAGTTCGCCACCGCCATGCCGAGATCGTTGTGGCAGTGCACCGAGAAGCGCGCCTGATCGGAATTCGGCACGCGCTCGCGCAGCATGCTGATGATCTTGAAGTATTCCTCGGGCACGGTGTAGCCGACCGTGTCGGGGATGTTGATGGTCGTGGCGCCGGCCTTGATTGCTCCCTCGACACAACGGCAGAGGAAATCGTGCTCGGTGCGGGTGGCGTCCTCGGCCGACCATTCGACGTCGTCGGTGTGGCTTCGCGCGCGCGTCACCTGCGCGATCACCATCTCGTAGACCTCGTGCGGCTCCTTCTGGAGCTTGTATTTCATGTGCACCGGCGAGGTGGACAGGAACGTGTGGATGCGCTTGCGCTTCGCCGGCTTGATCGCCTCGGCGCAGCGGTCGATGTCCTTGAAGGCGGCGCGGGAGAGCCCGCAGATCACCGCATTCTTGGAGCGCGTCGCGATCTCATGGACCGCGGCAAAGTCGCCCTCCGACGCGATCGGAAAGCCCGCCTCGATGATGTCGACGCCCATGTCATCGAGCAGCTCGGCGACCGCGAGCTTCTCCTCATGGGTCATGGTGGCGCCCGGGCATTGCTCGCCGTCGCGCAAGGTGGTGTCGAAGATGACGACGCGGTCCTTCTCGGACTTCGCTGGCGTGGTCATGGGAATGGGTCCTTTTCGCTGCCTTGCGCCTGTTTCAGGCGCTCTGGGGTTCCTGGTGCTCGACCGACCCCCTGAGTGCCCAGGCACAAATGCCCAGCCGGCCCTCAGGGGCAGCTAAGAAGCAGGAGCCCGCAAATGAGGGCGGCAGCCGGCCGGGCCTGAACGGCCCCCGGAGCAATCGCGCGAATGAAGCGGCGCGTCTGCATTGCCAAAAACGTCCCTCTGTCGGCTATCCAAGGTGCCGGAAACGGGTTAACCCGGCGTTAACCTCAGAAAGCCCGATGACGCTTATTTAGCGGATGGGGTGGCCCGGCCGCAAGGGCGCGATAGGACGGCCGGCAGACGGGTTAGACTCGCCCAGGTCTGGGGTGGCAGGGGCTTCCGATGAACCGGCAGGCGCTATGGATTACCGTCGTCGGGTGCGTTCTCATCGCACTGGCGATCCTGGTTCTGTTTGAGCGCGTCCTGGGCCTGCCCGAGGTCGACGTCGCGCAATATCGCACCGAGACCACAGTCACGGTCGCCGATGGCGACCGCACGGCGAGCGGCAAGGTCCATGCCGATTGTATCTACAGCCGGAGCCATGGCTGGAGCACCGGTACACAGAGCGGCGTGTCGGCCAGCGGAATGAACCCGTTCGTCGTGCTCGGCGACCGGTCCATCCTGGTCTTGTCCGATCTGCATCGCTGTCCCGGGACCCATGCCGCCGTCGGCAGCACGTATCGCTTCCATCCCGACGGCTCCCCGTCACAAGCAGACGAGCCCCGAATCGACGCGCCCTACGCACATGCCCGGCGCTACGACAATATCGACGATGCCAAGATCCTGACGCTCTACAGCCAACAGGTGCTGTTCCGCGGCGGCATCGACGGTCTGCGCATCACCGAGGCGAAGCTTGTCATCGCCGAACATAAACCCAAGGCGCCGCTGCCCGACCTCTACGGCGACGCTTTCCCCTGGTACAGGAACACGCCCAAGGGCGACGTCGGCACTCCGGAGTACGGGCTGCACGATTTCAGAAGCCGGTTTTCCGGATTCATCGTGCGGCTGAACCAGCTTGACGAAAAGCAGCGCTGCAACAAGTTCGACCGCGAGGCCGAAGGTCCGCTCCTGGTGGAGGGAGATCGCTGGGACACCTGCCCGCCCTGGGGCGGCGAAAACCTCGGGTGGCTGATCGCCAAACCCAATGCCGATCTGAGCCGGATCGACTATTCCTACAACGAGCGCTCCCTCGAGAAGATCGCCACGCACTATCGGGCGACCTGGCTCGAGGCGCGCGGCGCACCCGGCGCCAACAAGGTGGATGACTATTTCTTCTGGCAACCGAAGCTTTGCTTCGACGGTCAGTGCTTTGCCACCCACGCCGCGCGGCACAGCGCCTGGGCGGGCTTCCGGCTTTACTATCCGAAGAAGAACGAGGTCATCAGCGTTGAGTGGGTTCACTAGCTAGAGCTCTCGCTCTTCGTGTTTCCATCAAGCCAATTTCAGCATCAAAGCGCCGTGGCCGCGCCTCGCACCCTCGTGCGATCCACGAACACCGGCGGCTTGTCGAGACGGACGACCACGACGATGCGGTCGACCTCGCCGCGAAGATATGCGTCCAGGAACTTCTGGTAGTCGCGGAACGAGATGCATCCGTTGGACTGGCCGTTCGGTCCAAGCAGATAGGAATGCGCCAGGATGCCGGTGCGGCCGAACATCGCCTTCTCGTCGACCGGCGTCAGGCGGATCGCTTGGACGCCATGGAACAGCGATTCCCGGAGCGAGAGGTTGTAGGTGTTCGGCGGCGTCACGCCTCGCATCCGAAGGTGCCTATAACGCGGATCGTCCATCATCTCACCCAGACCGGAATGCGCTTCCAGCCGCTCGCCGTTGGGCAGGTACACGGTCTTGGCCGTGATGTCGTAGATCGCCGTCCGGCGCCTTAAGGCGTCGTCCTCGTCCGGCCTGCCCATGATCCCATCGAGCGGCGTCAGCGACGCAAGCTTCGGCCGGGCCCGCGGCAATGGCTGCGGCGCAATGGCCTCGGCCACTTCGGGCGGGCGCGAGAAGATTTGCAGGGTGACGCGCTTGGGCACATAGGGCGCGATGGATGCGGTGACGATGCGATCGTCGGCTTCGGATTGATCCGGGATGATCCGCGCCAGTGCGCCGAGCGTATCGGCCACGGGCATGCCGAAGCGGAAAGCCTCATTGCGGTTGGGCAAGCGGACGACGGCTGCCAGCGTGGTCACGGGCTCGCCACGGAATGACCGCGCCAGGATCTGCCGATCGAGCATCGTCGCGCGGGCGATCGGGTGGAACTCGGTTCGGGCTTCAGGCGAGACGGCCACCAGCCATCCGAGGCCGGCCAGCGCGGTAACGCAAATCACGCATCCTGCCGTCACGATGGCGAGCGCGCCCGCCAAAACCTTGAGGATACCCGGCCAACGGTGGCGGCGGACGTTGCGCGGCCGCGATACTCCGGCGCGGGAGATTGGACGGGCCGCAAGCGGCATTGAACGCGCTACTCAGAACGGGACACTCCTTCGACAATGGGGAGATCTTGGTTAAGCGCGCGTAAACGCGGGTGCCGGCCGCCCGCGCGGGCGCGGCGGCGTTGCCGAAAGGCAACCGGCGGGCTCAGTTCAGCCGCAGATCGGTGATGTGGTTCGGATCGGGCTTGAGCTCGCCCCGTTCGACGCGCTTGACGATATCGGTCAGCGTCGCGTTGGCACGGGCGGGCACGCCGAGCCGCTCGCCCTCGCGCGCCACAAGCCCGTTGAGGAACTCGATCTCGGTGCGGCGGCCCTTCTGCATGTCCTGGCCCATCGAGGGGCGCTGGCCTGCGGCGGTGCGGCCGGAATCCTTGAAACGCTGCTCGTCGCAGGCCTTCATGGCCGCCGCGTCCCCCTCGCCCGCCCGCGCGATGGTCTCGGGCTCAAGGTGCAGGATGTCTTCGAGCTGATAGCCGAGCGCCTGTCCGACCCGGATGGCTTCGCTGCCGAGCCGCGTAGAAAAGTGGCGGATCGGATCGATCTTCAGCATGTCGCCGCCGCCGAGACCGGTGCAGGCGGAGAGCCCGTTCTGCATCGAGTTGGCGACCAGCTTCGACCAGCGCTCGCCCCAGAGATTGTTGGTGACCTTGGCGCTGTCGGCATAGGCGACCAGCCGGCAGACCTCCTCGGCGCGCTCGGTGATGCGGCCGTGCACCTCGCCGGCGCGGAACACGGTGTGCGCGTCGCGGTGCTTGGCCGCGCCGCGATGAACGAGGCCGGGCTCGGGCAGGTTGACCGTGATCGAGCTTGCGATGCAGCCGAGCGTCTTGCCCCATCCGACCACGCCGGCGATGGTCTCCTCGTTCATGCAGTTCTGCAGCGAGACCACGTAGCCGCCGGGCGCGAGATATTGCCGGATCAACATGGTCGCCCAGGCCGTGTCGTAGGACTTCATGCAGACGAAGGCGATATCGACCGGCTTCTCCTTGGCAAGCTGCTGCGCGTCGGTCACGTGCAGCGCGCGAACCGGCACGGTGAATTCCGGCTCCTTCATCGCATGCGTCACGCGCAGCCCGTGCTTTCGCATGTGCTCGACATGGGCGGGCCAGGGATCGATGAAGGTGACGTCCTCGCCGGCCTGCACCATATGCGCACCGGCATATCCGCCGACCGCACCGGCCCCGACGATGGCGATTTTCTTCTTGCCCATGCTTCCTCCCGTACCTTGGCCTGCCAAAATAGCTCAACTGGTGCCGCCGTGTCCCGGATGCGGTGCGGCGTGAGCGCGTCAGCGCGAAATGCTGAACCGCTGATCCGGGACTTTTCGAGACACCGCCTTTGCAACGGTTAGCGTTTGGCCGACCACACCGCCTTGAAGAACGCGGTGACGAACGGCGGCATCATCAGGTCGATGTCGGCCGGGCCGCGGACGACGCGGATGTCGCTCAATTCGGGCGGGCTCTGCTGGGCGAGAAATCCCTTGATCCTCGCGCGCAACGCCTGTGCGCTCTCTCGCGATTGCATGATCTTGATATGCGCGATCTGCGGCCCGGCCAGCACGGTGTGCCAACCCGCACCTGCGGTCAGATCCGACGTCGTAAGGCCAGTTTCTTCCTGCATCTCGCGCCAGACGCTGGCCTCGAGATCGACGGCGTCGCCGCGCACGTCGCTCGGGTCCGGCGTGCCGGACGGGAAATAGATCTTTCCCGCATTGGCGGTGTGCGATCCCATCACGCCGATCAGGAACGCGCCGTCGGCCGACCGCAGCGCGCCTTGCGAGAAGCTGTCCCTGACGTCTTCCTCGGGGCGGCCCCAGTCGTGCCAGGCCGTGAAGCTTGCGTAGTCGGTCTGCAAGTACGAGCCGCGAAACACTGCGCCGTCGATGGCATGCTCGCCGAGCATCAGCACCGGACCGTTCCACAGCGCCGACTGCCGGCGCTGCCGCTCGGCGAAATGCGCGGCGATCTCGGCGCGGCGGCGTTCGGCGAATGGCCAGGGGCGCGGCGCGAAGCGCAATTCGAGCCGCTCGATCGCAATCACCTGCGTCCCGGTCATGCTGCATGATGGACCGCAGCAGGCGCGAAGCGTCAAGCCTCGATGGCGCCTTCGGAGACGAGCACCGCGTCGCCGCCCACCACCGCACCCGCGAGCGAACCGCCGCGGATGTTCAACGTGAGGTTCAACAGGCTGGGGCGGCCCATCTCGTAGCCCTGCTCGATGGTGTAGGCGTGCTGCCCGTCGCCGGGCCCCGCCGCGGACAACGGCCCGGCAAAGGCCGCGGCGGCCGATCCGGTCGCCGGGTCCTCGAGAACGCCGAGCCCCGGCGCGAACATCCGCGCGTGGAACGAATGGCCCTTCTCGGCGACCTCGCGGCAGAACAGGAAGACGCCCTGCGGATCGTTCGGACCGATCGCATCGCTCCAGCGACCCATATCGGGTCGGGCGCGGGCGATGGCTTCGAGCCCTTTCACCGGCACGAAGGTGAAGCCGTTGCCGGCGTTCCAGCGCTCCGACACGAAGCCGTCGCCGCCGATGTCGCCGGTCTTGAGGCTCAGCGCGGCGGCGAGTTGGCCTAAGTCCGGCACCGGGCCGAGGCGCTCGGGGAGTTTCGGAATGTCAAAGCTTGCATGCCCGCCGCCCGTGCGGGACGTCACCTTGCAGGCGACCGGCCCGACCTGCTCGGACAGAACCAGTTCGCGCGGCGAAGCGCCGCCGTCGAGATGGGCAAGCAGCACCGCGGTGCCGACCGTCGGATGGCCGGCGAACGGCAGCTCCCGGCCCGGCGTGAAGATGCGCACGCGCGCACGGTGCTTCGGATCGACGGCCGGATAGACGAACACCGTTTCCGGCAGATTGAACTCGCGCGCGATCGTCTGCATCGCGGTGGTGTCGAGCCCGTCGCTGTCGAGCACCACCGCCAGCGCATTGCCGGCAAAGCGCTGCGTGGTGAAAACGTCGAGCGTGAAGTAGCGCCGTCGCATGGCTGTCTCACAATTGCTCGGCGCGGAACGTCGCGCCGGGATTGACCAGTTCGTCCTGCGCTTCGATCAGCAGGATCTCGCGCGAGCGGGCTTCCGCGGTGCGCTTGAGAATGCCGAACACCGACGACGCCGAACGCGACAGCGCGTCGGCGGCCGAGCCGGTGCGAAGCAGATGCGCAAGAAACAGCGCCGCAATGACATCGCCGGTGCCGTTCGCGGCAATCGACAGCTTCGGGGTGCGCAGCCGATAGGCGCCGGTGTCGTCGCACACCGCAAGCTCCGCCGTATCGGCCGGCGTTTCGTCATTGTCGATCGACGTCACCAGCACGGTGCGCGGCCCGAGCGCGCGAAGCGCCTGCGCGGCCTGAAGCACCTGTCCCATGTTGCGCGTGTCGCGTCCGGTCAGATGGCCAAGCTCGAACAGGTTCGGCGTGGCCACGTCGGCCGCCGGGATCATGTACTGCCGGATGAATTCGGCGACGCCGGGCTGGACATACACGCCGCGGCCGGTGTCGCCGATCACCGGATCGCAGCAATAGAGCGCGCGCGGGTTTGCGCGCTTCGCGCGGGCCACGGCATCGAGGATCGCCGGCCCGATCTCGGCGGAGCCGACATAGCCCGACAGCACGCCGTCGCAGGCCGCAAGCGCGCCGCGCTCCTCGATGCCCTGCACCACGTCCCCGATCAGGCCGGCATCGAAGGCGCGGCCGCGAAAGCCGCCATAGCCGGGATGGTTGGAGAACTGAACGGTGTGCACCGGCCAGACCTCGATGCCGAGCCGCTGCAAGGCGAACACCGCGGCCGAATTGCCGACATGTCCATAAGCCACGTGCGACTGGAGCGAGAGGATGTTCATGACCGACACCAGAGACGGATGGAAATCGCTACCGTGGCGGGGAGTTTACGACAAATGAATTCGATTGACGCTGCCCATCGGCGCCGTTGATCGCTGCCAGCCGCGCCGCCGAGTGGCGCGAAGCGACACGAGGAGCCGGCGCGGCCCTACAAAAAGTGCCCGCGCTGGCCGCTCGCTTCGCTCGCCAGCGCGGGCCGCGCCGCCGAGTGGCGCGAAGCGACACGAGGAGCCGGCGCGGCCCTACAAAAAGTGCCCGCGCTGGCCGCTCGCTTCGCTCGCCAGCGCGAGCCGCGCCGCCGAGTGGCGCGAAGCGACACGAGGAGCCGGCGGCCGCTCCAAAGGTGCCCGCGCTGGCCGCTCGCCCCATAGCGCGTCGAAGACGCGCGTAAACGCGCTGGTGGCTCGCCAGCGCAGGATGACCTCACATCAGATTGGCCACGATGCTTTGGGCCTGGGACAGAAGCGCCGCGGCTCCCTCGTCCTTTTCGGCGAAAAACGCCGCTTCAAGCCGCTCCCACGTGGACAGATGAGACAGCCATTGAAACACCTGCCGCATCGCAGCTTCGGTGTGCTCGCGACCAAGCCACCACGAGTCCCGCAGGTGGCGCCGTCGCCAATCGGCGGTCGCGATCATGTTGGCGAGATGCAGGCTCGCGCTACGCGTGTCGTCCGCGGACCACGCCTTGAGCAGCGGCGACATCCCGGCGCCCGCATAGGCCGCCATGCAGAGCACCGCCTCGGCCTTGTCCTCGCCAAAGCCGCTCCAGCCCATCGCATCGATGGCAAACGGCGTGGCAAGCCGCTCGCGGAGCAATTCGACGAGAAAGCGGTCGACCGCGCCGGACTCCTGCGGTCCCCAGTTGCGGGGATAGTCGGCCTCGTGGAGGCGCTGGAGGCAGATCTGCTCGTCGAGCGTGGTCGGCGGGTCGCCCGCGGCGATCAGTTCGAAATAGCGTGGGAGGTAGTAGCGAAGATCGTTCTCGGTCTTGCCGTCGAAGCCGTGCGCGGAACTGGTGTATTCAGCGAGCAGCCCCGACGAGATCTGCCGCAACGGGATGGTGTTGAGCTTGCGCTCACACTCGGGCGCGACGCAGACATTGCAACGGCACACGCTGACGCCGCCACGCAGGTCGTAGCGCGCAAACACGCGATAGGCGTTCTCCACCGCCTCGGCGACTTCGGGCGTCATGCTGCGCCAGCCTCAAACAACAGAAGGGCCGCAGGCGCGCTGCGGCCCTTCTGGTTTGTCGGAAACCGGCCGGTTTCGGTTCAGCCCGGCTGACCGACTACCTATTTACCGTTGCCGCGGTTCCGCAATGCGCTTGCGGCCTACATCCCCGCCGCTGCCTTCTTCACGAAGCGGTCGTCGAAAGTCTTCTTGAGATCGACCTTGGCGTCGGCCACCTCCTTGTCGAACAGCACCAGCATGTCGTTGGCGTTCTGCATGCCCTTGTCCGGGATCAAACCTGTTCTGGAATACATCGGCGACGACGCCTTGAACGCGTTGAGATAGAGCGCGCGGTCGCCGATGTAGTATTCCTCCGGAACGGTCTTGGCGACGTCCTCGGGCGACGCCTTCTCCAGCCACTTGAGCGCCTTGTAGAACGCATTGGTGATGCGCTGCGTCGTCACCGGGTTTTTCTCGATGAAGTCGCTCTTGAGATAGATCACCGCGGCCGGGTTGTTGCCGCCGAACAGCTTGACGTTGCCGGCTTCGGTGCGGCTGTCGGCCATGACGACGATATCGCCGTCCTGCTCGAGCTTGGTGATCACCGGATCGAGATTGGAGATCGCATCGATCTCGCCGCGCTTGACGGCGGCGACTGCGGTCGGGCCCGCACCGACGCGGATGAACGAGGCATCGTCGGCCTTGAGCCCGTTCTTCACCATCAGATACATGACGAAGAAGTTGGTCGAGGAGCCCGGCGCGGTGACGCCGATCTTCAGCCCCTTGAGGTCGGCGAACGACTTCACCTGTGCCGCCTTGTCCTTCTTCACCGCCAGCACGATGCCGGGGAAACGGCCGAGCTCGATCACCGCCTTGATGTCCTGGCCCTTGGCCTGCATGCGGATGGTGTGCTCGTAGGCGCCCGCGACCACGTCGATCGAGCCGCCGACCAGCGCCTGCAGCGACTGCGCGCCGCCGGCGAAATCGTTGATGGTGACGTTGAGGCCCTGCTCCTTGAAGTAGCCGAGCCGTTCGGCGAGCGTCAGCGGGAGATAGTAGAGCAGGCCCTTGCCGCCCACGCCGAGCGTCAGGTTCGGCTTCTCAATGGCCTGGGCGTTGGCCTGCGCGCTGAAGGTCAGGCACAGCGCCAGCGCGCCCATCGCGAGCTTGAAGAGTTTCATGAAATCCTCCCGTGGCTTCTCCGGAAGCCCTTGTTTGCTGGGTCTTTTATAGAGCCACTGTGCGGAGCCGCAAGTCTCACTCCGGCGTCATTCAGGGGCGCGAGCGAAGCTCGCGAACCCGGAATCCAGAGCCATCGGCACCGCCTGCTTAACTGGATTCCGGGTTCGCGCCCATAGCGCGTCGAAGACGCGCGTGAACGCGCTTATGGGCGCGCCCCGGAATGACCGTGGCAGGCGCTAGGTCCGCGTTTCGGCGGCGACCGGCCGCCAGACCAGCAATCGTTTTTCGATCATGGTGACAAGGGTGTCGATCACGATGACGAAGGCCGCCAGCACGAACATGCCGGCGAACACGCCGGCGACGTCGAACGTGCCCTCCGCCTGCTGGATGATGTAGCCCAGCCCCGCCGCCGATCCGAGATACTCGCCCACCACCGCGCCGACCACGGCGAAGCCCACCGAGGTGTGCAGCGAGGAGAACATCCATGACAGCGCCGACGGCCAGTAGACGTGGCGCATCAGCTGGCGTTCGTTCATGCCGAGCATGCGGGCGTTGGCGAGCACGGTCGGGCTCACCTCCTTGACGCCCTGATAGACGTTGAAGAATACGATGAAGAAGACCAGCGTGAAGCCAAGCGCGACCTTCGACCAGATGCCGAGCCCAAGCCACAGCGCGAAGATCGGCGCCAGCACGACGCGCGGCAGCGCGTTCATCATCTTGACGTAGGGATCGAACACCGCGTTGATCAGCGGCTTCTGCGCGAACCAGAACCCGATCAGCACGCCCGCGACCGAGCCGATGACAAAGGCGAGGACCGCCTCGACCAGCGTGATCCAGAGATGTTTCCAGATTGTGCCTTCGACGAACCACTTCACCACGCGCGACGCCACGTCGAGCGGCGTCGAGAAGAAGAACGGCGGCAGGAGCTTCACGCCCATGATCGGCACGGTGGTCAGCACGTGCCAGAGCCCGATCGCAACGACGGCGACCAGAAGCTGCAAGATCAACAGTGTCGATCGCGACGGCATCACCCGCCCCCCGTCTGCGCGTAGCCTTTGAGCACTTCGTCCTTCAGCATCTGCCAGATTTCGCGGTGCAGCTTGTGGAACGCCGGATCGAGCTTCACCTCGGAGATGTCGCGCGGGCGCGGCAGCTCGACCTTCCAGTTGCCCATGATGCGCGCGGCCGGCCCCGCCGACATGATCACCACGCGGTCGGACAGCGCGATGGCTTCTTCGAGATCGTGGGTGACGAACATCACCGCCTTGCGGTCCGAACTCCAAAGCTCCAGCAGCAGGTTGCCCATGATCTGCCGCGTCTGCGCGTCGAGCGGGCCGAACGGCTCGTCCATCAGGAGGATCTTCGGGTCGCGGATCAGCACCTGCGCAAGACCCACGCGCTTCCGCTGGCCGCCGGACAGCATGTGCGGGTAGCGCGGACCGAAGCTGCCGAGCCCCACGCGGTTGAGCCATTCCTGCGCGCGCCGCCTCGCCTCCTCGCGCGGGGTGCCCGCGGTCTCGAGACCGATCGCAACGTTGTCGAGCGCGGTCTTCCAGGGGAACAGCGCGTCGGACTGGAACAGGTATCCGGCCTGCCGGTTGAGGCCCGGCAGAGCGGAACCGAAAATCTGCGCGCTGCCCACCGATGGCGGGAACAGGCCTGCGGTCACGTTCAGCAGCGTTGATTTGCCACACCCGGTGGGGCCGACGATGGCGACGAATTCGCCGTCGGCAACGTCGAGCGACGCCCCCTGCACCGCCGTGTAGGAGCCGCCGTCGGCCAGCCGGAAGGTGATCGTCACATCGGCGAGAGTGACCGCGGTGGCGCGCGTCTGCGCTTCCGACCCGGTGACGCCGTTGGCCATGCTTCCCCCTTGCCGGCCCGACCGCCGGATGCGGGGCCTTACTTACCGGGACACCATTCCCTTGATCAACCCGGCATCGATCAGCAGGCGGTTGAAGCGCCGGACCTCCGCCCCATCGGCGCAGGTGAAGAACGTGCCGTTGCAGCGGGCCATGATCTTCTTCTGCTCGGCGAAGGTGGGATCGAGCGGCAGGCCCGCGGCCTCCTGCACCACCAGCGGGATGTAGGGCGCCTCCAGCCGATCGAGCGCCGACGACAGGTCCTTGGGCCGATAGTTGATGCCCTCGATGGCGTAGTAGGTGGTGAAATAGCGCGGATCGTTGTGCAACATCCGCTGCGCCATCACCGCCTCGCTGACTTTGGGCTCAAGGATCGTCGTCGACAGCCCCGGCTGGTGATCGCCGAAGCGCAGCAGCAGGAACGAGTCCTTCGGGAAGTCCGTGCGCAGGCGCTCCTTGAAGTCCCCGTAATCCTTTGCGCTCAGCGTCTGGCGCCGGATGTACTCGTCGACCTCCGGGTGGTTGCCGAGATCCTTCCAGCCCGGCGTCAATTCCGGCCGCAGCTTGTTCCACCACGGAAAATGGTTGAACACGGTGTAGACGAAAATGAACAACGGCTGCTCGCCGCGCTCGGCTTCGATCACCTTCAGCGCCTGATTGTAATAGAAGCGGTCCGGCTCGACGTCGCCGGCCTTCATCGCCTTGGAATCAAGGAAGCGCTCGACACCCGTGGTCTCCTGGAAGCTCTTCGCGTTGAGGAACGCGCCGTAGGCGGGATAGAGCGTGACGGTCTTGTAGCCGCAGCGCCGCAGCGCCTGCGGCAGGCCGCGTTCGACGCGGCCGGCGGCGATGCGGGTCACGTAGTAGCTCAGCCGTCCGTAAGACCGCGCGGAGAGGCCCGTCAGCACGTTGTATTCGGTGTACCAGGTCGGCCCGCCGGAACCCTCGACGACGAGCGAACGCGTCTTGCCATCGAACGACTGGAAATGCTTGCGATAGTCCGGCGGCACCTTCACGTCCGGCGACACCGTGATGTCGTAGCTCGCCTCGTCGAGCACCATGATGATGTTCGGCGGCCGGCCGCTTGGCTGGCAGGCCACATTCGCGGTCGAGCGAAGCTGGTCGGTCGTCGTGGTGTCGTAGTCGATCCAGCCCTTGGTGCCGAGTTCATAAGCGGTGGTCACACCGGACCGGAAGAACGTCGAGACATGATTGACGCCCTGGAACTGGTCCGAGGGCTCCTCCGGCACGGCAAGCGACAACACGGTGATCGCCGCGCCGCAGGCGGTCACGCCGGCGAGCGAAACCAGACGCGGCACCCGGAACGTATCGATGCGCCACAGGATCACCAGCACCGGAGCAGCCAGCACCGCCGCGATCAGCAGGATCGTCCGCAGATCGGGAAAGATCGAAAGCAGGAAGCTGATGGTGTCGGAATCGATGATCAGCACGTCGAAGAAATTGATCACCATCCAGAGAACGGTGAACTTGAAGTGCGACAGCGTGATCAGGGTGCCGACGAACATAAGCGAAAGCGCAGCAGCGATGCCCGGCCGCGGCAGAAGCAGAAGAAAAATGAAATTCAGGCACGCCCAGGACAACAGGAACAGGACCGGCGAGACCCATCCGCTTTCGGTCCAGAACATCACGCCGAAGGCAGCAGCGTGCATCGCAGCAATCGTGCCGATGCAGACAAGGCGCGTCCGGCCGATGCGCCCCGCCGCAATCGGGCCGGCCACAGGCAACGAAGGATCGAGTGACATGGTCAGAGCTGTTTGATCAGGCCGGCATCGATCAGGAGCCGGTTGAAACGACGGGCTTCGGCGCCGTTCGCGCACAGATAGAACTGGCCATTGCAACGGCCGAAGATGCGCTTCTGTTCCGCAAAGCTGGCATCCAGCGGAATGCCCGCGGCCTCCAGAACCACCAGCGGCAGGTAGGCGGCGTCGAGGCCGGTCACAGCCGACGACACGTCCGCCGGGCTGAAGTTCAGCGCGTCGATGGCGTAGTAGGTGGTGAAAAAGCGCGGGTCACCGGCGTCGATCCGGCGGCCGATCGCGACGCTGTCGAGCGACGGATCGACAATGTGCTTGGCGAACAGCGGCTGGTGGTCGCCGAAGCGCACGATCAGGAACGGCTCGCCGGGAAAGTCGCGCTTGAGCCGCTCGACGAAACCCTTGTAGGCCCGCGCGCTGATCTCCTGCCGGCGCAGATATTCGTCGATCCGGTGACCATTGGCGGCGCCGTTGCCGGGGTCCTGCCAGTCCTTCGCCAGATCGGGCCGCCAGCGGTAAGTCCACGGAAAATGATTGGCCATCAGGTAGCTCAGCACGAACACCGGACCGTTGGCTTTTTCCCGCGCGATCAGGCCGGCGGCGTAGTCATAGTAGAATTCGTCGGTCTCGACCTCCTTGCTGTTGAGGTCCTTGGCGTCGAGGAAATGGTCGATGCCGAGCGTCTTCTGGAAGCCGCGGGCGCTGAGAAACGCGCCGAGCCAGGGATAGACGCTGAAGCTGCGATAGCCGCAGGGACGCAGCGCATTCGGCAGGCTGCGGGTGACGCGGCCTGCGGCGATGCGGGTGACGAACTCGGCGAAATTGCCGAACGAGCGCGCCGACAGCCCGCTCAGCACATTGTATTCGGTGTACCAGGTCGGCCCCCCCGCGCCTTCGACCAGCAGCGAACGGTTCTTGCCGTCGAACGAGCGGAAATGACTCTGGTAGTTCGCCGGAACCTTGACGCCCGGCACGGCGCTGATGTCGAAGCTCAACTCGTCGAGCACCATGACGATGTGCGGCAGGCGCTGGGTCGACGCGCAGCCGCCGGCGTCGGTCGCCGGCAGGCCTCCGCGGGCCATGGCGTCGGAGTCGAGCAGGCCGCGCGTCGAGAGATCGACGGCCGCCAGCACACCCGAGCGCGCGAACTGCGAAATGAAATTGACCGATTCAAACGCCTTGTCGCGCTGCATCGGATTGGTCAGCGACAGCACACTGAGGACGCCAAGACTCAAGAGGGCGCCGAGCGCCGCCCAGCGCATCCGCACGCGGAACGGATCGATCCACCAGAACACGACGATCAACGGCACGATCACCACGGCGCATCCCGCCACCCACCAGCGCAGGTTGGGATAGACCGTCAGCAGAAAGGACACCGTATCGGCGTCGATCAGCAGGACATCGAGGAAGTTCGCGCTCATGATGAGCACGTCCTGCTTGAACTTCGAGGCCAGCAGCACGACGACGAGGATGATCAGCGACGCCGACGCGGCGACCACCGGGCGCCGGAGCAGCAGCAGCCACACGCTGTTCAGCAGCAGCCAGGTGAACAGAAAGATCGCGCGGGGGACCAGCGCGTCCTCGGTCTGCAGCAGCACGCCGAGCGCTGCGAGATGCACCAGGCCGAGCGCGCAAAAGCCCAGGCGACGCCGCTCGGAGGCCACGACGGCGAACCAATGACGACGGAAAAATGCAAGTGCGGGCGGCATGTTACGGGTGCGGCGCCCGGATTTGACACAATTACGGCCGGCGGCGGACCACTGTCATCATTCTGCAATAATCATGGCAACGCAAGGGCGGCGCGCTCGCGCGCGATTAAACTTTTGTCATCACGGTTAGAAACGCGATCGCCGTCGGCGCAACTCGGGCGTGGTGCCGGACGTTGCGCTCGTCTGCGCCACAGCGTCTCCTCCCCCGCTTAGCCCGTCGAAGACGGGCGTAAACGCCCTTTCGCGGGGGAGGGATAGGGAGGGGCCTGCAACAAACACCGCCGCCGAAAGTAGCCCCCTCCCCAACCCTCCCCCGCAAGCGGGAGAGGGAGCGCACCGCCGGAGTTGAACCCGCGTGACTTGCCTCAGTTCTTGGAACGATCCACCAGCGCCCGCTGCTTGATCCACGGCATCATCTCGCGGAGCTTGGCGCCGACCTGCTCGATCGGGTGCTCGGCAAGGCGCGCCCGGGTCGCCTTGAACGAGGTCTGGTTGACCTTGTTCTCCAGCATCCAGTCGCGGGTGAACTTGCCGGACTGGATGTCGGCCAGCACCTTCTTCATCTCGGCCTTGGTCTCCGGCGTGACGATGCGCGGGCCGGTGACGTATTCGCCGTACTCCGCGGTGTTCGACACCGAGTAGTTCATGTTGGCGATGCCGCCTTCGTAGATCAGGTCGACGATCAGCTTCACCTCGTGCACGCACTCGAAATAGGCCATCTCGGGCGCGTAGCCGGCCTCGACCAGCGTCTCGTAGCCGGCCTTCATCAGTTCGACCAGGCCGCCGCACAGCACGCTCTGCTCGCCGAACAGGTCGGTCTCGCATTCTTCCTTGAATGTGGTCTCGATGATGCCAGCGCGGCCGCCGCCGATCGCCGAGGCATAGGACAGGCCGAGGTCGTGGGCATTGCCCGAAGAGTCCTTGTGGATCGCGATCAGGCACGGCACGCCGGCGCCGCGCTGATATTCGCCGCGCACGGTGTGGCCCGGGCCCTTCGGCGCGACCATCAGCACGTCGAGGTCGGCGCGCGGCTCGATCAGGTTGAAGTGCACGTTGAGGCCGTGCGCGAACATGATCGCCGCGCCGTCCTTCAGGTTGGCCTGCAGATGATCGCGGTAGATGTCGCCCTGCAGCTCGTCGGGCGTGAGCATCATCACCACGTCGGCCCACTTGGCGGCTTCGGCCACTTCCATGACCTTGAACTTCTCGGCCTCGGCCTTCTTGACGCCCGCCGAGGTCTTGCGCAGCGCAATCGCGACGTCCTTGACGCCGCTGTCGCGCAGATTGAGGGCGTGGGCATGGCCCTGGCTGCCATAGCCGACGATGGCGACCTTTTTGCCCTTGATCAGGTTCAGGTCGGCATCACGATCGTAGTAAACACGCATAGTCTTAACCCCTAGAGACGGCCACGGGCCCGGCCTTGTTTTGCCCGTGGTGCTTCTATGGCCCTTGGCCCGCCGGGACAAGCCCGGCGGATGGGCGCCAGGAAGTCCCTCAGCCAACGCTCCGCCGCCCCTGTTCTTTTGTATTTCGGGCCCGGGGTTGGCCCGCATCCCGCTTTTCCGTCCCCCTCGAAAAGAGGGGTTGGAGCGCCGGGAGGCGCCGGGGAGCGTGCGAAGCTCCCCGACCGGCTTTGCGAAAGCCGGTCCACGCCAAGATTCCGGGACCCAAGTGCGCTCCGAGGGGGGTGGAGGGTCCCGGGGCGTGGGGCCCTTGCGAGGGGCCCGGCGCCTCCCGGCGCTCCAACGCGATGCCAGTTGTCGGGCACCGCGTCCTGCTCTCTCTTCGAACGCCGCGATCGACGGCGATCGTCGAAAGAACAAAACAAGAACTACATATATTCCTACAGCAAGGCTGTCAACCCGGCCTCTGATTGTGATTTTGGTATGAGGCGTGAAAACTGGCAGCCCGCCCCGGCGGCTTGCGGAGAGCCGAGCCTCAAAACCGTGACCGTGAGCGGCGACGGTCCAAGGCTTCCACTGCGATTCCCGATTTGGATCCGGCTTGAGGCGCGAGATCGCGGTCGAGCCGAACACGCAGCCCGCCCCGGCGGCTTGCGAAGAGCCTTGATCGCAAGAGGACCGCGAGCGGGGACGGCCCAAAGCTCTCACTGCGATGCATTATTTTAGAAACGTCGCAGGGACTGCGCCTACGGCCGACCCCCACCCCGACCCTCCCCCTTTCAGGGGGAGGGAGCGCACCGTCCGAGGTGCGCCGGGTGGGATCGCGTTGGCTCAGACCAGCGTGATCCCGTGGTCCTTGAGCGGCAGCGTGCGGATGCGTTTGCCGGTTGCCGCGAAGAACGCGTTCATCACGGCGGGTGCCGCGACGAAGATCGTCGGTTCGCCGACGCCGCCCCAGAAGCCGCCGGTCTGCAGGATGATCGATTCAACCTTCGGCATCTGGGCGATGCGCATCGAGTTGTAGGTGTCGAAGTTCTTCTCCACCACGGCGCCATCCTTGATGGTGATGCCGCCGAGGAAGGCCGCCGACAGGCCGTAGACAAACGAACCCGCGATCTGCCGCTCGATCTGCGCGGGATTGACCGCGTGGCCGCAGTCGGTCGCCGCGACGATGCGGTGGATCTTCACCTTGTTGCCGCCGGTGACCGAGATCTCGGCCGCGGCAGCGACGTAGCTGCCGTAGCCCATCTGCTGCGCGAGGCCGCGAAACACACCCTGCGGCGCGGGCTTGCCCCAGCCGATGCGTTCGGCCACGGCGTTGAGCACGCCGAGGTGCTTGGGATGCTTGCTCATCAGCTTGCGCCGGAATTCGAGCGAATCCTGTCCGGCGGCTTGGGCGAGCTCGTCCATGAAGCATTCGAGGTAGATGGCGTTCTGGTTGTTGTTCACGCCGCGCCAGAACCACGGCGGAACGTGCGGATTGCGCATCGAATGGTCGATCAGCATGTTCGGAACCGTGTAGCCGATCGCGCCTTCCGCGCCTCCGGGGAACAGTCCCTGGAAGACGATGGGATCGCGCCCCTGCTGCATGGCCTCCGGCCGCACCGCCTGCAGGATCGACTGGCCGGAGATCCGAATCCGCAGTCCGGTCAGGTTGTTGTCCTTGTCCAGCGCGCCGACCAGCTTGCACTGCGTGATCGGGTGATACACGCCGTTGGTCATGTCCTCTTCGCGCGTCTTGGTCAGCTTGATCGGCGTGCCGGGGAACTCCTTGGCGATCAGCACCGCTTCGCTGACGTACTCGCTTCGCGCGCGACGGCCGAAGCCACCGCCGAGCAGCATCTTGTGTACGTCGCATTTGTCGCCGGGCAGTCCGGACGCCTCGATCGCTGCGGCGAGCGCGGCCTCGCCGTTCTGGGTGCTGGTCCAGACCTCGCACTTGTTCTGTGTCCACACCGCCGTCGCGCTCATCGGCTCCATGCACACGTGGTTCTGGAACGGATAGGCGTAGACCGCCTCCACCTTCTTTGCGGCGCCTGAGAGCGCTGCATCGATGTCGCCGGTCTTGGTGCCGACCAGGCCGGTGTCCGCGGTCAGCCCTTCCTCGAGCCACTTGGCGAGCGACGCGCTCGACACGCTGGCGTTCGGGCCGTTGTCCCACTCGACCGGCAGGGCTTCGAGGGCGGTCTTGGCGCGCCACCAGGTGTCGGCCACCACCGCGACGGCGCCTTCGCCGACCTTCATGACCTTCTTCACGCCTTTCATGCCGCTGACCTTGGCGGCATCGAAGCTCTTCACCTTGCCGCCGAACACCGGGCAGTCCTTGATCGCGGCGTTGAGCATGTTCGGCATCTTGACGTCGATCGAATACGCCTGCTTGCCGGTCAGCTTGTCCAAGGTATCAAGCCGCTTCACCGGCTTGCCGATGACCTTCCAGTCCTTCGGATCCTTGAGCTTGGGCTTCTCCGGAACCGGCAGCTTCGATGCGGCATCCGCCACCTTGCCGAACGTCGTGCGCTTGCCGTCCGGCCCGGTGATGACGCTGTTCTCGGCCTTGCACTGCTCGACCGGAACCTTCCACTCGTTGGCCGCCGCCTGCAGCAGCATCATGCGCGCAGAGGCGCCGCCCTGCCGGACATATTCGTTCAACTCGCGGATGCTGCGGCTGCCGGTGGCATTCATGGCGCCCCACACCCGCTTGCGCTTAAGGCTCTCGCCCGGCGTCGGGTATTCGGTGGTGACCTTCGACCAGTCGCACTCCAGCTCCTCGGCCACCAGCTGGCAGAGCCCGGTCAGCGAGCCCTGGCCCATTTCCGAGCGCGCGATGCGGAAGACGACGGTGTCGTCCGGCTTGACGACGACCCAGATGCCCAGTTCGGGCGTGGTGTTGGCGCTCGCAGCGCGCGGGCCCAACGGCAGGTCCATGCCCAGCGTAAGACCGCCGGCGGCGGCGCTGCCGACCACGAAGGCGCGGCGGGTAATTTTCGGGACGAAGTTCATGATTCGCTCCCTTCTCAAGCGTTCGCCGCGGCGTGGATCGCCGCGCGAATCTGCTGGAACGTGCCGCAACGGCAGATGTTGGTGATCTCGCGGTCGATGTCCGCGTCGGTCGGCTTCGGCTTGTCCTTCAGTAGAGCCGCTGCCGCCATGAGCTGGCCGGACTGGCAGTAGCCGCACTGCGGCACCTCGTGGTCGAGCCAGGCCTTCTGCACCTTGTGCAGCACGTCGCCCTGCGCCAACCCTTCGATGGTGACGATCTTGGTGCCGACCGCGCCACTCACCGGGAACGAGCAGGAGCGCGTGGCAACCCCGTCGACGTGGACGGTGCATGCGCCGCATTGAGCGATGCCGCAGCCATACTTGGTGCCGGTGAGACCGACCTGCTCGCGGATCGCCCAGAGCAAGGGTGTCTGGGGCTCGACGTCGATGTCATAGTCTTTGCCGTTGATGTTCAGGCGCGCCATGCTTGTCCTCCTGTATGATGTTCCGCCGCAGCCGGTTTCGCGTGTTACTTTAGAACCGATCGTAACAGCTTGCACAGACCGGAACACCGGTCTGTGCCGCTCAGGTTCTCAAGCGTGCGTTACCGATGCCGGACGCGCGGATCCTGGCCACGGGGCGACGGAACTGCCGTTGCAGGCGCAAGGGACGCGTTGTCTGGGGATGCCTTGACGATTACGCATGGAAGGAAAACCCGACGCATCAAGCATGCGTCGGCTCCGCAGGTGCTTGGTCAGCTGCCCCGGCTTAGCGCGCGCCGGTGCCCCAGCGCTCATGCAGGAAGCGCTCCCAGGGGGAGAACAGGATGCGGTCGGCGACCAGGCCGATGGCCACGATCACCAGCATGACGCCGATCACCTGGTCCATGGCATTGAGCTCGCGGCCGTAATGCAGGAGATGGCCGAGGCCGAAGCCGGTCAGGATCGTGACGTAGATCTCGGCGGCCATCAGCGAGCGCCAGGCGAAGGCCCAGCCCTGCTTCATGCCGGTCACCAGGAACGGCAGCGAGGCCGGCAGGACCACCCGCGTCCAGCGGTGGAAGCCCTGCGAGCCCATGGTCCGGGCGGCGCGGCCCAGGATCGGCGGGATGTTGCGGGCGCCGTGGCTGGTCGCGATCATCACCGACCAGGTGGTGCCCATCACCACGACGAACAGCATCGCGCTCTCCGACTGGCCGAACCAGATCAGCGCCAAAGGAACCCAGCAGACGCTCGGCAGCGTCTGGAAACCGAGCGCGACCGAGCCGACGGTGTCCTCGACCGACTGGTTGGACGCCATCAGCAGGCCGACCGGCAGGCCGATGGCGACGCCCATGAAGTAGCCCACCAGCAGGCGCTTCATGGTGACGAGGGTGGACTCCAGGATCGAGCCGTCGAGCAGGCCGCTCCAGAGATATTCGGCGATCGCTTGGGGTGGCGGCAGGATCACCGCCGACCATCGTCCGCTCGCGGTGGCGAGCCACCACAGGCCAATGAGCGTGGTAAAGAACAGGACCACGATGCCGGTGCGTCTTGCCGACGACGCCACCATGGTTGCCGCGGACGACGTTATCATTGGCGCGACCTGTCGGTGACGGTCTTGAGCGAGCGGGCCATCTCGCCCGCGTACCTCGAAAGCTCGGCGCCGTTGATGTCGCGCGGACGCGGCAGCGGAATGTCGAACTCCTGCGCGATCCGGCCCGGACGCGGCGACATCAGGACGACGCGGTCGGCAAGGCACGTCGCCTCGCGGACATTGTGCGTGACGAAGACGATGGTCTTGCGGGTCTGCGCCCAGATCATCTGCAGGTCGTCGTAAAGCTGCTCGCGGGTGATGGCGTCGAGCGCCGCGAACGGCTCGTCCATCAGCAGCACCTTGGGATCGGGTGCAAGCGAACGGGCGAGCGCCACCCGCTGCTTCATGCCGCCGCTGAGTTCGTGAATGTAGGAATGCTCGAAGCCGCCGAGGCCGACCATCTTGAGATAGCGATGGGCAATGTCGAGCCGGTCATTCTTGGTGAGGCCGGGCTTGAGCTTGAGGCCGAACATGACGTTGCCCAGCGCATCGAGCCACGGAAACAGCGCCGGCTCCTGGAACATCACCATCCGGTCGGGCGCGGGCGCGGTCACCGCCTTGCCGTCGGACTCCACGGTGCCGGAATCCGGCTTTGTGAGCCCTGCGATGATGTCGAGCAGGGTCGACTTTCCGCAACCGCTCGGGCCGATCAGGCACACGAATTCGCCCTGCTCGATCTCAAGCGACACATTGTCGAGCGCCTGAACGTCCGCGCGCCTGGTGACGAAGCGCTTCGACAGCCCTTCAACGCGGATGCGCGTCGGCGTGACGCGCATCTGCACATCCGGCAGCGCTGCTGGCTTGGAGATGGCCGGTGCGGCCGGCATCAGCAGTGCTGCGGTCATGGCGCGATCCTTTCCACGAAGCGGCCCAGGTCGGGCGGGTTCCTGATGAAGCCGACTTTCTGGGCGTCGCTCAGCCAGCCGGTGAACTCGTCGACCGAAACGTCGGACTTGATGACCATCCGCGCCCAGGCGCTGGCGAGCGTCTCCGGCGAAAGCTCGGCGCGCACGATGGCGCTGAGCTCGTCGGTCATCATCCGGCGCGCCTCTTCGGGGTTCTTCTGGATCCAATCCGTCAACTCGCGGTGTGCCGCGACGAAGCGGCCCGCCAGGTCGCGCTTCTCCCTCAGGAACTTCGCGCTCAAGGCGAGAACCGTCGTCACCGCGGTCTTCTCGTCGACAAGAACCTTGCCGCCGGCCTCGCGCTCGAGCCGCGTCACCCACGGCTCCACCGTCCACACCGCGTCGAGCTGCTTGCGCTGGAACAGCGAAAGCTGGTCGGGATTCTGCGTCGGGATGACCTGGGCGTCGCCGCCGGTCTGGGTGATCCTGAGGCCGCCGGCCACGAGCCAGGCGCGCGCCGCGATGTCCTGCGTGTTGCCGAACTGCGGCGTCGCGATTTTCCTGCCGCGGAAATCGGCCGCGGTCTTCAGCCCGCTGTCGCCCTGGACGACCAGCACCGAGCCGCCGTTCACCGCGCCCGCAACGACGCGCACCTCTTCTCCGCGCGAGCGGAAATAGGCGTTCAACGCCGGGCTCGGGCCAACATAAGTCATGTCGATCGCGTTGGTGAAGATCGCCTCCATCGCGCTCGGCCCGGCATTGTAGACGTACCATTCGACTTTGATATTTTGACCAAGGCGCGGCGCGAACCAGCTTTTGTTGAGGCGCTCGAAGTTCCGCGCTACCAGCGCCTGCACGTGCGTCACGTTGGGAAAATGTCCGACGCGAACGACTGTTTCTTGTGCAGCGGCGGTACCGGGCTGCCATAGCGCGATCATCATCGCGGCAAGCACCGGAAAAACGATGGTGCGAATTGCCGCTCCGGCGAAGTCAAACAACAATTCGATGCTGTTGTGGCGCGTCTGCACAGACATGACAGGTCCCCTGTTGTCGAGCGATCGGTCCGAGAAAACGATGGTCAACGTGGTCAGTTCGGCACGCACGACGGGAACTTGCGCTGCCAGAACTTTCGCCGTCCGGCGCGAGCGCGGATCGGTTCGTTCGTATTCGGAAGCTTGCCGGGAAACGAAAGCGGAGCGGACGGCCTCATCGCGGTTGTCGAAACGGTGGTCGAATTTGGCTGCACACTTTTGCGGCGGGATCGAAACGTCATTCGGGCTCTCCGTTGAATGAGAGTTCGGTGACAGTCGTGACGCCGTATCTGGCGCCTAACTCGAATTCCCCCTCGGACGTTGCATCGTCCTGTTCACGTTGCTTTTCGTTGACCCCAAGCCTGATGGCTTATTCTGATAAAGTCAATCAGATTAATCATAATTAAATACATGACGGTTTATAGCGCCGGCAACCGACTGATTTATTTGAAGATTTCGAATTGCCCGGACTTGATGGGCTGGTCGTTCTTGAGCGCGGCGGCCAAAGTGGTGTGCTCAAGCACGTAAGCAATGGCGTCGCGGGCCGCCAGCAAGGTCGGCCGCAGCGTGCAGGTCTCGACATCGACGCATTCGGCACAGGGCCGGTAGGCGGTGCGGCTGGCGCACGGCGCCAGCGCCAACGGCCCGTCGATATGGCGGATGATGTCGGCGAAGCTGATGCGCTCAGGCTCGCGCGCCAGCAGGAAGCCGCCCTGCTTGCCGCGATGGCTGACGACGAGATTACGCCGGCGCAGCTCGGAAAAAATCTGCTCGAGAAACGCGCGGGGAATTTTCGCATCGCGCGCCAGCGCGGTGACCGAGACCGGCGTACCCTCGCCATAGCCGGCCAGGCAGATCATGGCCCGCAAGGCGTATTTGGCCCGCTGTGAAAGCATCCGATTCGCCGGCTCCCGAGGCCGAGTTAATCAAGCGCAGTTGCCCAGGCAAGCGCCAACGCCCGATCGGCACAACGCGGGTGTTGCGCTCCCTCCCCCTGAAAGGGGGCTGTCGTATTCACACATCTTCTGGAGTTTATTCAACGAGTTGCCGGGAAAGTGCGGAGAACGAAGTCACCTGCACTGCACTTTTCCGGACTCGCGTACCGGCTAAGTCATTGATCATGATTCCGTTTCCAACCTCGAAGAGATGTGTGAATCAGACAGCTGAAAGGGGGAGGGAGCGCACCGCCTGCGCAGCACCATACGCGTTGTACCTCCGTCGGAGCACCATGTAACTCGTCAGAGCACCATCGGAACGATGCTGGCCACCAGAAGCAAGGCCATGCAGACATTGAATATACGCGCCCTGCGCCGATCCCGCAGCAGCCGGGCCAGCGCCACCCCGAACAACGACCAGCAAATCGTCGAAAGCATCGTGATGACGCCGAACACCGTCAACAGGATCGACAGATCTGCAATCGGCCTGGCCGGACTGACGAAAAGCGTGATCGCACCGAGAGCGATGACCACGCCCTTCGGATTGATCCATTGGAACGCAGCCGCCTGGAAAAATGTCAGCGGCCGGGTGTTCATGCCGCCGCCCTCGTCCGCAGCGCCGGCGTTCGCAACCTTCCAGGCGAGCCACAGCATGTAAGCTACACTCACCACCTTCAGAACGGTCTGGGCCGATGGCATGGCGGCCAGCAGCGAGCCAAGGCCTGCTCCGGAGGCGGCGACAAGGACGACGAACCCCAGCGTCACGCCGAGCATGTGCGGGATCGACGGCACAAACCCGAAATTCGCCGCCGACGCGGTGAGCATCACATTGTTGGGGCCCGGCGTGAACGCCATCACGAAGGCGAACGACGCCATCGCGAGGAAAACCTCGGGCGTCATCACATTCCATCCGCCCCGCGGGCGATGGCGACCACGCCGGTGCGCGACACTTCGACCAGGCCGAGCGGCAGCATCAGCGAGATGAACTGCTCGATCTTCTCGCTCGCGCCGGTGATCTCGAAGATGAAGCTCTCGGTGCCGGCGTCGATCACGCGCGCGCGGAACGCGTCGGCCAGGCGAAGCGCCTCGACCCGGGGCTCACCGGTGCCGCGCACCTTGACCATCGCGAGTTCGCGCTCGATCGAAGGGCCGCTCAGCGTCATGTCGACGACGCGGTGGATCGGCACCAGGCGATCGAGCTGGTTCTTGATCTGCTCGATCACCATCGGCGTACCGCGCGTCACGATGGTGATGCGCGACAGGTGCTTCTGGTGCTCGGTCTCCGACACCGTGAGCGAGTCGATATTGTAGCCGCGGCCGGAGAACAGGCCGATGACGCGCGCCAGAACGCCCGGCTCGTTGTCGACGATCACCGACAGGGTGTGGCTTCCGACCCGTTCGTGATGGGTCGCGGCGGGATAGTGGGAGGTGCTGCTCATAAGGTGAAACTCTTGCAACTTGCTCCGGCTTGCCCTCTCCCCTTGTGGGAGAGGGTGGCGCCGAACGAAGTGAGGCGCCGGGTGAGGGGTACTTGAGCACCGGGTTCGGAGAGAAACCCCTCACCCGGCTCGCTTCGCTCGCCACCCTCTCCCACCGCCAGGGCGTTCACGCCCGTCTTCGACGGGCTATGGGGAGAGGGTGCTCGAGCAAGCGGCTAAACCAGCATCTTGCCTTCTTCGGTGATCGCGTCCTCGATGCTCTCGGCGGCGTCGCCGAGCAGCATCTCGTTGTGGGCGCGGCCCGACGGGATCATCGGGAAGCAGTTTTCCGCCTGATCGACCACGCAGTCGAAGATCACCGGCTTGTTGACGTTGATCATCTCCTTGATCGCGCCGTCGAGGTCGCCCGGCTTCTCACAGCGGATGCCGACCCCATGATAGGCCTCGGCCAGCTTGACGAAGTCCGGCAGCGAGTGCGTGTAGCTCTCGGCGTAGCGGCCGCCGTGCAGAAGCTCCTGCCACTGGCGCACCATGCCCATGTACTGGTTGTTCAGGATGAACACCTTGATCGGCAGCCGGTGCTGCACGGCGGTCGACATTTCCTGCATGTTCATCAGCACCGAGGCTTCGCCCGCGATGTCGATCACCAGCGACTGCGGGTGCGCCAGCTGCACGCCGATCGCGGCCGGCAGGCCGTAGCCCATGGTGCCGAGACCACCCGACGTCATCCAGCGGTTCGGCTCCTGGAAGCCGTAGAACTGCGCCGCCCACATCTGGTGCTGCCCCACCTCGGTGGTGATGTAGGTGTCGCGGTCCCGGGTCAGCTCATAGAGCCGCTGGATCGCGTATTGCGGCTTGATGATCTTGTCGGAGCCCTTGTAGGCGAGCGACTTGCGCGCCCGCCACTTGTCGATCTGCTTCCACCATTCGCCGAGCGCCTTCTTGTCCGGCTCCGCCTTGATCGAGCGCCAGACCGCGATCATGTCTTCGATCACGTGCGTGCAGTCGCCGATGATCGGAACGTCGACCTTGACGTTCTTGTTGATCGACGAGGGATCGATGTCGACGTGGATCTTGGTCGAGCCCGGCGAGAACGCGTCGATCCGGCCGGTGATGCGGTCGTCGAAGCGCGCGCCGATACAGATCATCAGATCGCAGTCGTGCATCGCCCAGTTGGCCTCCCAGGTGCCGTGCATGCCGAGCATGCCGAGCCACTGCGGATCGGTGGCCTGGATCGCGCCGAGCCCCATCAGGGTCGAGGTGACCGGAAATCCGGTCAGCTTCACGAGCTCGCGCAGCAGGGCGGTCGCGCGCGGACCGGAGTTGATGACGCCGCCGCCGGTGTAGAACACCGGGCGCCTGGCGCGCGCCATCAGCTCGACCGCCTGCTTGATGCGGTTCGGATCGCCCTTGAGCCGCGGCTTGTAGCCCTTGTGCTGGAATTCGACAGGCTTGGAATAGGTGCCCTTGGCGAACTGGATATCCTTGGGAATGTCGACCACCACCGGCCCCGGCCGGCCGCTCGAGGCGATGTGAAACGCCTCGTGCAGCACGCGCGGCAGATCCTCGACGCTCTTCACCAGATAATTGTGCTTGGTGCACGGCCGGGTGATGCCGACCGTGTCGCACTCCTGGAAGGCGTCGTTGCCGATCAGATGCGTCGGCACCTGCCCGGTGATGACCACCAGCGGAATGGAGTCGCACAACGCGTCGGTGAGGCCGGTCACCGCATTAGTGGCGCCGGGCCCCGAGGTCACCAGCACGCAGCCGACCTTGCCGGTCGAGCGCGCATAGCCCTCGGCGGCGTGCACCGCGCCCTGCTCGTGGCGCACCAGAATGTGCTGGACCTGCTGCTGCTGAAAGATCGCGTCATAGATCGGCAACACCGCGCCGCCCGGATAGCCGAAGATGTGCTGCACGCCCTGGTCGGCGAGCGCCTCGATCACCATTTCGGCGCCGGACATTTCCCGGCCAGGCGCTGCAGCGCCTTTCACGTTTGCATTCATCGTCCGCTCCACTCACTCCAATTTCGTTCGCTCGAGGCCGATCCGGAGAATCAAAAAGGGGCCCAAAAGCCCCTGTTTCCGCGCACCGCCGAACCGTGGGAGGTCAGCCCCCCAAGGCGGTGCGCCTTCTTACGATAACCAGCCTCTGAGTAATTTTATTGCGCATTTGATAGCTCTATCGCCATTTCGTTGCGTTTATAGGGACGGTATTCCCGGCGGTCAAGGCCAAATTGGAGCAAATCGCCCGCAAACGGCCAAGGCGCCGGTTCTGGCGCCCTTCCCGTGCTGATGGCTCCTGACTTGGGCGGAGCAATGCAATTCGTCGATCAGTTTCGACGCGGGGCGCTTGCATCGCTAATCAGCTGGTCGAGAGCCTGGGCCACCACGCTCGCTTTCGAATCGACGGTGACCGGGAACGGCAACTCGCGAACGCCCTGGGGCGGCGGCTTTATGATCTTCAACCCCGCATCATACCAATCCTTGACCAGCCCCTTCGTCCCCTTGATCGCAGTGTTGGATTGATTTTGGGGCAGCTGCGCCAGGGCGTCCAATTCGGCATCCAGGTTGGCGACCGCAGCCTGGAGCGCCGGAAGATTGCCTTTGGGGGCGTCATCGAGAAGCAAAATCCCCAAATCCATCGCGGCCCGTGCTTTGTCGAACGTTGCGCGGGCTGCGAAGGTATGGCTGATGGCCGCGGTCGCAGGCGGGAGATTTGCCCGCATGTTCGACGGCCAGCGGATCGAGCCGGTGACATCGTCCGCAGGAGTGGTCGATTTTTTCGCCGATTGGCCTGCCGGTTTGCTTGCCGGTTTGACTGTCGGCACTGTTGTATTTTCGTAGTTTTGCGGCAGGGCCTGTTTCTGGGGCCGCAGCGGCAAGTCGGCAGCTCTTGCGAGCGCCGTCGTCGCGGTGCCGGCGACAAGTGCCAGCATCACCTTGGTCAACAGCAATATGCTATGGCGGACCATCATTGGGCGCATCCATCTCTCGTCTAGTTGGTTATCGTCACCTTCAACTTCATACTCGGGTGAATTGCGCAAATGACGGACACTTCGCCGGCAGCATTGAAAGTTACCGGTGTCGACCCTCCCGGCGCCACGGCGCCGGAATTGAAAATGTTTCCAACGCTCGTGGACAGGACGTTGTGATGGACACTGTCGTCGTTCACGAACACGATCACGTCGCCCTTCTTGATCGTAACCTCCGATTCGGAAAAGACCTTGCCCTTCTGAGTGATCTTTCGCTCCGCAGCGTACGCGGTGGCCAGTCCTCCGATAAACGCGAGCGTCAGCGCAAAAGTAAACGGTATCATGTCGAGCAGACCTTTCGTTTTCCGACACATGTCGATTAACGCGGCAGAAGCGGAGCGGACGTCGGAGACATTTCGCTCGTCAACGTCTTCATGAACGCGACAAGGTCGGCCTGCTCCTGCTTGGACAAGCCGCGCGGCTTCATTTCAGCGGAACGGCTGGGCCGATCTATTCCACCTTGACTGTAGTGATCCATGACTGCCTCCAGCGTCTGCATGGACCCGCTGTGCATGTATGGACCTCTATTACTGATCTCACGCAATCCCGGCGTTTTGAATGCATGCATCATTTTTTCCACACCCGGCAAGATCTTGGCGCGGCCGATATCGACTGTTGCGAGGCCGATATCGTGAAAGCTGTCGTCGGTAAAATTCCATCCGCTGTGACACTGCGTACAGCCACCCTTCGTGTTGAACAGGATGAAGCCGCGAATGGCCTCTCGCGAAATTGCGTTCTCATCCCCTTCGATCCAGGAGTCGAAACGAGCACGGCCTGACACCACCGTTCGCTCGTAGGTCGCAATTGACTTGGCGATCGTTTCCGGCGTTATCCCCTGTCCGGGAAATACCGCCTGAAACAGCGGGCCGTACCCTTCAATGGCTTTCAGCTTTTCGATCAACTTGTCGATCGGAAGATTCATTTCGACGTCGGCCTGGATTGGACCAAGCGCTTGTTCCTCGAGCGTGGCTGCTCGCCCGTCCCACATGAATATCTGGCCGAAAGCCGCGTTGACGATTGTCGGGGAACGGCGGCCCAGTTTCTTCATTCCGTGACCGACGCCTGTCGGCTGGCCATCGCCCCATCCATAGGCCGGGCTATGGCAAGAGCCGCAGGACAACAGGTTCGCCGCCGACAACCGCGTATCGAAATAGAGCTTTTTGCCGAGCGACGCCTTTTCTACGGAATACGGATTGCTTTTCGGAAAGGGGATCGCCTCAGGGCGTCGATATTCCGCCTTCATCTGCTCCAGTGTAAGAACCGGCTGTTTTGGCGAATTCGCAGATGCCGAGTTGCTGTTGAGTGAACCAGCGAGCGCAGCCAGTCCAATTGCGCTCACGCCAATCACAAAAGAGACGGTCCGCAATGCAATTGTTTGCATGGCTGCGCAGCCTTCCGATGATGTGGGACAAATCTACTGATTCGCTTTGTGCATTATACACGTGATCGCCCAGTGAAGGTTCCCTAATCAGAAACAATGGGCAATTGACCTGCGAGTTTGTTGATAACCAGAACATCTGGCGTGTTGCGCATCAGCTGCACGCCGCACATTCGCAAGCTTGATCGAGCAGCAATGGCGATGATGGCCGGAATCAACTGACAACCGCGACGACTTCGCAAATCGGCGGATTATTCAACTGCACCGGTCCTAAGCGGCCCGGATGAGATCTTCGGCATCTGGCAACGTCACTGCGTCCTCCAGCTTGAAGAACGCAACCCGGTCCGCCATCTCGGCCGCTTGCTGCTCGAGGGCCTTGGCGGTCGCGGCATTCTCCTCGACCAGCGCCGAATTCTGCTGGGTGCCCTCGTCGAGCTGGGCCAGCGCCTTGTTCACCTGATCAAGGCTCTGCGCCTGCTCGCTGGTGGCACGCGCAATCTCGGCCACCGTCTCGGACACGTTGCGGATCGACTCCACGATCTGGTGCAGCGCGGTGCCCGCCTTGTTGACGAGGCCCACGCCATCCTTCACCTGGCCGGTGCTGGTCGTGATCAGGTTCTTGATGTCCTTCGCGGCCTGCGCGGAGCGCTGGGCGAGGCTCCTGACCTCGGAGGCGACCACCGCGAAACCGCGGCCCGCTTCTCCGGCCCGCGCGGCCTCGACCGCCGCGTTGAGCGCCAGAAGGTTGGTCTGGCGCGCGATCTCGTCGATCACGCCGATGATGTCGGCGATCTCGTTCGAGGACTTCTCGATCCTGGCCATCGCCTCGACCGCGCTTGCAACGACGGTGCCGCTCTGCTCGGCCACCTGACGGGTGCTGGAGGTAAACTGGTTCGCCTTGTGCGCGCTTTCGACGTTGCTCTTCACCGTCGTCGAAATCTCCTCGAGCGACGCGGTCGTCTGCTCCAGGCCCGCGGCCTGTTCCTCGGTCCGCTGCGACAGGTCGGTGGTGCTGGCGGAAATCTCGGCCGCGGCATTGGAAACTTCGTTCGCCGACGCGATGATGCCGGACACGGTGTCGGACAACTGGTCGACCGTGGCGTTGAAATCGTCCCTGAGCTGCCGGTACTCGTCTTTCACATCGTCGCCCAGACGAACCGTCAGATCGCCGCGCGACAGCCTGGCGAGCCCGTCGGCCAGCGTTCCCATCATCCGGGTGAGCTGTTCGGCAATCCGCGCCTGCTCGTCGGCGGCATGGTTCTGCGTCTCGACCGTCCGCTGACGTTCGTCCTCGACCTGCGCCCGCAGGATCGCGAGCTGCTCGGCACGGTCGCGTTCCTTGGTCGCTTCCATCTGCGCCAGCGAAAGGCGGGTCTTGTCGAGCGAGACCAGCAGACGGCCCAGCTCGTCGCGGCGCCTGGTGGAGACTTCGTTGGTGAACACACCGCTTGCGATCTCTTCCGAGCTCGCCATCGCCTGGCGGATCGGACGGCTGAACGAGGCCGCCATCATGAACGCCAGCGCCAGTCCGACGACGACCGCGGCAAACGCCAGAATCGTCAGGTTGGTCTTGGAGGCATCCGCCATGGTCTCCGCCTCCGAACGGAAGTTCAGGCCGTAGGCGCTGGCATTCTCGACCACCACATCGATCACCTCGCCGATGGCGGCGCCCTTGGCGATCACCACCTGAGGCGTTGGAAGCTGGGTGATCCCCGAAGCCGGCGGCTTCAGATAGCTCATCGCGGTCTTGAACCAGTCATCCACCTGCGGAAGTACCTTGCCGATCCCGTCGTCGAAACCCGTGGCGCCCGCCATGCGCTCCTGCACGATGCCCATGTCGGAGGCGAGCTGCTTCATCGACCGGTCGATCAGCGCGAAGTCGGCTGCCGTTGCCGCTTCCCGCAGGATGATCGCTTTCTCGACCGCGCGCCGCGCTTCGGTGAAGTTGGCCTGCGCGGCGCGGGCATGGCTGACGGCCATCAGCGGACCGTCATACAGCCGGATGACCATCGAGCTGGTCGATGAGATGAGCTGGAAGCCGTATCCGGCGACACAGGCCGCGAGAGCGACGATGACGCTGAATGCCAGAAGCAGCCTGTAGCGGATCGACATTTGTTCGTCTCGCGGTGATGGCGGATCAGTTGGCGACCTTGACCAGCATTTTCATGGACGGATGCATAGCGCACAGGACCTGAACGTCGCCTGCGGCCTTGAAGGTGACCGGCGTGGAGCTGCCGGGCTTGAGCGATCCGAGGTTGAACTTGTTCTCGGAATGCGTCGAAAGCACATTGTGGAAGACGTTGTCGTCGTTCACGAACGTGATCGTATCGCCGACCTTGATCGCGATCTCGGTCTCCGAGAACACCTTGCCCTTCTGCGTGACGGTCTTTTCGGCGGCGAACGCAACGACCGTGCCCGAGAGGAACGCTGCGGCAAGCACGAGCTTGAAACCCTTCATTTCCATTCTCCTTGCATTTCCGAGTAGCTAGCGCGGGATAACCGGTACCGTCGTGGGGTCGAAGTCGCTGGTCAGCGTCTTCATGAACTCCACCAGGTCCGCGGTCTCCTGCTTGGACAGCTTCAGCGGCCTGATCAGATCCGACCGGCTCTCACGCTCCTCGCCGGCATGGTTGTAGTGCTCCATCACGTCTTCGAGCGTCGCGATCGAGCCGTTGTGCATGTACGGGCCGCGGCGGGTGATCTCGCGCAGGCCGGGCGTCTTGAACGCGTGCATGGCTTTGGGAATGCCTTCGAGGAATTTGCCGCGGCCGATGTCGGCGCTCTTCAGGCCGATGTCGTGGAAGCTGTCGTCGGTGAACTTCCAGCCGCTGTGGCACTTGTTGCACTCGGCCTTGGTGTTGAACAGCATGAAGCCGCGCTTGGCGCTGTCCGAAATGGCCTTCTCCTCGCCTTCGATCCAGGCGTCGAACGGCGCGCGTCCGGAAACCACGGTGCGCTCGTAGGTGGCGATCGCCTTGGCGATGGTTTCGGGAGCGATGCCTTTGCCGGGGAACGCGGCTTCGAACAGCGGCTTGTACTCGCCGACCGCCTTCAAGCGCGTCAGCAGCTCGTCGAGCGGCAGATTCATCTCGACGTCCGCCTGGATCGGACCGAGTGCCTGCTGCTCCAGCGAGTCCGCGCGCCCGTCCCACATGAAGACCATGCCGTAAGCGGCGTTGACGATGCTCGGCGAGCGGCGCTTGAGCGCCTTCATCTGATGGCCGATGCCGACCGGCTGGCCGTCGCCCCAGCCGTAGCCGGGGCTATGGCATGACGCGCAGGAAAGCAGGTTCGCGGCGGAAAGCCGGGTGTCGAAATAGAGCTTCTTGCCGAGAGCGGCCTTCTCGGCGGTGTAGGGATTGTCCTTCGGGAACGGAATGAAATTCGGCCGGCGGTATTCGGCGCGCAGCGCGTCGATCGTGGAATCGGCGGGCTTCGCAATGGCGATGGTCCGCGTCTCGCCCACCACCGCGGCGGCATGCGATCGGGTCATAACCACGGCGGTCGCAGCAGCGAATACGAACGCGCCGGCGCATACGGCGACCAGCTTGGCCGAATTGTTCGTCATCCTCATCCCCCAGACGAGCCGGCCGGGCCGGATCGTCTCCCCACGCGCAGGTCCCTACCAACGCTGTGCGCACAATGAATTTCGGATAACTAGGGCCTGTCTTCAGTTGAGCAGGATCATGGCGCAGGCGAGCTGGACGCCGGCGAGGAAATTTGTGGCGAGTTTGTCATAGCGGGTGGCGATGGCACGAAAGTGCTTGAGTTTGTTGAAGAAGCGCTCGACGAGGTTGCGCTCGCAATAGAGCACGAAATCACAACTGCGCGGCACCTTGCGGTTGGCCTTGGGCGGAATCACCGGCGCGATGTCGCGCCGTTCGAGTGCGTCAATGAAGGGGTCGGCGTCGAAGGCCTTGTCGCCAAGCACCGCCCCTGGATCGACAGATTCCAGCAGCGGCTCCGCGCAAGTCAGATCGTGCGCTTGTCCGGGCGTGAGCATCACCTGGACGGGATTGCCGAGCGCATCGACCAGGGCGTGGATTTTGGTGGTCAGCCCGCCGCGCGAGCGGCCGATCGCCTGTTCGCCGTTTTTTTTCGTGCGCCGGCGCTGTGCTGGTGAGCGCGCACGATGGTGGCGTCGATCATCATGTATTCGTTATCATGGTCGCTCGCCAGCAGCTTGAAAATGCGCTCGAAAACTCCGCTCTTCGCCCACCGATTGAAGCGCTGATAGACAATCTTCCAGTCGCCGAAACGCTCGGGCAAATCGCGCCACGGGATACCAGCTCGGTATCGGTACAGGATTGCTTCGATGAACAGCCGATTGTCAGCCGCCGTGCCTCCTACATGGCCTTCGCGGCCGGGTAGAAAATCCTTGATCCGGCCCCACTGGTCGTCGCGTAATGCATAGCGTCGCATCGGTCGGCCCTCCTCAAGCCGACCGCCCATGAGTCACAGAAAAACTGATTTGGGAATCCCGTTGCCCTCTACGGGGCTAAATCCGTCCTCACGGACTAACTGAAGACAGGCCCTAACAATTCGTAACTGTAATTTAGTTGCAGTGGCTTTCTTGCAAACAAATGTTGGATGTGCGTGTCGCTGTCGATCGGACAGATGGCGATCGTTATGAGAAATCACCCATCGATATCATCGCTGCGTCGCGACCATCATTCATACGAATGATCTCATCACCGAATTGATGACGGCGTCCGGCGCCACCGCGGTCCAGCCCGGCATCTGGTGCCTGAACCAGGTGACCTGCCGCTTGGTGTAACGGCGGGTGTCGGCCTTGCCGCCCTCCGCCGCCTCGGCAAGCGTGATCTCGCCGGCGAGATGCCGCCGCAGCCAGGGCACGCCGTGTGCCTTCATCGCCGGCAGCATCGGATCGAGATGGCGTTCGGCGAGCGTCCTCACCTCGTCCAGGGCGCCGTGCGCCAGCATCGCGTCGAAGCGCGCATCGATCCGGCGGCCCAGTTCGGCGCGGTCGACGTCGAGAAACAGCTTCACGGCATCGTCGGGATCGAGCATCGCCGGCATGCCGTCACGATGCCAGTCGGTGAGCGAACGTCCGGTCGCTTCCAGCACTTCGAGCGCGCGGGCGATGCGCATCCGGTCGCCGGGCTTGAGACGGGCGGCGGCGGCCGGATCGCGGCGAGTGAGCTCGGCATGCAGCGCCGCCGCCCCCTCGGCGTCGCACCGCGCCCGCACTGCGGCGCGGATGTCCGGCGGCGTCGGCGGCACCACCGACAGCCCTTGCGTCAGCGCCTTGAAGTAAAGCCCGGTGCCTCCCACCAGGATCGGCCGGCGGCCTTCGCGCCGGAGTTCGTCGAGCACGGCCTTCGCGTCGGCACACCATCGCCCGACCGAATAGTTCTCGGCGGCGTCGACGTGACCGTACAGACGATGCGGCACGCGCGCCTCGTCGTCCGGCGTGGGCCGGGCGGTGATAATGCGCAGATCGCGGTAGACCTGCATGGAATCGGCGTTAATGACGACGCCGCCAAGCCGTCCGGCGAGCGCGATGGCCAGCGCCGACTTGCCGCTCGCGGTCGGGCCTGCAATAAGCACCGCGCGCTTGCCGCGGGCGCTTTTCGGGCCGGACTCCTGCACCGCATGACTCACGTCGCGACCCTGATCTCCAATCCGGCGGCGCCGGCGCTCGACGACGCCGTCCTGGCGCGGACCCGGGCGGCGCTGCCGTCCGCGAAAGACCCGCATTGGCTCGATCCCGGCATTGCCGCCGACATTCTCTTTACCCCGGCCGCGGGGTTTGACCAACGCGCGCTGGCCGGGCAGGTGCGACCGTCGCTTGCCGGGGGGCCCGTCGACGTGGTGGTGCAGCCGGTCTCGCACCGGCGCAAGCGGCTGCTTCTCGCCGACATGGACTCCACCATGATCGGCCAGGAATGCATCGACGAACTCGCCGACCATGCCGGGTTCAGGGCGCACGTCGCCGCGATCACCGAGCGCGCCATGCGCGGCGAGATCGCGTTCGAGCCCGCCCTGCGTGAACGTGTGGCCTTGCTCAAAGGCCTGCCGCAGACGGTGATCGGCGAGGTGATCCGGCAGCGGATCGTGTTGACGCCGGGAGGCCGCACGCTGGTCGCCACCATGCGCGCGCACGGCGCTTACACCTGCCTGGTGTCCGGCGGCTTCACGCTCTTCACGCAGACGATCGGCGCAATGATCGGCTTCGACGAGGATCGCTCCAACATCCTGCTGGTGGACGGCGATGCCAAGTTCTCGGGACGGGTCGCCGAGCCGGTCCTCGGCAGGGAGGCCAAGCTCGACGCACTGAGGGAGCTGCAAAAACGGCTCGGGCTTGTGCCGGAAGAAACCATGGCGATCGGCGACGGCGCCAACGACATCCCGATGATCGAAGCCGCCGGCCTCGGCGTCTCCTACCACGGCAAGCCCGCGGTGGCGCAGGCCGCCGCCGCGCGCATCGACCACGGCGATCTGACGGCGCTGCTTTACGCGCAAGGCTATCCGCGCACGGCCTTCGTCATTCCGTAAAACAAAAAGGGCGGCCTAAAGGCCGCCCTTCGTATTCCGGTGCAACCGCGATCACTCGATCGGCAGCGCCACGAACAGCATGTCGCCTTCGGCGGTGGCGACCAGAAGCAGCGCGGTCTTCTTGCCCGCCTTCTTCAGCGTGTCGACGCGACGCTGCACGTCGGCCGGCTGCGCCACCTGCTCCTGCTCGATCGCGACGATCGTGCTGCCGGCGGCGAGGCGCTTGTCGGCCGCGGCCGACGCGGTGTCGACGCCGGTGATGACCACGCCCTTGATCGAGTCCTTGATCTTGTAGCGCTTGCGCAGGTCGTCGTTCATGCCGGAGAGCTGCAGGCCGAGCGACTTCTGCACCACCGGCTTGTCGGCCGGCGCATTCGGCGTCGCCGCCGCCTTGACCGGCTTCTCGGCATCTTCGAGGCGACCGAGCTTGACGGTCTTCTTCTCTTCCTTGCCCTTGCGGACGATCAGCACTTCGACATCCTTGCCGACCGGCGTGTCGGCGACGATGCGCGGCAGATCGCGCATCTCCTTGATGTCCTTGTTGTCGAACTTGATGATCACGTCGCCGGCCTCGATGCCTGCGGGCTTGGCCGGGCCCTTGTCGTCGATGCCGGCGACCAGCGCGCCGCGCGCGGGCTTGAGGTTCAGGCTCTCGGCGATCTCGTCGGTGACCTGCTGGATCTTCACGCCGAGCCAACCGCGGTGAATCTCGCCGAACTGCTGGAGCTGGCCGACCACCGCCTGCACGGTCTTCGACGGCACGGCGAAGCCGATGCCGATCGAGCCGCCCGAGGGAGAGATGATCGCGGTGTTCACGCCGATCACTTCGCCGTCGAGGTTGAACAGCGGGCCGCCCGAATTGCCGCGGTTGATCGCGGCGTCGGTCTGAATGTAGTTGTCGTAGGGCCCCGAATTGATGTCGCGGTTGCGCGCCGACACGATGCCGGCCGTCACCGTGCCGCCGAGGCTGAACGGGTTGCCGATCGCGACCACCCATTCGCCGAGCCGCACCTTGTCGGAGTCGGCGAACTTGACAGCCTTGAGCGGTTTGGTCGGCGTGACCCGCAACACGGCAAGGTCGGTCTTCTGATCGCGGCCGACCACCTCGGCCTTGAGACGCGAGCCGTCGGTCAGGATCACGTTGATCTCGTCGGCTTCGGCGATCACGTGGTTGTTGGTGATGACGATGCCGGCCGGATCGACGATGAAGCCCGAGCCCAGCGAACTCACCCGGCGCGGCGAGCGGTTCGGCGCCTGACCCTCACCCTGGCCGCGGCGGTTCTTGAAGAACTCCTCGAAGAACTCCTCGAACGGCGAGCCTGGCGGCAGGTTCGGCGGCGCCTGTTGCGCCCCGCCTCCGCCGCCTGCACCCGGACGTCCCTCGACCTTCTGCGAGGTCGAGATGTTGACCACCGCGTCGATCACTTTTTCGGCAACGTCGGCGATGGCTTCCGGGCCACGCGCCTGCGAAGGGATCGAAAGCGCGGGCAGCGCGATGGCCGCGGCCGCAGCCACGGTCAAAGCCGGTCGCAAAAAAGCATGCGTGAGGGCGGTGAGGCGGGCCATGACCGTCAAATCTCCTGAGGATGGCATTTGAGGCGACAGTGCCTCCGCGGCGCGGCGGAAGCAAGCAACGTTTGCGCCAGCTGGGACAAGCCGATGCATCATGAACCGCCGGATTTTGGCGGAAAAGCGGCCCGTAAGGCCGGTCAGCCGCGCACGAACCAGACCATGACGACGCCGAGAACCGCGGAGACGATGCCGATCGTCCGCAAGGCCGTATCGGGCGTTTCGGTCACATGCGCCATGGCCTGCTTCACCGCGCCCGGGAACGCGGCGAACAGGATTCCCTCCATGGCCAGCACGAGACCGATCGCGACCACAAAATCGGACATCGCCCGCCCACCGCGCCGTGCGCTGTTGCCGCTCCGCGCCTTACCGGGCCGGAGCCGGCGCCGATGGAACCGACGGCGACGGCACAGACGACGACGGCACAGACGACCTGGCGTTCGAACCGTCGCGGCCCTTGCCGGACGGATCGACGAAATAGCGGAAGAACTCCGAGTCGGGGTTCAGCACCATCCGCGTATCGCCATGACGCATTCCGGCCTCGTAGGCCTGCATCGAGCGGTAGAACGAGAAGAAATCGATATCCTTGCCGAACGCCTCGGCGAAGATGCGGTTTCGCTCGGCGTCGCCCTGGCCGCGCTCCTGCTCGGCCTTGGAGGTCGCTTCGGCGATCAGCACGGTCACGTCGCGGTCCGCCTTGGAGCGAATTTCCTGCGACTTCTGGCTGCCCTGGGCGCGGAACTCGGCGGCCTCGCGCTGACGCTCGGTCTGCATCCGCTGATACACCGCCTGGCTGTTCTGGTCCGGCAGATCGGCACGGCGGATTCGCACGTCCACGATCGAGATGCCGAAGTCGCGCGCGTCGCGGTCGAGGTGCTCGCGCACCTTGGACATCAGTTGCGCGCGATCGTCCCGCACCACGTGGGTCAGCGTCGCCTCGCCCAGCACGCGCCGCAGCGCGGAGTTGAGCAGGACCGAAAGCTGCGAGTTGGCGCCCTGGATGGTGCCGACTCTCTGGTAGAAGCGCAGCGCATCATGGATGCGGTAGCGCGCGAATGCGTCGACCACCAGCCGCTTCTGGTCGGAGGCAATCACCTCCTGCGCCGGATTTTCCAGATCGAGGATGCGCTTGTCGATGCCGATCACGTTGTCGATCAGCGGCCACTTGAAGTTCAGGCCCGGCTCGGTGACGACGCGAATCGGCTCGCCGAGCCGCACCACGATCGCCTGCTGCGTCTGGTAGACGGTGAACAAAGACATCCAGCCGAGCACGAGCGCGGCGACGATCAGGACGAGGGCGATGCCCCCTGCGATACCCAATCTCATCGCGCACCCCCACCCTGCGGCTGTTGTTGTTGCGGCGGCCGTCGCGTGAGTTCGTTCAACGGCAGGTAAGGCACAACGCCACCCGATCCGGACTGCCCGCCGGAATCGAGGATGATCTTGTCGGTGCCGCCCATCACGCGCTCCATCGTCTCGAGATACATGCGTTTGCGCGTGACGTCCGGCGCCTTCTTGTATTCGTCGTAGATCTTGGTGAAGCGCGAAGTCTGGCCGAATGCCTCGGCGACGGTCTGCGACTTGTAGGCATCCGCGGCCTGGAGGATCTGCGCGGCGCGGCCGCGCGCCTCGGGCACCACCCGGTTGGCGTAGGTCTGCGCCTCGTTCTGCGCGCGCTCGAGGTCGGCGCGCGCGGCCTGCACGTCGCGGAACGAGTCGATGACCTGCTGCGGCGGGTCGACCTTCTGCATCTGCACCTGCTGGACCACGACGCCGGCGCCGTATTGATCGAGCGTCTTTTGCATCAGATCCTGCACCGCCGCCTCGATCGGTTGACGGACAGTCAGGACCTGCTGGATGTCCGTGCGGCCGATCACCTCGCGCATGGCGCTTTCCGCCACGGCTTTCACGGTGCCTTCCGGGTTCTGAATGTTGAACAGATATTTGCCGACGCTGTCCGGCTTCGGATCGATCCGCCACAGCACCGAGAAATCGACGTCGACGATGTTCTCGTCGCCGGTCAGCATCAGGCTCTCTTCCGGCACGTCGCGCACCGTCGTGCCGCGGCGCAGATCGTCGACGATCCGCATGCCGACGTCGATCTTGCGCTGCTGCAGCGCCTTGGGCGTCAGCACGGTTTCGACCGGATACGGGAAGTGGTAGTTCAAGCCGGGCTGCACCTCGCGCACCTGCTTGCCGAAGCGCATCACCACGCCGACCTCGTCGGGCTCGACGCGGAAGAAGCCGGACAGGCCCCACAGGAACACGGCGCCGAGCACCAGCACCAGGAAGCCGCGGCTGCCGAGATTGCCGCCCGGCAGCACGGTCTTCAGCTTGTCCTGGCTGCGGCGCAGCAATTCCTCGAGGTCCGGCGGGGTCGGCCCGGACGACTGCGGTCCGGAGCCCCAGGGGCCCTTCGATCCGCCCGATCCCCAGGGCCCGCCGCCCTGATTGCTCCACGGCATGAAATCTCTCCTCGGCAGCCGGTCGTCGCGCCGGCCCCTGTTCGCTGGATGGTGGTTATATGGGAGCGGCCCGCGCCTTACAACGCACGCCACGGGCAAGCGCCAAGGCGCTGGCCAGACTGGCCTTTCCCATCGGCTCGAACGTCAATTCCGCGCATAGGTGACGAAACTGAAACCAGCCTCGTCCTGCGGCCCGGCCGGATGATCGCTGCGGGCGACCGGATGCCATTGTGTCGCATCGATCGGCGGAAAGTACGTGTCGCCCTCCGGCCGCGCGTGCACATGGGTGATCTCCAGCCGGTCGGCAAGGGGCAGCAGCTGCGTGAAAATGTCCGTGCCGCCGATCGCGGCGATCTCGCCGACGCCGCGGCGCTCCGCGTCGTCGCGCGCAACCCTCAAGGCCTGCTCCAGATCGCGAACGACGATGACGCCGTCCGGATTGAAGCCCGGGTCGCGGCTGACCACGATGTTGGTGCGGCCGGGCAATGGCTTGCCGATGGAGACGAAGGTCTTGCGGCCCATCAGCACCGGCTTGCCGATGGTCAGCGCCTTGAAGCGCTTGAGATCGGAGCTTTGCCGGAACGGCAAGGCATTGTCGCGGCCGATCACGCCGTTTTCGGCGACGGCGGCAACGAGAACGATGGCGACGCCGTGCGGCTTCGCCGCGCTCACACCGCCACCTCGGCCTTGATATGCGGGTGCGGCTCGTAGCCTTCGAGCGCGAAGTCCTCGTAGCGGAAGCCGAAGATGTCCTTCACCGCAGGATTGAGCCGCATCGACGGCAGCGCGCGCGGCGCGCGCGACAATTGCAGGCGCGCCTGCTCGATATGATTGAGATAGAGGTGCGCGTCGCCGAAGGTATGGATGAACTCGCCCGGCTGCAGCCCGGTCACCTGCGCCATCATCATGGTCAGCAGCGCATAGGACGCGATGTTGAACGGCACGCCGAGGAAGATGTCGGCGGAGCGCTGGTAGAGCTGGCACGACAGCCGGCCCCTGGCGACATAGAACTGGAACAGGCAGTGGCACGGCGGCAGCGCCATCTTGTCGACGTCGGCCGGATTCCACGCGGTGACGATCAGGCGGCGCGAATCCGGATTGCGCCGGATCATCTCCACCAGGTTGGCGATCTGGTCGATGGCGCGGCCGTCCTGCGCGGGCCACGAGCGCCATTGCCGGCCGTAGACCGGGCCGAGATCGCCGCGCTCGTCGGCCCATTCGTCCCAGATGCGCACGCCGTTGTCGTTCAGGTACTTGATGTTGGTGTCGCCGGCGAGGAACCAGAGCAGCTCGTGGACGATCGACTTCAGGTGCAGCTTCTTGGTGGTGACCAGCGGGAAACCCTGGTCGAGGTCGAAGCGCAACTGATGGCCGAACACCGAAACCGTGCCCGTGCCGGTGCGGTCGCGCTTCTCGACGCCGTCGGCGAGCGTGTGTTCCATCAGTTCGAGGTATTGCCGCATCGAGCGAGCCTCAGGCGGCGCAACCGGAGCGCCAAAGAATCAGCACCACGCCGAACAGATTATCGCCGGAACGCAGGCGGGCGAAGCCGGGCCATCGGCGTGTTCTCTCTATATAGGCACGTCGACGGAAAAGGGGCGGCTCGCGCCGCCCCCTCGCCGCTTTTGCACAAATTCACAAGCTCAGTTGATCGGGCCGGCCGCCTTGATCACCGGCGACCACTTGGCGATCTCCGACGTCACCAGCTTGGTGAGCGCCGGGCCGCCGCGGCGATCCTTGCCCGGAATGTCGCTGCCGAGTTCCAGGAGCCGCTTCCGCGTGGTCTCGTCGTCGAGCGCCTTGCCGAGCGCGTCCGACAGCTTGTCCACCGCCGCCTTCGGCGTCCCCTTGGGTGCGAACAGCGCGTTCCAGGCCGACGCCTGGAACTCGGGCATCCCGGCCTCCTTGGTGGTCGGAACGTTCGGCAACGACGGATTGCGCTCCTCGGTTGCGATCGCATAGGCCTTGATGGTGCCGCCGAGAACCTGCGGCACCGCGTTGACGATCTGGTCGCACATATAGTCGACCTGGCCCCCGACCAGCGCGTTCATCGAAGGTCCGGTGCCCTGATAGGGCACCGCGGTCGGCTTCACCTTCAGGATGCTGTTGAGCAGCAGGCAGGTGGTGAACGACACCGAGCCGACGCCGGCATGGGCCGCGTTGACCTTGGTTTCGTTCGCCTTCAGGTAGGCGGAGAACTCCTTCAGGTCCTTGGCCGGAAAATCCTTCCTGGCGAGGATCAGGATCGGCGTGCCGGCGGCGAGCCCGATCGGCTCGAAGTCGTTGACCGGGTCGTATTGCAGATTGGGGTACAGCGAGGGGGCGGCAGCGTGCGTGCCGAGATGGCCCATCGCGATCGTGTAGCCGTCGTTCCTGGCGCGCTTGGCGCGGGTGATGCCGGTGGTCCCGCCGGCGCCGACCACGTTTTCGATCACGAAGGTCTGTCCGAGCGTCTTCGACATATTGTCGGTGACGATGCGGGCAATGACGTCGGTCGGTCCGCCGGCGGCGAACGGCACGATGACGGTGATGGCTCGGTTCGGATAGTCCTGCGCCGCGGCAGGCGCAATGCCGATTGCGAGCGCAACGGCGCCGGCCAGCAGGCCGGAGATGGGTCGTGACACGTTCATAGGGCGATCTCCCAGGGGCTTATTTTCATGCAGGTATCTAAGTGCTGCGGCCCCAAATGGAAAACCCCCGGGGAACCGAAAAAGGTCCGCCGGGGGTTGTACTTTGGTCGCAGCCTTGACGGCCGCGGCGTGGCCCTACTCGGTGAACACCTCGTCGCGCTTGCCGCGGATCGCCGGCAGCAACGACAGGATCAGCATGAAGGCCGAGATGCCGAGCAGCGTCGCCGAGATCGGCCGGGTCAGGAACACCGTCGCGTCGCCGCGGGCGATGAGCATGGCGCGGCGGAGGTTTTCCTCCATCAGCGGTCCGAGCACGAAGCCAAGGATCATCGGCGCCGGCTCGAAGTCGTGCTTCACCAGCCAGTAGCCGACAACGCCCCAGATCGCGGTCATCGACACGTCGAACGGCGCGTTGTTCACCGAGTAGATGCCGATGCAGCAGAAGATCACGATCATCGGGAACAGGTGGCGGTATGGCACGCGGAGCAGGCGCACCCACACGCCGACCAGCGGCAGATTGATGACGATCAGCATCAGGTTGCCGAGCCACATCGAGGCGATCATGCCCCAGAACAGCTCGGGCTGCTTGGTCATGACCTGCGGGCCCGGCACGATGCCGTGGATGGTCATGGCGCCGACCATCAGCGCCATCACCGGGTTCGGCGGGATGCCCAGCGTCAGCAGCGGAATGAACGAGGTTTGCGCCGCCGCGTTGTTGGCCGCCTCGGGCGCCGCGACGCCTTCGATGGTGCCGCGGCCGAACCGTTCGGGGTGCTTGGAGACCTTCTTCTCGAAGGTGTAGGCGGCGAACGACGCGATGATCGCGCCGCCGCCGGGCAGAATGCCAAGGCATGAGCCGATGACTGTGCCGCGGCCGATCGCGCCGGCCGAAGCCTTCAGGTCCGGCAGCGTCGGCATCAGGCCGGTGATCTTGCTCTGAATGATGTCGCGGTTTTGGACCGACTCCAGGTTGCGCAGGATTTCGCCGAAGCCGAACACGCCCATGCCGACGACGACGAAGCCGATGCCGTCGGACAGTTCCGGAATGCCCCAGGTCATGCGCTCGGCGCCGGTCTCGAGATCCGAGCCGATCATCGAGAACAGCAGACCCATCAGGATCATGGTCAGCGCCTTGAGCACCGAGCCCTTGGCGAGCACGACCGCGAAGATCAGGCCGAGCACCATCAGCGAGAAGTATTCGGCGGGGCCGAACAGCAGCGCGATCGAGGTCAGCGGCGCGCCGAGCGCCGCCACCAGCACGGTCGCGACGCAACCGGCGAAGAACGAGCCGATCGCGGCGATGGCGAGCGCCGGGCCGGCACGCCCGTTCTTGGCCATCTGGTGGCCGTCCAGCGTGGTGATCACCGACGACGATTCACCCGGGATGTTCACCAGGATCGACGTGGTCGAGCCGCCATACTGGGCGCCGTAGTAGATGCCGGCGAGCATGATCAGCGCGCCGACCGGCGGCAGGCCGAAGGTGATCGGCAGCAGCATGGCGATGGTGGCGAGCGAACCGATGCCCGGCAACACGCCGATCAGGGTGCCGACGAGCGCACCGATCAGGCACAGGAAGATATTGGTCGGCGTGAAGGCCACGCCCATGCCGAGCCAAAGATTTGCAATGAGGTCATACATGTTGCGTCTCGCCGCTCACCAGAACCGGGGCCAAAGCTGGAACGGCAGGTTCAAGCCGTAGGGAAACAGGACGGAGCAGAACGCCGTGATCACCACGGCGACGACCAGCGTCTCGCGCCACTTCACGTCGTCGGCGGCCGCCGCGCAGATGACCATGGTCGAAAAGCTCGCGATCACCAGACCCAGGGGCCGGATCGTTGCGGCGAAGCAGAGGATCGCCCCGATGATGAAGATCACGCCGCGTAGCTTATAAGGAGTGACATCCGGCCCCGGTGTCAGAAGGCCGGTGACGACAACGCCGACCGCCAGCAGCGCGAGCGCGAACGCGAACAACCGCGGCGCGGTGCCCGGACCAAAGGCAAATCCGCGCATGCCGGGCAGGTCGTTCGATGCCACGAACGCGATCAGCGAGACCAGGATCAGCGCCATGCCGCCGAACACGTCCTGCGGGCTCTGCACCTTCAGGAAGCCCGCCGAGATTGCGATGCCGACAGCCGTGAAAACAACGATGCCGGCTCTGACGGAGAACACAACCGGATTGTGCACAAGGAATGAAGTGGCAAGCAGTACCAGACCGGCAACAGCGAGCGCCGCCCCGCCGATCAAACAATAGCGGCGATGAGCCGCCGCCACACGCATACCACCTGATGGCGCTGCATCAGACATCAACCCCACTCCCCTCTGAACTTGTTACCTGCGTTTCCCCTTCAGTAGCAGACAGCTTTCCGCAAGAAAAAGCAACCGCGAACGCTGCTCGAACGGCTCAGACCCAACCGGTCAGACCCGCAAGCCCGGCGATACCGATCAGCCAAAGCGGATTCCAGCGCGTCCAGTACGCAACCGCCGCCGTGGCAACTGTAATAACGACGGCAAGCCAGCTATGGTCGGACGCACGGGTTAGAACGATGGCGCTGGCGCCGACCAGGCCGACCGAAATCGGCACAAGACCGGCCTGAACCACGATGCGCCACGGCGCATCCTTAAAGCCGTCCCAGGCTCTGCCCAGAAATTGGGCCAGTATCGCGGTTGGGCCACACATCGCGAAAGTTGCAACGACCGCACCGGCCACTCCAGCCACGTGATAGCCGATAAGCGTCACCATCATTACGTTCGGCCCCGGCGCGGCCTGCGAAATGGCAAACATGTCGGCGAATTCGCGCTCCGACATCCAGCCGCGCAGCTCGACCGCCTGCCGGTGCATCTCCGGAACCACCGCGTTCGCTCCGCCGAGCGCCAGCAGCGCCATGATCGCGAATTGAACCGCCAGAACCAAAAGGATGTCGCCGTCGCCCTTCATCGCCGCACCCACCAGGCGAGGCCGATGCTGGCCGGCACCATTGTCAGCATCACCCAGAGCAGCGGCCAGCGCATGAGCCCGATCGCAACGGCGGTTGCGACGACCACAAAAGGCGCCGGTCCGAGCTTGCGGAACATCGGCGCGGCCATTTTCGCGACCGTCGCGATGATCAGGCCTGCCGCGGCGGGCGCGATGCCGGTCAGAACCCGCCGCACGGATTCGACCTCGCCATAGCGGTCATAGAGGACGGCCGCGGCCAGCATCACGCAGAACGGGACGAGCAGAAACCCCGACCATGCGGCCAGCGCACCGGTCGGACCGCGCATCCGCGAGCCGAAGACCGCCGTCAGATTGACGATATTCGGCCCGGGCAAGAACTGGCAGAGCGCGTAGACGTCGTTGAATTCCTGCGCGGTCAGCCAGCGCTTCTCTTCCACGAACATCCGGCGCGTCCACGGCAGCGTTCCGCCGAAGCCGGACAGCGTGATCTTGAAGAAGGCGAGGAACAGTTCGGCGTGGGTGGGAATCGGCGGACCGGCCGCCGATCGAATGTCGGTCTCGGGCATGACCGAGACTTAGCCTCAGGCCCGCTGACGACCAATCGAATTATTGCCGCGAACTTTTCGGATTGCGAAACGCAGCCGCGCCGCCGAGTGGCGCGAAGCGACACGAGGAGCCGGCGCGGCCACTAAAAGTGCCCGCGCTGGCCGCTCGCTTCGCTCGCCAGCGCGGGTCAAGGCCCGATCCCCGGCTCGATCTCCTTGGCCCTGGCGATATCGACGGCGGCTTCAGCCTCGCGCCCCAGCGCACGCATCACGAGTCCACGGCTGTAGAGCGAATAAGCGTCTTGCGGCTTGAGCCGGGCCGCCTCGCTGTAGTCGGCCAGCGCCCGTTCCCATTTGTCGGCGCTCTGGAAGATATTGCCGCGGTTGACGAAAGCTTCCGCGAGATTGCCGTCCAGTTGCACCGCCTGGTCGAAGTCCTGGATCGCGCGCCTGGTCTCGCCGAGGGCGGCGTAACACAGGCCCCTCAGGTTGAACGAGGATGCGTGGTCCGGGCTGAAATTGATGGCGCGGTCGAGATCGCGGATGGCGCGATCGTATTGCCGCACGCCATACAGGGCGACGGCGTTGTCGTGATGGGCCTGGGTTTGCGCCCGCGCCCGATGCTTGAGCGCAGCGCCATTTCGCGGATCGAGCGCGACCGCCTGATCGAAGTCGCGAATGGCACGGTCCAGCTCGCGCAACTTGAGATAGAGCAACCCGCGCGCCAGAAAGTGATCGGCGTTTTTCGGCTCGAGCCTGATCGCCCGGTCAAGGCCGGCGAGCGTGGCGTCGGTGGTGTCCGGCGAGCGAGGCGCTGCAGTGCGGCTGGGCGCCAGCGCCCGCGAGTGCCGCCAGCGACCGTCCTCGATGGCCGCGGCCCCCGGTGACCGCTCGATGGTTGCGTTGAGATGCGCGAGCGTGCGCACGCTGTGCGGCTGCGGCGTGCCTGCGGTTTGCGCTTGCGTCCCTGTCGTCAGCGCGAGCCCTAAAATCAGCGACAGGGCCGGTAACGAACCGCCAAGAGAACGGCCAAAATAACGGTCACGCGAGATGCGAGACCGCAGTCGTGTCGGACACGTGCACTTCCCGGTTGGGCTCATGGCCGTCCCTTTTGAACGTCGTTGGCTCCCTTTCCACATCCGCCGCGCTGGGAATTAACCAACGATGCCCAGTTCCAGTGTTCGGGAGCAAGCATCCGGCGGTTCCGGATTAACCGAGTTTGCAATCTTGGTTAATTCGGGAACCCGGCGGCCCCCTCCCCCGGCGAGCAATAATCGGCTCTTTTTTCGTCAACCTGTCGCGCCTATATTCGGGGTGCCGGCGCAAGCCGGATATGGCGATAAATGGCCGTTGCAATAAACCATTCGGACCCGGGGGCAGTACCCGGCGGCTCCACCCGAACCCGGCGAGAACGGGTTTCGGCGGGGCCGAACCAGGATCGACGAGGGTGTAAAGAGCGCGCTTTTGCCCGTTATGGTTCCGTCGTTATCGGACCATTCCATAGTTGCCAACGACAACTATGCTCCGGTTGCTCAGGCCGCGTAACGCGGTTTGAAACGCCGAACTTGAAGTCCTAGCGGGTTAAGCTCCGTTAGGCGGGGTCCGGAGGCACCTGGCAACAGAAGCCTCCACTTTATTTCAGCTCGATCTGGCAAGACTTTCTGCTCAATTTGACCAGCCCGCGACTCTGACGAATCCGCGACTCTGCCTATATTGAGGGGCGTCGAATGCGAAGTTTTGACTGCCCCGAAGTTTTGACTGCCCCGAGGTTTTGACTGCCCATGCCCGTCGATCACATCCGTTACGACATACTGGTCCAGGACGCCCTGCGCGGCATGGTCCGCAACGTGCTGGCCGATACCGCCAAAGGCGGGCTTGCCGGCGACCACCATTTCTTCGTCACCTTCGACACCACGGCGGACGGCGTAAAGATCTCCGACCGGCTGCGCGAACGCTATCCGGAAGAGATGACCATCGTGCTCCAGCATCAGTTCTGGGACATGAAGGTCACCGACGAGCTTTTCGAGGTCGGATTGTCGTTCGGCGGCGTTGCGGAAAAGCTGGTCATTCCGCTCGCCGCGATCAAGCAGTTCGCCGACCCTGCGGTCCAGTTCACGCTGCAGTTCGAGACGCTCCCCGAAGCCGGGGACGCCGCCGAAGGCGACGGCGATGCCGGAACGCCGCGCGAGGCGGCGAAGCCCAAACTCAAGTCGCAATCCCAGCCCGCCGGCAAAGACGCCAGGCCGGACGCCAAGGACAGCAAACGAGAACCGGGACGCACCAGCGTGCCTGCGAGCCCGCTGCCTGCCGCCGCAGGCACCGAGACGGCGAGCGCCAAAACTACAAGCGATAAGCCCGACGCAGACCAGCCGGCCGACAAGTCCGGCGGCGCCGAAGTGGTCCGGCTGGACCGCTTCCGCAAGAAGTGATGGCCAAGGTTTCGATCACCAAGGCTTCGATCGTCAAGGCTTCGATCACCAAGCCTTCGGGCACGGCGGGCTCGACCATCGCACGCCGCCCGGCTCGCAGCCGAACCGAGAGCGACACCTTCGGCCCGATCGAGGTCGCGGCCGATCGCTATTGGGGGGCGCAGACCCAGCGCTCCATCGAGAACTTCCGGATCGGCACCGAGCGCATGCCGCGGCCGCTGATCCGCGCGCTCGGTGTCGTCAAGCGTGCCGCGGCCGAGGTGAACCTGTCGCTCAAGCTGATTGACGCCAAACGCGCCGGCGCGATCGTCAGGGCCGCGCAGGAGGTGATCGACGCGAAGACTCGACGATCATTTTCCGCTGGTGGTCTGGCAGACCGGCTCGGGCACCCAGACCAACATGAACGTCAACGAGGTGATCGCCAACCGCGCCAACGAAATGCTCGGCGGCAAGCTCGGCGCGAAATCGCCGGTGCACCCGAACGATCACGTCAACATGAGCCAGTCCTCGAACGACTGCTTTCCGACCGCGATGCACATCGCAGCCGCCGAGGAGATCGCCTGGCTGCTCGATCCGGCGCTCGCGCATCTGCAGGACGCGCTGCGGAAAAAGAGCAAGCAGTTCGCCAGGATCGTCAAGATCGGCCGCACGCACACCCAGGACGCGACGCCGCTGACGCTCGGCCAGGAATTCTCCGGCTACGCCTCGCAGGTCCACAGCGGCATCGTTCGCAACCGGCTCGCCTTGAAGCAGCTCTATCCGTTGGCGCAGGGCGGCACGGCGGTCGGCACCGGGCTCAACGCGCATCCACGCTTCGCCGCGCTATTCGCAAAAAAAGTCGCCGCCCTCACTCGCCTGCCGTTCACATCCGCACGCAACAAGTTCGAAGCGCTCGCCTCGCACGGCGCCTACGCCTTCGCGCACGGCGCGTTGAATGCGCTCGCAACCGACCTGTTCAAGATCGCCAACGACATCCGCCTGCTGGGGTCCGGGCCGCGCTCGGGTCTGGGCGAACTGGTGCTGCCGGAGAACGAACCCGGTTCTTCGATCATGCCCGGCAAGGTCAATCCGACCCAGGCCGAGGCGCTGACGATGGTGTGCTGCCAGGTATTCGGCAACCACACGGCGATCACCGTCGGCGCGAGCCAGGGCCATTTCGAGCTCAACGTGTACAAGCCCGTGCTTGCGCACGGCATGCTGCAGTCCATCCGCCTGTTGGCGGATGCGTCGCGCTCGTTCACGGAAAATTGTGTAGCGGGGATTCGCGCCGACGAAACGCGGATCCGCCAACTGATGGAGCGTTCCCTGATGCTCGTCACGGCGCTCGCGCCGACCATCGGCTACGAGAAGGCGGCGAAAATCGCCAAGACCGCGCATGCCAACGGCACAACCTTGCGCGAAGAAGCAATTCGCCTCGGCTTTCTCTCTGCTGCCGAGTTCGACCGGCTGGTGCGTCCCGAGCGGATGACGCGGCCCGGTTGAAGTGAAAATTCGCTGCGAATTGTCGGGGCCCGCAGATCGGCGGGGCCGATTCGCCACATTTGAAGAAAACTCCACGCAGCGGATTTACGCGCGGTCTTCCTCGATTTCACGAACTCGCGGCGGAAATGCACATGCGGGAAGCCAAGCCGGGTGAATTGTGGCACTGAGCTGTGCGTTAGCGGCAACTGGCTGATCGATTTCATACACATCGATGCATGACCCATAACCATTGCCACTGTATCGGCGCAATTGTTCCAGACTCTTTGTCGCACCGGGACCTGAGACTTCACCATGTGCAATGCGAACGCTTCGAGCCGGCATGGCTGAGATCGTCAATCTGCGGATGGCCCGCAAACGCGCCGCCCGCAGCAAAGCCGAACAACATGCCGCTGAGCAACGGATCGCTCACGGTGTCTCCAAATCGGAGCATGACAAAGCGGCGGCGGACCAAGACAAGGCCCGCCAGAACTCTCGATCAGCATCGAATCGAACCGGGGGACCGCCGATGAAATCGCCGGTTATCAAGCGCTCTATCGTGATCGCTGGACACAAGACCAGCGTGAGCCTCGAGGATGCCTTCTGGAAGGGCCTGAAGGAAATCGCCGACGATCGCAGCCTCACTCTGTCCGAACTTGTGTCGACGATCGACACCGACCGCCGTCACGGCAATCTTTCGTCGGCGATCCGGCTGTTCGTTCTCGATCACTACCGCAATGGCGGTGTCGCACCGCAGGAGCCTGCGGTGACGCGCGACATTCGTGGAATTGCGCCGCAACCGGCGTCAGTTCTGCGCGCCGAGTAGGCCGGGCGGGCGCGGCCCGCCGCGTGGCGGCGCCGTGCCCTCCGCCCTCGGCGCGATTCTCGGGCGATTCTCGATCCCTGATCAGGTGTGATGTCGACCGGCGGCGGCAGCGCCGGCGCTCGCGCGCCCGCGGGACTGTCGGGATTGCCCGGCGCGACGGACGGGGCATCGGGCGCAACCGGCGCCGGCGAAACCGCCGGACGGCCGGACGCGGCGCTCGTCGGACTCGCCTGTATGGCGGCATCGTGCGCTGCCCGTTCCATCGCATCGATCTGCCGCGATTGCTGTTCGACGGCGCGCAGCGTCAGCCAGCTTGTCAGCTGGCTGATGTCGACCGTGCGCTGCGGTGATGGCAGCGCGCCTTTCAACGAGATCAGCACCGCAGGCCGCTGCGCTCCCCGCGACGGTGGAAGTCCGTTGAGCGTAAGGCGCGCATCGAGCGTCGCGTCGGAAAGGTCCACGCTCGCGCTTGCCTGAAGCTCGGCGCCGGTCGACTGCACCGAGATGTCAGTGAAGCGTGCCTGGCCGTCGCTGACGCCGATTCGGGCCGAAGCGCGCGCCACAGGAAGCGGCGCGCCGTTGAGCATGCCGGAGACAAATTCGCGTATCCGGTTACCGCTCAGCGGTACGCCAAGCTCGATCGCACGGTTCACGGCGCCGAACACGCCCGGATTGAGCCCACCAAGCTGCGCGCGTTCCAGCGTGACATTGCCGAAGCCGGTCAGCGATCCCATGAATGCCGCGGGACTGCGCCCGGCCCCTTCAAGCTCGGTCTGCATGACGAGCTTGCCCGCCATTGCCGGCCGCTCCGCGCCCGCCAACAGCGCACCGGGATCGGCGTCAAGCAGGGCAAAGCGCACGCGCGCCGAGGTGCCATCGCTGCCGTTGGCGACGGCAAGGCGCCCTTCAAAGCGGCCCTTGGCCATCTCGCCGGTAATATCCTCGAATACGATTTCCGCAGTGTTCAACCGCACCACGCCGCGCATCTGTTGCGCGGCGACGCCGGGCAACAGCATCGCGCGCTGCGACTTGAATTCGATACGCCCGGCAAGGCCCGGCGTGCTCCAGACGAAGGGCTCTGTCGACCAACCCGTTGCACCGCGCTGCGCCGGCATTCCGATGGCGGCCGCGACGACCGCCGGCACCTCGAACGATTCGGCGTCGATGGTGCCTTCGATTCGCGCGGGATCACCCATGCGGAGCGCGAACCGGCCCTGCAGCTTGTTGCCGCCGAATGTGCCGCCGAACTGATCGAGCGCGATCGACGTGGGCTGATCGTCGGCGCGGCGGATCGTGCCCTTGCCGCTCGCATCGATGGGGCCGGCTTCGAGCTTGCTCTCGAACCGCAGATCGCGGCCGAGCGGGCCCGACGCGCTGAACGTCCAGTGCGCCGCGCGCTGCTCGGCAGCAATCATCCGGTCGAGACCGAGCAGCGTCAGCAACGGGCCGGATTCGTCGGAGTCGAGCCGGCTGTCGATCCGGACATCGGTGCCCGAAAGCGCACCGGGATCGGTGAACGAGAACGACTCGCGCCTGCCGGTGGCGATCGCGGAGACGCTGGCGCGCACGGCGCCGAGCTGGCCGGTCAACTCCACCTTTCCGGTGGTCGCGCTCGAACCGCCGCCGTCGAGGCTGACCGCGGCACGCAACGTCGCGGTCTTCTGCCGGGCCGCCAGCCGCCGCAGCGGATCGGACAGCGCGGGCGCGAACTTCTCCGCCATCGCGATGATGCCGTTGAGGTCGCGCGCATCGAGGTAGACCGTGATGCTGCCGCCCGGAGCCGGCTCCGTCTGCAGCCGTCCGGTCGCGATGAAGCTCGTGTCGCCGAAGTCGCCGATCGACAGGCGTTCGATGGCAAGACCCTCGTTGTCGAGCGTGAGCCGCGTCGAGATGTTGCGCGCGTCGAGCCCGGCAAACCTCGCGCGGGCGGCTTCGATGACGAGCTTCACTTCGCGCGGACGCTCGATGCCCAATCCGGACAGCGCCGATTGACCGGTGGCGATCGCGGCATCGAGGTCGAGCTCCGCCATGCGCAGATCGGCTTCGATCCGGCCTGCCTGTCCCTCGGCCGGCCAGATATAGGAGACATCGCCTTCGACGGTGCCGCGCTCGGTCTGCGCCTGCAGCCGCTCGACCGCGATCCGGCCGCCGCTCAGCGTCACGTCGCCGATCGCGTGCCACGGCTTGATCGGCGCCGCCGGCGCGGGACCGCCGCCGAGCCAGGCGAGAAGATTTCTCGGATCGTTGGAATCCAGCGCCGCGCCGCCGACGAAGCCGAGACCCTTGCCCAGCGCGAACAGGCGTCCGTCGATCTTGACGTGGGTGAAGCCGGGCGCGCGGAACTCGAGCTTGTCGACCGTCCATGTCGTGCCGTCGGAACGCAGTTCGGTGCCGACACCCTGCACGATGCCGCCGCCGACCGTCATCGCGTCGACCTTCAGCGCAAGCTGCACCGGCCATGACGGCCGGAGCGCACCGCCGAGCATGTCGCCGAACGCCTGCACGGCCGAAAGCGGCAGCCGCCTCGCGGCGCCGGGTGCGGCCAGCAGCCGGTCGAGATCCACCTGCCGCGCCGACAGCGTTCCCCGCAATTGCGGATGCTGGCCGAACGTGAACTCCGCCGCGCCGGCGAGCGTCACGGCGCGGTCCTCCGGGCCGTACTGGAACGACACCTCGTCCAGCGTGGCCGCCGCGGTGGTGGCCTTCACCTTGCTGCTCAGGCGCCACGGCTCGTGGGCGGTCGCCCGGCCGGTCGCCAGAACCGAAACGGCGGGCCGCGCCAGCGTCAGCGTCCCGTCGAAGCGCGGCGCGGTGCGGTCGAAGGCCAGCATGCCCTCGGCCTCGAAGGTCACCGGCCGCTCGTCGGTCTTCAGGCTGAAGCGCAGCCGCGAGCCCTCCGGCGCGCTGCGGCCCGCGGAAACCTCGTAGCGATAGAGCGAGCCGCGCGACATGAACTCGCCCTCGCCGCGGATCGGACCGACCAGCGAGCGCACCTCGCCGGTGAACCGCACCTGGTCGAGCACCGTCGTTGAGCCGCTCGCGGCGTCGGTCAGCGTCGCCTGGCCGTTCTCGATGCTCAGCCGGTCGATCGACAGGGTTTCGGTCGCGAGCGCCAGCGGCGGCCAGTCGACCTGGCCGCGGGCATCGAGCCCGATGCTGACCTGCGGCGAGACCAGCTTCATTTCGGTGGCCCGAAGCTCGCCGCGCATCAGGGCACCCAGCGCCAGCTCGATCTTGAGTGACCCGGCGCGCAGCCGGCTGGCCTCGCCCACAGAACCGATGGCGATGCCGCCGAGCGTCACCGCCGGAAACGGCAGGAGCTTGGCGTCGATGTCGCCTGCGACCCTCACGTTCAGCCCGACCAGCCGGCTGGCCTCGGCCTCGAAGAAGGCGCGGTGGTCGTTCCAATGCACGAAATACGGGCCGATCAGCGCTGCCAGCAGCGCGAGGATCAAGGCGATCGCAAGGCCCAAAAGGGTCGTCTGCACGAGTGCTCCAGCGCGGCTCCCCGGGGATCAGCCGGACCACCGCCACCCACCTAGTATATGTGAGGCAGGCGCAGCCCATCCCGGCCAGCCTACGCTCTCTCCACTGGCGTCGCTTGGCGGCGAATCTATGTCCGCCCAATCTATACGAGCCGAATCTGTATCGCCCCTGAACGGGTTAGCCCAGCGACACGATCTTGCCCGGATTCATGATGTCGAGCGGGTCGAACGCCCGCTTGATCGAGCGCATGGCCGCGAGCGCCGCCGGTCCATGCTCGGACAGGAGATACTTCATCTTCCCCTGCCCGACGCCGTGCTCGCCGGTGCAGGTGCCGTCCATCTTGAGCGCCCGCTGGATCAGCCGCTCGCCGAACGCCTTGGCGTTGGCGACCTCGGCCGGATCGTCGCGATCGATCAGCAGGGTCAGGTGGAAATTGCCGTCGCCGATATGCCCCACGATGGGAGCGATCAGCCGGCTCTCCTCGATGTCGCGCTGGGTCTCGGTGACGCATTCGGCCAGCCGGGACAGCGGCACGCAGACGTCGGTCGGGATCATGCTGGAGCCCGGCCGCAGCGTGAACGTCGCAAACGCCGCGTTGTGGCGCGCCTCCCAGAGCCTGGTGCGCTCCTCCGGCCGCGTGGTCCATTCGAACGGCCCGCCGCCGAGTTCGCGCGCGATCTCGCCGAACCGCTCCGACTGCTCCGCCACGCCCGCCTCGGTGCCGTGGAATTCGAGAAACAGCATCGGCGTCTCGCGCAGCGTGAGCTTGGAATACAGGTTGACCGCCCGCACCTGCAGCGCGTCGAGCAGCTCGATCCGCGCAATCGGAATGCCGGACTGGATCGTCAGGATGGCGGCGTTGCAGCCAGCTTCGACCGATGGAAACGGACAGATGCCGCCGGAAATCGCCTCGGGGATGCCGCTGAGCTTGAGCGTCAGCTCGGTGATGACGCCGAGCGTGCCCTCGGAGCCGACCATCAGCCGCGTCAGGTCGTAGCCGGCGGAGGATTTCTTCGCCCGCCGCGCCGTGGTCATCAGCTCGCCGTCCGGCAGCACGACTTTGAGCGACAGCACGTTGTCCTTCATCGTGCCGTAGCGCACCGCATTGGTGCCGGAGCAGCGCGTCGCCGCCATGCCGCCGAGCGAGGCGTCGGCGCCGGGATCGATCGGAAAGAACACGCCCTGGTCGCGCAGGTATTCGTTGAGCGCCTTGCGGGTGATGCCGGGCTGGACCACGCAGTCGAGATCCTCGGCGTGCACCGCGAGCACCTTGTTCATGTCGCGCACGTCGATCGACACACCGCCGAACGGCGCGTTCACATGGCCTTCGAGCGAGGTTCCGGTGCCGAACGGGATGACCGGAACGCGGTGCTTCGCACAAATACGGACAATGTCCTGGACCTCTTCGGTGGACTGCGGGAACACGACCGCGTCCGGCGGCTGGTTCTCGATCCACGTGACGGTGTTGGCGTGCTGCTCGCGCACCGCCCGCGACGTCACCACGCGGTTGCCGAACCGCGCCGTGAGCTCGCGGACCGCCGCGTCGATGGAGTTGGGATCGCGCCGCGCGGGCGCGAGGGCTTCTGCCGGCATTGCCATGCCGGCAAGGTAGCAGAATGCGGGCAGCGGCGGCAAAGCGCCGCCGCCGCCTACTTTTCCCGCTTCGGCGGCCGGTCAGGCCGACTTGTGCCCGGCGCAGCCGGTGGTCAGCCCGGTGTCGGCCGGAACCGGCTTGCGCCAGGGCAGCAGCATCGACACGCGCTTGCGGTAGTTGCGGTACTCGTCGCCGAACAGCTCGATCATGTCGCGCTCTTCAAGAGCGATGCCGACGAAGATGTAGGCCGTCGTCACCGCCGCGAACAGCATGTGCCCGGCCGTCATGGTCGGCGCCACCCAGAACGCGACGATGAAGCCCAGATAGATCGGGTGCCGCACCACCTTGTAGAGCACCGGAGTGCGGAACCGCGGCGCGGGCAGCGGCTGGCCGGCGAGGTTGGCCGTGACCTGATGCAGGCCGAACAGCTCGAAGTGGTTGATCAGGAAGGTGCTGAAGAACACCAGCACCCAGCCGATCATCGACACGCCGGTCAACGCGAGCGCGAGGTTCGGGTCGGCGACCTGCCACACCACCGCCGGCATCGGCCGCCACTGCCAGAACAGCAGAACCAGGCAGAGGCTCGCGAGCAGCACGTAGGTGCTGCGCTCGATCGAAGCCGGGATGTATTGCGTCAGCCATTGCTTGAACGGCTTGCGCGCCATGACGCTGTGCTGCACGGCGAACAGCGACATCAGCAGCAGGTTGACGATCAGCGCTCCGGCAAACGGCACGGCTGCGCCGGTGTCGATCGTTTTCGGCACGAACAGCCCGGTGACGAAGCCGATGGCATAGAGAATGGTAGCGAAGAACACCGCGTAAGCGGCAAGGCCGTACAGGAAACCCAGCAAGCGACCCATGATTGCCTCCTTTTGAGAAAAATACGCGAAAGCGCGGAATGAAATGCAGTTGGTCAGAGCTAGTAGAGCGACGGCTCGAAGGTCGCGCTCCGGTGCCACACCGGAGTGCCGTGCGACTGGCCATACGAGGCCGGCTTGCAGATGTGACAGGCCTCGGCGTCCTGGCGCGACGGCGCCATGGCGGCCGCGAGGAGCATGACGCCGACAACGGCGGCGATCTTCAGGCCGGCGCCGATCCGGGTTGCGTCCTGCATGGCGGCCCGCCGCAATGCGGTGGCTTCGGCCCGGTAGCGGTCGAAATCGATGGAACCGTCGAAATGACGGTGAACAGGGTCGGGAATATGCATTTGAACCTCCAAAATGATGCGATCGCAGGATCGCGTTTATGGGCGGACCATGCTCCGGATCGCCGGGGTGCGCTTTGACGGCACCTTGATTTGTTCTTGAGAATGTCTTGATTATCCGGCCTTCTCAGGACTGACCGGCGGGGCCGACGGTGAAATTTGTCTTTTCCGGACAAATACTTGACGCTGACCTCCGCGAGCTGCGGCGGAACGGCGAACTCGTGCCCATGGAACCGCAGGTGTTCGACCTGCTGGTCTACCTGCTGAAGAACCGCGACCGGGTGGTCAGCAAGGACGACCTGATCGCCGGGGTGTGGGGCGGACGGGTGGTGTCGGATTCGACATTGACCAGCCGCATCAACGCGGTCCGGACCGCCATCGGCGACAGCGGCAGGAGCCAGGCGCTGCTGCGCACCATTCCCCGCAAGGGCATCCGCTTTGTCGGCGAGGTGACCGAGGGCATGCCGGGCACGGCCGGCGAAAAGCCTGCGGCCGAGCCAGGCCACGAACCGCCGCCGCTGATCGCCGACCGGCCCTCGATTGCCGTGCTGCCGTTCGAGAACATGTCGGAGGACCACGGGCTCGAGCTGATCGTCAACGGACTGGCCGAAGACGTCATCGCGCTGCTCGCGCGGGTGCCCGGCTTCTTCGTGATCGCGCGCACTTCGTCGTTCCAGTACGCGCGCCAGGCGCCCGACACGCGGCAGATCGGCGCCGAGCTCGGCGTCCGCTATGTCGTCACCGGCAGCGCGCGCAGCTCGCAATCGCAGGTGCGCATCACGGTCCAGCTTGTCGAGGCGGAAAGCGGCAACCAGCTCTGGGCCGGCCGCTATGACGTGGACCGCGGGAACACGCTCGATCTGCAGGACGAAATCGCGCGGCGGATCATGGTCGAACTGGAGCCCGCGCTGACCAAGGCGGAGTTTTCGTCGGTGCGGCGGCGGCACATCGGCAACGTCGACGCCTGGGCGATGTTTCGCCAGGCCGTCGGCGCCATCTCGGTGCAGGGCTGGAGTGAGGAGACGGTCGCCGAGTTGCTCGCGCAGTTGCGGCAGGCGATCGCGATCGACCCCGAATTCGCGCTGGCGCGGGCGGTGCTCGCCATCACCAGCGGATTTGGCGCGAGCCTGTCGCTGGTGCCCGATATCGCCGCCGCCGAGCGGTCCGCCCGCGAGGAGGCGGAGCGCGCGGTCGCCATCGATCCGAACGGATCGGATGTGCTGGGCTTCGCCGGCTGCGCAATGGTCGATATCGGCGACACCGAACGCGGCCACACGATATTGCTCCGCGCACTCGAGCTCGATCCCAGCAATGCGCAGGCCCACATCGCATTCGGCGTGACCGAGGTCAAACGGGGCCGGTTCGAAGAGGGCATCAAGAGCATCAAGTTCGGCATGCGCACGAGCCCCAGGGATTTCCGCCTGACCTTCTGGAGCATGCTTCTCGCGGACGGGCTGCGCCGCGCCGGCCGGCACGAGGAGGCTCTCGACGTCGCGACGCAAGCCTCGCGGCGCGACGGTCGGCTCTACGGCGCGCGCGTGGTTGCCGCCTGCGCGCTGCTGCGGCTCGACCGGATCGAAGAGGCGCGCCGGATGCTGACGGAAGCGCGACGCATCAGGCCGGCACTCAGCCTGGAAGAGATCAAGCGGTTTTTCGGACGCAGCGCCGCAGCCGAACTGGCTTCGGTTTGGAATTAGTCGACCTGGCAGGAGCGGACTTTGCTGTTCCGGTTTGAAAGCTGCGTTCTCGACACCGGCCGGCGCGAACTGCGCCGCGGCGCCGAGCCTGTGCCCGTGGAGCCGCAGGTGTTCGACCTGCTGGTCTGCCTGGTCGAGAACCGCGAGCGCGTGGTCAGCAAGGACGACCTGATCGCGTCGGTCTGGGGCGGCCGCGTCATCTCGGAATCGACGCTGACCAGCCGGATCAATTCCGTCCGCAAGGCGATCGGCGACAACGGCGACGAACAGCGGCTGGTCCGCACCATCGCGCGCAAGGGCCTGCGGTTTGTCGGCGACGTGCAGATCCAACAGGACGGCATGGCGAACGAGGGCCCCGGCCGCGAGGCGCGTCCGGCGCTCGCCCTGCCCGACCGCCCGGCGATCGCGGTGCTGCCGTTCTCCAACATGAGCGGCGAACCGGAGCAGGAGTATTTCTCCGACGGCATCAGCGAGGACATCATCACCGCGCTGTCCAAGCTGCGCTGGTTCTTCGTGATCGCCCGCAACTCGTCGTTCATCTACAAGAACAAGCCGGTGCACATGAACCAGGTCGCCGAAGAGCTTGGCGTCCGCTACGTGGTCGAGGGCAGCGTCCGCAAGGACGGCGACCGGGTGCGGATCAGCGCGCAGCTCAACGACGTCATGACCGGCAGCCACATCTGGGCCGAGCGCTACGACCGCAAGCTCGAAGACGTATTCGCGGTGCAGGACGAGATCACCGCGGCGATCGTCTCGGCGATCGAGCCGCAGCTCTACGCCGCGGAAAACATCCATGCCCAGCGCAAAGCCCCGGACAGCATGGACGCCTGGGATCTGGTGATGCGGGCGCTGTCGCACTACTGGCGCGTGACGCGGCAGGACAACGTCGTCGCCCAGGCGCTGCTGGAAAAAGCCATCGCCATCGACGCGCAGTACGGCCAGGCGCTCGGCCTGCTGGCGACGAGCTACATGTTCACCGCCCACATGGGCTGGGCCGACATGGCAAAGGCCGCCGAACTGGCCGAGCGCTCGGCGCTGGCCGCCATTCGCGCCGACAGCGAGGACGCGTGGGCGCATCACGGCGCTCGGTCACGCTTATCTTTTCGCGCGCCGTTACGACGACTCGCTCGCCGAATTCGAGCTGGCGCTGCGGCTCAACCCGAACTTTGCGCTCGCGCAGGCGTTCTACGGCCTGTCGCTGTCCTACAGCGGCCGCTGGCAGGAGGCCGATGACGCGGCGCGGCGCGCCCTGCGGCTCAGCCCGCGCGACCCCTACTCGGCGGTCTATCTGGGCATCGCCGCCTATGCGCAGTTCCTCGGCCGCAACTACGCCGAAGCGATCAGGCTGTCGCGCGAAGCGATCCGCCAGCGCAGCGACTTCGTCGGCGCCCACCGCGTGCTGACCGCCGCCGCCGGAATGGCCGGGGAAACCGACGTCGCGAAGGCCGCGCTGAAGGACCTGCAACGCGCGCAGCCGAATATTTCACTTGCCTGGATTTCCGACCACATGCCAATCCGCAACGGGCCGGACCTGCATCACTATCTCGAAGGATTCCGGCGCGGTGGACTGACGTAGAGCGCATGTCCTTTTCGGAAAACCGGTGCCCACTTTTCCGGGACATGCGCCAGTTCTACTGCGTCAGAAAATTGCGCTACCCTCATCCTGAGGAGGCCGGCGAAGCCGGCCGTCTCGAAGGATGGCCGCAATCTCCGTCGTGTGGCCATCCTTCGAGACGCGTCGCTTCGCGACGCTCCTCAGGATGAGGACGGAGTTTTGTGACGCAGTAGGACTAGCCACAGGAACTTCGCGTGCAATTCTATTTTGAGAATCACATCCTCGATCTCGAGCGGCGCGAATTGCGGCGCGGCTCCGATCTTGTCGCGCTCGAACCGCAGGTGTTCGACCTGCTGACCTATCTGATGCAGAACCGCGAGCGGGTGGTGAGCAAGGACGATCTGATCGCCTCCGTCTGGGGCGGGCGGATCGTCTCCGACTCGACGCTGTCGACCCGCATCAATGCGGCGCGGAAGGCGCTGGGCGACAGCGGCGAAGCGCAGCGCCTGATCAAGACGATGGCGCGCAAGGGCTTCCGGTTCACCGGCGACGGTGACCGAGCATGCAAAGTCCGGCGGCGCGGCCTCGTCGCCGGCGGCCGCACTGCCGCAACAGGAGGTTCACTTCTGCACGGCCTCGGACGGGGTCCGCATCGCCTATGCGTCGGCCGGGCAAGGCGTGCCGCTGGTCAAGGCCGCCAACTGGCTCAATCATCTCGAATACGACTGGCACAGTCCGATCTGGAGTCACCTTCTGCACGCGCTCGCGGCGGAGTGCCAGCTCATCCGCTATGACGAACGCGGCAACGGCCTGTCGGATTGGGACGTCGACGACATCTCGTTCGAGGCTTTCGTGCGCGATCTCGAGACCGTGGTCGATGCCGCGGGGCTCAAGCGATTTTCGCTGTTCGGGATTTCGCAAGGCGCCGCGGTGTCGATCGCCTATGCGGTGCGTCATCCCGAGCGTGTCGAGCGGTTGATCCTGTACGGCGGGTTCGCCCGCGGCCGGACCAGGCGCAATCCCGAGCAGGCGGAGACCCTGCAGGCGCTGATCCGGCAAGGCTGGGGCAGCGAGAACCCCGCCTTCCGCCAGTTCTTCACCTCGCTGTTCGTGCCGGACGGCAACCCCGAGCAGATGCAGTTCTTCAACGACCTGCAGCGCATCACCACGTCGCCGGACAACGCCGTCCGCATCATGCAGGCGACCGGACAGGTCGACATCTCCGGCCTGCTGCCGCAGGTGCGGGTGCCGACGCTGGTCCTGCATGCGCAAAACGACGCAGCCGTACCGTTCGACGAGGGCCGCAGGCTTGCGGCCGGCATTCCGGGCGCCAGATTTGTGACGCTCGAAAGCCGCAACCATCTCATCGTGGAAAAAGAGCCCGCCTGGACCCGGCTGCTTGAGGAGATCGCGGCGTTCCTGAAGGGCTAGCAGGTTGCTGAAAAAATCCGGGCCGTCATTCCGGGGCGCGCCAAAGGCGCGAACCCGGAATCCAGAACATCGGGGTTTCCTGCTTTTCTGGATTCCGGGCCCGCCGCTTCGCGGCGTCCCGGAATGACCGCGGAGGGTTTTTCAGCAACCTGCTAGACGTGGTGCCCCGCCGCGAAGCGTTGGTGCGGAATGCCGCACCCTGTTGGCACCTCCCGTGTCAGCACCGAATGCAAATGGGTTTGTTTGGCCATTTCGCAATTATTGATTGTATTTGTAATTTATAAACGGATACCGAGCAAGGCGAATTCACCCAGACGCCGGGCGCGTCCCGCCTTCTCGCTGTGCGCGCCACGGCGGGTCGCGTTTTCGGATTCACACTTTCAAACAGCGGCCGGCAAGTGCCATCTCCACCAACCGGCATGACCGTGTTGATGCCCCCAAACGAGTTGGGTTAAATTTTCCTACATCAAGGAATATTAGCCGTCAACCCCGCGTGGGCTTGTCAGGGCGCGGACGCAGGATCGTGGCACACCGGCGGGTGACCGGATCCCGGCATCTCCATCCCGGCACGCTGCCGCCGTTGCGCACAGCAAATGCTTTGCAGGGTCCGGCGGAGGTCTGGCACATTGGCGTCATGCTGGATCGCGTCGACTTTGAACCGATTTTCTTCGCTCCCTTCGTCTCCTCGGCGATGAAGGTCGAGCCCGCCTGGATCGACTACAACGGCCATCTCAACATGGCCTATTACAACGTGCTGTTCGACCGCGCGGTGGACGAGGTGTTCGAACTGCTCGGCTGCGGCGCCGACTACGTGAAGAAGGGTTTCTCGACCTTCACCGCCGAGGTGCACGTGCGCTATTTGCGGGAGCTGCACGAAGGCGATCCGGTGCGCGTGACGTTCCAGCTTCTGGAATACGACCACAAGCGCATGCACTATTTCGAGCAGCTGTTTCACGCCGAAGAGGGCTGGGTGTCGGCCACCTCGGAGAACATGTCGCTGCATGTCGACATGACGGCGAAGAAGGTCGCGCCGTTCCCGCCGGAGGTTGTGCGGCGGCTCTTGCAGATGAAAGCCTCGCACGGCCAGTTGCCGAAGCCGGAAGCCGCCGGACGCAGCGTGCAGATGCCGGTGAAGTAGAAGCCTCCAGCTCAATCGAAACTGTTTCAACGGTGGCGGTGAACTCCCTCTCACGTGGGGAGAGGTGGACCGCGCCTGTGGCCTCAGGCAGTGCCGAAGTAAGCGCACCCGCGCTGAGGATCCGGACGCCTGGTCGTTCCCCCGCGCTCGGATGGGTCTAACGTTTTCGGTCCTTCGCCTGAGCCTGCTTGGCAGCCGGCTCAATCCCGGTGAATTCTACGCTCACGCCTTTCCTGACAGCATCCGCGAGTTGCAGCGCATCCCAATTGGTCAACCGCACGCACCCATGGGATTCGGACTTGCTCACTTTGCCGGGCTCTGGGGTCCCGTGAATGCCGTAGCCTTCCGATGAGAGGCCGATCCATACAAGGCCGACCGGATTGTTGGGGCCAGGATTGATGGTGAAAGCATTGCGCGCCTTCACACCTTTAAATGCATATTCGGGATTGTAGCGATACGTCGGATTCTTGTTGACCGACGTCACCTTCAAGGTTCCCGAAGGTGCCGGTTTGTCGCCGCTGCCTACTGTCACAGGATAGGTGGCGAGGTTCACGCCATTCTCGTCGAAGGCCCGCAGCATTTGCGTGCCCTTGTCGACCTCGATGCGGGTCACACGATTGGGCAGAGCTGGCTTGGCCACGTCGATCACGCGTATCGTATCGCCTGCTCGTTCGAATTTCTGTCCGGGATTAAGCTCACCGAGCAGCGCCTCGCTGATATGAAAGCGTTCGGCCAGACGCTCGCGAGCACTCGTATAGTCAAGCGCAGGCAAGTTCTTCAGAGCTTCGAATTTGCGAGGCATTTTCTCGACAAACGGCCCGCGTACGTCTGCTTCACGCAGAGTGTAGTCGACCACGATCGGTCCTGACTCAGCTGCCACAAGCTTGTCCCACACCTCTTTATTCAGGTCGCCGGCTGAGATCCTGGCATCTGCCGCAAAAGCGGCGAGCGCCTTTTTGAAATTCTCGCCGTCCCGGCCATCAATTTCGCCGGGAGAATAGCGCGCCCGCGCCAGCATCACTTGCGCCTTTACGATCTGTGGCGAAATCTGTTTCGAGCGGGTTGCTGCCCTGTCCCAAACGGCGTTGTTGATCGCGTCGGCATCAAGCCTGGGAGCGGCTTGGGCCAGGCTCGCGAGCACACCGAACAGCCACACACAAGCGGCAAACCGCAGGCCGTTGCCCCAGCGCTGAGCCTTCATGCGCGTTCCTCGGCCGGATGGACAAACCACATCAGGCACCAATCATTTGTTCAACAACACCGCAAATTGAACAGCGTTCCTTTGGAAATCTCGGCGCGAGAAAAATTCGAATATCAGCGGGATGCCCGCAACACGTCCGGTCCCCAATCAGAAGCCGCAAGGTATCGAGCTTTTTCGCTTTGCTGGCGGGTCGAGGGATTCGAATTAGTCTTACTGCGTCAGAGAGCCGGAGCGCTTGTTGTTGTGCCCTCTCCTTGTGGGAGAGGGCTACACCAAACGTACAGCGGGCTGAGTTGGGTGAGGGGTTACGGTCCATCGATGGACCGTAACCCCTCACCCATCCGAATGTATTGCTCAGTTCATGGTGCCCTCTCCCAAAAGGAGAGGGCGCAGTAACGAACGCCGGCGTTCTTTGACGCAGTAGGACTAGTACACCGTCCACAATCCCGGCGTCGCCAGTTCCAGCAGGTGCCCGTCCGGATCGCGGAAGTAGATGCTGCGGCCGCCGCGCGACCAGGTGGTCGTGCCCTCGACAGCAATTCCCTTCGCCGCCAGATGCTGCTCCCACCGTGCCAGCTCGTCCTTGCCGATGGCGAATGCGACATGCAGCGGCCCCGCGCCGTCGTGTCCGGGAATCGTGCCGCCCGGAATGGTGACGGTCTCGGTCGCCGCTCCGCGCCTGAAGATGAGCAGAACGCTGCGGGGCGCGATGCCGTACGCCGTCAAACGGGTGTCGGAAAAGATCGGGGTCAGATTCAGCACGCCTTCGTAGAACGAACGCGCGCGCGCCATGTCGTCGGTGTAGAGCGCGGTTTCCAGAACGCCATCGAGCTTTGGTACGGGCTTGGGCATGGACTCGGGCATGGTTCGCTTCCGCTTGGTTGCGGCCTTCGGCACTGGCCGCTAGCATCCGCCGCATGTCAGACACAGTAACACGCCCGAGCTCACGCACCGTCGCTCCGCCGACCATCCGCGAGCACCGCATCCCGACGCCGGGCAGCAAGCCCTACATCTCGGTGGAAGCCGCGGACGGCGCCCTGTGGTTCTGCGAAAGCGGCACCTCGAAAATCGGCCGGCTCGATCCCAACGATTATTCGTTCAGGGAATTCGCGCTGCCGACGCCGAATGCGACGCCGATCGGCATCATCCCCGGCGCCAACGACGATCTCTGGTTCGCCGAGAAGACCGGCAACAAGATCGGCCGCATCACGCTCAAAGGCCAGATCACCGAATTTCCGGTGCCGACGCCAAACGCCGGCCCTGACGCGATGATGCTCGGCCCCGACGGCAACATCTGGTTCTCCGAGACCGAGGTGAGCCAGATCGGCCGCATCACGCCGGACGGAAAAATCACCGAGTTCAAGGACGGCATCACGCCGGGCTCGAAGCCGCTGTCGATCGTGGTGCGCGACGGCGCGCTGTGGTTCAGCGAGGCTGCCGGCAATCATGTCGGCCGCATCACCGTGGACGGCCAGGTGACCGAGTTCCCGATCCCGAGCCAGGGCAGCCAGCCGCGCGCGATGTGCCCGCATCCCGACGGCTCGATCTGGTTCGTGCAGACCTCGGCGAACGGGCTTTGCCGCGTCGACCGCGACGGCGGCATGATCGAGTACAAGGTGACGACGCCGGACGCGTCGCTGCGCAGCGTCTGCGTCGGCCCCGACGGCGATCTCTGGTTCACCGAGAATTTCGCCAACAAGATCGGCCGCATGGCGCCGGACGGAACCATGCTCGGCGAATATGACATTCCGACGCAGGCGAGCGGCGCGCGCTGCATCACTGCGATGTCGGACGGCCGGTTCTTCTTCACGCAGTGGGATGCCGGCCTGATCGGCGAAGTCGTTCCCCGCTAGTTCGAGCGTACAGGCCAGGCGCGACCGGTGGAGCCAGCACACAGCGCGCACAATGCGCCGATGCTCTGCTAAGCTTTAGCCAGCCAATGGCGATCGGGGGAAGTCCAATGCTGCGGCGGAAATTCGTCACGCTGCTCGGCGGCGCGATGATGCTGCCGGCCGCGGCGCGCGCGCAGCAGCAGCCGCTGATCGGCTTGCTGGGGACCGCGAACCCCCGCGCATGGGCGGCGCCGCTCGCGGCATTTCATCAGGGCCTGAGCGAGGCCGGCTATGCGGAAGGCCGCAACGTCACGGTCGACTATCGCTGGGCCGACGGCCAATACGAGCGCCTGCCGGAGATGGCGAACGATCTGGTCCGGCGCAACGTCTCCTTGCTTGTCGGCTTCACCACGCCCGCGGCGCTTGCGGCCAAGGCGGCGACGGCAACGATCCCGATCGTCTTCACCACCATCAGCGATCCGGTGCAGGTCGGGCTTGTCGCAAGCTTCAACCGGCCGGGCGGCAATATCACAGGCGCGAGCTACCAGAACCTGGAGGTCGGGCCGAAGCTTCTGGAGCTGATGCGCGAAGTCCTGCCGGCCGCCACGGCGATGGCTCTCCTGATCAACCCGACCAATCCCAATGCCGAGTCCCAGGCGAGCAATATGCAGGCCGTGGCGCGCACGCTCGGGCTCGAGCTGCACGTCCTGCGGGCCGGCAACGAGCGCGAGCTCGACGCGGCCTTCGCGGCGCTGAGGGAGCTCAAGGCTGGTGCGCTGGTGGTCGGCGGCGACCCGTTTCTCAATTCCCGGCACCCGCAGGTCGCCGCGACGGCGCTGCGCCAGGCGTTGCCCGCGGTCTACGCGGGGCGGACGTTCGCTGCGGCCGGCGGCCTGATGAGCTATGCCGGCAGCGCCGCGGAGGCCTACAAGCAGGCCGGCAGCTACGCCGGAAGGATTCTCAAGGGAACGAAACCGGCGGACCTGCCGGTGCAACAGACCACGAAGGTCGAATTGATCATCAACATGAAGACCGCCAGGGCGCTCGGCATCAACATTCCGCTGCCGCTGCTCGGCCGCGCCGACGAGGTGATCGAATGAGGCGGCGCCAATTTCTCGCACTCGCCGGCAGTGCGATCTCGACCTGGCCGCTGCGTGCTTCCGCGCAAGACGCCGCCGGTCCCCCGACCATAGGCTTTCTCGGCTCCGGCACGGCTTCGAGCCAGCGCGACGAGGCCGCCGCCTTCACGCAGCGGCTTGGCGAACTCGGCTGGACCCGCTCCAACGTGAACGTCTCGTATGGCTGGGCGGAAGGCCGAACCGAGCGCTACGGCGAAATCGCCGCCGGATTCGTTGCGAGCAAGGTCAATGTCATCGTCGCGTCCGGACCGGCAGCGGTCGCCGCGGCCAGAGAGGCGACGCCGGACATTCCGATCGTCTTTGCGGCCGTCAACGATCCGCTCGGGACCGGCGTCGTCAAAAGTCTTGGACGGCCGGGCGGCAACGCCACCGGACTGTCGATGCACAATCCCGAACTCGCGGGCAAGCGCCTGGAACTGCTGACCCAAGGCATCACCGGCATCCGCAGGCTCGCGATTTTGGTCAACGGCCGCTATCCCGCCGCCGCCATCGAGCTGTCCGAGCTCAGGAACCCGATCGGCAAGCTCGGTCTGCGATCCTACGTCCGCGAAATCCGCCGCGCTGGCGATATCGCGACGGTGCTGCGGACGCTCCGCCAGGACGCCGATGCGCTGTATGTGTGCAGCGATCCCCTCACCATCGGCAGTCGCACGGAGATCGCCGCGCTGGCGCTGGCCGCGGGCGTGCCGACGATCCATGGCCCGCGGAAATTCGCCGAGGCCGGAGGCCTGATGTCCTATGGACCCAGTACTCCGGACCTGTTCCGGCGCGCGTCGGACTATGTCGACAAAATCCTGCGCGGCGCGAGGCCGGCCGAGATGCCGGTCGAACCGCCGGTTACGTTCAGTCTCGTCATCAACGAGAAGACCGCCAGGGAGCTCGGTATCGCGATTGCACTGACGGTGCTCGGCCGGGCTGACCAGGTGATCCGGTGAGGCGACAGAGTTGATCGCGGGCGGCGCCGGCGCGCCAATGACGACGATCGAGTGAGGCGTCCGCCCGGTTGACACCGCTGCGCCGAGTGCGGAACTTACCCGCCACGCAAAGTCAAAAATCCACAAGGGAGGACAGCCGTGGCGGTCGAACGGATCGATTATCAGGCGGGCAGCGTCAAGGCCAAGGGCGCACTGGTCTGGAACGACAAGGTGAGCGGCAAGCGGCCGCTCTTGATGGTGATGCCGAACTGGCTCGGCGTCACCGACATCGCGATCAAGCGCGCCGAGAAGATGGCGGGCGACAAGTATGTCGCCTTCGTCGCCGACATGTATGGCGAGGGCAAGACCTGCGAAGGCCCGCCCACCTCGCAGGAGTGGATGATGGCGGTGCGCGGCGACCGCGTCGAAGGACGCAAGCGCGCCAACGCGGCGCTGCAGGCGCTGGTGGCCGAAGCCGACAAGCGCGGCATCGGCGACTGCATCGAAGAAGGCCGCGGTCGGCTTCTGCTTCGGCGGCGGCAACGTGCTGGAGCTGGCGCGCTCGGGCACCGCGCTCGACGCGGTGGTGAGCCTGCACGGCGACCTGCAGACCACCATGCCGGCGAAGCCGGGCGACATCAAAACCGCGGTGTTCGTCATTCACGGCTCCAAGGACCCGGTCGCGCCGAAGGCCGACCGCGACGCGCTGGAAGCCGAGATGGACGGCGTCGGCGCCAACTGGCAGCTGCTCGACTTCGGCGGCCGGCTGCATTCGTTCGCCGAGGAAGAGACGATGATGAAGGGCGTCGCCGAGTATCACGCCGGCGCGGCGCACCAGACCTACCGGATGCTGAACGACTTCATCCAGGACGCGTTCAACAAGAAGCTTTGAAGGGGCAGGCTGTTGGCGACGCGCGGCTTCGTAGGGTGGGCTGAGCGAAGCGAAGCCCACGTCTTTTTTCATGCGCATCGCGTGGGCACGGCGCTTCGCGCCTTTGCCCACCCTACGGTTGCCGATTTGTAGAAGCCAAGAGACGCGGGAGCGCGCTCATGATCAATCGCCGCCGTTTGATCGCTTCGTCCGCGGCAGGCTTACTCGCCGCGCCGTCGATCGCCTCGCGCGCGGTCGCGCAAGCCGTCCGGAAACCGGTTCACATCATCGTCGGGTTTCCGGCCGGCGGCGGCACCGATGTGACGGCGCGCGTGCTGGCCGAGGGCCTGCGCGGCGCCTATGCGTCGACGGTGCTGGTGGAGAACAGGCCCGGCGCGAGCGCCAGGCTTGCGGTCGAGTACGTCAAGAACGCGGAGCCGGACGGCAGCGTCATGCTGTTCACGCCGGACTTCCCGATGACGCTCTATCCGCACAGCTTCAAGGTGCTGAGCTACGACCCGCTGAAGGATTTCACGCCGGTCGGTCCGGCGACCAGATCGATGCTGAGCTACAATGTCGGGCCGGCGGTGCCGGCGGGCGTGAAGACCCTCGCCGAGTACCTGCAATGGTGCAAGGCCAATCCCGACAAGGCGTCGTACGGCACCACGTCGGCCGGTGCCACGCCGCATTTCGCCGGCGTGATGCTGGCGAGCGAGGCGAAGACCACGCTCAATCCGGTGCACTACCGCGGCGGCGCGCCGGCGATCCAGGACGTGGTCGGCGGGCATATCGGCGCCAGTGTCAATCCGCTCAGCGAGAGCATGCCGCTGCACAAGGCCGGCACGATCCGCAGCCTCGCGGTGACCGGCCGGCAGCGCTCCAAATTCCTGCCCGACGTGCCGACCATGACCGAACAGGGCTACAACGTCGTCATCGAATCCTGGCTCGGCGTGTTCCTGCCGCCGAAGGCGCCGGACAATGTGCTGAACGCGCTGAGCACGGCGATGCGGGACGCCACGCGCTCGCAGGCGATGATCGACAATCTGGCGAAGTTCGCCAGCGAGCCGCTGTTCCAGACGCCGGCCGATTTCGCCGACACGGTCAGGAGCGATTTGACGCGCTGGGGCCCGGTGGTGAAGGCCTCCGGCTTCGTCGCGGTGGATTAGCGCCGAACGCAGTTGCTGCGCCCTCTCCCAAAGGGAGAGGGCTGCGCAGAACGTGCAGCACAAGAGACAGGGTGAGGGGGTACGGTCTATCGATGGACCGTACCCCCTCACCCATTCGAATGCATTGAACGTCCCGTGGTGCCCTCTCCCCTTGGGAGAGGGCACAAATGCGCGCATCGTATTCGCCGAAGCAAAAGCTCACGGCTTCAGCAAAATCTTGCCGATCACTTCCCTCGCCTCGATCATCTCGTGGGCACGGCGGGCGTCCTTGAGCGGCAGGCGCGCGTGGATCAGCGGGCGGATCGCGCCGGTCGCAAGCTTGGCGATCAGGTCGTTCATCGACTGCGCGCGCACGTCGGGTTTGTCGTCGAGCGTGTGCATGGTGAAGATCCGCACCGCCGCGCTGTTGAGATAGCCCGGTCCCTGGTCGAGACCCGAAACGATGTTGGCTTCGATCGGACCGACGAGTTTGCCGTAGGACACTGCGAGGCCGAACGGCCCGAGCATCTCCAGATACTTCGCGAAGTTCTTGCCGCCGGCCGCATCGAGCACGAGATCGACGCCGATACCGCCGGTGATGTCCGAGACGCGGGCCGCCACGTCCTCCGCCGAATAGTCGATGACGTGATCGGCGCCGAAAGCTTGCAGCGCCGTCGCCTTCTCCGCCGAACCGACCAGCGCGATCGCGGTCATGCCGGCGAGCTTGGCGAGCTGCACAGCGGCGCTGCCGAGCCCGCCCGAGGCCTGGCCGATCAGCGCGGACTTGCCCGGCGCGCCGCGCGTCGCGGTGTGCAGGAGGTGCCACGCGACCTGGTAGTTCGACAGGCACGCCGCGGCTTCCAGGTCGGCCCCGGCCGGCAGCGGAAACAGCGCGCGCTCCGGCACCGCGATGTATTCGGCATAGCAGCCGGCGCGGACCGGAAGCTCGCGCGCCGTCACATACACCTTGTCGCCGACCGCGAAGCGCGTCGCGCCCGCGCCGGGCTCCGCCACGGTGCCGGCCATCTCGATGCCGGGAATGGCGGGCAGCGGCGGCATCCACGGATAGACGCCGCGCCGGACCAGAAGCTCCGGCCGGCTCACGCCGATGGTGTCGGCCTTGACCAGCACCTCGCCCGGCCGGGGCCTGGGCGTCGGAACATCGGTGTATTCCAGGACCGACGGATCCCCGGTTCGGCTGAGCAAAATCGCCTTCATGGTAAACCTTTAGCCGCCAACCCTCGCCGTCGCGGCCATCATGGCCCGGCCGGTCATTCTCCGGCAAATCCATGTTCCGGCTGCCTTTTTCTGTCCACTTTTGACGCCCACAAGCGCGGCCGGGCGTGGAATACGATCTCTGGGTCAGGATGGCGTTCCTGACACATCATGCTAGAAGCCCGTCGGGAAGCGGGCGTCGGGAGATCGTCGGATGACGAACCAGACTCTCATGGCGGCGGCCGGTGCCGCTGTCCTCGCAGTGTCAGTTCAGCCTTTTGCGACTGAAGCCTTCGCGCGCGCGCCTGCGCCGCTGGTCCCCACCGCTTTGGTGGAGGACGTGAAAAGCGCGTCCGCCGACATCGAGTTCATGGACTATGTCGGCACCGGGCAGGTGATCAGGCTCGGGCCGCAGGACGTGCTGGTGCTGAGCTATCTCAAGTCCTGCGAACACGAGACCATCACCGGCGGCACGGTTCGCGTCGGCACGGACAAGAGCGAGGTCGAGGGCGGCCAGATCGCGCGCGCCAAGGTGCCCTGCAACGGCGGCAACATGAAGCTCAGCGCGCAGCAGGCGAACGCCAGCGGCGCGTCGTCGTTCCGGCTGCAGAACGCGAGCTTCAATCCGACGGTCTACGCGCTGCCGCCGGTGATCCAGATTCCGAAGCTGCGCGCCGACGACAGCCGCACGCTGACCATCGAACGGTCGGGGAAGCGAAACGAGCGCTTCACGGTGGAGATCGACGAGACGCTGATCAACGGCGGCTTCTACGATCTGGCCAGGGATATGACCACGAGCGACAAGCGCCTCAAGCGCGGCGCGGTCTACAAGGCGACGCTCGGCCACCGCAAGATGACGTTCAAGGTGGACGCCAAGGCCAGGACCGGGACGACGCCGGTGGTCAGCCGTCTGCTGCGGTTTCCCCCAGGCTGAGGATTTCGCGGCGCTCACTGAGCTTGAGCAGATTCCGACGAAATGGCATCACCACTTGCGACAGACGCGGTGCCCACCCTCCCCATAGCCCGTCGAAGACGGGCGTGGACGCCCTTATGAGGGGGAGGGTCGGCTGCCGGAGCGAAGCGTAGGCAGTCGGGGTGGGGTGAACCTTTTTGCGAAAGAAAGTTCACCCCACCCCGCTCGCTTCGCTCGCGACCCTCCCCCTCCAGGGGAGGGTGAACGGAGCAAGCGGCGCAAACATGCTCTAACCTCATGGAAAAGGTCCGCCTGCGCGCCGCGCTCGCCGCACTGCTGATCGCGCTGGTCACCGCGCTGATCGCGGCCTCGCCGGCGCTCGACCTGTTTCACGGCCGGTCGATCGACGTGCTGACCGCGCTGCGCTGGCGGGTGTTCGGCAACGCGCATGCACCGGCACAATCGCCCGCCGTCGCCGTGGTGTTCGACGAGGAAACCTTCCGCACCCCGCCGTTCGAGGGCACGCCGACCGTCACCTGGACCCGCGAGATCGGCCAGGTGCTGACCGCGATGCTCGACGGCGGCGCCAAGGTCGTGGGCTTCGACATCGTGCTGCCGACCTCGATCGAGCAGTCGGCGATGCCGTTCGGCGACGAGACGCTGGGCGCGCGGGTGCGCGGCTTCGACCGCGATTTTCTTCGCGCGCTCGCGACCGGCGCCCGCGCCGGCAAGGTGGTGCTCGGCCAAGTGCAGCATCAGCAGAGCCCGGTGCTGCCGTCGTCCGGCCAGCGCGCCGCGGTCGGCCACGGCCGCAACATCCGCGCGCTGAACGTGCATTCCGACCCGGACGACGTGGTCCGCCGCGTGCCGCTCTCCTTCGAGGTGGACGGCGCGCGGGTGCCGTCGATGGCCGCGGAGCTGACGGCGCGCGCCACCGGCAAAACGACACCTGGCAGCGGCACACCGGCCGCGGTGGGTTCGAGCACGGTGCCGGACACCGCTCGTGCTCAACTTCGACGGCGGCGCGGGCGACATCCCGACCTACACCTTCGCCGATCTCGCCGCCTGCGCCGCGAAGGACGACAAGGCCTTCTTCCGCAGAAATTTCGCCGGCAAGGTCGTGCTGATTGGCGCCGTGCTCGACGTCGAGGATCGCAAGATCACCTCGAAGCGATTTGCCACCGCGCCGGAAGGCGCGCGCGCGGCGCGCTGCGCGCTCCGCGCGCCGCCAGAAGGCCAGAGGTTCAAGCGCGACTCGATCCCGGGGGTCTATATCCACGCCACCGCGGTCAACAACCTGATCCGCGGCGACTCGCTCTCCGAGTTCGGCCGGATCGGCACCGGCATCGTCGCGTTCGTGCTGTCCGCGCTCGCCGCCATGGCCGCGCTGGCGCTGGGGCCGGCCATGGCCGCGCTGGCAACTTTGGGCGTCATCGCGGCCTGGATCGCGGCCGCGACCGCGGCGTTCCGCGGCGCCGTGGCGCTGCCGATCGTCGAGCCCGGGCTCGCGGCGGTGGTCGCGCTCGGCGCCACCATCGGCTACCGCTTCGTGGTCGCCGACAGGGGCAAACGCCTGCTGCGCCAGAGCTTCGCGCTCTATCTCGCGCCCTCGGTGATCGAAAAGATGCTGGCTTCGGACAAGCCGCCGGCGCTCGGCGGCGAGACGCGGCACGTCACGGTGTATTTTTCCGACATCGCCGACTTCGCATCCTTCTCGGAGAAGATCCCGCCGGCCGAGCTGGTGGCGGCGATGAACGAATATCTTTCGGCGATGACCGACGCGATCGAGGCGCATGGCGGCTTTGTCGACAAGTACATCGGCGACGGCATCGTCGCGGTGTTCGGCGCGCCGCTCGACGATCCGCAGCACGCGACGAATGCGGTGCGCGCCGCGCTGCAATGCGCCGAAAAGCTCGCCACGCTCGACCGCATCCAGGCGGCGTCCGGCGGCAGAGCGCGGCAGCGCATCGGGCTCAATTCCGGCGAGGCGCTGGTCGGCAACATCGGCTCGCGGCGGAGATTCAACTACACGGTGATGGGCGACATGGTGAACCTCGCGTCGCGGCTCGAAGGCGCCAACAAGCTGTTCGGCACCACGATCATCGCGTCGGAGGCGACGGTCGCGCTGACCGGCAGGACGTTTTCGTGGCGCGAACTCGACGCCGTCCGGGTGAAGGGCCGCAGCCAGGCGGTGAAGATCTACGAGCCGCTCGGCGAGGCGGACAGCGTGCCGCTGGACGCGGTGTTGCGGGCGCAAAGCTATTCCGAGGCCCTCGCCTGCTACCGCGCGCGCGATTTCGCCGGCGCCGCGGCAAAGCTCTCCCGTTTCGCCACCGACGATCCGCCCTCGGCACGGCTTGCGGAGCGGGCGCGGCACCTGGCGCAGAACCCGCCCGGCCCGGACTGGGAACCGGTGAACACGCAGGAGGAGAAGTAGCGGCGGCTGAACCACCACGGTCATTCCGGGGCGCACGCGAAAGCGTGCGAACCCGGAATCCAGTTACGGAGAAAGTCCCTGCGGTACTGGATTCCGGGCTCGCGCCTTCGGCGCGCCCCGGAATGACGCTGCGCTATCCCCACAGTCCCGCCTGAATCCGCGCCGCCCCTCGCAAATCCAGCCTGCGAGTGCCATTTTCTACCCATGATTCTTGTGCGAAGGCTGGGTCGTGGCTGATCCGGCAAAGAAATCCGCGTTTGTGCCCGTCGAACCGCCCGCCCCCGTGGCCGGCGGCATCGCGGCGCGTGCGCTCGCGGCGCGTGCGGGGGCGACCAGCTATCTCGACACCATGAACCCGGAGCAGCGGGAGGCGGTCGAGACGCTGGACGGACCGCTGCTGGTGCTGGCCGGCGCGGGAACCGGCAAGACCCGCGTGTTGACCGCGCGGATCGCGCACATTCTCGCCACCGGCCGCGCGCGGCCGGGCGAGATCCTCGCCGTGACGTTCACCAACAAGGCCGCCCGCGAGATGAAGGAGCGGGTCGGCACCATGATCGGCCAGGCGGTCGAGGGCATGCCGTGGCTCGGCACGTTCCACTCGATCGGCGTGAAGGTGCTGCGCCGGCACGCCGAGCTGGTCGGGCTGAAGAGCGACTTCACCATTCTCGACACCGACGACCAGATCCGGCTGCTCAAGCAGCTGCTCGAGGTCGAGGGCATCGACGAGAAGCGCTGGCCGGCGCGGGTGCTGGCCGGGCTCATTGATCATTGGAAGAACCGCGGGCTGACGCCGGACCAGGTGCCGTCCGGCGAGGCGTCGGCGTTCGCGAACGGGCGCGGCAAGAAGCTCTATGCCGCGTTCCAGGAGCGGCTGAAGATATTGAATGCCGCGGACTTCGGCGATTTGCTTTTGGAGATGATCCGGCTGTTCCGCGAGAACCCGGAGGTGCTGGGGCAGTATCAGCGCCGGTTCCGCTACATCCTGGTGGACGAGTATCAGGACACCAACGTGGCGCAGTATCTGTGGCTGCGGCTGTTGTCGCAGAGGCCGGCCACCTCCACCGCCGCCACTCCGAGGCAGGCCGTCATTTCGGGGCAGGCTGTCATTCCGGGGCGCAGCGAAGCTGCGAACCCGGAATCCAGTAGCGAGGCACCACTGCCTGCGGCTCTGGATTCCGGGTTCGCGCCTGACGGCGCGCCCCGGAATGACAGTGTGTCCCAGGCTGACAGCGTGCCCCAGGCCAGCATCCCACCCAAAAACATCTGCTGCGTCGGCGACGACGACCAGTCGATCTACGGCTGGCGCGGCGCGGAGGTCGACAACATCCTGCGCTTCGAGCACGACTTCCCGGGCGCCAGGGTGATCCGGCTGGAGCGCAACTACCGCAGCACCGGGCATATCCTCGCCACCGCAAGCTATCTCATCGCCCACAACGAGGGCCGGCTCGGCAAAACCCTGCACACCGAGGACGTACCGGGCGAGAAGGTCACCGTCACCGGTAGCTGGGACAGCGAGGAAGAGGCCCGCTCGGTCGGCGAGGAGATCGAGCAATTGCAGCGCGGCGGCCACGTGCTGGACGAGATCGCGATCCTGGTGCGCGCCTCGTTCCAGATGCGCGAGTTCGAAGACCGCTTCGTCACGCTCGGCCTGCCCTACCGCGTGATCGGCGGCCCGCGGTTCTACGAGCGCGCGGAAATCCGCGACGCGCTGGCCTATCTCCGCGTCATCCACTCGCCGGCCGACGACCTCGCCTTCGAGCGCATCGTCAACACGCCCAAGCGCGGGCTGGGCGACGCGACCATCCAGCTGCTGCACAACCACGCCAGGAAGCGCCGCATCCCGCTCACCGAGGCGGCCCGCGCGGTCGCCGCGACCGACGAGCTCAAGCCCAAGGCGCGCAACTCGCTGCGCGGCGTGATCGAATGCTTCGACCGCTGGCGCGGCCAGAAGGAGACGCTGCCGCATACGCAACTCGCCGAGATCGTGCTGGACGAGTCCGGGTACACGGAAATGTGGCAGAAGGACCGCAGCGCCGACGCCGCCGGCCGGCTGGAGAACCTGAAGGAGCTGATCCGCTCCATGGAGGATTTCGAGAACCTCGCGGGCTTCCTCGAGCACATCTCGCTGGTGATGGACACCGAGCGCGGCGAGTCCGACGACAAGGTCAGCATCATGACCCTGCACTCGGCGAAAGGGCTGGAGTTCGACACCGTGTTCCTGCCCGGCTGGGAGGAAGGCCTGTTCCCGCACCAGCGCGCGCTGGACGAGCAGGGCCGCGCCGGCCTCGAGGAGGAGCGGCGTTTGGCCCATGTTGGGGTCACAAGGGCGCGCAAGCGCTGCAAGATCTACTTCGCCACCAACCGCCGCACCCACGGCATGTGGCAGACCAACATTCCGTCGCGCTTCCTCGACGAACTGCCGGAGGCGCATGTCGAGGTGACCGAGAGCAAGGGCGGCTTCGCGCAGGCCGGCTACGGCTCGGGCGGCTACGGCGCGTCACGCTTCGACGAGATGAAGTCGTTCGGCTCGAGCTACGGCACGCCGGGCTGGCAGCGCGCGCAGGCGAACCGCGGGCGCGGCGGGTTCTCGGAGACCGGCGCGCCGCGGTATGGCGAGAAGGGCGTGGGCGACGACTCGCTCGACCACATCGACCCGATCTATGACGACGACGGCATGGAGGTGCCGGCCACGTCGCGGCCGCCGAAGTCGGCGGCGCCCAAGCGCCGCGCGCCGCTCACCATCGAGGGCGAACTGGTGGCGAAATCGACCGGCACGGTGTCGGATTTTTCGGCGTCGGCGACCGGGTGTTTCACCAGAAGTTCGGCAACGGCAACGTGGTGGCGGTCGACGGCAACAAGCTGACGATTGCGTTTGACAAGGCGGGCGAGAAGCGCGTGGTGGATAGTTTTGTGGAGAGGGTGTGAAAGAATTCGTCGCACTTCAGTCACCTCCTTTCACGTTGTAACGCTAGCGGCACCGTCAAGTGGCTCTGTGCACAATTATCCACGTAAAAATATGCGAGTAATCTCAAAGGATTGGCTCGGGATAGCCGGGCACCCTGTGAATTGTGGGGGATGAGCGGCCAGATCGGCACCCCTTCTCGAGAATCAGTACTATTTTGAAGACCTACGGAGGTCTTCATGCCGAGTAAGTACGAACCGCCCCAATTTGATTTCGGCCTTTGGCCACCCCGCATCAGCGCTCGCGGCACGATCGCCGTCGTGCTCGCCGCTGCAATCGCAGCGCTACTGGTCATCACCACCGCGAGGCCGTTTTGACCTCTGAGGGCTTAGTCGACGCAGAAACGTGACGCTTTGTTGCTCCACGGTCACTGCACTGACAAGTATCGCTTACGTAAGTAGTTTTACCTATTCCCACGAATTTTAAGTCCGCGCAAATCCTAGGCCTTTTTCACAGGGGGCTACCCTGCTCTCTCGCACATGAATTCGCTATGCAAGCAAAGAATTTAGAGATCGCGCGACTCCCGAGAGTTTGAATCCGCCACATTGGTGAACGAGCGCGCTAGCGATTTTCCCAACATTTTCTCACGAATTCGACGGACAATCTCACATACCGGACTCAGACTTCTCCGCCCCTACGGCACCCCCGGAATCCACTTGTTCCTCGGCAAATCCTCGTACTCCCAGTTGCGCGGCCGCTGCGGGCGGTCCTCGTGCCACGGCCTGGGATCGAAATAGCCGAGCTCCTCGTCCTTCATCTGATCCATCTCGGCGTAGAGCTCGGTGCGGACGCCGTCCGGATTGCGGTGATAGCACGCGCAGTTGTGCCCGATGGTGTGGCGCGCCGGCCCCCAGTCGAGCGGAAAGCCGTTGCGGACCAGCAGGTCGGAGGCGCGCACCAGCTCGGGGAAATCCTTCACCTCGAAGGCGAGATGGGCGAGCCGCGGCTCACCCTTGAAGAAATTCACCGTGTGGTGGTCCGGCGAGCAGCGCAGGAACATGGCGCGGCCCTCGCGCCAGTCGGACGGCCGGAAGCCGAGCCGATCGACGTAGAAGGCGGTCGCTTCCTCGATCGACGGCATGAAGTGCGCGACGTGGCCGAGCTTGAGCGCGTTGACGCCGCGCTCGCGCGCGTCGGTGGCAACGAACCCCGCCGCGTTGAACAGCTCCACTTCGGTGCCCTTGCAGTCGGTGAAGGCGAGCACGCGCGGCACGCCGGGGGTGCGGCCCGGCCTGATCGCGGAGGACACGCCCGCCCTGGCCAGCACGGCCTGCGCCTCCTCCAGCGGCGTGCGCGGCGAGATCTCGAACGACAGCGCCGCAAGCGCCGCGCCCTCGCCCCGCTCCAGCACCAGGCATTCGAGGCCCTGGCGGGTGGCGAACACCGCGCGGTCGCGCTCGCGATGCGACGGGACAAGGCCGATGACGTCCTCGTAGTAGGCGGCCAGCGCGTCCATCCGGCCGGTGGTCATCACGGCGTATCCCAAGCGCCTGCACTGGATCACCGACGTCTCCTGCCCTGCTTCACGCTGTTCCTGCTTCCTGCAAACATACAGGCAACGGCGCGCGGGCGAAAAGCGCGAATGCGGCAAAGCCGACAGCGCCCGCAGCATCGCTGGACCGTCTGCGCCGCAAATTCCGAGCTTCAATCGGATTGGGCCGGATCCTGGCCGTTCGCCCCGGGCCGCTGCATTGCAGATGCGAAATGCGCTCGACGTTCGGGCAGAACGGCGCCATGTCGCCGACCGTGAGCCGCGGCATCGACAGCGCCAGCCTGCACTGCTCCTTGGTCTCGCAAGCGCGGCAGGCGCTGCGCGCCGCGGCGACGATGAAGCCGAGCCGCGGATCGACGGCGGTGGCGGGGTCGATGCCGAGCCGCTGCGTCAGGGTTTCGAATTCCGCCTCGCCGAATTCGGCGGCCGGCATGGTCTTCACGGTGCCGCTCATCGCTGCCGCTCCCCTGCCGCGGGCTGCCGCTCGCGCATGATCTCCAGCACGGTGCGGGTGCAGCGGCCGCAATGGGCCTCATGGCCGAGGTGGCGGTAGACCTGCGAGACGGTGCCCGGGCCGTCCGGCCCGGCGAAGGCCGTCCGGATCTCGGCATCCCCGAACACGTTGCATGAGCAAACGATCATGGCTGCGCCGCCCCCTGTCACGTGCGGCCACGATAGGGATTCGCCGCCCGGGCGGCTTGATCCAGATCAAAAGCCGCCGGGCGCGGGCGCGCCGGACCGGCGCACCGTCACGGACGCCAGGCGCGTGCCGAGATCGCTCAGCCGGGATTCTCGCACTTGCTGCGAACCGTGAACATGCGCCGGAACTGCCTCTCGAGACCCGCACGCAGCTTGTCCAGCGCTTCGCAGTCGGCGATGCGGGCGGCGTTGTTGTTGGCGCAGTTGTTCCAGCCGTACATCGTCAGATAGAACCGCACGCGCTCCTTGCCGTCCGGCTTCTGCGCTTCCCCGAGCGTTTCGTTGCGGCACCTTTGCGGAGACGCGTTGTTGCCGCACTGACGCAAGACCGTCTCGCGAAACAGCTTGTCGATGTCGCTCTTGCCTTCGAGCGCGTCGATGAAATGCGAGCAGGCCGGCGCCCGCGTGTAGTCGCGGAGCGCCGACGGATCGCGCAGGCCGCGGATTTCGGCATTGCCGAACCGGCATGTGTCGTCGATATCGCCGGTCCGGGCCCGCCGGTAGTCTTCGATGCCCTGCAGGGGCGCAAGCTCGAGCTCGCGAACCGTCTTCAGCACATCGCTGCATTGCCGGTCATATTTGTGCAGATCGAGTTTGGCGGCAGCCTGCGGGTCCGCGACGAATGGAACGATCGGCGCTGCCAGATCGTGGCGGGCGAACAGCAGACGGATCGAGTTGTTCAGCCGCTTTTCGTCGTGTTTCGCGGGGTCGAAGCTGATCCTGTGCGTGCAGGCGTCGTCGTCCCACGACAGGGTTTTCCGGGCGGCCGATGCGCTGGTGCCGAGCGTAAGCGCCACGGCCAGGGCCGCGACCAAAGGCAGACGTTGCGCCACCCATGAATTCGCCGGTGTCATGAAGACGTCACCCCGCACGCCGGAATTCCGCGAGGGCGAATGGTACCCGCAACCGCGGCCAAAGTCGCTTCGCCGCGATCGGGGCCGTGCGTCCGGACCGGCGCTATTGCACGAACACCACGCGCGTGCCGACGCCGACGCGGCCGTAGAGGTCCATGATGTCGCGGTTGTGCATGCGGATGCAGCCGGCCGACACGAAGCCGCCGATCGAGCCGGGATTGTTGGTGCCGTGGATCGCGAGCTCGTTGTGCACCAGCACCAGCGCCGCGGCGCCCATCGGATTCCGCGGCGAGCCGGACTCGATATAAAAATCCGGCGAACGGTTGCCGCGCAGCGAGGCCGGCGGCTTCCAGGCCGGCTTGATGTGCTTGGAGGCGATGCGCGTGGTGCCGAACCACTGCTGGCCGGACTTGCCGACGCCGACGGTGTATTTCAGCGCCTGGCCCTTGCCGGTCACGAGGTAGAGGCTGCGCTCCCCGGTCGCCACCACGACGGTGCCGGCGCCGGCGTCGCCGGTGTACGCGACCTTCTCGGCGGCCTGCGCGGGCGCCGCGGCGAAGGCTGCAACGGCGATTAGAGCGATGATGGTCAGGCGAAGCGCGCGCCACAGCGGCGCGAACGCGTCGGACACAGACAGCATGGCAGGTTCCCCAGCATCAATGCGACGGACGGCGACAAGACTAGCCTGCCGCAGCCGAACGCGCCTGCCAAGATGGCCGGTATCGTTAAGGCCCAAGGTGTGGCCGGCCGGCCGCGTCAGCGGCTGGTTTCGGCTGATGTCCTGCCGGCATCTCCGTCGGCTCGCTGAATCCGGCGTGCGGTTTCCATGCTGCACCGCAGTCCTCGCCGGATTCGCGGCTTCGGCCTGCAGCTGGTCTCTTTCTTCGCGTCCGGCTTGGGCTTCGGCGCCGGCCTGGGCCTGGCCACGGGCCGGGGCGCCGGTCTGGGCGCGGGCTTCGCCTCGGGCTCCGCTGCCGGGGTGGCCGCCGCGGCCGGGCGCGGCGGCGGAGGCGGCGGCGTGACGGTCGCGACCGGCGGCGCGGGTGGCGTTGCGGCGGGCGCGGCAGCAGCCGGAGCAGGCTGCGGCGGCGGCGCGATCGCCGCGGCAGGCGCCGCGGGTTGCGGGCGCGGCGCGAGTGCGGGCGCAACCGCGGCGGGCTGCGCGCGCGGCGACGGCTGCACGGGCGTGGCGATCGACGGCGCGACGGCCGCGACCTGGCCGCGGCAGAACAGCCGCTTGCCGTCCTCGCTCTCGCCGATCACATGCGCCAGCGCCGCGATGTCGGCCGTGGCGATCGTCACGAGGCCGGCGCCTTTCGGCTGGCTCGCCGCCGCGGCCTTCATCGCCTCGTTCGCGGCGGTCTCGGCCTCGGTCGCGGCCTGCGCTTCGGCGGCCGCCCTGGCCGCGACCTGCGACGCCGCCTCGAACTGGGATGCGCCCTCCTGCGACACCGCGCCGGCCTGCCTTGCGGCCTCCTGCGCCGTGGTCAGCGCGGCCGCGGCGCGGTTCAGCGCCTCGGTGGTGCGCCCGGCCTCCGCCACCGCTTCTTCCGCGGCGCGGGTCGCCTTCATGCGCGCCGCGATCGCGGCCTGTGCCGAGGCGAGTGCGTCGCGCGCCTTCTTGCCGATGCTGTCGGAGGCGCCGTTCAGCGTCGCCGCCTGCTTCTCTTCGGCCTCGGCGTCGGTCTCGCTGGAGAAGTAGGCCGTTTCGGTCGACTTCACCGCCTCGGCGGCTTCGGCGGCGCGGATCTCGGCGTTGCGGGCGAGCGCGGTGAGGCGCGCGACCTCGCGCGAAGCGGTCTCGGCTTCGGCCTTCGCATCGTCGGCGAGCTTCTGCGAAGCGGCCGCAACCTCGATCGCCTCCGCGGCCTGCTGCTCCATCGCCTGCGCGGCCTTCACCATCTCCACGGTCTGGCCGGTGGCGACCTGCGCGTCGTCGGCCGCCTTGTTGCGGGCGGAGATCGCGGTCTTCAGCGTCTCGGCGAGCGAGGTCGCGGTCTCGGCGGCCTCGCGCATGGTCTCGGCGACGGCGGACGCGCCGGGCGCGCCGGCGGCGCTCGCATCGGTGCTGCGCGTCTGGCTGCTCTGCATCAGCGCCGAGGTCGCCTCCGATGCCTTCTGCGCCTCGGCGACCGAGTCGGCAAACGCCTGCGCCGACTGGGCAAACAGATGGCCCTTCTGCTGCTGCATCACCGCGGCGAGGCGGACCGCCTCGTATTTCCGCCGCAGTGTATCGGCGGCAAAGCGCGCTTCGTCGGCCTTCTTCTGCTGGTCGGCGGCGGAGGATGCCGCGGCGGCGGCCTTCTGCTTCTGCGGCTCGATCGCGGCCCGGGCCTGATCGGCGGTCTGCTTCTGCTCGGCGGCCTCGCGGATCGAGTCCTTATGGCGCTGCTGCTGGTCGGCGCTGTAGCTCCGCGCGGCGCGCGCCTTGCGCTGCTGCGCCAGCGCGACGCGGCGGGTCGCTTCCGCCGAAGACGCCGCGGCGTTGCTGGTGTTTTCCTTCAGCGCAGCGATCGTCTCGGCGGTCTTCGCCGCCGCGGCCGCGTCCTTCGCGGCCGTCGCGTGGGTGGCGGCAAGCGCCTTCAGCCGTTCATGCTCGGCATTGGCGGCGGAGGACTTCGCTTCGGCCGCGCTCGATCCGGCGCTGGCGTTTTTCGCCGCGCTTTCCTTGCCTGCGGCCTCGCGGGCTGCCGAGGCGGCGCGCGACCGCGCGGCGTTGGCGCCGGCATGCGCGGTGTTGTAGGCGACCAGCGCCCTGGCGTGCCGGTCGACGTAAGTGAGCACCTCGTTCAGGCGCTGGCGGTCCTCCGCCGAAACCGGCCGCGCGATGCCGTCGAGGCTCGCGACCATCAACTCCTCGGGCGTAGCCTCGACATGCTTTCGCGCCGCCTCGTCGTCGGCGGCGAGCGAGCGCACCGCGCCGAGATAGGACGCGACCTTCAGGTACCGGTCGAGGAAATCCGGCGCCCGTGTGGCCTGGCGCCCGGCGCGCAGCGGCGCGAACGCGCCGTCGCCCGCGGTGGCGTTGCCGAGGTAGCAGCGCCAGTGGTCCTCCGCGGCGAAGCCCGAGGCGCGCATGCCGGCGTGCAGCCGACGCAGCCGGTCGGGATCGATCCGCACCAGCGTTCTCACCTTGGGCAGCGCGGTCGCGCGCAGCGTCAGCCGCTGGCCGTCGAGCGTCGCGGTCCATTCCGGGATCGCGACGATCGCCTCCTGCCGGATCAGCAGACTGCCGGCAACCGCGTCGAGCCGCGCCTGGGTCGCGACCACCTCGCTGAAGCTGACGCGGTTGCTGTTGACGGTGATCCGCGCCGTGGCCATCGCCGGCAGGTCGCTGCACACCTTGGCTTCGAGACAGGCCTGCGCGCCGCCGGCCCAGAAGTTCATCACGCGGTCGGAGACGGTGCCGTCGGCGTTGATCTGCACCACCTGGTCCATCGCCTTGATGGCGCCCTGCTTCCACAGCTTCGGCAGCGTGTCGTCGAGGGCGATCCACCAGCCGGCGAGGTCGCTGGTTTCCAGCGCCGTCGCGGGCCGCGGCGCGAGCGCGCCGGCCGCAAGCGCCACGGCGAGCGTGAGCCGCGCCGCCGAGTGGAGCGATAGCGACACGAGGGCCCGGCGCGGCCACCAAAAATGCTCGCGCTGGCCGCTCGCTGCGCTCGCCAGCGCGAGCCGCGCTGTCTGCCGCAGCCACACCGAGGCAACAAGAGCCGTTTTTATTTTCATTTGCATCCCACTCCGCCCATCAGATGCTTTTTGTAAACCCGGCATTCGGTGCACGTCAAATCGTTTGTGGGGCATCGAAAAAATTTTCGGAAAGTTCCAAGGCCAAGTTGTGGCCGGGTTCCATGCGCACGGGCGCGCCGGAATGTCGCAACGTCAGGATGCACTCGACCACCGGCGACGCGTCGCCCCCGCTCCGCGACCGGCACGCCGGTGCCGGGGTGCGCCTTTGCGCTAGATCAATGTGCCGTCGGCCGTCAGGCGCGAACATTTGCTGGATTTCGGGGCGGCCGCAGCGGCCAGGCCCAAGGAAGCGGCAAAAGGAAGCGGCAAAGGGGAGGCGGCACATGTACAGGAATATCCTGATTGCGACCGACGGCTCGGATCTGGCCCACAAGGCTGTCGTCCACGGGCTGGGACTCGCAAAATCGGTCGGCGCCAAGGTGACGGCCGTGGTGGTCGAGGCCCCGTTCGACGCGATGCACGTTCCCAAATCGCGGGCGCGCCACATGTCGGAGGAATTCGAAAGCCACGCGAAGGCCATAAAGCGCCATGCCGACAAGGTGCTCGGCAATGTGGCGGACGCGGCCAGGCAGGCCGGGCTCGCCTGCGACACGGTTCAGGTCGAGCACGAGCAGCCCTATCAGGCGATTATCAACACCGCTGAGGAAAAAGGCTGCGACGCCATCGTCATGGCCTCGCATGGCAGAAGCGGCATCACCGCTGTGCTGCTCGGCAGCGTGACCAACAAGGTGCTGACCCACACCGCCATTCCGGTGCTGGTGATCCACTGATCGCGGCCGGCGGACCGGTCGCAAAGCCGGGACTCGGCCCCGTCCTGCACGCTATCCTTCCCCCGGAGCCGCCATCTCAAAGCGGCCAAAGGGAGGATCATCCATGTCTCACACGTTCGCCCGCTTCGCGCTCGCCACCGTATCGTGCACAGTCCTGGCGTGCGCCTTCGCACCCGCCTCGGCCCAGACCATCAGCCGCAAGGATCTCTCGGCCGAGGCCGCGGTCACCATCGCCACCGTGGCGATGGCCGATTGCAAGGCCAAGGGCTGGCCGGTCTCGGTCGCAGTGGTCGGCCGCAGCGGAGAGCTGATCGTGCACATCCGCGGCGACGGCACCGGGCCGCACACGATGGATAACAGCTTCCGCAAGGCCTACACGTCGCGCACCTTCCGCAGCCCGTCGGGCGATCTGGTGAAGCGGCTGAAGGACAATCCGCAGCTCAGCCTGGTCACCCTGCCGAACGTGGTCGCCGGCCAAGGCGCGCTGCCGATCAAGATCGGCGACGACGTGGTCGGCGCGGCCGGCGCGTCGGGCGCCCCGGGCGGCGAGAAGGACGAGGCCTGCATCCAGACCGGCATCGACAAGGTCAAGGATCAGCTCAATTAAAACTGGCGCCACGCACTCGGTCACCCTCCCTGGAGGGGGAGGGTCGGCGAGCAATGCGCGACAGCGCGTTGCTCGACGGGGTGGGGTGAACTTGCGGGATCAAAGCTCACCCCACCCCGCTCGCTTCGCTCGCGACCCTCCCCCTCCAGGGGAGGGTGAAGACGGAGCAAGCTGCAAGCCAAACGACCAACTCAAGCTCACGCAAATTTGCCCGGGGTCGACACAATTTCAGCCCCCGCCATGGTAATCTCGCTTCGGATGCGGCGTGACGGGGCTCTCTAAAGGGCTTGGGGTTTGCGATGACTCTGCTTCGCCGGTTTGGCGCGCCGCTTGCGGCATTGTTTTGTCTATTTGCCGCCCTTCCCGCCCACGCGCGGCTGCTGATCGAAATCGACAAATCCAGCCAGCAGATGACCGTCTCGCAGGACGGCGTGCAGATTCACGTCTGGCCGGTGTCGACAGGCTTGCGCCGCTACGACACGCCGTCCGGGTCGTACACCCCGTTCCGCCTGGAGAAGGACCACTTCAGCCGCGAGTGGGACGACGCGCCGATGCCGCACTCGGTGTTCTTCACCCAGAAAGGTCACGCGATCCACGGCACCGATCATGTCCGCAATCTGGGCCGGCCGGCGTCGCACGGCTGCGTGCGGCTCGAACGGCGAAATGCCGCGATGCTGTTCGGCCTGGTGAAACGCGAGGGCATGGCCAATGTCCGCGTGGTGCTGTCCGGCGAGGTGCCCGCCGCGAGCGATCCGGGCGTGGCGCGCCGCGCGCCGGGCTATCGCGAGCAGCCGGGCTATGTCGGCCAGGGATATTCGGGCCAAGGATATTCCGGCCAATACTACGATGTGCCCTCGCGCGGTTATCGCGACGACGGCCGCGGAATGCAGACCGCGCCGCGCAGCGGCTACTGGATGCAGCAGCCCGACGGCTCGCGCGTGTTCTACGACCGCGAGCGGATGGGCCCGCCGCCTCCGCCGTTGTTCCCGCCGCGCCCGCCGGGCTGGTGAGCGGCGCGAGCGCGCCTATGGGTCGCGTCAGGGGACGAGCGGGACGGTCACCTCGACAGGACCGAAATCGAGAACGCGTTTGATGTGATGGCGCAGCCACGCGTTGGCGGCGTTGCCGTCCACTCGGCGGTGCCAGAACAGAACCACGTCGAGGATCGGCGGATCGTAGGGCGGCAGATAAAGATCGAGATCGAGCAGCCGTGCCGCCGGACGCGCGAAGTGGATCGGCAGGCTGCCGAGCAGACCGGCCTCGGCGATGGCCAGCGCGACCGCCTGGAAATGCGGCACGGTGACGGACACGCAGCGCTCCAGGCCGTGCTCGGCGAGCACCGGATCCACCGTCCCGGTCCTGCCGCCGTCCATCGACATCAGCACCTGCGGAATCGCGCAGTAGATGTCGGGCGGGATGCGATCGCCCGGTTTAAGCCCGGCCCTGGCCAGGATCGGGTAATTCTTCGGCGCCGCCGCGACGATGAACGACTGGAACAGCGGCTGGGTGCACACCCAGTCCGGCGCATCGAAGCTCGCCTCGACTCCCATGTCGATCGCGCCTTCGCCGAGCAGCCGCAGCGCATCGCTGGTGGGGTGGTCGAGCATCTGCAGCGTCACGCCCGGCGCTTCGGCCATGACCGCCGCGCTGAGGCGCGGCATGAGGAGCGTGGAGAAATAATCGGAGCCGCTGATCCGAAAGGTCTGCGCCGCCGCTGCCGGCTCGAAGCGGGCGACCGCCGACAAGGCATCTTCCAGCCGGCGCAAGGCTTCGCGGATCGGCTCGCGCAGCGTCACGGCGCGCGGCGTCGGCACCATGCGGTTGCCCTCCCGCACAAACAGCTCGTCGCCGACGATATGGCGCAGCCGCCCCAGCGCCGAACTGACCGCCGGCTGGCTGAGCCCGACCCGCTCGCCCGCCCGCGTCGTGTTGAGCTCGATCGTCATCGCATCGAAAACACGAAGCAAATTGAGGTCGATAGCGGCGAAATTCATAAAGGGCCGATAACCTCCATACGATCATTCAATTTCAAGTCTTCGGCGGCCGCACGTATTTCGATGCGCATCAGGGGTGCCGTTCAGGCAACAGCGTGTCGGCCGAACCCCCAAATTTCAAGAGGACGCTCACATGCATGACGTCGTGATCGTCGGCGCCCGCTGCGCCGGCTCGGCCCTCGCGCTGATGCTGGCGCGCCAGGGGTTGAAGATTCTCGCCATCGACCGCGCGACTTTCCCGAGCGACACGATGTCGGGCCATTTCATCCATCCGGCCGGCGTGTCCTGCCTGCGGCGGCTCGGCCTCCTGGAGGACCTCGAGGCGCTCGGCGCACCGGCCCAGGACACCATGACCCTGGATTTCGGGCCGATCGTTCTCTCCGGCCGTCCGAAGCCCGCGCCGGACGGAACGGCGACCGCCTACGCGTCGCGCCGATACCGGTTCGACCCGATGCTCGCCGACGCCGCGGTCGCGGCGGGCGCGAGCTTCGCGAAGGTGTCAGCTTCGTCGAACCGCTGGTCGAGGGCGGCCGGGTCGCCGGCATCCGCACCCGGAATGCCGCGGGGCGGACGGAGGACATCCGCGCCCGGCTGGTCGTCGGTGCGGATGGCAAGCGGTCGAGACTCGCCAAGGCCGTCGGCGCTCAGGTCTATGACCACAGGCCGGCCGCCACCTGCATGTACTATGCCTACTGGGGCGGCTTCGACACACCGGACACCCGGCTGTTCATCCGCGAGGGGCTGTTCGGCGCGGCCGCCGCCACCAATGACGGCCTCACCTTCCTCGGCATCGTGTGGCCGCACGCCGAATTGGCCCGTGTGCGCGCCGACATCGGCAACGCCTATCGCGAAGCGGCAGCGACGATTCCCTGGATCGCCGACCGCCTCGCCTCGGCCACACAGGCCGAGCGCTTCGTCGGCACCGGCGATCTCGACGCGTTCTTGCGGACGGCATCCGGTCCGGGCTGGGCGCTGCTCGGCGATGCCGGACATCACAAGGATCCGATCACCGCGCAGGGCATGACCGACGCGCTGCTCGACGCCGAGCGCCTTGCGGCCGCAGTGGTGGAAGGGATGTCGGGCAGCCGCCCGCTCGATGCCGCGCTTTCGGACTACGGCCGCCGCCGCGACGCGGCCGCACGGCCCGTGCACGGGCTGACGGCCGAGTTCGCCGGCCTTGCCGCTCCGCCGCCGGCGATGATCGAGCTCCTGCATGCGCTGCGTGGCAATCCCGCCGACACGGCACGCTTTCTCGGGGTGATCGCACGAACGGTTGCGGTCGATGATTTTTACGCGCCCGCAAACCTCGCACGCATCACCCGCGGCGAGCTTGCAGCCTGAGGTTTTTTTGGTCCCGAATTTTTGAAATGGAGTTTGTCATGACCCATGCTGTTGTTCGTCCGGCCAGCCTGATCTCGGGTGCAACCTCGCGCTTCCGGCGGGTTGCCGCACGGCTGGAGCGCTCGCTTCGCAGTGTTGCGATGACCACCAGCACATACCGCGCGCTCGAAGCTCTGCCCGACGAGGTGCTCAGGGACATCGGGCTTGCGCGGAGCGAAATCCCGTTCGTTGCGGGTGCGGTGGCCTCAAGGCACTGCAAGGCGAATCGAGCCCTTCTCTGTTCCTCTCCGGTTCGCGTCGCTAGCCGCCGGGCAAGCCGTTCTCTCCCGACCCCACCCTGAGGCGCATTGCGAAGCGATGCGTCTCGAAGGGCGAGGCGGCCACAGGGGGCGGCCATTGTCCTTGAAGACGCGGGCTTCGCCCGCTCCGCGGATGGGGGCGAGGACGGGCGAGCGCTAGTTACCCGCCAACCAATTCGCGTAGCGCGCCTTGAGCGCCTCGGTCTCCGGCCGGCCGTCATAGTGCACCGGCTCGGCGAGCGTCCGGCCGGCGGCGTGCACGCGATAGGCCATGTAGCGGTAGGGCGCGGGATATTTCTGCGCGTCCGCGCCCGCCATCAGCGCGTCGAACTGCGGCGACGGCTCGACCGGATCGAGCCGGTCCTTTTCGTACAGCGCCGCGCGCTCGACCATCTTCCAGACGCCGTCGCGCCGCTCCAGCCGGTCGAGAAAGCGGCCGTTCGAGTTGAGGTCGACGGCGATGCCCTCGATGGTCTGGCGCACCAGGATCGCCACGCTGGTCTCGGCGGTGGCGCGCGCGCCGTTCACGCTCACCCGCGCCGGCCACAGCAGATGCTTCGCCTCGCTGCCCTTGCCGAAGTTGCGCCGGCAGTGCGCGACGAATTCCGGATAGGGACCGCGAAACCACGACACCGCGATTTCGCCGCCAGGATGGAAGATCGCTTCGAGATCGTCCCATTTGCCCTGGTCGCGGGCGAAGCCCCAGGCCTGGATAAGCTCGGCGCAAACGGTTTTGTCGCTGTCCATCAATCACCTGAGGTGTACGCGGCTGTGGATCGTTTCGGGGATAGCTGCAGGAAAAACCGGGACGCCGGGCCGCCACAAGCTGTGCGTAAGCCTGTGTATATCCGGTTGATAATTCCTGTGGAAGTTGGGCCCGCCGCCGTGCATAAACCGCTGTGACCAACACCAGGAAAAATGCAGAAAAAGCGGAACGCCACCTGCGACCTTCGTCGCCCGGCTCGACGCCGGCGAGCCGCCGCGCGCCGTATCGCCGATTTCCTCGCCGAGAGCCTCGACCCGGCCGAGGTCGTGTGCGCGGCGTTCGAGCGGCCGGACAAGCGCTGGCAGGTCGACATGCATTTCCGCAAGCGGCCGGCCGAGACGAGCCTGCGCGCCATGATCGCGCTGGCCGGCGGCGGGAGCTGGCGCGCACGGTGGGTGGTGGAGAAGGTCGCGCCGCGCGACTGGGTCAAGGAAAGCCTGACGGACTGCGGCCGGTCACCGCCGGGCGCTTCGTCGTGCACGGCGCGCACGACCGCGACGGCGTGCGGCGCATCGGATCGGCATCGAGATCGAGGCCGCGACCGCATTCGGCACCGGTCATCACGGCACCACCCGAGGCTGCCTGCTGGCGCTGGACGCGCTCGCGCGCCGCCAGCGGCCGCGCCACATCCTCGATCTCGGCACCGGCTCGGGCGTTGCTGGCGATCGCCGCCGCAAAGCTGTTCCGCATGCCGGTGCTCGCGACCGACATCGATCCGCGGGCGGTCGCGGAGGCACGCGGCAACGCGCGGGCTGAACGGCGTCGGCGCGCTGGTCACGGCGGTGCAGGCGGCGGGCTTGCACGCGCCAGAGATGATCAAGCGCGCGCCGTACGATCTTGTGTTCGCGAACATCCTGCTGCGGCCGCTGCAGAGGCTGGCCGCGCCGGTGGCGCGGCAGCTCGTGCCGAACGCGCGGGTGGTGCTGTCGGAGTGCTGGCGGCGCAAGCCAACGCAGCGCTCGGCGCCTACCGGTCGCAGGGGCTGATGCTGGAGCGCTCGTTCACGCTGGACGGCTGGACGACGCCGGTGATGGTGGCGCTGGCGGGCTGAAATGCGGCTGATGACCTCGTGCGAATGGCGCATCTGCCACGCGGCCAACGCATCGAGCAATCGCAGAACGCGCCGCGCCGCGGTTGCTACGGGGAATTCGAGGTTCTGCAAGCCAGCGCAGCCATCACACTCTATCGCGAGTTGACAGTCAAGCTATCTTGTTCCAGAACCTTCCGCAATGGAAACATAATGGGATTAACGCAACTTTCCGCTCAGGATGAGGGCGGGCAATGGAGCATAGGACCCCTGCCCCTGCTGCATAATGTCGCACCTTAGCATGTAAGACATTGATTGGAACACAGGAAAAGGTATCCGAGCGCTTGCGCGGGTGACCGAACGACAAACTGGCAGGGCAATTCCGTAGCGGGCGGCTGACAGACACATTGGAGAGCAATGGAGAATGCGCGCAGGAGGCTTCTCAGCGGGCGGAACGGCGGCGAATCCTCGTTCCGCGCGCTGATCTTCCAGCCGGCCTCTTCCAGCTCGGGCGGCAGACGCAAGCCGTGGCGGTAAAGCTCCGCAGGGGCCCGCGCTGCCGGGTGCGCGATCATCGCGGCCGTCCGGGCGGGCCAGCAGGCTGAGCGGACATGGGGGACTCCTTTGCTTCGAGACGAAGACCGGCGGCCGATCCCCTCCGGCCGCCCGTCTATTCTGCATTGCAACATAGGTCGATGCGTCTGCGTCGGTAGCCGCGCAAATGCATGGGACCATGATCTAACCCACCATAATTAAAGGATTAATTCAGTTTCTTGATCGGACCGATCAACCTCGCGCGATAATCCCATCGCAAGGGCGGCAGTATTGCGTTGCACACTGACGCTAGGAATGCCATCGACAGCCCCGTTCCGCGCGCAATTGCCGCGCCGCTCCGCCCGGCACATAGATTGCGGGGCCGCTCCGGGATGTTCGAGGCCCACTTCCAGTCGTTCGACGACCGCCAGCCGGCCCGAGCGGGCCGCGCGTCGCGGCACTGCGCGCCGAGCTCGCCCGGCGCGGGCTGACCGGCTTCATCCTGCCGCGCGCCGACCGCCACCAGAACGAATACGTGCCGGCGTGCGAGGAGCGGCTGGCCTGGCTCACCGGCTTCACCGGCTCGGCCGGCGACGCGATGGTGCTGGCCGACCGCGCGGTGCTGTTCGTCGACGGCCGCTACACCCTGCAGGCGCGCGAGCAGATCGACCCCGCGCTGTTCGCCATCGAGCACTGTCGTCGAGACGCCGCCCGACCGTGGATCGAGCAGAACCTCACCGCCGGCGCCAAGCTCGGCTACGATCCCTGGCTGCACACCGTCGAAGGCGCCGAGAAGCTCGCCAAGGCCTGCGCCGAGGCCGGCGCCGACGCTGGTGCCGGTCGAGCCCAATCCGATCGACGCGATCTGGAGCGACCGCCCGGCGCCGCCGCTCGGCCCGGTGATGCTGCACGACCTGCGCTTCGCCGGCGAGGACGCCAGCGACAAGCTCGACGCGCATCCGCGCCGAGATCGCCAAGCTGCGCGCCGACGCGCTGGTGGTCTCCGATCCGCACGCGGTGGCCTGGACCTTCAACATCCGCGGCGCCGACGTCGCGCATACGCCGCTGCCGCTCGCCTTCGCGATCGTGCCGAAGGAGGGCCGCCCGCGCTCTATGTCGACGGCCGCAAGCTCGCCAACGCCGTGCGCGACCGCCTCGAAGAACTCGCCGACGTGCGCGAGCCGGCCGATTTCGACCGCGAGCTCGACCGGCGCTCGGCCTCAGCGGCAAGACCGTGCGGCTCGACCAGGCGACCGCCGCCGACGCGCTCGCGCGCATCGTCACGCGAGGCGCGGCGGCAAGGTCGACGCGCGGCGCCGATCCGATCGCGCTGATGAAGGCGGTGAAGAACGAGGCCGAGATCGCCGGCGCGCGCGCGGCGCATCTGCGCGACGGCGCCGCGATGGCGCGCTTCCTCGCCTGGTTCGACCGCGAGGCGCCGCGCGGCAAGCTCACCGAGATCGACGCGGTCGAGGCGCTGGAAAGCTTCCGCCGCGACACCGGCCTGCTCAAGGACGTCTCGTTCCCGACCATTTCCGGCGCCGGGCCGAACGGCGCCATCGTGCATTACCGCGTCACGCGCAAGACCAACCGGCCGATCGCGCCCGGCGAGCTGTTCCTGATCGATTCCGGCGGCCAGTACGAGGACGGCACCACCGACATCACCCGCACCGTCGCGGTCGGCGAGCCGACCGCCGAGATGCGCGACCGCTTCACGCGCGTGCTCAAGGGCCATATCGCGATCGCGCGCGCGGTGTTTCCCGACGGCACCACCGGCGCGCAGCTCGATCCCTTCGCGCGGCAGTATCCTGTGGCAGCGCCGGCCTCGATTTCGACCACGGCACCGGCCACGGCGTCGGCAGCTACCTGTCGGTGCATGAAGGGCCGGCGCGCATCTCCAAGCTCGGCACCACGCCGCTCAAGCGCGGCATGATCCTGTCGAACGAGCCCGGCTATTACAAGACCGGCGCCTACGGCATCCGCATCGAGAATCTCGTGCTGGTGGTCGAGGCGCCGCCGGTCGCCGGCGCCGAGAAGCCGCTCAACGCCTTCGAGACGCTGACCCTGGCGCCGATCGACCGGCGCCTGATCGAGCCTGCGACTGCTGACGCCGACGAGATCGCCTGGCTCGACGGCTACCACGCGCGCGTCGCAGCGACGCTCGCGCCGCTGGTCGATGACGACGACGCGCGCCTGGCTCGCCGCCGCGACCCGGCCGCTCGGCCGCGGCTGAAGCGTCGACGTCCTTGGACGACACCAACGCCCGGCAACTGCACGCCGTCCGCACGGACCGCGCCACGCCCTGGCGGCTGCTGCTGCTGCTGATGGCGATGACCGCGCATCGGCCCGTTCATCGCTCAACATCCTGGTGCCGGCGATGCCGGGACTGGCGTCGCAGTTCGAGACCGACGCCGCCACCGTGCAGCTCACCGTCTCGCTCTACCTGCTGGGGCTCGCGGTCGCGCAGCTGTGCTCGGGCCGCTGTCCGACCGCTTCGGCCGCCGGCCGGTGATGCTCGCCGGCCTCGCGCTCACGGCCGTCGCGAGCGTGCTCGCCATCGCGATCTCGACGCGTCGGCGAGGCTGATCGTCGCCCGCATGCTGCAGGCGCTCGGCGCCTCGACCGGCATCGTCGATCGGCCGCGCCATCATCCGCGATCTCTATCGACCGCGAGCGCGCCGCCTCCATGATCGGGCTGGTCACGACCGTGATGGTGGTGGTGCCGATGGTGGCGCCGCTGATCGGCGGCATGCTCGATACCGCGTTCGGCTGGGAATCGATCTTCGTGTTCATCGCGCGTGATCGCGCGCGTGGTGCTGGCCTGGGCGGTGTTCGCGCTGCCGGAAACCCGCGGGCTCGAACGCGCCGCCGGCGCGCGGCAGGCATTTCCTCGCGCGAGCTCGCGAGCTTGCGCGCAGCCCGCAACTTCCTCGGCTATGTGCTGGCCGCGGCGTTCGGCTCGGCGCCGTTCTTCGCCTTCCTCGGCGGCGCGCCGCATGTCGTGGTCAGGCATGATGGGCCGCTCCTCGGCCGAATACGGCATCTGGTTCGCGCTGCTCGTCGATCGGCTACATGGTCGGCAATTTCGCTGCGTCGCGGCTGTCGCCGCGCTTCGGCATCGACACCATGATCTGGTGGGGCATCGGCTTCGAGATCGCTCGGCGTCGTGCTCGCGATCGTGCTGCAACGGTCTTCGCCTGACTGGGGACCGGTCATCGTGTTCCTGCCGCAGATCTATCATCTCCTTCGGCAACGGCCTGCTGCTGCCCAACGCGATCGCCGGCGCGGTCAGCGTGCGCCCGCAGGCCGCCGGCACCGCCGCCGGCATCACCGGCTTCACGCAGATGGCGATCGGCGCGGCTGGTCACGCAGTACGCCGGGCGCTGCTCGCCGATCGCCGACCGCAATGCCGCTCGCGATGCTCATGGTCGTGCTCGTCGTGGCGCTGGCGATCTCGTTCGCGCATCTGCTGGTGCGGCGAAGCTAGCAGCGTTCCGCTGACGTGCGCGCTCATCGTTGCGCAAAACGAGGGGAGGACGCATGAAACGAAATCGCCGGCCGCGTGCTGGCTTGCGCTGCGCTGGCGCGCTTCTGCCGTCCGTCGCAGCGCGCCGAAACGCTGGAAGAGCTTTACGAGAAGGCCAAGGCCGAGAAGTAGCTGGTGTTCTATACCGGCGGCCCGGCCGCGCCGCACGAGAAGCGCGCCAAGCTGTTCATGCAGCAGTTTCCCGGCATCGAGGTCACGGTGACCGGCGGCTTCAGCAACGTGCTGAACGAGCAGATCGAGAAGCAGATGGCCGACAGGCAAGCTCGCGGTCGACATGGCGTTCTTCCAGACCGTGCAGGACTTCGTCAACTGGAAGAAGCAGGGCAAGCTGCTCGCGTTCAAGCCGGACGGCTTCGACCAGATCATGCCGAACTTGCGCGATCCGGACGGCGCCTACATGGCGCTCACCGCCAACGCGCTCGACCTACGCCTACAACACCGCCGCGGTGACGCGCCGAGGACGCGCCGAAGTCGGCGCTGGATTTCCTCAAGCCCGATGTTTCCAGGGCAAGCTGATCAGCGTCTATCCGGCACGACGACGACGCCGCGCTCTATCTGTTCCATCTGATCGTGCAGAAATACGGCTGGGAGCTGGATGGACCGCTACATGGCCAACAAGCCGCATTTCATCCAGGGCCATCTCCCGGTGGCGCGCAGCGTCGCCTACGGCAAGATGACCGCCACGCTCGACGCTCGTCACCACGGCCGGTGGCCGTTCAAGCGCGAGGGCAAGCCGATCGAGATCGTGTTCTCGCCGGAGGACGAGACGCCGGTGTTCACGCTCACCGGCGGCATCTTCAAGGACGCGCCGCATCCGAACGCCGCCAAGCTCTATCCTGACCTGGTACCTGGCGAAGGAGCAGCAGAGCCGCGGCTCGGCACGTTCTCACCGCGCGCTCGACGTGCCGCCGCCGGCGGGCTTCAAGCCGCTGACCTCGTACAAGATCGCCAACGAGTACCGCGAGTTCATCACCGACGACAAGCTGATCGCGGACCTGCGCAAGCGATTCGAGACCTACACCGGCCCGGCGGTGAACAAGGGCGGGGTGCGGTAGCGCGCAGTCACGCACAGCACGCTGGAAGGCTGCGCGACGCTGCGCATGGAACTTTTCTCGCTCGCACGTTGACGGTCATCAATTTGCGAGCGAGGCAACCATGCTGACGACCATCCTGATCGTGATTCTGATTCTGGCGTTGATCGGCGCGCTGCCGACCTGGGGCTACAGCCGCAACTGGGGCTACGGTCCCGGCGGCGGTCTCGGCCTGATCCTGATCATCGTGCTGATCCTGGTGCTGACGGGACGCGTGTAACGCACTGACACGCGGATGGATGCGTGGTGCCCGGGCAAGTCCGCATGCGCATTGCGCATGCCGACTACCGCACTTCACCGATCAGCTTGAACCAGTCGTCCTCGGTCAGCACCTCGACGCCGTGCTTCTTGCGCTTTCGCGAGCTTCGAGCCCGCGCCGGGTCCGGCGACCACATAGTCGGTCTTCTTCGACACCGAGCCCGCGGTCTTGGCGCCGAGCCGCTCGGCCATCGCCTTGGCCTCGTCGCGCGTCATCTTCTCCAGCGAGCCGGTGAACACCACGGTCTTGCCGGCGACCGGTGCAGTCTCGTCTTCACCGCCTCCATCGGCTCGACCTCGATCTCGGCGAGCAGCCGGTCGAGCGCATCGTTGTTGCGCGGCTCCTTGAAGAACTCGACCAGCGCATCGGCCACGACCTCGCCGATGCCGCCGATCTGATCAGTCAAGTCCTCATAGGCTTCGCGTCTCCTTGTCCTTGGTCGCGCCCTTCAGCGCCGCGCGTGGAGTGCCTCGATCGTGCCGTAGTGCCGCGCCAAGCAGCCGCGCATTGGTCTCGCCGATATGGCGGATGCCGAGCGCATAGATCAGCCGGTTGAGCGAAATCTTGCGCCGCGCGTCGATGGCGTCGAACAGGTTGCGCACCGAGACTTCGCCATAGCCCTCGCGCTCGGCGAGCTTATTTGGCGCGCGCGTCGCGCGCGCGCCAGCGTGAAGATATCGGCCGGCTCCATGATCAGGCCTTCGTCGAAGAACGCCTGCACCTGCTTCTCGCCCAGCCCCTCGATGTCGAAGGCGCGTGCGCGACACGAAATGGCGCAGCTGCTCGACCTGCTGCGCCGGGCAGATCGAGCCCGCCGGTGCAGCGGCGCACCTGCCTCCGCCTCCTCGCGCACCGCATGGCTGCCGCAGGCCGGGCACTTGGTCGGGAATTCGTACGGCTTCGCTGCCTTCGGCCGCTTGTCGAGCACGACGTCGACGATCTGCGGGATCACGTCGCCGGCGCGCTGCACGATCACGGTGTCGCCGATGCGGATGTCGGTGCCGCCGCGGATCGGCTCGCCGTCGTTGCCGATGCCCTTGATGTAGTCCTCGTTGTGCAGCGAGGCGTTCTGCACCACCACGCCGCCGACCGTGACCGGCTCGAGCTTCGCCACCGGCGTCAGCGCGCCGGTGCGGCCGACCTGGATCTCGATGTCGCGCAGCACGGTGGTCGGCCTTCTCGGCCGCGAACTTGTGCGCGATCGCCCAGCGCGGGCTGCGCGAGACGAAGCCGAGCCGCTCCTGCCAGTCGAGCCGGTCGAGCTTGTAGACGACGCCGTCGATGTCGTAGTCGAGCTTGGCGCGCTTCGAGCTCGATCGTCGCGGTGGAACGCGAGCATCTCGTCGATCGAGCGGCACGATCTTCCATAGCGGATTGACCTGAAAGCCGATCTTGCCGAGCCACTCGATCATGCCGGACTGCGTCGTCGCGCCGGCATGTCGCTCGATCTCGCCCCAGGCATAGGCGAAGAAGTGCAGCGGCCGCGACGCGGTGATGCTCGGATCCTTCTGCCGCAGCGAGCCCGCCGCCGAGTTGCGCGGATTGGCGAAAACCTGCTCGCCCGCCTCCGCCTGCCGCTTGTTGAGCGCGAGGAAGTCGGCCTTGGTCATGTAGATTTCGCCGCGCACCTCGCAGACCGGCGGGAATCTTCCTGCCCTTGAGCTTGTGCGGGACGTCCTTCAGCGTCCGGATATTGGCGGTGACGTCCTCGCCCTTCGAAGCCGTCGCCGCGGGTGGCGGCCTTCACGAGCTCGCCGTCCTCGTAGCGCAGCGACATCGACAGCCCGTCGATCTTCGGCTCGGCGGTGAACGCGAGCGGCTCGTCCTCCTTGAGGTTGAGGAAGCGCCGGATGCGCGCGACGAAATCGGCGACGTCCTCGTCGTCGAACGCGTTGTCGAGCGACAGCATCGGCACCGCGTGCCGCACCTTGGCGAAGCCGCGGGCGGGCGCCGCGCCGACCTTGCGCGACAGGCTCTCCAGCGTGCGCAGGTCGGGAAACCGCTCCTCGATCGCGTCGTAGCGCTGGCGCAGCGCGTCGTATTCCGCGTCCGAAACCGTCGGCGCGTCCTTCTGGTAGTAGCGCCTCGTCGTGCTTTTTGATTTCGGCCTCGAGGCGCGCGTGCTCGCCTTGCGCCTGGCTGGTCGGTCATCTTGTCGACGGCGAGTTGCTGGAGTCGCGGTGCGGTTTCGCTGCTTTCATGGCCTGGAACCATAGACGTCCGAATTCGGCTGCACGCCGGTTTTGCCGGGCACGCGGCACGGTGTAGCATTCGCTTCAGGGCGCCGACACGCCGGGCAACGAGGCGATGGCGGTATCCATACACAGCCTGGGGAGGCCACCCATGTCGATCCGATCGCGACACCGCCGCGAACCGGCGGCGCTTTCTGCAATATCCTCGCCGCAAGCCCACTGCTCGCCGCAGGCGGCGCGTCGGCCTTCGCCGAAACGCTGATGCCGAAGGCCAAGCTGCCCGACCCGCTGATGTGGGGACCGCTGGATGCCGACCGGCTCATCAAGTCGCCGAAGGAAGCCATCAACGTCTTCGACCTCGAGCCGGTGATGCGCCAGAACGTGCCGCCGGCGCATTTCGGCTACATGGCGTCGGGCATCGACGACGAGGTGACGCTGCGGCGCAACCGCGAGGACTTCCTGAAATTCCAGCTGCGGCCGCGGCGGCTGGTCGACGTCAGCAAGGTCGACATGAGCGTCGACATCCTCGGCACCAGATATTCGATCGCCGATCGTCTGCGCCCCGGTCGGCGGCCAGCGCTCGTTCCACGCCGACGGCGAAGTCCGCCGTCGCCCGCGCCGCGAAGGCCGGCAACCACCTGCAGATCCTGTCCACCATGACCTCGGACCCGGTCGAGGACGTGATCAAGGCGCGCGGCGCGCCGATCTGGTTCCAGCTTTACGCCACCAACAAATGGGAGGTCGCGGCCGCCATCACCAAGCGCGCCGAGAATGCCGGCTGCACCGCGATGGCCGTCACCGTCGACCGCAGCGGCGGGCGCAACCAGGAAACGCTGTTCCGCCTGCGGCCGCGACGACAAGCGCGACTGCAACGGCTGCCACGACCGCACCAGCCTGCAGCCGCAAGCTGAAGACGCCGCGCGATGTTCAAGGACGTCGACATCACCGGGCTGCGCAACACCCAGTCGTCGGCGATGACCTGGGAGTTCTTCAAGCGGATGCGCGACCACACCAAGATGAAGCTGCTGGTCAAGGGCATCCTCGCCTGGGAGGACGCGGTGATGGCCGCCGATGCCGGCCTCGACGGCATCATCGTGTCCAACCACGGCGCACGCTCGGAAGACTCCGGCCGTTCGACCATCGACGCGCTGCCGGAGATCGTCGAGGCGGTGAAGGGCCGGATCCCGATCTTTGTCGACTCCGGCTTCCGCCGCGGCTCCGACATCGTCAAGGCGCTGTGCATGGGGGCGACGGCCGTCTGCGTCGGCAGGCCCTACATCTGGGGCCTTGGCGCGTTCGGACAGCCGGGCGTCGAGCGCGCTTTGGAGCTTCTCCGCATCGAAACCTCCGCTATGATGCAGCAGGTCGGCGCCCCGAGCGTCAAACACCTGGTTCCAGCGATGGTGCGGCGGGCCTGAGTGAGGCCACAACGGCCCAGCGCCAGGAGGGGTCCTCGGCAACGAGGACCCCTCACTTGGCACCGAGGCTTGCAGCGCCGAGGCTTGCGGCTCCCGGCAACCGGGACGCTCCACTTTTTTGCTATGCGGGTGATGTCCTTGTGCCGCAATGCTGGCGTCGCTCCGCCCTCATCCCGAGGAGCACTGCGAAGCAACGCGTCTCGAAGGACGAGGCCGTGAGAGAGTTACGATGAGGCTCGCCACCGCTTCCGCCACGCCGGCAGCACGGCCGGGTTGATCACATAGAGCGGCTCGCGCCCGGCCAGCACGCGGTCGAGATTGTCGCGCGTCGCCACCTCCAGCGAATGATGCGCCTCCCAGGTGTGGCCGATCATATGCGGGGTGAGAACGACATTCGGCAGCGTCCGCAGCGGGCTGTCGGCCGGCAGCGGCTCGACGGTGAAGACATCGAGGGCGGCGCCGGCGATCGTGCCGTCGCGGAGCGCGGCGATCAGCGCCGGCTCGTCGACGATCCCGCCGCGCGCCATGTTGACCAGCACCGCGGTCTTCTTCATCAGCCGGAGCTTCGCGGCATTCAGGAGACCGCGCGTCTCTTCGTTGAGGCTCGCCAGCACCACGACGATATCGCTGGTGCGAAGAAGCTCGTCCAGACCGACGCGCCGCATCGGCGGCAGTCCCGCAAGATCTGCGTCGCGCCGGGCGCTGTATTGCATGGTCGCGCCCCACGGCGCGAGCAGCCGCGCGGTTTCGCGGCCGATCTTGCCGAGCCCGATGAAACCGATGGTCTTGCCGCGGATCTGCCGCGCCCGCAGCGGATCGGGCCGCGGCAGCGAGCGCCGCAGCCGGTCCTGGGCGTCGTTCAGATCGTAAAGTGCGGCCACGATCATCAGCACGGTCGATTCGGCCATGCCGATGATGTTCTCTTCGGTCTGCGCATTGGCAACGACCACGCCGCGTTCGGTCGCGGCCGCCATGTCGAAGCCGTCGATGCCGGTGACCGCGGAGACGATGGCGCGAAGCCGCGGCGCGGCCTCGATCGCCCGGCGCGACACCGGGCAGTTGCCGACGCACAGCAGCACGTCGGCATCCTTCAAGGCATCGGCCTTGGCGGCAAAGGTCTCACGCAAAGGATAGCGGACGGTCCGGTGCCCGGCCTTCTGAAGGTCTGCGGCGATCTCGTCGAACATCTGGTCGTGCGAATGCCATCCGACGATGACAATGGTGAGCGAAGCCTGATCCGAGGGTTTCACTGAAGGTTGACCTTGATGAATTGGGCGATCGTGTCGATCGCCTTCGCTTCGATGCCGAAAAATCCGTGCTGCGACTTGGCCTCGCAGGGATCCGACACCGGCGCCGCGCCGCCGTCGAGCAGTTCGATCTCGGTTCTGGCGGCCTTCGTCAGCCGGTCCTTGAGCTTGGGAGCATCGGCGGCCGGCGTGAATTTGCACCCATCCTTGCTGTGCGAAACGATCAGCACCGGCACCAGGATTTGCGGGAGCGCCATGCTCGCCACGCCGTCGCGATGGCTCCGCGCGATCTTCCAGCCGGGATCGGCGCGGGTGATCGTCGATGTGAGGACCAGTCCGGATACATTTTTCGCCCCGATCGCGCCGCCCGCGGCCGAAAACGTGCCCATGCTCGTGCCAATGAGCCAGACCGGAACGTCCGCCTGTTTCTTCAGATGGACCGCGACCGCCTCGATATCGCGGGCGTGCGCCGGGCTCATGCGAAACACCGCGTTCATTCCGTCCTTGTGATCGGAGGGCGTGTCGACCACAGCGGCCATCAGCCCCCGCGCGGCAAACATGTGACGCGTGCGCACCAGGAAGTTTGCAGCGCCCCACTTCATCGACGAGGCGCCGGTGAGCCCGAGCGCCCCGTCGCCGCCGGCAAACAGGATGACCGAGGCGACGGGCTTCTGCGGCGGGGTGACCAGGATGAAAGCCTGCTGGACGCCGCGCGGGGTCTGGATGGAAACCAGATCGGCGGACGCCGCATGCGCGGGCCCCGTCGCGGCCGCCAGAAGCGCGCCCGAAATCAGGGCCGGACCGGCTTTGGACCACATGGCCGCCCTACCCCGCCGCTGCGCGGATGAGCTTCTCGGCCGCGGCACGCGCCTCCTCGGTGATCTCGGCGCCGGCAAGCATCCGGGCGATCTCTTCGCGGCGGCGCGCGGCGGCAAGCTCGGTGACGCGGGTCGCCACCCGCTTGCCCTTGTCCATCGCGTCCTTGGTGATGAGGTAGTGCCGCTCGGCGCGGGCGGCGACCTGCGGCGCATGCGTCACCGTGACGACCTGGACCTTGCCGCCGAGCCGGGCAAGCCGCACGCCGATGGCGTCGGCCACCGCGCCGCCGACGCCGGTGTCGATCTCGTCGAAGATCAGCGTCGGCGCCGAGCCGCGGTCGGCCAGCACCACCTTCAGCGCCAGCAGGAAGCGCGCCAGTTCGCCGCCGGAGGCGACCTTCATCATCGGGCCCGGCCGCGTGCCCGGATTGGTCTGCACCCAGAACTCGACGCGGTCGATGCCGTTCGGCCCCGCGGCCGCGGCGTCGCTGTCAATCTGGGTCGTGAACTTCGCGCGTTCGAGCTTGAGCGGCTTCAATTCGCCATTCACCGCCTTGTCGAGCTTTTCGGCAGCCTTCCGGCGCGCGGCCGACAGCTTCGCGGCATCCGCGGCAAAGCGCGTTTCCGCCTCCTTCGCGGCCTCTTCCAGCCCTGCGAGCTTTTCCGCGCCGGCGTCGATCAGCGCGAGGTCGGCGGCATAGCGTGCGGCAAGCGCGTTGAGCGCATCGACCGGCGAATTGTACTTGCGGCCCGCGGCGCGCAGCGCAAACAGCCGCTCCTCGATGCGCTCCAGCTCCTGCGGATCGTGATCGGCGACGCGCAACGCGTGTTCGAGATGCGCCCTCGCCTCGTCGAGCGCGTTGAGCGCCGCATCGATCGCCTTCACGGCGGGATCGACCAGCGTCGGCGCCTGCGCACCGCGCCGCTCCAGCCGCCGCACCGCCGCCGCGAGCGCCGGCACCGGCGACGACGAGCCCGCGACCGCGTCATGGGCGTCACGGAGGTCGCCCGCGACCTTTTCGGATTGCATCATGCCGGCGCGGCGGTCGGCCAGCGCGGTCTCCTCGCCCGCCTCGGGCTTGAGCTTGCCGAGTTCGGCGACCGCATGGCGCAGCCAGTCCGCCTCGCGCGCCGCGCGCTCGACGTCGGCGCGATGCTTCGCCACCGCCTGCTCGGCGTCGCGCCGCGCGTCCCAGAGCTTTTCGACCGCCGCCGCATCGTCCTCGAGCCGGCCGTAGGCGTCGAGCAGGTGGCGGTGCGTTCCGGCATCGACCAGCGCGCGGGCGTCGTGCTGGCCGTGGATTTCCACCAACGCCGCACCCAGCGCCTGCAGGGCCTGCACGCTGACCGGCTGGTCGTTGACGAAGGCCCGCGTACGGCCGTCGGCGAACTGCACGCGGCGCAGGATCAGCGCCTCGTCGGCGGCGATGTCGCTGTCGGAGAGAAGCTGCCGCGCCGGATGCTTCGGCGGCAGTTCGAACATCGCCGTGACCTGCCCCTGCTCCACCCCGTGGCGGACCAGCGTCGCGTCGCCGCGCGCGCCAAGCGCCAGCGCGAAGGCGTCGAGCAGGATCGATTTGCCGGCGCCGGTCTCGCCGGTCAGCACGGCGAGCCCCGACGCGAAGTCGAGGTCGAGCCGGTCGATCAGAACGATGTCTCGAATCGAAAGCCGGGCGAGCATGCCCTTTTCCTTGCACATTCCGTCGCGAGTGTCCGCAAACAGGGGCGCGTTTGCCCATGCTCGCAGCGGTTTCGCGGGGCAGGCCGGACCATAGCCGAAGGTCCGCCGTTGCGGCACCGTCACGACCCGGCTTGTGGATTGCTAGGTCTTCTTCTTGGGGAACGGCGACGGGATGCCGGCAAATGCCTTGCTGATCCAGGAACCCTTGTTCTCGGAGGGTTCAAGCCCGGTGCTCGACTGCACCAGCCGGTAGGCGTCGCGATACCAGGGGCTGTCCGGGAAGTTGTGGCCCAGCACTGCGGCTGCCGTCTGTGCTTCCTGCACGATGCCGAGCGCCATGTAGGCCTCGGTCAACCGCATCAGCGCTTCCTCGACGTGGCGCGTCGTCTGATACTGCGTCACCACGATCTTGAAACGGTTGATCGCGCCGGTGAACTGCTTTTTCTTGAGATATTCGATGCCGATCGCCATTTCCTTGCCGGCGAGTTGGTCGCGCGCCATCTCGATCTTGCGCTTGGCGTTCTGCGCGTATTCCGAATCCGGATATTTGCGCGTGACCTCTTCGAGCGCAGCGATCGCTTTCTCGGTCTGGCCCTGATCGCGGGTGACGTCCGGGATGCGCTCGTAATAGGCCGAGCCGATCAGATACTGCGCATAGGCGGCGTCGGGGCTGCCCGGATGCAGCGTCACGTAGCGTCGCGCGGCGGAGACCGACTCGTCGTACTCCTTGGCCTCGTATTTCGTATAGGCCGTCATCAGCAGCGCCTTGCGCGCCCAATCCGAATACGGATGCTGGCGCTCGACCTCCTCGAACTTCTTGGCGGCGTCCTTGTAGTCCTGCCGCTTGTCCGAAAGGAAAACGCCTTCGTTGTAGAGCTTCTCCGGCGGCTCGTCGGGAGCGACGCCCTCGTCCTTGACGAACAGGTTCGGGAAGCTGCTGCACGCGCCGGCCGGCAGCGCGAGCGCGACCAGCAGCAGCAGCCGCGCAAGCGGCAGCCCAAGGTGGGATTCGGATGTTGCGTTACGCCACAGCATAGGCTTGAGACGAGTCCCCGCGCGCACCCCGGTATCGCGCCCTATGTATCTGAAAGATAAAGGTTGTGGGACCGTTTATGCGGACAATCGGCCCGGAATATGGCGGCTTGGTTTAGGAGACGTCCGGGCCGAAGGCCGGAGCCACCAGGCCGGTCGCGAGGTCCGCATGACCGCGGATCGCCCGGCGCGGGGCCTCCTGCCGGATTTCCGGGCGGATTTCCGGCCCATCGACCAGCATCCACGCCGACGGATCGGCCATCAGGGCCGTCAACACCGCATGATTGAGCTTGTGGCCGCCACACACCGAGCGATAGGTGCCGAGCAGCGGGGCACCCGACAGCGCCAGATCGCCGAGCGCATCGAGCGCCTTGTGACGGGCGAATTCGTCGGCATAGCGCAACCCTTCCGGATTGAGCAGCCGGCTCTCGTTGATGACCAGCGTGTTCTCGAACGACGCGCCGAGCGCGTAACCGGCGCTCCAGAGCTTGGCCACGTCGCGCATGAAGCCGAAGGTACGCGCGCGGGACAGTTCGCGGCGGAACGTCGCGGGATCGATGTCATAAGCCACGCCCTGGCGGCCGATCAGCGGATGCGCGAAGTCGATGTCGAGCTCGATGCGGAAGCCGCGCGAATTCGGCCGCAGTTCGCCATACGCTTCGCCCTTGACGACGCGGATCGGCTTCAGGATCTGGATATAGCGGCGCGGCACGGACAAGGTGACGATGCCGGCGCGATCGATCGCCTCGACGAACGGCTCGGCGCTGCCGTCCATGATCGGCACTTCCGGCCCGTCGATCTCGATGATCGCGTTGTCGATGCCCAGCCCCGCGAGCGCCGCGAGCACGTGCTCCGCCGTCGAGCACAGCGGGCCGGCCGCATCGCCGAGCACGGTCTGGAATTCGGTTGCAGTGACGGCGCGGAAGTTCGCGCGCACTTCACGGTCGGGTTCGCCGCCGACGCCGCAGCGCACAAACACGACGCCGGTATCGGCTTCGGCGGGCAGAATGGTGAGGGTCGCCGGCAATCCGGAATGCACGCCGATACCGCTGATCGCGGTCTGTTGGCGAAGCGTGGTCTGCTTTCCGGCCTTCATGCCCAACTGCAATGCCTCAGCCCAAACGCCTTGCGCAGATACGCGCGCATCTGAGGAGGATCGCCCAGTCCCCGAATTCTGCCAAAGTTGCCGGAGAAATTATGTGCGCCCCGAAGCGCTGCTTTCCCCGCCAAGACTGGCAAATCCCCCTTACTGGCGAACAATTTAACCCGCGCCTGAATCAGCGCCAACTCACGCTTTCTTACCAACTGTTACCTCTAAAACGCCGTAAAGCTGCCCAAAACGCGACAGGCGACGCGGTCGAGTCTGCCTGAAAAGCCGCCAATCGGTACGGACAGGGCAACGCCACAAGTTGCACAGCGATTCGGCGTACAAAATAAATACAACAATATTTCAATTACTTAACAGCCCCAGGGCCACCGCCGGACCGTGCACTTTGCAACGATCCCGGCGCCCGGCCGGGATCGTCCTGATGTTTCAAGCCCCTGCGCTCAGTTGGCCTGCCGGCGCAGGAACGCCGGAATTTCCAACTGGTCGTCATCCACAGCCTTGTGCACAGGCAAAGCCGGCCGGCCGTGCATGTCGAGACCCTGCGGCGCCACGGGAGCCGGTTGTTGCGGCCGCCTGGCGTATTCGGACACCGGATCCGGCATCCGCGACGGCTGGCGCGCCGGCAGCGGCGGCATGGCCGTGCGCTGCTGGGAAGCCTCTGGAGCCGTTGGAGCGTGAGCCTCGCTGTCATCGCGGCGCCCGAGCCCGACCTGGGCCAGGCGCTGCAACAGCGACAGGCGCTGCTTCTCCGGGCCGGTATCGGCGGGCTCGGCGTGACGGGCACGAAGCTGGTTCTGTGCCGGAAGCGGCAGTTCGTCGAGCCGCGGCATGCGCGGAGCGCGCGCCTGCTCGGGCGCCGGCGGGATGAACGTCGTCGGCATCTCCTGCGGCGCAGGCTCGGCCATGACCGGCTCGACGAACAGCGAGGGCTTCGGCGAGATCGAGCGCACGGTGACGTCGTCCATCGACGGCTGCTGCTGCTGCAGGACCGCTGCGGCAACCGCCGCGGTCGCGGCATGCTCGAACGACGGACGCGGCGCGGGCGGCGGAGCGACCGGAGCCGCAACAGGCGCTGCGACCGGCTGCGGTGCCGGAGCGCGGAGTTGCGGCGCGGCCGCGACCTCGTGCCGCTCGGCGGCGATGCGCTGGGTGTCGACGCGCAGCCGCTGCGTCAGTTCGGCGATGCGGGAATTGGCCGGCGGCCGCTGCGCATGCGCGACGGTGTCGATGCCGGTCGCCACCACCGAGACGCGGATGATGCCTTCGAGGCCTTCGTCGAAGGTCGCGCCGACAATGATGTTGGCTTCCTGATCGACCTCTTCGCGGATGCGGGTGGCAGCTTCGTCGACCTCATACAGCGTGAGGTCCTTGCCGCCGGTGATCGAGATCAGCAGGCCCCGCGCGCCCTTCATCGACACGTCGTCGATCAGCGGGTTGGCGATCGCGGCTTCCGCCGAGCGCAGCGCGCGCTTCTCGCCGGAGGCTTCGCCGGTGCCCATCATCGCCTTGCCCATTTCACGCATCACAGCCCTGACATCGGCGAAGTCGAGGTTGATCAGGCCCTCCTTCACCATCAGGTCGGTGATGCAGGCCACGCCCGAGTAGAGCACCTGGTCGGCCATCGCGAAGGCGTCGGCGAAGGTGGTCTTCTCGTTCGCCACCCGGAACAGGTTCTGGTTCGGGATGATGATCTGGGTGTCGACGCACTTCTGCAGCTCGAGGATGCCCGCTTCCGCAAAGCGCATGCGGCGGCCGCCCTCGAAATGGAACGGCTTGGTGACGACGCCGACCGTGAGGATGCCCAGTTCCTTGGCGACCCGCGCGACGACCGGAGCGGCGCCGGTGCCGGTGCCGCCGCCCATCCCGGCGGTGACGAACACCATGTGCGCGCCGCTCAAGTGATCGCGGATCTCGTCGATCACCTCTTCGGCCGCGGCGCGTCCAACGTCCGGCTGGGAGCCGGCGCCGAGGCCCTCGGTCACCTGCACGCCCATCTGGATGATGCGCTCGGCCTTCGAGGTGGTGAGCGCCTGGGCATCGGTGTTGGCGACGACGAAGTCGACCCCCTGAAGCCCGGCGGAGATCATGTTGTTGACGGCATTGCCGCCCGCCCCACCGACACCGAACACGGTCAGCCGCGGCTTCAGCTCGCGGATATCGGGGATCCTCAGGTTGATGCTCATGATTGCCTCTTGCTTGGGCGAGCGTTCTGCGACGCCGCCATGTCCTGCCGGCCTGCCCCCGGCGGATTCGGGAAACTGGAAACACGGGTGAAACGCATGGTGTCGATCGGGAGCGCGCTCATCAGAAGCTCTCCCTCAGCCATCGTCCGACCCGGGCGATGTAGCCTGTTCCTGTCATCAGATGCCGCGTTCGCCGCGGTTCGAAGTGCTCGAGATGCGCGGCCTGCGGATAGACCAGCAGGCCGGTCGCCACAGCGAAGGCGGGGCCCTTGGCGGATTCCGGCAGACCCGCGATGCCGAGCGGGCGGCCGATGCGGACCGGCCGGTTGAGAATGCTGGCGGCAAGCTCCGGCAATCCGGTGAGCTGGCTGACGCCGCCGGTGAGAATTGCTCGGGCACGCGGCTCGTTCGCGAACGACGACGCCGCGAGGCGATCTCGAACCATTTCGAGAATTTCCTCAATTCTCGGCTTGATGATGCGAACCAGACTCGCACGGGATACAAACTGGGGAGGCTCGCGGTCGTCCTCGTTGACCGCCGGCACCGTAATCATGTCGCGCTCGTCAGACCCTCCCGCGAGCACGCTGCCGTAGAACGTTTTGATTCGTTCTGCGTCAGAGATACGAGCGTTCAGCCCGCGTGCCAAGTCCATCGTCACGTGATTGCCGCCGAGCGCGAAACCCTCGCAATGGGTAAACCGGCCGCCGGAATAGACCGCCACCGTGGTGGTTCCGGCGCCCATGTCGATCAGGGCCGCCCCGGTGTCGGACTCGTCGTCGGCGATCACCGAAAGGCCGGCCACATAGGGCGCGGCGACCATGGTCTCGACCGAAAGATGGCAGCGCTCGACCACCAGCATCAGGTTCCGCGCCGCAGCCACGTCGGCGGTGACCACATGCATGTCGACGCCGAATTCGCGCGCCAGCATGCCGCGCGGCTCACCCACGCCGCGCACGCCGTCGAGCCCATAGCCGATCGGAACCGAATGCAGCACGACGCGGCCGGAGCGCACCGAGTGGTTGCAGCCCGCCGCCAGTGCCCTGGCGATATCGCCGTCGGTGACGCTGGAACCCGCCACGTTGACATTGACCGCGTAGAATTCGCTGGAGGGGCGGCCGGACGACACCGACAGCACCACCGATTCAAGCTGAACCGACGCGTCCCGCTCGGCCAGATCGACCGCGTGACGCACCGCTTCCTCGGCCTCGGCGAGATTGATCACCGCACCGCCCTTCATGCCGCGGGCTTCGGTATGGCCGACGCCGAGTATTTCGATGCCGTGGCTCCGGCGCCGCAGCACCTCCTGCGGCGACTGCGGCTTGAGGCGGGCAATCAGGCAAACGACCTTGCTGGTGCCGATGTCGAGCGCCGCCACAATGGCCGAGCGCTTCGGCGACACCGGCTTCATCTTCGGGGTGAAGCCATTGTGGAGGCTCAAGCGGCGCCTCCCTTCTTCTTGTTCCTGGCCTTGATGGCTTCGATCCGCGCGGCCGCGGGCTCGTCGGCGAGCCGGACGGTAACGCGGTCGGCAAGCCGCAGATCGACCACCGTGATGTCGCGGCTCAAGAGCTTGTTGTCGCGGTCGAGCTGCACCAGCGTCTCGAGCGCCTTCGCCACCTCGGTCTCGGGCAGCCGCACGTCGATGCCGTTCTTCAGCACCACGTTCCACCGCCGCTCGGCGACCAGCACGGCCGCGTGCATCTGGCCGCGGACCAGCGGATATCTGTCGAGCAGCCCGATGAAGTCCCTGGCCCTGGTTTCGGCGCCGAGGCCTACCACCAGCGGCAGCTTGGCGAAGCGCGCATTGACGAACGGCTCGACCACGATGCCGTCGCCGGAGATGACCGAAACCTTGCCGTCCTTCTGCCAGAGCGCGAAGGCCTCGCGCTCGGTCACCGCGATATGCAAACGGCTCGGATAGAGCTTGAGGATCGTGGCTTCGGCGACCCAGGGATTGTCCTTGAGGCGGGCGCGGGCGTCGGCGGCGTCGAGGAACAGGAGCGAGGTGCGGCCGGTGATGCCCGCGGTGGTGAGGATTTCCTCGCGACTCAATTGCTTCTGGCCGGCCATCGCGATCGAGGTGATGCGGAAACCCGCGGCGCTGCCCGCGGCGTCGCGCCAGTCGCGCAATTCGTCGAGGATCGCGGGCACATGGTCGCCGCGGACCACGCCAAACGTGACGGTCGCCAGCACGAAGACGCTGATCGCGGCAACGCCGGTGCCGCGCGGAAGCTGCCAGTACTGCGCCGGACCGAGCCAGCGGCGCAGGAAGCGGCCCAGCCGGGCGCTGCCACGGCTCAGGCCGGAGCGGGCGCGCGAGCGCCGGGAAACCGGCGCCGCACCGGCCACCGGGCGCATGGCTGCGCCTTCGGTTACCGGTCCAGCGATGCGTCTTCGACCATCCATCGCACCAGCTCATCGAACGTCATGCCCGCATAAGCCGCGAGCTCGGGCACGAGCGAAGTCTCGGTCATGCCGGGTTGAGTGTTGACTTCGAGACAGACGAGCCCTTCCGTCCCCACGGCCTGGTCGTCGTAGCGAAAGTCGGCGCGGGTCACGCCTCGACAGCCGAGGGCGTGATGCGCCTTGAGCGCTAGTCTTCGGACCTCTTGGTAAACAAAAGGTGAAATTGGCGCGGGCAGCAGATGCTTGGAGCCGCCCGGCGCGTATTTGGCTTCGAAGTCGTAGAATTTGGTCGCCGCCACAATCTCGATGACGTCCAGGGCCTTGTCGCCCATGACGGCGCAGGTCAGTTCCTTGCCCGGGATATAGCGCTCGGCCAGGATCAGCTCGCCAAAGGCCCAGTCCTCGCGGGTCAATTCCTGCGGCGGATGGGCGTGCTGCTCGGTGACGATGAACACGCCCACGCTCGACCCTTCGGCGATCGGCTTGAGCACGTAAGGCCGCGGCAAAGGATGCTCTTTTGCGGCGTCCCGGCGCGACACCACCATGCCTTCCGGCACCGGTACGCCACCGGCCTTCATGACGACCTTGGCGACGTCCTTCTGCATGGCAACCGCCGAGGCCATGACACCGGAATGGCTGTAGGGAATGCCGAGAATTTCCAGAATGCCCTGCAGCGTGCCGTCTTCGCCGGGCCGGCCGTGCAGCACGTTGAGCGCCACGTCGGGCTTGAGCGTGGTCAGCACGGTGGCGATGTCGCGGCCGACGTCGACGCGGGTGACGCGGTAACCGGCCTTTTCGGCCGCGGCCGCGCAGGCGCGGCCCGAGCGCAGGCTGATCTCCCGCTCCGCCGACCAGCCCCCCATGAGAACGGCGACGTGCTTGGTCATGCCGCCTTCTCCTGCGGCTCGGGAAGCGGGAAGCCGTCATAGAGCCAGGCGAGGCAGTCGAACATGTCGTCTTCGCTGCGCCCCTGCCAGGCGTCGCGCATGACTTCGCGCTCGATGCCGCCCAGGTGATAAAAATTGTCCCAGAGATAGCGCGACTCGTACTGCACCCGCGCGGTGCGCAGATAGCGCGCGTTCTCGTAGCGGCGGAACGCCTGCTCGAAGTCGCCGCCGGACTGACCGATGGTCTCGGCGAGGCAGACCGCGTCCTCGATCGCCATGCAGGCGCCCTGCGCCAGCGATTGCAGCGTGGGGTGCGCCGCGTCGCCGAGCAGCGTCACCCGGCCCTTGCTCCAGTGTCGGATCGGATCGCGATCGGAGATCACCCAGCGCCGTTCGAGGTCCATCATCGAAAGCAGCGCGCGCATGGAGGGATGCGAATCCCGGTAGGTGCGGTCGAGATCGGCGCGATAGCTCGCGATGTCGCCGCGATCGAGATAGGTTGAGGTCCTGAACACCGCGACAATGTTGAACAGCGTGCTCTTGCGCAGCGGGTAGTGGACGATGTGGAAGCCCGGCCCCGACCACAGCACCACCTCGTTGCGATAGACGTCGGCCTTCACGTCCTGCATCGGCACGATGGTGCGATGCGCGACATAGCCGATGGTGCGCGGCTCGCCTTCGTCGAGCATCTGCTGCCGGATGGTCGAGCGCAGCCCGTCGGCGCCGATCAGCGCGGCGCCTTCGATCGTACGGTTGTCCGCCGTGCGCAGTTGCACGCCATCGCCCGTGTCTTCGAAGCGCTCGGCGCCGGTGAGCGGCATCAATTCGACATTGTCGTTGGCGGCGCAGGCGTCGAGCAGGATGCGATGCAGGTCGACGCGATGGATGACGATATAGGGCCGCTTGAACCGCGCCTCGAACGATGCGCCGGTCGGCACGCGCGCGATCACGCCGGCATCGACCGAGTCGATCATCAGCACGGCCTTCGGCACGATCGACTGCTTCTGCACCGCGTCGCTGACGCCAAGCCGGTCGAACATGGAGAACACGTTGGGGCCGAGCTGGATGCCGTAGCCGATGACCCCGAATTCAGGAGCCTGCTCCAGAAGCCGCACGCGAAAGCCCTTGCGCGCCAGCGCAAGCGACACGGCGGCCCCGCCGAGGCCGCCGCCGACCACGATTATTGGCTCTGTCTTTTGCGTCACTGCTGCTCCGCGAATCAGCAAGTGAAGCTAACCCGCTGTGAGTCAAAGGTGAATCCCGCGCGGACCGGGGCGGCGCAGCGAAGCTATCGGAGCGTGACAAAAAAACTCAGGGCTCGCGGCAACCAGGGCTCAGCCCTGCGCCGGTACTCCAATCCGCTTGATCTCCCATTCGAGATCGACGCCGGAGCTGTCTTTGACGCGCTTTCGCACGGTTTCGCCCAGCGTCTCGATGTCGGCCGCGGTCGCCGTGCCCTGGTTGATCAGGAAATTGCAGTGCAATTCCGACACCTGCGCCCCGCCGACGACCAGCCCGCGGCACCCGGCCTTGTCGATCAATTGCCAGGCTTTGTGGCCGGGCGGGTTCTTGAAGGTCGAACCGCCGGTGCGGCTCTTGATCGGCTGCGTGGCTTCGCGCAACTCGGTGATCTTGTCCATTTCGGCGGCGATCACCGCCGGATCGCCGGTCCGGCCCTCGAATGTGGCCTCGGTGAAGATGAAATCGTCCGGCGCGCCGCAATGCCGGTAGGTGTAGTGCATGTCGGCATTGCTGAGCACGTGGATGCGCCCGGTCCGGTCCACCGCCCGCGCCGAAACCAGCACGTCCTTGGTCTCGCCCCCGTAGGCGCCGCCGTTCATCCGCAGCGCGCCGCCGACCGCCCCCGGAATGCCGCGCATGAACGAAAGCCCGGCGATCCCGGCCTCCTGCGCCGCGCGCGCGACCTTCACGTCGGGCACCGCGGGGCCGGCGGTGATCCGCAACCCATCGACCTTCACGTCGTTGAAGCCGCGGCCGAGCCGGACCACCACGCCCGGAATGCCGCCGTCGCGCACGATCAGGTTGGAGCCGAGGCCGACCACGATCACCGGAATGTCGGCGGGAAGCGCTTTGAGGAAACCGGCAAGATCGGCCTCGTCCTCCGGCATGAACAGCACCTGCGCCGGCCCGCCGACGCGAAACCAGGTGAGTTCGGCCAGCGACTGGTTCGGCAGCAGCCGTCCGCGCACTTGCGGCGCCTTGGCTTTCAGGGCCGGAACGATATCCGGGAAGCTCATCCGCCCAGCGCCTTCAATTCGCCCTCCAGCGCATAGGCCCACTGCGTGATGTTGCCGGCGCCGAGGCAGACCACGTAGTCGCCGGGCTTCGCGAGCCCCTTCACGAGGCCGGCAAGCTGCGGCTGCGCCGGCAGCGGGATCACCTGGCGATGGCCGCGCGCGCGGACCGCGGCAACCAGATGATCGCGGTCGATGCCCTCGATCGGCGCTTCGCCCGCCGGATAGACCTCGGCGACGATCACCGCATCGGCGTCGTTGAAGCAGGTCGAGAACGGCTCGAACAGCGATTGCAGGCGCGTATAGCGATGCGGCTGCACCACGGCGATCACCTGCCCCTTGGTCGATTCGCGCGCGGCCTTCAGCACGGCGGCGATCTCCACCGGATGGTGGCCGTAGTCGTCGATGATCGCGACGCCGTTCCAGCTTCCGGCGCGGGTGAAGCGCCGCTTCACGCCGCCGAAGCCCGCCAGCGCCTTGCGGATCGCGTCGTCGGACATCTTCAGCTCGTGCGCCACGGCAATCGCCGACGTCGCGTTGAGCGCGTTGTGGCGGCCGGGCATCGGCAGCACGAGATTGTCGATCGTGTGGATGGTCTCGCCGGCGTGGTTTCGGAACAGCACCTTGAATGTCGACTGGCCGCCGGCGTTGTCGAGATCGACCAGCCGGACGTCGGCCTGCGGGTTCTCGCCGTAGGTGATGATGCGGCGGTCCTCGATGCGGCCGACCACGCGCTGCACGATCGGGTGGTCGGTGCACATCACCGCGAAGCCGTAGAACGGCACGTTCTCGATGAAGGCGCGGAATGCATCCTGCACCGCGGCGAAGGTCTTGAAGTGATCGAGATGCTCGGCGTCGATGTTGGTGACGATGGCGATGTCGGCGGGAAGCTTGAGGAACGTGCCGTCGGACTCGTCGGCCTCCACCACCATCCAGTCGCCCAGGCCGACCCGCGCATTGGTGCCATAGGCGTTGATGATGCCGCCGTTGATCACCGTCGGATCGAAGTTGCCGGCGTCGAGCAGGGCCGCGACCATCGAGGTCGTCGTGGTCTTGCCGTGCGTGCCGGCGACGGCGACGCAGCTTTTCAGCCGCATCAGTTCGGCCAGCATCTCGGCGCGCCGCACCACCGGCAGGCGCTTTTCGCGCGCGGCGACCAGCTCGGGATTGTCGCGCTTGATCGCCGACGACACCACCATGACCTCGGCGCCGTCGACGTTCCTGCCGTCGTGGCCGATGAAGACCTTGGCGCCCTTGTCGCGCAGCCGCTTGACGTTGGCGCTGTCGCTCGCGTCCGATCCCTGCACCGTGTAGCCGATATTCATCAGCACTTCGGCAATGCCGCTCATGCCGATGCCGCCGATGCCGATGAAGTGGATCGGTCCGATTTCACGCGGCAGTTTCATCGCTGGCAGGCCCTGTCGTTGACGGCGGGACTATCGCGGTATCACACCCGCCACCCGCAACACCAGATCGGCCAGCCGGTCGGAGGCGTCGATGGCGCCGGCCCGCTTGGCGGCGGCGGCCATGGCGGAAAGACGAGAGGGTTCGGCGGCAAGCGCCGCGATTTCCGCAGCCAGCCGGTCGGGGGTGAACTCCGCCTGCGGCAGCCGGATCGCGCCGCCCGCGTCCATCAGCACGCCGGCATTGTGGTGCTGGTCCTGGTCGAGCGCATGCGGCAGCGGCACAAGGATGCCAGGCCGGCCGATGGCGGTCAGCTCCGCCACGGTCGATGCGCCGGAGCGCCCCACCACCAGATGGCTCGCCGCCATCCGCGCCGGGAGGTCCTTGAAGAACGGCTCGACCTCGGCCGCGACCTGAAGCCTGGCGTAGGTCTCGCGGACCCGCGCCATGTCCTCCTCGCGCGCCTGCTGCACGACTTTCAGCCGCATCTGCAGGCGCGGCTCGAGCCGCTCGATCGCGGCGGGGACGATATCGGACATCACCTTCGCGCCCTGGCTGCCGCCGAACACCAGCAACTGCAGCGGCCCGCTGGTATCGAGCGCCGGATAGGGCGTCGTTGCCGCAGCGATCACCGCCGGCCGCACCGGATTGCCGGTGTGCGTCGCCTTCGCGGCCAGCACCGGCGCGCTGTTGAGAATTCCGGCAAACCCCGTGGCAATCGCGCGCACCCGCGGCGCCAGCATCCGGTTGGCGCGGCCCATCACCGCGTTCTGTTCGTGGATCACGGTCGGGATGCCCCGCGCGACGGCTGCGAGCAACGGCGGGATGCTCGGATAGCCGCCGAAGCCCACGACCACGATGGGCCTGATCTTCGGCAGCATCAGCCAGGCCTTCAGCGAGCCGTAACCCAGCAGCATGCCGGTCTTCGCCAGCGAGATCGGATTGCGCCCGCGGATCGTGGCGCTCGGGATGATATGAACGCCTGCCGCCGCGAACGCCCCGGCGTGCCGCGCGGCGCGGGCATCGGTCGCAAGTGCCACCGCGATATTGCGTTTTGCCAGCGCCGCGGCAAGCGCCTCGGCCGGGAACAGATGCCCGCCGGTGCCGCCGGCCGCGACCAGCACGCTCGGCAACGGCTCCCCGGCCGTCGGGGCGGAATCGTCGTTTGCTGTCATGCCCTGTTGTTAGCGCCCTTACGGCTGGCTTCGCAATCCGCAGCCATCCCGAAAGGGTCAGGCCGGGCTGCGCTGCCAGCCCCAGATCGCTCTTGGCGAGCAGCTCGGCGCGCGGCCGGTCGCGGGTCAGCGCCAGCAGCATGCCCATGCCGTAGGCGAGCGAGATCATCGACGAGCCGCCATAGGAGACGAACGGCAGCGTCATGCCCTTGGCCGGCATCAGATGCAGGTTCACCGCCATGTTGATCGCCGATTGCAGGCCGAACAGGATGGCGAGGCCCGCCGCGGCAAAGCGGATGAACGGCTCTTCGCTGGCGATCGCATGGCGCAGCGTGCGGATCACGATGAAGGCGAACAGCGCCAGCAGCATCAGGCAGAGCACGATGCCGAACTCCTCGGCGCCGACCGCGAACACGAAGTCGGTGTGGCTCTCCGGCAGGAGCCGCTTCACCGTGCCCTCGCCCGGGCCACGGCCGAGCCAGCCGCCGCGCGCGAAGCTTTCCAGCGCGAGATCGATGTTGAAGGTGTCGCCCGAGCCGCGATCCATGAAGCGCTGGATGCGCTGGGTGACGTGCGGCACGGTGAAATAGGCGCCGATCAGGCCCAGGCCGGCGACGCCCGCAAGCCCGCCGACCCAGATCAGCCGCATCCCGGCCATGAAGAACAGCGCGCCCCACACCAGCGCGATCAGCATGGTCTGGCCGAAGTCCGGCTGCATCACCAGCAGCGAAGCGACCGTGAGCAGCAGCGCGAGCGCCACGGTGTTGGCGGGCATCTCGGGCCGCCGCGTCGATTCCGCAAACAGCCAGGCGATCAGGACGACGAAAGCGGGCTTGAGGAACTCGGACGGCTGGATGTTGACGCCGCGATCACCAGCCAGCGGCGCGCGCCCTTGATCTCGGCGCCGAAGAACGGCGTCATCGCCACCAGGAACAGGCTGACGAGAAATACGACCAGCGCGACCCGCCGCAGATATGCGCGGCGACAGCAATGACGTCATCAGCAGGACCACGATGGTCGGCAACAGATAGACGATGTGCCGGTTGACGAAGTGAAACGGATCGAGCCCGAGCCGCGCCGCGACCGGCGGGCTTGCCGCAAGCGACAGGATGATGCCGCCGAGCATCAGTCCGAACAGCGCAGCCAGGATCGCGCGGTCGACCGTCCACCACCAGTCGCCGAAAGGCGTCCGTACCGTGCGCGAAGCCATGCTGCACCCTCGTCCCGCCCTAGTGGTGACGCGGCATGGTTGCCAAGAGGTTAATGCGGAGAAATTTCCACCGACGTAATTCCGGGTACGCGCCATAAGCGCGTTCACGCGCCCCGGAATGACGGCCGAGAGACCGTCACTTCATCGGCGCGACGCCCGGCAGCTTCAGCACCAGTTCGCGGAAGTGGTCGCCGCGGACCTCGAAATTGCGGAACTGGTCGAACGACGCGCAGGCCGGCGACAGCAGCACCACCGGTTCCTTCAGCCCGGATGCCGCGGCATCGCGGGCGGATGCTTCCACCGCGCGGTCGATCGTTCCGGTCATCTCGTAGGGCACCTTGCCGTCGAGCGTGCGCGCGAATTCCTCCGCCGCCTCGCCGATCAGATAGGCCTTGCGGATGCGCGGGAAGAATTGATCCAGCGAGGTGATGCCGCCGGTCTTGGGCTTGCCGCCGGCGATCCAGAACATGTCGGTGAACGAGGCCAGCGCCTGCGCCGACGAATCCGCGTTGGTCGCCTTGGAGTCGTTGACGAACAGCACCGCGCCCTTGCGTCCGACCTGCTCCATGCGGTGGGCGAGGCCGGGGAACGAACGCAGTCCCGCCTGGATCTGCTGCGGCGACAGACCCAGCGCCAGCGCCGACGCCGCCGCGCAACAGGCATTCTGCGCGTTGTGCACGCCGCGCAGCGAGCCGATGCCGTCGAGCGTGGCGATCGTCTCCGACTTGCCGCCCGCGGCACGAACGATCCGGCCCTCCTCGGCATAGATGCCGTCGGGCAGTCGCCGGCGCGCCGAAATCCGGACGACGTTCTTGCCCTTGGCCGCAACGCGTTCGGCCGCCGCGGCGCACCATTCGTCATCGACGCCGATCACCGCGGCGCCATCGTTCTGCACGCCTGCAACCAGCCGCTCCTTCACCGCCGCGTAGTGCTCGATGGTGCCGTGGCGGTCGAGATGATCTTCGCTGACGTTGATCAAGATGCCGACGCGCGGATCGATCGTTGGCGCGAGATCGATCTGGTAGGACGAGCACTCGATCACGTGGGCGCGGTCGGCCGCCGGCGGCTCGAGCGTCAGCACAGCGGTGCCGATGTTGCCGCCGAGATCGGCCGCGCGGCCCGCCGACTTGCAGGAGATGATGGATCAGCGCGGTGGTGGTCGATTTGCCGTTGGTGCCGGTGATGGCGACGAACGGCGAATTCGGCGCGAGCCTGCGCCGCTCGCGGCAGAACAGTTCGACGTCGCCGATCACCTCCGCGCCGGCTTTTTTCGCGAGCTTCGCCGACCAGTGCGGCTCCGGATGCGTCAGCGGCACGCCGGGCGCGAGCAGCAGCGCCGAGACCTTCGACCAGTCGATGTTGCGCAGATCCTCGGTCGCGATCCCCGCCGCCTTGGCCTTCTCGACGCTCGCCGCGCTGTCGTCGAAGGCGATGACGTCCGCGCCGCCCGCTTTCAGCGCCTGCGCGCTCGCCAGCCCCGAGCCGCCGAGCCCGAACACGGCGACCTTCTTTCCGGCGAAAGACCTGACCGGGATCATCGCAGCTTGAGCGTCGCGAGGCCTGCCAGCGCCAGCACGATGGCGATGATCCAGAACCGGATCACGATCTGCGACTCGGTCCAGCCGAGCTGCTCGAAGTGATGATGGATCGGCGCCATCCTGAACACGCGCTTGCCGAACAGCTTGAACGAGACCACCTGCACGATCACCGACACCGCTTCCAGCACGAACAGCCCGCCGATGATCGCGAGCGCGATCTCGTGCTTGGTCGCGACCGCGACCGAGCCGATCAGTCCGCCGAGCGCGAGCGAGCCGGTGTCGCCCATGAAGATCGAGGCCGGCGGCGCGTTGAACCACAAAAAGCCCAGGCCCGCGCCGATCACCGCGCCGCACAGCACGGCGAGTTCGCCGACGCCGGGCACGAAATGGATTTGCAGATAGTCGGCGAACACCGCGTTGCCGACCAGATAGGAGATGCCGACGAAGCTTGCCGCCGCGACCATCACCGGGCCGATGGCAAGACCGTCGAGACCGTCGGTCAGGTTCACCGCATTGCCCGCGCCGACGATGATGAAGGCGGCGAGCAACGGGAAGAACACAGCCGAGATTGATCACGGCCTCCTTGAACACCGGGAACGTCAGCGAGGTCGCGAAGGTCCCGCGGCCGAGGCTTGCGAAGGCGAAGCAGGCCGCGAGCGCAATGATCGCCTCGATCAGGAGCCGCATCTTGCCGGCGAAGCCGCCGTGCGTCTGGCGCGTCACCTTCAGATAGTCGTCGTAGAAGCCGACCAGGCCGAAGCCGAGCGTCACCGCCAGCACGATCCAGACGTAGGGGTTGCGCGGGTTGGCCCACAGCACGGTCGAGACCACGATGCCGAGCAGGATCATCAGCCCGCCCATGGTCGGCGTGCCGGCCTTGGCGATGATGTGCGACTTCGGGCCGTCGGCGCGGATCGGCTGGCCCTTGCCCTGGCGCAGCCGCAGGTGGTCGATGATCCACGGCCCGAACATGAAAACGAACACCAGCGCGGTGATCAGCGAGCCCGCGGTCCGCACCGTGAGATAGCGGAACACGTTGAAGAACGAGAGCGTGCTGGAAAAGTCGGCCAACCAGTAGAGCATCGGATCAACCTTGTGGCACTTCAGCCTTGAGCGGCGGCGGCCTGGCGGTCGCCGTGCGGGGAAAATTGACGAACCAGCGCCTTTACGATGGGTCCCATTTTCGACCCGAGCGAGCCTTTGATCATCACCGCGTCGCCTGCCTGCACCGCGCCCAGCACCTGCGCTTCGAGCGACGCGGACGTGTCGGCATAGCCGCCCTTGCGGCCGGATGGAAGAGCCTCCCAAAGCCCGCGATAGAGGGGACCGGCGCAAAACACCAGGTCGACGGAATGATCCGCGATCGGCGCCGCAAGCCCGCTGTGCAGTTCCACACCCTGCGCGCCGAGTTCCAGCATCTCGCCGAGCACCGCAATCCGCCGTCCGCGCGGACCGATCGGCGCCTGGCCAAGCAGCGCGATCGCCGCCCGCATCGAGGCCGGATTGGCGTTGTAGCTCTCGTCGATCAGGAGCGCCTGCCCGCCCGGCACCTCGAGCGTCTGGCGCGCGCCGCGGCCGGTCGGCGGCGCGAGTTCGGCGAGCGCCACCGCCGACATCGCAAGATCGGCGCCGGCGAGCGCCGCTGCGGCCAGCACCGCGAGCGAGTTCTGCACCACATGCCGACCCGGCGCACCGAGCTTGTAGGTGACGTCATGGCCGAGAATGCGCGCCTGCGCGGTGGACGAGTCCGCCTGCAACGCGAACTTGACGAGCCGCGCGTCGGCCTTCGCGTTCTCGCCGAACGAGACGATGCGGCCGACATTCGCATCCTTCGCCTGCTTTTCCAGCCGCGCAAAATGCGGATTGTCGCGGTTGATGACCGCCGCTCCGCCCGGCTCGATCCCCTGGAAGATCTCGGCCTTGGCGTCGGCGATGGCTTCGACCGACGGAAAGAACTCCAGATGCACCGGCTCGATGGTGGTGATGATCGCGACATGCGGACGCACCAGCTCCGTCAGCGGCGCGATCTCGCCGGCGTGGTTCATCCCCATTTCGAGCACGGCAAACCGCGCGCTCTCGGGGCAGCGGGCGAGCGACAGCGGCACGCCCCAGTGGTTGTTGTAGGATGCAGCCGAAGCATGCGTCTCGCCTTCCTTGGACAGCGCGAGCTTCAGCGCCTCCTTGGTGCCGGTCTTGCCGACCGAGCCGGTGACGCCGATGAATTTCGCCTTGCTGCGCGCCCGCGAGGCGCGCGCCAGAGCGATCAGGCCGTCCAGCACATCGGGAACGACAAGCAGCGGCGCGTCCTTGGCAAAGGCATCGCGTTTGTCAGCCGCGACGACGGCGAGGCCTGCGCCGGCCTTCAACGCGGCCTCGACGAAATCATGCCCGTCGCGCGCATCGCCCTTAATCGCAAAGAATGCCTCGCCCGGCGCGATGGTGCGTGTGTCGATCGACAGGCCGGATATGCCGGCCGGCAGCGAACCGTGCCTGGCCGCACCCATCGCCTTTGCCATCGCCTCGACCGTCCACAGCGGCGCGCTCATGCCACCTTCTCCCGCAATGCCGCCGCGACCTCGTCGTGATCGCTGAATTCCAGCACGCGATCGCCGACGATCTGGCCGCTTTCGTGTCCCTTGCCCGCAATCAACAGCACGTCACCGCGCTCCAATGCCGCAACCGAGCGGCGGATCGCCTCGCGGCGGTCGCCGATCTCGGATGCGCCCGGGGCCGCGGCGAGAATCGCCGCGCGGATATTCTCCGGCTGCTCGTTGCGCGGATTGTCGTCGGTGACGATCACCTTGTCGGCGTGCTGTGCGGCGATCGCGCCCATCAGCGGGCGCTTGCCCGCATCGCGGTTTCCGCCGGCGCCGAACACGACGATCAGGTTGCGCTTCACATAAGGCCGCAGCGCCTCGAGCGCCTTCTCCAGCGCGTCGGGCTTGTGCGCATAGTCGACAAAGATCGGCGCGCCATTGCGCTCGCCAATGAGATCGAGCCTGCCTTTCGCGCCCTTCAGCGACGACAGCGACGCGAACACCGCGCCGGGGTCGCCGCCGGTCGCGATCACCAGCCCCGCCGACACCAGCGCGTTCTCGATCTGGAACGCGCCGACCAGCGGCAGCTTCAGGGAATAGGTTTTGCCGGCATGCGCGAGGGTCAGCCGCTGCGCGAAACCGTCGATCGCGGTTTCGACCAGCCGGATGCCCTCGCCCTTGCGGCCGACCGTGATGAGCTTCAGTCCGCGCTTTTTCGCCGCCGCGACGACCGCATCGCTGTGCTCGTGATCGACGTCGATCACCGCGGTGCCGCCGTCGACCACCAGCGCCTCGAACAGCCGCAGCTTCGCCGCGAGATAGGCTTCGACGCTCGGGTGATAATCGAGATGGTCGCGGCTCAAGTTGGTAAAGCCCGCCGCGGCGACCCGCACGCCGTCGAGCCGGTGCTGGTCGAGGCCGTGCGATGACGCCTCCATGGCGAGATGCGTCACGTCTTCGTCGGCGAGTTCATTCAGCGTGCGATGCAGGCCGATCGGATCGGGCGTGGTCAGCGAGCCGTAGATCTCTTTCTTCGGCGTCACCACGCCGATGGTGCCGAGACTCGCGGCCTCATGGCCAAGCGCCGCCCAGATCTGGCGCGTGAAGGCGGCGACCGAGGTCTTGCCGCTGGTGCCGGTCACCGCGGCAATGGTTTTCGGCTGCCTGGGATAAAACCGCGATGCCGCCATCGCCAGCGCGCGGCGTGCATTGGCGACCGGCACGAATGCCGCGCCGGCCGGCAGCGGCGCGTGCGGCGCTTTCTCGCCGACGACCGCCGCGGCGCCCGCCCGCGCGGCCGCCTCGGCGTAGACCATTCCGTCGGCCTTGGTGCCCGGCACCGCGACGAACACGTCGCCGCGTTTCACCGCACGGCTGTCCGCGGTCACACCCGTCGCCTCGATCGCGCCGGTGCGCGCATCGAGCGAGGCCGAATCGGAAAGGAGATCGGAAAGCTTCATCGTCGCCGCTGTTGTGAAACGTGGCGGTGCCACAGCACGCACTCGCCCGCAAGAGGCGAAGCAGCCGGCCCGGGTTGTATCGCAATCCGGGCCGGCTTCGCGACCTTATATCGCTTGGATCCTGTCTTTGGATCCCGTCTAAGGTTTGACCTTGGCCAAAATAAGCTGGTCGGCCGGCGGCAGGTCCATGCGCGGCTCGACCCCGAGCAGCGGGGCGATTCGGGCGATGACCTTGGCTGCGGTCGGCGCGGCGTTCCAGCCGGACGTGGCATAGCCGTGCGTCTCGGGCAGGCCCTGCGGCTCGTCGAGCATGATGAGAAGCTGATAGCGCGGCTTGTCGGCCGGCAGGATGGCGGTGAAGCTCGTCAGCAGCTTGCTCTTGGAATAGCGGCCGTTGACCACCTTTTCCGAGGTGCCGGTCTTGCCGCCAACGTAATAGCCCTTCACTTCGGCCTTGGTCGCGGTGCCCTTCTCGGCGTTGAGCCGCATCATGTAGCGCATCTTGTCGCTGGTTTCCGGCTTCACGACCTGCTTGGCGAGTTTCAAAGCCTCTTCCCGCGAGCGTTTCATGAAGGTCGGCGGAATAAGCAGGCCGCCATTGACCAGCGCGTTGATGCCCGCGACCGCCTGAAGCGGCGCGACCGAAAGGCCATGGCCGAACGCGATGGTCACGGTGTTCAACTCGCCCCAGCGCCGGGGCGCCAGCGGCTCGGCGCTTTCCGGCAACTCGGTGCGAAGGCGGTCGAGCTGGCCGAGCCTCTTGAGAAACGCCTTGTGGTGCTCGACGCCGAGGCCCAGCGCGAGGCGCGCGGTGCCGATGTTGGACGAATAGATGAACACCTCGGGCACCGTGAGCACGCGGTTCTTGCCGTGATAGTCGCCGATGCTGAACTTGCCGTAGCGCAGCGAACCGCGCGCATCGACCGTCGAGTTCAGATTGTATTTTCCGGAATCGAGCGCCATCGCCAGCGTCAGCGCCTTGAAGGTCGAGCCCAGTTCGAACACGCCGGTGGTCAGGCGGTTGATGCGGAGCGGATCGTTGGCCTGCTTCGGGCTGTTCGGATCGTAGTCCGGCAGCGACACCATGGAGACGATCTCGCCGGTGTCGCAGTCGACCACAAGACCGGCCGCCGCCTTCACCTTGAACTTGATCGCCGCGGCGATCAGTTCGTCGCGCAGCGCATGCTGCACGCGCAAATCGACCGCGAGTTCGACCGGCTTCTGCAGCCGGTCGGTCGCGAGTCCCGCCATGTGCAGCGCCTGCAAGCCGTGACCGTCGAGCCACTTCTCGATCCCGGCGATGCCCTGGTTGTCGATGTTGACGTGGCCGATCAGGTGCGAGACCTCGGCGCTGTTCGGATAGACGCGCTTGTTCTCGGCGAGGAAGCCCACGCCAGGCAGGCCCAGCCGGTAGATTTCCTTCCGCTGCTGGGTGGTGATCTCGCGCTTGAGCCAGACGAAGCCGCGGCGGGAGCCGAGCCGCTCGCGGAGTTCGCTGGCGTCGAGGTCCGGCAGCACCGCGGTCAGGAGCTCGGTCGCCTCGTCCACGTCGATCATCCGCCGCGGCTCGGCGAACAGCGACGGCGTGCGGACGTCGGTTGCGAGAACCAGGCCGTTGCGGTCGAGGATGTCGGGGCGCGCGGTCGCGACCGCATCGCGCGCCACGCCGCGCCGCACGAAATGGCTTTCCGGCACCACCGCAAACATCACCAGCCGCACGGCGATGATGGAATACACCGCGCCAAAGGCGAGAATGGCGAGCCCGATGCGGGCGCGGGCCTTGGCGGTGCGGTCGACATTGCGCCCGTAAAGCAGCGTCCGCAGCATGCGCCGCCGCCAGGGTTCGGCGCGAGGCTGGGCGCGCCGCTCGGCGGAGACCTCTTCGTGAACCGGCGTGTCGGAGTGCATTTGCGCGTCCATGTCCGCCTATCGCTTCTCTATCGTTTTTTTGGGCTTGGCCGGCACGCTGCCGGTCGCGGCGGTTTCGGAGTTCTCGATCATCGAGGCGATGGCGTCGGCAGGCTGCGGCTGGACCACCACCGGCGGCTTCTCCGGCAGGCGCTGAAGCTGGTCGAACTGCGACGGATCCGCCGGCTGAAGCTTGAGATGGCGCCGCGCCAGGCTCTGGATGCGGGCGGGATTGTCGAGCGTCGCCCATTCGGCGCGCAGCGCCGCGATCGCGTCCCGCTCGCGCCGCACGTCGACGCGCATCTTGGCGACACGCTCGGCGCGCAGCGTCAACTCGAACTTGATCTCGTAGACATAGGCCGCGGCCAGCACGAGAAGGACGAGGGCGCAGAAGTGGACAATGCGCATGCTCAGCCTCCCCGCATCACGTCTTCGAGGGAAGGCAGGCGCGGCAGAAGCTTCGCCGCATCGAATTCGCGCGGCGGCGCAGCGGTGCGTTCGGCGGCGCGGAGCTTGGCGGAGCGGGCGCGCGGATTGGCCGCGACCTCGGCGTCGTCGGCAACGACGGGCTTCCTGTTGACGAGCGTGAAGGTTTGCGGCTGCGCTTGCACCTCGGGCTGATGCCGCGACACGCCCGCCGTGCGGCTGCGCTCGGCCAGGAACGTCTTGACGATGCGGTCCTCGAGCGAATGAAAGCTCACCACCGCAAGCCGGCCGCCGGGCTTGAGAGCCCGCTCGGCCGCCGCCAGCGCCGCCGCAAGCTCGTCGAGCTCCTCGTTCACGAACAGCCGCAGCGCCTGGAATGTCCGCGTCGCCGGATGGATCTGGCCCGGCCGCGCATGCACCACGCGCTCGACGATATCGGCGAGCGCCCTGGTGCTTTCGATCGGCGCCTGCTTGCGTGCCGCGACGATGGCGCGGGCGACCGCGCGGGAATGCCGCTCCTCGCCAAGCTGGAAAATGATGTCGGCCAGATCGCGATCTGATGCCCGCGCCACCACATCGGCCGCGCTCGGCCCCTCGCCGCCCATCCGCATGTCGAGCGGCCCGTCGAGCCGGAACGAAAAGCCGCGCTCCGCCTCGTCGAGTTGCATCGACGAGACGCCGATATCCAGCACGACGCCGTCCACCTGCTGGTGTCCGAATTTCTGCGCCACCCGGTCGAGCCGGGAAAAGCGGTCCTCGGTGACGGTCAGGCGGCCGTTTGCGGAGGCGACGAGATCGAGGCTTTCTGCGATGGCGTTCTGATCGCGGTCGATCGCAATCACCTGCGTATCGCCGGCTTCGAGAATCGTGCGGCTGTAGCCGCCAGCGCCAAACGTGCCGTCGATATAGATGCCGCCGTCACGGATTTTCAGCGCTTCGATTGCGGCGCGCCCGAGCACGGGAACATGGCGCGCCGATCCATCGGCGGGCATCAGCCCTGCTCCCGCATCGGAGATGTGGAACCCGGAGATCTGGAACCGGCCACGCAGCGCTCCATAGGCCCTTCCGTTCCACCAGTTACGCCCGAGGTTCGGAATTGCTTCGGTGATCATGGAAGGAACACGGGCGTCAAACGAATGCGGGCGCGACCGGCCTTTTCGGGGCCGGTCCGCGATCAGGTATTAACGCGGCTTAAGATTAAGGAATGGTTGCGGCCGGCGAATTCTCCGGGCACGGCACGAGTTCCATTTCGCGAGTTCCCCGGAACATTCGCGCGTTATGACGCGTTGGTTCGCCAAGGGGACTCTTTTCGGCCCGAATTTGCTCCAGATCACATCAGGAGGAACACCATGCTGAAGAAATTAATGCTGTCCACGGCTCTGACCGGTCTGATGATCGGCGCGGCCGTCGCGGAAGGCACGCCGCCTGCTCCGAGTTCCCCCTCGCCGCCGGCCGCGCAGTCGAGTTCGCCACCGAAGGCTCCGGAAGCCACCAAGGCGCCCGAGATGACGACGCCTGCTCCGAGCAGCAGCGCCAGCGCTCCTGCGCCGAGCGGGGCATCGTCGGCGAAGTTCGTCAACTCGCAGAAATCCGACCAGTTCCTGGCGTCGAAGTTCAAAGGCACCGACGTGATCGGCAATGACAACGAGAAGATCGGCGACGTGAGCGACATCCTGTTCGACAAGACCGGCAAGATCGAAGCTTACGTGGTCGGCGTCGGCGGCTTCCTCGGCATCGGCGCGAAGGACGTGGCGCTCGCCCCGAGTGCGTTCCAAGTGGTGACCGGCGACAAGTCGAAGAACGAGTCCGACAAGCTGAAGATCTCCATGACCAAGGACGAGTTGAAGCAGGCCGCGAACTTCGAGCCGTACAAGGCTCCGAGCGCCACGACCGGCATGGGCGGCGCGCCGGGTTCGCGTCCGGCTCCGGCCGGCGGTGGCATGGCACGGTAGTCGTATCAGTGAGTTGAGTTTGTCAGCGTAAAGTCTGCCTGGCCCAGGACATCTAATCCTGGGCCAGGCTGTTTTGGGCCAGGCTGCTTTTGGGCCGGGCTTTTTTTGGGTCGGGCTACATATTGCGCCTCTTCCGCAATCGTGCGGTTTCCGCCACATTGACCTTGCCGGACGCGTCGACCTCGACGCCGTAACGCGCCCGCGCCGCGTTCACCGTCACCTTGCCGTTCCACACATCGCGCCCAACCGCCTCGGGCGCGCGCGCGAAGGGGTCGCCGTGACCGCCGCCGCCGGCCTGATGGTGCGTCAGCAGTTCGCCGCTGCGCACGGTCATGGTGACCTTGCCGGGAATGGCGCGTTTTTCATTGCCCTCACCGAGCCAGTTGCCGGCCAAGCCGCCGGGCTCGCCGCCATCGAGGCCATAGGGTGCAAACTTGAGCCGGTCGGCGCGCAGTTGCATCACCGCTTCGTCGGCGAGCAGACGATACGAGCGCCGCAGACCCAGGCCGCCGCGGAAGCGTCCCGCCCCGCCGGAGTCCGGCACCAGCGCGTAGTCCTCGATCCGCACCGGATGCTGGCGCTCCAGCACTTCGACCGGCGTGTTGGAAAGGTTTTGCGACGGGTTGGTGATCGCCTCGATGCCGTCGCGGTCGGGACGCCCGCCCCAGCAGCCGCTGATCATGTCGACGATGATGAAGGGACGGTTGTCCGGATGCCGCCCGCCGAGACAGACGACGGTGTTTCCGCCCTCGCCCGCCGCCGGCACGATGTGCGGAACGATCTGCGCGAGCGCGCCGAACATGGTGTCCATCACGCGATAGCCGGTCAGCGCGCGAGCCGCGACCGGCGCCGGCGCAATCGGATTGAGCACGCTGCCCTCCGGCGCCGCGACCTCGATGCAGCGGAACACGCCGGCGTTGTTCGGGATGTCGCCGCGCAGCGCGCAGCGGACGCTGAGAAACGTGTTGGACTTGGTGAACGAGAGCGTGGAGTTGATCGCAGCCTTCACCTGCTTCGACGAGCCCGTCCAGTCGACCTGCAGCGTGCCGTCGCCGCGCACCGTCACCGCGACGGTGAGTGGCACCGGATCGTCGGACAGGCCGTCGCTGTCGATGTGATCGGTGAACCGATAAGTGCCTTTCGGCCAGGTGGCGATCTCGGCGCGCGCCATGCGTTCGGCGTAGTCGAGCAAGGCTGCGAAATACCCGCGCATTTCGCCTGCGCCATAGCGCGCGACCAGCCGGCCGATCTCGCGCGCGCCGACCTGGCAGGCGGCGTATTGCGCGCGGAGGTCGCCGATCACGCGGTCCGGCACGCGGACATTGAGGCCGATCATCGCTTCGAGCGTCTCGTCCATGACACCGTCGCGGAACAGCCGCAGCGGCGGGATGCGCAGGCCCTCCTGGTAGATCTCCGTGCTGTCGGCCGCGTTGGAGCCGGGAACGCGCCCGCCGACGTCGGTGTGGTGGCAGATCACCACCGACCAGGCGAGCACCGACGCGCCGTCGAACATCGGAAAGAACATGAAGATGTCGGGCAGGTGCATGCCGCCGCAATAGGGATCGTTCATGATGACGGCGTCGCCGGGCGAAAGCTTGCCGCCCCATTTCGCCTGCACCGCGGCCATCGCTTCGGGGATGGCGCCGAGATGCTGTGCGATGGTCTTCGCCTGCGCCACCATCTCGCCCTTCGCGTCGCAGATCGCCGCCGAGTAGTCCATCACGTCCTTGACGATCTCCGAGCGCGCGGTGCGGATCACCGTGTAGGCGACCTCGTCGACGATCGCGTCCATCGCGTTCTTGATGACCGCGAAGGTGATGGGATCGCCAAGAGACGTACCAGGCGGGCTCGTGGCCTCAGGCATCGGTCTCCTCCATCTCGATGACGATGCAGCCCGCGCCCGCGGCGCGCGCGGTGCATCCGGGCGGGACGACGATGGTGGTGTCGTAGCTCTCGATGATGGCGGGACCGGCGACCGGGCCCTGCTCCACCGCGGCGCGCGGCAGGAGCCGCGCTTTGACCCGCGGTTCGCCGCGACCGAAGGAGACCAGACGCTCGCCGCTCTCGCCCGCGAGTGCGCGGGCATCGAGGCGCAGTCCACCGAAATCGAGCCGGCTCGCGGCGGTGCCGATCGCCGAGAGGCGCAGGTTCACCAGCTCCACCGGCTCGCCCTCGGCAGTGTAGCCGAAGGTCTCGCGGTAGAGCCGCTCGAAACCCGCATGCAGCGCCGTCGCGTCGTAGGCCCCTTGGGGCCCCTGCGGCATCGGGACCGTGAGTTGCGAGGACTGGCCGAGATAGCGCAGGTCGGCCGCATAACGAAGCTGTACCGCGGCTTCGCCATAGCCTTCGACGGCCAGCGCCGCGCGGCCGTCGGCGGCCATGCTCTGCTGAGCATCCTGCACGGTTGCCTGTTTCACGGCGGCAAGCGGCGCCAGCAATGGGCGGATGAACTCGTGCACCGCTTCGGCAGCCAGCATCCCGGCCGCGGAGAACACGCCCGATACGGGACTGATCAGCACGCGCCTGATGCCGAGCAGCCGTGCGACATCGACCGCATGCAGCGGCCCGCCGCCGCCGAACGCCATCAGCGCCAGGTCGCGCGGGTCCTTGCCGCGCTCGACCGTCACCGCACGGATCGCGCGCGCCATGTTGACGTTGGCGACCTGGCGGATGCCGTGCGCCGCATCCTCCACCGTGAGCTTCAGCGGACGCGCGACATGCGCCTCGACCGCGCGTTGCGACAGCGCGGCGTCCACCGCGAGCGAACCGCCGGCGAGCGCGCGCGGGTTGAGAAAGCCCAGCACCATGTTGGCGTCGGTGACGGTCGGCAGCTCGGTGCCGCGGCCGTAGCAGGCCGGCCCCGGATCGCCGCCCGCGCTTTCCGGCCCGACCACCAGCAGGCCGCCGGCATCGATGCGCGCGATCGAGCCGCCGCCGGAGCCGACCTCGGCGATATCGATCGACGGCACCTTGAGCATGTAGCCCGCGCCCTTGACGAAGCGGGAGGGCGTCGAGATGCCGTCGCGGAATTCGTATTCGGTGACGATCTGCGGCTCGCCGCCCTCGACGATCGCGGCTTTCGCGGTGGTGCCGCCCATGTCGAACACGATGAGATCGGCAGCCCCGATCGCGGGCCCGAGCCGCGCGGCCCCCGCTACCCCTCCGGCCGGACCGGAGCCGACGGCGAAAACCGGCCGGTCGCGCGCCGTGCCGATGCCGATCATTCCGCCGTTGGACGCCATCACCTGCACCGGCGCGGTCACGCCGATCGCGGCCAGCCGCTCGGCGAGCTTCGAGAGATAGCCGCGCATCGCCGGCAGCAGATAGGCGTTCACCACCGCGGTCGAGGTGCGCTCGTATTCCTTGATCTCCGGCAGCACCTCGCATGACGCGGTGACAAGGAGTGATGGCGCAGCCTCGCGCAGGATCGCTGTGGCGCGGCGTTCATGGACGTCGTTGGCGTAGGAGTTGATGAAGCAGACGGCCACCGCTTCCACGCGCTCGCCGAGAAACGTCGCTGCCGCCTCGCGCACGGAGGCCTCATCCAGCGGCGCGACGATATTGCCTTCGGCGCCGATCCGCTCGTGAGCCTCCAGCCGCCAGCGCCGCGGCACCAGCGGCTCGGGCTTGCTCCACGCCATGTCGAACATGCCGGGCGTGCGGATGCGGCCGATCTCGAGCACGTCGCGGAAGCCGCGCGTGGTCAAAAGCCCGGTGCGCGCGCCGACCTTCTGCAGGATGGTGTTCGAGGCAACCGTGGTGCCGTGCACGACTTCGGCGACCGCGCGCGGATCGAGCCGCGCGTCGGCCAGCACGGCGGCGACACCGGCCGCCACGCCCTCGCCCGGATCGGCCGGCGTGGTCGTCGTCTTGTTCACATGGATGCGACCATCGGGCAGCGCGAGCACGACGTCCGTGAAGGTGCCGCCGACATCGACGCCGATGCGCGCAGCACGGCTCACGTTCGCACCCTGCTGGTTGCCAGACCCGAAATCTTCGCCTCCCCGCCGCGCCCCGATCAATTTTTCGCCATCTCGCCGAAAACCGGACCGGACAGCCGCAGTCTGTAATAGCGCATAAGGTCTGGCCGCACAGATTTGGTCTCGCACCGACAGCTTCGGCAAACTGCGACGGAACCGCAAGGCGTCATGCCGGGAGAGGTTGGCTCCGTCCGGAATCTTGCTTTATGGTCCCGGCGCATGCCGCCCTTCTCCCCCGATTCCAGCGTCGCCGAACGCATCGAAGCGTCCCCGAACTTCGACGAGCGCACCGGCCTCGCGCGCCCGGACATGATCGTCCTGCACTACACCGGGATGCAGTTCTCGCAGGACGCGATCATGCGGCTGTGCGACCCCAAGGCCCGCGTGTCCTCGCACTATGTGGTGATCGAGAACGGCTCGATCGTGCAACTCGTGCCCGAGGTCAAGCGCGCCTGGCACGCCGGCCTCTCGACGTGGAACGGCGACACCGACATCAATTCGCGCTCGATCGGCATCGAGATCTGCAACCCCGGCCACGAATTCGGCTATCCGGACTTTCCGGCGCGCCAGATCGCCGCCGTCATCACGCTGTGCCGCTCGATCCTGACCCGCAACATCGTGCGGCCGGAGAACATCGTGGCGCATTCCGACGTCGCGCCGAGCCGCAAGCAGGATCCGGGCGAAAAATTTCCGTGGAAGCGCCTCGCGCAGTCCAACATCGGGCTCTGGGTCGAGCCGGTCGCGATTTCCGAAGGCCCGGTGCTCAAGCCCGAGGACACCGGCGACAAGGTGGTCGAGCTGCAAAAGGCGTTGACCGAGTACGGCTACGGCATCGATGCCAATGGAACCTACGACGCAACAACGCGAGACGTGGTTACCGCATTCCAGCGCCATTTCCGCCCGGCGAAAATCGACGGCCTCACCGACGTCTCGACGCGGGAAACGCTGCGAAAGCTCTTGGTCGCCCGCGAATTCGGACCGCCGCAGAAGGATCAGAAGCGTGCCGTTGCGCGCGGCCCGAAACCACCCGCGGGGTCCGATGACGAGCCCGCCGCCCCTTGACGGGCGCGCCGCCGCCCCCCATCCCTAGCCGGTCAGTCGGCCGGACGGCCGCTCCGCGCCAATGCCGAAAGGCGGCCGGGGAGGAAAGTCCGGGCTCCAGGACAAACGGTGCCGGATAACGTCCGGCGGGGGCAACCCCAGGGACAGTGCCACAGAGAACAGACCGCCGCGGCGCGTTGTGTATCTGCCGCGGCAAGGGTGAAACGGTGCGGTAAGAGCGCACCGCGCTTCCGGCAACGGAAGCGGCACGGCAAACCCCACCGGGAGCAAGACCGAATAGGGACGGCACCGGAGCGCAAGCTCCAGCCCTTGTCCGGGCGCCGTCCGGGTAGGTTGCTTCAGGCGCCGGGCGACCGGCGTCGCAGAGGAATGGCCGTCACGTTCGAAGCGCAAGCTTCGGGCCACACAGAACCCGGCTTACAGGCCGTCTGATTTGAAATGGGGCCCCGGCGGACTGAAACCGCCGGGGCCCCGCCAATTCAGGCCCATCACCGTTTTCGAATCTCGCCGGCGATTGCGGCAAGAACCGCCAGTGCATCCGCCGTACCGTCCGCCTCTCCCTTTTCGAAGTCTTGCCCGGCCAAGCCCATCGTGTTGGTCACGTGAGCCAGGCAAATGACGGGAACATTGCGGGCCTTAGCGAATGCGTAGAGCGCCGCCGCTTCCATCTCGACCGAGAGAACACCGCGCTGCTTCGCGGCTTCGATGGCTTCCGCGGTTTCGCGGAACGGCGCATCGGTCGTCCAGCTTGCGCCCGTGACGGCCTGCAGTCCTGCGGCTTTGATGGCGTCTGCAGCGAGCGACACGAGACCTGCGTCCGCTTCGCTGTATTCCGAAGCGGCGGCGTAGTGATAGCTGGTTCCTTCGTCGCGCAGCGCGCGGTCGATCACCACAAAATAGGGCGGCGTTCCGGCGGGAACGATCTGTCCGGCGGACGTGAGGCTCAAGAGGAAGCGGCAGCCGCTGGCGAACAACTCCTCGGCAACGAGGACCGCGAACGGGGCGCCGACCGCGCAACCGAGGATACCGACGCTCTCGCCGCCCAACTCGAAGACATCGAGCTGCGTGTGGTAACAGGGCCAATCGTTGAACCGGCGCGAGCGGCCGTCTTTCCGCAGCCGCCGCACCATGTCGCCGTCCGGATCAAGGATGCAGATCGGGGGCACATCAACAACCGGAAGACCCTTTTGCCGCCGCGCTTCGCGCAACAGCGCGGAGGGCGCGAACACCGAAGGCGACGACGGATTCTTGTTGTCCAGCAGCGGCGGCATCTCAGGCCGCTCGCTCGAATACAACGCCATAGTGATAGGGCGAGACTTCGACCTGATTGCGAAGCTTAAGCCCGGCCGGCTCGACGCCGGCGATGGTCTGTTCGGGCGTCATGCGCAGTTCGGTCGCCGGGCCACGCGGCTCTCCGAGGACGGTGGTTTCCTCGCGCCGCCTCGCGTGCCAGCCGACAACAGCAAATAATCCGCCAGGCTTCAGGACGTCGTGGACGGCGCGCGCAAGGCGCGTTCTGTCCGGAACGCCATGAAAAGCATTGGCGAGGAACACATGATCGAACGGTCCCCGCAGGATTTCCGCGATCTGGTACGCGTCGACCTCGACAAACGAGCAATTGGGCGCGCCGCCGCGCTCGTCAATCCGCACCTTCGCCGCCTGCAGCAGCGCAGCGTCGATGTCGACCGCCACCACGCGCCGGGCAATCCTGGAGAGCGGGAATGTGAACCAGCCATCGCCCGAACAAAGGTCGACCACATCCATGCCGTTTGTCACGCCGACATCCGTCAGCACCTTGGCAGGATCGGGCCACAGGGCTTCCCACCAGCCGGGATCGGGCATTCCCGTGCCTTCGAAGAAGCCGGCCGGTTTGTCAGCCACGCGCAGGTCCCTTCCTGGAAGTTTGTGCGAAATCCAGGCGGCCCTTGTATCAAACGTCAGGCGCTGCGGGGGATGGCCGTCAACCCGGCTTACAGGCCGTCTGATTTGAAATGGGGCCCGGCGGCCTCAACCGCCGGGCCCCCGCCAATTTTGCGCAATCGTGCCGCAGAGCGGAAGCCTCTTGCGTTTGCGCATGTCCTTTTCGGAAAACCGGTGCCCACTTTTCCGGGACATAGGCGAGCGAAGCGACGCCGTCCTTCGGACGGCTATGCGCTAGTTCATCGAGATGCTCTGGGCCCTGATCACCTTGCCCCACTTTTCGGCCTCAACGGCAATGTGCTTCTCGAATCCCTCCGGCGTGAGCGGCATCGGCTCGACGCCCAGCTGGACGAACCGGTCCTTCACCGCGGGGATGGCAATGGCAGCGTTCATCGCCTCGCTGAGTTTCTTGACGATCGCGGGCGGCGTCCTGGCCGGCGCACCGAGGCCGTACCAGCCGATCGCGTCGTAGTCCTTCACGACCTCGCCGATCGCGGGAACGTCCGGCAGCGCCTTGATCCGGTAGGAGGTGGTCACGCCGTAGGCGCGCAGCTTGCCCTCCCGGATCAGCGGCAACGCCTGCGCGATCGGGTTGAATACGACCTGCACCTGACCGGCAAGCAGGTCGGGCATGTAGTTGCCGCGGTAGGGCACATGAACCATCTTGGTGCCGGTGTGGATCTGGAACAGCTCGCCGCACATGTGCGGCGAGGTGCCGATGCCGCCCGAGGCCATGTTGACCTTGCCGGGATTGGCCTTCAGATACGCGATGAACTCATTGAGGTCCTTGGCCGGGAACGACGACGGCGTGATGATGACGAACGCCGTCTTGGCGATACCCGCGATCGGCGCGATGTCGCGCTGGAAATCGAAGCTGAGATTGCGGTAGAGCGCGACGTTGACCGCATTGGTCGAGACCGGCATCAGCAGCGTGTAGCCGTCCGGCTCGGCGCGCACGACATAGTCGGTGGCGATGTTGCCGCCGGCGCCCGGCTTGTTCTCCACCACGATACTCTGTCCCAGACGCTCCGACATGTGTTGCGCCGCGAGCCGCGCGATGATGTCGGGCGCGCTGCCGGCCGGGAAGGTGACAACCAGGGTCACCGGCCGCGAAGGATAGGTCTCCGCAGAGGCGATGCGCGATGTGATCGGCAGCGCCGCGGCGCCCGCCGCAATATGCAGGAATTGTCGACGATCGATTTTCATGACGTGCCCTCCGAGACAACCGCGGGATTTCTTGCTGGACGCAAAGAATCGGCATGCATTCCGGGCAGTGCGAAGCGAGTCTATATCGGCGGCAGCGCCGGCCGGAAGTGACCCGCCTGCGGCACATGGCAGCGGACCGTCAAATCCGCCGCCCGGCCGGCCCGATTTTCGTCGCGCCCGGTGCCTGAAATTGTCGCTTGGAGGCGGCGCCCGGAATTTGCCAGACCGTCGTCTTCAAACAGGAGCGTGCGATGATTCGACATTTGTTGCTGTCGAGCCGGCTGTTCGGGCTTGTTGTCGCGCTTGCTTTCGCCACTTCGGCAGGCGCCCAGACGCTCAAGAGCGGAACGCTGTCGCTGGTCGTACCGTTCGCAGCCGGCGGCCCCAGCGACGTTGCCGGCCGCATCCTCGCGCAGGGCCTCACCGACGTGCTCGGCCAGACCGTTCTGGTCGAGAATCCGGTGGGCGCCGGCGGGACCGTCGGCTCGCTCCGCGTCTCGCGCTCGGCGCCCGACGGCGGACAGTTCGTGCACGGCAACAACGGCACGCACAGCTGGAGCCAGTCGCTCTACAAGAACCCGCCCTACGACGCGGTCACCGACTTCACGCCGCTCGGGCTCGCCGTGGAATCGCCGCGCGTCATCATCGTGCCGAAGGACCTGCCGGTGAACACGCTGCCGGAGTTCGTCGCCTACCTGAAAGCCAATCAGGGCAGGATGCAGTTCGCATCCGCCGGCGCTGGCTCGGCGTCGCATGTGAGTTGTATCCTGCTTCACGCCAGGCTCGGCGTGAACGTGACGCATGTGCCCTATCGCGGGCTCGGCCCGGCGATGCAGGACCTGATCGGCGGCCGCGTGCAGTACATCTGCGACTCGGTGTCGACCTCCAAGCCGCAGATCGAGGGGGGCCATGTGAAGGGAATCGCCGTCACCGGGCTCAAGCGCTCGCCGGCGCTGCCGGCGATCCCGACCATGAAGGAACAGGGCGTCGATTTCGATGTGCTGACCTGGCAGGGCCTGTTCCTGGCCAGGAACACGCCTGCCCCGATCGTCAACCAGTTGAGCCTGGTGCTCGCCCGCGCGCTCGACCTGCCCACGGTGAAGGACCGGCTGGCACTGCTCGGCGAAGAGGTGCCCGCGCCGGAGCGGCGCTCGCCGGAATACTTCAAGCAGTTCGTCGCGGGCGAGATCGCGCGCTGGAGCGGGCCGATCAAGGCAAGCGGCGTCACGGTGGAGTGACGCTGCTATACTCCGCGCCGGCATGAGCCCGGCACCGGCAGCAATTTCGTTCGACGACGTCTCCAAGCGCTACGGCGAAAACGCCGCGCCGGTGCTCGACCGCGTGTCGCTCGACGTGCGCGAACGGGAGTTTCTGGCGGTCGTCGGCCCCTCCGGCTCTGGCAAGACCACGCTGCTGCGCCTGATCAACCGCCTGATCGAGCCGAGCACGGGCCTGGTGCGGGTGAACGGCGAGGATGTGCAGGGCGCCGACGCCGCCTCGCTGCGGCGGCGGATCGGCTACGTGTTCCAGGGCGTGGGCCTGTTTCCGCACATGACGGTCGCGGAAAATATCGCGATCACGCCGAGGCTGCTCGGCTGGGACCAGGCGCGGATGGCCGCGCGGGTCGATGAACTGCTGGCGCTGGTCCGCCTCGACCGCGAAAAGCATCGTTTGCGTTTTCCCGCTCAGCTTTCCGGCGGCGAAGGCCAGCGCGTCGGACTTGCCCGTGCGCTCGCGGCAAAACCTGCGATCATGCTGATGGACGAGCCGTTCGGCGCGCTCGATCCTCTCACCCGCGGCGCGCTCGGCGAAGATTACCGGGCGCTGCACGGCGAGCTTGGGCTGACCACCGTGATGATCACCCACGACATGCTGGAGGCGCTGCTGCTCGCCGACCGCATCGCCGTGATCCGTGACGGCCGCATCGTCGCCCAAGGAACTCCGCAGCAGCTGATGAACGGCGCGCAGGACGGTTATGTCCGCGAGCTGATGGCCGCGCCGCGCCGCCAGGCGGAACGGCTTCGCGCGCTGGACACCAAATGAACGCAGCGCCGCAGATCGCCGAAGCATTGGCGCGGCTGCCGGCCTATCTCGGCGGGCACGTCGCGGTGAGCGTCACGGCCCTCCTCCTTGGGCTGGCGGTCAGCCTTCCGCTGGCCTTCGCCTCGATGCGGCGCCCGGCGCTGCGGAGCGTGCTGCTGGGCGCCGCCAGCGTGGTGCAGACGATCCCGAGCCTGGCGCTGCTGGCGCTGTTCTATCCGCTGCTGCTCGGCATCGCAGCGCTGACCGAACGCAGCTTCGGCGCCGGCTTTTCGGCGCTGGGCTTTCTGCCTTCGGTGCTGGCGCTCACGCTCTACAGCATGCTGCCGGTGCTGCGGAACACCATTGCCGGATTGAACGGCATCGACCCTGCCGTCAGCGAGGCGGCGCTCGGCGTCGGCATGACGCGGCGGCAATCGCTTGTGATGGTGGAGCTGCCGCTGGCGCTGCCCATCATCATGGCCGGCATCCGCACTGCGGCGATCTGGGTGATCGGCGCCGCGACCCTGTCGACGCCGATCGGCCAGACCAGTCTCGGCAACTACATCTTCACCGGCCTGCAGACGCAGAACTGGGTGTTCGTGCTGTTCGGCTGCGCCGCGGCGGCGATGTTCGCGCTGCTGGTCGACCAGCTTCTGGCGCTGATGGAGAATGGTCTCGCACGGCGAAAGCGCGCGTGGGTCGCGGGCGGCGGCCTGGGGATCGCGCTGCTCACGCTCGCGGCGCTGGCGCCCGGGCTTTCGCAACCGCGCGCCGCTTACGTCATCGGCACCAAGCCGTTCACCGAGCAATATGTGCTCGCCGCGCTGATCGGCCAGCGCCTGGGCGACGGCGGCCTTTCGACCACGACCCGCGAGGGCCTCGGCTCCGCCGTCATTTTCGATGCGCTGCGCGCGGGCGAGATCGACGTCTATGTCGACTACACCGGCACGATCTGGACCAACCAGATGCGGCGCAACGATACAAAGCCGCGCGCCGAAATGCTCGCGGGCATGAAGGAATGGCTCAACCGCGAGCACGGCATTGTGCTCGCCGGCGGGCTCGGCTTCGAGAACGCCTATGCGCTGGCGATGCGGTCGGGGCGCGCCGAGAGGCTCGGGATCCGCACACTGGCCGATCTCGCGCGTCACGCGGCCACGCTTTCGATTGCCGGCGACTATGAATTCTTCGGCCGGCCGGAATGGCAGCTCATCCGGCAGGCCTATGGTCTCGCCTTCCGCGAACAGCGAACCATGCAGCCGGAATTCATGTACGCCGCCGTCGCCGGCGGCGAGGCCGACGTGATCGCGGGCTACACCAGCGACGGCCGCATCGCGCAGCACCGGCTTGTCGTGCTGGACGACCCCAAGCACGTCATTCCGCCCTACGACGCGGTGCTGCTGGTTTCGCCGAAGCGCGCCGGCGATCAGGCGCTTCTGGCTGCGCTCGCGCCATTGGCCGATGCGATCAGCATCACGGCGATGCGCGAGGCCAATCTGCGCGCATCAGGCGGCGGCGCGTCGGTGACCGAAGCCGCGCGCTGGCTATCGAACGAGATACAGAAGAAGAGCGTGGCGCGCTGACGGGCGCACGCCATCTGATCTTACCGCGGCCACAGCCTTTCCCCGCCCTCATCCTGAGGAGCCGCGCGCAGCGCGGCGTCTCGAAGGCGCAAGTCGGGTTTACCCGACTTGCGTACTTAGGAGGCCGATCTCGGGTAAACCCGAGATCGGACGGGCGGCCCCATCCTTCGAGACGCATTGCTTCGCAATGCTCCTCAGGATGAGGCCGGGAGAGAGCGCGTTCTGATTGGGCGACTGACTATCCCACCGTCGCGAGATCGGGCCGCGGGCGCGGCGCCGGGGGCTCGTCCTTCAGCGTCAGCACATGCACGCTGAAGTACTTCTTCGGGTCGGTCCACACCGCCATCGGCATCCAGCCGGCGCCGCGCGCCAGGGCGCCGAACGATTCGGCCGTGTATTTGTAGCTGTTCTCGGTGTGGATGGTTTCGCCGGCGCGAAAATCGATGCACTCGCCGCAGATCTTGATGCGCTGGCGCTTGTGGCTCGCCAGGTGCATCTCGATGCGGGAACGCTCGCGGTTGAAGAAGGCGTGATGCTCGAAGGTCGCGACGTCGATCTTCGCGCCGAGTTCACGGTTGATGCGCGCCAGCAGATTGAGATTGAACGCCGCGGTGACGCGCTGCTTGTCGTTATAGGCGTGCTGGAGGACCTGGGTGTCCTTCACCAGATCGACGCCGACGATGAACGTCGCGCCGCGGCCGAGCACGCGCGCCGCATGGCGCAGGAACGCCGACGCCTCGTGCGGCTCGAAGTTGCCGATGGTCGAGCCGGGAAAGAAGCCGGCGCGCGGCAGTTCATGCACCGAAGCGGGCAGTTCGAACGGCTTGCTGAAATCCGCCGCCACCGGAAGCATCGCCAAGTCGGGAAACTCGCGCCGCAGGGCGTCGGCCTGCTGGCGCAGGAATTCCGCCGAAATATCCACCGGCACGTAGGCGGCGAGCGACTTTGTTTCGTGGAGCACGATCCGCGTCTTGGTGCTGGCGCCGCTGCCGAACTCGACCAGCGCCGCGCCCACGGGCATCAGCCGGGCGATGTCCTGCGCGCGTTCGGTCAGGATGCCGATCTCGCAGCGCGTCGGATAATATTCGGGCAGCTCGGTGATGCGCTCGAACAGCTCCGAGCCGGCGCGGTCGTAGAAATATTTCGGCGGCAGCCGCTTCGGCATCGCCGAAAGCCCCGCGATCACGTCGGCGGCAAACGCGGCCGTCTCGCCCGACACCTCGATCTTTGCTTCGGAAACGGTTTGCGAAGCGGTTTGCGATTGGCGTGCCAGGGCTGTCATGTCCGGGACCTTAGTTACGCGTCGATCAGCGATAGTCGACCAGCCGCAGGCCGCTGAACTGCCAGCGCGCGGGCGGAGGAAAGAAATTGCGATAGCTCGGCCGGGCGTGGCCGTCGGGCGTGGCGAGCGACGAGCCGCGCAGCACCATCTGGTTGACCATGAACTTGCCGTTGTATTCGCCGAGCGCGCCTTCGGCCGCGCGATAGCCCGGATAGGCCAGGTACGCGCTGCGTGTCCATTGCCAGGCGACGCCGAACGCATCGTCGATCAGGCCAGTGCGCGCGGCGACCTCCCATTCGGCCTCAGTCGGCAGGTCCTGCCCCTTCCAGCGCGCAAAGGCGTCGGCCTCGTAGTAGCTCACGTGCAGCACCGGCGCCGCCGGATCGATCGGACACACGCCACGCGGCGTCAGCGAAGACCATTGGCCATCGGTGCTGCGCCAGTAGCCCGGCGCGTTCCAGCCTTGCGCCTCGACCACCGCCCAGCCGTCCGACAGCCACAGCGATGGCGTCGTGTAGCCGCCGTCGGCCATGAACGCGAGCCATTCGCCGTTGGTCACCAGGTTTCGCGCGATGCGGCCCTCGCGCAGCAATTCCTGATGCACCGGCAGTTCGTTGTCGAAGCAGAAGCCCTCGCCTTCGAAACCGATGGAGCGAATGCCGGCGGGCAGATGGGCATAGTCGCTGCCGTTCTTCGCCGCCGGCGGCTGCCACGTCGAGTTGTAGACCGGGTCGGTCGGGTTCTGCGCAAAGGCGTGCAGGATGTCGGTCAACAGCAGCTCCTGATGCTGCTGCTCGTGATGCATCCCGATCTCGACGACCGGCAGCAGCACTTCGAGTTGCTCGCGGCTCGCGCTGCGCAGAAGCGTGATCAGCGCGGCGTCGACATGGGCGCGATAGGCCGTCACGTTGTGCACCGTCGGCCGTGTCAGCATGCCGCGCTCGGGACGCGCATGCCGCGGGCCGGCAGCGACGTAGTACGAATTGAACAGGAAGGAAAAACGCGGATCGAACTCCGCATAGCCCGGCGCGTGCGGCTTGAGCAGGAACTGCTCGAAGAACCAGGTGGTGTGGGCGCGATGCCATTTGGTCGGACTGGCGTCGGGCATCGACTGGACCGTCTGGTCCTCGACGGTGAGCGGCGCCGCGCGGCGCTCGGTCTCCGCGCGCACGCCGAGATAGGCGCTCGCCCAGAACTTGCCGTCGTCGGCCCGCGGCCGCGCGAACGGTCGTCTGGCCGCCGATACGACTTGCAGCATCACGCTACTCCGGAAGGATTGGGAATCATGCAAGCCGCCCCGACACCATAAATCGCGAACCAGCCGATTGTTCCCCGGCCCGCCGTCCGGGGCAACCGGTCCTGTTCATCTAATATCTGTCACCCGGTCTTGTGCATCCTGCCAGACATTTGCCGACTTTGACGAAAGCAAACCGCTATGGACGGTCAAGCCCGCGCGCATGGGACAGATAAGGGCACACGACCGGCATCAAAGGGCCCGCCCGGCAATAAAATGCATGTCTGCCCATCGGGCCGACGGCCTTTCATCGGAGGGTCGGGTCATTGCCTCGGCAAATCCGGACGTGGAAGATGGGACCAACACCGCAAAAGCCGGTGGAATGCAGCGCCTGCGTGGGGAGCGACGTGCCGGAGATCAAGATCATCAGCACAACGGCGATGAAAACATCGCTCGACGAGCTCACCGCCGGGTTCGAACGCGCGACCGGCCACACGCTGGCACTTTCCTTCGGGCCTTCGGCGCGGATCAAAAAGCAGGTGGCCGAGGGCGAACCGAATGACGTCACGATCGCGACCGACAAGGGCATCGACGAGCTCGTCGCCCAGGGACGGATCGCCGCAGGCAGCCGCGCCGACCTCGCACGCTCGGCCATGGCGCTGGCGGTGCAGAAGGGCGCAAGCAAGGCCGGACATCTCGTCGGCGGAAAAATTCAAGGCGGCCATGCTGGCCGCGAAGTCGCTCGGCATGAGCAATCCCGTGGGCGGTGGCCAGAGCGGCGCCAACCTGATTGCAATCTTCGAGCGGCTCGGCATCGCCGACGCGATGAAGCCCAAGTGCGTTTACGGGCCGGGCGGGCCCGCCGGATTGATCGGCAACTTCCTGGTGCGCAAGGAGGTGGAGGTCGGCATCCAGCAGCTGCCCGAGCTGATGGCGGTGCCGGGCATCGACATCGTCGGCCCCCTGCCGCCGGACATCCAGAACATGACGGTGTTCTCGGCGGGCCTTTCCAGCGCCGCGAACAACGCCGATGGCGCCAGGGCGTTGATCGAATTTCTCACCACGCCTTCGGCCAAGGCCGCGATCCGATCAAAGGGACTGGAAGCAACCTGAGCCGGGAGGTCGAGGTGATCGGCATGCTGCCCGACGAGCTCCAACAGATCACGATCAACTCCGCGGGCATCGCCGCGGGCGCGAAGGAGCGCGACGCCGCGCGCGCACTCATCGCGCACATGACCACGCCTGCTGCGCTCGCGCTCTACAACACCAAGGGGCTGGGGTTCTGAACTAGCCGCGGTCATTCCGGGGCGCGAGCGATAGCGAGCGAGCCCGGAATCCAGATGCGAGTGAAGCCCTGTGTTACTGGATTCCGGGTTCGGCCCCGTAGCGCGTCGAAGACGCGCGTGAACGCGCTGAGGGGGCCGCCCCGGAATGACGCTGGCGCGTCACTTGAACGCGCCCTTCTGCTCCAGCGCGCGCCACTTGGCGATCTCGGCGCTGAGGAAGCTTCCAAGCTTGTCCGGCGGACCGCCGACGAAGCGGTAGCCGAGCTGCACCTCGCGCTCCTTCATGTCGGGCATCGCCAGCACCTTCTCGATATCGGCGTTGACCTTGGCGATGATCGCCTTGGGCGTGCCCTTCGGCGCGAAGAAGCCGTACCAGCTCGACTCTTCCGGCATGTTGACGCCGACTTCGGTCAACGTCGGCACCTCGGGCACCAGCTTGGAGCGGGCCGGACCGGACAGCGCAAGCGCGCGCATCTTGCCGCTGCGAATGTTGCCGATCGAGCTGCCCATCGGGCCGAAGTTGATTTCGGTGCGACCGGAAAACAGGTCGTTCATGCCCTGCGACATCTGGCTGTAGGGCACGTGCTGCATCTTGGTGCCGGTGACGTCCATGAAGAACACCGTGGACAGGTGCGACGTCGAGCCGATCCCGACCGAGTAGTAGTTCAGCTTGCCGGGATTGGCTTTTGCATAGTCGATCACCTCGCGGACCGACTGGAACGGCGTCACCGCGGACACCTGAAACACCTCCTGCGAGCTCGCGACCAGGATGATCGGATCGAAGCTCGTCACCGGATCGAAGGCCGTGGTGGGCGACAGCGTCACGTTGGTGGCGAGCGTCTGCGCGCCGAAATGCAGCGTGTAGCCGTCGGACTGTGCTGCGGCTGCGGCCGCCGCGCCGATATTGCCGCTGCCGCCCGGGCGGTTTTCGACCACGACCTGCTGGCCCCACATCTGGCTCAGCTTGTCGGCAATCAGGCGCCCGAGGATGTCGATCGCGCCCGCGGGCGAGAACGCAATCACCACGCGGACCGGCCGGGTCGGATACTCCTGCGCGCCGGCGTCGCTCAGACCCAGCAGCGCGGCAATCGCTATGGCGATCAGACTTTTCAGGACGGCCTCCCGTTTCAGTTGGCCTTGAATGCACCCTTCTTCGCGAAGTCATCCCACTTCGCGATCTCGCTCTTCAGATGCTCGGCAAGCTTGTCCGGCGGGCCGCCGATGAAGCGGTAGCCGAGCGCCAGTTCCTTCTCCCGCATGTCGGGCATGTCGATCACGGTCTGCAGGTCGCGGTTGATCTTGTCGATGATCGGCTTCGGCGTGCCCTTCGGCGCAAAGAAGCCGTACCAGCTCGAACTCGTCCTTCATCGGCACGCCGACCTCGGTCATGGTCGGCAGCTCGGGCAGGAGCTTCGAGCGCGCAGGCCCGTTGACCGCAAGCCCCCTCACCTTGCCGGAGCGGATATGCGGCAGCGAGCCGCCCGCGGTGGTGAACCAGATCTCGGTGCGCCCGGAGAACATGTCGGCGTAGGTCTGCGACATCTGGCTGTACGGCACGTGCTGCATCTTCACGCCGGTCACCTCGCTGAACAGCACGGTCGCCAGGTGCGCGCTGGTGCCGATGCCGACCGATGCGTAGTTCAGCTTGCCGGGATTGGCCTTGGCGTAGTCGACCACCTCTTTCACCGAGTGGAACGGCGTGGCGTTCGCCACCATGAAGATTTCCAGCGCGGTGCCCACCAGCATGATCGGCTCGAAGCTGGTGACCGGATGAAACGCGGTGGACGGCGAGAGCGTCACGTTGGTGCCGAGCGTCTGCGCGCCGAAATGCAGCGTGTATCCGTCGGGCGCGGCCTGCGACGCAGCGGCGGCGCCGATATTGCCGCCGCCGCCGGGGCGGTTCTCGACGATCACCTGCTGGCCCCAGAGGGTGCTGAGCTTGTCGGCGATCAGGCGGCCGAGCACGTCGATCGCGCCCGCCGGCGAGAAGGCGATGATCACCCGCACCGGCCGGTTGGGATAGTCCTGCGCCTGAACGCTGGTGCCGGGCCCCAGCAGCGCAGCGGCGGCCAAAAGCAAAGCACCGAGCCAATTCAACCGCATCCCACCCTCCCTGAACCGTCATGCCTTTGCGGCTTGCCGGGCAGCATGACGACGGCTGGCCGCGAAATCAACGCGACACGTACGCAACCGAGACCTGCGAAACAGACCCAACGGTTTCCGAGCGCTTTATTGGCTTTGCGCGATCCCGGCTTTGGTCACCACCTCGCCCCAGCGCGCGATCTCGCCATCGACAAACTTTCGGAGCTCCGCCGGCGGCGGCGAAAGCTGCGGGATCGCGCCGTCATTGGTCAGAAGCTGCTGCACCTCCGGCTCGCTCATGATGACGCGGATTTCGCGCGCGAGCTTGTCGACGATCGGTCCGGGCACGCCGCCCGTGGTGGTGATGGTGTGCCATGAGGCGGTGTTGAAATTCGGGATGCCTGCTTGCGCAAGCGGCGGCACGTCGGGCAGCGCCTTCACCCGCTCCGCCGTGGTGACGCCGAGCGCGCGGACTTTGCCGGCCTCGACCAGCGCCTTGGCGGGCGGCACGTCGCAGAACATCATCTGGATGTGTCCCGCGGCGAGATCGGTCAGCGCCGGCACCGAGCCCTTGTAGGGCACGTGCACCAGATCGACGCCGAACATGTTCTTGAACATCTCGGTGTTGAGATGATGGAACGTGCCGGGCCCGGGCGTGCCGAAGCTCAACTGGCCGGGCTTATCCTTGGCGAGCTTGACGAGGTCCGCGACCGAGCGCACCGGCAGGTCCGGATTGACCACCAGCACGAACGGCACGCGGGCGAGCAGCGCGATCGGCGTCAGTTCCTTGCGCGGATCGTAGGTGAGGTTCTTGCGCACGCTCACATTGATGGCGAGCACCGTCGAGGACGCCATCATGATGGTGTAGCCGTCGGGCGCCGCGCGCGCGACGGCGGTCGCGGCCACAACGCCGCCGCCGCCCGGCCGGTTCTCGACGATGAACGGCTTCTCCAGCTTCTGCTCGAGCCGCTGCCCGACCAAGCGCGCGAACACCGAGGTCACGCCGCCCGGCGCGAACGGCACCACGAAGGTCACCGGCCGGCTCGGATACTGGCTCGCGGTTTCCTGTGCATGCGCGATGTGCGGCAGCGGCATGGCGAACGCGCATCCGAGCAGCACGCTCAGTCGGAAAGCCCGCATTGTGGTCCTCCGGATTGAAACTTGGGCATTTTTGGGAAGGCTATCACATCGCGCATTGCCGAAATTCACAATCGGCCCGGAACGCTGCGCTGCAACCAGCGTTGTCGGATGCCGTCAAAAATGGAAATGAGGCCAGCGTGGAAATGCGGATGTACAGCCCGGACGAACTGGACGTGATGGCGGAAGCCTATCTGAAGGCGCTGGACAAGTTGCCGGTCGAGCAGCCGACCGTCGAGCTCACGCAACGGCTCGTGCAGGAGATCGGGCAAGCCGTCGCGAGCGGCATCCGCGACGAAGATGCGCTCGCGGCCACCGCGCTTCAGCGCAGCAACCTTCGCATCGACCTCTGAATCGATATCGAAGAAATCGAAGGCGGTGGTAGCGGGGAGAGGACCAGCTAACGCCGTGCAACGCCGCGCACCATTGTAACCCCTGATAACCGTTATATTTCAAATACTTGCGTGTTAAAATTAGCTCCGGATGCACCCTCGCTTATGCGCGAGGTTTGAGAGCAAAAAGGAGCAAAAATGAGCACGCTGCACTTCACCGATTTGGCAGTGTCGCGGCTCGCTACGCCCGGCACCTACTACGACCAGACCACACCTGCGTTCGGCTTGGCGAGGTGTTGGGGGCCAAAGGTCGCGTCTAGGCCCGCTCATTTCCGATACGCCTCAGCGTCGTAAGGCTTTTCCTGACGGACCCCAATGGGTCAACAACTTAAGCTTGTGGCGGCTCGATTGTGGGCCGCTGGGGAGTGAAAACAATGAAAATTCTGAAATGTATTACGGTCGTCATTTTCATGATGACGGTTGCTGCGGACGCTTATGCTCAAGGGGCCTGCCCAGACACCGCAAATGTCGGATCGGGACTTCAGCAAATAAACGTACCCGCCGGATCAAATGTTGTGGTGCTTGTTACGCGAGCAAAGAATGAAGCAAGCATGGTCGAAGTATGCTCTGGTGACGGAGCTGCGTTACAACAACGCAGACTAGAAGGTACCAATAGAGGTGGACCTGTAACCTGGACCGACAGCGCCAATTGGAGAGGGTCCGATGGTAAGCCGATCAATTCAAAGCCTTTTATTGTTAAAGTTACTTCAGTGCGCCTTGAAAGCCCCGGCGTCGAGAAGAGCTGGAACGGTATGGCTCGCATCCCAGTGACTCCTCCCGGTAAAAATAGCGAAGTGCATTTCAATTGGTACGACACCAGCGGCCCTGCGGATTGGAATACAAACACAACAATCTGCGTCTACACGACCGACGCAAACGCTTGCAGAGGCTACGCCCCCACATCGAGGTAATCCCGCAGCAGCGGCAGGCCTAATAGATCTCGGTAAAAACCCCCGCCGATTTTCCTGGCGGGGGTTTCGTTTTGGTAGCAAAGAAAAAGCCCCAGCAAGTGGGGCTAGCGCGTTGATTTCCTCGAACGGCGTCGAGTTGACATCGATGAGCTTTGCTTCGTTGACCAGGGTGGGAGCATCCATGCCTTTCGGCAACGGCGATGCCCCCGCGATGTTCGCGTAGGTGTTGCCGTCCCTTTCGGTATGCACGACGTTGAGCAGACAGGCTTCGCCGAGCAGCTTCTCTAGGTCGAAATTGTACGCCTCGTCATCGTGAAGTGCTGTACCGCCGAAGCCCTCGACAAATGACCGTAGGCTGGCCTTCTTGCCCATCGAGAACGTGAACTCGCGGGAGACCGAGTATGGCTTCGCCTCATCTCCCTTTTTGAAAACTTTGCGCTCGTTGGAGAGCTCGAAGGTGAGACGGACCTTGTCCGTCATCTTCGTTTCGCCCTGCCACGTCGTCGGCACGGTGCCGATGTGGATTATTTGATAAAGACGGGCGACGTGATTGCCCTTGGGGACCGGATCAAACGATTTCGTCTTTGGTGCTTGCAACATATAGTTTCGTTTTATTGGTTTTTATTACGGCATGATCGAACTCAAGAACACGCGCAGTGGCGTCGGCCGCCATCGTTGATCGGGGAGCGGTGCGATGGGCTTGAACGGCGGCGTTGGCCGCAGCGCCCACGCCTTCGCATCTTCGCGCGCAACTTGCTTTAGGGCCTGTTGTTGCAATGACCACGTTGGGTCATGCCCATCAACAAACCTCATTGCAGCTGCACGCCCACTGCTAACCCGACCACGAACGGGATGGCGAGCACCGCCACTACTACCCACACGTCCATGAATGCATCGAGCTTGCTAATGCGCTTCGCAAGTTCGTGTGTGCGCCAGGACCCGATGGTCCGACTGTTCATTTCCATATTTCAAAATTGATTGGTTGGTACTTCGACCAGAGCAGATGCGCGGGCGGCTGCTGTAGCTGACGCAGCGCCGGATACGCTGGCCGCAAATCCCACCGGAGTTTCGCGGTCATCTCTACAACAGCTGTCCACGTACCTGCCCTATATCAATTGAATCACACCCTGGCGATGTTGCAAGTTGACTTATCCCCATGTCGCACTGGACAGCATTTTGCGCGTGGTACGATTGAGGCATGACAGAAAAAGCAACAAAGCAGGTTCGAATTTATCCTAAAGAGTTCGGTGTGCTGCCCCGTAGGGCTGTGGAGCAAAAAGAGAGCAAAAATTTTTGCTCTCGATTTGGACTGCTCGCTAAGTCTTTGATTGGATTGGTGGCGGTGGTAGCGGGGAGAGGACTTGAACCTCCGACCTACGGATTATGATTCCGCCGCTCTAACCAGCTGAGCTACCCCGCCACGAGGACCGGACTACCCCGCCGTTCCGCCGCACGTGCGCCGGAACGGGCGGGATATAGGAAGCGCCGGAAAACGATGTCAAGCACGCCGTCCGGCAGTCCTATTTTGGCTGCACGCTCGGATCGCCGCCGGGGCTGCCGGGCGGCGGAATCACCGGCATTTTGCCCCCGCCCGGCGGCGGCACGCGGATGTCAGGATCAACATTCGGCGGGCACAGCACGCCGTCACTGCGCGCCAGCCGGTCGCTGAGCGTCGGGTTCTGGTTTGCGCCGCTTCCGGTGGTCACGCTGGGATCGGTGGTGCCCGGCGCTTTCGTCGGCGGCTGCTCGAGCCGCGAAATGGAGCCCGGCTCGCAGGCCTTCGGATCGGACGGCGGTGCGGCCACGCCTGGTGTCGCCGTCGCCGCAGCCAGCAACAGGCCGGCGGTGACGCTCATTCGAACCCTGCGAGGCATGCTGGCCATCCGGAAACCGTTGCGTTTCGGGGACAACCGTTCGCGGGCCGATCAGGTTCCCGGCCGCGTCATTGCTTGCCGAAGCGGATCAGCGAGAAGTGTCCCATCGGCGGCATCGGCGTCCGCTCGATCACCCGGAAGCCCGCGCGCACGGTCCAGTCGGTCAGGCGCTTCCACGGAAACTCCGGGCTCCAGCCGAGCCGGCGCGCCAACGGCGAGAAGCCCTGCTCGAACATCTTGCGAAGCCCCTCCTCCGCGCCGAGGTGGTTGACCAGGATGATCTCGCCGCCGGGTTTCAGCACGCGGGCAAACTCGTCGAGCGTCGCCTCCGGGTCCGGCACCGCGGTGATGACATATTGCGCCACCACCACGTCGAACGACGCATTCGGCACCGCGAGGTGCTTGGCGTCCATCACCGCGACGGCCTCGACATTGGTGAGATTGTGCTCGATCACGCGCTCGCGCGCCTTGCGCAGCATCGGCGCCGAGATGTCGATGCCGACGATCCGGTTGGCGCGCGAATAATCCGGCAGCGAGATGCCGGTGCCGACGCCGACCTCGAGGATGCGCCCGCCGCCCGCGCCGCAATGTTTTTCCGCCGCTTCGATCGAGGCGCGGCGGCCCTGCTCGAACACGCGCCCGAACACCATGTCGTAGACCGGCGCCCAGCGCGCATAAGCCTTCTCGATCTGCCCACGGTCGAGCGCTGTCGCCAATTTCGCCCCCTCGTCGTTTTTTATTACGCGGCCCGAGCGGTCGCCGCCGCCGCGCGGATGAAGCCGCCGCCGAGCACGCGGGCCTGGCCCTGCGCGCCGTCGTAGAACACGCAGGCTTGGCCGGGCGACACGCCGTCCTCGCCGTCGACGAGCTCGATCTCGTATCCGACCGCGGTGCGCGACAGCCACGCCGCCTGCGGCGGACGCGTCGAGCGCACCTTGACGAATACTTCGAGCCGGCCGTCGCCGAGCACGCGGTCGAGCGCACCCTCGCCGATCCAGTTGACGTCGCGCAGCGCGATCTGCCGCATGGTCAGCGCCTCGCGCGGGCCGACGATGACGCGCTGCCGGCCGGCGTCCAGGCCCACCACGTAGAGCGGCGCCGGACCGGCGATCTTCAGGCCCTTCCGCTGCCCGACGGTGAAATGAATGATGCCGTCGTGGCGGCCGAGCACGTTGCCGTCGAGATCGACGATGTCGCCGGCGGATGCCGCGCCGGGCTTCAGCCGCTCGATCACGTCGGTGTAGCGGCCGGTCGGCACGAAGCAGATGTCCTGGCTGTCGTGCTTGTCGGCGATCGCGAGCCCGAAGCGCCGCGCATGCTCGCGCGTCTCGGCCTTGGGCATGTCGCCGAGCGGAAAGCGCAGGACGTCGAGCTGCTCATGCGTGGTGCCGAACAGGAAATAGCTCTGGTCGCGCTCCTCCTCGCGGGCGCGATAGAGCGCGCGGCCGCCGCCGGGCACGGCCCGCGACGCAACGTAATGGCCGGTGGCGAGCACCTTCGCGCCCAGTTCGCGCGCTGTGCCGAGCAGGTCCTTGAACTTGATCGCCATGTTGCAGTCGACGCAGGGCACCGGCGTCTCTCCCGAGACATAGCTCTCGGCAAAGCGGTCGATCACCGCCTCCTTGAAGCGGCTTTCGTAGTCGAGGACGTAGTGCGGAATGCCGATCCGGTCGGCCACCGCGCGGGCGTCGTGGATGTCCTGGCCGGCGCAGCACGCGCCCTTGCGGTGCGTCGCCGCCCCGTGGTCGTAAAGCTGGAGCGTGACGCCGATGACGTCATAGCCCTCGGCCTTCAAAAGCGCGGCCGTCACCGACGAGTCGACGCCGCCGGACATGGCGACGACGACGCGGGTGTCCTGCGGGCGCCCTTCGAGGTCGAGACTGTTGCGCATTCCGGCAGCGGCTTCCGCCACTCCTGTTTTTCCGGGGATCGGAGCCAAGGGCATTACTATAGGGACCGACTTTGGCCAAGCAATGAGGGCTCGCTTAAGGCCGCAGTCCGGCAGTTCTTGCCGTGTTGGGGCAGACCGTGCCGATGGCTGAATTCCCTCATTCCTCATAAACGACTGAAATCAAACAATAAATTATCAGCCGCCGGTGGCCCGCTGATTGCAAAAGGCTAAGGACAAGCTTTTGCGTCAACTCCGAGCGAGGTCCAGCCGTGCCCAGCGCCGCGTCCGAAAACAGCGCCATCCAGCATATGCGTCACCAGCCGTCCGCCCATCGCAACCGGACCGACAACGCCGGCCGGGAGCAATCCGCGCCGTTTTCCGATTTGCTCGACAGCGCCACCCCCGCGAACGAGGCGCCGCCCGCTCCCCGCAAGGTCCGCGCCGAGCGCAGCGACACGACGCGTCCCACCGAAAACCGCCGCAAGGCCGATCACGCCGATCGGCGCAAGGCCGACCATGCCGAGCGGCGCGACGACGCCAAGCCTGCCAAAGAGACCCCTGCCAAGGAAACCCAGAGCACGGCCGCCGGGGACAAAACCCGCGCCAACGATGAAACCGCGGAGTCCGCCAGGTCCGGCGACGAAGCCGCCGCAGCCGCCGGCGCGGACGAGGGGAACACCATTGAAATCACCGACGAGGAAGCCAAAGCGGCGCTGGACGCCGAGTTTGCGGCCGCACTCAACACCATGATCGGCGAGACCGCGCAGCCGGCGGTCACGACCGAAATCACCGTCGGCACGGCATCGCTGCCGGTCGCGGTTGAAGCCGTTGTCACCGATTTCGCGGCCGCCGGCGAAGCCGCCGCCGCGGCATCCGGCGACACGCCCGCGATCGATCCGCTCGCCGCGCTGCAGGCGGCCGAACAGGCCGCCGCGCAGTCCGGCGCAGCCAAGACCGCGCAGGACCAGGCCGCCGCGGAAGGCGGCAAGGTCGCGGCGGAAGCTGCCGCGCAAGGCGAAGTCAAAGCCGACGCGAAGAAGGCCGAGGCCAAGCCCGATCCAAAGCCGCTGCTGCAAGCCGAAGCGAAGCCCGACGCCCAGGCGTCGGCGCAGAACCACGCAGGCCGGAATGGCGACGCCGCCGGCCAGGACGGCAAGACGCCGGACCACGGCATCCGCCACGAAGCCGCGAAGCCGGACGCCGAAAAGCCCGAGGCGAAACCTCACCTCGCCGCCGATGCGCCGGGCCAGGCCAAGGCCGCGACCGCCGGCCAGGCCCCCGGCGCCACGCCGAACGCGCCGGCCGCGGACGCCCAGGCTTCGGCCCATGCGTCGGCGCAGGCCGCGACAGCCATCGCCGCCACCCCCGCCACCCCCCCGCCGCTGACGCCGGCGCACATCCAGGCGGGTCTCGCCGCCCAGTTCCAGGCCAGCGCGAACGCGTCGCCGGCGATCCCGCTCAGCGGCGTTGCCGTCGAGATCGCGAGCCAGGCGCTCGCCGGCAACACCCGCTTCGAAATCCGCCTCGACCCGGCGGAGCTCGGACGCATCGACGTCAAGCTCGACATCGACGGCGATGGCAACACCACCACCCGTGTCATGGTCGAGCGCGCCGACACGCTCGAGCTGCTCAAGCGCGACGCCAACCAGCTCGAGCGCGCGCTGCAGCAGGCCGGCCTGAAGACCTCCGACAACGCGATGGAATTCTCGCTGCGGCAGGAAGCGTTCCAGCAGAACGACGAACAGGGCTCGTCCAGGAGCGCGCAGATCGTGCTGCCGGACGACGAGACACCGGTGCTTGCGCAACGTCAGGGCTACGGCCGCCTGCTCGGGATGGGCGGCGGCCTCGACATCCGGATTGTCTGGGCCTCGGCATCGACCGCAGCCTGGGCGTTGTAGCCCTGGAGATAACCGTCCTTGGTCTTCAGGATACGGCTTTCCGGATCGGTGAAGTTGCGCTGCGCCTTGCCGTCGGGCTCCTGTTTCGGCGGCGCGGGCGTCTTGCCGTTCTTCTTGCGGCCTTCGGCGATCCGTCGTTCCTCTGCCGCGGCCGGCGACGCATCTCCTCGGCAGCGGCGGCCTTGGCTTCCGCCTCCAGTTCGCTTGGCCGCGCGGATCTTGGCCAGCCGCTTCTGCTTTCGGCCACCAATCCGGCATCTCGTCGCCACGCCTGCTGCCGTAGAGCTTGTCCTCCGGCATCGGCCGCCTCGGCGGCTTTGAGCCAGCGGTCGACCTCAGCCGCAGCTCCACTTCCCGCTTCTTCATGCGCTCATAGCTCATCGCTTTGTGCTTGGACGCGTTCGCCTTGATCTTGGTGCCATCGAGCGCAACATGCGCGAGCTTCACTAGCCTGGCTCATACGGCTGTTGCGAGCTTGGTGAGATTGTGGGCGGTGCAGATCAAAGCCCATTCTGCCGTCACTTTCTCGATCCCGCGCAACAGGAACTGTCTGAACCCCCTTGCCTGCTTGATCTGTCCGAACACCGGCTCCACGACTTGCTTTCGCAATCGGTACCTGCTGCGCCATCCCGCGCGCTTCAGCTTGTCCCGCATGGCCTTGGTGAGCGGCCCTGTGATCTTTCGCTTGACGTCGCTGGGATGCTTGGCGCGTCCGGTCGCGATGTAACCGCGGATGTCGCGCGCGGCCAAGGCGGCAAGGTTCGCCTCGCTGCAGTAGCCGGCATCGGCGGAAGCCTCCCTGGGCTTGCGGTCGAGATTGTCCTCGGTCGTATCCAGCAGCGGCACGAATTGGTCTTGATCGCTCATGCTCGGCGTCAGGCCATGGGCGACGATGATCTGGGCCTCGGCATCGACCGCAGCCTGGGCGTTGTAGCCCTGGATATAACCGTCCTTGGTCTTCAGGATACGGCTTTCCGGATCGGTGAAGTTGCGCTGCGCCTTGCCGTCGGGCTCCTGTTTCGGCGGCGCGGGCGTCTTGCCGTTCTTCTTGCGGCCTTCGGCGATCCGTCGTTCCTCTGCCGCGGCCCGGCGACGCATCTCCTCGGCAGCGGCGGCCTTGGCTTCCGCCTCCAGTTCGGCCTTGGCCGCGCGGATCTTGGCCAGCCGCTTCTGCTTGTCGGCCACCCAATCCGGCATCTCGTCGCCACGCCTGCTGCCGTAGAGCTTGTCCTCCTCGGCATCGGCCGCCTCGGCGGCTTTGAGCCAGCGGTCGACCTCAGCCGCAAGCTCCACTTCCCGCTTCTTCATGCGCTCATAGCTCATCGCTTTGTGCTTGGACGCGTTCGCCTTGATCTTGGTGCCATCGAGCGCAACATGCCCGAGCTTCACCAGCCCGGCCTTCTCGGCCAGCTTCAACACCTGTACGAACAGCCGGCCAGCGCCGTAAGGTGCCGCGCTAGGCACGGCTTCAGGGATCGACGATCATGGCAACCATCAATCCGGGCATCACCTCGCAGGTTGCGGCGGCGCAGACGAACAACAGCTCATCGTCGTCGACCGGGGTCGAACCCAACACGATCGCCGGAAACTTCCAGACGTTCCTGCAACTGCTCACGACGCAGCTCAAGAACCAGAACCCGCTCGATCCGCTCGACACCAACCAGTTCACCGCGCAGCTCGTGCAATTCGCCCAGGTCGAACAGCAGTTGAAGTCCAACGACCAGCTTTCCACGCTGGTGTCGTTGCAGAAGACCGCGCAGGCGACCCAGGCGCTCGAATATGTCGGTCAGACCGTGGCGGTCGACGGCGACACCACGCCGCTCACGGACGGCGAAGCCACGTGGCGTCTGGACGTATCAAAGCCCGTGAACGCCACGATCAACATCATGAGTTCGACGGGGCAGACCGTTTATACGGTCACCCGTGCGCTGGAGGCTGGCAAAAGCCAGCCGTTCACCTGGGACGGCAAAGACACCGGCGGCGCACAGCTGCCGAGCGGCAACTACAAGATCTCGATCACCGCGAAGGACGCGACCGGACAGTCGATCGCGATCCCGACCGAGATCCAGGCCGTTGTCGATTCCGCCGACCTCACCCAGACACCGCCGCTGCTGTCGATCGCGGGCAGCGACTACACGCTCGACAAGGTCAAGCGCATCATCCGCAATTGACCCGCCTTTGCGCTGTCGCGCTTCGGCGCGGCAGGCCCGGCCCGCCTTCGCGCTGGCGAACTGCCGTGCGCCGGGCTTGTCGCGCCGAAGCGCGACAGCGCGAGCGAAGGCGGACGGTAACGCTTCGTTCATTTCTGGCGCCCCGGGCGGCGCCACTTCCGGTTCCCCGCAAACCCAGGTAAAATGCGGCTGCGCGACGCATCCAGCTTGCGGCAAACCCGCTTCAAAACTGGCGGCAATTTTTACCCCAATTGTCTGGCGCGCTTAGCCAAATTTTAAGCCGCCACGCGTAATGTCCGGCGAGAGTTAGTCAGTAGTCGTGAGTATGTCGATGAATGAACCCCACCGCCCGAGGGTCAAATATGTGATCGGGCCCGACGGAAGTCCGCTGACGATCGCGGATTTGCCGGCCCCGGGCACCAAGCGCTGGGTCATCCGCCGCAAGGCGGAAGTGGTGGCAGCCGTGCGTGGCGGTCTGCTGTCACTGGAAGAGGCCTGCGCCCGATACACGCTGACGGTCGAGGAATTCCTTGCCTGGCAGTATTCGATCGATCAGCACGGCCTTGCAGGACTGCGCACGACGCGCATCCAGCAGTACCGGCAGTAGCCGCAACTCCTACTGAATTGTAAACGCGCCGGTCTCAACGACCGGCGCTTTGCGTTTCCGGTTCCACGATCTCCGTCTCGCCAGGGCAAAACCCAAAATGGGGCAGGAACGCCGCGTTGCAGCGCGCTGTTCACCTGACGGCACCGGGGCGCAAGGAAGGGAGTTTCAAGGATGAGAACAGCATTGCTCGCCGCAGCGGCCACAGGCTTCGCATTGCTCGCCACCGCGGGCGCCAGGGCCGAAACGATCTATGTCGCCGACCCCGATGCCATCGTCGCGCCCGGTTACGTGGTGACGTCCGAACCGGGCACCGTGGTGCGCGAGCGGTCGTACATCGTCGCCGAGCCTCCGGCGGTGATCGTTCCGAGGCGTGAGCGGGTTGTCGTCATGCCGCGGCGCGCGGTCATCATCGAGCAACCCGCCTATGTCGCACCCGCCCCCCGCGACAGCTTCGCCTATCGCGGAACAGTGAGAAGCGGCGGGATCGTCACGACCGGATATTCGTCCGAAGGCTCGTGTGTGATCGACATCAACGGGTTCGAGCGCTGCTACTGAATCCGGCGCTTTTCCCTCTCCCGCGCGTGGGTCGACCCTTGGGAACCCGCTCGGGAGAGGGGAAATCGCATCTCCGCGCCCGGCATTTGTCGGAACTTCGCGGCGCACAACGCGTTGCATTTTAGCGTATCCGCGGAGGCTATCATGAACGGCAGTCATCGAATCCCGGCGCGTCTCTTCCTGGTCGCAGCCACGGCTGTTCTGACGCTCTCGATGCCCGTCGTTGCGCAAATTCCGGGCACGCCGGGTTCCGCCCCCGCCGCGCAGCAGACCGCGGAGACGGTCAACCTGACGATGGAACAGCGGCACGTGATCAAGGAGATCATCGTCAAGGACATGAAGATCGCGCCGCCGCAGGATCAGGCTGCCAAGGTGCCGACGGCCGTCGGCCAGATTGTCCCGGCCGGCATCCCACTCCAGCCGATGCCGGTCGAGGTGTCGGCCAAGGTGCCGCAACTGAAGTCGCACTCGTTCCTGGTGCGCGACGACAAGGTCGTGATCATCGATCCGAAGGACAACAGCGTCGCGGCGCTGGTGGAATAATTTCGCGCTGAACGTTTTGATTGAGGAGCGTTGCCGGTCGCGTGACTTGGTTGCGTGACTTGGTCGCGTGGCTTGGTCGCGTGGCTTAGTCGCGTGGCTTGGCGGTAACACCATAAGCGCGCGTCGCGGTGCGATAACCTTTGTTAACCGCGCAGTAACCATATACTGGGCAATTCTTGCCGGGTTGGCGCTCTCGCGCCGATTCAGAGGAATCCCGTGCAAGCCTTCGTTTCGTTCTTCAGGACCATTGGCCCATCACGAATTATCGCGATGGGGGTGGTCAGCCTCGCGCTGATGGCGTTTTTCGCCTTCCTGATCGTCCGCGCCACCGCGCCGCAAATGACACCGCTGTTCACCGACCTCTCGGTCGAGGACTCGTCGGGGATCATCAAGGAGCTGGAGCGGCAGGGCATTCCCTACGACATCCGCAACGACGGCGGAATCGTGCTGGTGCCGAAGGAGCAGGTGCCGCGGCTGCGCATGAAGCTCGCCGAAAGCGGCCTGCCCAAGGGCGGCGGGGTCGGCTACGAAATCTTCGACAAGTCGGACGCGCTCGGCGCCACGAGCTTCGTGCAGAACATCAATCACCTGCGCGCACTGGAGGGCGAGCTTGCGCGCACCATCCGCGCCATCGGCCAGGTGCAGCAGGCGCGCGTGCACCTCGTGCTGCCGGAGCGGCCGCTGTTCTCGCGCGACAAGGCCGAGCCGTCCGCTTCGATCGTCCTGAAGGTGCGCGGCACGCTTGAAGCGCAGCAGGTGCGGGCGATCCGCCACCTCGTTGCCAGCGCCGTCAACGGGCTGAAGCCGCAGCGCGTATCGGTGGTCGATGAAGCCGGACGCCTGCTGGCCGACGGCAGTTCCGACGACACGGCAGGCGGCGTGACCGCCGACGAGCGCAAGCTCGCTTACGAGCGCCGCAAGCGCGAGGAGATCGAATCGCTCGTGAGCTCGGTCGTCGGATCGGGCCGCGCCCGGGTGCAGGTCAGCGCCGAGTTCGATTTCAACCGCATCACCCAGACGTCCGACCGCTTCGATCCGGAGAGCCGGGTGGTGCGGTCGAGCCAGAGCCGCGAGGAGATCAGCGGCAACGGCGACACCCAAGCGGGCGCGGTCTCCGTCGGCAACGAATTGCCCGGCAGCAACGTGCGGCCGGATGGCCAGCAGGCACCGCCGAGCCAGAACCGCAAGACCGAGGAGATCGTCAACTACGACATCTCCCGCACCACCAGGACGGAAGTGATCGAGGGCGGCCGGATCAACCGCATCTCCGTCGCGGTCGTGGTCGACGGCACCTACAGCAGGAACGACAAGGGCGAGACCGCCTACCAGCCGCGCACCAAGGACGAGATCGACCGCATCGCCGCGCTAGTCCGCACCACCATCGGTTTCGACGCCAAGCGCGGCGACCAGGTCGAGGTCGCCAATCTCCGCCTCGCCGAAACGCCGGTCATTCCCGCGGCCGAGCCTGCCGGCTGGATGGGCATGCCGCAATTCACCAAGGACGACATCATGCGCGCCGTCGAACTCGGCGTGATGGCGCTGCTCGCGCTGCTGGCGATGCTGCTGATCGTGCGCCCGATGCTCCGCCGCTTGTTGCCGGGCGAGGCCCCGGCAGCCCCGGCGCCGGCTGTCGCCGCAAACCCGTACGGCTATGCGGTCGCCACGAGCCTGCCGGCCGTTGCTGCGGCACCCGACCCGCAGGTCCCGCTGCCGCCGCCGCCGCCGAGCCGCACCGCGACGATGATCGACATCGCCCAGGTTCAGGGTCAGGTGCACGCGCAATCGGTGCAGAAGGTCGGCGAGCTTGCCGACCGGAACCCGAACGAAACCGCCTCCATCATCCGCAACTGGCTGCACGAACACGCCGCCTGAACGGACCATCGGAACCGCTGACAGAACATGTCTGGCCAGAAAAAAGAAATCGAGCACCTCGTCGCGACGCTCGCCGACCGGCAGAACGATGCGCCGAAGGACCAGAAGCAGCTCACCGGGCCGGAGCGGGCTGCGGTGCTCATGCTGGCGATCGGCGAAACCCACGGCGCGAAAATCTGGGCGCTGCTCGACGATGACGACCTGCGCCAGCTTTCCATCGTCATGTCGACGCTCGGCACGGTCGAGGCGCATCTCGTCGAAAACCTGCTGCTGCAATTCGTCGGCCGGCTGTCGGCCACGGGCTCGCTGCTCGGCAACTACGACGCCACCGAGCGCCTGCTCCAGCAATACCTGCCGCCGGAGCGCGTCGGCGGCATCATGGAAGAGATCCGCGGCCCTGCCGGCCGCAACATGTGGGAAAAGCTCGCCAACGTGCAGGAAGAGGTGCTGGCGAACTATCTCAAGAACGAATATCCGCAGACCGTCGCGGTTGTGCTGTCCAAGCTCAAGTCCGAGCACGCGGCCAAGGTCCTTGCGATTCTTCCCGAGGACCTTGCCCTCGACGTCGTCAACCGCATGCTGAAGATGGAGGCGGTGCAGAAGGAGGTGCTGGAGCGCGTCGAGCAGACGCTTCGCACCGAATTCATGTCGAGCCTGTCGCAGACCCGCCGCCGCGACGCCCACGAGGTGATGGCGGAAATCTTCAACAATTTCGACCGGCAGACCGAGACCCGCTTCATGACCTCGCTGGAAGAAGCAAACCGCGAGGCGGCCGAGCGCATCAAGACGCTGATGTTCACCTTCGACGATCTGGTGCGCCTCAATTCGGGCTCGGCGCAGACGCTGCTTCGCAGTCTCGACAAGGACAAGCTCGCCATCGCGCTCAAAGGCGCCACCGAAGCCGTGCGGACGTTCTTCCTCGGCAACATGTCGACTCGCGCCGCCAAGATGCTGGTCGACGACATGCAGTCGATGGGACCGGTGCGGCTGCGCGACGTCGACGAGGCGCAGGTCATGCTGGTCAATCTCGCCAAGGACCTCGCCGCCAAGGGCGAGATCATCATCTCCAAGACGCGTGACGAAGAACTGGTCTATTGAAGATGCACGACGTGGTACCGAAGGCCAAATACCTGTTCGAGCAAGACTTCGCCCCGGGCGCGTCCCAGGCGGAGAAGGCCGTCGCCGCAGCCGAACACGCGCTCAAGCTTGCCGAGGCCGAGGCCCAAGGCTTCCGCAACGGGTTCGACACGGCGGAACGGGAAGGCCACTCGGTCGCCGAACGCCGCACCGCGGCCGCCTTCGAGCAGATCGGCGGCGCGATCGAGCGCTTCGCCAGCCGCATCGCCGCGGCCGAGCAGCGGATCGAGGCGGAGGCCATCGAGCTTGCGGTAGCGATCGCCAGGAAGCTTGCGCCGGAGCTGGTGCAGCGCGAGCCGTTCAGCGAGATCGCGGCGCTTGCAACCGAGTGCTTCCGCCAGCTTTCGACCGCGCCGCACGTGATCGTGCGCGTCAACGATGCGCTGCATGAAACCGCCAAGGCGCAGCTTGAAGAGATCGCCCGCACCCGCGGCTTCGACGGCCGCCTCGTGGTGGTCGCCGAGCCCGAAATCGCGATCGGCGACTGCAGGATCGAATGGGCCGATGGCGGCGTGGTCCGCGACATGGCCGCGACGGAACAGAGCATCGGCGCGGCCGTCGAACGTTATCTCGGCGTACGGAAATCGGCCGCGCTGCCTGAGCTTGGAGAGATCGCATGAGTGACGACAACAAGGTTCCGCTGCCCGACCTCGACAAGACGGCGGTTCCTCCCGCCGGGGCGGATGCAACGGCAGTCTCGTCCGAAGCCGACAGCGTGACGCGCGGCGCGGCCGACCTCGAAGCCGTGTTCGACGTCCCGGTGCAGGTCTCCGCCGTGCTTGGACGCGCCAAGATGGACGTCGGACAGCTGCTCCAGCTCGGGCCCGGCACGGTGCTGGAGCTCGACCGCAAGGTCGGCGAGGCGATCGACATTTACGTCAACAACCGCCTGGTCGCCCGCGGCGAGGTGGTGCTCGTGGAAGAAAGGCTCGGCGTGACGATGACGGAAGTCATCAAGGCCGAACGGAATTAGAGCATGACCCCGAAAAATCGAAACCGGTTTTCGGATCGGATCATGCGCAGAGAGATATAGGAGGGAGCAATGCGACTCCTGATCGTCGGAACACTCAAAGGGCAGCTCACCACCGCGACCAAGATCGCGATGGACCGCGGCGCCGCCGTCACCCACGCCGAATCCATCGACCAGGCGCTGGCGGTGCTGCGCTCCGGCAAGGGTGCCGACCTGGTGATGGTCGACGTCGCGATGGACATCCGCGATCTCGTCGCCCGGCTCGAGCTCGAACACATCCACGTGGCGATCGTCGCCTGCGGCATCGAGAATAACGCCCGCGCCGCGGTGGACGCGATCCATGCCGGCGCGAAGGAGTACATCCCGCTGCCGCCCGATCCCGAGTTGATTGCCGCCGTGCTCGCGGCCGTCACCAACGACTCGCGCGATCTGATCTACCGCGACGACGCCACCGCGCAGGTGGTGAAGCTCGCGACGCAAATCGCCGTGTCCGACGCCTCGGTGCTGATCACCGGCGAGTCCGGCACCGGCAAGGAGGTGCTGGCGCGCTACGTCCACACCCGCTCGAACCGCTCGAAAAAGCCGTTCATCTGCGTGAACTGCGCCGCGATCCCGGAGAACCTGCTCGAATCCGAGTTGTTCGGCCACGAGAAGGGTGCCTTCACCGGCGCGGTCGCCCGCCGCATCGGCAAGTTCGAGGAGGCAACCGGCGGCACGCTGCTGCTCGACGAAATCTCGGAAATGGACGTGCGGCTGCAGGCGAAGCTTCTGCGCGCCATCCAGGAGCGCGTCATCGACCGCGTCGGCGGCACGAGGCCTGTGCCGGTCGATATCCGCATCATCGCCACGTCGAACCGCAATCTCACCGAGGCTGCGCGCGAGGGAACATTCCGCGAGGACCTGCTGTTCCGCCTCAACGTCGTGAACCTGAAGCTGCCGCCGCTGCGCGAGCGTCCGGCCGACGTTCAGGAGCTCGCGCAGTTCTTCGCCAGGAAATACGCCGACGCCAACGGCGTGGCGGTGCGGCCGTTCTCCGCCGAGGCGCGCAAGGCGCTGTCGCTGCATCGCTGGCCGGGCAACGTCCGCGAGCTGGAGAACACCATCCACCGCGCGGTGCTGCTTTCGACCGGGACCGAGATCGGCATCGACGGCATCCTCACGCCGGACGGCGCCAGGCTGGACCAGGCCCGTTCCGGTCCCGCCGCGCACGCGGCGATTGCCGCCGAGCAGGTCACCCGCTCGCTGGTCGGCCGCACCGTCGCCGACGTGGAACGCGACCTGATCCTGGAGACGCTCAAGCACTGCCTCGGCAACCGCACCCACGCCGCGAATATCCTCGGCATCTCGATCCGTACGCTGCGCAACAAGCTCAACGAATACACCGCCGACGGCGTGCCGGTGCCGCCGCCGGGCGGCGGCGAGATCCGCGGCGCGGCGTAGCCGCTTACCGCCCGCAACCGAACGAAACCGGCCGGCCGGGCGCATGTCCCGGAAAAGTGGGCACCGGTTTTCCGAAAAGGACATGCGCAATCGCGGAGTCTGGAGAGCATCCCGGTCATCTTGACCGGGATGCTCTCCAGTTGCCGGCCGCTTCATTTTCGGCTCACGCGCCTGTGAAGCCGCGCGACGCATCCGTCTTCCTGCGCCGCCCCGTATCCCTGTCGCAGTCCCTTCCAGAGGGGACCAACGCGTAACAGGAGACTGAAATGAAATTTGCCCGCTTCACAGCATTGTCCACCGCCGCCGCAGCAGCGCTCGCGATCGGCTTTTCGACGACGAGCTTCGCCCAGATGGCCGGCATGCAGGCGCGTGCCGAAAAGACCGTGCAGGTCGGCGGCGCGCCGATGTATCCGTCGAAGAACATCGTGCAGAACGCCGTCAATTCCAGGGATCACACCACGCTGGTCGCCGCGGTGAAGGCCGCGGGCCTCGTCGACACGCTGCAAAGCGCCGGCCCGTTCACGGTGTTCGCGCCGACCAACAGGGCGTTCGACAAGCTGCCGAAGGGCACCGTGCAGACGCTGCTCAAGCCCGAGAACAAGAAAATGTTGACCAACGTGCTGACCTATCACGTCGTCGCCGGGCGCCTCAGCGCCAACGATCTGATGCAGGCGGCCAAGCGCGACGGCGGCCAGACCAGGCTCAAGACCGTCGAAGGCGAGGAGCTGACGGTCGCGGCGAACGGCAACACGCTCAGCGTCTGGGACAGCAAGGGCGGCCGCTCCAACATCACGATCCGCAACGTGTTCCAGTCGAACGGCGTGATCCACGTGGTCGACAGCGTGCTGCTGCCGAGCTGACGCGACAACCAACGACCGGTCGGCGTTGTCCCCCCGTACGTCGATCGCTTGGCCCGCCGCAGCATCCGCGGCGGGCCAAAACGTGCCTGCTGCTTGCGCAAGCAAGTCAGAATTGGCGTAATCCGGCGATGCCGACGATCTACAAAATCTGCACCGCCGCCGAATGGCACGAGGCCGAGCACGCCGGCGCCTATCGCGGCTCGGCGGTGGACCGGCAGGACGGCTTCATCCATTTCTCGACCGCCGGGCAGTCGGTGGAGACGGCGCGCAAGTGGTTCGCCGGCCAGCGCGACCTCGTGCTGGTCGCGGTCGACGGCGGCGCGCTCGGCGCGCGGCTGAAGTGGGAGCCTTCGCGCGGCGGCGCGCTGTTTCCGCATCTCTACGGCGACCTGGAGCTCCGCGCCGTGCTGCGCGTCGATCCGCTGCCGCTCGATGCCGACGGCCGGCACGTGTTTCCGCCGCAAATGCCGTAACGGCTCCGCGGGCTTGCTTCTCCGAAGCGCTGCCGCTTCGCCACCAGAAATGCATGCAAAGATAGATATTTATATATTTTCAATCTGAGATTGCAGTTGGCAGAACAAACCCATTTTTCTTCCACGGATTTCAATGACGGTCGCTCGAGCGAGCCCCCATTAACCGCGCGGTAACCATAAACCCGGCAAATTCTGCCCAGGGAGCAACACCGCGAATGAGTGACATCACGGCCGCCGGACCCACGCCCGCGGGCGCGCCGGGCGGCGGCTTCAAGTTTCCCAAACTGGGCGAAATCGCCGCGATGCTCAAGCGCGGCGACATCGGGCTTGCGCTCGGCGTTCTGACCATCCTGGTGGTCCTGATCCTGCCGCTGCCGCCGATCCTGCTCGACCTGTTCCTGGCGATCTCGATCATCCTGTCGGTGCTGATCCTGATGACGGCGCTGTTCATCCAGACGCCGCTGGAGTTCTCCTCGTTCCCGACCGTGCTGCTGATTTCGACGATGATGCGGCTCGCGCTCAACCTCGCCTCGACCCGCCTGATCCTGTCGCACGGCCACGAAGGCACCGCCGCCGCCGGCCACGTCATCCAGGCGTTCGGCAACTTCGTGATGAGCGGCAATTTCGTCATCGGCATCATCGTGTTCACGATCCTGGTCATCGTGAACTTCGTGGTCATCACCAAGGGCTCGGGCCGCATCGCCGAAGTCGCCGCCCGGTTCCACCTGGACGCCATGCCCGGCAAGCAGATGGCGATCGACGCCGATCTTTCGGCGGGCCTGATCGACGAGAAAACCGCGCGCAAGCGCCGCACCGACCTCGAGGACGAAAGCGGCTTCTTCGGCGCGATGGACGGCGCCTCGAAATTCGTCCGCGGCGACGCAATCGCGGGCCTGCTCGTCGTCTTCATCAACGTGATCGGCGGCATGATCATCGGCATCGTGCAGCAGGACATGACCTTCGCCGACGCCGGCCGCACCTATACGCTGCTCACCGTCGGCGACGGCATCGTCACCCAGGTGCCGGCGCTGATCGTTTCGACCGCCGCGGGCCTGCTGGTCTCCAAGGCCGGCATTTCCGGCGCCGCCGACAAGGCGCTGATGGCGCAGCTCTCCGGTTATCCCAAGGCGCTGGGCCTGTCGTCCGCGGTCATGCTGGTGATGGGGCTCCTGCCGGGCATCCCGATGCTGCCGTTCCTGGCGCTCGGCGGCGGCGCGGGCTTCCTCGCCTACATCATGGACAAGCGTCACAAGGCCACCGCCGCCGCGGAGGTCAGGTCGGCCGCGGCCGAAAAGCTTGCCGCCGCGCCGGACGAGCCGATCACCGCGGCGTTGAAGATCGACGATCTCAAGATCGAGCTCGGCTACGCGCTGTTGCCGCTGGTCAATTCACCCGACGGCGGTGACCGGCTGACCGAGCAGATCAAGGCGCTGCGGCGCTCGCTTGCGATCGAGATGGGCTTCGTGATGCCCGCGGTGCGCATCCTCGACAACGTGCAGATCGAGGCCAACAGCTACGTCATCAAGATCAAGGAGGTCGACGCCGGCACCGGCAAGATCTGGCCGGGCCAGTACATGGTGATGGACCCGACCGGCGCGCAGGTGAAGCTGCCGGGCATTCACACCACCGAGCCCACCTTCGGGCTGCCGGCGACCTGGGTCGACGTGGCGCAGAAGGAGGAGGCGGCACTCAAGGGCTACACCGTGGTCGACGCCGCCACCGTGCTTTCGACGCATCTCACCGAACTGCTGAAATCCAACACCGCGGAATTGCTGTCCTACGGCGAGGTGCAGAAGCTCATCAAAGAGCTGCCGAAGGAACAGGGCGATCTGGTCAAGGATATCTCGCCGCAGCTCATCACCGTGTCCGGCATCCAGCGCGTGCTGCAGATCCTCCTCAACGAGCGCGTCTCGGTCCGCGACTTCGGCACCATCCTCGAAGGTGTCGCCGACGCGCTGTCGTTCACGCGCAATCCCGTCACCATCGCCGAGCACGTGCGGGTCCGCCTCGCCCGCCAGATCTGCGCCCAGCACACCACGCCGCAGGGCTATCTGCCGCTGATCGCGCTTTCGGCGCGCTGGGAGCAGCTGTTCGCCGAGTCGATTATCGGCCAGGGCGACGAGCGGAGCCTTGCCATGCAGCCCTCGCGGCTGTCGGAGTTCATCATGGCCGTCCGCGAACGCTTCGAAGACGCCGCCCGCGAGGGCGAAGCGCCGGTGCTGGTCACCTCGCCGTCGGCGCGGCCGTTCGTGCGCGGCATCATCGAGCGCTTCCGCGCCCAGACCAGCGTGATGTCGCAGTCGGAGATCCACCCCCGGGTCCGGCTCAAGACCGTAGGCAGCATCTAGGTTCTTGGCCCCCCGGGCCCGCCGTTCAACGATTTGTGAGCCGGGCTTGGAACATTGTGGCGGGCTCCTAAGTTGTGGAGGCAAGCCGGAAAGGGAGGGACGGCGCACCGCGCCCCAGAGAGCTGGGGCAGGAACGCTGTCTTATTGCCGAGGGTTAAGCGCCGCTAACGAGTTCTCGTAAGTACCTGTAAGCGCGGAGTAACTGGGCTCTCAACCAGGCCCGATCGAACCCAGGACGGTATTGAACCTTTAAGGGGCACGGCCCGACAAAGGCGTAAATCCGGAGAAGCGTCATGAACAACTACACCTTGAACACGGCTGATCGCCTCACCCACATCAAGATCGTGGCTGTGTCGCTGGTCGCCGGCATCGCGGTCGTCTGCGTCGGCATCGCCGCGCGTCCCGAACTGCCCGACATGAGCACGCGTCTGGAAGCCCGGGCGCCGGTGCTGAAGCCCGGCAAGGAAGTGATCTGGACCCAATCGGATCAGGTCACGATCCGCTGATCGGTTTCAAACTCTGAGATGCGGCCAGTCGCGCGTCCGTCGGACGCGCGATTGTCTTTATGGGGACCTGAAACGGCAATGCCCGGCTCCATAGGCCGGGCGAAGCGATGCCGTCCTTCGGACGGGCTATGGCATTGGTGTTTTTGGGCCGGGTATCAGACCGGCGAAGTCCGGCTGGTCTGCATCAGACCGATGGCATCGAGTTCGGACTGCTCGATCGCGGCCTCGGCCGCCCGTTCGCGCATCCGGTCGCGGTCGTCCAGCAGCTCGACCTTCTTGAGTTCCTCGAACGCCTCCGCCAGCGCGTCCTTGGCCTCGTTGAGCTGAACCTTCAACTCGTCGGCGGAATGCTTGAGATTCTCGCGCCGCTGGATCGCGGCCTTGGCGTAGGTCGGATAGGCGTAGTGCGACGGATCGTGGATGTTGGCCTTGTCCTGCTCCACCTTGATCTCGCGCTCGAGATCGTTGGCCATGCGTTCGAACTCGGCGATCATGCCCTCGATCTGCATGACCTTCCGGCGCTTTTCGTCGACCTGAAACTTCTTCAGGCGAATGAGCGTATCGCGAGACTTCATCGACCCTTACTCCCCCGAAGCCGCGCGGACATGGCGAAACACGCCAGCCGCACCCCAAACAGCGGGCAACCGGACCACTGTGGCGCGATAACATTAGTTTTCGGTTTCCAGCCGTGCTGCAAAAGCAAGGCAACGGGTTTTTCCGGGCAGGGCACGTTAAGATTTTGGCGCCGCGGGCGTTTCGGGCGGCGGGGCGCCGCCTGCCAGGATCTGCTCAAGCCGCTGATAACCTTCGAGAAGTCCCGTCGACTCGTCCTTGTACTGGCCGAGAAAACCTTCGAGCGCCGGGTGGAAGCCGATCGCCTCGTCGACCTCGGCACTGGATCCAGGGCGATAGGCGCCAAGCCGGATCAGTTCCTCCATGTCGGCGTAGGTCGCCATCACCTTCCGGGCGCGGGTCAACACGTCGAGGAAGTCCGGATCGGCCGATTTCGGCATCGAGCGGGAGACCGATTTGAGCACGTTGATGGCCGGATAGCGCCCCCGCTCGGCGATGGCGCGCTCCATGACGATATGCCCGTCGAGGATCGAGCGCACCGCGTCGGCAATCGGCTCGTTGTGGTCGTCGCCTTCGACCAGCACCGTGACGATGCCTGTGATCGAGCCCTCCCCGGAGCCCGGCCCGGCGCGCTCCAGGAGCCGCGGCAACTCGGCAAACACAGTCGGCGTATAGCCTTTCGCGGTCGGCGGCTCGCCGGTGGCAAGCCCGATCTCGCGCTGGGCGACGGCAAAGCGCGTGACCGAGTCCATCAGCAGCAGCACCTGCTTGGCCTGGTCGCGGAAATACTCGGCGATCGACAGCGTGAGATAGGCGGCCTGGCGGCGCATCAGCGCCGGCTCGTCCGAGGTCGCGACCACGACGACGGAACGGGCGAGGCCCTCCTCGCCCAGGTCGTCCTGAAGGAACTCCTGCACCTCGCGGCCGCGCTCGCCGACCAGCCCGATCACCGAGACGTCGGCCACGACGTTGCGCGCCATCATCGACAGCAGCACCGACTTGCCGACGCCGGAACCGGCAAAAATGCCCATGCGCTGGCCGTGGCAGCAGGTCACGAAGGTGTTGAGCGCACGCACCCCGAGGTCGATCGGACTGCCGACCCGACGGCGGGTGTGTGCAGCCGGTGGCGGCGATTTGAATGGATACGGTAACGGTCCCGACGGCAAAGGCCCCTTCCCGTCGATCGGCCGTCCCATCGCGTCGACCACCCGGCCGAGCCAGCCGTCGCTCGGCCGCACCGCCGCGCGGACCGCAGACACCACGGCCCGGCAGCCGCGCCGGACGCCCTCCAGCGGCGCAAACGGCATCAGCAGCGCATTTCCGCCTGAAAAACCAACGACTTCGCAGGGTATGGCGTGGCCGGGCGTCTCGATCGTCACCCGCGCCCCGACCGACATGGTGTGCAGCGGTCCCGCCACCTCGACCATCAGGCCGCGCACGCCGACCACGCGGCCGTACACTTCGCAGCCGTCGAGTTCCTCGATCTGCTCGAGCAAAGCCCTCATGCCGGGCGCCCGGCCGGTAACCTATTTTTACGCATCTTAACCGGCTGTTTACCCGCGTCGTTAATCATTACGTCACCGTCGTTGGGATTAAGGCGACGCTCACTCCGCCAGGACGGCGGAGTGAGTCTCAAGAGTTGGTTGGACCCGACTCTTCATGTGGAGCTTGAACGGGACCGTGGCGAAAAAACCACTCTCGGGCAACATCTTAAGACGATTCGGCCAAATCTGGCCAGTCGGCGGTTGCGGCTGGGAATCAGGTTTTGTTAACCATGCTCCGTTAACGTTCCGAATCGGTTTGTCCCAAGGCGTTTTCACGGGCCGCCCCTGCGGCGCGTCACATTTGAGCCCGCAGCGGCGAAGAAGGGGACTGGCATGCGCGTTCTATTGATCGAGGACGATAGCGCCACCGCGCAATCGATCGAGCTGATGCTCAAGTCCGAGAGCTTTAACGTCTACACGACGGATCTCGGCGAAGAGGGCGTCGACCTCGGAAAGCTGTACGACTACGACATCATCCTGCTCGACCTGAACCTGCCGGACATGTCCGGCTTCGAGGTTCTGCGGTCGCTGCGCGTCTCCAAGGTCAAGACGCCGATCCTGATCCTGTCCGGCCTCGCCGGTATCGAGGACAAGGTGAAGGGCCTGGGCTTCGGCGCCGACGACTACATGACCAAGCCGTTCCACAAGGACGAGCTGATCGCGCGCATCCACGCGATCGTGCGCCGCTCCAAGGGGCACGCGCAGTCGGTCATCAACACCGGCGATCTCACCGTCAATCTCGACCAGAAGACGGTGGAAGTGTCGGGCGCCCGCGTGCACCTCACGGGCAAGGAATATCAGATGCTGGAGCTGCTCTCGCTCCGCAAGGGCACGACGCTCACCAAGGAGATGTTCCTCAATCATCTCTACGGCGGCATGGACGAGCCGGAGCTCAAGATCATCGACGTGTTCATCTGCAAGCTGCGCAAGAAGCTCGCGAACGCATCGAACGGCAAGAACTACATCGAGACGGTGTGGGGCCGCGGCTACGTGCTGCGCGAGCCGAGCGAGGACGAGGCAAGAATTCCGGCGTAAGTCCGGAGGGAAGAAGCTCCTAGAAAAACCCCGCCGCAAGGCGGGGTTTTTGTTTGCGCAAGCTATTTTGCGTCGTGGAAAATGACACCAAGCGCATGCCGGCTTCCGTCGCGAATGCGGCTCACGCCGTGGCGCATGTTGACCCGATAGACACCGCGCGTGCCTTGCACCGGACGATGATGCACCGGGAAGATCACCGCCTGTCCTTGCGCGAGCGGCACGACCTCGGCGCGCGACTGCATGCGCGGGCGCTGCTCGGTCAGCACGAACTCGCCGCCTTGGAAATCGGTGTCCGGCTTCGACAGCAGCACCGTCGCCTGCAGCGGAAACACATGCTCGCCGTAGAGGTCCTGGTGCAGGCAGTTGTAGTCGCCGGGACCGTACTGCAGCAGCAGCGGCGTGGGCTTCGGCTGGCCGGCCTTGTGGCAGCGGTCCAGATAGGCACGGTGGCTCGCCGGATAGCGGACCTGGATGCCCATCGCCTCGTTCCAGCGGTTGGCAATGTCAGCCAGCAAGGGATAGAGCGCGGTACGAAGCTCCGCGATCGGCTCGGGCAGCGGATAGGCGAAATACTTGTACTCGCCGCGGCCGAAGCCGTGCCGCGCCATGATCACCCGGCTGCGGAACGGCGCATCCGACGGATAGAGCGCGGCAAGCTCCTCGCACTCGTCCGGGGTCAGCAATGGCGCCGTTACGGCGCAACCACAGGCGTCGAGATCCTTCGCCATCACGCTCCAGTCGAGCGCCACTACGCGATCGGCAATGTCGGCGGCCCGATCCGCGGCCCGGGCGGCAGCTCTGTTCGCTCGCATGGCGTCCTCCTGAACTTCGTCTGTGCCCAAACTGGCGAACCGAGCCGCCGATCGCCACCCGAATCCCGCAACCGAAGTGCCGCGCGGCTCGACCGGGTCACCGCGGTCCGCTAGAAAACGCCGGCAAAACGGGGATTGGGGTTGAAATGAAGACTACAGTGCGCGGCGTCCGCAGCGTCGAGATCGAAATGAGCGAGCCCAAGCGGGCGGCCGCGTTCTACGGCAAGGTCTGGAACCTGACCGAGGTCGCGCGCAGCAACGGCTCGGTCTGGTTCCGCGGCACCGGGGCCTATCACCACATCCTCGCGATCCATCCCGCGACCAAGGGCGCTGCGATCCGCCGGCTGACCTTCGCGGCGGCGACCAAAGACATCGTGCAGGCGCTGCATGCCAAGGTCGCGGCCAGCGGCTGCACCACCGAAGCGCCGCACGCGCTGGCCGGCCCCGGCGGCGGCTACGGCTTCGGATTCGTGGACGTCGAAGGACGCAACCTCGCGGTGGTGTGCGGCGAGAACGAACACAGCGACGACGCCGACGTGAAGGACCGGCCGCGCAAGATCGCCCACGTCAATCTCAACTGCGCACAACTCGAGAAGAGCAACGCGTTCCTGGCCGACGTGCTGGGCTTCCGCAAGGTCGACCACAGCGGGCCGCTGCACTTCTTCCATTGCGACAGCACCGACCATTCGTCGATGGTGATGGGAGCCGCCGCGACGCCGACGCTCAACCACGTGTCGTTCGAACTGTCCGATCTCGAATCGTGCATGCGCGGCGGCGGACGGATGCGCGACGCGGGGTATCCGATCGAATGGGGGCCGGGCCGCCACGGCGCGGGCAACAACGCGTTCTGCTATTTCGCGGGGCCGGAGGAGTTTCCGATCGAGTACACCGCCGAAGTGATGCAGATCGACGACGGTTACGAGTTTCACGGGCCGGACTACTGGAAGTGGCCGCCGGGCCGGCTCGACCAGTGGGGCATCACGCCGCCACACACCGCGCGGTGGAAGCGGATTCAGGATCTGGTGCTGTTCACACCGGGGCAGTATCGGCTGTAGGGAATAGCCGAACTCTCGGCTGTCATTCCGGGGCGCGCTGAAAGCGCGAACCCGGAATCCAGAAAACAATAAGATTTTCTTCGGCTCTGGATTTCGGGTTCGCGCGCTCCGCGCGCGCCCCGGAATGACGGCGTGCGAATCAACGCCGCCCGTCGACGGTGATTTTCGATTTCACCATGTCGTCGATCTCGGCGGTCGCGTAGCCCAACTCGGACAGGATCGCGACGCTGTCGCCGCCGAGATAAGGCGCGACCGTCTGCTCGTTGCGCAAACCTGCGGAAAATTTGTTCGGATTGTTGAGCTCGTATTTGGGGCCTTCCACCGGGTGCTCGACCTTGCGGAACAGGCCCACGTCGGCGAGGTGCTCGTCCCCCGGCAGCGTGTCGATGGAATGCACGCGGCCGGCCGGCACGTCGGCCTTCTCCAGGATATCGAGCCATTCCGCCGAGGTTTTCTGCTTCAGGCCCTCGCCGCGGATCGAGAAATACTCGCGCACATTGGCGTAGCGCGCCTTCACCGAATTGAACTTCGGATCGGTCTTCAGTTCCGGGCGGCCGATGGCGTCGAACAGCGCGAAAGCCTGGCCGTCGGTGTTGGCGGACACGCAGATCCAGCCGTCTTTGGTGGCGATCGGCTGGGCGAGCGGATCGAGCACGCGGCGGTCGCCCCAGTCGCCGAGCGGCGGAATGAAGGTGTGGTCGCCCATGTGCTCGACCAGCACGAAGCTTGCTGCGTTCTCGAACATCGGCACTTCGATGGCCTGCCCCTCGCCCGTCTTCTCGCGGTGGAACAGCGCAGCGAGGATGCATTGCGTGGCGATCAGGCCCACGGTGTGGTCCATCATCACCATCGGCACGAATTTCGGCTCGCCGAAGACGCGCGCGTTGCAGGCGGCGACGCCGGACATGCCCTGAATGATGGAATCGTAGGCCGGACGCTCGGCGTAGCGCCCGTCGCGACCGAAGCCCATCAGGTTGCAGACGATCAGTCGCTTGTGCTGCGCGCACAGCGCCTCGGTGCCGAGGCCGAGCCGCTCCAGCGCGGCCGGGCGGATGTTGGCGATGAACACGTCTGCGGTTTCGAGCAGCTTGTGCAGCGCCTCGATCGCCTTCTTCTGCTTGAGATCGAGCACGATCGACCGCTTGTTGCGGTTGAAGTGGGTGAACTTGCCGGAGAGCTGCCCGCTCCTGGAGCGGCCGCCCAGCGTGCGCAGAAGATCGCCGCCCGGCGCCTCGACCTTGATGACGTCGGCGCCATAGTCGGCAAGGAACAGCGTCGCGGTTGGGCCCACGACCACAGTGGTCAAATCGACGACGCGGATGCCGTCCAGCGGACCGCCACTCATGACAAATTCTCTTGTTATTTCTTGTTGAGCGAAATGTTCACGCGGTAATGCACCCCGCCTTCGGCGCTTTCCGCCCAGGTTTCGGCGGTATCGCCGACGATGCGGCTGGAGAGCTTCACGCTCTGGCCGATGAACATCGGCGCCAGCGCGCGCGCGTCATAGCCCGCGATCGTGCGGCCAAGGATCGGCCGCGCCGCCTCCACCAGCATCAGCGCGATCAGGCCGCCGTTGATGACGAGCGCGGGATAGCCCTCGACCTCCCTGGTGTAAGGCAGGTCGTAGTGGATGCGGTGGGCATTGTAGGTCAGCGCCGAATAGCGGAAGAGCTGCACCGTGTCGGGTTTCCATTCCACCGCATGATCGGCCTTCTCGGTCGCGGCCTGAGCCTTGGCCTGCACCGCGGGCTTGCCCGCGCCGTCCGCCGGCGCGGCAAGCGCCTCGCGATAGACCAGATCCTGCTCCTCGGAGATCGCCACCCCCGCGCCCGCGCTCATCTCGTGGACCACGGTCACCAGCACGAACGCTCCGGTGCGCCCGGTTTTCGGTTCGACCTGCTTCACGGTCGAGACGCGCTCGATCATGTCGCCGACGCGCAGCGGCTTGAGGAATTTCACCCGGCGGCCGGCGAACATGCGCCGCGTGTTGGGCAAGGGGGGCAGCAGGTCGTCGCCGGTGAGCGGATGGCCGTCGCGGCCGATCTTGCTCTGCACCGCGGTCGGGCCGAACAGGACCGCGTACCAGCTTTCCGGCAATTCCACGCCGCGATTATAGGGCTTGGGGTCCTGGTCGAGCATGGCGGCCAGCCGCCGCACCGAGCCGACCGAAAGCTCGTCGTCCTCGCTGCGCTTTCGCCCGAGCCAATCCTTCAGCGACGCAGTCTGATCCAGCATACTTGCTTCCTTGCCTGTTTCCCTGGTTTCCGGCTTGTCTCGCCGGTCCAATTCGGGCCATTCATGTGCGGCCATGCATTTGCGCATTCATGGCAAAGTGACGCCGAAACACAAGGCATAATTCGGCATCGCGGGTTGCGGCCCGCGCGCGCAGAAACGAGGGAGTGCCCGTCTTGATCCGTTCCCTGCTCTACGTTCCGGCCAGCGCCGAGCGCTTCATCGCCAAGGCGCACGAGCGCCAGGCCGACGCCATCATCCTCGATCTCGAGGACGCGGTGGCGCGCTCCGAGAAGGCGCCGGCGCGGGCGAAGCTCCCCGAAACCGTGAAGCGGGTCGGGCAGAACGGCGCGAAGGTGTTCGTGCGGATCAATGCCGAACTCGACATGATCCGGCTCGACGCGGAAGCGGCCTGCCGCGCCGGCGCGTTCGGGCTGTTTGTCCCGAAAGTTCAAACTCCGGTGACGTTGCAGGAGCTGACGGCGCTGCTCGACGGCGCGGAGCGGAGCGTGGGCCGCGACAAGACCGTGCTGGTGCCGATGATCGAGGACCCGGGCGCGGTGTTCGACGCGCGCACGATCGCGCGGGCGACGCCGCGGGTGTTCGCGCTGATTACCGGAGGTGAGGATCTCGCAACCGCGCTCAATGCCGATCCGACGCCCGAGGTGCTGACGCCGCCCAAATTGCTGGTGCACTACGCGGCCAAGGCGACCGGCGTTCTCTCGTTCGGGCTTGCTGCGCACCGTCGCCGACTACAGCGATCTCGCGGGAATCGAAAAGTCGGTGCGCGAGGCGCGGATGCACGGCTTCGATGGCGCAAGCTGCGTGCATCCGGCGGTGGTGCCGATCCTCAACAAGGGCTTCTCACCTTCGGAAAAGGAAGTCGACAGCGCGCGGCGCATCGTTACCGCCTATGCCGAAGCGACGTCCAAGGGACTTGGCGCGATCGAACTCGACGGCAAGATGATCGACGAGCCGGTGTATCAGCGCGCGAAAATCCTTCTTTCAAAGGTGCGGCCATGAAGGCGATCCAGATCAGCCGCACCGGCGGCAGCGACGTTCTCGATACGGTCGATCTGCCGACGCCCTCTCCCGGTCCCGGCGAGGTGCTGGTGAAGGCGACCGCCATCGGCGTCAATTATTTCGACACCATGATCCGCACCGGGCGTTACCGCTGGATGCCGAAGCTGCCATTCGTGCTGGGCAACGAGATGAGCGGCACGGTCGCGGCGCTCGGGCCGGGCGTGACGGCGCTCAAGATCGGGCAGCCGGTGTTCATCGCCGGCTACGAGATCGGCAACCGCGGCGGGCTTTATGCCGAGTACGCCGCCGTGCCCGAGAAGGCGGCCTGGCCGCTCCCCGCGAATGTCTCCGCGGACGCCGCAACGACGCTGACCAACTATCAGCTTGCATGGATCCTGCTGCATCACGCGGCCCGCGGCATCACGCCCAGGACCGTGGTGGTCTATGGCGCGGCCGGCGGCGTCGGCACGGCCCTGATCGACGTGGCGCGGCTCGCCGGCGCCACCGTGATCGGCACCGCCGGAAGCCAGGAAAAATGCGCCTTCGCGAAGAGCCGCGGCGCGGCGCACGCGATCGATTACCGGTCCGAATCCGTGGTGGAGCGGGTGCTCGCGCTGACCGGCGGCCGCGGCGCCGACATCGTGTTCGACCACGTGGCGGGCAAGGCGTTCACCGACGGCCTGAAGATGACCGCGCCGCTCGGCATGATCGTCTCCTACGCGGTGCTCGGCGGAATGCCGGAGACCGACCTGTTCAAGGAAATGCGCGCCAATATCGAGCGCAGCCCCGCGGTGCGCTGCTTCACCATGCACACCTACGACCACATGGAGGAACCGCGGCGCGAGGCGATGGCGAAGGCGGTCGAGCTTCTGGGCCAAGGCAAGGTCAAGCCCGCCATCGCGGCGCGGTTTCCGCTCGCCGAGGCGCGCCGGGCGCACGACATGATCGACGCGCGCACAGCGAACGGAAAAATCGTTCTGACGCCATAGCGTTTCGCATTCCGCCAGCGCGTGTGATTCAAGCCCGCCGGATCGGATTCTAGCCGCGCAAGCCGGCCGTTGCGGCTTCGGGCTGGCTGAAGCTCAGCACGTTGGTGCTGTACGCCGCGTTCTGCGCCTGGACGTAGAGCCCGCGCTTCTCGGCGATCAACTTGAAGCGGGCGGTAAGCCCGACCACGGTTTCCGCGCCGCCCAGCACCAGGAAGCCGTCGCGCTCGGTAACGTCGGCGATGCGGTCGAGCACGCCGGTCTTGGTGGTCTGATCGAAATAGATCAGCACGTTGCGGCAGAACACCAGATCGAACCGGCCGAGATGCGAAAAATCGTGCAACAGGTTGATCGGCAGGAACTTGACCATGCCGCGGATTTCCGGCGCGACCTGCCACAGCTCGCCGGCTTGCGTGAAATACTTGATCAGCATCAGAGCGGGCAGCCCGCGCTGCACCTCGAACTGGGTGTAGATGCCGGCCTTGGCCTTCTCCAGCACCTCGTTCGAAAGGTCGGTGGCGACGATCTCGACGCGCCAGCCCTTCAGATCCTTGCCCATCTCCTTGAGGCCGATCGCCAGCGAGTAAGGCTCCTGCCCGGTCGACGCCGCCGCGCACCAGATGCGGATGCGGCGCGACGCCGCGCGGGCCGCCATCAGCGCCGGCATGACGGTGTCGCGGAACTGCTCGAACGGGCTCTTGTCGCGGAAGAAGAACGACTCGTTGGTCGTCATCGCCTCGACGACTTCGACCGTGAGTGCCTCGGCGTCGGGGCCTTTCAGCTTGGCGACCAGCCCCGTGAGATTGAACAGGCCGTGCTTGCGCGCGATCGGCATCAGCCGGCTTTCGGCGAGGTAGTGCTTCTCCGCGGCCAGCACCAGGCCGGAGCGGGATTTCAGCATCTTGCGCAGGAAATCGTAGTCCGACGGGGTCATGGCTTCGCCCCGAGGAACATGCGCGTGACCTTCGGCGCGATCTGATCGAGCGGCAGCACCGCCGAGCAGGCGCCGGACTGCGCCGCAGAGCCCGGCATGCCCCAGACCACGCTGCTCGCTTCGTCCTGCGCGATGACGCTGCCGCCGGCAGCTGCGATGGCCGCCGCGCCCTCGGTGCCGTCGGAGCCCATGCCGGTGAGGATCAGCGCCAGATTCCACGAGCCCCAGACTTCGGCGGCCGTCGCAAACAGCGGATCGACCGCGGGCTTGCAGAAATGAACCGGCGGCCCGTCATCGAGCACGATCACCGCAGTACCGTCGCGGCGCGCGACCTTCATGTGCTTGCCGCCGGGCGCGAGATAGATCGTTCCGGCCAGAACCGGCTCGCCGTCGACCGCTTCGCGCACCGGCTTTGCGCCGGCGCGCGTCAGGTGCTCGGCGAGGATGGTCGTAAACGTCGGCGGCATGTGCTGGGTGACCAGCACAGGCGAGTTTTCGATGACTGCATCGAGATGCGACACCAGCTTGGTCAGCGCCTGCGGTCCGCCGGTCGACGCGCCGATCAGCAGCACGCGCGGCGGCACCAGCGAATAAGGGCGAAGCTTGAGCCCGGGGCCATCGCTTTCGTCGGCCGTCTGCCATTTGACCGTGCGCTGGATCGCGCTGCCGAGCTTTCGCGTCGTCGCATACTCGCTGCGCCGTGCGTAACGCGGCGGCAGCGGCCGCGTGCGCGGCCGGTGACCGAGCGCCTGGATCTTCGCAATCAGGTCGCGCTGGAATGCCGCCGAAGTCATCACCCCGCCTTCGGTGGTGGGCTTCGGAATATAGTCGGCGGCGCCGAGCGCAAGCGCCTTCAGCGTCACCTCGGCGTGGTCGCGGGTCAGCGCCGAAGCCATGATCACGACGAGATCGCGGCGGCGCTCCAGAAGCTTCGGCAGCGTCGAGATGCCGTCGAGCTCGGGCATCTCGATGTCCAGAACCACCACATCGGGCCTGGTCCGGTCGAACTGCTCCAGCGCCTCGCGGCCGTTGCGGAGCGCGGCAACCAGCTGGAGATCGGGCGTTTCCTCGATCCAGCGCGAGACGAGGCTGCGCACGACGACGGCATCGTCGACGACCATGACGCGAATCTGGCCGGAGACCGAGGCTTGCGGCGCGCGGGACGCGGCTGGAACGGAGGCGTTCATTTCGACGCGATACTTTTGACGATACTCTTGAAACGACTGACTGGCGCAGCGTGCTCCGTGGCCCGGCTCAGATCAAGCCGACTTCCTGAAACTTGGCCTCGACGATCTCCCTGTCGAACGGCTTCATGATGTATTCGTTGGCGCCGGCATGCAGCGCGCGCGCGATATGGGCGACGTCGTTCTCGGTGGTGCAGAACACCACCTTCGGCCGGTCGCCGCCGGGCATGCGGCGCAGCGCCTTCAGGAACTCGTAGCCGTCCATCTTCGGCATGTTCCAGTCGAGCAGGATCGCGTCCGGAAGTTTCTGCTGGCAGGCGCCAAGAGCCTGCTCGCCGTCTTCCGCCTCGGTGATCTGGAATTCCATGCCTTCAAGGATGCGGCGAGCCACCTTGCGGATCACGCTCGAGTCGTCCACCACCAAGCAGGATTTCATCACTCGTTACTCCTTCAAGCCGTCGTTGTCCCAGCTACGAACTCATGCTCACGAACTCATGCGGCGACCGCGCCGCTGCCGATGTCGAGCACGCGGTCGACATCGAGCACGATCAGAAGCTGGCCCTCGAGCCGGTAGACGCCGGCTGCAACACGCGCGAGGCGCGGATCGAGATTGGCCGGTTTGGCCTCGCATCCGCCGGCCGCAAGCTGCATCACCTCGCCGACCGCATCGACCAGCAATCCGTAGGATTCGCCCTTGAGCTCGATACCGATTGCCATGACCGGACGGCCCGCCTCGCGCGTGCCGAGATCGAGCCGTGCGCGCATCTCGATCGCGGTGACGACCCGGCCGCGCAGATTGAGGATGCCGGCCACCTCCGCCGGCGCGAGCGGCACGCGCGTCAAGCGGTCCGGCACGAACACGTCCTGGACGCGCGAGATCGGCAGGCCGAACAGATGATCGCCGATCGTCACCGTGACGTATTCGTTGATCATCTTGCCGGCATTGTCGTTTTGCGCTGTCATGACGATCCTATGCGGCCTGAACGATGTCAGCGGTCTGCTCCTTGAGCGCTGCGATCAGGCTCTGGCGGTCGAACTTGGCGACGTAATCGTGGAAGCCGACCTGGCGGCCGCGCTCGATCGCCTCGGGCGAGCTCGATGCGGACAGCGCGATCATCGGCAGGTCGCTCAGCCGCGGCTCGCCGCGCACCGCTTCCGCGAGCGCGAAGCCGTCCATGTCCGGCATGTCGATGTCGGTGACCAGCGCGTCGAAGCGCTGCCCGTTCTTCAGAATGCTCAGCGCCTCCTGTGCGGTCGGCACGGCGGTGACCGCATAGCCCGCGGCCTTCAGCACCGGCGACAGCATGTTGCGGAAGAAGGCCGAGTCGTCGACCAGCAGCAGGCTGCGCTCGCGATGGTGGGCAGGCGGCTCCTTGCGGCGGAACCAGTCGGCATAGGCGAGCGGCAGGAAGTGGCCGATGTCGATGATTTCGGTCGCAAGTCCGCGCACGATTGCGGAGCCGATCGCGCCGGCGCGCTCGCTGCCGACCTGAATCTCCAGCGGCTCCTCGACGATGTCGACGATCTCGTCGACGGCAAGCCCCATCGACCGGTCGCGGTCGGAAAACACCAGGATCGGCTGCGCGCCGTCGCGCTTGATCGCGCTGTCGCCGCTGACATGCACCAACGGCATCAGCTGGCCGCGGTACTGCACCATGTAGCGGTTGTTCGAAAGCTCGATCTTGGCGCAGTCGATCTCTTCGAGGCGCGTGACGAGCGAGAGCGGCACGGCCTTGGGCTCGCGCGAGCCCGCGCGGAACACCAGGAGCGACACGTTGTCGTCGACCGTCGCGCGCCGCTCGATCTCGGCCTCGGCCTGCGCCGCCATGGTCGAGGCCGCCGAAGCGCCGACCGCGTGCGACACGCCGTTCGGATCGATGATGAGGATTACCGAACCGTCGCCGAGAATGGTATTGCCGGAATACATGCCGATGTGGCGAAGCTTGCTCGCCATCGGCTTCACCACGATTTCTTCGGTGTGGAACACGACGTCGACCACGAGGCCGAAGGTCTGCGCGCCGACATGCGTCACGACGATGAAGCCGCGCTCCGGGATGCTGTGCTCCGGGACGAGCTCCAGCAGGCTGCCGAGGCGGACCAGCGGCAGGAGCTTGTTGCGCAGGCGCAGCACGGCGGCGTCCTTGATGCGCTCGATGCGATGCTCGGACTTTCCGTGCACGCGCACCAGCTCGACCACCGAAAGCTGCGGGATGGCGAAACGCTCGCCGTTCGACTCGACGATCAGCGCCGAGATGATCGCGAGGGTCAGCGGAATCTTGATGGTGAAGCTCAGCCCCTGGCCCTGCACCGAATGCACGTCGATGGTGCCGCCGATCTGGTCGATGTTGGTGCGCACGACGTCGAGGCCGACGCCGCGGCCGGACACGCTGGTGATGGTCTGCGCGGTGGAGAAGCCCGGATTGAAGATGAACTTCTGCAGCTGCTGCTCGGTCATCCGCTCGAGATCCGCCTCGGTCGCAAGCCCGTTGGCAAGCACCTTTTCGCGAATGCGCGCGATGTCGAGGCCGCGGCCGTCGTCGGCCATGCTGATGACGATCTGTCCGCCCTCATGATAGGCGGTCAGGCGGATCGTTCCGGTCTCGGCTTTTCCGGCGGAGATGCGATCGGCGCGCGCTTCGATGCCGTGATCGGCCGAGTTGCGCACCATGTGGGTGAGCGGGTCCTTGATGCGGTCCAGCACCTGCCGGTCGAGCTCGGTGTCGGCCCCGTGCATCTCGAGCTCGATGTCCTTGCCGAGCTCGGCCGCGAGATCGCGCACGATGCGCGGCAGCTTCTGCCAGGCATGACCGATCGGCTGCATGCGGGTGCGCATCACGCCGTCCTGAAGCTCGGCGGTGACGTTCGACAGCCGCTGCAGCGGGACCTTGAACTCTGAATCGTCGTGGCGGCGGGCGATGTCGAGCAACTGGTTACGGGTCAACACCAGCTCGGACACCATCGTCATCAACTGCTCGATGGTATCGACGCCGACACGGATCGACTTGTTGGCGACGCGCGCTTCGGCATGATCATCGCCGTCGAGTTCGGCAACGGCGGCCTTGTGCTCGGTGTTCGCCGGCGTTGCGGGAGCGGCCGCCACGGGCGCAGGCCCCGGCGCATCGCGGAACGCGCGTTCAAGCTCGTCGAGCGAGACTTCGCCTTCGTGCAACGACCGCTCCAGCGCCTGCGGCACCAGCGTTCCGACCGAACGCTTGGGCGTGGACTGTATCGTGGACTGCGGCGGCGCGGCCGCAACCGTCTTCGCCATTTCGCTGAGCGCCGAGATCAGTTCGGAGTCCTCGCCGTCGGGCTCGCGCTCGTCCTTCTCGATCGCGGCGAGAATGTCCTTGATGCGGTCGATGGTGGCGAGAATCAAAGTGACCGCGTCGCCCGTCACCTGGGCGCCGTCGCGAAATTTCGCCATCAGGGTCTCGGCCGCATGCGCCAGCGTTTCCAGGCGCGGCAGGCCGATGAAGCCGCAGGTTCCCTTGATCGTGTGGACGATCCGGAAAATGTTGGCGAGGATTTTCGCGTTGTTGGGCTCCTGCTCGAAACGCACGAGTTCGACGTCGGCGACGTCAAGGCTCTCGTTCGTCTCTACCAGGAATTCCCGGAGCAGGTCGTCCATTGCAGCGGCCTTCGCCCGAGAAGTGGAGGCCGCCCTGGCCGCACCGCTCGGGTGCCGCCAGTTTGTCGCGCAGGCACTTAATTTCTGTTGAATGCCCGGTGCGAATTTATTTCCGTTAACGAGACGTTAACGGGGCCGGCGGCGCTACCGCGCGGCGACCACCACCGCGTCGCCCTCGACCGCCATCGAGACGGTCAGCCCGCAGTTCTTGGCGAGCATGCCGGTATAGAACGGCTGGATCGCGTGCGCATCGATGGCGTGCTCGCCGGGCGTGGCGCTGAGCAGCCCCGGAATCGCCTGCGGAACCTTGGCATTGGTGCCCGTCACCGTGATCCGAAACCCCGTGGCGTCGCCTTCACCCACCGGATCGACGACAACCTGGCCGCCGCGCGGAATCGCCTGCGCCGCCAGCAGCAGCATGTTGAGGAGGAGCTTGACCCGGTTCTTCGCCAACAGCACCCGCGGCAGGTTCCAGGCAACCTTGAACCTTTCGTCCTCGATCAGGCCGCGCGCCACCTTCTCGGCGTCGCCGGTGTCGATCTGTGCACCCGCCGAGCCCGCCGCGCCGAACGCCAGCCGGCAGAACTGCAGCTTCGCCGACGCGGTCTTGGCGCTTTTCTTGATCAGGTCCATGGCGAACTGCGAGGTTTCCTCGTCCTTGCCTTCCTCCATGACCTCAAGGCCGTTCATGATCGCCCCGACCGGGCTGATCAGATCGTGGCAAACCCGCGAGCAAAGCAGGGCGGCGAGGTCGAGGCCTTCAAGGGCGACGGTCGCGGTCATGGCCGAGATTCTCCGGGTGGGAGGGACGGACGAGCAGCTGGTTTGGTTTAGGTGATTCGGGCGGCTGGCGTGAACCGGCAGCGGGATAAATCGGCGCACCTGTTGCCCATTACCGCGGAATGCCACGCATGACAGCCGGCCAATGCCGCTCGGCGGCCTCGATGGTGGCGTCCGGATCCCGAGCGAAGGCCGCACGCGCGGCTTCGCTGTAGAAGAGATAGAGTTGGTTCTCGGCGATCAGCCAAAGCTCGGGATGGCCCGGCGTGGCTGCGCCGCGTACCGCCGCGACCGGGTCGTAACCGCCAAATCGCGGGGCATAGACCTCGGGATCGGCGGCGAATGCCGCCATATTGCCTTCATTGGCAAAGCGCCAGCTCGCGCCGCCGGATCGCAGTTCCAGGTCCGGACGCCCGGGCCGGGCCCGGCCGTCGGTGAAATAGGCGACCGGATCGAAGCCGTCGATGGCCAGTCCCGTGTAGCGGTTGAGCGCGACCGGCTCCGCCGCATGCGAACGGAGAGCGGCCGCCACCATCAAAACGACGCCGGCCGCACCTAGAATTGCCAGGAAGCCGACGGACAAACGGCACGGCTTCCGTTCCCGCCGCTGTGACGTCATATTCGCCGCCTGTGGTGGTTTGATTCGAGTGAGCGCCCGCCGGCAAGCTACGGCAGGTGCGTGAGCAACGAGTTAAGCGGGGCCGGTCGCCCCCATCCTCGACTGGAGCACCTGATGCGCGCCCAAAGCCTTCGCACCCTGATCCGTCTCGCTGCGGCCATGGCCGTTCTGGGAACGCTCAGCGTGGCGTCCGCTACCGCGCAGAGCAGCCCGCCGCCGGGAACCTTGCCGCCCGGCGAAAGCCGGTTTTCGTCGATCGAGATCGTCAACGCGGGCCACACGTTTTTCGGAACCGTGTCGCGGGGCCTTGCCCAGGTCGTCGAAAAGGCGGTCAGCCAGTGGGGCCTGCCGAACGGCTATATCCTCGGCGAAGAAGCCTCCGGCGCGTTCGTGGCGGGACTGCGCTACGGCGAAGGCATTCTCTACACCAAGAATGCCGGCGACCTGAAAGTGTACTGGCAGGGCCCGTCGATCGGCTTCGACGCCGGCGGCGAAGGCGCCCGCACCATGATGCTGGTCTACAGCCTGCCTGCGACCAGCGCGATCTATGAGCGGTTCGGGGGCATCGACGGCTCCGCTTATTTTATCGGCGGCTTCGGAATGACCGCGCTGACGGCCAACAGCATTGTGCTGGTGCCGATCCGCTCGGGCGTGGGACTGCGGCTCGGAGCCAATATCGGCTACCTGAAATTCACGCCAAAACCGACCTGGAACCCGCTCTGACGCTTCTTACAAAGGCTCCGTGGAGCTGTTCGCCACATTTCATCCCAAGTCGCCCAATGTGGAACGGCAGAAGTCTCAGGCATTTAGGGTAAATACCGGTAATTCTGGAAGCGCCCGCTAGGGCGTGGCATGGTTGTTTTTCGCCATCATTGCGGGTCGGAGGCCCCCGTCCATGATCGAGCTGATGATGTTTTTCAGCATTGGTTTCATTGCCGCGGGCCTGCTTGGGCTCGCGCTCATTCCGCTTGTCCATAATCGCGCCGTCCGGCTGACGATGAAGCGGCTGGAAGCCGCCACGCCGCTGTCGATGGCCGAGATTCAGGCCGACAAGGACCAGCTTCGCGCTGAATTCGCGATGTCGACGCGGCGGCTCGAATTGTCCGTCGAGCAGATGAAGGCCAAGACCACGAGCCAGCTCGCGGAACTTGGCAAGAAAACCGACGCAATCAACCGCCTGAAGGTGGAACTCGGCGAGAAGACCGCCGCGATCTTCTCGCTGGAGGCGCGTGAAAAATCGTTGAAGGACCAGCTCGGCGCGACCGAGTCCGAACACTCGGTCAAGATCGGCGCGCTGCGCGAAGCCGAGCGCATGCTGCAGGACAAGCAAGCCGAACTGGCAAAGCTCGCCTCCGATCTCGGCGAGCGCTCCGCGTCCGCCGACAGCCAGCGCGTCGAAGCGACCGCGCTGCGCGTGCAGGTCGAGGCCCTCAAGGACCGGGTCTCCGGTCATGAGCGCGACGCCAACGAAATCAGCGACCGGCTCAACCGCGAGCGCAAGGACGCGGCGGCGGCAACCGCCGAACTCCAGGAAGAGCGCGGCAGGGTCGAAAAGCTCAGCGACCGGGTCTCGCAGCTCGAGCGCCAGCTCGTCGCGCAGACCACCGAGGCCGAGGTGCTCGGGCGGCGCGTGCAGGAGGTCGAGGGCCGGATGGCCGACCAGGTGAAGATCCTGTCCGCGCGCGAGATCGAGATCGCCCAGCTTCGTGAAAAGATCGCCGAAGGTCAGAAAATCGAAACCGACCTGCGCGCGGAGCTGTCCGGCGCAGCCGGCCGCAGCAAGGCCGCGACCGAGGGGCTGGTCAAGGAAAAGGCCCTGATGGAGGACCAGCTCAATCAGGCCAAGGCGGAGCGCACCAAGCTGCAGCACGAAATCGCCAGCATGAAACGCGAGGCGGAGCAGACCTGGGCGGCCGAGCGCGTCGAGAACGCGCTGCTGCGCGAGCGTATCAACGACATCGCAGCCGAGATTGCGCGGCTCACGGTGGCGCTCGAAGGCTCCGACTCCCCGATCGAAGCGATGCTGGCGAGCGAGCCTGCGACGGGTGCACCGCCCCGCGCCACCAACGGCGACCGCAGGCCTGCCGGGGCCGAAGGCAAGGGCAACCTCGCCGATCGCATCCGCGCGTTGCAGATGAAGGCCTCGCGCGTTCCGGCGACCAGCTAGCGATCCCGGGACGCGCGCCTTCAGGCCGGCATTGCGCCACAGGCGCTCAGACGCCATGATGCCTCTGCGGGGCGGCATCAAGGCACAACATGACGGTCGACGGCTTCCGCCGCGCGTTCGCAGATCGCAAAGCCAGGACGCGGCGCGCCGCAGCCTCGATCGGCCTCCTGGGCGTCGCGATGCTGGCCGCGGCCATGACGGTTGTGGCCTGCGCCGCCGCAGCGGCGGACAATCCCGAGGTCGCGCGCCGCAGAGCCGCCGAGCGCAAGAATTTCACCGACGCCGAAATCGCCGACGGATTCTTCAAGGTCACCTTCGGCGCCGAATTCCATGTCGCGGGCGGCGTCGACCGGATCCGCAAGTATGACGGCCCGGTCCGGATCTTCATCGACAACCGCGCCACGCCGGACCGGACGCCGCAGGTCGAAGCCGCCATCGCCGACATCCGCAGGCGCATCCGCCATCTCGACATCGTGCGGACCGAGCGGCGCGACGACGCCAACATGGTGGTCTCGCTGATCCATGACCGCGACCTCGCGCGCATGATCCGCGCCGTCTACGGCATCGACCGGGCGCGCCGCATCCAGCGCTCGCTCGAGCCGCAATGCCTGTCCGGGTTCCGCAAGGACGAAAGCTCGCGCATCCTGCGGTCCGACGTGATCATCACCGCGGATGCCGGCGATTTCGTCTTCCACGATTGCGTCTACGAGGAGTTGCTGCAGGCGCTCGGGCCGATCAACGACGACACCACGGTGCCGTGGACGATGTTCAACGACGACGTGCAGATGGGATTTTTCGGGGTGTACGATCAGTACCTGCTCAATATTCTCTATGACCCGCGCATCCGCCCGGGCATGACGCGCGCCGAGGTCGAGGCGCTGCTGCCCGCAGTGCTGCCGGCGGTCCGGGCGTTCGTCGAGGACAACAACAAGGCGCCGTAAAGGATCTTTCCGCGGTCATTCCGGGGCGCGCCGACAGGCGCGAACCCGGAATCCAGGATCGCACCCCGGAATCTTCAGCTCTGGATTCCGGACTCGCTCGCCATAGCGCGTCAAAGACGCGCGCAAACGCGCTGGTGGCGAGCGCCCCGGAATGACGCCGGTGGAAAATTTCTAGCGGCCGGCCAGCGGCTTGATCTTGAGTTCCACCGCGAGATCGTCGAGCTGCTTCATCAGCGTCGCGGACAGCACCACGCCATTGGCGCTGCGCTCGGCGCGGCGATTGCGGCGGTCCTCGCCCGGCATCCTGATCCGGTCGACGCCCGGAAGCTTCGGCGAGTCGCGAAGCTCGCCGAGATGGCGGTCCATCTCGGCCGCGAACGCCCTCGGCTCGATGAAGCGCGACACATCGAGCGCAATGATGAACTGCCCGGTGTTGGTCGGCTGCGATGCCCGGTCCCATCGCATCGACCACGTCGCGGCCGAAAGCCGCGCCGTTCACGACGCCCGCGAGCAGGCCGATCATCAGCGCGAGGCCCGCGCCCTTGTGGCCGCCGATCGGCAGCAGCACGCCTTCGCGCGACCTTCTTCGGATCGAGGATCGGCTCGCCGGTCTTGCTGTGGACCACCCAGCCCTCTTCCAGCGGCTTGCCGGTCACCATGTGCTGCCGGATGGTGCCGAACGACGACACTGACGTGGCGATGTCGAGGACGACCGGCGCCTCCTTGCCGGCCGGAATGCCGATGGCGATCGGATTGGTGCCGATCATCGGCTCCGCGCCGCCCCACGGGCCCATGTGGTTGACCGTCGACACCGCGGCGTAGATGCCGACCATGCCCTGCGCCGCGCACATTTCGGCATAGATGCCGGCGGCGCCTGCGTGGTTGGAGTTGCGCACGCCGACCCAGCCGACGCCGGACTGCCTGGCCAACTCCATCGCCAGATTGGCGGCGTAGGTCATCACCAGATGGCCGATGCCGTCGTCGCCATCGACCAGCGCGGTCGCGGGCGAGCGCTGCAGCACCTTGATGTCGGCCTTGGCCTTGACGCGCCCGGTCTTCAGCGTCTTGCAGTAGGGCGCGAGCCGGAAGATGCCGTGCGCGTCGAAGCCGGTGAGGTCGGCCTCGATCATCTGCTTGGCGGCAACCGCCGCATCGGCGTCCGGAACCCCGCAAGCCACCAGCGCATCGCGCGTGAACGCGAGCATGGCGGCGATGGAATGTCGCCGCGCGTCAGCCACCGCTTGAGCCATGAGGATCTACGCCGCCTTCGCCCGCGCCTGGACCGGGAAATACTTGTCGAGCCAGTCGTAGATCACCGTGCGGACGCGGGTGTTGCTCTCGGCGAACATGAAGTGGTCGGTCTCGGCGAACAGATGCAGGTCGCAGGGCTGCGCCGCGCGCTTGAACATCTCGATCGACTGCTCGGTCGGCGTGACCGAATCGACCGAGGAGTGCAGCAGCAGGATCGGCCGGCCCGCCGCCTGTCCGATCACGTCGTCGGCGCGGAAATCGTACATGCTCTGCGCGGTCTCGGCGGTGAACATCTGGATCGAGTTGCTGGCGAGGTGGCCGCGCAGGTGCTCCGGGATGGGCACGATGTCGTAGCGCGGCACCATCAGCGACTTGCCGGTCTTCGCGCGATGCGCCTTGCCCTCCGCCAGCATGTCGGTGAACTTTTTCCATTGCTCCGGCGACGGATGCTGGCCGCGGAACTTGCGCTCGCCGTCGCCCCAGCCGCCGGACGAGATCGAGGCGGCCACGCGCTTGTCGACGCCGATGGCATAGACGGCGATGGCCGCGCCGAAGCTCGAGCCGATCATGCCGATGCGGTCGCCATCGACGTTCGGGTGCTTGGCGAGGAAGGTGAGCCCGTCGCTCGCGGCCTGCACCTGCTCCAGGCAGATGAGATTGCCGCGCTCGCCTTCGCTTTCGCCGCAGCCCGGCATGTCGAAGCGCAGCGTGACGTAGCCGAGCTTCTCGAACATCGCGCAGGGCTCGAGCACGTTCGATGAGCTCGAATTGCTGCCGAAGCCGTGCATGACGATAAAGGCCGGACGCTTTTCGCCGGGCTTGACCCCGTCGGGCACGCGGACGGTGCCGGCGAGCTTCTTGCCGTTGGACGTGAACGTGATTTTGGCTTCGGACATGCTGCGATCCTCCCTGCCCGCCAACGGGTTGGACCCGTGTTGCGGCTTCAAAAACACTCTCGATTCATGTGCCAGAAGCGGCCTTGGGTGTCCACGAACGGGATTGTGGGACGGATGCGCGCAGAATGCAGCGCGAATTTCGATGGACGCGCTGGAGAACCGCGAGCGACCGGCCGGGCGGATTAACCACAATCAAAGGTTAAACCCGTCATCGCATCGAAAAATCGCAAGATGCAGTGGCTCCCCTTTGCATGGCGCCCATATCTTGTTTTGAGCGCGGTAACCTTCCTTGCGCGCGCCGAACGGGCATTGCAAATTGTCCGCCGACGAGGAGGCCACCTCGAAACAGACTGCGACCGTGCGTCGTGGAGGTGGACATGCTCAATCTGAATCTCTCGGCCCTGCAGAGCCAGGAATTCATCGTCGGTATCGCCGTCGCAGCAATCCTGGTCAGCGCGCTCGTCGCCTCATCCATGTTCCGCAACCTCGCGCTGGCGCTCGCCGCCGGCGCCGTGGTCCTGCTCTACCTCCAGGGCGGTGTGCCCGCGCTGCTGGCGATGTCGCAGATGGTCGAGAAGGAGATCCGCGCGCTGCCGGACTTCTCGAACGGGCTGATCGTGGGCTTTGCGGTGGCCGCGGTGTTCCTGCTCGGGATGCAGCGGCGAACGGCCTAGCGCCATCCACGCCGCTATGACTGTCCTCCGCTGCAATTGATCACCTGCCCGGTGATGAAGCTCGCGTCGTCGGACGCGAGAAACGCGATCGCCGCGGCCTGCTCCTCCGGCAATCCGCGCCGCTTCAGCGCCTGCTGGCTGCGGATGTCCTCGCCCATCTCGCGGCGATACGCGGCCTCGTCCTCCGGCTCCTCGACCGTCATGCCCGGCTTGATGAACTGGCGCGGCACCACGCGGTCGGAAATCTCGGTGCCGCCCGGCGCCATCGCATTGATGCGGATGCCGTGGCGGCCGTACTCCATCGCCAGCACCTTGGTCAGCGCCAGGATGCCGCCCTTGCTGGTGGCGTAAGGCAGCCGGTAAAGCCCGCGCGTCGATTGCGAGCCGACATTCACGATCGAGCCGGACTGCTGCTTCATCATGACCGGCAGCACGGCAAGGCAGCACCACAGCGTCGGATAGAGCGAACGCTCCAGCTCCATCTTCACCTCGTCCTCGGTGTAGAGGTGATAGGGCTTGATGAAGATCGTGCCGCCGACATTGTTCACCAGCACGTCGATGCGGCCGAACGCCTGGACCGCCTTGTCGATCAGGGCTTGGGCGCCTGCCATGGTCGAAAGATCGGCCAGAACCTTCAGGGCTTCGACGCCATGCGCTTTCAGTTCGGCCATCGTCTGCGTCGCGCCCTCGTCGACGCGATCAGCCACCACGACGACGCCGCCCTCCGCGCCGAGACGCTTGGCCGTCGAGCGGCCGATCCCCTGTCCGGCTCCTGTGACGATGCAGACTTTGTCGTTCAGCCGCTTGCCGCCGGCCGCGCGAGGATCGAGTTCACTGGTCATAGACGCCCCAACTCTTTCAACTCGTCCATGGCCGGGCTTGTCCCGGCCATCCACGCCTTTCTTCTTAGCCAAGGCGTGGATGCCCGCGACAAGCGCGGGCATGACGTGGATGGTTTCGTGCCTCAAATCGAAGTATGCGGCACGCCTTCGCGCACCGTCAGGTCTTCGCGCTTCGCTTCGGCGAACGGCACGTCATGCGGCAGCACGAAGGTCGCCGAGCGGACGCGCTGGTTGTCCGGCGCAAGTCCGGGCGGCGCGATGCCTTTTTCAAGGTCGCGGGCAATCTTGAGCAAGCGATGCCGCGCCATGATGATGGCGTTGTCGGTGGATACGAGGTTCTCCTTGGAGCGGTCCTGGATCGGGCCCATGCTTTCCTGCACCGCGGCATCCTGCATGGCGATGCCCTTGACGCCGCAATAGGTCTCGCCGCGCTTCTGCGCCGCGCGGTCCATCATGTAGTCGTTGTCCTTGTTGATCACCGGCCGGAACGTGCCCGGCTCCATGACCACATGGATGCCGCCGCCCTTTCGCATCACGTCGAGCTCCATGTCGGAGAGCGGCCGCGTCGGATGATAGGTGAAGGTCCACGTGTAGCAATTCTCGTCGTCGATCGGCACCCAGGCGTGCGCGTTGAGCGCGTTGTCGCCGTAAGGCGGCACCATGGTGTACCAGGGCATGATCCACTGGGTGATGCGCCAGTAGTAATGCCCCTCCTCGGCGTTCCGTCGCGCCGCGATGAACAGCCCGCCTGACGATTCGACGATCTCGAACTTCGGCTTCTGGTCGCTCTGGTAGTGCGCGCCCTTGGTGTTGCGGTGCAGCGGGTCGCGGTGCATGTCGCCGGAATGCAGGAACGACACGTGGCTTGAATCGATGCCGCCCTCCATCGCCTGAAGGTAATTGCATTCCTGCGTTCGCTTGGAGTTGTAGACATGCGAGGCCGGCACCGTCGCCCATTCGAATTCCGGGAACGGCGGCTGCAGTTCGGGCGGCCCCATGTAGGCCCAGAGGATTCCGCCCCGCTCGATCAGCGGATAGGACTTCAGCTTGATCTTCTGGCAGAAGCCGCTTTCGCTCGGCTCCGACGGCACCTCGATGCACTGGCCGGTGTGGTCGTATTTCCAGCCGTGATACGGGCAGCGCAGCCCGTTCTGCTCATTGCGTCCGAACCACAGCGAGACGCCGCGGTGGGCGCAGAACTCGTCGGTCAGCGCGAGGCGCCCCTGCGTGTCGCGCCAGGCGAGCAGCCGCTCCGACAAAAGCTTGACGCGCACCGGCGGGCATTCGTTCTCCGGCAGCTCGGCGGCGTGCAGCGCCGGAATCCAGTAGCGGCGGAACAGGTTGCCCATCGGCGTGCCGGGGCCGGTCTCGGTGGCGAATGTGTTCTGGTCCGCTCTGAGCATGGCCTGCTCCTTTTATTCCCGCCCCGGCATTTGCGCGATCATACCGCAATCGAGGCACGCTTCGCACCGCCTACTCGGTCTTGATGTTCAACTCCCTGATCATCTCGCCGTATTCGCCGAAGCGCTTCTTCACGTAGGCCGCGAACGCGTCGCCGCACTGGCCGACCGGATAAAGCCCCTGAAGCGCGAGCTTGGCCTTCACCTCGGGATCGGCCAGCGCCGCCTTGAGCCAGGAGGCGAGCTGCGCCAGCACGTCCTTCGGCGTGCCGGCCGGCGCCACGATGCCGAACCAATTGTCCACCTCAAGACCCTTGAAGCCCTGCTCGTCGAAGGTCGCGACGTTCGGTAATGGCTCGATCCGCCGGGCGGTCGCGACGCCCAGCGCGCGGAGCTTGTCGGCCTTCACGTTCTCGGCCACGACCGCGTAGCCTGCGAACGCCGATGTCACGTGCTGGCCCATCACCGCGGTCACCGCCGGCGCACTGCCCTGATAGGGCACGTAGGTCATGCTGACGCCGGCGGCCTTGGTCATGCTCGTAAAGCCCATCTGGAACGTCGAGCCGGGACCGACCGCCGCCATGGTCAGTTCGCCAGGCTTCGCCTTCGCCGCGTCAAGCATGTCCTTCAGGTTCCGGTACGGCGACGCACTGTTGACCACGAACACCGCGGGCGACTGCACCAGGTAGCAGATCGGGTCGAACGCCGTGACCGGATGGTAGTTCGCCTTCCGGGTCTGCGCATCGATGAGATAGGTGTTCGCGGTCATCAGCAGCGTCATGCCGTCGGGGGCCGCGCGCGACACCTGCTCGGTGCCGATCATGCCGCTTGCGCCCGGCCGGTTCTCCACCACGATCGTGACGCCCTGCGCCCGGCCGATCTGCTCGGCCATCAGCCGGCCGATCGCGTCGGTCGAGGCTCCGGGCGGCACCGGAACCACGAGCCTGATGGTCTTGCCCGATTGCGCGGAAGCGCCGTGGGCGCAAAGCGCCAGCGCCAGGCCAGCCAATGACGCAGTCCAAAGCTTTCCAAACCAACCCATCCGAAGTCCTCATTCTTGCGGTTCGGGGCTAACGTGCGCCATCGCAAACCGGCCCGCAACAACCGCGCCCGCAGACCAGTTTCCTCCAATTGCATCGGCGGGCATTTCCGGGCATTAAGCGGCCGTATCGCCGGGAACCGGCACGGGGGACGAATCTTGGCCGAACGCGTTGCGCTGATCACCGGGGTGACCGGCCAGGACGGCAGCTATCTCGCCGAGCTTCTGCTGTCGAAGGGCTACATCGTCCATGGCGTGAAGCGGCGCGCGTCGCTGATCAACACCGAGCGGGTCGACCATCTCTACCGCGATCCGCATGCCTCGGGCGTGCGTTTCTTCATGCACTACGGCGACATGACGGACGCGACGAACCTGATCCGGATCGTGCAGGAGACCCAGCCGACCGAGATCTACAATCTCGCGGCGCAGAGCCACGTCATGGTGTCGTTCGAGACCGCGGAATACACCGCCAATGCCGACGCCATCGGCACGTTGAGGTTGCTCGAAGCCATCCGCATCCTCAAGCTCGAGGAGCGCGTCCGCTTCTATCAGGCCTCGACGTCGGAATTGTTCGGCAAGGCGAGCGAGACGCCGCAGAAGGAAACCACGCCGTTCTATCCGCGCAGTCCCTATGCGGCGGCGAAGCTCTACGCCTACTGGATCGCGGTGAACTACCGCGAGGCCTATAACATCCACGCCTCGAACGGCATCCTGTTCAACCACGAGGGGCCGACCCGCGGCGAGACCTTCGTGACGCGCAAGATCACCCGCGCGGTCGCCGCCATCGAATGCGGCCTGCAGGACTGTCTCTATATCGGCAACCTCGACGCCAAGCGCGACTGGGGCCATGCGAAGGATTTCGTCGAGGGCATGTGGCGGATCGTGCAGCAGCCCAAGCCCGACGACTACGTGCTCGCCACCGGCGAGACGCATTCGGTGCGCGAATTCGTCGAGAAGGCGTTCGCCTGCGTCGGCCGCAGCATCGTGTGGCAAGGCTCGGGCGCGACGGAAAAAGGCGTCGACAAGAAATCCGGCGCGGCGCTGGTGCAGGTCGATCCGCGCTATTTCCGGCCGACCGAAGTGGACCTCCTGCTCGGCGACCCGACCAAGGCGCGCACCACGCTCGGCTGGCAGCACAAGATCACCTTCGACGAACTGGTGCGCGACATGGTCGAGGCCGATCTCGCCACCGCCCGCCAGGACAACACGCGCCGCGCCTGGACTGAATAAGACGGAGCGCAGTCTGGAACGACCGATGGCGGAGCCGTTCGATCTCAAGGGCAAGCGCGTCTGGGTGCCGGGCCATCGCGGCATGGCCGGCTCGGCGATCGTGCGGCGGCTTGCCGCCGAGCGCTGCGAGATCCTGGTCGCCGGGCGCGACGAGGTGGATCTGCGGCGCCAGGCCGACGTCGAGGCGTGGGTCGGGCGCATGCGGCCGGATGCGGTGTTCGTCGCAGCGGCCACGGTCGGCGGCATCAAGGCGAACGACACGCTGCCGGCGGATTTTCTCTACGACAATCTGGCGATCGAGCTTGCGGTGATCCACTCGGCCTACAAGGCCGGCGTGAAGAAGCTGCTGTTTCTCGGCTCGACCTGCGTCTATCCGAAGCTTGCGCCGCAGCCGATGCGCGAGGACGCGCTGCTCTCCGGCCCGCTCGAGCCGACCAATGAGTGGTACGCCATCGCCAAGATCGCCGGCATCAAGCTCTGCCAGGCCTACCGGCGGCAATACGGCGTCGACTTCATCTCGGTGATGCCGACCAATCTTTACGGCCTCAACGACAACTATCATCCCGACCACAGCCATGTACCGGCGGCGCTGATCCGCCGCATGCACGAGGCCAAGACCAAGGGCGCGCCGCGGGTTTCGATCTGGGGCACCGGCACGCCGCGCCGCGAATTCCTGTTCGCCGACGATCTCGCCGACGCCTGCGTGTTCCTGATGCAGCGCTATTCGGGAGACGAGATGGTCAACATCGGCATCGGCGAAGACCTCACCATTGCCGAATTCGCCCGCACGGTCGCCGAGGTGGTGGGTTTCAAGGGCGAGTTGGTCTACGACACCTCGTATCCCGACGGCACGCCGCGCAAGCTGGTCGACACGACGAAGCTTGAAGGTCTCGGCTGGAAAGCCAAGACGCCGCTGCGCGAAGGACTCGCGAAGGTTTACGAGGACTTCAAGCGGATGCAGAGCGAACGGCCGTCTGGATAGAAGCTGTCGCGTCGCCGGTGGTGATCCCCTCTCTCGTGCGGTCTGTCGGAAACAGGCCCCTCACGACGACCCTCCCCCCGCTTCAGCGGGGAGAGGGTGTTCACCGCCGTTGTCCCAACGGCTTCCAATCCAGGCGGATCAAACACTAGCCTCGCAAACCGCCCTTGCCCGATCCGGTGGCTTCGGAAAGCTGCCGCTCGGTGTTGCTCAGAAGGCTCGGCACCATTTTCTCGGAGAAACCGGCCAGGAAGCACCACACCGTCACCAGCGCGAGATCCTTGGAAGGGACGACGAACGCCATGGCCAGCGATCCGTCGGGCGAGACAATCTTTTCCATCGACATCTTGTCGAACTTCGGAAACAGCGCGCCCTCGATCAGGCCCGCTTTGAAAAAGAAGAATGCCACGAGCGCTCCGCACACGCCGACGCCTGCGCGCAGCAGCGAGTACGAAAATTCCCGGTGCAGAAACACTTCATCGAGCGTCATGCCGGCCCAGTCATGCTGGATGGTGATGAGGCGGCTGAAGAACGCGCCGAGCAGACCGGACACCAGCGCGGTGTAGAGGGCAAACAGCGTCCAGTAGGTCGACAGATCGGTCGCTGTCTGGGAGTCCACCCAAACTGCGACATAGGGAAGAACGGCCAGCGCAAAAGCCGCGAGCATGCACCAGAGGATATTCTTGGTTGCCTGCCTTCGGATCGGCCGCGAGAGAAAGCGCTTCTTCGCGTGCCAATGCAGACGCTCCATGATGCGCAACAGAAGGCTGCGCAACACGGTGTCGTCGGCGGTCGTGTGGCTCTCGGACGAACTCTTGGCGATCGCCTCGAACTGAACCCGGAAGCGTTCGGCCTCGACCGGGTTGTCGAACGCGAGTTCGTCAACCCGCGCAGCAATTTCCTGCCGGAGCTGTATTCCACTGAGCAGCATTTCGATCATGCGCTCGGCGCGATACGCTTCGTCCCAGGCGGCTTCGCTCTCGGCCGACGATTGCTCGGTTTCCCATTTGAGAAGGTCGGTAACCGAGGCGTAGGTTTCCTTCTGGTTTGGGGTTTGCAGCGATGCCTCGTCGATGCAGCCCAACCGCACCTCCAGATTGGTGCGATAGAGCCGCAGCATGTCGAAACCGGCCCGGCTGATCGGGGTGTTTCGCTTGCGGCGTGCACGATGCGCACGCGTGCGTTCTCTGAGGGTCTTGGGTGCGGAACCACGTTCTGTGGTGCCGGATGGACCGGAAATACGTTCCGCGATCGTCGCAGGTGCGGAGCCGACTATCGATTGAAGTGTCATGACTCGCCTCCCGAATACTGTTGCGTGGAGCACTGACTTTCGGAAGCAAACGGCCTGGTGGGAATGCTCGTCACGCGCGGTCGCAATGTAAAGTGAGAATAGTCACACAACGGCTGCATTTGAAACGCGTCCGGTCCAGCGAGTCCCTTCCCGATGCTCCCGCCCGGATTGCGACCGGCCTGGGTACTGCAATCAATTCAGATGCTTGCTGACGTTCGGCCGAAGCCAATTCCACGCAATATCCTGCACGATGGGCTGGCAACGCGGAGAGCGTCGCGTTGCGATGGTTCTGAAGCTTGCGGCACCCGGCTACCGGTCGGCGTTCATCGACCGCCGGATGGCTCCGGGGTTTCCAGCCAATTGGAGTCGAATACGATTTGAAGCGTCCGGGATTCTCGAAGGATGAGTGGCCCGGCATTTCGGCCCGTCGCTCGCCGATGCCGGGACTATCCGACTTCGGTTCTTGAAATGCGCAAGTCGGGCAAGCCCGACTTGCGGCGGCTCGTTCGCCTCGCCGGCGGCGGCGCATGGGCCGGACGTTTTCCCTGGACGTCCTCGTCCGGCAGCGGCTTCAATTTCGACTTCAAGGTCTCGTTCATCGGGGCGCAGCAGGCGGCTATCGGATATCATGGCGGCGACGATGGTCCTGCGTTGCCGCGCCTGCATCGAGGCGCACCGTGAACTTCGGGCTGCTGACCACTCAGCAGCCCTTTTCGCGATCCTCCTGAACGTCCGCCGCCTGTGAGCGCATGAGCCCGAAACTCGACGATGCGACGAGTGCCAAGCTTCTGCTGGTGCTCTGCGGCCTATGCTGGGGCCTGATGTGGCCGCTGATCAGGATCGGCCTGACCGGTCTGTCGCCATGGAGCTTCCGGCTGATCGGCTTCACGGTCGGCGCGGCCACGCTGATGATCGTGGTCAAGCTCAGCGGCCGCAGCCTCGCCGTGAAGGGCGGCATGACGTGGGTGCATCTTTTCGTTTCGAGCATCCTCAACGTCGTCGTGTTCGGCGTGCTCAGCACGTTTGCGATTCTCACCACGTCCACCGGCCGCGTCGCGGTCGTCAGCTACTCGTTTCCGGTCTGGGCCTGCCTGCTGGCCTGGCTGATCCTCGGCGAGAAGCTGCGCGGCACGGTCGCGCTGGGCCTTGCGCTCTGCATCGGCGGCCTCGCGGTGCTGCTCTACCCGGTGATCGGCTCCGCGGGCCTCACCGGCCTCGCGCTTTCGCTTGCTGCCGCGATGACCTGGGCCGTGGGGACGATCTATCTCAAGCTTGTCAAAATTCCCGGCGACATGATCGCCGTCGCGGCCTGGCAGATCGCCATCGCGGCCGTCGTGCTCCTGTTCTGCACCCTGATCTTTCAGGGCTGGCCGACCTTCGAGCCTGCGCCCGCCGAAGCGCTCGCCGCCGTGGTCTTCAACGGGATGATCGGCTCGGCGCTCTGCTATTTCCTCTGGTGCAACATCGTCGGCCGGCTGCCGGCCACGACCGCCTCGCTCGGTTCGCTGTTGTCGCCCGCCATCGGCGTCGTGCTGTCGGCGCTGGTGCTGGGCGAAATACCAAGCACCATCGACGTGATCGGATTCGGTCTGATCTTTGCCGCGGCGATGATCGTCATTCTTCGGCGGCCCGCCAATATTGTTGCGGCAGCCCCCGCGACACGGCCATGAGTGGAGCCGCATCGAATCGAAGCCACTATTCCGCCGCCGCCAGAGACGTTTGTAAGCCCGGCGTCTTCATTGCGACCAGTCGCATGCTGGGCGTTTTCAGGCGGCAAGCCGCAACACGGCAGGAATTCCTGGCTTCGCTCAATCTGCACGGCCGGTGATCCATCGGGCGATCCACGCGCGCGAACGTTCGGCGACGACGGCCTGCGCGCCGGCTTTGCGCAGCAGTCAAAATTTGCGATCGATGTCGACGATCTCCACTTCCACCTCGACAGTCTTTCCGTCTCGCTTGACCGTCAGCCGAATTGATTGACCAATGCCGACGTCTTCAAGCTGATCGGTCAGGTCGAACGCACTTCGAATCGGCCGGCCGTTGGCGCCGGTAATCACATCGCCGATTGCCTTGGTCGAGGCATTCATCACCCGCAGGTCCGCGCGTTCGGCCGGAGATCCGGGACTGATGCGTGCAATGATGACACCCTCGATTCCCAATCGCATGGCGAGCGCCTCGTCGCCCGCAGCAATGCCGATCCCCGGCGTCGGGATCCGTCCATTTTTAATCAGACCGGGCATGATGCTTTTGACAATATCGACCGGAATCGCAAATCCGAGCGCATTGCCGGATCCGGCAATCGAATAAGCCACGGTGTTGACGCCGATCAGCCAGCCGGATGAATCCAGAAGAGGCCCCCCTGAGTTCCCCGGATAGATGGCGGCATCGGTCTGAATGATATTGCTGATTTGCCGGCCTTCGCTCGTCGGCAGCCGGCGCTTGAGTGCGCTGATCACGCCGGTCGTCAACGATTGGTCGAGACCGAACGGACTTCCGATGGCGTACGTCCATTGCCCGACTTTCACGTTGCCCGATGTCCCGATGGGGATCGGCGGCGGCGCTTTTCGCGGGGCCTTCGGACGGATCACCGCAATGTCATAGTTCGGTGCTGAACCGACGATTTCCGCCTCGACCTGCTCGCCCGATGCAAGCCAGACCGTGATCACGTTGGCATCTTCCACGACATGAGCATTGGTGACGATGTTGCCGGAGATATCCCAGAAGAAGCCAGACCCGGTCTTGATACCGGACTTGATCCCGGACTTGGACGCATCGTCGCCGATCGTGATGCTCGTGATCATCACAACCGATGGAGAGACGCGATCGAACAGATCGATCGTCGCGCGCTCATTTCCGCAAGACCTCCGCGAGGGCCATTGGCGTTCGGCCTGCCTCCCGTGAGAAATCGATCCTCGACATAAGGTCGGGCGATCATGCCGGCCGCCACGGCCACAATTCCAATCGCTGCAATGCGTACGAATGCGCCGTTCACCAACGTCTCCCGATAAGATCAAAACATGTCTCACCAAGAGCAAGTGAGCGCCTTGGTTCAGCGCAGGCACCGCAACCTGAATTTCGTTCAGCTGTGGCGGGCCAGAAGGCCGTCACTGTCCGCGCGAGCGTGGAGGCCCATGCCTATCAAGGCAAAGCCGCCGAGAATCATGTTGATGCCGACCAGAAGTCCCATCGTCCAGGCGGAAGTTCCGGGAAGATTGAAAATAATGATGCTGGCCAGGACAATGTCGATGACGCCGCTTGCAAACATCCAGGCCCAGCGCCCGGAGAACTGGCGCCGATGCTCGAAGGCGAACATGATGGATGCGCCCCCTTCAACCAGAAAGAACAGAACCAGTATCAGCCGCAATGGGCCGCTTGTCTCGAATGGCCACCCCAGCAGGCCGCCGTATAGTTCGTGCGATTCCCCTGCGATCAGAATGACACCGACCAGGATTGCCAGAAGGGCGGAGACCAGGGACCACCAGTAACCCGGCGAATGCCGCGCCCACAAGGTTGTCGCCAGCCCCGTGGCGCCGCTGGCAAGAAAGAGCCATCCCAAAGCAACGGTCACTTGAGAACTGGCGATCGAAGGAACGATGACCGCCAGAAACCCCAGCAGAACCAGGACTGCCCCTTCGGCGACGAACAGAAACCAGTTGTTGCGCACCGATTGTTCGACCGAACCGCTTGCGCGATGGCTGTCCGACTGCGGGTTCGTCGTCATTTCAGCCTGCCTGATGAATTTGCCTTCGGGAATCCACCCAATCTGACAGTCGGCTCAAATCCGACCCATCAGAAGCAGAACGACGACGACAATCAGGATGATACCGATGATGCCGACGCCGCCGTGACCGTAGCCATAGCCATAGCCGCCGAAGCGGCCACTGAAGCCACCCAGCAGGAAGATGACGAGCAGGATGATGAGGATAAGCCTAGTGACATGGTTGATCTCCGTTCGATCTGCTAACCGATTGTTGAGAGCTTGAGCCTTCGACTGCGAGGTGATTGGCCGCATTGTTCGGACGATTCAACATTGCGAGCGTCGTCCTAAAAGCGGCGGATTACTTCTTCTCAATGGAAATACCGCGCTCACCGATATTGATTTCGATGCCGGTGGCTTTCTGCCGCTCCTGATAGAACTGATAGCCGAGGACCGCGGCGGCGACGGCGAGTACGCCGATGACCAGGTAGAGAATGTTGCGATTCATGATCTGCCCCCCGGATTGAATTCCAATTTCAACTCATCATGGGTGTGTAGAGAAACGACCAGCCTTCTGACGCCTGAGCTTCTGCTTGTCGGATCGCTTCCGGCAATCCGCTTTTAAACATGCAAGTCGCCTTTCACTCTCCGTCACTTAATTTTGGACTGAACAGCACAGTAAAACGTGCGCCCTGGTTGCGATCGGCTCGATCAAACTGCAACTCGCCGCCAATTTGATGAACAAACGACCGGATGATCTTCATTCCCAATCCGCCAGATGCGCCTGGGTCAAATCCTTCGGGCAGCACCGGACCATCGTTTGCAACCCATAGCGCGCAGCCCTTTCCGGCATCCGCCTTCAAACCGACCGTGATCCGGCCCGTGCCGTACTTGGCCGCGTTCGTGATCAGCTCATTGACGACGAAGCCGAGCGGAATGGCAGTAGCCGCCGGAAGCGTAATTTCATCCGCCTCAACGGCGATCAGCTGCTGCGGTTGGCTCGCAGAGGGCAGCATCGCGGAGAAATCACGACAGAGATCCTCAAGGCACCGCTTGAACGCAACGACTTGCGCTCGATCGAAATTGTGGAGACGCCGGTGAACGCGCTCGACAGTAGCGACCCGGTTGGCCGCAGCAGCCAATTGTGCGGCGACCTCGGCATTCGCCGTCGCCCGGCTCTGCAACGAAAGCAGGCTTACGATCAATTGCAGGCCATTCATCATCCGGTGATCGGACTCCTTGCCCAGGAGCTGCTGCTGCTCGATCAATTCGTCTTTATGACGAAGCAGCGCCTCATCCTGAGCGAGAGCCTCCCGCAGCCGGTTTAGCGTGCGTCTCGTAATTGTCAGCTCGCGTTCATAGCTCGCGACCGAGAATGAATGCGCGGCATATGTCCGTCAAGAGACATTGAGCTTGCCTCGACTGGCGAAAGGGCGCAGCGTCGCCCGGCGATCCGCCCAAAAGGTTGCCGACAGGGATCGGCGACAGGAAGCGATTGCTGGCCGACGAACAGGTCAAGCAAGGGCAATACGCGCCGACATGAAAGACCAAATTGCGAGCCGACCGACGCGGCAATCGTGATGCCGTCGCAACATGACTCGGAGACGCGCCAAGATGACAGTTCACCCCGGGGCGAACGCTGCTCCTGCCAACCGATTGCTCGGATTGCTGCCGCCACGGGACTACAAACGGCTTCGCCCGCATCTTCACCGATTGCCGCTGAAGTACCGGCAATCCTTGTACCGCGCGAACAAACCCATCGAGTTCGTCTATTTCATCGAAAGCGGCGTCGGCTCCCTGGTCAACACCATGGCCAACGACGACGCGGCCGAGGTCGGAACGATCGGAAACGAGGGTGTGGTGGGCCTGCCGCTCGTGCTGGGAGACGATCGGGCGCCCACCAGCGTTTACGTGCAGGTCCCGGGCGCCGGCCTGCGAATGAAGGCAACTCTGTTCAACAGGGAATTGGTGCGAAGCGCCTCGATGCGAACCGTCATGCTTCACTACGCTCACGCGTTTTTCAACCAGGTCGCGCAGTCCGCCGCGTGCAATCAGTTCCATTCGCTCGAGCAACGATGCTGCCGGTGGCTGCTGATGACGCACGACCGCATGCAATCGGACGAGTTTCTGCTTACCCAGGAGTTCCTGGCCATGATGCTGGGAGTGCAACGGACCGGCGTCACGGCTGCGGCAGGCGGGCTGCAACGGGCCGGCATCATCCGCTATACGCGCGGCAACGTCACGATCGTCGACCGCCGCGCCCTGATCCGCCGTTCGTGCGAATGCTACGGCGTTTCAAAAATGGAGTTCGATCGCCTGCTGGGCGATCGAGCCATACGAAAGGCCGGCGCCGGCAGAAGATAGAGAAACGGTCTTTGGCTGGTGTTGCAGGGGCGTCGCGACGCAGCGGCACCCGCACATCCTCGCGTACTCTAAATTAGTTCTGGAAGAGCGGCTCGCCCAATGTCCGCTCTTAGTTCAATAGCAACCGATTTTATCGCGTCGCCGCGAATGCAGCGATGTGTTAAATCTGCCGTGAGCACGCGCGGCGAGCAACATCTTTATCCAGCCCCATCGCGACGATTTTGATGTGGGTCAATGCGCCACAATCATGGGGTCGTGAAGTGGCAACATGACTGGTGTTCATTCGTTGCCTGAGAGGTGGCTGCCTGTTTCGATTGCGCCATCTGACAAGGCCCTCGAGGTCGGTGTGATGGACAAGCACGACGTTGTCGCGCTCGTATTTCCTGTTTGCAAAAATGGAACTTATTGGGTCGATGCTGCTACGAAAAAGCCCATCGATATTTCACCGACGCACTGGCGCACCTGGGCTGTAGATCGCAGCTTGAAAAGCTAGCCCTGCTTTTTCTCAGGTTTGGGCAATTCGGCCAACTTCACCTCTTCCTCGCGGAGAAGCCGGGTTAACATCGCCCGCTTCGTCTCATCGGTTTCGGTGCGCAGCAGTTCTGTGAACCTGTCGATATTTGCCTGGATGATCCCTCGCATGGGAAATCCCCACCCCTGCCAATCACTCGCGAGCACAGCAGAGATGTTATCGAATGGACTCAATCGCGCCCTGTTCAATATTGCTCACTTTTGAGATTTAAATTCTCTATTTGCGGCTGCTCGTGCAGGACGACGTCCAGCAACGAAGGGTGGACTTTCAATACGCCGTTGTAATCGATGAGGCCTAGTTTTCGAAATTTATTCATAAACTGAGTCACGCGGGACCGTGTCGTGCCGATGATTTCCGCAAGTGTCGCTTGACTGACCTTGGGAACTAACAGGTCCGGAGTGTCTTTTTCGCCGTAGTGCGCCATCAGAAGCAGAGTCCGCGCCAGTCGTTTCTCACTGGAGTTGAAAAGTTGATCAATCAAGTCGTCTTCGACCCGTATGGCCCGAGCAAGCAGATGTGACGTGAATAGTTCGGCAAATTTTGGCTCTTCACGGAGTGTTTTCATCATTGTGGATTTCTCCACCCGGGTAATCACACATTCTGTCGTGGCCGAAGCCGTCGAGATACGACGCGTCCGACTGCCCAGGCATCCCTCGCCGATGAAGTCCCCAGGTCCGAGGAACGCAATAATCGCTTCCTTGCCTTGCTGGGAAACAACCGTAACTTTGACCCGTCCTTTTTCAATGAAGAATACTGCATCTCCCGGGTCACCCTGCGCGAAAATCGCTTCACCCTTCCGATAGTGGGAGATTGTTTTGCCGGAGCCTACGACGGCCAGAAATACCTTCGGATCAAATGCAAGTGCTGCTTTCTTTGCCACGACCGACCCCCGATCTGCATGCAATACGAGTGGATTGCGCGTCATTGTGGCGGCGCTGAGCTTAATGTCCGGTACCCGACACACGAAATCAAGCCGCAAAGTGAGGCGACCTAATTGGTCCCAGCTGCTTCGGTGAATGCTTTCACAGTAGAACTGGTTAGCTTCGTTGGCCCCGCCAAGCTGGCAGGTCGACGTCCGGTTTGGGGAATTTCCGACCGCGACAAGGCCAGCGGCAGATCCCGCCATGTCGGCTATGCCCCCGAAAGCGGAAGTAAAAAAAGCATCTGCCATGGCCTTTATGGGCTGATGGCTTCGCTCAAGCTCCGAACTGGAGCCTCGGCTCGCGCGGCAATGTCCGACATCAGACAGAATTGATCTGCGTCAAAGCATTTTGGCTTTTTGCATCGCAATCTTCATCACATTGTCAATTCTGGGAAGTTTCAGACCATTCCGGAAAGCGACATCCCCTTGTTGCAATCCGGATGTTGCGCCCGCCGGCCCCTTCCCCCGCACCCGGCGGGCGCGATCTTTTTGGGACGCAAAGGCTCTGCGCTTGTGGGCCTCGACGGAGCAGCAGTGAAAGACCCATATGAAATTTTGGGGGTCGCACGCACCGCCTCTCAAGATGAGATTCGGAAGTCGTACCGCCGCCTGGCCAAGAAGCTGCATCCAGACCTCAACCCTGGAAACAAGGAGGCGGAGGAGAACTTCAAGGAAGTTTCGGGCGCCCACGATCTCCTATCAGATCCGGACAAGCGCCAGCGGTTCGACAACGGCGAGATCGATGCATCGGGGGCTGAACGGCCGCGACAGCGCTTTTACAAGGATTTTGCAGCCGAGGCTCCCGCAGGCCATCCCTATGAGAACCGATCCGGTTTTGCGGATTTCGCCGATGCGGACGATATCATTGCGGAATTGTTCAGGCGCCGAGCGCAGGAAGCGAGACACGCTCGCGGGCCTGACCTGCGCTACCGTCTCTCGATTGAATTCCTCGATGCCGTCAACGGCGCGACCGAACGGCTGACACTGCCGGACGGTGGAATTCTTGACGTAACGATCCCGCCCGGGATGGAAGCGGGACAAACTCTGCGTCTGCGCGGCAAGGGCGCTCCGTCGCCCGGTGAAGGCGAACCGGGCGACGCGCTGGTGGAGATCTCGGTCAAGCCTCATCGCTTCTTTTCCCGACGTGGCGACGATATCCATGTCGAGGTCCCGATCACTCTGACCGAGGCTGTGCTCGGGGCTCGCGTCCGAGTGCCGACACCGACCGGGGCTGTCACCTTGACGGTGCCGAAGGCGTCGAACACCGGCGCCGTCCTCCGCCTCAAGGGCAAGGGCGTTGCACGGACCGGCAGCCAAGGCGACGAATTTGTCACGCTCAAGGTGATGCTGCCGACCGAACCGGACCCTGAGCTGGAAGCTTTTCTCGCCAACTGGAAACCGAAAGCGGGCTACGATCCTCGCCGGGATATGCAGCCATGATCATCAGCAAGCTGGAATTTCTTGATCGCACGCAACTCGATCTTGAAACCCTGGAGGTCTGGATCGAAGAGGAGTGGCTGGTTCCCACCAGAACCGCGACCGAACTCGCATTTTCCGAGGCAGATCTGGCACGTGCGGAATTGATCCGCGATTTGAAACAGGACCTGGGTATCAACGACGAGGGCGTGGGCGTCATCCTGAACCTTCTGGATCAGGTGCATGGCTTGCGAAAGGCTCTGGCTGAAATACTTCGAGATGCACGCGAGCGATCCATCACTCCCGGTTCTGCCGAACGGGATTCTCAATGACCGCGCTCATCGGGCGGATCATCACGGGAGCGTTGGTCGTCCTGATACTCCAACTTGGAGCCTGCGTTCACGCGCGAGCCGACGACCCTCATCTTGGGATCATTGAATATGAAATCGCATGCATGCCGTGTCATGGCGTCGATGGACGCGGCAACGGCCCCCGCGCAAAATCCTTGAAGATCGCTCCGGCCGATCTGACCAAGGTCGCCAAATCCAACAACGGCGACTTTCCGTCCGAGGCGATCGCTGACGTCATTGATGGGCGCGCAACAGTCGCGGCTCATGGTGCGCGAGACATGCCGGTCTGGGGCGACCGCTATCGCACGAAGACCGACACAACCGAGACTCCCGCCGAGATCGACCAAAGAGCTCGCGCGCAGATCGCGGCACTCGTCCGTTACCTCAAGACGATCCAAGAGAAGTGACGGCTGCTAAAGCCGAATCGGGCAGCGGTGCGGCGTCGATTCTTGCGCGAGGCATCCGGTGTGATGGCCCGACGTGCAGGGCCGCCCAATGGTTGCTTGGTATCGATCCCACCGATTTGGTTGTTTGCGATGCGACTATGGGGCGTGGCGATCGGTGCCCGGCTAGCGGCGGGACATTGCCCGGCGGCAGCGGATAACCGCCGGGTCGCGCGCGCTCATGAGCCTGAGATAGGCGATGGCGCGCACCGCTTCGGAGTGGGTCAGCGACAGCGGAAGCCCTGCCTGGGTGGCCAGTTCTCTGCAGCCGTCCGGGATGCGCTCGCGCTGCTCCGCAGCACCCGAGGGCAGAGAGAGCAGCAGCACCAAAGCCATTGCTGCAAGCGCACGCTTCACGGTCCGCACTCCGCAGCTTTACAGGCGTCGCATCAGTCCGCGATCAATGCTTTGCCCCACCGCGCTCGAATCATATCCAGGAATTTTCGAGCGTCCGGAGACAGCAGCGCACGAAGCGCTTGCACTCGATCTTCCTGAGCCAATGGGACCAGATAGGGCCTGAGCGGCGCAAGCCCGGGATCGGTCAGCGTCCCGCTATTGTGGGCGATCTGCACACGCTCGATCCAAGCGCAGAGTTCCTGCATTCCCGCCGAGCTGATCAGCGCGGGGAAATGTTCCTGGGTCATACCCGCGTACGAAAGCGGAGCGTCACGCAATATCTCGTCTCTGACAATCCAAACCCTGCGCCCTTGCAGAAAGCCGTAGCCATGGTTCGGCGAAGAATTCCATTGGGCCTCGTCCAGAATGGCCCTGATCTCCACGGACAAGAGCCAAAGGCCCGAGTCGCTCGGCACCTCCAAAAGTCCCGGCTTGCTGGACAATTTTGCCGTTTGGCTGCCTTCGCCCTGAAGCAGCCACCCCTCTTTCAACGACACCAAAGCTGTCACTTCAGACAGGAGCTCCCGTGCCGTATTGCCTTGTTGGGCTTTCGTCGATGTGTACAGCAATGTTCCGGCCGTGATTGCGCCGCCCAATATTGCGCCAATCATCACACCGAGGATGGCCCACCGAACCGACATTTGATCCTCTCATGCCGCTAGAACAAATTCGTCGGCATATCGCGCCAACTTGCCTGACGCCGAACCGTGCGCTCAGCCAAGTCATGGCACCAAGCAAATGGACGATCAAAAGAACCCGCCACGCGGCGGCCTTTCGATCGATTCCCGTGCTTGCGGAAAAAAGTCTACAGTCAATTGGAACGGTGACTTTTGATTTAAATCAGATATCCTGACCGCCGAAGCGCCGTTCGTTTTAAACGGCGGGCCGTCGTCTCCATCGCCGCCGAATGGCTCGTTACCTAGCCGACGCGGGTTCAATCATCAGATCACAGAAATCAATGCGCCAGGACAAAACTGGTAAAGCGAGCTCCGGCCGACGCGAGGTCGTCAAACGTGCGGGCCCTCACGACGCTGCCAGCGCTTCAATACAGCCATTCATACTGGCAGCGTTTGCGAGCATTCAATTCAGCTTGGCGCCACCCGATTCCTCGCGAACGATCCGGCCGTCCTCGATGTGAACAACCCGATCCGCAAACGTCAAAAGACGCGGATCGTGCGTCACAATCAGCACGCCATGTCCCCGGTCTTTGGCAATTCCGGCAAGAAGCTTCATGATCGCCCGGCCATTTGCGCCATCCAATGCGGCGGTCGGCTCGTCTGCAAGGATGATCGACGGATTTCCGACGATGGCGCGAGCGATCGCAACGCGCTGCTGTTCCCCGCCGCTCAGCTCGCGCGGATACGCCGATATCTTGTGAGACAGGCCGACCTTGGCCAGCGCGTCGTGCGCCTTGACCCTCGCACCTCTGCCGGCTTCGCCGCGGATATCCAGCGCTATCCGGACATTGTCGGCGGCGGTCAGCGTCGGAAACAGATGAAACGATTGAAAGATAAAGCCCACATGCTCCCGCCTGAGCAGAGCCAGTTCCTCGGGGCCGGCCCTGTCGGTCGAATTTCCGCAGACACGAACAGTCCCCTCGGTCGGGCTCAACATACATCCGAGGATGGAAAGCAGCGTGGTCTTGCCGCTCCCGGAGGGCCCCATCAGCAGAGTCAATTCACCGCCCTTAAGCGTCAGGTTCACGCCTTTGAGCGCCGCCACCTGCGCCGCCCCGATGCCCAGGACTTTCGCGATGTTGACGGCCTCGATTACGGGTTCGGTCATCGTGTGAACACCGTGGCAGGGTCGATGCGGGTCACCTGAACGATCGCGGCAATGGCCGACGTGACGCACATGACGACGGTCAGCGAAAACAACCCGGCGATCAGTCCAGGCGTGATGACGATCGGCAGCGCAGTGGCCGCGGTCAGGTGCACAATGACGGCGCCGATCAGCGCGGCAATCGAGAAGCCAACGACGGCGCTGAGGAGCGCCTGACAGACGATCACCTTGTAAATATAAATTCGAGACGAACCAATGGCGCGCAGAGTGGCAAACTCGTTGAGATGCTCCTTCGTGCTCGAATAGAGGGTCTGGGCCACGATGACGGTCCCGACAATCACGCCCAGCAACGCACCCGCGAAGAGAGCGGCGCCGGCGCCGGTCCCGAACAGCCAGAAGCTGCGGCTGCGTTCGCGAAACTCGGCCGGGGTCAGCACCTCGACGTCCGAGATGTTTGACAGGAGCCGGCTGCGGACGCGCTCAATAGCGGCATCGGGGCTCAGGCGAACCAGGAAATAGGTAGCCTTTTCCAAAGGAACCCCGGTGTGGGCCCGCGCACGATCCACATCCATAAAAACGTACGGCGTTGTCGTGAACGAACGGATGCCGTCGGTGATGGCAACGACACGCACGAGTTGCTGGCGAATTTCGGCGGTTGCCCCCATCCCCGAGATGCCGAGCCGATCGAAGTAGGATCGGTCGACCGCGACCGCCCTCGGGGTCGTGAGCGCCTCTATTCGTCCTTCCACCAGGTTCCAGGGCTGCAATCCGCCGGACCGCGGATCCGAACCGACGACGAAAACGGGCGTGGTCGAGCCGCTCGGCATCCGCCAATCTGCAAATCCGATCACGACGGGGATAGCGTCCGCCACCCCGTCGATCGAGAGCGCGCGATAGCGCTGGCGCGCATCCAGCAGGGACGGGTCCTCGAAGCACTTGGTCCCGCGCGGCATGATCCAGAGATCGGCGCGCGCATGATCGATCATCGTTGTGACTGTGCGTCCAAAGCCCAGATACAGGCCCATCTGCACGGTCACGAGGACGATGGAGAATACGATCCCGATCACCGTCGCAATGAAGCGAAGCCGATCGTGGAATAAATTTCGAAGCGCAAGTGTAAACACCAACGGCATGCGGACCACACTCGGTGTCGTGTCTTCCAATGCAATCGAAGTGCGACACCGGAAACGATAAAAACGACAACGGTTCGCAGATCGCGAAGTCGACAAAAGATGCGGCGCGGACAGCCAGCCGACTTTGATTCAAGTCAACGCGGGGACCAGCATCAATGCGGGATATTTGCAAAAAATAGGAGGTGTCGCATGAGTCGATCGCCGCTCGGTGCCGCGCTCGGGCTGGCGTTGGGTTTTCTCCTGACGGCCGGCATCACGCGAGCCTCAGGACAAACCGCCGACGCTGCCGAGCTTTGCACCCCCGACGTCATGCGGCTGTGCAGCGAATTTGTACCTGACGCCGACCGGATCGTCTCCTGTTTGAAGTCCAAGCGACGCAAACTGACCCGCCGATGTTTGGAAGCACTCTTGCCAAAGGCAAAGGGCAAGGAACGGCGGGCGCGCCGGCAGGGATGATCCGGCGCGGCCCAGGTTCGATCGATTCACTTGAAGAGGCGTGCAGGCGCGAATGAAAACGGACCTTGCATCGACCATTCCCGCTCTGGCCGCGCATCCGCCGGCGGAGAGAACGTCGGGCACTCCACAGATCGCACAACCTGCCATACCGGGCGCGCCGGCCGGTCCGGCGCTCGCCGACGAGATCAGGGCTCCTGCGCCGATGCGGGATTTCGATCTCGCCCGCGACCTGACCCTGTTCGCGCGCATTTTGCGGCGTACAGAAGGCGGGCGGCGCGTGGCGACGATCTTCGCTGTCTCGATTGCGGTCACCATCGCCAACATGTTCGGACAGGTGAAACTGAATGAGTGGAACGGCCAGTTTTTCGACGCCGTGGGCCGCAAGGACCTGTCGGATTTCGTCCATCATATCTGGACGTTTCTGGTCATCGTTGGCGTCCTCATGGCGCTCACGGTCGCACAGACTTTTCTGCAGGAAAGCCTGAAGTTTCGGCTGCGCGAATGGATCGCCCGCCACCTCCTGGCCGAGTGGCTCAAGCCCATGCGCGTGTATCAGTTGAGTTTCGCCGGTCGGTACGGTCACAACCCGGACCAGCGCATTCAGGAGGACACGCGCCTGCTCGGCGACTACACCGCCGACCTCGGCTGCGGCATGGTCTATTCCGTCGTCCAGATCGTCGCCTTCGTCGGCGTGCTGTGGGCCTTGTCGGCGCAGGTCACGTTCCAGGTCGCGGGCTACGACATTGCCATTCCCGGTTACATGGTCTGGTGCGCCATCGCCTATGCCCTGATCGGCTCGGTCCTGACCTGGCTCGTGGGCCGGCCCCTGATTGCGCTGAATGCCGAGCGATACGCACGCGAGGCGGAATTCCGTTTCGCGCTCGTCCGGGTCAACGAATCCGGCGAGAGCATTGCCTTGCATGGCGGAGAGAAGGACGAGCAACGCCATCTCGAAGCCGCGCTGATGGCCGTCGTGGATACCATGCGGCGCATATCCACCTCCTACGCCCACCTGACCTGGATCACGTCAGGGACCGGCTGGCTTTCGCTCGTCGTTCCGATCCTGGTGGCCGCGCCGGCGTACTTCGGAGGCAGCCTGACGCTCGGCGGCCTGATCATGGTGGCCGGCGCCTTCAGCCAGGTGCAGGGGGCGATGCGATGGTTCGTCGACTACTTTTCGCGTCTTGCCGACTGGCGCGCGGCGGTCCATCGGGTCGCCCGCTTCCGCGAGGCGCTCGACGACCTTCCGGCGGTCGAAGAAGGCGCCGAAGAAATCAAACGCGCCCTGCATCCGGACGGGCATCTTGCGTTCGAGGGCGTGCGCATACTCCTGCCGGACGGACACATCATCATCGAGGATGCGACCGTCTGCATTTTGCCGGGCGAGCGCGTGCTGATCGTCGGCGACACCGGAAGGGGCAAGTCGACGCTGTTTCGCGCCGTGGCGGGACTCTGGCCGTGGGGTTCCGGGACAATCCTCACCCCTGCCCCTGAAACCATGTCATTCCTGCCGCAACGCCCGTACCTCCCGCTGGGCACACTGCGCAACGCCCTGAGCTATCCGGGACCGCCCGACGCATTCCCGGATGCGGATGTGCGGCGAGCCCTCGAGCGCTGCGATCTCGGCAATCTCGTCGCCAAGCTCGATCAGGACGAACGCTGGGACAAGGAGCTGTCGCTCGGCGAACAGGAACGCCTCGCCTTCGCGCGACTCCTCCTGCACAAACCCGGCTGGGTGTTTCTCGACGAAGCAACAGCCGCGCTCGACGAAGACAGCCAACGCCGCGTCATGAGCTTGTTCAACGAAGAACTGAAAACGACGACGGTGTTGAGCATCGCCCACCGTCCGGATCTTGCCGACTACCACACCCGGACGCTTCAGCTTGTCCATGGACGCGACGGTGACCGGCTCAAGCTCAAACCGCTTCCGGCGCCGCCACCCGTGCGGCGCTGGCTGCAAAGACTCGATGAGTGGCTGCAGACGGCTTGATCCGCGATGCGAGTCCAGTTTCACGCAGGTGGTCGGGATGCATTTCGGCTGCGGTTGAAAGAAGCCCGGCGGACTGGACACCAAGCAAGAAAGCCAGCGTGCATTGGAACAATGAGTTTATAATGGGATTGCAACATCACCGCTCACGAACCGCCCGGGACACCCAATGGTGCATTCATCGGCCAGGTCGATCCGGAAAGTCCGATCCGAAGCCGAGAAGCCTTCGCGATCGGAAGCTGAAAATGCCGTGCGCGTGCTGCTCCGCTGGGCCGGCGACAACCCGGACCGCGAAGGGCTTCAGGGCACGCCCGCGCGGGTCGCGCGTGCGTTCGAGGAATGGTTCGCCGGCTATGAGCAAAACCCCGCCGACTACCTGAGCCGGACATTTGAAGAGGTCGCGGGCTACGACGAAATCGTTGCGCTGCGGGATATCCCGTTCGAGTCGCATTGCGAGCATCACCTCGCGCCGATCATCGGCAAGGCGCACATCGCCTATATGCCAAGGCGGCGCGTGGTCGGAATTTCCAAGCTGGCGCGGCTCGTCGATGTGTATGCCAAGCGCCTGCAGATCCAGGAGAAAATGACCGCCGAGATCGCTTCGTGCCTGGACAAAGTCCTCAAACCATTGGGCGTCGCGGTGGTGATCGAAGCGGTGCATCACTGCATGACCACCCGGGGCGTCCACAAGCCGGGCGTCTCCATGGTGACGAGCCGCATGCTGGGCGTTTTCCGGCGGCAGGCCGCGACGCGGCAGGAATTTCTGGCGTCGCTGAATCTGCACGGCCGATGATCCATCTGGCGGCAGCCCGTAGGGCGAATAGCGGAGCGGGCTAACCCGGCCCACGCGCTCACTCAGCAAGCACTTGCGTTCCAATGTTGACCGGTTGGACCATCGTTGCGCCGTCCTCGTTGAAGATGAATGTACCCGCCGTGTTTCGGTAAGACGCCGCGTTGTGCTGCAAGCGCGAATAAAGCACGGCAACACTGACGAACTGATCATGACGCAAGCCGTCATACGACGCGAGGCGCGAAATATCGACGACCTGAACCTGGGCCTTGAGCGCCGCCTCCTGGACAACCGGGTTGTTGATGTCCAGAGCCCCGGCACGAGCAACCGAGCCGCTCAGCATGTTGGAAAACCGAAGCGCGCCATCGTCTTTGGAGACCAGCACCAGCAAGGGCGGCTTCAGCGGCCCGATGGTTTGGACCTGGGCGCGGAAAGTTTGCGCGTCTATGTCGGGCGCCGCCAGCACGACACGTCCCAACCGTGCGATGACCTGATTTTTTCCTTCGATACGAAGCTGGCGCAGCGCTTCGATTGTCAGCATGGCGCCCATACTATGCGCCACAACGAGAACGTCGCCGACCGCGGGACTGCTGGTCAACATCGTCAGCAAACCCATCAGCTGGTCGCGCGAAGCGAGCGCCGCTTCCCTGTCGGCTTCATAAGCGATGACCTGAGCTTGTGATGGCCACGAGAACAGGACCGGTATGCCGTCGATCTTGGCGTCGGCCTGCAGTTGGGCCAGCCGGAACACGGACTCCTGGAAGTTGTTGTTGAAACCGTGCACGAAAACAAAGACTCTGTGTTTCTTGCGCCCGGCTCTCGGCGCGACGGCATTGCGGAAATCGGCGTCGCTCAACACCGTCTGATTCACAATCGCAAAGCTGGTTTGTGAATCGGGAGGATCGGCCGGCAGTTCGACGTTGCCAGGCTTGTGGTTGGGCGGGATCGAAACGGCAAACTTTGCAAAATTCAGTGCTTTCGCGCGGTTCGCCGTGAACACATTTTCCGACGGGTTTTCGCGCTCGCGCGTGGTCGCAACATAAATCTGCAGGGCTTTGACACCTGGCGGAGCGGCCACCGGGGTCAGCATTTCCGGTCCGGGCCGACTGACGCAACTGGGCAGAGCGACAGCAAGGAGGACGATGAAAGCCCAATGGATACTGCCGCGTCCGCGAAGATGGCGACAACTCAATGCGCCCATCGGACCCCCTAACTCAACACGACGTGACACTACCGTAAATTGTCTTGGAATTGTTAACCGGGACGCGCATTCGCCAACACGACGGCGATGATGCCGACCCTGGTTCAAGGATTCCCGCCGCTGCATGTGCCGCTCCGACTCATGCGGCTTTAGCGTATCGAGCCTTAGATGGCCTTTTGGAGGCGCTTCGGGTCGGGGCGCGACGACTTTTCCTGGACCGCCCGATGCCTCAGTTGGGTCATGAGCGGACATGGAGCCGCTGTTTGCGATGTCCCGTGGCAATCCTGAAAGGTGGCGTGGATCGCCGAATAGCACATCAACACAGCTGTGTTCGAACAGACCTTCAAAAACAAAAAGACCCTTAATGCCCTGCGCCCCAACGGTATTGCCATGCCACTCCGACAATACTGAACTCGCTGCCAGTAAGGGTGTAGATGCCTTTGCTCGCACTAAACTTGACCGAGTTGTTACGATCGATGGGCAACCCCAACGTCAGACCCGCGCGGACGTTCTCTTGCTCATTGTCACCCTTGACTCCGTTCACAGTCGTGCGAGCGCCCGTGAAGTAAGAGCCGTCAAACGAAACCCACGCGCCGGATTGAAAGTAGTGAATAAGATGGCCTCTGACCATGTACAGCGGCGCTTGCGCAAATCTCTTGCCCATGAAGAAGTCCGCGTTGTCCGTGAAGAATGTCGCGCCAGGTGCGATTTCCAACGTCCATGGACCCCATGCCTTTGAAATCCCGAGTTCGGGTCTGAACGACCAACGGTTATTGCCAAGATTGAGCAATTTGGTCTCGTCGTATTGACCGAGGGGTGCCGACACCTGAAGGCTCACTCCGACGATCAGATCCTGCTTGTAGTTCGCGAATTCTTTTATGGTCATTGCGGGAGCGCCGAGCAGGTTCACGGAAACACGAAACCGCGGATCACCTGTTCCCGAAATCTCCCGCTCCCGAGGCTGGTTCGCCACGAGACCGCGCGCCGAAAAACCCGAATAGGGCAGGATGACATCGAACTTGGCGGATTGGCCCCATAGTTCGAACGACCGCACATAGGCCATCGCCCCGGTATGGGAATGAAACTTCGCGTTCGCGGCCGACAGTGATGGGTCGAACGCCAGCTTGCCTTGCGAGTAAACGTACCCGCCGATCAAGAAATTGAGGCCGACCGGCGTGTTCGTATACAGCCTGGGCTCGGCGTCTTGAGCTTTGGCGTTCGGGGCAAACACGAATATCGCCGCGACCCCAAGCGAGGCGAGCAGGTCGGTTCGCACCACCGTCTTCAGCACGTGCATGACTTACGGAAGCTTGCGGCTTGAGCTTCCTCTTCCGAGCAGAACCAACGGTGTGGTTTCTTTGTTCGTGCATAACCGCGGCATCTTGGCAGATGAATGAATTCCCGACGCTTCATGTTCGCCCCCTGCGGCACACGGTGGCATCGTAGCGGTTGAAGTGCGCACTTTGGTAGAGGCTGAAACCCGCTTCGCTGCCACAATATGGCAGGCTTAGCGAAGGGCAATCCGCCATTTCAGATCACCAACACGGCGCAATGCGCTTTGCTATTGCGTCCAACGCCCTGCGCAGCCGATGTCCCATCTGGCGTCAGAACCAGGATCGAGCGCGGCAGCGCGCCGGGTCGCTTGAGCAATCAGCCATACGGAACAATTCAGGCCGCCCGCGGGCCGCGGCCTGAGCAGAGCATGGGACCGTAGAGCACGGCGAACCCGAGGAAAGCCCCCGTCCACGCGGCGCCGGAAATCGACAGCAGGACATCGGCCCGCTCGGGGTGCATCGCCGCGCAGATTCGCGTGAGCGCGGCAACGAGGGCTGCGGCATACACTACCTGTGTACCGGCCGAGGCGATGAGATCCCGGCCGGTATGTCCGAGAGTCGCGCGCGTCATGACGGCGAGCATCATCACGGCCACGGCGCCTCCCGTCCATGCGTGGATGCCGGCGCCGGGCGGAACCAGGCCGAGTGCGGCGCCGCCGACCAGAAAGAAGCCGAGCGGCACGAAGGCGTAACCTACGTGCAGCACGAGGACGAGGCGGTCGCCGACCGTACGGTCGCCCGCCCAGCGCGTGAGACGAACAAGCTGCATCAGTCCAGCGAAAATCAAGAGCAAGCCCGTCGCGCGTTCGAATGGTGCCGCGATCCAGAGCACCAGCGCGACCGCGCTGACTGCGATCGTGATCGCATCGAAACGCTCGAAAGGCCTTGGCAGCCGTCCGGCCGCCTGGCGCGCGGAATCCCGGCGAGCCAGCCAGTTGCGGGTGAAGCTCGGAACCACCCGCCCGCCCACCAGCGAAATCAGCAGAACCATCGTGCCGATCCCGAGCCGGATCGCGTAGTCCGCACTGCCGTTGAAGTGCGCTTCCAGATGAAACAGCAGATTTCCGGCAGCCAGCAGGCTCACGATCGACACCACTTTGAGATTGCGCCAGTTGCTGCCGACGACGATCTCGCGCGCGGCCGCAGACGCGACCAGCACGAGGAAGGCGACATCGATCGCAGCCGTGGCAATCCAGCCGATCGACGACGACAGCAGGACCGCGGCGCGTCCGGCAATCCAGGTTCCCAACAGCGCCAGCAGCGGCAAGCCCTGGATCGGCAGCCGTCCGGTCCAGTTCGGAATCGCCGTGAGCAGAAAACCCGTCACGACGGCCGGCACAAAGCCGTACAGCATCTCATGGACGTGCCAGTCGCGAGGGATGAACACGGAAGGAAGTTCAATCCGGCCGCTGAACAGCGCCAGCCAGACCAGCACTGCCAGCGCCGCGTAGATCGCCCCCATCAGGAAGAAGGGGCGAAAGCCGTAGGACAGAAGCGCGGGCCCGCTATATTCGCGCAGACGGGGAATGCCTGCCATGGTTGTCTCTCCGATGCGCCCGCTGCTTATTTGGCGGCGGTGCGGGTCGCTTCAAGCCTGCCGAACAGATTGACAAACACCTGCCTGGCGCGGCCCGGATGGGTCACCGCTTTGGCTTCCGTCTCGTTGGCCGGCGTTCCGACCACGATCATGGCGACCATGCCCATGCCGTAGTGCGGCAGGCACTTGATGCCGTACACGCCAGGCTGCCCGAACGTGACGATCACCTCCTGGTTGATCTTGCCGACGAACGGCTTGGCGCCCTCCGGCAGCATTCCGGCGATGCTCTCGGCGTTGTGGGTCTTGTCGGTCGGGACGAACTTCACGGTATCGCCCGGGGCGACCTTGAGAAGCGACGGCTCGAACACCATGGCGCCCTCGGCGCCCTTGTTGAGCATCTTGATTTCCAGTTCCTCGGCGGCAGCCGGCAGCGTCAGCGCCAGCGCCAGCATCGCAAGCGCCGCCGCCGGCATCAGCAATTTACGCATAGTCTTTTCCTTTCGTTGAAGCTCGTCTCGAACCTTGCAATCGAATTGTATCGCTGCCGCTGTTCATGCTCGTTGTTGCAGCGCAAGTTTTGTTTGATTGGCACCGGCGTTGCGGCGCGGGCTGTCCCGCGCCGCGTCCGCACGGCCTATTGCGGGCCGAGAGCCGCGAGTGTCGGCTCGTTGGGGCAATAGCTTTTCCAGTCCGCGGCGCCGGGATCGCGGGCCATGTCCTTCGCGCATCGGGATTTGCTGCCGCAAAGCGTGCAGCAGCGCGCGAGATCCTGGGATACCGCGGGCTCGGCGCGGCGCAGTTGCTCGGGATCGATGCCGAGGAGACGCAGGCGCCGGTTCAACAAGACGGGCGGCCCGCTTCGCGTGTCCGGCCAGTTGCCGCAGGTCGGCCTTGTCGATGTTCAGATCCCGCGCCAGCCGGTCGGCTTCGCCGGGACAGTCCAGAACGAACCGGTCGAAGTCCCACCGGTCGCGCCAGCGGCGGATGGCGTCCGCCGCCATGCCGACGACCATTTCCGCCCGGGATGGAATGTGGCGCTCATATGCATAGCCCATGATGCCCTCCTGTTTGGGGGCCGGTTGGCGCCTGTCCGGCGCACCGGCCGTGATCAAGAAATAGGACGGCAGGGATCGTGGCTCTTTGCGTTGGCGCAAGCTTGGCTTCGAATCCAGGGTGACCTGCCTGTTCCCTCAGGGCGGCCGCGACACTCCGGCGAATCCTGTGCCATAAGCATGCAACACTAGGCTCCCGAAAACACAGAGAGACTGCTACGCATGGCCTCGGTCGACCGCTCACTTGTCGCGCAGTTGCCGTTGTTCGCGGGGCTGTCTGCCGCCGAGTTGGACGACCTCCTGAAGGAGGCCCGCGCCGTCCGCCACGCGAAAAACTCAAACGTGTTCGAACAGGGCGCGGAGGCGCTTTCTATTTTCCTTCTCCTGCACGGCCATGTGCGGGCGGAGAAAACCACGCCGGACGGCAAGCAGATCGTCGTGCGCTACGTCTCGGCGGGCGAGGTCTTCGGCGTGGCGCCGGCGATCGGCCTCAAGCATTACCCCGCCACGGCGGTCGCGGCGGTCGACAGCGTCTCGCTCGCCTGGCCCTCGACCGCATGGCCGCGTCTCGTGGCGCAGCATCCGGCGCTGGCCACCAACACGCTGCAGACCGTCGGCGCGCGGCTGCAGGAGGCGCATACCCGCGTGATCGAGATGACCACCGAGGAGGTGGAGCGCCGCGTCGCCCACGCCCTGCTGCGGCTGGCCAAGCAGGCCGGCCGCAAGATGGAAGCCGGCATCGAGATCGATTTCCCGATCAGCCGCCAGGACGTGGCCGAGATGACCGGCACCACCCTGCACACCGTCAGCCGGATCCTAAGTGCCTGGGAGCAGCAGGGTCTGGTCGAGAGCGGCCGCCAGCGCATCGTCCTGCGCGATCCGCACCGCCTGTTCGGCATTGCCGAAAAGACGTCCGGCGACTGATCCATCCGGATTTTCCGACGCGGCGGCCCCGCGCAGTGCCGCAAGGAAGGTTTCGCGATCCACCCGGTGTTCGCCGCACGTGTCGGCAACCGTGTGGAAGGTGGCGATCGGGCAGCCAACGCAGCCCATCCGGAAATCGAGAAACACGCGGATGGTCGCGGGCCACAGCCGCATCACCTCATCCACGGTGGTATCGAAAGCGATCTCTGGGGTGCGTCGGGCCATGATGCCGAATGTAGGCGAACCTCGGGCCGGTTCTTTGCGCCAGCGCAACCAACCGGCACTTCGCAAAAAGCCGGCAGATTTGTTGCAGCGCAAAGAACGTTCGGCCGCGCCGCTCCATGTTGCGTTCATCGAAACCGATGAACGAAGGTGGATGTCATGATGACGAGACGGTCCGCATTGATGGCTGCGACAGCGGTCGCCGCAGCGATGACCCTGGCCAATCCGGCGAACGCTGCCACGGTCGCCGCAGCGCCGGGGGGACCCGCGCCAAAGCTGCCGCGCCAGAGAGTCGAACTGGTCGCACCGCCTTTCGCACACGCGCACGAGCAGGTGAGCCGGCACGGCCCGCGCATCATGGAGTTCACCATGGTCATCGAGGAGAAGGAGATCGTCATCGACGGTGAGGGCACCAGGTTCCAGGCCATGACCTTCAACGGGTCGATGCCGGGCCCGCTGATGATCGTGCACGAGGGCGACTATGTCGAACTGACGCTGGTCAACCCGGACACCAACACGATGCCGCACAACATCGACTTTCATTCGGCAACCGGGGCGCTTGGCGGCGCGGCCCTGACGCTGGTCAATCCCGGCGAGCAGGTGGTGCTGCGCTGGAAGGCGGACCGCCCGGGCGCGTTTGTCTATCACTGCGCGCCGGAGGGCTCGATGATCCCCTGGCATGTGGTCGCCGGCATGCACGGAACCGTGATGGTGCTGCCGCGCGACGGACTGAAGGATGCGGCCGGCAAGCCGCTTCGCTACGACCGGGTCTATTACGTCGGCGAGCACGATCTTTACGTGCCGCGCGACGAGAAAGGGAAATACAAAATCTACGAGACGCTCGGCGACTCCTACGTCGAGACCATGGAGGTGATGCGAAAGCTGATCCCGACCCACGTGGTGTTCAACGGCAAGGTGGGCGCGCTGACCGGCAAGAACGCGTTGACCGCGAAGGTCGGCGAGACGGTGCTGATCGTGCACTCGCAGGCCAACCGCGACACGCGGCCTCACCTGATCGGCGGGCACGGAGACTACGTGTGGGAGACCGGCAAGTTCCGGAACCCGCCCGAGGTCGATCTCGAAACCTGGTTCGTGCGCGGCGGCTCGGCGGGCGCAGCCCTCTACACGTTCCGCCAGCCCGGCATCTACGCCTACGTCAACCACAACCTGATCGAGGCCGTGGAGCTGGGTGCGACCGCGCACTTCAAGGTCGAAGGTGAGTGGAACAGCGACCTGATGGAGCAGGTTGCGCCGCCGCAGCCGATCCCGCCGGCCGCAAAGGTCCATGGCGCCCTGAGGCGCTAGGCCGACCGGCGGTCCGCCCGACATCGGGGCGGACCGCCCTGCCTCGCGCGAGGAGGCTGAGCAATGTTGTCTGCCCTGAAGATTGCACTCGTACTCGGCGCCGCCGCAGGCACGGCGTTGGGGCTCACTCTGCCGGGCCTGCTGGCCGACCGCCCCGATTCCGCCGAAACCCGTCTCGACGATCTGCGTCCCGGCGAACCGGAGCTGGCGATGCTGCGCCCCATAGCGTTCCGCTACCGGGTGGCCGGCGAATTCACGCGCGCCGGCGCCGCGGTCAACGCGCCGGTCGTTTCGGTGCGCATGGCAAGGCCGCTTGTCATCATGCGCCGGCAGGTCACGGCGGCGGAATATCAGGACTGCGTGCGCGAAGGCGCCTGCCAGCATTCGGCGCAGGACCATGCCCACGAACACGAGCGGCCGGTGGTGAAGGTCAGCTGGCGCGATGCCAGCGCCTACGCGGCCTGGCTGAGCCGCAAGACCGGCCGGACCTATCGCCTGCCCACCGACGAGGAATGGGTGTTTGCCGCGGGCGATCGCTTCACCGACGATGCGGTTGCGGATGGCGACAGCCGCGATCCCGCGAAGCGATGGCTCGCCCGGTATGAAATGGAATCGGCGCGCGACAATCCGGACAAGGACGTGCGGCCGGTGGGTTGGTTCGGCGTCAACGCGCACGGACTCGCGGACATGGGCGGCAATGTGTGGGAGTGGACCGAAACCTGTTACCGGCGCGCGATGCTTGACGGGGCGGGCGCCGAAGCCGGCACGGCCCGCGTCAATTGCGGCGTGCGGGTCGTGGCGGGCCGTCACCGGTCCTACATGACGGACTTTGTCCGCGACGCCCGCAGCGGCGGCTGCGCGGTCGGGATCCCTCCGACAAACCTGGGCTTCAGGCTGGTGAGAGGTTGATTCTGAGGCTTGGCTGCCCTTCGGTTGCGCGGCCCGCGAGATGTGCAGCCGCCGCCCGCAGCGCCATTGCCTCCATGACGCTGCGTCAAACGTTCGGCATCGAGCCGCCCGGCGCGGCACGTCGCTACGCGCGCTTTTTCTTGAAGTAGGCGAGAGTGCCTCGCGTCACCACATCGTCGCTGTCCAGAACTTCATGGGCCTCGATGTCGGGCGCCGTCCTGATCCGTTCATAGATCGGAGCAAAGTCCTGATAGCAATCGTCGAGAAGCTTTTCGAAGCTCTCGATCACGAAATAGGTCTGCTGGAAATCGTCGATCAGATATCGGGTGCGCATGACGCGTTCAAGCTCGAAGACGATCCGATTGGGAGAAGAGCTTTCGAGTGCGAAAACGCTTTCGGTGGTGGACGACATGATTCCGGCGCCGAAGATGCGCAAGGATGCTGCCGTGCGGATCAATCCGAATTCGACCGTGTACCAGTAAAGCCGCGCGAGGTTCGGCAGCACGCCGAGCGCCATCGCACGCTCGCCGCCCCTGCCGTAAGCCTGCATGAAATCCGAATAGACCGGGTTCGCCAGTAGCGGCACGTGGCCGAACACATCGTGGAAGATGTCCGGCTCCTCGAGATAATCCATCTCCTGCTCGGAGCGGATGAAGGCCCCGGCCGGAAATCGCCGGTTCGCAAGATGGCTGAAGAACACATCGTCGGGAACGAGCTCGGCGACCGGAACGACGCGCCAGCCGGTGATCGCTTCGAGCCGGTCGCTCAACCGTTCCATGTCGGGAATGCCGGATTCGGAGAACTTGAGCGTGTCCATCATCGCGATGAACTCGTCGCAGGCGCGGCCCTGGAGAATCTCCCGCGAACGCTTGAACAGGCGATCCCAGCGATCGTGCTCCGCGGCCGAATAGGACGGCCAGTCCTGGCTGATGGTGAAATCCGGATTGCGCGGCGCATCGCGGTACCGGTTCTTCGAGCCCGACTCGACAGTGCCGTCCCTGACTGCGACTGACATGCTCACTCTCCCGCAACATCCGACGGCTAGGCCGTCAGCACGCCGCGCCGTATCTGGTCTTCCTCGATCAACTCGAACAACGCCTTGAAATTGCCCTCGCCGAAGCCGTCATCGCCCTTCCTCTGGATGAACTCGAAGAAGATCGGGCCAATGACGGCTTTGGAGAACACCTGGAGAAGGATTTTGGTTTCGCCGCCGTCCACGACGCCTTCGCCGTCAATCAGGATTCCGTGTTTCTTCATGCACTCGATCGGCTCAGTGTGGCCGCGCACTCGATGAAAGCTTTTCTCGTAGTAGGCATCCGGCGGTCCCGGCATGAATTGCAGGCCGTTGGCGGCCAGCGCGTCGGTCGCTTGGTAGATCGCGTCGGTGCCGACGGCGATATGCTGGATGCCTTCGCCCTTGTAGTCCCGCAGATATTCTTCGATCTGGGAATTTTCGTCGGCCAACTCGTTGATCGGAATGCGGATGCGCGCGCACGGACTGGTGAGCGCCCGCGAGAACAGACCAGTATGTTTGCCTTCGATGTCGAAGAAGCGGATCTGCCGGAAGTTGAACAGCCTGGTGTAGAAGCCGAACCAGGTGTCCATGTTGCCGCGCTTCACGTTGTGGGTCAGGTGATCGAGATAGTGAAAGCCGACCCCCTCCGGCTTGGGATCGCGCGCGCCGATCCAGTTGAATTCCGCGTCATAGGGCGAACCTTTGGCGCCGTAGCGGTCGACGAAATAGAGTAGCGAGCCGCCGATCCCCATGATGGCAGGCGTTGCCAGGGTCTTGTCGGCGCCGGCATAGGGCGTGGCGCCAAGTTTTACGGCGTGCTCGAAGGCATGCTTTGCGTCGACGACGCGCCACGCCATCGAGGGGGCGCAAGGGCCATGCGCGGCAACGAAGCGGGTCGCGAACGAGCTTGGCTCCGCATTGAGGACGTAGTTGATGTCGCCCTGGCGATAGACCGTGATGTTTTTGGTCTTGTGCCTGGCAACCGGCGTGTAGCCCATGCGCTCGAACAGGGTGGCCAGTTCGTCCGGCCGCGGATGGGCAAACTCGACGAATTCGAAACCGTCGGTGCCCGCGGGATTTTGCGGGTCGATTTTGGCGGGCGGCGCGTCATGCGGAAATGGGCCCACAGCCGATCCTCCGTGCTCCCCACCCTTCGCTCATATGTGTACCGCGCCATGATTGGCCAAGGTGTGCAAAAGCGGCCTTGAAGCGCATGGATGTGCACGATATCGTCATATTTTTCGTTGAATACGCGATATCAGTGCATGGATGCCTTCGATCACAAACTGCTGAATGCGCTCCAGGAGGACGGCCGGCTGACCAACCTCGAACTGGCCGAGCGGATCGGCCTGTCCCCCTCGCAATGTTCGCGCCGTCGCACGGCGCTGGAGCAATCCGGCGTGATCGAGGGCTATCACGCCGCCCTCGCGAACCAAGCGATCGGCCTCGATGTGGTGGTTTTCATCCAGGTCAGCCTGGCGACGCAATCGCCTGACAGCAGCCAGGCCTTTGCGAAGCTGATCCGCGGCCTCGAGGAAGTTCAGGAGGCCTATTCGTTGACCGGCGAGGCGGACTTTCTGGTCAAGCTGGTGGTGCCGGACCTCAAGACGCTGTCGCGCATCCTCAATGACGTTTTTCTGCCGCATCGGAGCGTCGGGCACGTGCAGTCTTCAGTCGTGCTCGATCGCGTGAAGCAGACGACGCGATTGCCGCTCCGCCATTTGTTGGAAGATGATGGAACGCAGGGTGCGCGGCGGCGGAGTTCGTCAACGCGAAAGCGGCCGCAAGGGATCAGTCCCAAACAGTGACTGGCTAATCACGCTGCATCCCGCGCTGGCTGGGGGACGAGAGTCTAGGCTGTCGAAATATATGGCGCTCCCTACGGGAATCGAACCCGTGTTTCAGCCTTGAGAGGGCCGCGTCCTAGACCGCTAGACGAAGGGAGCCTGCCGGCAAGGCGGTTCAGATAGCCCCGATCCGCCGGTCAGGCAAGCGCCGGCAGCCTCGGGTGCCATCGGATTCCGGGTTCGCGCCTACGGCGCGCCCCCGGAATGACGCCGGAGCGTTGTCGCAACCCGCCTTCAAGGCTCGGTGGCAAACCTCAACCGCCCGGTCGGCTGCATGGTTTTGACGTCGAACGCGCGGATTTCCACCGTTCCGCCGAGCTCGACCGTCACCACGATCCGGTCCTCCGACACCGCGGTCTGGATGACCTTCGCGCCCTTGGGCAGCATGGCGGTCACCTCCCGCGGCGCGACGTTGCCGTCGCTGCGGAAGATCCGGTAGCCGACCACGCCGATCACCACGGCGATGCCGAGGAAGGTGGCGAGGCCCGAGACCAGCATCAGCCAGCGCGCCTTGTTGACGATGTTTTGCTGCTCGGGGCTGAGCGGCTTCTCGTCATCGGCGTTATGATCGGGCATCACCATGTCGGCTCGAATGTCATCGCTTCGCAAATCTTCCGGCACGCAACAGGAAATCGCCGTCTCTGGCAAGGAGGCGGGCGGACGGCTCGACCGCGTGCTCGCCGGACATTCCGGGCTGTCCCGCACCCGTCTCAAGGCGCTGATCCTGGATGGCGAGGTCTCGGTCGGCGGTCGCACGATCCGCGATCCGAGCCAGCGGGTCAACGCAGGCGACGCGATCGTGGTGAACGTGCCGGAGCCCGAGGAGGCGGAGCCCGCGGGCGAGGACATCCCGCTCAAGATCGTGTTCGAGGACGACGAACTGATCGTCATCGACAAGCCGGCCGGGCTCGTGGTGCATCCGGCCGCGGGCCACGCCACCGGCACGCTGGTCAACGCGCTGATCGCCCATTGCGGAGACAGTCTGTCGGGCATCGGCGGCGTGAAGCGGCCGGGCATCGTGCACCGGCTCGACAAGGACACCACCGGGCTGATGGTGGTCGCCAAGACCGACCGCGCCCACCAGGCGCTCGCCGCGCAGTTCGCCGACCACGGCCGCACCGGCCCGCTCAAGCGCGGCTATCTGGCGCTCGCCTGGGGCGCGCCGCCGCGGCCCAAGGGCACGGTCGATGCACCGCTCGGGCGCCATCCAAAGAGCCGCGACAAGATCGCGGTGCGGCGCGACGGCCGCGCCTCGATCACCCATTGGCATGTGCTGGAGCGCTATCCGGGCAAGGGAAGCGCCAAAACCGACGCTCCCATCGCCAGCCTGATCGAATGCCGGCTGGAAACCGGCCGCACCCACCAGATCCGGGTGCATATGGCCCATATCGGGCATCCGCTTGCTCGGCGATTCGGTCTATGGCCCTGGATTTCGCACCAAGGCCGCCCAGTTGCCCCCGCAAGCCCGCGACGCCCTGGAGGGTCTTGGAAGACAGGCCCTGCATGCTTATCTCCTGTCCATTCGACATCCGACCACAGGCCGGCAACTGGAGTTCCGTTCGGAACTGCCCGTTGATCTTGGCCCGTTTACATGTCAGCCTTGCGGCACCGCGACCCGCCCTCGACCAGCCCTAAAAAGCATTCCCGGCCAAAGGGTTGAGGGTGCGACAAGGGGCTCCGGGGGTCACGAGGGTGTGAAGGGGGATGTTCTTCCTTTCGCCCCATTCGGTCCGGTATGCTGCAGATGCGGTTGGGGGAATCTCGCAACCGCGAAATGAGGTGCCGTTGGCTCGGGGAGCAGCGGCATACATCGCCCGCCGGGCAACCGGGGGCAAACTATGGAAAGGGCGCTGTCATGGCCCGCGTTGCTACAATGCCGATTGTCACTGCCGAAGGCGGCCTGACACGGTATCTCGAAGAAATCCGCCGGTTCCCGATGCTGGAACCGCAGCAGGAATACATGCTGGCAAAGCGCTGGAAGGAGCACGGCGATCGTGACGCCGCGCACCAGCTCGTCACCAGCCATCTGCGGCTCGTCGCCAAGATCGCGATGGGTTACCGCGGCTACGGCCTGCCGATCTCCGAGGTGATCTCGGAAGGCAACGTCGGCCTGATGCAGGCGGTAAAGCGCTTTGAGCCCGACAAGGGCTTCCGCCTCGCGACCTACGCGATGTGGTGGATCAAGGCGTCGATCCAGGAATACATCCTGCGCTCGTGGTCGCTCGTGAAGATGGGCACGACCGCGAACCAGAAGAAGCTGTTCTTCAATCTGCGCAAGGCCAAGAGCAAGATCTCGGCGTTGCAGGAGGGCGATCTGCGCCCCGATCAGGTGCAGACCATCGCCAAGCGGCTGGGCGTGACCGAGCAGGACGTCGTCGACATGAACCGCCGTCTCGGCGGCGATGCGTCGCTCAACGCGCCGATCCGCGACGACGGCGAGAGCGGCGAATGGCAGGACTGGCTCGCCGACGACAGCGAAAGCCAGGAAACCGTGATGGCCGAGCACGAGGAGCTCGACAACCGCCGCAAGGCGCTGTCGTCCGCGCTCGAAGTGCTCAACGACCGCGAGCGGCGCATCTTCGAGGCGCGAAGGCTTGCGGACGATCCGGTCACGCTCGAGGACCTGGCCGCCGAGTTCGGCGTGTCGCGCGAGCGCGTGCGCCAGATCGAGGTGCGCGCCTTCGAGAAGGTGCAGAAGGCGGTGAAGAACCGCGTGGCGGCGATGGAAACGCCGAAGGCGGCGCCGCAGGCGATCGCCGTGCACTGAACGACTGACATTGAAAAACGCGACCGGCGGCGCGCACGGCGCCGCCGGTTTTCTTTTGAGCTGAATGGTGCGGCATCGGCGGTGTTGCCGACGAACGATCGCGCCTTAGAACACCGCGTGCCGGTCCGATGGCGCCCGGACGAAGTATTCGGAGCTGGCGCGTGCGGCGCGCCGCGAGGAACGCGCCGGTGCCGACGTCTGCATGACAACGGTCGGCTGCATCGCAAACGCCTGCGTGGCCGGCGCCTCATAGGGCGACACGCCACGGCGTTTGGCCGAGTAATAGTAACCGCGGGCGTAGTTCGCGACTGCGCCGCTCTCGCTGCCGCCCGCGACCTTGTAGGCGCCGGCGAGATACTTCACCGCATAGGTCATGTTGGTCTCGGGATCGAGCAGGCCCGCGGCGCTGCCGGTGTAGCCCATCGCCCGCGCGGTGCCGAGCTTGATCTGCATCATGCCGTAGTTGCCCTTGCTCACCGCGCGCGGGTTGTAGCGGCTCTCGCGCATGATCACGCGATGCACCAGCGAAGCCGGAACGCCATTCGCCGCGGCGTGACGCGCGACCATCGCCGAATAGGCGCCCTGCCCCGGTGCGGCATTGCGCGCGACGCGCGGCGCCCGCGCCTGCGCATTCCAGCCCGGGGACATCGCCGTCGGCCAGCTTGCGAACGGCGTCTGCGCGTCGGTGGCGACCACGTGCGTGTGACGATGTTTCGCGTGCCTGGGATGGTCCGCCTTGCGGGCGAGCGCGGGCGTCGAAACGACGGCAAGGATCGTCGCGATGGTGATTGCCTTCATGCAGGATGCTCCTGATTGACCACCCCCCCTGCGGCCGTTTGTCTTTGTCGAATCCGGCGTCAGTGCGTCGGAAACAAGCCGGACATGAGGACCTTGGGAAGCGCGGAGTTCGGCGTGGTGCACTAAAAGTGCACGCGCTGGCCGCTCGCTGCGCTCGCCAGCGCGTGGCCGCAACAACACCGGTTGTTGTATGGCGCCCACACCGGCCGGAAAACCAGTGTTCACATTGTGTTCGCCGGCAATTGAGCTTTCCGCGGGGGACGTCCTCCGTTAAGGGGATGGCACCCAAAAAGGAGAGCAACAACCATGCGCAGTCTAATCGGCATCGCTTTCGCCGCGGCGGTCGCCGCAACCGGTTCGCAGGCCCAGGCCCAGAACGCGGTCGCAGCCGGACACCTGGAGTGCCGCGGCGCCTCGACGGCCTTCGTGGTCGGCTCGGTCACCCGGATGGAGTGCATCTTCCGCCCGATCGGCGGCCGGCCGCAGCCCTATTACGGCACGATCAACCGGTTCGGCCTGGACATCGGCTGGAACCAGACGACGCGGGTGCACTGGCAGGTGTACGCGCCAACCCGCCGGCTCGGCCCGGCCGAGCTCGCCGGCAGCTATTTCGGCGGCTCGATGAACGCAACGGTCGGCATCGGCGTCGGCGCCAACGCGCTGTTCGGCGGCTCCAACCGGACCATCTCGCTGCAGCCGGTGAGCGTGCAGAGCCAGACCGGCCTCGGCGCGGCCGCCGGCATCTCGTCGTTGATGCTGGAGCCAGCAAACCTGCCGTATCGCGGCCCGCGCAAGAAGCGCCGCTGATCATCGAATCGTCGGTTTCGATCGGCCTGCGCCGCTGCGCTCCCTGCGCGGCGGCGTTTGCTTTTCCCACTCTCTCGGGCTTCCGGCCGGCAAGGGTTCACGAATCGTTAACGCGTTGTGCGCAATGGTCTGCTTCCAGGAGTTTTTTTCATGAAGCCATTGCAAATTCCCCAGGAAGAGACTTGTCCCGTCTCCGAGCAGTTGCTCGGCGAGCTTTACCGGGCCAGCGCCCACGGCCTGGAAAGTCTGATCGAAACCGTGCCGGCCAGCACCAGGGCGATGCTCGCGCTCTATTGCCATCGGCGGTCGCATCTGCAGTCGATTGCGCTTGCGGTCGCTGCGACCTGCGACGAGCGCCACCTCGAAGAATTCGGCGGATACGCGGGCAAAGTCCTGTTCGAGAAAGCCCGCAAGGCGCCGGAGAAGCCGCACCTGTCTCATTTCAGCGAGCGGAAGCAGGTCAGCTTGTCGCGCGGCGCCATCATGCAGGTCGTTATCGATCAGGACCTGATTTAACTCTCGGCCACGTCTTGCTCCTGGGCGCTCCGCTGTCATTGCGGGGCTTGCTCTCTCTCCGCTGTCATTGAGCTCGCTCTCTCCGCGGTCATTGCCGGGCTTGACCCGGCAATCCATGAGCGGATGCCGCGTGGTCAATCCTTCGTTGCGCAATCTCATGGATGCGCGGGTCATAGGCGGCGAAGCGACGCCGTCCTTCGGACGGCTATGCCCCGCGCATGACGCCGCCGTATGGTGACGCCCGCTCTTATCCAGAGGAATCGCCGGCAGGCTTCACGTCGCCCGTTGCCATCGAGGCAATGATCTGCCCGCGCCTCGCCCAGGTCCAGGCACACGCCACAACGACCAGCAGCGCGCCCGCGAACACCGGCCATCGCAAGCCGAACTGCGCCGAGGCCAATCCTGCCGCAAGCGCCCCGATGGCGGGCGCGCCGCGGAAGATCAGGCCATAGAGGCCCAGCACGCGCCCGCGCATGCGGCGGTCGGACGCGAGTTGAATAAGCGTCTGGATCGAAATCCCGCCCGCCGAGCCGCAGAACCCGAACACGATCACCGCCGGGATCGCGAGCCACATGCTGTCGGTCAGGATGGCCGCGGCCGCGGCGATGGCGCCGCCGAGCGCGCTGCCGAGCGCGACGTTGGTCAGCCCCGCGGCATTCGCGCGGTGGCCGAGCCAGACGCCACCGAGGATCGCGCCGCAGCCGATCGCGGCGGCGAGGATCGAAAGACCGACCGCGCCGGATTTGTAGATGTCCGCGGCGAAGCCCGGCAAAAGCTCGTTCAACGGCCGTCCGCCGATGCCGATGGCGATCAGCAACACCAGCAGCGCGGCAATGCCGGGATGGGCCGCGGTGTAGCGGATGCCTTCGCGCAGATCCGTGCCGAAGCTCAACCGCTTCGCCGGCTCGACGCGGGTCGAGTCGACGCGGATGCGCGCCAGCGCCACAATGAACGCGACATAGCTGACGGCGTTGGCGAGGAAGGCCGCTTCGACGCCCCACCACACGATGCACGGCCCCGCGAGCATCGGGCCGACGAAGCGGGCGATGTTGAAGACGATCGAGTTGATCGCGACCGCGCCCGCCATGTCCGCCTGCGGCACCAGCGAGGGAACCAGCGCCAGCCTGGCCGGCTGGTTGAACGCGACGACGACGCCCTGAAACGCCGTCAGCGCGACCAGGATCTCGATGGTCATGTATCCGGTCGCGGTGAGCACCGTCATCGCGGTGGCCTGCAACAGCGCGATGGTCTGGCTGGTCTTCACCACCCGCAGCCGGTCCCAGCGGTCGGCGGCGGCGCCCGCGAACGGGCCGACCAGCAGGACCGGGAAGAAGTCGGCGAAGGCCACGATGCCGAGCCACAATCCGGATTCGGTGAGCTGCCAGGTGAGCCAGCCGATGGCGATGCGCTGCATCCACATGCCGACCAGCGACACGCCGCTGCCCGCGGAATAGATACCGAAATTCGCGTTGCGAAGCGGAAGCGCCACCAGCGGGCTGTTGCGGAACGCGGCGAATGACATGCGTGGGTGGGCCTTCCTACTGCCTATCACCATACTGCCGGCGCATATGGCCGTGCCAGTGTCGCTTTGGTTCGGTCGTTCGGTGCCGAGACTCGGGCGCTGCCCTCCCTTCCCCTCGCGGGGAGGGATGGGACCGCCGATGTCGCACACGATTCAGCTCGAGGACACACGCGTGCGGCAGCATTGTTCTGATGCGCCGAAAATGCATTGCTGTGCGTCAACGATGGGAGGAATGGGTACCGCCGATCTGCGTAAACTCGGAGACGTCCTATCGGCCGAGAGGTTCACCGCATGCCCGCAGCAAAACGCCAGATGAAGCTCGGCGTCTCGATGATCGGGCTCGGCTATCACGTCGCGGCGTGGCGGCATCCGGATGTGCCGGCCGACGGCAGCCCGGACATCCGGCATTCCGTCGAGGTCGCGCAGACCGCCGAACGCGGCAAGCTCGACATGGTGTTCCTCGCCGACGCGGTCGGCATCCGCGAATACGACGAGCCGCCGGGCGCGCTCTGCCGCTTCTCCAACTCCTCCCGCTTCGAGCCGATCACGCTGCTGGCCGCGCTGTCGATGGCGACGAAGAACATCGGCCTGGTTGCCACGCTCTCGACCACCTACAGCGAGCCGTTTCATGTGGCGCGGCAGTTCGCGTCGCTCGATCACCTGAGCGGCGGCCGCGCCGGCTGGAACGTGGTCACCTCCGTCACGCCGATGGAGGCGCAGAACTTCAACTACGAGACGACGCCGGACTACGACAAGCGCTACGGCCGCGCAGCGGAGTTCGTCGAGGTGGTGCGCGGGCTGTGGGACTGCTGGGAGGACGATGCCTTCGTGCGCGACAAGGCGTCGGGCATGTTCTTCGACCCCGCGAAGATGCACGTGCTCAACCACAAGGGCGAGCACTTCTCGGTGCGCGGGCCGATCAACATCCCGCGCACGCCGCAGGGATATCCGGTGATCGTGCAGGCCGGCGCCTCCGAGCAGGGCCAGGCGATGGCGGCCGCCACCGCCGACGTGGTGTTCGCGGCGTCGGCCTCGATCGAGAATGCGCAGAAATACTACGCGTCGGTGAAGGGCCGGATGGCGAAGTTCGGCAGGCCTGCGAGCGAACTGCACATCATGCCGGGCATCATGGCGGTCGCAGGGCGCTCCGCACAGGAGGCGCAGGACAAGTACGGCGCGCTGCAGGACCTGATCGATCCCAAGGTCGGGTTGTCGCAGCTCGCGGCCTCGCTCGGCGATCTCTCCGCATACGATCTCGACGGCCCGGTGCCGGAGGACAAGATCAACCCGCGGATGCGCAGCCGGGCGGCGCTGATGCTCGACATGGCGCGGCGGAACAATTTCACCATCCGGCAGCTCTATCTCGCGGTCGCGGCCGGCAACGGGCATTTCGTCGCGGTCGGCTCGGCGGAGCAGATCGCCGACACGATGGAGCACTGGTTCACGCACGAGGCGGCGGACGGATTCAACTACGTGCCGGCGGCGCTGCCCGGCGGCATCCGCGACTTCGTCGATCTCGTGGTGCCGGAGCTGCAGCGGCGCGGGCTGTTCCGCACCGAATACGAAGGCGCTACGCTCAGGGACAATCTCGGCCTGCCGAAGCCCGCGAACCGGCACACGGCGCGGCCGATGGAAAAAGCAGTCTGAAGGCGATCTGACAAGGACTTTGGGGGGACGCGGATGAATCGGACGATAAAGACGCTGGCGCTGGTGCTGGCTGGATTTGCGGCGCTGGCGGCACCCGCCGCGGCGCAGGACGCGTATCCGTCGCGCAACGTGCGGCTGCTGGTGAGCTTCCCGCCGGGCGGCGGCGTCGATGCGGTGGCACGGCTGTTCGCCGACAAGATGGCCGCGATCCTCGGGCAGACGGTGGTGGTGGAGAATCGCGGCGGCGCCGCGGGTCTCATTGCGGGGCGCGCGGTCGCCGCGGCCGATCCGGACGGCTACACGGTGCTGGTCGCGACCAACTCGATGGTGGTCGCGCAGCTTCTGAACGCGAGCCCGGGGCTCAGCATCGAGCGCGATCTGCAGGCGGTCGCGAGCGTCGCGCCGCAGGCCAATATCCTGGTCGCGGCGCCCGACCTGCCGGTGACCACGCTCAAGGACGTGGTCGCGCTCGCCGGGAAGCGTCCGCTCAACTATTCGTCGCCGGGCACCGGCTCGGTGCCGCAGCTCCTTCTGGCGCATCTCATCACCACATTGCCGAACGCCAAGATCACCCACGTGCCGTTCCCGGGAGCGGCCCAGGCGCTGACCGCAACGATGTCGAGCCAGACCGAGCTGTCGGTGGTGACGCTGCCGCCCGCGGTGCCGCTGGTGACGTCCGGCAAGCTCAAGGGACTCGCGGTGACGACGCCGCAGCGCTCGGCGGCGGTAAAGGACGTGCCCACGGTGGTCGAGGCGGGCTATCCGAGCCTGGTGTCGACGGTGTGGACCGGGTTCTTCCTGCCGGCGAAGACGCCGAAGGTGGTCGCCGACAAGGTGGGCGCCGCCGTGATCAAGGTCGCGGAGATGCCGGAGATCCGGGACAAGCTGATTCAGCTCGGCTTCGAGCCGGTCAGCATCAGCGGCGAGCAGTTCCAGCGCGACGTGGCGGTGGAGGTGAAGCGCTGGGCCGCGGTGATCGCGAAGGCGGGCATCAAGGCGCAGTAGCTCGTGTCCCGGATGCGGTGCAGCGCGAAGCGCCCCTTGCGCGTAGCGGTGCACCGCTGATCCGGGACCGTTCCAAAGGCGGAGTTTGGTACGGTCCCGGGTCTGCAGCGCATCACTTCGTGCTGCGCTGCGCCCGGGACACACCCAACTGCTACTGCCGCCGCGCGCAACAGCTTTGCTTCCCCTTGCACCGCCCTCTCCCGGCCTCATGGTGAGGAACATTGCGAAGCAATGCGTCTCGAACCATGCGGCCGCCCCATCCTTCGAGATGCGGTGCCGCGCACCGCTCCTTAGGATGAGGCGGAGAGAGAACGGGGAATGCTGTCAGAAATCTACTGCCGCCACGAGGCGAACGCCTCGTTGAACGCCTTCTCGCCCGGCGTGCCCTTTTCCATCGCCAGGATGGCGCGGCGGTTGTTGTTGTAGACGATCGGGATGTCGAACCACGACCGCTCCTTCAGCAGCTGAATGTTGCGCTGGGTGTCGGCCTCGAGCGCGGAGAGCCCGATCAGGAAGAAGCCCGGCGTCACCTTCACGGCGAGACCCGCAAGCGGCACGCCGCGGGTCTGCTCGGCCTGCTTCATCAGCACGCCCGGCACGTTCTGCACGCCGCCGGACGCGGCGTCGTTGGCATTGAACACGATCTCGATGGTGTGGCTCGCCGGCAGCGACTGGTCGGTGTTGCGGCGGAGCGACCAGGTCACGCTCATCTTGCGGTCGGGGATTTCGATGTCGGCGCGCACCGCAAGCTCCGGCGGGCGGCCCGCGGTGGCCGGCTTGGTCTCGGTGCGCCAGACCGCGGTGCCGATAAAGCGCTTGCCCTGCGGATCGGCCGGATCCTCCTCGTAGAGGACCACGCGCTGGGCGACCGCGACGCCGGGCTGCGGCTGCGTCGGCTGGCCGAGACGGTCGGAGATCTTCGGCCGCGACGGCGTCTGCGCCTCGCGCGGCACGGGCGGCGCCGAGCGGAACAGCGACGCCACGCCGCCGGCGATGCCGGCGATGTTGGAGCGCTGCCAGTAGAGCATCGTCACCGCGCCCAGCACCAGCACGGCGATCAGACCGAGACGGATGTACTTGCCGTAGGAGCGCGGCTCGCGCATCCGCCGCGGCGGCGCGGCCTCCTCGTACGGCGTGTCATAGCGCGGCTGCGGCGTCTGCCCGCCGTCGTAGTCGGCCGGCGGCGGAGGCTGCCTGGTGTCGAGCGGCAGCGCCCACAGATTCTCCGGCTGCACCTGCGGCTCGAGCGAGCCGTATTCTTCGAGCGGATGGCGCTCGGGCGGCGGCAGCGGCGGCAGTGCCGGCGCGGGCGGCAGCCCGCGATCCGGAATAGGCCGCTCGTAGTCGTAGCGCGCGGCGGCATTTCTCGCCTCGGCGGCGGCCTGCGGATCGTTGGTGACGTCGCGGAAGGCGCGCGCCGCTTCGTCCTGCAAGGTCTGGGACCGGCGCGCCGCGGGCGCCGGTGGAGGCTGAGCCGGACGCGGCGCGGGTGGCGGTTCGGGCCGGGAGGGCGGCGGCTCCGGCGCCGGCTGGTAGGTGGGTTGCGGCGCGGGTTGCTGGCGCGGCGGCTCGGCTGGGCCGCCGGACCGCCTCACCGTGGACTGGGTCGCGCCCGGACGCGCCGGGCCCACGGCCGGACGGGCCGGCTGTTCGGGGCGCGGCGGCTCTTCGCGCCTGGGCGCCTCGGCGCGCTTGATGAAGGTCGGCCGTGCGGCCTCGCGGGCATGGCGGGCCGACTCCGCCTCGACCTTGCGGATCGCCTCTTCGAGCGCGAGGCGCTCGCGGGTGATCTCGGACTCTTCGAGAGCCGGCACCACGCCGCGCAACTGCGCGACCAGCGCGGTGCGCGCCCGCTCGTACAACGCACGCCGATTCTCGCCGGTGTTCTTGTCGAGACCGGCGACGGCGCGAGCGATGAGCGGGTGGTAGTCGGCCATCTACACTTTAAGTTTGTCAGGTCTCGAAGGGGTTCTGCATCAGGATTGTGTCTTCCCGCTCGGGGCTGGTCGACAACAATGCCACCGGACAGCCTATCAATTCCTCAATCCGGCGCACGTATTTGATGGCCTGCGCGGGAAGCTCGGCCCATGACCGGGCCTTGGCGGTGATGCCCGGCCAGCCCTCGGCGGTCTCGTAGACCGGCTCGACCCGGGATTGGGCGTGCTCGCTGGCCGGCAGATAGTCGATCAACTGGCCGTCGAGCCTGTAGCCCGTGCAGATCTTGATCTCCGGAAAGCCGTCGAGGATGTCGAGCTTGGTCAGCGCGATGCCCTGAATACCGCTGGTTTTGACGGTCTGGCGCACCAGCACCGCGTCGAACCAGCCGCAGCGGCGCGGCCGTCCGGTGACGACGCCGAACTCCTTGCCCTTGGTTCCGAGCGTCTTGCCGATCTCGTTGAGCTGCTCGGTCGGAAACGGCCCCTGCCCGACCCGCGTGGTGTAGGCCTTGGTGATGCCGAGCACATAGCCGATCGCGTTCGGGCCCAGCCCCGAGCCGGTCGCGGCCTGCGCCGCCACCGTGTTCGACGAGGTGACGTAAGGATAAGTGCCGTGGTCGATGTCGAGCAGCGCACCCTGCGCGCCCTCGAACAGGATGCGCTTTCCCTCGCGGCGCTTATCGTCGAGCAGCGACCACACCGAGTCCATGAACGGCAGCACCTTGGGCGCAACGGCGGCGAGGTGGTCGTACACCGCCTGGGTCGCAACCTCCGGCATTCCGAGCCCGCGGCGCAGCGCGTTGTGATGCGCCAGCATCCGCTCGATCTTGCCATTGAGCACCTGCAGGTCGGCGAGGTCCATCAGCCGGATCGCGCGGCGGCCGACCTTGTCCTCATAGGCCGGGCCGATGCCGCGGCCGGTGGTGCCGATCGCCCCCTTGCCGGACGCCTTCTCGCGCGCGACGTCGAGCTCCTGGTGCAGCGGCAGGATCAGCGTCACGTTCTCGGCGATGCGCAGGCTCTCCGGCGTCACCGTGACGCCCTGCTCCTTGAGCCGGCCGATCTCGGCGACCAGCGCCATCGGATCCAGCACCACGCCGTTGCCGATCACCGAAAGCTTGTTGCGCACCACGCCGGACGGCAGCAGCGACAGCTTGTAGGTGGCGCCATCGATGACGAGGGTGTGGCCGGCGTTATGTCCGCCCTGGAAGCGAACGACGACATCGGCCTGCTCGGAGAGCCAGTCGACGATCTTGCCCTTGCCTTCGTCGCCCCACTGCGAGCCGACCACAACCACATTGGCCATTCGGAATCCTTCCCCCAATCCTGGAGCGCATGCCTTGAGTGCAAGCCGGCGGCGCCCCGGAGCCGCTGCCATGCCGATGGGGCCTAATCTCGGATAAAGGATGACACCGCGCGAGACAAGGCGGCGCAGCGCCCAACCGGGCCGATCGGAGCTGAATTTTTCCTTTTATTCCAATATATTACGGGGATACCCAGGAGATTGCCCACATCCGTTCAGGCGACTGGCCGGGCACCGCCATCCGGCTCTTGCGAAGCAGGCCCCGCCGCGACAGGCTCCGGCCGGGAAAACGGCTTTGGGACACAAAGGGGCATCATGAAATCGACCGGTTCGTTGCTGATCGCAGCTCTGACTTTGGCGGCATCCGCCGCGCCATGCGGCGCGCAGACCGCCCAGCAGCCGGTCCAGGTCGCGGACCTTCCGTTCATCGAAATCTTCAGTCCGACCTTCTTCTGGAACGACGAGGCCGACACCGTCCGCAGCGGCTCATCGACCTGCCCGAAGGGCCGGGCGATCGGCGGCGGGGTCAATATCCTGCAGGGGAAGGCGGCGCTGCGCATCGTCGAGAGCTATCCGGACGGCGAGTCCTGGGTGGTCCGCGTCGTCAACCGGCAGAAGCCGGACAGCGTGAAGTCGCTCCAGGTGCGCGGCTATGCGCTGTGCATGCTGCCCGCGGCGCGCAAGGCATCGAAGCTGATCGCCCAGCAGGCGCGCATCTCGCACGTCTCGACCCGCTTCAGCATGCCGTCCGGCCTGGCCGGCACGGCGTCCCGGCAGGCCTGCCCGCAAGGCTCCATCCCGGTCGCCGGCGGTTTCGGCCTCGATCCGGATTTCCGCGGGCCGAACAGCCTTCGCCTCGAGCAGAGCTTTCCCGATGCGAACGGCTGGAACGTCCGTGCGGTCAACGGCGCGGCGGCCGCCTCCCCCGCCGCCGACGCGCGCGCCTACGCGGTCTGCCTCGGCGGCCGGGACGGCGCCGACATGCGCGGCTATCAGACCGTGTACTTTTCCGAGGCCGACGTGACGGTGAAATCGGAAAACGGCGTGGCCCGGCAGTCGATCAGTTGCCGCGACCAGGGTGCCTATGTGATCGCAGGCGGGCTGCGCTCGATCCGCGGCCAGCGCGCTTCGCTGGAAATGCAGGAGAGCTTTCCGGACTCGCCGTCGAGCTGGACCGTCGCGGTGACCAACCGCGGCGACAAGCGCGAGGGCGACGTGACGGCGAGGCTTTATGCGGTGTGCATCAAGAAGTGAAGAAAGTCTCTCGGCGGTCATTCCGGGGCGCGGGCGAAGCCCGCGAACCCGGAATCCAGATGCAAAATCGAATGCGCGTCTGGATTCCGGGTTCGGCCCCCATCGCGCGTCGAAGACGCGCGTAAACGCGCTTAAGGAGCCGCCCCGGAATGACTCGTGGCTGGGTATCGACCCAATCAGCCTTGCGGCGTGAACTGCACCGTCTTGTCCTTCGGCCAGCGCAGCCGCCAGCCGAACTTGACGTCGCGAGACTCACCCGGCTTCGCCTCGAACGTCCATTCCATCACGCCGCGGCGGTCGCGCAGGTCGCGTGCCGTCGGCGGCGTCGAGACCGGCAGCATCTCGACCTGGATCTCATCGTTCTCGCTCACCGGAAGCTGATCCTCGATCGCGACCTTGATCGGGAAATCGTGCGCGTTGCGGATGGTGGTCTTGAACTCGCGCTCGTCGGTCTTCGACGAGCCGATCAGGCCCGCGGTGCCTTCGTTCTTGCGCACCACCGTGCGGGCGATCTTGACCTTCTCGTCGGCGCCGAAGCCGAGCCGCACGGTCTCGTCCCTGGCTGCAAGCGTCATCGGGCTCCGCCCGACAAAGATGCCGTCGCGATAGATCGACACGCGTCCGGGCAGCAATGGCGCGTCTTCCGCGTGCTTGAACGTCGCCTGCAGGAACGCCGTTTCGGCGAGCGCCGGAACCGCGTGGACCATCAGCTCGGGCGCAATCGATGACGACGCGATGCGGAAGCTCTTCGACCCCTGTCCCGCCGGCACGGCGATCCGGCCCGGAATCCGGAACATGACCTGAAAGCCACCCGCTTCGACCGTGGCTTGTTGCTCTTCCGCTTTCTTTGCGCGCGACAGCTCAGCCCGCTGGTCCCCCACGACCCCTGCCGACGGGGCATAGGTCGCGCCCTGTTCGACCGCACCTCGTGCCAGCGGCTGCACCGGCGCCGGATAGCGCACGATCCACGGACGCAGCTCGGGTGCGGCGCCACCGCGCGCGATACGCACGGTCGACACCGACAGCGCCACGTCGGCCCAGTCTTCGCCGGTGGTCTGCACGATCTCGGCGCGGCGGACGAGCTCGAGCGACGGCTTGCGGTCCTTGCTGCCGGTTTCCAGCCGCGCGTCATAGAGAGGCGTCCAGCGCGCGCCGCGCACCGCATAGGTGACGCGGAGCAGCGCTGGCGCGGCAGCGTCCGCGGCGAGATCTATGCGAACCTCGAGCTTCTTCGGCGGCGTCGCGTTGCGCTCGGCTTCGAGGCGGGCGATCTCGCGGTCGATATCGCGCTGCTTGATTCGGGCGTCGCGGACCACAGTGTCGGCGGTGGCGATCTCTTCGGCGACGGCCGCGAACGCAGCCCGCCATTCGGCGAGCGGACGCGCTTCGCCCTTTTCGCCCAGCCCCGCGGGCGACATCTCGGCAAAACGCTCGGCGAACTTGCGGCGCGCGGTGGCCGACGCGATCACGCCGTCGAGCGCGGTGCGCTCGTCGCGCAACGTCTCGATCCGCTTGTCGATCTGCGGCAGGTTTGCGGCCGGCGGCGGCAGCGGCGGGCGCGCTTCCACCGCGCCGATCATCAGGCGGGCAGAGCCCTCGCCTTCGACCCGCAGCGACGACGGATCGAGGGTGAGCGGGAAGTCGTTCGCGAGCAGCGTCGAGTTGCCCGCCGGAAGGTCGAGCCGGATCAGGCGGGTGACCATCGCGCTGTCCGGATAGACGGTGACGGCGTCGATCTGCGAGGTGGCGCGGATCTCTCCGGCAAGTGCGGGCGTGGCGGCAATGACGGCAGCAACCGAAACGAAAGAAAGCAATTGGCGGCGCATGGCGCTCCCTCCGAGATGATGACCGCGGAAGGAACCGGCTCAATTCGGGTTTCCGTGAGGCGGAGCGACGGCGACATCGCGACTGCGACAACGACGGGTTAACACCCTGCCACCGGGCTCCAGCCGTGCTGGCTCAACTCTTGACCCTGACAGCCGGGCCGAACGGCCACGTGCTATATCACCTCCATGAACGAGCAATCCTATTCGGAGATCGCCGCCTGGCTGACCCAAGCCGGGCTTGCCGGCGAGACCGAAAACACCATCGTCGACGGGTTCTGCGAGCGCTGCGTCGAGGCCGGACTGCCGGTGGCCCGCGCCCATGTCTTCATCGACACGCTCGATCCGGTGCATGAAGGCCGGCTGTTCCGCTGGGGGCACGCCGAGACCGAAAAGGCGTTGCAGGAATACGGCCGCACCAGCGCGGTGGAGGGCGAAGCCAGTCCCGAAGACGTGCTCGCCGCCGGCCGATGGCGCGCGAGCCCGTTCTACCGGATGCTGCAGACTGGCGAATCCGTGCTGCGCCGCAGAGTAGCCGCGGAGGAGGAAGCGGAATTCGCGGCGCTTGCGGAACTCCGCGCGGCCGGCATGACCGACTATATCGCCATCATCAACCGCTTCGCCGCTGAAGGCGTGATCGGCGAGATGGACTGTCTCTATTCGTCATGGGCGACGCGACATCCGGACGGATTTCAGCGACGCCGAAATCGTCGCGCTGCAGCGCCTCACGCCGTATTTCGCGCTGGCGATCAAGTCGGTGTCGCTCGCGCGCATGACCGGCACCCTGATGCAAACCTATCTCGGCCGTGACGCCGGCCAGCGCGTACTCAACGGCCGCATCCAGCGCGGGATCGCCGACCGGATCGATGCCGCGATCTGGTTCAGCGACCTGCGCGGGTTCACGCGCATCACCGACACCACACCGGAACAGGTGATCCCGCTGCTCAACGACTATGCCGACGCGATCGTGTCGGCGATCCACGAGCATGACGGCGACGTATTGAAGCTGATCGGCGACGGCACGCTCGCGATCTTCACCGCGGAGAACCGTGAGGGCGCCTGCAACGCCGCGCTCGCCGCGGCGATCGCGGCGCGCGAAGGCGTCGCCAGGCTCAACGCGCGGCGCGGCGGCAACGGCCTGCCGGTGACTGACATGTATCTCGGGCTGCACACCGGCGAGGTGTTCTACGGCAATGTCGGCAGCATGGAGCGGCTCGACTTCACCGTGGTCGGCCCCGCGGTCAACGAGGCCAGCCGAATTGCCGCGATGTGCCGCTCGGCCGACCAGCCGATGCTGGTGTCGGCGGCGTTTGCCGAGGTCGGCACGATCCGGCAGCGGCTGGTGTCGGTCGGCCGCTACGCGCTGCGCGGAGTCGGCCGGCCGCAGGAACTGTTCACGCTGGATCCGGAGCGGATGACGTAAGGCGCCGGCGTTATCACACCCGCGTCATTCCGGGGTGCCGCGAAGCGGCGAACCCGGAATCCATACTCCGCAGCAGTGGTTATGGATTCCGGGTTCGCGCCCATAGCGCGTCGAAGACGCGCGTGAACGCGCTTAGGGGCGCGCGCCGGAATGACTCGCGGAGAAGCCCGCTCAGAACTTCAACAGCTTGGCCGATTGCACCTGCGGCAGCGACCGCACTTTCGTCAGCACATCGGCCGGCAGTTCGCCGTCGACCTCGATCAGCGCCACCGCGTTGCCGCCCGGCGCCTCGCGGCCGACGTGGAAGGTCGCGATGTTGATGCCGGCGTCGCCGAGCGTCGACGAGAACTTGCCGATGAAGCCCGGCTTGTCGAGGTTGGTGATGTAGACCATCGACGGACCGAACTCCGCGTCCATGCGGATGCCCTTGATGTTGACGATGCGCGGCCGGCCGTCGGCGAAAACGGTGCCGGACACCGAGCGGGTCTGCTGCTCGGTGGTGACGGTGACGGTGATCAGGCTCTCGTAGTCGCCGATCGCCTCGCGGGTCACCTCCTCGACGACGATGCCGCGTTCTTTGGCAACGATCGGCGCGGACACCACGTTGACGTCCTGCAGCATGGGACGCAGCAGGCCGGCGATGGCGGCCGAGGTCAGCGCCTTGGTCTTCATTTGCGCGACCTGGCCCTCATAGACGATCTGCACCTTGCGGATGCCGGTCTCGGTGAGCTGGCCGGCAAACGAGCCGAGCTTCTCGGCGAGCGCGATGAACGGCTTGAGCCGCGGGGCCTCCTCAGCGGTGATCGAGGGGAAGTTCACGGCGTTGGAGATCGCGCCGCGCAGCAGATAGTCCGCCATCTGTTCGGCGATTTGCAACGCGACGTTCTCCTGCGCCTCGGTGGTGGCGGCGCCGAGATGCGGCGTGCAGACGACGTTGGGCAACGAGAACAGTGGGTTCGCGGTCGCGGGCTCCTCCACGAACACGTCGAAGGCCGCGCCCGCGACATGACCGCTCTTGAGCGCTTCCGCGAGCGCCACCTCGTCGACCAGCCCGCCGCGCGCGCAGTTGACGATCCGCACGCCCTTTTTCATTTTCTTCAGCGCCGCCGCATCGACAATGTTTTTGGTCTTTTCGGTGAGCGGCGTGTGCAGCGTGATGAAATCGGCGCGGCGGAACAGTTCCTCGAGATCGACCTTCTCGACGCCCAGTTCCATCGCACGCTCCGGCGACAGGAACGGATCGTAGGCGATCACCTTCATCCGCAGGCCGACGCCACGGTCGGCGACGATCGAGCCGATATTGCCGCAGCCGATCACGCCGAGCGTCTTGCCGAAAATCTCGACGCCCATGAACTTGTTCTTTTCCCACTTGCCGGCGCGGGTGGAGGTGTCGGCCTCGGGTATCTGGCGGGCGAGCGCGAGCATCAGCGATATCGCGTGCTCGGCGGTGGTGATCGAGTTGCCGAACGGCGTGTTCATCACGATGACGCCGCGCGCGGTCGCGGCCGGAATGTCGACGTTGTCGACGCCGATGCCGGCACGGCCGATCACCTTCAGGCTTTTCGCCTTTTCGAGAATCTTCGGCGACACCTTGGTGGCCGAGCGGATCGCAAGGCCATCGAAATTGCCGACCACCTCGGCGAGCTTGTCCTTGTCCTTGCCGAGGTTCGGCTGGAAGTCGACCTCGATGCCGCGATCCTTGAAGATCTGCACGGCGGCGGGGGACAGGGCATCGGAAATCAGAACGCGGGGGGCCATCTTGGTCAGGTCCTTTGAGTTGTCGGTTGCCGCTTCTTGAAGAAGGGCTGGGTCTCTGTGCGGAAATAATCTTCAAACGCGCCGCCGGTGAGCGGAGTGAATTCGATGGCCTGGTCCGGAAAGGCCTTGCGCACCTTGGGGCCGATGATCTGCATCAGCGGCTCGAAGCTTTCGGTGCTGCCGAGCGCCACGAGAAGATGCGGCTTCCGTCCAGGCAACTGCGCCTGCGCGAGATGAGCCTCCTCGACGGCAGGCTCGCCCTGGAAGATCCAGGTCAGTCCGAACAGCACGTCGACCGGATATGGGTCCGGCCTGCCGATCGTCGCGGCGGGCGGCCGTGGAAGCGCAGGCTTCGCGGCGGCTGGCGTCGGAGCGGGATTTGTCCCGGAAGCGACGGGAGCCGGAACGGGTTCGGGCTTTGTGGCCGCTGGCGGAGCAATGGGCGCGGGCCTTGTCGCCGGCGGCGAAGCAACGGGTGCCTTTGCTACGTTCGGCGGAGGAACAGCAGGCTTCGGTGCGGGCTCGAAGTCGGGCAGAAACGGATCCTCATCCGCAAGCGGCGGCCGAGCGGGCGCAGGTTTCGCGGCGGCGGGCTTGGGCGTGAATTCGAACTCGGGTAGAAACCGGTCTTCCTTCGTAACGAGTGGCGCAGCGGTGGCCGGTTTCGCGGCAAGCGCCGGAACGGCTTCGGTCTTCGCCGCAGGCGCCGGCTCTTTTGCCGCGGGCTTGCCTTTGTCGTCCGCTATTTTCGCAACCGGTCGAACGGCGGCCGCAGCCTCGACAGGCTTCGGTTTTTCCGGCGACGACCTTTTCGCGGCGTAGCGTTTGATGGCCGCCAAAGCTTCGGCTGCAGCAGCCCTGAACGCGGCCGGCTTCTCGGTCGGCGCCGGTTTCGGTTCGACAGGTTTGGTATCAACAAGGGTGGCTTCAACAGGCTTGGCTTCAACAGGCTTGGCTTCAACAGGCTTGGCTTCAACAGGCCTGGCTTCAACAGGTTTGAGCGTCGCAGGCTGACCGAAAACCTGAGCCTCGATCACAGCTGGCTTGTTGTCCGCAACGGGCGTGTTCGCGGGAGTCACATCAACCGCGGGATCCTTGGCTGCCGCGATAGGCTTGGCTGCGTCAGGTTTTGCTGCAGCGGGAGCCTCCGCAACGGCAGGCTTGGCCGGCGGCGGAGCCGGGGCCATCGGCTTGAAGACGAATGCCTCTTCCGGAAACACCGGCCTGGTCGTGATCGGCGTCTCAAGCACCATCGGCTTGATGACCGGCGTCTCAACCACCAACGGTTTGGCGACGGCCGGCGGTTCGATCGCTGCGGATTTGGCGGCCGGCGATGCGGTCCCAGCGGGTTTGGCCCCGGGCGGCGGTTCCGCTACGGGCGGCATCGAGACAGTCGGATTGGCGACGGGAGCCGGTACCGCCGCCACCAGCCCGGTCAAGGCAGGCGCCGAAGCCAGCACAGATACAGGAGGCGAAACCACCGCGCCGAATTGCCCCGCCAGCAGGTGGTTGACGTCCTCGGATGAAAACGCCCGCGTGTGCTCGTGACCCGGATTGAGAATGAACTGCTTTCCGGGATGCCGCTCGAACAGCTCGCGCGTCATGCCGGGCGCGACCACATGCTTGCCCTTGAACGTGGCGCGGGCGCGCGCCGGCGCAGTGAAGAACGGCAGATAGTCCTGGTCGCCGGAGCGCACCGTGCGCAGCATCAGCTTGGTGCCTTCGGGAAACACCAGCTTGCCCTGGGCGTTCGGGGTCGGCGGCGCGCCGTCGAACCCGAGCGCGACGAACGTGGTGCCGTTGAACATGGCGCGAAGAAAATCCGGCCAGCGCGCCGGCTCCGCCACCGCGCGGACCAGATTGCGCTCAAGATCATTTTCCGGTTCGAACATGCTCGGCTCTCGAACGGGATGACGGACACCCGTCGCTTGCTGTCACGGGTTCGGGAAGATTCCAAGGCGGCCGGCTCGGGACGTGTCAGGCCGCCTTCGGCAACGCTGCTTTGGCCTCCGCATAGGCCCAGTCGAGCCACTGCGTCAGCGCCTCGACGTCGGATGTCTCGACGGTCGCCCCGCACCAGATGCGGAGCCCCGAGGGCGCATCGCGATAGGCGTCGATGTCGTAGGCGATGCCCTCTTTCTCCAGCGCGGCGGCAATGCCCTTGACGAACTTGGCCTGCGCGTCGGCGGGAAGCTTGAGCACCGCCGGATCGACGACCTTGAGGCAGACCGAGGTGTTGGAGCGGATCGCCGGATCGGTTGCGAGGTTTTCGATCCAGGGCGTGCGCGCAACCCAGTCGGATACCGCCTTGGCATTGGCGTCGGCGCGCGCGATCAGCGCGTTCAACCCGCCGATGGATTTGCCCCAGGCGAGCGTGTCGAGATAGTCCTCGACGCACAGCATCGACGGCGTGTTGATGGTCGCGCCCTCGAAAATGTCTTCGCTGATCTTGCCGCCCTTGGTCATGCGGAAGACCTTCGGCAGCGGCCAGGACGGTGTGTGGCCTTCCAGCCGCGCCACGGCGCGCGGCGACAGCGCGATCATGCCATGCGCCGCCTCGCCGCCCAGCGCCTTCTGCCAGGACCAGGTCACGACGTCGAGCTTCGCCCAATCGAGCTTCTGCGCGAACGCCGCCGATGTCGCGTCGCAGATCGTCAAGCCCGCGCGGTCCGCCTTGATCCAGTCGGCGTTCGGCACGCGCACGCCGGAGGTCGTGCCGTTCCAGGTAAACACCACGTCGGAATCGAAATCGACCTTGGAAAGATCGGGAAGCTCGCCGTAAGGCGCCTTCAGCACCTTCACGTCCTTGAGCTTCAACTCTTTCTGGACATCGCTGATCCAGCCTTCGCCGAACAATTCCCAGGCGAGCATGGTGACCGGGCGCGGCCCGAGCAGCGACCACAGCGCCATCTCGACGGCGCCGGTATCCGAGGCCGGCACGATGCCGATGCGGTAATCCGCGGGAGCCTGCAGCACCTCGCGGCTCAGATCGATGGCGCGCTTGAGCTTCGCCTTGCCGATCTTCGACCGGTGCGAACGTCCAAGGACTGCGTCGGTGAGGGCTTGAAGGCTCCAGCCGGGGCGCTTGGCGCAAGGGCCGGACGAGAAGTGCGGGATGACCGGCCGCACGCCGGGCGTCGCATGGCTCATACCTCTATCCTTCCAGATAGAAAGCCCCTCGGTGGGGAGGGGTGTCCCGCGGTCGGACATAAGGAAGGACGAAGCCCGCGTCAAGCGGGACGATCCGGACAGGCAAAAACCCGTCGGATCTCAATCGAGGAGGAAGCGGAAGCCGATCCGGATTTCCTGGGTCGACAGACGTTTCCACGTCGTGTTGTCGATGGCGAGGCCGGTGCCGGTCGTGGTCGGCAGGTCGCCGAGGTCGAGATAACGGTAACCAACGTCGACCACCCATCTCGCATCGATCCGATAGGCGACTCCGGCCATCGCGGCCCAGGAAAAATTCGTCCGGCCATTGGCCATCGCGTGATTGAGCGGCAGCGCGGTATCTTCGTAGTCGCGGCTGCGCAGATAGGTGACGCCGGCACCGGCGCCGACATAGGGCGTGAAGCCGACCCAGGTGCCTAGGGCCTGTCTTCAGTTGAGCAGGATCATGGCGCAGGCGAGCTGGACGCCGGCGAGGAAATTTGTGGCGAGTTTGTCATAGCGGGTGGCGATGGCACGAAAGTGCTTGAGTTTGTTGAAGAAGCGCTCGACGAGGTTGCGCTCGCAATAGAGCACGAAATCACAACTGCGCGGCACCTTGCGGTTGGCCTTGGGCGGAATCACCGGCGCGATGTCGCGCCGTTCGAGTGCGTCAATGAAGGGGTCGGCGTCGAAGGCCTTGTCGCCAAGCACCGCCCCTGGATCGACAAATTCCAGCAGCGGCTCCGCGCAAGTCAGATCGTGCGCTTGTCCGGGCGTGAGCATCACCTGGACGGGATTGCCGAGCGCATCGACCAGGGCGTGGATTTTGGTGGTCAGCCCGCCGCGCGAGCGGCCGATCGCCTGTTCGCCGTTTTTTTTCGTGCGCCGGCGCTGTGCTGGTGAGCGCGCACGATGGTGGCGTCGATCATCATGTATTCGTTATCATGGTCGCTCGCCAGCAGCTTGAAAATGCGCTCGAAAACTCCGCTCTTCGCCCACCGATTGAAGCGCTGATAGACAATCTTCCAGTCGCCGAAACGCTCGGGCAAATCGCGCCACGGGATACCAGCTCGGTATCGGTACAGGATTGCTTCGATGAACAGCCGATTGTCAGCCGCCGTGCCTCCTACATGGCCTTCGCGGCCGGGTAGAAAATCCTTGATCCGGCCCCACTGGTCGTCGCGTAATGCATAGCGTCGCATCGGTCGGCCCTCCTCAAGCCGACCGCCCATGAGTCACAGAAAAACTGATTTGGGAATCCCGTTGCCCTCTACGGGGCTAAATCCGTCCTCACGGACTAACTGAAGACAGGCCCTAGATCGAGATAGAAATTCGCCAACACCGACAGCGCATCGAGCTTGGTTGTGTATTGCGGCTGCGCGGCCGCAAACGTCGACGTCGCACGCGCGGTGACCCGCGGCGCATAGTCCACCGTCACGTCCGACCGGAACCAGTGATATTTGTAGCCGCCGCCGAACGTGACGCCCAGCGAGTCGGGATACTCGAAGCTCGTCACCGTCCGCCCCGCCTGGACGCTGTCGATGGAATTGAAGCGGTATCCGAAATCGCCGCGGACGTACCAGCCGGACGCCATCTCGACGTAGCGTGGCGGAGGCTGCTCGTAGACAGGCCAGCGCTGCGGCGGATCGGCAGCATGCGCGGCCGCACCGAAAGCCGCGGCCACCGTTGTACCGATGATGAGCGCTCTGCCCCGCATCATTCGATCGCTCCGATCAACCTTTGCGCATCAGCGGCGGCATCATCATGGGCTGCTTCTCCATGGGAGCATCGAGCAGCCAGCGCACACCGAACTTCAGGTCGTGCGAAGTGATATTGTTGAAATGCATGGGATTGTTGAAGTCGTTCACGCCGTCGAACCTGATGATGTCGCCGGTGATGCCGTCGCCGAGGCTGACGTAACGATAGGCGAATTCAAACGAGAGCTGAGAATTCACCTTGTAGGAAACGCCGGCATGCAGCGCCCAGGCGAAATTCCACTTCGATGCCGTGTCGGCAAATGCCACACCGTGATTGGGAACGTTGGTATCCGTGAAGTTGCTGATCGTGACCTGCGCCGCGCCGATGCCCGCGCCGATGAACGGCGTGAAGTTGTACCAGGTGCCGAGATCGGCGTAGATGTTGGCGAGCACGAGCCATTCGGACTTCGACCCGCGATATTCGTTTGTCTGAGACGTGCCGACGATGTCCAAGCCGTGGAAGTTCGCCTTGCCGCGCCATTCGCCGGTCAGATCGGCGCGGAACCAGTGATTGAACTGGTAGCCAAAGCCGATCCCGAACAATGGCGCGCTGTCGAAGTCCTTCTGGATCACCCTCACATCGCTCGTGAACAGCATGTTATCCAGGCTCTTCACCTTCTGATTGCTCATGCCGATATCGCCGCGCAGGTACCAGCCCGAGGCGACGTATTCTTCGATCGGCGGTGCGTAGACCGGGGGAAGATGCGGCAGATCCGCCGCTTGAGCCACTTGGGCCATCTGGGCCGCTGAAGCGAACAGCGCAACGGCGCCGACAAAAGACGCAACCTTCACGCTCACCATGACATCACCTCACATCGCACGAAGCCGCGCGAACACGACTCCACGGAACCCGACACGCCGGTGAGGATGACAGCGAAGACTTAAACGAGGGTTAACCTTACTTTTTAACCGTGAACGTTAACGAACGGCGGAACGCAAAACGGCCCGGGAGTTCCCATCGGGGAATTCTCGGGCCGTTCCGGTTTTTGCGCTGCAGCGCGGGGGCTCAATTCAGGGCGAAAACCCGCACCGCCGTTAACAGTTTTATTGCCCAGGACGCGCGCCGGGAACGACGCGAATCACTTGTCCTCGTCCATCTCGCCGATGTGGTGCTGCGAGTAGAGCTCGACGCCGAGCTTGGCGACGAGATCGATCTGGGTTTCGAGGAAGTCGATGTGATGCTCCTCGTCGTGCATCAACTTTTCGAACAGGTCGCGGCTGACGTAGTCGCGCACGCCATGGCAGTGCGTGGCCGCCTCCTCGTAGAGCGCGCGCGCCGAATATTCGGCCTTCAGATCGCAGTCGAGGACTTCCTTGACGTTCTGGCCGATGTGCAGCGGATCGAGCACCTGCATGTTGGGGAAGCCGTCGAGAAAGATGATGCGGTCGACCAGCTTGTCGGCGTGCTCCATCTCCTCGATCGATTCCTTGCGCCACTGCTTGGCGAGGACCTTCAGGCCCCAGTTGTCGAGCAGCCGGTAGTGCAGCCAGTACTGGTTGATGGCGGTGAGCTCGTGCCGCAGCGCCTTGTTGAGATATTCGACAACCTTCGCGTCGCCCTTCATGGCGTACTCCCAATTTCCAGAAAATTCCGGCGCCGCCCGGGCGACGTCGGCACCTTTATTAGATCAATTCCAATCTCTGAAACAGGTTGCAACCAACCGAAATCGGCGGGGTCCACCGCGGAGTTTTAGTCAAACCCCCAGAATCTCAGGGTTTAGAGTGGCCCAAGCAGCCGTTGCAGGACGACGCAGCGGCGCCGAGGGCCTCGTCCATGATCTGGCGAATGGTGCGGGCGCAGCGGCCGCACTGGGCGCTGCAACCGAGGCAGCCATACACCTGCCCGGCCGAGCGCGGACGCGTCTCCGCCTGGCAGGCGGTGCGGACGTCGTGGTCGGTCAATACGTTGCAGGAGCAGACGATCATGGATGGTCCCGGACAGGACTTTCGTACCGGGCCACCGCCCCGCAGGCAAAGAAAATCGACCGTTTTTATACGTTCTCTAAACTGCGAAAGCGCTGAAAAGACTGACGTTTTCGAGTTGTCCTCACGGAGCCTTTCAGGCTGCAACGTCCGTGAGAGCCTCGACGATCCCATCGACCACGTTCTCGACCAGGGCCTTGTCGTCGCCCTCGCCCATCACCCGGATGACGGGCTCGGTGCCGGAGGGGCGGATCACCAGCCGGCCCTGCCCGTTCAGCTTCTGCTCGGCGCTCTTGATCGCGGAGCGCACCTTGGCGTCCTCCAGCGGCTTGCCCTTCTTGTAGCGGACGTTGCGCAGGATCTGCGGCAACGGCTCGAAGCGATGGCAGACCTGGGACACCGGCTTGTCCTGCTTCTTGACCACCGCCAGCAACTGGAGCGCCGCGACCAGCCCGTCGCCCGTGGTCGCGTAGTCCGACAGGATGATGTGGCCGGAGGCTTCGCCGCCGAGATTGTATCCGTGCTCGCGCATGTGCTCGAGCACATAGCGGTCGCCGACCGCGGTGCGCGCGAGCTTGATGCCCAGCCCGCCGAGATAGCGCTCCATCCCCAGGTTCGACATCACGGTGGCGACGATGCCGGGCTTGGAGAGCCGGCCGTCGGCCTGCCAGCTTTCGGCGATCACCGCCATGAGCTGGTCGCCGTCGACCACGTGGCCGCGCTCATCGACGACGATCAGCCGGTCCGCGTCGCCGTCGAGCGCGATGCCGATGTCGGCGCGAACCTCGCGCACCTTGGCCGCGAGCGCCGCGGGCTCGGTCGAGCCGCAGTCCTTGTTGATGTTGAAGCCGTTCGGCTCGACGCCGAACTTGATGACCTCGGCGCCCAGTTCCCACAGCGCTTCCGGCGCGACCTGATAGGCGGCGCCATTGGCGCAATCGACCACCACGCGCAGGCCTTCGAGCGAAAGATTGCGCGGCAGCGTGCGCTTGGCGAACTCGATATAGCGATCCTGCACGCCGTCGATGCGCTTGGCGCGGCCGAGATCGGCGGAGGCCGCGAGTTGCTTGCCGAGATCGCCGTCGACCATTTCTTCGATCTTCAGCTCTATCTCGTCGGACAGCTTGTAGCCGTCCGGGCCGAAAAGCTTGATGCCGTTGTCGTCGTAAGGATTGTGCGAGGCGGAGATCATCACGCCGAGATCGGCGCGCATCGAGCGCGTCAGCATCGCCACCGCCGGCGTCGGCATCGGGCCGGTGAGCAGCACGTCCATGCCGACCGAAGTGAAGCCCGCGACCAGCGCAGTTTCGATCATGTAGCCGGACAGCCGCGTGTCCTTGCCGATCAGCACGCGGTGCCGGTGATCGCCGTTCAGAAAAACCAGGCCCGCGGCCTGACCGACCTTGAGCGCAAGCTCCGGCGTGATCGTGCCGTTGGCGCGGCCGCGAATGCCGTCGGTGCCGAAGTATTTGCGAACCACGCTGTACGTCCTCAGCTACACACGTCTGCAGGCGGCCCAGCCAACAATCGGCGGACCCTAGCGCCCAATGGTTTGCCGAATTTTATTTGCTTACCGCAAGCTCCTTGGGCTGCGATGTAACCTTATTAGAGCGTTACCGGGCGGGGAGCAACCGAGCAAAAAGCCGGCCCAAAGGCCGGCTTTTTCGCCATCGCAGAGGAAAACGTTCGCAATCAGCGCTCTTTTTCCATGTCTGACTTGTCGACTTTGCTCTTCGGCGGCTGAGTGATGCTGACCGGGTCGGAGCCCGCCATCGACTCTTCCAGCCCTTCCTCAAGCTTTCTTTCGAGCGCGTTGTCGGGCTTTTCGTGGTGCGGTTTGTGCTTCACGTCCGGGTCGCCGCCGCGCCGCTTGGTTGCTGGATGCGCCATGACTCTCTCCATTTCGGGGAACGGTGTCCTAGACAACGCACAGATGGGCCCTCGTGTTCCCGGGCTCCCGCTCCCGGCCATCGACCGCATTTTCGTGCTATTCAGGGCCAGCCCTTGGGGAGGGAATGAATGAAGCAGATGGCCTGCATCGAGGACTTGCGGGAAAGTGCCCGGCGCAAAGTCCCGAAGATGTTTTTCGACTATGCCGACTCAGGTTCCTACAACCAGGAAACGCTGCGCGCCAACCGCGCCGACTTCGAGAAGCTGAAGCTGCGCCAGCGCATCCTGGTCAACATGGACCAGCGCAGCACGGCGACGACGATCCTCGGCGAAAAGGTGCCGGTGCCACTGGCGCTCGGGCCGATCGGGCTCGGCGGCATGATGCACGGCGACGGTGAAATCCTCGCGTGCCGCGCCGCTCAGGCGGCGGGAATTCCCTACACGCTCTCGACCATGTCGATCAATTCGATCGAGGACGTGGCGGCCGCGGTCGACAAGCCGTTCTGGTTCCAGCTCTACGTGATGCGCGACCGCGGCTTCATCAAGGAGCTGATCCAGCGCGCGGCGGCCGCCAAATGCAGCGCGCTGATGCTGACCGTCGATCTTCAAGTGCTCGGCCAGCGCCATGCCGACGTGCGCAACGGGCTCACCGTGCCGCCGGAGATCAAGATCCGGAACGTCATCGACATCATGACCAAGCCGGCCTGGGTGTGGTCGATCCTCACGGGCAAGCGCAAGACGTTCGGCAATCTCGCGGGCTACGTGAAGGGCATGGAGAACGTCAATTCACTCGCGCAATGGACCGCAAGCCAGTTCGACCCGACGCTGAACTGGAAGGACGTCGAGTGGGTCAAGAGCATCTGGCCGGGCAAGCTCATCCTCAAGGGCATCCTCGACGTCGATGACGCCAAGATCGCCGTGACGACCGGCGCCGACGCGATCAGCGTATCGAACCACGGCGGGCGGCAACTCGACGGCGCGCCATCGGCGATCGCGGCGCTGCCGCGGATTGCCGACACAGTCGGCTCGCAGGTCGAGGTGCTGATGGACTCCGGCGTCCGCACCGGTTCCGACATGATGCGGGCGCTGGCGCTCGGCGCGCGGGCGTGCATTGTCGGGCGCTCCTACATATATGGGTTGGGTGCCGGCGGTCAGGCCGGCGTCGCACGCGCGGTCGAAATCCTCGGCAAGGAGTTCGACACGACGATGGCGCTGTGCGGCAAGCGAAACGTCGCCGAGATCGGCCCGGACGTGCTGGCCGACACGGAAACCCAGCGGAGAGCGTCATGAAGCTTCCAGGTCCCGACCATCCCATCACCATCACGCCGAGCAAGGAGCGCGTGCGCGTGACGTTCAACGGCAAGGTCGTGGCCGACACGAGCCGGGCGCTGGTGCTGCAGGAGGCGAGCTACAAGCCGGTGTTCTATATCCCGCGCGAGGACGCGCAGATGGCGATCTTCGCAAAGACGACCAACTCGACGCATTGCCCGTACAAGGGCGACGCCTCGTATTACTCGATCAAAGTCGACGGCCGCGAGGCCGAGAACGCGATCTGGAGCTACGAGACGCCGTTCCCGGCGATGAAGCAGATCGAAGGGCACCTGGCGTTCTATCCGAACCGGGTGGACAAGATCGAAGCGACACCAGCGTAGTCCTCGAAACAACTGAAACCGCCGTTTGCACTCCGGGTCCCCGCTTTACGCGCTGCCGAGTGGCGCGGTGCGGCCCGAGGAGCCGGCGCGGACACGTTAAAGTGCGCGCGCTGGCCGCTCGCTTTGCTCGCCAGCGCGAGCGGGGACGAACGGGGACAGAGTACGCCGGACCCTCAACCGTTCGTCCACGCGAAACGCGAAAGCGGGGACCCAGCCCTTCGCCCGCTGCCTAGTGGTCTGATTCATTCGGACGATTCCCAAACCGTCCGAAGCAGTTCAATCTCTCGGCATGAGAGCAGGAATTGTTGTCAACGTCACGCGCGACGACCGCCGCCGTCTTGAGGCGGTGGTTGCGGATCGCAGCGCGCCGCAGAAGCACGTTTGGCGCGCTAACATTATCCTCGCCACCGCGGACGGCTGCGGCACCGCCGAAATCATGCGCCGCTCCGGGAAGGCCAAGCCGGTGGTATGGACCTGGCAGGCACGGTTCATGGCGGAGGGCGTCGAGGGGCTATTGCGCGACAAGACGCGCAAGCCCGGCAAGCCCCCGCTGTCGCCCGAGACTGTGCAGCGGGTGGTCGATTTGGCGTTGGGGCCACCGCCCGGGGAGGCAACCCACTGGACCGGCCGGGAACTGGCCAAGGCGGCCGGGGTAAGCCTGCGCTCGGTGCAACGCATTCTGGAGGCTCACCAGCTTGCGCCGCACCGCATCCGGACATTCAAGCTGTCGAACGATCCGGAGTTTGCCGACAAGCTCAGAGACATCGTCGGCCTTTATGTCGATCCTCCCGCCCACGCCGTCGTCCTCTCGGTGGATGAGAAGAGCCAAATCCAGGCGCTCGACCGCACCCAGCCTGGTCTGCCGATGAAGAAAGGCCGCGCCGGGACCATGACCCACGACTACAAACGCCACGGCACAACGACGCTCTTCGCCGCCCTAAACGTCCTCGACGGCACTGTTATCGGCCGCAACATGCAGCGCCACCGGCACCAGGAGTTCATCCGCTTTCTCAACACCGTCGAGGCGCAGGTGCCGGCACGAAAGTCGATCCACGCCATCATCGACAACTATGCGACTCACAAACATCCCAAGGTGCAAAAATGGCTGGCCCGGCATCCGCGCTGGACATTCCACTTCACACCCACCTCGGCGTCCTGGCTCAATGCCGTTGAAGGCTTCTTCTCCAAGCTCACGCGCCGGCGCCTCAAGCGCGGTGTGTTCCGGTCGGTTGCCGAACTTCAGACCGCGATCAACCGCTTCGTCGCAGAGACAAACTCCGATCCAAAACCCTTCGTCTGGACCGCCAATCCAAAACACATCCTCGCCGCTGTCAAACGAGGGAAGGAAAAGTTAGAGTCGATCCACTAGCATTGGCTTGCAACTCTGTGCTGTCCTAACGCGACAGTCGCGGAGAGCCACCATGCCCACCTTCGAAAAACCCAGCGTTGCCGATCTGCGCCACGCCGCCGAACAGCTCGGAATGAACCCGAGCATGCACTATCTCAACTCGGCACAGGATATCCTCGCACCGCTGGTCGCGGCCTATGCGGCGCTCGATGCCGTGCCGGACGAGAAGCCGCCGGTGAAATATCCGCGCGACGGCGGAAAACGGCCGAGCGCCGACGAGAACAGCCTCGGCGCCTGGTACGTAAAGACCGCAATCAAGGGCAAGCCAGGCGGCAAGCTTGCGGGCCGCCGCGTGGCGCTGAAGGACAATGTCTGTCTTGCCGGCGTGCCGATGATGGTGGGCGCAGACTTCCTCGACGGCTCGGTGCCGGACCTCGACGCGACCATCGTCACGCGCATCCTCGACGCCGGCGGCGAGATCGCCGGCAAGGCGGTGTGCGAATACTACTGCGTATCCGGCGGCAGCCATACCAGCTCGACCGGGCCGGTGCAGAATCCGCGCAAGCACGGCCACACCACCGGCGGTTCGTCGTCGGGCAGCGCCGCGCTGGTCGCGGCCGGCGAGGTGCCGATGGCGATCGGCGGCGATCAGGCCGGTTCGATCCGGATTCCGGCAAGCTTCTGCGGCATCGTCGGCATGAAGCCGACCTTCGGGCTCGTCCCGTATTCCGGCATCGGTCCGCTGGAGATCACCATCGACACCGCAGGCCCGATGACGGCGAACGTCGCCGACAACGCGCTGCTGCTGGAGGTGCTGGCCGGGCCGGACGGGCTCGACTCGCGGCAGCATCAGGCGCGCGTGGACCGCTACACCGAGTCGCTGCGCCAGGGGGTCAAGGGCCTGCGGATCGGCATGCTGAAGGAAGGCTTCGGCCATCGCAATTCGGAGCCCGACGTCGACGCCAAGGTGCGCGCCGCGGCGGAGCGCTTCAAATCGCTTGGAGCTGCGGTCGAAGAGGTGTCGGTGCCGGAGCACCTGACGCTCGGCTTTCCGGTGTGGGCGGCCATTCGTGGTGACGCGGCCTGCGTCATGCTGCTGGAAATGAATGGGCACGGGATCGGCTACGAAGGGCTCTATCCGCTCAGCGCCATCGAGGCCGGCATGAAATGGCGCGAACACGCCGACGAGTTCGCCGACACGCTGAAGATCGCCTCGATCTTCTCGAAATACACGCTGCATCGCTACGGCGGGCACTACTACGGCAAGGCGCAGAATCTGCGGCGGCGGCTGCGCGCGGCCTATGACGCGGCGCTCGGTGCATACGACCTGCTGCTGCTGCCGACCACGGTGATGAAGGCGACGCCGATCCCGCCGAAGGGCGCGCCGCCGCAGGAGATCACGCGGCGGAGCTGGGAGGCGACGCGCAACACGTGCCCGTTCAACGCCACCGGCCATCCGGCGATCAGCATCCCGTGCGGGATGACGGACGGGCTGCCGGTCGGGCTGATGCTGGTCGGCCGGCATTGGGACGAGCGCACGATCTATCGCGCGAGCGCGGCGTTCGAGCGGTCGGGCGACTGGATGAAGATGTAGCAACGCACTCCGCTGTCATTCCGGGGCGCGAGCGGAGCGAGCGAACCCGGAATCCAGAGCCATATACGGAGATGCCCCTGGATTCCGGGCCCAGCGCCATAGCGCGTCAAAGACGCGCGTAAACACGCTTGCGGCGCTGTCCCGGAATGACTCGCGGAGAGATTTCACGGAATCTGAAACACGGCCATCTTGTCGCTGACGCCGCGCAGCGCCGCGAGCTGCTCGGTCGGCATCAGCTTGTTCTTCTCGATGAGCCTGGCGACCTGCGGATCGTCCACCACCGGCTTGGTGGCAAAGATGGCCTTGGCGTCCGCCAGCCCCTGCACGCGCGCGGCGATGTTGACTGTCTGGCCGAAATAGTCGAGCCGGTCGTTGAGCGTCACCGCAAGGCACGGCCCTTCGTGGATGCCGATCTTGATCAGGAGATCGCCGTCCCTGATGTCGCGCACCGACTCGCGCATCCGCAACGCCGCGGCGAGCGCACGGTCCGGGGTCGGGAACGTCGCCATCACCGCGTCGCCGATGGTCTTCACCACCGCACCCGCCTCCGACGCCACGATCTCGTTGAGCACGCGGAAATGCTCGCGGACAAGATCATAGGCGGCAAGATCGCCGACGCGGTCGTAGAGCGCGGTCGAGCCTTTAAGGTCGGTAAACAGAAACGTCAGGCTCGTGATCTTGAGGCCCTGGTCCACGTCGAGCGTGTCGGTGCGATAGATGTCGCGGAACGTCTGGTTGGTGAGCATGCGCTTGGCGGTGAGGAACGGCCGCCGCTTGCCAAGCAGGTCATGCAGTGTGTGGCCTGCGATCCAGACCGACGGCAGCACGCGCGCATCGGTGCGGTTTTCGAATGACAACCGCAGCGGCCCAGGCTGCATCTCCGTCGTTCCGGTCGGCGCCCGGGCCTTGTTGAAGACCATCGCAAAGCTCTGGCGTTCGCGCGTCTGCTCGCCTTTCACGTCGATGAAATGGGCGGCATGCGTGACGGGCTCGAACACGATCACGAAGTCGGCCGGCAGCTGCAGTGACATTTGCGCCTTCTCGCCCGGCGCAAGCTCAATCGCGTCGATCGTGACCTCGTCCAGCACCGCCTCGAAACCGGTCTCGGGCAGATCGACCCCGGAACCCCAGAATATCTGCCGGAAATACTCCCACGGCGGCAGCGACTGGGGATCGTGCGCGGCTATCCGGCGTATTCTCGGGTTGACGGTAAAGACGACCTCGACCATCTCGTCCAGCGTCGGCTCATAGCCGCAGGCGCAGAGCGCGCAATTGTAAGCCTCCTTGTGCACCGCCCTGAGCTGCTGGTTGGCGTCGAGCACGCCGCCGCAGCCCGGACACAGCACGTTCCAATTGAGTTCAAACAGGCCGATCCGCGAGGCATGCAGGAAGCCCGAAATCGCCTTCTCCTCGTCGAGCCCGCGCCGGGTGGCGAAATCGACGACATTGACGCGGCAGAGCGCGCGGTCCTCGCCGTCGCGGACCAGCGCCTCGATGGCGTCGCACACCGCGGGATCGGCGGCGCCGCGGAGGGCACTGAACAGAGCCTGAATCTGAGCCTGGGTTTGGGAATCGTTCATGACGCGAAAGCTAAGCCCAAAAATACGGGCCGCCAGTGGGCGGCCCGTACAAAATCACCACAACGTGGTGAAGCCAGCGTGACCCACCGACGTCATTCCGGGGTGCTCGCGGCATAAGCGCATTCACGCGCGTCTTAGACGCACTATGGAGCAAACCCGGAATGACCGCGTGGATCGAGCGAGGCTATTCTTCCTTGTAGCCGTACGCCTGCGCATTCCCCGTCGCGCCGTAATACTTGAACGGCAGGAATTTGCCCGACATCGAGATCTTGACGCGGTCGCCCTTCGGATCGGCGAGCCGCTCCATCACCATGTCGAAGTCGATCGCCGACATGATGCCGTCGCCGAACTCCTCCTGGATCAGTTCCTTCCAGGCCGGGCCGTTGACCAGCACCAGTTCGTAGAAACGGTAGATCAGCGGATCGGTCGGCGGCATCTGCATGCCCTCGGCGCGCATCGGCACCTCGTTCAGCATGGTCTGCTCGGCCTTCGACAGTTCGAACAGCTTGGCCGCGGCGGCCGCCTGCGGCTTGGTGAGCTTGTGGTTGCCGAGCAGCGCGCCGGTGATCATCACCGGCGACATGCCGCCGATCTGCTCGCAGATGTATTTCCAGGTCCAGCCCTTCTCGCGCTTGATGTCGAGAAGCTTTTCGGTGAGGTCGGCACGCTTCATGGGTGTTCTCCCGGCAGGTGGTGACTTGAAAGGCTCAATGACCGCCAAATCAATGCCCATGACTGGCGAGGCGGATCACGGTGGAATCCGGATCGGCCGGCGGGCCGTCGACGCCCGGCCGGATCACCGGCACTTTTCGCGGATCGAAGTCCGGCGTCTGGCTGACGAAGGTGCGGCTCCGCATCACCAGGAAATCGATGATGTGGTTGCGCACGGCGTAATAGAGCGGGTGCTTGTGGATGCCGACGCGCTCGCGGTCCTTCGGCAGCGGGTTCTCGACGATCTCCGCCATCACCGCGCCGGGGCCGTTGGTCATCAGCACGATCCGGTCGGCGAGATAGATCGCCTCGTCGACGTCATGCGTGATCATGAAGGTGGTCTGGCCGGTCTCCTGGCAGATGCGGCGCACCTCGTCCTGCAAGGTGCCGCGGGTGAGCGCGTCGAGCGCGGAGAACGGCTCGTCCATCAGCATCATCTTCGGCTGGATCGAGAGCGCGCGGGCGATGCCGACACGCTGCTTCATGCCGCCGGACAGCTCGGACGGCCGCTTGTGCTCGGAGCCGGTGAGGCCCACGAGATCGATGAACTTCTGCGCCTGCGCGCGAACCTGCGCCGCATTCCAGCGCCGCCACTTCGACGACACCGCATAGGCGACGTTGCCCATCACGGTGCGCCACGGCAGCAGCGAGTGGCCCTGGAAGATCACGGCGCGGTCGAGGCTCGGGCCTTCGATGGCGAGATTGTCGACGATCACGGTGCCGTCGGTCGGCTGGTCGAGGCCGGCCAGGATGTTGAGCACCGTGGTCTTGCCGCAGCCGGAATGGCCGATGACGCAGGTGAACTCGCCGCGATTCATCGCCAGCCACAGGTTCTCGAAGATCGTGGTGGTTTGGCCGTTCGGCGCCGGGATAGCGCTTGGAAATGGCCTCGAGCGAGATGAACTTCTCGGTCATCGCGCTACTCCGGGAACGTGACCATGCGCGCCGCGAAGGCGAGCATCTGGTCGAGCACCATGCCGACCAGCCCGATCAGCAGGATGGCGTTGATGACGTTGGTGATGGAGAGGTTGTTCCACTCGTTCCAGACGAAGTAGCCGATGCCGGTGCCGCCGACGAGCATTTCGGCGGCGACGATCACCAGCCAGGCGATGCCGATGGAGATCCGCATGCCGGTGACGATGGTCGGGGCTGCTGCCGGCAGGATCACCGTGAAGGCGCGGCGGAACACGCCGACCTCCAGCGTGCGGGCGACGTTGAGCCATTCCTTGCGGACCGACGCCACGCCGAACGCGGTGTTGATCATCATCGGCCAGAGCGAGCAGATGAAGATCACGAAAATGGCCGACAATCCCGAAGTCCTTGATGGTGTAGAGCGCGAGCGGCATCCAGGCGAGCGGCGAGATCGGTTTGAGAATCTGGATGAACGGATCGAGCGCACGGCTCATCACCGGCGACATGCCGATCAGGAAGCCGATCGGGATCGCGACCAGCACCGCCAGCAGATAGCCGATGGCGACGCGGGCGATCGAATAAGCGAGCTGGATGCCGACGCCCTTGTCGTTCGGCCCCTTGTCGTAGAACGGCTGGCGCAGGTGCTCCCAGAGCTTGGCGCCGACGTCGAGCGGACCGGGCATCGCCGATTTGCCCTGGGTCGCGGTGAGCCCCATGAGCTTGGCGTATTCCGGATCCATCTGCTGGACGGACCCGGTGCCACGGGTGGCGAGATGCCAGGCCATCAGGAAGGTGGCGAAGATCACGATAGAGACCAGCGCCGCGCGGAACGTCAGCGAGCGGGTCATGGATGCACCGTGAACATCCACGCGGCCGGCGTCATCGCTGCGCTCGCCTGTGACGCGGCGATCCACTTCACGAAGCGGACAAGGCGCGTTCGCGCGGATGATGTCAGAACTTGCCCCGGCATGGCCATTCTCACACGCGCTTGATCGCGAAGCTCTTGATGTACTCCTCCGGCTTGGACGGATCGAAGGTCTTGCCCATCACCGAGAACGACTTCGTGGTGGCGGTGGGCGGCGTGAGCCCGACCTCCTTCATCAGCTTCGCCGTGTCGGTTGCGAGATAGATCTGCTTGGCGACCGCCGCGTAATCGATATCGGCCTTGAGCTGACCCCAGCGCTTCATCTGGGTCATGATCCAGACCGCGAAGGATTCCCACGGGAACGGATCGAAGTCGACGCGGTTCGGCACGCGCTGCACGCTGCCGAGACCGTCGGCGAAGGTGCCGGTGAGGATCTGCTCCAGCACGGTGACCGGCTGGTTGATGTAGTTCGCGGGCGCGATGGCTTCCGCGATCTGCTTGCGGTTCTCGGCCTTGGTCGCAAACGCGGTGGCGTCGATGATCGACTTGAGCAGCGCCGCGTAGGTGTTCGGCGAGCGACGTGACGAACTCCTTCGACGCCGCGAAGGCGCAGCACGGATGGCCTTCCCAGATATCCTTCGACAGGATGTGGATGAAGCCCACGCCGTCGAACACCGCGCGCTGGTTCATCGGATCGGGACCGAGGAAGCCGTCGATATTGTCGGCGCGGAGGTTCGCGACCATCTCCGGCGGCGGCACGGCGCGGATCTGCACGTCGGTGTCGGGATCGATGCCGTGCTCCGCGAGATAATAGCGCAGCAGGTAGTTGTGCATCGAATAGTCGAACGGCACCGCGAACTTGAAGCCCTTCCACGACTTCGGATCGCGCTTGTCCTTGTGCTTGATCGCGAGCGTGATCGCCTGGCCGTTGATGTTTTCCACCGCCGGCATCGTGTAGGGCACCGGATTGGAGCCGACGCCGAGCGTGATCGCGATCGGCATCGGCGAGAGCATGTGGGCCGCGTCGTATTCCTTGTTCAGCGTCTTGTCGCGGATCACCGCCCAGCCCGCGGTCTTGATCACTTCGACGTTGAGGCCGTGCTTCGCATAGAAGCCCATCGGGTGCGCCATGATGATCGGCGTGGCGCAGGTGATCGGGATGAAGCCGACCTTGAGGTCCTTCTTTTCGATCGGCGCCGCCCTGCCCGAACACATCGGTCGCGGTCGACAGCGGGAAGAACTGCGAGAGCGCGGCCAGCGCGGTGGATGCCCCGACCGACTTGAGGAAGGCGCGGCGCGCGGCGTCCTGCGGGAACACCGCCCGCATCACCGCGGAGGCGACGACGCCCTCGTAGCGCTTCTCCTCGGTCTGCTTTTCGACGGGCACGCATTGCAGCTGAGCGTCGCGCGTGTGCTCGGCCTCGCTGACATGCCGGCCGCAGGAGCAGCCTCCGCCGTGCAGCCGCCGGTTGGCATCGAACGGATTGTCGAATGTGGACATGAAGGTTCCCCCGTCGCTCTGGTTCGACAGGGAAAGAGCAACTTCAGTGCCAAGGCCCTCGCGCTGCGGCAATTGGCACAGGACTTGAACTAACCCATTGAAAACAGACGACTGCAAAACTACGAAATTTTGGGTTTTACGGTATTTCGTAGTTTTGCCGATGGCATTCCGGGTGACTGGGGCGGGAAAGCGGGATCGGCAATGACCACAATTCGAGCAGGCGGGCAGCCTGCTGCCTCTTTAGGAAGCATTTTCGAAGCGTCACCCCAGCCGATGCTGGCGGTCGAGCCGAACGCAAACCGCATCGTCGACGCAAATCCCGCCGCGTGCCGCCTGCTCGGCTATGACCGGGAACTGCTCCGCAGCCTGAAGTTCACCGACCTGCATCCCGGCCAGCGGCCGGCCCTGATCGTGTTCACCCAGGCGGTCATGGCGAAGGGCTCATTCTGGAGCCACAGCCTCTCGGCCCGGCACGCGGCGGGACACGAACTCGCGCTGGAATACGAAGCGAGCGTCATTTCCGGGCCGGACGACGAAACACCGCGGCTTCTCGTCATCATGACCGATCTCGCCGAGCGCCGCCGGCGCGCCGCCGACGCCGAAGCCGATCTCGCGATGCGCGGCGGCATCGCGCAGTGGCAGCGCGTCGAACGCTTCTTCCGCGACGTCGAGCGCGAGAACCAGCTCATTCTCCGCGCCGCGGGCGAAGGAATCTATGGCGTCAATGCCGAGGGCAAGACCACCTTCGTCAATCCGGCCGCCGAACGGATGCTCGGCTGGACGGCGGAGGAACTGGTCGGGCGCGACATGCATTCGATGGTGCACCACACCCATCCCGACGGCACGCACTATCACGACCACGATTGTCCGATCTACGGGGCCTTCCGCGACGGCATCGTGCATCGCGTCGAGCACGAGATGTTCTGGCGCAAGGACGGCACGTCGTTCCGGGTCGACTACACCTCGACACCGATCCGCGACCGCGGCGAATTGATCGGCGCGGTCATCGTGTTCCGCGATATCAGCCAGCGTCACGAGGCCGACGAAAAGCTCCGCGCCGCGCACCAGGAGGTCGACAGCCTGCGCGAGCGGCTGGAGCTGGAGAACGCCTATCTCCAGGAGCAGATCCGGCTCGACGGCAATCACCACGGCATCATCGGCGAGAGCGCCGCGATCCAGAAGACGCTGAAGCAGGTCGAGCTGGTCGCGCCGACCGATGCCACAGTGTTGATCACGGGCGAGTCCGGCACCGGCAAGGAGCTGCTCGCCCGCGCGATCCACGAGGCGAGCCGCCGCGGCAACCGGCCGCTGATCCGGGTGAATTGTGCGGCGATCCCGGCCGAGCTGTTCGAAAGCGAATTCTTCGGCCACGCCAAGGGCGCATTCAAGGGCGCGCTGCGCGACCGCAACGGCCGGTTCGAGCTCGCCGACGGCGGCACGCTGTTCCTCGACGAGATCGGCGAAATACCGCTTGAGCTCCAGGGCAAGCTTTTGCGCGTGCTGCAGGAAGGCCAGTTCGAACGCGTCGGCGAAGAACGCACGCGCCATGTCGACGTGCGGGTGATCGCCGCGACCAATCGCGACCTCAAGGCGCAGGTGCGGCGCGGCCGCTTCCGCCAAGACCTTTACTTCAGACTCAATGTGTTTCCGATCGAGCTCGTGCCTCTGCGCGAGCGTCCGGACGACATCGCGCCGATTGCCGTTCATCTTCTTCAGGAGGCGACGCGCAAGCTCAATTCCGGAAAGCTTCTGTTGACCGAGGGCGATGCACGAAGGCTTGCGCAATACGCCTGGCCCGGCAACGTGCGCGAGCTTCAGAACGTCATCGAGCGGGCGGCCATTCTGGCGCGCAACGGCCGGGTCCGAATCGACCTTCCGGAAGCCGCCTGCTCGATCCATGCCGGACGGCGGGCCGCCAACGGCGGCGGCAAGCCGTCCATTCTCACCGAGGACGACCGCCGCGAGCGCGACCGCGCCAACATCCTCAGCGCCCTCGAGGCCTGCAACGGCAAGGTGTTCGGCCGCGGCGGCGCGGCCGAACTGCTGGACCTCAAGCCGACCACGCTCGCGGCGCGAATCAAGACGTTGGGCATCCGCTTCGAACGCGCGACGAATTCAGCGGCGCACAACCCGACCCCAGGCGGTGCCTAGTTCGGCGCCGCCCCATCGCGCCCGACATTGATGCGCGCCGCCTCATAGGTGCCATCGGCTTTCTTGGTCGCGGCCAGGACCGTGAACGCCGCTCCGGGCTTGAGGTCGGCCGCGCTGCCGATCTCGTAACGGGTGATCGGCACGTTTGGCGGCACGACGATCTTCTTCTCGCCGTCCTTGAACTTGAGAAGGATGGTCGAGCCGTCCACGCTGGCCACCGTCGCCCCCGAGGCAGTCCCGTTGGTCATGGTGCTGTTCGGCACCGGCGCATAGGGCCGGTGCCCCTCGCCCGTGCCGCGCATCTGCTCGGGGAAGATGTGCACCTCCAGCGCCTTCTGCGTGCCGTCCGGCTGCGGCATCGCGGCGCTGCCGAGGAACGTGCCTTCCTTGACCTCGGCCATCGTTGCCTTGACCACCGCGACGATCCGCGCATCCGCCGTCAGCGAAAGCTTCGCCTCGCCGCCCGTGGTCTTCAGCGACAGCGTCTGACCGTCGACCTTCTCGATCGTGCCGCGCAGGCGCACGGTCGGCGCCTGTTGCGCGGACGCGAGCGTGCATGAAGCGGCAACCAGCGCCCCGGCCAGAACGAACTTCAGCGTCGTTTTCATGGTGTCCTCCCAGAAGCAAGGCGCGCGCCGTTTCGACAACGGCGCGCTTGGTTCACTACGTCAGTTTCGTGTGATCCGTCGGCCGTTCATTGCGGCGGATCGATATCGCGGCCGACCGCGATGTTCGGCGCGGTCAGCGTACCGTCGGCTTCCTTGCGCGCGGCGCCGACGAACACCTTGGCGCCGACCTTGAGGTCTGCGGCGGTGCCCGGCACGTACTTGGCGATCGGAATGCCCGGCGGGATCAGCACCTTCTTCTCGCCGTCCTTGTATTTGACCAGAAGGTTCTGGCCGTCATTGCCGGACACCGTCGTCGCGACATTGGCGTTGGTCATGGTGCTGCCGGGCCGGCTGTCCCACTCCGAAAACCGGTCCGCAACCACGCCCTTCTGCGAATCCATGAAGACGTGAACCGCATAAGCCTTTTGACTGCCGTCCGGCTGCGGCATCGCCGATACGCCGATGAACGAGCCTTCCTTGATGTCGGCAAGCGACGACTTGACCATCGCGGCAATCCGCGGCGGCTCGGCGAGCTTGACCGTCGCGTTCTGGCCGTCGCGCAATTTGACCGAGAGCGTGGTGCCCTCGACCTTGGTGATCTCGCCGCGCACCCGCACGGTGGGCGCCTGCTGCGCCCATGCCGTCGAAGCCAAAGCCATCGAGGCCGAAGCCATCAGTGCCAAGCCGGCCGCTGCGAGCGCACGCCGTGTGATTTTCTGCATGTCGTTCCTCCCTGAAGAATGCGGCCCGGCCTGCGCCGGCGCTCGCATGGAAATGTCCCGTTCTGCCGTAACCCCCCGGAGCGGGACTTATTCCCTCACCTTATCAGGTCTGCCTCGATCAGGGACCGGAGTTCCGGCGTCACTTCGGGCCGGACCCCGAACCAGAGCTGAAAGCCCCGGACCGCCTGATGCAGCAGCATTCCGAGCCCGTCGGCGACCGGATGGCCGCGGCTGCGTGCGGCGGCCAGCAGCGCGGTTTCCAGCGGCACATAGACCAGGTCGGTGACGACTGCCTGCCGGGGCAGCGGCCCAAGATCGATCTCGAGCGGCGGCTGGCCGGTCATTCCGAGCGAGGTGGTGTTCACCAGGAGGCCTGCGCGGGCGAGGAGATGCGGCAGAGCGGTCCAGTTGGCCGGCTGCACCACGGCCCCGAACCGCTCGCGCAGCGCCTGCGCACGGTCGGGCGTCCGGTTGACGACGTTGATCTTGCTGATCCCACGCTCGATCAGCCCATAGACCACCGCGCGCGCCGAGCCGCCCGCCCCCAGCACCACGGCCTCGCCTGAGCGACGGTCCCAGCCCGGAACCGCGGCGTCGAGATTGGCGGTGAAGCCTTCGACGTCGGTGTTGGTCGAACGCAGCCGTCCGTTGTCGAGCCAGAGCGTGTTGGACGCGCCGACCGCCCGCGCCCGGTCGTCGGGCTCGGACAATTCAAGAGCCATTTCCTTGTGCGGAATGGTGATGTTGGCGCCGGCATAGCCGCGCGCGTCGAGATTGCGGATAAAATCCGCGAACGCCTCGGGCGCGACCGCTTCGAGCCGGTAGTCGGCCGCGAGGCCGTGCTGCTTGATCCAGTAGCCGTGGATCAGCGGCGAGCGCGAATGCTTGATCGGCCAGCCGATCACGCAGGCGGCTCGCACGCCTTCAGCCATGTCCGATCCTCGCGGGCCTTCCTGCTCAGTAGTAGCCGACCGTCGCGCCGCCATCGACCGCGATGGCCGTGCCCTGGATGTGCCGCGCCTTCTCCGAGCACAGGAACAGCGTCAGAGCGGAGACGTCGTCGGCCTTGCCGATGCGACGGATTCCGTCCTTGGCGGTCGCTTCCTTCTTGAGATCCTCGACCGATTTGCCGGACGCCTTCGAGCGCTGCTCGATGAGCTCATAGAAGCGTTCGGTCTCGGTTGCGCCCGGATGGATGACGTTGACGTTGATGCCGTCACGCTTGCCGAGCTGCGACAGCGCCTTGGAGAAATTGCCCATCGCGGCGTTGACCGACGCGCCGATCGAGAAGTCCGCGCCGGGCGAGCGCGCGGCGCCGCCGCCGATGTTGACGACGAAGCCGTTGGCGGCCTTCAGCATCGGCCAGAACAGCCGGCACATCCGGACGCAGCCGAACAGCTTGAGCGAATAGCCGTTCATCCAGGCTTCGTCCGGCAGATCGACGAAATTGCCGGCGCGCGTCGCACCCGCCGAGTTCACCAGCACGTCGCAGCGGTTGAACTTCTCCTTGACGGTGTTGAACGCCTGCTGGCAGCCCTCGAGCTTGCTCAGATCCGCGTTGATGGTGACCGGTGCAGGGCCACCGGCCGCCGCGACGGTCTTCGCTGCCGCGGCAAGATTGCCGGCCGACGACGAGACGATGACGGTCTGCGCGCCTTGCCGCGCAAAATCGACCGCGATCTCGCGGCCGATGCCGCGGCTGCCGCCGGTGATGACGACGACTTTACCTTGAAACTCGCCTGGCATTTCACTTCCCCCTGATTTGACACTTGTCCCGAGCGCAGCGCAGCGTGAAACGATGCGCTGCAGACCCGGGACCGTTACGCATTCCGCGTTCGGTGCGCCTTACTTCTCGTCCTGCACCACGTTCTTCAGCGTGCCGATCTCCGGCACCGTCATCTCGAACACGTCGCCCGCCTTGAGCCACTTCCGCTCATCGCCCTTCTGGTTGAGCTTGATCGGCGTGCCGGTGCAGATGATGTCGCCGGGCTTCAGCGTCATGAAGGTCGAGACGTAGGACAGGATATCGGCGAACTTGAAGATCATGCTGTCGGTGGTGTCGTCCTGCGTCACCTCGCCGTTGATCTTGCAGGTGATGTGCAGCGGCTTTGACAGGTCGACACCCGTGGTCATCCACGGCCCCATGCTTCCGGTCGAGTCCCAGGCCTTGCCCTGGGTGACGTTGAACCGGCCGTGCCTGATCCAGTCGCGGATCGTGCCTTCGTTGCACATGGTGATCCCGCCGACCCATTCGAACGCGCGGTGCTTCGGGATGCGGCGGCCGGTCTTGCCGATCACCAGACAGATTTCGCCCTCGTATTCGAGCTGCTCGGATTCCGGCGGCCGCAGGATCGGCGCGTTGTGCGCGACGAACGTGTTCGGCGGCTTGAAGAACATGCTCGGATATTTGGCCTCGGTGTTGCCGCCGGCGGCCTCCAGCTCGGTGTCGCGCTTGGCGTAGTTGACGCCGATGCACAGGATTTTTTCGCCGCCCGGCACCGGCGGCAGCATCTCCACCTCGGACAACTGGAAATCGGGGCGAACGCCGGCCACCAGCGATTTCACCTCGTCGAACGCGTTGACGCGCAGGATATCGAGGACCGACTGAATCCGGGGCGCAAGCCGCGGCCGCAAATCGACGATCCCGTCGCCTGCGACCACCCCGAAGCTCGAGCGACCGCGAATGATATAGGTGGCAAGGTTCATGAGAACTCCCGGCAGAAGCGCCACGCCGCCAAGAGCAGGACCAGGCGCAGGACCAGGCGCAGGACCAAGCGAAGGACCGGGCGGCGCGAAGCGCCCGTGTTACAATAAGCTGTCTGCGACCGCTATAGAACCCGCCAAAAGAACTTGGCAAAAGAACCTGCCAAAAGAACCCTCAATGCCGATCCGCAAGCCCGTCTTCGATCCTCCCTTCAATGTCGTCCGCGCCAGCCACGTGGAACTGGCCGTCCACGACCTGGCCCGCTCCCGCGCCTTTTACGTGGATTGTCTCGGCTATCTGCCGAGCGCCGAGGAGCGCGGGACGCTTTATCTCCGGGCGGTGGAGGAGCGAAACCACCATTCGGTCGTGCTGCGCGAGGCCAAGGGACCGAGCGCCACCGCGCTGGGCTTCAAGGTCGCGAGTGAAGAGGACCTGGACCGCGCCGCCGCCTGGTTCAGGCGCCGCAACCTGCCCACCTCGTTTCCCGAGGTGCCCTACCAGGGCCGGACGCTCCGCACCGCCGATATCACCGGGATGCCGCTGGAGTTCTATTTCCGGATGGACCAGAGCGAGCGGATGCTGCAGCGCTACACCGCCTACCAGGGCGCGCGGATCCAGCGCATCGACCACATCAACTGCTTCACGCCCGACGTGCAGGCGTCCTACGACTTCTATACCGAACTGGGCTTCCGCCTGACCGAATACACCGAGACCGACGACACCCGCGATCCGAAGCTCTGGGCGGTATGGCTGCACCGGAAGGGCAACGTCCATGACCTCGCCTTCACCAACGGCCGCGGGCCGCGGCTGCACCATATCGGCGTCTGGACGGCGGGCCCGCTCGACATTCTTCATCTTTGCGACGTGATGGCGACGTCGGGGTACCTGCCGAACATGGAGCGCGGACCGGGACGCCACGGCATCTCCAACGCGTTCTTTCTCTATATCCGCGATCCCGATGGCCATCGCATCGAGCTGTTCACCAGTGACTATCTGACGGTCGATCCGGACCTCGAACCGCTGCGCTGGTCGCTGACCGATCCGCAGCGCCAGACGCTGTGGGGGCACCCCGCGCCCAAATCGTGGTTCGAGGAAGGCTCGGAGTTTTCTTCCGTGCCGGTGCGCGATCCGGTATTGGAGGCGCGGCCGGTGGTGGCGCGTTAGATTTCCGCGAAAGCGTGTCGAAGAAAAAGGAGGCCCACGTGTCATTCTTGAAGCGACGGATTTCTGTCTCGGTGTGGGAGCTGCTCGTCCTGCTGGTCCTCGCCATCGCCTTTGCGACGGTTTACCGGCTCTATTTCAGCCGCGCCGTCACGCTGACGCAGGTCTGCGAACGGTTTGAAACCATGCAGAACAGCGAGACCGCCGACATGTTCGCCAAGCTGGAAGGGGACGCGGCGGACGCCCGCAACGAAATCAACCGCCTCTGCCAGGTGCGGCGCCCGATGCAGCAATAGCGGGATCCATGAAAACCATCTTCATCGACTGCAACGCCCAGCTCGGCGCGGTGTGGAAGCGCGTCTATCGTCCGGACGATCCGCCGGTGACGATCAACACCACGCCGTTCGAAAAGAGCGACCTGCCGCGCGTCATCGGCGATTGCGAGATCGCGATCGACGACCACAGCTACATGCCGACCGATCTGGTCCGGCAGTGCAGGAACCTCAAGCACATCGTATTCCTCGGCACCGGCGCGGCGAGCTACATGACCGTGCCGGAGATCGAGGCGATCGGCGTCAGGGTGCACACCATCAAGGGCTACGGCGACACGGCGGTGGCCGAGCAGACCATCGCGTTGATGATGGCGGCCTGCCGCGATCTTGCGCGCATGGACCGCACGATCCGCGCCGGCACCTGGCAGCCGCTCGAAGGCATGCAGGTGTTCGGCAAGACGCTCGGCATCATCGGCCTTGGCGGCATCGGCGCGGAGGTGGCGCGGATCGCGGAAGGCATGGGGATGAACGTGATCGCCTGGAACCGCACGCCCAAATCCAACGCCGGCGTGCCGATGGTCGAGCTGGATGAGCTTCTGGAGAAGTCCGATATCGTCTCGCTCAATCTCGTGCTCAACGACGAGACGCGCGGCTTCATCGACAAGGCCCGCATCGCGCGGATGAAGCCCGGCGTGATCCTGGTCAACACGGCGCGCGGCGCGCTGGTCGACGAGGCGGCACTGGTCGAGGCGTTGAACAGCGGCCACATCCGCCACGCCGGCCTCGACGTGTTCCACAACGAGCCGCTGAAGGCCGACAATCCCGTGGCGAAGCTCGACAATGTCACGCTTGCTGCCCACGCCGCCTTCCGCACGCTGGAGGCGTCGATGACGCTGCTGCGGCGGGCGATCGACATCGTCAAGAAGGTCCAGACGTAGTCATTCCGGAGCGGCGCCATAACCGCGTTACGCGCGTCTTCGACGCGCTAAGGCGCCGGGCCCGGAATCCAGATACAGACTCTGAATGCTCGTCTGGATTCCGGGCTCGCACGCTGCGCGTGCGCCCCGGAATGACAGCGGTGCGCATTGCCCGCGTTCGCGTTCCCGGTCAGAATAAGAAAAAACAAAAACTGACCAGGGAGGACGCGCCTTGAAGCCCGCGCCATTTGCCTATGCCCGGGCGAAATCGGTGGAGCACGCCATCGAACTGCTGGCCCGCCCGGACGGCGAGGCGCGGCTGCTCGCCGGCGGGCAAAGCCTGATCGCCACGCTCAACATGCGGCTGTCGGCGCCGAAGCTGCTGGTCGACCTGAATGGGGTCGGCGGGCTGTCGGGCATCGCCGTCAAAGGCGGCATGGCCGAGATCGGCGCGCTGACCCGCCATGCCGAAGCCGAGCGCTCGACCGATATCGCCAGGCACGTCCCGCTGATTGCGCTGGCGATGCCCCACATCGGCCATGCCGCGATCCGCAACCGCGGCACGCTCGGCGGCTCCATCGCGTTTGCCGATCCCGCGGCGGAGCTGCCCGCCTGCGCGCTGGCGCTCGGTGCCGAGCTGGATATCGCCGGGCCCAAGGGAAAGCGCACGGTGAAGGCCGACGACTTCTTCAAGGGACTGTTCGAGACGGCGCTCGGGCCCCACGACGTGCTGACCGCGATCCGCGTGCCCGCGGCCACGGCCGAGACCCGGATGGGCTTTGCCGAATTTGCCCGCCGCCACGGCGATTACGCCATGGTCGGGCTCGCGGCGAGCGCCAAAGGAAACGGCGAGAAGCTGGGCGATGTCCGCCTTGCCTATTTCGGCGTCGGCAATACGCCGATGCGGGCCAAGAAGGCCGAAGCTGCGCTGGCCGGCGGCGACGTCGATGCGGCGGTGAAGGCGCTGGTAACCGATCTCGACCCGCACGACGACGTGCAGGCGACCGGAGCCACGAAAAAGCATCTCGCCGGCGTGCTGCTGCGGCGGGTCGCCAAGCAGCTGATGCTGATCAGGGTGTCGCCATGAGCGATATGCGTTGCGATATCTCGCTCACCGTGAACGGCGAAACCGTGCACGAGACGGTCGACGCGCGGCAGACGCTGGTCGATTTCCTGCGCGAGCAGCTGGTGCTGACCGGCAGCCATATCGGCTGCGAGCATGGCGTCTGCGGCGCCTGCACGGTGCGCGTGAACGGTCTGGTGGTGCGCGGCTGCCTGATGCTCGCCGCCCAATGCGAGGGCGCGAGCGTCGAGACCATCGAAGGCGTGTCGGATTCGGGCGAGATCGCCGATCTGCAGGCGGCGTTCGAGAAGCGCAACGCCCTGCAGTGCGGCTTCTGCACGCCCGGCATGCTGCTGACCGCGCAGGAATTGCTGGCCACCGGCCACGTTCCGAGCCGCGAGAAGATCCGCGAGCACATTTCCGGCAACTACTGCCGCTGCACCGGCTACCACGCCATTGTCGACGCCATCGAAGCGGTGGCGAAGGCGCGCGCGGGAGGACAGACATGAAAATCGTCGACGACTCCCCGCCCGTCCTCACCGCGCTCGACCGGCCGAACTCCTATATCGGCCGCTCGGTGCCGCGGCCCAACATGTCGCGGCTGATGCAGGGCCGCGCGCAGTATGTCAGCGACGTGGTGCTGCCGCGCATGGCGCATGTGGCGTTCGTTCGCTCGCCGCACGCCCACGCGAAAATCAAAAGCATCAATTCGGATGCGGCGAAGAAATCACCGGGCGTCATCGCCATCGTCACCGGTGCGGAGCTTGACAAGGTCATCACCCCCTGGGTCGGCGTGCTGACGCATCTGAAGGGCATCAAGTCCGCGCCGCAGCACGCCATCGCAGTCGACCGCGCCTGCTGGGCCGGCGAAGCGGTCTGCGCCGTGGTGGCGCGCACCCGCGCCGAAGCCGAGGACGGCTGCGAACTGGTTCAGGTCGACTACGAGGAGCTCACGGCCGTCACCGATCCGGAGACCGCGCTCGACCCGAAGACGCCGGTGATCCATGCCGAACTCGGCGACAACCTCACCTTCGAGCGCGTGCATGTCGCGGGCGATCCCGACAAGGGCTTTGCCGAGGCCGACGAGGTGGTCGAGACCACGTTCGTGTTCGGCCGCCACACCGGTGTCTGCAACGAGGCCCGCTCCATCGTCGCCGACTGGAATCCCGGCGAACAGCGCATGACCGTGTACCAGGGCACGCAGGCGCCGCACATGATGCAGAACCTGTTCGCCAAGCACCTCGATCTGCAGGAGCACCAGATCCGCGTCGTCACCAAGGACGTCGGCGGCTCGTTCGGCATCAAGGTGCACACCTATGCCGACGAGATGGCGACGGTGGCGCTGTCGAAGCTGCTCAAGCGACCCATAAAATTCGTCGCCGACCGGATCGAGAGCTTCGTCACCGACATCCATGCGCGCGACCATCGCGTGAAGGCCAGGATCGGCGTCAAGAAAGACGGCACCATCACGGCCTGGGAGATCGACGACCTCACCGGCATCGGGCCCTATTCGGTCTATCCGCGCACCTCGGGCATCGAGGCGAACCAGGTGGTGAACCTGACCGGCGGGCCCTACACCTGCGGCAACTACAAGGCGCGCGCCCGCGTCGTATTCCAGAACAAGAACGTGATGTGCCAGTACCGCGCGGTCGGCCATCCGATCGCCACCGCCGTCACCGAAGGCCTGGTCGAGATGGCGGCGCAGCGGATCGGCATGGATCCGCTGGAGATCCGGCGGCGCAATCTCATTGCCGACGATGCGCATCCCTCGCAGGGACCGTCCGGCATCAAGTTCGAAGCGCTGTCGCACCACGAGGCGCTTGCCCATCTCGATGCGATGATGAACTACGCGGGCCTGCGCGCCGAGCAGGAGAAGTTCCGCAAGCAGGGCATCTATCGCGGCATCGGCTTTGCGAGCTTCGTCGAGGTGACCAATCCGAGCGCGGCGTTCTACGGCGTCGGCGGCGCGCGCATCTCGGCGCAGGACGGCGCCACGGTGCGGCTCGACGCAACCGGGGCGATCTTCTGCCACACCGGCGTCTCCGAGCAGGGCCAGGGCGCGGAAGCCGTGATCGCGCAATGCGTCGCCTCGTCGTTCGGCGTGCCGATGGATCGCGTGCGCATCATCATGGGCGACACCGACAACACGCCCTATGGCGGCGGCACCTGGGCGTCGCGCGCGGCGGGCATCGGCGGCGAAGCCGCGTGGCAGGCCGGCAAGGCGCTGCGGCAGAACGTGCTGGCTGTCGCGGGCTCGATCCTGCAGGCCAAGCCCGAGACGATGGACATCCGCAACGGCATCGTGGTCGACAAGGACACCGGCAAGGAGCGCATCGGCCTCGACGAGGTGGCGCGCATCGCCTACTTCCGGCCGGACACGCTGCCCTCCGGCATTCAGGCCGAACTGGTGGCAACGCGCCACTACGTTCCGCGCGCCTGGGCGTTCTCGTTCACCAACGGCATCCAGGCGAGCTATCTCGAGGTCGACACCGACTCCGGCTTCGTCAAGCTCCTGAAGCACTGGTGCGTCGAGGACTGCGGCACCGTCATCAACCCGCAACTGGTCGACGAGCAGGTGCGCGGCGGCGTAGTGCAGGGCATCGGCGCAGCCCTGTTCGAGCATTGCCTGTACGACGAGCGCGGACAGTTACTCAACGGCAACATGGCCGACTATCTGGTGCCGATGGCGGTGGAGATGCCGGACATCGAGGTGGGCCACGTCGTCACCCCGACCGCCGATTCTGAACTCGGCGCCAAGGGCGCGGGCGAGGCCGGCACCGCCGGTGCACCAGGCTCGGTGATGAATGCGATCAACGATGCGCTGCGGCCGCTTGGAGCCGCGCCGCTCACCGACATGCCGTTCACGCCGGACAAGATCTTGAGAGCACTGGGCAAGATTTAGCAGGCTGCCGGCAAAATCCTCCGCGTCATTCCGGGGCGCGCCGAAGGCGCGAGCCCGGAATCCAGAGCCAAACAACGGTCTTCGTTCGTGTCCCTGGATTCCGGGCTCGCCGCTTCGCGGCGCCCCGGAATGACGCTGTGTGCTGTTTCCCGCAGACTGCTAGTCAACGAACGCGACAAACCGGCCGCAGAAGATCACCGAAAGCCAGAGCGCGATGGACAGCGCGCCGGCTACACGCAGCCGCGGCGGCGGCATGCCCAACCTATCGTCGCACGCCACCTCCCATGCCACGGCCTTGCGCAGCAGCACGGCGTTGGCGATGCCGCAGACGACCAGCGCCATCTTGACCTGAAACAGCGTCGTGCCGGCGTATTGCACGGCGCGGATCGAGAACAACAGAAACCCGGCCGCAATGGCCAATGTCAGGCCCGCGGCGGCGACCGGCACCAGCACGCGCGCCAGCATCCGGATCGGGACCTGCCGGAAGCATCCCAGGAGCCGCAGGTCGAGCGGCACGATGGCCCCGAACAGGATGGCAATGCCGGAGATATGGCCTGCATTGACCGCGGCGTAGGTCCAGCGCGCCGAGCGCAGCGCCGCGACCGGCGCGAACTCCTGCAGCGCCGTGAGCCATTCCACCAGCATCACGCGGCCGGATCAGCTTCGCTCGGGATAGAGGTTGTAGGTCTGGCCCTTGATGACGACGCGGTTGGCCTTCACCACCTTCAGCTTCGGGTCCTTGGCGCGGTGCCCCTGGATCGTCAGTTCGACGCCCTTCGCCAGCATCGAGTCCTTGAGTCCTGCCCGCTCGTTGCGCCAGGGCTGGCCGACTTCGACGGTCCATTCCTCTTTCTTCACGTCGATCTTGAGCACGCCGTGCGGATTGCCGAGCTTCGCCGACTTGATGACGCCGGTGATCTCGAAGCCGGCATCTTCCGCCCAGTCCCAACCGTGGTGGGCACGGGCAACGCCCGCGAACGCCGCCGCGGCGATCCCGCCGATGACAAGGCGCCGGTCGAGCATGATGTCGTCTCCTCTTGCGGTTGTCACAATCAACGGCCGAAGGCCGCATCCGGTTGCAGCCTGCCGCGCCGGTCCACTATTCTGCCATATCCGATAGCGGGAGAACGAGAACAATGGATATCAAGGTCGGCAGGAAAGCGATCGAAGAAGCCTCCAGGAAGCTGTCGAACTGGGGCCGCTGGGGCAAGGACGACCACATCGGCACGTTGAACCACGTCACCCCGGAAAACATTGCCGACGCCGCCAGGCTGATCAAGACCGGCAAGGTGTTCGCACTCGGCATCCCGCTCGACCGCGAGGGCCCCCAGAACGGGTTGTTCGGCGGCCGCTTCAACCCGATCCACCAGATGCTCGCGACCGGCACCGACGCGGTGGCCGGTCAGCAGGACTGGAACAAGATCCGCTACGCCGACGACACACTGAACCTCTGCGTGCAGGGCGCCACGCACTGGGACGCGCTCGGCCACATCTTCTTCGACGACAAATGCTACAACGGCCACGACGCCAAGCTGATCGACTCGCGCGGTCTTTCGGTGCTCGGCATCGAGCATTCCAAGAGCAAGATGGTCGGCCGCGGCGTGCTTCTCGACATCGCCCGCCACCGCAAGGTGAAGTGGCTCAAGGACGGCGAAGGCATTTCCAACGACGAGCTCGACAAGTGCGCAAAGGACCAGAATGTCGAGATCAGGAAGGGCGACTTCGTCATCGTCCGCACCGGCCAGATGGAACGCTGTCTGGAGGAGAAACAGTGGGGCGGCTACGCCGGCGGCGACGCGCCGGGCGTGAAGTTCGAGAACTGCTACTGGTGCCAGGACAAGCAGATCGCCGCGATCTGCTCCGACACCTGGGGCGTCGAGGTGCGGCCGAACGAGACCACCGAGGCCAACCAGCCGTGGCACTGGGTTGTGATCCCGGCGATGGGTCTTTGCATGGGCGAAATTTTCTATCTCAAGGAATTGGCCGAGGATTGCGACAGCGACGGGGTTTATGAATTTTTCTTCTGCGGCCCGCCGCTGATCATCACTGGCGGAACCGGCTCCCCTATCAATCCGCAGGCCATCAAGTAGACTTGGCGCTGTCGGCGGGGGTGACAAAACCCTGGGCGATTGTCGCCCGGGGAACGACGATTCAGGAGAACGACATGAGACTTATTGTTATCGCCGCTGTCCTCGCCGGCTTCACCACGGCGGCTGCGGCGCAAACGGCGCCCGCGCCGGCCCCGGCACCATCCGCAGCGCCTCCCGCCGCATCCAACGTGCCCGCGCCAAGCACCCCGCCGGCCGATTGCCGCGGACAGGCGCAGTCGAAGGGCCTGCGCGGCCAGGCCGCGCGCGACGCCATTCAGGTTTGCGTGGAAGAGCAGCGGCTCGCCTGCGTCAAGGAAGCGGTCGAGAAGAAAATCGTCGGCCAGCAGCGCCGCGAGTTCGTCCGCGCCTGCGCCGGCCGGCCGAAGCGCGGCGAAGGCTCTAACCGAGGCTGACGCGGTCCTCCCCGATCGCAAACCTCGTCACACGTTCCACTGTCACCCCCGGGTCAAGACGCTTGACCCGGGGGTCGATTTTTCTTGATAGAGTCGGATGAGAAAAACCGGAGAAACAAATCATGGCTCGCTTTCTCAAGCGCGGGATGGACGCCAGCGCGATCAAGGCCGCGGACGCCGCCGTGCGCAGCACCGTCGAAGGCATCCTCGCGCAGGTCGACGAGAAGAAGGACGCCGCCATCCGCGAGCTGTCGAAGAAGTTCGACAATTGGGAGCCCAAGGATTTCCGCCTGACGCCGGCCGAGATCGAGAAGGCCATTTCGCAGGTCGGCAAGCGCGACCTCGACGACATCAGGTTCGCCCAGGCCCAGGTCCGCAACTTCGCGCAGAAGCAGAAGGACACGATGAAGGACCTGGAGGTCGAGACGCTGCCCGGCGTCATCCTCGGCCACCGCCACATCCCGGTGAACGCCATCGGCTGCTACGTGCCGGGCGGGCGCTATCCGATGGTCGCCTCGGCGCATATGTCGATCGTCACGGCGCGCGTCGCGGGCGTCAAACGCATCATCGCCTGCGCGCCGCCGTTCAAGGGCGGTCCGCACCCGGCGATCGTCGCCGCGATGCACTTCGGCGGCGCCGACGAGATCTACGTGCTCGGCGGCGTGCAGGCCGTGGCCGCGATGGCGCTCGGCACCGAGACCATCGCGCCGGTCGACATGATCGTCGGGCCCGGCAACGCCTATGTGGCGGAAGCCAAGCGGCAGCTGTTCGGCCGCGTCGGCATCGACCTGCTCGCGGGGCCGACCGAGACGCTGGTGATCGCCGACGACAGCGTGGACGGCGAAATCTGCGCCACCGATCTGCTGGGCCAGGCCGAGCACGGCCCGACCTCGCCCGCCGTGCTGCTCACCAATTCGGAAAAGCTCGCACGCGACACCATGAACGAGATCGAGCGGCTCCTGAAGATCCTTCCCACCGCCGACGCCGCGGGCAAGGCCTGGGCCGACTTCGGCGAGGTGATCGTCTGCGACAGCCAGGACGAGATGGTGCAGGAGGCCGACCGCATCGCCTCCGAGCACGTCCAGGTGATGACGCGCGATCCCGACTTCTTCCTCAACAACATGAAGAACTACGGCTCGCTGTTCCTCGGCAGCCGCACCAACGTCGCCTACGGCGACAAGGTGATCGGCACCAACCACACGCTGCCGACCAAGAAGGCGGCGCGCTACACCGGCGGCCTGTGGGTCGGCAAATTTCTCAAGACCTGCACCTATCAAAAAGTGACCACCGACCAGGCCTCGTCGATGATCGGCGAATACTGCTCGCGGCTGTGCATCCTCGAAGGCTTCTCGGCCCATGCCGAGCAGGCCAATGTCCGCGTGCGCCGCTACGGCGGCCGCAACGTCGCCTACGCGCAGGCGGCGGAATAAGCGAGCGCCCAAAGAGCGTCAAACGGGGGTCAACAGCCATGCCGGTCATCGTGCCGTTCTATGCCGCGATCCTCGGCTTCATCTTCATCTTCCTGTCGGCGCGGGTGATCGCGGCGCGCAGGCATTTCCGCGTCACTGTCGGCTTCGGCGGCCATCACGTGCTGGAACGCCGTATCCGCGTGCAGGGCAATTTCTCCGAATATGTGCCGATCACGATCATCCTGCTGACGTTCATGGAGCTTTATGGCGGCGCCCGGTGGCTGATCCATGTCCTGTGCATCGCGCTGATCCTGGGCCGGTGCCTGCACGCCTATTGCGTCGGCCGCACCGACGAGGACATCCGGCACCGGCGCGCCGCCATGGTCATGACGTTCGGCACGCTGTTCATCGCGGCGACAAGCGTCGTCGTCTATTCGGGATTGCGGATGTTGGCACCGGCATGAGCACCTCGATCGAGATCGCCAAAGGCCCGAGCTTCCGCCTCGACGGAAAACGCGCTCTCGTCACCGGCGGCGGCCGCGGCATCGGCCTTGCGGCGGCTGGCGCCCTGGCCGCATCCGGCGCGCATGTGACGCTTGCCGCCCGCACCAAAAACGAGATCGAGGACGCCGCCGCGGCCATCCGGGCCCGCGGCGAGAAGGCCGATGCGCTGGTTCTCGACGTGACCAATATCGAAGCCGCGCGCCAGGCGCTCGCCGCGCAGGCGCCCTATCAGGTGCTGGTCAACAATGCCGGCATGAACCGCCCGGCGCTTTTCCCCGACGTCAAGGTCGAGGACTTCGACGCGATCTTTGCACTCAACGTGCGGGCGGCCTTCTTCATGGCCCAGACGATCGCGCGGCGGCTGATCGAGGCGAAGCTGCCGGGGTCGATCATCAACATCTCGTCGCAGATGGGGCACGTCGGCGCGGCGCGGCGCACCGTCTATTGCGCGTCGAAGCACGCCATGGAGGGCTTCACCAAGGCGATGGCGATCGAACTCGCCCCGCACAACATCCGCGTCAATTCGCTTGGGCCGACCTTCCTCGAAACGCCGATGACCCGGCCGTTCTTCGAGAACAAGGCATTCCGCGAAGAGGTGCTGTCGAAGATCAAGCTCGGACGGCTCGGTCAGCTCGACGAGCTGACCGGCGCGATCGTGTTCCTCGCCTCCGACGCGTCGTCGCTGATGACCGGCTCGGCGCTGGTGCTCGACGGCGGCTGGACAGCCGAATAGCTAGAACAGCTTCTTCAGCACATGCGGGTTGAGGCAGCTCACCGGCGGCTTGCCCTCGATCAGCGCGATGGTGTTGTCGACCACGACGTTCGCCATGCCCTCTCGCAATTCGAGAACCGCGCTGCCCAGATGCGGCGTCAGAACCACGTTCGGCATCTGCACGAGCTCGGGCGAAACCGCGGGCTCGTGCTCGTAGACGTCGAGCCCCGCCCCCGCGATCTTCTTTTCCTTCAAGGCGCGCACCAGCGCCGCCTCGTCGATCACCGGCCCGCGCGAGGTGTTGATGACGAAGGCCGTGGGCTTCATCAGCGAGAACTGCCGGTCGCTCATCAGGTGCCGCGTCTCCGGCGTGAGCTGCGGATGCAGCGAGACGAAATCCGCCTCGCCCAACAGATGATCGAAGGTGCGATAGTCCGCGTAAAGCGCTGCCTCCTTGTCGGGATTGAGCCTGCGCGGGTCGCAATAGACGATCTTCATGTCGAAGCCGAGCGCGCGGCGCGCCATGGCCTGACCGATGCGGCCGAAGCCGACCAGGCCCAGCGTCTTGCCGGTCACCGCCGAGCCGGCCAGGTGATTGGACTGCGATCCGGGATAGACGCCCTGGCGAAACAGCCGGTCGCCGACCGCGATGTTGCGGGCGACCGAAAGCAGCAGCCCGAAGCCGATATCCGCGGTGGCGTCGGTGACGATGGCCGGAATATTGGTGACCGGAATGCCGAGATCCGTCGCCGTCGCAAGATCGATGCGGTCCTGCGTGATGTTCATCGACGACACGGCCTTGAGCTTGGGATTGGCCGTGAGCACCTCGCGGTCGACCGTGTCGTGCAGCAGCGACAGCAGGATGTCGCAGCGCTTCACCGCCTCGATCAGCTTGGCCTTGTCCAGCACGCGGCTGGAGTCGGTGTTGATTTCCACGTCGGCCACCGCGCGAAGCCGCTTCAGTGCACTTTCCGCAATCGGCTGCGTAACGAAAACCCGCGGCTTGCTCACAATACTGTACTCATAGCCCGCGACTCGATGAATGTGACTTACGACGCCTTTGCCACCGGCTTGATGGCGGCGTTGACCTTAGGCATCACCTTCTCGGCAAGCAAGGTCATCGAACGCCTGGCGAGCGTCACGTCGCGCCAGTCCTTGCCGGCATAGAGCAGCGTGCCGAAATCGCCGACGCGCTCACGGAACTTGAGGATTTCGTCCGCAACCTTGTCGGGCGAGCCGTAGATGATCAGATCCTTGCAGATGCCGTCGAGCGTCACTTCGCTGTCGGGCTGGTCGCGTCGTGTCTTGAACAGCTCCAGGCGGCCGCGCTTCAGCTTGGTGTAGAGTTGGCTGTAGTAATAGCGATACGGGCTGCCGGGATCGTTGACATAGGCCTCCGCGGTCTTGTCGTCGTCGGCGACAAAGACGCTCTTGGCAACGCGCCAGTTCGCCGGATCGGCGGGGCGTCCCGCGCGCTGGCAGCCTTCGGCGTATTTCGGCCAGTGGCTTTTCACCCATTCCGGCATCAGGAAGTTCGCCGAGATCGGATCCCAGCCGCGCGCCGCGGCCTCGGTGACGCCTTTCGAGAACGGCGCGACGGCGGTCACCACGATCGGCGGATGCGGCCTCTGCAACGGCTTCGGCAAAAAGCCCTGGCCGATCTCCGGCATGTACTGCCGTTCGATTTTGACGTTCCAGTATTTGCCTTCGATGTTGTAGGGCGGCTCGCGCTCCCAGATCGCCAGCACGGTGTTGATCGCTTCGAGGAACATCGCGCCGCGGTCGTTGTCGAGCACGCCGAACGCCTCGGCGTCGGACAGCAGGCCGCCCGGGCTGATGCCGAAAATGAAACGGCCGTCGAGCATGTGATCGAGCATCGCGATGTTGGCCGCCACCGCCGCCGGATGCTGGTTCGGCATGTTGACGGTGCCGGTGCCGAGCTTGATGGTCTTGGTCTCGTGGATCAGGCTGGCGATGAACATCATGCAGGAGGTGATGTTCTCGGCGCGGTCGGTCGAGTGCTCGCCGACATAGCCTTCGGTATAGCCGAGCTTGTCCGCGAGCAGGAACGCCTCGCGATCCTCGCGCAACGACTGCCGCCAGTCCTTGTTCAGGGGATGGATCGGCATGGTGAAAAAGCCGAGCTTCATATGGTGCTTCTCCAGCCGGCGCACGTCGGGGGGCGCCGTTTCGCCGAATCTAGCCGCGGTGGCGTCCACATCCGAATTAATATACTATGGCCTCAGGCATCAGGATTTCTAATGGCCGAAATCGCGCTGCGGCAGATCAGAGCAATCATCGCAGTGTGCGAGGAAGGCTCGTTCACGCGCGCCGCCGCGCGCGAAAACGCCACCCAGTCCGGCATTTCCCAGCATGTGGCGGCAGCCGAACGCACGCTGGGCGTCAAACTGTTCGAGCGCTCCGCCGCAGGTGTGAAGCCCACGCCGGCCGGCCAGCTCTACTACCGGCGCTGCATCGAGGCGGTGGGCCAGATCGCCAACGCCAACGAGGAGGTGCGCGGTTTTGCCGCCCGGGTCAGCGGCGATCTGCGGATCGGGCTCATTCCGACCGTCACGCGCGCGGCGCTCGCGCCGCCGCTCGCGGAGTTCAAGGCGCGCCATCCCGACGTGCGGCTGCACATCGTCGAGGGCTACAGCGGCTGGCTCACCGACATGGTGCACGCGGGCGAGCTCGACTTCGCCGTGGTGCCGGCGTCCGAAAGCCGTGTCGGCCTCAAATCGCGGCTGATCGTGCGCGACCGCGAGATGCTGGTGTCGAATCCGAGCCGCGGCCTCACGCCGCTTCAGCCGGTGCGCCTGAAGGATTGCGGGCCGCTCAAGATCATCCTGCCCGGGCGCGCCAATGTCCGCCGCCGCAACATCGAGATCTATTTCCAGACCCACGGCGTCGAGATCGCCGACATGATCGAGATGGACGCGATGATCAGCACGCTGCAATTCGTGCTGCGCTCCGACTGGGTCGCGATCCTGTCCGGACTGATCTGCATCTCCGACATCGGACGGGCGGGACGCGTCATCAGTCCGATCTACGATCCGCCGCTGATCGCGGAGTTCGTCGTGATCTCGCCGGCGCGGCGCACGCTGTCGACGCAGGCGCAGCTCTTTCTCGAATGCTTCGAGGCAGAGATCGCCCGCATCCAGGAGGTCTGGGCGAAGACGATCCCGCCCGCGGTCTATCCGGCGCGTGGGCGGCGGGCGGCGCGGTAGTGATGCCTGTGTCCCGGATGCGGTGCAGTGCGAGCGAAGCGAGTGGTGCACCGCTGATCCGGGACCGTTCCGAAGGCGGTATTCGTAACAGTCCCGGGTCTGCAGCGCATCACTTCGTGCTGCGCTGCGCCCGGGACACGAGCTGCTACACCGCTGCCGGCGCGCCCGGCTGCTTCAGCGGATGCGCCCGCGCAAAGGCGTCATTCGCCATGCAGGCGTCCAGCACGCGCTTGAAGTTCGGAAACGGCCCGAGATCGACCTTGAAGAATCCCGCGCCCGCGCCCTGGCTCGCGATGCAGATGTCGGCAATCGTGATCTGATCGCCGTGGGCATGCTTGCCGGTCGCCTTGTCGGCGAGATGGGTATCGAGCGCCTTCAGCGCCGCGCCGTGCCAGTGCTGCGCCCACTTCATCACGGTCGGTTCGTCGAACTTGTATTCATGCGCGAGGTGTTCGCGCACCCGCGGCACCACCAGCGGATGGGAATCGCAGGCGACGATCTGCGCGAGCCCGCGCACCCGCGCTCTGCCTTTGGGATCCTTCGGCAGAAGCGGCGGATTGGGATGCGTCTCGTCGAGATACTCCATGATCGCAAGCGACTCGAACAGCGCAGGCCCCTCGCCGTCGACCAGCGCCGGGATCGCCATCATCGGATTGACCTTCTTGAAGGATTCCTCCCGCTGCTGGCCCTTCATCAGATTGATGTCGATCACCTCGTCGGGCTTGATGCCCTTGAGGTTCATCGCGATGCGCACGCGATAGGTCGCAAGCGAGCGCCAGAACGAATAGAGCTTCATCGAAATTCTCCCTGGATGATTTCAGTTTTTCTTGCGATTGGGCCAGTAAGCCGCGACGTTGGAAACCTCGTCGTTGCCGGGCATGGTGCGGCGCGCCTCTTCGTAACAGGCGAGCGTCTGCTGCAGCAGCGGCAGGTCGAGCCCGCGCTTCCTGCTCTCCGCGAGCATCGCCTTCACGTCCTTGATGCCGCCATCGAGATTGAACGTGCCGATGTCGGATTTCTCGTTCTTCAGGCGCGAAACGATGCCGGGCATCCGCTGCTTGAGCACGGTCGCCGCGCCCGACGTGTCGGACAGGAAATCGAGCAGCGCGCCCGGATCGATCTTCAAGTCCTTGCACAGCGACAACTGCTCGCCGAGCGCCTGCCAGTAGACCATCAGCGGCAGGTTGACCGCGAGCTTCATCACCGCGCCGTTGCCGACCGGGCCGGTGTGCAGCACGCGGCGGCAGAGCTGATCCAGGACCGGCCGCGCCCGCGCAGCATCCGCGGGCTCCGCGCCCATCAGCCCCATCAGCTTGCCCGAGCGCGCCGGGATCACCGAGCCGCCGACCGGGCATTCGACATAGGCCGCCCCCTTGGCGCGCACCTTCGGCGCCAGCGCCATCTGCACCTCGGGCGGCACGGTGCTCATCTCGATGAACAGCCGGCCCTTCACGTCACCGGACAACAGCCCGTCCGGGCCATGATACATCGCCTCGATCGCATCGGCGTTGGTGATGATGGTGATGACGGTCTCGACCGAGCTCGCAAGATCGGCCGGCGATTTCGCGAGGCTTGCGCCGGCGTCGACCAGCGGCCGGGTCTTGTCGGCCGTCCTGTTCCAGACCGTGAGCTTGTGCCCGACCTCCATCAGCCGCGCGCCGATGTTCGAGCCCATCCTGCCGATGCCGGAAATCCCGATGTGCATTGCATTCCCCTCGCTGGCGGGGACGATAAGCGATTGAGCGCAATCCCGAAAGCCGGTCACAAAGCACGGCCGGCGATACTCCGGGCGATGACGCTCATTTGATATGGCTATTGGCGGCACTCATTCGCCGTCATAGTGTCCGCGCGGGCGCCGGAAATCTTGTGCACCCGGATTTGTGGGCGACAAAATCGACAGGTGGGACGCAATGAGCGCGGCGAAGACCAAGAAGACAGTGGGCGTGATCGGGCTCGGCATCATGGGCGGTGCGTTTGCCCGCAACCTCATCAAATCCGGCTGGCGCGTGGTTGGCTTCGACATCAGCGCAGCCAAACGCAAGGAACTGGCCAGGGCCGGCGTGGAAATCGCGCCGAGCGCCAGGGCGGTCGCCGCGGCCTGCCCTATCGTCATCACCAGCCTGCCGAAGCCGGAGGCGCTGATAGCGACGGCGAAGGAGATCGCCGCCACGGACCTGCCGCCGCGCATCGTCGCCGAATGCTCGACCTTCACCATCGAGGACAAGGAGAAGGCCGAGCAGGCGCTCCGCAAGGCCGGCCACACCATGCTCGACTGCCCGGTGAGCGGCACCGGCTCACAGGCCCGCACGGGCGACCTCGTGATCTATGCCAGCGGCGACAGCAAGGCGATCGGCAGGATCAAGCCGATGTTCGCGAGCTTCTCGCGCAAGACCTACGACGTCGGCGCGTTCGGCGACGGCAGCCGGATGAAATACGTCGCCAATCTGCTGGTTGCGATCAACAACGTCGCCTCCGCCGAGGCGATGGTGATGGGCATGAAGGCCGGCCTCGATCCGAAGGTCATCGTCGAGATGATCTCCAACGGCGCCGGCAACTCGCGCGTGTTCGAGCTCCGCGCACCGATGATGGTGAAGAACGACTACACCGATGTCACGATGAAATGCTCGGTGTGGCAGAAGGACATGGACGTGATCGGCGCCTTCGCCCGGAAAATCAAAGTGCCGACGCCGCTGTTTTCCGCGACCCTGCCGGTCTATGCGGCGGCGCTGAAGCAGGGTCATGCGGAGGACGACACCGCGGCGGTGTGCGCGGTGCTGGAAGGCAAGGCCAAGGTGAAGCGCCGCAGGGGACGCTGAATGTCGCGGCGGGGGCCGAGAGCACCCTCTGACCCCGCATGACCCGTCGAAGACGGGTGTGAACGTCCTGATGCGGGCGACGAAGCCGCGAAGGCAAGTCTGCGCCCGCGATGATTTGACGGGCTGGCGCGCGGCCACGCGTCATGTAAGCTCCGCCCCAACCTTCTCGACTGAAGAGGGGCTGGGCGGAATGAATTTGAACTTCTGGCTGATCCAGGCGTTCAACGGCGTCTCGTACGGCGCATTGCTGTTCCTTGTGGGCAGCGGCCTGTCGCTGATCTTCGGCGTCATGCGGATCGTCAACCTGGCGCACGGGTCCTACTTCCTGCTCGGCGGCTATGTGGCGCTGACGGTCATCTGGACCACCGGCTCCTGGCTGCTGGCGCTTCCGGTCGCCGCGCTCACCATCGCGCTGCTCGGCCTCGCTATGGAGCGGTTTTTCCTGCGCCCGCTGGGCTTCGATCCATTGCGGCAGGTGCTGCTGACGGTCGGCTTCGCCTTCCTGTTCCAGCAGGCCGCGCTCGACATCTGGACCGGCAACAATTTCGACATCAATCCGCCGGAGGCGCTGTCGAAGAGCGTCCAGATCGGCGGAATATACTTTCCGCTGTATCGCGTCTTCATGATCGTGACGGCGGCCGCGATCGGCCTCGTGCTGTGGCTCGCGATGGAGAAAACCCGGCTTGGCGCCGCGGTCCGCGCCACCGTCGACGACGCGCAGATGGCGCGCGGCGTCGGCGTCGACACCTCGCGGATTTCCATGCTGATCTTCGGGCTCGGCGCATTCCTTGCAGCGCTCGGCGGCGTGATCGGCGGCGCATTCCTCGGCATCTATCCGGGCCTCGACTTCGAGATGCTGCCGCTCGCCTTCGCCGTGGTCATCATCGGCGGCATGGGCAGTCTCGGCGGCGCCGCGATCGGCGCGCTTGCGGTCGGCCTCGCCGACAATTTCGGCAAGGCGCTGTTTCCCGAGATCTCCTACTTCACGCTTTACGCGCCGATGGCGCTGATCCTCGCGGTCAAACCGACCGGGTTGTTTGGACGCGAGTGAGCCTGCACCGATGTTGAAAAGTCAAACGGCCAAAATCGCGATCGTCCTGGCGGCGCTGGTCATCGTGGCGGTCGTCGTGCCAAACACCAATTCGTTTCTCATCCTGCTGGCAACCCGGGCACTCGCCTTCGCGATCCTGGTGATGAGCCTCGACATCCTGCTGGGCTTCACCGGCCTCGCCTCGCTCGGCCAGGCGGCCTATCTCGGCGTCGGTGCCTATCTGACCGCGATCCTCGCCACCCGCTACCAGATCGGGCTCGGCTGGGATTTCCTGCTGGTGGTCGTGCTCGGCATTCTGCTCAGCGGAGCGCTCGCCGCGGTGTTCGGCCTGCTGGCGATCCGCGCCAGCGGCGTCTACTTCCTGATGATCACGCTGGCGCTCGGGCAATGCGTCTGGGGCCTCGCCTATCGCTGGAACTCGCTCACCGGCGGCGACAACGGCATCAACGTGCGCGAGCGGCCGAAGTTCGGCGGCCTCGACTTCGGCAACGAAGTGACGTTCTTCTACGTGGTGTTCTTCTTCTTCGCGGCTTCGCTGCTGGCGATGTACACGCTGGTCCGCTCGCCGTTCGGCAGAAGCCTGCTCGGCATCCGCGAGCGCGAACTGCGCATGCAGATCCTCGGCTACAACACATGGCTGCACAAATACATCGCCTTCATCATTGCCGGTGCATTCGGCGGCCTGTCCGGCGTATTGTGGGCGCACACCGCCGGCATCGTCAGCCCGGAAAACGTGGTGCTGACCACGTCCGTGGACGCGATCCTGATGGCGGTGCTCGGCGGCGCCGGCACCCTGGTCGGCGGCGTGATCGGCTCGGTGATCGTGTTCGGGCTGCGCGAATATCTCAGCACGCTGGTGCCGTGGTGGCAGTACGTGCTGGGCGGCGTCTACGTGCTGACGATCTTCTACCTGCCGACCGGCCTGATGGGCATTCCGGAACGCATCCGGCAGCGCAGGATGGCCGGGAAGAACGACGTATCGAAGGAAACAAAGGAACCGAAAGCCGCGTCTCACTGAACGGGCAAAGCGCGGCCAACACACGGGAGATCAGGATGACGCAAGTTCTGCATCGTACCACAGGCTCTCTGCTGCTCGCCGGTGTCCTCACCATCGGATCGACGGCCGCCGCAAAGAGCGAGGAGGTCCGCATCGGCTTCCTCGCACCGACCACCGGCATCTTTGCCCAGGTCGGCAAGGACATGGTCGACGGATTCAAGATGTATCTCGACCAGAAAAAGAACGTGCTCGGCGGCGCGCAGATCAAGTTCATCGTCGAGGACGAACAGGGCAAGCCGGACACCGCCGTCACAAAGGCCAAGAAGCTGATCCTTCAGGACAAGGTGCACATGATCGCGGGCGGACTTCTTGCCTCGACGGGCTATGCGCTGGCTCCCGTGAGCACCGCCGAGAAGGTGTTGTATGTGAATCCGGTCGCGGCCGCCGACGATCTGACCCAACGCGACCTCGCCAAATATCCGTTCCATATCCGTACCGGCTGGTCGAGCTCGCAGCCGAGCCATCCGTTCGGCCAGTGGGCCTGCGAGCAAGGCTACAAGAAGATCGTCGCGATCGGCGCCGACTATGCCTTCGGCTACGAGGTGGTCGGCGGCTTCCAGCGGGCCTTTGAAGCCTGCGGCGGGCAGGTCGTACAGAAGATCTGGCCGCCGCTCGGCACCAAGGACTTCGGCCCGTACATCCCCACCATCAAGGCCGATGCGGATGCGATTTTCTCGCTGATGGTCGGGCCGATGTCACTGCAATTCCCCAAACAGCTCGCGGCGTCCGGCAACAAGAAGCCGGTGATCGGCGGCGGCACGAGCTATGACGAATTCGTGCTTCCCGCGATGGGCGACGAGGTCATCGGCCATGTCTCTGCGCTGCAATACAGCGCCGCGATCGACACGCCGCAAAATGCAGCCTTCGTAAAGGCGTACCGGGCGCAGTTCGGCAAGGTGCCGTCATACTATTCGGAAACCAACTACTCGACGGCGCAGATGATCGAACAGGTCATGGCGAAGAACCAGGGCAAGTTCCCCGGGGCTGAGGAATTCATCAAGCAGCTTTCGGCGATGAAATTCGACACCATCCGCGGCCCGGTGACCATCGACGGGATGCGCAACCCGGTGCAGAACATCTACATCAAGAAAGTCGAGAAGAAGAAGATGTTCGGCTACGACAAGGACGAGCTCTGGAACACGGTCATCAAGACCTATCCGAACGTCAATCAGTTCGGGCAGTTCAAGCAAGCCGAATTCCTGGCGACGCCGGTCTATAACCGCGACTATCCACCCTGCAAGTTCTGCAACTAGGCAAGTCCATGCCGGGGCTCCACGCAGAGCCCCGGCGCACTTTCGCAACGACGGTGTTCGCGTGACGACAGAACAAGTGAACGGCACGGTACCGGTGCTCGAATTGCGCGGCCTGTGCAAAAGCTTCGGCGGCCTTCAGGCCGTGCGCGACGTCACCTTCAAGATCATGCCCGGCGACCGCAAGGCGATCATCGGACCGAACGGCGCCGGCAAGACCACGCTGTTCAACCTGATCACCGGGATCTTCCCCTCGTCGTCCGGTCAGGTCCTGCTGTACGGCAAGGACGTCACCACCATGCCGAACCATCGCCGCACCGCGATGGGCATGGCGCGCACCTTCCAGATCACCAGTCTGTTTCCGCGCCTCACAGTGCTCGACAACGTGCTGCTGGCGATCGAGGGCCTCAGGCCCTCGAAGTTCGTGATGTGGCGGTTCATGTCGTCCTACAAGGACGCCTACGAAAAGGCACACCGGCTGCTCGAGCAGGCGACCTTCATGGACCGCGCCAACACCGAAGTCCGATACCTGTCGCACGGCGAGCAACGCCAGCTCGAGATCGTGCTGGGACTGGCCAGCGATCCGAACATCCTGCTGCTCGACGAGCCCGCGGCAGGCCTTTCGTCCGGCGAGTTGGTCGAGATGACCAAGTTCCTGATGCGGCTCGACCCCAAGCTCGCGATCCTGCTGATCGAGCACGATATGGACGTGGTGTTCGATCTCGCGAGCACCATTTCGGTTCTGCATTTCGGCCAGATCCTGGAAACCGGAACGCCCAAACAGATCCAGACGAGCCAGAAGGTCCAGGAAATCTATCTGGGCACCGGCTGACCGGAGCGCGCGCGACCATGGCAATTCTGGAAGTTCAGGACATCCACACCTACTACGGTGACGCCTATGTGCTGCAGGGCCTGTCGCTGACGCTCGAGCAGGGACAGATCCTCGGGCTGCTCGGGCGCAACGGCGTGGGCAAGACCACGCTGGTCAACTCGATCTGCGGGTTCGTTCCGCCGCGCCGCGGCAAGATCGTGTTCAAGGGCGGCGACATCACCAACATTCCCTCGTTCGAAACCGTGCGCAGCGGCATGGGCCTGGTGCCGCAGGGCCGCCGGGTCTTCCCGACGCTCACCGTCGAGGAAAACCTGATGGTCGCCGAGCGGCATCCGGAGCGGCACGGCTGGAACCTGGAGCGCGTCTACGACATGTTTCCGCGGCTGCGGGAACGCCGCACCCAGCGCGCCAAGACGCTGTCCGGAGGCGAGCAACAAATGCTCGCGATCGGCCGCGGGCTGATGACCAATCCCGACTGCCTGATCATGGACGAGCCCTCCGAGGGGCTGGCGCCCATCATCATCCAGGGCGTGTGGGAGGCGGTCGCCAAGCTCAAGAAAGAGGGCATGTCGATCCTGCTGGTCGAGCAGAACGCTTCGCTCGCGCTCAAGCTGGTCGACTACGTGCATGTGATGAGCAAGGGCCAGGTCGTCTATTCGGCAAAGCCGGAAGAGCTGTGGGCCAACGAACAGATCAAGCACAGCTATCTTGGAATCTGAGCACCGGCCCCGGCATCCGCCGCGATTCCTTCGGTGATTTCTGCGCGGCGCGACAGCGTCACCACCAGCTCCACCTCTGGCCGACCAGCGCAAGCGCCAACCATGGGAATACGACGCAAAGCACCAGAACCGCGACCATGGTCAGCGTCATCGGCGCCGTGCCGCGGAAGATGTCCCAGGTGCTGATACGCTGATCCTCCAGATTGGCCTTGACGACGAACACGGCGAGACCGAGCGGCGGCGTCAGCAGGCCGATCTCGATGGCAATGATGCTGATCAGCCCCAGCCACACCAGATTGACCCCGAAGCTGTCGAACAGCGGAATCACGAACGGCAGCACGATCAGCATGATCGAAACCGAATCGAGAAAACAACCAAGAACCACCAGGACGATCAGATAGCCGAGCAACACCGGAACGAAGCCGAGCTGAGCCTGTTGCAGCCACTGCCCGACCGCGTATGGCAGCCCGGACAAGGTCAGCATCTGCGAGTAGAGCGCCGCCGCCATCAGGAGGAAGCAGATCGCCGCGGTGACCCTTCCGGTCTCGAGCGCGATCTGCCAGAACACATCGAGCGTCAGTTCGCGACGGGCTAGCGCAATCACAAATGCGGCGAGCGCACCGGCACCGCCGGCTTCGGTCGGCGTGAAAAGGCCGCCATAGATTCCACCAAGCACGATGCCGATCAGGACAACGATCGGCAGCACCTTGCGGACATAGACCAGCGCCGGCAAATCGGGCAATGCGTCGCCGTGCCCCGACTTCAACGCGTCCGGATCGACCGCCACGAAGGCCGGCCTGAAATAGCTGAGCGCCAGGATGGTGACGCAAAAGGCCGCGGCCAGCACGACACCGGGCAGGATGCCGGCGGTGAACAGGTCGCCGATCGAAACGTTGGCGATCACCCCGAAAATGATCATCAGGATGCTCGGGGGGATGAGCATGCCGAGCACCGAACTGCCGGCCACGACCCCGACCGAGAACCCCGGCGTATAGCCGTGCCGGATCATTTCCGGCACCGCGACCTTGGTGAACACCGATGCCGAGGCGATGGTGGTCCCGGTGCAGGCGGCGAACACGGCATTGGCCGCAACCGTGGCGATGCCGAGCGCGCCGCGGATCCGGCGCAGTACCACCGCAGCGACCTCGAAGGTGTCGCGTCCCATGTTGGTCGCCGAGACGAACAGCCCCATCATGACGAACATGGGAATGACCGCGTAAGCGTCGCTTGCAATGGACGTCGAAACCGAGCTTCCCAGAAGCTTGCCGGCAATCGTGATATCCTTGATCGCCCAGACGCCGACGAACGACAGAAGCATCAGCGCCACGCCGATGTGCATTCCGGTCTGGATCAGGACCAGGCTGCACAACAGGCATATTGTGCCGATCGCAACTTCGCTCATGGGACGGTCCGGCCTGTCGCGCGCCGGCCGCATTGCCAGGCTTCGAGCACGTATTGCAGGCAGGTCGCGGCAGCACCGATGACGACGGCCGCCATGAATGGCCAGATCGGGATTTCCACGACTCCGGCGGTGCCGGCGTAGTAGCCGCCGGTATAATTCTCCAGAGCGATCGGCCAGACGAAGACGACGATGATGGCCATCAACAGCGCGCCGATCACGTTGAATGCGCAGAAAATGCCGGCTGCCAGCCGGGGTCGCGATGTATCGATCACCCAGACGAAAATGTCGTTGGAGACATGGCGTCCCTCCTGCAGGGTATTCGCCATCTGCAGAAAGACCACGGCAACGATCGACAGGCCGATGAATTCGTTGACGCCGGGGATTGGACGATTGAACAGATCCCTGCCGAGAACGTCGAAATTCACGGCAAGCGCCATCAGCAATATCAGCACCGTGCCGGCGATGTTCAACGCCCAGGTCACGCGCCGGAATTGCGAGAGAAATGAGGCGCCGGAAGGCGGCGCCTCATGCTCGGTCGAAGTCATGCCGCCGCGGCCAGGTCGTTACTTCTTGTCCCAGTCGCGAACCGGCTTGGCTCCCGACTTGCGAAGCTCGTCCATGTAGGCCGCCAGGATCTTGTTGCCCGGCAGGCCGTCCTTTTCGAGACGATCCGCCCACTCCTTGGCGATGTTCGGCATCGCGTTCGCCCACTTTTCCTGCTCGGCGCGCGGCAAATCGAAGGTCTTGCCATTGGGGAACTGCGGCACCGACTGGTAGCCGGCGTTGCCGAGATCGAGTTGCACCTTGTCGGCCGCGGCGGTCCACGCCTCGCCTGCCTCGCGCAGGATCTTCTGCAATTCCGGCGGCAGCTTTCCGTAAACGCCCTTGTTGATGATCAAAGCCGCCGCATATTGCGCCCCGAACCCGACCTTGGTCACGTTGGGCGCGGCTTCGGGAAATTTCATACCCGGGATCGAGGACGGGAAGATGATGAAGCCGTCGATGACGCCGGTCTTCGCATTGTTGTAGTAGAGCGTCATGTTGCTCTGCACCGGCGTCGCGTTGGTGCCGCGCAGCCATTGCAGCGCCGCACCGGCCGTCGCGATCTTCTTGCCTTTGACATCGTCGAATTTCTGCACCGGGAAGGTCGAGAACAGTTCATAGGAGTCGTAGCTCGATCCGGCGAGGCGGACGACGTCGAACTTGTCGTATTGCGCCTTGAATTCCGGGAACGTCGCGTGCAGCTTGTCGATCGCCTTGCCGACCGCAACCACGTCGCTGGTCGCAAACGGCGTGACGAACGAAATCTGCTCGAGCGGAAGCTTATCGGGATGGAATATTGTCGGCTCGAAACCGATATCGGCGATGTTGTCCTGTACGCCTTTGAGCACGAATGTCGGCTTGAGCAATGAGCCGGCATAGGCCTCTTTCCAGTTGATCTTGATGTTGAGGTTGGCCGCCTTGATCCGCTTCTCGACTTCGGGAATGTAGAACTCGCTGACCATGGCGAGCGGCCGCATGGCCCGAAGCGGCTGCCCCGCCGCGACCGTGAGATTGATGACCTGTTGCGCATGGGCTGTGGCTGCGGTCAGCATCACGCCGATCGTGCACGCGCCCGTCAAAACGAACTTGTTCATTTCGCCCTCCCTGTGGTGATCGCCGGCTTTGCGGTCGTATTTTTTCAGCGTCCGTTCATACCGTCTGAGCAGTTCGGATGCTGTTGCACAAACTATAACAGTCGAATTCCCCGCTTGAAACTGCGGCCCTTTGGCCGCACATTCCGGCCCACTCCACTGCCCACTACAATTGAATCGAGTGGCTGTGATGGCGAGTGGACCGGAAGCGCAAGAACCGGAGCTGCGGGGGCAAATGGCCGACATCTGGAACAAGTACGAACCGACCGCGGCGCGCAGGCGCGGCACGCCGGGCAAGCAGTCGCGGCCGAAGAGTACCACCGTCGACATGCACGCCCATGTCGCGATCCCGCGCGCCGGCGAGATCGCGGGCCCCCATCTCGACCCGTCCAAAGTCCCGCTCGACCATTTCTCCAACGCCGAGACCAAGGCCATCATGGCCAAGCAGGCCGCCGACATCGGCGAACGCATCCGCAACACCGACGCGCGGTTTCGCGTGATGGACGACATGGGCGTCGACGTGCAGCTCATCTCGCCCGGACCGCCGCAGCTCTACTACACGATCCCGACCGACGTCGCCGTGAAGGCCACGCAGGCGCTGAACGACGGCATCGCCGAATATGTCGGCAAGCACACCGACCGGCTCTGCGCGCTCGGCGGCGTGCCGCTGTCCGACGGCGACGAGGCGGTGAAAGAGCTCGAGCGCTGCATGAAGCAGCTCAAGTTCAAGGGCGTCGAAATCCTCACCAATGTCGCCGGCAAGGAATTGTCCGATCCCGCCTTCGCGGGATTCTGGAAAAAGGCGGAAGAACTCGGCGCGCTGGTGATGATCCACCCCAACGGATTCACCCAGGCGGACCGGCTGACCCGCTTTTACTTCAACAACGTGATCGGCAATCCGCTGGATACCACGATCGCGCTGCACTACCTGATCTTCGACGGCGTGCTGGAGCGCCACCCCAACCTGAAAATCTTCGCCGTGCACGGCGGCGGCTATCTCGGCGGCTATTCCGGCCGCATCGACCACGCCTGGGGCGCGCGCGCGGATGCGCACAGCACTTTGCCGAAGCCGCCGACGCACTACCTGAAGAAGATATTCTTCGACACCGTCGTGTTTACGCCGATCCAGCTCGAGGCGCTGGTCAAGACGTTTGGCGTCGACCACGTCGTGCTGGGCACCGACTATCCGTTCGACATGGCGGACTTCGACCCTGTCGAGCATGTGGTATCGACGGGCTTTGACGCTGCAACGACCGCGGCGATCTGCGGCGGCAATGCGAAGAAGCTATTGGCGCTTTAGGGCCCCGTGTCCCGAATGCATCGCAGCGTGAGCGCGAAGCGCGAACGGTGCGATGCTGATCCGGGACCGTAACGCGCACCGCCTTTGGTACGGTCCCGGATCAGCAGTGCACCACTCGCTGCGCCATAGCGCGCGAAGACGCGCGTGAACGCGCTTGTGCCGCTGCACCGCATCCGGACACAAGCTGCTAATTTTCCAAAAAATCCACCAGCGCCGTTTCCTCGATGACCGCCTGCGCCGTGCTGTAACGCCCGGCATGCGCCCGCTCCTCCTCGGTCTGCGTCGCCTGCAGATACGCCCCGAGGTGCCGCGCCCGCTCGATCACCCGACGCCCCATCGGCAGCCGTTCGGCCTCGAAGCGGCGGAGCGCGGTCCCGACATCGTTCTCGGCAGCAAGCGCGTGCACCAGCGCGCTGACGTCGTCGGACGCCTTCGACACGCCCGCACCGACATGCGGCCGCGCGACAAACGCCGCGTCGCCGACGATAGCGATGCGGCCGAACGCCATCTGCGGCGATTCCAGATCGTAGATCGGCTGAAGCACCGGCTCCTGCATCATCCGCGCCACCACGCGGAACTGCGGCGCGACCAGCCGTTCGGCCGCCGTCCGCATGTCGGCGATGGCGGCCTTGCGGATCAGCGGCGGCGGGATCGAGATCGAATGCGTGACGCCGCTCTCGTCGGTGAGGAGGCGCTGCAACTCGCCATGCTCGCCGGCGGGCCGGTACCAGATCACGTTCAGGCGCCGGTGGCCGGGCCGCAGATCGTTGTCGGGGCCGGCGACCGGATAGCCGAGAAACTGCTCGCCCGGCGGCAGGCAGAACACCATGTATTCGAACACGTCACGATGCACGGCGGGCGGAATGGCCTGCTCGGGAATCATCGATCGCCACGCCACGTAGCCGGCATAGAGCGGCTGGAGATCGGGCAGCAGTTGCGTGCGGACGGTCGAGCGGATGCCGTCGGCGGCCACCAGCACATCGGCCTCGGCGCTTCGCCCATCCGAGAAATGCGCCACCACCGACCGGGCGCTCTGCTCGACGTGCTTGAGGCCCACCCCGCGATGATAGTGGGCGGCGGGATACGCATCGCGCAGCAGGCGATAGAGCCGCTCCCAGGCGGTCAGCGTCTGTGGGCAGTGGAACTCGCACACGGTCCGGCCGTCGATGTCGAGAACCTTGCGCGTCGTCGCCAGAACGCCGAGATCGACCGAGTTGATGCCGAGCGACCGCAGCGCCTCGATCACGTGGGGCTGCGCGACGATCCCGGCGCCGCGGCCGGCCAGTTCATCTTCGGCGCGCTCGTAGATGTCGACGTCGAAGCCCTGCTTGCGCAGTTGCAGGGCGGCGAACAGGCCGCTCATCGAGCCGCCGATCACGACGGCTCGCTTTCCTTGGGCTCGTTTTCCCGTCCCGCCCGACACAGCCCCGGCCATTCTTGCCATCCGAAAAATCTCTTATACTGTGCCGCCAACCGTTGGAGGAATGCCATGGCTCTGAGCACGCTCGACAAGAAGGCAGCCGCCGAGGAACGCAGCGCATGGCCGGCCGAGATCAAGGCCGAGTTCGAGCGCGAGAACCGTCAGCACAACGGCTGCGTCGGCACCGAGCTGCTTTCGGAAACCGACAAGGTGCGGGTCTGGATCATCCGGCTGCAACCCGGCGAGCGGGTGGGATTCCACCGCCACGTGCTGAACTACTTCTGGACCTCCGTGAATGGCGGCCGCGGCCGCCAGCACCTGATGGACGGAACGACAGTGGAACACACGTACTTTCCTGGCGAGACGCGGCACGAAACCTATGGGCCGGGCCAGTACAAAGTGCACGACCTGGAAAATCTCGGCGACAAGGAGATGATCTTCAACACCATCGAGTTCCTGGACAGCGCCAACAAGCCGCTGCCGGTGCCGGACCACGTCCGGTTGTCTCACACCTGACCCACCCGGCGATGGCGCGGCGCGGAATCCGCCGGGCTGACGGGTTTTTGCGTGTGCGGCTCCTCGCCGCCGCCGACGGACTAGCCAAGCCGCGGCGCATCCTGCACACTGCCGCCCGCACGGTTGCAATAACTGAAGAACAGGCCGTAAACGGCCGCGTTTGGGGGACGCCGCTTGGAACTGCTGATCAACGCGATTATCGCAGGCCTTCTGCTCGGCGGCTTTTATGCTGCGGTAACGGTCGGCATATCGATCTCCTTCGGCATCCTGGACATCGTCAACATCGCCCACCCGGCCTTCATCATCCTGGGTTCGTACATCGCCTACATCGTCAACCAGACGTTGGGTGTCGATCCGATCCTGACAGCGGTCATCGCGCTGCCGGCGTTCTACGCACTGGGCGCAATGATTTATCAGGTCTACTACGCATCGTTCGAGAAGCGCGGCCAGGACGCGCTGCGCGGCCTCGCGTTCTTCTTCGGCCTCCTCTTCGTCACCGAAGTGATGCTGATCCTGGTGTTCGGCGTCGACTACCGCTACGTGCAGGCCGGCTATATCGACAAGACCTTGCGCTTCGGCTTCGTCGACCTGCCGCTCCGCATGCTGGTCCCCTGCGTGCTGTCGCTCGGCATGCTCGCGATGCTCCAGCTCTACCTGTCGCGCACCTTCACCGGCCGCGCCATCATGGCGGTGTCGCAGGACCAGGGCGCACTCCAACTGATGGCCGCCGACCCGATCAAGATCAAGCGCATCGCCTTCGCCATGTCGATCGCGACCGCATCGATTGCCGGCTCCTTCCTGATCGTGATCCAGCCGGTCGAGCCTTCAGTCGGGCGCGAATACATCGGACGCGTGTTTGCGATCTGCGTGCTCGGCGGATTGCAGAGCCTTCCCGGCACGGTCATCGCCGCGATGCTGCTCGGCATTGTCGAGAGCATCACCGCGACATTCTATGGTCCATCCTGGGCGCCGGCGGTGGCGTTCGGCTTCCTGCTGCTGACGCTGGCGTTCCGGCCAGCCGGCCTCCTCGGGCGATAAGGCGGACCGAACGTGCGTTCCTTCTTCTTCTATCTCGGCAGTCTCCTGGTCGGCGCGGCGTTCTTCGCGTTCGCCCGCTGGCTCGGCAACGATTACCTGTTCTTCGCCGGCTACACGGTGCTGCAGTTCATCGTGCTGGCGACCGCCTGGAACATCCTCGGCGGCTATTGCGGCTATGTGAACTTCGGCTCGGCGGCATTCTTTGCCGTCGGCTCGTATTCGTCGGTGGCCCTGCACAAGCTCGGAATGAACGTCGACCGGTATTTCCCGGAATCGCTCGCGGGCATCGCCAAGCTCATTCTGCCTCTCAACGTCCCGACGCTGATCATCATCGGCGGCATCGTCTCCGGCCTGATCGGGCTCGGCACCGGCTACCTGACGCTGCGGCTGCGCGGCGCATTCTTCGCCATCGCCACGCTCGCGCTCGCGGTCGTGCTGCAGACCCTGATCGTCAACTGGGACTTCGTCGGCGGCTCGCGCGGCGCCTACATCATCCGCCCGGCGGAAGTGCCGTTCATCGGCCACTACATCCAGTATCTGTTCCTGATCATGCTGGTGCTTTCGGTCGTCGCCATCGCGGTCGCCCGCATCATCGAGCAATCGCGGCTGGGCTACGGCTTCGCCACCATTCGCGACGACGAGCTGGCGGCCGAGGCCTGCGGCGTGCCGACACTCAAGCTGAAGCTTGTCGCCACCACGATTTCCGGCGCGCTGATGGGCATGGCCGGCGCGCCATTCCCCTATTACATCGGCTATCTCGAGCCGAGCTCGGCGTTCGGCCTCGCCTATGCGGTGAACTCCATCGCCATGCCGATGATCGGCGGCACCACCAGCTGGGTCGGCCCGCTGGTCGGCGCGCTGCTGCTCGGCATCATCCAGCAGGTCGCAACCGTGACCATCTCGTCCGCGGTCAACCTGCTGATCGTCGGCCTGCTGCTGGTCGGCTTTGTCATCGTCGCCCCCAAAGGCATCGTCGGCCTGGTGCAGGATTACATGCGCGGCGGCGCGCGCACCGACGGGACGAAAACCTGGCGATCGCGCTTCGCAATCTTCGCCAACATGCGGCCGGGAGCGCGCTGATGGCCGCGTCGCTGCTCCAGGTCGAAAATGTCGGCAAGCGCTTCGGCGGCTTCGTCGCGCTCGACGGCATCAATCTCGAGGTCGCGCAGGGCGAGCGCGTCGGCCTGATCGGCCCGAACGGCTCCGGCAAATCGACGCTGGTCAACTGCATGTGCGGCACATTGCAGAACGAGACCGGCACGGTGCAGTTCGACGGCCATGCGATGAATGGGCTGGCCGCGCATCAGCGTACCCATCGCGGGATGGCGCGGAGCTTCCAGCTGCCGCGTCCGTTCCCGACCCTGTCGGTCGCGGAAAACCTGCGAATTCCGCTCCTCTTCACCGCGCACACCCGCAGCGGCCGGCATCTGACCCAGGCGGAAAGCGAAGACCGCTGCCAGGAGCTGGCGGGGCTGGTCGGGCTTGCACCGAAGCTCCACCGGCTGCCGCGCGACCTCACGCAGGTGGAGATGCGCAAGCTCGAGCTTGCCCGCGCGATTGCGGCCGATCCCAAGCTCCTGATCGCCGACGAGTCGATGGCGGGACTGTCGCAATCGGAGGTCGGCGACATCGTCGAGCTCCTCATCAAGCTCAACGAGCGCGGCATCACCATCATCATGATCGAGCACATCATGCGCGCCGTGATGGCATTCTCGCAGCGGCTGGTGGTGCTGGTCTCCGGCAAGAAGATCGCCGACGGCAAGCCGGATGACGTGGTCAACAATCCCGAGGTGATCGGAGCCTATCTTGGCCAGTAGCATCACCATCGAAAAGGTCGACGCCGCCTACGGCGCGGTGCGCGTGCTGGAGGAAGTCACGGTCGACGCCAAAGCCGGCGAGACGGTGGTGCTGCTCGGCACCAACGGCAACGGCAAGAGCACGCTCATGAAATGCATCATGGGCATCGTGCGGCCGTCGTCCGGGCGCATCACCGCCGACATCGACGGCGTGCGGCACGACCTGACCAGCCTGACCACCGAGCAGATCGTCGATCTCGGCATCGCGCTGGTGCCGGAAGGCCGGCGGCTGTTTCCCAAGCTGACGGTCGAGGAGAACCTCGCGCTCGGCGCGTTCCGCCCGACCGCGCGCGCGCAGATGGGGCCAAACCTCGAAGCCTGTTACGAAACCTTCCCGCGGCTGGCCGAGCGCAGAAAGCAGCTTGCCGGTTCGATGTCGGGCGGCGAGCAGCAGATGCTGGCGCTCGGGCGGGCCTTGATGCTGGCACCGAAAATCCTGCTGGTGGACGAACCGTCGGTCGGCCTTGCCCCGATCCTGGTGAGCCGGACCATCGACAAAATCAAGGAGTTGAAGGAAAGGCTCAATCTCACGGTGCTGATGGCCGAGCAGAACTTCAACCAGGCGATCCGAATCGCCGACCGCGGCTACGTCATCGTTCACGGCAAGATCGCGTTCGCCGGAAACTCCGCGGCCGAGCTCAACAACAACGACCTGATCCGGAAGTTTTATCTGGGGCTTTGAGCAGCGCGTTCCGGACCCGCCCCGCCCTCATCCTGAGGAGCGGTGCGAAGCACCGCGTCTCGAAGGACGAGGGCGGCCCGTCCGATCTCGGGCTTGCCCGAGATCGGCATGCTTTAGAGCGCAAGTCGGGTAAACCCGACTTGCGACCTTCGAGACGCATCGCTTCGCGATGCTCCTCAGCATGAGGCCGGGAGAGGTTAGCGTTCGCGGAAAGACTCAAGCCGCTTTTTGTTTCGGCGCGCCGAACGGCTTGCCCGCCTGATAGACGCGGTCTGCCGGAATCTCCGGCGTCGGGCGACCTTCGGCCTTGCCGTCGAAGGTCAATTCCATCATCACGCCGCTCGGATCGTGCACGAAGATCTGCCAGAGCGAGGTGCCGGGCACGATCGCCGCGCGCCAGTCGTAGCCGAGCTTCTTCACCCGCTCGAGGCATTCATCCCAGCCCTTGATCGTGAGACTCACGTGGTCGAGCGAGCCGGTGCCGTAGGGCGTCTTGCCGTCGACCAGCGCGGGCCCTCCGGCGTAGATGTGGATGATCGGCACGCTGTCGCCGGCCGCGATCCAGGCTCCCGGGAAGCCGAAGTCCGGCCGGTGCACCAGCTTCATGCCGAGCACGTCGGTGTAGAACTTCACCGTGGCATCGAGGTTGTTGGTCTTGATCGCGACGTGGAACAGGCCGGTGACTTCCATGGCACCCTCTCGCTTATCCAATAATGAGAAACGCCGCGCGGAGCGGGTCCGCGCGGCGTCTATTCTAGCAGCGGGGCCGAAGCCCCGCAGCAGCTATTGCATGCACTACTTGGCCTTCTCGTACGGATAGATGAGATTGCCGGTCTTGAGGCCGTCCGGCGTCAGCACGGTCTGGTAGTCCATGCCGCGCCAGGTCTCGACGCCTGCGCCCTGCTTGATGCCATGGTACTGCACCTGCAGCATGCCGGACTTCTTCCACTCGCCGTTGTCGCCGAACTCGATGTCGCCGTGGATGGTCTTGAACTTGTTCTTCTTGATGTAGGTGGCGAGCTGGGCGTCGTTCAGGGTCTTGGCGCCCTGGACCGCCTGCTCGAGGACCTGCGCGTAAGCGTAGCCCCAGCCGCCGAGATAGTAGCCGAGCGGATCGACGCCGGCTGCCTGCGCCTTCGACTGGTACTTCTTGAAAAACGCCTCGGTGCCCTCATACATCATCTTCTTGTCGGGCACCCAGGTCTCGTAGTTGGTCCAGCCATTCAGCAGATGGCCAAGCTGGTTCTTGATTCCGGTCGCCTGCAGGCCGACCATCGCGCCGCCGATCATCTTCGGCTTGAAGTTGATCTCGTTCGCCGCCTTGACGAGGCCGACCGAGTCGAGCGGGTAGGAGCAGACCGCCACCACGTCGGGATTGGCCGCGGCGATCGCGCGCATGACCGGCGTGAAGTCGGTCGTGGTCGGCGGATAGGCGCGGTCATAGACCGTGCGCAAGCCGACCTTCTTGGCGTTGTCCTTGGCGCCGTCGCAGGCGTTCTTCGAGAATTCCTGGTCGGCGGCGATGAACGCCACGGTTTGCGGCTTCGGATTCTGCTTCGCCGCGATCTCGAAGAATCCGGTCGTGAACGACGGCTTCGGATCTGGCCCGGACGGAATCATGGCGAAGAACTTATCGTACTTGAACTCGGAGTTCACGCCGAGGCCGAACAGGATGATCATCATCTTGTTCTTCTGCATGACGACCGGCATGGCCGCAGCCGCGGGCACCGTGGCATAGGGGCCGAGCACGAGGTCGACCTTGTCGACGTCGAGCAGCTTGGTGTAGATGCCCGGCACCGGAGCCGACTGGCTCTGGTCATCATAATAGATGAGCTTGATCGGACGCCCGAGCAGACCGCCCTTGGCGTTGACCTCTTCCTCCCAGATCTGCAGGCCCAGCAGCGCCTGCTTGCCGTTCGGCGACAGCGGCCCCGTCAGTGCCATCGAGAAGCCGATCTTGATCGGCTCCTTGGATTGCGCCTTGGCGGGCTCCGCCGAAGGCAACGCCAGCGCCAGTGCGCCGGCGGCAGCAAACAAACCAAGCTTCAGGTGACGAAGCATCGTGCATCCTCCCAGGGTGAATCGGTTTTGCGGCATATTAGGCCGTTTCGAAGCCACGAGGCTAGGAGCCTGTCTGAGTAGTGACTGGTCAAGTGGCGGCGAGTTTGATTCCTTGCGGGTCCATGAGCAAGGGATTTCGCCCGTGGAAGATCGATGAGGCGCAGTTTCTGCCGCCGAGCGTGCAGGATTATGTGCCGCGGGACCACCTGTCGCGGCTGATCGTGGCGCTGGTCCGGGAAGAGCTTGACCTCTCGGCGATCGCCGGCAGCTACCGAGCGGGCTCGGGCAGCCGCCGTTCGACCCGCGGATGATGACGGCGCTGCTGCTGCACGGCTATGCCAGCGGCGTCTACTCGTCGCGGCGGATCGCCAAGGCGGCGGTGGAACGCGCCGATTTCATGATGATCGTGGCGGGCGACCCGCCGGACTTCCGCACGATCGCGGAGTTCCGCAAGCGGCACCTGAAGGCGCTGGCCGGGCTGTTCGTGCAAGTCTTGAAGCTGGCCGAGAGGGCCGGGCTGGTGAAGCTCGGGCACGTCGCGCTCGACGGCACCAAGATCAAGGCGAACGCGTCCAAGCACAAGGCGATGAGCTATGACCGCATGAAGCAGCGGGAAGCCGAGCTGGCGGCCGAGGTTGAGCGCTGGCTGAAGGCCGCCGAGGCGGCCGACGCCGAAGAGGACAAGCTCCACGGCAGCAAGCGTGGCGACGAGATGCCCGATTGGGTGGCCGACAAGCAGAAGCGGCTGGCGAAGATCCGGGCGGCCAAGGCCGAGCTGGAAGCCGAAGCCAAGGCCGCCGCCGCGGAGGAGACTCGTCGCCGGGCCGAGGCGGAGGAACGAAGCGCATTGCCGAGGGGCGCAAGAAGAACGGCAGGACGCCGGCACCGCCGAGACAGGAGCCCGACGGCAAGGCGCAGCGCAACTTCACCGATCCGGACAGCCGTATCCTGAAGACCAAGGACGGCTATATCCAGGGCTACAACGCGCAGGCCGCGGTCGATGGCGCGGCGCAGATCATCATCGCCCATGATCTGACGCCGAGCATGAGCGATCAGGACCAACTCGTGCCGCTGCTCGATGCGACCAAAGACAATCTCGGCCGCAACCCCAAGGAAGCCTCGGCCGATGCCGGCTACTGCAGCGAGGCGAACCTTGCCGCCTTGGCCGCGCGCGGCATCAGCGCCTACCTCGCAACCGGACGCGCCAAGCACCCCGCCGACGGCAAACGAAACATCACCGGGCCGCTGACCCAGGCCATGCGGGAGAAGCTGAAGCGGGCGGGATGGCGCAGCCGTTACCGATTGCGCAAGCAGATCGTCGAGCCGGTCTTCGGACAGATCAAGCAGGCAAGGGGGTTCAGGCAATTCCTGTTGCGCGGCATCGAGAAGGTCAAGGCAGAATGGGCACTGATCTGCACCGCCCACAACCTCACCAAGCTCGCAAGAGCCGTATGAGCCGGCTAGCATTCATCGAGAACAGCCTAGTCCCAGAACTAACTGGACAGGCTCCTAGGGGCGCCAGTCCCTTCGGGCGCCCACCAGATGCCAGGACTGCAGCCGCCCGCCGCGCCTCCAAGCAGTCTTGTCAAAACGCGGAAAAGAGCGGAAAAACTCACGCCGGTTCGGGGTTCATCTGGAGAATCCCGGCTGAAGATGAGCGCCATGCAGCACCACATTCCGACGGAAGTTTATCTGGATTTCTTGGGGCGAACGATCCCGATCCGTTGGGACTACCACGCCATCCTGATGGTCGCGGTCTGGTTTGTGCTGGTGCCGACCTGCATCCTCGTCATCCGGTTCGGCAAGCCGAAGCCGACGTCGACGGGTCTGCATCGCAAGGTCAGCATCTGGAATGCGGAGTGGTGGTGGTTCAGCGTTCATAAATACGGGCTGATCTTCTCGATCGGTTTGGCGCTCGCAGGTGCGATCGTAGCGATCGTGGTCAGCCACGGCTTCAGCGGTACGCTGCATTCTTTTTTCGGCATCATGACGGTCGTCCTGGGCTGTTTGCAGATCATGGGAGGTTGGCTGAGAGGCAACCACGGCGGCAAGAACTACCACACCGCCGATCCGAACGACCCGAAGACCTGGTTCGGCGACCACTACAACATGACCAAGCGGCGGCGGATTTTCGAAGCCTATCACAAGACCGCGGGCTACTTCGTGTTCTTCTTCGCTGCCGGCGCGGTCACCACCGGCGTCACTCAGTATCCGATGCCGTGGCTCGCAGAGTTCATCATCGCCACGGTGCTCATCGCGTTCGTGCTTGCCATCGTGCTCGAATACAAAGGCTACCGTTACGACGGCTATCGCGCCGCCCACGGCTACACGATGGACGCGCCGTTCAACAAGGAGCGCGAATTTCTCTAATCGCTGCATCGCGCAATCCCAGGAATCTCATTGATGAGCAGCCAGAGCCTGCCCAAGCCGGATTTCATCAGAAACATGAAGCTGATCGGGCACACCGATCAGGGCGGCCGGCCAGACGGCGTACAGGTCATGGTCAACAAGGGCCACGCGTTCGTCGGCCACATGTTCTCCAGGGGCTTCAGCATCATCGACGTGCGCGACCCGCGCAATCCGAAACCGGTGAAATACATGCCGGCGCCTCACAACACCTGGACTATCCACTTGCAGACCCACGGCGACCTCCTGCTGGTTATCAATGCGCGCGACATGTTCGCTGCGCCGGAGTTCCAGGACGAGCGCAAGTACTACGTCGGTTCGCACAGTGATCAAGCCGGTGAGGCGGAGGCCGCGCCGGCCACTGCGCGCGATTGGACGGCAGGGCTTGCCGTCTACGACATTTCGATTCCGGCGGAGCCGCGCCGGATCGGCTTCATGCCGGTCGAAGGCGGTGGCATTCACCGCATCTGGTACACCGGCGGTCGCTGGGCCTATGTCTCGGCGATGCTCGACGGCTTCACCGACTACATCTTCATGACCGTCGACATGGCCGACCCGGCTCGGCCGAAGGAAGCCGGCCGCTATTGGCTACCTGGCATGAACACGGCGGCTGGCGAAAAGCCGAGCTGGGCCGCGAACCGCCGCTACGGGCTGCACCATGCTATCGTCCACGGCGATACCGCCTACGGCGCCTGGCGCGACGGCGGGCTGGTGATGATGGATGTCTCCGACCGCTCGAAGCCGAAGCTCGTCAAGCATCACAACTGGTCGCCGCCCTTCGGCGGCGGTACGCATAACTGCCTGCCTTTGCCCGGCCGCAACTTGCTGGTCGTGGCCGACGAAGCCGTGCTCGACAATTGCGAGGACGGCATCAAATACATCTGGATGTTCGACATTCGTGAGCCGACCAACCCCGTCAGCATCTCGACCTTCCCGACGCCGGACGAGGCGGACTACTGCAAGAAGGGCGCGCATTTCGGCCCGCACAATATCCATGAGAACCGGCCGGATACCTTCGTCAGCGCCGACCTGATCTTTGCGACCTATCAGAACGCCGGCATTCGCGTGTTCGATGTCCGCAACGCCTTCCAGCCGAAGGAGGTTGCAGCGTTTGTCCCGCCGACGCCCGAACGGCTGGTCGACGCCCGCTTGAACCGGGCCAAAGTAATCCAGTCCTGCGACGTTCTGGTTACCCCGGATGGGATGATCTACACCACCGACTTCAACGGCGGCATGTACATTCTGGAGTATCAGGGGTGACCCGGCGCCGGGTGCTCGATGCCTCCTCGGCCGGGTTCGTAAACGACGGAACAGATCCTGGAATGGCGGGCCGCCGCTTTGAATTCCGGATGAAAATCTTCACGGCTGGAGAACAGAAATGTATGCACCGCCCGGAGTGACGACCAGCAAGGGTTTTCCGATTCCCGACACGATGAAAGCGTGGGTGTTGGGAGACCCCGGCGAACTGATGTTGAAGGACAAGCCGGTGCCGGTACCGAAGAAAGCCGAAGTGCTGGTGCGCATCGACGCCGTGGCGATCTGCGCGACCGACCTAGAGGTCATCTATCACGGTCCCCCGGCCATGATTCAGGGCGGCATGCCGCACAACAAGAACTTCACGCCGGGGCACGAATACATGGGCACCGTGGTGGCGACCGGCCCCGGTGTCGACGAATACAAGATCGGCCAGCGCATTACGGTGGAAATCCATGCCGGCTGCGGGCAGTGCAAACGCTGCCGGCAGGGCATGTATACCTCCTGCCATAACTACGGATTGAATTACGGCGACGTCGACAAAGGCCATCGCGCCAACGGCTTTACGACCGACGGCGGGTTCTGCGAATACCAGGTCAATCACATCAACACGCTCGTCGCGATTCCCGACGACATGTCGGACGAGGAAGCAACGCTGGTCGTCACCGCAGGCACGGCGATGTATGGGCTCACCGAGCTCGGCGGTCTGGTGGCCGGCGAGAGCGTTGTCGTCACCGGCCCTGGGCCGATCGGCCTGCTGGGCGTCGCCGTCGCCAAGGCACTCGGCGCTCAACCGGTCATTCTCACAGGGACCCGCGACAATCGCCTGAAGATCGGTCTCGAACTTGGCGCCGATCACGTCGTCAACATCCGCAAGGAGCCGGATGTCATTGCGGCCGTCAAGAAGCTCAACGGCGGCAAGGGCGTCGACTACGTTCTGGAGTGCTCGGCAGCACCGAGCGCTCTCAACGACGCCATCAAGATGGTCAATCGTGGCGGCAAGGTTTGCCTCGCGGCCTTCCCACACGACGAGGCGATGGTCGACATCGGCCACCTCGCCAAGAACAACATCTATGTCTATGGCATTCGCGGCGAGGGCCAGTCCGCAACCCACCGCGCCGAAGCCTACATGAGGCAGAAGCGCTTCGACGCGACCAAGATCCACACCCACACCTTCCCGCTGGAAGATTTGCCGACCGCGATCCGCTACGCCAAGGATCGCGTCGAGGATGCGATCAAGGTGGTGGTGAAGGCGAAGATGTCGAAACACTTGCCACTGCAGACGGAAGACTTCGCGGCGACGCGGGACCTGACGCCGGCAGCGCTCTGACCGCGGGTCCCCACGAGCGAGCGAGCGCATGCCCGGCATCATGCCGGGCATGCGCGTCCGTGATACCAAAGATCAGCGAAACGGAAACCGCCATGCCGCGCCAGATCATCGACATCTCCATTCCGATTCAGAACGACATCGCCGCCGATCCGCCCGGCTACGGGCCGAGCATCCGTTACTTCGATCACAAGAAGACAGCGGAGGAAGTCTGCCAGTTCTTTCCGGGATTGACGGTCGACGAACTGCCCGACCGCGAGGGCTGGGCGATCGAATGGATCAAGCTTTCGACCCATTGCGGCACGCATCTCGACGCGCCGTATCATTTCGCCTCGACCATGGACAAAGGCAAGCGCGCCGCGACCATCGACGAGATTCCGCTGGAGTGGTGCTTTCAGCCGGGCGTGAAGCTCGACTTCCGGCATTTTGAAAGCGGCTATGTCGCAACCGCCAAGGACGTCGAGGCCGAGCTCAAGCGCATCGGCCACACGCTGTCGCCGCTCGAGATCGTCGTGGTCAACACCAGCGCGGGCAAGGCGTATGGCCAGCCGGACTACGTCGCGACCGGCTGCGGCATGGGCCGCGAGGCGACGCTCTATCTGCTGGAGCGCGGCGTGCGCGTCACCGGCACCGACGGCTGGAGCTGGGATGCGCCCTTCGTCTACACCAAGGCAAAATACGCCGAGACGCACGATCCCAGCATCATCTGGGAGGGCCATCGGGCGGGCCGCGAGATCGGCTATTGCCACATCGAAAAACTGCACAATCTCGACAAGCTGCCGCCCAAGGGCTTCATGGTCAGTTGCTTCCCGGTGAAGATCCACGCCGCATCAGCGGGCTGGACGCGCGCCATCGCCATCATTGATCAGCCACCCGCGGTGTGAATGGCCGGCGGGCGCCACCTGCCAAATCTTGCGCCGGATTTGCAGCCACCCGCCCGGCCGCTGTCATAAACCGGTGTGTCTGCGGCAAAGCCCGCCACATGGCCGGTTGCCCCACGCCGGGCCTGCCGCTACGATCCCGCGCACAAAAGACTTGGCTGGCCGGGGGGCCCAGTCCGCACAAACATTTCTGGGAGGAACAGAATGGACAGACGTCGATTCGTGGCCGGCACGGCCGCATCCGCCGCAGCGATCGCCGCAGGCTCCGCGCAGGCGCAGGAAGTCTATCCCTCGCGGGCCGTGACGCTGATCAATCCGTTTCCGCCGGGCGGCGCGGTCGACGTGGTGGGCCGCCCGCTCGCCGCCGTGCTCGAGCCGATCGTCAAGCAGCCGATCGTCATCGAGACCAAGGCCGGGGCCGCGGGCGCGGTCGGCGCACAGTTCGCCGCCGCCGCCAAGCCGGATGGCTACACGCTGCTCCTGCATATCGTCTCCATCTCCGGCTTCGCCGAGATGGACAAGCTGTTCGGCCGCCAGCCCAAGTTCACGCGCGCCGATTTCATCCCGATCGCGCGCTTTACCGAAGGGCCGATGGTGATCGTGGTCAACGACCAGACGCCGTACAAGACGCTGAAGGAGCTGGTCGAGGACGGCACAAAGCGGCCGAACGAGATCGTGTTCAGCTCGTCCGGCCTCTATGGCGCCCTGCACTTGCCGACGGCGCTGTTCCTGAAAGCCGCAGGCCTGCAGATGCGCCACCTGCCGACCAACGGCGGCGGCCCGGCTCTGACGGCCGTGCTCGGCAACAATTCACAGGTGCTGGTGTCATCGATCGCGGCGGCTAATGCGCAAATCAAGGCCGGCAAACTGCGGGCGCTGGCCTGCTTCTCGTCCAAACGCGCGGCGTCGTTGCCAAACGTTCCGACCTTGAAGGAACTGGGCTACGACGTCGAATTCTCGCTCTGGGTCGGCCTGTTCGCCCCCAAGGGCACGCCGACCGAGATCGTCAACAAGCTGCGCGCCGAAACAAAAAAAGCAGCCGACACCGAGCAGTTCAAGAAAGCGATGGATAACATCGGCGACGTTGTCGCATATCTCGACCAGCCCGAGTTCGCCAAATTCTGGGACGAGGACGCCAAGCGCGTCGAGGCCGCCGTCCACGCCATCGGCAAGGTATGAGTCTGGAAGCTGGCCCGAACGGCGGAGGTTCGGGCAAACGCATTATCCTGCGTCGCGACCATGTCGCCGGCGGCATGTTTGTCGCCGGCAGCGCGATCCTGTTCGCCATGAGCGGCGACCTGCCGTTCGGCACCCTCTCCTCGCCCGGCGCCGGCATGATGCCGAAGCTGCTGCTGGTTCTGGTGATCGGATTCGGCGCGCTGTTGATGTTGCGGGCGCGCGAAAGCCCGCCGCTTGCGGACGTGGCCTGGGCCGATTTCATCCACGCGGCGACGATCGTCGCCGCGGCAACCGTCGCGATCGGCAGCTACACGGTGATCGGCTTCATTCCGAGCATGGTCCTGCTGCTGTTTGCGCTGATCCATATCGTCGAACGCAGGAACATCTGGCGCGCGCTGGCCGTCAGCATCTGCGTGACCTTCGGCTCCTACTACGTCTTCAATACGCTGTTGAAGTCGCCGCTCCCGAGGATGCCGTTCTGGCAATAGACTATAGAGATGACATCGAAAGAAGCAGGCAGGCTCTCGCGTCCGATCATGCCCGGTGAAAAGCGCTAGCTGTGGAAGCGACGTTCGACAGCATTCTGCTCGGCTTTTCGGTCGCCTTCCGGCCCGATGTGCTGCTCTACGCCTTTCTCGGCTGCGTGATCGGCACCCTGGTCGGCATGCTGCCCGGCATCGGTCCGCTTGCGGGCATCAGCATTCTCCTGCCGGTCACCTTCGGCCTCGACGCCACCAAGGCCATCGTCATGCTCGCCGGCATCTATTACGGCTCGCAGTACGGCGGCTCGACCACCTCCATCCTGATGCGGATCCCGGGCGAAGCCGCCTCGGTGATGACCTGCATCGACGGTTACGCCATGTCGCAGAAGGGACGTGGCGGCGCGGCCCTTTGTATCGCCGCGGTGGGCTCGTTCATCGCCGGCACCTTCGGCGTGATCATGCTCACCCTGGTTGCGCCGCCGCTCGGGGCCTTCGCTCTGAGATTCGGCCCGCCGGAATACACCGCCCTTCTCGTGCTCGGCCTCGTGTTCCTCGCTTACATGTCGTCGACATCGCTCGCGCGCACGCTGCTGATGGCCGGTGTCGGCCTGCTGCTGGGCTGTATCGGCATCGACGTGATGACCGGCCATTTCCGCTATGCCTTCGACATCAAGGAACTGGGCGACGGCATCGGTATCGTGCCGGTCGCGGTGGGCCTGTTCGGGCTTGGCGAAATTCTCGCGACACCGAGCAAGACCGTCACCGCCAAGGTGCATTCGCCCAAGCTGCGCGAGCTTCTGCCGAACCGCGAAGAGTGGCGGCAATCCGCCATGCCGATCGCGCGCGGCTCGGTCATGGGCTTCATCATCGGCATCGTGCCGGGCTCGGCGCACATCATCGCCAGTTTCCTTTCCTACGGCGTGGAAAAGCGGCTTTCGAAGCATCCGGAGCAGTTCGGCAAGGGCGCCGTGGCGGGCGTCGCGGGTCCGGAATCGGCGAACAACGCGGCCTCCACCGGCTCATTCGTGCCGATGCTGGCGCTCGGACTGCCGACCGGGCCGGTGACCGCGGTGTTGATGGCCGCGCTGCTCATTCACGGCGTGCCGCCCGGGCCGCAGCTCGTCACCGAGCACCCGCAGGTGTTCTGGGGTTTCATCGCCTCGATGTATGTCGGCAACCTGATGCTGCTGGCGCTCAACCTTCCGCTGGTCGGCATGTTCGTCAACGTGCTGCGGATTCCCTACGCCTATCTTTATCCGCTGATCATCATGTTCTGCATCGTCGGCGTCTACGAGGTGAATCACTCGATCGTCGACGTCTGGATCATGCTGGTGATGGGCATCGTCGGCTACCTGTTGCGCAAGTTCGATTTCGACCCGGCGCCGCTGGTTCTCGGGCTGGTCATCGCGCCGCAGCTTGAAATGAGCTTGCGGCAGTCGCTGATCATGTCGAACGGCTCGTGGAGCATCTTTTACGGACGGCCGATCGCGGGCGTGTTGCTGGCGGTGAGCGCAGGCCTCCTGGTCCTTGCCGCGATCTCGTTCGTGATGAAGCGCAAGGACTGGCGCGACAAGCTCGCGGAAATCGAAGTCCCCGACAAGCCCTGACCGCCAGCCTGTTTCACGGCGCCAATTTCGCAGCGCACACTGCCCGGCGCCGTGCCATACTCGGCGCAATAAAAATTGTCGGGAGGGTGCAATGAAAATTCCCCGTCGCCGATTTCTCGGCCTTGCCGCAGGCAGCGCAGCCCTGATGGCCGTGCCGCGACCAGGCGTGGCGCAGAGCTATCCCACGCGGCCCATCAGCCTGGTCGTGTTCGCCGGCGCCGGCGGTGCACCCGACATCGTCGCGCGGATCGTCGCCACGCCGCTGTCGCAACGGCTCGGCCAGCCGGTCGTGATCGACAACCGGCCTGGCGCCGGCGGCAACATCGCCTTGCAGGCGGTCGCCCGTGCGCCCGCCGACGGCTACACGCTCCTGCTGGTCGCCACGCCGCACGCCGTCAACGTCACGCTCTATGAGAAGCAGGAGGTCAACCTTCTGCGCGACATCGTTCCGGTCGCAAGCATCGACGATGACGCATTTGCCCTGCTGGTCACGAAATCGCTGCCAGTGAACAGCGTCGCCGAGCTGATCGCCTATGCCAAGGCCAATCCCGGCAAGATCAACATGACGTCGAGCGGCACCGGCAACCTGAGCCATCTCGCCGGTGAACTGTTCAAGATGGTGACCGGCACCCAGATGGTCCATGTGCCGTATCGCGGAATGCCCGCGGCCAACACTGCGCTCATCACCGGCGAGGCGCACGTGATGTTCAACGCGCTGCCGTCGGCGCTACCGCATGTGAAGCAAGGCACGGTGCGCGCAATCGGCGTGACGACCAGAACGCGCGTCAAGCTTCTGCCGGACATTCCCGCCATTTCCGATACGGTGCCGGACTACGCGGTGACCGGATGGCTCGGCATCGGCGCGCCCAAGGGCACGTCCGCCGAGGTCGTCGACCGGCTGAACCGGGAGATGAACGCGGTGCTGAAGGATCCCGAGGTGCTGACCCGTCTCGCCCACGCCGGCAGCGAACCGTTTTCCGGCTCGCCCGCAGATTTTGGGAAATTTCTTGCTGCGGAAACCGAAAAGTGGAGCAAGGTTGTCCGCTTCGCAGGCCTCAGGGTGGAGTGATCGAAGCCATCACGAGAATTCACTGATACTGGCCGGTGCGCGATCCTATATGATCGGCATCGAAACCATCGCGGGAGCAATCCATGCAACTCGTGGCCGAACGGCAGTCCACCGATACCATCCAGGCCGAGATGAACTATATCGTCGACACCGGCGTCCCGCCGGTGCGCTACATCGACTGGCCGGAGATGGCGGACAAGGAAATTCCGCCGCAATACCGCCAGCACATGGTGACGATCCGCAACGGCCGTCCGCTGCGAGACAGCTTCAAACTCGACACCCACGGCTTCGTATTCGCCGACCATCACACCAGGATGAAGGACTTCACCGACGAGGCGGAACGCAAGGGCGTCTACGACCCCGAGGTGGCGGAGCTGATCAGGAAGCATTCCGGCGCGTCCGAGGTGCTGGTGTTCGACCACACCATCCGCGTCGGCGACGACAAGGTGCAGCAGGCGACCGGCGCGCGCCCGCCGGTGAAGGGCGTGCACAACGATTACACCGAGAAGTCGGCGCCGCGGCGCTTGCGCGAAATCGTCGGCGATGCCGAGGCCGAGCGGCGCTTCAGGAAGCGTTGGGCGATCATCCAGGTGTGGCGGCCGATCCGTGGCACGGTGATGATCGATCCGCTGGGCATCTGCGACGGCCGCACCATCCCGGAAAAGGGCTTCATCCTGGTGCAGCGGCGCTACAAGGACCGCACCGGCGAGGTCTATCACATCGCCTACAATCCGGAGCACGTCTGGTACCACTTCCCGCAGATGGAGCGGAACGAGGCGCTGGTGTTCAAGGTGTTCGACACCGATCCGAACGTGGAGACGCGCTTCTCGGCGCATTCGGCATTCGACGATCCCAACACGAAGCCCGGCGCGCCGCCGCGCGAGAGCATCGAGACGCGGACGTTCGCGTTCTGGGATTGACGCGTCAGCGCGTTATCTTCGCGGTGGCCTCGATCTCCACCAGCATCTGCGGCATCACCATGCGGGCGAACACCGTGGTGTTGGTCGGCCGCGCCGCATAACAATGCTTGCGGATGACCGGCGAAACGCGGGCGAAATCCTCCTCGTTGGCGAGGAATATCTGCACGCGGACCAGGTTTTCGAGGCCGGTCCCCGCTTCCTTCAGCGCGCGCTCGATATTGCGGAAGCAGTTCTCGCACTGGCTGACCGCGTCCGGCGGAAACTGTTTGGTGTCCGGATCGAAGCCCGTGGTGCCGGAGACGAACACCCAGTCGTCGACCACCGCGGCCCGCGCGTAGCCGACGTTCTCTTCGCTCGCAAATCCCGAATAGATGCGTTTGCCGATCATCGCCTGTCCTTTTGGCCTGTCCTTTGCCAGGTTGAGGATGGAGCCTGAGCGGCAAAGTGCGCCGCGGCAAGCCGCTACAGCGACGCGGCGTAATGCGCGAGCGCCATGATGTCGGCGTCGCGCAGCCCGCCGACCGGCTGGCTCATCGCCGTATCGGCGCCGGGGCGCGGATTGTCGCGGTAGGATTTCAGCACTTCGAACAGATAGTCGATCCGCTGCTTCGCCACCCGCGGCATCTGCTCCTGTCCGGCCAGCGTCGGCAGGTGGCACGAGCTGCAGCGCTGCCGGGCCGCGATTTCCTGGCCGCGCTTGACCAGTTCCGGGTCGAGCGGCTCATCGCTGCGCCGGGGCGCAAGTTTCGCGTAGTGCTCCGACAGTGCGGTGAGATCGCCGTCCTTGAGGTCCTTCACGATCGGCGCCATCGCCTCGACCTTGCGGACGCCCTCGCGCATCAGGAAAAGCTGGTTGAGCGTGTAGAACGCCGGCTGGCCGGCCAGCGACGGGATCTTCTCCATCTTGGAGTTGCCGTCCTCGCCATGGCACGCGCCGCAAAGCTGGAGCTTTTCGGCGAGCGCGCCGCCCTGCGCCAGGGCGGGCGCCGCGCCAACCGCTGCAAAAAGAAGGGCGGCCGCAAGCCCCAAGGCCGGCGGCCGCCACACCACTGTCAAAACAGGCATGCCTGCCGTCAGCGGCCCGCCGTCTTCGGCGCGCCGTAGGTGATGCGGTAGACCGCGCCGTTCTGCTCATCGGAGACGAGCAGCGAGCCGTCCTGCAACGGCAGCACGTAGGTCGGGCGGCCGTGGAAGGCGTTGCCCTTCTCGTCGAGCAGGCCGGTCAGGAACGGCTCGATCTTTGCCTTGCCGCCGGAGATGCGCGCCACCGAAACGTCATAGCCGAACTTCTGGGCCCGGTTCCAGGAGCCGCGCCGCACCACGAAGGCGACGTTCTGATAGCTCTTCGGGAACATGCTGCCGGCGTAGAACTTGATGCCGAGCGCGCCGGCATGCGGGCCGAGCAGCGCGGCAGGCAGCGTCACGCCCGCGCACGGGTTGGGCCGCTTGACCACCGGATCGGCCACGCCGTTGGCATGGCAATAGGGGAAGCCAAAGTTCGCACCCTCGTTGTTTTTTGCGATGACATTGAGCTCGTCCTGCGGCCCTGCGTCGCCCGCCCAGTCGCGGCCGTTGTCGGTGAACCACAGCTCCTTGGTCACCGGATGCCAGTCGAAACCGACCGTATTGCGCACGCCGCGCGCCACGATCTCCATGCCGGTGCCGTCCGCGTTGTAGCGGCGGATCTGGCCGTGGGTGCCGGGATTGATCTCGCAGATGTTACAGTTCGCGCCGACCTGCACGTACATCTTCCCGTCCGGACCGAAGTCGACATACTTCCAGTTGTGATGGATCGTGTCCGGCAGGTTATACGCCGCGGTCAATTCCACCGGGGTGCCGGGATTGTCGAGCTTGTCCTCGATGTTGTCGTAGCGGAACACCTTGTTGATCGCGAAGACGTAGAGCGCGCCGTCCTTGAAGGCGAGCCCGTTCGGCTGGGTCAGGCCCTGAAGCAGGACCTTGGCCTCGCGCTTGCCGTCCTTGTTGGTGATCGCATAGACGCGGCCGATGATCCGGGAGCCCATGAAGAGCGTGCCCTTGTTGCCCATCACCATCGAGCGTGCGCCGGGATGGCCGCTGGAATAGACCTCGGCCTTGAAGCCCGCGGGCAGCTTGATCTTGTCGAGCGGCAGTTTGTCGACGGCCGCCGCGACGGGAGGCGTCGGGTGCGGCTTGAGGTTGGTGTCCTGCTGGCTCTGCGCCGGGTTCGACTTGTCGATCGGACTGAAGCCGGGCGGTGCCTGGCCGACGGCCGGCTGGATCGCCAGCACGAGGCCGCCGATCGCGGCGGCAGCCACCAAGGAATTTCGAAGATTATGCAAAGACATTCGTGCCTCCCTGTGAAAATTCAACCGTCTGTTGGGCCGAAGACGGATAACCGGCTTCGGCTGCGGCTTTACGACAGTTTCCGACAATTCGCCCCCGGCGTGCAATCGGATTCCTGCGGCGCCAGATTTGGCTAGGCAGAAACCTTACATCACATCCGCCGATAGTCGTAGGCCGCATCTTCTTGCACTGCGGCAAGCTCGGCCACGCGCTCGTGATGCGGAGACTTGTGGCAGACCGGATCGGTGGCGCGGGCGTCTCCGGTGAGAAGAAACGCCTGACACCGGCATCCGCCGTAGTCGATTTCTCTCCGCTCGCAGCTGGCGCACGGCTCCGGCAGGAAATCGGTGCCGCGGAAGGCGTTGAACGCCGGCGACGACATCCAGATATCGGCCAGCGAATGGTCGCGGACGTTCCAGAACTCCAGGCCCGGGATCGATTCCGCGGCATGGCAAGGCAATACCTTGCCGGACGGCGTGACGTTGAGCGAGCGCCTGCCCCAGCCGCCGACACACGGCTTGGGCAGCCGCGCGTGATAGTCCGGCACCACCGCGTCGATCACGATCCGGCCGTGATGCCTGACGCGAAGCTCTTCGACCTCGGCCGCCGCCCGCTTGACCTGCTCCGCGGTCGGCATCAATTGCGCGCGGTTCTTCAGCGCCCAGCCGTAGTACTGCACATGGGCGATCTCGATGCGGGAGGCTTTCAACCCCAGCGCCAGATCGACCATGTCGGAGATGCGCCCGATGTTGGCGCGATGCACCACGAGATTGACGGTGACCGGCAGGCCGAGCCGCACCGCTTCGGCGGCCAGCGCATGCTTTCGCTGGAACGCGCCGCGATAGCCGGCGATATGGTCGGCGGACACCGCATCGGCATCCTGGATCGAGACCTGCACGTGGTCGAGGCCCGCCTCCCAGAGATCGCGCAGCGTGCGCGTGGTGATGCCCACGCCCGACGTGATCAGGTTGGTGTAGAGCCCGGCCTCCCGCGCGTTGGCGGCAATATCGACCAGGTCGCGCCGCGCGCCGGGCTCGCCGCCGGACAGATGCACGTGCAGCACGCCCAGCGCCGCCGCTTCCACGAACACCCGCGACCAGGTGGCGGCGTCGAGCTCGTCGTCGCGCGGATCGAGCGCCAGCGGATTGGAGCAGTACGGACAGCCGAGCGGACAGCGATGCGTCAGCTCGGCCAAGAGCCCCAGCGGTTTGGTCAGCGGTCCGGCCTGCGCCACGCTAGAACTCCAGCAGTCTCTTCTCGGCGAGCCCCGTCAACAGCTTGCTCACATCCTCATGTATGCGCTCGCGCGGCGCATTGAAGGTCTTCGCCAGGTCGTCGACGATGGCGTCGAGCGTCGCCTCGCCGGTGCAGCGCTTGAGGATCTCGACCGCGATCGCGTCGGCCTTGAAGATGCGCTCCGGCGCGAGCAGCACCCAGCCGCCCTGCGCCTCGCTGTTGGTCAGGCGCACGCCACGCGGCAGCCGCGGCTTGGCATCCGGCGCTATCGCGTTGCTTTCGGTCACCCGGTCTCCAGGCGCGGTTTCGATGCCGCAGTTTGCGCTCTCGGCGAGCGTGTTATACGACATCCGCCGAACAAATAACTCCGAAATGCGAGGAAGAAACGTCATGCTTTCCAGAATAGGACTTTGGTTTGCGGCCGCTGCGGCATTGGCTCTTTCGGTGCCGGCGCAGGCGCAGGATTATCCGAGCAAGCCGGTCACCTTCATCACGCCAGCCGCGGCCGGCAACAGCCCCGACGTGGTCGGGCGCATCGTCGCCGACAAGCTGTCGCAGATGTGGAAGCAGCAGGCCGTGGTGCTCAACCGCCCCGGCGCCGGCGGACTGATCGCGGCGCAGGCGGCCGCCGCCGTCGAGAAGGACGGCTACAGCCTCTACATGTCGCAGGCCTCGACCTTCAACGTCCTGCCGGTCCAGCAGGAAGGCAAGATGCCGTTCGACCTGATGAAGACGTTCGCGCCGATCGGCATGATCGGCGAGCAGCCGATTTCGGTCGCGGTCAACAAGGACGTGGCCGCCAACAGCGTCGCCGAGCTGATTGCGCTCGCCAACAAGACCCAGGGCGGCATGCTGTTCGCGGCAACCAACCGCGGCGGCCAGGCGCACCTGACCGGCGAGCTGTTCCGCGAGCGCTCCAAGGCCAACATCTCGTTCGTGCACGCCGCGGGCGCGGCGGTGTCGGTGAACGACGTGGTCGCGGGACGCATCCCGATCATCTTCGAGGGGCTTGCGGGACTTGCGGCCGGAACGCAGGGCGGCGGCATCCGCATTCTCGGCATCGCGTCGCCCAAGCGGGTGCCGAACCTGCCGAACCTGCCGGCGATCAATGAAACCGTGCCGGGCGTGGTTTCGAGCGGCTGGATCGTGCTGATGGCGCCGGTCGGCGTGCCCGACGCCGTCATCCAGAAGGTCAACGCGGACCTGCGGAAGGTGGTTGCCATGCCGGACGTGATCGAGAAATTCCATACGCTCGGCACCTACACGCGCGATCTCTCGCCGGCGCAGACCGGCGAATTCATCGACAGCGAGATGAAGCTGTGGTGGCCGATCGTGCGCGAGGTCAACAAGCAGAAATAAGTGGCTGTCATTCCGGGGCGCGGGCGAAGCCCGCGAACCCGGAATCCAGACGCAAATTCGGAGTTCTCTTCTGGATTCCGGGTTCGGCCCTATAGCGCGTCGAAGACGCGCGTGAACGCGCTTAGGGGGCCGCCCCGGAATGACCGCGAGATCAATCAGGCGCAAACGCGCCGGGCGGTATTTCCTTGGGATCGACATAGGCGTGCTGCAGCGCGTCGCACATGGCCCAGAGGATGCTGCACTTGAACTCCAGCGCCGCCAAAACCTGCAGCTGCTGCTCCGGCGTGCGGGCGTGGTCCTTGCAATAGCCCAGCGCGAAGTCGGAATCCTTCTTCGCCTGCGGCGGCCGCTTGTCGAAATAGGCGAGCGTTTCGCGGGTCACGAACGGGTAGCTCGCGAGCATGCCCTCGACCCGCTCGGTGATGATCTGCGGCGAGAACAGTTCGGTCAGCGACGAGGCGATGGCTTCGAGCAGGCTTTTCTCGCGCACGAAGCGCACGTAGGCATCGACCGCGAAGCGCGTCGCCGGCAGAAGCCCCCGCAGCGAGGTGACGTATTCGCGGTCGAGGCCGAGACCGTCGGTCAAACGCAGCCAGCGCGCGATGCCGCCGTCGTCCGGCCCCTCGCCGTCGTGATCGGCGAGCCGCGAGCGCCATTCGCGGCGGATCGCGGAATCCTCGCAGCGCGCGATCAGGCTCGCGTCCTTGATCGGGATCATCGCCTGGTAGTAGTAGCGGTTGAGCGCCCAGGCCTGGACCTGGCCCTTGGTGCATTGGCCGCTGTGCAGCAGCTTGTGGAACGGATGCAGGTGGTGATACCGCCGCGCGCCGATGTCGCGCAGCGCGGCTTCCAGTTCGTCGGGTGTCATCAGTTTCACAGCACGATCTCCATACCGTCCTGCGCGATCTCCCATCCGGCGGCTTCGGCGCGCCGCCGCTCCGGCGAACCATCGATGAGAACCGGGTTGGTGTTGTTGATGTGCACGAAGATGCGCCGCGCGGAAAGGCCCTCAAGCGCCGCGATCGAGCCGTCCGGTCCGTCGACCGGCATGTGGCCCATGCGGCGGCCGGTTTTTTCGCCGAGCCCCGCGCGGATCATCTCGTCGTCGTTGAACAGCGTGCCGTCGAACAGGATGGCGTTTACGCGCGACAGCCGCTCGCGCAGCGCGGCCGTCATCGCGGCAGCGCCGGGCACATAGGCGAGCCGCGCCTTGCCGTCGCTGATCTCGACGCCGACATTGGCGGCGGTCTCTTCCGCGGTCGCGGGATTTTCGCCTTCGAGATATAGCGGCACCTTGCCGGGCACCAGGAACAGCTCGGCGGTGAGGCCGTCGCCGATGGCAAACCGCTCGCCGGGCGACAGCGCGCGGCGGCGGACCACGTCGGTTGCGAGCGCGCCGAACATCGGATTGCCGGCAACGGCGGCGAGCGTCGCGGCTGTTCCCATCAGCGTGAACGGCGAGCGCTCGCGGAGAGCACAGAAGGCCCGCGGTCTGGTCGATCTCGGCGCCGGTGAGCACGACGGCATCGATCGGACTGCCGCGCTTGCCTTCGCGCGGCTGCAGCGCAGAGCGTTGCTTGGATTTGAGTACGCAGATCGGGCGACGCATTGAGCAGCGTCCAGCGCTGGCCGTCGCCCGATACGGCGAGGCTCGCCTGCGTGCGCGCACGCACACGCGCGTCGCCGGCCCAAGCGAGCCGGCAAACGTCGCAGTTACAATTCCATTGCGGAAAGCCGCCGCCCGCCGCCGCACCGAGTACGATGGCGGTTAGACCCATCTAGGGCGGGGGTAGCGAAGCGAGATCAGAATTCGGCCGGAAGATAGCCGTTGATCTCAAGGCCAACGCAGATCTCGACGAGGGTCGGGGTGGTCCAGGCCATGATCGTTTCCTCTGCAGTCCAGTTCGCGGACCTTATGCCGGTCCAGTGGCTAAAAGGATAATGCCGGTTCCAGGCCCGCGCAAGGCGGGACCTAGTCCTTGTCCATTCCCGTTTGCTTGATCACCTTGCCCCACTTTTCCCGCTCCGAGCGGTAGAAGGCGTCGAAGTCTTCCGCGGACCCCGTCATCGGCGCAAAGCCCTGAGCCGCCAGCGCTTTCTGGATTTCCAGGGATTCCAGCGCCTTCTTGTTGGCATCCGCCAGCTTGTGGACGATGTCCTTCGGCGTGCCGGCCGGCGCGGTCATGCCGATCCACAGCCGGACGTCGAAGCCCGGATAGCCGGACTCGGCGATGGTGGGCAGGTCCGGGAACACCGCGGCGCGCTTCGGGCCGGTGGTCGCAAGCCCAAGCAGCCGGCCGTCGCGCACGAACTGCTGCACCGGGGCGATGCTGGAAAACATCAGCTTCACCTCGCCCGACAAAAGGTCCTTCACGGTCTCGGCGCCGCCGCGGTAGTGCACCGGCACGGTCTTGATGCCGGCGACGGTGTCGAAATATTCGCTGTTGAGGTGGGTCGCGGAGCCGCGCCCCGCGGTCGCGTACTGGATCGTGCCGGGCTTCTCCTTCGCGAGCTTCACGAGGTCTGCGACGGACTTCACGCCGAGCCCCGGATGGACCACCAGGATGTTGGAGGTCTCGGCGTGCGGGCACACCGCGACGATGTCCTTGCCGTATTCGTACTTGATCGTCTTCGACAGGAATTCGTTGACCAGCGTTCCGAGCGGCGTGTTGAGCAGCGTGTAGCCGTCGGGCGCGGCGCGCGCGACCTCCTGCACCGCGAGCGAACCGCCCGCCCCGGTCTTGTTCTCGATCACGATCTGCGCGCCCATGATCTCGGCCATCTTGGCGCCGATGGTGCGGCTGATCAGGTCGGACGGTCCGCCGGCGGCAAAACCGACGACGATCCGGATCGGCTTGTTGGGATAGGCGCCCTGCGCGACGGCGAGGCCCGAACGCGCGGCAAGACCGGCACCAAGACCGAATGCGCCCGCGCCCGCCGCGGCCTTCAGAAGCTGCCGGCGGTGAAGCATTTGGCGATGAAGGGTGTCGTTGCTGCGTTCGCCCATGATCCCCTACTCCTTGTCCATGCCCGACGCCCTGATCACCTTCGCGTACTTGTCGCGCTCGACGCGATAGAACGCGTCGAAATCCTCCGCCGTCCCGATCCAGGGCGAGAAGCCTTGCGCCGCGAGCGCTGTCTGCACCTCGGGCAGCTGCAGCGCCTTGTTGTTGGCGGCCTCGATGCGCTTGATGACGGCCGGGGGCGTGCCACGTGGTGCGGAGAGCCCGACCCAGAACCGCACGTCGTATCCGGGCAGGCCCGCCTCGGCGACGGTCGGAACGTCGGGAAACGTGCGGTCGCGCTTCGGCCCGGTGACGGCGAGCCCGATCAGCCGGCCCTGCCGCACCAGCTCCTGCACCGGCGCGATGCTGGAGAACATGATTTTCATCTGGCCCGAGATCAGGTCCTTCAGCGTCTCGGCGCCGCCGCGATAATGCACCGGCAGCATCTTGGTGCCGGCCATCAGGTTGAAGGTTTCCGCGCACAGGTGGGTCGCGCTGCCGCGTCCGGCGCTGGCATAGAGCAGTTCGCCGGGCTTCGATTTCGCGAGCGCGATCAGCTCGGCCATCGTCTTCACGCCGAGCGAGGGATGCACCACCAGCATGTTGGCGGTCTCGGCCTGCGGCGCGACCGCGACCAGGTCCTTGCCGAACTCGACGCGGATGGTCTTCGACAGCGTCTCGTTGACGGCGATGGACGTGGCGGTGTTCGACAGCGTGTGGCCGTCGGGTTCGGAGCGCGCCACGGTTTCGGCTGCGATCATGCCACCCGCGCCGGTCTTGTTCTCGACCACCAGCTGCTGGCCGAGCATCTCGGCGGTCTTGCCGCCGACGATGCGCGCGATGATGTCGGAGGGGCCGCCGGCCGCAAAGCCGACGATGATGCGGATCGGCTTGCCGGACGGGTCGGATTGCGCCTGCGCGGGCGCAGGCATGCCGGCCGCCATCCCGGCCACGAGGCAAGCTGCCAGAAGTCTGAACCCGGCCGCGCGGCCACCAGAGCCCCACTCTTTCGGCACGCCATGTCCTCCCGTTCGATCGTGTCCGCTTGAGCGGACATCGTTGACCGCAACGCTAGCATGTTTGGCAGGCAGGCCGCATCTCCGGGCCGCGACCGCTTGTCCTGCCTGCGCTGCGGCCTGACAATGCGCGCCGAAACAGCGAGGTCAACCCATCATGGCGGCCAAGGAAACCATCGGCATCGTCGGCGCGGGCCGCATGGGCCAGGCGATGACGCGGCACCTGATCCGGCACGGCTATGCGGTGCTGGCGCAGGACATCGAGCCGAAGGCCGCCGACGCCGCCCGCGCGCTCGGCGCCGCGGTGGCCGCGACCCCGGCCGAGGTCGGCCGGAGTTGCGCGTTCGTCATCGTCGCGGTCGGCTACGACAGCGAGGCCGAAGCCGTGATCCTCGGCAAGGATGGTCTGCTGGAAACGATGAAAGCAGGCTCGATCATCGGCGTGTCGTCCACCTGCACGCCCGAGCACGTGAAGATGCTCGCCGAAAAGGCCCACGCCAGGGGCGTCGAGGTGCTGGACGCGCCGATCTGCCGCGGCCAGCGCGCCGCCGACGACGGCACCATGCTGACGCTGTGCGGCGGCAAGCCGGAGGTGTTTCAACGCGGCGAGCCGGTCTATCGCACGTTCTCCAAGGACATCGTGCTGCTGGGCGACGTCGGCGCCGGACAGGTCGGCAAGGCGATGAACAACTTCCTGCTCTGGGTGAACGGCATCGCGCTGATCGAGGCGGGCCGGCTCAGCGAAGCCAACGGCATGGACCTGGTGAAGCTTCGCGAGGCGCTGCTGATCAGCTCCGGCGCGTCGGACGCGCTGAAGAACTGGGAGAACGTGTCGTTCCTCTGGGCGCTGAAGGACATGCAGATCGTCGCCAGGATGGCGGACCAGGCGGGGCTGTCGATGCCGATCGCGGGTGCGATCAAGGAACTAGTGAAGGATGGGAGAAGGATCAAGAAGAGCAAACCCGCCGGACTGGACGGGACGCGGCGGGAAACCGAAGCATTAGAGTTTGATCCAGCGAAGTTGAATTGGTCGCGCCGCTTGCTCCGTTCACCTCTCCCATGGGGAGAGGTCGCCTCGCGAAGCGAGGCGGGTGAGGGGGTACGGTCTATCGAGAGACCTTACGCCCTCACCCCAACCCTCTCCCCACGGGAGAGGGAGCTCACCACCGATGCGGAAGCGTTTCCATCCAAAGCAACACTTTACAGCCTGATCTCGCCGAGGCTGATGCTCGCCCCGAGATTGGCTTCGGCGGTTTTGGTGCGGCCGTGCGCGCTCACCTCGATCGTGTAGCGGCCTGAGTTTTCGTCGAGCTTGTCGAATTTGAAGTCGCCGTAGTTGTCGGTGGTGGTGGAAGCAATCGTCGCGCCGTTTTGCATGAGGCGGACGGTTGCGCCTTCGACGCAATCGACCGCGCCGTCGGACTCGGCGGCGACGCTGCCGCCGATGAAGCATTTCGAATAGCGCCAGAGGTTGCGGTAGTAGACGCGCGGCTTGGTGCCGGCTTCGGGCTTGAGGACTTCGAGACCCTGGTCGCGCGCGATCCGCGCCATCTCGTCGTCCTCGACCTTGACCGCTTTCATCGCGCCGGTCGGGCAGGCCTGCTGGCCGCGGGTCTGCTTCCAGCCCTGGTCGAGCAGATGCGCGTCGAACGGCCAGATCTGCGGCAGCTGCAATTCCTCGTTCCACCAGATGTGGCCGTAGGGGCAGCTCTCGACCAGGTCCTTGCGGCCCTTCGCCTTCTCCGGATCGACGATGACGATTCCGTCGTCGCGCTTGGTGACCGCGTCGCCGCCTTTGGCAAGGCACGGCGCGTTGTCGCAGTGGTTGCACATCGTCGGGACATAGGCGATGTCGATCATCGGCACCTGCCCCCGCTCCTTCTGCAGGATGTCGATCCAGCGGTGGCCGAGGCGTGGCATGGGTGCGGAGACGCCGGGCCATTCATTGCCGACGTATTCGTCCATCGCCGAGAGTGCACAGAGCTGGCAATTGGTGCACTCGGCGACGTCGATGATCATGTTCCATTTGTACATTTGACTGCTCCGAATTCTGTTCTCGATCCGTCACCCTGGGTTCGATCGTGCGCGCGAAGCGGACCCCCACCCCGACCCTCCCCCTTTCAGGGGGAGGGAGTGAGAGACCTACTTCGCTGGAACAAGATCAGCTTCGCGCAGCGTGCGTTTTATCGCCGCGTCGTTCTCCATGGCGGCGAAGGTTTCGGACATGTGCTCGGTGCGGCCGTCCCACAGTTCGACCTGGACGATCGATTGCGCGCCGGCCAAAGAATGTGTCGTCTTCGTTTGCGTCTTGTGCGGGGTGAGAAGGTTGAGACAGCCGCCGCGGTCGACCGATTTGCCGGGCTCGCCCATCGGCGCGTAGACCGCCGAGGATTCGTAGCCGTGGCAGACGCCGCGCGGCAGGCGTTGTGTCGGTAATGCTGCACAAATGACAGCGCCGCGGTCGTTGTAGATTTTCACGAGGTCGTGTTTTTTGATGCTGCGCTCCTTCGCATCCTCGGCGTTGAGGCGGAGTATCCAGTAGTACCAGTCGCCCACTTTCACCCGATGGTCGGCGATGTTGTTGATGAACGAGCCCTTGCCGTCGCCCTGGGTGTGGAAGCTGTACTTGGAATGCGGCGTCAGGAGCTGCAGCGGGTACTGCTTGAACTCCGGCGAGTGCGGGCCTTCCCACGACGGCTCGTATTTGACGACCGGCGGGCGCTCCGGGTCCTTGAAGCGCTTGAGGCTGTTGCACTCGAACTCGAGCTTGCCGGACTGGGTCTGCAGGCCCATCAGGTATTCCTTGTAATCGGACGGCAGCGGCTGCGCCTCGGGGACGTCCTTCTTGCGGCCCTCCCAGAACCAGCGGAACGACACCGGCGCGCGGAGCTTTTCCTTCTCGGCCGGCACGATGTAGTAGCCGCGCTTGAGCAGCTTTTTGAAAGAGATCACCTTCGGCAGGTCGGACGCGAGATAGATGCGCTTAACCCAGTCGATCTCGTTGATGCCCTCGGAGAAGTAATTCGACAGCCCGAGCCGCTTGCAGATCTCGTTGAAGATCCAGTAGTCGGACTTCGACTCGCCCTGCGGCGGGATCGCCTGGGCCTGGAACACGATGACGCGGTGGTTGAGCTGCTGCTGGCCGTGATGGCCGTAGCCGCCGAGCCCGGCCCATTCGCTGATGTCGGGGCGCTCGAAGTTGGTGCAGGCAGGCAGGATGACGTCGGCGAACTTAGCCTCCCCTTCGAACCAGATCGACTGGTTGACCACGAACTCCAGCTTGTCGGACTGGTACATCCGCACATGGCGGTTGGTGTTGTTCATGGTGCCGAGGATCGAGCCGCCGTACTTGTAGAGCATCTTCACCGGCGAATGGCCGGGCGCCGGATACATGAACTTGCCGAACTGGTGCTCGATCGACTTGCCGACCCAGCGGTAGCCTTCGGCCTTGCCGTCGGCGATCGCCTCCGGCATCCAGATGCGCGGGATCTGCTGGCCGTTGGAGTTCATGGTCGGCAGCTGCGGCATGCGCTGGTAGAGCGCGACGGGCAGCGCGGTGTTCTCCAGGTCGCCCGACATGCCGCCTTCGGAGTAGCCGGGGAAATAGAAATTGAAATCGACCGGCGTGCCCCATTGCAGGTTGCCCATGTTGCAGCCGGGCTTGCCGAGCCCCTGCATCGCCGAGAGGCACACCATCACGCGCGCCCACTGGATGCCGGTCTGGTTGCGGCAGGCGCCGCCGTGGCCGTTGCCCCAGCCGCCGGGCGCGAGATAGACGCGCTTCGTCCCCCACTCGCGCGCCAGCGCACGCACGTCCCTGGCCGGAACGCCGGTCTCCTTCTCCTGCCACTCAGGAGTTTTGGCGATGCCGTCCTCGGCGCCGGTGAGATACTCCGCCCACTTGTCGAAGCCGACCGTGTGCGTCCGCACGTAGTCCTTGTCGTACAGCCCTTCCTTGATCCACACGTAGGCAATCGCCATCGCCATCGCGGGCGACGTCGTGGGCTTCGGCGCAAACCACTTGCCCGGCAGGAACTGCGCGGTCGCGTTGTAGTACGGGTCGACGTGCACGATCTTGATGCCGAGCTTCGGATTTTTCAGCCACTGCCGGCGCACGGTGCCTTCCTGCGCACCGTAGGAGCCCGAGGTGGTTTCCGGGTCCGCAGCCCACGACACGATCATGTCGCAGTTCTGCAGGCAGTCCTCGACCGTGCCGTAGGTTTCCGACTGGCCGACGCGCAGGGTGTGGCCCCAGTGGTGCACCGCGCCCCAGTACCAGCCCTCCCATGAAATCCGGATTGTGGTGCACGCGGGTCATGCCGACCGCGTTGGCAAAACGGAACAGCGCCGAGAGGTAGTAGCCGATGTTGCCCCAGGTGTGGTGCGAGCCGTGCGACACCGCGATGCAGCCCGGGCCGTACTCGGTCTTCTGCCGCTTGATCTCGTCGCTGACGATGGTCAGCGCCTCGTCCCACGAGATGCGGACATAGCCGGACTTGCCGCGGTTCTGCGGATTGCGCGCGCCGTTCGGATCGAAGTCGACGCGCTTCATCGGATAGAGCAGCCGGTCCGGCGAATAGACGATCGACTTGGCGTTCTGGCCGTGCGGCGCCAGCGTCGTCTTGCGCGGCGGCGTGAGCTTCATGCCCCGCGCCTCGATGGTGAAGGAGGCGCCGTCGTCGGAGGCCAAATCGATCGGCGTCATGCGGACGATTTTGCCGTCCTTGACGGTGACGAACACCGGCCCGCCATTGGTCATGTTGCAATAGCGCATCGAGCCGTCCGGCATCGGCGTGCCGTATTTGTATCCGATGGTCTGCGCCATCATCACGGTCTGCGCGAACCAGTTGGCGAGCCCGTCGTCGCCCGTAACGGTGAGCTGGAATTCCTTCTGCGCGTTGATCTGGTCGAGCCAGTTGATCGGCGGCGTCAGCAGCCCCGCGCCGAGGGCTGCGTTCTTGAAGGCGACGGTGACGTCGGCGTCCGTCAGCACGCCCGAGCCGGAGGTGACCTTGCCGTCGGTGAAGCGGAACCAGCGGCCGATCTCCTCGTCGCGGGCGATGAACTGCGCGGTGAGGTTCTTCTCCTTCAGCCGCGCCCGATAGGCCGGATGCCGCCAGGCCTGGAATTTCAGGAGCAGCGAAAGCCCGAACAGGATGAGCATCAGCTTGAGTGCGCCGAAGTTCATGGGATCCTCCTGTCGTTAATGGAGCCGGCCGCTGAAAAAGCCGCGGTCATTCCGGGGCGCGCCGAAGGCGCGAGCCCGGAATCCAGAAAAGCAGGGAATCCCGCTGTTACTGGATTCCGGGCCCGCCGCTTCGCGGCGTCCCGGAATGACCGTGGAGAGTTCTTGCTAGTCATCTTGCCTATCTCGCGACCCGCAGGCGGGCCGGACTGACTCGTGCCGGATTGATTTGCCCTTCGGGTTCGTCGTTCATCGCCCGCTCGATCTCGCGGGCGCCTTGCGTCAGCAGCGGCGTGAGCCGCGCGATCAGCTTGTCGCCGGCGCGGCCGGCCGACAAGGCGAAGCTCAGGCTGCCGAGAATGGTGCGGTCGCGGTCGAACAGCGGCACGCCGAGGCCGACGCGGCCGGGATCGATCTCGCCGTGCGAGGTTGCAACGCCGGCCCGCCGGATCGCGGCAAGGCCTGCGCGGAATTCCTCGAAGCTGTCGCCGAGGTTCGCCTGATAAATCTCGCCGCCGCTCTGCTCGTAGAGCGATTTCAGCGTGCGCGGGGGAAGATGCGCCAGGATGACCTTGGAGGTCGCGCCGCGAAACAGCGGCATCAGCCGGCCGCGCTCGTAGCTCACCGGCTCCTGCGGCCCGCGGCCGAACACCTGGTGCACACACATCACGCGGTCGTGGAACAGCCGGCACAGCAGCAGCGCCGAGCCGTCCGGCGCGCGCTGGATCAGCTCGTGCATCACGCCGCGCGCGGCGCGCAGCATCGGATCGGTGATCTGGATCTGCCGGTCCATCTGGATGATGGCGGGCCCCAGCGTGTAGCCCGCGCCCGACACCGGCGTGATCAGCCCCGCGCCGGTGAGCCGCTTGAAATAGCGGTAGGCGGTCGGCGCGGAGACGCCGAGCTTCCTGGCGGCGTCCTCGACGGTCCACTGCGGATTGTCGACGGTGAACAGCGCGAGCGCGGCGAGAAGCCGGTCGCCGCTGCTTTCATTCGCCGAGGTGTTCGCGGACCCGCCGGTCTCGTGCATGCGATGCCCCATCGGGCTTTTGAATACTTCCAATTTTAGACCTCCTGATCTGAGGCTGCAAGAATTTTCATATACTGATAATTTGGTGCAGTGCCGTAAAACGAGATTTTGCCTGAAAAGCCAATGACGGTGTGGGTTTGCGCGCTGTCGGCGTCTCCAAAATGGGTTCGTTTGGCCAACTCGCAATCACACGTGTGACAAACCAACTTTCACGTGTAGCCCTCCGATCCTTCGCCTTCCCTCTTTGCCGCGACCCGGCTTCGCTCGCGATGCGAGCTACGCCGGGCAGGCAACGCTCCGCTGCCCGGCCACTTGAGTTTTTTCGGGCTGGCCGGCCCACCCTTTCCCTTTTTCCGTTTCCCTCGAAACGAGGGATGGAGCGCCGGGAGGCGCCGGGCCCAGTGACGTAGGGCCCGCCGGACCAGCGGGTCCGGCGCGCGCCTTGCGAGGCGCGCGCCCCCCAGTGACATAGGGGGGCGGCGCCTCCCGGCGCTCCACCAGGACGCTGCGAACAAGGGCCATGGAATTCCCGAGTTCGCCGATGTCCCGAGCTTCATTTGCGACGTTCAAACAATGACATCAAAATGAAGCTGTGTTCTTGATATGTTCTTTTAGGAATTCTGTCAACCCCGGCGATCGAGACGCAAATACCGGTATCACTCGGCCTCACCTTCAAGACTAGCGTCATCGCTAGGGTCTTGGGGCTCGATGTGTATTCGCGGCTTAAATGGCGGATAGCGGCCCTCGGCAAGGCGCCGCTACACCCGCAGCGTCTTCGCCATCCAATCCGCCGTCAACGGCCTGAACTTGTAACTGATGTTGAAGCAGACATGGTTGCCCTCGGGATAGACGACCAACTCGGCAGGCCCCGACGCGGACTTGGCCAGCCGCTCTCCCTCGGCGGGCGAGATCAGCCGATCGCCGGCGCCGAACACCACGAGCAGCGGGCATCTGATGTTCTGCGAACGGCCTTCGAGCGTCAGCAGCCTGCCGCGCTCGTGCGCTTCCTCGATGGTCTTTGAATGCGAGCGGACGCGAAACACCTCCTGCGACACCTTCGGCATTTTCGGTAGCACAGTGCCCCAGTCGAACGGCCCGCAGTTGGCAATGCACGCTTTCAGCCGCGGCTCGCCGGCCGCGGCGAGCGGCGCATAGAGCGCGCCGAGGCTCTGGCCGACGACGCCGACGCGATCGCCGTCCACGTCGTTGCGTGCCTGAAGGCCGTCGATCACCGCGCCGATGACGTGGCCCCACTCGTGCGTGACCGGCAGGCGAAACGAGGTTTCGCCCTGGCCCGGACCGTCGAGCGTGAGCGCCGCAAGGCCGCGGGCGACGAAAGCCTCGGCCCAGGCATGCAACTCCTCCTTGCAGGCATCGAGGCCCGGCAGCACGATGGCCACGGGCGGACGTTTGGAGCCGCGCGGCTTGCGCAGCCATCCCGCCATGAACGTGCCCTGATACGGAAACTCGACGCGCTCGATCGGCGGGTCGAACATCGGCGCGGCCGCGCTGTAGCAGCGCAGCATGGCGTCGTGCGCGCGGCGGAATTCATCCGGGCGGTCGGCGAACAGGTGTTTGCCGTAGTGGTAGTAGATCGCCGCGCGGACGTAGGCCTCCGCCGCGGTGAGGCGAAAGCCCGCCGCCAGTGCCTCGGCGGCGAGCCGCTCGTGGCGCGCGGCCTCGGCCGACCACAGGGCGCACCACTCCGACCATTGGGCGATGCGCGGCATGAGCGCGCGCAGGTCGTTGGGATCGACGCCGGTGGCCTCATAGCGGGGGATGAAATGCGAGAAGATGAGATCAACCTGCGGATCGCGGGTCATCGGGTTGCTCCTGCCGACGTCGACTTTACCTGCCGACCATACGGTAAGTCAGATTGGCTTACTGATATTCGCGCGCGACTTGCTCGAAAAAAAATCTCGAAAAGCTCTGACCCGCAATCGACGCCACCTGTTTTCCGCGCGAAGCCCGACCGAAGCGAGCATTCCAAATCGTACGTCGCTGCCGACCGAGAAACGGGTCAACACTCAAAGATGTGCTAAAATAGGCGACCTTCTTGATCGAAGGGAGGTGCGAATGCTTGGCAACCTGAGCCGCACGCTTCGTCTCGGTCTTGTTCTCGTTCCCTTTTCGCTAACGCTGCAGGGGTGCGATTTCCTCGAAAATCTTCTCAGGGATATTCTCGAAGGATTGCTGCAACGGTGCGGAAACGTCGACAGCGAAGGCAACTATCCACCGCTCAGAGTTACGACCACCGAGGACCTGAGAGATCAGTACTGCACGGCGACCAGCTGCTCGTTGCAAAGCGCCATCTATACGCACAATTTCTGCGGCGGGCGCCGCACGATCATTCTGACCAAAGACGCGGAGTACGTCGTCTCCGGCTCTGAAGTCGCCGAGGAAACAGGCGGCCGTGCGTTCCCGGCCATCCGCGGCCGTCTGACAATCATGGGCAACGGCGCAACGATCCGAGCAAACCCAGGCCCCGATACGCCATTCCGCCTATTTTATACCTATCCGCCGACCGAATTCACACTGGACAACGTAACGCTGGCGGACGGACTGGCGCGGAGGCGTGTCAGTCCCCGGCCATTCGATCACCATGCTAATTACGGAGGCGCGATCTACAACCACGGCAGGCTCACGCTGCGCAATGTGAGCCTCGTCAACAACCGCGCTCAGACGAAAGGTGGTGCGATCTATAATCGGGGCAACCTGGTTACTGAAGGCAGCACGATCCGCAACAGCAATTCGAGTGCCCTTTACAACGAGGAGGGCGCGACCGCCACAATCAATGCGACAATCTTTTCGAATAACGAGAACCTGGACTTGGGCGGAAGCGGCGGCGCGATCTGGAATTTTGGCACGCTCGATGTGAACCAATCGGAGTTCTTCGATAATCGGACCTCAGGGCACGGAGGCGCCATCTCCAGTTCTTCCACCATGAGCATTTCGAGGAGCACGATCGCCAACAATGCGGCAAGCGATGGCGGGGGCATCCATGCTCTTGTCCTCGCCGGAGCGACAGGCGCCAGAGTGGCGATCATCGGCAGCACCCTGTCTTCCAACACCGCGACGAGTATCGGCGCCGCAATCATCGCTACAGGCGCGGTTACGGTCGACTTGCGAGACGTCACGATCGCCGCCAATACGGCAACTTCGCCCGGGGGAGGCGCGATCAATATTTCTGGCGGAGCGCGCTGGACGATCGGAAACACGCTTTTCGTCGAAAACCCGGGCGGGAATTGCGGCATCGCAGAGCCGGTCACCACGAGCTCGAACAATCTCTCTTCGGACGCTTCATGCGGAGCCGCTGCGCCCATCGCGGCGGGGCTGACCGTGGAAGCTCTGGCCGCAAACGGCGGACCGACGCAGACCCACGCACTTCCGGCGGGTAGTCCTGCGATCGATGCGGGCACGCGCTGCGAAGCGACCGACCAGCGAGGGGAGCCGCGTCCACGCGACGGCAATGGGGATGGAGTTGCGGCCTGTGACGTGGGCGCGTTTGAGCGCTAGACGCGTCGGAAGCGTTGCGGCAGCGTAGCGCGAAGGGTGGGTTAGCGCCGAAGGCGCGTCACCCACCAACCGAATTCGTCGCGAATCCGATGGTGGGTTACGGCGCTTCCGCCTTCGCGCTACGACGGGCAAGTCGCGCCTAACCCACCTCTTCTTCATCGTAACGACGACGTGGGCACGCCGCTTTCGCGGCTTTGCCCACCCTACGATTGCTGCAAATTCAGTTGGTGCCCCCGCTATCCGGAACCAGCATGCGGATCATGCCGTCCTGCCGCGAGGTGACGAACAACTCGCCATCGCGGCTGCGGCTGAGATGCAGATCGGCTCGCGTCGCGGGCTTGCCCATCGCCTTGGCGATCAGATCATGAATCGACACGTCGACGCGCTTGCCGCCCTCGTCGCGGACATAGAGTTGAATCTCCTCGACCGGCGCGACCGTCTGCGGAATGCCGTCGTCGGCCTTTTTCATCGCGGCGAGGTCGGAGACGAACACGCGCCCGTTGTGGATGTCGCCGAACACGAATTTGCCTTTCAGCGCGTCGATGCGCCCGCGATAGGCGAAGCCGCCGGTGATCGCGCGCCCCTCGTCGTGATCGTAGACCACCACGGGGTAGGTGAACCCGTCCTTCACGCGCCCGTCTAGGATCTCCGACGGAAGCGGATAAAGCTCTTTCAGCTCGCCGCCGGCAAACCTGCCGTTCGAGAAGAAACCTTCGCGCTTCATCCAGCCGTAGTTCTCGCCGTTGCGGACGATGTTGACCTCTTCGATGTGGTCCATCCCGATGTCGCAGGCGAACATCGTTCCGTCGGTGTCCCAGGACAGCCGATGGGCGTTGCGGAATCCGTAGGCGTAGATTTCGCCGAGCGCATGCGCGTTGCCGACGGCGGCGAGCTTGTTCGCCGCCGGGATCGTGTAGTCGCCCAGCCCCTTTCGCCCGCCCGTCACCGACGGGCTGCGCGGATCGATGCGCAGGATGGCGCCGACGACCGAATCGAGCCGCTGCGTCTGCGCGGGATTGTTCGCGTGCGGCCCGCCGCCGTTGCTGAAGCCCAGATCGCTGCCGCTGATGTAGAGCAGACCGTGGTCGGGATCGCCGGGCCTGGTGGTCGGATTGAACTCCACCGCGCTGAGCGGATGGGTCAGGTTCTGGACGATGTGGGCGACGCGCAGGAGCTCGCGCCGCGTGCCATCGAACGTGCCGGCGGCCGGGTTGGTCGCGTGCCATTCGGTGACGACGTTGTGGTAGGTCACGTCCTTCGGTGCGTAGCCGGGCGGCGTGAAGTCGGGCGTTTTGGGATTCGCCTGTGCGTACTCGGCGTGCACCGTGTACCACAGGCCGTTGGCCGCGAACTCGGGGTGAAACGCGAAACCGATGAAGCCGCTCGAGAGGCGGCGATAGACCGAAAGCGGAAACGTCGCGCCGACGTCGGCATAGACGTGCGGCTGATTGTTCGCATCGATCCGATACAGCAGCCCGCGCGAGTCGTTGGCGAAGCGGCGGCCGTCGGGCAGATCGCGCACGTAGCTCACGCGCGCCCAGGACACCGGCGAAACGTCCTGATCGGGCGGGCGCAACGCGCGCGTATCGGGCAGCCGCGCCAGATCCTTGAGCTCGACGGCAATGCCGCGCTTCACGACGGGTTCGGGGATCGGGTTTTTGGTGATCGGCCCGTCGGCTATGCAGACCGTCGGGGCGGCGAGCAGCGTGATGATGCCGAGCCACATCCGTGTTCGCACGAACGCCTCCATGGTTTCGATGGAAAGGATCCAAGCGGGATTCTGAGCACGGGCCGGACTGGATGTTTGCGCTTTTGCCTCGTTGTGACAAGGCGGGCTGGCGGGGCGGACGGCTGCGCGACCGGCGGCCTGCGGACGCTCAGCGCGCGGGTTCGTCGATGCCCTCGATGATCCCGATGCGTGACAGCACCGCGCCGAGCGGGCCTAAGTCGAGCACCTCATCCGCGCCGACGCGGCGAAGCTCCCGGAAGTCCGGCTGCCGATAAAGCTGCTCGATGGAATAGACCACCTGTGCCGGATCGAGTCCGCCGTTGACGCTCCAATGGCGGGCGAAGGAACGGGCCAACTCCTCCAGCTCCCCGCGCGGAACCTCCGGGCGGACAACGCGCATCGCCTCGACCCACGCATTCGGATCGGCCGCGAACGCGCGTGACGCCTTGACCAGGGCCGCGACGAAGCGCTCGACCGCCGGCCGCCGGGCGGCGAGAACGTCCTGTTCCGCCACGATCACCTTGTTGAGCACCGGGGCCGCTTTGAAGTAGTCGTCGTCCGACAGCAGAACCTTCAGCCCGGGCCGGTCGCGGAACCGGCTCCAGGTGCCGACCGACATGGTGGTCGCATCGATGCGCCGCGCGCTGAGCGCGAGCGCGCGAACATGCGGCTCGCCGAGCGCCACCATCTTCACCTTTTCGATGTCGACGCCATGGGACGCCAGCACGAGGCGGGTCATCGAGTGGTCGAGGCTGCCGATACTGCCGATGCCGAGCGTGAGCCCCTGCAACGCCCTGATCGAGGGGATGTCGCTGTGGGAGGCGATCAGGTAGCGGATCGCCTTGTCGGGCGACAGCACCGCCTTGACCTTCATGACGCGCTGCGCGGCAAGCTGCAGCGTGCTCTCGAGCGAGATGTTGGCGAGGTCGGCATACCCGGTCTTCAACGCGACGATGGCGAGCGGGGTGCCCTGCACGCGCACCAGATCGACGGCGAGGCCCTCGCGGCGGTAGAAGCCGAGCGTGTCGGCGAGGTCCATCACCGAATTCGGCACCAGCGGCGGCGCGGTGTGGGTGACGACAAGGCGCAGCCGTTCGGTGGTTGTGGCCTGGACAGGAGAGCTTTGGACCGGATAGCCGAGGGCGAGCGCAAGACACGCCATGAGACAGGCCGCGAGAAGGGCTGCCGCAGTTCGTGCCTTGCGGTTCGTGCTTCGCATGGCTACCGCCGCCCCGACGGCGTGGTTGTCCGATCGCCGCAGTCGTCCGGACGCGGTGTCGAACCGCGCAGACCGGGCGGGACCTTGCAATTGTCGACCCGCTGCTCGTCGCTGGCCTTGCCGCCGAGCCGTTCCTTGCCGGTGCGGACGGCGGGTGCTGCCTGGACTTGTCCCGTCGTGCCGTCCTCGCGAGGAGCCGCGCTGGTCGACGCCGGTCCGGCCTGTGCCACGAGTGTCCGCGCCATGAGTGTCTGCGCCACGAGCGTCTGCGCCATGAGCGTCATCGCCGCCATGCAAGCCGGGGTCAGGAGCATCATCGCTCTGGTCATAACTAATCCTTGGCTGATCCTTGGCTAGTCCTTGGCTAGTCCTTGGCTAGTCCCTGACGGCGCGGTCGGCGTTCCTGACACGGTCGAGGTTGCGCGCAAGGTCGCGCCCGCGCAGACCGACGAGCCGCGTCGAGGTGACGTCGGCATTGTCGAAATCGGCCCCGGTGACGTCGGCGCCGCGAAGATCCGCGCCGCCGAGCTCGCTGCCGTTCAGCTTCGCGGCCCTGAGGTTCGCGTCGCGCAGCGTGGCAAATTCGAGCACGGCGCGCGACAGATTGGCGTTCTCGAAGCTCGCGCCCTCCAGATTGGCCGATCGCAGGACGCCCCGCATCAGCCCCATGGACTGGTTGCGCATGTCGGCGGAGAGATCGGCCCGGTCGAGGCGAGCGTGTCGCATGCTGGCCCTCGAGAGATCGGCGGTGATGCGGGCGCCGGACAGATCGGCGCCGTCAAGCTTCGCGCCGATCAGCTGGGTGGCGAACAGACTTGCGTTGCGCAGGCTCGCGCCGGTGAGATCGGCATCGAGTGCCCAGGCCTGATCGAGCGTGACGCCGTCGAGGTTGGCGCCGGCAAGGTTGGTGCGATTGAGCCGCGACGCCTGGAACCTGGCGCGCCTGAGGTCGAGCCCCGACAGATCGATGCCGTTGAGACGCCGCCCCGAGAGGTCGAGCGGCGCCGCCGGCAGCGTGGCGGCCAGCGCCGCCTCGATCTCCGCGCGCGTCATTTCGGCCTTGGCAAAATCGTCCGACTTGAGGTCGAGGAACCTGAGCATGTCCTGTGCGGGGACCGCACCCGGCACCGCGCACATGACCACCGCCGCCGCCAGCGCGGCCTTCAACCAGCGGCTCAGGACGGCCGGCCGCCTCCCGGGACCGGAAGCGCGGCGGCCGCGTCGGATCAGATGTCGTGCTCGCTCACCGGGCGGCACTGCCAGCGCACGACACGCCAGCGCGGGTGTTCCTCGTTCCACCGGGCCAGAAAGGCCGAGCCGTTCTTCATGCACTGGAGGACCGAAATCTCGGGTGCGAGCGGAACCCGGTGATCGCGGCAAACGTCGGGTTCGCCGATCAGACAGGCGGACAGGATCATGGCAATCATGGATGGGCTTGGTTCACTTCTTCGTGTTGTGCCGGGTGGCGCTGGCAGTATGCAATTACCGTTCCCGCGGTCGACGACCGACTTCCAGCTATCCACATGCAAAGTTCGTACAACCCACGCATTGCGTGGGCCGGCGGCCAAATCTATTTCTTGGGCCGGTTCCCTTGGGATTGACCGGCATGCGCTGGATGGCTCGAGCGCTCGCAGCAGCCCTGTTCGCCGTCGCCTGTGTCGACGGTGTGGCGCAGGCTGCCGAACTTCCCGCCAACGACTACCCGACCGTGGCGCGCGCCGACTACGTGTTCGGCTGCATGCAGGTCAACGGGCAGACGCGCGATGCGCTCGAACGATGTTCGTGCTCCATCGACGTCATCGCCTCGCTGCTTCCGTTCGAGCAATACGAGGAGGCCGAGACGGTCATGCGCGTGCGCCAGCGGGGCGGCAAGAACGCATCGATGTTCCTGACCATGCCGATGCTGCGCGCGAAGGTCGACGAGCTGAAGCGCGCGCAGGTCGAGGCAGAGCTGCGCTGCTTCTAGCCCGCCCGACTCCGGTTGCCCGCACCAGCAAAGCCAACGGCAGCGCCCTCGACACCGCGGGAAGGTCCCGCCGGCTCACAGATCGTGGGCCGGGCCCCACCTCTACGGCTCGACAGCGCTGGTCGCGCGCTCGAAACGGAGCGCGTTGAAATTTCCTCGCGCCCGGGAACCCGGCAGAGACACCTGGAGTTACGCTAGGCCCTGGTTCCCGCACCCATTGCGTGCGAATGACGTGATTTGTGCACGCGGACTCTGTGGATACGGGCGCCCGGCGGACGACAGCACTTTTCCAAATCGACAAGACCAGACCGGGAGGACGCGCCATGCACTTACGTGCACTTGCAGGTGCATCGCTGGCCCTGATCGCGATTGCGACGCCAGCGGTGAGCAATCCAGATGTCATTCAGCAGACAGCCAAACCCGAGCAGTGGGTTCTGCAGACCGGGGACTACTCGAACCAGCGCTATTCGAAGCTGGATCAGATCAACCGCGACAACGTCAAGAACCTGAAAGTCGCCTGGACGTTTTCGACCGGCGTGCTGCGAGGCCATGAAGGCTCGCCGCTCGTGGTCGGCAATATGATGTATGTCCACACCCCGTTCCCCAACATCGTTTACGCTCTCGATCTGAATGAAGACGGGAAGATCGTCTGGAAATACGAACCCAAGCAGGATCCTTCCGTCATCCCGGTGATGTGCTGCGACACGGTGTACCGCGGCGTCGCCTATGCGGACGGCACAATCTACCACCATCAGGCCGATACCACGCTGGTCGCGCTTGACGCCAAGACCGGCAAAGAGAAGTGGAAGGTGGTGAACGGCGACCCGAAGAAGGGCGAGACCAACACGGCAACCGTTCTCCCGGTCAAGGACAAGATCATCGTCGGCATTTCCGGCGCCGAGTTCGGCGTGCGAGGTCACGTCACCGCATACGATGCCAAGACCGGCAAGTCGGGTCTGGCGCGCCTACTCGCTCGGCCCGGACAACGAGATGCTGGTCGATCCGCAGAAGACCACGTCGCTCGGCAAGCCGATCGGCGCGGACTCCTCGATCAAGACCTGGAACGGCGACCAGTGGAAGATCGGCGGCGGCACCGCCTGGGGCTGGTTCTCGTACGATCCCGAGACCAACCTGTTCTACTACGGCACCGCCAACCCCTCGACCTGGAACCCGGCGCAGCGCGCCGGGGCGGACGGCAAGCCGATCGACCAGAAATGGACGATGTCCATTTTCGCCCGTGACGCCGACACCGGCATGGCGAGGTGGATCTATCAGATGACGCCGTTCGACGAGTGGGACTATGACGGCGTCAACGAGATGATCCTCGCCGACATCAACGTGGCGGGCCAGCAGCGCAAGACTCTCGTCCACTTCGACCGCAACGGCCTCGGCTACACCCTCGATCGTGTGACCGGCGAGCTGCTGGTGGCCAACAAGTTCGACCCGAAGGTCAACTGGACCAGCGGCGTCGTGATGGACAAGAACAGCCCGCAATACGGGCGTCCGCAGGTCGTCAAGGAATACTCCACGTTCCAGACCGGCCAGGACAAGAACACCAAGGGCGTCTGCCCGGCTGCGCTCGGCAGCAAGGACCAGCAGCCCGCGGCGTTCTCGCCACGGACCAACCTGTTCTACGTGCCGACCAACCATGTCTGCATGGACTACGAGCCGTTCAGGGTCTCGTACACGGCGGGGCAGCCCTATGTCGGGGCGACGCTGTCGATGTACCCGACACCCGGCAGCCACGGCGGCATGGGCGACTTCATTGCCTGGGATGCCGCCCAGGGCAAGATCGTCTGGTCGAAGGCGGAGAAGTTCTCGGTGTGGTCCGGCGCGCTCGCCACCGCCGGCGGCATCGTCTTCTACGGCACGCTCGAAGGCTACCTCAAGGCGGTCGACGAGAAGGACGGCAAGGAGCTGTTCAAGTTCAAGACTCCGTCGGGCATCATCGGCAATGTGATGACCTTCAGCCATAACGGCAAGCAACACGTCGCCGTCCTGTCGGGCGTCGGCGGCTGGGCAGGCATCGGGCTTGCAGCAGGCCTGACCAACCCCACCGATGGCCTCGGCGCGGTCGGCGGCTATGCGGCTCTGCGCGATTACACCGCGCTCGGCGGCGCGCTGACCGTGTTTACGCTGCCGTAGTCAACCGCCGGACGACGGACCGGCACGGGCCACCGTGCCGGTCCTCGAAGCTCCGGCGGAAGCGATCGTCGACCTGTCACTCCAGCCTTTCGGGGTTGCTCGTGAAGCGAGTTGGCTTTGCAGTGGCGTTTGTTGCCGCGCTCGGTCTGCTGCCGAACCTCCACGCCGCCGGACAGACGGCGAAGAAGGAGAAGGACGGCAAGTGGGAGACCGCCGACGGCAATCCGACCTACAACATCACCGGCGACGGGACGGTGGACTGGTACACCTTCTCCGGTTTCCGCCGATACCACTCCGAATGCCATGTGTGTCATGGACCGGACGGCGAGGGCTCGAGCTATGCGCCGGGCCTGCTGGAATCGCTGAAGGCCAAAAGCTACGACGACTTCATGCTGGTCGTTGCCAGCGGCCGCGAGGTGATGCGCGCCGACAAGCAGAGCAAGATGCCGGCGCTCGGCGACAATCGAAACGTGATGTGCTACGCCGACGACATCTACATCTACCTGAAGGCGCGCGCCGACGGCGCTCTGCCGCGCGGGCGTCCGGCCAAGCGGATCGAAAAGCCGGCAGCCGCGGAGCAGCACGAGAAGGCGTGCTTCGGTGAAAAATAAACGGCACCGCGGCGTTGCTGACCGTGCTGCTGGGCACGGGTCCGGTCGTGCCTGCCTGGTCACCCGCATGGTCGCCCGTCTGGGCAGCGGAAGGGCAGCGGCTGGATCTCGTCGACCGCGCGGCGCTCCGCGTCTGCTCCGACCCCGCGAACATGCCGTTCTCGAACGAGAAGGGCGAGGGCTTCGAGAACAAGATCGCCGAGATCGTTGCCGGCGAACTCAAGGTGCCGGTCGAGTACGTCTGGTTCCCGCAGGCGACCGGCTTCATCCGGCAAACCCTGTTTGCCAAGCGCTGCGACGTGGTGATGGGCTACGCCCAGGGCGACGAGCTCGTGCTCAACACCAACCACTATTATCGCTCGACCTACGCGCTGGTGTATCGCGCCGGCAGCGGCCTCGACGGCGCCGACAGCCTTGCCGACCCGCGCCTCAAGGACAAGCGCATCGGCGTGGTCGCCGGCACGCCGCCCGGCAGCATCATGGCCCGGCTCGGTCTGATCGAGCGCGCCAAGCCTTATCCGCTGATGGTCGACCGCCGCCACGATTCGCCGGGCGAGCGCATGATCAGCGATATCCGGTCCGGCGACATCGACGCAGGTGTCCTGTGGGGCCCGATCGCCGGATACTTTGCCGCCAGAGGCGGCGACAGCCTCCCGGTGGTGCCGCTGCTGAAGGAGCCCGGCCCGCCCCGCATGGCCTATCGCATCACCTTTGGCGTGCGCAATCTCGAGGACGACTGGAAGCGCCAGCTCAACGTCATCATCGCCAGGCGGCAGGGCGATATCGATGCCCTGCTGCTGCAGTTCGGCGTACCGCTGCTCGACGAGCAATCCAATCTGATCACGCAGCCGCGCCGGTGAGCGTGCGGATCGCCCGAAGATGGATGCTCGCAGCCGGAAAGAGGCAACTCGTTAGTCACGTGGCAAATAACGCTCAGTAATCTCAGTCGCTCATTGTGGCGGATCTCGCGGCCAAGCTCGAACAGCCGCTGTTCGATCAGCACGGGGACCTCGCACGCAAGCGGGAGCGACTGCTGGCGCTCGGAAAAGACCCGCACATCCCAGTTGTATCGTTCCTCGGCGGCGGCCACCTCGGCGCGCGCTTTCTCATCGCTCGCCGCCCGCGCCCTGAGCTGCCGGATCGCAATCCCCTGCCGTTCGATTTCCGCCGCCCGCGCCCTCTGCCGCTGCTGAAAGCGTTCGATGCCGCTCATCACGACCGCGCGGTCGCTGTTGATGGTGCTGAGCAGGCCTGCGAACAGCAGTTTGAGCGCTTCGTCGCGCGTTTCCCGCGGAAGGGCTGCGGCAAACTGCGCAATGGCCGCGGCAGCCTGCTCGAGCGGCACGCGGCGGGAGGCCAGGACCGCGATCAGCTTCGTGATCTGCTCGTCGTCACGCCATTGCGTGAGATCGTCGACCGGCGCGCCGTCCCACATCTGCGCCGAGGTCAACGTCGCGACCTTGCGCTGAACGCACGGCCAGTCCGCACCGGCCGCGTCTGCGGGGAGTACGTGCGGCAGGCCAAGCGCGATCGCACTCGCAGCGATCATGCCAAGGACCGAGTTCGAAGGAGCCATGTCATCGTCCTCCGCCCGGCTCGGCGCGCCGGCCGATCAGCCCCTTTGACGGATTATAGGCGTAAATCGCCGCCGCCAGAAACAGAGCGGTGAACCCCAGCACCATCGCCAGCGATGCCTGATCGATCTGGCCATAGAGTGCAAAGCGGATGAGCTCGACGACGTGGGTGAACGGATTGACGCGGCAGATCTCGTACAGCAGCGGGCTCGCCTGCTTGATGCGCCAGAGCGGGTACAGCGCCGAGGAGGCGAAGAACATCGGAAAGATCACGAAATTCATGACGCCGGCAAAATTCTCGAGCTGCCTGATCACGGACGACATCAGGAGCGCCAGAGCGCCGAGCATCAGCCCGGACAGCACGAGCGCCGGCAACACCGCGAGATAGCCGATCAGCGGGGGCTCGATCTCCCAGAAATAGGCGATCAGCAAAAAGGCATAGACCTGCAGCAGGGCCACGGCCACGCCGCCGAGCAGCTTGGAGACGAGCAGGAAGGACCGCGGGAAAGGGCTGACCAGCAGCGTGCGCATGGCGCCCGTCTCGCGGTCATAGACCATCGTCAGTGACGTCAGCATGGCGTTGAAGAGCAAAACCAGGCCGACGAGCCCGGGCGTGACGAATTCCTCGTAAAGCACGTAGGTCTGATAGGGCGGGATGGTCGATACGCCCAAGGTCTGGCGAAAGCCTGCGGCGAAGATGAACAGCCAGACCAGCGGCCTGACGAGGGCCGCGAGAAAGCGCTGGCGTTGATGCAGGAAGCGCAACACCTCGCGCCACACGATGCCGCTGAAGCAGACGAAATAGCTCGAAGCGTCAAGACGCCGTGGTGCATCGTAGGTGGTCATGCGGCCTCGGCGGTGACGCGCATGAACGCGCTGCGCAGATCGTCGGCCTGCGCGGTCTCGAGCAGGTTCGGCACGGCGCCGGAGAAGCGAACGCACCCCTTGTGCAGCAGCACGACATGGTCGTTGCCGGCGACTTCATCGACCAGGTGCGTGGCCCAGAGCACACCGACGCCTCGCTCCTTGACGAGGGTGCGGATGATGGCGAGCACGCTCTCGCGCGAGGCGACATCGAGGCCGACAGTCGCCTCGTCCAGCACAAGGCAGGCCGGATCATGCAGCAGCGCGCGGGCGATTTCGACGCGCCGCGCCTGGCCGCCCGACAGCGCCCGCGTTTTGTCGCCGGCACGTTCCGCAAGGCCGACCTTCGCAAGGGCATCGATCGCCCGGCGGTGTCCCTGACGCCAGCCAATGCCTTGCAGGGCGGCATGATAGGTAAGGTTTTGCAGCACGCTCAGATCGCTGTCGAGACTGCGGCTCTGGAATACGACACCAAGCTGCTGCAGCGCCGCGGTCGGGTTCCGGCGCACGTCGTGGCCCAGAATGCGGATCTCGCCGCTGACATTGTCGTAGAGACGGGTCACCAGGGCGAACAATGTCGACTTGCCGGCGCCGTTCGGCCCGAGCAGCACGACGAAGGCGCCGCGCGGCACCACGAGCGAGACATCGCTGAGAGCCCGGACCGGGCCGAAGCTGTGACTGACGCCGCGCACCAGCAGCGCGTCCGCGGGTCGCTCGCCTGACTGTCCTGCCGCGGACGTCATCATTTCACGACGAACCTGCCTGCCATGCCTTTGCTCTCAAGACCCCTGCAGCCCCAGGCATATTCGCCGGGCCGGATCGGCACGAAAAACATTTCCGCCTCCCCCTCCCTCTCCATCTCGATCTCGTAGACGTGGCTCGCCTTGATCTCCACCTTGTTGACCTCGATCTTGCGGAGCCAGATGAAGTTCACGAATTCCGGTGCCTGCCAGGCGCACTCCTTCTGACCCGTCGACTTGATCTTGAGACGGTAGGCCTTGCCGGTGACGAGCGCGAAATCCTTCTGCGAAACGCCGTAGCCCGCTTCGCCCGTGCCCAGGACCATGTCGGGCAGCTTTTCAGCCTTTTGCGCAAGATAGCCCTCGGCAAGAGCGGGGGCCGGCGCCAGGGCGAGGCTGCTGCTGAAAAGAAGCCTGGAGAGGTGGTGCATGGGCATGCTCCTCCAAGAGATCGTGACGCGAGGGCCACTATAGAAGTGCCCGCGCTGGCCGCTCGCCGCGCGGGTCAGAACGGCGCGACAACAACACCCCAGGGATAGCGTCCGACCTTGATCGATCGCACGACGCGCAGTTTCTCCACGTCGATGACCGACACGTCGTTGGACGTGCCGTTGGTGGTGAACAGGAGCTTCTCGTCGGGTGTGAAGCCGAGCTGCCAGACGCGCTGGCCGACCAACAGGTATCTCTCGACCTTGAACGTTGCCGTGTTGACCACGGCAACCCGATTGGCGGGCCCGAGCGCGACGAAGGCACGTTTGCCGTCCCGGGTGATACGCACCCCAACCGGCTGAATCGCATCCTGGTTGACGCCCGGTATGTCGAAGCTGATTTTGGCGATGACCTTGCGGGAGTTCGGGTCGATCACCGTCACCGTGCCGCCGATCTCGGCGCTCACCCAGAGCTGCGCCCCGTCAGCCGTGAACTCGGCGACACGCGGACGGCCGTCGACCAGCACGTTGTCGATCGTGGCGTTGGTCGCAGTGTCGATGAAGTGCGCCATGTTGGTGGTTTCGGACGTGTTCACCAGCAGCTTCCCGTCCGGGGAAATACCCATCCCCTCTGGTTCCACGCCCACCTGTATTTCCGCCAGCACCTTGCCCGACTCGATATCGACCACTGTGACGAGGTTGTCGTCCTCGTTGGCGACATAGAGCGGGTTGCCTGACGGGTGCAGAACGAACAGCTCCGGATCCGGCCCCGACGGCAGGGTCTTCACGAATTCCATGGTCCGGGCATCAAAGACCTGGACGTTGTTGTCGTCGCTGGCGCAGATCAGCAGCCATTTCGCATCCTTCGAGAGGATGATGCCGCGGGGGCGCTGGCCGACCTTGACGGTCTTGATCACCTCGAGCCTGGTGCTGTCGATGATGCTGACCGTGTTGTCCTTCTCGTTGGTGACGTACACGGTGTAGGCGGCCGCCGGAGCGGTGAGCAGCCAGGCCGCCAGCATCTGTGTCGCCAACATACCGACCGGAAATGCACGCACAGGCGTTCCTCCGTTCAGCGCCTTCTTCCGCAACCCTTGTTCCGCAACCCTTGGCCGGCCTCGCGATCCGGCTCAAACGAACAGCAAGCTCAGCGCGCATAGGCACGACAAGCGGTTTCCGGCTTGTCGATGCCGAGCGTATCGAGTTCGGAGAACTGGTGCAGAAAGCCGGGTTGCGGCGAGACTGTCACCGGCAGTTTTGCGGTCGCGATCAGGATCGGCTGACGCAGCTGCCCGTCCCATGCGCGATAGCTGAGCTTGCGCCCCTTGAAGGCGGCGAGCTCGAAATCGGCCGATTTCAGATGCGCGATCATATCCGCGGGCTCCGCCGACTTCGCTCGCGTCGCCGCCTCGCCGATCGAGCGGACCGCGACCCAGACATCATAGTCGAGCTGCCGCATCGGCCGGTTGGCAAGCCTGCGAAAGCGGTTCTGGAATTGGGTCGCACCCCACTGCTCGAGTGCCGGATGCCAGCTCGTGGGCACCAGCCCGTGCGTTCCCGCCACCGGCCGCGCATCCCAGCCGCGGTACGGGAAATACTCGCCGAACTGGCCTGCTTCGTCGGCGATCATCAGCACGTCATGGGCTGGCACGTTCTGCGTGAAGGCCGGAATCTGCTCCTGAATTTGCTCATGCCCGCCGTCCGCGCGCCGGCTTCCAGCCTCGACCTTGAACGGGCGCTGCTCGACGATTTTCGCTCCGAACCGCTTTGCAGCGCGCCGAAGCGCAGCGGCGAATGCTTCATCGCCGGGTCCGGTCCCGTACACCAGGAACCAGCGCCGCCACTGCTTCCAGACCAGGTATTGCGCCAGCGCATCGGCGAGCATGGTCCGTGACGGGGCGGTGTGCACGACATTCGACCGGCAATCCTGCTCTCGCAGCCGGTCATCGCTCGAGCCGACATTGAGAACCAGCGCCCGCTGGTCCTTCAGCGAATCGGCAAGCTCAACCATCGCCTGCGGGCTCGCGTCGGCAACGATGAACGAAACACCGTCTTCGACATGTTTTTTGACCTCGGCAACCAGCTCCCGGATGTCGCCCTTCTCGACGACCTCGAGCGTGAACTCCTGCCTGATGAACCGACCGGTCGTGTTGTTGTCGTTGATGGCAAGCCTTGCACCGGCCACGCCTTCGTCCGGTGGCGGCATGTCAAGAAGCGAGAGCGGCGGAGGCAAATCGCGCCGCTGGCGGGCGAGCACGATCGCGATCCGGTGAAGCTGGTTCGGCGCAGGTGCCTGGAAACCGTCACGGCTTGCCGACGGTTGGCCCGCGACGGGCTGTGCCAAGGTCAACCCCACCGCAGCCACCGCCAGCAACAGTGACATGCGGCGAACGATGCCGCTTGCGGAGTTACAAACTCCACGCACGCTGGCGTTCCGATCCATCGACGGACTCCGGTGAGCGCTCAATACACGACCACGCTCCTGATGCTCTTGCCCTCATGCATCAAGTCGAAGCCCTTGTTGATGTCGGTCAGCGGCATGGTGTGCGTGATCATCGGATCGATCTCGATCTTGCCGTCCATGTACCAGTCGACGATCTTCGGCACGTCGGTCCGGCCCCTTGCCCCGCCGAAGGCCGTTCCCTTCCAGACCCGCCCCGTCACCAGCTGGAACGGACGCGTCGCGATCTCCGCCCCCGCGGGAGCGACGCCGATAATGATGGATTGGCCCCAACCGCGATGACAGGTCTCCAGGGCCTGGCGCATGACCGTAACGTTGCCGGTGCAGTCGAAGGTGTAGTCGGCGCCCCCGATCTGGTCCGCGCCGCGCTTTGTCATGTTGACCAGATGCGCGACCAGTTCGCTGCCCACCTGTTGCGGATTGACGAAGTGCGTCATGCCGAAGCGCTCGCCCCATTCCTTCTTGGCATTGTTGGTATCCACACCGACGATCATGTCGGCACCGGCAAGCCGCAGTCCCTGGATGACGTTGAGGCCGATGCCGCCCAGCCCGAACACAATGGCCTTTGCCCCGGGCTCGACCTTGGCGGTGTTGAGCACCGCACCGATGCCCGTGGTGACGCCACAACCGATGTAGCAAATCTTGTCGAACGGCGCGTCCTCGCGGACCTTCGCGACCGCGATCTCGGGCAGTACGGTGAGATTCGAGAACGTGGAGGTACCCATGTAGTGGTGCAGCTTCTTGCCATCGAGTGAGAACCGCGAGGTGCCGTCCGGCATCACGCCCTGGCCCTGGGTTGCACGGATGGCGGTGCACAAATTGGTCTTCCGCGAAAGGCACGATGGGCATTGCCGGCATTCGGGCGTGTAGAGCGGTATGACGTGGTCACCTTTCTTCACGCTCGTCACCCCGGGCCCGACATCGACGACAATGCCGGCGCCCTCATGGCCCAGGATGGCCGGAAACAATCCCTCCGGATCGGCGCCGGAAAGCGTGAACTCGTCGGTGTGGCATATGCCCGTGGCCTTCACCTCGACCATCACCTCGCCGGCTTTCGGGCCGTCAAGGTCAACCTCCATGACCTGGAGCGGCCTGGCCTTGTCCAACGCAACGGCGGCACGGGTTTTCATCGGGTTTTCATGGGACGGATCCCACCCTGGTCATGTGGGAGAGGGCGCAGCAAAAGGCGTTGACCTTGCCGCCGTGGACGGAGCCTGGATGGCCAAGACGACGGCTCATGCGCTTCCCCGCCAGCGTCGACGATGACAGCGGCTGCTGCACAGGAACTCTCTCGCGCACTGCGCGTTTCCTCGTTCGGAAAAAAATCTCTCGTAGCCACTGGCAGCGAACTACACGAAAAACTCGAATGAAATCGAGCCCTCCTCGCAAGAGCGCGGCCGCCCGAATGCGACATTGCAAGATCCGAGCGAGCCGCCTCACGAGAACGTGAGACACCCTGTGCGGCGCAGCAACGGGCGCCCCACCAACCTCGGGAGGATTTCCTATGGCAGTGTCAATTCATCCGGCGGTGGACAATGGTGTGAAGCCCGGTTCGCCGAACTTCGCGGGCGGGACCCTTCTGTGCAAATGCGCGAGCAATCCCGTCGAAGTGAGTATCACAGCGCAATGCGCGTACAATCATGTGTGCGGCTGCACCAAATGCTGGAAGCCCGCAGGCGCCCTGTTCTCGCAGGTCGCCGTTGTGTCGCGCGACAAGCTCAATGTCAGCAAGAATGCCGACAGGCTCAAGGCGGTGGATTCCAATGCAGCCATTCAACGGCATGCCTGCACCGCGTGTGGCGTTCACATGTACGGCCGGATCGAGAATTCCAAGCATCCTTTCTACGGGTTCGATTTCATTCATACGGAGCTTTCGAAGGAGCAGGGATGGGCTCCGCCCGAGTTCGCCGCGTTCGTCTCCTCGATCATCGAGTTGGGCGCGCCGCCCGATCAGATGGGAGCCGTCCGGAACAGGCTGAGGGAGCTGCGTCTCGAGCCTTATGACTGCCTTTCGCCGGCCCTGATGGACGTGATCGCGACCCACATTGCCAAGGCATCGGGAGCGCTCAAAAACTGAATCCCGGTTGCGTTCCCGCGGCCCCGCCAATCACTCAACTCCTTGATTCTCGCGGCTATCCGCCGCGAGGGAGGGTCTCCTGCTATTTCTGTCCTCCGTCATGTCCGGCTCAGAGCGACATGCTCCTGCCCCAGCGCTTTGGCCGATCCATTCGGCCTGAAGCAGGCGGCACGGCACCGACCTTGCCATACCACACCCAACCTTCGCGCTGCGCGCTTGCCTAATCCAGCGGCGTGAACCCCAACTCCTTCACGACCGGCGCCCAGCGATCGGTGTCGACCTTGATCTGGCGGGCAAAGTCGGCCGGCGTGTGGCCGGCGGCATCCACCGACATGGTGGCAAAGCCGTCCAGCACCGCCTTGGTCTGCAGCGCCGACCGCACGGCGCTGCTCAGCCGTTCGACGGTCGCATCGGGCGTCCGCGCCGGGACGAACACACCGAACCATTCGGCGAATTCGAGCGTCGGGAAGCCGGCCTCCCGCATGGTCGGCACGTCGGGCAGCTGCGGGCTGCGCCGTGCGCCGGTGAAGGCGAGCGCCCGCAGCGTGCCGGCCTTGACCTGCGGGACGAAGGCGCCGACCGGCGAGATGGCGGAGGCGATCTGGCCGCCGAGCAGCGCCTGCACGGACGGCGCCGTGCCCTGGAACGGCACGTGGAGATACTCGAAGCTCGCCGCCCGCCCCAGCATGACGCCGAGGAAATGCAGCGGGGAGCCCGCGCCCGGCGATCCGAAGCTCGCCTGCCGGGGGTTGGCTTTGCACCAGGCGATGAAATCGGCGAGCGTCTTCACGCTGTCGGGGACCATCGGGCCGATCGCCAGCAGCATGGCGGTGGTGTGGATGGTGCTCACCGGCGCGAGATCCTGCAGCGAGTAACTCATCGTCTTGTAGACGTGCGGATAGAGCGTGACCGTCACGGACGGCGTCACGACCATGACCGAGCCGTCGGCGGGGCTGTTCTTCAGCACGTCCATCACGACACGGCCGCCGGCGCCGGCGCGGTTCTCGACGATGGTCGCGGACGCGTAGCCGGGCTTGATGTGCTCGGCGAGGAGCCGCGCGGTGACGTCGCTCGGGCCGCCGGCGGGAAAGCCGACCAGGACGCGGGCGGTGGCGTGCACGGGCTGGGCGCGGGCCGGCGAGAGGCCCAGCGCGAGCGATGCGATGCCGGCCGCACTGCCGAGCAGGAAACGGCGGCGATGGAACGTAGTCATGTGACGAAGGTCAGTCATGGCATCCCCCCTTGTTGTTTCTCATCGGTGTGTAGGGTGGGCAAAGCCGCTAATGCGGCTTGTGTCCCCCATGAATGTCGACGCCCTCCGGCGCCACGTACTTGGCGCGGCGGATGCTCGCAGGATCCGCGCGCGGCACGCCGGTGACCGGTCCGCCCTTGATGGTGACGCGCTCCATGTAGCGGCGCTGCGGGTAGTAGTCGTGCACCGCGTAATGCTGCGTCGAGCGGTTGTCCCACATCGCGATGGTGTGCGGCTCCCAGCGGTGGCGGAACTGGTTTTCGGGGATCAGCGCCTGGTGGAACAGGGTGTCGAGCAGCGCGCGGCTCTCGCGCTCCTCCATGCCGTCGATGGCGAGCGTGAACTGCGGATTGACGAACAGCACCTTGCGCCCGCTGACCGGATGGATGCGCACCACCGGATGCAGCTGCGGCGGGTACATCAGCTCGAACTGCTGCAGCCTCTTCCGGTCCTCCAGGCTTTGCCCGAACAGCGGCCGGAACGGCTTCATGTCGTGAATGGCATGCAGCCCGGAAATGTATTGCTGCATCCGGTCGCTCAGGCCGTCATAGGCCGCGGCCATGCTGGCGAACATGGTGTCGCCGCCGACCGCCGGCAGTTCGTCGGTGGCGCGCAGGATGGTCGCCATCGGCGGCTCGGCGCGAAACGTCTCGTCGGAATGCCAGACGTCGGTGCCGAACGGCGGCGTGGTCTCGTCGTTCCGAAACTTGATCAGCTCCGGCGCGTTCTTGCCTTCGTTCGGGGCGAACGGATGCACGGTCAGCTCGCCGAACCGGCGCCCGAACGCCATCAGCTGGTCCGAAGTGATGTCCTGCTCGCGGAAGATGATCAGCGCGTTCTCGACCAGCGCCGATTCGATCGCGGCAAACTGCGCATCCGGCAGCGGATGACGCAGATCCACGCCCGAGATTTCCGCACCGAGATTGACGCCGGTCCGGCGGATGGTGATGCCGGCACGCTCCGACACAACCGGCCTCGCAACGCTGGGATTGACCCGCTGGTTCATGGCGCCGCCTCCGTGATTTTTCCCGATTATCCGCCCGCGGGGTGGGGAAGCGCAACGGCCGCGGCATTGCCGGTGAACCTCATTTTTGGCAGGCTGACGTTCAAGCGTGATCGCTTTTGATTGAACACTTGCGGCATCGGCGGTGCCATCCCTCCCCGAAAAAGGGCGTTTACGCCCGTCTTCGACGGGCTATGGGGAGGGTGGCGAGCGAAGCGAGCCGGGTGGGGAGATGCTGCGTTGGTCGCTGGCATCTCCCCATCCCCGCGCTTCGCGCGGACCCTCCCCTCGCGGGGAGGGATAAGACCGCCCGTGTCGTCGGCTAAAAAGAAAACATTCCAGGGAGGATCGGCCATGAAATGCAGTGTGATCGGGACGTCGCGCGCGCTTTGGTTGGCAATCGCGCTTGCACTGGCACCAGCCTTCAGCACCAGCATCGTGTCGGCGCAGCCGATCGAGCTGAAGCTCGCCTACTTCGTCGGCGACCAGCATGCGATGTCGCAATGGCTGATCAAATGGGCGAACGGCCTGGAAAAGGATTCCGGCGGGCGCATCGTGGTCAAGCGTTTCCCGGGCTCGCAGATGGGCCCGATGCAGCAGCACTACGACCTCGCGCGCACCGGCCAGGCCGACGTCGCCTGGTTCCTGCATGGAGCGACGCCGGGGCGCTTCCCGCTCACCGAGATTTCGCACCTGCCCTATCTGGTCGGCAGCGCCGAGATCGGCACCAAGGTGCTCAACGATCCCGAATTGCGCGCGAAATACCTCGATGCCGAGCACCGCGGCGTGAAGGTGCTGCTGCTGCTGACGCACCAGCCCGGCAACGTGCACACCGTCAAGAAAGCGATCCGCACCACCGACGACATGAAGGGCGCGCGGCTGCGGTTTGCCTCGCCGACCATCCGCGAATTCGTCGCAGCGCTGGGCGGCACGCCGGTGCCGGTGGTGGCCACCGAGCAGGTCGAGCAGCTGCAGAAGGGCACGATCGACGGCACGTTCATCGACTACGGCGGCGCCGGCATCGCGTTCAAGATGGGCGGGCTCCTGAAGTATTCGACCGAGATGTATTCCTACATTTCGAGCTTTGCGGTGGCGATGAACCAGGACTTCTGGAACAAGCTGCCGCCCGACCTGCAGGCGCTGGTGACCAAGTCGATGACCGGCGTGGAGAAGGAGGTCGGCCAAGCGTGGGATGGGCTCGACACCGTCGGCAAGAAGCTGCTGGTCGACGGCGGCGCCGAGGCGATCAGGCTTTCGCCCGAGGAGAACGCCAAGTTCCGCAAGATCGGCGGCGAGGTGTCGGAGAAGCACCTCAAGGACCTCGAGGCCAAGGGCACGCAGGCCCGCGCGATCTACGCGAGCATGAAGGCGCTGGCCGAAAAGCACGCGAAGACGTCGAAGAATTTCTGGAATTAGAGATGATCGGGTGAGATTGGATCGGCGCGTGCGGCAAACTCGATGCCCACCCTCCCCTGGAGGGGGAGGGTCGCACGCCGTAGCGAAGCGAAGGCGGGCGGGGTGGGGTGACTTGCGCGCAAGGAAAGATCACCCCACCCCGCTCGCTTCGCTCGCGACCCCCCCCCTCCAGGGGAGGGTGAAGAGAGACCCAGCCCGCCGCGGTCGTCAGCCGTGAAGCGCTGGCGCGAACGGTGCTCGCTGGTCTGCGGCGTGATGGCCGCGGTGTTTCTCGCGGCGATGCTGCTGATCACGGTGGCCGATGTCACGCTGCGCGGCGTGCTGAACCTGCCGACTTCGTGGCGGTCTACGAGCTGGTCGAGCTGTTTCTGGTCGCAACGTTCTTTCTCGCGCTGCCCTGCGTGTTCCTGCGCGACGAGAACATCGTGGTCAATGCCATCGACGACGTTGCGCCGCGGCTGGTGCTCCGCTGAAGCGCGCGGCGGCGCTGCTGGCGGTCGTCATCCTCGCAGTGATGGCCTGGCAGGGGCTGATCGCGGCGCGCGACAGCCTCGAATTCAACGACGTCACGGCGGATCTCGCGCTGCCGAAGTTCTGGCACTGGCTGGCGCTGCTGGCCGGCGTGATCGCGGCCGCCATCGCTGCGCTCGTCATGGCGCTCGCGCGCGAGGACGCGCGATGAGCATCACGGCGATCGGCGGGCTCGGCGTCGCCCTGCTGCTGGTCATGATCTTCCTGCGCGTGCCGATCGCGGTGGCGCTCGCAACCTCGGGCCTGGTCGGCTACGCCGCGATCGACGGCTGGCCGCGGGCGCTGACCATGTTCGGCTCGGTGCCCTATACGCTCGCCAGCGCCTATTCGCTGTCGGTCATTCCGCTGTTCATCCTGATGGGCACGGTCGCGGCGCGCGGCAACATGGCGACCGAGCTGTTCCAGGCCTGCAACGCGGTGTTCTCCGGCGTCCGCGGCGCGCTGGCGAACGCAACGATCGGCGCCTGTGCGCTGTTCGGCGCGATCTGCGGCTCCTCGATCGCGACCGCGGCGACGTTCTCGCGGGTCGCGATCCCCGAGATGCAGCGGCACGGCTACAACCCGGCCTTTGCGGGCGGCGCCGTGGCGTCGGCCGGCACGCTCGGCGTGCTGATCCCGCCCTCGGTGCTGACCGCGATCTATGCGATCGCCGCCGAACAGTCGCTGATCAAGCTCTATGCCGCGGCGTTCATCCCGGGCTTCGTGCTCGCCGGGCTCTATGTCGTGGCGGTGTGGATCGTCGCCGCCATCAAGCCGCAGTGGATCCCGCGGGTCGAGCCGATGCCCCTTCGTGTAAGGCTTCGCGCCTCGCTCGGCATGTGGAAGCTCGGCGTGCTGTTCTTCTTTGCAGTGTTCGGCATCTACCTCGGCTGGTTCTCGCCGACGGAAGCCGCCACGATGGCGGCATTCGCCGCGATCGTCATCGCATTTGCCACCGGCGCGATGGGATTACGCGACCTCGCCGAATGCCTGCTGGAGACGGTCTACACCACCGCAGCGATCTTCTTCATCGTGGTCGGCGCCTTCGTGTTCTCGCGCTTCATCGTGCTGACCCAATTCCCCAACGTGCTGACGGAGTGGACGCAAGCCGCCGGGCTATCGCCGTTCTGGATCATCATGATGGTCATGGCGCTCTACATCGTGCTCGGCACCTTCCTCGACGAGGTGAGCACCATCCTGATCACCGTGCCGGTCACGCTGCCGCTGATCAACAGCATCGGCTACGACGGCATCTGGTTCGGCATTTTCGTGACCGTGATGTGCACCATCGGCCTGATCAGCCCGCCGACCGGCATGACCGTGTTCGTGATCCAGGCGCAGCATCCGGAAATTCCGGTGATGCGGATCTACCTCGGCACGCTGCCGTTCCTGGTGGCGGATTTCGTGCTGGTTGGGCTGCTGATCTTGGTGCCGTCGCTGGCGCTGTGGCTGCCGAGCGTCCTGTACTAACGGGAGGCGGCCTCACCGGGACGGCCCAGGCAGCGCCTACCCAGGCCAAAGGCGAGTGGATGACCTGCGGCGTTCGCGATGCCAGTCAATGAAGCGGCGGTTCGCCGCTCAGGGCATCGGCCGGATCAGCATCCGCTCGAGCATGGGCAGCTCAAGCGGCTGGACGAACTCGATCGCAAAGCCGCCGGGCAGGTGGCGCACGACGCGGCCCACGACCTTGCCGACCGCAAGCGGCGTCCGGAGCTCGGGCGTCACTTCGGCGGACACCGCGACGCCGGAAATCGACATGTCGATGACGAAACATCTCTGGCAGCTGCCGTCGGCCAGGATGAGAGTGGACAGCGGATTGTTCGGGACGATGCGCTTGTTCTTCCGGTTGTCGGTCGTCTCTTTTTTCTGAAACTTTTCATGCCAGGCGATCTTGTGCGCGAGTTTGGCGCGCTCCTCGTCGGTCGCGTCGATCTGCATGGTGAAGCCGAGGTTGGTGGGGCGGCTGACGGTTCCTTCCAGCTGCCCGAACTCTTCGCACTCCACGGTGACGGCCGCGCCCTTGCGTCCGTTCACCGGGACGATCAGCCCCATTTCAACCGGTGAAATTTCGGTCAGCCGGCACGAAAATTCGCGGAGTTTGCCCTGCTTGTCGAACCAGTTCTTGAACGAATAGCGCGCGCCGACCGTGAGAGCGGGCGGAGCGCCATGCAGCCTGACGGATTGGGCCTCGGCGAACAAAAGATCGGCGGGCAGATCGACGGGCCGCATGGGTCGAACTTCCGAGCACCTGTGAGAAGGTCCAATATAAGAGTCTTAGTATGGCCCATTTTAAGAAATGATGAATCCGATCCTAACCAATCGTGAAACCTTCCCGAAGCCACGCCGCCCTGCAGGGCGCGGAACACGGCAGATATCAGGGTTCGAGCCATAAGCGCGGTCACGCGCGTCTTCGTTCGCGCCGCTTGATCCGTTGCTGAAAAACTCCGGGCCGTCATTCCGGGGCGCGCCCATCAGCGCGTTTACGCGCGTCTTCGACGCGCTATGGGCGCGAACCCGGAATCCAGAACATCGGGATTTCCTGCTTTTCTGGATTCCGGGCCCGCCGCTTTGCGGCGTCCCGGAATGACCGCGCAGGTTTTTCAGCAGCCTGCTAGGGCCTGTCTTCAGTTAGTCCGTGAGGACGGATTTAGCCCCGTAGAGGGCAACGGGATTCCCAAATCAGTTTTTCTGTGACTCATGGGCGGTCGGCTTGAGGAGGGCCGACCGATGCGACGCTATGCATTACGCGACGACCAGTGGGGCCGGATCAAGGATTTTCTACCCGGCCGCGAAGGCCATGTAGGAGGCACGGCGGCTGACAATCGGCTGTTCATCGAAGCAATCCTGTACCGATACCGAGCTGGTATCCCGTGGCGCGATTTGCCCGAGCGTTTCGGCGACTGGAAGATTGTCTATCAGCGCTTCAATCGGTGGGCGAAGAGCGGAGTTTTCGAGCGCATTTTCAAGCTGCTGGCGAGCGACCATGATAACGAATACATGATGATCGACGCCACCATCGTGCGCGCTCACCAGCACAGCGCCGGCGCACGAAAAAAAACGGCGAACAGGCGATCGGCCGCTCGCGCGGCGGGCTGACCACCAAAATCCACGCCCTGGTCGATGCGCTCGGCAATCCCGTCGAGGTGATGCTCACGCCCGGACAAGCGCACGATCTGACTTGCGCGGAGCCGCTGCTGGAATCTGTCGATCCAGGGGCGGTGCTTGGCGACAAGGCCTTCGACGCCGACCCCTTCATTGACGCACTCGAACGGCGCGACATCGCGCCGGTGATTCCGCCCAAGGCCAACCGCAAGGTGCCGCGCAGTTGTGATTTCGTGCTCTATTGCGAGCGCAACCTCGTCGAGCGCTTCTTCAACAAACTCAAGCACTTTCGTGCCATCGCCACCCGCTATGACAAACTCGCCACAAATTTCCTCGCCGGCGTCCAGCTCGCCTGCGCCATGATCCTGCTCAACTGAAGACAGGCCCTAGTAGCGGGATGCGTTGTCCCGCTTGAGAGCGTCCGGCTGCGTGTTGATGCCGGCCCAATTCCTTTGCGGCGCACCCGTGGCGTGGCAGCCCAGACAGTCCGCCTTGGTCTTTCCGAACCAGGAACCGCCGGATTCAATGATGGATCTCTGGACGTATGTGCCCGGCAACGGGGCAAGGCAAAGCTTGACGCATTCGGCGAACAGCTTCTTCCCCTCCGGAGACACCAGATGCGGGTCGGCATCGTTGTAGGCCCGGTAAAATCCGTGGAGATTGCCGGTCTTGCAATCGAGCTTGCACGCCGCGGTCCTCGACCCGACGCTCATGTTCGGTTTCTTCGCCGGCTGCGCATAAGCCAGCGTGCAGGCCACGGACAAGAGCGCGACGGATGCACTCGCACTCAGAAAACGCATTTTCATGCCCGGCTCCTCCTCTGTTCACAGGCCCCCGCTGAAGCCTGCACAATACAATAGTACCGGGCTTGCCAACAGGCCGGCGGGCACGGAACCCGAATAACATCGGGGATTTTTCCTGCGTGCCGGGTTCCGGGTTTTCGGCAGCCTGATCGAGGCCGATTACACCAGCATCAGCACCGGGTTCTCGACCAGCGCCTTGAATGCTGTGAGAAGCTCGGCGCCGAGCGCGCCGTCGACCACGCGATGGTCGCAGGACAATGTTACCGTCATCTGGCTGACGAATTTCACCGCGCCGTCCTCGGCCTCGACCGCACGGCGCTGCGAGGCGCCGACCGCCAGGATGGTCGCGTGCGGCGGGTTGATGATCGCCGAGAACTCGCGGACGCCGTACATGCCGAGATTGGAGATCGCCGAGGCGCCGCCCTGGTATTCGGCGGGCCTGAGCTTCTTCTCTTTCGCCCGGCCGGCGAGTTCCCGCATCTCGCTGGAGATGGCGGAGAGCGATTTCTGTTCGGCGTTGCGGATCACCGGCGTGAGCAGCCCCCCGTCGATCGCAACCGCGACGCCGACGTCGGAATGCCTGAAGCGCAGGATGCGGTCGCCGGCCCACACGGCGTTCGCGGCGGGGATGCGCTGCAAGGCGAGCGCCAGCGCCTTGATGACGAAGTCGTTGACCGAGAGCTTGTAGACCGCGGTCTCGCCGACTTTGGGCGCGCCGGCATTGGCGTCCTCGCGCAGCCGCAGCAGCGCGTCCATCGTCACGTCTGCGGTGAGATAGAAGTGCGGGATGGTCTGCTTGGCCTCGACCAGCCGCGTCGCGATGGTGCGGCGCATGCCGTCGAGCGGCCGTTCCTCGAACTCGACGTCCTTGTAGACCGCCAGGACCTGCCTGGAGACCTGCTCGGCCGACGCGCCGGTCGCCATCGCCGGCGCGGCGCGTCCCGCGCCGGCGCCGATCGCCTTCTCGACGTCGGCCGCGACGATGCGGCCGCGCGGGCCGGAGCCGGAGAGCCGCGACAGGTCGATGCCGTTTTCGCCGGCGAGGCGGCGGGCGAGCGGGGTGATGTGCGAGCCGCCGGAGGTCTTCGCAGGGCCGAAGTTGTGCGAGGGCGTGCGGACTTCGAAGAAGGGATCGAGGTTTTCGTAGGAAAAGGCAGCCGCACCTCGTTCGTCCCCGCGCAAGCGGGGCCCCAGTCCTCGGCCCTGGGTTCCCGCTTGCGCGGCAACGAACGGTTGAGGGGCCGGCTTCGATGCGGTTGGTGGCGGAGCGGACACAGCCTTGGCGGCAGGCGCGCTCGCCGCAGCCCCGCCCTCGCCTGCGATGATCGCGACCACGGCGCCGACCGGCGCGACGTCGCCGGCCTGCACGCGGATTTCCGAAAGCGTGCCCGCGGTGATCGACGGCACCTCCATCGACACCTTGTCGGTCTCGATCTCGAACAGGTTGTCGCCCGGCTTCACGGCATCGCCGGCCGCGACGAACCACTTGGTGATCTTGCCCTCGGCGACGGTCTCGCCGAGCTGCGGCATCAGGACGTCCATTCCCACCCTCTCAACTCTCTAACCGTCACCCTGAGAAAAAACTTCGGGATCGTCGTATCCAGGACGCTTCGCGCCGGCTTGGCCGGTGCCGCAAGCGGCATCCTGGACGGCGGCTGCGCGTGGCGCTCTGCCGATCGGCAGGTCGGGACGAAGGGATGTCGCCTATGGTCGAACAAAGGGATGGGATTTAGGCGACCGCCCGTTGTGGGTTCTGGTAGTTCGGATCGAACGGTGTTTGGCGCTCCAGCAACGTGCAGAGGAGATAGAGCAAGCGATCGCCGAGGCTGCGCAATGTGCGGCCGTGGCTGTGACCGCGAGCTCGCAGTTCGGCATAACGACGTTTGCTGATCGGGTCATGCTGCATGGCGACGCGGGCCCATTGATAGAGGACGTTGCGCAGCCGGTTGTTGCAGGCGTGTCGCCTCAGCACGATGCAGGTCTTACCGCTGCGGCGCGTCACCGGAGCCTGCCCCGACAAGACACGCAAGGCGTGGTAATCTCGTAGCCGCAGAGGCTCGCAGGCCTCGGCGAGCAGCGCGGCGATGATGATCCTTCCGAGCCCTGGCATGGATCGCAGGATCTCGACGTCGCGCTGCCCGCAAATCTGCCCCGGTGTGGTCTCCTCGATTGCGGCGCAGAGCTCGTCCTGCCGTAGTTCGGCCTCCTTGACTGTTGATTGACCAAGCGGATGCGCTCCACCAACGAACCGATATGGGCGCTGGCGGCTTCCGTGGTGCCAGGCGCGACCGACAGCGGCGGCTGGCACAGGATGCGCAGCACATCAGCCGCCTGCAGACGACGAATGCGATGCGCCTTGAGGATGCGAGCGATCGACTTCTCGGTCGCGCGCGCGGCTTTTGCCGGGGTGGGGAGCAGTTTCCACAGCTCGAGGAACGAATTCGCAGCAAGGTCCCTACCACCGAGCTCCAATGCTTGCGGATAATAGCGCCATAGCTGATCGCGCACGCGATTGGTGAGGCGATTCTGCTCCTGCCTGAGCTCCTCATGCATGCGCGACCACTCGCGCAGCTCGATCACCAGCGGGTCGTCGAGCGTCAGCTGACGAAAGGCACGACCATCGGTGCGCAGCGAGTCGGCCAAGACACGGGCGTCACGGCTGTCATCCTTGGCACCCGCGACACTGAACGGATCACGGAAGCGATCGAGTTGCTTCGGATTGGTGGCGAAGACCTGGAAGCTGCGCTCCAGAAGCACTTCCACCACCGGTCCATGCGGCGTCTCGATCGCGACCGCGATCTCCGCTGGCTCCGCTTTGCTCCGCTCAACCAAGGGTGGGCCAAGGCGCGTCAGCGCCGGGCCCACGCCTTCTTATTGTCCGGGGCGACGACGTGGGCACGCCGCTTCGCGGCTTTGCCCACCCTACAAGCCAAACCTACCAGTTCATCGAGATGTACTGCGTCTCCAGGAACTCCATCAGCCCTTCGTGCGCGCCCTCGCGGCCGACGCCGGACTGTTTCATGCCGCCGAACGGCGCGGCCGGGTCGGAGACCAGGCCGCGGTTGAGGCCGATCATGCCGAAGTCGAGCTTCTCGGAGACGCGCATGCCGCGGCCGAGGTCCTTGGTGTAGAGATAGGCGACCAGGCCGTATTCGGTGTCGTTGGCGCGCTTGATCACCTCGGATTCGTCCTTGAAGGTCTGCAGCGATGCCACCGGGCCGAAGATCTCCTCGTTCAGCATCTTGGCGTTGTCGGGCACGTTCGACAGCACGGTCGCCGGATAGAAGTAGCCGGCGCCGTCGGGGCGCTTGCCGCCGGTGAGGACCTTGGCGCCCTTGCTCAGCGCGTCCTCGACCAGCTCGATCACCTTGTCGCGGCCTTCGGCGTTGACCAGGGGACCCAGCGCCACGCCGTCGTCAAGGCCGTTGCCCATCTTCAGCGCGCCCATCTTGGCGGTGAGCTTCTTGGAGAATTCCTCCGACACCTTCTCGTGCACGTAGAAGCGGTTGGCCGCGGTGCAGGCCTCGCCCATGTTGCGCATCTTGGCGATCATCGCCCCATCGATGGCGGCGTCGATGTCGGCGTCCTCGAACACGATGAACGGCGCGTTGCCGCCGAGCTCCATCGCGGTCTTGAGCACCTGGTCGGCGGCGCTGTGCAGGAGCTTGCGGCCGACTTCGGTGGAGCCGGTGAACGACACCACGCGAACGCGCGGATCGTGCAGCATGGTGTCGACCACCGGGCCTGACCTGCGAGAAGGAATGACGTTGACCACGCCGGCCGGCACGCCGGCTTCCTCCAGGATCGGCATCAGCGCCAGCATGGTGAGCGGCGTCTCGGAGGCGGGCTTGAGGATCACCGGGCAGCCGGCGGCCAGCGCCGGGCCGATCTTTCGCGTGGCCATCGCGGCCGGGAAATTCCACGGCGTCACCAGCACGGCGATGCCGGCCGGCTTGTGATGCACGAAGATGCGCGCCCCCGATGAAGGGGCGATGCCGTTGACGCCGAGATTGCGCACGCCTTCTTCCGCGTACCAGCGGAAGAACTCGGCGGCGTAGGCCACCTCGCCGCGCGAATCCGACAGCGCCTTGCCGTTCTCGATGGTGATCAGCTTCGCGAGCCGCTCGGCGTCGCGCATGATCAGCTCGTAGGCCTTGCGGAGGATTTCGCCGCGCTCGCGCGGCTTCTTGGCGGCCCAGGGGGCGAACGCGGCTTGCGCAGCGTCAAGCGCGGCCTTGGCGTCGTCGGTCGAGGCGCTGGCGACGGAGGCGATCTTCTGCTCGGTCGCGGGATCGATCACGTCGAAGCGGGCGTTGTCGGAGGATTTCTTCCATTTGCCGCCGATCCAGAGGTCGGTCGGGACATTCGCGAGCAGATTGTCGTAGGCGGCCATCATTCTCTCCTCCGTCATTCCGGGGCGCCCGAAGGGCGAACCCGGAATCCAGAAACACACATTGTCTTTGCCGCTGGATTCCGGGTTCGGCGCTGCGCGCCGCCCCGGAATGACAGCGGTGCTAGCTGTTCAACGTCTTGCGCACCCGATCGACGATGCGGTCGACGGTCGGCAGGATCGCGTCTTCGAGAATGTCGGCGGCCGGCAGCGGGCAGTGCGGCGTGGTGATGCGCACCAGCGGGCCGTCGAGATCGTAGAACGCCTCGTCGGCGATGATCGACATGATCTCGGCGCCCCAGCCGCACAGCCGCGGGTTCTCCTCGACCGAGAACGCGCGGCCGGTCTTCGCGACCGAGCCGAGAATGGTCTGGGTGTCGAGCGGCACGAGGGACCGCACGTCGATCACCTCGCAGTCGATGCCGTGCTCGGCGACGAGCTTTTCGGCGGCGGCGAGCGCGCGCGGCACCATCAGGGCCAAAGCGAGGATGGTCGCATCCTTGCCGGGGCGCAGGATCTTCGCGGTGCCGAGCTTGTCGAGGATCTCGCCGTCCGGGACCTCGCCCTTGGTCGCATACAGCGACTTGTGCTCGAGGAAGATCACCGGATCGGGATCGCGCACCGAAGCCGCCAGAAGACCGATCACATCGACCGGGCTCGACGGCGCCACGACCTTGAGGCCAGGGATCATCATGCACCAGTTCTCGACGCTCTGAGAGTGCTGCGCGCCGAAGCGCGAGCCCGCGCCGTTGCCGGTGCGCACCACCAGCGGGCACTTGGTCTGCCCGTTGCTCATGTAGCGGCTCTTGGGGAACTCGTTGGCGATGTAGTCGAAGCACACCGCGAAGAAGTCCGAGAACATGATCTCGGCGATCGGCTTGAGGCCGGTCATCGCAGCCCCCATCGCGGCGCCGAGGATCGCCTGCTCGGAGATCGGCGTGTCGCGCACGCGCAGCGGGCCAAATTGTTCATAGAGCCCGACGGTCGCCTTGAACACGCCGCCGGCCTTCGCCACGTCCTCGCCGAGGAAGACGACGTCGTTGTCGCGCGCCATCTCCTGGGCGATGCCGCGGATCACCGCATCGCGATAGGTCAGTTCCGCCATGCGAAGCCCCCGTCGGCATAGACGTCGGTGAACAGGATATCCATCGGCGGATTGGGCGCGGCCTTGCACTTCTCGGTCGCGTCGTCGACCATCGCCTTCACGCCGCCGACGATCTTGTCGATCTGCGCGTCTTCGATGCCGAACTGCTTCAGGCGTTCCTTGTAGATCTTGATCGGGTCGCGTTCCTTCCAGCGGTCGAGTTCGCCCTCGGGGCGGTATTTCGCCGGGTCGGCGCGCGAATGGCCGCTGTGGCGATAAGTGAGGCACTCGATCAGCGACGGGCCGTTGCCAGAGCGCGCCTTGTCGAACGCCTTGAGCGCCTCGCGGTAGACCACGTCGGCGTCGTTGCCGTCGATCACGATCTTGGGCAGGCCGTAGGCGGACGCGCGGTCGCCAGCCGGGCTTGGGACTGCAGTGACGTCGGCGATCGGCGTGTATTCCATGTAGAGGTTGTTCTCGCAGACGAACACCACCGGCAGCTTCCACACCACGGCGAAGTTCAGCGCCTCGTGGAACGCGCCGATGTTGGTGGTGCCGTCGCCGAAGAAGCAGACCGACACGTCCTTGTCGCCCTTGTACTGCGCCCGCCAGGCCGCGCCGCAGGCGATCGGCAGGTGCGCGCCGATGATGGCGTAGGAGCCCATCACGCCGTGCTCCTCGGAGGTGAGGTGCATCGAGCCGCCCTTGCCGCGCATCAGGCCGTTGTCGCGCTGCATCAGCTCGCCCAGCACCTTCTCGACCGGGACGCCGCGGGCCAGCGTGTGGGCGTGGCCGCGATAGGTGCAAAACGTCAAGTCGCCCTTCTGCATGGCGACGGCGAACCCCGCCGCCACCGCCTCCTGCCCGAGCGACAGGTGGCTGGTGCCTTTCACCAGGTTCTGCAGAAACAGGTCGTAGGCGCGCTGCTCGGCCTCGCGGAGCACGACCTGGCACTCGAACAGCTTGAGCCGGATCTCCTCGCCGATGTCGTCGTTTACGGCGGTTGTCGCGGCGGCTTTGTCCAGCATTGGCGGTTCCTCGGATGTTCCTCAGGCGGCCTTTGGGGCTCACCCAAGGTTTGGCCGGTATCAGGCGGGGCGGCGCTATTTTGTCAACCGGGCGTGGTCGGGGCAACGGGCGTCTGGGTCCGGCGCTCGCGGTGCAGGAGATAAAGGCCGGAGGCGATAACGATGGCCGCGCCCGCGAGCGTCCAGCGGCTCGGCACATTGGCGAACACCAGGTAGCCCAGCGCCCCGGCCCACACGAGCTGGGAGTACATGAAGGGCGAAAGCACGGAGGCCGGCGCATGGCGGTGGGCCGAAATCAGCATGAAGTGGCCGAAGGCGCCGAGCGCGCCCAGCGCCACCATCAGGACGCCGTCGAGCCAGGACCGCGGCGGGGTCCAGACGAACGGCAGGACCGGCAGCATGATCGCCGCCCCCAGCATGTTGGAATAGAACAGGGTGGTCTGGCTGAAATCGTAGCGCGCCAGCATCCGCGTGGTGATGCTGTAGAAGGCGTAGCAGACCGCGCTGCCGAACGAGAGCAGCGCCGCCCATTGCAGGCCGCCCAGGCCCGGCCGCACCACCACCAGCACGCCGACGAACCCCACGCCGATCGCGATCCAGCGCCGCCAGCCGACCCATTCGCCCAGCATGGGGCCGGCGAGGATCGCCACCATGAACGGCGTCGAGAACAGGATCGCCAGCGCCTCGTCGAGCTGCAGATAGCGGAACGCCATGAAGTTGAAGACGGTCGAGCCGAGCAGCAGCAGCGAGCGACCGAGCTGCAGCGACGGCTTTTGCGTCCGCAACAGGCCCGGACGGCACGATCGGATTGGAGATCAGCAAGGTCAGCAGGAACGCCGAGGCGTAACGCACGCTGACCACCTGCAGGGTGTCCATGTGCGTGCCGAGATACTTCGCGATCGCGTCGAGGCAGGCGAAGTCGGCAACCGCGCCGCACATCAGGCCGATGCCGATCAGCCGCTGGCGGCGCTGCTCGTGGGCCGGGTCGGTCATGGTGTGAAGCGGTCGCTGCGCGGGCGGTCTCCACCCTCCCCTGGAGGGGGAGGGTCGCGAGCGAAGCGAGCGGGGTGGGGTGAACTTTCTTTCGCCAACAAGATCACCCCACCCCGACTGCCTCCGCTTCGCTCCGGCAGTCGACCCTCCCCCTCCAGGGGAGGGTGGAAACCACCCGCGGTGTTTGTACTGCGCGCTCGATGTGCGTGCGGGACCAGACCCATCAATACGTCGCCCGGCCGCCGGAGATGTCGAACACCGCGCCGGTGGTGAACGAGCATTCGGCCGAGGCGCAGAACGCGACCAGCGACGCGATCTCCTCGACCTCGACGAAACGCGCGCGCGGAATTTTCGACAGCATGTAGTCGATGTGCTGCTGCGTCATCTGGTCGAAGATCGCGGTCTTCGCGGCGGCCGGCGTGATGCAATTGACCGCGATGTCGTGGCCGGCGAGCTCCTTGCCGAGCGACTTGGTCAGCGCGATGACGCCGGCCTTCGACGCCGAATAGGCGGCGGCGTTCGGATTGCCCTCCTTGCCGGCGATCGAGGCGATGTTGACGATGCGGCCGTAGTTCTGCGCGGTCATCAGCGGCACCACGGCGCGGCAGCACAGGAACGGCCCGTCGAGATTGACCCGCATCACCTGCGACCATGCCTCCGGCGGATATTCGGCGACCGGCACGTTGGGCCCGGCGATGCCGGCGTTGTTGACCAGGATGTCGATGCGGCCGAGCGACGTGACCGTGGCGTCGCGCGCGCGTTCGATGTCGGGCAACGAGGTGACGTCGGCCGGGAACGCCTCGACGCGCCGGTTCCTCCGCAACTCGTCCGCGGCCTTTGCCGCAAGCGTCGCGTCGCGGTCCCAGATCGCGACCGCGGCGCCGAAGTCGAGCAGGCGGGCGACGATGGCGCGGCCGATGCCCTGCGCGCCGCCGGTCACCACCGCAGTCCTGCCCGTGAGATCGATCTGGTTGGCCATCGCGATCAAACTACTGGAGCGGTGGACCGCTGGCGAGCGCGTATCCCCATTGCCCGCAACATATCGCGTGATATAATGATGCCGATGCGGGGCCTGCGACGGTCGCCCCGTGCTTCCCAAGGCTTGCGAGCCCAAGCGCCGTCTCCTTCGTTATCGCGGAGGGGACCGATGATGTTTGGCGGCTAGCGAATTTCAAAATCACAATGACGTCCGGGGACGACGCGGCCTCCCCGTCAGATGAAATCCATCCAAGCGCAGCCCCTTTCGCTCTGGGAGCAATCGTCATGGATTCAATGAGCCTGGCTCTTTTTCTCGCAGCGGCTTTTTTCGGCGGCCTGACATCCGGCCTGTCCGGCTTCGCCATGGGCCTGGTGGTGTCCGGCGTCTGGCTGCACATCATCGCGCCGGACCAGAACGCGCTACTGATCGTGCTGTGCGGGATCGTCACGCAAGGGTCCGGCATCTGGCGGGTGCGGAAAGCCATCCAATGGCGGGCGGTGCTGCCGTTTATCATCGGCAGCGCGCTCGGCGTGCCCGCCGGCACCGCTTTGCTGAAGTTTGCGGATCACGGCACGATCCGCTTCAGCATCGGCGTGCTGCTGATCGTCTTCAGTCTCTGGAGCCTGTTCCGGCCGGCGATCAAGCCGGTCCGGGGCGGCGTACCGCGCGAGCTCGGCGTCGGGGTCGCCAACGGCCTGATCGGCGGACTGACGGGGCTCGGCGGCATCGCCGTCACGGTATGGTCCCAGTTTCAGGCCGGCGCCAAGGACGCGCAGCGCGCGATCTTTCAGCCGGTGATGTTCGCGACCTTTGCCATGACTGCCGTTTCGCTCGGCGTGGCCGGCGCGTACAGCGTGGAAACGCTGAAGCTCTACGCGCTCGCGCTGCCCGCGCTCGCGCTCGGCATCTGGGCCGGCTTCAAGCTCTATGGCAAACTCGACGACGCCACGTTCCGCAGGATCATCCTGATCCTGCTGCTGGTGTCGGGATTGTCGTTGATCGTGCCGAACCATTGAACTAGCATCGTCATGACGGGGCCTGCGGCGGTCGCCCCGTGCTTTCAGGCTCGCGCCCAAGCACCGTCTCCTCTTTCAAGGAGGGGACCATGGATTCTGCGAGTTTCTTCATCGAACCGAACGAGCTCTGGTCACTGATCGGCACCGGCCGCGCGCCGCAGATCTTCGATACGCGCCGGCGCGAGGTCTACGATTCCGCGCCCGGCGTTCTTCCCGGCGCAGACTGGCGCGACATCGCCGGCATCGAACACTGGTCGGCCGAGCTCGACCCCGACCGGCCGGTCGTGTTCGCCTGCCGCCTCGCGCACCAGATGAGCCAGATTCCGGCAGCCCGTTTGCGCGAGGAGGGTTTCGACGCCCGCGTGCTGGCCGGCGGCTATGCGGCATGGATCGACGCCAGGCTGCCGCTGGTCGCCAAAGTCGCGCTCGACCGCTTCGCACCGCAACGGCCGAGCCTGTGGATCACCCGGCGGCGGCCGAAGATCGACCGCGTCGCCTGTCCGTGGCTGATCCGCCGCTTCATCGACCCGCAGGCGCGCATTCTCTATGTCGACCCGGATCAGGTTCTCGAGGCCGCCAAGGAAAGCGGCGCCGTCCCGTTCGACATCGAAGGCGTGGAAATTTCCCACGAGGGCGAGCGCTGCTCGTTCGACACCATGCTGAAGCTGTTCGGGCTCGAGGGCGAGCCGTCGCTGGCGCGGCTTGCGCTGATCGTCCGCGGCGCCGACACCGCGCGGCCCGATCTTGCGCCGGAGGCCGCGGGGTTGCACGCGATCTCGCTCGGACTGTCGGCGCTGGCCGGCGACGACGATCATGGGATGATCGCGGAAGCGTTCAAGATCTACGACGGGCTGTTCGCCTATATTCGCTTTGCGGCACAGGAACGTCACAACTGGCCGGCCAAGGCGGCGTGAAGACCATGACGACGATGGATCAAACAGCTCCGGCTCAGGCGGCCGCGCCGACCTTCAACGAGGCCTTCAAGGTCTGGTTCAAGATCGGCTGCCTGTCGTTCGGCGGCCCGGCCGGCCAGATCGCGATGATGCATCGTGTGCTGGTCGACGAGAAAAAATGGATCGACGAGCCGCGCTTCCTGCATGCGCTGAACTTCAGCATGCTGACGCCGGGACCTGAGGCGCAGAAGCTCGCGACCTATATCGGCTGGCTGCTGCATGGCGTGCGCGGCGGACTTGCGGCGGGCATTCTCTTCGTGCTCCCCGGAGCACTCGTCATGCTGGGCCTGAGCCTGCTCTACGCGCTCGGACGCGGCGTCCCGGTGATCGACGGCGCGCTGTTCGGCATCAAGGCGGCGGTGCTGGTCATCGTCGTCGAGGCACTGATCCGCATCGGCAGGCGCGCGCTGAAAACGTCGCTGCTGCTCGGCATTGCCGGCGCTGCCTTTGTCGGCATCTTCTTCTTCGCCTTGCCGTTTCCGATCATCGTGATCGCCGCGGCACTGGCCGGCTTCCTTGGCGCGCGATCGTCACCCGCATTGCTCGGCCTGAAAGACGACGTCGGCACGCTGGCGCCGCCGGTGCCCGATCGCTGGCGACGGGCCGGAACGGCGGCGGTGGTGGGCCTCGCCGCGTGGTGGGCGCCGGTTGTGCTGGCGATTGTCCTGCTGGGCTCGAACCACGTGCTGGTCAGCGTCGGGCTGTTTTTCTCCAAGCTTGCGGTGGTGAGCTTCGGCGGTGCCTACGCGCTGCTCGCCTACATGGCGCAGCAGGCGGTCGAGACGCATCACTGGATGACCGCGCCGGAGATGGTCGACGGGCTGGGCCTTGCCGAAACCACGCCCGGCCCGCTGATTCTGGTGACGCAATTCGTCGGCTTTCTCGCGGGCTTCCGCGATGCCGCGCCGTTCCCGCCGGTCACCGCGGGCATTCTCGCCGCCGTGATGACGACCTGGGTCACGTTCACGCCGTCGATGCTGTGGGTTTTCGTCGGCGCGCCGTTCGTCGAGCAGTTGCGCTCCAACAAGCTCCTGTCGGGCGCGCTGGCCGCCATCACCGCCGCGGTGGTCGGCGTCATTCTCAATCTCACGGTCTGGTTCGCGCTCCACGTCCTGTTCGGACAGGTGACGGAACGCCACACCGGCGTCCTGCGCTGGTATGCCTTCGACCCGCTGGGGCTCGATCTGAAAACGCTGGCGCTGGCGGTGATCGCCGGCGTGCTCGCGTTCCGGTTCCACCGCAGCCTGATCGAGGTGGTGGCCGTGATGGCGGCGCTGGGCGTGGCGGTCCGGCTGGTTCTGGGTCCCTGATCCGCGGGCATTACGAAAACTTAATCGATGTCAGGCACCTAAGGACCCCTGTGGCGGATTGCCGCATCCGGCCTCCTGTGCGAAGGATGCGCCGGGCGACGGCAAAACAGCGGAGAAGACCATGTGGGTCCTGGCGATCTACGTCGTCCTGATGATCATCGGCGACGTTCTCGACGTGGGCATCGGTGCCTTGGTGGCGCACTACTGGAACGATACGGCCAGCCTGCCGATCTTCCTCGCGGCCTATTTCGCGACGCTCGTGGCCGCCTGGTACGCGGCGGTGGCCATCGCGGAACGGATGAAGCTCACGACCTGAGCTTCGGTCCGTTTTCTACGACTCTCGCGTGACCGCGCTCTCGTGCCAGCGGCGCAGCGCGAGATGCGTCAGCACCGACAGCAGCGCGAAGATCGCGATGCCGGCGAGCGACAGCAGCAGCAGCGCCGCGAACATGCGCGGGATATTGAGCCGGTAGCCGGATTCGGCGATGCGATAGGCCAGGCCGGAGCCGGCTCCGGCCGAGCCCGCGGCGATTTCCGCCACCACCGCGCCGATCAGCGACAGCCCGCCCGCGATCTTGATGCCGGCGAGCATCTGCGGCATCGCCGCCGGCAGCTTCAGCTCCCACAGCACCTGCCAGCGCGAGGCGCCGTACATGCGGAACAGGTCGGCGAGGTTGTGGTCGACCGAGTTGAGCCCGAGCGTGGTGTTGGCCAGCACCGGAAAGAACGCGACGATCCAGGCGCAGGCCAGCACCGCGGCCTGCTGCGGCAGGTAGATCAGCAGCAGCGGCGCGATCGCCACCACCGGCGTGACCTGCAGGATCACCGCATAGGGATAGAGCGAATGTTCAATGAGCCGCGACTGGTTGAACAGGATCGCAAGGCCTACGCCGCCCGCGACCGCGAGCGCGAGCCCCTCCACCGTGGTCTCGAGGGTGGCGAGCAGCGACGACCACAGGATGCCCCAGTCGGACACCAGCGTCGAAAGCACCAGCCCCGGCCCCGGCAGGATGTAGGGCGGGATGCCGTTGATGCGGACGACCAGGTCCCACACCAGAAGGCTCAGCGCCAGCACGCCGGCCGGCGCGAGAACGCGGAGCGCGCGCTCGTTCATGCCGCCGCTCCCGCGCGCGGTTGCATCGCCTTCGCCAGCGCCTCGGAGGCGACGCGGCAATAGCCGGCATAGTCCGCCGAGGTGCGGAACCGCGCGTCGCGGTCCGGCGCGTCGATGAGAAGCTCGCTGGACACCCGGCCGGGACGGCCGGTCATCACCACGATGCGGTTGGAGAGATAGACCGACTCGAACACCGAGTGGGTGACGAACACCACGGTCATCTTCAACTCGCGCCACAGCGCCACGAGGTCGTCGTTGAGCTTGAAGCGCGTGATCTCGTCGAGCGCCGCGAACGGCTCGTCCATCAATAGTATGCGCGGTGCGGTGACGAGCGCGCGCGCGATCGATACCCGCATGCGCATGCCGCCGGACAGTTCGCGCGGATAGGCCGATGCAAAATCAGAAAGGCCGACGCGCGACAGTGTCTGCATCACGCGGTCGCGCACCGCGGCCCGGCTTTCGCCGGCAAGCTTCAGCGGCAGGAACACGTTGTCGAACACGGTCGCCCAGGGCATCAGCGTCGGCTCCTGGAACACGAAGCCGATGCCGTTGCGCGCAGCCGGATCGCGCCAGGTCACGGTCCCGCCGGACGGCTCGCTTAATCCGGCCAGGATCCGCAGCGCGGTCGACTTGCCGCAACCGGAAGGCCCGAGCAGCGAGACGAATTCGCTCGCACGCAGCGCGAAATCGAAACCGTCGAGCGCGAGCGTGCCGGTTTCGAACGCCTTGCGAACGCCGTGGAGGGCAACGACCGGCGCGGCCGCGGGCTCCGCCATCGCTATTTCCGCAAGCCCACTTCGCCGTAGAACGCCACCCAGCGCTTTACCTCGGCCGCGTGATGCGCTGTGAACTCGGGCGTGCCCTGCCCGGTCGGCTCGAAGCCGATGGCGCGTAGCTTCTTCTGGGTCTCGGGATCCTTGACCACCTCGACCACCGCCTTACCGAGCTTGTCGCGCACATCGTTCGGCAAACCCGGCGGGCCGTAGATGCCGAGCCAGCCGGTGACGACGACGCCCGGAACGCCGGCCTCCGCGAAGGTCGGCACGTTTGGCAGCATCGGCTGGCGGTACGGGCTGGTCACCGCAAAGCCCTTGATGGTGCCGGCGAGCACCTGCTCGTTGACCACCGGCGACACCTCGATGATGAGCTGGATGTGTCCGGCGATCAAATCGTTCAAGGCGAGCGGCCCGCCCTTGTAGGGGGCGTGCACCATCCTGATGCCGGTCTTCTGCATGAAGAGCTGGGTCGACAGATTGGCGAGCGAGCCCTCGCCGGTCGAGCCGTAGGTGAGTTGACCCTGCCGCGCCCTGGCGTAAGCGACGAACTCCTGCACCGAATTCACCGGCAAGTTCTTGTGGACCACCATGGTGGTCGCGTATTCGGCGGTGCCGGCGATCGGCACCACGTCCTTCATCGGATCGAACGGCGCCTTGGTGTCGATGGCGTAATTGAGCACCAGCGAGCCGACATTGCCGACCATCAGCGTGTAACCGTCGGCGTCGGCCTTGAGCAGCTCGCGAAGGCCGAGAATGCCGTTGGCGCCGGGCTTGTTCTCGACCACGATCGGCTGCTTCAGCCTGTCGCGCAGGCCATCGGCGACGATGCGGCCCGACAGATCGGTGATGCCGGCCGGCGGAAACGGAATGAGCAGCTTGATCGACCGCGACGGATAAGGGTCGGCGGCGGAGGCCGATGCCGACAGCGCCAAAACAATCAGGAAGCCCAGAAATCCACGCATGCCAACCCCCTCAACGCCGGTCCAGCAATCGTCGCCGATCAGTTCTTCGGCCTCAAGTCCACGCCTACGCCCTTGTTCACGAAGCGCAGCGTATACGCCTTCCTGTAGTCGATGCTGCCCTTGACCACGCCCGCCGCCACCATCTTGTCGAAAAAGCCCTTCATGCGCGCGTCGGTCATCGCGCCGATGCCGAGCGTCAGCGAGTCGCCGGAATCGACGATGCCGTATTCCTTCATTTTCGCGATCGAATAGGCGATCAGCGCGTCGCTCATTTCCGGGTTGTCGCGCTTGATGCGCGCGTTCGCCGCCGTGTTGTCGCCGTAGAGATAATTGTACCAGCCGGTCACCGAGGCATTGACGAAGCGCTGCACCACGTCGGGCTTCTTCTCGATCATATCGCGGCGGGTCTCGATCAAGGTCGAGTAGGCGCCGAAGCCCTGGTCGGCGAGCAGGAAGATCTTCGGCTTGAACTTGCCCTGCTGCTCGACGGCAAACGGCTCCGACGTGACATAGCCCTGCATCGCGCTCTTCTTGTCGGCGAGGAAGGGCTGCGGATTGAAGGTGTAAGGCTTCACCTGCTGCTCGTTGAAACCGAACTCCCGCTTCATCCACTGGAAGTAGGAGACCAGCCCTTCCTTGGACACGAACAGCGTCAGCTTCTTCAGGTCGTCGAACTTCTCGACGCCCTGGTCGGGGTGCGCCAGCAGCACCTGCGGGTCCTTCTGGAATATCGACGCGACCACCAGCGTCGGCACGTTCTGCGCGACCGCGTCGAACGCCTGCAGCGTGTTGGCGCTCATGTAGAACTGGATCTTGCCGGCCAGCAGCTGCAGGCGATGATTGACGTTCGGCCCGCCCGGCAGAATGGTCACGTCGAGACCCGCTTTCCGGTAGGTGCCGTCGGTGAGCGCCTGGTAGAAGCCGCCGTGCTCGGCCTCGGCCACCCAGTTGGTCGCGAACGTGACCTTCTCGAGCTGCTGCGCCTGCGCCACCGCGGGGGCGATGATCAAAACCGGGATCAGGACCCGCAAAAGCGCTGCGAACATCGCCGGAACTCCATGGCTTCCGAGTGGGCGACAATACGAAAGGCATTCCGGCTTGGCGAGGCGGCAACCCAGAACCCTGGGGACGCACGGGCTTTGCCTGTTACGGGGGCACCTTGCGGCCGGCATCGCCCGAAAATGCCGATGCGGCCTGAAATCCCGACGAAAATTCTTCAAACACAGGTTTGAACCTTTCCTTAACCGGCTGCGACCAACGGGCATACGGCGGTTTCACCATCACCGCCGCCCTGACGATCGGCGTCCGCGAAGCCCCCCCTTCCCCCGCGCCGATTTCGGCCCGTCCGGATTTCGTCCCCCTCCGGGCGGGCCCCCTTTTTCTTTGGCCGTCCCGCATCTTGACTTGCCCGGCTGCAAACCGGAGCAATGCGGCGCCGTCTTTCGCCGCGGCAAGATCACGGTCCGGGGAACAGGATGAAAAAAGGTCTGCGTTCACGCCTCGCCCAATACGGTGACGAGGACTTCGCGTTTTTCCTGCGGCGCGGCTTTCTCAAGGGCGCGGGCTTCACGGACGACGCGCTCGACCGGCCGATTGTCGGCATCCTGTCCACCGCCTCCGACTTCAACCCGTGCCACAAGACCGCCCCCCAGGTGGCCGAAGCGATCTCGCGCGGCGTGCGGATGGCCGGCGCGCTCCCCTTCGTGTTCCCGACCGTGTCGCTGCACGAGGCGTTTTCGTTTCCGACCTCGATGCTGCTTCGCAACCTGATGGCGATGGACGTCGAGGAAATGATCAAGGCGCTGCCGCTCGACGCGGTGGTGCTGATCGGCGGCTGCGACAAGACTATTCCCGCCGAGCTGATGGGCGCGATCTCAGCCGACATGCCGGCGATCATCGTCAACGTCGGCTCGATGCTGGCCGGCAAGCACGAGGGCGCGCGGCTCGGCGCCTGCACCGACTGCCGCAGGCTGTGGGCTGCCTATCGCGCGGGCTCGCTGGAGGGCGACGATCTGAACCGCGCCCACGACCAGCTGATGCCGACGTCGGGCACCTGCATGGTGATGGGCACCGCCTCGACCATGGCCTGCATGGCCGAGACGCTGGGCTTCATGCTGCCGGGCACCGCCACTGCGCCCGCGGTGTCGTCCGACCGCTGGCGCTTTGCGGAAGCGACCGGTAAGCACGCTGCCGAGATGGCCGTGGCCGGCGGACCGCTTCCGAGCGAACTGCTGACCAAGGCGGCGCTGAAAAACGCGTCGGTCGTGCTGCAGGCGATTTCGGGATCGACCAACGCGATCGTGCATCTGGCCGCGATCGCCGGCCGCGCGGGCATTACCTATGACCTGCAGGAGCTCGACCGCGTCGGCCGCGACGTGCCGGTGCTGCTGGACCTCAAGCCTGCCGGCGGCAACTTCATGGAGGATTTCCACGCCGGCGGCAGCCTGCCTGCGCTGTGGCGCCGCCTCAAGGATCACCTCGATCTCTCGGCCAAGCTGGTGAACGGCGAAACCATCGGCGACGTAATCAAGCGCTGGCCGGCCTACGTCGACGACAAGATCATCCGGCCGCTCGACAATCCGCTGGTGAAGAACGAGGCGATCGCGATCCTCTCGGGCAACCTTGCGCCGCAGGGCGCGGCGATCAAGCTCGCCGCGGCGACGCCGGAGCTGTTCCAGCACGAAGGCCCGGCGCTGGTGTTCGATTCGCTGGAAGACCTCGAGAAGCGCATCGACGATCCGAACCTCAACGTCACGCCGCAGACCGTGATGGTGCTGCGCAACGCGGGTCCGATCGGCGCGCCGGGCATGCCCGAAGCCGGCGCGCTGCCGATCCCGAAGAAGCTCGGCGCCAAGGGCCTCAAGGACATGGTGCGGCTGTCCGACGCGCGCATGAGCGGCACCGCGTTCGGCACCGTGATCCTGCACGTGTCGCCGGAAGCCGCGGCCGGCGGGCCGCTCGCGCTGGTGCGCGACGGGGACCGGATCGAACTCGACACCAAGGGCCGCAAGCTCAATCTCAAGGTCGACGACGCCGAGCTCGCGAAGCGCAAGATGCAGTGGAAGCCACCGGTGAAGCCCGAGCGCGGCTATCAGCGGCTCTGGGTCGACGCCGTGACGCAGGCCGAGCAAGGCTGCGATTTCGATTTCCTGGTGGGGAAATAACGTGTCCCGGATGCGGTGCAGCGCGTAGCGAAGCGGAGCGGTGCACCGCTGATCCGGGGGGACCGTACCAAATTCCGAATGTGGAACGGTCCCGGGTCTGCAATGCAACACTTCGCTACGCTTCGTGCTGCATTGCGCCCGGGACACGAGACCGCCTAAGCCCCCAATTCCTTCCGCACGATCTTCGCGCCTTCGACCATTGCGCACATCTTTCCGAACGCCACGTCGCGCGGCAGGTACTTCAGCCCGCAGTCGGGCGCGACCACGATCCGCTCCGCCGGCACATGCGGCAGCGCCCGGCGGATGCGGGTGGCGACAGTCTCCGGCGTCTCGACCGCCATGTCGGACAGGTCGAGCACGCCGAGAATAATGGTCTTGCCGGGGAGCTTTTCCAGCACCGCGCAGTCGAGCCCCGATTGCGCGGTCTCGACCGACACCTGCTGCACCGGCGAATTCGCGAACTCCGGCAGGAACGAATAACCCTCCGGCCGCACGTGAATGATGGCGGCATAGCCGAAGCAGATGTGGACAGCCGTCGTGCCCTTCACGCCGTCGAGCGCGGCGTTGAGCGCCTTCTGGCCGAATTTGCGCGCCTTGTCCGGCCGCGCCTGCATGTAGGGCTCGTCGATCTGCACGATGTCGGCGCCCGCCGCGAACAGGTCCTTGATCTCGGCGTTGACCGCGGCGGCGTAGTCGAGCGCCATTTCCTCCTCGTCCTTGTAGAAATCGTTCTGCGCCTGCTGCGACATCGTGAACGGGCCGGGCACCGTGATCTTGATGGTGCGGCCGGTGTTCGCACGCAAAAACTTCACGTCGTTGACCTCGACCGGATGCCTGCGCCGCACCTTTCCGGCAACGCGCGGCACCGGGTTGGGATGGCCGGACCGGTCGAGCGCCGTGCCGGGATTGTCGATGTCGACGCCTTCGAGCGCGGTCGCAAAGCGATTGGAATAGCTTTCGCGCCGCATCTCGCCGTCGGTGATGATGTCGAGACCGGCGCGCTCCTGGTCGCGAATAGCCAGCAGCGTCGCGTCGTCCTGCGCCTGTGCGAGATACTCCGGCGGCACGCGCCACAACTCCTTCGCGCGCACCCGCGGCGGAAACCGGCCGGCGAGTGTCTTGCGGTCGATCAGCCAGTCCGGCTGGGCGTAGGAGCCGACCAGCGACGTCGGCAACAGCGGCAAGGGCGTGGCCATGGTTTCCGCAGCCTCCCACTTTTCTTCTCTTCAGTTCTTGCCGCGCGCAGGCGCGGTCGGCTCATTGGAGACTCATTGCCAGCACGCGCGCAACATGAATCGCGTCGCGGCCCGCTCCGTCGTGGATCTGGTGGCGGCAGGAGGTGCCGTCGGCGACGATCAGCGTGCCGGCATCCGCCTTGCGGACCGCGGGCAACAGCGACAGCTCGCCCATCGCCAGCGACACATCGATGGTGTCGGCGTTGTAGCCGAAGCTGCCGGCCATGCCGCAACAGCTCGACTCGACCGGCTCGACCTTGAGATCGGGCACCATCTTCAGCACGGTCTCGACCGGACTGAACGCATCGAACGCCTTCTGGTGGCAGTGGCCGTGCACCAGCGCGCGGTCGGCGATCTTCTTCAGCGGCAGCTTCAGCCGGCCGGCCGCGGCCTCGCGCGCCAGAAACTCCTCGAAGGTAAAGGCATGTTCGGACAGCCGCCGCACGCTTTCGCCGGCCAGCATAGCGGGGACCTCGTCGCGGAAGCTGAGCAGGCAGCTCGGTTCGAGGCCGACCACCGGGACGCCGCGGGACACGTACGGTTCGAGGGCTTCAAGAGTGCGCCGCGCTTCCTTGCGCGCTTCATCGACCTTTCCGATGGAAAGGAATGTACGGCCGCAGCACAGCGGACGGGGCGAGCCGTCTGCGGATTTGACCGAATGAACGCGGTAGCCGGCCGCCTGCAGAACGGCCAGGGCAGCGTCCAGATTTTCACGCTCGAAATAGCGGTTGAAGGTATCCGCGAAGAGTACGACTTCGCGAGCACGGCTCTCTCCGTCGTTACCTTCCTCGCTTGTGGCAGCCTCCTCCCCGACCCTCCCCCGCAGACGGGGGAGGGAGTCCCCTGTTGCACCTTCGTCGAACACATCCCGCCGCCATTTCGGCAACGAACGCCGCTCACTGAAACCAGCCACCGCTTCCGACAGCTTCGCAGCACCCGGCAGGACATCGCGCAGGTTCATCAGCCACCACAGCTTGGCGGCATAGGGCGCGTAGCGCGGGAGATATCCCACCAGCCGGTCGTGCAGCGAGAGGCCATGCTTCGCCATCCTCGCCGCCTGCACCTCGATCTTCATCCGCGCCATGTCGACGCCGGTCGGGCATTCTCTCCGGCAGCCCTTGCAGGACACGCAGAGCTGCATCGTCCCGGCCATTTCGTCCGAGGTCAGCGCGTCCGGCCCGAGTTGGCCGGTGATCGCGAGCCGCAGCGAATTGGCGCGCCCGCGCGTCACGTCGCGCTCCTCGCGGGTCACGCGATAGCTCGGGCACATCACGCCGCCGGCGAGCGAGCGGCAGGCGCCGTTGTTGTTGCACATCTCGACCGCGCCCTGGAATCCACGGCCCTGGCCGGGATAGGCCGACCAGTCGAGTTGCGACGCCATCTCCTGCGCCGCATAGCCCGGCGCATAGCGGAAGTTCGCGCGGTCGTCGAACTTGGGCGCGCGCACGATCTTGTTCGGGTTGTAGAGGCCGTCCGGGTCGAAGCGGTCCTTCACCTCCTCGAACGCGCGGACCAGCCGCTTGCCGAACATGAACTCGTGAAACTCGGAGCGCACCAGGCCGTCGCCATGCTCGCCGGAATGCGAGCCCTTGTATTCGCGCACGAACGAGAACGCCTGCTCGGCGATGGCGCGCATCGCCTTGACGTCCTTGTCGAGCCGCAGGTTCAGGATCGGCCGCACATGCAGGCATCCGACCGAGGCATGCGCGTACCAGGTGCCGCTGGTGCCGTTCTTCTCGAACACCTCGGTGAGGCGCGCGGTGTAGTCGGGGAGATGCTCCAGCGGCACCGCGCAATCCTCGACAAAGGAGATCGGCTTTCCCGCCTCCTTCATCGACATCATGATGTTGAGGCCTGCGGTGCGGAGCTCGGTGATCGCGGCCTGGAGCCTGGCGTCGTGCACGTCGACCACGCCGCCCCACTTCGCGCCGCCGTTGCGCCAGTCGAGACCGAGATCGCCCATCAGCTCGTGCAGGCGCTTGAGCCGGCGTTCGTTCTCGTCGGGCTCCTCGGCGAACTCCACCAGCAGCAGCGCCGCGGGCCGGCCCTGCACGAACGCCTCAAGCGTCGGCCGGAACATGGCGATGTCGCGGGCAAGCCCGATCATCGTCGCATCGACAAGCTCGACCGCAATGGGCGCGAGTTTGACGATGTGCTGCGCCGCCGCCATCGCCTCATGGAAGCTGCCGAAGTGGCAGGCGCCGACCGCGCGCCGGCCGAGCACCGGCGACAGCCTGATCTCGACGGCGGTCGAGAACGCAAGCGTCCCCTCGGAGCCGACCAGGATGTGCGCCAGATTGACGTCGTTCCTTCCCGGCACCAGCGCATCGATGTTGTAGCCGCCGACCCGCCGCTGCACCTTGGGAAAGCGCGCGGCGATTTCGTCGGCTTCGCGCGCGCCGAGCGCGAACAGATCGCGCGCCAAAGGTTTGAGCGGCGAATTGTCCGGCAGGTCGGACAGATCCGCCGCCACCGGCCCGAAATGCGCCTTGCCGCCACTGGCGAGCAGCGCGTCGATGGCGATGACGTTCTCGCGCGTGTTGCCATAGCGCAGCGAGCGTCCGCCGCACGAGTTGTTCGCCGTCATGCCGCCGATGGTGGCGCGCGACGCGGTCGACACGTCGACCGGAAACCACAACCCGTGGCCCTTGAGCTGGCGGTTGAGATCGTCGAGCACGATGCCGGGCTGCACCCGCGCGCGGCGCCCGGCGACGTCGAGATCGAGGATCGTGTTGAGGTGCTTCGAGCAGTCGACGATGACCGAATGATTGACGGTCTGGCCGGCCTGCGACGAGCCGCCGCCGCGCGGCGTCACCGGCACGCCCTCGATGCGGCAGATCTCGATCGCCCGTTCCGCTTCCTCCACCGTGCGCGGCGTCACCACGCCGAGCGGCACGATCTGGTAGTGCGAGGCGTCGGTCGCGTAGCGGCCGCGCGTGAAGCGGTCGAAATGCGCGCCGCCCGCGACTTCGGCCTTGAGCCGCCGTTCAAGCCCGGGCAGCAGGCGATCCACGGCTAACCCCAGACCCGGCGCGCAGTCTCGACCAGAACGTCGAGCTTGCGCCGCTGGATGTCTTCGTCGAACCAGGCGTCCGCCGAGGCGCCGGAGAAGCCGCAATTGGGGCAGATGCTGAGATCCTCCACCGGCACGAACTTCGCCGCGGCTTCGATCAGCCGGACGAGCTGGTCGGCGGTCTCGACCTGCGGATCGCGCACGTTGATCAGCCCGAGCGAGATGGTCTTGCCCCTGGGCACGTCGCGCAGCGATTCAAGCGAGCCGGAGCGGCCGGAATACTCGATCAGGAAGATATCGGCCTCGAGACTGTCGATGATGCGGCCGATGGTCGGCGCCACGTAAGTCGAGCCGGCGCCGCCGTGAGCACCCTGCGGGCCAAGGATATAGGTGCCGAGGCAGATGTGCACCGCCACGGTGACGCCGTCGCGCCTGGCCGCGCGCAACAGTGCGTTCTCAGCCGCAAGCACGATATCGAGCTCCTTGTCCGGATCGAGCCCCTGGTCCAGCACCTGCGTCTTGAGCCGCTCGGGCACCATGAAGCGGCTGTAACCCGGCGCGTCGACCTGCACATAGCTGACGCCGTCATCGACGATGGCCTTCACCTCCTGCGCCATCAGCTCGGTGAAGTGATCGAAGAAGTCCTTCCAGGTGGGATATGCGCGGTCGCTGACGCCGGGCTGGTGCTGGAAGGTGGACAGCATGATCGGGCTCGGCACCGTCATCTTGAACGGGCCCGGCGCGTGCTTCTTCAGGAAGGCGATCTCGTCACCGGTGACGCGCCCCTTCGGCCGCAGGCGGTCCACCACCACCGGCACCTGCGGCACGAACTCCATGCGGTCCGACATGTCCTGGCCGCGCAGCAACGGATAGCGCGAGTAGTCGATGCCGCGATCCTCAAAGCCGTGAAAGAATTTGTCGGAGATCGCCGACAGCCAGAACGCGCGGCGGAACTCGCCGTCGGAATAGACGTCCACGCCGGCATCGCGCTGCGTCTTGAGCACGCCCAGGATCGCCTCGTCCTCGACCTCCGCAAGCGTCTCGTCGTCGATGCGGCCGTGCAGCCGGTCGACCCGCGCCTTGCGAAGCTTGTCCGGCCGAATGAAGCTGCCGCAGTGGTCGGCGCGGAACTTACGCTTTGCCATGCCTGAAACCGTGCTGTTATGCTTTGCGCAATCCTGTAACGGCCCGACCTTATTGATGCGGCCGCACGAGAGCAACGCTCGCCCACGAATGCGCGCGGCAAGAAACGGCTGACAAAACAAGCTGAAACGAGGAGGGCGACCATGACTTCGCAACCGCGCCATTCGCGCCACAACCGCCGCGACGTTCTCCGCCTCGGCATCGGCGCAGCCTTCGTTCCGATGACGCCCGCGATCGCGCGTGCACAGGCTTCTGACCTGCCGTCCGGTCCCATCCGCATCATCCTGCCCACTCAGTCCGGCGGGCAGGCCGACACCATCGGGCGCCTGATCGGCGACCGGGTCGGCGCCGCGATCGATCGCACCTTCGTCATGGAGCCGAAGCCCGGCGCCGGCGGACTGATCGCCGGCGAGTATGTCGCGCGCGCGGCACCCGACGGCAACACGCTCCTTTTCGTCACCGGCGGCCACACGGTCGCGGCGGGCCTTTACGCCAAGACCACGAAGTTCGACGCCGTGAAAGATTTCGCCTTCGTCTGCCAGATCACCGAGGCGAGCTTTGCCTTGGCGGTGGGCGCCGACCACCCGGCGAAATCGTTTGCCAACTTGCTGGAGATGTCGAAGCGCGAGCCGGGCAAGTACACGTTCAGCAGCACCGGCGCAGGCTCGACGCAGCATCTGATCGGCGAACTCACCTCGCGACGGTTCGGCGTGCAGTGGACGCACGTGCCTTACACGGGCGGCGCACAACCGCTGAACGACGTAATGGGCGGCCGCGTCGACATGTCGATCGAACTCCATGCTCACGCTGTCGCCGCTGGTGCAGGGCGGCCGGATGCGGGCGCTGGCCGTCACCTCGGCCGGGCGCCAGCCGCTGATGCCCGACACTCCCTCGTTCGGCGAACTGTCCCCAGGCTTCTTCGTCGGCACGATTCTCGGCCTCGCCGCCCCGGCCAAGACCCCGCCGGCCGTCGTCGCCCGGCTCAACCGCGAGATCGCCAAGGTGGTGAACACCGAGGCGGTCCGCGACCGGCTGCGCACCATGGGAAACTCGGCTAAAGCGGGCACGCCCGAGGAATTCACCCAGACCGTGGCGGAATATGTCGAGCGCTGGGGCGGGGTCATCAATTCGTTGGGCCTTGCTCGATAATTCCTATCGGGCCATCGTCGGCGGGGACTTGACCGCACTGCAACAATCGAGTTCAACGCGGCCAGCCGGGCCAAAAGCCCAGAAAAACCGCCACCAAGGAGCCCTCGATGGCCCAGAATTCCGCCCGCAATCCGGGGCGTCATTTCCTGCAAATTCCGGGGCCGACGCCGCTGCCCGACCGCGTCATGCGCGCCATGGACAGCCCGATCATCGACCACCGCGGCCCGGAATTCCAGAAGCTCGCCCGCAAGTGCCTCGACGGCATCAAGACGATCTTCAAGACCACCAACCCGGTGATCATCTACACCGCGACCGGCACCGGCGCCTGGGAAGCGGCTCTCGTCAACACGCTGTCGCCCGGCGACCGCGTGCTGATGGTGGAGACCGGACAGTTCGCGACGCTGTGGAAGAAGATGGCGGAGGCCATCGGGCTGAAGCCCGAGTTCATCAAGACCGACTGGCGTATCGGCGCGGACCCCGCCGTCGTCGAGGACTATCTGCGCAAGGACACCAAGAAGGATATCAAGGCGGTCTGCATCCTGCACAACGAGACCTCGACCGGCTGCCTGTCGCCGATCGACCAGATCCGCAAGGCGATCGACGCCGCGGGCCATCCGGCGCTGCTGATGGTCGACACCATCTCTTCGCTGGCTTCGGCCGACTACCGCCACGACGAATGGGGCGTCGACGTCACCATCGGCGGCGCGCAGAAGGGCCTGATGCTGCCGCCCGGCATGTCGTTCAACGCGATCAGCGACAAGGCACTGGCGGCGGCGAAGACCTCCAAGCTCACCAAGTCGTTCTGGGCGTGGGAAGACATGCTCACGATGAACAAGCAGAACTTCTTCCCCTATACGCCGGCGACGCAGATGCTCTACGGCCTCACCGTCGGCATCGACATGCTGCACGAGGAAGGGCTCGACAACGTATTCGCGCGCCACGACCGGCTCGCCGAGGCCACCCGCCGCGCGGTACGCGCATGGGGCCTCGAGATCATGTGCAAGGAGGCGAAGTATTATTCGCCGACCATCACGGCGATCCTGCTGCCGGAGGGGCACAACGCGGACAAGTTCCGCGCCCAGGCGCTCGACACATTCAACATCGCCTATGGCGCGAGCTTCGGCCCGTATGCCGGAAAATACTTCCGGATCGGCCACCTCGGCGACATCAATGACGGTACGCTGGTTGGCGCGCTCGGCATCACCGAGATGGCGCTGTCGCTCGCCGGCATCCCGCACAAGAAGGGCGGCGTGCAGGCGGCGATGGACTACCTGGTGTCCGCGCATACCGGTTCGAGCCGCGCTGCCGCGGAATAACGAGACAATCTGAAGCTGCGTCAGACTGACGGCCGGCCTTGTGCCGGCCGTTTGCTTTTGTTTTGCTGGGCACGAAGTCCGGCGGAAGTCCGGACCGGTGGGAGGACATCCGCGATGAAGCGATCGAGCGTCGTGCTGGCACTCGTGCTGACGTCGTTGAGCGCCGGCAACGCATGGAGTCAGGCCTATCCGAACCGGCCGATCCGGGTGCTGGTGCCGTTCGCGGCCGGCGGCGCAGTCGACACGCTGGCGCGCATCGTCGGCCAGAAGCTGTCGGAGGGCATCGGCCAGCCGGTCATCGTCGAGAACCGGCCGGGCGCCGGCGGCAATCTCGCCTCCGACGTGCTGTTGAAGTCGCCCGCCGACGGTTACACCGTGCTGCAGACCGTCAATGGCATCGCCATCAGCCCGTCGCTCTACAAGGTTCTGCCGTTCGACTCGAACAAGGACTTCGCGGCCGTCACCCAGCTCGTCCGGTCGCAGCTCATTCTCGTCGCCAATCCCAAGCTCGAAGCCAACAACGTCGCCGAACTGATCAAGCTCGCGAAGGCGAAGCCCGGCGGGCTCAACTACGGCTCGACCGGCGTCGGCAATCCGCTGAGCCTCACGATGGAAATGCTCAAGAGCGCCGCCGGCCTGGAAATCCAGGCGGTGACCTATCGCGGCGATGCGCCGGCCAACGCCGCGCTGATCGCGGGCGAAATTCAGCTGGGCGTGATGCCGATGGCGACAACGCTGCCGCTGGTCCAAGGCGGGCAACTCAAGGCGCTGGCGATTGGCGGCGCCACGCGCTCGCCTGCCATGCCCGATGTGCCAACCGTGGGAGAGACCATCCCGGGGTTCGAATCGACGAGCTGGCAGGGCTATTTCGTGCCGGCCGCCACGCCCCGCGACGTTGTCGTGCGGCTGCAACAGGAGACGGCGAAAGTTCTCAAGCTTCCCGAAGTCATGGAGCGGCTGCGCGCCGGCGGCAATGAAGGCGTGGGCTCGACACCCGAGGAGTTCGACCGCGTCTTCCGCGCCGACATTATCAAGTTCGCCAAGATCATCGCCGACGCGAAAATTCCGAAGCTCGACTGATGCCATGAGAGCCGCGAACAGCAGCATAAGGACGAGGACCATGAAGCGAACGCTGTATATGACTATTGGCGCGATACTGGTGCTGTGTGCGGGCGCCTCAAGCGCACTGGCGCAAGGCTATCCCGACCGGCCGCTTCGGCTGATCGTGCCGTTCCCGGCCGGCGGCGGCGTCGACACGATGGCACGTATCCTCGCCAACAAGCTCGCCGACGTGGTCAAGCAGCCGGTGCTGGTCGAACACAAGCCGGGCGCCGGCGGCAATGTCGGGACCGACTTCGTCGCCAAGTCCGCGCCCGACGGCTACACCATGCTGCTCAACGTCAACGGCATTGCCATCAGCCCGTCGCTTTATCGCAAGCTGTCTTTCGACCCGCTCAATGACCTCGTGGGCGTGACGCAGGTTGCGGCGACACAGTTCCTGCTGGTCGGCTCGCCGAAGCTCGAGGCCAAGAGCGTCCAGGAGGTGATCGCGCTGGCCCGCGCCAAGCCCGGCACCCTCAATTACGGTTCAAGCGGGGTCGGCGCGCCGCTGCACCTGCAGGCAGAGATCTTCAAGCACGCCACAGGCGGGCTGCAGATCATGCACATTCCCTATCGCGGCGACGCGCCGATGCTGACTGCGCTGCTCTCCGGCGACGTTCATATCGCCTTCATGCCGCAGAGCACCGGGCCGCAGCAGGTCTCGTCAGGGCAGCTCAGAGGGCTCGGCGTCACCGGCCGCAAGCGCTGGCCGTCGATCCCCGACGTCCCGACGATGACGGAATCCGGCGTCAACGGCATGGACGACGGAAGCTGGTACGGCTTGTTCGTCCCCGCGGGCACGTCGCCGCAGATCGTGCAGACTCTGCAGCAGGCGATGGCCAAGACGCTCGCCGATCCGGAGGTCAGCGGGCGGATCCGCTCGACCGGCCAGGAGCCGGTCGGCAGCCCGACCGCGGACTTCCAGGCCTTCTTCAAGTCCGAGATTGCACGCTTTGCCCGCGTGATCGAGGCGGCGCAGATTCCGAAGCTGGATTGAGGCGATGCGACCCGCGTTGCTGCTTCGGTACGCGCTGCTCGCCCTGATGCTGGCAGCGGCGTGGGGCGAGCGCGCGGCCGCGCAGACCTACCCCATCCGCCCGGTCCGGCTGATCGTGCCGTTTCCGCCCGGGGGAGCTGCCGACATCCTGGCCCGGCTGGTCGGCAACAAGGTCTCGGAGCAGGTGGGGCAGCCGCTCGTGGTCGAAAACCGTCCGGGCGCGGGCGGCACGCTCGGCGCCGACGCTGCGGCGAAGTCGCCGCCCGACGGCTACACCATCCTGCACAACACCAATGGCGCCGCGATCGCGCCGGCGCTCTATCGCAGCCTGCCGTTCGACGGCGTGAAGGACTTCGTACCGGTGACGCAGATCGTGGCGTCGAACCTGGTGCTGGTGGCCGGCCCGAAGTCCGGCATCGAGTCGGTGAAGGATCTGCTCGCACGCGCCCGCGCCAACCCCGGCAAGCTCAACTATGGCTCCAGTGGTCCCGGCAATCCGCTGCACCTGACGATGGAGATGCTCAAACACGCCGCCGGCGTCGACATCGTGGCGGTGCCGTTCCGCGGCGACGGCCAAATCCATACCGCGCTGATCGCCGGCGAAATCGAGGTTGCGGTCATTCCGCTCGCCGCCGCCGTGCCGCTCATCCAGGAGGGCCGCCTCAAGGCGCTGGCCGTCACCGGGCCGAGGCGCTCGCAGCCGGTCGCGCACGTGCCGACCGTCGCCGAAGCCGCGGACCTTCCGGGTTTTGCGTCCGCAGGATGGCAGGGATGGTTCATGCCCGCAGGCACGCCTGCGCCCACCGTCGAGCGAATCCGCAACGAAGTGGCCAAGGTCATCGCCTTGCCGGACATCAACGAAAGGCTCAGAAGCATGGCCTACGAGCCGATGGGCAGCACGCCCGTCGAGTTCGATGCCTACTTCCGGGCCGAGGTCGTGAAATTCACCAAGATCGTCGCGGATGCAAAAATCGCCAAGCAATAACGAGAGAAGAGGACTGACGATGCGAAAGCTGTGGTTGACGGGTGCAGCAATCCTCGGAGTAACGCTCGCGCTCGGCGCGAGCCTGATGGAGAGTCACGCACAGGGCTATCCGAACCGGACCATCCGCATCGTCGTGCCTTATGCGCCGGGCGGCGGCGTCAGCATCCTGGCCCAGATCATCGGCACCAAGATGCAGGAGATCGTCAAGCAACCGGTGGTGATCGACAACCGTCCCGGCGCGGGCGGCAATGTCGGCGCCGACGCGGTCGCCAAAGCTGTGCCCGACGGATATACGATCCTGCTGCACACCAGCGCGATGGCAAGTGCGCCCGCGCTCTACAGCAAACTTCCGTTCGACCCGGTGAAGGATTTCGTGCCGGTCTCGATGGTGATCTCGACGCAGTTCGTGATCGCCGGCTCGCCGAAGAATCCGGCGACCGGTCTGCGCGAGCTTGCAGCCCTCGCCAAGGACAAGCCCGGCACCTACAATTTCGGATCGAGCGGACCCGGATCCTCGCTGCACATCTTCGCCGAGATGTTCAACAGCACCGCCGGCATCAAGCTGGTGCACATCCCCTATCGCGGCGACGCGCCGATGGTCACCGCGCTGATCGGCGGCGACATCCAGCTCGCATTCCTGCCGCAGGCGAACGGCATCGCCAACGTGCAGAGCAACCTGATCCGCGGCCTCGGCGTGACCGGCACCAGGCGGATGACCGCGCTGCCCGACGTGCCAACGGCGCTGGAGCAGGGCTTCAAGGGGCTGGAGGTCGGCAGCTGGAACGCGATGTTCGTGCCGGCCGGAACGCCGACCGACATCGTCAACGCCATTCAGCAGACGCTTGCCAAGGTGCTGGCCGATCCGAAGGTGCGCGAGACGATGATCCAGACCGGCCAGGAGCCGGTCGGCGACACGCCCGCGGCGTTTGCCGCCACGTTCAAGGCCGACATCGCCCGCTTCGCCAAGGTCATCGACGAGGCGAAGATTCCGAAGCTGGATTGACGGGGCGCGTGTCCCGGGCAGCACGAAGTGGTGCACTGCAGATCCGGGACCGGATCAGCGGTGCATCGCTCGCCATAGCGCGTCGAAGACGCGCGTTAACGCGCTTAGGGCTACGCGCTGCACCGCATCCGGGACACGAGAAACCGCTACTGCGGCTCGATCCCCGCGTCCTTCACCACCTTGGCCCACTTGGCGATCTCGGCCGGGATGAACTTTTCCAGTTCGTCCGGCGTGCTGGTGAGCGGCGTGATGGCGAGCCCGTTGAGCCGGTCCTGCACGTCCGGACGCTTGAGATACGGCATCAGAATGCCGTTGAGCTTGTCGATGATCGGCCGCGGCGTGCCGGCCCGCGCCACCACCGAGAACCAGCCGGTCGCCGCGAAGCCCGGCAGGCCCGCTTCGGCGATAGTCGGGACCTCGGGCAGCGCCTTGATCCGGGTGGATGAGGTGACGCCGTAGATCTTGAGCTTGCCGTCCCTGATCGGGCCCAGTGCCACGGCGACGTCCAGCATCATGAACGGAATCTGCCCGGAAATGACGTCGGTCATGGCCGGCACGCTGCCGCGATAAGGCACGTGCTGCGCCTTGGCATCGATCGCCTTGAGAAACATCTCCATGAACAGATGGTGCGGCGTCGATGCCCCCGAAGTGCCGTAGCTCATCTGGCCGCTCCTGCTCCTGATGAGCTTGATCAGGTCGGGAAGCGTCGGCGCATCGAGGTTCGGATTGGCCACCAGCGCGAACTGCGCCGAGCCCACCAGCCCGATCGGCGCAAAGTCCTTCACCGTGTCGTACGGCAACGACTTGAACACGCTCGGCCCGATCGCCAAGGTCGTGACCGGCGCGATGAAGATCGTATAGCCGTCCGGCGCGCTCTTCGCCGTGGCATTGGCGGCAATCTGGGTGCCGGCGCCGACGCGGTTGTCGACGACCACCGGCCTGCCGAGCTTGTCCTGGAGCTCCTGGGCCAGAAGCCGCGTGAGAATGTCGGTGCCGCCGCCGGCCGGGAACGGGCAGAGGAACGTGACGGTCCGGCTCGGGTAGTCGTCGGCCTGTGCCTGCGCGCGGTCCGCGCCCGCGGCAACAAGGCCCAAACCCAGCAACAGAGCGAGCGCGGCGGCTTTGCGCATGGCGTTTCATCCCTTGATGCGGCTGTTGTGTGACCGGTCGCCGCTGGCGTGGATGTTATGCGATGGCGGACGGCGGATAAAGCCGCCGTGCCACAGGCGGGATGACGGACGGCGGATCGGCCGGTTAGACTGACCGCTTCCTGCCGGAGTCCTCCATGGGTCAATTTTCGATCGGTCAATCGGTGCGGCGGCGCGAAGATCCGCGGCTGCTCACGGGACGCGGGCGCTTCTACGACGATCTCAAGCTCGCGGACCAGCTTTACGCCGCCATCGTGCGCTCGCCGCACGCCCATGCCGACATCCGCGGCATCGACGCCCGTGCTGCGCTGCAGATGCCCGGCGTGCATGTCGTGCTGACCGGCAAGGACTACGAGGCGGACGGGCTGGGCACCATGTCGTCGATGGCGCCCTACAAGAAGCGCGACGGCAGCGCGATGTATCTGCCGCACCGGCCCGCGATCGCGATCGGCCGCGCCATGCATGTCGGCTATCCGGTCGCGGTCGTGGTCGCCGACACGCTCGATCAGGCGCGCGACGCCGCCGAGCGGGTCGAGGTCGACTATGCGCCGCGCCCGGCCATCGTGAATGCCGAGGACGCGTTCAAGCCGGGCGCGCCGCAGCTCTATCCGGATTGTCCCAACAACGAAGCCTATTTCTACCAGGCCGGCAACAAGGCCGCGGTCGACGAAGCATTCGCGCGCGCCGCGCATGTGGTCGAGCAGCGCCTCGTCATCAACCGCGTCACCGCCAACACGCTCGAGCCGCGCGGCGTCACCGGCGAATACGACGCCGGCACCGGCCGCTACACCCTGCAGTGCGGCTTCCAGCGGCCATGGCTGTTCCGCAACGCCATCGCCGAGAGCACTTTCAAGATCCCGGAAAGCCAGCTCCGGCTGATCACCGGGGACATCGGCGGATCCTACGGCCTGCGCGGCTCGATCTACCCCGAGATCATCCTGATGCTGTGGGCGGCGAAGCGCGCCGGCAAGCCGGTGAAATGGCTCGCCACCCGCAACGAGGCGCATATCAGCGACGACGACGCGCGCGACAATATCGTCGATGCGGCGCTGGCGCTCGACAAGGACGGACAATTCCTCGCCGTGCGGATCCGGAGCTTCGGCAATCTCGGCGCCTTCGTGTCGTTCCGCGGCGCGATGCCGCCGGTGGTCAACATCGGCACGGTGTGCGGCGTCTACACCACGCCGGCGCTGCACGTGGCGGTCTCGGGCATGCTCACCAACACGCATTGCACCTCGCCCTATCGCGGCGCAGGACGGCCCGAGGCGTCCTACATGATCGAGCGGCTGATCGACATCGCCGCGGACGAGATGAAAATCGACCCGGCGGAGCTGCGGCGCCGCAACACCATTCCGCCCGAGAAGATGCCCTACAAGACGCCGCTCACCTTCACCTACGACAGCGGGCGCTTCGAGGAGAACATGAACCGCACCATGAAGCTCGCCGACTGGCGGGGCTTCGAGGCGCGGCGCAAGGAGGCCGGCAAGCGCGGCAAGCTGCGCGGCATCGGCCTCTCCAACACCATCGAGCAGGCCGCCGACCCGACCATCGAGACCGCGGAAATCCGTTTTGACCCATTGGGCGGGATGACCTTCGTCACCGGCTCGATCTCGCACGGCCAGGGCCATGCCACGATCCAGACGCAGATCCTGGTGGACCGGCTCGGCGTCGATCCGGAACAGATCAGGTTCGTTCAGGGCGACACCGAAGCGGTCGCATTCGGCATGGGCACCGGTGGCTCGCGCTCGACGACGATGAGCGGCGGCGCCATCGTCATGGTCGCCGACAAGATCATCGCCAAGGGCAAGAAGCTCGCGGCGCACATGCTGGAGGCCGCCGAAGCCGACATGGAGTTCAAGGACGGCCGCTTCTCGATCGCCGGCACCGACCGCAGCCTCGGCATCCACGACGTGGCCAAGGCGGCGTTCGAACTCGGCAAGCTGCCGAAAGGCATGGAGCCGGGTCTCTACGAAACCGCAACCTACCGCGCCACCAGCGGCAACTTCCCGAACGGCTCACACGTCTGCGAGGTCGAGATCGACCCCGACACCGGTGCGACGCAGGTGGTCGGCTACTGGGTGGTCGACGACGTCGGCACGGTGATCAACCCGATGCTGGTGAAAGGCCAGATCATGGGCGGCATCGCCCAGGGCATGGGCCAGGTGCTGATGGAGGACAAGGCCTACGACCCGGACACCGGTCAGGTGCTCTCGGGCTCGTTCATGGACTACGCGATGCCGCGCGCCGAGAACTTCTGCTCCGTGACCATCGAGGACAATCCGGTGCCGACGCCGACCAATCCGCTGGGCGTCAAGGGCGCGGGCGAAGCCGGCACGGTCGGATCGCTGTCGGCCGGCGTGAACGCCATCGTCGATGCGCTGTCGGTCTACGGCATCCGCCACGTCGACACGCCGTGCACGCCGTTCAAGGTGTGGCAGGCCATCGAGCAGGCGAAGCGGGGGCCGTAACGAAGACGGGGCCACATCGGCCGGGTCAAGCACTGTTTCCCCTGAGCAGGCCCATGCAGACCGCCTCGCAATTTGCGAGCGCGTCGCGGCGCGCCGTGAATTCGCGCAATCGGGTGCCGATTGCGTCGGCCCGCGCCGCCACGGCAGCGTCATCGATCAGCGATCGGATTGCGTCCGATTCGAGTCGCGCGCCTGGCAGGTAGGTTTTGACCAGGCGTCCGACGCCGGCCCGTTCGATCGCCTCGCCATTGAGACTTTGTTCGATATGGCCGCTGAGCACCACTTGCGGCACACCAGCAGCCAGTGCTTCCGCGGCGAGCCCGCTGCCGCCAAGATGAACCACAAGTCGGCTCGCTGCCAGGATATCCGCGATCGGCTGTGGCCGCGTCTCAACTCGAGCACCTGCCTCGACAAGTCGATCGAGCGGTGCGGCGGGCCACAATGGCGCATAGATTCGCAGACGCTTCGCGAGCGGGACAAGCGCCTCCAACAAGAACGTCCATCCACTCGTGTCACTGGACAGATAGGCGAAAACCTGTTGCGCATCAGCCGCGCGCGATACGGGCGGCTCCTCGAACACGGGACCGTCTACGGGCGATATACGCTGCGTGTCGTAGGGATCGAGCAGCCGAAGGCTGTGCACCAGGCACGCATCGCCGGCAAAAAGCTGCGGCAACCGATCGAGCTGCGGCAGGCCAAGCGTAACGGCCGCGGCATTGACGGTTTCGAGCGTCTGCGTTTCGTCAAAAGCTGGCGCCACTATCCGATGCAGCAGAGGAAATCGCGGCATCTCGGCTGGCGGTACGGTGAAGCCGTTGCCGACCACCACCAGCGGAATGCGGCCACGCGCGGCGAGTGTTGCAAGCGGTGCGTAGTCCGCGACCACCAGATCGGGACGGAAAATGCCAAAAATATCGTCCCATGCCGCAAGAACGCGCTGCACGGCCTTGCCCTCCGCGAGCCCTGCCCCTGACAGAATGTCGTTCATGTTCGCCGAACTTCCCGGCTGCTTTTGTGTGGCGGCCGGCTCGTCGATAGGCCAGAGCGGCGCGGTCGCGATCTCATCGAAAGCGTCGCGATGCGACCCTATCGCTGCGGGAATCCTCACAACCGCAATCAGCCGCACGCCGTGCGGCCGCAGCCGTATGGCAATCCGGCGCAAACTGGCCGCATGACCGAAGCCACGCCCGAGCTCCCAGGCCAGTAGAACGATCTTCATGGTTTTTTGCGCCCCATGCGGGTATTACGTACTGGGTTGCTTAGCCTGGGAAACGAGGCTACCCCATCTTGGGTCCAGGCGGCAGTTCGCGCGTTCTCAGCATGCGACCCATCCCTTCCGATAATCTCGATGACGAGCAACCGTCCGACCCGCCCGAGGTTCGGATGTTCTGGACCGGGCCGCCGCTCAGCATTTACGAGCTGCTTTCGCTGCAAAGCTTTATTGCTGCGGGCGCACGGGTGTCTGTGTATTCGACGAGCAAGACGCTGCGTGTTCCTGAGGGAGTCGAGCTGCTCGACGCGCGGGAGCTTTGGCCTGGACCGGTACACCGATTTTTCTATCCGGATGGGGATCCTTCGTCGGCACTTCATTCCGATCTGGTGCGCTACGTCATGCTTCACCGCTTCGGCGGCTGGTATGCCGATCTCGATATGATCTGCCTCCGTGGTCTGCCGACCAGCAAGGTCTATCTCGCGTGGCAGACCGACCAGTCAGTAAACGGCGCGATCATGAAGTTTCCCCCGCACTCACCGGTGATGGCCGGCGCGATCGAGGAATCGCGTGCGCTGCTGCCGCAAACCGTGCGCGGCGCACCGCTCACGTCGCGCATTATGCTCGGGCCGCAGCTGGTGACGAAGCTCGTTCACGACTATGCGCTCGATCATGTTGTGCGTCCGATATCAAGCGCGTATCCCATCGATTTTCTTGACGTGCCGGCCATGTTCGATCCGCTGCGCCGCGACGAGCTCAACGAGCGGATTGCCGACAGCAACTTCGTGCATCTGTGGAACGAATACTGGCGCCGCGTCCGTATTCCCAAAGAGCTTGGACCGCCCAAGGGGAGCTTTCTCGACGAATTGTTTGCTCGATTTGGCTTCTCGTTCGCAGACGAGGAGCGGCTATCGGCCGACGCAGTCGCGGCGTGGTTCGAGGAAACCCGGTTTCTGAACAAGATGCGAAGGCATCTGCAGACGCGTTATGTCCCAGGCGATGCATTCGATGGGCTGACCGGTGAGCCGCGCGCTCCGGTCGGGATAGGCGCTGCGGCGTATGATCCGCCGGCAGCCCGCATTCCGGTGCCGGTTGCGTCCAAGCCGCAGACCGTTCGCTCCTTCTGGGCCGGCGGTGCAATCGGGCCATATCAACTGCTCGGCCTGCGCAGCTTTGCCGACCGCGGACATCGCGTGGAGGTGTTCACCTTTGACGGCGCGTTGAAGAATCCATCATGGGTCACGTGGCGAGACGCATCGGATATCGTTCCGACCGAGCGAATCATCCGCGAGCTCGCCGAGCCCGGCCAATCCGCGATTCACGCGGGCCTGTTCCGTCACGCACTGCTGCATCGCCATGGTGGCTGGTGGATCGATCCGGACGTGGTGCTGCTTGGGACAGAGCTTCCGGACGCCGAGATGTTCGTTGCGCGGTCGCATGACACGCAGTTCGCGTCCACCGCGGCGATGAAATTTCCTGAAGGCCATCCCGCGCTCGCCGAAGCTCTCGTCCATTCGGCACCGTTCGACGAGCAGCCCGAGCGATGGGACGCATTGGGTCCTGCCTTGCTCACCGAATGCCTGGCCGCAGATGGCCTGCTTGACCAATGTCGCCTGCCGGACGTGGTGAGCCCCGTCTCATGGTTCGAGGTCGAGATACTGTTCGATCCAGCGCGCGCCGACATGATTGAAGACAAGCTCAAAGGCGGCCTGTTTCTCGATCTGCATCAGGAGGCCTGGTTGCGGGCCGGTGTGCCGCGCGAGCTCGGGCCGCCGCTCGGCTCCTATCTCGACCGGCTTTTCAAAGGGCACGAAATCGGTTGGCCGTTCCCCGCGCGCATCGAATACGGAAATTTGCGGCGCTGGTTCGCGCATATGTATCGGACGACTGGCGCCTAAGTCCGGATTCCCAGGTGCGTAATCGGCCTCCCAATATCCTCCAATCGGAGGGTAGTCGGCTGCGGCAACGTATCGGGATACCGGCCGGTGATGCCGTCGCGCCACACCATGCTTTGCAACGCCCGGTTTGCGGTGGGCGGCTGGGACGCTCTCCTTGCGGACCCAGGCCCACCATGATTTCTTCGGCCTTGGCGGGTGCTGGAGTTAGGAATGCCGTATATGGAGATTACGGCCCGGGCGGCTCGGTGCCTGATTGCCGTTTGCGCGCCTGTCGTTGCGTTGTTCGTCGCGATTCAGCCGGTACTGGCTCAGGATACCAGCGACGAGCAAGAGCGACTGCATGCGCAAATGCTTCGCCACCCGACGAATTACGTGGTCACCTTCGCCTACGTAAAGGTGGCGACCGATCGCGGCGACTACGAAGCCGCAATCGCAGCGCTTGAGCGTCTGCTCTACTACAATTCCAATCTGGCGCATGTGAAGTACGAGCTCGGAACGCTGTACTTCAAGCTGCGCTCCTTCGACATGGCGAAGCGCTACTTCAAGGAAGCGCTGGTGACGCCGGGCCTCGACCCGGTGACACGGTCGCGTATCGAGGGCTACCTGCCCGACGCCGAACGGCAGACACAGCGGAGCCGGTTCGCGGGTTTTGCGCAGACCGGTGTGCGCTATCAGAGCAATGCAAACTTTGCGCCGTCGAACGGTCTGGTCAGCGTCAGCGGCCAGGAGCTTGGCTTGCCGGGAACGAACACCAAACGTTCCGACAGCAACTGGTTCGGCCTGGTCGGCCTGAGCCACGACTACGATCTCAACGATAGCCTGGGCTCTAGCTTCGAGACGCGCTTCACCGGTTACCTGACACAGCAGTTTGTTCTGGACGACCTCAATGTCGGGCTGGTCGACGGCAGCGTCGGCTGGCGCATCCCGTTCACGTCGAGCTGGTTCCCGGGCGCGAGCGTCAAGCCCTATGTGACCGGCGGCAACATCTGGGTGGGCGGCAGCCAGTATCTCGCGTCCGGCGGCGCGGGCGTGGCGTTCGCGCTGCCTGTCAACGCGCGACTGAGCTTCGAACCAGCCTTCGAATGGCGGCATGTGGATGTCTCCATCAACACGCCGGTGGTGACTCCCTCCGTCAGTGCGTCGCAGCTCAACGAATTCAGCTCCGGCAACTGGTACACCGGTGGCCTGTCCGTGAAGTACCTGATCGTCGAGACCGTGAAGCTCGACGCGCGCGGTTACTACCGGCGCGGCGAAGGCCAGACGGACTTCCAGAGTTTCGATCAATGGGTCGGCGAAGCCGCCTTGTCGTTCCTGATGCCGCCTCCGTTCCAGTGGATGCCGCGCCACTGGACGCTGTCTCCGTTCGGCCGCTACGTCGAGACCGAGTTCGATGCGGCCAATCCGTTCATCGATCCGAACACGAGGCGCGTCGACAAGACGTGGACGGCGGGCGTGATCTTCGATACGCCGATCACCAACTGGTTTGGCGTCAAGACCACGTTCCAGTACGACAGGACCACCTCCACGCTGCCGAATTTCCGCATGGACAACTACTCGGTCCTGAGCGGGCCGACGGCTCGGTTCTAAGGGCACGATCATGGATTGGACCAAACCATCACAATGGACGAGCCTGCTCGGGGTCCTGCTGTCCACCACCGCGGCGACGGTGACGACCGCGGTGGCGCAAAGCTTTGGCAAGGTTGGCGCCGTCAACCAGGAGGCCACCGGCACGCCGCCAGGCGGTGCTACCCGCAGGCTGACTGTGGGCGCGGGCGTCGTCGTCAAGGAGCGGGTTCGGACCTCGTCCTCAGGCTCGACGCAAATTCAATTTCCGGATCAGTCGGCGATCAACCTGGGTGCCAATTGCGACATGGTGATCGACGAATTCGTCTATAATCCGCAGTCCAAGTCCGGCACGATGGCGGCGACCGTCACCAGGGGCGCGTTGCGCTATATCGGCGGCCAGATCAGCCACAATTCGGGCGCGACCATCCGGACACCGTCGGCCAACATCGGCATCCGCGGTGGCATGGTCACCCTGGTGGTGCAGATGCCGGCCAGCATCGCGCAAAAGCTTGCGCAGCTGGGTCTCCCGTCAGGCGGCACGCTGGTGCTCTCGAGTTTCGGCCAGATCACGGTCGCCAACAATGTCGGTTCGGTGAACCTGTTGCCGGGTTTCGCCACGGTGCTCGGCGGACCCAACGATCCGATCCCGACGCCGTTCCGTCTTCCCGACGATCTGCTGCAGTTGATCACGCAGCTGATCAACAGCAAGCCGGGCCAGACCGGCGGTGTCGCCAACATCCCGACGCAAGGCAACGTGCCGGACGGGTTCAAATTCACCATCGTCACCGATCCGACCGCTCCCCCGGGCACCGATCCGCTGGGCTACATCTCGATCTTTGGCGCCGGCAACAGCGCCGGAAAGGGCGTGTCGAACGCCGCTCAGGGCGGCAGCGTTACGCCGCCGACGACGTGTGTGGGCCCCTATTGCTAGGACGTGAACTCATTGGCGCGTAGCCACAGCCTGGTGGACGCAAGCTGGATGAAGGCCAGGCGGCAGGTCGTCGTTCAGAACATTCCCAGCCCTATATCCGGCGCAATACGCCGGCTCTGCGCCGTGCCTTCGATGTGATCTACGGGGACATCTGAGATCGCAAAGCTTGTAGGGCCAGTTCGCGGACTGCCAGCTCATGAATGAGCGGGATCAAATGCGATATCGAGGCTGCGGCGTGCAAGGGCTTGATAGGGCGCGTACCCATTAATTTGGTAAAGCGGAGATCCCCGATGTCACTTCACTCCGAAAGCGACCGGATTGCTGCGCTGCTAGCAAATGTCCTGATGTGCCGATCGCGACCAAACGCGCGATAGCAACCGACGCCTATTCGACCACCTCGTCGGGGGGCGAGTAGCGCGAGTAGCGAAGGCGTCACTGTGAGGCCGAGGCTTTTGAACATCTTGAGGTTCATCACCGTCTCGAATTTGGTCGGCACATGCACCGGCAGGTCGGCGGGCTTCTCGCCCTTGAGGATGCGGTCGACGTAACCGGTGGCCTGCCGGTAGCCGTTGTCCGATGCCTCCTCGAACGGAATTCCTTCGTGGCGCCGGCATGATGCCACCTCACTGCCGGCTGTGCTAATCTATCGAGGTCCGCGTCGCAGCCAGGAAATTTTTGAATGAGTCCCAATGCTGCATTGCAAGTCGGGATTTGCGGTACTTTCGATGTCGAAAACTACGGCGACTTGCTTTTCCCACTGATTGCGGAAGCCGAGCTGACCAAGCGGCTCGGGCCGATTGACTTGCATCGCTTTTCCTACTTTTCGAAGAGCCGAAACAATTGGCCCTTTGATGTGTCTCCGTTGGCCGAGTTGCCGTTGAAGGTTCAAGCGCTCGACGGAATTCTGATCGGAGGGGGCCATCTCATTCGATTCGACAAGGACGTTGCGCCCGGTTACGCGGCACCAACGCCGGGCATGCATCACCCGACCGGTTACTGGTTGGTGCCCGCGCTGCTCGGCATCAGCGCCGGCCGTCCGGTGGCTTGGAACGCTCCTGGCGTCCATGGGGATATCCCATCCTGGGCAGAGCCGCTCATGCAGATGGCGATCGGCCGCAGCCGCTATGCTGCCGTTCGCGACGTGCCGGCACGTGATGCGCTCGCGCGTTTCGCCAACGGTACCAACATTGCGGTCGTGCCGGATACCGCCTTTGGCGTGGCACGTCTCCTGGAGGGTCGGGGACCAACGGCGGGCACTTATCAGCTTGGCAGTGTATTGGATTTGAGCCGCCCATATCTGGTCGTGCAAGCAACGACCGGCTTCGACTCGGTCTTGCGAGTCATACGGAACCATCCCGATCAATTCCGGGATTTTCAATTGGTAGCCTTGCCGATTGGTCCGATCGCTAGAGACAGGAACGAAATTCTGACCGGCAGCTACCCGGAGATCCTTTGTCTGCCGCACTGGCCCAGACCTCTACAGATCGTTGAACTTATCAAGGGCGCGGCCGGAGTAATCGGCACAAGTCTGCATCTCGCGATTACAGCAATCGCATTCGGGGTGCCGGTTTTCAGGCCGGACACCAACTTTCATGGAAAATATGCCATCCTCAGCAGCTTCGACGGTGTCCATTCGTTCGCGGCCGCGGGCGAGGTCGCGCCGCAATGGCTCCGGCAGCGGCTTGGGCGCGGTCAGATCGAGCCGACTCAACTCAACGCGCTAGCCGCTTTGGATCGTCACTGGGACGAGATTTCAGTGGCATTCACGAAGGATGCCCGGAATTCTCACGCCGCGACCGCCGTCGGCGTATTCTGGCAGAATTTGCCAAACGTATTGGAGGGCGCTTCGCTTCGTTACGCGGCACTCGACGCGCGCGCGCAGGGGCTGCAGCATCAGCTTGCGCTATGTGGTGCCGCACTATCTGAACGCGATCAGCGAATTGTCGCTCGTGATCGAATACTGACCCGTGACCGAGCGGGCCGGGCGGCTCACACGAAGCATTTCCGCGCCTTACATGGCCGCAATATCGGGAACATCATAACAAAGTTGCGTGCAATCGGAGGAGGGATGCGATCGCTAGTATCGGGGCGCAGAGACGTCATCGACCTGGCGCGCCTGGAGCAGGGCAAGCTTGCCACTCAGCCGTACGAATGGACCTTTGTGAACGGCCTATACTCTGAGCGGGACGCCAAATTGCTTGCAGACGACTATCCGACTGACAACTTCAAAACGGTCAGAGGCTACGATGGCGAAAAGAGCTACGAATATGAGGCGCGAGCCCTGATCAAAATGTGGGACACGGAGCCGTTTCAGGCCGAGCAACTGACTGACACGTGGCGACGCCTGGCCAATTCCTTGATGTCACCGAACTACCGCGCCGCGATGTCACGTCTGACGGGGCGCGACCTCTCGAACGCCTCCATGGAAGCCTATGTGTGTCATTACGGGCCCGGTGCCTGGTTGGGTCCGCATCTTGATCTCAAGGACAAGATCGTCACACACGTCCTCTACTTCAACCAAACTTGGAATCAGGCGGATGGTGGCTGTCTGAACATCTTGAATTCTGCCGAGATGAACGACATCGTTGCCACAGTTCGTCCGATTGTCGGTAATTCTTCGGTCCTGGTGCGGTCGGACAACTCCTGGCACGCGGTTTCAAAAGTTGCGGTCGGATGCCGGCTCTCGCGGCGGAGCATGAATGTGATTTTTTATCATCCGGGCGCAGTGAGCACGATGTGGCCGCCTGGCGACAACACACCGCTGCATACCTACACACTGAGAGACGTGAGCTGAGTTGAGAGAATCCCCCGTGTATTGGCAGCCGGCCAGCTCCCATATCCGTGGCACTCGCGTGCCGGGTGGAGGAGCTGTCTACAGAACCAATAACAGACATCAAACCATCGTCGGTCATCAACCGGCCTTAAAACGCGGCCGGCGGGGCAAGTTTGGCGGTCGGCAAAATCATCCTCGTGCTGTGATCAAATTTCAAGCACCGCCGTAATTCGTCCAGCGTCAACCTCAATTCCGGTGAGCCCCCGGTCGAGATTTTGCGCTTTACCTCATCGATCTTCGCCAAGGTCTCAAGCACCACTGGTGGGTACCGGCTGAGTGAGAACGTCAGCGGCATGCTGAATACGCGAAAGTGTCCACGAGCCAAAACCAACGCAGAAAGCCGCTCCTGAATGAACACCTTCATTGGCGTCGGTCCGCGGAGGTATGGAGCCGGTTCGCGTAACGCGATTCCTGTTTCTGTGAACGGATCTTCGGCAAACACAAAGAATGACTCGGCTAGTTGTCTCCATTCGTTCCAATACGGTGCTTTTGCGACAATGAAATTCGAGAAGCACGCGTTGCCGGAATGAGAAACCAGCGTATCAAGATCGACGTCTATTCCGGCTTGGGCGATGAATTTCTTCGACAGATTAATGAGATTTGGATGGCTGGATTCCCCTTGCTCAAAAACGTTTTTGAAATACAAAATGTAATCCGTCCCGGCGGGAAACAGCGCGACGTCGTGCGACAGGTCGATTGAATCCAGTATCTGAAATACAGATGCTGAATTCAGACCCGACTTCCGTTCAAATCTGGGCGACAGAAATCCATACCAGACGTCCTCATCGAGCTTGTTTGATCGCAAGAATTGCAAAATTGGCCAGAATTCATACCAATCTGGCCTGCTCGCTTGGGCATTGTCGAGCGGGATAAATCCAGGATCCAAATCGGCGCGAGACGCTTCGTCGTAGAAAATTTGGTGGACGCAGAATCTCTGCGTCGGGTCAGCGATGCGCTCTTTGCCAACCGTCCTTGCACTCATGCAGGCGCCACCATCGGCCATCTCGTCATCAGCGTCGCACGTCCATTCGCTGCAAGGCAATGATTTATGGGCTTTCGGGAGAAAGCTGACATCAGCGAGCGCAGTCACGAACCCGAAATTGCTACGCTGTTCAGCCAAGCCCCCGCAGCCGCTAAGCCGCTATCTTCACGTATTCGAAGTGGCCCGGCCGGTTGTCGATGCCGACCTTGGGCGGCGAGATCCATGACGCGAATTTGCCCGGCTCGGCGACCGGCTGCATCAGCGAGGCGATGAAATCGCCGTCGGCCGTGGACGGCAGCCACTGGTCCTTCTGCTTCTGCCAGGTCGCATCGTCGATCAGGATGCCTGCGGGCGTCGCGTGAACGTCCTTGAACTCGCCGATATCGCGGTGGAACGCCACGTGGGGCAGCACCAGCCGGAAGTTCACGCCGATACGCTCGATGATCTTGTTGAATCGCTCGATGCCCTTGGCGCAATCGCGGGTGTAGTCGTCGCGCAGCCGCATGTTGAGCGCGGTCAGCGCCGGCTCGTCGACCAGCTTGATCTCGCCGTCGACGAATTTCAGAACCGGATAGATGTCTTTCTCGAGCTTGTGGTCGTCCTCGATCGAGGTCTCGCGGAAGCGGCCCTTGAGCCCGGCGTTGAACGCGTTGGCGGCGTTGGTGGAGACCTCCGAGCCGAACAGATCGAGCGACAGCGTGTAATGCAGGTTGAGCTTCTTCTGGATGGTCGGCAGGTCGATCACGCCGAGCTTGCGGACCTTCTCGATCTCGTTCGGGTCCTCGATGCCGGCCGCCTTCATCGCCTCGCAGGTGCGCTGCACGGTGCGGCCGATGCCGGTCTCGCCGACGAACATGTGGTGCGCTTCCTCGGTCAGCATGAAGCGGCAGGTGCGCGACAGCGGATCGAAGCCCGACTGCGCGAGGCTTTCGAGCTGCATCTTGCCGTCGCGGTCGGTGAAGAAGGTGAACATGAACAGCGACAGCCAGTCCGGCGTCGCCTCGTTGAACGCGCCGAGCATGCGCGGCGCGTCGGCGCTGCCGGAGCGGCGGCGCAGCATGTCGTCGGCCTCGTCGCGGCCGTCGCGGCCGAAATACTTGTGCAGGAGATAGACCATCGCCCAGAGATGACGGCCCTCCTCGACGTTGATCTGGAACAGGTTGCGCATGTCGTAGAGCGACGGCGCGGTCTTGCCGAGATGGCGCTGCTGCTCGACGGAAGCGGGCTCGGTGTCGCCCTGGATGACGACGAGGCGGCGCAGCATGGCGCGGTATTCGCCCGGCACCTCCTGCCAGGCGTCCTCGCCCATGTGCGCGCCGAACGGCACCTTGCGGCCCTTCTTCATGCGGCGCGAGCAGAATGCCCCAGCGGTATTCCGGCATCTTCACGTAGTCGAACTTGGCCCAGCCCTTCGGATCGACCGACACCGCGGTGCGCAGATACACCAGCGATTCCTGGAAGCCCTCCGGCCCCATGTTCTGCCACCAGTCGATGTAGCCCGGATGCCAGCCTTCGAGCGCCTTGAGCACGCGGCGATCCTCGGTGAGGTTGACGTTGTTCGGGATCTTCTCGCGGTAGTCGACGTTGATGATGTCGTCCGTCATCGCACGCTCCTCTAAACCCGTTTCATGTCGAACACGGCCTTCTGGCCGGTGCCGTAGCGGCGCAGCGCGCCGTCCTCGCCCACCGCATTGGGGCGCTGGAAGATCCAGTTCTGCCAGGCGGTGAGCCGCGCAAAGATTTTCGTTTCCATCGTCTCCGGCCCGCCGAAGCGGAGGTTCGCCTCCATGCCGGTGAGACCGTCGGGCGAGAAGCTCGCGCGCTCCTCGAAGAACATGCGGATCTCGTCCTCCCAGTCGACGTCGTCGAGCGCGAAGGTGACGAGGCCGAGCTGTTCGGCGGCCTCGGCGTCGAGCGCTTTGCCGACGGCCTCCCTCGCCGCATCGAGCGATTCCGGCTCGCCGAGAAACCGCGTGGCGAGCCGCGAGAGGCCGTTGCTCATCGGCAGGCCGCCCGCGAAATTGGCATCGCCCAGAACGATGCAGGCCGGCGGGCGGTTGTCGCCATCGAGATTGCCGATCAGCATGTAGGAGCGGTCCGAGGCGAACGCGAGTTCGGCCAGGCTGCCTGCAAAGCACGAGCCCGGCTCGATCAGCGTCACCAGCGAGCGCGAGGTGAGATCGACGCGCTTGAGCACGCGCTTCCATTTCAGCGCGATCTCGCGGGCGAGCCAGTGCTTGGCGTTCTTCGCGAGGAACGCGTCGTATTCGAGCACGAGCTTCGGATCGCCCTCCGACTTGAAGACGATCACCGCGATTTCGAGCTCGTTGATGCGGATGTCGAGGATCGCGTCGTCAAGCTCGCGGGCGAGCCGCAGCGGCCAGAAGTCGGCGCCCTGCCCGGCCATCTCGTCCACGGACTGCGGCGGCGGGGCGTCCGGCCCGCGAACCGTGATGGTGGCGAGCCGTTCGGCGCGGGAGAATTCCACCGACACGGCGCTGTATTCGATGCCGTCGGTGTTGCGCGTGCGCTTGAGGGGCTTGAGCGAAATGCCTTTGGCACCGCTTGGGCGATCGGACTTCGCGGCGAATTCGCGCGCCCGCTGCTTCACCATGTCTTCGAGCTTTGTGTTCGGCACGACCTCGTCGACCAGCCGCCACTCCACCGCGCGCTTGCCCTTGACGCCCTCCTCCGTGGTGCAGAACACGTCGGCATGGTCGCGGCGCACCTTGCGCTTGTCGGTGACGCGGGTGAGCCCGCCGGTGCCGGGCAGCACCGCGAGCAGCGGCAGCTCCGGCAGCGACACGGTCGAGGAGCCGTCGTCGGTGAGGATGATGTGGTCGGCGGCCAGCGCCAGTTCGTAGCCGCCGCCGGCGCACGAGCCGGTGACGACGCAGATCGTCTTCTGGCCGGAAAATTCGCTCGCGTCCTCGATGGCGTTGCGGGTCTCGTTGGTGAACTTGCAGAAGTTGACCTTGTGGGCGTGGGTGGCGCTCGCCAGCATGCGGATGTTGGCGCCGGCGCAGAACACCCGCGGCTTGCCCGAGCGCAGCAGCACGACCTTCACCTCGGGATGCTCGAAGCGCAGCCGCTCCAGCGCGTCGGCGAGCTCGATGTCGACGCCGAGATCGTAGGAGTTGAGCTTGAGCTGATAACCTTCGAACAGCGGCGCGTTCTCGTCGACGTCCATGATCAGCGTCGCAACGTCGCCTTCGGTCGAAAGCTTCCAATGGCGATAGCGCGAGGGATCGGTTGAGAAATCGATCCGGCCTGTCCCGTTTGAGAGTTTGCGTTCGGCGTCAGCCATAAGAACTAGCCTTTCATCCAAGGCGCGACGAGCCTGGCGAGCTTCGCAAAGCTCTGCTGCACGGTTGCGCCCGAGGTATCGAGGGTGGTTTCGGCGCGCGCATAATCGGCGCGGCGCGATTCGAGAATGGCGTGCAGGTCGGCCATCGCCTCGCGGTTCTTCGCCATTGGCCGGAAGTCGCCCTGCTTCATCACCCGGCCCATGTGCTCGTCGGGCTGCGCGCTGATCCACACCGTGTGGGTGCGGCGGAGCAGGAGCCCGTAGGTTTCGGGGTTGGAGACGATGCCGCCTGCGGTGGCGATCACCACCGCTTCATTCCCGGCGATGACGCGCTCGAGACACGCGCGCTCATGCCGGCGGAAGGTGGCGACGCCGGACATCTCGATCAGCAGCGGAATGCTGGCCCCGTATTGCTGCTCGACCATGCGGTCGAGCTCGACGAACGGCACGCCGAGCTTGTCGGCCAGCATCTGGCCGAGCGTCGATTTGCCCGCGCCGCGCAGGCCGACCAGCCCGATGCGGCGCGCCGCGGTCGGAGGCGGCGCTGTGGCCGATCTGCCGCTCGATGATGTCGGCGATCGACGCAAGGTCGCTCGGCGCCGCGCGGCCGAGCAGATCGATGATCCGCGCATAAGGCGCAGCCACGCCGCCGGTCTGCGGCAGCAATTCGAACATCGGCATCTCGAGCGCGTCGGCGACCGCGCGCAGCACCAGCACCGAGGGGTTGCCGGCGCCGCTTTCGATCTGCGCGAGATAGCGCTCCGAAGTTTCGGATTCCTGCGCGAGCTGGCGGCGCGACATGCCGCGGCGCGCCCGGCCGAGCCGCACCATGCGGCCGAGCTCGGCGGCGAAGGCCGCGCCGGCCTCGCCGGAGACGTCAGGAATTTCGCGGGCTTCCAAGGTGTTGGCCATGCTCGTCCCGGACAGCGTGCCAAGCCGGATCATGCACTATAATTCATGATCCATAGTGCATGCAAGGGCCCGCCCACCTCATTCCGGGGAGCGCCGCAGGGCGCACCTCGACGAATGGGCGGCCCCATGCTTCGAGACGCACAGCTTCGCTGCGCTCCTCGGCATGAGGCCGGGACCAGAACCTGGTTATGGCGAAATATCAGCGAGAAGCAGAAGCAGCCGCCGCTTCATGCTGGCGCAGCAGCCGACCGCCGAAGTCGGCGATGGCCTCGAGCGTCTGCTCGGCCGCCTCGCGATGCGGCACGTGCCTGATGCCCGGCATCAGCAGCACGTCGACCGGGCAGTAGCATTCCTCCTGCGCGATCTCGATCTGGCGCACGGTGCCGTAGTGGTCGTCCTCGCCCTGGATGATCAGCACCGGCACGCGGATGTAAGCGAGCTCATCGGTGAGATCCCAGGTGCTGAAATCGTTGTTCAGCCACACATCGGTCCAGCCGCGCACGGTCGCGTCGGCATCGGCGTGCCAGCGCTGGAAGCGCTGCCGCACGTCGGTGGTGTCGTAGGCGTTGCGGATTTCCGCGATCGATCTGATCGTCACGTCCTCGACGATGAAATGCGGCGCCATCAGCACCAGCCCGCGCACGCGATGGTCCTGCACCGTGCCGCCGTAGATGGCGGCGACCGACGCACCGTCGCTGTGGCCGACCAGCAGACCCTGCCGGAAGCCGATGGCGTCGAGAATGCGCGGCAGAACCTCGCGTGCCTCCACATGCATGAAGTCGAGTTGGCGTGGCAACTTTGCAGGGCTGGAGTTGCCGTAACCCACGCGCGAATAGGCGAACACGCCGAGGCCGGTTGCGGCGGCAAGCTTCTCGGGGAAGTCGCCCCACATGCTTGCAGATCCGAGACCTTCATGCAGCAGGATCAGCGTCGGCGCCTTGTCCGGGCGGGGTCCTGCCATGCGGTATTCGATCCGCAACGGCGGGAGGTCGAGAAAGCCCTGGTCGGCGAGTAAAGCCATGGCGCGCTATATAGCGATCAAATTGATCTGCGTCATGACGCGAAGCCGGTCATCAAATCCCGAGATACTGATGCTGAACATCCGGCACGGCGGCGAGTTCCGCCGAGGTGCCGGCCCACACCACCTTGCCGCGCTCGATGATGTAGTGGCGGTCGGCGATCCTGGTCAGCGCCTCGACGTTCTTGTCGATCACCAGGATCGACTGGCCGGCGGCCTTGAGCCGCGTGAGGCACGCCCAGATCTCGGCGCGAATGAGCGGCGCAAGCCCCTCGGTCGCCTCGTCGAGAATGAGCAGGCGGGGATTGGTCATCAGCGCGCGGCCGACCGCCAGCATCTGCTGCTCGCCGCCCGACAGAAGATTGCCCATGCTGTTGAGCCGCTCGGCGAGCCGTGGAAACAGCTCGAGCACCTTGTCGAGCGTCCAGGGATCGGACGCCTTGCCGAAGTTCGCCGCGGTCGCGACCAGATTTTCCCGCGTGGTGAGGTTCGGGAAAATCTGCCGGCCCTCCGGCACCAGGCCGATGCCGAGCTGCGCCACGCGGAACGACGGCAGGCTCGCGATCTCCTGGCCGCCGAAGCGAATCGAGCCGGCGGTCGCGGGCGTCAATCCCATGATCGAACGGACGGTGGTGGTCTTGCCCATGCCGTTGCGCCCCATCAGCGTCACCATCTCGCCCACAGAGATCGCAAGCGAGATGCCGAACAACACCTGGCTCAGCCCGTAACGGGTTTCGATCCTGTCCACTGCCAGGAGCGGCTCAGACATGCGTCACCGCCTCCTGCTCGCCGAGATAGGCTTGCCGCACCTCGGCGTTGGCGCGGATCGAGGCCGGATCGCCCGAAGCGATCACCCGGCCGTAGACCAGCACGGTGATGCGGTCGGCGAGTGCGAACACGGCCTCCATGTCGTGCTCGACCAGCAGAATCGTCAATTCCTGCTTCAGTTCGCGCAGCGTCTTCACCATGCGGGCCGACTCGTCCGGCCCGAGCCCCGCCATCGGCTCGTCGAGCAGCAGCATCCGCGGCCTGGTCGCCAGCGCCATCGCAAGCTCGATCTGCCGGTGCTCGCCGTGGCTCATGCTGGCGACCACCGCGTCGGCGCGATGGGCGATGCCGACCCGCTCCAGCGCCGCGCGCGCGGGCTCGCGCAGCTCCGGCTCCTTGCGGGCGTCGCGCCAGAAGTGGAACGAGTGGCCGGCATGGGCCTGCACCGCCAGCGCGACGTTCTCGAGCGCGGTGAAATTCGGAAACAGCGACGTGATCTGGAACGAGCGCGCCAGCCCCAGCAGGCTGCGATCATAGACCGGGTGCGCGGTGATATCCTGCCCGTCGAACACGATGCGGCCCGCGTTCGGAACGATCTCGCCGGTGAGCTGGCCGATCAGCGTGGTCTTGCCGGCGCCGTTCGGGCCGATGATGGCCTGCAACTCGCCCGGCACCACGTCGAGCGCGACATTGTCGGATGCGACCACGCCGCCGAAGCGCTTGGTGAGACCCTCGACCTTGAGTAGCGCGTCAGCCACGGCCGGATCTCCCGAGCATGCTGTCGATGCCGCCGCGCGCGTAGAGCACGATCAAGAGCATCATCGGACCGAGGATCAGTTGCCAGTATTCCTTGGCCGCGGCGATCTCCTTGCCGGTGAACACGTGCGTCACGAAGCCGATCAGGTGCGGCAGCGCCTCCTCCAGCACCAGCAGCGCAATGGCGCCGATCACCGGGCCGAACACGCTGCCCATGCCGCCGAGCACCGCCATGACGATCAGGTCGCCCGACCGCGTCCAGTGCATCAGTGCAGGGCTGATGAAGTTGGTGTGGTTGGCGAGCAGCACGCCGGACAGGCCGCACAACACGCCGGCGATCACGAAGCAGGTGAGCTTGTAGCGGAAGGTCGGAAAGCCGATGGCCCGCATGCGCCGCTCGTTGGAGCGCGCGCCCTGGATCACCTGGCCGAACCGCGAATTGACCATCCGCCAGACCAGATAGACGGTCGCGAGCAGCAGGACGAGGCAGAGATAGTAGAAGAAGGTGCGGTTTGACAGGTCCATGAAGCCTATGAATTCGCTGCGCTTCTGGATCGTCAGGCCGTCGTCGCCGCCGTAACGGTCAAGCCCGTTGGCGATGTAATAGACCACCTGGGCGAAGGCGAGCGTGATCATGATGAAATAGACGCCGCGCGTGCGCAGGCTCAGCGCACCGACGCCGAGTGCGAACAGGCCGGACAGAACAAGCGCGAGCGGCCATTGCAGGAAGCCGGAGTTGATCCCTTCCTTGGCCAAAATGCCGACCACATAGCCGCCGATGCCGAGATACGCGGCGTGGCCGAAGCTCACCATGCCGCCGAAGCCCATGATCAGGTTGAGGCTCACCGCGGCGATCGCCAGGATGACGATGCGGGTAAACAGCGTCATCATGAAGGTATTGCCGGTGACGGCCGAATAGACCGGGATCAGCGCAAGCATCACGAGCAGCCCGGCGACCAGCGCATTGCGCGGAGTGAGCCAGGCGGTCATTTGCTGGACGCCGGAAACAGGCCTTCCGGCCGGAACACCAGGATCGCCGCCATCAACGTGTAGATCAGCATCGACGACAGCGCGGGGCCGAGGCTCGAGCCGGCGCTGTAGCTCAAGAACATCCGCACCACGTCGGGCAGGAAGGCGCGGCCGATGGTGTCGATCAGGCCGACGATGACGGCCGCGACGAACGCGCCGCGGATCGAGCCGATGCCGCCGATGATGATGACGACGAAGGCGAGAATGAGAATGTTCTCGCCCATGCCGATCTGCACAAAGGATATCGGCGCCTGAATCATCCCGGCGAAGCCCGCCAGCGCGGCGCCCAGGCCGAACACCAGCGTGTAGAGCAGCTTGATGTTGACGCCGAGCGCGCCGACCATCTCGCGGTTCGAGGCGCCGGCGCGGATCAGCATGCCGATGCGGGTGCGCATCACCAGCACGTAAAGCAGGAGCGCGACCGCAAGCGTGGCGCCGATGATGATCAGCCGGTAGAGCGGATAGTAGATGCCGGGCAGCACCTGCACCGCGGTGAGCATCTCCGACGGCAGCGAGATCGTGCGTCCCTCCGGGCCCCAGATCAGCCGCACCAGTTCGTTGAAGAAGATCAGCAGGCCGAATGTGCCGAGCACGTGATCGAGGTGGTCGCGGCCGTAGAGCGGGCGTATCGCGATCACCTCCATCACCATGCCGGCCACCAGCGTGGCGATCAGCCCGAGCCCCAGCCCGATCAGGAAGCTGTCGGTCAGCGCGATGAAGGTCGCGGCGAAATAGGCGCCCAGCATGTAGAGCGAGCCGTGCGCCAGATTGACCAGGTCCATGATGCCGAAAATCAGCGTCAGTCCCGCCGCCAGCAGAAACAGCAGCATGCCGAGCTGAATGCCGTTCAGGCACTGTTCGATGAGATAGAGCATCCAGAATACGCTTTAGCGCCCCTCGGACTCGGTGCCCATCCTTCGAGACGCATCGCTTCGCGATGCTCCTCAGGATGAAGTCGGTACCCGGAGCACAGTCTTCCTGCCGCAACCTCCAGCCTCATCCTGAGGAGCCCGCCGAAGGCGGGCGTCTCGAAGGATGGGCCGCAAGCTGGACGTTGCCCCAAACCTGCCCGAGCTTTGCAAGGATGAGGCCACGGCCCGCCCCGCAAAACAAGAGCGGCAGAAGCGCACGCGCTTCTGCCGCTCGCCAGCCTTTATGCCCGATCAGTTCGGCATCTTGCACTTGCCGACGTGCTTGTCCTGATCGTTCTCGACGATGGTGGCTACCGTCTTTAGCCGGTATTCCTCGCCGTCCTTCACCGCATCCTGGAGGTAGAAATTCTGGATCGGGATGTGGTTGGGTCCGAACTTGAAGTTGCCGCGCACCGACTTGAAGTCGGCCTTTTCGGCCGCGCGGCGCATCTCGTCCTTCTTGGTGAGATCGCCCTTGACCGCCTTGACCACGCTGTCGAGCAGCGGGACCGCGTCATAGGTCTGCGATCCGTAGAACGACGGGTCGCTCTTGTGCTTCGCTCTGAAATCCGCGACGTACTTCTTGTTCGCGTCGTTCGGCAGGTCACGCACCCAGTGCTGCGCGCCGGGGACGCCCACGGCCAGATCCTTGAGCCGCGGCAGCGACAGCGAGTCGATGGTGAAGGCGGTGTAGAGCGGAATCTGGGCCTTGAGGCCCGACTGCGCGTATTGCGTGACGAACTGGATGCCGGCGCCACCCGGATAGAACGCGAAGATCGCGTCGGGGCGCGCCGCGCGCGCCTTGGACAGCTCCGCCGAGAAGTCGAGCTGGTTCGGCCACGCGGTCAGCTCGCGGCCGATGATCTCGCCCTTGAAGGTCGCGGCCACGCCTTCCAGCATGTCCTTGCCGGCCGCGTAGTTCGGGCCAATCAGGAATACCTTTTTGACGTTCTTCTGGTTCATGTAGAGCCCGATCGCCTGAGGCGTCTGGTCATTGTTCCAGGAGGTCGAGAACACGTAGGGCGAGCACAGCTCGCCGGAGAGTTGCGACGCGCCGGCGTTGGTGACGATCGTGAAGGTCTTGGAATCGACGATCGGCTTGAGCGAGGCCAGCATCACGTTCGACCAGATATAGCCGACCAGGAAATCGACCTTGTCGGACTCGATCAGCTTCTGGGTCTTCTGCACGCCGACTTCCGGCTTGATCTGGTCGTCCTCGTAGATCACCTCGACCGGCAGGCCGCCGAGCTTGCGGCCGTGATGGTCGAGCGCGAGCTCGAACGAGTTGCGCATGTCGTTGCCGATCGCGGCCACCGGGCCGCTGAAGGTCGAGACGAAGCCGATCTTGATAGTCTTCTGCTGGGCGACCGACGGAACCGCAACAATTGTCGCGAGGGCCGCGACCGCACAACCAGCGAGCAACAAGCGTTTCATGACGAAAAACCCCTCCAATTGAGATACTGGAGGGGACCTTAGCGCGCCGCGCCCTCGCTGCGCAATTTGAAGCGCTGAATCTTGCCGGTCGCGGTCTTCGGCAGGTCGGGGCGAAACTCGATCCAGCGCGGGTATTTGTAGGGGGCGAGCCGGGTTTTGACGTGCTCCTGGAGCACCCGCGACATCGCGTCACGAGCGGAGCCGTCTGCGACTTTGGTCTGATCCTTCAATACGACGAAGGCCTTGGGCTTGATCAGGGTGTCGGCGTCGGGCCAGGCGACGACCGCCGCCTCCAGCACGTCCGGATGGGTGGCGAGCGCCCCCTCAACCTCGAATGGCGAGACATAAAGTCCCGACACCTTGAGCATGTCGTCGTGCCGGCCGCAGTAGACGAAATAGCCCTGCTCGTCCTCGAGATACTTGTCGCCCGAGCGGGTCCAGGGGCCGAGGAACGTCGAGCAGGATTGCTCGCGGTTGTTCCAGTACATGATCGCCGACGTCGGCCCCTTGATGAGCAGTTCGCCCATCTCGCCCTTCTTCACCGGCGCGCCATCCTCGCCAATGAGCTTGCAGTCGTAGCCCGGAACCGGCTTGCCGGTGGTGCCGTACTTCACGTCGCCGGCGCGGTTGGACAGGAAGATGTGCAGCATCTCGGTCGAGCCGATGCCGTCGAGGATGTCGACGCCGTACCTCTCGACCCAGCGCTGGCCGATGTCGGTCGGCAGCGCCTCGCCGGCCGACACGCAGCAGCGGAACTTGACGCCGTCACGCGGCGGCGCCGAGGCACTCGCCAGAAACGCCGCGTAGAAGGTCGGCACCGCATAGAACACGGTGACCGGATGGCGGCGCAGCAGTGCCGCGACCCCGTCCGGCGTCGGCCGGTCGGGCAGCAGCACCGTGCAGGCGCCGGCCGACATCGGAAACGTCAGCGCATTGCCGAGGCCATAGGCGAAGAACAGCTTGGCGACCGAATAACAGACGTCGTTCTCCGTGATGTTGAGAAACGGCCCGCCGTAGAGATCGTCGGTGAGCTTGAGATCGGCGTGGCAATGCACCGCACCCTTCGGCTTGCCGGTCGAGCCCGAGGTGTAGAGCCAGAACGCGATGTCGTCGCGCACCGTCGGTGCGGTCTCGGTGCAGATCTTCGCCTTGGTCATCAACTCTTCGAACGACTTCAGCCCATGCGCGTTGTCGCCGGAGACGATGACGTGTTCGAGGTCGGGCGCCTCGTCGATCAGCTTCTGGAAACGCGGGAACAGCGCATCCGATACGACGAGCACCCGGGCGCGGCTGTCGGCCAGCATGAAGCGATAGTCGTCCTCGGTCATCAGCGTGTTGACCGGCACCGCGACCACGCCCGATTTGAGGCAGCCGAGAAACGCGGTCGGCCAGTCGATGGTGTCGAGCAGCGCGATCAGCACGCGCTCCTCGCGCCGCACGCCGAGCGAGCGCAGGATGCTGGCGAACTTCGCCGCGCGCTCGGCGAGCTGGCCGTAGGTCCAGGTGCCGCGCGGATCGATGAACGCCGGCTTGTCGGCGCGACCGGCCTTGAGGTTGCGGTCGAGAATGTCGGCGGCAAAATTGTACTGGCGCGGGATCGCGCTCGCCGCTTCGGCCACCACCGTCATGCGTTTCCCCTCAATATTTTGCGCCATTATGCAAGCGGCCGTTCAGGGCCGCAATGCGCTGGCAACTCCCTGTCACGCAGGCGCGGACTTGCACGATGGCGCGCTAGCGATAGGGCTGCGGCGCGACCCAGACCCTGGCCGGATCGTTCGGCGGCGGCCGGTCGGCGGGACGCCTCACAAGCACGCAAATTCCATCGACGCGCGTGAAGCCGCGATCGCAAAAACATTGCGCTGTTCGAAGGCTGCCCGCAAACGCGACAGCCTCCGGATGCGAGTTCGGCGGGCATCGCTGCGCCATTGCATCGGGCGCGCCCGCGATCAGCATGGCGGCGATGCAGAACACAAAACAGTTGCGGCTCGGCTGCATGGCCCCGATGTCCGTTGTGGCAGCGCAATCTTACGCGAACCGCGCGGGCGGGGCCATTGCCCACCAAAGTCCATCGCTGACATGGCGTTGCGATTGCGGTTATGGTTGCGCCGACAAAACCAGGTTACCTGCAAAATCAACGCCTGCAAAACCAAGCCACCTGACGGGAGTGAGTGAAATGATTTCGAGCCGGGACCGCATCCTCACCACCCATGTCGGCAGCCTGCCGCGCAACGAGAAGCTCTCCGACCTGCTGATGGCGCAGGAGGAAGGCAAGCCTTTCGACCCGAAGGGGCTGACCGCCGAGATGGACAGCGCGGTGCGCCATGTGGTGAAGGCGCAGATGGACGCGGGCATCGACGTCGGCAACGACGGCGAGCAGGGCCGGATCGGCTTTCAAACTTATGTGCCGCAGCGCATGACCGGCTTTGCCGGCGTGTCGAAGCGCCGCCGCGGCCGCGAGTTCGACGAGTTCCCCGAACTGCTGGCCTATCTGATGCGGCGCTTCCCGAACCCGACCAAGAGTCAGCAGGGCGCGCCGGAGGCGCAGGCCGACATCAAGTATGTGGACCTCAAGCCGATCACCGACGAGACGGCGCGCTTCAACCGGATCGCCGGCGAGCTCGGCGCGTTCTCCGAGCGGTTCATGACCGCGGCCTCGCCGGGCATCATCTCGACGACGATGCTGAACGCCTATTACGACTCGCACGACGCCTATCTCGATGCGATCTCCCGCGAGATGAGCAAGGAATACCAGGCGGTGCACAAGGCAGGCCTCGTGCTGCAGATCGACGCGCCGGACCTCGCGATGGACCGCACCATGATCTACCGCGATCTCTCGGACAGCGATTTCGTCAAGCGCTGCGAGCGCCATGTTGCCGCGATCAACAAGGGCATCGAGGGTATTCCGCGCGACCGCGTGCGGCTGCATGTCTGTTACGGCAACTGGGAAGGCCCGCACATTCACGACATTCCGCTCGAGAAGATCCTGCCGGCGCTGTACACGGCGAATGTCGGCGCGCTGACGATCGAGTTCTCCAATCCGCGCCACGCCCACGAATACTCGGCACTGAAGAAGCACAAGCTGCCGGCGCACATGCTGCTCATTCCGGGCGTGATCGAGACCACGTCGAATTTCGTCGAGCATCCCGAAGTGGTGGCGCGGCGCATCGAGGAAGCGGTGTCGGTGGTCGGCGACCGCGAGCGCGTGATCGCCTCGACCGATTGCGGCTTCGGCACGTTCACCAAGCGCGAGTGGGTGATCGAGCCGGTGGTGTGGCTGAAGCTCAAGGCGCTGCGCGAAGGCGCGGACATCGCATCGCAGCGGCTGTGGGGAAAGAAGGTGGCTTAGCCTGCGCTGCGAGCGAGGCGACACCGTCCTTCGCTTGGCAATGCCGCGGGTCACGCCGCTCGAGTCGCAGGCGCTGCTGTTCGAAGGCGCTCTTGGAAGCGGCAGCGCTCCTGACTTCCTAGCTTTCACGCTCTGAAACCCTGATGCCATCTCTTACCCGATCGCTTGGATGAAGCACGACGCGTTCGCCCTCCGCGAGGCCGGACAGCACCTCGGCGACGCGGCTGTTGCGATGGCCGATCTTGACCACCGTGGTGCGAACTCGGCCATCCTTCTCGGCGAACACTGCCCAGTCTTCGCCCTTTCGAAACAGCGCACTGACCGGCAACCTCAGCACACTGTCGGCGTTCCAGACCGTGACATGCACGATAACGCGGAAGTCATGCCCAAGGCGCGACCAGGATTCGCGCGGCTCCACAAAGTCGATGGTAACGCGCACCCGCTGTTCCTCGATGCCGAGCGCCGAAACCTTGAGAAATCCCGCAGGATCGACCCGGGTGACGCGTCCTTGAAGCGACGCACCGCCCCAACCATCGATTCGGACCGGTGCGCCGACATTGATTTTTACGGCATCGCTCGAGAGCAGATCAGCAATCACCTCAAGGTCGAGCGGATCGCCAAACTCGGCCAACGGCGCCCCGGACGGGACTGTGGCCTCGCTATCTTGAATGATCTTGAGCAAAACACCGGTGACAGGAGCCCGCAACTGAATGCAGCAATTCCCGGCCGGGCCCGCAGAAACCGTAGCGGGATCGATAAGGCGAGCTGCAACCGTGGAACGCTCACTACGACGTACGTCAAGCTGCGCGTTGACGCTCGCCAAAGCGGCCTCGCTGGTTCGCACCTCCAACACAGCCTTTTCGACAGTTCGCTCAGGAACCGAGTTCGTGCGGGCCAATGCTTCCGCTCGTCTCAGATCGCTGCGGGCGAAGCTCAGCGCAGCTTCGATACGGCGAACCTCCGCTTCTGCCAAAGCGATTGCCGCTTCTGCCGCAGTCAGCATGGCCTGCAGTTCTTCGCGGGAGCGCGCGTCGAGAAAACTTGGCACCGTTGGCTGCATGATTGCGACGACCGTCTCACCCGCCTGGACGCGATCGCCGACGTGCAGCGAAATCCCCTCCTTGCCGCGGGGATGGGAAATCCTCAGCACCTTTCCGGCGGTTGGGGCAGACACCGTGTAGACGTGGCGAACACGCGTCTTGCCTTCGTCGTCTACCGTGACCTCCATTGGGCCTCTGGCAACGACGGCAAGGTCTACCGGGATCGGCTGCGGCCAGGCGAACCAGATCAGGCCGGCGACAACCAGCGCGGCCAACAGGCCCCACGCGGCTCGGTTTTTCCAGTTTGTCGGCATGGCTCAGTCTCTGGTTTTGAGGACCGATACGACATCGAGCCGATTGACCCGTTCACGGATGACCAGCGCCGAGGCTATTGCCGCGAGAACAACGATCGTGGCGGCAAGCACAAACGTGGCCGGCGTGACGACCAGGCGAACCCGCATCAGCTCACCGGCGAGCTGCGTTTTCATGATCCAGGCCAGGCCGTAGCCCATCGCCCAGCCCGGCGGCTGCGCCGCGAGCGTCAGCAGCGCAAGCTCGAGCAACAATATCCACAACACCTCGCCGCGACCGAAGCCCAGGACACGCAGGCTCGCCAGTTCGCGCGCGCGTTCCGAGAGCGAGATGCGAGCACTGTTGTAGACCATGCCAAAGGCGATGACGACGGCGAGGCCGATATAGATACCCGCCATGGTGTTGATGATCACCGCCGTGGTTTGGCGAAAATTGGCAAGGGAAGACCGCCGCAGTCCCAACCCGCTGACAGACGGCATGGACTTTATGGCAGCGTAAAGGGCTTCGCGCTGGTTCTGATCGAAACTCAGGTTCACGCTCGTAACGACTGGCGGCTCCCGCATCAGCCGGCGGAGCGCCTCCGCATCCATCATGCCCTGGATGCCGAAGTAGTCTTCGACCAGCGCATTTACCTGCAGGGTAACCGTGCGCCGGGCACCTTCGAGTAGATCAATTTCGATCGTGTCGCCGACGTTCACGCCGAGCAATCGAGCAAGAAAGCCCGAGATGGCCAGCCCGCTTTCCGGGAGCACAACCGGCCGCAGATCAATGTCGATAATTCGCCTGAGGTCCGCATCACGCGGGCGGCCGGTGATGATGACGCGGCGCTCGACGCTGCCATTTCTGATCCGGACCGGCACTTCCCGATACGGCTCGGTCGCGAGCACGCCGGGAAGCCGCGCCATCTGCAGCATGACCTCGCTGTTGCGCTTTTCGAAGAAGCTGACGGTTGCGTCCTGACGGTCAGCCATGAAATAGGTCACGTCGATCAGCTGCTCCATGGTGCCGCGCACAAACATCGACACCACCAATATCGCCGTCGCCGCCGCCATGCCGAGCATGGTGAAGAACCCGCGAAGTGGATGATGCGAGAGATTGCGGATCATCATGACAATCGGCTGCGAAACCAATCGATCAAGTCTGATGGTCGCAGGCAGAATCTTTCGATAGCGCGGCGGCGCCGCCGGCTGCATCGCGACCGCCGGGGCAAGCATCACAACTGCGCGCAGCGCCCACATCGCCCCCAGCACCGCAGCCCCGAGACTCAAGGCGGCCGCCAGAACATAGAGTTCCGGACTCTTGGCGAACACCAAAAACGGAAAGCGAAAATATTCGCCAAGCAAGCGCGTGACATATACGCCAAGCCACGTGCCGGCCGCGCCGCCAATGGCGACACCGATGACAGCGATGATGACAACAAACTTGGTGTAGTGGAAAACAATGGCGCCGTTGCCATACCCGATGGCTTTCATGAGGCCAATCTGCTCCCGCTCAAGCGCGACCAGGCGGCTGAGCGTGAGATTGACCAGGAAGGCCGAGACCATCAGAAAGATCGGAACCAGCGTTCGACCCATGTTGTTGAGCATGTCGAGTTCGTGGTCGATCCAGGCATGCGACGTCTGGTCCTTCCGGCCATAGGCCGCACGTCCGCCGTAGCGATCCAGCAAGGCATCGACACGGATGATGACGTCCCGCTCTGACGCATTGCGCAAGAGCTTGAGGCTGACGGACGAAAACGCGCCGTCCAGGTTATAGGCGCCGGCCAGGACTTTCTCCGACATCCAGATGACGCCGAAACGGCGGTCGTCGGGCACGATGTCACCCGGTCCGACCGTATAGATGAACTCGGGCGACAACGCGGTGCCGACGATCACAAGCTCGCGCTTTCGTCCATTCAAGATCGCCGAAAAGCGTGAGCCGATGACAAATCCGTGGGCCTTCGCGAAGGTGTCGTTGACTATGACTTCATCGGCCCGGCCTGGCTCCGGCCTCCGTCCCGAGCGCATGTACAACAGGTTCAGCCTGGGTTCGGTCACATCGGGCAGTGAAATCACCTGTGCGGTCGCGGGCTCCAGATAGTTGGGAATGTCGAGCAGCGCGAGCCTGGCGATCCGCGACTCGACGGCAGCGACCCCGGGAATTTCTTCCAGTTGTGCGACAAGTGTCTTCGGCGCCCGGCTTACGACGGCAAAAACGTCAGCGAAACGATAGCGCTCATAATAGGCATTTCGCGTTTCATCGAGCGATCGATGCGAGCCTACAGCCATCAGGAGCGCCGCCACTCCGCCACCAATCACAAGCGCAATTGCCAGTGCCTGCGCCCAAAGCCGCAGCACATCGCGAAACAGCTTGCGGTCGAGCATACGCATACGGTCACCAGGCCAATGTCGCCGCAGCGCGGCGGGTTTCGTTCGCGCGTATCCGCGAGATCGTTCCGTCCGCGAAGAACAGCACGCGGTGCGCGACCTCCTGGATGCTGGCGTTATGGGTGATGATCAGTGTGGTTGTCCCGAGCTGCGCATTGACGCTCAACAGCGCCTCGATGACGCGAATGCCGGTCTTGGAATCGAGTGCGCCGGTTGGTTCGTCGCAAAGCAGGACCTCGGGGCGCTTGGCGATGGCCCGCGCGATCGCCACCCGCTGCTGCTCGCCGCCGGAAAGCTGCGATGGAAAGTGATCCATCCTGGATTCAAGACCGACCAAGCCAAGCGCTTCGTCCGGCCGCATCGGATTCGCGGAAATTTCGGTCACCAGCGCCACGTTTTCATAGGCGGTGAGACTCGGAATGAGATTGTAGAATTGAAAGACGAAGCCGACATGATCCCGCCGGTAGTTCGTCAGCCCCCGATCATCAAGCGCAGTCAACTCCTGCGTCTTGAAGAAGAGCCGGCCGCTCGTGGCATGATCGAGCCCGCCCATGATGTTGAGGAGGGTCGACTTGCCGCTGCCGGACGGCCCCAGCAGGACGATCACCTCCCCTGACGCGATTTCCAAATCCAGTCGGCGCAATGCCTGGACCTGTACTTCGCCCGACGTGTAGACCTTCGTCAGAGCCTGTGCGGAAAACAATGCGTCCGGCATGGGCAGGCTCGATCCGGTTCACTCAGTCAGATTCTGGAAAGCTTCTCGCAAGATTCGGCGCAGGACCGGCAGGCGTCGGCGCATTCCTGCATATCGCCGATGCGATCGCAGCTGTGCGAACACTGTTCGCAAATTTCAGCGCAGGCCCGGCACACCGGCCGGTAGAGAGAGGAATGAGTCAACAGAATGTGTGCGCTGCTGCGGCACATTTCCGCACAGGCCATCATCAAGCGGAAATGCTGGGGCTCGACATGCTCGCCGCCTCGCTCGAGGCAGTGCGTCATCGCGGACTGGACGCAGGTCCGATAGCATCGAAGGCATTGCTCGATGCAGTGGCGCAGTTCCGATTCTATCGTGTGCATCGCGATCTCCCTTAATAATTCGCCGCCCGTCAGAACATCATGATCGCGCCTGCCGCCATTCGGCCGACCAATCCCGGCGTTTCCGCAAGCTTGTCCATGACGATTTTTTCAACCTGCGCCGTGAGCATTGCGACTGGAATGCCACCCTTCGTCGCAAGCTTGACCTGCACCAACTCAGGCGACGTGATCGGCTGGCCGATCCTGCTCACCAGCAAGCACTGAGCGCTCACGATTTCCGGCACTGTGGACACCAGCGTTTCGGCCATGTCTTTGGCGAGCACGTTGTAGATCTTGCCGACGTGGCTCACCGGATTCTTGCCTGCCGCCGCTTCAAGGCTCATCGGCCGCCCGGGCGTGATCAAGCCGTTCACGCGATTGCCACGCCCGACCTGGCCATCGTCTCCCGCCTCGGCGGACGTTCCTGTAACGGTCAGATAGACGCTGCCGGACGGGACATCGTCCGCCGCGTTGACGCTCACCTCGCAACTTGAAAATCCGTGCTCCCGTGCGAGACGCCGGACCATATCCGCCAATATCGCTTTCTGCGCGCAATAGTCCTCGATGTTCGCGAGATACCGGCCGATCATGGCGCAGGCCAAGGTGATCCCGACCTTCTCGCCCGAGCGGACGGCCATGACCTTTGTGTCCTCGCCCCACGCCTGCGTTGCATCGGTCCTCACATGAAGATGGCTATCGATCGCCAGAACGAGCCTCTCCAGTGCGCTCAACGGCGCGTGACCCACTCCAAAGGAGGTGTCGTTCGCCTGCGGCGTTCCGGAAGCACCTTGCCGGCCAAACAGGTTTTGCAGATCCTGCGATCCCTGTTGGACGACGGCATCGATCCTGACGTCGCGGCCTGCATCCAGAGCGTGGAGATTGTCTTTCAGCCAGGCAAGCGAGCCCTCGACCGCGATCTGCTGAATTGGAACCACCTCGCGTCCGACCTGAGCCACCGCGCGTCCAGCAAGATAAATTCGCATGGGGCTGTCGACACTGCCGCCGCCAAACGCCGGCGACGCGCGCCCGCCGCACAGCAGCGCTTTGTCCACGTTGTGATGAAGAACCTTGCCGAATCGCTTCTGATACGCATCGCAGAGATTGCGCGAGAACGTCTCAGCCAGCGCGTCGCAGATCGTGTCGGGGTGTCCCGCGCCTTTGCGTTCGACGACCTCGACGTCGTCGTGTATCTCAAGCGGCGAAAGCACGAGGTTTAGCATCGCTCAGCCTCTTGCCTCTGAGTGCCAAAACAGGCCCCTCACTCGCGGAATGAATCCCGGCACCTCCGCTATGTACTTGCGGTAAGCATCGCCAAACTCCGCGATCGCGGCCTGCTCCTCGCTCCTGGCGAGCTTGACGTACATGACCGTAAGCACCGGGAACATCGCCAGCGTCAGAATGGTCGGCCACTGCAGGAGAAAGCCGAACATGATCAGAATGAAACCGACATATTGGGGGTGACGGACACGGCTATAGGCGCCGGTGGTCGCCAGTTCGCGCCGCTGCTGGGCCTCGTAGAGAACCTTCCAGGCAGCGGACAACAGGAGAAACCCGCCGCCGATGAACACGAAGCTGAGCACATGGAACGGCCCCATGTGCGGATTGGCCTTCCAGCCAAACACTTCTTCGAGCAGGTGCCCTGCGTCGTGCGAGAACCAGTCAACCTCCGGATAACGGCTTTGCAGCCAGCCGGAGAGGAAATAGATCGTCAGTGGAAAGCCGTACATCTCGGCAAATAGCGCAACCAGAAACGCACTGAAAGCGCCGAACGAGCGCCAGTCGCGAACCGTCTGCGGCTTGAAGAAACTGTAAGCGAACAGAACGAACACTGCGGAATTGACGAGCACCAGGCCCCAAAGCCCATAAGCCGGCGTGTCGCTGGTCATGATGCGCTCCCTCGTCCGTCTTGCCGACCATGCCCTCCATGTCCGCCATGTCCACCGTGCCCAAAAATGTGCATCAGCGGGCACAACAGCAGCGGAAGATAGATGAGCGCGCCAAGCACATGCGCGCGATGCTCGGTGAGCAGCAGGGCGCCGGCGATGACGGCGAAGCCCAGGAACACAAGCCCGACGCGCGACGTGAAGAATCTGCCGCGCGCCGGCCTCTCATCAGGATGATCGTGCTGATGCGACATGGCGAGCACGCCTCACTTCCCGCCCGGCTGCGCTTCACCGTGTTGCATGTGGCTTTGCATCGTCTGCATCATTTGCATCATGCCTTGCATCATCTGCATCATCGCCGGGCTGCCCCCCTGAGCCTTCCCCGACATCATCGGGCAATTCATCATCATGTCGCTTTGCGCTTGCGGCAGCCGGGATCCCGGCTGCTGCATCCGACCGTGCTGCATCGGTCCGGACTGCATCTGCCCTGGCTGCATCTGCCCTGGCTGCATATGTCCGGGCTGCGCTTGTCCAGGCTGTCCCTGACCATGCATCATCCCCATCATACCGTGCATGGTCTGCATCATGCCCTTCATCATGCCTTGCATCATTGGACCGCCCGCGGTCGCCCCGGGAGATTGCTGAGGCTGAGCTGGTGCTGGAGCCGCTTGTGGGGCCGTCTGTGGAGCCGACGTCGAGGCCTCAGGCGGATGGTGTCCTTGATGATCAGCAGCGGCCTGCGGCCAAGCGGAGCTGACCGATGCAAGCGTCAAGGCGGTGGCTAGTAAGAATTGCTTCATTGTCGTTCTCCTGTGTCGCGTGTTGCTGCATGTGATTTGAGTCCGATGGCGCGCCTCCGGTCATTTTCCGGGGCCGGCTCGCCAAGCTGAAATTGAATGCCGAGGCACGGCGAGCCTGCGATGCGACCTGCCGGCAACGGTTCAAACGAATGAGCCGTCGCGGAGCGATCGCCGTTCAGAACGTGCGAGGCGGCCGGTCATTTGGCGGAGGCTTGAGCGAAGCCCCTCCGCCCTGATCGCGCATCGCGATGTCGATCGAGGCGGATGGAAGCGTGAAAGCCGATCCCGCGGCATCAACGGCGGGGCCGCCCATCGAACAGCATCCCCCCGAGCAGCCGAAGCCATGCGAATGGCAGCCGGCGCCGCAGCACGTTGCGTCAGAACGGATCGCGGCCCTGGTCCCATGAGACGTCACCGACGCCGTAAGCCGTGGCGAACTCCGCTCAACCCTGACCGGATCGACCGTGTTGTGATGCTTGGGACATGCTTGTGCAACGCTGCCCACAAGCAGGATCACCGTGACGAATGCTGCGGCCAAACCGATCTTTGCCAGCGCATATGCGCCGGATCGGTTCGTTTGCAACCATGGCGACTTCGTTCGCATGGCTCAGCAATCCTTTAACGCCCAAATACATGAGACCACCGTCTGCGGTGCCGGTATTGATGCAAATCAACCGCACGGCAAAAAACAAAACGATGATTGGCGCCCTGAAGGAACAAGCAACATGTCGCGAGTTCCTGCCATCGAACAGCGAGGCGAGAGGCTTGTGTGGGGCTAGCACTGTCTTTTCTGGGCGGCGCGGGCACCGTCACCGGCTCCAAGTATCTGCTCGATGACGGGAACCGCAGAATGCTCGTCGACTGCGGCCTATTCCAGGGCTTGAAGGCATTGCGTCTCAAGAACTGGGCGCAGTTTCCGGTCGATCCCCGCAGTCTGGACGCCGTCATTTTAACCCACGCCCATATCGATCATTCCGGCTATCTGCCACGGCTGGTGAAGCAAGGATTCAAAGGCCGCGTATCTGCCTCTTCCGCGACCATCGAACTCTGCAAAATCCTGTTGCCGGATGCCGGATACCTGCAGGAGAAGGACGCCGAGTTTGCGAACCGGCATGGCTTTTCCAAGCACAAGCCGGCTTTGCCGCTGTTCACGCGAGAGGATGCCCTGGATGCGCTCAATCATCTGACGCCGGTTGCATTCGATCAGGATCAATCATTGCCGGGCGGCGCCGTCATTCAACTCCGCAGGTCCGGACACATCCTGGGAGCGGCTTCGGTCCGGATCCGATGGGCCCGCATCACGACGGTGTTCTCGGGAGATCTTGGTCGATACAACGATCCGATCATGGTCGACCCGGCGCCGTTCGATCGCGCGGACTATCTGCTTGTCGAGTCGACTTATGGCAATCGCCGGCACGCCAAAGTCGATCCCGCGGAGGCTTTGGCGAGCGTGATCGAGGCAACGGCCGCTCGCGGCGGAACGGTCGTGATTCCGGCGTTTGCGGTCGGCCGCGCTCAAACGCTGCTGTTTCATTTGTACTGTTTGAAGGCAGCGGGACGGCTGTCAAACATCCCGGTCTTTCTGGATAGTCCGATGGCGCAGGATGCCGGCGAAATCTTCTGCCAAAACCGCGAAAGCCACAAATTGACCGAAGCCGAGTGCCGGCGAGCATGCGCGGTCGCGCGCTATGTGCAGAGCGTCGAAGAATCCAAGGCGCTCACAGCGAATCCGATGCCGAAGATCATCATATCGGCGAGCGGCATGGCAACCGGCGGCCGCGTTCTGCACCACCTCAAGCGCTATGCGCCGGACCCAAAAAACACGATCCTGTTTGCCGGCTTCCAGGCGAGCGGCACCCGCGGCGCCGCGATGGTGGCCGGAGCCGAGAGCATCAAGATGCATGGCGAATATGTCCCCGTCCGCGCGCAGGTCAGTAATCTCGACATGTTGTCCGCGCATGCGGACGCCGACGAGCTCCTTCGCTGGCTGCGCGGTTTCAAGGAGGCGCCCAAGATGACGTTCATCACCCACGGCGAACCCGTCGCGGCCGACGCGCTGCGCCATCGGATCGAGGAGGAGTTGAACTGGCCGTGCCTGGTGCCCGATCACGGACAAAGGGTCGAATTCGGATGATCGTTAGCCAGACCGAAACGCAACGTCAGCCCACCAAATCACACCCCATTCGCGCTCGCCGAATGGGCATCGATACGCAATACGAAGCAGTCGTGTTCATGCACAAGGACTGCCAGGTGTGCCGATCGGAAGGTTTCTCCGCGCATGCCCGAGTACTGCTGCGAAACGGCAAGCACGAGATCATTGCAACTCTCTATCAGATCACCGGGGACCTTATTGCGCATGACGAAGCGGCCCTGTCCGACTCGGCATGGCAGCGGCTTGGACTGCGGGAGGGCGACCGGATCAGCATCGCACATCCCTCCCCGCTGGACTCGCTCAGCCACGTGCGCAGCCGCATTTACGGCCACGATCTGAGCGAAGCATCGCTCCACGCGATCATCGAGGACGTGGTGAATGGCAAATATTCGGATATTCATCTTGCGTCCTTCATAACCGCCTGCGCGACGCGCCCGCTCAACCACAACGAAATCCTCGCTTTGACCCATGCGATGGTGGAAGCCGGCGAGCGGCTGATATGGCCGGCCGGCACGATCGTCGACAAACATAGTATCGGCGGCCTTCCCGGCAATCGGACCACGCCGATCATCGTGCCGATCGTCGCTTCGCTTGGCCTGGTGATGCCAAAGACCTCGTCGCGTGCCATTACGTCGCCGGCCGGCACGGCCGATACGATGGAGACAATGGCGCCGGTCGAGTTCGAAACTGAGAAAATCCGCCGCATCGTAGAAAGTGAAGGCGGCTGCATCGTCTGGGGAGGTTCGGTCAATCTCAGCCCTGCCGACGACATTCTCATCCGGGTGGAGCGCGCACTCGACGTAGACAGCGAGGGGCAGATGATCGCGTCGGTGCTGTCCAAGAAGATCGCGGCAGGATCGACCCACGTCGTCATCGATATGCCGGTCGGCCAAACCGCCAAGGTTCGCAGCGCGGACGTGGCGCAGGCACTGACCGCGGGTCTATCCGGTATCGGCGAGAATTTCGGTTTGCGGATCTGCGTGGTGCCGTCGGACGGGTCGCAGCCTGTCGGCCGCGGCATCGGCCCATCGCTCGAAGCGCGAGACGTTCTGTCGGTCCTGAAATGCGAACCTGGCGCGCCTGCCGATCTGCGACAGCGAGCCATCGCGCTGGCGGGTGCGCTCATCGAGCTTGCCGGCGCCGCACCAAAGGGCAAAGCCGAGGCCTTGGCCGCGCAAGCGCTGGATTCCGGCCGCGCCTGGGCAAAATTCCAGCGTATCTGCGAAGCTCAAGGCGGCATGCGCGTGCCCCCCGTGTCGCGCCAGCGACAGCCGATCCTGGCAGAACGTCCAGGACAGGTGGGCGCCATCGACAACCGCAGGATTGCAAGATTGGCCAAGCTCGCCGGAGCGCCGGACGACAAGGCGGCCGGCGTCGACCTGCATGTTCGCGTCGGAGATTTGATCACCGCCGGTCAGCCGCTGTGCACGGTCCATGCCGAAGCACCAGGCCAACTGGCCTATGCCCTCGATTATGCGACCGCCAACCGTGACATCATCGCGATCAGCCAGCCATGAGCGGCCTCATTGTCATTGCGATGCCGGGCAACGAGGCGGTGGCTCAGGGGCTTGCCCGAACGCTGCCTGGCGAAATTGGCGCGATCGAAATGCGCGCCTTTCCGGACGGCGAGACTTATCTCAGGTTTGTGAGCGATGTAGCCGGGCGGTCAGTCGCCATTGTCTGCACACTCGCACAACCGAATGAAAAGATTCTGCCGCTGATCTTTGCGGCAGTGACCGCCCGGGAGCTTGGCGCGGCAAAGATCGGCCTGGTGGCGCCGTATCTCGGATACATGCGGCAGGACCGCCGGTTCAAACCGGGCGAAGCCGTAACGTCTCGCCAGGTTGCACAATTGCTTTCGACTGCGTTTGACTGGCTGGTCACGATCGACCCGCATCTGCACCGTTACAGCTCACTCGACGACATCTACAGCATTCCAACCCGCGTCGTGCATGCCGCGCAATTGATTTCGGAATGGATCAGGCAGAACGTCAAGAATGCCGTGATCATCGGACCTGACAGCGAAAGCGAGCAGTGGGTGTCTGCCGTTGCAAAGGAAGTGGGTGTTCCCTTTACGGTGATGGACAAGACTCGCCGGGGCGACCGCGATGTCAGCATTTCGGTCAAGAACTGGGATGCCGTTGAGCAGCGAACACCTGTTCTCATCGACGACATCATTTCCAGCGGACGGACAATGCTGGAGGCCCTGCGTCTGCTGACGGCGCGACGCCTGCCGGGGCCCATCTGTATCGCGGTCCACGGACTGTTTGCCGACAATTCGGATTCGCTGCTCACGCAGGCGGGCGCCCGCGTCATCACCACCAACAGCGTCGCACACAACAGCAATGCGATCGACGTGACCGGGATATTGGCGAGTGCAATCGGCAATGCATCGGATGCAATTTGGCTGCGGCCCATTCACCAAGCGTGAATGGGTGATCGAGCGGTGGTTACTACAAACAATCAACAGCCGATGGTCGACACGGCGGCCGCCATGGATGCGTTTCGTGACCAGGCAACGAGCGCACGCAGCATCATGAGGTCAGGCCAGTACGCAGCTCTCCGCCGCGCTCAGTCGACGTAGACCCCGACCGACTTGACCATCGTGGCCCACTTCGCGACCTCCGCCTTCAGATAGGCCTGCGACTCCGCGGCGTTGCGCGGCGAGAGCCTGAGCCCGAGCTTTGTCAGATGCTCGCGCGAGGCCGGGTCCGACATGACCTCGTTGATCCAGGTGTTCAGCCGCTCAATCACCGCCTGGCTGGTCTTGGCCGGCACGAAGAATCCGACCCAGGACTCGGCCTCGAAGTCGAAGCCGCTTTCCTTGAACGTCGGCACGTCGGGCAGCGCCGGATTTCGCGAAGGGCTCGCGACCGCAAGCCCCTTCAGCTTGCCCTCGGCCACCTGCGCGTTGACGCCGAACGACGATACGATGAGGTCGATCTGATTGCCGAGCACCGCCTGGACCGCCGGACTACCGCCGCGGAACGGCACGTGCAGGGCCTTGGTCTTGGTGCGCTCCTTGAAGAAATATTCGGCCGCCAGATGCGAGCCGGAGCCCGCACCGGCCGTGCCGAACGTCACCTCTTTGCCCTCGTTCGCCGCAAGAAACTCCTTGAGTTCCCGCCGAGGCCTTGCTCGGATGCGCCGCCAGCGTCTCGGGCGACGCCGCCGGAATCGCCACCGCCACGAGGTCGTCGAGCGAGAACTCGAGCCGCCGGTACATGGTCGGGTTGATCGCCATCGCGGTCGTCGTCACCAGCACGGTGTGCCCGTCAGGCTCGGCCGAGCGGACGCTGCGGGCCGCGAGGTTGCCGCCCGCGCCGCCGCGGTTCTCGATGATGACCGACTGGCCCCATTTGTCGTTGAGCTTCTGCGCCACGAACCGCGCGACGGTGTCGGCAAATCCGCCCGCGGCAAAACCGACGACGAAATCGACCTTCCTGGCCGGATATTTCGTTTCCTGGGCCTGGCTCGCGACCGGCCCTGCCAGCGTGACGACTGCCGTGACGGCCAGAATGGTGGCATGACGCAGCGGTTGCACGATCGGGTCCTCCCTATGGGGCGTTCGGCGGCCGGACTTGATCGAGGCCCGGTGCGGTGGCCTCCCTTAGCCTGAGGCCCGATGTCGCGCAACGCACGCATTCTACGACGAACACCAACCGCAAACCGCCAATGGCCGATCTCGCTTCGGGCCGCTGGTGGGGTAAAATGTGGCCTGGACGGTCAGGCAGCGGCGCGAAGACGCCGCGCAACCGACCTGAGGGAGGACATCATGCGCCACGTCAATCTCGTACGCCGCTTCGGCATGACGATCGCGGTCCTTGCGGCCGCCACCCTGCCCGCCGCCGCCCAGACGGCGGGACAGTGGCCGGAGCGTCCGGTGCGGATGATCGTGCCGCTCGGCGCCGGAGGCCCCGCCGATCTGGTCGGCCGCTATATCGCGCAGCAGTTCGGCGAGCGGTTCAAGCAGTCGTTCTTCATCGAGAACCGCCCGGGCGCGGCCGGCATCATCGGCACCGCGGAGGCCGCCAAGGCCGCACCGGACGGCTACACGCTGCTCGTCGTGGCCTCGCCGCATGTCAACCTGGAGATCCTCAGCACCAACAAGCCGTATGTGCTGATGCGGGATTTCGTGCCGGTGGGGATGACATTCTCAACCGATGCGATTCTCGTGGTGCATCCCGCGGTGCCGGCCAAGTCCGTGACGGAGCTGATCGCGCTGGCGAAGTCGAAGCCCGGCGCTCTCACCTATGCGTCGTCCGGCCCCGGCTCGAACAAGCATCTCGGCGGCGAGCTGTTCAAGCTGATGAGCGGCACGGACATCCTGCACGTCGCCTACAAGGGCAGCACCGGCGCCCGCAACGACATCATCGGTGGACACGTGAACATGATGTTCGACGAGGTGCCCTCGGTCGCACCCAACGTGATTGCAGGTCAGGTCCGCGCGCTGGGCGTCACCGGCGCGAAGCGCTCGAACGCGCTGCCCGACGTGCCGACGGTTTCGGAGGCCGGCGTGCCGGGTTACGAGCACACAGGGTGGTTCGGGATCATGGCGCCGGCCGGAACGCCGCGGCCGATCGTCGATCTGCTCAACGCCGAAATCAGGGCGATGCTGGCCCGGCCCGACGTGAAGGCCTACTGGGCAAAACAGGACACCGAGCCGATGCCGATGACGCCCGGGCAGACCGATGCCTTCCTGCGCGCCGAAATCGACAAGTGGACCAAAGTGGTGAAGGCCGCGAACATCAAGCTCGAGTGAGCGCGTCCGCGAAAAATTCAGATCCCGGAGTTCAAGCTGCGGGCTGGATACCGGTGGTGCCCGGCGCGGCAGACCCTTCTTCAGCAGCGGCGAGCTGGAGATACATCTGCTCCAGGCGGAGGTAGCGCTGCCGCCCCTCTTCATCGTGGGTCTGCTTGGCCAGCGCTTGGCAACGGGCAGCCTGCTTTTTCAGGCGGTTGGCACTCACGGGATTGGAACCTGCCATTTGTCGACCCGAGACTTTGATAGTCGCAGTGCAGCATCTTTTATATCGCAACGCAACATGAATCTGTCACAAAGTCCGAATTGTCCTCCGGTGGACGTTCCTACCAAGGCAGCGCGGCCGTTAGCGCCTCGGCCCAGGTTCAGTGAACCAACTGCGGCTGCGCTTCGGACCGCGCCACGGCCCGTCGTCGCCGCCACCTGACCTTCAGTTTGAGGCGGTCGGCGCGCGCAGCGCATAGAGGCGCTTTTCCATCTCGCGCTTGAGGTTGTATTCGGGCCGGCCGAACGATTTGTTGCGGGTGCTGAGGAACTCGCGCTGCCCGGCCTGGAGGCTGGCGAGAGTCTTGCGGTCACGCCGGGATTGCGCGGCCTTGTAGGCGTCGTCGATCTGGCGGTCGAGCCGCGACAGGTCCGGATCCGAGCAGATTGCCTTCTCGACCGCGCGCTTCGCCGTGCGGCAGTTGAACGTCGGCGTCTTGTAGTCGGACAGAATGCCGCGACGATCCCGCTCCTGGCGGACAGCGGCGAGATTCTCGGCGGCCGAGTCAAACTGCGGATTGATGCGCAGCGCCTGCTCGTAATTCTCGATTGCGCGGTCGAGGTCACCCTTGCGGCGGTACGCAGCGCCGCGGTTGTTGTAGGCGAGAACAAAGCCCGGATTAAGTTGCAGCGCGCGGTCGTAGTCGGCGATCGCGCGGTCGAAATCGCCCTTGTGGTTGTAGGCGTCGCCGCGATTGGTCAGGAAGTTTGCCTGCGGCGTGATGCGGATCGCCTCGTTGTAGTCGGCAATCGCGCGGTCGTAGTCACCGTTCGCTGCATAAGAGAGGCCGCGGTTGTCGAAATATTCCGGCATCCGCGGGTCGAGCCGGATCGCCTCGCTGTTGTCGAGCAGCGCGCGGTCGTTGCGGCCCATCTTCTTGTAGGCCGCGGCGCGGTTGGTGAAGGCCCGCGCGCTGGTCGGCTCGAGGCGGATCGCCTCGTCGTAATTCTTGATCGCGTTCGCGAAGTCCTGCTTGAAGTAATAGGCAACCCCGCGGTCGCGCCACGCCTGCGCATAGTTCGGGTCAAGACGGATGGCCTCGTTGTAGTCCTCAATCGCGCGGTCGTATTGCCGGTTGTTGTTGAAGACGTTGCCGCGGTTGTCGAACATCTGCGCATCGTCCGGCGCGAGCCTGACGGCTTCGTTGGCGTCAGTCAGCGCACGGTCGAGCCGGCCCGCGGTGCGGTGCGCGTTCGAACGCTCGCGGAAAGCGCGGGCGTTCGCCGGTTCGAGCGCGATGGCGCGGTCGAGATCGGCGAAGGCGAGCGTCATCCGGTTGACGAAGTAGTAGACGGCGCCGCGGCGGACCAGCACGTCCGCCAGCTCTTTCGGCTGGTCCTTGAACGTCTCGACCAGCATGGTGCAGGCGGCGATGCGCTGCTCGGGTGAATAGGCGGCCTTGTCGTCGGCTGCGCAGATCTCGGAATCGGCACTGGACTGGGCGTTGACGGCGGAAGCAGGCAGGCCCGCGAGCAAAACGGCAGTGAGAAACGGCAGGACAGTTCGCATGGCAATCCCCAAAGCACGGCGGCCGCATACCGTTTGCAGCCCAACATTGGTCGTGGCCGGGGCTTTCCGGGTTCAACGGTGACGGGATGCCGCTTTTTCCTTAGTGTGCCGGACCGAAACGTGAATTTCGGGTTCCCCGCATGCTCGTCCTGTACGACTTCGGCAATTCGGTCTGCTGCCAGAAGGTCCGCATCACGCTGGTCGAAAAGGGGCTGACCTGGGAGGCGCGGCGGGTGGACCTGTTCAAGACCGAGCAGTACGACCCGGAATATCTCAAGCTCAATCCCAAGGGCGTGGTGCCGACGCTGGTGCACGACGGCACGCCGGTGATCGAGTCCACGCTGATCTGCGAATACATCGACGAGACGTTTCCCGATCCGCCGCTGATGCCTGACAGGCCGGCCGAGCGGGCGCGGATGCGGCTGTGGAGCAAGTTCGTCGACGAGGGCCTGTTCGACGGGGCGACCGAATTGAGCTTTTCCGCCATGTTCCGCGAGCGGATGAAAAGCATGCCGCCGGAACTGCGCGAGAAGCGATTCCGCAACGTCGGCGATCCGCGCCGCACCGATCGCTTCAAGTCGACCTACGAGCATGGCGTGCATTCGCCGTTCGTGCTGCACGCGATCGCGGCCTATGAGCGCGCCTTCAAGCTGATGGAAACGACGCTCGCCGAACGCGGCCCGTGGCTTCTCGGGCAGCGTCCCACGCTCGCCGACATCAACATGATGCCGTTCGTCGCCCGCCTCGCCTATCTGGGGCTGCTCGAAGCATGGACTGCAGGCCGACCGCGCATCAATGCCTGGTGGGCGCAGGTCCAGGAATGGCCGAGCTTCAGGCGCGGCCTGCACGACCTGATTTCGGAGGCCGAATTTGCCGAAATGCGCGCCCATGGCCCGAAAATCCGCGCCGATGTCGAGAAGCTGGTGGCCGGCCTGCGGCGCGACAATGCGGGGCAACCCTGACGAATTGAGGGTGGGTGCGGCGTCGATTGCCGCTGCCCCGTCTTGGCACCCCGCGCTATAATTGCTTTATGGCGCCGGACCGCCGGCCATCAAGAAATCAAGAGGAGACCCCATGGACGACATCACCAAGCGCGAGCCGCGCAAGATCAGCGCCGAGGACATCAACCCGCGCTACAACTGGGGCCGCCACCTGCCGGTGCTCGGCACCATGGGCGTCGACTTCGAGGAGCGCGTCGACTACCGCAGGCTCCAACGCTATCGCCTCGCCCGCGCGCAGGCCGCGCTCGAGGCCTCCAATCTCGGCGCACTGCTGGTGTTCGACGTCAACAACATCCGCTATCTCACCTCGACCAAGATCGGCGAATGGGAGCGCGACAAGCTCTCGCGCTGGGCGCTGTTGCCGCGCGGCGGCGATCCGATCATCTGGGACTTCGGCTCGGCCGCCGTACATCACCAACTCTATTCGCCTTGGCTCAAGCCGGAAAACTGCAAAGCCGGTCTGGTCGGCCTGCGCGGCACCGTGGACCCTAGCTTCGGCCTGATGAAGCATCATGCCGAGGAAATGGCCTCGATCCTGCGCGACATGGGGCTTTCGAAAATGCCGCTCGGCGTCGACATCATCGAGCCGCCGATGATGTTCGAACTGGAAAAGACAGGCCTGAAGGTCGCGGACGGCCAGCAGGTGATGCTCGAGGCGCGCGAGATCAAGTCGTCCGACGAGATAGCGCTGCTCAACCGCGCCGCGGCGATGGTGGACGGCGCCTATCACCTGATCCACGAAAAGCTGAAGCCCGGCGTGCGCGAGAACGACATCGTCGCCGAGGTGAACAAGTTCCTCTACACCCACGGCTCCGACGATGTGGAGGCGATCAACGCCATCTCCGGCGAGCGCTGCAACCCGCATCCGCACAACTTCACCGACCGCATGATCCGCCCGGGCGACCAGGCGTTCTTCGACATCCTGCAGTCGTTCATGGGCTACCGCACCTGCTACTACCGCACGTTCAACGTCGGCCGTGCGACGCCGGCGCAGCGCGACGCCTACAAGCAGTGCCGCGAATGGCTCGACAACGCGATCGCGCTGATCAAGCCCGGTGTGTCGACCGACACGATCGCGAAGGTGTGGCCGACCGCCGACAAGTTCGGGTTCCCGAACGAATTGTCGGCATTCGGGTTGCAATTCGGCCACGGTCTTGGTTTGAATTTGCATGAGCGGCCGATCATCAGCCGCGTCGTGTCGCTGGATCACCCGACCATCATCAAGGAAGGCATGGTCTTCGCGCTCGAAACCTACTGCCCGTCGACCGACGGCTATTCGGCCGCGCGCATCGAAGAAGAGGTCGTCGTCACCGACAAGGGCCACACGGTCATCAGCCTGTTCCCGGCCGAGGACCTTCCCATCTCCGCACAGTACTAAGGGCGAAGCTCAATCATGCAAAATATGAAATGGAATTTGTCCGGCGCGATCCTTGGGGCCGTCGCCGGAGCTCTGGCGATTTTGTCCGTCGCCGGATCGACCCCTGCCGCAGCGCAGGCGCCCGATGCCGCCGAGCGCTGCACGCCCGACGTGATGCGGCTGTGCAGCGAGTTCGTCCCCGATGCGGACCGCATCGTGAAGTGCCTCAAGGTCAAGCGGCGGCAGCTCAGCCCGTCGTGCGCCACCGCGTTGCAGCCCAAGGGCGGAAGCAAGAGCAGCAAGAAGGGCAAGAAGAAGCGCGCCGGCTAGCCCGCCGCGTCCGCCGGGCGGTTTTACTCCGGTTCTGCCGTGCTAATCTCCCCGCAACCGACGGGCCTGGCCCTTCGGTCGCGGTGGAGACAGACATGCGGACGGCAAGACGCGTCGCGAATTTGCGAGCGGCGGTATTTGGGTCGGTGGCGTTGATCGCGGCAAGCATGATGCACAGCCCGGCACAATCCGCCGAGATCAAGGTGTTCCTCACCGGCGCCGCCCGCGGCGCTTATGAGATTCTCGGACCGCAGTTCGAACGCAGCACCGGGCACAAGCTCGTCACCGTCTCGGCCCTGCCGCTTGAACTTGTCGCCAGGGCCGAGGCGGCCGAACCGTTCGATGTCATCGTTCTCTCCATCGACGTCGAAGGCCTGATCAGGAAGGGCAAGGTCGAAGCCGCCTCTCGCAGCGTGCTCGGCCAGATCGGCGTCGGCGTCGCGGTGCGCGCCGGCTCGCCGAAGCCCGATTTCAGCACTGTCGAGAAATTCAAGCAGTCCCTGCTCAATGCCAGCAGCATCGCCACCTCCGGCGAAGGCAGCAGCGGGCGTTTCGTCGCGGGCCTGATCGAACGTCTCGGCATTGCCGATCAGGTCAAGCCCAAGATCAAGTCCGGCGGACCGGGCCGCTCGGCCCAACTGGTCGCCGCAGGCGAAGTCGATTTCGTGGTGTCGGGGCTGCCTCCCCTGATCGACACGCCCAATATCGAATGGCTGGGTTTGTTGCCGCCGGAAATCAACAGCTTCGTTCTTTTCACGGCGGGCCTGAGCACGGCGGCGAAGGAGCCCGAAGCCGGGCGCGCCCTGCTGCGTTTCCTGACAACGCCGGAAGCGATGGCGGTTTACAAAGCGAAGGGCCTCGACCCGCCGCCGTAGCCGCGGCCAGGCCATCGCCTCCCTGTCACGAACCTTGTCACAACTGGCGCATTGATTGAGGCCGGGCGCGATGGCGGGGACTCGATCATGAAGCGGCAGCTGTTTTCGATATTGACGGGACTCGTGATGACTGGCTTGGCCGGAGCAGCACCGGGCGCCGACGTAACCAGCCGCATCTACACCAGCGACGACACGCTGCTGCGAATCGGTCCCTACAGCTTCCCGGGCGGCAAGACGGTCAATCTCAGCGTCGGCATCGGCAGCGGCGCGTTCCGCCATCCGAACGATCCGCCCAACGTGATCTGGACGCTCGGCGACCGCGGCCCGAACATCGCCTGCAGCGATATGAAGGAACAGGCGGGCACCGAGCTGCACCTGCAAAGAGGTCAAGAACGGCCGGGTCTATCCGACACCATCCTACACGCCGTCGATATACCGCGTGCTGCTGCTCGATGACGGCACGTTCCGCGTCACCGACGTCGTCACGCTGAAGGACCGCGACGGCGTGCCGCTCAACGGCATGCCCAATCCGCTGCGCACGGCAACGACCGAAACGCCGCTCGACGGCCAGGGCGCGACCTTGAAGCAGGACGTGCGCGGCATCGACGTCGAAGGGCTGGTGAAGCTGTCCGACGGCACATTCTGGGTCGGCGACGAGAACGGGCCGTCGCTCGTGCACTTCTCCGCCGACGGGCGGCTGATCGCGCGGCACGTGCCGCAGGGCACCGAAGGCGATTTCACGGGCGCCCCCTACGAGGCGGTCGGCTCGCTGCCGCCGATCATCGCCAGGCGCCAGGCCAATCGCGGCATCGAGGCCGTCTCGATCTCGCCCGACGAGCGCTTCCTCTATTTCATCATGCAGAACCCGCTGGCGAACCCGGACACCGCGGCCTACCAAAAGGCGCGCAACACACGGCTGTTCAAGATCGAGCGGGCGACCATGAAGGTCGTTGGCGAATACGTCTACACGCTCGACGATCCGAAAACGTTCCGCCGCGACCCGTCAAACAGGCAGAGCGATCCGCGCCTAAGCGAAATGATGGCAATCGGGCCGGACCGGCTGATCGTGCTCGAACGCACCGAGCAGACGACCAAGCTCTATGAGATCGAGCTCGCCGGCGCGACCGACATCGCGGGCAGCCGCTGGGACGATGCGGCGACCAGTCCGAGCCTGGAGCAGACCGAACTCGGCACCGTGAAGATAACGCCGGTGAAGAAGACCATCCGGTTCGACACCGCGGACCACACTGCGATCCTCGGCAAGACCGAGGGCATGACGCTCCTCGGAGACGGCGCGCTCGTGCTGATCAACGACGACGATTTCGGGATCACCGGCCAGCGAACGCAGATCGTGGTGGTGCGCGGGACGGGAATCGCACGGCGCTAGCGCATGTCCCGGAAAAGTGGGCACCGGTTTTCCGAAAAGCACATGCGCAAACGCAAGAATCCAGCCTTTACTGGCACATCGCGCGGTTGACGAACGTCACGGTCTGGCACTGTGCGGGAGATCCGCCGCTGAGATAGGCCCGGGCCGGGCATTCCTCCGCCGATGTGAAGTCCATGCTCTTGCCGGACGCGAAGCCGTGCTTTTTGCAAAGCTGCTCGGCTGCGGCGCCGCAGTCGGGGGCGCCGTTCGGCGCGATGGCGCACTTCTCGCGGCCGTTCATCACGCGCGCCGTTGGAAGCTTGGCCAGGCCGTCGACCGCGCCCTTGGTGGCATCGGCGGCGTTCTTGCCGGCCGTGGCCGCCCCGTCGCCGAAGGCCTTGCTGTTTGCCGCGGCCTCGTCGCCCAGGTCGTCCATCTTGCGCTTGGCGCCCTGAAGATGTTCGCGAAAACTCGTCGCGCCCTGATCGAACCAGCGGCCGATCGACTGGAACACGCCCGGCTTCTGCTCGGGCGCGGGCGGCGGCGCGGCACCCTGCGCCAGGGCGGCAGGCGCAAGCAACGCGCAGGCGAGCGCCGCTGCGGCGCAGCGCGTCCAGATCCGGCCCTGAAGTACAAAACCGCGCATGATGCTCAATTCAACCGGCCGTCACACTCGTGAAGCCCCCCGCGCCGCCCGCAGATGCCGGATGGCGATGGCGAAATTGAGGACAGGCGGCGAAGCTCAGTTCAAGTATAGCGCAGTCGTCATGCTGGCGGCGAGTTGGATAAACGCGGGTCCGCTTTGCCCGGCATCCCGAGCCAATGCAAGGGACCCCGGTCCCGACCCCCGACCCGGTCAGGTGCCCGAGCCCAAAAGCATCTTGAGCGCGAAGTAGATGAGAACGAGGACCAGTACGCCGGCAAGCGCAATCATTCCAAGGCGCTTTTCGATGAAATGCCGTATCGGCTCCCCGTAGCGCCGCAGCAACCAGGCGATGAGAAAGAACTTGCCGCCGCGGGCCACGATGGCTGAAGCGAGAAACAGCCAGCCATTGATCGCGGCAGCACCTGAAAGGATCGTCACCACCTTCATGGGCGGCAGATGGGCTATGCCCGAGGTGATCAACATCAGCAGGATGGCGTCGCGGCTCGCTGACGAGCGCAGGATCTCAAATTTGTCGAGACTTCCATAGAACTCGAGCACCGGACGGGCGATCAGCTCATAAGCGTAATATCCGAGCAGCCAGCCGGCGACGCCACCGAGCACGGACCCCACGGTCGCGATCAGTGCATACCGGTAAGCCCGCTCCGGCCGGGCCAGCCCCATCGGTAAAAACAGAGCTTCGGCCGGTACGACAAAGACCGAGCTCTCGACGAAGGAAATGATGCCGAGCCACCATTCGGCGCTCTTGCGGGCGGCAAGCGACAGCGTCCAGTCGTACAGTCGTTTCAACATGGGCCGCTTGCCTAGCGGCCAGGACCGGATTTGTCCACGCACCCAGCCCGGTTCAGCGCCGTTTGGGCGACCGGCGGCTCGCCAGCATCACCACTTTGCGGCGGCCGGCATTCTCCTGGATCTTGCCCTGAACCTTCTTCGGCACCTTCTCGGCAAGGCCGAACAGGCGCTCGCGCCGGGACATCTCGTCCCAGACTTCCTGCGGCCGGACACCGGCTTCGGACCAGACCACGACGAGGTTGTAGAGCAGGTCGGCGCTTTCGCGGACCACCGCCTCGCGATCGCCGTTCATGGCGTCGATGACGACCTCGATCGCCTCTTCGGCGAGCTTCTTGGCCATCTTGGAGCGGCCGGCCCGCAGGAGCTTGGCGGTGCGCGACACCGCAGGATCAGCGTCCTTGGCCGCCACGACCTGTTCGAACAACCGCGCCAGCGAATCGCTCATGTATCCTTCATACACCGGAGGGCGTCTCCTGTCGGTTAATGCCAACTCCTGCGCGCAAGAAAAAAGGCGCCGCGGTCAAGCCGGCGCCTTTCAAGTTCACAACGCGGCCGCTTCGGGCGGCGGCCTATCGAAGACTTCAGTAACCGTAGTAGCGATACGGGCCGCCGTAGCCGTATCGACGCGGACCGCCGTAGTAGCCACCGTCGTCGTAGCTGCGATAGCGGTACTCCTGGGCCTTCCGGTACTCCCGCGCCGCGGCATAGGCGCCGACCGCGCCGATGATGCCCATCATCACGGCGGCAGCCGCCCGATCGTTGCCGTAGTAGCGGCGGCGCTGCGAGCTGAAGTCGGTCGCGCCGGAGGTCTCGACTTGAGGCTTGGATGCCGGAGCAGCCGTCGCAGGCGCAACCGCAACAGAGGTGAGCGCAATCGCAGCCGCCGTTACGGCAGCAATGGCGCGACTACGAGTGTTCAACATGACTTCGCCCTTTCGTTCGTGAACGCCCCTCGACTGAGGCTGCGTATCAACCGGCAAGATAGGAATCCGTTCGGGCGAATTGAGGCCGTGGCAAATGATGTTTTCGTAATGTAGTGGAACGGATGTTCATCTTCGCGCGCGCGATCGGGTGCGCGTTTTGTCGCACCCTTGCAACCAAATCGGCTATTCGTTTTCGCTGAGCAGCGTCGCGTTGCCGCCGGCGGCCGCGGTGTTGATCGTCACCGTCTGCCCGGCGGTGAAGCGCCCGAGATAATCCGGACCGCCCGCCTTCGGCCCGGTGCCGGAGAGACCCGTGCCGCCGAACGGCTGCGTGCCGACCACCGCGCCGATCATGCTGCGGTTGACGTAGACATTGCCGTTCGCAAGCCGCGCAATGATCTTGTCCGCCGTCGCGTCGATGCGCGTATGAACGCCGAGCGTGAGCCCGGTGCCGTTGCCGGCGATGTCGTCCAGCAACTCGCCGAGCCGGTCGGCGCGCCAGCGCACGACATGCAGGATCGGGCCGAACACCTCTTCCTGAAGATCGCGGGCGCGATCGAGTGCGATCATCGACGGCGGCACGAACAGTCCGCGCGAGGGAAGCGCGCGGCCGTCGTCCCAGCGCATCGTGACGCGCCTTTGCGCCGCCATCGCCACCAGCCACTGGTCGAGCCGCGCCTTGGCCTCCTGATCGATCACCGGGCCCACCTGGGTCGCGGGATCGCGCGGATCGCCGAGCGCAAGCTCCTTCGCCGCGCCCGAGACGATCTCGACGATGCGGTCGGCGACATCCTCCTGCACGCAAAGCAGCCGCAGCGCCGAGCAGCGCTGCCCCGCCGAGCGGAACGCCGACATCACCACGTCGTCGGCGACCTGCTCGGGCAAGGCGGTGGCGTCGACGATCATCGCATTGATGCCTCCGGTCTCGGCGATCAGCGGCACGATCGGGCCGTCTTTCGCCGCAAGCGCCCGGTTGATCAGGCGGGCCACTTCGGTCGATCCGGTGAAGGCCACGCCCGCAACGCGCGGATCGGCGGTCAATGCCGCTCCGACCCTGCCCTCGCCCGGAACCAGATGCAGTGCGCCGACCGGTACCCCGGCCTGATGCAGCAGCCGCACGGCTTCGGCGGCAATCAGCGGCGTCTGCTCGGCGGGCTTGGCCACGACCGTGTTGCCTGCGGCAAGCGCCGCCGTCACCTGGCCCAGAAAAATCGCCAGCGGAAAATTCCACGGGCTGATGCAGACGAACACGCCGCGGCCGCGATGGCGCAATTCGTTCGACTCTCCGGTCGGGCCCGGCATCGGCAATGGCGCGAAGACGCGGCGTGCCTCGGCCGCGTAGTAGCGGCAATAGTCCACCGCCTCGCGCAGCTCGGACAGCGCATCGTCGAGCGTCTTGCCGCCTTCGGCCTGCATCAGCGCGATCAGCCGTCCGCGCGAAACTTCGAGCAGCTCGCCGGTGCGCTCCAGAATCTCGGCGCGCTGCTCGACCGGGGTGGCGTTCCAGGCGGCAAAGCCTGCCTGCGCCGCGGCCATCGCTTTTCTTGCCGCCGCCGTGTCGGCTTCGGTCACCTCTCCGACCCGTGCGCGATCGATCGGCGAGAGCACATCGCGCGTGGTGCCGGAGCCCGCCACGCCGTCGATCAGCGGTCTGGCCTTGGCGTCTTTCGGCACGCTCTGGGCCACTTCATGGAGCAGGGCGGCAAGCGCCGCGCGATCGCCGAACTCGACACCCGAGGAATTGATCCGCGACGGACGGTAGAGATCGCGCGGCAGCGGGATGTGCGGATGGCGCGCGTGCGCGGCGTCGACGATCCATTCCTGCGGTCGCTTCAGGATCGTCTCGACCGGCACGCTCGGATCGGCCGCGACCGCGACGAAGGATGAGTTCGCGCCGTTCTCCAGGAGCCGCCGCACCAGATAGGCCAGCAGTTCGCGATGGCTGCCGACCGGCGCGTAGACCCGGCAGGCCGCGCCGGGCTGTTCCGCCAGCAAGGCGTCGTAGAGCACTTCGCCCATGCCGTGCAGCCGTTGGAACTCGTAGCCCTCGACACCTTTCGCCTCCTCGATCACGCTCGCGACGGTGAGCGCGTTGTGGGTGGCGAACTGCGGATAGAGCCGCGGCCGCGCCGCGAGCATCTGCCGCATGCAGGCCATGAACGACAGGTCGGTCATGGCTTTGCGCGTAAACACCGGGTAGTCGGCAAGGCCGCGCTCCTGAGCGCGTTTCACCTCGGTGTCCCAGTAGGCGCCCTTCACCAACCGCACCATCAGGCGGCGGTCGAGCGCATGCGCCGCGTCGTTGAGCCAGGCGATAACCGCGCCGGCCCGCTTCTGATAGGCCTGCACCGCAAGCCCGAAACCGTCCCAGCCGGCGAGCGAGGAATCGGCCAGCACCTTGCCGATCACGTCGAGGGAGAGTTCCAGCCGGTCGGCCTCCTCGGCGTCGACGGTGAAGTTGAGATCGTGGCTCTTGGCGAGACGCGCGAGCTCCAGCACCTGCGGCGCAAGCTCCCGCATGACGCGCCCGCGCGAGGTGGCGTCATAGCGCGGGTGCAGCGCCGAGAGCTTGACCGAGATGCCCGGCCGCGCCGGCAGCGCCGCATTGCCGGCACGCGCACCGATCGCCGCGATGGCATCGGCATAGGCGGCGAAATAGCGTCTGGCGTCCTCGGCGCTGCGCGCGCCCTCGCCCAGCATGTCGAACGAATAGCGGAATTCGCGGTGCGAGCCCGCGCGCGACAGCGCCTCCTCGATGGTCTGGCCGAGCACAAAGTGCGAGCCGAGCAGCCGCATCGCCTGCCGCGTGGCGAGCCGGACCGTCGGCAGGCCGAGGCGCTTGAGCACGCTCTGGACGATATTTTCCGGCGTTTCGCCGGGCTGGATCACGCGCGCGGTGATGCCGAGCGTCCAGGCCGAGGCCGAGACCAGGAAGTTGCCGGAGGTATCCGGTTCCGACCAGTCGCCGGCGGCGAGCTTGTCCTCGATGAGCGCGTCCGCGGTCGCGGCGTCGGGAATGCGAAGCAGCGCCTCGGCCAGCACCATGAGGGCCAGGCCCTCCTTGGTCGACAGCGAATAGGCGTGCAGGAAGTCCTCGATGCCGCCGAGTCCGCCCGAGCCGGACCGGATCGCGCCGACCAGCCGGCGCGCCCGGGCGTCGATCCGCGCTTCGGCGGCCTCGCCACGCGAACCCGCGGCCAGCAGGTCCGGGGCGATCAACCGGTCTTGTGGCGCATAAGGCGCGGCAAAGGCCGGCAGGCTTGCACCCGCCGGTATCCCCGCAGGTGTGCCCGAAGGTGTCTTGGCAGCGGCGCTCACCGGGCCACTCCAACCGGGTGCTCGGACGTCCTGTGGTCGGACCTTTTCGCGGTCATGTCCCAACCTATCGGCATCGCCGGCGCACGTATTGCCTGCCGCAACGGCACGCTGGCGATCTCATGTGCAGAACGGCTACCACAACGGCATGCGACATGGACCGATCTTGCTCTTTCATTCGGCATGTTCTTTGCTGTGCTGCAATCGACATCGTGAGCGCATCGCGACCTGGCCACCCATCGAAGCAGGGTCCGAGAGCCAACCGAAGACACTGTAAGGGGTAGCGACATGAATCCGTTCAAGTCCATCAATCGCAGGCACGCCGGGCTGGTCCTGGCTGCCGCCGTCGGGACCGCCCTGCTGGCCGGCCCTGCCGCCGCGCAGCAGGCGATCAAATTCTCGCTCGATTTCAAGTTCGAAGGCCCCTCGGCGCCGTTCCTGGTCGCCATCGACAAGGGCTACTTCAAGGCCGAAGGCCTCGACGTGACCATCGACACGGCCGCGGGCTCGCTCGAGCCGATCACCCGGGTGGCGTCGGGCACCTACGACATGGGCTTCGGCGACATCAACTCGCTGATCAAGTTCCGCGACGCCAACCCGGCGAACGCGATCAAGGCCGTGTACATGGTCTACAACAAGCCGGCCTTCTCCATTGTCGGCCGCAAGAGCCGCGGCGTCGCCAAGCCGAAGGATCTCGAAGGCAAGACGCTCGGCGCGCCGCCGCCGGACGGTGCGTGGGCGCAGTGGAAGATCTTCACCCAGGCCAACGGCATCGACCCCTCCAAAGTGAAGGTCGAAGCGGTCGGCTTCCCGGTGCGCGAGCCGATGCTGCAGAACGGCCAGGTCGACGCGATCACCGGCTTCTCGTTCTCGTCCTTCATCAACCTGAAGTCGATGGGCGTGCCGGTGGACGACATCGTCGTCATGCTGATGGCCGACCACGGCGTCAATCTCTACGGCAACACCATCATCGTGAATCCGAAGTTCGCGGCGGAGAAGCCGGAAGCCGTGAAGGGCTTCCTGCGCGCCTTCACCAAGGGCTTGAAGGACACGATCGCCAATCCGTCCACTGCCGTCGACTCCGTGATCAAGCGCAACGACGTTGCCAAGAAGCCGGTCGAACTCGAGCGTCTCAACATGGCGCTCAAGGACAACATGGTCACGCCCGAGGTGAAGGCGAACGGCTACGGCGGCGTCGATGCCGACCGGATGACCAAGGCGATCGACCAGATCGGGCTGACCTACGAGTTCAAGAACACCAAGCCCAAGGCCGCCGACGCCTTCGACTCGTCGTTCCTGCCGTCGGCTGCCGACCGCAAGGCGAACTGAGGCGGAGGGTCCAAGGGGGCGCGAAGGGGGCGATCTCGTGAGTGCGTTCGTCGCCCTCGAAGGTGTCAGCCACGCATACGGCGGCGCGACCGATGCACCGGCCGTCGAAGGACTGTCCCTGGAGATTACGGAGGGCGAATTCGCCGCGGTGGTCGGCCCCTCCGGATGCGGCAAGTCGACCCTGATGAAGCTCGCGACCGGCTTGCAGTTCCCGTTCAAGGGAACCGTGAAGGTCGCGGGTGCTCAGGTGAGCAAGCCGGTGAAGATCGCCGGCATGGCGTTCCAGGCGCCGACGCTCCTGCCGTGGCGCACCACGCTGGAAAACCTGCTGCTGCCGCTGGAAATCGTCGAGCCGCACCGCAGCCAGATGCGGCGCAGGCGCCCCGAGTATGCCGCGCGTGCGGAGAATCTTCTGACCTCGGTCGGGCTTCGTGGCCAGGGCGAAAAATATCCGTGGGAGCTGTCGGGGGGCATGCAGCAGCGCACCTCGCTCTGCCGCGCGCTGATTCACGAGCCGCAGCTGCTGATGCTCGACGAGCCGTTCGGCGCGCTCGACGCCTTCACGCGCGAGGAGCTGTGGTGCGTGATCCGCGACCTGCACGCCGTGCGCAGGATCACCGTCTGCCTCGTCACCCACGACCTGCGCGAAGCAGTGTTCCTCGCCGACCGGGTGTTCGTGATGTCGGCGCGGCCCGGCCGCATCCTGGTCGAAAAGAAAATCGAGATCCCGCGGCCGCGCGATCTCGAAGTGACGTTCACGCAGGGCTTTCAGGACATCGTCCACGAGTTGCGCGGGCACATCGTGAGGGCGCGGCAATGAACCGGAAGGACCTGATGGTCCGCGCCGCGCCGTGGATCTACACGGCGGTGATGTTCATCGTCTGGGAGGCGGCGGTCCACGTTTTCGGGATTCCGACCTTCTTCCTGCCGCCGCCGACGGCCATCGCGATGGCCTTCGTCGAGTTCTGGGGACCGATCTACCGCAATTCACTGTTCACGCTCTCGACCACGATGATCGGCTTCGGCCTCGCCGTCGGCTTCGGCCTGCTGCTCGGCCTCCTCGTCGGCTGGTCGCGCTCGATCTATGCCGGTCTTTATCCGCTGATGATCGGCTTCAACGCCATTCCCAAGGTGGCGGTAGTGCCGATTCTGGTGCTGTGGTTCGGCATCGGCTTCGTGCCGGCAGTGCTCACCGCGTTCCTGATCTCGTTCTTCCCGATCGTCGTCAACGTCGCGACCGGGCTCGCCACCATCGAGCCGGAGCTCGAAGACGTGCTGAAGGCTTTGGGCGCCAGCAAGCTCGACATCATGCGCAAGGTCGGTATCCCCCGCACGCTGCCCTACTTCTTCGGCTCGCTGAAGATCGCAATCACACTCGCCTTTGTCGGCTCGGTGATCTCCGAAAGCATCGCCTCGAACCGCGGCATCGGCAACCTGATGCTGCAGGCACAGGCGCAGTTCCAGGTGCCGCTGATCTTCGCAGGCCTGGTCGCACTCGCGGTCGAAGGCATCGTGATGTACTGGCTAATGGCGATTCTCGAGGCGCGCTCGACCCGCTGGGCGCAGCGCTCGGGCTTCGCACAGGCGTAAGTCTTTGTCGGAAAATCAGGCCGCCGAGTGCTGCTGGCCCTGAGCGAAGCTGCCGGTCGCGGCTTGCGGGCTGAGCGCCGCCGCGATCGCGTCGGCCAGTTGCTCGCGCTCTTCCACTTCGGCGCCGCCGCGCACATAGATGCCGAAAAAGATATCCGGCAGCTTCGGCAGCGGCGCGTTCTCCCACACCGCGATGCCCGGCAGATCGGCGCGGCTGCGCGGCACCGCCATCACGCCGAGGCCGGCGGCCACCGCCCCGGCCAGCGCGATGAGATTGGAGCCGACGAACATCTTCTCGTAGTTGCGTCCGGCCTTGCTCAGCGCGTTCATGCTGGCCCGGCCGAGCAGGCAATCTTCGCCATACGACACCAGCGGCACCGGAGCCGAAGGGTCGACCACGGTCGACGGCGCACGCACCCAGACCAGCGGTTCGGTCCAGACGTGTCGCGTGTCCTGCGTCGGACCGCTGGTCGACGCCCAGATCGCCAGGTCGGTCTCGCCTTCGCGCAGATCGCGCAGCAGATTGTCGATCTTGGCGCTATAGAGCTGGAAATGCAGGTCGGGCCGGTTGGCGCGGGCGCATTTAAGCCCGAGCGCCGCGCCGGCCGCGGTGACGTCTCCCGTGGTGCCGATGCGGATGGTCTTCGCGGCAAGCCGCGGACCCGCGATATCGAGAATCTGGTCGTTGATCGACAGAAGCCGCCGCGCGTAGTTGACGACCAGTTCGCCGGCCGACGTAAGGCTCACGCCCGGCGCGCTCTTGTCGAGCAGGTCGGCGCCCAAAAGGCCCTGCAATCTCTTGACCTGCGCGCTGACCGCCGGTTGTGTCACGCCGAGGGATTGGGCAGCCTTGGTAAAGCTGCGCAAGTCCACCACGGCGACCAGTGTCCGCAGGAGCTCGGTTGGGATGTTGGTCATGGTCGATCTGTCCGCAAAGGCTGGATTGAAATCGCCGTCCCACCAAGGCTCGTCAGAGCCGTCGTCGCCACCCGCAGTTCCCTTCGAAGCCTGCCGCACGCGCACGATGCAGCAGGGCAAACAATGCTACGGCATCTTATAGTCTATTTCCACCACACGATGTACGAGGTAAGTTTGAGAATTATGCTCAGTTCCCACATTCATGGTGAATTTGACTTGGCCGACCGGAAACGCCCGCCTGCCGCTGGAAACCACCGCGCCAAATTGTGCTAATGTTCATAATCGACCCGGAATACAACCGGGGGGCGCACGCTGCGCCGGGGGCAAGCTATTCCTGTGCCTTGATGGCAATAACAACCTGATATCCCGATCATGAACTTCGTCCGATTGTACACGCGCGTCCTGGAAATGCTGGGCGGCGAAGCGCGCCTTGGCTGGACGCTGGCGGTCGCCAACCTGGCGCTGGCTGCCGCGCAGTTCGCCGAGCCGGTGCTGTTCGGCCGCATCATCGATGCGCTGGCCGGCGCCCAGACCCGCGGCTCGGCACCCGCCTGGACCGATCTCGCGACGCTGCTCGGCGCCTGGGTGGCGTTCGGACTGTTCGCCATCGTGTGCGGCGCGCTGATCGCACTCCACGCCGACCGGCTGGCGCACCGCCAGCGGCACGTGGTGATGAGCAACTACTTCGAGCACATCCTGCAACTGCCGCTGAGCTTCCACGGCACCGTGCATTCCGGCCGCATGCTCAAGATCATGCTGACCGGCACCGACTCGATGTGGTGGCTGTGGCTCGGCTTCTTCCGCGAGCATTTCGCGGCCTTCGTGTCGCTCCTGGTGCTGCTGCCGTTGTCGATGTTCCTGAACTGGCGGCTGGGACTGCTCCTCATCATCCTTTGCGTGGTGTTCTCAGGCCTGACCGCGCTGGTGGTGCGCCGCGCCGAAAAGGGCCAGAGCGAGGTGGAGCGTCACTACAGCGACCTCGCCGAACGCGCGTCGGATGCGCTCGGCAATGTCGCCCTGGTGCAGAGCTTCGCCCGGATCGACGCCGAGGTGGGCGGCATCCGCGGCGTCGTCACCAAGCTGCTCTCCGCCCAGATGCCCGTGCTGTCCTGGTGGGCCATATGCGCGGTCCTGACGCGGGCTTCGACCACGCTCACCGTGCTCTCGATTTTCGTGATCGGCATCTGGCTGAACATCCGCGGGCTCACGACGGTCGGAGAAATCGTCACCTTCACCAGCTTCGCCGGGCTGGTGATCAACCGCCTGGACTACGCGGTAAGCTTCGCCAACCGCCTGGTGCTGGACGCGCCGCGCCTCAAGGAGTTCTTCGAGGTCGCCGACACCGTGCCCGCCGTGCGCGACCGGCCCGACGCGGTCGATCCCGGCCGGGTGCGCGGCCTCGTCGAATTCTCCGACGTGTCGTTCTCCTACGACGGCAAGCGGCCGGCGGTGGCCGACCTCGGCTTCACGGCGCTGCCCGGCGAGATCATCGCCCTGGTCGGCTCCACCGGCGCCGGCAAGTCGACGGCGCTGGCGCTCCTGCACCGCGTGTTCGACCCGCAGTCCGGCACCATCAAGATCGACGGCATGGACATCCGCGGCCTCAAGCTCGGACCGCTCCGCCGCAACATCGGCGTGGTGTTCCAGGAGGTCCTGCTGTTCAACCGCTCGATCGCCGAGAACCTGCGCGTCGGCAAGCCCGATGCCACCGACGAGGAAATCCGCTCCGCGGCCGAGCGCGCGCAGGCGCTTGATTTCATCCAGAACCATCCGGAGGGTTTCGAGGCCCCGGTCGGCGAGCGCGGGCGCATGCTGTCCGGCGGCGAGCGCCAGCGGCTGTCGATCGCGCGCGTGCTCTTGAAGAACCCGCCGATCCTCATCCTCGACGAGGCGACCAGCGCGCTCGACGCCACCACCGAAATCAAGGTCTGGTCCGCGCTCGACGAATTGATGCGCGACCGCACCACCTTCGTGATCGCCCACCGGCTGTCCACCATCCGCAACGCCACGCGCATCCTGGTGTTCGATCACGGCCGCATCGTCGAGACCGGCACGTTCGACGACCTGGTCCGCCGCGGCGGCGCGTTCACGGAGCTCGCCAAGGCGCAGTTCCTGGTCGCCGACGACACCGGCAACGGCATGGGCAAGGAATCGGGCAAGGAATCAGGCAAGACGCCGCGCGGCGGTGAGCCGCCGCAGGGCCGCATCATCGAGGACGCGGCGCAGTAGCGCGTTACTTGATCCGCTCCAGCACGCTCACATAGTTCGCGACCGCGGCGCCGCCCATGTTGAAGATGCCGGCGAGCTTGGCGTCACGCACCTGGATGTCGCCCGCGGTACCGGCAAGCTGCATCGCACAAAGCGCGTGCATCGACACGCCGGTCGCGCCGATCGGATGCCCCTTCGCCTTCAGGCCGCCGGACGGATTGACCGGCAGCTTGCCGTCCTTCTGCGTCCAGCCCTCCTTGACGGCGCGCGCGCCGTGCCCTTCCGGCACGAGACCCATCGCCTCGTATTCGATCAGCTCGGCGACGGTGAAGCAGTCGTGCGTCTCCACCAGCGAGAGATCGCCGAGCGCAAGGCCTGCGTCCGACAGCGCGCGCTGCCACGCCACCGAACAGCCTTCGAACTTGAGGATGTCGCGCCTGCTCATCGGCAGAAAGTCCTGCACGTGCGCGGTCGCGCGGAACGCGATCGCTTTTTTCAACTGGAGCGCGGTTTCGACATCGGCCAACACCACGGCCGCCGCGCCGTCGGAGACCAGCGAGCAGTCGGTGCGCTTGAGAGGGCCCGCGACGAACGGGTTCTTGTCGCTGACGTTGCGGCAGAACTCGTAGCCGAGATCCTTGCGCAGTTGCGCGTAGGGATTGCCGACGCCGTTCCTGTGGTTCTTCGCCGCGATCATCGCCAGCGCGTCGGACTGATCGCCCCAGCGCTGGAAGTAGAGGCCGGCGATTTTTCCGAAAATGCCGGCGAAGCCGCCCTCGATGTCGGCTTCCTCACGCACGTAGGAGGCTTTCAACAGGTTTTTGCCGATCTCCGGACCGGGCGTCGCGGTCATCTGTTCCACGCCGACCACGAGGACGACGCGCGCCGATTTGGCGGCAATTGACTTCAATCCAACATGAACGGCGGCTGAACCGGTGGCGCAGGCATTCTCGACGCGCAGGGCTCGCTTGAAACGCAGGTCCGGCGACGCCTGAAGCACCAGCGAGGCGGTGAAGTCCTGCGGCGAAAAGCCCGCGTTGAAGTGGCCGAGCACGATCTCGTCCACGTCTTTTGCTTCAATTCCGGCGTCGGCCAGCGCCGCGGTCGCGGCTTTGACCACAAGGCTTTCGACGCTCTCGCCGTCGAGCCTGCCGAACGGCGTATGCGCCCAACCAACGATGCAGCCGGTCATTGCGGCCTCCTTGCCGAACTTTGGTCGCTTTCCTCTGGGATTTACCATGTCATGGGCTGGCCAAGCGAAAAAAGTTCCGCGTCCCGATAAACCATGAACCCGAATCCGGGTTCGGGCGTCTCAACGGTACGCTTTTCCTTCCGCCCGCCCTATGATTTAAATCGTACGAACATCGGGTGAACCAACACTCGTCCCGAGGCCCGCAAACAGAAACGGACCCCGCCAGTGAATTTCGTCTCGCCTGTTCGACCCTCGATGTTTGTTGCGGCCTTGGGCACCGCAATCCTGATGAGCGCCAATTGCGCCTCCGCGGCTTCAAACGAAGCTGCGCTGCTGATCGAAGCCGACACCGGCAAGGTGCTGTTCGCCGAGAACGCTTCCGTGCCGTGGTATCCGGCCTCGGTCACAAAGGTCATGACGACTTACGTCACGCTCCAGGCGGTTCGGAACAAGCGCATCACGCTCGACAGCCTGTTCACCGTCTCCTCGCGGGCGGCCTTGCAGGCGCCCTCGAAGATGGGCTTCAAGCCCGGCAGCACGGTCACCGTCGACAACGCGCTGAAGATGCTGATGGTGAAGTCGGCGAACGACATGGCCGTGGTGCTCGCCGAAGGCGTCTCCGGCTCGGTCGAGGGCTTTTCCGCCGAGATGATGCAGGTGAGCCGCAGGCTCGGCATGACCCAGTCGAACTGGGTCAACCCGAACGGCCTGCCGGCCGACGAGCAGATTTCATCCGCACGCGATCTGGCGATTCTCGCGCGCGCGCTCATTCACGATTTCCCGGAATACGAGCTCTACTGGAATCTCCATGCGATCCAGATGGGCAAAAAGGTCATGCGCAACTACAACACGCTGCTCGGCCGCTACGAAGGCGCCGACGGCATGAAGACTGGCTTCATCTGCGCCTCGGGATTCAACCTCGTCGCATCGGCGACGCGCAATGGCAAGAAGCTGATCGCCGTCGTGCTCGGCGCGAAGTCGGGGCCTTATCGCGGTGCCAAGGCCGCCGGTCTGCTCGAGCGCGGCTTCAGCCGCGGCGCGCTGTCTTGGCTCACGCCGTCGCTCGGCTCGGTGGAGCAATTGCAGCCGGTCAATGTTGCCCCGCCGGATCTGCGCGACGAAATGTGCGGTCCGCACCGCAAGCGTCCGGCCGCAGAAACCGCGGACGACGAGACGAGCGAGGCCTTCTCGCTTTCGAGCTTGCCGGCAGGCGTGAAGCCTTCTTCGCTGGTCAAGGAGCGCCCCGGCGCGGTCAAGGCCGTTGCCGTCTATCTCGGCCCGGCCAAGAAGAGCGCCGAAACACAGTTCGCCGACGCCCGCACGAAGGTCGGCAAGCTTGCCAAGGGCAAGGCCGGCACCAACGCGGCGATGAACCGCGATCCGCACACCGCCCCGCTCGATCCGGCCCCAGGGTCCGCAGCCGCGACCGCGGCCGTCGCGACGGCTCCCGCTGCTGCCAAGCCCGCTGCTGCCAAGCCCGCTGCGGCCAAGCCCACGGTGCTGCCCGCGCAGAGCCAAGCGCAGGCCCCGATTCACGCGCCGACGCCGGCTTTGCAGACCGCCGCCATTCCGCCGCCCGGCGTCTTTGCGCCGCCGCCGAGCCAGCCGGGACGCACGACCCGCTCCATGCCGGGCGCGTCCGACGTGCACAACCCGTCGCTGATGAGCTTCGCGCCGTCGGCCGCGAGGGCCGCCGAAGTGGCGCCGCTGACCGCCACGCCTGACGCGAAAGCCGGCAAGTTCGCCGACGTGCCGCTGCCGCGGCGGCGCCCCAAGCTTGCGACGGCGACCGCCTCGGCCGCGCCCAAACCGGCCGCGCCCAACTCGACCACGCAGAAACGCGCCGCCACCGGCCACTGAACCCTGGTGTTTTGCAGTGCACGCGGGCGCCGCAAGGCGCCCCGCAGGCTTTCGTTTATCCTTCGATGATAGGATGCGCGGACGGTCGTGATTCGATCCGACGAACCGCCCCCCGAAGGCGCTCCGGGACGCATGAGCTTCCTCGATAACCTGAAAAACGACGTCATCTACCTGAAGGGCGCGCTGCGCGCGCTCAAGATGACGACGCCGATCGCCAAAAATCCCACGCGGGTGTTTCCGTTTGTCATCGCCGAACTGGCGGAGAAGTACGGCGATGCGCCAGCGCTGATCTCCGACCGCGAGCGCTTCAGCTACCGCGAGCTTGCCGCGCGCGCCAACCGCTATGCGCGCTGGTGCCGGCAGCAGAACCTGCAAAAGGGCGACAGCGTCTGCCTGCTGATGCCGAACCGGCCGGAATACATGGCGGCATGGCTCGGCATCACCAGTGCCGGCGGCGTCGCGGCGCTGATCAACTTCAATCTGGTGGGGATGGCGCTCGCCCACTGCGTCGACATCGTCGAGCCGAAGCATGTCGTGGTCGCGGCCGAGCTTGCCGACGTGTTCGCCACCGGGCGTGCGCTGATCAAATCCAACCCCAAGATCTGGTCCCACGGCGAGAGCGCCGACATGCAGCGCCTCGATACGCTGATCGACACACTGCCCGGTCACGCGCTCGACGCCTCGGAGCGCGCCAGCCTGACCATCGAGGACCGCGCTCTCTACATTTACACCTCCGGCACCACGGGACTGCCGAAGGCCGCCAACATCAACCACTACCGCGTGATGCTCGCGAGCTGTGCGTTTGCCGGGGTGATGGACACCAGGCCCGACGACCGCATGTACGACTGCCTGCCGATGTATCACACCACCGGCGGCGTGGTGGCGATCGGCTCGGTGCTGCTCAACGGCGGCTCGGTGGTGATCCGCGAGAAGTTCTCGGCGCGGGAATTCTGGGACGACGTGGTGCGCTACGACTGCACGCTGTTCCAGTACATCGGCGAGCTCTGCCGCTATCTCGTCAACTCGCCGCCTCACCCGAACGAGAGCAAGCACCGGCTCCGCGCCGCCTGCGGCAACGGGCTTCGCCCCGATCTCTGGGACGCATTTCAGAAACGCTTCCGCATCCCGAAGATCCTCGAATTCTACGGCGCGACCGAAGGCAACGTGAACATCTTCAATTTCGAGGGCAAGCCCGGCGCGGTCGGCCGCGTGCCATGGTTCGTGGCGCATCGCTTCCCGATCGCGGTGGTGCGCTTCGACATCGAGAAGCAGCAACCGATCCGCAACGCCGAGGGCTTCTGCGAGCGCTGCGATCCGAACGAGTTGGGCGAGGTGATCGGCCGGATCGTCAACGATCCCTCCAAGCCCGGCAACCGTTTCGAAGGCTATGCGGCGTCGGCGCAGAACGAGAACAAGGTGCTTCGCGACGTGTTCGCCAAGGGCGACTCCTGGTTCCGCACCGGCGACCTGATGCGCAAGGACGAGCGCGGCTATTTCTATTTTGTCGATCGCGTCGGCGACACCTTCCGCTGGAAGGGCGAGAACGTCTCGACCTCGGAGGTCTCGGAAGCGATCAACACCTTCCCGGGCATCGAGGACGCCAATGTCTACGGCGTCACCGTGGTCGGCCGCGACGGCCGCGCCGGCATGGCCGCCATCACCTGCAAGGACGGGTGCGATCTGAAAGGCCTGCACGCGCATCTGTGCGCGAACCTGCCGGAATACGCCCGGCCGATGTTCCTGCGCATCCAGGAGCAGCTCGAGATGACCTCGACCTTCAAGCAGAAGAAGGGCGACCTGGTGCGCCAGGGCTTCAACCCGGGCCTGACCAGCGATCCGATCTATTTCAACGACCCGAAATCGAAGAGCTTCGTGCGGCTCGACAAAAGTCTCTATCAGCAGATCGAGAACGGGGACGTCCGGCTGTGACCGCGTCCGCCGACGCGGTGCTGGCTTTCTGGCGCGGTTCCGGTCCCGACAAGTGGTTCAAGAAGGACACCGCATTCGACGACGAGATTCGCAGGCGTTTTCTTCCGACCTATGAGGCCGCGGCGCGCGTCGAACTTGCCGCCTGGGAGAAGACGCAGGACGGCGCGCTCGCGCTGGTTATCGTGCTGGATCAGTTCCCCCGCAACATGTTCCGCAGCAGCTCCCGCGCCTTCGCGGCCGATCCACTCGCCCGCGCCGTCGCCACACGCGCCATCGAGCGCGGCTTCGATCTCAAGACGCCGGTTCAGGAGCGCGCGTTCTTCTACCTGCCGTTCGAGCACTCCGAGCACATGCCCGACCAGGAGCGCTGCTGCGCGCTGTTTCGCTCGACCGGCGACGCCGAGGCGCTGAAATGGGCGGAGTTGCACGCCGATATCATCCGCCGCTTCGGACGCTTTCCGCACCGCAATGCCGCGCTCGGCCGCGCCACGACCCCGGAAGAACAGTCGTTCCTCGATGGCGGCGGCTTCGCCGGATAGTCCCGCGGGACAGTCCAAGGTCACACCGGACGGCACTGGACGTTGCTCCAAAAGCGGCCCTTAATAGCCTTGGGAGCTACCAAGGAGGCCATCCATGTCATTGTCGGTCCGTCGTTTTTGCCGGGGCGCGCTGATCGCGGGCGCGACCGTGTTCGCGGCCCAGATCTTCACGAGCCAGATCTTCACGAACCAGGCCTTTGCCCAGATGGAAGTGAAGATCATCGCGCCGGCCGCGCCGGGCGGCGGCTGGGACCAGACCGCCCGTTCGATCCAGCAGGCCCTCACCGCCGAGAAGCTCGTCAAAAGCGCGCAGGTGCAGAACATCGCCGGCGCCGGCGGCACCGTCGGCCTCGCGCAGTTCGTCAACAGCGCCAAAGGTGACGGCAATCAGCTGATGGTCAACGGCTTCGTCATGGTCGGTGCGATTCTGATGAACAAGTCGCCGGTGTCGCTGTCGCAGATCACGCCGATCGCCCGCATCACCGAGGAGACCCAGGTGCTGGTGGTTCCGGCGAACTCGCCGATCAAGAACGCCAAGGACCTCGCCGAAGCGGTGAAGAAGGACGTCGCCAAGGTGACGTTCGCGGGCGGCTCGGCCGGCGGCGTCGATCACATCATGGCGGCGCTGTTCGTCGGCGCGGCCGGCGGCGACGCCTCCAAGGTCAACTACGTGCCGTTCTCCGGCGGCGGCGAGTCGCTCGCGGCCATTCTCGGCGGCAAGGTCACGGCCGGCATTTCCGGCGTCGCCGAATACGACGGCCAGATCAAGGCCGGCAAGCTTCGCGCCATCGGCGTCACCTCGGCGAACCGCCTGCCCGGCACCGACTACCCGACCTTCAAGGAACAGGGCATTGACCTCGTGCTGGCCAACTGGCGCTCGCTGTTCGGCGCGCCGGGCATCAACGACACGCAGAAGAAGGCGCTCGCCGACCTCGTCGACAAGCTGGTGAAGTCCAACGCCTGGAAGGAAGTGCTCAAGCAGAAGGGCTGGGACGACGCCTATCTGGCGGGCGACGCGTTCACGAAGTTCATCGCTGACGAGCAGAAACGCGTCGAAGGCGTGATGAAGACGGTTGGGTTGGTGAAGTAACCACGGCTTCCTGCCCCGGACGCGGTGCAGCGCGAAGCGGTGCACCGCCGATCCGGGGCCGTTCCAAAGGGATTATTTCGTAACGGTCCCGGTCTGCAGCGCATCGCTTCGCGCTGCACTGCGCCCGGGACACGGGGGCCGGTGTGGACGCACAAACAAAACAACCCGACCGCGCGGCCATCGCCATCGCGGTCTTTCTTTTGGTCGTCGCGGCGGTCACCGCCTGGGACGCCTCGCTCCTGCAGATCGCCCCGACCTACGGCCTCGGCCCGAAGATGATGGCCTACGTGGTGGCAGGGGGAATGGCGGTCATCGCCATCGCCAATCTCGCGCTCGCCTGGCGCGGCGATTTTCCCGGGCGCGAGAGCTATGACCCGAAGGCCATCGTCCTCATCCTCGGCGGCTTCGCCGGGCTGATGGCGATCATCGCGTTCGGCGGCGGCTTCATTCCGGCGACCGCGGTGCTGTTCGCGGCGACCGCGGCGGCGTTCGGGCGCAAGGCGGTGATCACCGACCTCGTCATCGGCGCGGTGCTGGCCTTCGCCGTGTACCTGCTGTTCGACAAGCTTCTCACCTTGTCGCTGCCCGCCGGCCCCCTCGAACGGCTGCTTTGAGGTCCGGCCATGGAAGCGCTTTCGTCCCTCATCCACGGCCTCGCCATCGCCACCCAGCCGATCAACCTGCTCTATGCGCTGACCGGCGTGCTGCTCGGAACCGCGGTCGGCGTGCTGCCGGGCATCGGCCCTGCCCTCACCGTGGCGCTGCTGCTGCCGATCACCTTCAAGCTCGATCCGGCGGGCTCGCTGATCATGTTCGCCGGCATCTACTACGGCGGCATGTATGGCGGTTCGACCACCTCGATCCTGATCAACACGCCCGGCGAAAGCGCCTCGATGGTCACGGCGCTGGAGGGCAACAAGATGGCGAAGGCCGGCCGCGGCGGCCCGGCCCTCGCGACCGCCGCGATCGGCTCGTTCGTCGCGGGTACGCTTGCGACGCTGGGCATCGTGTTTCTGGCGCCGTGGCTGGTGAACGTCGCGGTGAATTTCGGGCCGGAGGACTACTTCGCGCTGATGTGCGTCGCCTTCGTCACGGTGTCGGCGACCTTCGGATCCTCGCCGGTGCGCGGGCTGACCAGCCTGATGATCGGGCTGACGCTGGGATTGGTCGGCATCGACAAGCTGACCGGCCAGCCGCGCTTGTCGTTCGGTATTCCGGAGCTGCTGGACGGCATCGAGGTGACGACGCTTGCGGTCGGGCTGTTCGCGGTCGGCGAAGCGCTCTATGTCGCCTCGCGCCGCCATCACGGCGAGGAGAAGATCGAGCCGGTGCGTGGCTCGCTGTGGATGACAGGGGCCGACTGGGCTCGCTCGTGGAAGCCATGGCTGCGCGGCACGATGTTCGGCTTCCCGATCGGGGCATTACCGGCGGGCGGCGCCGAGATCCCGACCTTCCTGTCGTATTCGACCGAGCGCCGCCTGAGCAAGCACCCGGAAGAATTCGGCAAGGGCGCGATCGAAGGCGTCGCCGGACCCGAGGCCGCAAACAATGCCTCCGCCGCCGGCACGCTCGTCCCGCTGCTGACGCTCGGATTGCCGACTTCGGCGACCGCGGCGATGCTGCTCGCGGGCTTCCAGCAATATGGTCTCAATCCCGGGCCGCTGCTGTTCGCCGAAAAGCCCGATCTGGTCTGGGGCCTGATCGCCAGCCTGTTCATCGCCAACGTGATGCTGCTGGTCCTCAACCTGCCGCTGGTGGGCCTGTGGGTGCGCCTGCTCGCAATTCCGACGCCGTGGCTTTACGCCGGCATCCTGGTGTTCGCGACCATGGGCACCATTGCCGCCAAGCCTTCGGTGGTTGAACTGTCGATGCTCGTAGCCTTCGGCGTTCTGGGCTTCCTGATGCGGCGCTTCGACTATCCGGTTGCGCCGGTCGTGGTCGGGCTGATCCTCGGGCCCGTCGCGGAAAGCCAGCTTCGACGTGCGCTGCAGATCAACCTCGGCGATCCCATGGTGTTGCTGGAGAGCCCGATGTCGGCGACGCTGCTCGGCATCGCGCTGCTCGCGCTCGTCGCACCATTCGCGCTGAAAGGCATGAGCCGCTTCAAGGCGAGCGAGGATTGATGCTACACACCTTCGCATCATGACCGACTTCCACGGCGTCTTTCCCTATCTCGTCTCTCCGACCGACACCTCCGGCCGCATCAGGACCGATGTGCTGGGCAGGCTGTCCGACGATCTGATCAAGGCCGGCGTGCACGGCCTCACTCCGCTCGGCTCGACCGGCGAGTTTGCCTATCTCAATGCCGGGCAACGCACCGCCGTGGTGCAGGCCACCATCGAGGCGGCGAACAAGCGCGTGCCGGTGATCGCGGGCGTTGCGGCGACAGCGACCGATGACGCGGTCGCGCAGGCGAAGAGCTATCAGCGGCTCGGCGCCGACGGCATCCTCGCCATTCTCGAATCCTATTTCCCGCTGAAGGACGCGCAGGTCGAAGCCTATTTCCGCGCCATCGCCGACGCGGTCGACATCCCCGTGGTGCTCTACACCAATCCGCAGTTCCAGCGCAGCGACCTCACGCTCGACGTGATCGCGCGGCTCGCGGCACACCCGCGCATTCGTTACATCAAGGACGCCTCCACCAACACCGGCCGGCTCCTCTCGATTATGAACCGCTGCCCGGACATGAAGGTGTTCTCCGCCTCCGCGCATATTCCCGCGGCCGTCATGTTGATCGGCGGCGTCGGCTGGATGGCCGGACCCGCCTGCGTGGTGCCGCGGCAAAGCGTCCGCCTCTACGACCTCTGCCGCGCCGGGCGCTGGGACGAGGCGATGGCGCTTCAGAGAAAGCTCTGGGGCATCAACGAGGCCTTCGCCCGTTTCAATCTCGCCGCCTGCATCAAGGCGGGATTGCAAACGCAAGGTTACGATGTCGGCGATCCCGTCCCTCCGCAGCCCGCATTGGGCCCCGACGAACGCAGGATCGTCGAGAAAACGCTGGCGGAGCTTGCAATTCCGGCCTGAACCGGAGGGTTCCGCCAAACCGGATATTAACGGTTCCTTGCTAGGCCTGAGCCTTCGAAGTGCCGCGTCCGGACGCGGTGTTGCCGGAGTGTTCAGGTGGCGTTGACCGAGTTCGCAAAATCCGGATCGTCCGGCGCGCATGACGCTTGCCGGCCTTCCTGCGCAGGTCCGCAGTTGGCTGGCCGACCGCAGCGACCGTTCGCTCGCCCAGAAATTCGCCGGCGGCGCGTTCCTGATCCGCGTGTTCAGCGCCGGCCTGCTCTACCTGTCGCAGATCCTGCTCGCGCGCTGGTTGGGCAGTTTCGAGTTCGGCATCTACGTCTATGTCTGGACGCTGGTGCTGATGATCGGCGACCTCGCCGACATGGGTCTCGCAACCGCCGCACAGCGCTTCATCCCCGAATACACCCGGCGCAAGGCGCATGACCTTCTGCGCGGCTACCTGTCGCGCAGCCGCTGGATCACGGTCGGCAGCGCGGCACTGGTCGCGGCGGTCGGCGTGCTGCTGATCCAGTTGGTGAAGCCGTACATCGCCGGCTATCTCGTCGTGCCGCTGTCGGTCGCGCTGGTGACGCTGCCGTTCTACGCGATCATGCAAATCCATGACGGCATCGCCCGCTCCTACAACTGGATCCACATCGCACTGCTGCCGCCTTACGTGCTCCGGCATCTGGTGATGCTGGTGCTGGTCTGCGCGGCCTGGCTGCTCAGCTTCCCGGCCAATGCGGAGACGGCGGTGTTCGCGGTCGGCATCGCGCTAATGGTGACCGCCATCGGGCAGACGCTGCTGCTCAACCGCAAGCTCCGGCAGACCGTCGAGTCCGGACCGAAGGCCCACGACACCCGGGTGTGGCTCTCGGTCTCGCTGCCGATCCTGTTCGTCGAGGGCTTCTACGTCCTCCTGACCAACGTCGACATCCTGATCCTGCAGCAGTTCCGTTCGCCGGACGACGTCGCGATCTACTATGCGGCGGCGAAGACGCTGGCGCTGATTTCCTTCGTCCACTTCGCGGTGTCGGCTGCGGTGGCGCATCGGTTCAGCGAGTATCACACCGCGAACGACCGCGCCCGGCTCGAAGCCATACTTGCCAACTCGGTCCGCTGGGTGTTCTGGGGCTCGCTTGCGGCCTGCCTCGTGGTCCTCGCGGCCGGGCGCATGCTGCTCTGGCTGTTCGGCGCGAAGTTCGTCGACGGCCACCACCTGATGATGATTCTCGCGATCGGCCTTCTGGCGCGCGCAGCGCTCGGCCCGGTCGAGCGGCTGCTGAGCATGCTCGGCGAGCAGCGCATCTGCGCCATGGTCTATGCCATAGCCTTCGTGCTCAACATCGTGCTCTGCGTCGTACTGATCCCGTGGATAGGCGTGGAAGGAGCCGCCGTCGCCACCACCACGGCATTGGTCGTTGAATCGGCGCTGCTGTTCCTGGTCACCCGGCGGCGTCTCGGCTTCCACGCGTTCATCCTGGGCCGTCCGAAGCAGCCTTGAGCGCGCTCAGCACCATGCACGCCCCGCTCGGCAATGCCTCCAGCACTGCATGGTGTGGCTTGTCCGCGCTCGTGCCGCTGACAGATGAAATCCGCGCGCTGGCCGCCCGAGCGGCCGAGCCCAACGTGTTCTATGATCCGGCTTTCATGCTCGCCGCCGCGCAGGTTTTCGGCGCTGGCGCGGGGGCGGTGCTTGTGCGCTCTACAACAGGCCGCCTGACAGGACTGTTTCCGGCACGAATCGAACGGCCGCAGGGCGGTCTTGTGCCGATGCTGACTGGATGGACCCATCCGTTTGCGCCGCTCGGTGTGCCGCTCATCGATCGTGACGATACCGAGACGGTGATCACCACGTGGCTCGATCATCTCTCGAATGACCGGACCATGCCGGCTCTGCTGCTGATGCCGTTCGTGCCCGAGCAAGGCACATTCGGCCGCGTATTCGATGCAGTGCTGGCGCGCAGCGGACGCGCGACCGCAGTATTCGACCGGCACCAGCGGGCGCTACTCGATCCCGGCGCGGACCGCAGCAGCTATGTCGAGCGCACCGTTTCGGCTGGCCGGCGCAAGGAGATGCGCCGCCAGCGCCGCCGCCTGGAAGAGTTCGGACCGGTGACGTTGGTCTCGACGTCCGATCCGGCCGGTATCACCGCCGCCCTCAAGGATTTTCTCGTGCTGGAGGCAAGCGGATGGAAGGGCGCCGCCGGGACCGCTATCGTCGATGATCCTGCGATCAAAGCCTTCGTGCAGACCGCAGTCACAGCGCTCGCCGCGCAAGGCAGTGCGAGGATCGACCGCATGATGCTCGACGGACGCGCGGTTGCCGCGACCATCACGCTGCAAAGCGGCGACACGGCCTGGTGCTGGAAGATCGCTTACAATGAAGGCATGTCGAAGTTTTCACCCGGCGTGCAGATCGCCTGCGAGCTGACCGATCAACTTGCCGCCGATCGGGCGGTTGCGCGGACCAACTCCTGCGCCACCGCCGGCCACCCGATGATCGACTACATCTGGCGCGAACGGCTCACGCTCAGCGACCGACTGATCGCGCTGAAGCCGTCGGCCCTGCCGTTCGGCGTGGCGACCGGCCTCGAGAGCCTGCGCCGCTACGGGATCGCCACCGCCAAAAGCCTGCGCGACCGCATCCGCAGCCGCTGATTTCAGGGCCACACTGTCGTCATATCGGGCTAATTTATTGCGTCGGAACATCGACGGTGGCCCATGACGTCAAAACTTCCATTTCCACTGGTCGCGACCGTGCTATTCGCGGCCATGCTTTCGCAGGCAACGGCACAAAATCGCGGCGACCCGATCAGCCTCGCGCTGCCGCTCGCTTGCGAACTCGGCAAGACCTGCTTCCTGCAGAACTACGTCGACACCGACACGTCGCCGAACTGGAAGGACTACCGGTGCGGCGAGCAGAGCTATGACGGCCACGACGGCACTGACATCCGTATTCTGAGCATGGAGGAGCAGCGCGCCGGCGTGGACGTGCTCGCCGCCGCACCGGGCACGGTGACCGGCACGCGCGACGGCGTCGCCGATGTGTCGATCCGCGATCCCGGCGCCGAATCCGTCAAAGGCCGCGAATGCGGCAACGGCGTCATGATCCGTCACGAGAACGGCTGGACCACGCAGTACTGCCATATGGCAAAGGGCAGCATCCGCGTCAGCCGCGGCCAGAAGGTGGAAACCGGCACGCCGCTCGGCCGCGTCGGGCTTTCGGGCCAGACCGAATTCCCGCATCTGCATCTTTCCGTTATGCACCACCAGACCAAGGTCGATCCGTTTGCCTACGGGGCGAAGCCGGGCACCTGCGGCGATGGCGGCCAGTCCCTGTGGAATGAGTCGGTGCGTGCATCGCTCGGCTACCTGCGGGGGCAGGTCCTCAATGCGGGATTTGCCGCCAATCCCGTCACGATGGCGCAGATCGAGTTGGGCGAGGCGAAACGCCAGCCGCCCAAGGCAGACTCGCCTGCGCTGGTGGCCTTTGTCCGCGCCATCGGGCTCGAGGCGGGCGACGTGCTGGAGTTGGCGATCGTCTCGCCGGACGGAAAGCCATTTGCGCAGCAGCGCCAGCAGCCGCTCGACCGTTCCAAGGCGCAGTTCTTCACGATGATCGGCAAGAAGCGCGGCGATGCGCCATGGCGCGTGGGCACCTACACCGCACACTTCAAGGTCCTGCGCGACGGCAAGAGCGCGCTGGAAAAGACCTTCACGTTCGACCTGCCGCCGGGCTAGCGAACAGCAACGAATTGTCATTCCGGGGCGCGCCGAAGGCGCGAACCCGGAATCCAGTTGCGGAGGCAGTCCCTGCTTGACTGGATTCCGGGTTCGCTCGCTGACGCGAGCGCCCCGGAATGACGAAAACAACAGTTACGCCTTCGCGCGCAACAGCCGCCGGATCACCTTGCCGGTGGTGGTCATCGGCATCTCGTCGATGAAGGCGATTTCCCGCGGATATTCGTGCGCGGAAAGATGCTTGCGCACGAAGCTCTGGATGTCGTCGGCGAGCGCCGTCGAGGCGGGCTGCCCGGTTTTCAGTACGATGAACGCCTTGACGATCTCGGTGCGCACCGGGTCGGGCTTGCCGATCACCGCGGCGAGCGCGACCGCCGGATGCTTGATCAGGCAGTCCTCGATCTCGCCCGGCCCGATGCGATAGCCCGCCGACGTGATGACGTCGTCGTCGCGGCCGACGAAGGTGAAATAGCCGTCCTCGTCGATCACGCCCTGATCGCCGGTGGTCATCCAGTCGCCGATGAACTTCTCGCGCGTGGCGTCGGGCTTGCCCCAGTATTCGAGAAACATCACCGGGTCCGGGCGCTTCACCGCGATCTGGCCGACTTCGCCGGGCTTGCAGACGCGGCCGTTCCCGTCGATCACCGCGACGGTGTGGCCGGGAATCGCCTTGCCGATGGCGCCGGGCCGCACCACGCCGATTCCGGCGCACGCGCCGACCACGAGATTGCATTCGGTCTGGCCGTAGAACTCGTTGATCTCGACGCCGAGCGCGGCCTTGCCCCATTCGAACGTCTCGGCGCCGAGCGCCTCGCCGCCGGAGCCGACCGAGCGCAGCGCGATGTCGTGGCGGCCGCGCGGGTTCGGCACCGCGCGCAGCATACGAAGCGCGGTCGGTGGAATGAACGCATTGCGCACCTGATGGCGCGCCATCACGGCGAAGACCTCCTCCGGATCGAACTTGTCGAAGCGCTTGGCCACCACCGGCACGCCGCAGTAGAGGCTGGGCAGCAGGCAATCGAGCAGGCCTCCGGCCCAGGCCCAGTCGGCCGGCGTCCAGAAGCGGTCGCCGGGCTGCGGGAAGAACTCGTGCGGCAGTTCGATCCCCGGCATGTGGCCGATCAGCACGCGATGCGCGTGCAGCGCCCCCTTGGGCTGGCCGGTGGTGCCCGAGGTGTAGATCATCATCGCCGGATCGTCGGCCGCGGTCGGGACCGGCGAAAATCCGGACGAGGCGCGTGACAGCGTGTCCTGAAATCCGAGCGCGCCGTCGGCAGGCCCATCGATCGAGAGAACCAGCGCCAGGCCCGCCAGCGCATCGCCCTGCGTGCGCCGGATTTCGGCAAGCTTCGCCAACCCTTGGGTGTTGGTGATGACCGCCCTGGCGCCGGCGTTCTGCAGCCGATAGGCAATGGCGTCGGTGCCGAACAGCACGGCGAGCGGCAGCGCAATCGCGCCGAGCTTGTAGACCGCGATGTGAATGGCCGCGACCTCGGGCGCCTGCGGCAGCAGGATCGCGACACGGTCGCCGCGCTTGACGCCGTTCGCGGCAAGCGCATTGGCGAGACGGTTCGACGTCTCGCGCAGCCAGCCGTAGCTCACGTCCCGCGCGCGGCCGTCGGCGCCGACGGCGATCAAGGCAAGCTTGCCGGGATCGCGCTCCGCCCAGCGGTCGCAGGCCTCGACACCGATGTTGAACTGAGCGGGCTTTGGCCAGCGGAACTCGCGGACCAGGGCATCGTAGCTGCGGCTTTCCGGCAACATGCGGCAAAAAACTAAACAGCCGCCGCGCGCAGGTCCAGCCATAGTCCCCTTATGAAACAGCGGCGATCACCTTCGTGAATGCGTCCTCAACGCGGATTTGCAGGCGGTGTCTGCGTTCGCACGACCCCGCGTCGCGAGTTGGCAGGTCAGTTCTGCGTTTGCGGGGAAGGAGCCCGCAATTCAACGCACCGGCGCTGCATTCGCCGCGTGCCGAGCCGGTTTTCGGCGCATGGCCGGCCTGCATTGTCCGGTTAACCGGAAGCGGCTAGCCTTGGCGCCTCGCGTCCGGAGCAGGCTACGTCCAACGCCTGCGTGTACAAGCGTAGTGAGTGCGTATCGTGATCGACGTCGACGTAGTGCTCGTGAACATGGATGAGAAGACCGCCTATTGCTCCGACGGCGTCACGCGCGACTTTTTCGAGATGTACGACGCCGAGGCGCAGCCGACCGAAGATCCGGATCTCGCCATCGCCGCTGTCGTGAAGGTCGGCGAGGATCAGTACATTCTTCTGAACCTGACCGGCAGCGAAGCCCGGGTTCACTGACACTCCGCACATCGCGCTTTGCCGCTCGAGCGGATCGGAAAAAATAACGCCCAGCCCTCGCGGGCCGGGCGTTGATGTTTTCCGGAATCGGAAAAGCGTCAGACCGCTTCCTTCAATTCCTTGGCTGCGCGGAAGGCAACCTTCTTGCTCGCCTTGATCTGAATCGGCTCGCCGGTCGCCGGATTGCGGCCCATGCGCGCGGCACGCTTGCGAACCTGGAGAACGCCGAGGCCGACAAGGCGAATGCGGTCGCCCTTCTTCAGGTGCTTGGTGATGAGGTCCACCAGATCGCCGAGGAGAGCCTCGCCCTGCTTCTTCGGCATCTCATGGGTCTCCGCGAGCGCGGCGGCCAGGTGCTTGAGGCTGACGGTGTTCTGCTTAACTTTGGCAGGCTGAGTGGCCATTTCTTGAGACTCCCTCTGAAAATGATGCCGCCCTGAATACACAGAATTGGGCGCTTCGCAACGCATTGCGCGGCATTTCGCTCAATTCAAGGCAGCCAAGGGAACCACCGATTGGCATTCTTGGCTAATCGAATATGGCCAAAAACGCTTGATTTTACGAGGTTATCCCCTGCGATCGTCCGGCGTGGCGAGGATCAAGGCCCAGAACACCTTGTACTTGGAATTGGGCGAATAAACCGCCGCGATCCCCATCTTGGTCACGCCGCTGTGCAGCATATTGGCCCGGTGCGGGGGCGAATCGCGCCAGCCGGAAAATGCCTCGGCCAGCGTGTGGTATCCGGCGCCGATGTTCTCGACCGCAACCTTCGCGTCGTAGCCGCGCTTGATCCGCTGCGCGAACGGGCCAGCCGCGTCGTGCTCGAAGCGGTTCTTGTTCGCCATCGCCCGCGCCTGCTCTTCGGCGAGCTTCATCAGCTTGTCATCGAGCACGACGATGCCGAGCCCGTTGTTGCGCCGGTAGCCGGAGATCATCGATTGCGCGGCCTTGGCGTCCACCTTCGCGTCCGCGGTGGCCATGCTGCGGTAGAAGCTCGGCTGGCCCGAGGGTTTCTCATCGGAGCAGCCGATGCCAAGGACGCTGCACAGGGAGAACGCCTGCGCCGGCATAAGCGAGCCGCTGCAGAGAAGTACGGCCGCCGCCGTGACGAGGACCGCCTTCACAAACCTCGATCGAAGATTGAGCACAGCCCCGCCTCAGGAAAATTTCATATTCAAAAGCCGCTCGGCATTGCCGCACATGATCTTCTCATAGGTGGTTGCGTCGAGATTGAGGCCGTCGAGCGCCTGAATATGAACCGGGATCGCCGCCAGCGGCGCGTCGGTCGCGAACACCACCCTTTCAGCACCGAAAAAGCTGATGCCGCAGGGCAGCCCGTAGGTGCCGCCGAACATTGCCGTGTCGGCATAGAATTCCTTGAAATACTCGAGGTGCGGCCGCTTCAGCGAGGAGAGCACCTTGGTGTGGTCCTCGTCGACGGTGCGCTGGCCGAGCACCTCCATGCCCGGACCGATGCGGCCGTCGAAAAACGGGATCATGCCGCCGCCAAGATGGTGGGTGACGATCTTCAGATTCGGATGCCGGTCGTAGATGCCGTCGAACACCAGCCGGCACATCATCACCGTGGTCTCGTAGGGCCAGCCGAAGCACCACCACATCTCGAAGCGCGAGCGCGGCTCCGACGTGTAGTCCGGCATCGCCGAGGTGCGCGCCGGATGAATCCAGACCGGCAGGTCGTGCGCGGCGACCGCGGCAAAGAACGGCCGGAAGCGCGGCTCGTCGAGAGGATGGCCGGTGATGTTGGTGAAGGTCTGCACGCCTCTCGCGCCCATCCTGTTGGCGCGGTCCATCTCGGCGATGGAGAAATCGACGTCGTTCAGGTTGACCGCGGCGACGAACGCCGGGAAACGATCCGGATATTTCGCGACAAGCTCGGCCATCGAGTCGTTGGCGACCTTGGCGAGATTGTTGGCGACTGCGCCCTCGGCGATGTCCTCGATCGGCGGGTTCGGCAGCGAGATGATCTGCCGGTAGTCCTTGCCGACCGCGTCCATGTCCTTGAAGCGCAGGTCGAGGTCGAACAGCTTGCGCACCGACCGCAGCCGCTTGCCCATGTTGCCGAGCTTCGGCGAGCCGCGCTCGAGCTCCTGGAAGAAGCGTTCCGGGAAAATGTGGGTGTAGATATCGATAATCATGGTCCCTCCGGCCGAATTTTGCGCCCGACTATACGGAAGATCGGCCGCCTGTCCCAATGCCGTGCTGACCCTCGCGGCGGGGCCTTTTGCAGCGCCTGCGCAACGGCTACAAACCACCAGCACCACTTCGCGGAGGCGTACGAAATGGCCGAAGTCTTTGTCGCCAAGGTTGCGGATTTCCCGGACGGCGACCGCAAGATCGTCCAGCACGGCACCCACGACATCGGCGTGTTTCACTGGGAAGGCCAGTTCTACGCCTATTCGAACCTGTGCCTGCACCAGGGAGGCCCGGCCTGCGAGGGTCTGCTGATGCACCAGGTCGAGGACGTGATCGGCCCGGACAAGACCTGGGTCGGCCAGAAATTCTCCGACCAGCAGATCAACTTCGTCTGCCCGTGGCACGGCTACGAGTACGATCTCAAGACCGGCGAATGCGTGCCCGACCGGCGGCTCCGCCTGAAGAAATACAACGTCGTCCGCAAGGGCGACGAGATTTTCGTTTCGATCTGATTTCCCGCGGCGACAGAGGATACGGCCATGGAACTCCCGCTCAGCGAAAACCGCCGCATGCAGGTCGACGAGTTCGACTCCGGCAAGGCGCTGGCGCACGCCGCGCGCCAGGCGAAGCAGCGCAAATACGACCAGTTCCCGATCGTCGACGTCAACTCGCATCACTACGAGCTCGAGTTGTTCAACGAGATCCTGGAATACATGCCCGACCCGGTGATGAAGCAGCTCGCGCAGATGTCGAACGCGGGCAACTCCAAGGGCGTCGGCGTGATGCCCGGCGGGGTCGGCTATCAGGACATGGGCGGCCGCGCGATCCGCTATCCGCTGCGCCGCATCGAGAAACCGGAACCCGGCGTGCATCGCGATGTGTCGCTGACACGCCGCTGGATGGACGCGATGGGCGTCGATATCGCGGTGCTGTTTCCCTCGCCGATGCTGCAGCTCGGCCTGCATCCGCAGGTCGAGGCCGAGGTGGCGCTGGCCTTCGCCTACAACCGCTGGCTCAGCGAGAAGGTGCTCCAGGAAGAGAGCCGCATTCGCTCGATGATTTATCTCCCCTTCAACGATCCCGACGCGAGTTTGCGGATGGTCAAGGAGTTCGCCGGCAAGAAGGGCGTGTGCGGCTTCATGATCACGTCGGTACGCTACCGGCCGGTGCATCACAACAGCTACATGCGGGTCTATGCGGCGATCGAGGAAACCGGCCTGCCGCTCGCCTTCCATGCCGGCTACAACTGGAACGAACAGTCGATGACCATGATGAACAAGTTCATCTCGGTCCATGCGCTGGGCTTCGTCTGGTACAACATGGTGCACATGACCAACTGGGTGCTGAACGCGCTGCCGGAGCGTTTCCCCAAATTGAAGGTCATCTGGATCGAGAGCGGGCTTGCCTGGCTCCCCTTCATGATCCAGCGGCTCGACAACGAGTACATGATGCGCTCTTCGGAATGCCCCGGGCTGAAGAAGCTGCCCGGCGAATACATCACCGACATGTTCTACACGTCGCAGCCGATGGAAATTCCGCGCGACATGAGCCTCCTCGAAGCGACCTTCAAGTGCATCAAGGCGGAGAGCCAGTTGCTCTATTCGTCGGACTATCCGCACTGGGACTTCGACCTGCCGTCGACCATCTACGACCTGCCATTCCTCAAGGAAAAGGCCAAGCGCGACATCCTCGGCGGCAACGCGGTCAAGCTGTTCAAGCTGGACATCGGCGCGGGTAAACTCGCCAAGGTCGCGTAGCGCCGCCGGGCGGCCGTCGGGGGCGGCATGGACAACCAGCGCGTCATCATCATCGGCGGCGGTCCCGTCGGCATGGCGCTGGCGCTCAATCTTGCGGCGCTTGGCGTCCGCAGCGTCCTGATCAATCGCGAGACCGGCCCGCGCTGGCATCCCAAGGGCAGCACGCAGAACGCGCGCACCATGGAGCACTACCGGCGGCTCGGCATCGTCGAGAAAATCCGTTCGGTCGGCCTGCCGCGCGACCTGCAGACAGACGTGACCTATTTCACCAGCCTGACGGGCTGGGAGCTGGCGCGCATCGCCATGCCGTCGGAAGGCGAAAAGCTCGCCGCGCGCGACGCCGCGCCTGCCGACGACCAGGAGGTCGAGCCGCTCTACCGCTGCAACCAGATGCACGCCGAAGCCGCGGTGTTCGATCATGTGCAAACCTGCGGCCTGATCGACAGGCGCTACGGCTTCGACTGCACGGCGTGGCGCGAGCACGCGGACGGCGTGAGCGTCGACATCGAGGAGATCGCGACCGGCCGGCATGAGACGCTGCGCGGGCTCTATCTCGCGGGCTGCGACGGCGGCCACGGCATCGTGCGCCAGCAGCTCGGCATCGGCTATGTCGGCGAGGCGCCCAAGGCGCAGGCCTATCTCGGCGGGCCGATGGTCTCGACCTATCTGCGGGCCCGCGGCCTTCCCGACGTCGCGCGCACCCGCTGCTGGCAGTACTGGATCGTCAATGCCGGCATTCGCGCCAACATCGTCGCGGTCGACGGCGACACCGAATTCCTGTTCAGCACGCGGCTCGAGCGGCCCGACCAGAAGCCCGATCCGGCCATGATCGCCTCCGCGTTCCGCGCGGCGGTCGGGCGCGACATTCCCGTCGAGTACATCGCCCACGGCACCTGGACCGCCGGGCAGTTCTTCGTCGCCGAGCGCTTCGGTGCGGGACGCGTCTGGATGGCGGGAGACGCCGTGCATCTGTTCACGCCGTCCGGCGGCTTCGGCATGAACACCGGCATCGACGATGCCGCGAACCTCGGCTGGAAGCTCGCCGGCATGATGCAGGGCTGGGGCGGGCCGCGCCTGCTCGAAAGCTACGAGATCGAGCGCCGGCCGGTCGCGTTCCGCAACACCGGTGCCTCCAAAGCGCTGACCCGCAGTATCGGCGCGACGCCGGTCGGCCCGGACATCAACGAGCCGACGCCGGCCGGCGAGCGGGCGCGGCGCGAGGCCGGAGAATATCTGAGCGGCGGCCGGCCCGAGTTTGCCTCGCTCGGCGTGCAGCTTGGCGCGCGCTACGACAATTCGCCGATCACCGTGTCCGACGGCACACCGCCGCCGGTCGACGACCTGTTCAACTACCGGCCGAGCGGCGTGCCCGGTGGCCGCGCACCGCATGTGTGGACCGGAGGCGGCCGGCGCATCGGCGACTCGCTCTACGACAGCTTCGGCCCGGGATTCACGCTGCTGCGGCTCGGCCCGAAACCGCCGCAGGCCGATGGTCTGCTCGCCGCCTTCGCCAGCCGCAACGTGCCGGTCCGCGCGGTCGACGTGCCAAGTCCGGTGGCGCGCGATCTCTATCAACGCGATATCGTGGTGGTGCGGCCGGACCAGCATGTCGCCTGGCGCGGCAACGCCGATCCGCCGGATGCCGCCGATGTCGTCGTGCAAATGACGGGTAACAAGTGACCGGAAACAGGTCACGGCAACAAGACATAAGGGAGGATCAGGGAATGAAGCGGGTTTCATTGCTGGCCGCGATCGCGGCCCTGCACGTGTGTGCAACGGCGCTGCCGGTGTCGGCGCAGAATTATCCATCACGGCCGATCCGCATCATCGTTCCGTTCGAAGCCTCCGGCGCGATGGACGTGGTGATGCGCGTCGTCGGCAAGAAGGTCTCGGACGTGGGCGCGGCGCAGATCGTGATCGAGAACAAGACCGGCGCGGGCGGCGTGATCGGCGTGATGGCGGTAAAGGACGCGGCGCCCGACGGCTATCTGCTCGCCGAAGTCAGCAGCAGCACCCACGTGCTCAACCCGCACACCACCGCGGGCATCCCCTACGACCCGGTGAAGGACTTCGTGCCGATCACGCTGCTGGTGCGCGTGCCGACGCTCTTGGCCGTGCCGGCAAGCTCGCCCGCGAACTCGCTGGCCGACCTGGTCCAACTCGCCAAGACCAAGCCCGGAGGCTTGAGCTACGGCTCGGCCGGCGTCGGCTCCGCGCCGCACATCACCGCGGCACTGCTGCAGAAATCGTTTGGCGCGCCGATGACGCATGTGCCCTATCGCGGGCTTGCCGGCGCGATGAACGACCTGCTCGGCGGCCGCCTCGATTTCGTGTTCAGCAGCATTCCCTCGCTCGGCGGCACCGTGGCCGACGGCAAGGTGCGGGTGCTCGCGACAACGGGCGCCAAACGCATCAAGCTCTATCCGAACATTCCGTCGATGGCTGAGCTCGGCCGGCCCGAGGTCGACGTGGACCTGTGGTTCGGCATCGTCGCTCCGCTCGGCACCGATCCCGCGATCGTTCGCACGCTCAACGCAATGTTCGTCAAGGCGGCCAACGCTCCGGAATTGACCGAGCGGTTCTCCCAGCTCGGCGTCGAGATCGCCACCGGCTCGCCGGACGAGTTCAAAAAGACGCTGGAAAGCGACAACGCCCGGCTCGGGCCGTTCATCAAGGAGCTGACGGCGGCGAAGCCGAATTGAGCCGCTTGCTCCGTTCGCCTCTCCCCGCTTGCGGGGAGAGGTCGACCGAGCGAAGCGAGGTCGGGTGAGGGGACTCTCAACGGACGCAGTCCGCGAGACTCCCCCTCACCCCAATCCTCTCCCCGGCATCAGGGCGTCCACGCCCGTCTTCGACGGGCTATGCGGGGAGAGGGAGTTCACCGCCCTCGCCGCTCGCCGTCGATCAAGTTGGATCAAGCGCTACCGCTGCAGCGCCTCGCCCGACAGCTTGGCAAGCCCGGCCTGCTTCGCGGTCTCGGCGCGCAGGAACGCGTCGAGCTTTTCCGGCGTGTTGCTGTCCGCCGGCGCCATGCCCAGCAGAGCCATGCGGCTCTTGAACACGTCGCTCTGTACCGCTTCGTTCAGTTTCGTGTTGAGGTAGGAAATGATCGGCTTCGGCGTCTTCGCCGGCGCCGCGAGGCCGACAAAGCCGCGGCCGTCGATGTTGTAGCCGAGTTCGCGAAGCGTCGGCACCTCGGGCCAGGTCGGAATACGCTGCGGGCTTGCGACCGCAAGCGCGCGCACCTTGCCTTCCTCCGCCAACGGCTTGGCCTGCGAGTAGAACACGAACGTGCCCTGGATGATGCCGGCGGCCGCGGCGCGCGCCGCTTCCCCCACGCCGCGATAGGGCACGCCGACGATCTCGGTTTTGGCCATCGCGTTGAGCTGTTTCAGCGAGAGACCGGGCGAGGATGCGGGCCCCGACGTGCCGAAGCTGACCTTGCTCGGATTGGCCCGCGCGGCGGCGAGCAATTCGTCGAGCGTCTGGTAGGGAAGCTTCGCGTCGATCACCACCACCAGCGCCGGTCCCTCGACGATAAAGCCGATCTGCGCGAAGTCGTCGACCGCGCTGTAGGGCACCGGCATGTAGTGCAGGTTCTGCGTATCCGCGACCGAATTGGCGAGCAGCGTATAGCCGTCCGGCTCGGCGCGCGCGACGTACTGGCCGCCAATGGTGCCGGAGCCGCCGGTCTTGTTCTCGACCACGAAATTCTGCCCGGTCTTTTCCTGCAGCAGCGTCGCCGCGAGCCGCGTCGGCACGTCGGTCAGGCCACCGGGCGCGAACGGCACGACGATGGTGATGGCGCGGTTCGGGTAGCTCTGCGCCAGCGCGCCCGCGCTCGACGATGCACAAACGGCAAGCGCCGCAGCAGCAAGCAGGCAGGATCGCAAACACGCCGTCATGGTTCACTCCTGACTGTGCACCAGTTTCGCTAGCGCTGCGGCGCGGCGGGCTCCGGCGAAGCCGCCTTCGCCAGGGCGGCGAGTTGGCCCTGCCGCACGATCTCCTGGCGAAGGAAGGCATCGTACTTCGCCGGCGTGTTCTCGGATGCGGGCGGCGGCGCCATGCCGAGGGCTGCCATACGCGACTTGAAAGCGTCGGATTGCACCACGTCATTGAGGTGCCTGTGGAGGAATTCGACGACCGGTTTCGGCGTCTTGACCGGCGCGGAGAGGCCGACGAAGCCGCGGAAGTCGATGTCGTAACCGAGCTCCTTGAAGGTCGGAACGTCAGGCCATGCCGGAATCCGGGCCGGCGAGGCAACCGCAAGCGGGCGCACCTTGCCGTCGTCGGCCAGCGGCTTGGCCTGCGAGAAGAACGCGAACGTACCCTGGATGGCGCCGCCTGCAACCTCGCGCGCCGCGTCGCCCGATCCGCGGTAGGGCACGATGACGATGTTGGCTTTGGCGGCGGCATTGAGCATCACGGCCGCCATTCCCGGACCGGAGGCGGGGCCGGAACTGCCGAAGCTGACGCTTTTCGGATCGGCCTTCGATGCGGCGATCAATTCCGCCAGCGTCTTGTACGGCAGCTGGGCATTGATCATGAGGAGAAGCGGCGGGCCGTCGACGATCCAGCCGATCTGGGCGAAGTCGTCGACCGGGCTGTAGGTCAGCGTTTGGAAATGAACGTTCTGCGTGTCGGCGAGCGAATTGGCGAACAGCGTATAGCCGTCCGGCACAGCACGCGCCGCAAACGCCGCGCCGATGGTGCCGGAGGCTCCGGTCTTGTTTTCGACCACCATGTTCTGGCCGACCTTCTCCGACATCATCGTCGCCGCCACGCGGGCGGGCACGTCGGTCAATCCGCCGGCTGGAAACGGCACGATCACGTTGATCGGGCGGGTCGGGTAGTTCTGCGCCAGCGCGCCGCTGTCGAATGCCGCCGCCGCGAGCAGCGCGCCGGTCAAAGTGACGCCGAGCCGCCGATGTGCCGTCATGGATCGCTCCTGTCTGAAGACTTACTTGCACCAAAAGACTTGCACCAAAAGACTTGCACGAGCTGTGCCAGATCGTTTCCGCTCACGCACATTCAACGCCCTGCCATGCGCGAAGACCAGCCCTCCCAATAAGGACCACGCGCCGCACCTTCCCCCTGCCCGGCGGCAATGCGAAGCTGCCGCGCCATCGACGATATCGGACCGGGGGTGCGCGCGAATGAATGACAGGAATGCAGAACCGCTGTTGCCGGTCGAACTCGGCGCCGGAAAGGTGAAATTCGCGCGCGGCATGAAGGCCGGGCGCTGGGTGTTCGCCACCGGGCTGATGGCGCAAGACTTTGCGCAAGACCTGGTCCACGGCATCGCGCCGGACGTGCTGGCGGAACGGACGCCGCATGCGGGCCGTCCCAAGCGCGAGAAGGAGACATTGCGCATCTACGAAAATCTCGACGCGGTGCTGCGCGCGGCCGGCACCGACCGGACCAACCTGGTGCGCACCGACCAGTACTACACGACGGTCAAGGCCGTGCCGCCCTACCAGCAGGTCCGGCGCGAATTCCTGGGCGGGCGCATTCCGCCGTCCACGTCGATCGCCCAGCGCGGCATGCTGCTTCCCGGCGCCGACATGACGATCCAGGCGCTCGGTGTCATTCCGCAGGCGGGCTTCGAGGTGACGCATCTCAAGCACGAGCAGCTTGCCGGGCGTCCGACCTCGGGCTATTCGCCGGCGCTCACCGCGGGCGATTTCGTCTTCATTCCGGGCGTCACCTCGCTCGCGGTCGGCGACGAGCCGAAACGCAACGGCGTCGCGGCCGCGGCGCTGATGACCGAAGGCGCGCAATGGGCCGGCCAGCCGATCAAGCTCGAGACCGAGTTCCTCATCACCAGGCGCATGGTGCAGTCGCTCGCACTCGCCGGCGCCACGCTCGACGACGTCGTGCACGCGCAGGTCTATCTCACCGATCCCGACGACTATTCGGCGTTCAACGAGACCTGGACGCGGCATTTTTCGAAGTCGCCGCCGACGCTGGATATCATCCCCTGCATCCCGCACGGGCTTGCGCCGTATGACGGCAAGATCGAGATCAACGTCATTGCGATGAAGGGCGGCGCGGCGCGGAAGAAGCACGTGGATGCCGGCGTCGTCACCGCCTTCGCGCAACAGCCGCAGGCGGTCAAAGCGGGAGACCTGCTGTTCATGTCCGGATTGATGGCGATCGACCGCGACGGTCTCGTGCCGCACGCCGCTGCCGATCCGAAGCAGCCTTACTTTTTCTCGGCTGCCGAAGCGCAAGCCGAATTCATCATCGGCAATATCGCGAAGCTCTGCGAAGCCGCCGGCACGTCGCTGCGCAACGTGGTGCGCATTCTGCAGTTTCATACGGATCTCGCCGAGTTCTATCCGGTCTACAAGGTGTGGGAGCGCAGGCTCGAAGGCCGCCCGGTGCCGTTCTCGGCGATTGAGGTGCCCTCGCCGCTCCCCGTCCCCGGCGCGACGGTGATGATCGAGGCCTGGGCCTACGCGCCGTAGCACACCGCCGTCATTCCGGGGCATGCGCGCAGCGCGTGAACCCGGAATCCAGACGCACATTCGGAGCCTGATACTGGATTCCGGGTTCGCGCCCATAGCGCGTCGAAGACGCGCGTAAACGCGCTTATGGGCGCGCCCCGGAATGACGCCGGAGTATCACCCACGGTTCTGCGGATTGCGCAGGATCACGCAGGCGCCGCGATTCTTGCGGATGCGGTTGCAGACGTCGTAGGCCGAGGAGCGGTCCGCTGCGCCGATGCGGATCTGATAGAACGGGATCGGGCCGCGGCTGTAGAGCCGCGTCTGGGTGATGAAGGCGTCGTGACCGGTGAGGATCTCGGCGTGACGCCGCTCGAGTTCGGCATAGGTGCCGAGGATGCGCTGGCGCGAGAAGCCCGCGGTGAGAATGACGCTCCACGGCTGTCCGGAGCCGGTGACGATCCGCTGCTCCAGCGCCTCGACGAACGGGTTCGGCGCGCGCTTGAGCGTCGCCATCAGCACGCCGCAGTCGGAGCCGCCCTGCTGCTTCCTGTCGGAGGCGTCGCCGCCCTTCTCGCCGCCCTTGGACCATTGCTCGACGGTCGAGCCGGTGATGGCAAAAACATAATTGCGCGTCTCCGACGGCATCGGGCCGGTGCCGGCGAGCCACTCGCGCACGCGGCGGGGGCCCGCGTTGTAGGCCGCGGCCGCAAGCCCCAGGTTGCCGAACTGGCAGCGCAGGTCGCGCAGGAACTCAGCCGATTTCGGCAGCGCCTGAATCGGATCGAACGGATTGAGCAACTGCCGCTCCGCCGCGGTCCCCGGCATGAACTGCGCGATGCCCAGCGCGCGCTTGCCGCTGCGGGTCACCGGTCCGACCGCGTTGGCACGGAAGCGGCTCTCCTGCCAGATCACGCGGGCGAAGAATTCGACCGGCAGGCCGTTGGCGCGCGCCGCGGATTCGAGAAGCAGGCAGATCGATTTCTGCGCATCGGTGGCGACGATCGGTTTGACCGGCTCCGCCGGAGGCTGGTCCACCGCGGGGTCCGCTGGCTTGTCGGGCTCGTCGGCGGGCGCGGTTGGTTCGGTTGCGGGGGTTTCGGCGGCAGGCGGTGCGGCGGGCTGGTCCTGCGCGGCCGCCGGAAGCGCAATCAAAAAAGCGATGAGCCAAACCAGCGCGTGCCGCATCAACCGCGCCTCATTCCAGCAGGACGGGAAACGCCTTACTGCGCGCCGTTGCCTTCGCGCAGGAAGCCGAGCTTCTTCATCACCGGCTCGTCGGTGACGCGGAACAGCACCGCGCCGATGTCGCTGCTGATGCACATGCTCACGCCAAGACGGCACAACAATGACATCGCCGCGGTTCCACGAAAGCTTCGTGCCATCCGCCTCGGTGGTGCCCGAGCCCTGCACCACGCCGAACACGCTGTTGGCCATCACCTTGCGCGCTTTCGTGCTTTGTCCGGGCTTCAGCCCGATCATCGACAGCGCCATGGTGTCGAGCGCAGCATCCAGCGCGATCTCGGCGGCGGCGCCTTTGCCGCGCGTTTCCGCCTCGGCCAGCCGCGCCTTGGTCTGCGCCCAGGGGAAATGCATCGGCGAGGCGTTCGGGACGACGCTTTCCTTCTCGAAGTCGTCGGGATGCGGCTCGAAGAACATCGGCTCGAGCAGATGCACCAGCGGCACGTCGAGCACGTCGAGCCAGTAGGCGCAGGCGCGGCTGTCGTTGCCGTGGCCGTGCCAGCACCAGTTCGGTGTCAGCACCACGTCGCCCGGCATCATCGAAAGCCGCTCGCCGTTGACGATGGTGTAGGCGCCGGGCTCGGCGTCGACGATGAGCCGCAGCGCGTTCGGGGTGTGGCGGTGCGAGCGCGCCTTCTCGCCCGGCATGATCATCTGGTAGGCGCAGACGATGGTGCGCGACGTCGCATAGCCTTCGGCCGGATTTTGCAGGATCAGGTTGCGCCGCTCGGCGAGCTCGGTGTTGATCAAGCGGCCTGCGGCATCGAGCGCGCCCTTGGCCTGCGCGTAGCTCCACACGAACGGCTGGAACGACTTTTTCGGCTCCGCCCAGAGCGACGGCGTGGGCTTGGCCCAGCCCGCGCCCATGCGGATCGGCGAGAGTTGCGAATAGAGCTCGTCGAGCGTGCCGGACTGGGAAAGCTGTTGCGGCGTCGGATTGGTCATGCGGGGCACCTCGGATTGAAAACGCACTCAAGCCTACAACGGAACGCTGCCGTCGGCGACACAGGTGGTGCGCTCCCTCCCCCTGAAAGGGCTGTCGTATTCACACATCTTCTGGAGTCTATTCAACGAGTTGCCGGAAAAGTGCGGAGAACGAAGTCACCTGCACTGCACTTTTCCGGACTCGCGTACCGGCTAAGTCATTGATCATGATTTCGTTTCCAACCTCCAAGAGATGTGTGAATCAGACAACCCTGAAAGGGGGAGGGAGCGCACCGCCGCTGTTGCAAAAGCTTCAATCCGATTAGGATCGGGCAACAAAAACATTCGGGAGGTTCCGTCCATGCTCCGTCGGCATTGCATCGTTGCGGCGTTGATCGCGGCCCTCGCCGCCTTGTCGTTCACGCCGGCCCGCGCCGCCTGGCCGGAGCGGCCGATCGTGCTGATCGTGCCGTTCGCAGCGGGAGGACCGACCGACATCATCGCGCGCATCCTCGCGACCACCATGTCGAAGTCGCTCGGGCAGAACGTCATCGTCGACAACCGCGCCGGCGCCGGCGGCAATATCGGCATCGGCATGGTGGCCCGCGCCAACCCGGACGGCTACACGCTGCTGCTCACCTCGACCGCGATCGCGGTCAACCCCGGGCTGTTCCCGAACCTGCCCTACGATCCGATCAAGGACTTCGCGCCGATCTCCGAACTCGTCAACGCGCCGAACGTGCTGTACACGCGGCCGGACTCCGGCATCACCTCGATCGCCGACCTGATCGCCAAGGCCAAGGCCGCGCCGGACAAGTTCAATTATTCGTCGCCCGGCGTCGGCACCAAGTCGCATCTCACCGGCGAACTGCTGAAGCTGCGCGCCGGCATCAACCTGGTGCACGTGCCGTATCGCGGCGGCGGACCTTCGACGCAGGCGGTGGTCGCGGGCACCGTGCAGGTCGGCTCGGTGGCGCTCGCCCCGATCGAGCCGCTGATCAAGGCCGGCACCATTCGCGCGCTGGCCGTCACCGGCGCGAACCGCTGGTTCTCGCTGCCCGAGACCCCGACCATGATCGAAAGCGGTTTCCCGGGCTTCGTCTCCGACACGTTCAACGCGCTGTTCGCACCGGCCGGCACGCCGCCCGAGATCCTGGCGCTGCTGCTGAAACAGGCGAAGGCCGCGATGGCGACGGACGAGGCGCGCGAAGCCGCGCATCGCGCCGGCTACCAGATCATCGCCAGCGAGCCCGCGCAGCTCGCGCAGCGTGTGGTCACGGAGATACAGGGCGTCAAGGAACTGGTCGCCCGCGCCGGCATCAAGGTCGAGCAATAAGGGCGCTACACGCGCCGCGCCGGGATTTCCCGCATCGCTGAAATCCGCCGATCGCACCGGCCGCGATCCCGCATGTTTGCTGGATTCCAGCGGCTTCGGCCGCGCGCGCCGGCGGCCAAAAACCGCTCCGATTCCATGCGCGCCCGAAATCCAGCTGTCCCAAAATAGATCAACGAAATAAATGACTTAGCTGGTTAAAAAGGCTGGTTAATGAAAAGTTAAGGCGCTATAGTGGCCGCACTGTGAGGAGGCCAATGGGGGGCTCAGCCCAGGTTCTGAGCCAGTTCACCCGCGCGGAATGAGCCGCGTACATTAGGGAGCGTAAGGATGAAGTACCTCACAGCGAAGGGCGCCCTGCTGGCCGTTGTGCTCGCAGTCGCCGCAACCCCGGCCATGGCCGATGGCAAATACGGCCACGGCGGTTACCGGAACGATTGCTACAAGTGCCCGGCGCCTCGGCCGAACTACGACAGCACCGAGGTGATCAAGCAGAGCCGCGACGTCGACCACTCCCGGGTCATCGAGACCCAGAGCGTGGTGCCGTCCAAGCGCCTGATCGAGACCAACCACCTGATCGTCCGCGAGAACGAGACTCGCAACATCGGTACGGTTCAGCACAACCATACCATCATCGAGAAGGAACTGGTCCTGACGAAGCGGAACGTTGACACCAAGAACGTCAACACCGTCGTCAATCTGGTCGAGCACAAGTACAACACCGAGCGCAAGCGTGTCGTCGAGGAGCGCGAAGTCCCCGGCGAGCATCGCGACATCACGTGCGACTGCCCGAAGAAGGGGCACGGTCACCTGCAGGTGTATGGCCAGGCTCAGCCGGCCGACGCCTATGCCCGCGCGCCGAAGTACGTGAAGTCGAAGTACTGATCTGCGCGGTCTCTAACGCGCGGCTCACACCAAACGCTTGAGCTCGCAGGAGTTCAGTGAACAGCCGCCCCGCCGGGAAACCTGCGGGGCGGTTTTCGTTTTTCCCGCCTTCGCTCATGACAGCACGCATTCAAATGGGTTTGTTTGGTCTTTCTACAATCTGAGATTGATTTCCCGCGCAATTCGATGCCCGCGGGCATCGCAGGGTGGGCAAAGCCGCGCAAGCGGCGTGCCCACGTCGTCGCGCCGAACAAGAACACGTCGTCGCACCGAACAAGAAGGCGTGGGCCCGGCGCTGACGCGCCTTGGCCCATCCTACGTCGCGGTGCTCGCACGGTGGATTTCGGAATCACGTTTCAAACAGCACGACGGACAAGCCTGATCGCTCCGGGAATCAACTCGGCTCCCGGCCGCCGTCAGATCCTGTCCGCCTCGAAAGTACGAGGAGGTGAAGCGCCGCCTCGTATGAGCAGGGCTGAAATTCCTATACACAGGAAAATAAGCTTTGTCAAATGAAGCCAACACCTTCCACGGACAGGCTTTTCGGCTTCCGCCCTGGCACCGGCTGCTGCAGCATGGCCTCGCCAATGAAAATCAAATCAGATCCGATGCGATTGCCTCCAGCCGTAGTCGTTGCGGGCTGGTCCTGCCGGATGCTCACACCAAATCCGTGGATGCGAAGCCCGAGAGCGTGTTGAGGCCCACAAGCCGCACGCCCGCCTCGATCGTCGTCATGTCTCTGTCGGTGTCCCAGAACAGCCAGCCGTGTTTTTCGCCGGCGACGAACACCACCTTGTGCTCGCCATCCGCCATCAGGCTGTTCGCCGCATCGAACGCCCCGGCGAAACTGGCCGTCGAGGTGGAGACCTCGGCATATCGGTCAGGCGACAGACCGATGCCGCCGATCACGTGCAGATCGATCTTGTCCTCGCCGGTCATGAAGTCGACGACGGTGTCGAATGTCGTTGCAGTGTTTACGGAATCGCCGTCCCGGAAAATGAAGACGTCGGCGTCGGCACCGCCCTTCAACCGGTCGCTGCCGAGGCCTCCGATCAGCCTGTCTTCGCCGCGTCCACCCAGCAGGAAATCGTCGCCTGCGAGCCCCTTCAACGTATTGGCGGCTCCGTTGCCGGAGACGCGATTGGCAAGTTCGTTGCCGGTGAGGGAGACGGCTTCGGCAGAGGTGGTCCGAAGGTCCTCCACGCCGTCGCCTTCGGTCAACGCGAAGCCGCCGCTTGCGATCACCGTGTCGTGCCCCACGACGCCGGAATCATGCACGCTGTCGTTGCGGTCGGCATAGTAGATATCGTTGCCCTCGCCGCCATCCATGCTGTCCGTGCCGCCACCGCCCATCAGCGTGTCGTCACCGTCGAGTCCGAACAGCGCGTTGCTCTTCCTATTGCCGGTCAGGACATTCGCGAGCGCGTTGCCGGTGGCGGCGAGATCGCTGCTCCCCAGCAATGTGAGGTTTTCGACATTGTCGGACAACGTGAGCGTGATGGCGGCGAAGACCGCATCGGCTTCGCCCTGGTCGACCCGTTCCAGGACGATGTCGTCCAGGTCATCGACATAATAGGCGTCGCTGCCCTCACCGCCCAACATCAGGTCAGCGTCCGCACCACCGTCCAGGAGATCGTCCCCGTCGTCCCCGAATATCTCATCCTGGCCGCCACGCCCAAATAGCCTGTCATTGTCGTCGCCGCCGAGCAGCCGGTCATCGCCGTCGCCGCCATCAACAAAGTCATCGCCGTCGCCGCCGACGAGGAGATCCTCGCCGTCATTTCCGAACAGGAGATCGTCGCCGCCGCGGCCATCGAGCAGATCGTCGCCGTGGGTACCCGAAATGATGCCGGCGGCATCGCCGCCAGTATCGTCTACGGCCAGCACCACGGTTCGCGCCGCACTCTGGACGAATTCGATCGCCTTGCCGTTGAAATGATCCTGCACGCGGAACGTGCCATTGGACAGCGTCACCACGAGATCGTTGCCGCTGCGCACCGAGCTTTGGATCGCGGACAGGCTGCCGAGCAGAACCGTGTCAATCCCGCCGTCCGCCCCAGCTTCCTCGATAAAGCGATCGTTGCCCTGGCTCGTGCCGCGAAACACATAGAAGTCGTTCTTGATTCCGCCCAAGAGCATGTCGTTGCCGCCACCGCCGTCGAGGGTGTCGTTGCCGTCACCGGCCACGATGACGTTGACGCCGGAATTTCCGGTCAGAACATTGTCGCCGTTCGAGCCGCCCAGGTTGAGGTCCAGGAAGCCCTGCAAGGTGGCGTTTTCGACGTTCGCGAACGCCGTGAGGTCGACGGTCAACACCGTACTCTCCACGGTGTCGGTCCCGCCGCCCGCCAGCTCGTCGATGGCGTCACCGGCTCCGAGGACATAGGTGTCGTTGCCGCCGCCGCCGGACATCGTGTCGGCTCCGGAGCCGCCATCGATTTTGTTCTTGCCGGCATTACCGACCAGCCGATTGTCGCCGGAATTGCCGGTCAGATTGAGGTCCCGGGCGCCGGACAGCGTCGCATTCTCGACACTGGCGTAGCGGCTCAGCGTCAGATCGAGGCCGATCGCCGCGCTGAGGACGGTGTCGTTGCCACCTGCCAACCCGAGCAGTTCGACGATGGAGTCTCCGTCGACGTCGACGAACAGGCGGTCGTCGCCCGATCCGCCGACCAGCGTGTCGGCGCCGCCGCCGCCGTCGAGCGTGTCGTTGTTGCCGCCGCCGTCGATGACGTTGGCCCCGCTGTTGCCGGTCAGGACGTTAGCGCCGGCGTTGCCGGTCAGATCGAGGTTCGACGATCCCAGCAGCGTGGCGTTCTCGACGTTGGCATAGGACGCAAGCGACAGGCTCAGCGTCGCGCTCTGCACCCTGTCGGTGCCGCTTTTCGCTGCTTCGGTGATCTGGTCCCCCGCGACATCGACCACGTAGATGTCGTTTCCGATGCCGCCGATGAGGATGTCGGCGCCACCGCCGCCGTCGAGGAGGTCGGCGCCGTCCCCGCCATTGATGGTGTTGACCGCGCTGTTGCCGGTCAGCACGTTGCTCCCGGAGTTTCCAGTCAGGTTGAGGGCGAGCGTCCCCAGCAGGGTCGCGTTTTCCACGTTGGGGTAGGAGCCGAGACTGAGACTGATCGTGGCGCTCCGGACCGTGTCGTTGCCGCCCCCCACGGCCTCGATCACCTGGTCGCCGGCCACGTCGGCCACAAAGGTGTCGTCGCCACTTCCGCCGGTCATCATGTCGACGCCGGCTCCGCCGTCGATGACGTTGTTGCCGCTGTTACCGGTCAACACATTGACCGCCGACGTCCCGGTCAGGTTCAGATTCGAGGAGCCCAGGAGTGCGCCGTTTTCGACATTGGCATAGGAACCGAGCACGACGCCGATCGTCGCGCTCTGAACCGTATCGATGCCGCCGCCGGGCGCTTCGATGACCCGATCGCCGGTCACGTCGACCACGTAAATGTCGCGTCCGCCGAACCCGGTCATCGTGTCGATGCCGCCGCCGCCGTTGAGGATGTTATTGCCGCTGTTTCCGGTGAGCGTGTTGGCCCCCGATCCGGCGGTGATGTCGAGGTTCGACGATCCGGTCAGGATCAGGGTCTCGACATGCGGACTGGCGCCGAACGCGAGGCTGACCAGGGAACTCTGGACGGTATCGGTGCCGCCTTCGGCGAACTCGAAGACGACGTCTCCGGCGTTGTCCAGCACGTAGGAGTCGTTGCCTTCGCCGCCATACATCAGGTCCTGGCCGGCAAGGCCGTTCAGGCTGTCCTGGCCGGTTCCGCCGCGCAGGATGTCGTCGGCGGCCGTTCCGGTGATGGTGTCGTTGCCGGCATTGCCGTTGGCGATCCTGTGACCGGAGATGACGTCGGCTCCGGTCGTTCCCTGGAAAACCGCCGCGATCGCCTGGCCGGTGCTCACGGCGTCGCCGGTCGATCCGGTCAGGCCGATCGGATAGATGTTGCTCTCGTGGCTCTGGAAGAAGACCGACAGTTCATAGGTCGTGCCGAACTTGTCCGCGCTTCTGACCGAGCTGCTGAACGAGACATTCCCGAACTCATGTTCGGCATGGATTTGCAGATCCGCGCCCTGACGCGAATAGGTTTGCAGGATGAGCTGGCCGACCAAATGTCCGTCGGAGGATTTTTCCAGGAGACCGGCGAGCGCGAATGCGACGTTCTCCGGCAGGGTGAGCTTCAGATCGGCAAGGCCAAAGACCCCGCCCGCCGCTTCGCCGTTCAGCCGATAACCGACGACCTCGATCCAGCCTTCGGTCTGACTGACACCGTCGATCCACACCCGGACCTGCTGATCGCCAGTCCGCGGCAGGACCTGCGATCGCTGGCCGACGGAGCCGCCGAGCGACCCGGATGGCGTGAAGGGCGTGTTGTTTGTGGTGTCGTAACCGAAAGATTCGAACTCGGAAACGGTGCCGTTGGGACCGATTTCGGCGCGCTTGATCTCGATCCTGGCGTAGTCGCTGAAGGCCAACCCGACCAGTCCGGGATTATCGATGTGGCCGGTGAGATCGTAGGCGGAGATCTTCGTGCCGGTCAGCTTGAGTTCTTCGAGCACCATGCTTGAACGGAAATCGACGCCGATCAGACGGACGGATGCGAGCGACGTGTTGGCCTCGGCGAGCTTGAGCGCATTCGTCAGGCCTGCGGAGAATTCCAGCTGGACCGTCAGATCGGAAAAATCCGCCCGCCCGTTCACGCCGGTGAGCGCCAGCGATTGGCTGTCGACCCGGAACCAGGTGCCCGACAGTCCGCTGAACGCGATATCACCGCCGGAGCCGCTGAGCTGAAGATAGTATTCGAGTCCGCTCTGTTGTCCGGCGGCCGTCGGTGCGAGGTCGTTGGATCCGTCGGCGATCAGGTTGCCGGTCGAGATGCTGGTGCTCGAACCATCGGCGCCGTAGCGGGTGTGGGTGTATTCGTGGGTCGCAAACGACAGCGACAGACCGTAGAGCGAGCCATGGTCGTCGGCGCGGCGCACCGAGCTGCTGAACGAGACGTTGGCGAATTCATACTCGGCGTGCACCCGAAGAGGTGTCGCGCCGGTTTGCGTGTAGGTTTGCAGAATGACCTGGCTGGCCGGGCGTCCGTCCGAAGACTTCTCCAGGAGGTCGGCCAGCCCGAATGCCGAGTTCTCCAGCAGCGAGAGCTTCAGGGCGGAGACGGCGAAAACGCCGCCCGTCTTTTCGCCGCTCAACTGATAACCGGCGACTTCGATCCAGCCCTCGGTCTGACTGATCCCATCGATCCAGACACGGGCTTGCTGATCGCCGGGCGTCGCCGCGGCGTCCGACCGGACGCCAACGGGATTCCCGACCAGACCGGACGGCGTGAACGATGTGTTGTTCGTGGTGTCGTAGCCGAACGACCCGGCGGGCTGCGCGTCTCCGCGTGCATCGATCTCCGCACGCCGGACCTCGATCTTCGCATAGTCGTCGAACGACAGCGTGATCGAACCGGGATCGCCGTCCCCACCGGTGAGCCCATAGCCGGCGATCTTGGTGTTGCCGAGCCGCAGATCCTCGACGAGCCGCTCGTCATCACCGACGCGGAGCAGGCCGATCAGCCGGACCGATGCGAGCGGCGTACCGGCTTCAGCCTGCCCGAGTGCAGCCGCCAGGCCCGCCGAATATTTCAGAAGCAGCGAAAGATCGGAAAAGTCCGCACGCGCGCGCTCGCCGGTGAATTCCAGCGATTGGTCTTCCACCTTGAACCAGTTGCCCGACAACCCGCTGAAGGCAAAGTTGCCCTGCAGACCGGAGACCTGGACATAGTATTCAAGCCCTCGCGTGTGACCCTCGTTGGTCGGAGCGGAGTCCTTGGATCCGTCGGCGATCAGGTTTCCGGTCGAGATATTGGCGATCGAGCCGTCCGCACCGTAACGCGTGTGGGTGTATTCGTGGCTGTCGAACGAGAGCGTCAGGCCGTAGACCGCCGGGCCGTCGTTTACGTCTCTCTTCGAGCTGCTGAACGAGACGTTCGCGAACTCGTATTCGGCATTCACCTTTGGCAGGCTACCGCCGTCCGGCGTGGTGGACTGCAGGACGACCTGGCCGGTCAGGAGACTGCCGGAGGATTTGGCCAGCAGATCGGCAAGCGCAAACGCCGAATTCTCGATGAGCGTGAGCCTCAGGTCGGAGACACCGGCGGTGCCGCCCGCGGTCTCGCCATTCAGCTGATACGACGCGACTTCGATCCAGCCCACGGTTTCGCTGATGCCTTCGATCCACAGCCGGAGCTGCTGATCGCCCGGCGTCGCCGCGACAGACGATCGGCCGGTGACGCCGCCGGCGGAGCCGGATGGGGTGAATGGCGTGTTGGTGGTGGTGTCGTAGCCGAAAACCGCGACGGGCTGGACCCTGCCGGCGAGGTCGATCTCGGCCTGCCTGACTTCGATGCGGGCATAATCGCCGAACGAGAGCTCGATCGCGCCGGCGCCATCGTTCCGGCCGGTCAACTCATAGCCGGATATCCTGGTGCTGGTCAGCCGGATGTCATCGAGGACGAACTCGCTGTCGCCGGCGCGAGCGAGGCCGATCAGGCGGACCGACGCGAAGGGCTGGGCGGTTTCGGCCTGGCCGAGCGCGGTCGCCAGACCGGCCGAATATCCGGTGACAACCGAAAGATCGGAAAAATCCGCCCGCCCGTTCAGGCCTGAAAATTCGAGAGATTGACTGTCGACGCTGATCCAGGTGCCGGACTGGCCGGCCAAGGCGATATCGCCCTGCACGCCGGAGATTTGAATGTAGTATTCGAATTCCTGCGAGTACCCGATGGCGGTCTGGAGATGAAGGCTGGCCATTGTTCAATTCCTGCCTTGAGGGCCAGGGGGATCGTCACTTCCTCCACCCAAAATCCAACATGAGCGCGGGACGCGCGCGAGACGATCGCAAGGCTCGGGAAGACATCACCGATGGGAAGGTGGAGAATAAGCGCCACAACTCAGCGTAGCCCGCTGTGCCGGGAATGAAGAAGTGTCCCAGGCTCGCCATTTACGGTTCGAAAATTGCAGTTCATTGCAATAACGAAAAGCAGCGGCAGAAATTCTAGAAGCCTTTTGCCTGTGGGGCATCATCCAAATGGATTAAGAAACCCATTGAGTTGCAACAGCGCGAGTCTGAGTGACCGCCGCCCTGTGCAGCAACTCGAAGCGCGCAATTGTCTGATCCGTTTGCATTGAAACGCTAGCACTTGTGTCCCTGCTGTACAAACCAATTCAGTGATGTCGGATCGCGCGGAAGCGGAAAGCGGCCGCGAGCCCCAAGGCCCGCGACCGCCACCGTTTTCACGCCAGTTACTTACCTCGCGGCCGTCTTCGCATCGCCGTAGCTGATGCGGTAGACGGCGCCGCTGGTCTCATCGGAAACCAGCAGCGACCCATCCTTCATCTGGAAGACGTAGGACGGGCGGCCGTAGAACTCGTTCTTCTCTTCGTTGAGAAGCCCGGTCAGGAACGGCTCGATCTTCGCCTTGCCACCGGAGATGCGGGCGATCGCCACGTCATAGCCGAACTTCTTCTCTCGATTCCACGAGCCGTGGCGGGCGATGAAGGCGACGTTCTTGTACTGCTTCGGGAACATGTCGCCGGTGTAGAACTTGATGCCGAGGCCTGCGGAATGCGGCCCGGTCAGCGCCGCCGGCAGCGTCACGCCCGCACACGGATTCGGACGCTTGACGTCCGGATCGGCGATGCCGTTGGCGTGGCAATACGGGAAGCCGAAGTCCGCGCCCTCGTTGCCTTTGGCGATCCGGTTGAGCTCGTCCTCCGGTCCGGCGTTGCCGGCCCAGTCGCGGCCGTTGTCGGTGAACCACAATTCCTTGGTCACCGGATGCCAGTCGAAGCCGACCGTGTTGCGCACGCCGCGCGCGACGATCTCCATGCCGGTGCCGTCGGCGTTGTAGCGGCGGATCTGGCCGTGCGTGCCGGGATTGATCTCGCAGACGTTGCAGTTCGCGCCGACCTGCACATACATCTTTCCGTCCGGGCCGAACGCCACGTATTTCCAGTTGTGGTGGACGGTGTCGGGCAGGTCATAGGCCTTGGTCAGCTCGACCGGCTCGGGGAGCTTGTCGAGATTGTCCTCGATCTTGTCGTAGCGATAGACCTTGTTGATCGCGAACACGTAGAGAGCGCCGTCCTTGAACGCGAGGCCGTTGGGCTGCGTCAGGCCCTGGATGAGAACCTTGGACTCGCGCTTGCCGTCCTTTTCCGTGATCGCATAGACGCGCCCGATGATCCGCGTGCCCATGAACATGGTGCCCTTGTCGCCCATCACCATGGTGCGGGCGCCCGCGTGGCCGCTCGACCAGACCTCGGCCTTGAAGCCCGCCGGCAGCTTGATCTTGTCGAGCGGCAGCTTGTCGGCCGGCATGGCGATCGGCGGGACCGGATGACCCTTGAGGTTGAAGTCCTGCTTGCTCCGCTCGACCTTGGTCTGGTCGATCGGGCTGAAGCCCGGCCGGCCCTGGGACATCGGCGGAATGTTTGGATTGGACGGAGCCGGTGACGGCTGCGCCGCGAGCGGCAACACCGCCGCGGCGAGAAACGCAAAGCTTCCGGCCACAAGCAATCCGCGCCGGACCGACGTTGAATTCGACATGCTCGCCTCCCTGATGCGAAAGCGCCTCGCCCGTTTCGCCGCCGGGATGGCCCGGCATCGCAACGGGCTGGCCTTTCTTGGCGGCGAGTGTCGGACAAATGGCCCGCAGCGCGCAAGCGGGCGGCGCCCGATGCACCGGTGGTCGTGCGCGAACTTATGCGCTGCAGGTCCGGGCGATCGGACGGCTCGTTAGCGGTTCGTCAATCAATACGCCGCAGCATGGGGGTGTGGGTGCGCGCCTGCGCTTAGACTGACGGCGCGGCGATGTTCCAAATGGAGGAGCCCCGGCTGAGAACATCAGCCGGGGCTCTTTCGCTTACTCCATCAAAGAACGAAGTCTGTGGCTGACAGGCTGACGCTTCCCGTCAGCAGGATGTGGAAATCAGCCACATGGTCGCCGTCGACGTCACCGCCACCCGTGACCGCGTCGATCAGATGCAAGTGCAGTGCAGGTTCCTTCGCTCACGGCTTTCGGTGCAAATCAGGCGCCGGTCACAAGCAGGACCGGACCGCCGGCTATCGTCCGCGCCCGCGACCCCGGCCGCGACCTCGGCCCCGGCCTCGACCCCTGCCCCAACCCCGATGCCAACCGCGGCCGCGACCCCGCCATTGCGCTTCGGCCGTCGACATGGTCGAAACCATCATGCCGCCGGTGACGACGACAGTGCCGACGGAATACATGCCGAGCAGGATGCTGGTCGCCACCAGCCGCGCCACCATGTTGCGGACGGTGCTGCCTGCTTTGCTTTCTGCCATCTTGAATCTCCTTGCACGCTCCCTCTCAGGGCTGCGGAGCGTACACTGCGCCCTCGCCCCTCATGCTGTCTGTGCAATAAGGATCACGTTTGCAATTCGATCCGGTTGAATCGGAAAGTTGGGTGGGGATGCAGTGTCCGGTCCGAAGCAAAAGCCAACATGGCGGCGAGTTCGACGGGCGCTTTTGCGTCCATAGCATCTTAAAATGTACGGGCCATTGGTCTGTTTGGCACAGCCTGCATGCGTTCGATCGGCTTAGCTTTGTTCAACCGTGAGGGGGAGCGTGCATGCGATCAACGGTGCTCACAGAAGCCCTCATCATGTCGTGCCTCGAGATCCTGGGTCACGGGGGACATGAGGCGGTCACCCTCTTCATAGAAATGAGCAAGCAGTTACACGAGCGGGGCGAAACAGACGCACTGCAAGACTGGGTCACCATTGCGACTCCCGCACTGCCCGAAAAGGAGCGAAACGATATCCTCGTAAAGCTGATGTGCTCGTATTTGTTTCTGGGCTGCCAAGCGCAAGCGCAAACAGGTTCTGCAAGCGCATCAGGCCTTCATTGAAAGAGTGGCCGTCAGCATGCCAGGCGAAACAGGGAAGTCCGTTTTGCACCAACGCACCTGAGACAGGGGATGTGGTTTGTGTTGCTTGCGTCTATCGCACTTGCAGCACAGGTCACGCCATCCCCGCACCTATGCTGTGATCCCCGCGATTTTGCGCGGATCAAGGAGACCCAGCCCAAGTCCCCCGGCTGGACCTTCCTGTCAGGCCGCCTCAGCGTCTCATCGTTTGACGAAACAGACTGCGTGGCCGCAACCGCCAGCCCCGGTTCAGGGGTTGCCAAATCCAAACAACCGAACGGAATTTGTGGCTATGGAGAAGCCGTCAGGACAAGTCTGGGGGATCGCCGGATTCCAGATATGGGAAACCGATGACGCCATGACCAAGGGCTTTTCACTGAAAACAAGCGATGGCCCGAAAAACTTTCACGCAACACGCGAGCACTTGCTCCGCATCGGGCAGGAGCTCGTAAAAGCGGCTGAATCAATGCAGCGATTGTCATAGTCCGGCATTCGTCGGGGTGTGACCTGCAGGCCTCATTTCTTTGCTGCAGTTTGGGCAAGCAAGACGAATTCGAGGGACTGTTTCCATCGCATGAAATTGCTTCCGCTTGCTGCATCCTTCAGCGCACCGCAGTTGTGCGATGGCGGACGTTTGCCGATCGTGTGGGGACGATCGAGAGAGGCGCGCCGCCCGCTTTTCGCACTTTCTTCGTTGCCGGCGCCGGCGATGCGAGTGACTCCGGCGGAACCGGCGACAGCGCGTTGAGGCATGACGGTTCGAGCAGAAGCCTTTTGGCCTTCAAACAGACGACGATTAAATCAGCGTCAGGCACGAACTCGCTGCACAGCCGCATCACATCGCCGGTGCAGCGCGCCTCCGCGTCCGCACTTTGCGCACCAGCGGGCTTCGCGTACCCCGCCACGAACGACATTGCGAGCAATCCAACCCCGATGCCGAACAGAAAACGAGAGCCGTCTCCTGCCGGAGACTTTTTGTGACGAGATGTCTTTTTCTTTGGCTTGCGGCAGCAAAAGCTTTCCGGCGTTTGCATCGGTGTCTCCCGCGCTCTCTCTCGAAGCTGGATAGAGACGAAACAAGAGGCCGGCTGACGCCGGCCTCTTCTAGTCCGGCAGACTGCATCAGCTAAAGTGCGACGCAGCTCTTATCCGCCTTCAGGGCAGTCTCCGCCTCTGCCTTCGTCTTGTGAACGACGCCGACGACTTTCATGGTGCTGGTCGTGGGCTGGACCTCGACGATAGAACACTTCTTCGTTCCGGTATCCTGCACGAGATAGAACGCGTCGGCGGCAAAAGCCGGAATTGCGAATGCCGCAACAAGCGCGGCAGCGGTGACAAATGTCATTTTCATCGTTGGCCCCCTCCTTGGGGGCACCACCCAACGTGCAGTACCTGGGTTGGTTCCGCCGGAAGCAAGGACCCTGCGCTGGCGAGCTTCGGACTGCGGCAACAGCGGAATGTGTATCCAACAGCACAGAAACGCGTTGCTCAACCGGCTACAATAGACCGCGCCGCAATCGCCGTTGGCGCTTGCGATCCTCACCGGCAGTCATCATGCAGTATCCGCAGGCCGGACGGCTTAACGTGGACAATTGAAATGCCATTGCAGCGTGGAGAGGTGCAGGCCTACGACTTCGATCGAATGATCGTTGAATTTACGATGCTCAATGAGGGCAAGGTCATTCACTGCGCGATCAGCACCGGGGCGATGGACGGTCTGGAAAATCGGCGTGACGTGAAGGCAGACCAGCGGGTGGATCAGTTCATGCGATTGCGGGACGTTATCGAGGAGCGGGCCTCGCGCAGGTTCTTCGAACACGGCAACCAGTCCGATCGGCGCGTGGTGCTGCGATCCAACGATTTCTGATTTCGCGGGTACTTCCGGGCGAAACGCCATGACCCGATGCCGGTCGCCACTCCAATGGCCGCCGGCGGTTTATTCGATACCTTCGAAACCGGTAACACGAGGGACCTCCCGGCCTCAGGCTGAGGAGCGCAGCCAACGGGTCCGCGCAAAGCGCGGCCCGATGACAAACTTCGCTGCGCCCCTCGCCCGCCGTAGCGGGACAGCGCGAAGGCGGCGAGACGCGGTCCTTGGTAGCCAAGTGTACGTAGGCCATGCCTGCTATGGGACCGCTCCTCAGGATGAGGGCGGTGAGAGGCCGGCGTCCGTTAATCGGTGGGGAATGTTCGCGTCGGGTTGGTACAGGAGGGTGGACTTGAACCACCGACCTCTGGTTCCACAGACCAGCGCTCTAACCAACTGAGCTACTCCTGCGCGTCCCGTGAGCGGGCCGGAAACTAGGGGCAATAGCCCCTGTTGGCAAGCCGACGCCCTGTTGCGAACAATGATTGGTCGCGCCGGACGGCATTCCGGTTCAGCCAAGGGAATCCGGCGGTTATCGGAGGTTTGCGGACGCGAAAAAGCCCGGGCGGACGGCCCGGGCTCGATCGCAAGGGGATGCTTGCAGGGACCGGCGCCTTGCGGCGCCGGGCGGACCTTACCGTGACGCTTACGCGACCTTCTTGAACGCGCTGGTGACGCTGTCCTTCAGGGGCTCGGTGGTCTCGGTCGCGACCTTCTGCGCGAGCGCCGTGAGCTCCTTGGTCTGCCCGGTCAGCGCCTCGTACTGGCTGCGCATATGCGCGGTCGAAAGCTCCATCACCTCCGACAGCGACTTCACCGTCATCAGCTTGGCGGCATAGTCGAACTGCGCGTTGGTGTTGACGCGGGCAGCCTCGATGACCTTCTGGCCATAATCGGCATAACCCTTGGCCGCGGTGGCGTAGCTGGTCTCGATGAGGTCGCTCGCCTCTTCGCTGACCGCCTTCATCTTTTCCCAGCTTTCCTTGCACTGGGTGACGCCCTTCTCGGCGAACTCGCGGAATGCCGCGGGCACTTCCATTTTCGGGACTTCGAACTTCGGCATCTCGAAGCGGGGAATTTCGAATTTCGGCAGGTCGCTGCCGGAAACGACTCCGGCGGGCCTGGCGGTTTTCGGCTTGGCGGTGGTGACATCTGACATGGCGTGAACCTTCCTTGCTGGCGTTTTGACGTTGGCGGGCGGCTTCGAAATCTCGCGTAGCCTCCGGACCTGCCGCCTCGTTTTCATCCGGATTGCTCATTGGGGATCGGGTGGCCGCTGCGCGGCTCCGGCGATCATCTAAGTCCCAATATAGGGCATCTTATGTTGCATTGCAACATAAATATTGCGACGCACAACTGCTTGGAAAATCAGGCAAAACGCGAAGGACCTAAATGCTAGGACTTGCTCTGACCGTTGGTCGCGGCCTTGGTCGCGTGCTGGGTCAGGTCCTTGGCCTGCTCGGTGAGCGCCTCGATCTGCGCCTTCACGAACTCGGCATGGAGCCGCATGACCTCCTCGCCGTCTTTGGCGTGCAGGAGCTTCTGCGCGAACTCGAAGGAGGCCGCGACGTTGCGCTCGGAGAAGCCCACGACCTTCTGGTGCAGGCCGAGCACGTTCGAGTGCGCCGACGTGGCCTGGCCCTCGAAGGACGAGATCGCGTTCTGTGTTGCCGACATCAGCTGGTCGAACGCCTTCTGGGCGTTCTGGACGCTCTGCTCCGCGAATGCGCGCATTTCCGGAGGCAGCAGATTGTTGATGGTTGGATCGGCCATAATTCGCCTCTTTTCCCGCCGCATCGGAGTTAACGATGCAGCGTGTTAGGAGTTGCAGGAAGTTCCCCGGCCGAAACGACAACCCCACGGTTAAGGTTAGGCTCAATCAGGGGCAACGCAACCCCCACCTTGCGTGGACCTTGCAAGCCACGGGGACTATGACGGTTTCAGCAAAATCACTGGTTCCGGAAAAACCGGCTGCGGGGGCAGGGCGTGGTGAGTGAGTCAAAGTCTCTGCTTTCGTTCCTAAGCGACCCGCGGCTTGCGCTGTACGCCACCAGCCATGTGCCGGTGTGGCTGTGGAGCGCCGACGCCACGCGCATCCTGTGGGGCAACCCGACCGCGGCTGCGATCTTCAACGCCGCCTCGCCGTCCGCGCTGACCGGCCATGTGATCGATCCCAAGGGTTCGGCCGCGCTGCAGATCGCGCGGCTTGCCGGAACGCTGCCGCATGGAGCAGCGCCGAGGCTCGAGCGCCTGCGCGGGTTCGGCGGCCGCTTCGGCGGCGCGCTGCTTTGCAATTGCGCGCGCATCATGCTCGCCGACCGGACGCCGGCGATCCTCGTGGTCGCGACCGAAGCCGCGGGACCGAAGCTCTCGCTCGCCGACCAGGCGAAGCTGCTGCTCACCGGCTCCGACGAAGCGCTGGCGATCTTTTCCAGCCAGGGCGAATTCATGCAGGCGACGCCCGCCGCCGAAGCGATCCTCGGCAGCCGCCCTTCGCTGAGTGCGCTCAACGCGATGCCGCTTGCCGCGGCGGCGCTGGCCGGCACGAAGTCGAATGGAGCGATCGAGCGCGGCACCATCGTGCTCGAGCGGATCGGCATGGATACATCGACCGTGCTGCTCGCGACGCTGACGCGCGCCGGGACACCGGCGGTGCAGGAGACTGCGCCGGTCGCCAAGGCCGAAGAACCTGCAACAATTGAAGAGCCCGTGAAGGTCGAACAACCAGCGGCCGTCGATCCGCCCGCCGCGCCGCAGCCTGCCGCCCCGCCGGTTGCGGAGGCTCCACCGGCCGCGCCGGAACTGGTCGCAGCACCTGTTGCCGAAACGCCGGTCCCACCGGTTGCGCCGACGCCTGCTCCGCCCCCCGAGCCGGAAAAACCCGTCGTGCTGCGCCGCCGGACGGACCGGCGCCCGCCGCTGCGCTTCGTCTGGCAGATGGATGCCGACGGCCGCTTCGGCATCACGTCGGACGAATTCATCAACCTGATCGGTCCGCGCACCGCGTCCGTGCTCGGCCAGCCGTGGAGCGAGATCGCGGCGGCGCTCGCTCTCGATCCCGAAGGCCACGTCGCCCGCGCCTTCGCGTCGCGCGACACCTGGAGCGGCATCACCGTCTCGTTCCCGGCCGACGGCAGCGACATCCGCATCGAGGCCGAATTGTCCGGCCTGCCGGTGTTCGACCGCGACCGCAACCTGCGCGGCTATCGCGGCTTCGGCGTCTGCCGCGACGTGCCGCGCATCGACGCATTGACCAGGCTGCGACAGGCTCCGTCGTCCGCCGCGCCGCGCGTCGAGGCGCCAGTGTTCCGCGAACCAGCGTTCCGCGAGGAGACTGCCGCGAAGCCGGAAAACGTCGTGCAATTCCCCGCGGCGCCCGACCTCACGCCGACGCTGTCGCCGGTCGAGCGCAAGGCGTTCAGCGAACTCGCAAGCCGCCTCACCGCGCGCCTGCGCGGCGGCCGCGACGCGATCCAGAACGAAACCGAAGCCGCGGTGCCCTCGCCCGCCGCCGAACCGCAGCCTCCGGAAATGCCGCGAGCACTGCCGCTCGCGACCGCGCCGGTCGAGCGCGCCGCGCCGCGACCCGAGCCCGCGGCCGCGGCCCGCGCCGAAGTCGCGGCCTCCGACCAGCGCCCGATCCTCGACCGCCTGCCGGTCGGCGTCCTGATCTACCGGCTCGACAAGCTGATCTATGCCAACCGCGCCTTCCTCGACTGGACCGGCTACGGCGCGCTCGACGCGCTGGAAGAGGCCGGCGGCCTCGACGCACTGTTCGTGGAGCCTTCGGAGGACGATCAGGCGCAGAACAACGGCGCGAAATCGCTGACCATCGCCACCAACAAGGGCGACCAGGTGCCGGTCAAGGCGCGGCTGTTCACCTCGCCGTGGAACGGCGAGTCGGCGCTGGTGCTGATGCTGACCGGCGCCGGCGGCGACGTGAACGCGGCGCACTTCGAAGCCGCGCTGAAGGCCGCGCGCGCGGAAGCGGGTGAATTGCGCGCCATCCTCGACACCGCGGCCGGCGGCGTCGTGCTGATCGACGGCAACGGCCAGATCATCTCGGTCAACGGCAGCGCGGAAGTCCTGTTCGGCTACGAAAGCCGGGAGCTCGTGGGCTTGCCGTTCGCGAGCCTGCTCACCCAGGACAGCCAGCGCATCGCGGTCGACATCCTCAAACGGATCGACCGGCAGGCGGAGCCCGCCGCGCGCGACGTGATCGGCCGCCGGGCCGGCGGCGCCGAGTTTCCGGTGTTCATGACGCTCGGCGCGCTGCCGGACGCGAACAAGCGCTGCGCCATCTTCCGGGATCTCACGCTGTGGAAGAAGGCCGAGGACGAATTGCTTACGGCGAAGCAGGAAGCCGACAAGGCCTCGTCGGCGAAATCCGATTTCCTCGCCAAGATCAGCCACGAGATCCGCACGCCGCTCAACGCGATGATCGGCTTCTCCGAAGTGATGATGCAGGAGCGCTTCGGACCGATCGGCAACGACCGCTACAAGCAATACCTGCAGGACATCCATTCGTCCGGCGGGCATTTGATTTCGCTGCTCAACGACCTGCTGGATCTCTCGAAGATCGAGGCCGGCAAGCTCGAGCTCAGCTTCGCGAGCGTCGACCTCAACGAGCTGACGCAGCAATGCGTCTCGCTGATGCAGCCGCAGGCGAATCGCGAGCGCATCATCATCCGCACCTCGCTGCCGCAGGACCTGCCGCAGGTGACCGCGGATGCGCGCTCGGTGCGCCAGATCGTGCTCAATCTTCTGTCGAACTCGATCAAGTTCACCGGCGCCGGCGGCCAGGTGATCGTCTCGACCGCGCTCAGCGACGATTTGGCAACGACCGCGCCGTGGTGCTGCGCGTGCGCGACACCGGCGTCGGCATGAGCGAGCAGGACCTCAAGATCGCGATGGAGCCGTTCCGGCAGCTCGCCACCTCGTCGCGCTGGGGATCGAGCGGCACAGGCCTCGGCCTGCCGCTGACCAAGGCGCTGGCGGAGGCGAACCGCGCGCGGTTCAAGATCCGGAGCGGCGTGAACGCGGGAACGCTGGTCGAAGTGGCGTTCCCCGGCACACAGATGGCGGCGGAATAGCGCTCAGAATTTTTCGTCAGCGCTTCGACTCCGCCACGAGGCGGTGCTCCACCCTCCCCTGGAGGGGAAAGCGAGCGGGGTGGGGTGAACCTTCTTTGGTCAGAAGGATCACCCCACCCCGACGCCGCGCTAACGCGCGGCGTCGACCCTCCCCCTCCAGGGGAGGGTGAAGAGAAACCACCGCTGACGCCCCCTTTCACGCCCGTTCCAGCGGACTATGATGCTGGACCCGCCGCGCGGCCGGTCACCGGCTGCGCCAAAAGTCACCAAGCGTCATGAGGGAGCGCGCCATGCCGGTCGCCAAGGTCAACGGAGTGAACATCTTCTATCAGGTCATCGGTGATCGCGGCCCGTGGGCGGCCCTGATCACCGGCGGACGGCGCGGCCATGACGAGTTCGTGCCGCTCGCCACCAAGCTCGCAAACGCCGGCTATCGCGTCGTGCTGCACGACCGCCGCAACACCGGCCGCTCCGACGTGCTCATCCAGGGCGACGTTGCCGAAGAGACGCTCTGGCTCGACGACCTGCACGAGTTGCTGAAGCAGCTCAACGCCATGCCCGACCTTCATCGGCGGATCGTCGGCGGGCGCCCGAACCGCGATGCGCTACTACGTCCGCTTCCGCAACGACGTGCGCGGCCTCCTCCTGATGCGCGTGACCGGCGGCGCGTTCGCCGCAAACCGGCTGCCGGAGATGTACTACGGCATGTTCATCAAGGCGGCGCAGCACGGCGGCATGGCCGCGGTCTGCGCCACCGAGCAGTACCAGGAGCGCATCGCCGCCAATCCGCAGACCCGCGAACGCCTGATGGCGATGGACCCGAAGGACTACATCAAGGTGATGTCGAACTGGCAGGACCAGTTCATCGCCAGCACCAAGATGGAGGTGTTCGGCATGACCGACGCCGACCTCGCTGCGATCTCGGTGCCGACCGTGGTGATCCCCGGCAACGACCAGACTCATGCCTCCTTCAACGGCAAGCTTTGCGCCAGCAAGATCCCCGGCGCGGTGCTGCATCAGCTGCCGATCGAGGATCAGGAGGTCCCGCTTATCAACTACACCGACTGGGCGCCCCACGAGCCGGAGATCGCGCAGACCTTCCTCGAACTGATGCGCAAGGTGGACGCCCGGCGCACGGGTCAGGCGGCGGCTTCGTAGGGCACGCTCGCTGCTGATCTGAGGCACTCGCAGCATCGACGGTGCCATCCCTGTTTACGCCCGTCTTCGACGGGCTATGGGGAGGGATGAGACCGCTCGTATCGCCAACGTTTCAGTTTCAGCCGTCTATCTCCAAGGCATATCGGACGCGCAGGGTGACGATGCCGATGGAACCTGTGTTGTCAGGCTTCCCGCGGCTGACGACGGCGCCGAAAACCGGCTAAGCTTCCTTCACCGGAATTGGTGGAGGTCCTGCCCATGCGGCTTGCACTGCGGTCCTGGCTGGTCTTGCTGGCCCTTGTTGCCACGGCGCCCATTGTCACAACGCCCATGGCGCGCGCCGCCGAGAAGGTCGACCTGCTGCTGGTGCTGGCGTCCGATGTGTCGCGCAGCGTCGATCAGGCCAAGTTCCAGCTGCAGCGCGAAGGCTATGCCGCGGCGATCTCCGACAAGCGCGTTCTGGAAGCCATCACCGCCGGCCGGCACCGCCGGATCGCCGTGGCGTTCGTCGAATGGTCCGGCGTCAACGCGCAGCGGGTGGTGATCGACTGGACCATGATCGACGGACCCGACACCGCGCGAAAGTTCGGCGACCAGCTCGTCGAGCTGCCGCGCTCGTTCGCCGAGCGGACCTCGATCAGCGGCGGCATCGACTTCTCGATGGCACTCCTGGCGCGCGCGCCCTACGAGGCGGCGCGCAAGACCATCGACGTCTCGGGCGACGGCACCAACAATTCGGGCCGCGACGTGGGGCTCGCCCGCAACGAGGCGGTGGCCAAGGGCGTGACGATCAACGGCCTCGTCATTCTCAGCGAGCGGCCGATGACCTGGAATCCGGAGCACACCAATCCGCCCGGGCGGGCTCGCGCACTACTACCAGACCAACGTGGTCGGCGGCCCCGGCGCCTTCGTCATCGTCGCCGAGAACTTCAATTCGTTCGGCCAGGCGATCGTGAAGAAGCTGATCGCCGAGATCGCGGACGGCGGGCCGCGTCGGGGGCAGCTGCCGGGCGGGTGATTCATCCGCCGCGGTGGCTCCTCGTGTCGCTTCGCGCCACTCGGCGGTGCGGCACCACTGTGGCGCTGTGACGCAAGAATACGCGTCGCAAGGCTCGAAGCCGGGTCGCATGCAATCCGGCGAATTCGCCCAACGGCTTCAAGCGACAAGCAGTCAGTTTCGACTCATTCCAGACTGGGTCAGTTTGGAATCGTTCTATCCTATTGATCTTTCATACGAATATGACTTGACCCGCGGTGTCGGCCGTCTAGCTAGTTCGCAGGCCGCGCGGGCGACACCCATGACGGCGCGCTTTGTGAACGCCGACAGGAGGGACATTCCATGAAATCCACGTTGAAGGTTGCGATGCTGATGACGGCTGCCTCGCTCTGCGCAGCGCCCGCTGCCGCCGACGAGGTCAACGTCTACACCTATCGCGAGGCGGCCCTGGTCAAGCCGCTGTTCGACGCCTTCACCAAGGACACCGGCGTCAAGGTCAACGTGATCTCCGCAAGCTCCGGCCTCGAGCAGCGCATCAAGACCGAAGGCGCCAACAGCCCGGCCGACGTGCTGCTGACCGTCGACATCAGCCGGCTCGAGGACGCGGTGCAGGCCGGCATCACCCAGCCGCTGAACTCCAAGGTCGTGGACGAGGTCGTGCCGGCCGCCTATCGCGATCCGGAGGGGCACTGGGCCGGCGTCGGCATGCGCGCGCGCATCTTCTATGTCTCGAAGGACCGGGTGAAGCAGACCGCCTTCACCTATGAAGAGCTCGCCGATCCCAAGTGGAAGGGCAAGATCTGCATCCGCTCCGGCCAGCACATGTACAACAACGCGCTGTTCGCGGCGATGATCGTCAAGCACGGCGAAGCGAAAGCAGAGGAGTGGCTCAAGGGACTGAAGGCCAATCTTGCGCAGAAGCCGTCCGGCGGCGACCGCGAGACCGCGCGCGACATCGCGGCCGGCAAGTGCGATCTCGGCGTGGCCAACACCTATTACTGGGCGCTGATGAACGACAAGGAAACCGACCGCAAGCCGTGGGCCGAAGCCACCAAGGTGGTGCTGCCGGCGTTCCAGGGTGGCGGCACGCATGTGAACCTCTCGGCCGTGGCGCTGGTCAAGACCTCGCCGAACAAGGCCAACGCGATGAAGTTCATCGAGTGGATGGTGAGCCCCGCGGCGCAGCAGCTGCACGCGGATGCCACCTACGAATATCCGATGCGCGCCGGCGTGGCGGTCAACAAGACCATCGCCGGCTACGGCGAACTGAAGCGCGATCCGATGGCGCTGTCGCAGATCGCGACCAACCGCAAGAAGGCCTCGGCGCTCGTCGACAAGGTCGGCTTCGACAACTGAGGTCCCGGCTTCGTGTACAGGATCGCGATCATCGTCCCCGCCGCGCGGCGGGGACGATTTCGTTTCCGGCCGGTTCGTTTCCGGTCATGAACGCCGCGGCACTTGCCGGTTCCGGCGGTCCCTCGCTCGGCTCGGGCCTGTGGCGTCCGCGCAGCGTGTCGCATCCGTTCGCCGCGGCATTCCTGATCGCGGTGGCGGCCCTCGTGCTGGCCCCGCTGATCAACCTGGTCGTCATCGCGCTCGGCGGCAGCGACGAGGACCTGTGGAGCCATCTCGCCGCGTATGTGATCCCGCCCGCCGCGCTGAACTCGATCCTGCTGCTTGCGGGCGTGGCGCTGGTGACGATGGCGGCGGGCGTCGGCACCGCATGGACTGTCACGGCCTACGATTTTCCCGGCCGCGGCGCGCTGATCTGGCTGCTGCCGCTGCCGCTCGCCTTTCCGACCTACATCGTCGCCTATGTCTACGCCGACCTGCTCGGCAGCGCCGGCCCGGTGCAGGCGGCGCTGCGCGCAGCGGTCGGCTGGACATCCGCCGCCGACCACTGGTTTCCGAACGTGCGTTCGCTCGGCGGCGCCGTGCTGATCATGGGCTTCGTGCTTTACCCCTATGTCTACCTCGCCGCGCGCGCGATGTTTCAGACCCAGAGCGCGGTGCTGATGGAAACCGCGCGCGGGCTGGGCGCGTCGCAGTGGCGGCTGGTCCGCGACATCGCGCTGCCGATGGCGCGCCCCGCGATCGCCGCCGGCGTGGCGCTGGCCTTGCTCGAAGCGCTGAACGACATCGGCGCGAGCGAATATCTCGGCGTGCAGACCATGACGCTGTCGATCTTCACCACCTGGCTCAACCGCGGCAGCCTGCCGGGAGCGGCACAGATCGCCTGCATGATGCTGGTCGGGGTCGCTGCGCTGATCGCGCTCGAACGCTACGGGCGGCGGCGCCAGGGATTTACCGGACTGGATGTGCGCCTGATCAACGCGAGGCGCGTCGCGCTTGCGGGTTCGAAGCGGTGGATTGCGCCGGCATGCTGCCTCGTTCCGGTGCTGCTGGGCTTCGTCGCGCCGCTCGTCTATCTCGCTCGCGAGACGATCCTGCGCGGGTTGCGGACCGGATTCGATCCGGCGCTGGCGCGCCACGCGCTGAGCACGGTGCTGCTGGCGGGCTCTGCCACCGCGCTCATTCTCGCGATCGGCTTCGGCGCGGCTTTCGCGGTGCGGCTGATCCGCCGCCGCCGGGCCCAGGCCTGCATTTTCATCGCCGGGCTGGGCTACGCGGTGCCGGGCACCGTGCTGGCGCTCGGCCTGCTTGCGCCGCTGGTCGCGATCGACGAAGTGCTCGGTGGCGCAGCGAAGGCCCTGACCGGCGTCCATCTCGGGCTGGTGCTGGCCGGCTCCAGCGCGGCGGTGGTCTGCGCCTATGTGGTGCGCTTCCTCGCGATCTCGACCGGGCTTGCGCAAGCGGGGCTCGCCCGGATCGGCACCGACCTCGACGACGCCGCGCGCGCGGCCGGCACCCGGCCGTCCGGACTGATCCGGTCGATCCACCTGCCGCTCTTGCGCCCGGCGCTCTGGGGCACCGCGCTGCTGGTGTTCGTCGATTGCCTCAAGGAGCTTCCGGCGACGCTGCTGCTGCGGCCGCTGAACGTCGAAACGCTCTCCACCTACATCTACCAGTTCGCCACCCGCGGAAACTTCGAGGACGGGGCGCTGGCCGCGCTCCTGATCGTCCTGGTCGGCATTGCACCGGTGATCTGGATGGTCCGGCATGCCGACAGCCCCCTGCCCGGCGGCTCCACCCCGGAAACCCCTCCGGAAGCTTGATTTTGGGACGCTTGATCGGGCTTCACGGTCCGGGGTACAGAAATTGCACGATCCTGCAGCGAGGGTGCGAGGGCTTACGTTCATGAAGAAGGTCTATCCCGACGCCAAGGCGGCGCTCGCGGGCGTGCTCAAGGACGGCATGCTGATCTGTGCCGGCGGCTTCGGCCTTTGCGGCATCCCCGAGGTGCTGATTGCGGCGATCCGCGATTCCGGGGTGAAGAACCTCACCATCGTCTCCAACAATGCAGGCGTCGACGGCGCGGGGTTGGGCCTGCTGCTGGAGACCAAGCAGGTCAAGAAGATGATCTCGTCCTACGTGGGCGAGAACAAGCTGTTCGCCCAGCAGTATCTCGCGGGCGAACTCGAGATCGAATTCAATCCGCAGGGCACGCTCGCCGAACGCATCCGCGCCGGCGGCGCGGGCATCCCGGCCTTCTTCACCCGCACCGGCGCCGGCACCGACATCGCCAAGGGCAAGGAAGAGCGCGAGTTCGACGGCGAGAAGTACATCATGGAGCGCGGCATCGTGGCCGACCTCTCCATCGTGCACGCCTGGATGGGCGACACCGAAGGCAATCTCGTCTACCGGAAGACCGCGCGAAACTTCAATCCGATGATGGCAACGGCCAGCAGGATGACGGTTGCCGAGGTCGAACATCTGGTGCAGCCCGGCGACATCAATCCCGATCACATCATTACGCCCGGCGTGTACGTCAAACGCATGGTTCACATTCCCAACGCCGTGAAGCACATCGAGCAACGGACCGTGCGCAAGCGCACGCTCGCCGATGCATCGGCTGGAACCGGAGAGGAGGTCTGACATGCCCTGGACCCGCGAGCAGATGGCGGAACGCGCGGCGCAGGAGCTGCGCGACGGCTTCTACGTCAACCTCGGCATCGGCATTCCGACGCTGGTGTCGAACTACATCCCGACCGGCATGAGCGTTCAGCTGCAGAGCGAGAACGGCATGCTCGGCTTCGGCCCCTTCCCCTACGAGGGCGAAGAGGACCCCGACCTGATCAATGCCGGCAAGCAGACCGTCACCGAACTGCCGACCACCAGCTTCTTCTCCTCGGCTGACAGCTTCGCGATGATCCGCGGCGGTCACATCGACCTCGCGCTGCTGGGCGCGATGCAGGTCGCCGAGAACGGCGACCTCGCCAACTGGATGATCCCCGGCAAGATGGTGAAGGGGATGGGCGGCGCGATGGATCTGGTCGCCGGCGTGAAGAAGGTCGTCGTGATCATGGAGCACTCCGCCAAGAACGAGGCGAAGCTGCTCAAGAAATGCAACCTGCCGCTCACCGGCGCGGGTGTGGTCGACATGGTCATCACCGACCTCGGCGTGTTCAGCATCGATCGCAAAGGAGGCGGCGGAATGACGCTGATCGAGCTCGCCCCGGAGGTGAGCCTCGACGAAATCAAGTCTAAGACCGAGGCGAACTATCGCGTGGCGCTGAAAAACAACTGAAACCGGCTACGCACCTGATCCGGTGAGCCTGCGACTATCGGTCCGGGCCCATTGCGCGCCGGCCACGAAAGGGTCACAGATCGCGGCCAATTTGCCCGCTCCAAGCCGCCCGCTATAGTGCCACGGCTTCAAGCATTTACCGACTGGAACGATCCGTGACCGCGGCCACCGGGTTCAAACGCCTCGCCATCGCCATTGCCGCGGTCGTTGTGGCCTGCTTCGCGACCATGGGCGCGATCTCGCTCCTGATGCCGCGGGACAGCGTGCGTGACGCTGCAGTCTCCGAAATCCGCAACGCCACCGGCCTCGACCTCACGCTGCGCGGCGACGTCGATGTATCGCTGTTCCCGACCGGCTCGATCACCTTCGCCAATGTCTCGCTCGGCGAGGACGCCAACCCGGTGCTCGCCGCCGATCAGCTCACGGCGCGGTTGCGCTTCCTTCCGCTGCTGACCGGCCGTATCGAGATCGCCGACGTGGCGCTGGCGCGGCCGCGCATCAAGGTGAGCTACGACAAGGACGGCCGCTCGAACTGGTCGGCGACGATCGATGCGCTTGCCCGCGCGCTCGGGCCCAAGGCCAACCGGCCGGCCGCCGCCACGTCGTTTTCGGAAATCCGGATCGACGGCGGCACCATCGAAGTGAACGACCCGTCCCGCAGCCTCGCCGAAACCTTCACCAAGGTCGAGCTGGCGCTGGCCTGGCCGTCGATCTCCAAGAGCTTCGCCGCGACCGGCCGCTTCGAGTGGCATGGCGAGCCGGTGGACACATCGGTGTCGCTGACGGATTTCGCCGCGGCCCTTGCCGGCAACCGCTCCGGCCTCAAGCTTCGCTTCACCGGCGCGCCGGTGAAACTCGCGTTCGAAGGCAATGTCAGCACGCAGCCGACGCTGAAGGCCGAAGGCACGGTCGCCGCCGACTCCGCCTCGCTCCGCGACACGCTGCGCTGGGTCGGCTATCAGCCGATCACCGGCGGCGGGTTCGGCCGCTTCGCGCTGAAGGCCAAGACCAGCGTCACCAGCGGTTCGATCGCGCTCACCACCGTCAACGTCGACCTCGACGGCAACGTCGCCGAGGGCGTGCTGACGTTTGCGACCGACGGACGCCGTTCCGTGCAGGGCACGCTCGCCGCCGACGAGCTCAATCTGACGCCCTACATCTCCACCATCCGCGTGCTCACCGACAACGAGCGCGACTGGAACCGCGGTCCGCTGTCGATCGACAATCTCACCGGCGTCGATATCGACCTGCGGCTGTCGGCGGCGCGCATTGCGGTTGCCCGCGCCAGGCTGGGGCGCACCGCCATCGCGGTCAACCTGCGCGGCGGCAAGCTCGGCGTGACGATCGGCGAATCGCAGGCCTACAACGGCGTGCTGAAGGGCACACTGGCGCTCGCACCGTCGGACTCCGGCGCCGACTTCAAGTCGCAGCTTCAGTTCATCGACGTCGATCTCGAGAAATCGCTCGGCGACCTGTTCCAGTTCCGCAAGCTGGAAGGCCGCGGCGACATCGAGCTGGTGCTCGACGCCACCGGCAACAGCGTGATGGCGATGACCAGGACGCTCAACGGCTCGGCCCGGATGAACGGCCGGCAGGGCGCGATGGTCGGGCTCAATGTGGAGCAGCTTCTCCGCCGCCTGGAGCGACGCCCGCTGTCCGGCGCCGGCGACTTTCGCAACGGCCGCACGCCGTATGACAAGCTCGCGGTGGACATCAAGATCGCCGAGGGCACGGCCACCGTCGAAGGCGTCCATCTCGAAGGCTCCAAGGTCCGCCTCATCCTCGCCGGCACCGCGTCGATCCCGGCCCGCGAGTTCGACCTGCGCGGCGTGGCCGCGCTCGCCTCCACCAGTTCCGCCGACACGCCGCCGGCCTTCGAGCTGCCCTTCATGGTGCAGGGTCCGTGGGACGATCCGATGATGCTGCCGGATACCCAGGCCCTGATGCAGCGCTCACCGGCCGCGAGCCCGCTGCTCAACGCGGTCAAGAACCGCAACACGCGGGACACCGTGCGCAACGCGATCGAGCGGCTGACCGGGGCACCGATCACCCCGCCGGGCGGCGCTGTGCAGCCGGCGGAACGCTGACGGTTCCTGATATCTCCTGATTTTCGGCCTGAATCCGCCCCGCCGGGCGGAAATATCCCGTTTCGACTATGATCGCCGCGACGAATCACCTCGCCGGAGGGCTGCCGGCGATGAGGCCCGGATGTTCCATCCCCTGATCCGCACGCTGGTCAAGGTCGCCGTGGCGTCCCTGATCGTGGGCACGATCCTCACGCATTTCGGCATCACGCCGGAAAGGCTGATCAAGGAAACCGGCCTCTCCTATGAGAGAATCGAGGAGCTGGCGCGCCGCGGCCTGTCCTGGGCCGGGCCCAACCTGCTGGTCGGCGCGATGGTGATCCTGCCGGTCTGGTTCCTGTTCTACCTGTTCCGGCCGCCCGGCGGCAGCGGACAACGGCAGGACTAAGCCGGCGTTGCCGCGGCCTGCGCCTTGCGCAACGCGCTACGCTTCGAAACCAGCGCCGCGCCCACCACGCCGATCGCCACGATGACGATCATGATGGTGCAGATGGCGTTGATCTCCGGCTTCACGCCGAGCCGCACCTCGGAATAGATCCGCATCGGCAGCGTGGTCGCTCCTGGACCGGTGGTGAAGCTCGCGATCACCAGATCGTCGAACGACAGCGTGAAGGCGAGCATCCATCCCGCCGCCACGGCCGGGAAGATCAGCGGCAGGGTCACGACCATGAAGGTCTTCAGCGGCGGGCAGCCGAGATCCATCGCCGCCTCTTCCAGGCTCCGGTCGAAACTCACCAGCCGCGATTGAACGACGACCGTCACGAAGCTCATCGTCACCGTGGTGTGGGCGATCGCCACCGTCCAGAAGCCACGGTCGGTGTCGAGCGCGACGAACAGAAGCAGCAGCGACAGGCCGGTGATCACCTCCGGCATCACCAGCGGTGCGTAGACCATCGCCGAAAACGCGGTGCGCCCGCGGAAGCGCCCGGCCCGCACCAGCGCCACCGCGGCGAGCGTGCCGAGCACGGTCGCGGCCGTCGCCGAGATCGTGGCGATGCGCAGGCTGTTCCAGGCGGCTTCGAGCATCGCGCTGTCGCGCAGCAGCGCCTCGTACCAGCGGGTCGACCAGCCGCCCCAAACGGTGACCAGCCGCGAGGCATTGAACGAATAGATCACCAGGATCGTGATCGGCAGATAGAGGAACGCCAGGCCGAGCGCGACCGAGACGATGTTGAAGGTGGACAGGCCCTTGCGCATCAGCCGTCCCCCAAGCCGTGGCCCAGATCGCGCAACTGCAGGCGCTGATAGACCAGGATCGGCGCCAGCAGGACGACCAGCAGCGCGATGGCGACGGCGGCCGCCACCGGCCAGTCCTTGTTCTGGAAGAACTCGACCCACAATGTCTGGCCGATCATCATCGCGTTCGAGCCACCCAGCAGATCGGGGATGACGAATTCGCCGGCGATCGGGACGAAGCAGAGCAGCGCGCCGGCCGCCGCACCCGATGCCGAGAGCGGCAGCGTGACGAGCCAGAACGCCTTCCAGCGCGGGCAGCCGAGGTCGGCCGCGGCTTCGAGCAGCGTCTCGTCCATTTTCTCGAGGCTGGCGTAGAGCGGCAGAACCATGAACGGCAGATACGAATAGACGATGCCGATGATCACCGCGGTGTCGGTCGCAAGCCATACCACCGACGCCTTGACGATGCCGAGCGCGATCAGCGCGTCGTTCAGGAGGCCCTCGCGCTGCAGGATGTTGACCCAGGCATAGATGCGGATGAGGAACGCGGTGAGGAACGGCAGGAACACCGCCATCACCAGCACCGGCTGCGCCCGGCGCGGCGCGCGAGCGATGCCGTAGGCGAGCGGATAGCCGATCAGCAGCAGGATCGACGTCGACAGCGCGGCGATGCCGAGGCTGCGGAGATACGACTTGAGATAGATCGTGTCGGAAACGAGGATCTGGTAGCTCTCGAGCGTCAGTCCCGACACGAAGTCCTTCAAGCCCTGCCGGCCTTCGGCGAGGTCCAGCACAGGTGCATAAGGCGGCTGGGCGATCACGGTCTGCGACAGGCTGATCTTGAGCACGATCAGGCACGGCACCAGGAACAGCACCGCAAGCCAGAGCGCGGGGATGAGGACGACCAGCCTCTGCCGCCAGCCGATTCTGGAGCGTATCCTGGTGTCGCCGCCAGGCGGCGATCCTGGGCGCGATGGTGGTTGCGTCCGTCATCGCATCAGCAGCACGCAGGCTTCGGGCTTGAAGCTCAGCCAGACCCGGTCGGTCGCTGAAACCTGTGCGGCCTTGCGGTCGCGGTTGACGACGGCGGCCTTCATCTCGATGCCGTTGTCGAGCCAGATTTTGTAGATCGAGGTGCCGCCGAGATAGCCGATCTCCGACACGCGTCCGGAGAACGAATTCTCCGCGCCTGCGACCGGCGCTTTGGTGTCGAGCTCGATCTTCTCCGGCCGCAGCGCCACCCAGACATGCGTGCCGGGCGCGAGATCTGCCGCATGCGACACCGCGATCCGCCCGCCCGCAACGCTCTCGACCATCGCGTGGCCGAGCCCGGACGTCGTGACCCGGCCTTCGAAAAGGTTGACGTCGCCGATGAAGCCCGCGACCCAGCGCGAATCCGGCTGCTCGTACACCACCGCCGGCGGCGCGACCTGCACCAGCCGCCCGCTGTTCATGATGCCGATGCGGTCGGCGACCGTCATCGCCTCCTCCTGGTCGTGCGTCACCACGATGAAGGTGAGGCCGAGCCGCTTCTGCAATTCCATCAGCTCGAACCTCGTTTCCTCGCGGAGCTTCCTGTCGAGCGCGGAAAGCGGCTCGTCGAGCAGCAGCACCTTCGGCCGCTTGGCGAGCGCGCGCGCAAGCGCCACGCGCTGGCGCTGGCCGCCGGAAAGTTGATGCGGGACGGCGCTCGCCGAGGCCGTCGAGCCGCACCAGCGCCAGCATCTCGCTGACGCGCGTGTCGATCTCGTCCTTCGGCATCCCGTCCTGCCTGAGCCCGAACGCGACGTTGCCCGCGACCGTGAGATGCGGGAACAGCGCATAGCTCTGGAACATCATGTTGACCGGCCGCTTGTGCGGCGGGACGCCGGAGATGTCCTCGCCGCTCAACAGAACGCGTCCCTCGCTCGGCCGCTCGAAGCCCGCAAGCATCCGCAGCAGCGTGGTCTTGCCGCAGCCCGACGGCCCGAGCAGCGCGAAGAACTCGCCTTCGTGGATGTCCAGCAGAACCGAGTCGACGGCGACGAAGGAGCCGAACCGCTTGCTTACGGTGTCGAACTGCACCAGCGGCTGCGCGGTCGTGGCGCTTCGTGGGGGTGGCGGCGGAGGTGGCGGCGGCGGAAGTGGTTGAGGCGGCACGCCGGCAGCCGGCCGCGCGTCCTCCGCATCCCTGCCGAATGGATTGTCGTCCGCCATGACCCGACACGCTAATCGCGCCGGGCGGCGGGCTCAACTCGCGAGTTTCGGTGAGGCGCGGCGGGCGCCGTCAATTCACAGGAGGTGGACGTTCTCTTCTTTGCTACCGGCGCCGGCCTTCACGGCTGCCGGCTGCGGGACCGCGCGGGCCGGATTGTTGCGCGAAGCCGCCACGGGACGGCCGGCGTTGGCGGGCGCGGCGATTTTCGGCACGGGCGCGGCGGGCCTGTCTGCCGGCCGGAAGCTCGCGTCGTACACAACCGGCGGCTTGGCCACCGGCCGGCCGAGCGCGTCGTTCATCACCTGCAGCCGGCGCGGGGCCGGGCCGTAATAGCCGTCCAGCGTGATGAAGGGACGCGGGATGGTCAGGATGGCCGCGATCCGCTCATGCAGCGCCTTGGTGGACACCGGCTTGAGCAGGTATTCATGGGCGCCGAGATTGGCCGCCTCGACCACGCGCCAGCGGTCGCCATGGCCGCTCAGCATGATGATCGGCACTTCGGGATACGGAAACTCGTCCGGCGAACGCACCATGCGGACGAACTGGGAACCGTCGATCACCGGCATTTCCCAATCGACGATGACCATGTCCGGCATATGCCGGCGGATGGCATCGAGTCCGGAATTGCCGTCTTCGGCCTCGTAGACGGTCTTCACGCCGATTGCGAGCAGCATGGTGCGGACGACCTTGCGCATGTACTGCTCGTCGTCGACCACGAGCACCTTCATGGCCTCGATGGTCTGCTGCAAGGTCCTGACCGGCGCCTGTTCCATGGTCCTACCGCATCGGGCGGAGTGCACACGCCTGACGAATGATTGACGCGAGTAGACCATCTTCCGATTGAATTCGTGTCAAACTTGCCGGGAAAGTCTTAGATGCCCCGGCAATGTTTCGTTAACCGTGCGGCACCGTCCGCACCCGGCGCACGGCGTCCTGCCACCCGGCCCATTTACGGGCGCGAGCGGCTTCGTCCATCGCCGGCTCGAACCGGCGCTCCAATCGCCAGGTCTTTGAAAAACCCGCCGGGTCGGGGCACACCCCGGCCTTGAGACCGGCCAGATAAGCCGCTCCCAGCGCGGTCGTTTCCATTACCACCGGCCGGTCGACCGCGGCGCCGAGAATGTCGGCCAGGAACTGCATGGCGATATCGCTCACCGTCATTCCGCCATCGACGCGAAGGACCGTGTTGACCGCTGCGGGCCAATCGGCGTGCATCGCCTCCAGCAGGCCGCGGGTCTGGTAGCCGACCGCCTCCAGCGCCGCGCGCGCAATCTCCGCCGAACCGCAATTGCGCGTAAGCCCGAACAGCGCGCCGCGCGCATCGGCATCCCAGTATGGCGCGCCGAGGCCGACGAAGGCCGGCACCAGATAGACCTGCTCGGCCGGATCGGCCTTCTGCGACAGCGCGTTGACGTCGGACGCCTTCTCGATGATGCGTAAGCCGTCGCGCAGCCATTGCACCGCGGCGCCCGCGACGAAGATGGCGCCCTCCAGCGCATAGGTGCGCTTGCCGTCGAGCTGATACGCGATGGTGGTGAGAAGGCGATTCTTCGAGTGCACCACCTCCGCGCCGGTGTTGAGCAGTGCGAAGCAGCCGGTGCCATAGGTCGATTTCATCATGCCGGGCGTGAAGCAGCCCTGCCCCACGGTCGCGGCCTGCTGGTCGCCGGCGATGCCGAGAATGCGGATCGCACCGCCGAACAGATCTGGCAGCGTCGCGCCGAACTGCGAGGCGCAATCGCGCACCTGCGGCAGCAGTGAAGCCGGCACGCCGAAAATCCGGCACAGTTCCGCGTCCCATTCGCCGCGAACGATGTCGAACAGCATGGTGCGCGCCGCATTGGTCGCGTCGGTCGCATGCACCTTGCCGCCGGTCAGCCGCCAAAGCAGGAACGAGTCGACCGTGCCGAAGGCGAGCCTGCCCTGCTCCACCGCAGCGCGCGCTCCCGCCACGTTGTCGAGTGTCCAGGAAATCTTGGTTGCGGAAAAATACGGATCGAGCACCAGCCCTGTTTTGTCCGCGACCGTCCTTTCATGACCCGCGGCCCGCAGCGCCGCGCAGGCGTCCGCGGTCCGCCGGTCCTGCCACACGATCGCGTTGTGAATGGGCTTTCCGGTCGCGCGATCCCACACGATCGTCGTTTCGCGCTGGTTGGTGATGCCGATAGCCGCGACATCCTTGGCGGCGACCTTCGCCTTTGCCATCGCCTGGCGCACGGTCGCGACAGTTGCGGTCCAGATCTCCTCGGGATCGTGCTCGACCCATCCGGGCGCCGGATAGATCTGCTTCAACTCCTGCTGCGCGGTCGCAACGGGTGCGAGTCCTGCATCGAACACGATGGCGCGCGTCGAGGTGGTGCCCTGGTCGATGGCGATGAGGTGAGCCATGACAACTAGCTTGCCGACTGCGCCATGAACCGCGCAAGCAATTCCTTCTCGCCCGGCGCGACCTTCAGTCCGAGCTTGCTGCGCCGCCACAGGATATCGTCGGCGGTGCGCGCCCATTCCTCCTTCATCAGGTAGCGCACTTCGGCGGCGCTGAGCGGCCCGAAGAACGGCGCGATATCCTCGCGCTTCTTCGCCTGCCCGAGCACGCGCTCGACCCGCGTGCCATAGGCGCGGACCAGCCGCCACGCTTCCGGCTCATCGAGGAACGGCCATGCCCGCAACGTCTGCGACACCCGGATGTGGATCGAGTCCCACAGAAAATCGCCGCCCGGCAGCGGCGATTTCGCGGTCCAGCGCTTGCGGCCCTGGAAAAAGTGCCCGATCCGGTCGAGCGCCTCCTCCGCCAGCTTCCTGTGCGTCGTGATCTTGCCGCCATAGACGGTCAGCACCGGCGCCACGCCATAACGCTCGTCGAGCGCAAGATGATAGTCGCGGGTGACGTCCTCGGGCTCGTCCTTGCCTGCGCTCTCGTCATAGAGCGAGCGCACGCCCGCGAATGCCCAGACCACCTGATCCGGCTCGACATGGACGCGGAAATATTCGTTCACCGCGCGGCAGAGATACATCACCTCGTCGGCGCTCGGTGCGACCGAGTCGAGCCCGCCGGTAAAGTTCTCGTCGGTCGTGCCGATCAGCGTGAAGTCGTCGGCGAACGGCAGCGCGAACACGATCCGTCCGTCGGTGTTCTGGAAAATATATCCGCGGTCATGATCGAACGCCTTCGGCACCACGATGTGGCTGCCCTTGGCGAGGCGCAGCGGCGGCGGACCGTCCATGCGAAGGATCGTTTCGGAGACGACGCCGGCCCAGGGGCCCGCGGCATTGACCACCACCCGCGCGGTCGTCACGTCGCGGCGGCCCTGCACGTTGAGAATGAGCCGCCATTCGTCCTCGCGCTCGGCGCGGGTGACGCGCGTTCGGGTGCGGATGGTCGCCCCGCGTTCGGCGGCATCGATGGCGTTGAGCATGACCAGCCGGGAATCATCGACCCAGCAATCGGAATACTCGAAGCCGTAGGTAAACTTCCGCATCAGCGGCTGGCCGGCCACGTGATGGGTGAGGTCGATGCTTTTGGCGCCCGGCAGGATCTTTCGCGCGCCGAGCCAGTCGTAGAGAAACAGCCCGATCCGCAGCATGATGGGCGAGCGCGGACCGGGGATCGCCGGCAGCACGAAACGCATCGGCCGGATCACGTGCGGCGCGGTCTTGAGCAGCACCTCGCGCTCCGTCAGAGCCTCGCGCACCAGGCCGAACATGCCGTGCTCGAGATATCGTAACCCGCCGTGAATGAGCTTGGTCGAAGCCGACGAGGTGCCCGCGGCCAGATCGTTCTGCTCGAGCAGCAGCACACGCAAGCCGCGGCCCGCGGCATCGCGGGCGATGCCGGCGCCGTTGATGCCGCCGCCGATGATGGCGAGATCGTAGTCAGGCATGGGCCGGAGCTTGGGCCTTATGATTTGTTGCAAACACAATGCGCGGACGGCGCGGCGGGCTCAAGCCGTGTTATGGTTTTGCCGCAATCACAGATCGCGCGTGCGGCGCTCCACGGCGCGCTCCCAGACCCGGTCGCGGTCCAGGTCGAAGACGAGTGGCAGATCGAGCGGCGCGGTATACCAGGAGTTCCTCGAGAGTTCGCCTTCGAGCTGCCCCGGCCCCCAGCCGGCATAGCCGAAGATCAGCATGAACTTCTTCGGCCCGGCGCCCGCGGCGATGTCGCGAACGATTTCCCTGGTGGCCGTCACCGCGATGTCGCCGGTGACGTCGATGATGCCGGCACGGCGATAGTCCGTGGTGTGCAGGATGAAGCCAAGCTCCGGCTGCACCGGGCCGCCGACGTAAATCGGCAGGCTGCCGGTCGCGCCGGCACCGTCGTCGCCGAGGTCCTGCAGAATGCGCGAGAGCCGCTGGTCGCCCGCCGGCCGGTTGATGACGAGACCCATCGCGCCGTCCTTGCTGTGGCGAACCATCAGGATGACGGTTTCGCGAAACCGCGGATCGCGCATATCGGACGTGGCGACCAGAAGCTGCCCGTTCAGGAAGCGCCCCTGCGGCGGGTCGGAGGTCGCGGGCGGAGCCGCGCCAAACAGCGCCGCGGGCGCGGTGAGCGCCGCAAGCATCAGGACCAATCGCAGGCCACGGAACCAGCGCACAGGCTTCACCCGCGAGTGAACGTCTCGAATCCCTCCGCTTCGCCCGCGAACGCGGCGCGCCTCAGATGTAGAGGCTCGCCATCTGCGCCTCGGGATAGCGCGTGCCCTTCACCGCACCGGCCGGCACCGCGCTGGCGATCTCGGCCATCTCCGCGTCGGAGAGCTTCACGCTGAGCGCGCCGATGTTCTCCATCATGCGCTTCTTCTGCTTGGTGCCGGGGATCGCGGTCACGTCCGGGCCCTGCGCCAGCACCCAGGCAAGCGCAAGCTGCGCCGGCGTGCAGCCTTTGCGTTTCGCAATGGCCTCGACTTTCTGCGCCAGCGCCCGGTTGTGGGCGAGGTTGTCGCCGGCATAGCGCGGCTGGCGCTTGCGCGTATCGCCTTCGGCGAGCGTCGCCGGATCGGCGATGTCGGAGGTGAGCAGGCCGCGGCCGAGCGGCGCATAGGCGACGAACGAGATGCCGAGATCGCGCGTGGTGTTGCGGGTGTCGTCGGCCTGCTCGCGATAGAGCAGCGAGAACTCGTTCTGCACCGCCGCGATCGGGTGCACCTTGTGGGCGCGGGCGATGGTCTTGGGCGCGGCTTCGCTCAGGCCGAGCGCGCGAACCTTGCCCTGCTGCACGAGCTTCGCCATGGCGCCAACCGTGTCCTCGATCGGAACGGTCGGATCGATGCGGTGCGCGTAATAGAGATCGATGGTGTCGATGCCGAGCCGCTTGAGGCTCGCCTCGCAGGAGCTGACGACGAACTCCGGCCGGCCGTCGGCATACTTGCCGCCCGCGCCGCCGAGATTGCCGAACTTGGTGGCGACCACAACGCCGGCGCGCTTGCCCTTCAGCGCGTTGCCGAGCAGCGTCTCGTTCTGGCCCTTGCCGTAGGCATCGGACGAGTTCGAGGAAATTGATGCCCGCATCGAGGGCTTCATGGATCAGTTGGATGGCGGCGGCGTCCTCGGAGGGGCCATACACGCCGGAAAACGACATGCAGCCAAGCCCGACCGCCGAAACCTCGATACCGGTCTTGCCGAGTGTGCGCTTGGGCAACGATTGAGCCACGGTGTCCTCCTGATGATGTGATTTTGCCGGGACGATAGACGGTTGGGCGAGCCGCGCCAACCTCTCGCACGCATTAAACCAGCAGATCGAGCGGCACTTCGAGCACGCGGGCAATTTCCTTGAGTGCAGCGACGGTACCCTTGCGCCGGCCATTCTCCAGATCGGAGATGTAGCCTTGTCCAATGTCGGTCTTATGAGCGAGATGGAGCTGCGTGATGTCCCTCCATTCACGGATGACACGGACCGGATTCTCGCCATCGGCGATCCGGTTGACGACATCGAGCGGGACAACAGTCGCTCCCTCTGCAATCTCCTTGCGGGCGCGAGCGACCAGACGCGCCGTGCCTGCGTCCTCATCGGCCTCGTTAGCCTTGGCCACCAATGCCTCATATTCCTTGCGAGGCAGTATGGCCACCTCGCCCTTGCCGGTTTTCTTGAACTGCACGGTCATTGCATTTCCTCTTCAATCATAGATATCCCGGCGGTGCCCTACGGCGACCACCGTGATAGCCTTGGCATCCTCAAAGAAAATGACCCGGTAGTCGCCGACACGAAGCCTGCACCCGGCTTGGCCCTTGAGCCGTTTCACGTCGCCGGTCCCAGCCGACGCATAGGCCTGAAGCTTGGGCATGATCCGGCCGCGGTTGCTTGCCGTGAGCTTGATCCATTGGCGGCTCGCCGCAGGCGTAAAAGCGATGGCTTTCATGCCGGATGAATTATCGCAAATAGCGATAACCGGGTCAAGCCCGCTATCGCGAAGCGCGATAGCTCAGGGCGACCGACGCACTGTCATTGCCGGGCCCTCGCCCGGAATGACTCCGGGCGGCAGCGCATAGCAGAAATCCGCGACCGCACCGGGCGTGGTCCACCAGACCCGGTCGCGTTTTGCGTGCCCCACGCAATGCTTCAGCGCCCGCCGCAGCGACGGCAGCCGGAACGGCTGGCCGACCACGAACGGATGCAGCGAGATCGTCATCACCAGGGGCTGCGCCGCGCACTGCTCGACCATCTCGTCGAACTGGTCGACGATCATGTCGGCGAACTGCTGCGCGCTGTTCTCGCGGTGGATGATCGACGCCGAGTTGTTCAGCTCCGCCGGATAGGGCACCGACAGGATCGGGCCCCCGCGCGTTTTCAGCCAGAACGGCTGGTCGTCCGCCGGCCAGTCCATCACGTATTTGTATCCGGCCTCCTTCAGCAGATCGATCGTAACGTTGCTTTCTGCGGCCGCGGGCCCCATCCAGCCGCGCGGCGGCTTGCCTTCGCGCTTCGCGATCTCCTGCGTCACGTCGTCGATCAGCCGCTTCTCGTCGAGTTCCCAGAGATCGTTCTGCCGCTCCGCATTGGTGCGGCCATGGCCGATCACCTCGTCGCCGCGCGCCCGTATCCTGTCGGTGATCTGCGGGTGATACTCGTAGAGCAGCGAGTTGATGTTGTGCGCCGCCGGCAGTTTGAACTGCTCGAACATGTCGAACAGCCGCCAGATGCCGACGCGGTTGCCGTAGTCGCGCCACGAATAATTTCGCTGCTGCTGCGGCTCGCCCTTCTTCGCCGGGTCCCAGCCGGTGCCCTTGCGGTAGGCGTAGACCTCGATGTTGGTCGTGGTGCAGAACGCCAGCCGCTTGCCCTCCGGCCACGAATAGTCCTTCCGCTCGCCGATCGGCGAATAGTCGTAGCGGTTGTGCTTGGGCAAGGTCAGCATCGAATGGCCTCCGTCTGAATTGATGGCCGTCAGGCTTTCCACAGCGCCTGCGTGGCAAGGCGAGCGCCCTCGGCGAGACTCTGGAACTTGGCCCAGACGATCTCCGGCTCGATCTCCGGCGGCTCGTTTGCCGAAAGTGTCGAGGCAAAGCCGCAGTCGGAGCTTGCGATCACCCGCTCGCGGCCGACCAGCTTCGCCAGCCGCACGATCCGCTCCGCCACCAGCTCCGGATGCTCGACGATCACCGACGCATGCGTGATGCAGCCCGGCATCAGCACCTTGCCGTCCGGCAGCTTCACGGTCTCCCACACCCTCCACTCGTGCTCGTGGCGTGGGTTTGCCATCTCGAACGAATAGGAGCCGGCATTGATGGTGACGATGAGATCGGCAAGGTTCTTCAGCTCGAAGTCGCTGGTGCGGGGGCCCATGTTGATGCCGTAGCAGGTGTGGTGGCGCACGCGATCGGCGGGAATGCCGCGCAGCGCGTGATTGAGCGCGGCGATACGCTTCGCCGCCCAGGCGCGGTGCTGGTCCACCGTGGTGCCGGGATTGAGCATGTAGTTCATCACCAGGCGCGGATCGTCGATCTGCACGATGAAGCCTGCCGCAACGATCGCCCGATACTCCTCGCTCAACGCATCCGCCACGGCGTAGAGGTGCTCCTCCTCGTCCTTGTAGTGGCGGTTCTCCATCAGGCCGACGCAGCTCGACGGCGACACCGACGGCATGAACACCCCGGCCGGCGATGCACCCTTCAGCCCGTCCTGGAGGTTCTGGATATCGGCTTGAAGCTGCTTCTGCCCGACATATTTCAGCGGGCCCGTGCAGGCATAGCGCGTCGGCTGGGTGCCCGAGTGCGAGCCGCCCTTGTAGAACGCCGGAAACGCCTGGTTCTCCCGCGTCACCCGCACGCCGGGCTTGGGCTTGAACGGCTCAAGCCCGCTCAGGCGGTCGGTGACATAATACTGAAAGCTGGTCTTCGACAGTTCGCCGTCGCTGACAATATCGACGCCAAGCCCGGCCTGCTTCCTGACGATGTCGCCGACCGCCTGATGCAGCTCGTCGCCGAGCGCCTTCTCGTCGGTGCTATCGCCGGACATGCGCGCGAACAGTTTCGCGGACAGCGACTGTGGGCGCGGGAGGCTGCCGACGTGGGTCGTGAGAATGCGGCGCTGGCGTTCTTCAAGCAGGGACATTTCGGTTTCCGTATCGAGGAACAATTTCGGCGAGGACCGGCGATTAAACTCCGCTCTCGCCACGAGCACAATGTTGGGCAGGAGTTCCTGCGCGTATGCTATCGTCCCCGCACCGGGCGACACGATCCGGATCGACATGGGAGCGAACATGAAACGGCTTGTTCTTGCCATTGCATTGTCCGCGGGGGCACTCGCCACCGGCGCCCACGCACAGTCCTATCCGACGCGTCCCGTCACCATCATCGTGCCCTACCCGGCCGGCGGGCCGACCGACCAGGTGGCGCGGCAGGTCGCCCCGAAGATGGCGGCGAAGCTCGGCCAGAACTTCGTGGTCGAGAATGTCTCGGGCGGCGGCACCAATATCGCGGGCCAGCGCGTCGCGCGCTCGGCGCCCGACGGCCACACGCTGTTCGTCCACAACCTGCAGATCTCCGCGAACGTCTCGCTCTACAAGTCGCTGCCGTTCGACACCGAGAAGGACTTCCTGCCGATCGCCATGATCAACTCCAACCCGCTGGTGCTGGTCGGCCGGAAGGACCTCGAAGCGAAGACTTTGCCCGAGCTGGTCGCATGGATGAAGACCAAGCCCGCGCGCATGGGCCATCCCGGCGTCGGCTCCACCGGCCATCTCGCAACCGCGCTGCTGGCGCAGGCGCTCGGCGTCGAGGTCACCCACGTCCCCTATCGCGGCGCAGCCCCGATGCTGCAGGACACGCTCGGCGGCCATATCGACCTGTTTTTCGCGACGCCGCAGCAGGTGGTCGGGCAGTTCGCTTCCGGCGCGGTGAAAGTGTTCGGCATCACCTCGAAAGACACCTCGCCGCAGTTCCCCGGCGTACCGAGCTTCGTCGCGGCCTATGGCCCGAAGCTCAACATCGACTTCTGGCAGATCATGCTTGCGCCGGGCGGCACGCCGAAGCCCGTCGTCGATGCCATCGACGGCGCATTGCAGGAGGCGCTCGCCGATCCGGAAATCCTGAAAGCCTGGGCCGTGAGCGGCATGTTCCCCTACCCGAAGGAACAGCGCACCCCCGCGGGCGCCACGGCCTATCTCAAGAGCGAGATCGAGCGCTGGGGCCAGGTGGTGCGCGACAACAAGATCGAGGCGCCAAGTAACTAGACAAGCAACTGACGCCCCGACGCCGTCGCGTCACCCTCGCCGCGATCCGGTTACCGCGCCGGACGGCTCTTCGCTGAGCCAGCGGTACGTCAACCCGCCGGCCGCGCCGCCGATGAGCGGCGCAATCCAAAAAAGCCAAAGCTGCGCCAAGGCCCAGTCGCCCACGAACAGCGCCGGTCCGGTGCTGCGCGCCGGATTGACCGAGGTGTTGGTCACCGGAATGCTGATCAGGTGAATGAGCGTCAGCCCGAGCCCGATGGCGATCGGCGCAAAACCCGCCGGCGCCTTGCCGTGAGTTCGAGCCCATGATGATGAACAGGAACATCATGGTCAGAACCACTTCCGCGATCAGGCAGGCGCCAAGCCCATACTTGCCAGGCGAATGGTCGCCGTAACCGTTCGAGGCAAATCCGCCGGCCAGGCTGAAGCCTGCCTTGCCGCTGGCGATGAGATAGAGCACCGCGGCGCCGATCACCGCGCCGATCACCTGCGCGACGATGTAGGGGATGACCTGGTTCGCCGGAAACCGGCCGCCTGCGGCAAGACCGAGCGTCACCGCGGGATTGAGATGACAGCCGGAGATGTGACCGATGCTGTAGGCCATGGTCAGAACCGTGAGGCCGAAGGCCAGGGACACGCCGAGAAGACCGATGCCGACTTGCGGAAAGGCCGAAGCAAGCACCGCGCTGCCGCAGCCGCCGAATGTCAGCCAGAAGGTTCCGATCGCTTCCGCCGCAAGCTTTCTCATGTCCATATCCATGGCCGCCTCCCCGTATTTGGACGCCTTCAGCGAGCCGGAAACTATCGTCAGTGTGAGGCCGAAAAATCGAGTTGGACCGTGGTCCAATACCCGGCCGCCCCGCTCCGCTTCGGAGCCCGCTGAACTAGGATTTCGCTTCCCGCGTCTGTGCGGCGAGCCTGATCGAGGCATTCACGGCGCCGAAGCCCTTGTAGCCTCGGCGCTCGACGATCTCGAAGAAGAACAGGTCCTCGAAGCTGCGGGTATAGGCCTGGAGATACTCTCCGGCTTCGTCGCGGTCGTACAGGATGCCGTGGGCGCGCAGCACGTCGAGCCGTTCCGCTGACAGGTCGGTCCGCGCCTCGAGGTCGTCGTAGTAGTTTTCCGGGATCGGCAGCATGTCCACGCCGTTGGCGCGAAGCCTCCGCACCGTCGCGACGATGTCGGAGGTCGCGAGCGCAATGTGCTGAACGCCGGATCCGAAATAATGCGTCAGGAATCGCGACGACAATGTCTGCTGGCTCTGCGAGGCATTGAGCGCGATGCGCAGGCTCCCGTCCGCGGTCTGCACCACCTGGCTGCGGACGATGCCGCCCGGATCGATCACGTCGAGCTGCGGCGTCTTGGTCACGTCCAGCAGCGAATTGTAGAACAGCAGCCACGACAGCATTTCCTCGTAGTGCATCGACTGCGAGACGTGATCGACGGTCGTGAGGCCGGTTCCGCCGTTACCCTGCGGCTCTTTGGGCGCGGTAAAGTCGATATCCCACAACCGGCCGAGCTCGACTTTTCGGATCGACGAAATACAAAAGACTTCCGCCAAGACCCCGCACTGCGGGAATTTGCAATTCGCCCGGCCCGACCGCCTGGCGAAACGGCGTGTCGCGTAGTCGTTCGGCGCGGTCGAGCGTCGCCGTCGCATCGTCCACCTTCAGACACAGGGCGCAGACCGAAGGCCCGTGCGCGATCTGATGCGAGTGCGCGAAGCCCTCCTTGTCGCTGTTGAGGACAAGATTGATCCGCCCTTGCGACCAGCGGGTCACCGCCTTCGACTTGTGCTCGCCTACTTTGCTGAAGCCCAGGCCTGCAAACAGCTTCGCAAGTTTTTCCGCCGCACGGTCGTCGGCTGCGAATTCGAGAAACTCGATGCCGAGGCACTTCCCGCGCGGCGGGATTTGCGGCGCGACAGCGGCGAGCACGCCGCCTCGCCCGCGCATCTGATCCATCAGGTAAACCAGCGAGCGCTGGCCATCGATGGCGACACCGCGCGGCGAGCCCGCGCGAAACTGATCGTTGAAGATTTCGAGCGACAGAAGCCCGCCATAGCCGGTCGCCGACACCGCATCCATGAATTCGATCAGCGGAAATTCGCCCTGGCCGGGAAAGCAGCGGAAATGCCGGCTCCACGAGATGACATCCATCTCCAGCCACGGCGCGTCGGCAAGCTGCACCAGCACGATCTTGTCGCCGGGGATCGAGCGGATCGCCTTGAGATCGGTCTTGCGGGAAAAGATATGGAAGCTGTCGAGCGTGAGTCCGATCGCCGGGTGATCGGCGCGGCGCACCACCTCCCATGAATCGCGATAGTCGCTGACGTGACGGCCCCAGGCGAGCGCCTCGAATCCCACGCGGATGCCGCGCTTTTGCGCGCGCTCACCAAGCTCGTGGAAATCCGCCGCGGCACGATCGATGCCGCCGAGCGAGTCGGGCGCAACGTTGCTGCAGATCATCAGGAGGTCGCAGCCGAGTTCGCCCATCAGATCGAACTTGCGTTCGGCGCGCGCAAAGGTCCGGCTCCGCTGCGGCTCCGGCATTCCTTCGAAATCGCGGAACGGCTGGAAGGTGACGATCTTCAAGCCCAGTGACGCCACCATGCGGGCGACGTCCTTCGGCGTGCCGTTGAAGGACAGCAGATCGCTTTCGAAGATCTCTACGCCGGTGAAGCCCGCCGCCGCGATCGCTTCGAGCTTCTCGGCGAGCCCGCCGCTCAGCGATACCGTAGCAATGGAGGTCTGCATCGCGAGCCTCTGACCATGGCTCAAACCACCATTGCATTTTGGCAGTTCCTTGGTGGCCAACAAGGTTGCGGGCTGCATTTCCCCTGAGGATTGCGTATTCTTTGCGTATCTTGCCCCGCCGGGTGTTCCTTATGACAGAACCTGCAACGACCAAGATCACCGTCCGCGGCTGCAACATCGCGCTGATCCGCGGCGGCGCGGGCCGCCCGCTGCTGTTCCTGCATGCCGGCGGCGGCGCAGGCTGGCTTCCCTTCATGGCGGACCTTGCCGCCCGCCACGACGTGATCGTCCCCGAGCATCCGGGCTTCGGCGGTTCCGACACGCCGGACTGGCTCGACAACATCCAGGACCTCGCCCGCTTCTATCTCGATTTTCTCGACCAGCTCGATCTCAGGAATGTCGATCTGGTCGGCTCCTCGCTCGGCGGCTGGATCGCGGCCGAACTTGCCGTCCGCAACACGCAGCGGCTCAACTCGCTGACGCTCGATCGGCTCGGCCGGCATCCATGTGCCGGGCGTGCCGCAGGTCGACACCTTCCTCCTCAGCGACGAGCAGCTCATTCGCAACCTGTTCGACGATCCGAAGCGGATCGAGGCGATGATAGCGGAGGCGAAGCGGCCCGAGCTCGAGGACGTCATCCTGAAGAACCGCACCACCACGGCGAAGCTCGTCTGGCAGCCGCGCAGCTACGACCCGCACCTGCACAAATGGCTGCGCCGCATCGACGTGCCGGCGCACCTGATCTGGGGCGCGAACGACAAGCTGTTCCCCAGGGACTACGCCTTCGCGTTCCAGAAGCTCATCCCCGGATCGGGCGTCACCATCATCCCGGACAGCGGTCACCTGCCGCATATCGAGCAGCGCCAGGCCTTCGTCACCGCACTCGAAGGCTTCCTCGAAAAGAAGAGGGCCGCCGCATGAAGTTCTTCAACTTCCACCTGATGCCGTACCGGCACGCCGACCTCGACGCCATCGAGAAGAACGGCTCCGCATGGGTCACCTATTCCAACCGCGATTACGATCCGAAAAAAGGCGCCGAGCTCTATCACGAGTATCTCGACCAGATGGAGCTGGCCGACCGGCTCGGCTTCGACGGCGTCTGCCTCAACGAGCACCACCAGACCGCCTACGGCATGATGCCGACGCCAGGTCCGCTCGCGGGCGCGCTCACGCGCAGCGTCAAGAAGCGCGAAGATCGCGATCCTCGGCCGCGCGCTGCCGCTGGTGAACAACCCGCTGGTGATCGCCGAAGAATACGCGATGCTCGACAATCTCTCGCGCGGCCGCATCATCGCGGGCTTCGTGCGCGGCATCGGCGCCGAATATCACGCCATGGGCATCAACCCGGGCTTCTCGCAGGAGCGCTTTTCGGAGGCGCACGACCTGATCATCCGCGCCTGGACCGAGCCCGGCCCGTTCCAGTACGCCGGCAAGCACTACCACTTCAACTACGTGAACCCGTGGCCGCGGCCGTACCAGATGCCGCATCCGCCGGTCTGGATTCCGTCGCAAGGGTCGAGCAGCACGATCAAATGGGCGGCGCAGATGCGCTACACCTATGCACAGACGCTGTCGCCCATCGCGGTTGTCGCGCGCATGTTCCAGATGTACCGCGACGAGGCCGAGAAGGCCGGCTACCAGGCCTCGCCCGATCAGCTCGCCTGGTCGAACACCATCTATGTCGCCGAGACCGACGAGAAAGCGATGCGCGAGGCGCGGCCGCACCTCGAAGCGCTGGTCAACACATTCCTGAAGATGCCGACCGAGATGCTGCTGCCGCCGGGCTACACCAACATCGAGTCGCTCAAGCGCATCCGCGCGGCCAAGATCACCGGCAAGCCGCAGACCTTGGACGATCTGGTGCGCAACGGCGTCGTCATCGTCGGCTCGCCGAACACGGTGCGCGAGAAGCTCGCCGAATATCAGGACCTGGCTGGCTTCAACACCTCGCTGACCAAGACCCAGTTCGGCACGCTGCCCGACGACATGACGCGCGCCAACATGCACGCGATCGCAGAAGAAATCCTGCCGCACTTCCGCAACCGGCTGCCGCAGGGCAAGAAACAAGCGGCGGCGGAGTAGCAGAGCGTGTCCCGGACGCGGTGCAACATGAAGCGAAAAGCGCGTTCACGCGCGTCTTCGACGCGCTATGGCGTAATGTTGCACCGCAGATCCGGGACCGTACAGAAGTCGGTGTCCGTAGCGGTCCCGGGTCTGCAGCGCATCACTTCGTGCTGCGCTGCGCCCGGGACACGCGTTGCAACAGGGGCGAAAACATGAAGATTGCGCGCCGGAAATTCCTGCAGCTTGCGACCCTCGCCACAACGCCTTTCATTTCACGCCCCGCCCTCGCGCAGAGCTATCCCACCCGCCCGGTCAAACTGGTGGTCGCGTTCACCGCCGGCGGCACCACCGACCTGCTGGCGCGCATCCTGGCGCAGCCGCTGTCGGAGCGGCTCGGCCAGCAGATCGTGATCGAGAACAAGCCCGGCGGCGGCACGAACATCGCCATCCAGTCGGTCATCAATTCCCCGCCGGACGGCTACACGCTGGCGATGACGTTCGCGACCAACACGATCAACCCCTCGCTGTTCAAGTCCCTGCCCTTCGACTTCCAGCGCGATATGACACCGGTGTCGGGGCTTGCCGACCTGCCGCTGGTCCTGGTCGTCAACAAGGACGTGCCCGCGAAGAACGTCACCGAGTTCATCGCCTATGCCAAGGGGAACCCGAACAAGGTGGCCTTCGCTTCGTTCGGCGCGCGCACGATCAGTCATCTCTCCATCGAGCTTCTGAAGTCATCCAGCGGGTTCGACTTCGTCCATGTGCCCTATCCGGGCGGGCCGCAGATCATCACCGACCTGGTGTCCGGCCGCGTGCAGGCCGGGATGGACGCGCTGCCGAATTCGCTGCCGCATATCCGCAGCGGCGCGGTGCGTGCGCTCGCCGTGATGTCACCGCAACGCAGTCCGGCAATCCCCGACGTCCCGGCGATGAAGGAGATCATCCCAGGCCTGGAGATCAACGCCGGGACGGGCATCGGGGTGCCTGCGAAAACGCCGCCGGAAATCGTCGAGCGCCTCAACCGCGCGATCAACGCGTGCCTTGCCGAACCGTCGCTGAAGTCGCGCTACGCCGACGTGGGCGCGGTGCCGATCATCCTCACGCCGGCCGAAGCCCGCGCCAGGATCGCAGGCGATATCGAAAAATGGCGCAAGGTGATCGAGAACGCCGGCCTTGGGCCGGAATGACCGGGGCCGCGCGCCGCAGCCCGGCGCACTGGCCCTGCTACGCTGAAGCTGGCAGACTGCCGCAAAACTCACACCGAAGTGGAGACGCCCATGGCTGCGAAAATGTCTTCGAAAACGCCTGCGAAAACGACCGCCCGCCTCCGGCATATCGCGCTCTGCGTCAAAGACATCGACGAGACCGCGGACTTCTACGAGAAGGCGTTCGGCATGAGCCGCACCGAGAAGCACGAGGGCGAGACCGCCTGGGCGATCTACATGAGCGACGGCGAGGTGAACCTCGCGCTCCTGCAATACAAGAGCGAGGTCGGTTCGGGCGTGGCGCCGGGCTGGACCGGCATCCACCACTTCGGCTTCCAGTGCGACGACCTGCCCGCACAGCAGAAGAAGATCGAGAAGGCCGGTGGAAAGTTCTTCTTCGATCTCAACAAGCCCGAGGACGAAGGCTTCGAGCGCAAGTTCAAGGATCCGAACGGCATCGTCTTCGACATCAACTGGAAGGGCTGGCCGCTGACCAAGGACAAGATCAAGAACGCGGTCGGCGGCCTGCGGCCGGCGAAACTGGCGGCGGCACGCAAGAAGGTCGCGAAGAAGACGTCAAAGCCGCTGAAGGCACGAAAGAAGAAGTAGCAAGACAAATCGCCGGCGGGCGGCGAATCCAGGGAGTGGAACGATGAAGGGGCAACTGATTTCAGTGGCGATGCTGGCGCTTGCCGGCATCACCGGCGCGCAGGCGCAAGGCTATCCGACACGCTCGGCGACGGTGGTCGTGCCGTTCGCGGCGGGCGGGCCTGCCGACATCACCGGGCGGATCGTCGCCGACATCTACAGCCGTGCGTTCGGCCAGCAGTTCGTGGTCGAGAACGTCGCCGGCGCCGGCGGCTCGACCGGCACGACGCGCGTCGCGCGCGCCACTCCAGACGGCTACACGCATCGGCCTCGGGCATGTCGGCACGCATGCCGCCGCGGTCGCACTCATTCCCGAATCTCGCTTACAAGCCCGACGTCGATTTCGAGCCGATCGGCCTGATCGCACTGCAGCCGGTGATCCTCACCGTCCGCAAGGGGTTTCCGGCCAACAACCTGCGGGAGTTCGTCGCTTACGCAAAGGCCAACGAGTCCAAGCTGAACATGGGGCACGCCGGCGTCGGCTCGGTGTCTTACACCTTCTGCGTGATGCTCAACCACGAGATCGGAATCAAGCCGACGCTGGTGCCGTTCACGGGCACCGCGCCCGCTGCTCAATGCTATGCTCGGCGAGCAGGTGGACTACGTGTGCGATCCGATCCTCGGGCCGCTGCCGCATATCCGTGCCGGCACACTGAAGGCGATGGCGATCGGCACCAGCAAGCGCCACCCTGCATTTGCCCGACCTGCCGACCTCGGCGGAAGGCGGCCTGCCGAACTTCCAGGCTGCGCCGTTCTACGCGATGTTCGCGCCGAAGGGCACGCCGCAGGACGTGCTCGACAAGCTCTCGGCAGCGCTCGACAAGGGCCTCGACGACGAGACGGTCCGCAAGCGGCTGATCGATCTCGGCGCCGAGATCGCCGAGAAGAAGGACCGCGGCCCCAAGCCGCTCGCCGCGCTGGTGAAGAGCGAGATGGCGAGGCTCACGCCGATCCTGCAGTCCGCTGCCAAATAGCGGAGCGGCCTCCGGCTGTTTGCAGCCGGTCCAGGCTGCAGTCTCCACGAAGACACAGCGGCTCCGAAAACCGTTCCGGATCACGGAACGGACCGTGAAACCTGACACGCAGTCTTCCGAGGGCACCGTGTGCAGGGAACCGCGCCGGCGGTATGGTCCGCGCGTCCGCTGATGCGGCTACGCAAGAATATTCATTCGGGGAGGTCAAACATGTTTCGTTCATCCATCATCCGGCTCGCGGTCGCGGCGTTTGCGGCGCTCGCGTTCGCCGCCATGCCGTCGTCGTCGCAAGCGGCGTCCGGCAGCGTGCGGCTGCAGATCACCAAGGCTTCGTTCGTCGTCGGCGTGTCCGGCGGCCAGGGCGTGCTGCGTTTCGCCCGCCGCAACTATCCGCTGAGCGTCTGCCGGCTGAGCGTCGGCTTCAGCGCCGGCGCCTCGCAGGCCAATCTCGTCGGCACCGTCTCCAACATCCGACGTGCCTCCGACATCGCCGGCACCTATTCGGCGGCGACCGCCGGCGCGGCGCTCGTCACCGGCGGCAAGACGGTCGTGACGCTCACCAACGAAAAGGGCGCGGTGCTGCAGCTTCGCGGCGCGCAGGTCGGCCTCGAAATCAACCTCGATCTCTCCGGCATGGTCATCGGCCTCCGCTGATCACCTCAGCCGGGGTTTCCGGCGCCACCGTCCAAAAGAGCCCGCCGGCGCAAGCCGGCGGGTTTTTCGTTGCCGATGGTCTGACACGACTGGCACACATGACCGGACAATGGGGCGGCGCAAATGGCCGCAGGGGTGGCGCCGCCCCGTCCTCGCCTATCTGTGCGGCAGCCGCTCCTGTTTCTCGCCCGCCACGTTCGGCCGCACGGACCATGCGATGACCGCCCCCAACGACAGCAAGCCCGCCGAAATTTCCCGTGCCGCGACGATCCGCGAGGCGATGAAGCAGGGCTTTTTCGGCCGCTGCCCGAATTGCGGCAAGGGCCGCATGTTCCATGCGTTCCTGAAGGTCGCCGACCAGTGTCCGGTCTGCGCCGAGCCGCTGCATCATCACCGCGCCGACGACTTCCCGGCCTACATCGTCATCGTCATTGTCGGCCACATCGTCGTGCCGGCGGTGCTGCTGGTGGAGACGCACTGGACGTGGCCGACCTGGCTGCACATGCTGATCTGGCCCGCAACGATCGTGGTGATGGCGCTCGCCCTGCTCCAGCCGGTCAAGGGCGCGATCGTCGCGCTGCAATGGGCGCTCGGCATGCACGGCTTCGAGGAGGCGGCGCACAAGCGCGACGCCGCACGCGGCATGCTCGCGCCGGCGGCCGAGTAGACGGCGGGACGGCCGCGGCCTGGTGCTGCTTGTCGCTGCCTGGCACTCCGGCTGTGCTAGATTGTCTGCACTGCGCCGCCGGAGCCGCGATCCATGCCGCCCCACATTCCCAAATACATATCCCCCAAGCAGGCCGCGGAAGATCGTGCGCGGCGACGCGCAGCGATCTACTGGATCGTTGTCGCGATCCCGGCGATCTTCCTGCTGCTGTTGTTCGGCTATAGCGATCAGGCGCCGGCGTTGCTGCGCAGCGCCACCATCACGCTCGACCAGACGTTCGGCTATCCGATCGCCAAAATGCTCGGGGTCGCGACCCCGCGCTGAAGCGTTCGAACGCTACACTGCACCCTTCCGCAAATGCGGAAACCGCTCCGTCAGCAGGCTGCCCGGATAGTAGGTCGGTTTGAACGCCGGCTGCGCGCGAATAAGCTCGTACCACTTCACCACCCACGGCAGGTCGGCCCAGTCGCCCTCGCGGTTGAGGTCCGCCATCCGCACGATCGCCGGCATCACCGACACGTCGGCGAGCGTGATGTCCTTGCCGAGAAGCCATGGCCCGCCGCTGTCGCGGATCGACTCGTCCATCCGCTCGTAGGTCCTCCGCAGCCGCGCCAGCGCAGAATCCATGTCCTTCTGCGGAAAGCCCTTGCGCCCCATCGCCAGCATGAACTCCTTGCGCAACGGCTTGCTCTCCGCGAAGGCCGTGAACTCCTCCTCGCTCATCGCCGCAAAGCGCGGCAGGAAGGCCAGGTTGAACGTCGGCACGCGCACCGCCGCCGCCGGCATCTCGTCGATAAAACGCATCAGCGAGCGCATCGCGGCGCGCTTCACCGGGTCGCGTGGCGTGAAGTTCGCGCGCCCGGGCTCGACCTCGTCGAGATATTCGATGATCACCGAGGAATCGATGACGATGTTGCCGTCGTGGTCCAGCGTCGGCACCACGCCGTTCGGATTGAGCGCGAGGTAATCCGGCTTGAGCTGGTCGCCGGCCAGCAGGTCGAGCTTCTCCTCGGCGAACGACAGCCCCTTGGCGTTGAGCACGAAACGCACCCGCTGCGAGCAGGTCGATTGCGGCGCGTTGTAGAGCTTGTAGGCCATCGCGGTCGGTCCTCCGGTTGCACGCACTCTGCCGTGCGCGCCGGGCCGGCGCCAGAACGTTTTGGCTATCGTGCGGCGTCGGCAGTCTTCACCCTCCCCTGGAGGGGAGGGTCGCGAGCGAAGCGAGCGGGGTGGGGTGAACCTTCAAGGCGGCCACTACGTGCTTGCGCTCAAGAAGAACCAAGGCAAGCTCTTCACGGCGGTCGAAGGCCGCTTTGGCCGCGCCGGTGAGCGCGACACAGCCACCCAGCTTCACGAGGTCGCCCACGACCGCCGCGAAGCGCGACGGGCGACGGTCATGCACGACAACAAGCTCGCCGAGATGCATGACTTTCCAGGCATTGCCGCTATTGCCAGAGTCACATCCCGGCGCAAGTGCAAAGGGCGTCCCGCAGACAAGCCCTTCGTGAGATACTATCTTCTGTCCAAATACCTTGCAGCCGACAGGCTCCTGGCCGTCGTCCGGTCCCACTGGTCCATCGAGAACCAGATGCACTGGATTCTCGACGTCGTCCTTGCCGAGGATGCCAACCGCGCAAGAAAGGACGACGCACCCGAGAACCTCGCCGTCCTGCGACGGCTCGCACTCAACATGCTTCGAGCGCACCCAGAGCAAATATCCATGCGCCGCAAAGTCAAAGCCGCAGCCTGGGACGATGGCTTCCTTCTCAGCCTGTTCGGCCAAAAGCGATAGCCCTGCCCTCGAGGGGAGGGTGACGGAGCAAGCGGCAAAGTCGCGTCTAAAAAGTGGATTGCAGCTTGAGCTGATCCAGCCGGTTGACCGACGGCACGTCGATGCGGCGCGAGCCGCCACCGCCGGACTCGACGTCGAGCGGCACCACCACGCCCGCGTCGCCGGTCGACCACAGCTTCTGGTAAAACTCCGGCAGCGCATTGGTCTTCACCCCGCCGACGCCGACGATGACGTCGCCGCGCTTCAATCCGGCCTTGGCCGCGGGGCTCTCCGGCGTAACGCGGCCGACCACGAGCTTGCCGGCTGCCGCCTGCGCGTTGACGCCGAGCCACGGCTTGCCCGGCCCCGAGACGCGGCCGTTTGCCAGGAGATCGGCCATGATCGGCAACAGCAGGTCGATCGGCACGAACATGTTGCCGGGGCTCGGCTCGTTCTCGCCCCGCGAATCGCCAACGATCAGCGAGCCGACGCCGACCAGCTTGCCCTCGCGGTTGATCAGCGCCGAACCGCTCCACGTGGGATGCGGCGGGCTCGTGAAGATCGCCTCCGCGACCAGATACTCCCAGCTTCCGGCGAACACGCGGCGGCTGACCACGTTGACCGGCAGCACCATCGGCGCGCCGCCGAAGCTCGACACCAGCGCCGGGTCCTTTTCCTTGAGATCGGCCGACTTGCCGATGGGAAGCGGCTTGATCTTCGGCGGCTCGAGTGTGCGAAGCAGCCCGAAGCCGGTTTCGTGATCGTAGCCGACGACGTTCGCCGGCAGCGTGCGGCCTGTCGACGTGACGATCTCGGCGGCGTGCGCCTCGACCATCAGGTAGCCGATCGTGAGCACCAGCCCGCTCTCGTCGATGACGATGCCGGAACCTTCGCGCTCGCGGCCGAGGTTCTGCACCGAGCGGCCGTCCGGGTTGATGAAGGTCTTGATCTTGACCACCGCCGAAACGAGGTCGTCGAGCGCGCTGCCTTGCGCCTTCGCGGCGGCGGGAACGACAGCCGAGAGCGCGGCGACCGCAAGGATCCGCAGCACTCGCCTGAAACCATCGGAACGAAGGATCTGGCGCATCGTCCACCTCATCCGTCGGAAGAACCCGGCACCGCACTATAACGTGATGTTAATCCTATCGTATCGCTTATCCCCTCATCTTTGCCGCAAATTCCATTATATATATGGGATCAACTCGCGACCCGCCGAAAGACCCGATGCCCGCCCCGCGCCTGCTCGTGATGGAAGGAAACTCCAAGGCAACCCGTGCCCAGCACGTGGCTGCCGGAGGCACGGTCGCCAGTACGGGATACGCCAATCTGCTGCAGGAACTGCTGCCCACCGCCACGGTGGACATCTGCTTCCCCGGCGATCCCGGCGCCAACCTGCCGATCGGCGAGGCGCTGGAGGGCTATGACGGCGTCGCCATCACCGGGTCCGGCCTGCACATCTATGACGGCGGCGTCGAGGTGACACGGCAGGTCGATCTGGCCCGCGCGGTGCTGGACGCCGGCACCCCCGTGTTCGGCAGCTGCTGGGGGCTTCAGGTGCTCACCACCGCGGCCGGCGGCGTGGTGCGCAAGAATCCGAAGGGCCGCGAGATCGGCTTCGGCCGCAGCATCCGGCTCACCGAACCCGGCCGCAAGCATCCGATGTATGTCGGCAAGCCCGAGGTGTTCAACGCGCCGACCGTGCATCTCGACGAGGTCGAGACCATCGCGCCGGGCACCACCGTGCTCGCGACCAACGCGGTGTCGGACGTGCAAAGTGCCGAGATCAAATACAACGGCACCACCGCCTGGGGGGTGCAGTATCACCCCGAATACCCGCTCCGCGAAATCTCGGCGATCGTGCGCCGCATCGGCCCCCGCCTGATCGACGAAGGCTTCTTCCTGCACACCGAGGACATCGAGGTGTTCGCCTGCGATCTCGACGCGCTCGACCGTAACCCGACCGACAAGCGGCTGTCGTGGCGCTACGGCATCAGCCACAACGTGCTGAACAAGACGCTCCGCACCGGCGAGGTCGCGAACTGGCTCGAGTACCAGGTGCTGCCGACGCGCGCCAAGCGCGGGCGGGGCTGACGATGGATTTTGCCGGGCGGCCGGTGGTGGTGACGGGCGGCACCGGCGCGCTCGGCCGCGCGGTGGTCGGCACACTGATCGCAGCCAACGCGCATTGTCACGTCAGCTATGTCGTCGATGCCGAGGCGCAGTCGTTCCCGCACAAGACCAACGTGACGCTTCACGCGGGCGGCAACCTCGCCGACGAAGCGGCGGTCGCGAAGCTCTACGGCAACGTGCCGCAGCTCTGGGCCTCGATCCATCTCGCCGGCGGTTTCGCCATGAGTCCGGTGGCCGACACCGACAAGGCAAAGCTGATGCAGCAGCTCGACACCAATTTCGTCGCGTGCTTTCTCTGCTGCCGCGCCGCGGTGAAGGCCATGGCAGGACGGGGCGGCCGCATCGTCAATGTCGCCGCCCGGCCCGGCCTGGAATGGCGCAGCGGCGCCGGCATGGTCGCCTACGCATCGAGCAAGGCCGCGGTCGCGGCCATGACAGTGGCGCTTGCCGAGGAGGTGGCGAAGGACGGCATCCTGGTGAACGCGGTCGCGCCCTCGATCATGGACACGCCGGCCAACCGCAAGGGCATTCCCGACGCGGATTTCGCTTCCTGGCCCAAGGTCGAAGAGGTTGCGGCGACCATCGCCTTCCTGGCCTCCCCGGACAACGCCGTCACCCGCGGCGGGATCGTCCCGGTTTACGGCAAGGCCTGATCCTCATACGACCCGGCATGCCTCGTCGAAGGCGAAGCGATAATCCTGCGGCGGGAGCGTCGAGGGGTCGCCGCGGCCGAGACAGCACAGGAAATTCGACTTGAAGCGCCCGTCCGGAAAGAACGCCGCGTCCACCACGTCGTTCTTGAAGCCGGACATCGGCCCGCAATCGAGCCCCACCGCGCGGGCCGCCAGCATCAGATAGGCCCCCTGCAGAGTCGCGTTGCGCAGCGCCGTGGTGCGGATCTGCTCCGGCGTGGTCTCGTACCAGCTTCGCGCGTTCGGATTGTGGAACAGCTTCGGCAGGTGCTCGAAGAAGCGCATGTCGTAGGCAAGGATCGCCACCACCGGCGCGCCCAGCGTCTTTTTCCTGTTCTGCGACGACAAGGCCGGCGCGAGCTTCTCCTTCGCTTCGGCGCTGCGCACGAACACCACGCGCTGCGGCTGCGAGTTTGCCGTGGTTGGCCCCCATTTCGCCAGTTCGTAGAGTTTTCGCAGTTCGTCGTCTGTCACCGGCTGCGAGGTGAAATCGTTGAAGCTGCGTGCCTTGCGAAAGAGGATATCGAGCGCTGCATCGGAGAAAATCGGATTGCCTGCATTCATCGCACTGACCTTACTCCGCCTCACCCTGAGGAGCGGTCCCATAGCAGGCGTAGCCTGCGTACACTTGGCTACGGAGGACCGCGTCTCGAAGGGCGAGGCGGCCCCATGCTTCGAGACGCGCAGCTTCGCTGCGCTCCTCAGCATGAGGCCGGGAGAGGTCTGTGAAAAGCCCCAAGTCGTCTGGGGTCTCGAGCCGCGTGAGGTCTGGCGCTAACCCGCCACAGGCACCAGGTCGGCGGTGGTGCCGCGCAGATGGCGGCGCACGGCGCTGGACGCCGTGACGCGGCGGCCCTCGGCATAGGCCTCGTGGTTGGTCTCGATGTTTTCCAGGTCGTAGAGATAGTTGACCATCAGCCCGTAGGACTGGCTGAGACCCTTGTCGGTGAGGTCGGCGAGCCAGTTGAGCCGTTCGAGCCGCGCGCCGTTGCCGAGATGGAAGCGCGCCACCGCATCGAGCGGCAGGCCGCGGCGGCTGCGCGCGTTGAGATAGTACCACGCGGCCGCACGCAGAAAGGCTTCCTTGAACGCCTCGTTCTGCGCGGGCTCGCGCCACCAGCCGGGCGCGTCGAGGCCCTTGAGCGCCTCGCGGTCGTCGGCCGACAGCGCCTGCGAATTTTCCGTCTTGCGCTCGCGATCGAGCCAGCGCGCGAAGTCCGGCGCGGGCGACAGCGTGACATAGGTCGAAAGCCTGGCGTTCTCGCGCGAAACCTCCTCGACCACCTGCTTGATCAGGAAATTGCCGAACGACACGCCGGCGAGCCCGCGCTGGCAGTTGGAGATCGAGTAGAACACCGCGACCTTCGACTTGTCCGGGGCGAGGCCGTTGCGGTCGGTCGCCAGGATCGGGCCGACGGCGTCGGGAATCTCCCGCGTCAGCGCCACTTCGACGAAGATCAGCGGCTCGTCCACCAGCGCCGGATGGAAGAAGGCGTAGCAGCGCCGGTCCGGCGGATCGATGCGGCGGCGCAGGTCATCCCAGCTCGCGATCTCATGGACCGCTTCATAGCGGATGATCTTTTCCAGAATCATCGCAGGCGTCGCCCAGTCGATCCGGCGCAACACCAGGAAGCCGCGGTTGAACCACGAGGAGAACAGATGCACGAAGTCGGAATCGACCGCGGCGAGATCCTTGCGGTGGCCCATCGCGTCCAGGAGTTGCTCGCGCATCCGCACCAGCGCGGCAGTGCCGCCGGGCGCCAGGTTGAGGCGGCGCAGCAGCTCCTGCCGGCGCGATTCGGCGGCTATATGCACTTCGGCCGCAGTCTCGTCGGACGGCGCGGCCTGCCAGGCCTTGATGGCGGCATCGAGCTCCGCGCGGTCCGGCCCGAACCGCGTCGCCAGCGCCTCGAAGAACGCGATGCGCGGCCCGGTCGTCAGTTCGGAATATTTTTCGAGAATCTCGCCTGCGAGCGCCACGCCCGACGCCTCGCCGCGGCCCGACAGCAATTCCTCGCAGAGGTCAACGAGGCTGTCCGAACGCGCCGCCGCGATGTCCCGCCGGTCGCGCGTGCGGTCGAGCAGCGCACGGCCGCGCTCGGTGATGCTGTTGAGCATTTCGCCGAAAAAGGACGTGTTCATCGAAGGCAGGTTCCCAGGGAATCTCGAAGCGATCATACCGGAAATGGTGAAGGAATGACGACTGTCCAGGAGGGCGCCAATGAGCGCACCCGAGGTCTGGACAAAATCGCGTCAGCGCGCCACAGGTTCCTTGCTGTTTCTGGTTAATTGCTGCCCAAGGAGTGATCATGCCGGGTCCGTTGGCTGGTGTTCGCGTTCTGGAGCTTGCCCGCATCCTGGCTGGACCCTGGGCCGGTCAGGTGCTGGCCGACCTCGGCGCCGACGTCGTTAAGGTTGAGCGCAGCAAAACCGGCGACGACACCCGCGCCTGGGGTCCTCCCTTCATCGAAGGCAAGGACGGCAACCATCTCGGCGCCGCCTATTTCCACTCGACCAACCGCGGCAAACGCTCGATCGAATGCGACTTCGAGTCGGACGAGGGCAAGCGGATCGTCAAGAAGCTCGCGGCGCGCTCCGACATCCTGATCGAGAACTTCAAGGTCGGCGGGCTTTCCAAGTTCGGGCTCGACTACAAGAGCCTCGCGCCGGAGTGCCCGCGGCTGATCTATTGCTCGGTGACCGGCTTCGGCCAGGACGGCCCCTACGCGACGCGCGCGGGCTACGACCTGATGGCACAGGGCATGGGCGGCTTCATGAGCCTCACCGGCACCGCCGACGGCGAGCCGACCCGCGCCGGTGTTCCCGTGTCCGACATCATGACCGGCATGTATTCGGTGATCGGCATTCTCGCGGCGCTCGCCCAGCGCGAGCGCACCGGCAAGGGCTGCTATGTCGACACCGCGCTGGTGGACACCACCGTCGGCGTGCTCGCCAACCAGGGCCTGAACTATCTCGCCTCGCGCAAGGTGCCGGAGCGGATCGGCAACTCGCATCCGAACATCGTGCCCTATCAGGTGTTCCCGGTCGCCGACGGCTACATCATCATCGCCACCGGCAACGACAGCCAGTACCAGAAGCTCTGCGGCGTGCTGGGCGCGCCGGAGATGGGCAAGGACCCGCGCTATATCGACAACAAGTCGCGGCTCGCCAATCGCGCCGAGCTGATCGGCAAGCTCACCGCGCTGACGATGAAATTCAAGATGCAGGATCTGGCCGATGGACTCGAAGCGGTCGGCGTGCCGGCCGGCCCGATCAACAACCTCGATCAGGTGTTCGAGGACCCGCACATCAGGCATCGTGGCATGCTGCTCAACCTGCCCAGCGTCCATGCCAAGGGCGGCTCGATCCCCGGCATCCGCACGCCGATCGTGGTCGATGGCAAGCCGATGGCCTCGCTGAATCCGGCACCGCGGCTCGGCGAGCATTCCGCCGAGATTCTGAAGGAAATCGGCGAGGGTTGAACGCCCGTGCCCCGGGCGCGGCACAGCACGAAGCGCGGCAAAGCGCGTTCACGCGCTTTCGGCACCGTTCCGCTACGCTTCACGCTGCACCGCATCCGGGACACGACAGCGAATCAAATCGCCTTGCCGGCCTCCTGCCAGCGCTTGGTCGCCGTCGGATTGGCGACGATGTCGTCCACGTTGGCGAGCTTCACCCGGTCGCGCACCAGGCCCTTGTAGAAATCGGCCTTCGACACCGGCGGCACGTCGGCGATGATGGTCCAGCTGTCTCCGCCGTCCGTGCTCTCGAACACCTGGCCGTCGGTGTCGGCGGCGTAGAGCGAGTAGCCGTCGCTCCGCGCCTCGACGGTGAGCGCGGAGAACAGCGCGCGCTGGCCGTTCGGCAGGCCGCCGAGGAGCCGCTCCCAGGTCTTGCCGGCATCGCGGCTCCGGAACATCTTGCCGCGCGCGCGGCCGAGCTCATACCAGTGCACCGGCCAGCCCACGCCCGCCGACATGAACAGCAGATCGGGCTGGTCGGGATGGATCACCACCGCGTCGGGGTAGTTCGCTTCCGCCGGCATCTTCATGCGCTGGAAGCTCTTGCCGCCGTCCTCGCTCGACATCATGCCGACGATGCCGTTGGCGATGATGATGCGATTGGGCCGCGCCGGATGCACCAGGATGCGATGGATGTCGCACTCCTGCGGATCGGGATCGACCGGCAGCTCGGTGAAGCTTGCGCCGAAATCGTTCGACACCTGCAGCGAGCCGATCTCGACGCCGACCCAAAGGCGGTCGCCGTCGAGCACGATGTCCTTGATGTGGCCGATGCGCGGCGGCGGCGGAAAGGTCCACTTCTTGACGGTCTTGGCATCGCGAAACGCCTTCAACTCGCGCCAGGAATTGCCCTTGTCCTCGCTCACGTAGAGATGCGCCGGCAAGGCACCTGCGAACACCACGTCGCGTCCCTGCAGCTTGCCGGCCCGGCACGACCAGTATTCGTGATGCGCCAGCCCCTCGTTCTGCCAGGTCCATTTCAGGCCGCCGTCGGTGCTGCGCGCCACGCCGACGCCGCGCGTCGAGGCGAACAGCGTGCCGTCGTCCAGCGCCGTGACGCCGCTGACGAACACGCCCTGCAGGGCACGATGCTTGACGACCCAGCCGCGCTCGGTCTTCCCAAGCAGCGCGACGCCATCGACCGTGCCGACCAGGATCGTGTCTGAGGGCGCGTTGGCCTTCTGGATGTTGGTTCCGCCGTTCGACAACAGGATCATGGGTCAACCCAAATTTTCGCTCTTTGATGCATCACGCGGCGGCAGCATAATCCGGTTCGATGGCGGTGAACACATGCACCGCAGCGGGGAGGCCTTTATGCTTTTCAGCGGCTGCAACTGCATCGCCGATCCTGCCGCGCTCGGCGCGTTGTGCGCGGGCGGTTCGGGTTTCGTGACCGCGATGATGGCGGCGCTGGCGGCGGGCGCGCGAACCGCCGAAGCACAACCGCTCGGACGTCAGATCCCCGAGGTCGACCGCGTGGCCGTGCGGATCGTCACCGACAACATCGTGATCCAGTTCGTGCCGAACGAGCAACGGCGCGACCTCACCATCGAGCGCCGCACCGGCGGCAACACAAGGCCGGATGCGCCACCTTACGCCGCGCTCAACGGCGAATGGGGCCTCTCCATGCATGCCGAGTCGCGGCGCGGCGGCGAGACGCGCAACGTGCTGATCGACTTCGGCTACACCTCCGAGACGCTCACCAACAACATGTCGATCCTGAAGATCGACCCTTCGCTGTTCGACGCGATCGTGCTGAGCCACGGCCACTACGACCATTTCGGCGGCATGGTCGGCTTTCTCAAGGCCAACAAGGGCAGGCTGAAAGGCAAGGTGCCGTTCTATGTCGGCGGCGAGGACGCGTTCTGCCTGCGCAAGAATCCCGGCGGCAATTTCGGCGCGCTGGACCGCAAGGCGATCATGGAGTCCGAACTCGCGCTGATGATGTCCGAGGGCCCCGCGCTGGTCGCCGACCACGCCTTCACCACCGGCCGGATCGGCCAGACCTCGTTCGAGAAGCCGCTGCTGCCGACGCAGGAGATCGTCGGCATCTTCGACGGCTTCGGCTGCTATCCGGAGAAGATGCCGGCGGCGAAGAACGTCGGAGCCTACATCCCGGACGATTTCGACCACGAGATCGCCACCGTCTACAACGTCAAGGGCAAGGGGCTGGTGGTGCTCACCTCGTGCAGCCACCGCGGCGTCATCAACACCGTGAAGGCCGCGCAGATGGCGTCCGGGATCGACAAGGTCCATGCGGTGATCGGCGGCTTCCACATCGTGCCGCCGCTTGGCGACGACTATATCCGGCAGACCGTCGCGGCATTCCAGGAGATCGACCCCGACCACCTGATCCCCGGGCATTGCACCGGCGACCGGTTCTACGATCTGGCCCGGGAGGCGATGGGCGACAAGGTGGTCCATTCCGCGGTCGGGACGCGGTTTATCTTCGGGGCCTGAGGCGGTCACGCCGCGTCATTTTGCAACAGCCAAAAGGCCTGCAATTCGGCCAAAAGGCCAATGCGGTTGCCCTTTTCTTTCGGTGACCGACCCACTAGTGGTAAAACCCAACCGACAAGCAGGAACGCATGGGTCACACGATGTTCCTGAAAGCAGGGAGGATACCGTGCCGAAAGTGAAACCCGTACTGATGTCGCTGGCCGCGCTGGCCGGCCTGTGCCTCGCCTCGACGAGCCTTTATGCGCAAACCTGGCCGCAGAAGCCGATCATGTTCGTCGTGCCGTTCGCGCCCGGCGGCGGCACCGACGCTTTCGCCCGCCCGCTCGCGGCGCAGCTCGACAACCAGCTTGGACAGCGCGTGCTGATCGAGAACAAGGCCGGCGCCGGCGGAACACTCGGCGCGACCTATGCCTTCAAACAGCCGGCCGACGGCTACACCTTTTTCATCGGGGCGGCGCATCACACCATCGCACCGTCGATCTATCCCAAGCTCGAATACGACATCGAGAAGGACTTCGTGCCGGTGATCATGCTGGCGCGGCCGCCGCACGTCGTGGCCGTGAACCCCGAAAAGATTCAGGCCAAAACGCTGAAAGAGTTCATCACCTATACCCAGCAGAACAAGATCAATTACGGCTCGGCCGGCGCCGGCACCACGCATCACCTGGCCGGCGAATTCTTCAACTCGATGGCCAAGACCAAGCTCAATCACGTGCCCTACCGCGGCGCCGGTCCGCTGATGCAGGATCTGCTCGCCGGACACGTGCCGGTGGCGTTCGACGGGCTTGGCACCTCCGCGCCACAGATTTCCGGCGGCAGGCTCCGCGGCCTTGCGATCACCGCGCCGAAGCGCGTGCCGGCACTGCCCGACGTGCCGACCTCGGCCGAAGCCGGCCTGCCCGGCTTCGAGTTCTCGACCTGGTACGGCATCCTCGCGAAAAAGGGCACGCCACAGGAGGCGATCGACCGCATGATCAAGGAGGTCAAGATTGCGATGGCGTCTGCAGCCATCAAGACCGCCTGGGAGAAGAACGGCTCCGACGTTCCCGACGTCAGCGGCGCGGAATACGGCAAGCTCATCAGCGCCGACGTGGCGCGCTGGCGCAAGGTCGTCACCGAAGCCGGCATCAAGCTCGAATAGCAGCGCAGGCATGCGGCTTTCCCCCACGGCCCGGACATTCCGGGCCGTGTTCGTTTCTGCTAGCCTCCCCACGGCTGCGAAAGCTCAGAGGGTGCCATGCTTGAGAAGACCGGACGCACCACGTTTTCCATCGGCAGCGATGCCCCCCTCACCATCCGCCGCGTCGATGCCATTCCGGTGGCGCTGCCGCTGAAGGCGGCGATGAAGATGGCGGGCGAGACCATCACCGCCGCGCAGAACATCCTGGTCCGGATCGAGGCGAGCGACGGCACGGTCGGCTGGGGCGAAGCGGCCTCCGCGCCGACCATGACCGGCGACACGCTCGGCGGGCTCACCGCCGCCGTGCGCGATTATCTGGCGCCGCGATTGGTCGGTCAGGACGCACGGCAATGGCCTGCGCTGCGCCCCGGATTGCATCGCGCGCTGCTCGGCAACGGCGGCGCGCATTCTGCGGTCGAGATGGCGGTGCTCGATCTGATCGGCCGCGCTTCGGGCAAGCGCCTGATCGACCTGGTCGCCAGGCCGCGGCGCGAGGCGGTGAAGCCGATGTGGCTGCTCGGCAACAAGACCGCCGAGGAGGACGTGGCGGAAGCGCACGTCCGGCAGAAGGAAGGCTTCGATTTCTTCAAGCTCAAGATCGGCGTGAAGCCGCTGGCCAAGGAAATCGCGATTGCATTCGCGGTGCGCGAGGCGCTGCCGAAGACGCCACTCTGCGCCGACGCCAATTGCGGACTGTCGCTCGCCGACGCGCGCAAATACGCCGAGCAGACCCGCAAGGCGAAGCTGATGTTCGTCGAGCAGCCGCTCGCCTATGACGACTTCGACGGACTGAGGAAACTCACGCGCGCAACGAAGGTGCCGATCGGCGTCGACGAGGCGATCCACTCATTCGCCGATATCGTGTCGAGCGCCAAGGCCGGCGCGTCCGGCGTGTCGCTCAAGCTGATCAAGCTCGGCGGCATCACCGCTGCGGTCGAAGCCGGCAAGCTCTGCCAGAAGCTCGGCCTGTCGGTGAACATCGCCGCGAAAATCGCCGAGTTCGAGCATCTCCAGCGCCGCGGCGCTGCATCTCGCCTGCGCCGTGCCCAAGGCCGACTGGGGCGTGAGCCTGACCCACTTCTATCTGGCCGATGACATCGTGAAGCGGCCGCTGCCGCTGAAAGGCGGGCTGGTCGCCCTGCCCTCGGGCCCGGGCCTCGGCATCGAGGTCGATGAAGCCGCCGTCGAGCGCTTCAAAGTGCGCTGATCTTGCTATAAGGCGGCCAGCAATCGCTGTTCTGAATCATCGGGAAGGAACCTATCGATATGTCCGGTCCGCAGCAGGGCCCGCTCGCGGGCGTTCGCGTGCTCGAGCTTGCCCGCATCCTCGCCGGTCCCTGGGCCGGCCAGACGCTCGCCGATCTCGGCGCCGAGGTGATCAAGGTGGAACGTCCCGGCGCGGGCGACGACACCCGCGGCTGGGGCCCGCCTTTCATGGAGGACAAGGACGGCGGCCGTCTCAGCTCCTCCTACAATCTCGCCTGCAACCGCGGCAAGCGCTCGATCGCGGTCGACTTCGAGACGCCTGACGGCCAGCGCATCGTCAGGAAGCTCGCGGCGCGCTCCGACGTGGTGATCGAGAATTTCAAGTTCGGCGGGCTCGCCAAGTACGGCCTCGACTACAAGAGCCTGTCGGCGGAGAACCCGCGACTGGTCTACTGCTCGATCACCGGCTTCGGCCAGGACGGCCCGTACAAGACCCGCGCCGGCTACGATCTGCTCGTGCAGGGCATGGGCGGCATCATGGACATCACCGGCGACCCGAACGGCGAGCCGACACGGCTTGGCGTTGCCTTCGCGGATGTGTTCACCGGCACCTATTCGGCGGTGGCGATCTGCGCCGCGCTGAAGGAGCGCGAGCACACCGGCAAGGGCGCGCACATCGACATGGCGCTGATGGACTCGATGGTCGGCGTGCTCGCCAACCAGGCGACCTACTATCTCGTCTCCGGCAAGCCGCCGGTGCGGATGGGCAATGCGCATGCCAGCGTGGTGCCGTACCAGACGTTTCCGACCACCGACGGCTGGATGCTGATCGCCTGCGGCAATGACGGCCAGTTCACCAAGATGATGCAGGTGCTGGGCGATCCGGCGATGGCCAGCGACGAGCGCTACAAGACCAACGCCGCGCGCGTGGTCAATCGCGACACGCTGATCCCGCGCCTGTTCGAACTGACGAAGAAGCTTTCCAAGGCCGAGCTTGCGGAGAAGTTCGAGGAGGTCGGCGTGCCGGCAGGTCCGATCAACACCCTGCGCGAGGTGTTCGACGATCCGCAGGTGAAGGCCCGCGACATGCGGGTCGACCTGCCGCATCCCGACGCCAAGGGCGGCATGATCCCGGGCGTGCGCACGCCGATCACCATCAACGGCCGGCGCGCCGCTGCCGATCGCGCGCCGCCCAAGGTCGGCGAGCATACGCAGGAAGTGCTGCGCGAGATCGGGGAGGCATGAATGGCCCGCATTTCCTACGTCGAGGAGAAGGACCACCCGGAGCTCGCTGCCGATATCGCGAAGATCAAGGGCGCGCGCGGCGGACTGATCAACATCTACAAGCTGCTGCTGCACTCGCCCACGGTCACGATGACCTGGTTCGAGCACATCGGCGCGATCCGCTGGAAGACCAAGCTCACGCCGCGGCTGCGCGAGATCGCCATCGTGCGGGTGGCGCAGGCGGCAAAATACGCCTATGCGCTCAATCAGCACGTTCCGCATATTGCCGTGCCGGATGGCGTGAGCCTCGAGGAATGCGAGGCGCTGAAGGACTGGCGCGGCTCGAAGTTCTTCAACGAGGCCGAGCGCGCGACGCTGGCTTACGTCGATGCCATGATCGCGGCCCCCGACGTGCCGGACGATGTATTCAACGCGGTTCGCAAGCACTATAAAGAGCGCGAGATCGTCGAGCTGACGGTTCTGATCGGCACATACTTGATGCACAACCGCGTGTTCACCGCGCTCAAGGTCGATATCGAGCCGAAGAAGTCCTGACGAATCCTGTTGAGGTCTGCCGAGTGCCCGCGTCCCAACCCGCACGTCCTGTCATCGTCGTCGAGGACGATCCGTTCACGCGGCTGATCCCGCTGGTGCTCGACCCGAACGCGAGCGAAGAACGCCGCGTGGCCTTCGCCGATTTCATGTCCACCGACGAGCCGGACTTCGACGGCTGGTGCGCGCGGGTTCGCAAGGCTGCGGGCAACCTCTACCCTGCCGAGGTACGGCTGGTCGCCTCCGAAGAGGAGATGCGGGCCAACCTGAAAGACTGCGCGGCGCTGGTCGTGGAATCATTCCGCGTCGGGCCGGACGATCTCGCGGCCGCGCCCCGTCTCAAGGTGTTGCAGAAATTCGGCCTGGGCCTTCGCAACATCGATGTCGCCGCCTGCGCCGCGAGAGGCGTGAAGCTGCTCACCCTGCGCCGCCGCGCCAACATCTCGTGCGCCGAACACGCCTTCGGGCTGATGCTGATGCTGGCGCGCAAGCTCGACGAACTCGATGGCGTCGTCACCATCGAGCGCATCAAGGCCAAACAGGGCGCGTACCGGCCGTTCGACCGCCGCCACACGCCGGGCGCCAATTTCGTGCGCCTGGGCGGCACCCGCGCGCTGAACGGCGCGACCATCGGCATCATTGGCCTCGGCGAGATCGGGCGCGAGATTGCGATCCGCGCCAGGGCTTTCGCCATGAATGTCCTCTATCATCAGCGCACGCGCGTGCCGGAAAGCGAGGAGCGCGAGCTCGGCGCGCGGCACGTGTCGCTTCCGGCGCTGCTCGCCGAAAGCGACTGGATCCTGCCGCAGCTTCCGACATTGCCCTCGACGCGCGACATCATCGGCCGCGCCGAGTTCGCGCGGATGAAGCGCGGCGCATACCTCGTCAATGTCGCCAACGCGCCGATCGTCAACCGCGAGGCGCTGATCGAGGCCTTGCGCGCAGGCCCGATCGCCGGTGCGGCGCTGGACATTCACTACAAGGAGCCGGTGCCGGAGGACGACGAGCTGCTGTCGTTCGACAACCTGATCCTGACGCCGCGCATGGCGGGATCGCCGCGCTTCAACGGTCTCAACGATTTCGAAGAGCTCATCACAGGGCTCGCCCGGGAGCTTGCCGCATGACACGGATCGCACTCGCCCTGCTGGGGCTCACCGCAACGCTGGCGACGCCCGCGTCGGCGCAGCCCGACGCGAACTATCCCGACCGTCCGGTCCGTCTGATCGTGCCGTTCCCGGCCGGTTCCTCGACCGACATCGTCAGCCGCATGATGGCCCAGAAGTTTTCGACCAGGCTCGGCCAGCAGTTCGTGGTGGAGAACCGCGCCGGCGCGAGCGGCAATCTCGGCGCCGACATGGTCGCGAAGGCTGTGCCGGACGGTTACACGATCGGCCTTATCACCGCGAGCACGCATGGCGTAGCGCCTGCACTCGGCACCAAGCTGCCCTACGACACGATGAACGATTTCAAGCCGATCTCGATGGTCGGCGCCGCGCCCTATGTGCTGGTGCTCTATCCCGGCATTCCGGCCAAGAGCTTGGCCGAGCTGGTGGCGCTCGCCAAGACCAAGCCGGGCCAACTCAACTACGGCTCGGCGGGACTCGCGAGCCTCGCGCATCTGGCCGCCGCGCTGTTTGCCAACGACGCGAACATTGAGCTCACACACGTTCCGTACAAAAGCTCAGCTCAGTCTTCGATCGACATCATGACCGGCCGTCTCGACATGCAATTCGCGACCGTGGGTCCGACACTGGAGAATATCCGCGAGGGCAAGCTCCGGGCGCTGGCGACGACTGGCCGCAGGCGCGTGTCGTCGCTGCCCGACGTACCGACCATGATGGAAGCGGGCGTAGCCGGCTACGACGTGGCGCTTTGGATCGCCTATGTGGCGCCCGCCGGCACGCCGGACGCGATCGTCGCAAAACTCAATCGCGCAATGACTGACATTCTCAAGGAATCCGATGTGGTCGAAAGCCTGCAAAAACAGGGTTTCGACCCGGATCCGGGCACGCCCGGCGCGGTGACGGCGCGCATCCAGCAACGAAACCGAGAAGTGGCGCGCGCTGGTGGCCAAGACCGGCATCAAGCCGGAATAAACGCACCTGACGCGGTTGCCGCCTGCGGCGCTAGACTGCGCCGCGATGGACGCCCTGAACACGCTCGCCGTGCTGTGGCGCGATCTCGGCCTGCCGGCCGAGGCGCTCGAGCGTGTTTCACTGACGGGCCGCGATCCTGCCCTGCCGTCCTCGTTCCATGTCGGCCAGATGGCGCAGGTGAGCGTCGCCGCGGCGGGACTTGCGGCGGCCGAACTGCATCGCCGCCGCAGCGGCACCGCGCAACGCGTCACCGTCGATTGCCGCAACGCCGCGCTGGAATTTCGCAGCGAGCGATACTGCCGCGTCAACGGCGCCGAGCCGCCGGAGGAGTGGGACAAGATCGCCGGCGCCTATCGCTGCGGCGACGGCGGCTGGGTCCGGCTTCACACCAACTTCCCGCACCATCGCGACGGCGTGCTGAAGCTTCTGAACTGCGCCTACGACCGCAAGGCGGTCGGCGACGCGCTGCAAGGCTGGACCGCGGAGAAGTTCGAGGACGCCGCGGCGGCGGCCGGGCTGGTGGTCGCCAAGGCCCGCACCTTCGCGCAATGGGACGCGCACCCGCACAGCCGGGCGGTGCCGACCCTGCCGCTCATTTCCATCGAGCGCATCGGCGACGCGCCGAAGCCCGAATGGCGCGCCGGCACCCGGCCGCTGGAAGGCATCCGCGTGATGGAGATGACGCGCGTGCTGGCCGGGCCGATCTGCGGCCGGGCGCTTGCGGCGCACGGTTCGGACAGCCTGCGGCTGATCTCTCCGAACCTGCCGACCATCGAAACCGCCGACATCGACACCGGCCGCGGCAAGCGCGCCGCCTATCTCGATCTGGCAACCGACGAAGGCGCCGGCGACTTCCGCAAACTGCTCGCCGGCTGCGACGTGTTCATCCAGTCCTATCGCCCGGGTGCGCTCGCACGGCGCGGCTTCGGCCCGGCCGTCACGGCCGAGCTCCGCCCCGGCATCGTCTGCGTGTCGCTGTCGGCCTACGGCCACGCCGGACCGTGGGCGGAGCGGCGCGGCTTCGACAGCCTGGTGCAGACCACGACCGGGCTGAATTGCGCCGAGGCGGAAGCGGCCGGCGAGACCAATCCGCGGCCCCTGCCCTGCCAGGCGATCGACCATGCCACCGGCTATCTGATGGCGCTCGGCGCGATGACGGCGCTGCTGCGCCGAGTTGAGCAAGGCGGAAGCTGGCTGGTGCGGCTTTCATTGGCCCGCACGCAATGGTGGCTGCGGCAGATGGGGCGCGTCGAGAACGGTTTTGCATGCCACGATCCCAGGCTCGAAGAGATCGGCGACCGGATCGAAACGTCGGCCTCCGGGTACGGCACGCTGGCAGCGGTCCGGCACGCGGCGGAGTTGTCGGAAACGCCGGCCCGCTGGGAGCGCCCGTCGTCGCCGTTCGGCACGCACCCTCCCCGTTGGTAAATCGCCTCGGGCGTACTAAGACCTAGCAATCCCAAGGCCTGGAGTTCCGGACGTCCAGGCCCAGTCCGCAGTACCAGTAGAAAGGCCCTCCATGCCCACCGGCACCATCGACTCCGCGATCTTCAAGGACATTTTCGGCACCGAGGCCATGCGGCAGGTGTGGTCCGACGGCAACCGCATCCAGAAGTATCTCGACTTCGAGGCCGGCCTCGCGCGCGCGCAGGCGCGGCTTGGGATCATCCCGCAGGAGGCCTGCGACGAGATCCTGAAGCACGTGAAGTTCGAGCAGTACGACATCGAAAAGCTGAAGAAGGAGACCGAGCGCATCGGCTATCCGGTGCTGCCGGTCGTGGCCCAGCTGGTGAAGCTCTGCAAGGACGGCCTCGGCGAATGGTGCCATTGGGGCGCGACCACCCAGGACATCACCGACAGCGCGACCATCATGCAGATCCGCGAGGGCCTGGCGATCATCGAGAAGGACATCAACGATATTTCCGACGCCCTCGCGGCGCTCGCCAAAAAGTACCGCGACACGCCGATGGCCGGCCGCAGCAACCTCCAGCAGGCGGTGCCGATCACGTTCGGCTACAAGTGCGCCACCTATCTCGCGGCCTTCGAGCGCCACAAGCAGCGGCTTGCGCAGCTCAAGGAGCGCACCTTCGTGTTCGAGTTCGGCGGCGCGGCCGGCACGCTGTCCTCGCTCGGCAAGGACGGCCTGCGCACCCAGGTGGAACTGGCGAAAGAGCTCAATCTCGCGCAGCCCGAGATCGCCTGGCACACGGTGCACGACCGCATCGCCGAGGTCGGCTGCTTCCTCGGCCTTGTCACCGGCATCTGCAACAAGATCGCCTATGACGTGAAGCTGATGATGCAGACCGAGGTGGAAGAGGTGTACGAACCGTTCCACGAGGGCCGCGGCTCCTCGTCCACCATGCCGCAGAAGCGCAATCCGATCTCCTGCGTCTACATCACGGCGCAGACCGGCGTGGTGCGCTCGCAGGTGATGGCACTGCTCAATGCGATGGAGCAGGACCACGAGCGCGCCACCGGCCAGTGGGAGATCGAGTGGATCGTGCTGCCGGAAATCTTCGTGCTCTCCGCCGGCTGCCTGGCGCAGACCAAGTTCCTGGTCTCGGGGCTGCAGGTCGACGAGAAGCGGATGCGGGCGAACCTCGACATCACCAAGGGGCTGATCGTCTCGGAAGCCGTGATGATGGGGCTCGGGCCGCACCTCGGCCGGCAATACGCCCACGATCTCGTCTACGACATCTGCCGGAAGGTGGTCGCCACCGGCCGGCCGCTCGCGGACCTGCTCGCCGAGAACGAGGAAATATCGAAGCACATGAGCAAGGCCGAGCTGCAAAAGCTCTGCGACCCGGCCAACTATCTCGGCCAGGCCGGGGAGATGGTCGACCGCGTTCTGGCGCTGCGGCAGCGGTGACGGTTGTCATTCCGGGGCGCGCCGTAAGGCGCGAACCCGGAATCCAGAGCCACAACCAGAATCCTGCTTGGCTCTGGATTCCGGGTTCGCTCGCTTGCGCGAGCGCCCCGGAATGACGCCGGAGAGCGTGGCAACCAACAGCCAAACCTGCGGCAATTGGTGCCATGCGCTCAGCGCCGGTCCCGGCGTTTGACCTAAACCGCCGTATGCGCTTTTCTTTCGGTCCAATTCCAGGGTTTCGCGTATCCCATGAATGTATCAGGCGAATTCACCGTCAACGCGCCGCGTGACGTGGTCTACCGGACGTTGCGGGACGCCAATTCGTTCGTCCGCTTCGTCGATGGCGTCCAGGACCTGAAGGAGATCGACCCGACCCACTACGAGGCGGTGTTCGAGACCCGGGTCGCCTACCTGAAGTTCAGGTTCAACGTGACCGTCGAGGTCACCCGCGCCGACGAGCCCTCGGAGATCGAGGCCAAGATCGAGGGCACGCCGCTGGGCGTGGTCGGGCGCCTGACCGCGAAGTCGATCACCAGGCTGGAAGACGCGGGCCACGAGACCAAGGTGACCTATTCGGTCGAGTCCACGCTCGCCGGCAAACTCGGCTCCATCGGCCAGCCGGTGCTGCGCTCCAAGGCCAAGGACATGGAAAAGCAATTCGCCGCGAGGCTGCGCGCAGCCTTCGCGGAGGGCAAACCGGAGGCTCAATGATCCCCTTCGATCTGGCCGAACCGACCTCGCTGTCGGACGCCATCAAGCTGCTCAATCCCGACGATCCGACCATCCGTCCGATCGCGGGAGGCACCGCGCTGATGCTGATGATGAAGGCCGGCGTGTTCAATCCGGAAAAACTCGTCAGCCTGCGCAAGATCGAGAAGAAGTATTCGAGCATCGCGGCGTCGGCGGACGGCCTGCGCATCGGCGCGATGACCACGCTCAACACGGTCGAGCGCTCCGACGACGTCCGCAAGCACGCGCCGATCATCACCCGCACCATGCTGACGCTGTCGAACGTGCGCGTGCGCAACGTCGCGACCGTCGGCGGCGCGCTGGCGCACGGCGATCCGCACATGGACCTGCCGCCGGTGCTGATGGCGCTCGGCGCGGTGGCCACCGTCATGGGGCCGAAGGGCGAGCGCAAGATCGCGATCGAGGATCTGTTCGCCGGCTACTACGAGACCGTGCTGGAGAAGAACGAGCTGATCGCCGAGGTCTTCGTGCCCACGCAGGGCTCGAAGAAGGGCGCCTACATGAAGGTCACCACCGGCTCGGCCGACGACTGGCCGGCGCTGGGCGTCGCCGCGGTGATCGACGGCGACGGCAAGGCGATCAAGTCGGCGCGGCTCGTCGCCAGCGCCGCGACCGACAAGGCGACCCGGCTCAAGGCCGCCGAAGCGGTCGTCAACGGCAAGACGATCGACGACAAGCTTCTCGCGCAGGCCGGCGAAGCCGCGGTCGGGGAATGCGAGTTCATCGCCGACGTGCGCGGCTCGGTGCCCTACAAGCGCGAATTGATGCGGGTCTATGTGCGGCGCGCGGTGCGCGCGGCCCTGGATGGAAGCGGAGCGCACTGATGGTCACGACACTCAATCCCGACACCGCCAAGGTCGGCTCGCAGGTCGGCCGCTCGGTTCCGCGCCTCGAAGGCCGCGACAAGGTCACCGGCCGCGCCGAATACACCCACACCATGCGCGTGCCGGGCATGGTTCACGCCAAGCTGTTCCGCAGCACCGTGGCGCACGGCAAGATCAAGTCGATCGACACCAGCGCGGCCAAGAAGGTTGCCGGGCGTGCTGCACGTCGTCACCGTCGACGACGTGATGAAGGTGCTGAAAAGCCCCTATTACGGCCCGGCGTTCCACGACCAGCCGATCCTGGCCCACGAGAAGGTGCGCTTCGTCGGCGAGCCGGTCGCGGCCGTCATCGCCTCCGATCCGCACATCGCCGAGCAGGCGGTGCAGCTCATCACCGCCGAATACGAGGAGATGGAGGCGGTCTATGACGAGGTCGATGCGCTGACCTCGAACGTCTTCGTGCACGACGTGCTGAAGCCCGCCGGCACCTTCGCCGACCTCAAGCACCTCAAGGACGCCAAGAACACCAACCTCGCGCTCGACTACCGGCTGCGCCGCGGCGATTTCGACAAGGCGTTTGCCGCGGCCGAGCACAAGTTCGAGCACGAATTCCGCACCCAGAAGGTGCTGCACCTGTCGTTCGAGCCGTTCGCCTGCATCTGCGACTACCGCGACACCCACGTCACGTTCTACAACTCCTCGCAGGGGCCGTCGTTCGTGCGCACCGAGATCGCCCGCCTGCTCGGCTGGCCGGAAAACAAGGTGCGGATCAAGGTGCCGTATCTGGGCTCGGGCTACGGCTCCAAGCTCTACATCAAGCTCGAAGCCCTGACGCTGGCGCTGGCGATGATCGCGCGCAAGCCCGTGAAGGTCGCCTACACCTTCGAGGAGATGTTCTACCAGATCACCCGCCATCCCTCGACGTTCCGCATCAAGAGCGGCGTCGACAAGAACGGCAGGATCGTCGCCCGGAAATGCGAGGTGTACTGGAACGGCGGCGCCTATGCCGACATCGGCCCGCGCGTGACGCAGAAGTCCGGCCTGACGGCGGCCGGCCCCTACGACATCGACAATGTCTGGATCAACTCCTACGCGCTCTACACCAACGTAACGCCGGCGGGCGCGCTGCGCGGCTTCGGCGTGCCGCAGCTCGTGTGGGCCTATGAGGGCCACACCGACATGATGGCGCGGGCGCTGAAGATGGACCCGGTCGAATTCCGCCGGAAGAATCTCGCCGTCGAGGGACGTGCGCACGCCACCGGCCAGATCCTGAAGGACCACCCGGTCGAGAAGGTGATGGACAAGGTGCTCGAGCGGATGGAGTGGTCGAAGCCGTTCGACAAGAGCGGCACCAGCCACATCAAGCGCGGCCGCGGCTTTGCCATCGCCAACAAGGCGGTGATTTCGCCGACCACCTCGGTCGCCATCGTCAACGTGGCCGCCGACGGCTCGGCGACGCTCTATTGCGGCACCGTCGACATGGGCCAGGGCTCGGACACCGCCATGGCGCAGATGGTCGCCGAGGTCCTCAACATCCCGTCCGAGGACGTCCGGGTGACGCCGCGCGACACCGACGTGACGCCCTACGACATGGGCACGCTCGGGCTCGCGATCGCTGTTCCACATGGGTCACGCGGTGCGCCGCGCCGCGGAAGACGCCCGCGACAAGCTGAAAGCATTGGCCAAGGAGGTCGGCGAGCCGGAGGGCTCCAACATCCCGATCGCCGACCTGTTCCAGAAGCGCTACGGCATGCAGGCCGGCAACGTGATCGGCTCGGGCATCTACAAGCCGGACTACACGCCGCCCGCCCCCGGCACCGGACAGAGCCCCAACGTCACGCCGTTCTGGATGGTTGCCGGCGCGGGCGCCGAGGTCGAGGTCGATACCGAAACCGGGCATGTGAAGATCACCAAGCTGATCAACGTGGTCGACTGCGGCAAGGCGATCAATCCGAAGAGCGTCGAGACGCAGATTTCCGGCGCTGCGCTGATGCATCTCGGCTTCAGCATGTTCGAGAAGATGCACATCGACGGCGGCCAGGTCACCAACGCTTCGCTCGCCGACTACAAGATCCCGGGCTTCCACGACCTGCCGACGAAGCTGGAAAATCACTACGTCGAGCACGACCAGTCGAACGGCCCGTTCGGCGCCAAGGGCGTGGGCGAGGTCGCGACCTTCTGCGTCGGCCCCGCGCTCGCCAACGCCATCGACGACGCGGTCGGCGTGCGGATCATGGAGATGCCACTCAACGCGGAAACCGTCTATCGCGCGATCCGCGCCAAGATGGGCAAGCCGCTGGAGGACGAGTGATATGACTGCGGCACGAACCATCACCTTCACGCTGAACGGCGCGCCGGTCACCGCCGACGTCAAGCCGCACCACAACCTGATCGAGCTGCTGCAGACCCATTTCGGGCTGACCGGCGCACGTGAAAGCTGCGGCCAGGGCCTGTGCGGCTGCTGCTCCGTCGTGGTGAACGGCCGCGCGGTGTCCGGCTGTCTCTATCTCGCTTCGTTCGTCGACGGCGCGGACGTGGTGACGGTCGAGAGCCTCGACGCGGCGCAGAAGCTCAGCCCGGTGCAGGAGGCGTTCATCGAGGCGAGCGCGTTCCAGTGCGGCTACTGCACGCCGGGCTTCATCATGATGGTGACGCAGCTTCTCGACGAGAAGCCCGATCCCACAGAGGATGAGATCAAGCATTACCTGACCGGCAACCTCTGCCGCTGCGCCACCTATCCGGAGGTGATGGACGCGGTGAAGCTCGCGGCGAAGAAGCGGAAGGGCTAGTTACCTTAACCTTCTGTCCGGGCACAGCTTTCCCTAATCGGTTGGGTTTGTTCTGCCAATCGAACAACTTCAGGCAGCATAACGGTCCTGTTGCTACCAGCGGGTAGTTTTGGGGAAAAGAGATGGTAGAGGAATTAGATTATTTGAACAGCACTTGCGGCAACGAAGATTTTGCGGAGCGTATTCAGGCAGAGAGCGAATAACGACGACGCACGTGGGCGGTGATTTTTGATTGGAATGGCATGCAGGCGCGACATGGCGACGACGGTTTTCACCGTGAGCGCCACGGCGAAAGCTATGAGTGCGAGCAAGGTGCATAGTTTGTCCGGGTTGTCAGGTGCGTAGCCTAGAACGCGAAGCCTTTTGTTTTGAGATTGCCAAACATGGTTTCGATGGTCCAGCGTTGGCGATAGCGGGCGAGCGCATGACGCGCGCTGCTGGAACAGGCCACGCCAATAGTTCGCCGGACGCGAGCGCGTCACCACGAGCGTACCGGTGCGGACAAAGTCTCGTGGTGACGGCCGAGCTGGCAGCCGCCCTTGACGATCATTGTTTCTCCGGTTCTGAGATGCCGCGCGATGGCGGCAATCGACATGGCGGCATAGCTCTCGCGCAGGACATGCTGGTTCTCGCGCAAGCGCAGGATGAAAGGGATGTTCTCGCGCTGCAGATAGGCTATCCAGGCATCGCCGATGAACTCGCGGTCGCCCATCAACGCCGCGATCTTCATGTCCGGGAACGCGCGCGCAGGCGATCCAGAAGCTCGGTCCGCTCCGAGGTATGCGAGTTTCCCGCCGTTGGCAGCAGCATCCACAGCAGCGGAACGCCTATGCCGTTCCAGACCACCGAGATCATCAGAATGTTGATCGTGACCTTGCCAAAATCCCAGTTCGTGCGATCAATCGCCAGAACCCACGGCTTGCCGGAAAGGCCCAGCAACTCGACCACCACACGCGCAGCCAGTGTGCTGTCGAGCCAGACGAACTGAAAGAACCGATAAAATCGCCGCCGCACCGAGGCGATATGCGCCGCGCTTGCCACATGCGCTGCCAGCCGCCACAGGCTGATCGTTCCGTGCTGCATGATCAACAGCGCCAGCCACGACAACGTCTCACGTCTTGTCGCCGACAGGTTGATGTGTTTGGCTATCGCCCTGGATAAGGCGTTCGAGAAAATCGATTGCATGAGCGCGATCCTTCGCTGCCAGGCAAAGAATCGCTTTTATAAATCAACTCAACGCCTTATCCAACCGCGTCGAGTACTATGAGGGGAGAGTTTCTGAAATGAACACCACGACCGAGTCGCCCATGAAAAAGTCCTAAAGCATTGAGCGAACTCTCTGGATTAAGCGAAATCAGGCGAAAAAATTTGCAAGGTCGCAACTTCTTGCAAATCGGAGCACGCAGGCGACGCAGGCTTGCAAACTTCGCAGGTGACGCTGATGCGAGATTTAAATCCGCTTTGTTCCCGCTTCGATACAATGAACTGACCGTCATCTCGACGTCCAGCTAAATGGCGATCATCGCAAATTCAATCTTCGGTTTCGGCGTAAAGATGGCTGCCGGGATAACTATTACGACGCTAATTTTTCGAACATGCTGCTCCGGCGCGACCAGGCGCGCGCTTCATAGCGCTTGAGAGTTGCCATGATCTTTGGACCGCGGATCTTTTTTTCGGCGAGCAGCGCTCGACAGGCGCGAGCACGCAGGATTTCGAGTTGTGCTTCGGCGGCGTGACGCGCGACTTCCAATCGCTCGGCACTGGGATTTTCCCCGGCAAGTGCGCTGGCGAGCCGCTCAATCATGGGGTGACCATTTTTCGTCCAAAACTATCGAAATCGCGAGGCCCATGTTTCGTTGCATTGCGGGAAACGTGCGCCCGACCCTCGGTTGTCCGTGGGCCGGTGCTTTTTCGCGCATTGCGACGGTTTGCCTCGATACGCCGTTTGCTCATCATCGATACTCTATTTGCTGCTCTCAAACTTGCCAGCGGTACTCATGGTTAGCTACGACGTGCTCTCGGCCTTGAGGTCGATCGCCTCGAGCGGCTTGCGGCGCTGCGTTTTGACCATTGCTTTGCGGCTCTCAAGTTGGACCGCAGCTGCGTCACGACGCGTGGCAAGAAAATCCTCCATCTGCGCCATCTCTTCCATCGACCGCGCAGAACTCGGACGTACATCTGGGCATCGACTGCGCCCTCTGTCAGGCCGCTTCTGCGCAACATCTGGCACACGACACGTTGCGGGTCTCAGCATCAGTGTTCCAGGACGCGGCTGCCGTTTCCGCGTCGATAACGGGCTCGGTCTTCAGGTGAGACTGAATCTTGCTGAACCACGATGCTGATGGCACGTTTGCGCTCGGTCTCAAGCAACAGCGACTCCGCATTCTCCGCATGCGAACAACCTCCCACGCGTAGTCGACAAAATCCTTGAGATAGATCCAGCTCGATGATGTCTTCGTGGTTCGTAGAGATAGATGCACTCTGCGAGAAGGCGGTAGTAATGGTTGGCGGGCTCGTTCTGGAGGATGGGAGGCGATTCGAACAGATAGTGGATGGAGTGGGGAATCTGCTTGAAGACTGCTGGCTGATCGCTCATTGCTAGCTCCTGTGGCGATGATGCCTTTGAGTTGCGTTGGGCGGCTGTTTCTGCAAGGTGCCGCGGAAACCTGCGGCGTCTTTGTTTTTTGGAGTGCTGCATTTTTTCTCGTGCCTTTTCGAGCGTGGCTTTCGCCGTCTCGAATTCTTCCAGCGCCTTCTCGCTATACTGCTCGGCGACCTTAAGCTGCATGATCGCCTTCTGCGTCTGCGCCACGCGGCAAAGCACCTTCACGGCGTAGTTCAGTAGCCGCAGGGCAGAGACGGGATCTCTTTCATCCGAAACCCGAGCGCGGATGTCGGTCATAAGCCATCCCACCGTGAGGAACACTTCCGCGAAGGTGGTAGCCAGCAGTTCATCGCGCTGGCTGCCAACTCCACGGGTCACATGCTTGGCGTTCACAGTATCGTTTGCCTGCGGACCTGTGGCGGTCTGGACTTGTTCAGGCATCGACATGTTCTCCACGACGGCTGCGGACACTTTCAGAACGACTCCTACGATCCACCGGTCTGGGAATTCCAAACAGCTCACGCAAGACGATGTTCGCGATCACCGACCGCAAACGTCGAATTCTAGAGCCATTCTGAAATGGCCCTGCGGTATAACGTGCTGCGCCGATCGACCTTCCTGCTTTGCAGGGGAAGGTCAGCGGCACGGGCTTGGTGTTCGTCTGCTTGTTTTCAGCCCGTCTTCTGACGGTCGCCAGGCAAACACTGCCCGGCGTGCCGGTCTGGGCTGTTACTCGCCAGAGGTCACGACGTACTGCGTGACGTGGGGTTGGCGTTGCGATCAACGTGCGCCGCTGGTTTACCGTGCCGTCGGATCGTCAAGCATTGCTTGGGCTTGCGTCCCACCGGCAAACAGGTGGTCTTCCTGCCTGCCGCGAATTGCCTGGCTAACGAAATGGATGTTACCTCCGTCCCTCCCGCGCATTCAAGTTCATCACGGCATGCTTGGCACAAGTTTCGAGGCCGAAGTCGGCGACGGCGCGGACGCAAGGCTGAACGGCAATGTTGCAGAGATTGGATTTTTGCAACGACGGGCCAATTCCAATTGCCGCTCGACGAAGCGAGCCAGCATTCGGACAAACTTCCAACGAATGGCGGTGAATACGGCAGTCGATCTCGAGGGCCACGTCTGCCGAGACATCACGGACCCATCCCGCCGCCAGGTTGAAGGCGATGACGCGCACCGGAGCGTTGAACTGACCTTCCATCAGCTGCCGTATGAGGGTTTCGCGGTCCGCGCCATCCTCGTCCGTCTCCCGATAGGCGCGGCCCAGCGCCCCGAAATCATCAAGAACGAGATAGACGTTTTCGGAGGATTGCAGGTTTGTGGTTTCTTGCCTTTTCATAGGCTCTTTCCTGTGATGCCGCCCGGCCTGCCGACTTGTTTCTGCCGCTAGTCTGACGTCGTCCTGGATTGCTGCCAAAGCTTTTCGGCGATCTGGAGCGGCGCGATCCCAACGGAGAGCCACCAGAGCGTTTCCTTTGTCGCCCGATGCGCTTCCCGATGATGGGCGCGGCAAAGCGGAACGGTGAACTCGTCGCTCACCTTGCGGCCGAGCGCGCGTGGTTGCGCAAAGCGCAGATGATGGGGGTCGGACTGGGCTGCCGTCCGCAAACGAGACACGGCTGCGTTCGAATCAACTGCAAATGCTCTTTGTTCCGGTGCCGGACGGTTTTGCCGAGCGCGCGCGACCGCGGCACTGGAAGCGGAGATCTCGGTGGTCCCATTCGTCCCGATATCGGCGAATGAGCCCGCCGCGGGATCCTTAGCTGCTCCGATCGTCTGTGGATCAACGTGGACTGATGCAATCGGCTGCGGCTCGGACGAGACCAAGGGTTGGCCTTCGACAAGATCCGTCATCGAGCGCGGCGAATCTCGCCTCGAAGGCTTGCTCCACGGCCCTGGCGTCCTCGGCTGTTAGTCGGTTCTTGGAAGCCAGCATCTGGCCCGCCCATGGGGCGGCGGCTTGAGGCGAAAGGGCGTCAATGTCGGCCAGCAGGGCATCGCGCAGCCGCGCTGAGTCTTGCGGGGGCAGCACCGGAGGCCGCTCTTTGAAGCTGGACAGGGCCGAACGACGGCCTGCGCCGTTGCCGCTGGGCGCTCGGCCATTGCCGGCGTGCTGGCTTGGGTTGGTGGTGCTCCAACCTTGATCATTGGACGAGGGCGTGCGCTCCGGTCACTGGCACCGCCGGCAGTCACGGCATTGAGATCCGGCGCATCAAGATCATCCTCGCCGGCGATCCCTACCAGCGCGAACAGGCCGTAGCGGCGCGCATAGGTCAGCGCCGCGCCCATCCGACGCGGCGTGTTCATGTCGCTAATCGGGCAAACCGGCCAATCCGAGGAGATCCACTCGCCGGAGGAATGGGCCAGCACGGTGTTGAGACGCACCATCCGGCTCGCCTCATCGATGCTCGTGGTCTGCACCACCGCAAGCTCGTGCTGACTGAGCGCCTTGCGAACAAGCTCGAGCCCGGCCGAGAGCGGCGCATAGCGGAAGCTTCGTTCCCCGCCCTGACCGCGACCCTCCTCGCGGATGGTGGCCGTCATGGTCTTTTCCGGGTTGACCAGCGCGGCTCTGCGCCTTGGCCAGCGCCGCGGCGATCGCGGCGATGCTTTCGCTCGACTTATGCATGGTGGACCTCTGTCTGGACGGCTTCCGGCTGGGCGGCCTCGGCCTCGATCACGTCGAAGCTGATGGCGCCGGATTTGGAGCGCCGGCCGCGGATGCCGTGGCCGATGGCTTCTTTGGCATCCTCGGGCATCAGGGCCTTGAGCTCTCCCTTGGCCCGCTCATGGTCGAGGAAGGCCTGCCGGGTGTCGCAGAACAGCCCGGCGAACTCGGCCCAGGAGTTGGAAGCGCTCATGTCGACGACGCGGACGGCCTCAATCCGCGCCCGCGGCGGCTCGGCATTGATCAGCCGCGGCGGCTCGCCCGACTGGACGCAGCGCCAGAACTTCTTCTCGGCCGAGACCAGAACGCTCAAATACAGTGGATCAAGCGGCACCGTGATCTCGACCCATTTGCCGCCGCCGGTGATAATCGACAGCACCGAAGACCGCAGATTGGTCACCCACATGTTGTGCTGCAGCTGGGGCATGTACTTCCCGGCGGCGGCCTCCTCGGAGAAGGACCAGGGCAGCATGAATTTGGCTTCGAAAACGGCCTCAAGCCCGTCCACGACCCCATCGAGGGTGGCGGCCATCCAGGGGATCAGCCCATGCCGGACATGGCGCTGCACGTCGCGCACCCGCCGGCCGGTGTTGCGCTCATACCAGGCGCGATTGAGGTCCTCGGTCGCCGACCCGAGCTGCACGACGAGGTTCCCGGAGAGATCCTCCGGCTCTGCCTCGCCCCGCTTCTCTCGCCAGAGACGGATCAGCGCCGCCTCGTCGTTCCCCATCAGGATCCGGGCGTCGGACCCGCCGATGAAGGTAGCGGCGATTGGTTGTTCTGAATCCAGTAGGTTCCTGTGCACGCATGAGTATATCCTCGGTTTCAAATGATCGGCTTCGCAAGCTGACTTATGATCCTTTTATGGATCATATAACGAATGATCCATTGATTTGGGTCAAGAGGGAATGATCCTTTTTTGGTCAAGGAGCAAATGTGATAAGTCTTGAGCAATTGCGGGCAGCGCGAGGGCTGTTGGGATGGTCCTCAATCGCAGTTGGCAGGACCGCGGCTGGATTGTCGCTACCTACAGTCAAGCGCTTCGAGACGGGCAAAGGAGCCAACGTTTCGGAAGATGCCACAAGAAAGCTCAAGGAACGCTCTTGAGACTGCCGGCGTGATTTTTATTAAAGAAAACGGTGGCGGTCCGGGCGTCCGCCTGAGAAAGCGTCAGCTGAAGAAGTCTTGAGATGCGTTGTCTTGGCTTAACTGAGGTTTTTGGCAGCGTTCCGAGTATTCCCGCGCGCCTTCTGAGCGACATATCTTCCGGCTAGCGAGCAACAATTGGCGCATGTTTGGTAGATTAAGCGGCGCCTATGCGTAACGCATCGTGAATATGCAAAATGCCGACCAACCGTCCGGCGTATTACTCGCTACTGCTGCGAGTTGTCGGCTAGTCTTCCCAGTCGGTGGCGCATACGGTAGCGCCGAGTACGACGGCGACGTGCAGTAATAGGATCAGGATGACGATCGGTACCAAGGGAGCAGCTTTCAACTCCCTATGTGCAGCAACTCGAAACATGGTCGCCCTCAACGGATGACTGTTTTGTCTGCCGGCAAAAACTAGCGTCGCGGTTTGAAAGTTCGCTTGAATTCTCAGCTTGCACTGAAGCGAATTTCCGCACTAAAGCGACACTAGCAAACCTATGATTCTTTGCACCACACGTTCGCAAATGCGCCTGCTGAGCAATCGTGCGAACTTCGGGTCTGGGACACTACGCCACGGCCTGATCAATGGCTTGATCAAGAGGGTTCGGAGGGGTTACGTGCTGTCATGAGCACCGCACTCCGCAAAGCGGTCACATCCATCGAGACCGACGTGCTGGTGATCGGCTCCGGCGCCGCCGGGATGTACGCCGCGATCGAGGCGGCGCGCGCCGGGTGCCGCGTGCATCTGATCGACCGGAGCCTGATCGGCCGCGGCGGCGCAACCGTGATGGCGCAGATGACGGTCGCCGTCGCGCTCGGCGACGAAGCGCCGGACCACTGGAGCCACCATTACCAGGACACGCTGACGGCCGGACGCGGCCTCTGCAACGAGCCGCTGTCGCGGCTGCTTTGCGAGGAAGGCCCCGAATGCATCCGCGAGACTGGATGCCTGGGGCGTCGGCTGGGCGCGCAAGAACGGCAAGATCACCTCGGCCTTCGCGCCGGGCCATGACCGGCCGCGCTGCGTCTATGTGGATTTCCTCAACACCGGACCCGCGGTGTCGAAGACGATGCGGACCGTGCTGCACAAGACGCCAGGCATCACCCGGTCGGGCGATCTCTGCGTGGTCGATCTCATCAAGGCCGACGGCGAGATCACCGGCGCGGTCGCCTGGCATGCCGGCAGCGGCACGCCGGTGGTGCTCTCGGCCAAGGCCACGATTGTTGCAACCGGCGGTCTCACCCGCCTCTACCGACGCAACAGCGCGTCGAGCAACATGGGCGGCGACGGCTACGCGCTGTGCCTGCGGGCCGGCACTCCGCTGATCGATATGGAGTTCGTGCAGTTCTTCCCGATCGGGCATCTCGCGCCGCGGCTGATCGGCATGGACCCGATCATGTGGGACCCGTTCCGCTACAAGCTCGGCGGGCGGCTGCTCAACCGCGACATGCAGGAGTTCACCGGCAACTACGGCGTGGCGGAAGACGGCAAATACGTCATCACCCGCGATGTCGGCACCTACGCCATCATCAAGGAGGTCGAGGCCGGCCGCGGCTCGCCGCACGGCGGCGCCTATCTGAGCTTCCAGCACGTGCCGGAGGCGACGCTGCGCGAAGCGTTCGGCCCGGTGATCGATCGCCTTGCGGCCAACGGCATCGATCTCACCCAGATGCCGGTCGAGGTGGCGCCGATCGCGCACTATCACATGGGCGGCGTTCCGACCGACGTGCGGATGCAGACCGAGCTGCCGGGCCTGCTGGTTTCCGGCGAGGCGGTCGGCGGCGCGAACGGCGCCAACCGGCTGTCCGGCAACGCGATCACCGAGGCGCTGGTGTTCGGCCGGCAGGCCGGGCGGACGGCTGTGGCAAGGGTCAAGGCCACGAAGGCCGCGCCGGTGCGGCTCGACGCGGCGCGTCCTGCCATCGATCTGATCGGGAGCGCCGGGCCGAAGGATGCGCCGAACACCGCCGAAATGCTGCAGCGGCTGCAAGCCGTGATGTCCGACGACGTCGGACCGCTGCGAACGAGGGACGGTCTGGTCCGCGCGCTCGACTGCGATCGACAAGATGACGCACGATATCGGCGAGCGGCCGTTCGGCGACGGCGGGGCGTTCGACATGGTGCGGCTCGACTGGTTCGATCTGCGCAACATGCTGCTGGTCGCGCATACGGTCGCCAGGGCCGCGCTGGCGCGCACCGAAAGCCGCGGCGCGCATCAGCGCGAGGATCATCCCGGCATGCTGCCGGAATGGCGCGTCAACCAGGTGGCGCGGCTGTCGGGCGGCGCCGTCGGGCTGACATCCGTGCCGGCCATGCCGGTCGAGGTCGCCGCCCAATGAGCGAAACCGCGACCCTGAAAATCTGGCGTGGGCAGGACAAGGCCAAAGGCCATTGGGAAACCCATGCGGTGCCGTTCGAGCGCGGCCAGTCGGTGCTCGACGGGCTGCGCTGGATTCGCGTGCACAAGGACCCGACGCTGGCCATCCGCTTTTCCTGCATCAATGCCAATGCCTGCAAGGAATGCATGATGGAATGTGACGGCGAAACGGTTTATGCCTGCACCGCGCGACTCGAAGCGCGCGAAATGACGATCGAGCCGCTGTCCAACAAGAAACTCGTGCGCGACCTCGTCACCGAAATCGCGCCGCCTGCCGAGCGGTTTGCCGTGCAGGGCGGCTCGACTGGAGAACCGGAAAAATGACCGTGCAACGAAAGCCCATAGCCTTCGGCGACATGCGCAACTGGATGAAGGCGCTGAAGTCGGCCGGCGAACTGCGCGAGATCGACGCGGAGGTCGACTGGAATGTCGAACTCGGCACCGTTGCACGCGTGGCGCAGGGTCCTGGCACGGGACCGGCGCTCCTGTTCAAGAACATCAAGGACTACAACAAGAACACCACGCGCTGCGGCCAGGTGTTCGCCGGCAGCATCGGCAGCTATCGCCGCGTCGCGATGATGCTGGGGATGGACCCCGACACCCACCCGCGCGAGATCGTGAAGATCGGCCGCACCATGCTCGAAGGCCAGATCCCGCCGCGCATCGTCAAGGACGGGCCGTGCAAGGAGAACGTCGTCACCGGCAAGGACATCAATCTCTATGACTTCCCGGTGCCGCAGTGGAACCGCGTCGACGGCGGCCGCTACATCCTGACCTACGGCGGCGTGGTCACCAAGGACCCCACCACCGGCGCGATGAATGTCGGCGTCTATCGCGGCATGGTGTCGGCGAAGGACCGCATCCCGATCCTGATGTGGCGCGCGCAGCACATCGGCCACCATGTCACCGCATGGCAGAATGGCGGCAGCTCGGAGATGCCGATTGCGGTCGCGATCGGCTGGGAGCCGGCGCTGGCCTTCACCGGCGGCTCGCCGGTGCCGAAGGGCATCTGCGAATACGACGTGATGGGCTCGATCCGCGGCGAGCCGGTCGATCTCGTCAAATGCGAAACCGTCGACCTCTATGTGCCGGCCACCTCCGAAATCGTCATCGAGGGCTATCTGCAGCTCGATCCCAAGAACTGGGACATGGAAGGCCCGTTCGCCGAGTTCACCGGCTATGTGGCGGGCGACAAGAGCCCCAAGCCGACCATCCGCGTCACCGCCATCACCCACCGCAACAACCCGATCCTGCGCGGCACGATCGAGGGGTCGCTGCCCGGCTCCTATTCGGAGAACGGCATCTGCTCGTCGATCATGCGCGCCTCGACCGCGTGGAACGTGCTCGACCGCGCGGGTGTCCCCGGCGTCACCGACGTGTGGTGCCCGCCGGTGCAGACCGGCATCAATCTGCTGATCCGCATGAAGTCGTCCTATCGCAACCAGGCCAAGCAGGCCGCCAACGCGATCTGGGGCTCGTCGGCCGCGCATGTCCGTTACAAGCACATCACCGTGGTGGACGACGACATCGACATCCACGACTACGCAGCGGTGGACTGGGCCATCGCCCAGCGCGTCAATGCCGGCGAAGACGACATCATCATCATGCGCTCGACCTTCGGCGCGGGCCTCGATCCCTCCACCCGCAAGCGCGACCGCAACCCGGCTTTGTTCGGCACCGGCAAGTGGAATCGGGTGCTGATCGACGCCACCATGAACCTCGACTACGACCCCGATCCGGAGCTGGACGGCGCGCGTTTCCCGCCGAAGGTCTGGCCGGAGCAGAGCGACATCGACGCGGCGATGAAGCGCTGGGGCGAGTTCGGGCTGAAGAAGCCGAACGGGGGCTGATCCTCGCGGGAGATTCGGGTCTGAAATTTCCCGCTGTCGCCTGCGGCACAGCAATTAAAATCCTGACTTCTATGCCTTATCTGGCGGCGATCGAGAGGCAAAACCTGACAGGAACACTTCGGCAAAAGCCGCGCCGCATCAGCCTCAGTCCGCCGGTTCCAGCGGTGGAAGTGCCAGCGCCGCGTCCACCAGCGCGCCCGCGCGCTTGAAATCGAAGTTCCGGTAGACGTTCTGCTTCACCAGAAACGACGCGCCGCCGTAGAACTTTTCGTACTGCTGATGGCGGCTGCCGAACTCGGAGCCGAGGAAGTCCCACAGAAGCCGCATCAGCGCGATCCGGCTCCTGGCGTCGGTCGAGGCCGACCGCTGATAGCGCTCCATGTCGGCGCGCGTCTCGGGGTTTTCCAGGTCGGCCAGCGACGACGGCAGCGTGATGAACGCGCCGCCGGCAAGCTCGCGGATCATCTCGAGCATCCGGCCGTTGAATTCCGATTGCATGGCCATCGCCGAATAAAGCGTGAGCGGCGACGGCCACAGCACGCCGTCCTTGACCGGCGCGACCGTCTCCTGCGCGAGCAGCATGCCTTCGTAGATCGACACCAGCGCGGCGAGCTCGCCCATCATCACCTGTACCGGAGGCGCCGCCGCATTGCCGGTCATTTCGTTCATGCGGTGCGCAAGCCCGATCATGAAGCGGAGCTTGGTGACGTAGCGCACCTGCGCCTGATGGTTGCCGAGCGTATGCGCCGTCGTCTTCCACCACTGGTCCCGGCTGACCTCGATGTTGCGGTAGATGAAAACGTGCTCCCACGGCACGAACACGTTGTCGAAAATCACGTAGTTGTCGGTCTCGTCGAACCGGCTCGACAGCGGATAGTCGAACGAATTGTCGGCGCGGAGCGCGAACGGCCGGCGTGGATAGAGCTTCAGGCCCGGCGCGTTGATCGGCACGGCGAGGCAATTGGCGTAGTTCTCGTCGCCGGGCTGCAGCGGATGAATGCAGCTCAGATGCAGCCAGTCCGACAGCACGCCGCCGGTCGCAAGCTGCTGCGCGCCGGAGATGACGATGCCGTCGTCGCGCTCCTTGACCACGCCGGCATAGAGCGCCGGATCGCTCTGCTTGTGCGCGGGCTTGCTGCGGTCGATCTGCGGCGGAACGATCGCGTAGCTGACATAGAGGTGCTCGTCGCGCATCTTCTCGTAGAACGCGACGACGTTGTCGGCGTATTTCTGCCCGCCCTTGGCGAACACCTCCGGCACCGCGGCATAGCCGGTAAAGAAGCCCGCGACGTGGTCGGGCGTGCGGCCCATCAGGCCGAAGGTCGCTTCCGCCCATTTCTCCGAGAACAGCCGGCGCGCCCGCAGGTCGGCGTGCGAGCGGGGGATCTGGTAGCCGCGATGCACCGGCCCGCCGGTCCTGGGCGAGGTGAAGGTCATCAGCTCGCGGTTCTCGGGCGCCGCCGCAATGTCGTAGAGCCGCGCGACCGAATGCGCGGCGCCACGGAATGCCTTGTGCTTCGTGACGTCCTTGACGCGCTCGCCTTCGACCCAGACCGCGCGGCCGTCATTCAGCGAACCCAGATATTCGGCGCCGGTGCGGAGCGGCGTCGCGGCAGGTTTCGCACCATCGCGCGAAGGCATGGCCATGGCTCGATCTCCGCTGTGGTCGGCAGGCCGGGACCGGGCTTGCCGCCATTTTGCTCCAGAATTTAGCTACATTACGTAGCTAATATCTGGGTCGTCAAGCAGGCGCCGTGCTAAGTAAGAAGAATCGGTCCCGGGAGCTCCAATGGCGGCAGGGCAAGCCAGCAAACAGAAGAAAGCGCGCGGCAGGCGAGAGTTCGTTGCGCCGGCAACCGTGTCGCTGCCGCCGATGCTCACGGACGGCAGCGACGTCGCCTTCCGCGAGACGATCTATCTCATGGTGCTGGCGTTCGGCCGGCTGCATTCCTGCCGCGAGGCGTTCGGGCGCGCGCTGTCGCTGACGGCGCCGCAGTTCATCGTGCTGATCGGCACCGCCCACCGGCAGGGGGCCGAGGGCGTGACCATCCGGGGCCTGGCCGACCACACGCAGCTTGCCGCGACGCATGTGACGACCGAGGTCGGGCGGCTGATCGCCAAGGGTCTTTTGACCAAGCAGGCCAACACGCGCGACCGCAGAAGCGTGCTGGTGCGCCTGTCTGCCAGGGGCGAAGCCGCAATCCGCTCGGTCAATCCGCTGCTGCGGCGCGTCAACGATCAACTGTTCAAGAACGTCTCGCGCCAGGAGTTCGCCGTGGTCTCGCGCTTTCTCGCAAGGTTCGCGCACAACAGCGAGGACGCGCTGATCGAGATCCGGCGCGCCGAACGCGAGCGCGCAGCGCAGCCGGGCTCCGCGCGATAGGCTCTTGCCAGCGACCGCAGCGTCGATACGCTTGCAGTGCTGAACGAGCGTTCCGGAAGGCATTCGTCATGATCAAGCTGCTGCGGCTCGGCCACGCCACCTTCGAGACGCCGGACATCGAGAAGGCGATCGAGCACCACACGCAGGTGATCGGCTTGTCGCTCGCAGGCCGCGACGGCAAACGCGCGTTTCTCGCAACACGCACCGGACAGCTGGCCGTCGAATTGCAGCAAAGCTCGCAGTCGAGGTGCACCAAGCTCGCCTTCGAGGTGCCGCCGACCGCGGACTTCGCGGACATTCGCCGCGAACTGCAGCAGCACGGCGTCGCATCGGAAGAGCGCAACGACCCGGTTCCCGGCCTGCCCAAGGTGCTGTCGTTCCAGGACCCCAAGGGGACGTCGATCGAGCTGTTCCGCGATTGGGCCTACGTCGGCAACGAGCAGCAGGTCGTGGGTGCCGGAGTGTTCAAGCTCGGCCACCTCGCCTTCATCGTGCCTGACCCGCAGGCGATCGCCGAATTCTACGGCAAGGTGCTCGGCTTCCGCATCTCCGACTGGATCGGCGACTTTTTCGTGTTCATGCGCTGCAACGCCGACCATCACACGGTGAACTTCATCCGCGGCGACAAGGTCAACATGCACCATATCGCCTACGAGGTGCGTGACTTCGCGCACCTGCAAAATGCCTGCGACCTTCTTGGACAGAAAAAGATCCCGATCGCCTGGGGTCCGACGCGGCTCGGGCCCGGCCACAACGTCGCGATCTTCCATCGCGATCACGACGACTGGAACACCGAGTTCTACGCCGAGCTCGACCAGATGAAGGACGAGGAGCTCGGCTATTTCGATCCCCGCCCCTGGCACCGGGACAAACCGCAGCGCCCCAAGGTCTGGGACAACGCCGTGGTGGCCCAGATCTGGGGCCCGCCGCCGACGCCGGACTTTTTAAGGCGGAAGTGACGAAGTCATTCCGGGACAGCCCACAAGCGCGTTTACGCGTGTCTTCGACGCGCTATGGGGCTGGGCCGGAATCCAGAGCCGTACACTGTCTTGTCCGCTCTGGATTCCGGGCTCGCGCTTTCGCGCGCCCGGAATGACCGGCTGTTAAAGCTTCTCCTGCAGGAACCGCAGCAGCCGCGGCGCCATGAAGCCGGAGTAGCTGCCGGGCTCCTCGATCGGATCGCCGCCGAAATAGTGCGGCGCGCCCTGCAGGATCGTGGTGCGGACGAAGAAGCCCGCCTGCTTGAGGGCGAGAACGAACGCGTCGGTGTGCGCCTTGCGGTCCACCAGGTCGTCCTCGGTGCCGACGCTCAAATGCACCGCGATCTTGTTGTTGGCGCTCACCGCATAGCTGATCGGCGAGGCGTCGAAATAAAGCTTGCGATTGTCGGCCAGCGACGCGCCGGTGAACCATTCGATGTTGTTCTGCTTCGGGCTCTGCGAATTGTACTTCTGCCACATCTCGGCGACGTCATAGACACCGTAGACGCCGGCGAACACCTTCACGTCGGTGCTTTCGTTCGCGTGCGGGTCCTGCGGATAGCCGCCGGCGAACGGCGCGCCCTTCCCGCCGAGCGCCGCGAGCGCACCGATATTGCCGCCGGCCGAATGGCCGAAGATGCCGATGCGGTCGCCCGCGATGTTCAGCGCCTTGGCGTTGCCGCGCACGTATTGCACCGCCGCCATCACGTCCTGCACCGCGTGGGGGAACGTCTTCTGGTTGGCCTTGGCGAGCCGGTAGGTGATCGCAAACAGCGCCACGCCGCGCGCCGCGAACCACGGCCCCCAATACTGGAAAGCGCTCCGCGCGCCCTGCACCCAGCCGCCGCCGTGCACGCCGACCATCACCGGAAACGGGCCGGCGCCCTTCGGCAGATAAAGGTCGCCCGCGAGCGCAACGCTGTCATGCGTCGCATAGGTCACGCCCGGCCGTGTTTCGAAATCCATCAGCTTTTCGGCCGAACTCATGCTTGCGTTCCTCTCCGTTGAACCTGTCTTGCGCGCGGCGATCTTGAAACAGCGCCTGCGCTCGTGCAATGGGATGGAGGGCAGGAAACAAGAACGGGCTTAAGCGTATGTCCGCGAGCGCAGCGGCGGTCTCTTCCATCGCGGTCAACGGCACGACAATCGAGCTTGTGGAGCGCGGCCAGGGCCGCCCCATCCTGTTCCTGCATCCCGGCATCGGTATCGACGCGGGCGCGCCCGTGCTCGACGCGCTCGCGCATGGCGGCCGCGTCATCGCGCCGTCGCATCCGGGCTTCGGCGCCTCGCAACTGCCGAAAGGCATGAGCACGGTCGACGACCTTTCGTACTTCTATCTCGACCTGCTCGAACAACTCGATCTCGACGACGTCCTTGTCATCGGCGTCGGCCTCGGCGGCTGGATCGCGGCCGAGGTCGCGGTGAAGGACCAGTCGCGGTTGTCGCGGCTCGTGATGGCGAACGCCGTCGGCGTCAAGGTCGGCGACCGCGAGACCCGCGACATCGTCGATATCTGGTCGCTGATGCCCGCCGAGTTCGACGCGCTCGCCTTTTTCGATCCGAAGGCCGGCGAGCGCGACTACAAGACCTTGCCCGAGCAGGAATCGCTGACCGCGGCGCGCAACAAGGAAGCGCATGCCCGGGTCGCATGGTCGCCCTACATGCACAATCCGAAGCTGAAGAACCGGCTGCACCGCATCAAGCTGCCGACCCTGTTCCTGTGGGGCACGGCCGACCGCATCCTGAGCGAGAGCTACGGCCGCGGCTATTGCGCGCTCATTGCCGGCGCGCAGTTCGAAACCATCGAGCGCGCCGGCCACTTCCCGCATCTCGAGCAGCCGGACGAGTTCGCCCGCCGCGCGCTCGCCTTCGCGCAAGCCCCGCAAGCCATGCCCCGCACGCGCCGGGCCTGAGGAGCGTCTGCCATGCAGGTCTATTACTTCACCGAGCAGCCCTATTACCCGGCGTGGAACCAGCACAGCGGCTCGCTGCGCGTGAACCTGCCGAACGAGATCTGCGATCCCAAGATCGCGGGCGACCTGTTCCACCGCTATTACGACGAGTGGAAGACCGCCGACGACCTCGGCTTCAACATCATGGTCAACGAGCATCACCAGACCGCAACCTGCATGTCGTCGACGGTGATCGTCGGGCTTTCCGTGCTCGCCCGCGAGACCAGGAAGGCGCGCCTCCTGGTGCTCGGCTATCCGATCGGCCACCGGCCCGATCCGCTGCGCTGCGCGGAAGAACTCGCCACCATCGACGTGGTGTCGCGCGGCCGCCTCGACATGGGCTTCATCAAGGGCGTTCCTTACGAATTCCCGGCGTCGAACCAGAATCCGGTCGGCGTGATGGACCGCTTCTGGGAGGCGCACGACTTCATCATCAAGGCGATGTCGCATCGCGGCGCTCCGTTCAACTGGGAGGGCGAGAACTTCCACTACCGGCAGGTCAACATCTGGCCGCGACCGGTGCAGCAGCCGCACCCGCCGATCTGGACCACCACCGGCAACCGCACGCAGGCGAAGCTTCTGGGCGAGAAGGGCTACGTGATGGCGACGCTGGGTTCGGGCTACGCCACGCGGCCGCTCTACGATTCATATCGCGCCGGCTATCAGGCGAAATGGAAGCGCCCCGCGCCGGCGGATCGCCTGGCCTATCTCGGACTCGTCGCCGTCGCCGACAACGAGGCGGAGGCGCGCCGCAGGGGCGAACTGGTCGCGGGCTATCTCTATTCCTCGGCGATCGTGCACGTGCCGTTCCGCAATCCGCCGGGTTTCCTGACGGCGGACGACAACGCCAGGATGCTGCGCGGCGTGAGCGCGCCGCGAAGCTTCACCAAGGACGGACGCGGGGTGAACATGCACGCGGGGAGCGTGCAGGATCTGATCGACGCGGGCGTGCTGTTCTGCGGCACGCCGGACCAGGTGTACCGGCAGATCATCGACTTCACCGAGTACTGCGGCGGCATGGGCAACCTGCTGATGATGGGGCACGCGGGATTCCTGTCGCACGAGGACACGGTGTCGAACCTGACGATGTTCTCCGAAGAGGTCATGCCGCGACTGAAGGCGTACAAGCAGCCGGAGACGCAGGTCGAGGCGGCGTAGGACGTTTCTCGCTTTTTTGACGCGATATCCGCGCGTCACGGGCGGTCTCATCCCGGCGCCAAACAGGTTCACATCAGGAAAAACCCAGCACTGACAATGCGCGCCAGCCAACGCCGTTATTCACAAGTGCCGCAATAGGACACTGACTCCGCAATCGCTCTAACCACCGATTAAAGAGTTCGGCCGCACCATTCGCGGGTTACTGGCTGACTTTCTTGGCAATGGTGTTCTGGCTTTTCAGTCGGTTCGGGGGAACACATGACTGACGCGAAAACATTGCTGCAATCGGCCGCCCGCTGCCGCCGCATGGCGGCGCGCAGCGCCACCAAGACGATTGCCAACAAATTCCTGGCGCTGGCCCGCGACTACGAGGAGCACGCGGAACGCGCACGGAAGGGCGTGGTCATCATCGACTTGAACGGTCCGGACGACGAGGCCAGCGCGCCGCTGCCGGTGGCGCGGCCCAAGGTGGCGATCTAGCGTGCCCCGGCGGCCGTTTCCGCGAGGCCGCGTTCCTTGATGAACGCGGACCAGCGCGCAAACTCGTCGCGGTAGAAGCGGCCCGAGGCCTCGGCGTCGAGCGGCAGCGGCTCGAAGCCGGTGTTGCGGAGCTTGACGGCGTAGCCCGGATCGCTGCCGACCGCGACAACCGCGCGCGCGATACGGTCGCGGACCGCGTCAGGCAGGCCCGGCATCGCGAACACGCCCTGCCACGCGGTCTGGTCGACGCCGGGCACACCCGCCTCGGCCATGGTCGGCACATCGGGAATGAAATGCAGCCGGCGTTTGCTCGCAACCGCCAGCATCTTGATCGCCGGATTGCCGACATGGCCGGCCGCAACCGGCGAACTCATCATCTGCGCGTCGATCGCCCCGGACAGGAGGTCCGCCGTGCCCTGCGAGCCACCCTTGTACTGCACGTGCTGCATGCGCACCCCGGTCTGCTGCATGAAGACCTCGCTGACCAGGTGCGCGAGCCCGCCATAGCCGGTGGCGCCGAAGTTGAGCGCGCCGGGCCGTGTCCTGGCGTAGGCGATGAACTCGGCAAGCGTGGTCGCCGGGATGTCCTTCTTGATCACCAGGACTGCCGACCACTCGGCGATCATCGCCACCGGCGCATAGTCGCGCAGCGGATCGAACGGATAGTTCGGCTGCATCAGCGCCGGCGTGAGACTGGCGCCGACCGCGCCCATCAGGAGCGTATAGCCGTCGGGGCGCGCCTTCAGCGCCTCGCGGATGCCGATCACGCCGTTGCCGCCCGGCTTGTTGTCGATGACGACCGACTGGCCGAGGCGGTGGGTGAGGCCTTCGGCGAGGATGCGCGAGACGAGATCGACCGAGCCGCCGGGCGCGAACGGGGCGATCAGGGTGATGGTGCGCGAGGGATAGTTGTCCTGGGCGTGTGCCGGCGCCATCAAGCCAACGATGACACACAGCACGAACAGCAGGCGCGCTTTACCCTCCCCTGGAGGGGGAGGGTCGCGAGCGAAGCGAGCGGGGTGGGGTGAACTGTTTCGCGCGAAGTTCACCCCACCCCGCCGCGCATCTCGCTTGCGCTCGATGCGCGTCGACCCTCCCCCTCCAGGGAGGGTGAACCGAGTGCGCTGCGCCGGCGCACCATCACGCCCTCGCGTATTTGCCGCGGTTGAAGAACCGGTCCTTGTTGTCATCGGTCGCAGTCTCGCGGCTCGACTTGATGTCGTTCTGCTTGGCGATCATCGTCTTGACCGCGGGCCGCGCCGAAAGCTCCTCGAACCAGCGCTTGAAGTTCGGCTTGCTGTCGATGTTGGCGCCGTGCGCCTGGTGCTGGCGCGTCCACGGGAACGTCGCCATGTCGGCGATCGAATATTCGTCGCCGGCGAGATACTTGGTCTCGCCGAGCCGCTTGTTGAGCAGGTCGTAGAGCCGCAGCATTTCGCTCTTGTAGCGGCTGAGCGAATAGTCGTTCGGCTTGGGGGCGAACAGGTTGAAGTGGGTGAAGTTGCCGAACGCCGGCCCGACGTTCGCCACCTGGATCATCAGCCACTGGATCACGTCGTATTTCTTCGCCGTGTCCTTGGGCATGAACTTGCCGGTCTTCTCGGCGAGGTACATCAGGATCGCGCCCAACTCGAACACCGTGTAGGGCTTGCCTCCCGGGCCGTCGGTGTCGACGATCACCGGGATTTTCTTGTTCGGGTTGAGCTTCTCGAACTCGGGCGAGTGCTGCGCGCTCGCCCAGACGTCCACCGGCTTGAAATTGTAAGGCAGCCCGCATTCCTCGAGCATGATGAAAATCTTCTGCACGTTCGGGCTGGTCAATCCGTATAAGTCGATCATGGTCCTCACCTGCGATTCATGATTGCGGCGGCCGATATCCGGGCTGCGCCGCCGCCTGCGTCCGCGTGTCGCGGTTTTCCGGACGGCGGAACGAAGCCTAGCGCTTCACAAAGGCTTCGACCACAGCCCCAAGCATGCTCCTAAGCTATGATACGCGGCGGCGCCGGCACCTGCCCGCCACGCGCAGTTGACAGCCGCACACCCGCCTGAAAACCTCCGCCGCGAGCGAACCGCGGGGAAAGCAAGAAAAGGCGGGCGCCGGGACGAACTGCGGGATTTCCATGCCGCTCTGCCACTGCCTTCGGCCTGCCGCCGTTGCGCTCGCATGCCTGATCGGCGGCGGCGCGGCAGCACAGGATTCCGTCGAGCAGTTCTACCGTGGCAAGCAGATCGCGATGGTGGTCGGCTCGTCCGCGGGCGGCGGCTACGACACCTATGCGCGGCTCATCGCGCGCACCATGGGCGCGGCAATTCCCGGCAATCCCTCGATCGTCGTGCAGAACATGAGCGGCGCGGGCTCAAATCGCGCGGCGGGTTACGTCTATTCGGTCGCGCCGAAGGACGGCACCGCCATCGGCGCGATCTTTCCCGGCGCGGTGCTGCAGCCGCTGCTCAGCGACCAGCCGGTGCCGCACGATCCCAGCAAGTTCGTCTATCTCGGCAGCGCCAACAGCGACGTCTACGTCTGCTACGTCCGCAGCGATGCGCCGGTGAAGACCTTCAAGGACGTGCTCGACAAAGAGCTCATCATCGGGGCGAGCAATCCGGGGGCGACCACCTACGACCTGCCGCTGCTCCTGAACAGCGTGCTCGGCGCGAAGTTCAAGATCGTCACGGGCTATCCGGGCAGCCGCGAGATCACGCTCGCGCTCGAACGCGGCGAGGTGCAAGGCGCCTGCGGCATCGGCTGGACCGGCATCGAGATCATGCATCCGGACTGGTTCGCCAAGGACACGGTGCGCGCGCTGGTGCAGCTCAGCAATGCCGGGCATTCCGACCTCAACAAGCGCGGCGTGCCGCGCGCCGCCGAGTTCGCCCGCAGCGACGACGACCGCAAGACCATCGAGCTGGTGTTCAGCCAGGGCGTGTTCGGCAGGCCTTATGTGCTGCCGCCGGGCGTGCCGGCCGAGCGGGTGGCGGCGCTGCGCAAGGCGTTCATCGCGGCGCTCGACGACAAGGCGCTGCGCGCGGAGGCCGCAAGGATGCAGCTCGACGTCGACCCGATGCCGGGCGGCGACCTGCAAACACTGGTCGCGGGCATCTATGCGACCCCGCCGCATCTGGTAGAACGGGCAAGGCGGGCGCTGTCGGTCAAGCCGGCGGCAAGCAGGTGACGGCGTGCGCGTGATCAGGGTGGAGAGTACTTAGGTCATGGAAGGCGTCGGAGCGGAAGCCGCCTTCATGGCGGCGGCGGCAGGCAAAGCGTTCTTGCAGCTCATCGAGCCGCATCGCCTGATGTTCCTGATGCTGGGCTGCATGATGGGACTGGTGCTCGGCATCGTGCCGGGCATCGGCGGGCTCGCGGGCACCGCGATGCTGCTGCCGTTCACCTTCGGCATGGACCCCTACTCGGCCTTCGCGCTGCTGCTCGGCCTCGGCGCGACCACCGCGACCGGCGATCCGATTCCCGCGATCCTGTTCGGCGTGCCCGGAGGTGCAGCCTCCGCGGCGACGGTGCTCGACGGATTCCCGATGGCGAAGCGCGGCGAAGCCGGCCGCGCGCTCAGCGCCGCGTACATGTCGTCGCTGATGGGCGGCATCTTCGGCGCAGCGCTGCTTGCGGTGTCGATCCCGATCCTGCGCCCGGTGATGCTCTATCTGGGATCGCCAGAGCTATTGGCGTTTTCCGTCTTGGGCATATCGATGGTGGCCGTGCTGTCGGGCAGCGCGCCGCTGCGCGGCGTCGGCGCGGGCTGCCTCGGCGTGATGATCGCGATGATCGGTTCCGACCCGCAGACCGGCACGCTGCGCTGGACCATGGACAGTCTTTATCTATGGGACGGGCTGCCGATCACGCCGGTGCTGCTCGGGCTGTTCGCGCTGCCCGAGCTTTGCGACCTGCTGATCGCGCGCACCACGATCTCCAAGTCGATCGACAAGAAGAACATCTACAAGGGCCAGTGGCAGGGCGTGAAGGACTGCTTCGACAACTGGTGGCTGATCATGCGCTGCTCGTGGATCGGCGGCGGCATCGGCTCGATCCCCGGCATCAGCGCCTCGGTGGTGGACTGGCTCGCCTACGGCCACGCGCTGAAGACCGAGAAGGGCGCGGCGCAGACCTTCGGCAAGGGCGACGTGCGCGGCGTGATCGCCTCGGAAAGCTCCAACAACGCCAAGGAAGGCGGCGCGCTGGTGCCGACGCTTGCGTTCGGCGTGCCGGGCAGCGCGACCATGGCGATCCTGCTCGGCGCGTTCCTCATTCACGGGCTCGTGCCGGGCCCGGACATGCTGCACAAGAATCTCGACATCACCTACGCGATGGTGTGGTCGGTGGCGCTCGCCAACATCCTCGGCGCGGGGCTCTGCTATGCCTTCAGCCCGCAGTTCGCCCGCCTCGCGACCTTGCGCTACACGCTGATCCTGCCGGCGGTGCTGAGCGTCGTCTACATCGGCGCGTTCGAAGCGTCGCGAAGCTGGGGCGACCTGATCACGCTCCTGGTGTTCGGCGTGTTCGGCTGGCTGATGAAGCAGTTCAAGTGGCCGCGGCCGCCGCTGGTGCTGGGCCTCGTGCTCGGTGACTCGATCGAGCGCTACATGTTCATCTCCATCGAGCGCTACGGCTTCACCTGGCTGGCGCGGCCGGTGGTCGCGGTCCTGCTGATCCTCGCCATCGTCGGCCTGGTGCGGCCGGTCATCGCCGACATCCGGCGGCAGGGCGGGTTCGGCAAGATGGCGCGGAGCTTCCGGGCTCCACACTTCGAGCCCCCGCAGCTTTTCACCATCTTCTTCATCGCGCTGATCGGCACGCTCGTGGTGGCGGCGCTGCCCTGGCACTTCTCGGCCAAGCTCGTGCCGCTGATCGTCGGCGCCACCGCGCTGACGGCCGCGGGCCTGAGCCTGTTCAACGACCTCTGCCGCAAGCCCGAGGTGGCCGCCGCAGCCGGCAGCCTTGCCGAGCAGGCGCAGGCCGAGGTCCAGCAGACGATCCACATGGATCTGGAGTCCGACACCGGTCACCTGTCGGTTGAGACCATCGTGCGGCGGGCGGCGCGGTTCTTTGGCTATCTGCTCGGCTTCATGGCCTGCATGGCCGTGATCGGGCTGATCCCGACGGCGGCGATCTTCGTCGTCGTGTTCATGCGCCTCGAAGGCCCGGAGCGCTGGAAGCTCGTCCTCCCCTACGTCACCGTGCTGATCCTCTCGGTCTGGCTCGCCTTCGACTACTTCATGTCGGTGCCCTGGCCGCCCACCCTGCTCGGAAAGTTCTTTCCGGCCATGAAATTCATCCCGTCGGTATAACGGTAGGGGTGCAGCCGGCGGCCCTAAACATCCGGTGGTGCGAGCGCGCAACACCGGTCAAAATTGTTTGATTTGCGGGGAAAATCCGCGGTTTAGGCTGGAAAATACCGGCCATGCGGTATGTGGTCCGGTATCAATGATCTGGCAGGCCTGATATTTAACCGTATTCGGCTGAAATCGGTGCCCCCTGGTTCGGGCTGGGGGCTGGGAGACATCCATGCGACCTGTGCGGTTCGATCAACTGCTGGCGGGAACGGCGCTCGCCGCGGCTCTGGCGCTGACGGTCGCTTCCGGCGCTTCGGCCCAATCGGCCCGCGCGATCTCGAACGCGGTACCGAAGCCGCAGAGCGCCGACCTGCCGCCGCCGTCGCTCAAGGACATCACCCCGGACAAGCCCGCGCTGGCGAAGACCGCAAACACCGCCGAAGTTGACCAGTCCCGTTCCCGGCGCGACCAGCGCCAAGGCCACCGCGGCCGACACCGCGATCGCCGACAAGCTCCGCGAGATGATGGCGGCCGGCAAGTTCGACCGCATCCTCGGCGGCAAGAAGGAGCGCGCGCCGGTCGAAGCGTTCTATTCGGGCCGTGAGTTTGCGCCGCTGTGGGTCGCCGACGGCGGCGATGAGCGCGCGCGCCAAGAACGCCGTCGCAATTCCTCGCCGGCATCGATGCCGACGGTCTCGATCCCGCCGATTATCCGCTGCCGCAGGTCAAGGCCGGCGCGGACGCCGACGCGCTGGCCGAAGCGGAGGTGAAGTTCACCGACGCGGTGCTGACCTTCGTCCGCCACGCCCAGTCCGGCCGCGTCCACTACAGCCGCGTCCACACCGACATCCAGTACGACCTCGCCAAGACCGAGCCGGCCGACGTGCTGGCAAAGCTTGCGAACGCGTCCGACGTCGCGGCGGCGCTCGACGGCTACAACCCGCAGCAGCCGCAATACAAGGCGCTGAAGGCCAAGCTCGCCGAAGTGCGCCGCGGCAACGACGTCGAGAAGCAGGTGATCCCGTCCGGTCCGGTGCTGAAATACGGCAAGGACAAGAAGGGCAAGGAAGAGATCATGTCGGACCCGCGCGTGCCCGCGTTGCGCGCGCGCTTCGGCATGAAGTCGCCCGGGGGCGACACCAACTACGACCGCGAACTGTCCGGCACGATCGCCAAGTTCCAGAAGGAGCACGGCCTGCAGCCGACCGGCCAGCTCACGCAGGCGACGCTCGACGTCATCAACGGCCCCAAGCGCGACAAGACGGTCGACATCATCATCGCCAACATGGAGCGCTGGCGCTGGGTGCCGCGCGACCTCGGCAAGACCCACGTGATGGTCAACATCCCCGACTACACGCTGCGCGTGGTGCGCGACGGCAAGCTGGTCTGGAAGACCCGCATCGTGGTCGGCAAGCCGAACCTCGTGACGCCGCTGATCAGCGCCGAGATGAAGTTCATCACGGTCAACCCAACCTGGAACGTGCCGCCGTCGATCATCCAGAACGAATACCTGCCGGCGCTGCAGCAGGACCCGATGGCAATGGAGCGCATCGGACTCAAGGTCGAGCAGGACCGCGAGGGCAACCTCCGCATCTACCAGCCGCCGGGCGACCGCAACGCGCTCGGCCGCATCCGCTTCAACTTCCCGAACAAGTTCCTGGTGTACCAGCACGACACGCAGGACAAGCACCTGTTCGCGCACGAAAGGCGCGCCTACAGCCACGGCTGCATGCGCGTTCAGGATCCGCTGAAGTACGGCGAGGTGCTGCTGGCGACTGGTGCTGCCGAACGAGAAATACACCGCGGACCGGCTGCAGAAGATGTACGGTCCAGCGGAGATCAACATCAACTTCCCGACCTTCATCCCGGTGCACATCACCTATCAGTCGGCCTTCGTCGACGATGAGGGCAAGCTGCAAATCCGCGACGACATCTACGGCCGCGACCGGCGGATGCTCGAGATCCTCAAGGGCTCCGAGCGCAAGGTTGCCGACATCGCGGTGCCGCAGGTGAAGACCGCCTCGAACGCGCCGGTGCGGATGGCGCCGGGCACGTACGGCGGCGGCGGTGGCTTCTTCGGCGGCGGCGGATTCTTCGATCAGCTGTTCGGCGCGCCCGCGCCGCGGCCGCGCGCCCGCGTCGGCAGCAACAACAACGATTGGCGTACGCAGCGCTAGACGACGCGCCCCTCGACGATTTGGATCGGCCGCCGCTCACGCTGCGGCCGATTTTCTTTGGGATCCCCGGATCGCTATGGGCGCCACCCGCTTTCGCTCGCGGTGCGAACTGCGGCGTGGCGAGGGCCCGCTTGGCGGGCGCCGGAGTTATAACGGATTTTACGTGTAATTCAGGCCGACACCCGATGGCCTCGCAGTAGCGAGCCGGCCGGCTTTTGAAACTGGCATTCGAGCCCTGTAAGTCGCATAGCGGACCGACACGCGACAGCCGCTCGCATACTCTCTCCGGTCGGGGAGCGTCGGGTGGACAAGCTGAGTACGTGCCAATCGTTAATTGTCCCGGCGGTTTGAAGCCGATGCGGCTGACTGCGCTGGTGCCGACATCTTCAAATGGCCTCCCGCGATGCGGATACCAAGCGCGTAATCGGTCGCATGAGGTAGGCCGCCTCAGCTGGTGAGACTGATCGGCGGACGCGGAGATCAATAAACGTCATCTTCACTGGAAGACGTCGGAAACTCCCGCCACGGCGCGTCCCATGCCCTTGCCGTGGGTTTTTTTGCCTTCGCGCAGACGGAACGCCACAGGTGCGTTGGCGTGTTCCGTGCGTTCCGATGCCAGATCGAACCGCCAGAGAGTTCCGAACGCAGCGACGGCCGATTCATCGCCACGGGCAAGGGGCGCTAATAATATGCCGCTCCACGGCTTCATAACTGGCATCACGCGTTCAAGACGACATTCTGACCACCATTCGAGTGGCTGCTACACCGACTGGGTCATCGATCGTTTCGAGGCCGTCTCGGCTCCAGACGCCAGGCCGCCACTGATCGTCCCTTTGACCGCGACCTTCAAGCCGGGATCGATAAAGCCTGACGAGGTGCTACGCGAGTTCGAGCGCTTCCATGCCCGTCTGTGCAGCCTTCTCATCAAGAACCACGACCGACCCAGCAAGCGGCCTCTGCTTCCTTTCGCACTAGCTTGGCGCGATGACCCCCGAACGCGACCCGACAAGTACCGTAGCCGCCCGGCTTCCCACGCGACGTTCTTCAGCCATCCGTCTGTTGCGCCGCATGTTCACGGCGTCTTGGTCATACACCCGCAGCTCGTGGACAAGTTTCTGAGCGTCGCTGACGATCTTGGTGCGACTTGGCGCGGCATCGCATCGTTCGTCGGCTCGTCTTGCGATCGGCCCGTGAGACGGAACGGGACACTGCAACTTGAACTGGAGTGCGGCCAGCGCATCTCGGATGGCTTGATCGCAGGCGCCGCTGACGGTGAGATCGCACGCGCCGAGTTGGACCGATGGCTCGGCTACAGCTCGAAGCTCGCTTCGCGATGGGACGCAGGCGACTGCGACCTCTTCACGGTCCTGCCGACCGCAGCCTGAGCATCGGCAAGAACTAAGCGCCACCGGCTGCATCTGACCCTCAGCGGGTATGCAACCCTTTTGCCGACCCGTCCGGCGCACGGGCGGCGTCCGGTCAGGTTTTCAGACGCCGTCCAACGATCTACTTGCCCCTATCACACTCCCGCCGCGGACCGGTTACGGTAAGCAAGGCGATCATATCAAACCAAAGGCGTGTGCGAGAAGACCAATACCCGCCATCAATAGAGCCACCAAACCAAGGGGGATTATCGGAACAGCTCCTGGCAACTGAATAAACCAGTGTGGAACGTCATTCCTAGCTCGGAAATACCAAAGGCCACCAGCAAAGGCTGCGAGACAGAGTATACCAGCAAGGCTTTGCATGGCGATGATCATAGCTGGATTTCTGGACACGCCAACATCCTAATGTCCTCCAGCCTTCCGTCTTTCAACATCGCCAATACGACTTGTGCGTCACCCAATCCAGAGCGGCAACCTAGGGCTACATCAAGCCGGCGAGACGCTCTGCATAGGGCCAGATCTCGCGCGCGCCGCGGTAGCACATGTCGAGCGCCACATAGAGGATGATCGCCAGTCCGACATAGGCGATCCAGCGGTGCTTCTGCAGCAGGTTCGCCATGAAGTTCGCAGCGACGCCCATCAGCGCGATCGACAGCACCAGGCCGAAGACCAGTATATAGGGAAAGTCGCGCGCGGCCCCCGCGACCGCGAGCACGTTGTCGAGCGACATCGACACGTCGGCGACGATGATCTGCCAGATCGCCTGGCCGAACGTTTTTGTCGGCGCGCCCGCGGGAAGCGACGCTTCGATCGGCGCGCCGCCCGCGGCGGCGAGCCCGGTGGAGGCGTGATGATGCGGCTGGCGCAACTCGCGCCACATCTTCCAGCACACCCACAGCAGCAGGATGCCGCCGGCCAGCAGCAGGCCGATGATCTGCAGCAATTGGATGGTGACGCTGGCGAAGCCGATGCGCATCAGCGTGGCGGCGGCGATGCCCCAGAAGATCACCTTGAGGCGCTGGTGCTGCGGAAGTCCGGCGGCGGCGAGCCCGATAACAATGGCGTTGTCACCCGCGAGCACCAGGTCGATCATCACGACCTGGAACAGGGCGGTCAGGGCTTCGCTGGAGAGGTAAGCGGTCATTCGTCGTCCTTGTCTTAAATTGACGGGTTGCTTCGGCAAAGGCGAAGCGTGCGCGAAGAGGCGCGCGCGGACATGCCGGGCGTTGCGGTCGGTTGATGCCGGACCGTTCAGTTCCGGCGTCGATCAGGGGCTGACGCGATCAGCTGGCTGGCGGTTGCATTTCTTGTCCCTCTTCTTTGCTGCGGCAGTCCGACATCGCAGCTCCCGAGAGCTGCCAGAGGGGCCCGGTCCTGACGCCAATGTCCCGCGACGGCGAGACTTCATTCCGGCATTGAGTGCTTTCCGTATGCTACCGCCGCGGTCTGGCGCGGCGGCGCCGCTTGTTTCAGCCCTGGTCGTTTATTGGACGACCATCACGGGAATCTTCGATTTCCCCAGTACCTTCTGCGTGACGCTTCCGACGAAGACGCCGCGCAGCCCGCCCTGACCATGCGTTCCCATGACGATGAGATCGCACTTCTTCCTGGCGGCGATCTTTAGGATGTCGTCTTCGGGATAGTCGCTGGTCGCGTGAATGCTTTCGCATTTGACGCCGGCCTTCTTCGTCGCGCGCTCAATGAAATCGAGGTGCTTCGCTGCTGCGCGCTCGATCATCTGATCGTGCTCGCCCGGTTGTGCGAAGCCGATCGGCAGGTGGTTGCGATAGACGATCGGGGTCGCCGGCGGTGCTGCGAAAAACGCCGTCACACTGGCGCCGAGTGCCTTGGCAAGTTCGACCCCCCTGGTGGCGGCCTTCTGCGACAGCGCCGAGCCGTCGGTCGGGATGAGAATGTTCTTGAACATGGAAATGCTCCTTCCTCACTTTGCGTAGGGTAGGACCCAGATCAGCATGGCGAACACGTAACAAACCGCCGAACTGACCAGGCAGAAGGGAAGGCTCCAGGACAGGAACTCGCGCAGCGACACTTTCCTGTCCTCCTCCTTCTCGGCGATGCGCAGCGCGACGTAGAGCGCGGGCGCGCCCGCGACCGTGAGGTTGCTGCCGAGCGTGCCGGCCCACAGCACCACCCACCATAGAGGCCACGGCGGAACGCCCTGGGTGCCGAGTTCCTTGATGGTGTTGAGGAAGGTTAGGATGTAGGCGTCGTGCTCGACGATGCCGACAATGGGGATAGTCACCCAGTAGAGGATCGTGGCGGCAAGCGCGTAGTTCTGCGCGAACATCGGCCGGAGCCAGTTGGCCATCATGTCGAGGATGTGCGTCTTCTCGAGTCCGCCGACCAGCGCGAACAGCGCGATGTAGAAGAACACCGCGCGCCAGTCGAGTTCCTGCACGATGTGCTCGAAGCTCGGCGCTTCCTTGAGCTTGTCACCCATGATCTCGATGATCAGCACGGTAATGATCGCACCGGTGAGTGCGATAAAACCGAGCTTCACGCCGAGGTGTTCGCGCATCGCCATCGCAATCACGGTCAGGAGGAACATGCCGCAGGTGATCGCGGCAAAGGTGCGGTCCGGAATTTCCGATTTGACGCTCGCAATGCCTTCGGCCGTGGGCCTGCCGATCCGGCGGAAGCCGTAGACGTACATGAACGCGAGAGTGATGACGAAGGTCAGCATCAGGATCGGGAACGACGACGGCCGGCCGTCGTACCAGATGAAATCGAAGAACTCGGCGCCGGCGACGCTATGCAGCATCTGCGGCGGCAGGTCACCGAGCAGCAGCGCGGTACCCATGAAGTTTGCGGAAAACCCGATCATCAGCACCAGCGGCGTCGCCGGAATGCCGAGCGCGCGCGCCAGCGGCAGCGCGACCGGGGCCATCATCAGGATGCAGACCACGTTGTCGATGAACATCGACAGGAGGCCGGTCAGCATCGACAGCACCAGGATCAGCAGCCGGGCCGGCCGCCCGATACCTTAAGAGATTGCACCGAAAGCCAACTCGGCACGCCGGTCCTGCCGAAGTAGCCGGCGATGATCCAGATGCCGAGCAGGATCGCCATCACGTTCCAGTCGACCAAGCTGGGCGGCTTCGACCTCCGTCATGGTGCCCATCCAGACCATGACCGCGACGCCGAGCAGCGCGGCAACCGTCGCATCGAGCTTGTTGACGACGACGGCGGCAATCGTGATCGCAAACACGATCAGCGTCATCCATTGCAGCAGCCCCATTACCCGTCCCCTGTTGTTGTGTGAATGGCGTGGTTGGTGTGTTGGTGTTCAGTTCGACGCGCTTCTTGTGCGGGGCATCCGGATGCCATCCGAGAATCGCCAGCATCACGAAGAAGCCGACCACATAGGCGACCGCGACGAACCAGCCGTGGCGCACCCAGCGGCCGACCGATTTCGCTTCCGGATACATGTTGGAAATCGCGACGCCGGCGGACGAGCCGAACCAGATCATCGAGCCGCCGAAGCCGACCGCGTAGGCGAGGAAGCCCCAGTCGTAGCCGCCTTGCTTGAGCGCGAGCGCGGTGAGCGGAATGTTGTCGAACACCGAGGAGAGGAAGCCGAGCCCCAGCGCGGTCTGCCAGGACGCGAGCGGCAACTCTTCGACCGGCATGAACGACGCATTGGTGACCAGCGCGAGCAGGAAGATCGTGCCCTTGAACGTCTCGGGCATGATCCCCCAATCGGGCCGCCGCAGCGGCGCGGTCGCAAGGATGACGATCCACACGGCGAGGCCGATCACCGGGACGAGGTCGAGCACCGCCGGGAATTTCAGATTGGCGATGACGTTGGCCAGGATGGCGATGACGAGGATGGCCGACGACAATGCCGACATAGGTCCACTCGATACGCAGGCCGCGCGGCGCGTCCTTCACGATCGGCGAGTGGCGGTGCTGCTGGAGCGAGGCAGGAACGCTGTAGATCAGGAAGCCCGCGACCGCTGCGACATAGGCCTCGACTACGCGGAGCGGGCTGATGCCGTCGATCCACATCATCGTCGTGGTGGTGTCGCCGACCACGCTGCCCGAGCCGCCGGCATTCGAGGCGGCGACGATGGCGGCGAGATAGCCGATATGGACTTTGCCCTTGAACACATGGCGCGCCATCGTGCCGCCGATCAGGGCCGCCGCGATGTTGTCGAGGAAGCTCGACAGCACGAACACGATGGCAAGAAGGGCAAGGCCGCCGGTCCAGCCGTCCGGCAGGAAGGCCGGCATCTCGTCCGGGATGCGGCTGTTCTCGAAGTGACGCGACAGGATCGCGAAGCCCATCAGCAGCAGGAACAGATTGGCCAGGATCACCCATTCGTGGTGAAGCTGCAGCATCAGGCCAGCGACGCCCTCGCCCTGACGGAAGCCGGTGAAGAGCACCTTGTAGACGGTGACCACTGCGAGCCCGGTCAGTGCGACCTGCAGCGTCTTGTGATGGAAGATTGCGACGCCGAGCAGCGTCAGGCCGAACAGGATAAAGTCGACCGGGATGCCGAACACGAACACCGGCTGGGCCGAATAGGTGCCGGTCGCGGGCGCGGCGGCGGCCGGCGCGATGCAGAGCGCAAGCAGGATGAGCGCGGCAAACGCCGTCGGCAGGCGCGGCGGCGCCCAGGATGCAGTCCGGATCGGTGGAGTTCTTACATCGAGAATTTCGCAGCACGGGGTGCTGCAAGACAACAGGCGCATTCGGGCCATCCTTCAATTCCAGTCCGACATCGCAGCGTGCGCGCTGCCAGAGGGGCCCGGCCTGGTCACGTGTTCTAGGTGGTATGTGCGTTTCTTTAGATGTCACCTCGCAAAAGCGGCGGTCGCCTATTGATCAATTGCTGAAGTACCGGGCCAACTGCTCGGGCTGGATGAAGGCAGCAACAACCAACCCGCTAAGGATGAGGCACCCAGCCACGTCCCAATAGGTCACCGTTTCGTGGTCGGTGTTCTGCTGGCGCCAAGCCGTCAGGGATGCAGCTGCGGCAAAACCGAACAGCAACGTCGCCACAGCGGGCGCCAACAACTCGCCGGGAACGACGGATTTCAGCGTTCCCCATGCTGAGACAGAGACCATTGCCGAGGCGGCGAATGCCAACTCCGGACCGCGCTCGTTAACTCCGCCGCGCTCCGCCGGACGTGTTGAATTCCGCCTTTTCTTCCACGAGCCCAGCATTTTCGGCCTCGTTGCGTCGCAAGAAAATTCCGTTGGACGGCATATCGTATCTGATAGTTTAGTGATTATGAAACGTCGGTCAAGAGATACCGCAAGTTGGAAGGCGGGTGGGCGCTGGATGCAGTCAGCTGAGAAATCGGGCGGGCTTGAGCCAGCTAGAAATGGCGGATCGATTGGGCATCAAGCATTACAGCTACGTATCCCAGATCGAGACCGGACTTAGTCGTCCACCGATGAGCAAATTGCAGGCTTGGGCCAAAACGTTAGATGTCGATCCAACAGAGTTCGCCGAGCAGTTCATCTCGTTTTACGAACCGGAGCTGTATCTGATGCTGAAAAATGGAGAGCGTCCCCGCAAACGTGCATGGCCCTAACTGTCCAACAAGGGCTGAACAGGTCTTGGGACGGGCGTTGTCGGAGACAGTTTAATGCACAATGGAATATTGCAATAAAAAACCCGCTCTCGGCGTGGGTTCGCTTTGTGCTCTTCTCGAAGCCTAGGGTCGTTGCAGTGGTCCGTTTGCCGCCCTGGACTTTCCTAACTGAAAATGCCAAGCCCGGCGGGCGGTGGCAGCACCCGGGGAGCGCGATGGAAGAGAAGTATCGACCACCGCAGAGTTCGACCGGCACCAACCGAGGTTACATTATCGGGTGGTCGATTGCGTTGGTCGTCCTGACAGCACTTTTCTTTTGGTATGTAGTCTCAAAGTAGTCGTCCGAGCAGGTTGGCTCACCTTGCGCTTTCAGGAAAGGACGCGATGCCACCGTTGCCGGCGATTTCGCGCAACCGAAAGGCCTGCGGAGAAGAGTGAGGCTCCTACCGTACCTACTCCTACCGACCGAAGCCTAACCAGGGGAAGAACCAAGCGCCACCGGGCACCGGCGGCGACCGGTCAGGTTCTCAGACGTCGTTGGAACGGGGCCGTCGCCTGCGTTACTTCCCAGCCCAGCATCCGTTTCATTAGCCGGGGTGTACTCAATCGGCTCGGGTTTTGGGGCTAGCGCAAAATGGTCATGCTACTGCCACCCCAGCGGCGGACCATCCATTACGCTTCGATGGATTAGGCGTCACACGACCAATGCTCAGTTGACTGAACGGGCGAGCAAGACGGCGTCCGAGATCCCAAGCGGGGGGCGCAGCGTTGGCGCTGTTGGCCTGCGACGGTCACGAGACTGCCGTCGAAGGCGACAGCAACCTACTGGGGATCGCGATAGCTCAAGCGATCATCGAGGCGTACCGAGCCGGGTGATCGGCCATGGCCTCGCGTCCTGTTTCGCAGCCGCCTCGTATTACTTCTGACCGTTCTATCCAGCGCGCCTGTTCACCTGCCACCCGGTGTAGTGGTCCGGCTGCTCCAGCCTCAGCAGGCTGGCATCTCTCCACCCGTCTCGTTGTGCCGCCCAACATCACCATCATCGCCTTGCCGCCGAAATCGCCCGAACTCAACCCGGTGGAAAACGTCTGGCAATTTATCCGCGACAATTGGCTCTCCAACCGCATCTTCAAATCTTACGACGATCTCGTCGATCACTGCTGCGATGCTTGGAACAAGCTCGTTGATCAGCCTTGGCGCATCATGACACTTGGACTGCGCCAATGGGCACACGGGTTCTGATCAGTGAGACTTGGTATAAGGGCACGAGCGCGCCGACCGGAGCGAAGATGATCGCGGCGGCGAGCGGCTCCGGCGGAGCCTGATCGGAGCCGCCGGCCCATATCGCGCCGAGTCTTTGCGCGAACGCCATGCCGCTCGCGTCGCCCGGCCGCACGAAGGCGAACACCCGGCGGCCCTGCCAGCGCGCCACCTGGGCGATGATATGGGCCGCGGCGCCAAACCCATAGAGCCCGAGATTCTGCGCGTCCCCGGCCATGACCAGCGAGCGCCAGCGATCAGGCCCGCACACAGAAGCGGCGCAATTGCATCGTCGCCCTCTTCGCCGAGCGGAAAGATATAGCGCGCGTGGCGACGGCCTGCGTGGCGTAGCCGCCGTCGCGGGTATACCCGGTGAACAGCGGACCGTCGCAGAGATTTTCCCGCCCACCCAGGCAATAGGGGCAGGTGCCGTCGGTCGAACCGAGCCAAGGCACGCCGACGCGCCCCGATCCGCAAGTGCGTGACACCGGCGCCCAGCGACACGACGCGGCCGACAATCTCGTGTCCGGGGATCAGCGGTAGCTTCTGGTCCGGCAGTTCGCTGTCGAAGTGCAGATGGTGCGGCAGACGCCGCAGGCCGAGACGGCAAGCCGCACCTCGCCCGGTCCCGGCGCGCGGTCCAATAGCTCCCGCATTTGCAGGCGTTCGCCGGGACGTTCCAGCACCATCGCGCGCATGACCGTTCGCCCGTTGACCACGGCGGCAACATGATAGCATCGCGGCAATGCCCGGTTGATCCCGGTCAAGGCTAGTGTCGCGGTTGGGAAGTTCGCCCGAGTTCTCAGCTTGCTCCGAGGCGAACTTCGGGTCCGGAACACTAGCGCACAAGCACACGGAGCAATTCATGGAAGTCGATCTGCCGGAGGTCGTGGCCGAGGTCACCGCCGCCTTCAACCGCTACGAAAAGGCGCTGGTGACCAACGACGTGACGGTGCTGGACGACACCTTCCACGTCGACCCGCGCACCATCCGCTACGGCGGCTCGGAAATCCTCTATGGCTTCGACGAGATCGCGGCGTTCCGCGCCGCGCGCGCGCCGGTCGGGCTGAACCGCACCACCTCCAAGACCGTCATCACCACCTACGGCCGCGAATTCGCCGTGGCCTCGACGCTGTTTCACCGCGAGACCATGCCGGGCAAGGTCGGACGGCAGATGCAGACCTGGGTGAAGTTCCCGGACGGCTGGCACGTGGTCGCGGCGCATGTCAGCGTGATCGACGAAAAGGACGTGTGGAAGAAGACGTGACCGCGCGCCTGCTCAGTCGCGAAACAGAAGATCGCGCGTCAGTTCGTTGAGGTGGGTGACGGCCTGGAGCGCCTGCACCAGCCGCTCGCGATCGCGGCGCGCCAGTCGCCGCACCTCGATGGCATTGGACGGCGAGATGCCGTCGCGAAGGTCCTGGACCTGCTGCGCCGCGAGGAGATCCAGGAACGTCCCCTGCGCGTCCAGAAGCCCTTCCAGATCGTCTTTTCCGCCGATATCGAGGCTCCTGATCCCGGCAAGCCGCGCGGGCGTGGACCGTTCGACCACGTGATGGCAGATCGCCAGCGCCCGTGCCGCGCTAACGACTCCGAACAGACCCGATCTCTTGACGTCGATGCGGCCCTGCTCGGTGCGGATGCGTCCGAACAGGCCGAGCCCGGGCGTGATCGATCCCGCCGCGTCGGCCAGCCGTTTCGCGAAGGCGGACTGTCCTTTGGCCGCGTCGTATGCCTCGCGCCAGATCGTCTCGGTCATGGTCGTGTCGCCGTGCACGCCGAGCATGTCGAAGAAAATATCGACCGCGAGGAGATCGTCCGGCCGTGACCGCCCGATCCAGTGCGCGGTGCGCTCGCGCCAGGTCGCGACCGATCCGCGCCATTGCGGATTTTTCGCCATGACGCCGCCCTTGCAGTAGGGCACGCCGGCCTCGTGCAGGATGTCGGCGACGTGGCTGCCGAGCTTCGCGAACCACGCATCCTGCGGTCCGTCGGGAGCGCCCTCGGCAAACACCAGCGCATTGTCCTGGTCCATCGCCAGCAGGCTTTCACCGCGGCCGGCCGAGCCCAGCACCGCGAAGGCATAGGCGCAGGGCGGCGGGCCATCGCCGCGCTCCTGCATCAGGTTTTCGGCCAGCACCGCGGCGCGCGCGGTGAGCGCGCAAAGCTGGCGCGACACCACCGCCGCCACCTCGCGGCCGGATACGCCGTCCTCGAGCAGCGCCGCCGCGACGCGGCACATGTGCGACCACGCGCGCGCCAGCTCCGGGACACCGGCCGCTTCCTCGATGGCATCGCCCAACGCGATCGCGCTCTCGGCGCGCAGCCGCAGCAGATCGCGTGCCGACACGGCGCCGGTGACGAAGCCCGCCGCGTCCGTCACGCCCAGATGGCGAACGCCGCGGCGGTTCATCCGCGCGATGGCCAGAAAACAGAATGCGGCGGCAGGGACGGTGCGGAGCGGGCGGCTCGCGACATCGCCGACCGGACGGGTCAACGCCTGCGCGCCGCCGTCCGCGAGTGCGCGCAGCACATCGCGTTCGGTGACGATACCGGTTTCATCCGGCCGCGCCGGGCGGCCGGAACCATCGGGATGCACGAACAGCGACGACACGCGCTCGCGCGCCATGCGCCCCAGTGCGTCGGCAAGCGGGGCATCCGGCGCCGTGAAGCGAGGCGGCGCGCTCATCACGTCGGCCACCCGGTGGCGATACGGATAGGTGTCGATGCGCGCGGCCGGGCGCGCATCGCCCGGCGCCTGCACCGGTTCGGCCCAGCCGGCACGATGCTGGCCTTCCAGCGTGGCGGTTCTGCCGCGGCAGGCCCGTTCGGCTTCGGCGAGCGTCCGGATGCCCGCCTCGCGCAGCTTCGGAACGAGCGCAAGGAACACGCGCGCCGTGGTTTCGGCGTCGCCCGGCGCGGAATGCCGCACTCCCATCGGAACGCCGAGCCAGGCCGAAAGGCTCTCCAGCGAATAGCCGGCCAGCCCGGGCGCGGCGACCTCGGCGAGAAGCTGCGTGCAAAGCGTGCGCGGCGGCTGCCAGGCCGCGCCGGCGCGGGCGAACTCGCGTCTGAGCACGGCGAGATCGAACCCGATCGAATGGCCGATCAGAACCGTGCTGTCGAGCGCGGCGGATATGTCCGAAACCGCGGCGGAGAACCGCGGCGCCTGCGCGACCGCCGCATCGGCGATGCCGTGTATTTTCGCAGCCTCCGGGGGGATCGGAACGTCCGGATTGAGAAGGATGCGCCACGGGGATGCGTCGCCAAGACGTCCGCCAGCAAGCCGTCCGCCGGCAATCCGCACCGCGCCGATCTCGACGATCCAGGCCTTGGCCGGATCGAGCCCCGTGGTCTCGGTGTCGACGACGACCGCATCGAGGGCCGCAAGCGCCGTGGCATTGCCGATCGCCGCCATCGATATCGCTCCGCGCCAATCCCGCCGCATCGGGCGCGGCGGGTTCGTGCGTTAACCCGGGCCGCCAGTCAGCAGCGGCGCGAGGGTCTGCGCATCGAGGCGCTTGTCCAGCTCATCGTGGATGTTGCACATCGTCACGCGCAGATAATTGCGCATCGCCGGAAATTCCGCGCGGCGCAGCTTCTCGTGGATTGGCATCAGATCGAAGTAGCTTTGGGCGAATTGCTCCGGGATGTCCATGGCGCGCTTCGGCGGATGCAGGCCAATCCGCTGCAACCGGTTTGCAAGGTCGGCGCGCAGTTCGATCCAGGCCGGCTCACCAACCGCCGGCGACACCGGATAGCGGTCGAAGATCGAAAGAACCAGCGAACGCAACCCCTCGAGCAGCGCCAGCCGATCGTCGCCGGCCGCAGGCCGCAGCAGGCCTTCGGCCGCTTCCGCCACCATGGCAAGCCCAAGCGGGAAGGCGCGCCAGCGCGAGCCCTCGACGGCGTCCTGAAAGGTCTTTTCGAGGAACAGAACCTTGGAATAGTGCCCGGCGCGGGCGCGCGAATACTCGTAGATGCCCTTCTGCACCAGAAAGGCAGCATGGCCGTCGATGAATTCGGCCAGCGCCGCAGGATCGGCGATCGGCGGCTTGCGGCGGAAAAATGCGAAAAGGTCGATCACTCGGCTCACCGTACCGGCGCGGGGATGCCCGGAGAGATACTCAGTAACATGAGATTTTTCCGTCCTTTATGGCCTTTTATCCGACAAAAGTCGTATAGGGCCGATGTTTTCCCAATGTTAGTAATTATGGTGCGGACCCGCGTCGTTAGACACGTGGGCATGCATTCGTTGCGGGGGCAACGCTCAAAAATCGACGCCGGGCGTCCCTCGCCTTTCTCATCGGTCCCGCACAGCGGCTCCGGTTTATGCAGGGAAGGTAACCGACCCATGGCTCAGCCCGACAGTAAGGCCAACGAAGAGGCTCACTGGCAGAAGACGACCCGACTGATGTTCACCCATCTCGGGATCTGGTTCTTCTTCGGCTACGTGATCCACATGTTCGTGGTTCCGCTCAACAAGATCATCATTCCGATTCTCGGCTTCCCGCTCGGCTTCTACATGGCCGCGCAGGGCTCGCTGATCGTGTTCGTGGTCATGCTGTTCATGTTTGCGAAGCAGCAGAATGCGATCGATCGCGAATTCGGCTACGCCGAAGAAGATTGAGGGGGATCAGATCATGGCCACTGAGACATCAACAGGCGCAGCCGATGCCTTCTATAAACAGCTCGGCAGAATGTACGGCACCTATGCGGGCGGCTTCATCGGATTCGTGATCCTGCTCGCAATTCTCGAGCAGATCGGCGTCCCGAACAAGGTCCTCGGCTATCTGTTCGTGTTCTTCACGCTTGCGGTCTACGCCATCATCGGCGTGATGACGCGCACGGCGCAGCTATCGGAATATTATGTCGCCGGCCGTCGCGTGCCGGCCTTCTACAACGGCATGGCGACCGGCGCCGACTGGATGTCGGCGGCTTCGTTCGTCGGCATGGCCGGCTCGCTGTTCCTGCTCGGCTATGACGGCATCGCCTGGGTGCTCGGCTGGACCGGCGGCTTCGTGCTGGTGTCGATCCTGATCGGCCCGTACCTGCGCAAGTTCGGCGCCTACACGGTGCCCGACTTCATGGCGTTCCGCTTCGGCGGCAACTTCGCCCGCTTCCTCGCCGTGATCGTGCTGGTCTGCGCTTCCTTTACTTACGTGACGGCGCAGATCTACGGCACCGGCCTGATTGCCTCGCGCTTCCTCGGCATGCCGTTCGAGCTTGCGGTGTTCGCCGGCCTCGTCGGCATCCTGCTCTGCGCGATGCTCGGCGGCATGCGGGCGGTGACCTGGACGCAGATCGCCCAGTACATCGTGCTGATCATCGCCTACCTCACGCCGATCGTGATCCTGTCCACCAAGAAGTACGGAATTCCGATTCCCGAGCTGACCTACGGGCAGGCCATCGCGGAAATCACGGCGCGCGAAGGTCAGATGCTGAAGGACGGCATCGCGGTGCTGTGCACGGCGGCCAGTTGCCCGGCCGGCGCACTCAAGGCGCATATCGAACCCTTCATCAACTACACCCCGCTCAACTTCTTCGGCATCATCTTCTGCATGATGGTCGGCACGGCGTCGTTGCCGCACATCCTGATGCGCTACTTCACCACCCCGTCGGTGAAGGAAGCGCGGGATTCGGTGGCGTGGTCGCTGCTGTTCATCTTCCTGCTCTACTTCTCGGCGCCGGCCTACGCGGCGTTCTCGAAGCTTGAGGTCTACACCAACATCATCGGCCGAGACCTGACGGCGGTTCGGCCCTGGATGTTCACCTGGGGCGAGCTTGGGCTGATCCAGATCTGCGGCAAGAATGCCGCCAGCATCGACGCGATCGTCGCCGCGTGTAAGGCGATTGCGGGTCATCCCGGCGTCGTCCGGTTGCAGGACTTCGTCATCAATACGGACGTGATCGTGCTCTCCACCCCGGAGATCGCGGGCCTTCCGTATGTGATCTCGGGTCTCGTCGCCGCCGGCGGCCTCGCCGCGGCGCTCTCCACCGCCGATGGCTTGCTGCTCGCCATCGCCAACGCACTCAGCCACGACATCTACTACAAGATGCTCGACCCGAATGCGCCGACCATTCGCCGGCTCACGGTGGCCCGGGTGTTGTTGTTCTTCGTGGCGGTGGCGTCGGCGGCGCTCGCGGCAACCAAACCGGGCGACATCCTGGCCATGGTCGGCTGGGCGTTCTCGCTCGCGATGGCAGGCAACTTCCCGGTGCTCGTCATGGGCATCTGGTGGAAGCGGGCGACGACGACGGGCGCGATCTGCGGCATGATCGCAGGCTTCGGCCTGTGCCTGTTCTATCTCGTCGTCAGCCGCTACTACCCGGGCTTCGGCGTGAAGTACGCCGGAATGACGTCGCTGCTCAATCCGGCTACGGGCGATCCGATCATCCCGAACCTGCAAGCCGCGATGGCGCTTCCGAACGCCATGGAGTCGTGGCCGACGCTGGCGCACCCGCTGGCCAACAAGGTCGGCTGGTTCAACCTCAACAACATCAACTGCGGTCTGTTGGGGATGCCGCTCGGGTTCCTGGTGATCTATGTGGTCAGCCAGTTCACCAAGGCGCCGTCGGCGGAGATGCAAGCCTTCGTCGACGAGATCCGCAAGCCGCGCGGCCGGACGGTGCTGGAAGAAAAGACCTGACCGCAGCAATTGCGATCATGGTTGGGAGCGGGGCCTTCGGGCCCCGTTCTTTTTTTGCGCGCCAGATCGACGATGGGCATGAGGCGCACGGGCCGATCCAGTTCGCCGGCTTCATGCTGCTCGGCATCGTCTGTTTCACCGGCTTCTTCTACGTGACGCGGCCGAAGTGACTCTGTAGGCTTCGGCCACGCCGGTCATAGATCTGACGATTCGGCTGACATGTAGGGCGACGATCCAGTGAACATCGGCGGTACCATTCTCAGCCACTGGTATTACCACCTGCCGAATTTCATTCTGGCGGTGCTGATGTACACGCTGCTCGGCCGCACGCTGCTCGGCCTGATCGTGCCGTCGGATTCACAGAATTACATCTGGCGCGCGTTCTGCCGGCTTACGGATCCAGTGGTTGCCGTTTTCGCGCTGGTCACGCCCAAGAGCCGCCGCGCCGGTCGTGGTCTGGCTGTTCGGATTCGTCTGGCTGTTCTGGCTGCGGGTGGGGTTGCTCTATGTCTTTCTCTTGATGGGCGCTGTCCCCAAGGTGAGCTGAGCGGCGCCATGGAACGCAATTTCTATTACATCGGCATCGCCTTCTTCGGGATGGTCAACGGGCTGTTCAACCAGCTCTTCCTGCTGTTCGCGCTGATCCACGTGCAGATCCTCGCGCCGGCCTTGCTGTTCGGCAGCACCGGCCTGACGTTGATGTTCTCGTCGCTGATGGTTTCGACCGCCACCATCATCATCGCCGGAATTCCCGCGGCGATCTACGAGCACATCACCGGCAGAAGAGACGACTCCAGCGTCGTCTCGCTCTGGATCTGGCTCGCCTGCACGGCCCTGCTGACGCTTCCGGCCATGGGTAATTTCATCCAGATCGGGCTGTAGAGCGGGCGGATAGGCCGCGGAAGGGATGGGCGATTGTCGGCCCCGGCGGACCATAGTAAATTTGCATGCGCTGGGGACCGCTCAACCGCCGCGACGGGCAACCGCTGCGGCGTATGGAAAGATCGGACGCCGAGGACCCGCAACATGGAGCATATGCGGCGCATCGCCTACGAAACCGTGCTGCGCGCCTGTGGCTTCGCCTCTCTCGCCATCTTTTGCGTCATGATCGGCATGTCGTTCATGCCCAAGCTCGCCTTTCAGGCCGGCGGATTTCTCACCACCATGATGTGCGCGGTCCTGATGTATAAGGCCTACGAGGCCAGCACCAAGGATTACCGCCACACCGAGATGTGGCTCTACCTCGACAAGGAGCAACGGCCGCCCGCGGCCTACGCGCAATGGGCGAGCGCTACTGTGCTACGCGAGACCTACCTGCGCTTCGCGTTGTGGACCTCGGCGATTTCCATCGGCATGTGGGTGATCGCGCTCGCCACGCCCAACATCAGCACTATGCAGTAGCGCTTCCCTCCCAATCCTGTTCATCCCGCTCGAAAGACCCGCATGACAGCGATCGATTCCCGTATCGTCGGCATCTGGCAACTCAAGAGCACGGTCGGCCGCGACGACGCCGGAAAGGTCCTCGACCCGCCCTACGGACCGGTGGCGATGGGGCTGGTCACCTTCCAGGCCGACGGGCGGATGATGGCGGTGCTGTGCGACGGCCGTGCGGCGCTTGCGGGCGAGCCCCGGCAGTTCATGTCCTACGCGGGCAACTACACATTCGACGGCACGACGCTCTCCACCCGCGTCGACGCCTCGTCCGACGCAAGCCGCGTCGGCGGCGATCAGACGCGCAGCGTGCGCTTCGAGAAGAACGGCGCCATGGTGCTCGCCCCGCCGCGGCGGCTCTATGCCGGCACGATGCAGCACCAGGAGCTGGTGTGGGAGCGGGTGGGCGGATAGCCCGAACTCTCGACTATTCGCCGTGCGCCGGCTGGCCCGGCGACGGCGTGGTCTGTTGCGCCGCCTCCTTCTGCGCGCGCAATCCGGAATCCTGCCTGGCCCGGCGCTTGTCGGCCGGCTGATCCTGACCGCGGTCATCGGGCACGATGCCCTGGCCCGGGTCCCGGTCTCTCAAACGGTCCTGCTGCCTGTCGCGGCCCCGCAAGCCTGCACCGCCCGGATCGGATTTCGCAGTCGCCTTTGTCATCGTTTTGTCCTCCATCGAGGGCAACGTAGGGGCCGCGATGGCCGTTCCGCCAAGTTGGCGGAACCCCGCAGCCGCATTCAATGGCAGCGGAGTTGTGTTTTCCGTCCGAAACAGCCCGAATGGCGGCCCGTTTAGCGGCGAACGTCGTGCCATGGCAGGCCCGTTGACGGAACCAAGGACCGCCAAAACCGTTAACGCCCCGGAGGCCACATTTGTCGGTGGGGTGAAGACGTGACGCGAACACTGGCGGCATCCCACCAACGTCGAGTCAGCATCAACAACCTCCCCGAGTCGGCGCCGAACGATCCCACCGGGCCGCGTTTTCTTGTCGAGGATGTCTTCCCAAGCATCGACGGCGGCCGTTATCCGGTCAAACGCATCGCCGGCGAGCGGATCGACGTGTGGGCCGACCTCCTGCGCGAAGGCCACGACCGGCTCGCCGCGGCGCTGCTCTGGCGCAAGGAAAGCGACGACGAATGGCGCCGCGAGCCGATGGCGCTGCACAATAACGACCGCTGGCATGGCGCCTTCACGCCGCCGGAGCCCGGCCGCTACCTGTTCTGCATCGAGGCCTGGACCGACCACTACGCAAGCTGGCTGCGCGGCATCAAGCTCAAGCTCGACGCCGGCCTCGACGTTTCGCTCGAGGCGCGCGAGGGCCGCGAGCTGCTCGACGAATTGAAGCTCGACGACCCGCAGGCCCGGCAGGCGGTCAATCGCGCGAAGCGCGAGTTCGATGAGTCCGCAAGCGTAACGCCGCTCATCTCGGACGAGCTTGCGGAGGCCGCGGCGGCGAACCTCGCCCGCTCCGACCTGATCCGCGGCATTCCGGTGCCGGTGGTTGCCGACCGCCCGCGGGCACGCTGCGGCGCCTGGTACGAGATGGTCCCGCGCAGCCAGGGCACGGTGCCGGGCAAGCACGGCACGTTCGACGACTGCATCGCGCGGCTGCCGGAGATCGCGGCGCTGGGCTTCGACGTCGTCTATCTCACGCCGATCCATCCGATCGGCACGAAGAACCGCAAGGGGCGCAACAATTCACTCAAAACGGAGCCCGGCGATCCCGGCAGCCCCTACGCGATCGGCAGCGCGGAGGGCGGCCACACCGCCGTGCATCCGGAGCTCGGCCGGCTTGCCGACTTCCGCCGCTTCGTCGAAGCCTGCAAGAGCCACGGCATGGAGGTGGCGCTCGATTTCGCGATCCAGTGCTCGCCGGACCATCCCTGGCTCACCGAGCATCCGGAGTGGTTCAAGCGAAGGCCCGACGGCTCGATCCAGTATGCCGAGAACCCGCCGAAGAAGTACGAGGACATCGTCAATCCGGACTTCTACTGCGCCGACCGCATTGCGCTGTGGCAGGCGCTGCGCCAGGTCGTGCTGTTCTGGGTCCGGCAGGGCGTGCAGATCTTCCGCGTCGACAATCCGCACACCAAGCCGTTCCCGTTCTGGGAATGGCTGATCCAGCGAGGTGCAGAGCCGGGACCCGAACGTGCTGTTCCTTGCCGAGGCGTTTTCCCGGCCGAAGATCATGAAGGGCCTCGGCAAGCTCGGCTTCACCCAGTCCTACACCTATTTCACCTGGCGCACGACCAAGGCCGAGTTTCAGGACTATCTCACCGAGATCACCCGCTATCCGGAGCGCGACTATTTCCGGCCGAACTTCTTCACCAACACGCCCGACATCCTGCCGATCCATCTGCAATCCGGCGAGCCGTGGATGTTCAAGTCGCGCGTCGCGCTGGCGGCGACGCTGTCGTCGACCTACGGCATCTACAACGGCTACGAGCTTCTCGAGCACGAGCCGATCCCGGGCCGCGAGGAGTACATCGATTCCGAGAAATACGAGATCAAGGTCCGCGACTGGAACAAGCCCGGCAACATCAAGGACTACATCGGCCGGCTGAACCGTCTCCGGCGCGAGAACGGCGCGCTCCAGCAAACCTCCGATCTCCGCTTCGCGCAGGTCGACGACGCCGAGGTGATCGGCTTCGTCAAGGAGTCGGTCGCGCGCGACAACGCGGTCGCGGTTGCGATCGCGCTGACCGCCGAGCCCCGCAGCTTCTGGTTCCACTTCGGCGACCTCATGATCGGCCCGGACGGCGCCCGCAAGCCGGTGCGCGCCATCGTCGATCTCGTCACCGGCGCGCGCCACGCCATCGAATGGGGCGGCGTGCGGCTCAGCATCGATCCCGCCCGCGATCCCGCCCTGCTGTTCCGCTGCGAGCCGTAGGTGCGCACGCCGTGAACATCGCGCCGCAAATCGACGTGCAGCCGGAGGTCCAGCCGGACCTGTGGTACAAGGACGCGATCATCTATCAGATCCACGTCAAGGCGTTTGCCGACAGCAACAACGACGGCATCGGCGACTTCGCGGGCCTCACCGAGCATCTCGACTATCTGCAGGACCTCGGCGTCAATGCGCTCTGGCTGCTGCCGTTCTATCCGAGTCCCGGCCGCGACGACGGTTACGACATCGCCGACTACCGGCGCATCAATCCCGATTTCGGCACACTGCGCGACTTCAAGCGCTTCATGACCGAAGCGCATCGCCGCGGCCTTCGCGTCATCACCGAGCTGGTGGTCAACCACACTTCGGACCAGCATCCCTGGTTCAAGCGCGCGCGGCGGAGCAGCGCCGGCACCGACGCGCGCAACTGGTACGTCTGGAGCGACAACGACCAGAAGTATTCCGGCACGCGCATCATCTTCACCGACACCGAGAAATCGAACTGGACCTGGAGTCCGGAGGCCGGCGCCTATTACTGGCACCGCTTCTTCTCGCACCAGCCGGACCTGAATTTCGACAATCCGCGCGTGCTCTGGGCGATCGTCCAGGTGATGCGCGGCTGGCTCGACATGGGCGTGGACGGCTTCCGGCTCGACGCGATTCCCTACCTCTGCGAGCGCGACGGCACCAACAACGAAAACCTTCCCGAGACCCACGCCGTCATCAAGCAGATCCGCAAGGAGCTCGACGCCTACAAGCCCGGCAAGCTGCTGCTCGCCGAGGCCAACCAGTGGCCGGAGGACGTCAGCGCCTATTTCGGCGACGGCGACGAATGCCACATGGCCTATCACTTCCCGCTGATGCCGCGCATCTACATGGCGATCGCGCAGGAGGACCGTTTCCCGATCGCCGACATCCTGCGCCAGACGCCCGGAGATTCCGGCGAACTGCCAGTGGGCGCTGTTTCTGCGCAATCATGACGAGCTGACGCTGGAAATGGTCACCGACGTCGAGCGCGACTACCTGTGGTCGACCTACGCCAACGATCCGCGCGCGCGCATCAACCTCGGCATCCGGCGGCGGCTTGCGCCGCTGATGGACAACGACCGCCGCAAGATCGAGCTGATGAATGCGCTGCTGTTCTCGTTTCCCGGCACGCCGATCATCTATTACGGCGACGAGATCGGCATGGGCGACAACATCTATCTCGGCGACCGCAATGGCGTGCGCACGCCGATGCAGTGGACCTCGGACCGGAACGGCGGCTTCTCGCGCTGCGATCCGGCGCGGCTTTACCTGCCGGTGATCATGGACCCGGTCTACGGCCACCAGTCGGTCAACGTCGAGGCGCAGCAGCGCAATCCCTCCTCGCTGCTCAGCTTCACCAAGCGGCTGATCAGCGTGCGCCGCTCCAGCAACGCCTTCAGCCGCGGCACGCTGCGCTTCATCCGCCCGGTCAACCGGACCGTGCTCGCCTATGTGCGTGAACACGACAACCAGACGATCCTGTGCGTCGCCAACCTGTCGCGGTCGGCGCAGGCCGCCGAGATCGATCTCGGCGCATGGAAGGGCCGCGTGCCGATCGAAATGCTCGGCCGCAGCCCCTTCCCGCGCATCGGCGACGGTGCCTACGTCGTCACGCTTCCGCCCTACGGATTCTTCTGGTTCCTGCTCGAGGACCAGCACACGTCGCAGGCGCCGGCGAAACCCAGCAGCCGCGAATGGACCACGCTGGTCTGGATCTCCGGCTGGCATTCGCTGTTCGCGGGCCGCGAGCGCCACGCGATCGAGAACGACGTATTGCCGTCCTTCATGCGAGAACGCCGCTGGTTTGCCGACAAGGCGCGCGCCATCACCACCGCCAAGGTCGATGCCGTGGTCCCGCTCGAGGACGACGGCGGCAGCGCCGCGCTGGCTTTCGTCAATGTGCCGGGCCGACAGCAGTCGGTGTCGCGCTATCTCATTCCGCTGATGGTGAAATGGGCGCGCCCCGACCGCATCGAGGGCAACGGCGGGAACGTGATGGCCGCGGTCCGCCGCCTCTCCCGCGAGGGCACGCTGCTCGACGCCGCAACCGATCGCGATTTCATCGCCTTGCTGCTGAAGTTCCTGCATGAGGGCCACACCGTCAGGCAGGACGACCTCGCAATCGAATTCCGTCCCACGGCCGCGTTCAAGGACCTGCCCGTGCCGCCCTGTGACCAGATCGCGCTGCCGAACGCCGAGCAATCCAACACCACGATCGTCGCCGACCAGGTCTGCGTGATGAAAATCCTTCGCAAGGTGAACGAGGGAGTTCACCCGGAGATCGAGATCGGCCGCTTCCTGCTCGAACACACGGCCTTCAAGAACGTGCCCGACCTCCTGGGGTCGGCCGAGCTGGTGGAGAACGGCAAGCGGAGCGCGCTGGTCGTCGCGCACCGCTTTATCCAGAACCAGGGCGACGCCTGGACCGTCACCGCGGCCTTTCTCGGCCGCTTCATCGACGACCTGCGCGCGCAGGCCGCGGAGGCGCCCGAAGACAATCCCGAGCTTACGTCCTACATCCAGCGCATCCGGCAGATCGGCCTGCGCACCGGCGAACTGCAGACCGCATTCGCCAGCCGGCCCGACATCGCCGATTTCGCCCCCGAGCCGATCGGCGAAGCCGACATCGCCGCATGGACCGATCGGCTGCTCGAACGCAGCGCCCGCACCTTCGATCTGCTCGCCGCCAAGCACCATGAGATGGACGATGCAGGCGCCGTGATGGCAGACCGGCTGATCCAGAAGCACAGGCAGATCGCCGATCACATCCGCGGCATGCTGCCGGCGAAAACCACGGCATTGAAGATCCGGCACCACGGAGACTTCCATCTCGGCCAGATCCTGATCGCCAAGGACGACGCCTATATCCTCGACTTCGAGGGCGAGCCGGGCCGCTCGCTCGACGAACGGCGGCAGAAGGCGCCGGCCGCGCGCGACGTCGCGGGTCTCATTCGCTCGATCGACTACTCGACCACCGCGGCGCTGCTCAACGCCGCCAACCTCACGCCCGAGGAGCGCGCGACGCTGCCGCCGAAGCTCGCGGTCTGGCGGGACAAGGCCACCGAGGAATTCTGGAACACCTGCCGGACCTACACCGACACCTCTCTGTGGCCCGCGGACGCCCGGGAGGCGCAGAACCTGCTCGATTTCTTCCTGCTCGAAAAAGCCTTCTACGAAATGGAATACGAGCTGATGAACCGTCCGGGGTGGCTGCACGTTCCCCTTGATGGAACATTGCGCATTCTCGCACGGCACGGCGTGGTGACGGCATGAGCCTTTCTCCCGCAGCGGAGGCCATCGTCCACGGCCGTCACGCCGACCCGTTCAACTATCTCGGGCTGCACTTCGAGGGCGATGCCCCGGTGGTGCGCGTGTTCCTGCCCGATGCGGCCACCGTGAAGGTCATCGACGACGACCGGACAGGTCAGCGAACTGCCGCGCATCCACGAGGCGGGCCTGTTCGCCGGCCGCGTCGCCTCCGGCGATCAGCACTACCGGCTGCAGGCGCGCTATGGCGACCGCGAAGTGGAGATGGAGGACGCCTACCGGTTTCCGCCGATCCTGTCCGACATGGATCTCTATCTCCTCGGCGAGGGCACGCATCTCGACCTCTACAACAAGCTCGGCGCGCATCCGATGCGCCACGACAATGTCGACGGCGTGGCCTTCGCGGTGTTCGCGCCGAACGCGCGGCGCGTCAGCGTGGTCGGCGATTTCAACCTGTGGGACGGCCGCCGCCATGCGATGCGCGCCCGCGGCAACGGCTACTGGGAAATCTTCGTGCCGGACGCCCGGGCGTGGCGACAAATACAAATACGAGATCATCGGCCATGACGGCCTGATGCTGCCGCTGAAGTCCGACCCGGTCGCCTTCGCGGCCGAGGTGCGGCCCTCCACCGCCTCGGTGGTGATCGACGCAAACAAGCTTCCGCAGCCGGTGCGGCTCGAGCACAACGTCAACGCGTTCGACGCGCCCATGTCGATCTACGAGGTGCACCTCGGCTCATGGCGGCGAAATGCCGGAGGAAAACAACCGCTGGCTCACCTACCGGGAGCTCGCCGCGCAACTGCCGCGCTACGCCGCCGACATGGGCTTCACCCATATCGAGCTGATGCCGATTTCCGAGCATCCGTTCGACGGCTCGTGGGGCTACCAGCCGACCAACCTGTTTGCGCCGACCAGCCGGTTCGGCACGCCGGAGGATTTCGTCGAGCTGATCGATGCGTGCCACCGCGCCGGCCTCGGCGTGCTGCTCGACTGGGTGCCGGGGCACTTCCCCGACGATCCGCACGGGCTCGCCCAGTTCGACGGCACCGCGCTCTACGAGCACGCCAATCCGCAACAGGGACGGCATCTCGACTGGGGCACGCTGATCTACAATTACGGGCGCGTCGAGGTCACAAATTTCCTCATCTCGAACGCGCTGTTCTGGCTGGAGCGCTACGGCATCGACGGGCTTCGCGTCGATGCGGTCGCTTCCATGCTTTACAACGACTACAGCCGGCCGGAAGGCGGCTGGATCCCGAACCGCTTCGGCGGGCGCGAGAACATCGAAGCCATCGATTTTCTGCGCCGCGCCAACACGCAGGTGTTCGCCCGCCATCCGCACGCGACCACGGTGGCGGAAGAATCCACCGCATGGCCGATGGTGTCGCGCCCGGTCGACTGGGGCGGCCTGGGCTTCGGCTACAAGTGGAACATGGGGTGGATGCACGACACCCTGGATTACATCTCGAAGGAGCCGATCCACCGCCGCCACCATCACGGCAACATCCTGTTCGGCCTGCACTACGCGTTCTCGGAAAACTTCGTCCTGCCGCTGTCCCACGACGAGGTGGTGCACGGAAAACGCTCGATCCTCGGCCGCATGCCGGGCGACGCGTGGCAGCGCTTCGCCAACCTGCGCGCCTATTACGGTTTCATGTTCGGGCATCCCGGCAAGAAGCTGATGTTCATGGGCTGCGAGTTCGCGCAGGACACCGAGTGGAACCACGATGTAAGCCTGCCCTGGCATCTGCTCGAACGGCAGCCGCACCTCGGCGTGCAGAACCTCATTCGCGATCTCAACCGGCTCTATCGCTCGACGCCGGCGCTGCACCAGCTCGACTGCGACGGCAGCGGCTTCGAGTGGCTGGTCACCGACGACGCCAACCACAGCGTGTTCGCCTGGCTGCGCAAGGGGCGCGATCCGCAGGCACGCGTGCCTGATGGCGGTCAACTTCACGCCGGAGACCCGGCACAACTACCGCATCCGCGTGCCGTTCGCGGGACACTGGCGCGAGGTGCTCAACACCGACGCTGCCGTTTATGGCGGCAGCAATGTGGGGAACGGAGGCCGCGTGACAGCGGTTGTGACATCCGACAGCCCGGAGCTTCACCTTGTCCTCCCGCCGCTTGCTGCCGTCTATCTCGTTCCTGAAGTCTGACCGGCGCGTTTCGGCAGGCTCCCCGCATCCGCTCGGCGCAAGCTGGGACGGAAAGGGCACCAATTTCGCCCTGTTCTCCTCGACCGCCGAGAAGGTGGAGCTTTGCCTGTTCGACAAGTCCGGCCGCATCGAGGTGGACCGGATCACGCTGCCGGAACGCTCGGAGGACGTCTGGCACGGCTACCTGCCCTACGCGCAGCCCGGCCAGCTCTACGGCTATCGCGTGCACGGGCCCTATGACCCGGAGGCGGGCTTCCGCTTCAACCCGCACAAGCTGCTGATCGATCCCTACAGCAAGCGGCTCGGCGGCTCGTTCCAATGGAACGACGTGCACCTCGCCTATCGCGTCGGCAACAAGCGCGAGGACCTGTCGTTCGACAAGCGCGACAACGCGAAATTCATGTTCAAGTCGGTGGTGGTGGACCCGGCCTACACCTGGGGCGAGGATCGCCATCCGCACGTGTCGTGGGAAGACACCATCATCTACGAGGCGCACGTCAAAGGACTGACGCAGCAGCGCGAGGACGTGCCCAAGGAACTGCGCGGCACTTACCGCGGCCTCGCCGCGCCGGCGATGATCGAGCATCTGCACAAGCTCGGCGTTACCGCCATCGAACTCCTGCCGATCCATTCCTTCGTCGACGAGCGGCATCTGCTGGAGCATGGCCGCAAGAACTACTGGGGCTACAACTCGCTGAGCTTCTTCGCGCCCGAGCAGCGCTATGCCGCCGACAACGTGCGCAATGCGTTCCGCTCGACGGTTGCCGAACTGCACAGCGCCGGCATCGAGGTGATCCTCGACGTGGTGTACAACCACACCTGCGAGGGCAATCACCTCGGCCCGACGCTCTGCTACAAGGGCATCGACAACGCCGCCTACTACTGGCTGGTGCCCGACCAGCCGCGCTTCTACGAGAACTACACCGGCACCGGCAACGCGCTGAACCTCACCCATCCGCGCGTGTTGCAGATGGTGATGGATTCGCTGCGCTACTGGGTCGAGGTGTTTCACATCGACGGCTTCCGCTTCGACCTGGCCAGCACGCTCGGCCGCATGCCGGCGTTCGATCCGCACGCCGCGTTCTTCGCCGCGATCCGGCAGGATCCCGGTGCTGGCCAACGTCAAGCTGATCGCCGAGCCGTGGGACATCGGACTCGGCGGCTATCAGGTCGGCGGCTTTCCGCCCGGCTGGTCGGAGTGGAACGACATCTACCGCAAGACCTTGCGCCGCTACTGGCGCGGCGAAGGCAATCTGCTGGGCGATCTGGCCGGCGCGCTGACCGGCTCGGCGGCGCAATACCGCCACGACGGGCGCGGCCCGCAGGCGAGCATCAACCACGTCACGGTGCACGACGGCTTTACGCTGGCCGATCTGGTCTCCTACGAGAACAAGCACAACGAGGCCAACGGCGAGGATAACCGCGACGGCTCCGACGACAATGTGAGCCTCAACTGCGGCGCCGAGGGTGCCACCGAAGACCCGGCCATCGTTCAATGCCGCAGGCTTCTGCGCCGGAACCAACTCGCGTCGCTGATGCTGGCGCAAGGCATCCCGCTGGTGCTCGCCGGCGACGAGGTGGGCAACTCGCCAGGGCGGCAACAACAACGCCTATTGCCAGGACAACGAAATCGGCTGGGTCGACTGGTCGGGCCTGAAGCGCCAGGGCGACAACATGACCGAGTTTGTCGGCGGGCTCGCCAGGCTCCGCCAGCGCTTTGCCCAGCTTCGGTCGCGGCACTGGCTCGAAGGCAAGAAGGCCGACGGCAGCTACGACGTGCTGTGGCTGCGCCCGGACGGCGCGGAGATGAGCGACGAGGACTGGCACTTTCCGGAAGGCCGGTTCCTCGCCTATGTGCTGGCGCCGCCGAACCCGGGCGGCGAGCCGCTGCTGCTGATCCTCAACGCCACGCCGGACGCGATCGAGGTCACGCTGCCGTCCTGGCCCGGTGTCGCGCACTGGAGCCGCGTGCTGGACACCGCGACCGGCCTGGTGCTCGCCGAGGATGGTGCGGAAGCGCCGGCGGCCAAAGTCAAGGCGCAGCCCTCCTCGATCATGGCGTTCGCGGGCAAACCATGAACGACAAGCCATGAACCACGCGTCCCGGTTCGGGCCGCTGATCGCACCGGAGGGCGTGACGTTCCGGCTCTGGGCGCCGGGCGCAAAGCGCGTCGAGCTGGTGAGTGATCGGACGCTGCCGATGCCAGCGCTTGCGATGACGGCTGGTACCAGACCGTGCTGCCCGGCGCCGGTCCCGGCACGCGTTACCGCTTCCGCATCGACGGCGAGATCGAGGTGCCCGATCCCGCCTCGCGATTTCAGCCCGACGATGTGCACGGTCCGAGCGAGGTGATCGATCCGGCCTATGCGTGGCAGACTCCCGGACTGGAAGGGCCGGCCCTGGCACGAATGCGTGTTCCTCGAAGTGCACACCGGCGCCTTCACGCCCGAGCGGAATTTTCGCGGCATCGTTGAAAAGCTCGACCACGTCGCCGCGACCGGCATCACCGCGATCGAACTGATGCCGGTCGCGGACTTTCCCGGCCGCTGGAACTGGGGCTACGACGGCGTTCTGCTGTTCGCACCCGACGCGACCTACGGCCGCCCGGACGATCTCAAGGCGCTGATCGACGCCGCGCATGCACGCGGCCTGATGATGTTCCTCGACGTCGTCTACAATCACTTCGGCCCCGACGGAAACTATCTCGGCCGCACTGCGCCGCAGTTCTTCACGCCGGCCGACACGCCCTGGGGCAGCGCGATCGACTACGAGCATCCAGACGGTGCGCAGCTTCGCCGTCGAGAACGCGCTGCACTGGCTCGACGAATACCGCTTCGACGGGCTCCGGCTCGACGCCGTCCACGCCATCGCCGAGCCGGGACGCACGGCGTTTCTCGAGGAGCTGAGCCGGCGTGCCGGCGAATTCGCCGCGCAGACCGGCCGCCACATCCATCTCGTTCTCGAAAACGACGCCAATCAGGCAAGCCTGCTCGATCCGCAGGCCGATCCGCCGCGCGGCCGCTACCGCGCGCAATGGAACGACGACTATCACCACGCCTTTCACGTCCTGCTCACCGGCGAAACCGCGGGCTACTACGCCGACTATCGCGACGCGTCCGGCCACGTCGTGCGGACGCTGGCCGAGGGCTTTGCCTATCAGGGCGAGCCCTCGCCCCACCGCCACAACGAGCCGCGCGGCGAGCCGACATCCGCACTCGCGCCGGCGAGCTTCGTCAACTTCCTGCAGAACCACGACCAGATCGGCAACCGCGCACTCGGCGAGCGGCTGACCGCGTTCGTGGCGCCGGCTGCGCTTGAAGCCGCGCTCGCCATTACGCTGCTCGCGCCCGGACCGCCGCTGCTCTTCATGGGTGACGAGTGGGGTGCGCGCGAGCCCTTTCCGTTCTTCTGCGACTTCAAGGGCGATCTCGCGCAGGCCGTCCGCGAGGGCCGCCGCCGCGAGTTCGCCGAGGCCTATGCGCAGCACGCGGACGTGCCCGACCCGCTTTCGCCGGAAACCGTCAGGCGTGCTTCGCTCGACTGGAGCGCCATCGAGCATCCCGAGCACGCCGCGCGCCTTGCGCTGGTGCGCGGCCTGCTCGACGCGCGCCGCACGCAGATCATGCCGCGCCTGCCGCAGATCGAGCCGGGACACGGCCACGCGGCGTTTGACGACGGCGTTCTCGCCGCGCGCTGGAATTTCCGCACCGGCGAGGCGCTGGCGATCCTCGCCAATCTCACCGACGCGGATCGCGCTTCGCCCGCGCTCCGGCCCAAAGCCACGCCGATCTGGGGCGGCGCACCGCCGCAACAGCTTCCGCCGTGGTCGGTTTACGCAGCGATCGAGGCGCGCTGATGCCCCCGACCATCCCGCTCGCGACATACCGGCTGCAGCTCAGCAAGGATTTCGGCTTCGACCAGGCTGTGCACCTTGTGCCCTATCTCAAGGCGCTCGGCGTCACGCATCTCTACGCCTCGCCGTTTCTCACCGCCCGGCCCGGCAGCGACCATGGCTACGACATCGTCGATCACAACACGCTCAATCCGGAGTTCGGCGGCGACGAAGCGTTCGCGCGTCTCGCCGGCGCGCTGAAGGGCGCCGATCTCGGTCTCATTCTCGACTTCGTTCCGAACCACATGGCGGTCGGCGCGAGCAACGCCTGGTGGCTCGACGTGCTTGAATGGGGCCGCAAATCGCCGCATGCGGTCTCGTTCGACATCGCCTGGGAGCTGCTCCCCTATCGCCACGGCGGCGGCGTGCTGCTGCCGGTGCTCGGCCGTCCCTACGGCGAGGCGCTGACGGCGGGCGAGATCGAGCTGAAATTCGATCCGCAGGCCGGCAGCTTCTCGGCGTGGTATTTCGACCACCGCTTTCCGATCAATCCGCAGCGCTTCAGCGACATCCTCAAGACCGTCGTGGCGGCGGCGAAAGCGGCAGACGAGCCCGCGGGCCGCGCGCTGCTCGCGCTCGCCACTGAATATGGCACGCCGGGCGCGCCGTCCTATTCACGGGCGCCGGAATTGAAAAAGCAGTTGGCTGCGGCGCCCGGCGCGGCCGACGTCATCGCGCGTGGCCTCGTGGCGTACCGCGCCGACGCAGAGAACGGCGTCCATCTGCTGCACCGGCTGCTCGAACGGCAGCACTACCGCCTCGCCACCTGGCGGCTCGCCCCGTCCGGCATCAATTATCGCCGCTTCTTCGACATCAACGAGCTGGCCGGTCTTCGCGTCGAGGACATGGGCACATTTCGCGCGATCCACCGCCTGGTCGGCAAGCTCATCGCCACCGGCCAGTTGCACGGGCTGCGGCTCGATCATATCGACGGGCTCTACAACCCGCTGCAATACACCGCGCGCCTGCAGCAATTCATCCGCAACTGGCAAAATCGCAGCGCGCCGGACCGCGGCACCCGCCGCGACCGGCCGTTCTACGTCACGGTCGAGAAGATCCTGGAGGAAGGCGAGCAGCTGCCGCGGTTCTCCGGCGTCGCCGGCACCACGGGCTACGAATGGCTGACCTGCCTGTCGCGCCTGCTGGTGAACGAGGACGGCCGGCGAAGGCTCGACGCGCTCTGGCGCAGCATCGTGCCGGAGCTCGGCGATTTCGCCGCCGTGCTCGAAAACGCCAAGCTCCGCGTGCTCGACACCATCCTGGCGAGCGAATTCAGCGTGCTGTCGCAACTGCTCGCGCGCATCGCCGCGGGTCACTACAGCACCCGCGACTACGCCGCCGACCGGTTGCGCGATGCGCTGAAATTCTACGTGCTCGAATTCCCGATTTACCGCACTTACGTCACCCCCGCCGGCTGCAGCGACACCGACCGCGCCACGATCGGCCGCGCCATCGACGCCGCGCGCCGGCGCTGGCCGGGGCCCGACGCCGACATCTTCGATTTCCTGCGCGACGCCATCACGCTCGACCTCATTGCCGATTCGCGCGGCTACAGCAGCACGCGGCTCCGGCAATTCGCGCTGAAACTCCAGCAGTTCACCGGACCGATGATGGCGAAGTCGCTGGAGGACACGGCGCTCTACCGCTACCACGCGCTGATCGGCCTGAACGAGGTCGGCGGCGACCCGACATTGCCGGGGCTTTCGGCGCAGAACTTCCACGAGCGGATGCGTCACCGCGCCGGCCATTTCACGCACGGGCTGACCGCAACCGCGACGCACGACACCAAGCGCGGCGAGGACGCACGCACGCGTATCCTCGCGCTGTCGGACATTCCGGGCCCGTGGGCCGAGCACGTGGCGCGCTGGCGCGAGATCAACGCGGGCTTCGTGATCGAATTCCACAACCGGCGCAGCCCGTCCGCGGGCCACGAATACATGATCTATCAGGCGCTGATCGGCGCATGGTCGAACACTTGGCCGAACACTTGGCCGCAGGCACCGGTCGACGGCGATTTCACCGCCCGCATCGAGCAATACGCAATCAAGGCCGCGCGCGAGGGCAAGCTCGAAACGAGCTGGATCAGCCCGGACGAGAGATACGAAGCCGGGCTGAAGTCCTTCATCCATGCGGTTCTGGATGCAAACCGCGCCGGGGAGTTTCTGCAATCCCTCGCAGGCTTCGCCCGGCGCACGTCACTCCTCGGCGCGCTCGGGAGCCTTACGCAATTGACGCTCAAGGCCACCATGCCGGGCGTGCCGGATTTCTATCAGGGCACCGAGTTCTGGGACCTCTCGCTGGTCGATCCCGACAACCGCCGCCCGGTGGATTTCGCGGCGCGTCAGGCATCCTTAACCGCCGAACCGCAATGGGACGAACTGGCCGGCCGCTGGCCGGACGGACATATCAAGCTCGCGCTGACGCAGAAGCTGCTGCATCTCCGGCAGACCCATCCGGCGCTGTTCGAGCAAGGCGGATACGAACCGGTCGGCGTGAGCGGCCCGGACAGCGATCGCATTGTCGCTTTCACGCGGACTCACCGCACCGGGCGTCTGCTGGTCGTCGCGGCCCGCCATTTCGCGCCGCAGACCGGCGACGGCGAGCACTGGCCGCGCGGCGGATGGCAGGCGCGGCTCGTTCTCGGCGCGAGCCAGTGGCGCGGCCTGCGCGATGCGTTGGGAAGCCAGGGCGAGGCGCCCGCCAAGCCCGACGTTTCGCAACTGCTGAGGACCCTGCCGGTCGCCGTTATGGCCGGCGGTCCGGCTGCCCGCCGCGATTGACGGCATGCTCGCGGCCGTCGCCGCCGCTCTTGCCCTGCGCGGTTCGCCTGGTGTGACCCTGCTCCGGATGCTCGTCGTTCAGCCGCGCATGCGGCTTCGACTTTTCCGGCTCCTTGCGGTTTTCATGGCTGGCGCCGGGACCTCCCACGCGCTTGGCGTCGGCTTGCTTCTCAGGCATTGGATTTCTGCTCCCGCGTCTCGAGCCAGTGTTGCAGCTCCGTGGCAATCCATTGGTTGGCGTCGTTTTCCGTCGTGAAGCCCTTGATGTCTGCGGAGCTGCCGTCCGGAAACTCGGCGTGAACGCTCCACGCGCCGCCGTTGGTATTGCGGATTTGCAGCGTCGGCATCGGCGTCTGGGTCATGACCTGCTCTCCATGTCCAGGCCAACGCCACGCATGCGCGGCGTGTTCCGGAAAGCCAATGACTGCGTCCGTGCGGCGCAGCCGCGAGACCCGAAAACGGCGGCTGCGGTGCCGCCCGCAGTTCCGCCCTGGGAACCCATTCCAGCGCCGAGGGTTGTATTCCCCAACAACGAGGCGACCATGCTCAGCACGGTCCTGCTGGTAATTCTGATTCTGCTGCTGATAGGCGCACTGCCGCGATGGCAATACAGCTCCGGCTGGGGCTATTACCCGTCCGGCGGCATCGGGCTGATCGTCCTGATCCTGATTGTGCTGCTGCTGATGGGCCGGATCTGAGGCCTCAACCGGCGCCCGGACAAACCGGCGCGCCAGGGCCGAGAGCACTATCGTTCGCGCGGGTCCGAGCCAGCCGAAGTGATTTCATCCGGCCGGCCATCGTCCTCCTCCTCGGTCTTGCCGTCCTTGGCGAGTTGGCGCGCACGTGCCTCGGCAAGCTGGTCCCAGGTGGCCGCCATCTGCTCGAGCTGGGTCCGATGGCCCGCCGACGCAACGCGCGCCATGTCGCGGCATTCGGCGGCGTGCTCACGGTATTCACGGATTTTCTTCATTTCCTCTCCCCGAGCGCCCAAGAACGCATGGCCGCGCGAATGGTTCCATCCACTTCCCTATTTTTCCTCACTCCAGCGCCAAGCCTCGTGCGGCACAGGCGCGCATGGAACAAATCGGGGCCTATAAACTTGGATTAGCGTCGGAATTTGGAAAGGCCATTGCGATGTCTTTGCTGAAGTGGGCGCTGATCATGCTCGTGGTGTCGCTGGTGGCGGCGCTGCTTGGCTTTACTGGTCTGTCTGCCGCGAGCGCGGATGTGGCCCGCATCCTGTTCTACATCTTCCTCGTGGTGTTCCTGGTCCTGCTCGTTATGGGACTGATGGGAACGAGGGCCGCGCGCGGCCCCTAAGACCCGCGGATCACCCAACCCAAGCATTTCGAACGGTGGTCGGCAGATCGCCGTTCGCTCCGGGTTTCGATGACTGAACCAGGGAGGAACCATCCCCGGTTCCCTTGCGTTTCATTCGATTGTGTCCGGATAAATCCAGCCATCAAGGTGTATGCGGTCGATGCAGATTGATGCCGATGAGCTCCTTCCATTTTCCAGAAAATCGACCGCGCTCCTTCTCGACATAGACGGCACGCTGCTCGATTTCGCGCCGACCCCACGCGAGGTGTGGGTCGATCCCGATTTGCTCACGACCCTGAAATCTCTCTATGCCGGTCTCGATGGCGCGGTGGCTTTCGTCAGCGGCCGTTCAATCAGCGACATCGACCTGATCTTTTCGCCGCTGCAATTGCCGGCGGTCGGCGGGCACGGCGCCGAATTCCGTCCCGACATCACGGCCGGCGATGCGGCACACCCGCCGCCGCTTCCGAGCCTGATCAAGCGCGAGTTCGCGATGATTTCCAAGATCGGCCGCGGCGTACTGATCGAGGACAAGGGCTATGCGCTGGCGCTGCACTATCGGCTCGCGCCGGACAAGGGTCCGGCGGTGATCGAGGCCGTGGAGAAGATCCGCGAACTGATACCCCCCGAAGCCGTCGAGGTGATGCACGGAAAGTTCGTCGTCGAGATCAAGCCCGCCGCCACGAACAAGGCGAGCGGTGTCCACGCGATGATGCGGGAGCCGGCGTTCAAGGGCCGAAAGCCGATCTTCATCGGCGACGACATCACCGACCAGACCGTCTTCCCGATCATTTCGGACTATCACGGCCAGTGCTTCTCCGTCGGGCACCGGATGGCGGGCACCGACGGCTGCTTCGACGATCCCACGGCGGTGCGCGCCTGGCTTGCCCGGGCGGCGGAATCGCTGGAGCTGGTCACCGAAGCGTGAGAGCCGACAGAACGACAACGAGCCGTCGACAATGAATGACCTTGAGCAGGAGCTGGAGCATGGGGGAAAAGGAAAAGACGCCGGGCCCGGCCATCGCTTCGCATGGGGCATCGCGCCTGCCATCGGTCGAGGTCGATTCCTACAACATCGAGATACGCGACGAGGATGGCTTCGTCGGTGATCGCGCCAACAAGGGCGCGTTTCGCGACATTCTGGACACGCTGCGCAAGAAGCTCCGCAAGGCCGGCGACGACCCGATCGGCAACGGCAAGACGCACGAATTGACCAAGGTCCAGATCGACGAATTCCTGGCCAAAGGCGATGCAGACGCCGCGGGCGTGGTCCATGCCGCGATCGAGGAGTTCTCGCAGGAGCTTGCCGGCGTTATCAAGCGCTATCTGAAGACCAAGGCGTGGAAGGACACCGAGCGCATCGTGATCGGCGGCGGCCTGCGCGACAGCCGCGTCGGCGAATTGATCGTCGGCCGCGCCGGCGTGCTGTTGAAGACTTCGAAGATCGACATCGACCTGGTGCCGATTCGGCATCATCCCGACGAGGCCGGGCTGATCGGCGCGGCGCATCTTGCGCCGGCCTGGCTGTTCAAGGGCCACGACGCCATCCTTGCGGTCGACATCGGCGGCACCAACATCAGGGTGGGTGTGGTCGAGCTCAATCTGAAGAAATCGCCGGAACTGGAAAAGGCGAGAGTGTGGAAATCGTCACTCTGGCGTCACGCGGACGAAAAGCTCAGCCGTGACGCCGCCGTGAAGGAGCTGATCGCCATGATCGAGAAGCTCATTCGAGCCGCGAGCAAGGAGAAATTCCATCTGGCGCCGCTGATCGGCATCGGCTGTCCCGGCATGATCGAGGATGACGGCTCGATCGACCGCGGGGCGCAGAACCTGCCAGGCAACTGGTCCGGCAAGGATTTCAACCTGCCGCACGAGATTCGCGAGGGGATTCCGCGCATCGGCGATGAGGAAACAGCGGTGCTGATCCACAATGATGCCGTGATTCAGGGGCTAAGCGAGGTCCCGTTCATGACCGACGTTCAGCATTGGGGTGTGCTCACGATCGGCACCGGGCTGGGCAACGCCCGGTTCACCAACCGGGCCAGTTGAGAAGAGTCGAGGATCGAAAGCGCGAACACCTTTGAAGTGAGCCGCATGGAAACTCGCACATCGCTCAATCCCCGGCAGCCTGCGCTCGCAAGCGACGTACGGGCGCTGCGCGATGCCATCGTCGGCAAGCTCACTTATGCGCTCGGCACCAATCCCGAAATGGCCGCCAAGCAGGACTGGTACACGGCAACCGCGCTCGCGGTGCGCGACCGGGTGATCGACATCTGGATGCGTTCGTCGCGGCACGCCACGCAACAGCGAAAGAAGCGGGTCTACTACCTCTCGATCGAATTCCTGGTCGGTAAGGCGCTGACCGACACGCTGGTCAATCTTGGCCTGCTGCAGCAGGCGCGCGACGCGCTGGCCTCGTTCGACATCGATCTCGACGGCTTGCGGAGCTGCGAGCCCGATCCGGGCCTCGGCAATGGCGGGCTCGGCCGGCTGGCCGCCTGCTATCTCGACAGCATGTCGGCGCTGGCGATCCCCGCCTTCGGCTACGGCATCCGCTACCAGCATGGCCTGTTCGAGCAGCGCTTCCACGACGGCTGGCAGGAGGAGTTTCCCGATCAGTGGCTGGCGCATGGAAATCCGTGGGAATTTCCCCGTCCGGAAACCACCTATCCGGTCCATTTCGGCGGCACGGTCGAATACACGGGCGGCGACAAGGAAACTGCGCCGGCGATGTGGTACCCGTCCGAGACGGTGCTCGCGACCGCCTACGATGTCGCTTTTGCCGGATGGCGCGGCCGTCACGCCAACACGCTCAGGCTCTGGTCCGCGCGCCGGACGCAGCCGAGCCAGCGTGGACCGCTTGGCGATCACTCCCGCAGCGGCACCGACGCGCACACGCGGCCCGAGGCGATCTCGGACGTGCTTTATCCCAACGACAGCACGCCCGAGGGTCAGGAGCTGCGGCTCCGCCAGGAGTATTTCTTCACATCGGCGTCCCTGCAGGACCTGGTGCAGCGCCATCTGTCCGAGCACGACACCCTGGATACACTGCCGGACTTCGCGGCGATCCAGTTGAACGACACCCACCCGGCGATCGCCGTCGCCGAGCTGATGCGGATCCTGGTCGACGAGAATGATTTCTCATGGAAGCAGGCCTGGACCATCACCCGCTCGACGCTGAGCTACACCAACCACACCCTGCTCCCCGAGGCGCTCGAAAGCTGGCCGGTGTCGCTGCTCGGCCGGCTTCTGCCGCGGCACCTGCAGATCATCTACCTGATCAACTGGCTGCACCTGCAATCCGCGGACGAGCGCGGCTACACCGAACCCGGCTTCATCTCCCGCATCTCGCTGATCGACGAGAACGCGGACCGCCGCGTCCGCATGGGGCATCTCGCCTTCGTCGGCTCCCATTGCGTCAACGGCGTCTCGGCGCTGCACACCAGGCTTCTGCGCCAGACCATGTTCGGCGATCTCGCCAAGGTTTCGCCGACGCGGATCGTCAACAAAACCAACGGCATCAGCTTCCGCCGCTGGCTGTTCGAGGCGAACGAAGGGCTGATGGCGCTGCTGCGCGAGGAGCTCGGCGACCGCGTGCTGGACAATCCGGAAAGCCTCGCGCGGCTGGAAAAGAAATCGTCCGACGCGGAATTCACCGGCCGCTACGCCGCCATGCGGGCGCACAACAAGCAGCGGCTCGCGGGCCTGCTTCGCCACCTGACCGGCGTCGCGGTCGAGCCGACCGCGCTGTTCGACGTTCACATCAAGCGCATCCATGAGTACAAGCGCCAGCTCCTCAACATCCTCGAAGCCATCGCGCTGTGGCAGGCGATCCGGGCTGAACCGGACGCGCCGTGGCCGCACCGCGTCAAGATCTTCGCCGGCAAGGCGGCCGGCAGCTACCAGCGCGCCAAGCTCATCATCAAGCTCGCGCACGACGTGGCACGCCTGGTGAACCAGGATCCGGTCGTCGGCAACCGTCTCAAGATCGCATTCGTGCCGAACTACGGCGTTTCGCTCGCCGAATGCCTGGTCAGCGCCGCCGACCTCTCCGAGCAGATATCGACCGCCGGCATGGAGGCTTCCGGCACCGGCAACATGAAGCTCGCATTGAACGGCGCCATCACCATCGGCACCCTCGACGGCGCCAACATCGAAATTCGCGATCATGTCGGCGCCGGCAATGTCGTCATCTTCGGTCTGACGGCCGAGGAGGTCGAAGCACGCCGCCACGAAAGGATGCGCGGCCGCGACCTTGTCGGCCCGATACTGTCCGGCGTGATCGACAGCCTGGAAAGCGGAGAGCTGTCGCAGGACGACCCCGTGCGCTACGCGCCGATCGTCGCGTCGTTGCGCGACTACGATCCGTTCATGGTGGTCGCCGACTTCGACGCCTATTGGACAGCGCAGCGCCACGTGGATACGTTGTGGCAGGACCCACCCGCCTGGTGGAAATCCAGCATCGAGAACACGGCCCGGATGGGCTGGTTTTCGTCGGACCGTTCCATCTCCGAGTACGCCGCCGACATCTGGCGGACGCCGATTCCACCATGAAAGCCGCCATGAACGCACCGCGCGCCCTTTTCATCGGTCACAGCTATATCGACGTGACCTTCCTGACCGATCACATTCCGACCGGCGACGAGAAATACGTCGCGGAGGACTACGCCGTGTCGTTCGGCGGCAACGCGGTGACGGCGGCGTTCTGCTGCGCCAAGCTGTCCGCCGAGGTGGATCTGATCGCCACCCACGCGGACGACTGGCTCGGACGGATGTTCCTGGAAATGGCCGACCGCTACTCGGTCCACATCCATCCGCGGGCGGTCGAAACCTCGTCGCTGTCGTTCATCATGCCCAATCACGGCAAGCGGGCGATCGTGCGCTGCCGCGACGACGAGTATCGCGAGCCATTCCCGAAGCTCGACGTCCGCCCGTTCGCCGCCCTGCATATCGATGGGCACCAGTCGGATGCGGCGCTGTACTACGCAAAGGCCTGCCGCGAAGCGGGCATTCTCACTTCGCTGGACGGTGGCGGCGTGCGGTCGAACACGCCCGAGCTCCTGAAATATATCGACGTTGCCGTGGTCTCGGAGCGCTTCTGCGAGCAGATGGACATGACGGCACAGAAAATGCTGAGCCACCTGCGCGCGCAGGGCTGCAAGGTCGGAGGCGTGACGCGCGGCGAGCACGGCCTGCTGTGGTACGAGAAAGACAGTCCGCCGCGCACCACGCCGGCGCTCAACGTGCCGCCGCATCGCGTCATCGACACCAGCGGCGCGGGCGACGTGTTCCACGGCGCCTATGTCTGGTCCTACCTGACCCACCGCAAGCGAAGCTGGGAGGAGCACTTCCGCTTCGCGTCGGCCGCCTCGGCCTTCAAGATCCAGAAGCTCGGCAACGAAGCGGGTCTGCCGACCCAGAAGGATATCGAGAACGTCATCCGCGAGTTCGGCGATCAGGTGCTGGAAGCCCGCCCGGCCCGGGAGAACACCTCGGCGATGCGGTAAAGGTTGTCGTTGACCTTCAACTGTTCGAGCGGCAGCGGAATGCGCCGGCGCCAGTTCGGATGCTGGGCCACGGTGCCGGGAATGTTGATCTGTTCGTCGACGCCCAGAATGTCCTCGAGCGCGACCATCACCAGCCGCGACGGCGTGCGCGCCAGATAGCCCGCAATCGCCGCGAAGTCCTCGCCCAAGGCGCGATCGGAAAGCGCCGCGCGCAATGCCCCGCGCGAGCGCTCGCGATCCTCGTCGCTCTCGCCCGGATCGACGCCGATGGACCGCTTGAGGACCAGGTCCTGTCCCGACATCCAGCCGCTGAAGGTCGGCAGGTCGTGGGTGTTGAACGTGGCGAGCGCCCCGGCGGGATATCGCTCCGGAGCACGGAACGCGCCGCCGTGCTCGCGCTCGAACAGCATCACCAGGTAGGTCCATAGGCCGTAGCGCGCGACCGTGTCGCGAAACCCCGCCGGGACCGTGCCGAGGTCTTCGCCGACCACGATGCATCGCGCCTTGGCGCTCTCGTCCGCGACGGCCGCGAGCAGCCCGTCGAACGGATAGCGCACATAGGCGCCGTCCGCGGCGGCCGCCCCGCGCGGAATGAGGAACAGCCGCATCAGGCCCAGCACGTGATCGATGCGGATCGCGCCGGCATGGCGCATCGTCGCCCGCAGCAGCCGGCGGATCGGCGCAAAGTCCGAGGCGCTCAAGGCATGCGGATTGAAGGCCGTCAGTCCCCAGTTCTGGCCGGCCGGGTTGTAGGCGTCCGGCGGCGCGCCGACCGACACGCCTGAGAGCATCTCGCCCTGCCCGGTCCAGGCGTCGGCGCCAGCCGGATCGACGCCGACCGCGAGATCGATATAGAGCCCGACCGGCATGCCCCGGCGGCGCGCCAGTTGCTGGCATCCCCGCAACTGCTCCTCGGCGAGCCACTGCACGTACATATGAAAGCCGATCTCGTCGGCCTGTTCGGCGCACAATTGGGCGATCTGCGCCTTGCCGGGCCGCTGCCAGCCTTGCGGCCAATCCCACCACGCGGTGCCGCCGAACCGCTGGCGCAGGACCTCGAACGCGGCAAACCGCACGAGATCCTCGCCCTGCTCGTCCTGAAAGTCTTCGAAGTCGCGCCGGCGCGCATCGGAAGCGTCACGAAGCCGCGCGTGGCAGGCGCGCAGCGCCGCGATCTTGGCGCGCGCGACGCCGGCGTATTGGACCATGTCCGCCGCGCGCAGCGCCGAAACCTGCGCTTCGAGCCCGAGCGCGGCGAGGCCCGGAAACTCACCGACCGCGTTGAGATCGATGTAGAGCGGATTGAGAAACTGGCGGCTGCTCGGCGAGTACGGGCTCGCATCCTCCGCACGGTCGGGAAACAGCGCATGCAGCGGGTTGAGCCCGATGGCCGAGCAGCCCAGCGGAGCCACCGTTTCGATGAGCGCGGCCAGATCGCCGAAATCGCCATGGCCCCAGTTGCGCGCCGACCGCAGCGCATAGAGCTGGACCGCAAGGCCCCACATCCGCCGCTCGCCGCATTGCCAGGCGACAACGTCCCGGGCGGGCGGACCGACCGCCGGGGCGGCCCGGCCGGCGCTCAGCGCCGCGGTAAGCGCCCGCAGCGCCAGCGGACTCGCGTCGTGCCACCGTCCCGACACATCGTGGTAACCGGGCTCGACGCCCCAGCGCGCCGCAGCCCGGGTCAAATCGCTCATCGCTGCCTCGAGGAAATATCCGCTTACAAAGACCACTGAAGCCTTCGGGTTCCATCGGAACTTGGGTGCGATGGAACCCGTTCGATTGTGAATGAATCGTCACGTATGCGGAACGTTTGCGGCAGTGCAGCGTTGGTGCCATGCCGGGTCGCGGGAGCCCTCATGACGGTTGTTGTAGTGTCCAACAGAGTCGCGCGCGTCTCCGCGGGCGAACCTATGATGGGAGGCCTTGCCTCCGCCCTCCTCCCCGCCGTCAAGAGCTTCGGCGCGGTTTGGGTCGGCTCGAGCGGTAAATTCCAGAAGCCGCAGGATCGCGACGCGCTCGCCTCGATCGAGGCGCTGGGCTGCGGCGCGCTCGCCACCGTCGATCTGCCGGAAGCGCACTACGCCAACTACTACGAAGGCTATTCGAACTCCGCGCTGTGGCCGGCGCTGCATTCGCGCATCGATCTCCTGCAATGCGGCAAGGCGCACTATGCGTCGTACCGCGAGGTCAACCGCTACATGGCGCGCGCGCTGCTGCGCTTCGCCAAGCCGGACTCGCGCTTCTGGGTGCAGGACTACCATTTCCTCTGCCTCGGCGAAGAGCTGCGCAAGCTCAACATCCGGCAGCCGATCGGATTCTTCCTGCACACGCCGTGGCCCGATCGCGCGACGATCGTCGCGCTGCCGCAGCATCGCGAGCTTGTTTCCGCCATGCTGGCCTACGACCTGGTCGGCTTCCAGACCCAGGAAGACCGCACCAATTTCATCGCCTATGTCGAGGCCGAGTTCGGATCCTCCTGCGTCGACGGCATGTTCGACACGCGGTATGGCAAATGCAGGGTGGCCTGCTTCCCGATCGGCATCGACGCCGACGAGTTCGCCGAATTCGCGCGCCAGGCCGCCGGTCAAACCGAAGTGCAGCGGCTGACCCAGAGCCTGCGGGGCCGCAAGCTGATCATCGGCGTGGATCGCCTCGATTATTCCAAAGGACTGCTCAACCGCTTCAAGACGTTCGACCGGATGCTGAGCGAGAATCCGAAGCTGAAGCGAAGCGTGCAATTCCTGCAGATCGCCGTGCCGTCGCGCTCGACCATCGACAGCTACAGCGAATTGCAGGACAAGCTCGCGTTCCAGGCCGGCAAGATCAACGGCCGGCACGGCGAGGTGGACTGGACGCCGATCCGCTATCTCAACAAGGGATTCAGCCAGACGACGCTGGCGGGCTTCTATCGCGCGGCCGCGGTCGGCCTCGTGACGCCGTTCCATGACGGCATGAATCTCGTGGCAAAAGAATATGTCGCGGCGCAAAACCCGGAGAACCCGGGCGTGCTGGTGCTGTCGGAGTTCGCCGGCGCCGCGCGCGAGCTCGACGCCGCGGTGCTGGTCAATCCGCACGACATCGACGGGATGACGCAGAAGCTCATATCCGCGATCAGCATGCCGCTGTCGGAGCGCACCGAACGCTGGACCTCGATGATGAAGGCGCTGCGGCGCTCCTCCATCCATGTCTGGTTCGCGGACTTCATGGATGCGCTGGGCCAGACGCGCAGCGTTCCGGCGAACTCCTCCACAACGAGCGTCGCGATCCGCGGTCCGGCCAACCTTCAAGCGTAGCCTCACTCGACCCGGATGTTGGCGGCCTCGATCACGCCCTTCCAGCGCTGGATCTCCGCCGCGACGTAGCTGCGGAATTCCCCGGGCGTCACATCCCAGTGCTCCGCGCCCTCGTTGTTCAGCCGCCGCGCGATCTCCGGCGAAGCCATCGCATTGCGTATGGCGAGATAGAGCCGCTGCACGATCGGCTCGGGCGTGCCGGCCGGCGCGACGATGCCGTACCACGACGATGCCTCGAAGCCCGGCACCGTTTCGGCGATGGCCGGAATGTCCGGCGCCGCGGCGATGCGCTTCGGCGTGCCGAAGCCCAGCGCGCGCAACGCGCCGCTGCGCACATGCGGCAGGAGCGACACACCGCTGGTGAACGTCGCCTGCACCTGGCCGGATATCACGTCGGTGATCGACGGCGGCGTGCCGCGATAGGGCACGTGGACCATCTTCGTTCCGGTCGCGACATTGAACGCCGCCATGGCGATATGGGCTGCGCCGCCGATCCCGGCCGAGGAGAAATTCAACTGGCCCGGATTGGCCTTCGCATAGGCGATCAGCTCGGCGATGTTGTGCACCGGAAGCTTCGGATTGATGCAGAGCACGTTCGGCACCAGCGCGAGCGGCGCGACGAACGCGAAGCTGGTCAGCGGCTGGTACTGCAGGTTGGCGTAGAGGCTCGGATTGACCGCAAGGATGCCGATGTGGCCGACCAAGAGCGTGTGCCCGTCCGGCGCCGCGCGCGCGACCGACGTCGCGCCGAGCGTGCCGCCGGCGCCGGCGCGGTTCTCGACGATGAAACTGCGGCCGAACACCGGGCGCGAGCTTTTCGCCGAGCGCACGGCCCAGCACGTCGCTCATCCCGCCCGGCGTGAACGGTGAGACGAGCGTGACCGTCCCGCCCGGCCAGTTCGCGGCGTCGCTCTGGGCGAAGATCGTGGGCGGGCCACGAGCCCACCCGCGGCCACGGCGCTTGCGAGAGTCAGCACGTCACGGCGTCGCATCAGGCGCACTCCTTGTCCGTCCCGCTCGTTTTTGTTTTCCCGAGCTTACGCTAGTGTCGGCGTCTTGAAAGTCCTGGCGGACGCACAGCGAGACAATTGAATGCAGCGCAGCACGGGCCGCATCCTGACCACCCACACCGGCAGCCTGCCGCGGCCGGCCGATCTGGTCGCGATGCTGAACGCCAAGGAGCTGGGCGAGCCGTACGACAAGGCCGTGTTCGCAACGCGGGTGAAGCGCGCGATCGACGAGGTGGTGCGCCAGCAGGCCGACACCGGCCTCGACGTGATCGGCGACGGCGAGCACAGCAAGTTCAACTGGATGGCCTATGCGCGGGCGCGGCTCGACGGCCTCGAAGAGATCGACAGCCCGGTCCGTTTCCGGACCGCGACGCGGGACTCCATCGAGTTCGCCGGCGCCTACGAGGACCTGAAGATCATGCATGCGGCGCGCTCGGGCACGCTGGTCGCCAAGCGCGTCGCGCGGCCGAAGGCGCTGGTCTGCGCCGGACCGATCAGATATGTCGGCCAGCACGAGCTCAAGACCGATCTCGACAATCTCAGATCGGCGCTCGAGGGCCGGCGCCACGAGGATGTCTTCGTCACCGCGATCTCGCCCTCGAACCTCGAGCTCTACTACGAGAACCGGCACTACAAGTCCGACGAGGAATACCTTGCAGCGCTGTCGGAGGCGATGCGGGTGGAGTATCTCGCTATCGTCGACGCCGGCTTCGTGCTGCAGATCGACGATCCGCGGATGGCGACCCACTACAATCGGGCCGTGGAGGCGACCGTCGAGGATTGCCGCAAGTTCATCGCGGTCCGGGTCGAGGCGCTGAACCACGCATTGCGCGGGCATCCCTCCCGACAAGATCCGGTTTCACACCTGCTACAGCACCAACATCGCGCCGCGCGTGCACGACTTCGAGCTGAAGCATTTCGTCGACCTGATGCTGCAGGTTCGCGCCGCGGCCTTCGTGATCGAGGCGGCCAATCCGCGCCACGAGCATGAATGGCAGATCTGGGAGGAGGTGAAGCTGCCGGACGACCGGCTTCTGATCCCGGGCGTGGTGTCGCACTGCGTGCACCTGGTCGAGCACCCGGAGCTGGTGGCGCAGCGGATCGCCCGCTTCGCCGACGTGGTCGGGCGCGAGCGGGTGATCGCCGGGACGGATTGCGGCTTCGGCACGTCGGGCGCGGGCGACGAGGTGCATCCGGATGTGGCGTGGGCCAAGCTCAAGGCGCTGGTCGAGGGCGCGAAGATTGCGAGCCGGAAGTTGTGGGGCTGATAGAGTTTGATTCAGTAGAATTGAAGCTGTGCAGCGGCGGCGGTGATCTCCCTCTCCCCTGTGGGGAGAGGGTCGGGGTGAGGGGATCTCACTCTCTCGATAGACCGTACCCCCTCACCCGGATCGCTTCGCGATCCGACCTCTCCCCATGGGAGAGGTGAACCGAGCAAGCGGCGAAAGTTACGCGGTCTCGTTAGACTTAACTTTAATTCGCAGCCGCGGTCATATTCGCCGCCTTGATCAGCTCCAGCATCAGCTTCGCGTCGGCCTGGAGGAACGCGGCGTACTCGTCGGGATTCTTCACGAAAATCTCGGCGCCCTGCGCTTCCATCTTGTCGCGGTACTTCGCCGTGTTGAGCGTCTGCGCGATCGCGGCGTGCAGCTTGTCGACCACCGCGCGCGGGGTCTTCGCCGGCGCCGAAATCCCGTACCAGGTGCCCATGGCGACGCTCGGGTAGCCGGCGTCGCCCATGGTCGGGGTGTCGGGCAGCGCCTTGATCCGCGTCGTGTTGGCGACCGCGAGCCCGCGCATCTGGCCGCTCCTCACCTGGGACAGCACGGCCGGCACGTTGAGGAACGCCATGTCGACCCGGCCGCCGATCAGGTCGACCAGGGCCGGCGCCGCGCCCTTGTAGGGCACGTCGATCAGCTTCACGTCGGCGCGAAGCTGCAACAGCACGCCGAGAAACTGCGGAATGCTGCCGACGCCGATCGACGCGAAGGTCATCTTGCCGTTGGCGGCTTTGGCCGCGGCGACCAGCTCCTTCACGCTTTTGTAGGGGCGGTCCGGCGGCACGACCAGCATGTTGGGCAGGTTCGCCACGGTAGAAACCGGCGTGAAGTCCCTGATCCCGTCGTAGTTCGCATCCTTCATCAGCGCCGGCGTGATGACATGCGACGGCGAGCCGCCGATGAACAGCGTGTAGCCGTCGGGATTGGCGATCGCGACGGACCTCGCCCCGATCGCGGTGCCCGCGCCGGCCCGGTTCTCGACCACCACCGGTTTGCCCAGCGCCTCGCTCATGCCTTCCGCGACGGTGCGCGCCAGGAGATCGGCCGGACCGCCCGCGGCATAAGGGTTGACCAATGTGATGTTGCGCTCGGGGAACGACTGGGCCGACACGTGGCCCGCAACCATCGACAAGACAGCAACCAGCAAAACCAAACGCTTCATGCATCCCTCCCGGAGCGATTGCAGGGTCTTTGGACCTGCGCGGCATCGAACGATGCGCGCGGCCGGACCTTCTTGCGTGCCGCCATGGTACCATAGAATGGTCAGCCTTCTCGCCGGGAATCCCATCCGCATGCCCAACATCAGCGCCAGCAAGCTCCTGCCGACCACATTGGTGGGCAGCTATCCGCAGCCCGACTGGCTGATCGACCGCAAGCGGCTGACCGACATGGTGCCGCCGCGCGCGCACGCGCCGGAGCTGTGGCGGGTCGAGCCGTCGCTGCTCGAACAGGCGCAGAACGACGCCACGATCCTCGGCGATCCGCGACCAGGAGCGCGCCGGCATCGACGTCGTGACCGACGGCGAGATCCGGCGCGAAAGCTATTCCAACCGCTTCGCCACCGCGCTCGACGGCATGGACAGCGACAATCCGGCGCAGGTCCCCTCGCGCACGCCCGGACGCTTCCAGACCGTGCCGCGCGTGGTCGGCAAGATCCGGCGGCTGCGGCCGGTGCAGGTCAAGGACGTGACGTTCCTCCGCGCCAACACCGAGCGGCCCATCAAAATCACCATTCCGGGGCCTTTCACCATGACGCAGCAATTGCTCGACGAGTATTACAAGGACGAAGCCGCCGTCGCGATGGACTGCGCGGCAGCCCTCAACGACGAGATCAGGGACCTGTTCGCGGCTGGCGCCGACGTGGTGCAACTCGACGAGCCGTTCCTGCAGGCGCAACCCGACAAGGCGCGCCGGTTCGGCGTCGCCGCGATCAACCGGGCGCTGGACGGCGTTAAGGGCACCACCGCCGTGCATCTGTGCTTCGGTTACGCGGCACGGGTGAAGGACAAGCCGTCCGGCTATTCGTTCCTGCCGGAGCTGGAGGCGACGACCGCCGATCAGATTTCGATCGAGACCGCCGAGGCGAAGCTCGACTGCGCGATGCTGGCGAAGCTGCCGGGCAAGCAGATCGTGCTGGGGGTGATCGATCTGCAGGACATGACGGTGGAGACGCCGGCCATCATCGCCGAACGCATTCGCCGCGCCATGGCCTATGTGCCGCCGGAGCGGATCGTGCTGGCGCCGGACTGCGGCATGAAATATCTGCCGCGCGACGTGGCGTTCGGCAAGCTCAAAGCGATGGTCGACGGCGCTTCGCTGGTGCGAAGCAGGCGATGGTCGACGGCGCGGCGCTGGTGCGCGCACGCTTTAGTTCTTTCCGAAAGCAGCGCGCTCTCTCCCCGTCATCTTGAGGTGCGGGGAAGGGCCGCGCGAAGGCGGGCCTCGAAGGATGAACGGCCCCTTTGTTGCAACATCCGGCTGGCGCAACAGCCGGGCCGTCGCCCGTTCGGGCTGGAGTGGGTTAAGAAAGTAAGTAGGGGAGGTGAGACTTGCGGCGCTCATGCGCCGTAGCGCCTCAGGGTGACGGGGTTGGAGTGGTGCTCGGCTCAACAAAAAACTCCGTCAACGTGGACGTGGAAACTCGTTGCCGCGGCGCGGGGCGCCCGGGCTTTGCGAAGTTTCTTCTTGTTGCCCCTCTTGCGAGGGGAGCGGAGCGCCGAAGGCGCTGGTGCGGAACGCCGCACCCATGGCCGCCTTGCGGTTGGGCCAGTCCCTTCATCGGAAGGGACTGCCGGTCCATGACGCGGACCGGCGCGCCTTGCGGCGCTCCACCACGGTGTTCGCGAGGCCTTGGCCTCACTCGCTCTCGGGCTGCGCTTTCCTTCCCGGGCTACTGACGTGTTCACCCGGTAGTCCAGCAGGCTCCCTGCGCACGGGTCATCTGGTGCCCGTAGGGCGGGGTCCGAGGCGTCCCGGGAGTCCGGTGGTTAGTCGGACCCGCAGGCAGACCGTCCCTGCCTCTCCCAGCGGCAACCACCCGGATGGTGCCCCTCAACAAGCAGGATGAGAACGAACATAGAACGGAATTAATGCCTGTCAACCCCGCCAGGACGGCCGCAACTCGACCCCTTCCGCGCCGCCCTAACAGGCCCGGCCAGACCAGTTGGAATTGTCCCGGTGCAAGGTTCGCCACGGTTATGTTCTGCAACGCGATGGCGGTCGACGGATCGAGCGTGATCGCCACGTCGCTGCCCACCTGCGCGCTTGCGCACCGCGAAATGATTTTTCCAGTGAGGCGCCGTCACCGCAATTCGCACTGCTACGGCGAAACTCCCATGCCGATCGCCTGGACCACCATCCCGGCATTCAGCTTGTTCTTTTTGAGAAACTCCGGATCGAACGCCGCGAGCGCGCGAAGCACTCGCGCGATCCTCCAGGAGAAAAAGATAAAGAGTGACCTGACCGGATCGCACGGACAGAAACGGTCGAATGGTGTCTTGCGCGGCCAGCGGCGCTGCGAATTTGATCTTGTTGTTGTACACGTAGTACGCAGGGACATCCGCGCTATTGATGCGAATTTCCTTGCGTCGATTCCCTGATGACGAGCTGACCCGGCGAGGCTTCCATGGAAAAACCCGGGCTTTCCAGGAACGCCAGACCAAAGATCGAAATGCTCCGAAGCAGATAGAGGACCACCATGCTCAGCACGGCAAACATCAGGGCCCTTGGCATATCGGCCAGGCCCACCGTCGCCATTGCGACAATCACACCGAGGAGCACGAACAGAACCATGGCCGCGATTGTCAGCAGGTAGCTTCGACGCGCCGACCGAACGGTCATCATCTCACAGCCCTGCCGTGAAATACTTGTCTTGCTGGGATTCCCGGCTCCGAACATTCGATGGCCCGCACATCAAGCAGTGCCGTAGGGGCGAAGGCGCGAAGCGCCGTGCCCACGTGATGCACCTCGAAAAAGACGTGGGCACGCTTCGCTTTGCCCACCCTACGCCCTACACCAGATTGAAATCGTCCTGGTGCAGGTTCGCCAGCGTGACGTTCTGCAGCGTGATGGTGTTGGAGGCGTCGAGCGTGATCACCACGTTGCTGCCGACCTGCGCGCTGGCACTTTGCACCGCGGCGAAGTCGGCGAACAGGCCGTCCTGGATTTCGATCACGTCGTCGCTGGCGGCTCCGGCCGTGAAGTCGGTGACGGTGTCGAGCCCGAAGCCGGACTTGAAGATGAACTGGTCGTTGCCCGAGCCTCCCGTCAGGGTGTCGTTGCCCGAGCCGCCGACGAGCTTGTCGATGCCGGCGTTGCCGTTGATGGTGTCGTTGCCACCACCGCCGTCGATGTTGTCGTAGGAGCCCCAGCCCGACAGGCTGTCGTTGCCGCCGGTGCCGTTCCACCAGGCGTTCTGCATGATGGTGTCGCGGTTCCAGATGGTGCCGTTGGCGAAGCGGAACTGTTCGACGCCCCAGTTGGAGGTCGGCGACCAGTATTGCTCGTCGATGTTGATCTGATGGCCGGTTGCGGCGACGTTGACCATCAGGTTCAAGCCCGAGCGGGTGAGCGTGATGTCGCCGGCATTGATGTCGGTGAACCACAGGGTGTCGATTTCGCTGGTCGATCCCGACTCCTCGTCGAGCAGGTCGCTGCCGTCGCCCGACGCATAGAGGTGGATGTCCGACCGCTGCTGCTGCGGATGGTGTCGTTGCCCAGCCCGCCGTTGAACACGTTGTCGCTTGACGTGCCATAGAGTGTGTCGTTGCCGCTGGTGCCGGTGATGGCCGGGACGTGAAGCAGGATGTCGGTGCGGTTCCAGATGGTGTTGTCCGCGAACACCAGCTGCTCGATGCCGTTGGTGGTGGACGAGAAGTGGTTCTGGACGGTCAGCACCTCGCTGGTCGCGGTGATCGTGATCAGCAGATTTTCGCCGGTCCGGCCGAAGCTGACATCGGCAATGTTGAGCCCGACCAGCTTCACCGTGTCGGTGACGCCGCTGTCGGTGTTCTCGGCAATGGTGTCGTTGCCCGACCCGGCCCCGTAGAGATACGTATCGCCGCCGGACTGGCTGTTCAGGGTGTCGTTGCCGGCACCGCCATCGATCGTGTCGGCGCCGTTGCCGCCGTTGACGGTGTCGTTGCCGCCGCCACCGTCGATCTTGTCGGCATCACTGGTGCCGGTCACGGTCTCGCCCGAGCTCGTGCCGCGGATCCAGGAGGCATCGAGAATTGGGTGCGGTTCCAGACCGTGTTGTCGGCGAATTTGACCTCCTCGACGCCGTTGCCGCTGAACTGGCCTTCGACCTTCACGGTCTCGCTGGACGAGTTGATCTTCAGGAACAGATCGCTATCGCTGCGGGTAAAGGTCATGTCAGCGATGTTGAGCGCCGACAGGAGAAGCGTATCGGTGCCGGTATAGTAGCTGTAGTCCTTGATCGTATCGTTGCCGGCGCCGACCCCGTAGAGATACGTGTCGCCATTGTTGTCGCCGATCAGCGTGTCGTTGATGCGCCGCCGTCGATCTTGTCGGCATCGCCGGTGCCGTTCAAGGTCTCCGCTGAACTCGTGCCGCGGATACAGGAGGCATCGAGAACCTGGGTGCGATCCAGACCGTGTTGTCGGCGAATTTGACCTGCTCGACGCCGTTGCCGCTGAACTGGCCTTCGACCTTCACGGTCTCGCCGGACGACGATCACAGGAACAGGTCGTTGCCGCTGCGGGTCGAAGGTCACGTCGGCGATGTTGAGCCCCGACAGGAGAAGCGTGTCGGTGCCGGTGTAGTAGCTGTAGTCCTTGATCGTATCGTCGCCGGACAGACGCCGTAGAGATACGTGTCGCCGTTGTTGTCGAAGATAAGCGTGTCGTTGCCGGTGCTGCCGTCAAACTTGTCCGCATCGCCGGTGCCGTAGATAGTCTCGGCGGAGTTCGTGCCGCGGAACCAGGACGCTTCGGCGATCTGGGTTCGATCTCAGACCGTCGCGTCCTCGAACTTCAGCTGTTCGATGCCGCCGCTGTTGAACTGCTGATTGACCTTCACGGTTTCGCCGGACGAGGTGACAGTCACATAGAGGTAGTTGGAGATGCGGCTGAAGGTCAGATCGGCGACGTTCAATCCGATCAGTTGCAGGACGTCTGTGCCGCTGTGGTAGCTCTGGTCCTGGATCGTGTCGTTGCCGGACAGAGCTGGTAAAGGTAGGTGTCGCCACCGTCCTCGCCGGCCAGCGTATCGTTTCCGCCGAGGCCGTCGAAGGTATCGGCGGCGCCAGTCTCGGTGAGCGTCTCGGCTCCGCTGGTGCGACTGATCGACGCGGCGCTTGCAATCTGCGTGCGGTCTCAGGTTGTGGCATAGGTGAAGACCACCTGCTCGATGCCGTTGGCGGTCGAATAGAAGTGATCGTTGACTTCCAGCTCCTCGCCGGTGGCATTGATGGCGATGAACAGGTCGTTGCCGCTGCGCCGGAATGTGACGTCAGAAGCGTTCAGGCCGACCAGCTTGACCTTGTCGGTCGCGCCGCCATCGGTGTTTTCCGAGATGACGTCGTTGCCGGAGCCGGCGCGGAACAGATAGGTGTCGCCGCCCGCGCCGCCATTGAGCGCGTCGGCGCCGCCCAGGCCGTCGAGGGTCTCAGCCACGCCGGTTCCGTTCAGCGTGTCGACGCCGGCGGTGCCGGTGATGATCGCCTGGTCCTGGATGGTCGCGCGATCCCGAGATCGTCCCGTCGGTGAACCTGATCGAGCTCGACGCCCTCGAAATTGCTGGCGAACTGGTTCTTCACGGTCATTGTTTCGTTCGACGAGACGATGCGGACCACGAGGTCGCTTCCGGTGGAGCGCGAGCGTGACGTCGGCTGGATTGAGCGCGACGAGCCGCAGCACATCCTGATCGCTGACGCCGATCAGGTCCTCGATCCGATCGTTGCCGGAGCCGAGATTGTAGAGGTAGGTGTCCGACCGCACGTCGCCGCGCAGGATGTCGTTGCCCTCGAGGCCGTCGATGACGTCCACGCCGGAGGTGCCGTCGATCGTATCGTTGCCGGACGTGCCGAGATGCGTCGGGGTGCCCGGCGCGTTGCCGTTGATGAACTGCTGGACGTCGGCCGCCGTCAGCACGGTCTCGTCCTCGAACTCGAAGCTCGAGATCTCGTAGTAGGTGTTGAAGTGATTCTTGACCGTCAGGCGGTCCTGGGTGCCGGCAATCCGGACAATGAGATCGTCGCCCACGCGCACGAATTCCAGGTCGCCGACGACGATGTCGGGCCCGAACACGATGCGATCGGGCGCATTGCCGACGCCGCTGAAATTGTCATCGTTGATGACGTCCATGTCGTAGCCGCGGCCGAACACATAGGTGTCGTCGCCCTCGCGGCCTTTCAGCGTGTCGTTGCCGGCCCCGCCGTCGAGCACGTCGTCGCCGGTGTAGCCGATCAGCAGGTCGTTGCCGCTCGTGCTGACGAGGAGCTGGTCCTGGATGTGTTCGAAGGTCCAGCTCGAACCGCCGTCAAACTGGAAATGCTCGACACGCGAATAGCCGAGCCCGTTGAACTGGTCCTCGATCCGGAGCTGGTCCGCGGTGCCGGTCACGCCGATGACGAGATCGTCGCCATCGCGCGCGAGCGTGAGCATGGACGACGTGATCCCGGCGCCGAACTCCACCGTGTCCGGCTGGTCGTAATTGACCTGGCCGATGAACGCGTCGATGACATCGGAGCCATAGCCGAGCCCGAACACGAACGTGTCGACGCCGCCGTTGCCTTCGAGCCGGTCGTTGCCGGCGCTGCCGTCCAGGTAGTCGGCGGTGATGAAGCCCACCAGCGTGTCGTCGCCCGCCGTGCCGGCCAGCATGCGCCCCTGGATGTCCTCCCAGGTCCACACCGTCTCGTTTTCGTCGGCGAAGCGGAATTCCTCGATCCGCCAGAAGCCGAGGCCATTGAACTGATCTTCGATGGTCAGCGTGTCGTCGCTGCCCGAAACGGTCAGGATCAGATCGTCGCCCGAGCGCGTGAGCTGGACATCCTCGACGGCAATGTCGGCCTTGAACTCGACGACGTCGGTGCCGTCGCGCGTGATATAGACGAAGTAGGCGTCGATGACATCCTGTCCGTAGCCTTCGCCAAAAATATAGGTGTCGCCGCCGCCCGCGCCCTCCAGGCGATCGTTGCCGGCGCCGCCGTCGAGCAGGTCGGCGGTGTGGAATACGTTGATGGTGTCGTCGCCGGCGGTCGTGGCCTGCTCCAGCAGCATTTCGCGGATGTCGCCCGGCGTCCAGACCGTACCGTTGTCGAACCGGAATTCCTCGATCTCGGTGAAGATGATCGAGACAGCAAACTTGAGGAACTGATCCACGATGGTCAGCGTTTCGCCGGTGTCGCCGATGGTGATGACCAGGTCATCGGTGCCGACAGGCCGGGCGAGCACGAGATCGGACGGCAGGATGTCCGCCGAGAAGACGATCCTGTCGATGTTGTCGCCCGCGGCGAGCGCGTCGGACATGTCGTAGACGGTGTCGTCGTCTCAGCCGCGGCCACACAGATAGGTGTCGCCCTCGTTGCCGCCCTCCAGACGATCGTTGCCGGCGCCGCCGTCGAGCACGTCCTCGCGCAGGAAGCCGTAAATGTCGTCGTCGCCGGAGGTCTTTGCCGTCGCGAGGATCAGATCTATGACCTCGTTGTAGGTCACGACGGTTTCGTCGGCGAACTCGAAGGTCTCGATGCGGTCGAACCAGATGACGCCGAAGGGGCGAGAGGAAAACGCTTCGAACTGCTCCTGCACGCGCAACACCTCGCCGGTGCTGAGCGTGATCACCAGATCGTCGGACGAGCCGTCGCGGGTGAAAACGGCGTTTTCGCGCAGGACACCGTCGCTGAAGACGATCTTGTCCTGCATCGCGCCGAGGACGTCGTCAGTCGCGTCGTGCACCGTGTCGGTGCCGTAGCCGAGACCGAAGATATAGGTATGTCGTTCTCGTTGCCGCCGACCAGCGTGTCGTCGCCGAGGCCGCCGTCGAGAAGGTCCTCGTAGGAAAAGCCGTAGATGGTGTCGTCGCCCTCCGACGTGCCAGACGCAACGAGTGTCTTGATGATTTCTTCCCACGTGAAATAGGCGCCATCGGAGAAGGCAAAGAATCTCGATCCGATCGAACCACTGCTGGCCAAAGGGACCGGTGTAGGCCGCAGCGAAATGATAGTGTAACGTATTCAAAGCTCTTGAATTTTAAACCCGTGCTGTCCGTCAGGCTCTTGTCTCTGAAAACTTCTATTTGTCCCCCTCCGGACTTTGAATTGCCAAGATAGACAGGACCGCCGTAGGACGAAAAATCGATGACGTCCCGGGATAGCTGACCATCTAACTCAAGGGTCTTACCCGTCAGACCGTAATCCGAAATGTTAAGGCTGCCGACGTTGACCGATCGGTGCGGTTGGTGCCGATGATTTTTTCGATCGACAGGAGCCTGTCTGTCGTATCGTAACCGTCGTTGGTTACGTAGATCGGCTTGTGTCCCTCAAACGTCTCGCCAACCAGCAGGTGAGTGATGCTGACGATGATGCCGCGCGTGGTTGAAGGCCAAGATCCCCTACCGAATAGTCGGCCGAATCGATTCATCACTTGCAAGAGACGTTAGCCTGTCTCCCCCGCCAATGAGATCATCGCCGCTTCCGCCTGATACGATATCGTCGCCTATACTTCCATAGAGATAATCGTTTCCGGCGCCACCGTTAGTATCCGGTCAACGCCCCCGAATCCTATTATGAGATTTCTCGATTGATTGGTTCTCTGCGAAAGATCGAGATACATCTGGCGTTCGATTTTTGCTTTGAGCGGGAGCGACATTATAGTCAAAATATGCGATATCGATCGTATTCCACTCGGTATATGAGAACGACGGATCATCGCGCAGAAGACCTGCATTGGACGTCTTGATAATTGCGTCATACCCAACTTGTCGATAAGACGGATCCGATCCAGCTTGGTCAAATATCAAATGTGTTTTTCGAACAGTCTCTCCGAGAAAATCAAAATTCGGATGATTATAATCGCGCATCTCATTGCTAATCGGCGCAGTCAATGACACGCCGTCTAAGCTTTCAACTCTTGCATAAAGCTCGTTGCACTGAACGAGCTCACGTATCGCAAGGCCGCCAAAAAGCCGCTCGGCTTTAAACGAACCATCAGCTCCCATCCATTTGGTGGTGGATACTTGATTAAAGTCGATACCAAGAGTTCTTGTATTGCCAGGCGTTACAGTGCCGGAGCCATATCCAGTCGTGTTCACGAACCAGATATCTCCCGCCGTATCCAGTACGGCTCTAGCCTCAGTGCAATTTGGATCGTTATAGAACTCAGCTAGGGCATCAAGAACCGCTGATTTTTTGCTCGCGTGAAAAACTAGAATGCGGCTAGGCGCGCGCGAAACTGCTCCGATCAAGCCTGCGAGCCATCGGGGTCAATGCGACGCCGGTGTCGGCGCGAGCCAAAACTACACTTGTGACAACGACTACCAGCCATATGACTCCGTGTTGATCACAAGGATTGGAAGCTGACCTACGAGGCGTAGCTTCTCATATCCAACATCTACCTATACCTATAGCTAGTATACGTCTAGACTAATGGGTATCTAAGCAGACGACGCTGTCCGTCTACTCCGACTACGACACAACAAAGTACTCTCGCTCTCTCATAGCGGGAGTGTGCGGATACTAGATGTTTGTCGACACCTATGTCTCTAGTGACGACGAGATCAGGAGTTGCCAGACGTTCTCCCAGATAGAGTTCCAACAACCTGAGCTTCGCCAATATTTGATCATTTGTAAGCCAGTGACGATCGCGGTCTATCGCAGAGGCATACTCACCACTAGAACCTACGCAATGAATGGCTGTCGGGCGGAACTAGGCAGTTGTGTACGACAGCGATGTCGGGCTACTCGACGAGAAAGTATTACGGCTGGTAGTCGCGAGGAAGCCTCTAGCGCGCTAGCGGTGCTCCAACATCGGGCTCGCAAACAGAATGGCCACGCAAAGCTCTAATCGACATTCGATCTCAAGTACCGATCTAACCAACAGCCCCATATGCGCAACGGCGAGAGCGAGCCGACGTCAGTCGCCATAGGTTAGCAGAAGCCAATTGACAACGCGAAGCCCCTACCTATCGCTGAATGTAGCGATCTATGCCTGAAGCGCTGCCCCTAGTCCGGTCAAGGAGTAGTACGCCATGTAGTATCCGGCTCGACTCCACCTACCAAGATGCAAGCAAGCGCCGAAACCGCTGCATAGCGAGAGCAAGCCGCTCTAGACGAACGATCGGTGTACTGAAAGCTGCGCCACCGATAGCGCCCTGCTCTGCGCGATCTAGATGGACGAATGCGCGCTCAGAAATAGAGCGACTGCTAGGAGTATCCGTAGCCAGTCTATAATGTGAGAAAAGTCAAAGGAATACGAGAGGGCCAGCGAAGGAAGACAATGAACACAGCGCAGTAGGCAGTGCACTACGCGATGAATGCAAAGAGCAACTCCGCAAGAATTATAGCGAAGACCTAGATTACGAGCTAGCAAAGGTGTGGAGACAGATGAAAACCATCTACGAAATAGAGAGACCTGGACACAAAGGGGACGATACGACGGAATAGCAAGAGAACTGCAATGTCGCTAGGCTCGACGAGGCAAATCGAGGGATCTGCGACAGAAAGCCGACGCGACGCAAAAATACGCCGATGAGAGCTGCGATGCAGAGACGACGGTACCGTAACCGGGTTGCGGAACGAGATCTGAACGCGAATGCCTTTCTCGATATCCGTCGAAGTGGCGGTCGTCAAAGGAACGATCTTGTCCGCCAGCAGCAAAAGCGACAGTTGGTAATCTTGGCTGACGTACCAGTTGGCCCTTCGCTCGTATAATTTTCACGACCGGAATTGCATGATCGCCTTGTGATAAGGGCCGCGGGCAATCGAAGGACCCAGACCTTGCGCTGTCCAGACTGCTCTTGCTGTTGATCAGAGCTATTTGCTCTTTCGACTGCTGCGCGTGGCTCATCCAACTAGAAAAGGAAGGGCCCGGTTACGGCACGATAGAAGGACTCATCGAACTGCAGATTTCAGGCTGCAGCTTAGCGACCTCGTCGGCCGGAATTGTTTTCTGGCTGACTTGATTTGTGTACTACCGACCAAAACTATCGGAACTATCAATGCAAACAGAAAAGCCAGAACTATCCGGCAAACTAGCGTCGGGATGGCCGCATATTGCGCGCGCCCCCGCGAAGATCAGCGTGCCCTGTCATCCGAGACGCTCTGACACTGGCCTAATGAAAATGAGCGTTTGGCTGATAGCGAATAAATGCGGCATACAAATAACTATTGTTTTTGGTGTGATTTCTCGCAGCGATGGAACCCGAAAATCACCGAATCTCAAAGTTAAACGCCAAGTCAGCCGCGGCAAATTGCGTCGCAGTTTCGCGGCTCCCTTAACACGCACAACGCGAGATTTAATTTTCACGGCTTATGCGAGTTCAATTCGCTTCGCTTCGCTTTGAATAAAGATCGACAAAGAATTCGTGCAGCTTTGTTCCAGCGCGGACTTGTTTTGAACTGCGCGAACAGAGCCCGATCGCCGGTAGATCGAACTTGTGTCAGAAACCCGGGTTCGCTGAAACGGCAATTACGGTGACACCTTGCCAATTGCCGAATTGCTCTGCGGAAACAGCGTCTGTTCGGCTGCGTGGCGCCGCGCGGCTTGGGGCCGCGCCGTTGCGAGCGCCCCGGCGGCGCAGCGGCGCTCGATCGGGTAACAAAGCTCTGCGAACCGAGCGGCCGGCCGGTGGTTTCGGCAAGGCGCAGCGCCGCGAGCGTCGCGGCTCCGGTTCGACGCCGATCAGATCGAGCGCAGAGCCAACCCGTTCCAGCAGCGGTCCCACCTTGACCAACTCGTCGTCGCGGCCGGCGAGATGCGCCCGCGCGCTCGACCAGGCCCAGTCCTGCGGCCGCGCCGACAGCCCTGCCCGCACCGGGTTGAGCGCGACATAGCGGACGCCGCGATCAGATGCGCTCGTCCATCGAGACAGGAGGCGAACCGGCCCTGGCACAGATAGCCGGTCCAGCCGAGGCGGCGCGTTGACGAGAGCGGTGTAGCGGCGATCGCGTCCGCCGAGCGACGCGCGCAGCGCCTCGACCGCGCGGCACCAGGATCAGATGCACATGGTTGGGCATCAGGCACCAGCGCCAGACCTCGACTGCCGGCCTGGCGCAGCGCCGGCCAGACAGGTCGCGATAGAGCGCGATAGTCGGCCGGTTCGAGGAACACCGGCTGGCGCCGGTTGCCGCGCTGGGTGACGTGGTGAGCGACGCCGGGAACGACATGTGGGCGATGCGCGCCATGCTTGTCTCGGATCCGGCGCCGTTAATTGTGCATTGGTAGGTGTCCCGTTCCCGGGGTTCAAACGGAGATCGATTTGATCAGAAGCGAATTAACTTCGTTTTCTGCTGTCGTCGCGTCGACGAGCTCGCCTGAGCTATTGCCCTCCCTGTTCGCTATTGATCCTTCTTTTACGCGGCTAAAGCCCGCTTAGCCCTTCGTCGCCATCACCTATCGCGATACACGCTCGTATGACAGGCCAGATGAAAATTACCTTGCTGTTCGTAGAGCCAGCCTCGATTGCGGTAGGTTTAATTGCTGTGATCTAGTTGCAGAATGTTCATAGTCCTGCACGCCCGATCGATCTGATTGAGCTTCTGATAGGCGAATCGCGATTGGTAAAGGCGCTTGCGTATGTTTCTTTAGATGATCGCCTGGCTGTACTTTTGATCGCCTGCTGATAATGGCCGGGCTGCTATAAGCCTTCCCAGGTTGAAGTGAGCTTCCGGTGCGCCGGCCTTAGTTCATGGCTCTACGCTAGTCATGTGGGTGTCGATATGCCAACGCGCTGTACTGATCGCCGCTCTGAAGTAGGACTTAAAGGGGTTATGCTTTATCGCTGCGGTAAAATCATCGATGGCAGCAGAGTATCCGACAGGTCTGCGATATTTTTGCACGAGTAGTGGATTTCCGGATCTCCGAGTGTATTCATGCTTTCGTCAGGGCACTCGCGCCCCGCGAGGTTTCCAGACGGGCCTAACCATAGCTCGCCCCAATAGCACCGTTCGTGAGGCTTGATGTCGGAAACCGCGTCGTATCATTGAGAGCTCTTCGTAGCGCTTCTCTGAAGAATGTACGGCCGGCTCTCGCGGGGCGAGCTCGCGCGGATCCAGCGCCCCCTCTCATGTCGCGAAGTGCTGCTTCGATTGATTGTTCTCTCGCATAGGGACGATCTCAGCAGCATGCGCTGCTCAGTTCGGCTCTTGCTCAGAAACGCTATCGCTTGCGTTGAAAGATGATTGCGATTTCCGTCCCCTGGCCAGCCGCCGTAGCCAGGCCACAGACCTTTGCCTTTCCAGCGATCGCCAAATTGCCAGGCTTATCGGCAGGCTGATCGCTGCCGTCTCTGTGATGCGTTTTGCGAACGTGCCAGGGTTCAGCGCCAAGCGCTGCCGGAGGCGGATGCAATACGACTTTGCACGAAGCGCTCCCAGAAGCGCTGATAGAAAGGCAGGGTGCGGCGTGAGGCGGCTTCTCCCAGGCCCGGTCGGGACCGTTGCCGGCACGCGCAGCGTTTTCTGGTCTAAGAGATGACGATCTCAGCTCAGCTCGCTCCTGATCGTTTGCTCAGCGCCCCGTCCTGAGTTTGGCGATGCCGATTGGGACAGACAATCGTTATTTGACTCCCGTGTCATCGCACGACGCTAAGGCGGCTTTACGCGATGCAGCGAAGATTGCTGACGACAATTCTGTAATATTGCCTCACCATGTAATTCTGACTTAGCTTTGTGATATTTGTGAACACCTGTGTGTTCGGCGCCGAATCCCGAGTTCTGCACGCTTGCGTCAAGGATGTACGCTCGCCGCTGTGGCTTGGACTCGCTTGAGATTTGCCGAGTATCGCGTATACCGCGTACTGATCTAACTATTGTGCGAAGCTCCCGGCAAATCATCGGCTGGTTTGTTACAGCGCGGTATTTTTGCGTCGCTCGGCCACGCCTCAACCGATATGGGCCCGCTGGACGCGGCAGTCTCAATGTGGACAAATGCCCGCTCCGGAACTCTCGACGACGAACGCGGAGTAAAGGCTTCGGAATGCGGCTGATATGTTTCCTGGGGCGATGCAAACAACCAAATCCATCCAGTCCCGGCGAATGCCAGTTTCTCCTCTACGTTTCCGTCGCGCAATTGCAGGAGGAGATATCGGCAGGTATACGTCGACGCAACTCGATCGTGCTGGCTGGGCGATGAATACTGCTCGGTCAATTGAAAGATGCCAGCGTCGACCGGCGCGTACGCGCAGCCAGGTGTTCCTCAATCTTCCGCCTGATTGCACCTTCTGTAACGGAATTCAATTGATCGATCTTCATGCACAGATGCTGCGCCTGCGCCGCAGGCATTTGCGCCATAATTCACGAATGACCAAAGTACAATCGCCACGCAGCCCGCATTAATGGCCGCACAGCCCGCATCATCCCAGTGCTCCAGACCTCATTCACGCGACGCACACCCCTCGCATGCCACAGCGCCGCTGTCTTAGCCGAAGACCGACTGTCTTCCACAGTTATCGACGAGTTCGGTCGCACGCCCCTACGTCATTACGGTGCCATTACGCCATTCCGATGACCGCGCACACTCAATAGCTCGCCTGCGCTTCGTCGCCGCGCCTTTGGTTTCGGTCGCGCTTGCCCGGCTGAGAGCGCGCGTCAGCCGTTGATGCGCGCGAGAAAGCGGTCGTCCCGAGCGGCGGCGATGCTTGGCGCGCAGGGATGACAGGTGTTGCTCAATCCGCCTTGAAGCCGATGGACTTGATCAGATTGCCGTAGCGCTCGTAGTCGGCGCGCAGCACGGCGGCAAATTCGTCCGGTGTCGTGATGTACGGCTCGCCGGCGCCGCCGGACACCAGCTTGTCCCTGACCTCCGGCAGGGCCAGCACCGCGTTCATCTCGGCGCGCAGCCTGGCGATCACGGCCGGAGGGGTCCCGCGCGGCAGGAACATGCCGTGCCACAGCGAGGCTTTGTAGCCGGGATAGAATTCGCCGATGCCCGGCAGTTCGGGCATGGTCGGCCAGCCCCTGCTGCCGCTGACCGCAATCCCCTTCAGCTTGCCCGACTTGATGTGGGTGACCACCGAGGTGCCACCGAACATGGCGGCATTCTCGCCGGCGATGACGGCGATCGACGCCGGTCCACCGCCTTTGTAGGGCACGTGCGTGAGATCGCCGAGACCGGCGCGCTGCTTCAGCAGCTCCATGGCGAGATGGTGATGGCTGCCGTTGCCGATGGAGGCGTAGAACAGCGGCGCAGGCGGCTTGCGGGCAAACTCCACGAAAGACGGAAAGTCGTTGACCGGAACGGTCTTCGGGTTGATCGCAAGCACCAGCTGGTTGCTGATGGTGGTGACCAGCGGCTCGAGATCGCGGATCGGGTTCACGCTCATCTTCGAGTAGGTGTGCGGATTGACCACCAGCAGGCTGTCGTTGGCATAGAGCAGCGTGTAGCCGTCGGGCGCGGCCTTGGCGACGACCTCGGCCGAGATGGTACCGTTGGCGCCGGGCCGGTTGTCGATCACGATGTTCTGGCCCAGCCGCGCGCCGAGCGGCGGCCCGATGATGCGGGCGATGAAATCCGTGGCGCCGCCGGGCGGATTACCGGTGACGAGGTGGATCGGCCGCGATGGATATGATTGTGCGAGCGCGCCGCTCGCGCCGGCCCAAGCCGCGCACAGCAGCAAAAGCGCCGGTATCCGAATTCCGGTGAATGGATTCATCGGTAGCCCCCTGGTTCGGCATGCAGGCTTGACTGGGGTGCCCCGGCTCGACCCGGGACCGGAGGCATATCGTAGCGGTTGTCCGGACTGTTTATAGGTGCCGCCGCCGGTCACGTCGCCGCACCTTTGCTTCCCTCCTGCCGACCGTGCCCTGGCTCTACTGCGCCAAAAAAACGCCGCCGTTCGTTACTGCGCCCTCTCCTTGAGGGAGAGGGCAGCACGAACGGTGCAGCAAATTCGAGTGGGCGAGGGGTTAAGGTCTCTCGATAGACCGTAACCCCTCACCCGATTTTTTCCGTTGAGCAGTCCGTGTAGCCCTCTCCCAAAAGGAGAGGGCACAATAACAACGCTTCGGCTCTTCTGACGCAGTAAGACTAGGAATCATCGACCGGTTCGGTCGCAAGGACGGAGGCGCGCGCGGCAAACGTCGCGTGCCAGGCGGCGAGCCGCGGGAAGTCCTTGCGCCACTCCCGGTCGGCAAACCGGAAGTCGAGATAGGCGACCGCGCAGCCGATCGCGATATGGCCGATCGACCATGTGCTTTTTTCCAGCGCCGGCGTTTCGCGTTCCAGCGAAGCGAGCGTCGCCTCGTTGCGAACCGAAAAGCTCTTGAGGTAAGGCTCCGACCGCTGCTCCGCCGGCCGCGAAAGCTCGCCGCGCCACAGCAGCAGCGCATCGAGCAGCCCGTCGCCCAGCGCCTGGCGGCGCAGCGCGGTCATGCGTTCGGGAAACGGCGCCGGGAACAGCTTCGGACCGTCGTGCAGATGGTCGAGGTATTCGCAGATCACCGGGGAATCGAAGAGCACCGTGCCGTCGTCGAGCACCAGGGTCGGCAGCTTGGACAGCGGGTTGTCGACCATCAGGTCCGGTTGCGGCTTCATCATCGCGGCGACGGTGCGGACGCACTCGATGCGGCCGGCGACGCCGACCTCGTGGGCGACGATCATGACCTTGCGCACGAACGGCGAGCGCGGCGACCAGTGCAGCTTCATGGGACCCCCTGGGCTCGCTAACCGACCTTGGCCGGCACGGCGTCTTCCGCCGACGCCTCGGGGTCGGGCACCGCGGGCCGCTGGATGGCGAACAGCTCGTTCACCGCGCAGTAGTCCATGTAGCCCAGCCGCGCCAGCGGCTGCATGCGCGTCACGTCGATGTGGCCGTTGACGATCACCGAGTCGTCGATGTGGATGCCGACCACCTCGCCGAGGATCACGGACGAGGTGTTGCGGGTGCCGTCCGAGCTCACGAGCTCGACAGTCTTGTAGTACTTGCATTCCAGCGCCACCGGGGAGCGCGCGACGCGCGGCGGCTTCACCTCGCGGCACGGCGCCATCTCGAGCCCGATGCGGTCCGGCTCGCTGATCGCCGGCCCGTATTCCGCCGACGACGCGTTCACCGCCTCGCGCAGATCGTAGGTCGCCATGTTGTAGACGAACTCGCCGGTTTCCTCGGCGTTGCGCTGGGAGTCCTTGCGCGGCTTGCTGGCGAACATGATGAAGGGGGGAGCGCCGGACACCACGTTGAAGAAGCTGTAGGGGGCGAGGTTCACGACGCCCGAGCGGCTGACCGTCGAGATCCAGCCGATCGGGCGCGGCACGACCAGCGCCGTCATCGGGTTGTGCGAGAGGCCGTGGGTGTTGCGGCGGGGATCGTAGTACATGAGCTTAATTCCGGTGGCTGGGTGATCGGCGGGTGATGCGGCGACTATTCTAGAGCATGTTCCAGTGAAACGGCGTTCAACTCCCGCGACAAACTCGGTACCCACCCTCCCCTGGAGGGGGAGGGTCGCGAGCGAAGCGAGCGGGGTGGGGTGAACCTTCGTGCAACAAAGATCACCCCACCCCGCCGCCTCGCTTGCGCGAGGCGTCGACCCTCCCCCTCCAGGGGAGGGTGAAGAGAGAGCGCGCCTGTGGTTCGCGTTGATGCTACATCGGCGGGACATGCTTCAGCTTTTGAAAACGGGTTTGCGCTTTTCCGCAAAGGCGCGCTGCGCCTCCCTGGTTTCCTCGCTCCCGGCCAGTTCCACGGTCTGCGACTGCTCGAAGCGGTAGCCGTCGCGCAGGGCCAGGTTTTCGGTGATGTTGAACGACCGCTTGGCGGCGCGGACCGCGAGCGGGCTCTTGGCGGCGATCTCGCGGGCGATGCCGCGGGCGGTGTCCAGCAGCGCATCGGGTGGCACGCAGGCGGAGACCACGCCCATCCGGTAGAGCTCGGGGCCGGTCATGCGGCGCGCGGTGTAGATCAGGAGCCTTGCGTCGAACTCGCGGAAGAACCGTCGCACGTGCGCCACGCCGCCGGCGAGGCCGACGTCGACCTCGGTCATCGCGAAATAGGCGTTCTCGCTCACGATCAGGATATCGCAGCACAGCGCCAGCACGCAGCCCGCGCCGATGGCGGCGCCGTTGATCGCGGCAATCACCGGCTTCTCGCATTCCATCACGGCGTTGAAGCTTTCGCGGACGGTGCGGCTGTGCCGCGGATAGGCGCCGGCGTCGCCGAGCGCCGGGCGCTCCTTGAGGTCGGCGCCGGCCGAGAAGGTCTTGCCCTCGCCGGTCAGCACCACGGCGCGGACGTCGGTGCGGTCGCTCAGCGTGTCGAAGATGGTGACGATCTCCTCGCGCAGCCGGCGGTTCTGCGCGTTCACCGGCGGGCGGGCGAGCGTGACGGTTGCCACATGGTCGGCAACCTCAACCTTGAAGCACTCGTAGCTGTCGGCCATGGCGTTGTCCTTACGTTAGCTCAGGCGGCTTTGTTCAGTGCGTAGGGTGGGCCAAGGCGCGTTAGCGCCGGGCCCACGCATTCTTGCGCGGAGCAAAGACGTGGGCACGCCGCTTTCGCGGCTTTGCCCACCCTACGATTGCTGTCGGCCATGGCAGCGTCCTCGTGTTGGGCTCATGCGGGTTTGTTTATCCGGCAGGCCGGCAAGGTCGTCAGCCCGCCGCCCGGCGGCGGCGCAAGCGGGGGGCTGGCGCCGTCGGGCAGCGGGATCTCGTGGGCGTTCAGCGTCATCGACACCATGGTGTAATAGCCGATCACGCCGGTCAGCTCGACCACGCCGCGCTCGCCCCAGCGCCTGGTCACCGCGGCGTGCAGCGAGGCGTCGACATTGCCGGTCTGCTGCAGCGTGCGCGCGAACTCGTAGACCTCGGCCTCGGCTGCGTCGGCAAAGGCCGGAGGCTCGGCGCGCCGGATCGCTTCGATGCAGGCGGGATCGAGGCCCGCGGCCTTGGCGGCCTCGGAATGGATGTGAAACTCGAGCTGGCTGTTCCAGCGCCGGCCGGTGACGATGATCGCAAGCTCGTTCAGCTTTTTCGGCAGGCAAGGTCGAGAACCGCAGGTATTCGCCGAGCCGCGACCAGCGCCGCGCCAGATCCGGGCTGTGGATCACAGCCCGCAGCGGGCCAATGAGCTGGCCGCGCACGCCGGACACAACCTCGTCGTGGACCTCGCGCTGCTCGGGGGTCATCTCCGCGACGGATGGAAGGCGCAGGCGGGGCATCCGGTTCTCCAGCTGTCAGGCTTGCGACGCCAGCCCGAGCTCGCGAAGGATTTCGCTCGTTTGCTCGCCCAGCAGCGGCGGCGAACGGTCGAAGGCGAGCGGCGCGTTGGCGAAATTCAGCGGGCTGACCACCTGCGGCACGCGGCCGGCGGTCGGGTGCGGAAGCTCGCGCAGCATACGGCGGTGCTGCACCTGCGGCTCGGCAAACACCTCCGGCACCGTATTGATGGGCGAGCACGGCACGCCCGCGGCATCCAGCGCGGCCACCAGCCCGGCGCGGGTGCGCTTAGCAAATGCGTCGCGCAGCAGCGGATCGAGCTGCGGATGGTTGCGCACGCGCGAAGGATTTTTGGCGAAGCGCTCGTCGCACGCCCATTCGGGGTGGCCGAGGATGTCGGCGAGCTTTGCGAACTGCCCGTCGTTGCCGACCGCGAGCGCGACAAAGCCGTCGGCGCAGGGAAACACATCCTGCGGCTGGATGTTGGGATGGCGGTTGCCGCCACGCTTCGGCGTGTTGCCGGAGACAAGCCAGTTCATCGCCTGGTTGGCGAGAAACGCCGCCTGCACGTCGAGCATGGCGAGGTCGATGTAGTCGCCCTGCCCGGTCTCGTTGCGCCGCGCCAGCGCCGCCAGCACGCCGACCGCGGCATACATGCCGGTCATCAGGTCGACGATGGGCACGCCGACCTTCTGCGGCCCCGCGCCGGGCATGCCGTCGCGCTCGCCGGTGACGCTCATCAGGCCGCCCATCGCCTGGATCATGAAATCGTAGGCGGCCGCGTCCCGCTTCGGTCCGGTCTGGCCGAAGCCGGTGATCGAGCAATAGATGATGTCCGGCTTGACCGCCTTCAGCGCCTCGTAGTCGAGGCCGTAGCGCTTCAGCGTGCCGGCCTTGAAGTTTTCCAGAACGATGTCGGAGCGCGCCGCAATCGCGCGCACGATCTCCTGGCCCTGCGGCTTGTCGAGCTCGAGCGCGATCGAGCGCTTGCCGCGGTTGACCGAAAGATAGTAGCCGGCCTCGCCGGTCGGCTTGCCGTCCTGGTCTTTCAGAAACGGCGGCCCCCAGGCGCGGGTGTCGTCGCCCGCGCCGGGCCGCTCGACCTTGATGACGTCGGCGCCGAGATCGGCCAGCACCTGGCCGGCCCACGGTCCCGCCATGATGCGGCTGAGATCGAGCACGCGGATATGCGACAGCGGACCGGCCATGGAAGCCTCCTATCTCAGCTTCATGTCGATGCGGACCATGTCGCCGCGATAGAGCCCCTCGCCGATGAAGACGAGACAGCCCGAGCGGTCGACGACAGACCGCCGGACGATGGCGACCGGCGCATTCAACGGCACGTCGAGCCGGGCCGAGGTCTCGACGTCGGCCGTGCCGATGATCAGCGTCTGCCGCGCATCCTTGATCTTCAGGCCGGGAATATCCGCGATCAGCCGCAGCGCGGTCTTGGAATTCAGGTCGCGCCTGGCGATGCGGGCGCTCAGCCGCTCGTCGATATGCAATCGGGCGAACAGGAACGGCTCGCCGTGCCGGGTGTGCAGCCGGGTGAGCCGGCGATAGGACGGGGCCAGCGTGCCGATCGGATGCGGAAGATCCGGCGGCTGGGTGCCGCGCTTATCGGACAGCACCTCGATCACCGCGTCGTCGCGGCTTGCCAGCAGACCCGACCAGTCGGTCGCGACCTCGCACCAGAGCTGCTGGCGCGGACGCTGGCGAACGAACGTTCCCTTGGCGCGGTAGCGGTCGATCAGCGCTTCGGCTTCGAGCATGTCGAGCGCCTTGCGGATGGTGGCGCGGGCCACGCCGCATTCGGCCGCGAGGTCGTCGACCGTCGGCGTCTGCTCGCCGACCGGCCAGTCGCCCGCCTCGATGCGGCGGCGGAACAGGCTCGCGAGCTGGATGTAGCGCGCGACGACGCTGCGATCGAGATCGACGGCGGGTCTCTTTTGAGGCGCGGCCTTCATCCGGTTTTGCCCTGACAGTTGCGATATGTCATAAAGCTGACCTATAGGTCAATAAGAGCGGCCGGGGAGCCAACAGCCATGACGATCGCCGAGACCGGAACCTTGCTGCTGGCGGCCGGATTCGTGCTCGACGGCGTGGCGGCTGCGGCCGCCGCCGCGGATCGCCGCACCGAACTGGTCCGCTACGGCGACGTCCAGGTCGAGGTGGTGATCGACGGCAACGGGCCGGCGATCGTCGTGCTCCCTTCGCTCGCGCGCGACTCCGACGACTACGACGAGGTCGCGGAAGGACTGGCGGCGGCAGGCTTCCGCGTGTTGCGGCCGAAGCCGCGCGGCATCGGCCGCAGCACCGGGCCCATGACCGGGATCTCGCTGCACGATCTGGCACGCGATATCGCCGAGGTGATCAGGAAATTCGGCGACGGCAAAGCCGTCGTCGCCGGCCATGCCTATGGCAACTGGGTGGCGCGGATGACCGCGGCCGACCATCCCGGCCTGGTGCGAGGCGTGGCGATCGTCGCGGCCGCTTCAAAGCAATATCCGGCAGAGCTTTCGGCCGCGGTGACCGCGGCCGGCAACCCTTCGCTGTCGGACGAACAACGCCTCGCGGCCTTGCGCTTCGGGTTCTTCGCGCCGGGCAACGATCCGGCCGTCTGGCTCAAGGGCTGGCATCCTGAAATCCGCGACAGCCAGCGCGCCGCGGCAGCAGCCGTCAAGCAGAGCGAGTGGTGGTCCGGGGGCACCGCGCCGCTGCTCGACCTGCAGGCCGCGAACGATCCGTTCAAGCCGGAGTCCAAGCGCAACGAGATGAAGGACGAGTTCGGATCGCGGGTCACCGTGATGGTGATTCCGAATGCGAGCCACGCGCTGATCCCCGAGCAGCCCAAGGCCGTCGTCGAGGCGCTCAGGCAATGGATCGGGAGCCTGCCCTGAACTAAGATTTCGCCGAGCCGCTGCAGCAGAAACGCTCAAAGGGCGAAGGCCGGAAACACGGCCGTTGCCCGAACCCCGGGAGGATGTTCAGATGTCGCTACTCGTCCGCGTCTTGTGCCTGATCGGTCTCCTGGTGTGGCCCGGCGTGCTGGCCGCCCAGGAATTTCCGAACCGGCCGATCAAGTTCATCGTGCCGTTCCCGGCCGGCGGCCCGGCCGACACCATCAGCCGCATCGTAACCGAAAAGATGTCGAGCATTCTCGGCCAGTCGATCGTGGTCGAGACCCGCGCCGGCGCGGGCGGCATGATCGGCATCAACTCGGTCGCGAAGTCGGCACCCGACGGCTACACCATCGCCATCGCGCCATCGAGCCAGCTGGCGATGAACGTGAACCTGCGCGACGACATGCCGTTTCATCCGCTCAAGGACCTGGCGCTGATCACCCAGATCGTTTCGGTGCCGGAAATCCTGGTGGTCAACGAGAAGGTGCCGGCCAAGACGCTGGCCGAGCTCGTGGCGCTGGCGAAGGCCGAGCCCGGCAAGCTGGTCTATGCATCGACCGGCCATGGCGGCATGCCGCACATGGCGACCGAGCTGTTCAGGCTCACGGCGGGGATCCAGCTGGTCCACACGCCCTACACCGGCGCGGCGCCTGCGGTGAACGACCTGCTCGGCGGCCACGTGCAGATGATGTTCGCCGACGTGCCGGTGCTGCTGGGCAACATCCAGGCCGGCAAGCTTCGGGCACTCGGCATCGGCAGCCGCACGCGCATTGCCAACCTGCCTGAGGTGGCGACGATGGCCGAGCTCGGCATGCCGCAGGTCGAGGCCGACAACTGGTACGGCCTGGTCGCGCCGGCCGCGACGCCGCAGCCGGTGCTGGCGAAGCTGCAGACGGTTGCGGCCGAGGCACTGCGTTCCGCCGAGGTGAAGGACAAGCTCGCGGCGCAGAGCGTCATTCCGGTGGGCAATACGTCGGCCGAGTTCCGGGCTTACGTCACAAGCGAGATCGACCGCTGGGGTAAGGTCATCAAGGAGGCGGGGATCAAGCTGAAGTAAGTGCGCCTGGAGCTGTCGCACATGCCGCAACGCCGGCGGTGCGCCAACGCGCGCTACAGCCCGTGCTGCCACGCTTCGGGGATCAGCCGGTAGCCCGCGCCGTCGCGCACCAGATGGGCGAAGCCCGGGAAATGCAGGTGCATGCCGGTGACCAGCAGCCGGTCGGTCGCCACCATGTCGAACACCTTGCGGCGAGAGTCCTCCGCAAGCGTCTTGTCGGTGTCGAAGTCCATGCAGACCTCCGGCCGCGCGGTCTGCACCTCGGGGACGTGGACGGTGTCCGCCCAGATCAGGAGCTGCTCCTTGCCGGAGCTGACCATGTAGGTGGTGTGGCCCGGCGTGTGGCCGGGCCGGTGGATGGCGGTCACGCCCGGGAAAACCTCCTCGCCGCTTTTGAACAGCTTCCAGCGATCCTTGTAGGGCGTGACCTGCTCGCGCCCGGCCTGGAAGAAGTCGCGCTTCTCGCGGTCGGTGCCCTTCGCCATGTTGGCGTCGTCGAACCAGTGCGCGGGCTCGCGCTCGTGCATCACCAGCTCCGCGTTCGGATAGAACGGCTTCCATGTGGTGCGGTCGGCAAGCCCCGCCGAATGATCCGGATGCATGTGCGTCAGGATCACCGTGTCGATCCGCGCCGGATCGATGCCGGCCGCCTTGATGTTGGCCAGCACCTTGCCGGCGGTGGGCAACAGATACGTGCCCGAACCGGTGTCGACCAGCGCCAGCCGTCCTGCCGAATGGATCAGGAACGCATTGACCGAGGTGCGGCGCGCCGGACGGAACGACGCGCTCAGGATGCCGGTCGCCTCCTCGACGGTGATGTTGCGCAGAACCTGCATCGAGCCGTCGAGAAAGCCGTCGCTGATGGCGGTGACCGTGATGTCGCCGATGCGGCGGTGATAGACGCCCGGGATCTGCTGCTGCGGGACTTCGCTCATCTTTTCACCTCCGGCACCCGAACCGCACTTGCTGATACGCCGCGCGAGCGAACCACAGTTGATTGCCCCGGCGCAACAGCGATACAAATTCAACCCGCGCCTTTGCGCATTGCAGGATGATCCACGCGCATGCCAAGCCCTCAGGACTCGCCGCTCAAGACCTACATCGATCATCTCAACCGCGGCGAACTCGCCTACCAGTTCAGCCCGGAAGCCGGCCGCCCGGTGTTCTATCCGCGCGTGCTGTGCCCGTTCACCGGCAGCGAGACGCTGGAATGGCGCGTCAGCAAGGGGCTCGGCACCGTGCACGCGACCACCGTGGTGCACCCGGCGGAGGGCAAGCCGTTCAACGTGGCGCTGGTCGATTGCGACGAGGGCTTCCGCCTGATGAGCCGGGTCGAAGACATCGCGCCCGAGCAGGTGCGGATCGGGCAGCGCGTGCGCTTCCGCGTGCACAAGGCCGAGGGCGACGAGGCGCCCTACCCGGTGTTCACGCCTGCGGAGGGCGCGTGATGGACGGGCTCAAGCGCGGCAGCGCCGCCATCGTCGGCGTGGCGGAGTCCGATCTCGGCCAGGTCGCCGAGGACATGTCGGTGTTCGACCTGATGGGCCAGGGCGTGCGGCGCGCGCTGGACGATTGCGGGCTCACGCTGAAGGACGTCGACGGGCTGTTCTGCGCCACCACGCAGAGCCGGATGTCGGTGCTGGGGCTCGCCGAGTACCTGAAGATCGACCCGCCTTTTATGGGATCGACCATCGTCGGCGGCTCGTCGTTCGAGTATCACGTGGCGCATGCGATGGGCGCGATCGCGCTCGGTCTCTGCAACGTCGCGGTGATCGCCTATGGCAGCACGCAGCGCAGCGTCGGCCGCAAGCAGGCCTCGGTGCGCGAGGTCAATCCGTACGAAACGCCGTTCCGGCCGTTCCTGCCGTCGAGCGCCTACGCGCTCGCGGCGTCGCGGCACATGCACGAGTTCGGCACGACGCGCGAGCAACTGGCGGCGGTCGCGGTCGCGGCGCGCGAATGGGCGCAGCTCAATCCTGCGGCGTGGGAGAAGAAGCCGCTGACCGTCGAGGATGTGCTGAAAGCCCGCATGGTGAGCTATCCGCTCACGGTGCGCGACTGCTGCCTGGTCACCGATGGCGGCGGCGCGATCGTCGTCACCTCGGCGGAGCGCGCCAAGTCGCTGAAGAAGGCGCCCGCCTACGTGCTGGGCTGCGGCCAGTCGACCACGCATGCGAACATCACCAGCATGCCGGACCTGACGGTGACCGGCGCGCTGAATTCGGGAAGAGCCGCGTACAAGATGGCAGGTCTCGGCGCGGCGGATGTCGACGCGGTCGAGCTCTATGACGCGTTCACCATCAACACCATCCTGTTCCTGGAAGACCTCGGCTTCTGCAAGAAGGGCGAAGGCGGCGCCTTCGTCAGCGGCGGGCGCATTGCGCCGAAAGGCAGCCTTGCGGTGAACACCAACGGCGGCGGGCTGTCGTACTGCCATCCCGGCATGTACGGGCTGTTCCTGCTGATCGAGGCGGTGCGCCAGTTGCGCGGCGAATGCGGCGCGCGCCAGGTCAAGGACTGCGAGGTCGCGCTGGCGCATGGCAACGGCGGCGTGCTGTCGTCGCAGGCGACGGTCATTCTCGGCACGCCGGCGACGGTCTGAGGAAAATCAGATCTGGCGCAGCCCAGGAGGTGCGCCCCCTCCCCCTGAAAGGCAGGGCTGTCCGGGGAACGGACTCAAGTGATTCATATGACTCAAGTTTGTGTTCCTGAGTCCTGCATCGCAGCAATTCCGCCGAACTTGGCTATGGCTATGCATTTGCAAAGACTCGCGAAATTTTTCCCCGGACAGCCCTGCCTGAAAGGGGGAGGGTTGGGGTGGGGGTCACTTCGCGCAGCTATCTCCGCTGGCAATCCATAGCGCGCCATCCGCTTGTGAACGCGCGAGCGGTCGAACCGTGCACGAACGCGTCCGTCCGCACCTGCGGCTGACCCCCACCCCGACCCTCCCCCTTTCAGGGGGAGGGAGCGCACCGCTTTTGTTGCAACTGCTCTGACTCAAAAGGCGTCTACAGCCCAACCGACTCGAGGAAATCGCCGACCGTGCGGGCGTAGAGCTCGGGCGTCTGCACCGGCGCGTAGTGTCCCGTCTCGAGCAGAGCGTAGCGCGCACCGGGGATCGCGCGCGCAACCGGCTCGACCAGATGCGCCGGCCGCGAGCGATCGAGCGCGCCGGCCATCACCAGGACCGGGCATTGGACATAGGCCAACTCCGGCTGCAGGTCAGTGTGGATCAGCATCCGGTAGATGGCGCCGTAGCTGATCGGATCGCCACCGAGCCAGCGGGCGCGAAACTCCGCGAAGCGCTGCGCGTCACCGCGCAGCTCCGCCGGATAGCCATTGTCGAGCGTATCGATGACGGCGGTGAGGCCGAGCTTCTCCATCTTCTCGATACGCGCCAGCAGGCCGAGACGGCGGTCCGGCGAGACACTGACGGCCGGGCTGGTGACGGCGACCGCAGCGACCCGTTGCGGATGGCGGAACGCCGTGTGCATCGCGATCGCGCCGCCGACCGCGACACCGGCGAGCGCGACCCGGCCGGTGATGCCGAGCGCGTCCATCAGGGACACGAGGTCGTCCGTCATGGTGTCGATGCTGAGCGCGCCGCTGACCTTCTGCGACAGCCCGGCACCGCGCGTGTCATAGCGCAATACTTTCCGCTTGCCGGCGAGCCGGAACCGGACCAGGTCCCAGCTCTCGAGCGTCCCGCCCATTTCATGGATCAGGACCAGCGTCGACCCGCCGTTCCCCGACAAGTCGTAACGGAGCGCAGCGCCGTTGACCTCGATGAAATTCATGGCGCGCTCAGTCCGGCAGCGCGATCGCCGGCGCGACCAGCGGCTTGCAGTCCTGCGCGAAGGCGAGCGGCGCGCCGGTGCGCGCGCGCAGCTCCGCTTCGCTGAGATCGCCGAGCTTTTCGCGCACCACCATGCCGGCGGGCGTAACGTCGACAACGGCCAGATCGGTGTAGACGCGCGTGACGCAGCGCACCGCGGTGAGCGGCAGCACACATTTTTCGAGCAGCCGCGGCGAGCCCTTGCGCGTCACATGCTCCATGATCACCCAGACCGAGCGCGCGCAGGCCGCGAGGTCCATGGCGCCGCCCACCAGCGGGCCCTTGTTGGGAAGCCGCATGTCCCAGTTGGCGAGATCGCCGTTGGCCGCGACCTCGAAGGCGCCAAGCACCGCCACGTCGATGTGGCCGCCGCGGATCATGGCAAACGACCATGAGGAGTCGACGATGGATGCGCCGGTGCGCAGCGTAACGCGCCGGCTGCCGGCGTCGACCAGATCGGTGTCGACCTTGTCTGCCGGAGCAGCGGGTCCAACGCCCACCACGCCGTTCTCCGAGTGAATGAAAACGTCGACCTCCGGACGCAGATAGTCCGCGACCGCAACCGGCATGCCGATCCCCAGATTGACCAGCATCCCGGTGCGTATGTCCTGAGCGACGCGCCAGGCGATCTGCAGGCGGTTGAGCGGCTGGTTGCTCATGGATTCTTGGCTCATGACGCCACCGTGACGACGCGGTCCACATAGACGCCCGGCAATTGCACCCGCTCGTGCGGCATCGGCTCGTCGAGCACCGCACGCACCTCCGCAACCGTGAGGTTCGCGGCGGTCGCCATCACCGGGCCGAAGTTCATCTGCGCATAGCGAAACGACAGGTTGCCGTAGCGGTCGGCGGTGTCGGCGCGGACCAGCGCCACGTCGCCCTTCATGGCCTGCTCCAGCACGTAGTCCCGGCCCTGGAAGTTGCGCACTTCCTTTCCCTCGGCGAGCTCGGTGCCGAAGCCGACCGGCGTGTAGAAGGCCGGGATGCCGGCGCCGCCGGCGCGGATGCGTTCCGAAAAGGTGCCTTGCGGCACGCATTCGAGCTCGATCCTGCCTTCCATCCACAGCTTCTCGAACGCGGACGGCCCCTTGCTGTGGCCGCGAGCGGCGGTGCAGACGACCTTGCGAACCAGACCGGCCTCGATCAGCTCATGCGTGCACGAGTAACGGTGCGTCGCGGAGTTGACGACCAGCGTCAGGTTCTTCGGCCCGCGATCGCGGAGCGCGCGGATCAGCACATTGGGAAAGCCGGCGCCGCCGAAGCCCGAGATGAAGACCGTGGCGCCGTCGGCGACATCGGCAAGCGCGTCTGCAGCGCTCGCGGCACGCTTGTCGATGGGCATCTCAGGTTGCGCCTTCCACTTCCGATCCGGGCAGCATAGTCAGCCACGACCAAGTCAAACGTCAACGTGCGGCGAACTTGTTGCCGCCGCTGCGGTCAATCGGCCCGGGCGCCGGAAAACCTGACGACCTTGCCCCACTTTTCGGTTTCCTCGGCGATCAGCTTGCCGAATTCGTCGGGCGAACCGGTAATCAGCACGCAACCGAGCTCGTCAAACCGCGCCTTCATCCGCGGTTCGGCCAGCACCGCGTTGATCTCGCGGTTGAGCTTTTCGACGATCGGCCGCGGCGTCTCGCGCGGCGCTCCCAGACCGTACCAGGCGGTGGCCTCATAGCCCTTGATGAATTCGGCGATGGCCGGCAGGTCGGGAAGCGCTTCCAGCCGGGTGGCGGTGGTCGCGGCAAGACCGCGCACGCGGCCGGCCCGGATGTGCTCGATGCAGGACGGCGTGGTCGAGAAGTAGAACTGAACCTGACCGGCGAGCAGATCGGTCATCGCGGGAGCTGCACCGCGATAGGGCACGTGCTGGAACTCGAGGCCGGCCATCATCTTGAACAGCTCGCCGGCCAGATGCGGCGTCGTGCCGACGCCCGAGGAGGCCATGTTGACCTTCTGCGGATTGGCCTTGGCATAGGCGATGAACTCGGGGATCGTCGCAGCCGGCACCGACGGATGCACGATCAGCACCATGGGGACGCTGGCGATGCCGGCCACCGGCGCGATGTCGCGCATGAACTCGAAGTTCAGTTTCGGATAGAGCGTTGCATTGATCGCGTTCGGCGCGCCGACAAACAGCAGCGTGTAGCCGTCCGGCGCGGCCCGCACCACGAACTCGGTCGCGAGATTGGTGCCGGCCCCGGGGCGCGGCTCGATGATGAAGGACTGTCCAAGCCGTTCCGTCAGCGGCTGGGTGACGATGCGGGAGATGATGTCGGTCGTGCCGCCCGTTGTGTATCCGAGCACCCAGCGCACCGGGCGCGAGGGGTAGCCTTGCGCCTGCGCCCATGTCGGCCGGGGCATCGCCGCGAGGCCCGCGCCGCCGGCTGCCAGCCGGAAAAACTGTCGTCGTGTGTGGTTCACCGCAAACTCCTCCCGCCGGGCAGGCTTGTTTTTGTTGTCGGGTCGATGCTGCCACAGAACCAGGGCCGCGGGAAACCACCGAACGCGATGGCCGACCGACATCGCCGCCTGTATCACGGATGTGATCTGCAACACGAAGCTTGCAGGAATGGAAATGCGGACGGGTTCTTTCGGGATCAACCACGCTGTCCTATGCTCCGACGACGAAGGAGATCCCGCTCGACCGCAACGACGAGATCGCCATCAAGATGACGACCGAGCGCGAGGGCTGCCGCCGCGTGATCGACCGGCTGCTCGCGGCGCGCGAATTCGTGTGCCAGGGCCAGTCGGTGCTGGCGGCTTCGGTCGAGTATGAGCTTGCGTCGAAGTCGATCGAAGCGGCCAAGGTCACGGCCGAGAACGCCACGTCCGTGAAGGCCGCGCTGGAGGCCAAGGTCAACGCCACGGTCGACTTCAACCAGGGCCGCTTCGTCTCCGGCACGGGCCTGCATTACGGCATCAAGGTCAACCCGACCTGCATGGCGCGTCCGGACGACGGTCCGCGCTACCTGCCGAGAAACCGGTTCGACCGGGTGGTGAATTTCATCCAGCTCGACGTGCTTCGGTGGTAGTTGCGTGATGTGGAGTGCCAACAGCCGGCGGGCGGATCACTCTGCCCGCCGGCGTCCCCGCAACATCAGTCCGGTTTAGCAGGCTGCTGAAAAACTCCGGGCCGTCATTCCGGGGCGCGCCGAAGGGCGCGAACCCGGAATCCAGAACATCGGGATTTCCTGCTTTTCTGGATTCCGGGTCCGCCGCTTCGCGGCGTCCCGGAATGACCGCGGAGGGTTTTTCAACAAACTGCTAGAACACATCGAGATCAACGTCAGCAAGCGGCACCTCCGGCACGAGGCCGGCTGCCGCCGGCATGGCAGGTGGGTCCGGTTATGGGTCCCCGGCGTTTTCGCCGGGCCGCTCGTTGCCGGTTGCAGACCGGGCTTCGTCATGCGGTATTGACCGGCAGCGCGCCGCCTGATGCAAAGTCGTCGCACAAAGGCCCTCGGGCACACTTCGAGCGAGCGACGTCGGCATGAGCCTGGAATTCGGTGTTTTCGATCACCTCGACCGCAACGACCTGCCGCTGCGCGACTACTATGAGCAGAGGCTGAAGGTCATCGAGGCGTTCGACCGCTCCGGCTTCTACGCGTATCACGTCGCGGAGCACCACTTCACCCCGCTCGGCATGGCGCCGTCGCCGAGCGTGTTCCTGTCGGCCATCGCCCAGCGGACGACGCGGCTGCGCTTCGGCACATTCGTCTATGCGCTGCCGGTCCATCACCCGCTGCGGGTGCTGGAGGAAATCTGCATGCTCGACCACATGAGCGGCGGCCGTCTCGAGATCGGCTTCGGGCGCGGCTCGGTGCCGTTCGAAATCTCCTACTATGGGCAGAACGCGGAGGAGCGGCAGCAGATCTATGCCGAGCGCCTGGAACTCATCCTCAAAGCCTTCACCGTCAAGAGGCTGGACTGGAACGGCAAGTACGACCAGTTCAAGGATGTGCCGATGGAGATGACGTCGCTCCAGCAGCCGCATCCGCCGCTCTGGTACGGCGCGCACTCGCCGGACAGCGCAGAGCGCGCCGCCCGCAAGGGCCTCCACATGGTCACCAACGATATGCCGGGGCCGACCCGTGCCATGGTCGAGCGCTACCGGCAGGTGTGGCGCGAGACGCAAGCATCCGCCTCGCCTCCCAAGATGGGGATGGTGCGCTTCATCGTGGTTGCGGACAGCGACGAGCAGGCGATGGCGGTGGCGCGCCGCGCCTATTTGCGCTGGCGCGCGAGCTTCACCTATCTGTCCGAAATGAACGGCACCCTGCCGCAGTCGCCGTTGCGGGTGGACAGCTTCGACACGCTGATCAAGCAGGGGCAGGCGATTGCGGGCTCGCCCGAAACCGTGCGCAAGTTCCTGGCCGAGCAGATCGAGGCCAGCGGCGTCAATTATGTCGTCGGGCAGCTCTGCTTCGGCGACCTGACGCTCGATGAGATGCTGCGTTCCGTCGAGCTGTTTTCGACGGCGGTCATGCCGCGTCTGCGCGGTTTGGAGAAGTGAGCCGGCGGTGGCGGGCGCACGCACGGTTCCTGAATTGCTTCCCCGCCTGGGGCCCTGATCATCGAGGCATGCGGACAGCCTGGCGCGACGATTTCACATCGCGCCGAACCGGCGGTGGGCTTCGATCGCCAGTCCCTTGCCGACCGCTCCGAAGGTGTCGCCGTCGACAATCCGCGCAGCCGGAACACAACCGGCAATACGGCGGCGCACGTGGGCGAGCTGCACGGAACCGCCCGTCAGGAACACCGTATCGATGTCCCCGGCAGCGACGCGGGCGTGCTTCAGGCAAGTCTCGATCCGCGCGCCAATCGTTTCCGCAAGCTCGGCTGTCTGGCGCACAAGGTCTGTGCGGCTCATGGCCACTTTCAGTCCCGGCTCGAGCCATTCAAGCGAAAAACCGGCCTTTGCCGTATCGGACAATGCGATCTTGGACTGTTCGACATCCATTGCCAGCGTATGCCCGCGTTGCTCCTCCAGCACCCGCAAGAGCCTGTCGAACAGCTTCGGCTCCCTGGCCTCCCTCCGAACTTTGCGAATATCCGATGCGACGCCGCGTTCGTACATCCGGTTGATGTTCGACCACGTGGCAAGGTCGTGAAAGTAGGTCGTCGGCGCGTCCAGCCGGGCGCGCTGCATTGCGCTTCCGTGACCCAGCAACGGCATCACCAGGCCCAGACTGAGCTTCCGGTCGAAGTCCGTTCCCCCGATCCGCACGCCATCGTTGCCGAGAATGTCGTCCTGCCGGTCCGCCTTCCGGTGCCGTTCGGGACTGAGGCGCACAATGGAAAAGTCCGATGTTCCGCCGCCGACGTCGGCGATGAGCGCAATTTCCTCCCGCACGATCTGTCGTTCGTAATCAAACGCCGCCGCAATCGGCTCGAACTGGAAGGTAACGTTCTGAAAGCCGATCTTGCGAGCAATATCCTCAAGTGTCTGTTCGGCTCTCCGATCGGCCTCAGGGTCGTTGTCGACGAAATGAACCGGCCGGCCATGAACGACGTTGCAGAACTCCCGTCCCGTGACCTCTTCGGCCCGCCGTTTCACTGCGCCGAGATAGTAGGCGATGACGTCCCGGAACGTTCTTCGTTCGCGCCCCACCTGCGTGATCTCGTCGATCAGCGAGGTGCCGAGAACGGCCTTCAGGCTGCGCATCAGGCGGCCGGGCGTTCCATCGACGTATTCGTCGACCGCCGTTCGGCCAATCAGGACGCCGCCGCCGTCGCGGCTGAAAAAGACAGCACTCGGGATTGTGAGGTGACGCGATTCCAGCGGCACCAGAACCGGCGCGTGATTGACGACATGGCCGAAAGTGGTGTTCGACGTTCCGAAATCGAGGCCGCAGGCTGACATCACCGCTCCGAAGGGAGCGCTCGTCTACACATTCCGGAGATGCCGATCCAGCGATATTTACCTGGCTGTGCGCCGCACGGTTCGTCGCCCAAATGGGCGACCGCGTTTCTTGACCGGCGAACTCGCGCCTCCTGCCGTTACTGATAATCCTTCGTCATGAACGCATCGGGAAGCTTGCTCATGCCGAGCACGGCAGGACCGGCGGTCGCGAGGAGAACGTCGAAGATGTTTCGGACGGCAGCCTCCGTCGTGGGCTCGAATTTACTCATCAGGTCGCGACGCATCTCCTCGCGCAGCGGCGGGATCGCGGCCTCGTCCATTTTCTGGCGACGGCCGACCTCCATCCAGATGTCGTCGTTCTTGTTGAGGATCTGGACGGCTTCTCGATAAGCCGCCAGATACGCTTTCACGTTGGCCGGATGCTTGGCCGCATAGTCTTCCGACACCGCGTGAAACAGGAACGGGACGTCGCCATCGAGGCCGATCGCTGAGATCAGCTCGCGCATCTCATGCAGCACGCGGAACTTGGAGGTGACCGTCATCGCCGGCGTGATGTTGTTGTACATGAAAGTTGCGTCAAGCTGACCTTGCTCGATGAGCCCGCGCAACAGGCTCACGCTTCCCGCATGCACCTGGGCATCCTTTTCCAGGTTGAGATTGTGGAGCTTCAGCGCTGCGGCCACGATGACGAACCAGGTCGCATTGGTGCGATTGTCGGTCCCCACCCTCTTGCCGCGAAGATCGCCGAGATTCTTGATTGTTGAGTTCGACGGAACGATGATCTGATCGCCCCATCGAAACATCGGGACGACCGCGATCATTTTCTCGCCGGCATTGCGCAGCTTCGCGATCGTCATCAGATCTGCGACAACCATGTCGGTTCCACCGGCCCGCAACGCGGTCATCGCCGCCAGCGAGCCGCTGACCACGACCTCCTGAAGCTTGAAATTATATTTCTCGTCGAGCTTGAATTTCTGGATCGTGTAATAGGCGAAGGCGTTGGTGCCGGCCTGGTTGTTGGTCATGCGCACAACACCGCCGTTGCCCTTGTAGGCCGACACGTCCTGCGCGGCTGCAGCCAATGGGGCGCTGGCACCCGCGATCGCGAAACCGACGAGTGCGATTGAAAGAAACTTCATCTTGTGACTCCGTTGAAGATCCATGTTTCCGAACGCCATTAAAATTCCCGCAATGTCTCCCGCAGTGTCGGCTTCGAATATTCGGTCCGCACCAGTCCCCGTTTTTGCAGGGCCGGCACCAGACCGTCGGTCACTTCGAGAATGTAGCGGCGGTTGATGTGGTGAAACGGATGATTGAGCAGAAAGCCGTCGCCACCGACCGCATCCATGATCTCGCCCATCTGCTCGGCGCACTGGTCCGGCGTGCCGACCAGATCGGCCGCCTTGTCCTGGGCGAGTTGCCGTATCGTCCGGCCGCTGCCGTATTGGAGAAAGCGCTCAAGCGAGGCTGACTTTCCGTTGGTGGTCAACCCGGGCGGCGGCGGCTCGTCGAGCGGGAAGCGCGCGAAATCGATATCGGTGATGCCGCTGATCAAGGCCAGTTGGCGATCGATGAAGCGCGGTTGGGCGACACCACGCTCGTATTTCTCCTTCGCTTCGGCCTCGGTTTCTCCCAGGACCACCTTGAAGAGATACAAGACCTTGATGTCATCCGGATCACGACCAAACTTTTCCGCACGCCTGCGGATGTCGTCGCGAAATTCCTTTTTGCCCTTGATGCCGTTTGCGCCGGCGATAATGGAATCGGAATGCTTCGCCGCAAAATCGCGGCCTTTCTCGGAGCCGCCGGCTTGAACATAGGTCGGCCGGCCCTGCGGCGAAGGCGCCGTGTTCAGAGGGCCGCGCGACTTGTAATATTTCCCTTCGAAATAGATCGGCCGGACTTTGGTGTAATCCGCGAAAGTTCCGGTTTCACGATCCATTACGACGGCGTCCGGATCCCACGACGCGAAAAGCCGGTTGACGAGATCCATGTACTCGTCGGCCATTTCGTAGCGAAGGTCGTGCTCCGGCAGCTTGTTCAATCCAAAATTCTGCGCCGCCGCATCTTCGCCGCTGGTGACGATGTTCCAGCCGAAACGGCCACGAGCGATATGATCGATCGTCGAGCACAGGCGAGCCAGAAGATAGGGTGGATAGCCCAGCGTCGAGAGCGTAGCGACGACCCCGAGATGCCGGGTATGCGAGGCCAGCACCGCAACCAGCGGAGCTGGATCGTGCTTCGGCACTTGAATGCCGCCCTTGAGGTAGGCCTGCGAGCTGGAGCCATAAGCTTCCGACACCATCAGCTTGTCTTCGAAGATGATGTAATCGAAGCAGGCCCGCTCGAGGTTCTTGGCCATGTCGATAAAAAAATCCGCCGACGGGCTGCCACCAGCCGACGCCAACGGCTCGTTCCATTCGTCCTGCACGAAATTGGTGAACCACGCCAAATGAAACTTTTTTTTCCGCGACACGATCCTTTCCTTTCGCTCTGTCCTCAATGGACGTTGCCACCATGGCGAATAGCGCACCGCTTATCGCCGTCGATCACCCGCTCGCCCCCGCAGGCCGGAAGTTCGCTTCGAAACAAGCGGACACTCGAGCAAGCCTCCGAACCGCGACACAAGCCGGCTCATGACAGCAACAGCTGCTTGAAGCGGCTTGCATGAAAGATCAGCGGACTGATGTCGGGGCTGGTCTCAAAGCCTTCGACTCGCAACAAGACGATCTCGTGGTCGCCGGCGCAAAAGCTTTCAAAGACGGAGCAGTCGAGCCACGCCGAAGAACCCTCGATGAAGACGGCCCCTTCGGCGCTCGCGTTCCACTGAATACCGGCAAACCTGTCGTCAGCCTTGGAGGCCAGTTGCCGGCACGCGATCGCATGCGCTTCGCTCAGGACGCTTACCCCGAGGCGGGCCGCAGCCTGCAATTTGCGCCAAGTCGCCGAGTTGCTCTGCACACAGACGGAAACCAGCGGCGGTTCGAGGGATACCGAGGAAAACGAGCTTGCCGCCATGCCGACGGGCCTGCCGTCCATGAGCGCGCAGAGCGCCGTGACACCGGAGGGAAAGCAGCCATACGCCGCGCGAAGCGCTTGCTGGTCAAAGTTCGGCATCAGGCGACCACCCGCGGCAGAACCGATTGCGCTCGCGACACCCACAGATCGAGCTTTGGATCTTCCGCGTAGTTCTTGTCGAGCAGGTACAGTCCGGCCGCCGGACAGATTGCGCCGAGCTCGACGAGCACCGGCTTGAGCAGCAGGTCGGGCGCAAGAGCATGCGCCGGTCCGCCGCCAAGCATCAGCGGGAATGCCGTGACCCCAGCGAGTCCATCGGCGGGAATCTGGTCCAGGAAAAGCTTGAGGATCCCGGTATACGTGGCCTTGAAGGTGGGGCTCGCAACGACCACGACGTTGCAGCGCTGCACAGAGGAGATCGCTTCCGCCACGGCGGGATGACCGAACTCCAGCAGAGCCGGCCCGAATTCGATCAGGTCCAGCACGACCTCCGCGTCTGCCCCCGTGAGCTTTCTCATCAGCAATGTCGCGGCCTCAAGCGTGCGTGACCTCGGCTTTGGATTGCCCACCACCACCGCAGTTCTCACTGTCGAAGCTCTCCTGCTCCTGGTCAGGCGCTGAACTTTCAAATCGAAAATTCGTCTCGCAAAATTCAAGCCTCGCAAAATTCAAGCCAAGTCATTCCTCGCCGTCGGCGCGACAACGGAACCAAGACGTTTTTGCAGGAGTGCGCGTTGGATGCTGTCCCGCGCCGGACGGCTGCCCACAGGAACGCAGCCTTGCCGATCGAGGAAAAAGTAGGCAATGGCAGAATAGAATCGATCATCTGTGACCGAAATCGGGGCACCACGCGATGGTCCGTTGCGGCAATAATGGTCTGCCGGTCCGGTTTTGAGAGCGATGAAGACCAACATCAAACGCTCCGATGCGGTTCGCCTGCACGCGCATTGGGTGCTCTATTTTCAGGAGGTGGTGCAGGCGCGGTCGATCCGCGGTGCCGCCAAGGTGCTCAACGTGGCGCCGTCGGCGATCAGCCGGCAACTCAAAGAGGTCGAAGCCCTCGTCGGCGGCAAGCTGATGGAGCGCGGCTCCGACGGCTTCCGACTGACCGCGGCGGGCGAGGTTGTTGCCGATCACGTGAGGCAGGTGTTGCGTGGATTTGGGCGGATGCAGAGCTCGCTCGACGAATTGCGCGGGCTGCGCCGCGGCCACGTGTCCGTCGCCGCGGTGGCGGTGGCGGCGCCGCACTTCGTTCCGAATGTGGTTGCTTCCATCCGCACGGCCTATCCGCGTGTCACCGTGCGCTGCGATTTCATCGGCTCGCGGCAGGTGGCCGAGAGTGTCCGCGATGGCCGTGCCGATGTCGGCGTTTGCTTCAATCCGCCGAGTTCGCGCGCGCTGCGCACCGTCATTTCCGTACCGACGCCGTTCGGTGCCGTGGTCAGCCCGGACAACATGTTCGCGAAATGCCGCACGATCCGGATTTACGATCTGGTCGAAGCGGGCGTACCGCTGATCTTTCCTGACGACTCCGTCTCGATCCGGTCGCTGCTGGAAAGCGTCATCGTCGACAGTTCGCTCGAGGTCCAGCCCGCGGTGGTCAGCGCCAACCGCGAGTTCGGAATCGCGCTCGCCAAGCTCGGGGCCGGCGCGGCGTTTCAGACCATCCTCGGCCTTGAGCGGGAACTGCGCGAGGGCTCGCTCGCCTTCGTTCCCCTGGTCGATCCGAAGCTGCGGCCTTCGCACCTGACGGTCATCACATCTGCGCTCCGGCCGCAGTCCGCCGCCGCTGTCATGATGGCCGAAGCGCTGCGGGCGAGCGCGGCGAAATTGCTCGAGTAGCAGCCACTCCTTGACCCGCCGTCCGCTCGTTCGCTGCGCTCACTCGCACCTCATGATGACGGGTACGGAGCGCGTCTGCTTCTGCATCAGCATTGGGCGTTGCCATTTCGGCAACGAGCCGTTCTCCGGAATCGGGATTTACCCATCTCGCAACTGCGAGCAGTCTTTCGCACCGCACACTGAAGCCGGCATGATGGAGCACCGTTCGGCGATGCAGGCCGCCAAAATAGCCATCAAGACAGCCGTCGCGGCTCGCGAGCCCGAGGCGATGTCCTCACCGAGCGGACGCGCGTCGAGCGGACGCGCGTCGGGTCACGGGCCGGGTCTCGGGCCGGGTCTCGGGTCCGGCCCTGCGTTGAACGCCGTCGCAGTCGGCGGCACAAGCGCCGCAGCGCCCGTCCCGGCAACTCAGCCACGCGCTCCGGCTCCCGACCTTTCCCGGTTCAGGCAGTCGCTGGAGATCTTCCTCGGCGAAAACGCCATCACGCTGCTCTCGATGCTGTCGCTGGTCGCGCTCTGGTATCTCGGCTCCTTCGTGCTGCCGCCGAGCATTATGCCCGCGCCGCATGTCGTCGCCGACATCCTGTGGACCCTGATGCAGGCGGAGACCATCTGGTCGGACGTCATCATCACGCTCGGCCGGATCGCCGCGGCCTTCGCCATCGCGATGGTGGTGTCGCTGATCGTCGGCTTCGCCATGGGCATCTCCAGGGTGGCGGAGCGCTTTCTCGACGTCTGGGTCATTTGTCTTTTGACGATGCCGAGCCTCGTCCTGATCCTGACCATCTACATGATCGCGGGCCTGAACGATCGCGCGGCGGTGCTTGGCGCCGCGGTCCCGGTCATTCCGATCCTGTCGATCAACATCTGGCAGGGGGTCAAGGGCGTCGATTACAAGCTGATCGACATGGGCAAGGCGTATCACGCGACCCGTGGCCGGATCATCCGCTCGATCATCGCCCCGCAGATCGCGCCGATCATTGTCGCGTCGGCGCGGTTCGGGCTCGGGCTCGCCTGGAAGATGGTGCTGTTCGTCGAATTGCTCGGGCGCAGCGACGGCATCGGCTATCGCATCGAATTCTACTACCAGATGTTCAACATGGGCGCAGTCCTCGCCCACGCGCTCCTGTTCCTGTTCATCATGCTGTTCCTCGAAGTGGTTGTGCTTGGCCTGCTCGAGCGCCGCCTGTTCCGCTGGCGCCCCGCGCAGCGAAACCTCTAGCCGGAGCGACGCGCGCCATGGAGGTCACTTCTCTCAAACTGACGAATGTCACCAAGGTGTTTCCGCGCAAGGGCCGCAGCGCGGAATGGCGCGCAGTGGAGAACGCGACGTTCAGCACGCGACCCGGCGAGTTTGTCTGCATCCTCGGGCCGTCCGGCTGCGGCAAGTCCACGCTGCTCAACATCCTGAGCGGTCTCGACGATCACTACGAAGGCGAGGCCACGATCTTCGGCAAGACGGTTTCGGAAACGCTCGAATCCGGAATTCGGGTGGCCTACATCTTCCAGGAGCCGAGGCTGATGCCCTGGCGCACGGTCCGCTCCAACATCGAGTTTGCCCTGAAGACCTCGGGCTTCGTACCGTCGGAATGGGCCGGCCGCATCGACCGCGTGCTGTCGCTGGTGGAGCTGTCGAAATTTGCCGACTTCTATCCGCTGCAGCTTTCCGGCGGCATGCAGCAGCGCGCATCGATCGCACGCGCCTTCGCCATCGAGCCCGAAGTGCTGCTGATGGACGAGCCGTTCAGCGCGCTGGATGAGCTGACCGCACGGCGGCTGCGCCAGCAGCTTCTGCAGATCTGGGGCGAATTCCGCTCGACCGTTCTGTTCGTCACCCACAACGCCTTCGAGGCGACGTTCCTCAGCGACCGCATCCTGATGATGACGCGGGGACCCGCCGCGCGCTTCTGCGACGAGGTGGAGCTGTCGGACCTGCCGCGTCCGCGTTCCTACGAGGACGTCCGCGTCTTCGAGACCAGCCGCACGGTGGTGCAACGGCTGATCGGCCATATCGGCAACCTGGACGAGCACTGAGGGGTCTGTGATGCGTGTAAAAGTCAATCTGCGGCCGGCTCTTGCCGGCTGGGCTCTGGCGGTCGTGGCCGTGGCGGCTTTCGTCTCAAGCGCCGGTACGGCCCAGGCCGAACCTCTCGGCGATGGTGGCAAGGTCCGGCTCCTCTACAACGAAGCGGGGACCAATTCCTTTATCCCGTTCACGATCCGGAAGTTCGGGCTCGACAAGAAGCATGGCTTCGAGCTCGTGCCGGTCCCGACCACCACGACCGCAGCCGGCATCACCGCGATGAAGGCCGGAGCCGGCGACGTGCATACCTACGGCTGGAACGACATCGCCCGCATGAACAATTCGGGCATTCCGGTGGTCGGCGTCGCGCCGTTCCTGCGTTGGGGCGCCGACTTCATCCTTGTTTCGAAGGACTCGCCGATCAAGACCATCGGCGATCTCAAAGGCAAGAAGGTCGGCACCAGCGCGCGCACCGCGCTCAACTGGGTCGCCATGATGGCGCTCGGTGATAAAAAATATCAGCTCACCGAGAAGGACATGACGATCCACGAAGGCGCGCCGCCGCTCTTGCGCGCCCTGCTCGAGCAAGGCTCGCTCGACGCCACGCACATGTTCAATTCCGTGACGCCCTCGATGATCGTTTCCGGCAAATCGCGCGTGCTCGCCAAAGTGAGCGACCTGGTCAGCGGGTTCGGCATGCCCGACACACCGTTCCTGCTCTACGCCTTCGACACCAAATATGTCGCGGCCAAGCCACAGAACGTGAAGGCATTCGTCGCCGCCTATCAGGACGCGGTGCAGATCCTGCGCAACAACGACGAGGTCTGGATCGAGCGCGGGCGGCAGCTCCAGTTCCCCGACGAGGCCAGCGCCATGTTCCGCACCGAGGCGCGCACCGATATCTGGCTCAAGTTCGAGCCGGACACCCAGGCCAGGATCAGGAAGGTGTTCGAGGCCTATCTGCCGCTCGCAGGCGCGGAGGTGCTCGGCACCGCGACCCTGCCGGACAATTTCATGACGACGGCCTTCCAGTAACGCCGCAAAACTTGCTGCACGATTGGAGTCCTTGATGCCGAAGAAGATTCACCTGGGGATCGATTTCTCGTTTACCCACACCGATGGGCGCTGGCGCACACCCGGCTCGTGGGGACACCGGATCTATCCCGACCTGACCATGTTCGAGGACCTGGCACGGATCTGCGAGCGCGGCTGTCTCGACATGATTTTCTTCGGCGACGGCACCGGGATTCCGGCCAGCTGGAAAGGCACCGAAGAAGCCGGCGCGCGTTGGGGCATCCAGTGGCCGCGGCAGGACATGTCGCCCTACATCACCGCTATGTCGCGGGTCACCAACCACATCGGCTTCGGGCTCACCTATTCGTCCACCTTCATGCATCCGTTCTATGTGGCGCGGCTCCTCAACTCGCTCGACCTCGTGACCGGCGGCCGCATGGCCTTCAACGTCATCACCTCGACGCGCCGCTCCGACGCCGCGAACTACGGCTTCGACGAGCTGATGGAGCACAATTCGCGCTACGACCGGATGGAAGAATTCGTCGATGTCTGCAAGGCGCTCTGGTCCAGCGTCGAGCCCGACGCCTTTGTCTGGGATCGCGAAACCGGTGTCGTCTGCGATCCCGACAAGGTCCATCCGATCAACCATTCGGGCCAGTTCTTCAAGGTGCGGGGGCCGCTCAGCACCGTGCCGTCGCCGCAAGGCGCTCCGGTGCTGATCCAGGCAGGCGGCTCGCCGCGTGGCATCCGGGCGTCGGCGCACTTTGCCGATCATATCTTTGCGGCGAGCCCGCCGCGCGCCGCCAAGATCAGGCACCGCAAGGCGCTCGACGAGGCCCTAGTCGCCGAAGGGCGCGATCCCGAGAGCGTCGGCATCCTGTTCAGCACCAATTTCATCGTCGGCCAGACCGAGAGCGAAGCGCAGGCCAAGAAGGAGGCGCTGCTCGACCTGCTGCCGGACGAAGGCGTGGGCGCCTACCTGTCGCACAACATCGGTTACGACTTCTCGACGTTGCCGGAGAAATTCTACCCGGCCGAGGTCGCCGCCGAAATCGCCGCGAGCCAGGCGTCGCCGATCAGCTTCGTGTCGAAGCTTGCCGAGGAGCTTGGCCCGAACGCCATCATGACCCGCGAGGAATTCTTCAAGCGCGGCGCGCAGGTCGCGACAGGCTATGACCGCGCGGTGGCCGGCACGCCCGCGCAGGTCGCCGACTTCATGGAAGAGGAATTCGAGGCGACCGGCTGCCGCGGCGGCTTCATGATCTCGCATCCCTACACCACGCCGCGCGACACCATGGACATCATCGACTTCCTGATCCCCGAACTGCAGCGGCGCGGCCGCTTCCGGACCAAATACGAGGGCGCCACGTTGCGGGAAAATCTCGCCGCGCATTGAGCGAGCCGCGACGGCGGCGGGACAAAGGCACGAACGCGCAGCCGGCGTTTATTGAGCCCAAGCACGAGATCAAGCAACCATCCGAGGGACGAGAGTATGAGCAAGGACAAGATCGCACGTCGCGACCTGCTGGCGGCACTGAGTGGCGTTGCCGCGGCCGCGCTTGCACCCACCGCTCTGGCGCCACACGCCCGCGCGGCCGAACCCGCCGTGAAGGGCGATGGCGGCAAGATCCGATGGCTGGCGAACGCGGCCGGCACCAGCGCCTTCCCGCCCTATGTGATGCAGAAGTTCAAGCTCGACCAGAAATACGGCTTCGAGCTTCAGGTGATCCCGGTCGCCAACGTGAATGCCCAAGTCACGGCGTTCCAGGCCGGCGCCGCTGAATTCGGCGGGCTGGGCTGGAACGACATCGCGCGCATGCGTGCGGCCGGCATCAACGTGGTCGGCGTTGCGCCCTGGCTGATCTGGGCCGACAGCGTCCTGGTGCCAAAGGATTCGCCGGCCAGGAACCTCGGCGACCTGAAGGGCAAGAAGGTCGGCACCATCAATCGCACCACGCTGAACTGGCTGATCATGCGCGCCGTCACCATCACCAACTACAAGTTCGACCTGGAGAAGGATTCGGTGGTGCATGAGGGCGCCATCAGCCTGCTGCGCGGCCTCACCGAGCAGGGTCAGCTCGACGCCACCATGATGTTCAACTCGCTCGCCCCCGACATGCTCGCGAGCGGCAAGTACCGCATGCTGGCATCGATCCGGGATCTGGTGAAGGATTTGGGGCTCCCCGACACGCCGTTCCTGTTGCACACCGCGGATGCCGGCTACGCAGCCAAGAACCCGGGCAATACCAAGGCGTTCCTCGCGGCGCTGCGCGAGGCGATCCAGATTCTCAACACCGACGATGCGGTCTGGGTCGAGAAGGGCCGCGACTTGAAGATCACCGACAAGACCGCGCTCGAGATCTTCCGCGACGAAGCGCGCGCCGACATGATGACGACGTTCCTGCCGACGACCGAGGCCGACATCCGCAAGACCTTCGACGCGCTGCTCGCCGTCGGCGGCGTCAGCGTCATGGGCATGAGCGCGTTGCCGGACGGCTTCATGACGCCGGCCTACCAGTGACGGCGGGTGCCATCGCGCCCGGCGCCCACCTCCAACCCCCCCATCGCAGCATCGACGGATCCCGACCATGAAAGAGAAGATGCACCTCGCCTTCGACCTGTCCTGGACCCACCTCCAGGGCCGCTGGCGGTTGCCGGGCTCCTGGACCGGCCGGACCTTCCCCGACATGCAGCTGTTCAAAGAGGTCGCGAGCATCGCCGAGCGCGGCCGCATCGACATGATCTTCTTCGGCGACTCGGTCGGCGTGCCGAGCACGTGGCGCGGCTCGTTCGACGAGGCGGTGCATTGGGGCATCGGATTTCCGCGCCAGGACATGAGTCCGTTCATCGCGGTGCTGGCCCAGGACACCAAGCATGTCGGCTTCGGGCTAACCTATTCGTCGACCTTCATGCATCCGTTCTACGTGGCGCGTCTGCTCAACTCGCTCGATCACGTCACCAATGGACGCATCGCCTTCAACGTCGTCACCTCGACGCGGCGCAGCGATGCGGCCAATTACGGCTTCGACGAATTGATGGAGCACAATTCGCGATACAATCGCATGGAGGAGTTCATCGACATCTGCAAGGCGCTGTGGTCGAGCGTCGAGCCCGACGCATTCGTCTGGGATCGCGAATCCGGCGCCGTCATCGAGGACCCGAGCAAGGTCAAGGCGATCAACCATTCCGGTCCGTTCTTTAAGGTCAAGGGCCCGCTGCCCTGCGTGCCTTCGCCGCAGGGCCGGCCTGTGCTGATCCAGGCCGGCGGCTCGCCGCGCGGCATCCGCGCCTCGGCGCATTTCGCCGACCACATCTTCGGCGCCGGCAAGGCGCTGCCGCTCAAGATCAAACATCGCGCAGCGCTCGACGAGGCGCTGGTCGCCGAAGGCCGCGACCCCAGGAGCGTCGGCATCCTCTGGGACATCATCCTGGTGGTGGCCGAGACCGAGGCCGAAGCGATCCGGCGGAAGGACCGCATCCTGTCGGCGATCCCGCTGGAAGCCGCCGGCGCGTTCGTCTCCGAGCATGCCGGGTACGATTTCTCCAAGCTTCCGGCGCGCTTCAAGCTGCGCGAACTCAACGAGGAGATCGCCGCGACGCAGGCGTCCCCGGTCGGCTTCGTTCACACCATGGCTTACGAGGTGGGCGGCGAGACCGAGGTCACGCGCGAGGAGTTCTTCGAGCGCGCGATGAAGGCAGCGACCAGTTACGACCACACCATCGCCGGGACCGCGGCCCAGGTGGCGGATTATCTGGAAGAACAGTTCGAAGCCACCGGCTGCCGCGGCGGCTTCATGATCGCGCATCCCATGTCTACGCCCGGCGATCTGCTCAGCGTCGTCGATTTGCTGGTGCCGGAGCTGCAACGCCGAGGCCGTTTCCGCCGCGAATACGAAGGTCATACGCTGATGGAAAATCTGGCGGCTTAGCGCCGGCCGCGGCGGCCAAAAATGCCCCAGAGCGCCAAGAGCTACGGCAAATCAACAACATCGCGAAGCGATGGTGCCCAGGGGCACTGCGGCCTGTTGCTCTCGTCAATCGAACGCGCACACGTTGCGGCCTAGAGGGCCGATTCCAATTTCCGACGTCTGTCATTCAGCCCACATCATCGGTCGAATGATCGGAGACATGATACTGACATGATCAAGCACTGTTGTGGCCCCGGGCGCCATTTCTGCAGCCACACGAACTGCCTGCTTCTCCTCCAGGGTCTCGACCATGCCCCAAAGTGTCACCACGCCGCCTGAGACAATTACGTCCAGAAAGGTCCGGCGCACGCCGGCTTCCGACAGAGCTTTTTCAACGGATGCCTTGATTGTTCGGTCATCGATGATGGATTCTGTAACCGTTCGCTGCGCAGCAAGACCGCGGATGACGTTGGCGCGGCTGATGATGCCGACCAGCTTGTGGCCGCTCATCACCGGAACCCTTTTTATACGGTGCTTTTCGAGCGTCTCGGCGACTTCCTGAATTGAAGTGTCTTCGTTGACCGTAACTACATGACGGGTCATCACGTCTGACGCATGGTTGCCGTGTGCCTTGACGTAGTTCCGTGCTGTCTCTTCGGGGCTCGCCAACAGGAAAAGCCACCATGAGGAATGGCGCTCGGTGCTGGATTCGGGTCGGCGCATGAGATCGCCTTCACTCACGATGCCGACAAGACGGCCGTCCATCTCCACGACTGGGACAGCACTGATTCTATTTTCGATCAAACGCTTGGCGATAAATTGAAGGCTCGTGTCCGGATAGACCGTGATGACGTTCGTCGTCATGATATCTCGCGCCTGCACTTGATCCTCCCTAAAGATCCACACCTTCTTGAAAGCCGTTGTTTGGTCGCGGGACGCAAACGAAGCTGGCGCCTGGCGACCAAAGTTCACGATACAGGTCAGGTCCTCCGGCTCTCGCCGCATTGACCCAGGTCAATCTGACGAAATGAACAAAAGGGTCGGCGCTGGCCGATCGGTGGCCGCCCTTGAGGCAAATCAATAAGTCAGCGGCGGTGTGTCCTAAGGTTTGCATGGTAGGGACAACAACATGATAGTCGCCCAGAGTAATATTCGTTGGTTCCGCGACATTCACCTCAACGATGTTGCAGTCGTTGGCGGCAAGAACGCTTCGCTCGGAGAGCTCTATTCCGTTCTGTCGCAACAGGGCATCAGAGTTCCCAATGGCTTTGCCCTGACCGCCCAGGCGTACCGCGACGCACTCACTGCGGCGGGAGCATGGGACAAGCTGCATCAACTTCTGGATAGGCTCGACAAGACTCGCGTGGATGTCCTTGCGAAGCGCGCTGCCGATGCACGCGAGATCGTCTTTCAAGCCACCGGCACCGATCGCCTGCGGCAAGAGATTTCCGAAGCCTATCGGACGCTCGAAGACGAATATGGAACCAACGTTGCGGTCGCTGTCCGCAGCTCGGCCACCGCCGAGGATCTACCGACGGCGAGCTTCGCTGGCCAACACGAAAGTTTCCTCAACGTCTATGGCATGGAGGATCTGTTCGACGCCTGTCGGCGTTGCTTTGCTTCTCTTTTCACGGATCGCGCGATTTCCTATCGCACCGACAAGGGGTTCGACCATTTCAAGGTCGCCCTTTCGGTCGGCGTGATGAAGATGGTTCGGGCCGACGAAGCCTCCAGCGGCGTCGCGTTCACGCTGGACACGGAATCAGGTTTTCGTGATGTCGTATTCATCACCGGCGTCTACGGACTGGGCGAAAACATCGTCCAAGGCACCGTCGATCCCGATGAATTCTATGTCCACAAACCGACATTTAGCCAAGGATATCGTGCGGTCTTGAGCCGGACTCTGGGTCGCAAGCACATGCGCATGGTCTACGCCCTTGGCCATGCCCGAACAAAGAATGTCCCCGTGCCGAGGTCGGATCGCGACCGCTTTTGCATCACCGACGCCGAGGTGCTCGAAATTGCCGATCAATCGGTCAAGATCGAAGAACATTACTCATCGAGTGTTGGGCATCCAATGCCGATGGACATTGAGTGGGCCAAGGATGCCGATGATGGGCATATCTATATCATCCAGGCTCGGCCCGAGACCGTCGCCTCACACAGAGAGCCGACGAGCTTTGAGACCTACAACCTGAAGGAATCCGCTCCTGCATTGGTGACGGGTCGAGCGGTCGGCGAGAAAATCGCAGTTGGACCTGTACGCGTCATTGCCGATGCGCATGACCTGGAGAAGTTTCTGCCGGGCGAAATTCTCGTTACAGAATCGACAAGTCCGGACTGGGAGCCGGTGATGAAGATCGCGGCCGCGATCGTGACGGAACGCGGCGGGCGAACATGCCATGCCGCCATCGTGGCGCGCGAACTCGGCGTACCGGCCGTTGTCGGAGCCATCGGGGCCAAGGAAGTACTGAAGACGGGTTCGGTTGTGACTGTGTCCTGTGCCGAGGGAGAAGCGGGTCATGTCTACGCCGGTCATCTTGCATTCGAGGCCACACGAGTCGAGATGTCCGATATCAAGCGGCCCCGCACCGCAATCATGTTGAATCTCGGCAATCCGGAACTCGCATTCCGCACCGCGATGTTGCCGAACGATGGTGTTGGTTTGGCGCGGATGGAATTCATCATCAGCGAGCACATTGGATTCCATCCGATGGCCCTGGTGAACCCCGAGAAGGTGACTTCGAAGCAGGCAAAGAGGGCAATTCAACGGCTGGCTCGCAACCACCCTCACCCATCTGACTACTTTGTCGAAAAGCTGTCGGAAGGCGTGGGCGTGATAGCCGCCGCGTTCTACCCCAAGCCCGTCATCATCCGCCTTTCGGATTTCAAGACCAACGAATACGCAAAGCTCATTGGCGGCGAAGGGTTCGAGCCGAAGGAAGAGAACCCAATGCTGGGGTTCCGGGGCGCGGCGCGCTATGCGCACCCGGCCTACGCCGCGGGATTTGCGCTTGAGTGTGCCGCACTACGCCGTGTCCGTCAGGATATGGGGCTCACCAATTTGCGCATTATGATTCCGTTCTGCCGGCGGGTCGAGGAGGCTCGGCGGGTGCTTGAGGCCATGGCGAACAATGGTCTCAAGCGCGGAGAAAATGGCCTCGAAGTTTACGTCATGTGCGAAATCCCGAACAACGTCATCCAGATCGACGCATTTGCTCAGTTGTTCGATGGGTTCTCCATCGGGTCTAATGATCTGACCCAACTCACCCTGGGCGTGGACCGGGATTCCGAGATCGTTGCGTTCGATTTCGACGAGCGCGATCCAGGCATGCTGGAGATGCTCAGGCTCGCAGTGCTTGGCGCCAAGCGCAACGGGCGCCACGTCGGCATTTGCGGCGAGGCGCCCGCCAACTATCCGGAGATCGCGCGTTATCTCACCCGGCTCGGCATTGATTCGATCAGCGTCAATCCTTCAAGCATCCTACGAACAATGCAGGTGGTCAGCGATGCGGAGGCCACCCCTGTACCAAGCCTCGCGCCGGCCAACGCTGCTGAGTAGGCAACTTGACCGCGGAGCAGGAAGTGGTGCCCAGGGGCGGAATCGAACCACCGACACTGCGATTTTCAGTCGCATGCTCTACCAACTGAGCTACCTGGGCATTTGAGGAGTTGGCGGGGGTTTATAGGGGGTCAATTTCCGCCTGTCCAGAAGGCCGGAGAATCGAACCGGATCAGGCGTTTGGCTGTGATTTTCCGCCGTGCCGACACACCCTAGTCCACCTTGATCCCGGCCTCCTCGATGATGACGCTCCACTTCGCCATCTCGGCGGCGAGATGGGTGCGCAGCTCCTCGGGCGACGAGCCGATGACGCCGACGCCGAGCTGCTCGAGCCGCGCCTTGGTGGCGGGCTCGGTGAGCGCCTTGACCGTGTCGGCGTGCATCTTGCGGATCACCGGATCGGGCGTCTTCGCCGGGACGAACATCGCGTACCACGCCGAAACGTCGAAGCCCGGAATGCCGGATTCGGACACCGTCGGCACATCCGGCAGCGCCACCGCCCGCTTCGATGACGTGATGCCCAGCGCGCGCAGCTTGCCGCCCTGGATGAGCGGCATCACCGCGCCGATGTTGTTGAACATCACGTCGACGCGGCCGGGAATGAGGTCGTTGAGCGCCGGCCCGGCGCCGCGATAGGGCACGTGCAACAGCTTCAGCCCGGTCATCTTGTTGAACAGCTCGCCGGACAGATGCACCGAGGTGCCGTGGCCCGACGAGGCATAGGTGACCTTGCCGGGATTGGCCTTGGCGTATTCGATGAACTCCTTGACGGAATGCGCCGGCGACGTCACCGGCACCGCCATGACGTTGGGGTAGTCGCAGATCAGGCTCACCGGCGCAAGATCGGCGACCGGGTCGTAAGGCAGCGTCTTGAACAGGAACTTGTTGACGGCGAGCGGCATCGACTGCAGCAGCACCGTGTAGCCGTCGGGGTCGGCCTTGGCGACGGTTTCGGTGCCGATGCTGGTCGCGCCGCCGCCCTTGTTCTCCACCACCATCTGATGGCCCCAGAGGTTGGACAGCGTGCCGGCCAGCACGCGGGAGATGGCGTCGGTGCCGCCGCCCGGCGGAAACGGCACGACGAGGCGGACATAGCGGTTGGGAAAGTTCGACGCGCCTTGCGCAAGGCTCTTGCCGGCGAGTGCCGGCACGAACATCGAAGTCAGGGCAGACGCGCCACAAAGCGCGGCGAAACGCCGGCGGTCGAGCATCGATTCCTCCCGTGCGGTCCGGCGCTCTCACGGCGCCGTTGATCGAAGCTTAGAGCATGATCCCGATAAGTGCGAAGCGATTTCAGCGCTCCGGCGGCTGGTCCGGCAGCTTGTCGCCGTCCTCGTCGTCGATCTCGGTGACCGGCACGGCATAGACGCCGGAGAGCCAGCGGTTGAGATCGACGTCGCCGCAGCGCTTGGAGCAGAACGTGCGGAACTTCGGATCCGACGGCTTGCCGCAGATCGGACAGGGCGCGCGGCGCGGTGCGGCGGTATCATCCATGGGCACTATTTAATCACGGTCGCGCCGCGGCGCGAGAGGCGGACTGCGCGCCGTCCATGGTGCGCAGCTCGGTTTTCAGGACCTTGCCGTAGTTGTTCTTCGGCAGCGCATCGACGAACACATAGTCCTTCGGCCGCTTGAAGCGCGCGATGGCGGACAGGCACAGCGCGTCGAGCTCGGCCGCCGGCGCGTCGCCCACCACATAGGCGACCACCACCTCGCCCCATTCGCGGTCCGGCCGGCCGATCACCGAGACTTCGCGCACCCGGCCGTGCTTGAGCAGCACCTCTTCCACCTCGCGCGGATAGATGTTGGAGCCGCCGGAGATGATCAGGTCCTTGGAGCGGTCCTTCAGCGTCAGATAGCCGCTCGCATCGAACGCGCCGACGTCGCCGGTGTGCAGGTAGCCGCCGCGCAGGGTAGCCGCGCTCGCCTCCGGGTTGTTCCAGTAGCCGGCCATCACGGTGTCGCCGCGGCAGAGGATCTCGCCGACCTCGCCCGCATACCAAGCGCGTCGAAGACGCGCGTGAACGCGCTGGTGAGCGCGTCGAAGACGCGCGTGAACGCGCTGGTGCAAGCGGGCTTTCGTCGCCCGCCGTGACCATCACCTCGATGCAGCGGAACGGCCGGCCGACCGAGGCGAGCCGCTCGCGCCAGCGCGGGTGATCGCGGTCGGCGACTTCGGCCTTGGGCAGCACCGTGATGGTCATCGGGCTTTCGCCTTGCCCGTAGATCTGCGCGAGCCGCGGGCCGAACCGGTCGAGCGCCTTCATCGCGTCCTCGACATACATCGGCGCGCCGCCATAGACGATGGTGCGGATGTTCCCGCTCGGACATTCCGCGCCGCAGTCGACCAGCCGCTTGACCATGGTCGGAGCTGCAAACATCGAGGTGCGCGGCCAGGCGCGGAACAGATCGAAGATTTCCTCCGGCTCGAAGCCGCCCGATTCCGGCACGACATTGACGCCGCGGCGCATCACATAGGCCATCATGTAGAGGCCGGAGCCGTGGCTCATCGGCGCGGCATGCAGCAGCGGATCGCCGGGCGCGAGCGTATCGACCTCGGCCATGTAGGCTTCGCTCGCGGCCGTCAGCACCTTGTGGGTGAGCATCGCGCCCTTCGGCCGTCCGGTGGTTCCGGAGGTGTAGAACAGCCAGGCGAGATCGTTGCCGCCGCGCGGCACAACGGGAATCGGGTCGGCGGCCAGGAGCTTTTCGTATTCGGCGCTGCCGATGACGACCAGGCGTTCGAGCGTTTTCGGCGCGTGCGGCGCGATTTCGGCGTCGAGCCCGTCGGACGCGAAGCACACGCGCGCGCCGGACTGTTCGAGAATGTAGCCCAGCTCCGCGCCGTGCAGCTTGGCGTTGGCCGGCACCGCGGCAAGGCCCGCGTGCCAGACGGCGTACAGGGTTTCGAGATAATCGGGGCTGTTCTTCGCGGCGATCGCGACGCGCTCGCCGGGCGCGAGCCGCATCGCTTTCAGAGAACCGGCAAGCCGCGCGACGCGGGAGGCCACCTCGCCGTAACTGCGCAGCACGCGCGGCCCGAAGCCGAGCGCGGGACGCTGCGGGTCTTCCTTGCCTGCACTCTCAAGCCACGAAGCGAGGTTCATTCGCTGCTTATTCCGCTGTCATTCCGGGGCGCTTGCCAGAAGCGCGTTTACGCGCGTCTTCGACGCGCTATGGCGAGCGAACCCGGAATCCAGAGCTACACGCTCTGTTCTTCGCAGCCCTGGATTCCGGGTTCGCGGCTTCGCCGCGCCCCGGAATGACGGAGCAAGACTTACACCGCGTTCAGCCAGCCGAAGTGGATCGGGAAGCCCTCGCCGGACAGCAGCGTCGCCGTCTCGTAAAGCGGCAGCCCAACGATGTTGGTGTAGGAGCCGACGATCTTGACGATGAAGCTGCCGGCCAGGCCCTGCGCCGCGTAGCCGCCGGCCTTGCCGCGCCATTCGCCCGAGGCGAGATAGGCCTCGATGTCGTTCTCGGTCAGCCGCTTGAAGCGCACGCGGGTCTCGATCAGCCGCTGGCGGAACGACTCCTTCGGCGTCACCAGGCAGACGCCGGTGTGAACGCGATGGCTGCGTCCGGATAACAGCCGCAGGCACTGCGCGGCCTCGTCCAGGAGGTCCGCCTTCGGCAGGATGCGGCGGCCGACCGCCACCACGGTGTCGGCGGAGAGGATGAAGGAGCCGGTCAGCTCGTCGTCGAGCTTCACCGCGGCGAGCGCCGCTTCCGCCTTGCCGCGCGCCAGACGGTTGGCGCAAGCGCGCGGAAGCTCGCCGCGCTTCGGCGTCTCGTCGATGTCGGCCGGGCGCAGCGCGTCCGGCTCGATGCCGATCTGGTTGATGAGGGTGAGCCGGCGCGGGGAGCCCGAAGCCAGCACGAATTTGGGACGTCCGATAATCATTTCTGTGCGAATGCCTCTGACAGAAGCCGCTTTATATCCGTCGCCATCGCAGCCGTCACGCCGCGCCGGGGCGGATCGAAAACCGGGGAAAACCGCCGATTTGGCCTCATTCGTTCCCCTCCATGCCGCCGCCGAAGCGGGCCTTGATCCGCCCGGTCAGCTGGTCCCGCACGGCGCGGTAGGCGTCGAGCCGCTGCTCGCGGGAGCCCTCGGCCGCGGTCGGATCCGGCGTCGGCCAGTATTCCACGTCGGCGGCCATCGTGCGGGTCAGATCGAGCGCCTTGTGATGCGCCTCGGGCGACAGCGAGACGATCAGGTCGACGTTGAGCCCCTCCCAGTCGTCCAGCTCCTCGAACGTCATCGGCCGGTGCTTGCGAAATGTCGATGCCGACCTCCTCCATGACCGCCACCGCGAACGGATCGAGCTCCTCCTTGCGGACGCCGGCGGACGCGACATAGATCTGGCGGCCCAGCATCTGCTTGAACAGCGCCGCCGCCATCGGCGAGCGCACCGAATTGAACCCGCAGGCGAACAGCACAGCCTGCGGCGTCGTGCGGCGCGGCGGCTCTGCCATGCGAGCATCAGCCCTTCCAGTGCAGCACGCAAAGCAGCGTGAACAGCCGCCGGGCTGTGTCGAAATCGACCACGACCTTGGTCTTGATCGCCTCCTGGAGGATCCGCGAGCCCTCGTCATGCAGGCCACGGCGGCCCATGTCGATCGCTTCGATCCGGTCCGGGGTCGCGGTGCGGATGGCGGAATAGTAGCTGTCGCAGATCAGGAAGTAGTCTTTGACGATGCGCTTGAACGGCGTCAGCGAGAGAAGATGCGCGATCACCGGCTTGCCGTCCTCGCGGCGGATGTCGAAGACGAGGCGATTTTCCGTGAGGCCGAGATTGAGCGCATAGGGCCCCGACCTGTGGCCGACCGGCGCAAACGAGTTTTCCTCGATCAGATCGTAGATCGCGACCGCGCGTTCGTGGTCGATGTCGGGGCTGGAGCGGCCGATCGAGGCTTCGTCGAGCGTCACCGCGACGAGCCGGTCGGGATTGGCTGGCTTTGCCTTGGTCATCTCAGCTCTCGTGTCCCGGATGCGGTGCAGCGCGAAGGAGCCAGCGAAGCGCGTTGCACTGCTGATCCGGGACCGTACCGGACACCGCCTTTGGGACGGCCCCGGATCTGCAGTGCACCGTTCGCTTGCGCTCACGCTGCACCGCGTCCGGGGCACATGTTGCACCGGCCTGCTCATCGTTTGTTGAGGCGGATCGCGACCGAGCGCGCGTGGGCGTCGAGGCCTTCGGCCTCGCCGAGCGCAATCGCCGAGGGGCCGAGCGCGGCGAGCTGCTCCGGACCGCATTTGAGGATCGACGTGCGCTTCATGAAGTCGAGCACGCCGAGCCCCGACGAGAAGCGCGCCGAGCGCGCGGTCGGCAGCACATGGTTGGAGCCGGCCACATAGTCGCCGATCGCTTCCGGCGTGTGGGCGCCGAGAAAGATCGCGCCGGCGTTGCGGATTTTTCCGGCGAGCCGCTCGGGGTCGCCGGTTTCGATTTCGAGATGCTCGGGCGCCAGCGCATCGACCAGCGGCACCGCCTCGTCGAGGCTCTTCACCAGCACCACCGCGCCATAGTCGCGCCACGAGGCGCCGGCGACGCTGCTGCGCGGCAGCGTCGTGAGCTGCGCAGCGACCGCCTTTTCCACCGCGTCGGCGAGGGAAGCATCGTCGGTGATCAGGATCGACTGCGCCGCGGTGTCGTGCTCGGCCTGCGCCAGGAGATCGGCGGCGATCCAGTCCGGATTGCCGTGCTTGTCAGCCAGGATCAGCACCTCGGACGGGCCCGCGATCATGTCGATGCCGACGGTGCCGAACACGACGCGCTTGGCCGCCGCCACATAGGCGTTGCCGGGACCGACGATCTTCGCCACCGGCCTGATCGTCTCGGTGCCGTAGGCGAGCGCCGCGACCGCCTGCGCGCCGCCGACGCGATAGACCTCGTCGACGCCGGCGAGCCTGGCCGCGGCCAGCACCAGGGGCGCGAGCTTGCCGTCCGGTGACGGCACCACCATCACGACGCGCGGCACGCCCGCGACCTTGGCCGGCACCGCATTCATCAGCACCGACGAGGGATAGGCCGCGGTGCCGCCCGGCACGTAAAGCCCGACCGCCTCGATCGCGCTCCAGCGATGGCCGAGTTCGACGCCGAGCGCATCGATGAAACGGTCGTCGGACGGCTTCTGCCGCTCGTGATAGGCCTGGATGCGGTCGCGGGCGACGGTCAGCGCATCGAGCGCGCGGCGGTCGCAGGCGGAGGTCGCGGCGTCGAGCTCGGCCTGCGAGACGCGAATGCCGAGCTTGTCGAGATCGATGCGGTCGAATTTTCGGCTGAGCGCGATCAACGCGCGGTCGCCGTTCTTCCGCACGTCGTCGATGATGGCGCGCACCGCCTGCTCGACGTCCTGCGCGGTCTCGCGCTTGGTGGCGAGAAAAGCGGCAAACCGTGCGGGGAAATCAGCGGATCGGTTGTCGAGGCGTATCGGCATGGCGCGGTCCGCGCCGGGACAATCCCGGTGTCACGGGTCAATGGCCCGCGCCAAAGCGCGCGTCAACCCTGTTTGAAAGCCCTGACGGAGGCCTGAACGCCGGGCTGCGCCAGGCCGGGTTCGACCGCGTGTTCGGGGCAGCAATCGGTGGACCAGCACGGGCCGAGATCGGCCAGTTCGACCTCGAGGCATTCGACCTCGAGACGCAGCGCTCCACCGCCGGAGAATATAAGAGTGACGACGCCCGCCGGCTGGTCCTTCGCATTGAACTCGACCGCCAGCAGGTTCAGCACCTGGTCCTTCTGCACCGCGTCGAGATTGCGGCACTTGCAGGCCAGCACCCGCTCGAACCGCAGTGCCGCGCGGCGGCGGCGGAATTCCGGAGCCGTGCCGCTGGCGGCTTCCCAGTCGAAGCGGTTGAGGCCGACCACCACGCGCTTTTCCGCCGGGCGCCAATGGATGTCGGCGGCCTTGATGACCGAGTCCTGAAGATGGGTGGAAACGACTTCGATATCGTCCGCGTCAAGCGCGACAAGCTTCAGGGGGTCCATGATCCGACTTTGGCTTTTTTGAACTGATGCCGCAAAGGTAGGAAGGCCCCAACGATCCTTCAAGCCTAAAAAGACACGCAGGACGGCCGCAAAATCAGCCCCACCGACTGCTGTTTGAAGCGGGTCTTGTAGGCCTCGATGATCTGCTGAAGCTTCGCCTCGTTGCCGGCATCCGGGGGCATCGCGATCATCACCACCTTGCTGCGCTCGCGGGAGATTTTGTTGGTCTGCGGATTCCGCCACTGGCCGCGCGCGTCATAGATCGTCAGTCCGTCGGGAAAGCGCGGCGTGATCTCGGCGTCGAGAAAACGATTCCAGTTGATGTCGCTGACGTTGCCGCGGCCGAACAGCAGCTCTGCGACCGTCCAGGGTTTCTGCGCGCCGGTGCATTGCAGGGCAGGTTGCGCGGCGGCCGCTGCGGTCAATGTGAACAGAGCCGACCAGTGCAGCCGCCAACTTTTGTATCCAACGGCAAGAATTATAACCGTCACCCTGAGGTGCTCGGCGCAAAGCGCCGAGCCTCGAAGGGCGACGCCCCCGACCGTGCAACAATCCGGGCCGCATCCTTCGAGGCTCGCCATAGCGCGTCGAAGACGCGCGTAAACGCGCTTTAGGCTCGCACCTCAGGATGACGGGGTGAGAGCGTGCCCGTTTCAAGATGGAAACCTGCTTAGCCACTCACACGCTCGATCGCCGCGCCGCAGGCGCCGAGCTTTTCTTCGAGGCGCTCGAAGCCGCGGTCGAGATGATAGACGCGGCTCACCATCGTCTCGCCTTCGGCGGCGAGCGCCGCGATCACCAGGCCGACCGAGGCGCGCAGGTCGGTCGCCATCACCGGCGCGCCGCGAAGCTTGTCGACGCCGGTGACGATGGCGGTCTGGCCGTCGAGCTGGATGCGGGCGCCGAGCCGCGCCAGCTCCTGCACGTGCATGAAGCGGTTCTCGAAGATCGTCTCGGTGATGCGCGAGGTGCCCTTGGCCATGCTCATCAGCGCCATCAGCTGCGCCTGCAGATCGGTGGGAAAACCAGGGAACGGATCGGTCGTGACGTCGACCGGCCTGATGCCCGACCCGTTGCGCCTGACGCGGATGCCTTCGTTGTTCGACGTGATCTCGGCGCCGGCCTGCTTGAGCGTGTCGAGCGCGCTCTGCAACAGCTCCGGCCGCGCGCCCTGCAGCAGCACGTCGCCGCCGGTCATCGCCACCGCCATCGCATAGGTGCCGGTCTCGATGCGGTCCGGCAGCACGCTGTGGCGCGCGCCGCCGAGCCGCGTCACGCCCTCGATGATCAGCCGCGAGGTGCCGATGCCGGACACCCGCGCGCCCATCTTGTTGAGGCAATCGGCGACGTCGCCGATCTCGGGCTCCTGCGCGGCGTTCTCGATCACCGTCGTGCCGCGCGCCAGCACCGCCGCCATCAGCGCGGTGTGGGTGCCGCTCACCGTCACCTTGGGAAACTTGATCTCGCCGCCCTTGAGCCCGTCCTTGGCGCGCGCAATGACATAGCCGGCGTCGATCTCGATCTTCGCGCCGAGCGCCTCCAGCGCCATGATCAGCAGATCCACCGGCCGCGTGCCGATGGCGCAGCCGCCCGGCATCGAAACCTTCGCCTCGCCCATGCGCGCGACCAGCGGCGCGATCACCCAGAAGCTCGCCCGCATTTTCGAAACCAGATCGTAAGGGGCGACAGTGTCGACGATGCGCGAGGCGACGATGTGGATGGTGTGGCCGTTCTGCTGGCTCTCGCCCGGCCGCTTGCCGGGCACCATCATGTCGACGCCGTGGTTGGACAGGATGCGCTGCAGCAGGCTCACGTCGGCGAGCCGCGGCACGTTGTCGAGAATGAGCGTCTGATCGGTGAGCAGACTCGCGATCATCAGCGGCAGGGTGGCGTTCTTGGCGCCCGAGATCGGAATCGAGCCGTTGAGCGGCCGGCCGCCGACGATACGAATGCGATCCATGCTACCCCCGTGAAACCGGTGAACTCTTCAGTCGAGTTCCGTGGCCTTGTGTTGCACGATTCCGGCGGAATCGTGGGTCGCGTCCTCGTTCATCCCCGCGCCGGCCTGCGAGCGGCTCCGCGCCTGCGACTTGCGGCGCTTGAGGTTCTCGCGCAGCGCCACGCGCAACCGTTCCGCCCGCGCGGAGTCGCCCTTGCTCTTCCCGGAACTAACACTTCCGGACCGGGCTTTCGGGTCGCTGCCATCGCTGCCGGACATGGCTGAGTGTCTTATCATCGATGTCCGGTTCATGTCGTCGATACGAAGGACCTTTCGCCGCTTGGCGCCCCCCTTGGTGCTCCACCGCGGCGTCTTCGCGAGGCCTTGCCTCACAGGCCTTGAACCCATCGCCGACCGGCTGATGTACCGCCCCGATTGGCAGTGCTGCCTCACCAAACAGAGGACAGTTTGTTCTGCCAACAACTACTTATAGTTGAATTTCTTTAACTATTTCCCTATTGCGTGTATCGAGTTTGTCCACGCAACGAACAAACTGCTTTCAGACATGACGCAGATTGAGGCGAGTCAATCCTTGCGTCGGAACACGCAGGGGAATTGCTGCGGAGATTTTCGGGCCGAACCCGCGGCACACTGCGTCTACCGGGGCCGCGTCAACATGCGGCTCCAGCGCACCGACCAGGGCCAGCGCCAGAACGTCCACACGCTCTCGCCTTCGGCCAGCGAGAAATAGACCAGCTCGGCGCGGCCCAGGATGTTGCCGGCCGGCACGGTGCCGTGCTGCGCCGGCATGCGGCTGTCGGCCGAGTTGTCCCGGTTGTCGCCCATCATGAAATAGTGGCCCGCGGGCACGGCGAATTCCTGCGTATTGTCGAGAAAGCCGCGCTCGGCCATGTCGAGAATCCGATGGCTGTGGCCGCCGGGCAGGGTTTCGCGATACTGCGGTACGCGCTGCGGCTTGCCGTCGAAATCCTGCATCTCGAAATCCTCGAGCCGCTCGAGCGCGACCGGTGCGCCGTTGATGTGCAGACGGCCCTCGATCATGCGGATGCGGTCGCCGGGCATGCCGACCACGCGCTTGACGTAGACCGTGCGGTTGTCCTTCGGCAGCAGATAGGTGACCAGGTCCCCGCGCATGACCTGCTTCGCTTCTGCGGCAAGGATAAATTCGTTGATCAGCAGCGTCGGCGCCATCGACGTGGCGACGATGCTGAATGTGCGAAGCTCGGCCGCCGCGGGAGTGCTGCCCGCAATCAGGCCGAGTTGCAGAAACACCGCTGCCACGGCCGCGAGGGCGCCGCTCCGCAGCGTCGCGCGACGGGAATTCGGACGGCAGGCCGGCATGGAGAATCGAGCCTTCAATCGATGATCCCGCCATTGGTCGGCCGTCCCCGCCTCGCGGTTCGACGACGGCCGTCAAGTGGTTAAGGCGTGGCGAAAACCTCTAAGACGTAGCGAAAACCTCTTTTCTTGCGCCGCCAAGCGCCTTATGGCAAAGGGTGCACCGCACCTGTTCGGCCCCTGCCCTTCGCGGGGGCGGTTTCGCGGTTCTGCTGCCGTAGCTCAGTGGTAGAGCACCCCCTTGGTAAGGGGGAGGTCCACAGTTCAATCCTGTGCGGCAGCACCACAAATGCCCGTAAAATAGCACGCTGCATGAGGCACGGGTCGCCGCCCGGACCCTTGCTTCGCTTCCGCTCCAAAAAGGCTCCGTTGATCGGCTCGGCGCGGCTTGGCCGGAGACATGGAGATGGAGACATGGAGATCATGTGATCGCTCTCAGGATTCATCACAGGACGAGCTATCGCTTCGCCGAGCCGGTCACGCTCTGGCCGCACCGCCTGTTGCTGCGGCCGCGCGAGAGTCGCGATCTTCGCCTCGTTTCGAGCAACGTCACTGTGGCACCGGCCGCGACCTTGAGTTGGGCGCAGGACGTCTTCGGCAACACCATCGCAACGGCCAGCTTCCAGACCAAGGCGGACCATCTGGTCATCGATAGCGTTGCCGAGATTCAACTCGACGCCGCGGCATGGCCGGTATTCCCTATTTCCGGCTCGGCGATCTCCTATCCGTTTCGCTATGAAGACGACGAATGGACCGACCTCGGCGGACTGGCGGCACCGCAATATCCGGACCCGGCAGGCCGGTTGCAGGGCTGGGCGCGGAGGTTCATCGGTGGCAGTCCCACCGACACGCTGTCGCTGCTCAAGGATCTGAGCGCGGGCGTCGCGGCGCAATTCCGCTATCAGAGCCGGGACGATGAAGGCACCCAGACGCCGGTCCAGACGCTCGACCGCGGCTCGGGCTCTTGCAGAGACTTTGCCGTTCTGTTCGCCGAAGCCACCCGCACGCTGGGGTTCGGCGCAAGGATCGTCTCCGGCTATCTCTACAATCCCGATCAAAAAAGCATCGGGTCGGGCGGCGCCGGCTCGACGCACGCCTGGGCTGAAGTCTACGTTCCGGGTGCAGGCTGGATCACGTTCGATCCGACCAATCGAAGCGTCGGCGGCTTCAACCTGATTCCCGTGGCGGTCGGACGCGATATCCGGCTCATCATGCCCGTCACCGGCAGCTTCCACGGCATGACCAACGCGTTTCAGGGAATGTCGGTCGAGGTCCAGGTTTCGTCGTGAGGCGGAGTCTCCTCCCGAGTTCAGCCCTCTTCCTGAGTCCGGGCCTGACTGGAAGTCAGATGCGCCAGCGCGCTCGAATGCGCTCAGCGGCTTGTCATGAATAGGACCTGCCGGCTGTTCCCGCTAAAGTCTGGTGCCCGCTGACGTCTGCGTGAAACAGCGCATTAATTTTTGCAGCCAGATGATGAGCTGCCGGCGAGACCTGAGAATGACGGGAGTCCGGTGCTCGCAGTTGCCGCAGATATGGTTCCAGCATCTCGGCGGTGTTGCCATGCCTCAGCCGACTCAGAATTTCGGCGGCATAATGTTTCACTTCGGTGGACGAGAGATTCTCGTCTAGGCCTTCATTGCGCCGGATCAGACTCCTGATGCCTTCGAGCAACGTGGTCATGACATATTCTTTCGGCGTTTTTCAGGCGGTATTACAGCTCGTCGCCATATCCGCTCCAAACCGTTAGCCGCATCTCGTGTTGACATGCCGCGCATCTGAAGATGCGGATCTCTGTCTCATGCGTCGCTGCCGGCCGGTCGCCTCTCGCCAATTGCATCTCGGCGCCACACCGGCAAATTGGCAATTCGGTTGAGTCAGGCTCCAGCAACCGCTCGATTTTCACGTCACCCCTCCCGACAATTTCACTGCGCAGCACGTAACGCTATCGTTTTGGCGCTCATGTCGGCGATGACGGCGGAGCCCATGATTGCAACGCCAAGGCAGCCCAAAACAATCCAGACCCGCATCATGGTGCGAGGCTCGCGCAGAGCCCGTGGCCTCCAGCGGAGGTTGAAAGAAGATTCGGTTTTCAATGTGGTTCCCTTGATAATTGTGAATTTTGCAGCGGCTTGAGCCGGCCGACGAAACGTGGCCCATCCCAAAGCTCGATGTCGTTGTCGCTCACCAGTTGCTGTGCCTGTCGAAGACCGTCCTGGTCGTTTTCACAGACAACGACGACAGTCGGTGCGTCTGCAACCTTGCGATTATTGCTGATGGAATAAGCTTGAAAGCTGGGCACATGCACCTCCCGTGTGAGCGGGAGCGCTGTCGCGTCTCTCAGCCCCCGCGCGCGGTTCATCGACGGGAGTGACTTGAACGTAGAGAGCCGCGGGATGATTAGATAGAGGACCGGAATTTTTATTCATGCCGACCTGGAATGTTGGTCGTTGGGACGCGCCCAAACGGGCTCAAGGAAAGTCGATCGCCGCTTTTGGATCCGGCACGAGATCGGCGCCGGGGGCAGGCACAGACATCGCGGCGTCGCGATCCAGCGCCAGCTGCAGTTCGCGCGGATCGATGGTCAGCATTTCGGTCGAAGACGTGCGTGGCGCCGCCGCAGGTACCATCATCATGGTCGACACGCGTCGATAAACCGGAAAGGACAGGCCCTCGATCAGTTCCTCGTCCGTCATCACCTCGTAACCGCCGGCCGGCAGCGTTCGGCCGATGTCTTTCAACAAAAACGGAAGTCCAAAGACGACTGTTTTCCGCCTGGTCCGCGTTGTCATCAGAATTTGACCGTGACACGCGTGCCCCGGCCATTGTCGCCAGGCACCATATGCAACTCGCCGCCGATCTGCTGCACCAGCGACTGCACGATTTTCATTCCGAGCCCCTTGCTATCCGATGGCGCGAACCCGGCTGGCAATCCCGGCCCGTCATCGATGACGGACAGCGTACGGTCGGCCGCCGATAGCGCGTCGATCCGAACAGTGATGTGGCCTTCGGCATATTTCGCCGAGTTTGTGATCAACTCGTTGACGATGAAGCCCAGCGGAATCGCAAGCTTCGCCGGGATTTCGGCATTCGTCCCCTCGACCACAATGGCGTAGCCGCTTCCCTCCTGGAACAGGAGGCCGGACAAGTCCTCGCACAGACGCTGAAGATATTGCTTGAACTCGACCCGGTCCTGCTGGTCGAGAAAGTGCAGCCGGTGATGAACACGTCCGATCGCGGACACGCGACGAGCGGCGATCGTCAACTGGTGCGCCGCTTCGGGCGTCGGCGCGCTCCGGCTCTGCAACGACAGCAGACTGACGATCAACTGCAGACCGTTGACAAGCCGGTGCTCGAACTCTTCGGCAAGCATGGCTTGACGCTGCGACAGCTCGTTTTTCTCTTGAAGGCAAGTCGCTTCGCGCGCCAGGGCGGCCTGCAGTTCCGCGGCCAGAACATCGTATGATTTTGGTTCCTGCAGATCGCGGACGAACGCACCGCGAAGGGAAATCGGAAATTCGCTCTCGCCTGCACGACTGCGCATGATTTACCCTCCCACTGCTCGTCTGCTTTTTGGCGGGAAACCGCCAGCCCCGAACTTGCGCCCGCCGGGATGACCTTCCGGGGAACCCAGCGGGCGCCACATCCGGATAGCTCGGGGGAAATGCGATCCGGGTCCTGCCGGGAAACGCCCCCGCGAGGCAAGATTTGGACTCTCGCCGGCGGGATCATTTCCGCAGCGGGTTTACGATCCCACGCGGCGTAAACTGCGGCTGTTCCAAATTGCTCACAATCGAAAAGGCCACGGCAACCCGGATTGCGTGCGCGCCACGGCAGGACCCGGAAATGGCGAACAGAGCCAGGGGTTTATTGCAGCGATTCGATCGTGTACCGCGTGGCGCCGATCGACTCACGCAGTTGTTATATCCGCGGTGCCGTCACGGCGTTGGATTTGTAGTCGTTCAGAACCACGCTCAGCAACGAGCTATGGATTTCGAGATGCCCGTTGTAGTCGATAAATCCCATTTTACGAAACTTGTTCATGAAGTGACTGACGCGCGACCGCGTCGTGCCGATCATCTCGGCGAGCGTTTCCTGGCTGATCTTCGCGACAATCGGCTCCGGCCGCCCCTCCTTGCCGAAGTTGGCCAACAGCAGCAGAACACGGGCGAGCCGCTTCTCGGTTGAGTTGAAGAGCTGGTCCACCAGATCTTCCTCAACGCGCGCACTTCTTGTCAGGATATGCGCAATGAACATTTTGGAAAATGCAGGCTCGGTTTGGAGCACTTCGAGAATTTCAGCCTTCTCGACCCGCATCGTCACGCAGTCGGTCATTGCGGAAGCCGTCGCCAGGCGCTTTGGCTGTCCAATCAGACAGCCCTCGCCCATAAATTCGTCAGCCCCCAGGATCGCAACGACGGCTTCCTTGCCTTGCTTGGATACGACGGTGACTTTGACCTTGCCCTTTTTGATGTAGATCACGGCGTCCGAGGCATCGCCCTGCGCAAAAATAATCTGCTTTTTCCGATGCGTGGAAACGACACGGCCCTGGGCCGCCGTTTCCAGAAATTCAATCGGATCGAATCCGCGCGCGCCCCTCGAAGTCCTGGGGGTCTTGCTTCGCTTGCTCATTCTGATTCCTTGCCGACGGGATTAGAGCACTGTTTCGGCGGAAAACCTGTATCGAATTGCTCACATCGCGTCGATCAGCAGGCCGCGCAATGTGCCAGCGCATCTCTTTGGATCATCCAACGACGAGCGCATACGGCCATGACGCCTTGGGTGCTGTTCGGGTTGGAGACCTGTTGGCCAGCAACGACCGAAGCAGACCGAACGTCTGTATCGAATTGACCGTCATTTCCTTGTCCCATCAGATCGGGAGAGCGTGCATCGCCGGGCCGGCAATCTTATTTACGGCATGAAATCGAGCGGGAGGACAAGATGGCGTCCAAGTTTGAGATGAACACGCTCACCGAGATTGCAGTCCTGAACGTGGCGGTGGATCGCATTTTGACGCATCTGGCCAAAATCTCCCCGGACCCAGGCTCGTTTCTCGCCGCTGAGCTGCAAGAGGGCTTAAATAGCCTCGCCAGGACACACTACTGGACTGTCTCGCACAAAAACCAGAGGGAGATTCTGGAAAATGCGAAAGTCCGCTATTCGGAACTCATCGGCAATATTCGGCCTGACTAGCGGAATCATCGGAACGACGCGCCGGGTATAGTCCCGCGCGCCACTTGTGTTTTGAATTCGAGACGCCACTTGTAGAAATACGGGCAGTTCGCAACAACTGCCCGAGCTGCATCAAAAGGTGCGACGTACCGAGGTCGCGGCTTCTTTCAATTGGCAGCGCCGGTGCCATCGGTAGGCATGATCATCGACCTGAAAACCGGATTTGCCTCGAGCGGGTGTCGAAAGCACCCGTATTCGGGCGTTGCACGTCAGGTGCTGCCAGCGCGTCCTGACTTCTTCAGGAGGGCGATTTTTTGCGACCAAAACAAAGCAGGGGCTATGACGGTTGAACATGCGATTGCGCATTCATTGCTGAAACCCTGGGGCGCGATGGATTCACGCCCATGGAGCAGCGCGGGCGGCAACGACCGCACAGTCGGCGAAATCTGGTACGAGCGTTCCGGTCCGGCGGATGTCCCCCCTGCTCTGCTTCTGAAGCTCCTTCTCACGAGCCAGCCACTCTCCATCCAGGTTCATCCGGGCGATGCCTACGCGCGGTCAATGGGATTGCCGAACGGCAAGACCGAAGCCTGGTACGTCCTGAGCGCCACGCCGGAAGCCAGGATCGCCCTGGGCCTGAAACGGCGTCTGACCAGGCAGCAATTGCGCCAGGCCATCAATGACGGCTCGATCTCGGATCTGGTCGTGTGGCAGGCGGTACGTGCCGGCGACACCGCTTTCGTTCCGGCCGGAACGATCCATGCGATCGGCGCGGGTCTGGTGATCGTGGAGATCCAGCAGCGCAGCGACGCCACGTTTCGTCTGTTCGATCACGGCCGCGGCCGCGAACTTCATATCGAGGACGCCATCGCGGTCGCGGATGCCGGCCCCGCCAATATTCATGTCATGCCATCGCGGCTGACCGACAACCGGACCCTTCTGACTTCGAACAGTCACTTCACGTTTGAAAAGATCGATCTGGCGCCGAACTCGACCTGGTGGCTGGAAGCCAACCGGGAAACCTGGCTTCTCGCCGTCGGCGGCAGCGCCCGCACCGGCTCGTTCGAAATCTCGATGGGCGATGCCGTGTTTGCGCAGTCGGATCGCCTCGACATTCGCGCCGGCGTGTTCGGCTTGTCAGCCCTCCTGGCGTATGCGGGCAGCCTCGACACCGAACTGTTGCGGTGCACCGACATGGAAACAGTTCAATGAGTCCGATCCAGCGTATTGCGTTCATCGGCAATCATCTGCCGCGCCGCTGCGGCATCGCGACCTTCACCCATGATCTTCATCGGGCGGTTTCGCTCGATCGTCCGGAGCTGGAAACCGGCGTGGTCGCCATGACGGACCCGGGCCGCAGCTACGACTATCCGCCGGCGGTGCGCCTGCAAATTCATGACGACGTCATCGGCGAATATGTTCAAGCCGCCGAGTTTCTGAACAACGAGCGCTTTGACGTCGTCTGCCTTCAACACGAGTATGGAATTTTCGGCGGGGAGGCCGGCCGGAATATCGTCGAACTCCTGTCGCGCCTGGAAATGCCGGTCGTCACGACACTTCATACGGTCCTGGCCCAACCGACGCCGGTCCAGCGCGACGTGATGCGCCAGATCATCGACGTCTCGGCGAAGACGATCGTCATGGCCGAGAAAGGCCGGAAACTGCTGCGCTCCGTTCACGACGTGCCGGCTCGCAAGATCGAGGTGATCCCGCACGGAATACCCGAATTTCCGTTTCTGGAAACGCATCACGCCAAGGCGAAACTGAATTTCGTCGGAAAGACCGTCATCCTGACGTTCGGTCTTCTGTCGCCCAGCAAGGGCATCGAGACCGTGATCGATGCCATGCCGGAAATCATCAAATCCTGCCCGAACGCCGTCTATGTGGTCCTCGGCGCGACTCATCCGAACCTCGTGCGCAATCAGGGCGAGGCCTATCGCGACAGCCTGGCGGCGCGGGCGCGGAAACTCGGCGTGGACGGCCACGTCGTGTTTTTCAACCAGTTCGTCGACCAGACCACCCTGCTCGATTTCATTTCGATGAGCGACGTCTATGTGACGCCCTATCTCAACGAGGCGCAGATGACCTCGGGCACGCTCGCCTACAGCTTCGGCCTTGGGAAAGGCCGTCGTATCGACGCCCTACTGGCACGCCAAGGAACTGCTGGCCGACGGACGCGGCATTCTGGTGCCGTTTGGCGACAGCAAGGCGATCGGCAGCGAGATTTCCGAGCTGCTGACGAACGACGTCCGCCGCAATGCCATGCGCCGGCGTGCATATGCGGCGAGCCGATCGATGACATGGGCGCAAACGGCAAAGCGCTATGCCGCGGTTTTTGAATCGGCGCACCAGCGAGGCCGGGCCGGACTGGCGCGTCCGCTCAGTTCCGTCGTGCCGCCGGACACGACGATCGCAATTCCGGAGGTGAGGATCGGGCATTTCCTCTCGCTTTGCGACAGCACCGGAATGCTCCAGCACGCGGTCCATTCGGTTGCGGACCGCGCCCATGGCTACTGTGTCGACGACAACGCCCGTGCCCTGCTGCTTTCAAGCGCGCTTGCCAGTGCCGGTGAAGCCCGGCTTCTGTCCGAAATCGACACCTCGCGCTTCGCGGCGTTCATCCAGCACGCGTGGAACCCGGATACACGCCGGTTCCGCAATTTCATGAGCTATGACCGCCGGTGGCTGGAGGAGTTGGGATCGGAGGACAGCCACGGCCGGACGCTTTGGGCGTTGGCCGAATGCGCGCGCGCCGACACCGATCCATCCCGCCGCACCTGGGCCGCGGCGCTGTTCAGGACGGCGCTTCCGGTGGTCGAGACGTTCTCGTCCCCGCGCGCCTGGGCCTTCACGCTCCTGGGTTTGGGCGCCTATTGCGCGGCTGGATGCCGGAGACCACTTCGCCAGTGAAATGCGCAAGACACTGGCCGACAGGCTGACGGCACTGTTTCATGCAAGCCAGCGCAAGGACTGGCTTTGGTTCGAAGACGTTCTCGCTTACGACAATGCGCGGCTTTCGCAGGCCCTGATTGAAACGGGCCTGGCGACCGATACGCCATCGCACGTCGAGGCCGGCCTCAAGTCGCTGCGCTGGCTCATGGCGCTGCAAACCACGTCATCCGGGCACTTCAGGCCGGTGGGTTCGGAAAGCTTTGGCAAGATTCGCCGGCTGCCTGCAGCATTCGACCAGCAGCCGGTCGAGGCGGCAGCCGCCATTTCTGCGTGCCTCGCCGCGTCGCGCGCGGACGACAGCGGGGATTGGCCGCAGCGGAGCGATGCGTGCATTCGGCTGGTTTCTGGGCGAAAACGACCTGCGAACGGCGTTGATCGATCCCGATACGGGAAGTTGTTCAGATGGCCTGCACCCGGACCGGATCAATGAAAACAAGGGTGCAGAATCGGTGTTATCGTATCTCCTTGGTCTCGTGGAGATTCGGCAGTTCAGTGCGACCGCTGCGGTAGAGCGAACCAAGCCCGCGTCAAAATCATCATCCAACGGCATCGGCGCGAATCCATCGCGATCGCCCCCAGGGAGCATCTTTGTCCCAATCCAGATTCTTGAACCGCCAGAGCCTCTATCTTCGCCCCGATCCGGCCAGGGTCGTCGTCCGGCCCTTCAAACCGGCGACTGAGCCTCGCGACCTCAATCCGACCGACAAGATCCGCGCCAATCATATCGTCGACCGGGTGCTTCGGCTCGATGCCGAGGCTGGCGCGCAGCAATTGCGCGAGGTGCTCGAGAATTTCGAAGGCCGCCACAGGAACCTGCTCGACATTTTCGAATCTCGCGCCGCAGAGATGGAAGACGCGTTCGCGCCCCATGCCCAATTGAACCAGACGCAACGCCGGCTGGTCGGCGCCTATTTTCTCAACGAGTATTCGTTCGAAGCATCGGCCCTGTTCAATCCCAGCATCGTCCGGCATCCCGACCAGACCGGCGCGCCGGAACATGGTTGCCGGTTCATCCTGAGCCTTCGCGCGGTCGGCGAGGGGCACATTTCATCGCTGACGTTCCGGTCCGGGACGATCGCCGCGGACGGCAGCGTCACCGTCGATCCGACCGCCCGTCTCGCTTCAGTTCCAAAAATTCGAAGCCGGACGTCCACGTCCTATGGGGACGAAGTCGAAGTGGTGTTCCGGCCGGACGAAGAGCTCAGCGAACGAGTCATTTTCCCTGTCACGCTCGCTCAATCGAACGGGATCGAGGACGCGCGTTTTGTCGAATTCAACGACAACGGACAAAAAACCTTCTATGCCACCTATACGGCCTATAGCGGCAGGGCGATCGGCTCGGAATTGCTGGAAACGACCGACTTTCAGATCGTTCAGGCTCACACCGCTTGGCGGATCGGCCGCGCGCAACAAAGGCATGGCCTTGTTTCCGCGAAAGATCGACGGCCGCTATGCGATGATTGCCCGGCAGGACAACGAAAATCTCTATCTGATCTATTCCGACGACCTGCATACGTGGGAAGGCGGGCGATGCGTTTCTTCAGCCCGAGTATCCCTGGGAGTTCGTGCAGATCGGCAATTGCGGCTCACCGATCGAGTTGGATGACTGCTGGCTGTTGCTGATCCACGGGGTCGGACCGGTCAGGAAATATTCGATCGGAGCGGTTCTTCTCGACAAGAACGATCCGTCCAAGGTTCTCGCGCGGTCGAGCGAACCGCTGGTCCGGCCCGAGCCCAGCGAACGCGAGGGTTACGTGCCCAACGTGGTCTACACGTGCGGCGCTATGCGCCATCGCGACCAGATCATCCTGCCTTATGCCGTGTGCGACACCTTCTCGAATTTTGCGACGATAAAGATAGCAGAACTGATGCAGGCCGTTGGACGCTGACGGCGCGCGAGCGCAAGGGCGTTTTTTAGCGGGCCTACGGAGTCAGAACGCTAAAACGCAACCGATGCCGTTTGTTGGACCAGCCTCGATATTCGCAGCACAAGTGTCAGACTGGACCAGTTACACAAAGAACCCGAAGTCATTTCTCAATTTGCGGTAATTCCCGCGAAGCTTGGCAGTCGCGTATCGACGGGATTTGTTCGGGCGCGTGTCGATGATCCTCTGCACTCGATACGCCGCCATGTATTCAACCTCTGTCACCGGCCTGGCATGATTGGTTTCAAGCCAAGCTGTCCATTCTGGCCTGTGAACCTCCGCAAACTGCTTCCAATCGAATTTTGTTATCATTTATGATTTTCCTTGAGGCCTCCCGACGGCCTCCAATACGGCGTTTCGAAGCTCGATGAGTTGCTGCACAATTGACCATTTCCGTCATCCGGAACGAACGGCGTTGCCGCGGGTTGACCGCGTAGACTAGGTTACTGCTGGCCTTCTCCTTTGATTGCCGTGGTGTCGGCTGCGATTGAAGATTGATTGCGTCACCGACACCGCTTTCAACCAAAGGATATTTTCCATGACCAATCTCAAGCTTACTTTGCTGGCGGCCGCCGCGATAGGCGCCGTGTCGATCGGCGGCGCGTCTGCCATGCCGTTCAGCAAGGCGCCGACTGCCATTGGCGACGGTCAGATGCAGGACATCCGAGTCGTCTGCGATGACAACGGCCGGTGCTACAACACGCGCCGAACCTACCGGCGCAGCTACAGCTACGGTCCGGGTTATGCTCCGGGCTACCACAATAATGGCGGCTACTACGCTCGTCCGGCCTACCGCTACTACGATGGACCGCGTGTGGGCATCGGGCTCGGCCCGGTCGGTTTTGGCATCTGGTGAACGGATAGCCGTTCAGGACCTTCTTTGACCGAACCCGCCGGGCGTCGCGCCCGGCGGGTTGCGCGCGTCGGATAGGTTCGTAACTCGCTAGCTCTGCAATACGTCGCGTTCGCTGTTATCCAGTTGGGTATGTCCGCATTCGCATGAGAACAACGGTACGGCGTCGGCAAATCCGGCGCGCGGAATCACACCTTCGTACTTCATTTTCTTGCCGCAGATCGAGCAATACACAGATGCCGGTGTCATCGCATGACCAGCTTGTGGAGTTTGAACGGACATGCGTGTGCCTGGTGCATCATGCTCTTTCATCAAGCGGAACCCGCCGGCAGCGGACCGCAAGCGCCAGCGGCGCTTTCACGCGCCTCCTGTGAATCTGTAGCCGGTCTGGAAGCGCGATTCTGTGCTGTTAGGCACACCGATCGCAATTGTGACGGCCGACGCGATACCTGCAGTAGTTAGATCGCCGTCAGGGCATTGTGCTTTCCGTTTCGCACCCCAAGTACATACAAAGGACAAGTTCAGGCTTGTCTGAAAGCTGCCCATAAAGCGGTGACGTACCGAAGTCTCCGTTCATCAATTTGGCAGCGCTGGTGCCGTCGGCAGGCAAAATTCCACTTCAAGCAGATTTGTGTTCGGCGAGTCATCGGCGCGCGCGTCATCGCGCGCGCGATCCACTCACCGAAAAGCGGTGGCGAGCCGGACAACTCCGGTCTGCGCGCCGGAGCAGCCCTTTACCCGTCAACCCAATGGAGCCCGCTTATGAAATTTCGCCCGCTGCACGACCGTATCGTCGTCGAGCGCCTTGATGCCGAAGCGAAGTCCGCCGGAGGAATCATCATCCCGGACACCGCCCAGGAAAAACCGTCGCAGGGCAAGGTCGTCGCCGTCGGCCCGGGTGGACGCGACGAGGCCGGCAAGCTCATTCCGATCGACCTGAAGGCGGGCGACCGCGTGTTGTTCGGCAAGTGGTCGGGCACCGAGGTCAAGATCGACAGCGTCGATTACCTGATCATGAAGGAAAGCGACATCATGGGCGTGATCGACGAGCCGGCGGCGAAGAAAAAAGCCGCCTGAGCCTGCCCGATACCATCACATCAATTCACGGAGTCAAAAAATGTCTGCCAAGCAAGTCAGGTTCTCAGTCGATGCACGCGACCGGATGCTGCGCGGGATCGAGGTCCTCAACAACGCGGTGAAGGTGACGCTCGGCCCCAAAGGCCGCAACGTGGTGCTCGACAAGTCTTTTGGCGCACCGCGCATCACCAAGGATGGGGTGACCGTCGCCAAGGAGATCGAGCTTGAAGACAAGTTCGAGAACATGGGCGCCCAGCTGGTGCGCGAAGTGGCCACGAGGTCATCCGATCAGGCCGGTGACGGCACCACCACCGCGACCGTGCTGGCGCATGCCATCGTGCGCGAGGGCGCCAAGTCGGTGGCCGCCGGCATGAACCCGATGGATCTGAAGCGCGGTATCGACCTCGCGGTCGAGGCCGTCGTCGAAGACCTGAAGAAGAACTCCAAGAAGGTGACCTCCAACGAGGAGATCGCCCAGGTTGGAACGATCTCGGCCAACGGCGACCAGGAAATCGGACGCTTCCTGGCCGACGCGATGAAGAAGGTCGGCAACGAGGGTGTCATTACGATCGAGGAGGCACAATCGCTGGAAACGGAACTCGAGGTGGTCGAGGGAATGCAGTTCGATCGCGGCTACATCTCCCCGTACTTCGTAACCAACGCCGACAAGATGAGGGTCGAAATGGACGACCCCTACCTGTTCATCTACGAAAAGAAGCTGTCGGGATTGCAGGAGCTGCTGCCATTGCTGGAGGCGGTGGTGAAGACCTCCAAGCCCCTCCTGATCGTCGCCGAGGACATCGAGGGTGAAGCGCTGGCGACCCTGGTCGTCAACAAGCTGCGCGGCGGACTGAAGGTCGCGGCGGTCAAGGCGCCGGGCTTCGGCGATCGTCGCAAAGCCATGCTTGAAGATATCGCGATCCTGAGCGGCGGCCAGGTGATCTCCGACGATCTCGGCATCAAGCTGGAAAACGTCACGCTCGCGATGCTCGGACGCGCCAAGAAGGTGACGATCGAAAAGGAAAACACCATCATCGTCGGCGGTGCCGGCAAGAAAGCCGACATCGAGGCCCGCGTCGCCCAGATGAAGGTGCAAATCGAGGAGACCACGTCCGATTACGACAAGGAGAAGCTGCAGGAGCGGCTGGCCAAGCTCGCCGGCGGCGTTGCGGTGATCCGGGTCGGCGGCGCCACCGAGATCGAGGTCAAGGAGCGCAAGGACCGCGTGGACGACGCGATGCATGCGACGCGTGCCGCCGTGGAGGAAGGTATTCTTCCGGGAGGCGGAGTTGCACTGCTGCGTGCCACCAGGGCGCTTGAAAAGCTGAAGGGTCAGAACGACGACCAGAAGGTCGGGATCGACATCGTTCGCAAGGCGATCAGCGCGCCGGCGCGGCAGATTGCTCTGAACGCAGGCGAGGACGGGTCGGTGATCGTCGGCAAGATCCTGGAGAAGGATCAATACGGCTACGGCTTCGACGCCCAATCGGGGCAGTACGTCAACATGATGTCGACGGGCATCATCGACCCCACGAAGGTCGTGCGAGCGGCGCTGCAGGGTGCTGCATCCGTTGCCGGACTGCTCATCACCACCGAGGCGATGGTCGCCGAGGTGCCGCAGGCGAAGGGTCAGGCCGCGCCGGGCGGAGGCGGTATGGGCGGAATGGATTACTGACCGGCCCGGGCAGACAGGCAAAAGGCGCGGCGCCGTCGGGCAGATAAAAGCAAGCCCCGGCAGGCGCCGCAGGCCGGTTCCGGCCGGGCAGGCCCATGTCCATCACGAACAAGCCGGAGCTACTGCGTCTTCGGCAGAGCCTCGCTCGTCTTCTTCCTTGCGTCGACCGCCTAACGCCTCGTGTTGCGGGAGAAAAACAGCCCCTACGAAGTGATAATCTGTGGCGCTACGATGCATCCCAGCCGCTTACGGTGTCGGATAGCAGCCAGCGTGAGGAGGGCCTAGAGATGACAATAACGGTGTTGCTGATGACGATAATGACCCAACTACAACATCATACCGTTGTCGCTGAGTACAACACCCCAGAGGCTTGCCAAGTCGCAGCGCAAGCATACCAGAAGGTCCTTTCGGAGAACAACCTCGCCGTCATCTATAGCTGTTCTCCTAAAGGGGGTTCACGCTAGCGAATTGCGCAGCCGCTGCACCTCAGAAGCCTCGACACGGCTTCCAGACACCATCCTGCATGGTCCACCGGTGGGCCGACCATCGCCGTGCCGTGCGAATGCGGCGGCTTCTTTACATTGAGCGTGTCGAGCTCCTTGGAAATTGCGCGCTGCAATTCGGTGTGCCGCTTGTCGACTTCCGAATCGAACCCCGCAATGGTCACATCCCTGCCGGTCGCGAGACACGCTTGAGAATCTCAAATGCCGAATGTGTCATTCGACATAAACCTTTGGTCAATGGACGCGAAGCGGAAGTGAAAACAAAATTCGCAACCGTATCGAACGGCTGGTCTCTGAGACGTGGCAACTCACAGGAGAGCACCATGCGCGATCTTTTCCGGAAAACGGCGATCGCAGCGACAGCAGCTATCGCAATTGCAACGACGACCATCGCAGCGTCCACACCGGCCGAGGCGCACTGGCGTGGAGGCGGTTGGGGTTGGGGCGTTGCCGGCTTTGCGATCGGGGCCGGTCTCGCGCTGGCGGCCACGGCGCCTTACTACGGCGGCTACGGCAATCCCTACTACTACGGCTATCGTCCGTATGCGTATGGATATGGGTATCCTTACGGCTACCGACGTGCTTACTACGGCTATGGAGGCTACTATCCGGCCTATCGCCCGGCTTACTATGGATATGGATATCGCGGTTACTATCCAGCCTATCGGCGGGCCTACTACGGTTATGGCAGACCGTATGTCCGGGCCGGCTACTACCGCTACTGGTAAGTATCCGGCAATTCGAAGAGGCTTCCGACCGCCGATTTGACTGCTTCGAAGGAGGACAAGGCGCGCGCCGCTTTGATCTGCGACACGAGGCGAGCAGCGCAGCCGCCTGATCCTTCATTCGATTGCCGCCTCCGTCGCCAATCGTCATGGTCTTTTTTTCGCAGCATCCCGTCTCGACGCTCGCAAGAATCCTCATGCCGCGATCGTCGTTCGTTTGATCCCGTTCAAGCTGGCCCATACTCACAAGGCGTTGGCACAAAATAACAAGGCGTGCCGCCGAAGTCCCTCCCATCTCAGCGTTGCCGGCGCGCGGTGGATTCGCGCGCCACGTCAGACCCATAGGGACTAAAAATGGAAACTCCCCGCGAGACTGTTGTGGTCGTCGACGACGATCCCGTGATGCGGCAGGCGCTGGACGGCCTCCTGTCCGTTCTGGGATATCGCACCGAGTTGTACGCCTCGGCTGCCGAGTTCCTCGGCGCCGCGGATACGACGGAAGCGGCATGCCTGATGCTCGATATTCAGCTTGGCGCCATGACGGGGATCGATCTGGCCCGCAAGCTTGCTGCGAGCGGGTTCAACTTTCCGATCCTCTTCATGACCGGCTCGGACGATGAGCAATTTCGGCGCGATGCCATCGACCTGGGATGCGTTGCGTTTCTGCGCAAGCCGTTTCGAACCGATCAACTGATGCAGGCCATCTGCAAGGCGACCGGTTCACGGCATTAATTTTGCGCTCGCGGGCGTCACCGTCAGCGCGTTCGACAGCGCAATCGCCAGCATGACGACTGTTCGAAGCTGTCGGCAAACTGACCCCCACCCCAACCCTCCCCCTTTCAGGGGGAGGGGCGCGCCGCCCTAATTGCGCCAGATGCGATAGCGCCGCCCGCGCTGGCGGACAGGGTCCGCGCCGGGGTGAACCCGCGCAACGCACGCTGCACGACATTTCAAGACCACTGAACCACTCCAGACCGACGCGCCGCTATTCTGCCGCGACCAGCCCCTTGCGCGCGTTGCGCTCAAGGCACGCGATGGCGAAATCGGTGGACATGATGTCGCCGAAGGTCAGATAGAAATTGCTGAGGGCTGCGTTGTGGTCCTCGTCGGTGTTCGCCGCATTGCCGTCGGTGATCATGACGGTCTTGAAGTTCAGCATCATGGCGTCGCGGGCGGTCGACTCGCAGCACACATTGGTCACGGTGCCGGCGATCAGCAGCGTGTCGAGCCCGCGCTGGCGCAGCACCGCCTCCAGGCCGGACGAGCCCTGGATGAAGGCGCTGTAGCGCTTCTTCTCGACGATCAGGTCCGCCGCCTCGACCTTGAGCTCCGGGAACAGCTCATAGCCCTTGCTGTCCCGCGACAGCGAGCGCCGGCGCTTCTCGGTGCCTTTGGACCCGACCATCCCGTAGAGCGTCGACCAGCTCGTCAGCGTCTCGTCGGTGAACGCCGTCTGGATCCAGACCACGGCGCCGCCGGCCGCGCGGACGGCCTCGGCCAGCCGGTTGATGTTGGGGACGATCTCGTGAGCCATCGCGCAGGGGGAGTGCGCGACCTCGTGCAGCATGAAGCCGTTCTGCATGTCCACCACGACCAGCGCGGTTTTGGCCGGATCGAGGTCGTCGAAAATGTGCTCGCGGCCGCGGCGGGCCACCACCCGGTCGATAACCGATTGCGCAATAGAGACTTTGTGCATCGCAGCGCCCTCCAGCGGCCAAATTATGCGGCGAGCGGCAGGCCAAGAGCAACCGCCGAACGGGGGGAGGACCGGCGCGGCGCACACATGAAAAAACGATTCGATCTCTCTGGAACTTGATCGAAATCAACCACAAGCGGCTGATTTCCGGCCAAAAACAGGCTCGACAAGCAGCGTGGAAGGCTTCTAAAACTGGCGCTGCGCCCCGGCGACGGGCCGTTCGAAAGCGAGACACAGGCCGGATTCTCCCATGAATTATGACGCGTTTTTCGCCGACGCCCTGAATCGTCTGCGCGACGAGCGCCGCTACCGGGTTTTCGCCGATCTCGAACGCATCGCCGGCCGGTTCCCGCACGCCATCTGGCACGCGCCGGGCGGGCGGCGCGAGGTCGTGATCTGGTGCTCCAACGACTATCTCGGCATGGGCCAGCACCCGAAGGTGATCGGCGCCATGGTCGAGACCGCGACCCGGATGGGAACCGGCGCGGGCGGCACCCGCAACATCGCCGGCACCAATCATCCGCTGGTCGAGCTCGAGCGCGAACTCGCCGACCTGCACGGCAAACAATCGGCGCTGGTGTTCACGTCCGGCTACGTCTCGAACCAGACCGGCATCTCCACCATCGCCAAGCTCCTGCCGAACTGCCTGATCCTCTCGGACGCCTACAACCACAATTCGATGATCGAAGGCATCCGCCAGGCGGGCTGCGAGCGGCAGATTTTCCGCCACAACGACCTCGCGCATCTCGAAGAGCTGCTGCGCGCAGCCGGCGACCGGCCAAAGCTCGTCGCCTTCGAAAGCCTCTACTCGATGGACGGCGACATCGCGCCGATCCACGCGATCTGCGATCTCGCCAGGCGATACGGCGCGATGACCTATCTCGACGAAGTCCATGCGGTCGGCCTCTACGGGCCGCGCGGCGGCGGCATCGCCGAACGCGACAACGCGATGGCGCGCATCGACGTGATCGAGGGCACGCTCGGCAAGGCGTTCGGCGGGCTCGGCGGCTATATCGCGGCCGACGGCGCGCTGTGCGACGCGGTCCGCTCCTATGCGCCGGGCTTCATCTTCACCACCGCGCTGCCACCGGCGGTCTGCGCGGCAGCGGCGGCGGCGATCCGGCATCTGAAATCGTCGAGCTGGGAGCGCGAGCGCCACCAGGACCGCGCGGCGCGCGTGAAGGCGGTGCTGACGGCCGCGGGCCTGCCGGTTTCGCCGACCGCGACCCATATCGTGCCGGTCGCCGTCAACGATGCGGAAAAGTGCAAGGCAGCGAGCGATCTGCTGCTCGCCGAGCACGGCATCTACATCCAGCCGATCAACTATCCGACGGTTCCCAAGGGCACCGAGCGGCTGCGCATCACGCCGTCGCCGTATCATGACGACGCGCTGATCGACGCGCTCGCCGAGGCGCTGGTCGACGTGTGGCAGAAGCTCGGCCTGCCGCTGAAGGAGCGTCCGCTGGCTGCGGAATAGGCGGGAAGTTTCCAATTTTAGAGCGTCCGGCCGCCCCAACGGGCGGCCGTTTTGTTGGATCCGGTTCGATCGTGTTGCAACTCGGCCGATGTCGCGAGAGTTTCTGTTACTGCGAGCTACGAGTCCCGCGGCAGCCTTCGAATCCGCTGCGCGAGAATCGGCACCAGCAGCGACACCAGCACGAAGCGCGACAGGTGCAGTGCGCCGACGAACACCGGATCGAGGTGGAGCGCCAGCGCCAACACCATCATCGTGTCCTGCGCGCCGGGCGCGAAGGCCACCACCGCATCGGCGATCGGCACCGACAGCAGCATGGTCAGCGCCAGAACCGACAGGGTCGCAACCGTCATCGACACCGTGAAGGAACCCACCGCCGCGGCCATGAAGCGCAACAGCGTCAGCGGCGAGGTGTTGGCAAAGCGCGAGCCGGTGACCGCGCCGATGCCGATCACCGCGGCCATCGCCACCCACCACGGCAGCGCCGCGGACAGATAACCCGCGCCGTGCAGGATCGCGGATGCCAGCATCGCCCCGAACATCAGGCCGCCGGGCAGCCGCAACCGCCACACCACCAGGGCCGATACCGTCGAGACCGCGACGAGAATGGCCAGTTCAGCCGCCGATTCCGGGTGCGAACCGCCGAGCCGCGCCATGATGCCGCCTTCCGCCGTGAGCCCGAACAGCGACAGCCCCGACGGGATGCCGACGGTCAGCGCAACCACCCGCAGCGTCTGCACGATGGCGATGGCGCGCATGTCGGCCTTGTATTCCGCCGACAACACCATGACCTGCGCGAGCGCGCCGGGGCTCGCGCCGAACAGCGCCGACAGCCGGTCCCAGCCGTGGACATGACGCAGATACGCGCTGGTTGCGGCGATCATCGCAACCGACGACACCGCCAGCACCGCGATGCTCAACGGAAAAGCCGCAAAGCCCTTCAATGTCTCCGGCGTCACCACCGCGCCGAGCGATATGCCGACCAGCACCGAGATGACGCGCGACACCGGCGTGGAAACCGCGGTCGGCCGGCCGCAAAGCGCCGCAGCCGCCACGCCGAGCAGGGAGCCGGTCACCAGCCCCGCGGGAAAATCCAGCCAATTCAACAGGATGCCGCCAGCTGCCGCGATGGCGAGCGTTTCCGTGGTGCGCCAGATCGCAGCCCGGTCGGCGAGAAATCGCGCAGGAAAGTGCGGCGGCATCGGCGCGATCAATGCCGCGACGATGGTGCGCCGTCAAACCCTCGATCGGGCGTTGCGGTCCGCGGCTGCGTCGCCCGCGCTGCGCAATCGCGCCATCGCGATGCGCACCAGATCGGCGGCATTCTTGGCGCCGAGCTTGTCCATGATGCGGGCGCGATGGATCTCGATGGTGCGCGGGCTGATCTTGAGCGATCGGCCGGCCTCCTTGTTGGAGGCGCCGGAAACGATTTGCGCGAGCACGTCACGCTCGCGCGGCGTGAGCGTGTTGAATCCCTTGCGCTCCGCCATTCGCTCGACGGCGGCGGGTCCATTGCCATTGGAAACGATCGGGCATGAGCGTTGCACCTCGCTCTGCGACCCGGACAAGATCGCGGCAGCAACGTTGCGTCGACCGCGCGCAAAGATCAAGCCGTCTGACGAACGATCGCGCGCGGCGCGGCGCATCGGCAACACCGCGCGACAACCGTGAAGCGGTATTCTCGGGCTTTTTCCACTTATGCAGCATCAACCGTAGTCATGGCCAGGCATGACGACGGAGAGGCTGGTGCCTGTCAAAAATACTCTACGACCGCTTCGCCAGAAGATCGCGGATTTCCGTCAGCAGAACCTCCTGACGCGGCGGCGCGGCGGGCTTGGCCTCTTCCTTGGCGCGGACCTTCTGAATGAGGTTGACCAGCGCAAACAGGACGGCTGCAACGATACAGAAATTGATGACGAGGGTGATGAAGGCCCCCCACGCCAGCACCGCACCCTGCTTCTTGGCTTCGACAAGGTTGTCTGCCGTCACCTTGCTCGAGAGGCGGATGAAGTAGTTGGAGAAATCGAGGCCGCCGGTGACCGCGCCGATCAACGGCATGAAGATATCGCCGACCAGCGACGTCACGATGCCGCCGAACGCGGCGCCGATGATGACGCCGACCGCCAGATCGAACGCGTTGCCCTTGATCGCGAAGTCCTGGAATTTTTTCAGCATGGTTCGCTCCCTCGCTTGCCTCGATGCACAGCCGTCCGAATGACGGCGTCGCTTCGCTCGCCTATGCACCAGCTTACGTGACCCCTTCCCGCGCGCCACACCCGGCCGGAATCCGGCCTCCCACCAAAGTCTAATACCTTGAAATCCATGCCATTCCGGGCTTTCCGGGCACAAGTGGACAACCCGGTTCGCCTGTGGTGATTGTGAACCGCAAGGGCCCGTCCGGCTGGCGCCGGTCCGGGCCTCTGGGGAGACGACATGCTGCAAGGCTGGGTCGTCATAGCCGTAGCCCTCGGCTACATCGGCCTTCTGTTTCTCGTGGCGAGCTACGGGGATCGCGTCCGCCGTCTCGGCCGCGAGGGACGCGCGCGGCTGCTGATCTATCCGCTGTCGCTGGCGATCTACTGCACCTCCTGGACGTTCTTCGGCTCGGTCGGCTCGGCGTCGCGCAGCGGCTACGAGTTTCTCACCATCTACATCGGCCCGGTGATCATGATCGGGCTGTTCGCGCCGCTGATCGCGCGCGTGGTGCGGCTCGCCAAGGGCCAGAACATCACATCGATCGCCGACTTCATCGCGGCGCGCTACGGCAAGAGCCAGGCGGTCGCCGCCACCGTCGCGCTGATCGCCATCATCGGCACCGTTCCCTACATCGCGCTGCAGCTCAAGGCGGTGTCGTTCTCGCTTGAAACCATCATCGCCCATGTGGTGCCGGCCGGCGAGCCCGGACGCCCGCTCTTGGGCGACATGGCGCTGTTCGTCGCGATGTCGATGGCGGTGTTCGCCGTTCTGTTCGGGACCCGGCATATCGACGCGACCGAGCACCAGGACGGCCTGATGCTCGCCATCGCGGCCGAATCCATCGTCAAGCTGGTGACGTTCCTGGCGGTCGGAATTTTCGTCACCTTCTGGATGTTCGACGGGCCGCTGGCCCTGTTCGGCCTGGCGTCGCAGTCGCTGCCGGCCGCCTCGGTGCTGACCCGCGAGCCCGCGGCCGACATGCTGATCACGATGACGCTGTTGTCGTTCGTCGCGATCCTGCTGCTGCCGCGGCAATTCCACGTCGCCGTGGTGGAGAACAACGACGAGCGCGAGATCAAGCGCGCGCGCTGGATGTTCCCGATCTACCTGGTGCTGATCAACCTGTTCGTGGTGCCGATCGCGATCGCCGGCCTGCTCACCTTTCCGGCCGGCAAGGTCGACGGCGACATGTTCGTGCTGGCGCTGCCGCTGCATGCCGGGTCGAACGTGCTGACGATTGCGGCGTTCGTCGGCGGCCTTTCCGCCGCGACCGCCATGGTGATCGTGGAGACGGTGGCGCTCGCCATCATGATCTCCAACGACATCGTCATCCCCTGGGTGCTGCAGCGGCGCGAAGCGCTGCTGTCGTCGCGCGAGGACGTCGGCTCCCTGCTGCTCACGGTGCGGCGGCTGGCGATCTTCGCCATCCTGGTGTTCGCCTACCTTTATTATCGCTCGGCAGGCGACGCGCAGCTCGCCTCGATCGGCATTCTGGCGTTCGCCGCCATCGCGCAGCTCGCGCCGGCGTTCTTCGGCGGCCTGATCTGGCGCAACGGCACGGCCCGCGGCGCCATCGCCGGCATGACGGCCGGCACCCTGACCTGGGCCTATACGCTGCTGCTGCCGACCTTCTGGGACAGCGCCATCCTCGACGCCGGGCCCTGGGGCATCGAGGCGCTGCGGCCGCAGCAGCTGTTCGGCCTGACGCTGCCACCGCTGGTTCACGGCGTACTGTGGAGCCTGTCGCTCAATCTCCTGACCTATGTCGGCTTCTCGCTCGGCCGCGCGCCGAGCCCGATCGAGCGGATGCAGGCCGACGTGTTCGTGCCGACCCTGGCGCCGATGACGCCGAGCTTCCGGCTGTGGCGCTCGTCGGTGACGGTCGAGGAGCTGATCTCGACGGTCGCCCGCTATCTCGGCGAGGAGCGCACCCGGGCATCGTTCGAGAGCTTCGCCGCGACGCGCCGGATCAGCCTGCAGCCCGACGCCGAGGCCGACTTCGAGCTGCTGCGCTATGCCGAGCATCAGCTCGCCTCGGCGATCGGCGCTGCCTCGTCGCGGCTCGTGCTGTCGCTGCTGCTGCGCAAGCGCACGGTGTCGACCAAGGCCGCGCTGAAGCTGCTCGACGACGCCAACGCGGCGATCCACTACAACCGCGAAATTCTCCAGACCGCGCTCGACCACGTGCGCCAGGGCATCGCGGTCTACGACAAGGACATGCGGCTGGTCTGCTGGAACCGGCAGTTCGGCGACATTCTCGACCTGCCGCCGGACCTCACCCGGATCGGCGTGCGGCTCGAGGAAATCGTCCGCCACAACGCCAAACAGGGCGCGCTCGGCCCGGGCCCGATCGAGCCGCTGGTGCGCGCGCGGCTCGATCACTACGTGTCCGACAGCGAGCCGTTCCTCAAGCGCTTCGTCGAGCGCGGCCTGGTCGTCGAGGTCCGCACCAACCGCATGCCGGACGGCGGCATCGTCACCACCGCGACCGACATCACGCCGAGCGTGGCCGCCGCCGAAGCGCTGGAGCGCGCCAACGCCACGCTGGAAATGCGCGTGCGCGAACGCACCACCGAGCTCACCCGGCTGAACGCCGAGCTCGGACGCGCCAAGGCCGACGCCGACGACGCGAACATTTCCAAGACCCGGTTTCTTGCGGCCGCGAGCCACGACATCCTGCAGCCGCTGAATGCCGCCCGTCTCTACGTAACCTCGCTGCTCGAGCGGCAGGGCGGCGGCTCGGACGTGCAGCTGATCGAGAACGTCGATGCCTCGCTCGACGCCGTCGAGGAGATCTTCGGCGCGCTGCTCGACATCTCGCGGCTCGACACCGGCGCGATGCGCGCCGAACTCGTGAGCTTCCGCATCGACGAGCTGCTGCGTCAGCTCGAAGTCGAGTTCGCGCCGCTGGCGCGCGAAAAAGGCCTGGAGCTGACGTTCATGCCCTGCTCGCTCGCGATCCGCTCCGACCGCCGGTTGCTCAGGCGGCTTCTGCAAAACCTCGTCTCCAACGCGATCAAATACACCCCGAAGGGCCGCGTGCTGGTCGGCTGCCGGCGGCGCGGCGAAAAGCTGCGGATCGACGTGTTCGACACGGGCCTGGGGATTCCGGGCTCGAAGAAGAAGGTGATCTTCCAGGAATTCCTGAGGCTCGACGAGGGCGCCAAGGTGGCGCGCGGGCTGGGCCTTGGGCTCTCGATCGTCGAACGCATCGCGCGCGTGCTCGACCACAAGGTGAACCTGCGCTCGGTGCCGCGGCGCGGCTCGCGCTTCTCGGTGGAGGTGCCGGTGTCGAGCGACGCGCCCGCGCAGGCGCTGCGCGAGGTCGCGGCCGTCGATCGCGGACAACTCGCCGGCATCGCCGTGCTGTGCATCGACAACGAGCCGAAGGTGCTCGACGGCATGGAGACGCTGCTCGGCGGCTGGGGCTGCCAGGTCCTGAAGGCCCCGGACCTCGCGTCCGGCCTCGCGGCCGTCGCCGACGCAAAGGCCGTGCCGCACGGGCTGCTGATCGACTATCACCTCGACCGCGGCACCGGCCTCGAAGCCATCGCCGAACTGCGCCGCCGGTTCGGCGCCGACCTGCCGGCGATCCTGATCACCGCCGACCGCTCGCCCGCGGTGCGCGACGAGGCGAGCGCCCGCGACGTGCAGGTGCTGAACAAGCCGCTGAAGCCCGCCGCCCTGCGCGCGCTGATGTCACAATGGCGCGTGCAGCGGGTGGCCGCTGCGGAATAGAAAGCGGCGCTACGGGGGACGAAGCGCCGTTCTCGATTGGCGGGATGTCAAGGCCAGATCGTTGCCAGTCGATCGCGTCAGATGCCATAGCTCACCGCGCAAGGTCCTGGCCGAGGTACTTGGCTATCTCATCACTCACTCCATCGGCAAGCTGGTGCTCTTCGCACTGGCCGCTATCGCCGCAGTCCTCTTCCCGACCGTGGTCGGCAAGGGCGAGCTGCCCAAGACGCCTGCTGGTTATGAATGCCCGGCCCCGCCGGTGATCAAGCCGGTCTATCGCGTCGACGACTAGCATCAACGCTCTGAATCTAAAGGCCCGCGCATCACCGGCGCGGGCTTTTTTTTGTGGATGGTGATCTGCGGTCGCTAACCAGGGTGGCGCCTTCGTCGTTAGCCAATACCTCAGAGCATGAAGTCGCCGGCCGACAGCGTCAGATTGCCTATGAGCTGGATCTGGAAGTCGGCCTTGCCGTCGCCGTTCACGTCGCCGGTCACCATGGTGTTGTTGCCCGCCCAGGCGGCGCGCAGCTCGCCGGCGTGCGACGTGAACGCGCCGCTGCCGAGGAAGCTGAAGCCCTGGTTGCCCGCGGCGCCGGCATTCGCGTCGATCATCGACAGGTCGATCCGGTCGACGCCCACGGCAAAGTCGCGGATTACGTCGGCCGTGGTGGTCGTGCTGTCGGCCAGCGTCTGGAACACGAACAGATCCACGCCCACACCACCGATCAGGACGTCCTTGCCAGCGCCGCCGATCAGCGTATCGGCGCCGCTGCCGCCGCTCAGCGTGTCGTTGCCGCCGGCGCCGTCGAGGACGTTGACGCCCGCCTCGGCGGTGATCTTGTTGCCGAACTCGTTGCCGCGCAGCGTGAGGCTGTCCGCGCGGCCGAACAGGTTCTCGATCTCGACCCCGGACTGGAGCGTGAAGCTTGCGCTTGTCAGCACGGTGTCGATGCCCTCGCCGGCCGCCTCGACGATGACGTCGGCGCTTCGATCGACGTGATAGGTGTCGTCGCCGCGGCCGCCGATCAGCGTGTCGGCACCGGCCTGGCCGTCGAGCACGTCGTTGCCGTCGCCGCCCGAAAGCACATCGGCTCCCGCCCCGCCCCTGATGCGGTTGTCGAGCTCGTTGCCGCCGAGACGCAGTCCCGCGCCGGAAGCGGCCTTCAGCAGCTCCACCTCGACGCCCGCGCCGAGCGTGAAGTCCACGGACGTGGAGATCGTATCGTCGCCTTCGCCGGCGCTCTCCGCGACGGTCGTGGCTGTACTGTTGACGATATACATATCGTCGCCCGCCCCGCCGACCATGTGATCGGCGCCGTTTCCGCCGATCAGGCGATCATTGCCCTCGCCGCCGATCAGCGTGTCCTCGCCGTCGTTGCCGTTGATCAGGTCGTCGCCAGCGCCGCCATTCAGGACGTCGTTGCCGTCGCTGCCGATCAGGTGGTTGTTCAACTCGTTGCCGGTCAGCGTCAGGTTCGCCGCGTCCGCGCGCAGGGCCTCGACGTCGACGCCGGCCGCCAGCGTGTAGTCGGCCAGCGCCGCCACGGTGTCGTCGCCCTCGCCGGCATTCTCCTCGATGACCGCCGTGGAGCTGTAGACGACGTACATGTCGTCGCCGGTGCCGCCGCGCAGGCGGTCGGTCCCGGTGCCGCCGGTCAGCCGGTCGTTGCCGGCTCCACCGGAGAGCAGATCGTCGCCGCCGCCGCCCACGAGGATGTCGTTGCCGGCGCCGCCGAAGATCCTGTTGTCGAGCTCATTGCCGCCAAGCCGCAATCCGGTCGAGCCGTCCGCGGCGTTGAGGCTGTTCATGATCATGCCGGCGCGCATGGTGTAGCTGGTGCCGGAATAGACATCGATCGGCACAGGCGCGCGGGCGGCCCCCTCGACGCCGTCGTTCATCAGCGCATGCGCATGCGCGAGCGCCTGCGGGAACCGGGCGACATCGGCGGCCCACACCTCGATGTATTGCGCGCCGCCATTGGCGATGCCCGATTCGAGGATGGCCCGGTAGGTTTCCTCGGTGGGTGCGATCGCGATCCCATGGCTGCCGTATCCGGTGCCCTGCTGCAGATAGTGGTTGGTCTGGAAGCCGGCGATCGCGCCGTCCGCCGCGGCGTCGGGCACCACCGACCGAAGCGCGCCCGAGTTCAGGCCGTCGTGCTGGACCATGAAGCGGCCTTCGAACATCTCGAGGCCCGCATCGATGATCGCCTTGGTGACGTCGACGTAGGTCGCACCGAAAGCAGTGACGGGCTGGCCGTTGTTGTCGATCAGCGGGAAGGCGTTGTTGTCCAGCACCTCGATGCCGAGCACCTTGTCGGGAAAGGCGGCGTCGGTCGCAGCCGCGAAGGCCTTCCACGCGTCGATCACCTTGTCCGGCGTATAGCCGGCGTCCTGCCAGATCTGCGCGGTGCCGTTGGTCGGCAGCCGCGTTTCCGCGGTGATCTGGTTGATGCCGGTGATCTTGACGACGCTGACCGCTTCATAGGCGCCGGGGATCGTCTTCAGGTGATCCGAAAGCGCCTGCATCATGTCGGCGTATTCGGCCTGATAGGTCGCGTCCCACGGCTTGGCGAGATCGGTGATATTGCCGGTCAGGTCGCCGTGCCTGGAGGTGGCGAGCGACAGCATGTCGATGCCGGCATCGGCCATCCAGCCCGGCGCGTCGAGGCGGTTCGGCATCACCGAAATCGCCATCTGCTTGCCGCTCGCGAGCGCCCTGTAGACTTCGTTGTCGAGCGTGGCCCAGTTGAACGTGCCGTTTTGCGGCTCGATCACGTTCCAGACCAGACTGAGCGACACGCCGGTGACGCTCTCACTGGCGTAGACCGAGTCTGCGAGGGCTTTTCGGATGTTGAGGAGAGGACTGGACTGCGCGTAGAGCCCGCCGAACGTGTCGGCGGCATTGTTGGTGTCGACCACTTGTCACCTTTTATTGTCGCGGTTGTTGTTGGCGCGACAATGCCGCCCGAGGTGCAAATGGTTGCGAAAGAAACGTGGGAGCCGGTCGGCTAAACTTGAACTTCAAATTTGCGACAATTCGCGTCGATTTAGAGTTCCGTTTCCGGCAAATGCATTTCGCCGCGCAAACCATGCTGCGCGCGTAAAAAACGGGAACTGAGGATTGGTTATCCCGACCGTGAAAATTTGAACGATGCCGCAACGTTGCGGTTAGGTATCCGCACGGTTGCATTTTCGATGCCGGAAAACCGTGTCGGCGAATGGCGGTGAAACGGCCGAAAAACCGGCGCTCCGCTGCGCTAGCTATTGAGCGGCGCGCCCTGCGGCCACTGGCCGAGTTCGATCTTGGCGGCGGCAATCACCGCCTGGGTGCGGCTATCGACCCCGAGCTTCTGCAGGATAGCCGAGACATGCGCCTTGACGGTCGCTTCCGACACCGAAAGCTCGTAGGCGATCTGCTTGTTGAGCATGCCCTCCGACAGCATCATCAGCACGCGCACCTGCTGCGGCGTCAGCGTTGCGAGCCGCGCCATCAGCTCGGCCGACTGCGCATCCGAGCCCCCCGTCAGATCGACGTCGGGCGGCGTCCAGACCCCGCCGCCGAGCACCCGCTTGATCGCGTCCCGCATCTGATCGACGCCGAGCGTTTTCGGGATGAATCCCGAGGCGCCGAAATCCATGCAGCGGCGGATCACCGAAGGGTCGTCATTGGCCGACACCACCACCACCGGCACGCTCGGATACTGCGCGCGCAGGAACATCAATCCGGAGAACCCGCGCACGCCCGGCATGGTGAGATCGAGCAGGATCAGATCGACCTCGCCGCCCTTGTCGAGCAGCCTGGACATTTCCTCAAAGGTGCCCGCTTCGGCGATGTCGGCGCGGTCGACCAGGCCCACCACGCCCTCGCGCAGTGCGCCGCGGAACAGCGGGTGATCGTCGGCTATCAGCAGACGGTATCTCGGATCGCTCAAATCCCGCCCTCGGTGACGGACCGCCCCGCGGGACCGGTCCCGGACGGTATGCAATCTATCTTATCCGGGGCGTCAAATACATTCGCCAGCAACGGAATTGATGCGCCATCAGGGCATCAGGTGGCCCGCGAAAAAGCGTCAGACGGCCCGCGAACCGACGAATTGCAGCATCACGTCGCGGCGATGCGAGCGCGTCCGGTGCTCGACAAGGTAAATGCCCTGCCAGGTGCCGAGCGCAAGCGCGCCGCCATGCACCGGCACGTGCAGGCAAACGCCGGTCAGCATGCTCTTGATGTGGCCCGGCATGTCGTCGGGGCCTTCGACGGTGTGCACCCAGGGTCCGTCCGCCGGGGCGATGCTGCGCAGCGCGGTGATCAGATCGGTCTGCACGTCGGGATCGGCGTTTTCCTGAATGATCAGCGCCGCCGACGTGTGGCGCAGGTAAAGCAGCAAGGCGCCCTCACCCGCCCGGCATTCCTCGAGGAAGCGGGCGGCCTCCCCCGTGATGTCGGTGAAGCCCTCGCCCTTGGAGTCGACCGTCAATTCCGCGCTCGCCAGCAGGTCCGGCGCGACGCTGCGGATGCCCGACATGCGGGTGTTCACGGGCCGGCTCCGTCAGCTCTGGTTCAGCTCTTGCGTTGGATGTCCCGCTGCAGGTCGATCATCATGTCGACGAGCTTCTTCCAGACGTTCTTCATGTAGGTGATGGCGCGGTCGATTTCGGCCTCGCTCGGCGCCCCGCGGGGGGCGCTGTCCGACGGATCGGGGATGCTGGCCGGCGGCACCGGCCGCGTCTCGGCGGTGGTCCCGCCCGGCAGGTCGAGGCCGCGCGCCAGCATCGATTTCTTCAGCGACGCGTTTTCCCGCTGCAATCTCGCGATCTCGCTTTCGAGCGCGAGCCGCTCGTCGGGGGCCGCCTGGCACGACCAGCCAGTGGCGCTCGATTTGCACTCCGCGACCTGGCCGGTCGACGAATCGAGCCGCACGAACGCCTCCCCCATGCGATGGAACGTGTAGCGGCCGCCTTCCGTGGCGGGCGGAGGGGTTTGTGCCTGATCCTGAGCCGAGACCCCGTTGATCGGGGCGGCCCAAGTGAGCCCAGCGACGAGGCCGGCGAGCAGAATGGCAAGGATGGGACGCGGCATGGTTCGGCTCCGGAACGGCTGAAGGCATCACTGTGGACCGCGATTGCGGCGGTCGCGCGAAGACTAAACCCCGACATCGCCCGCGCTTGCAACGCGCCATCCGCCAATGCGTTTCAGCGGGTCGTCGAATGACCCATAACCGCTTGAACCCGCAAAGGAAACGTTCAGCGACCCAAGGTGTGGCCTTTCTTGACTCGCCCAGACCCAAACACTATGGTCCGCGCGGCTTCAAGGAAGGCAGGAACCACCTGTTTGCTTGCAACGCCGCAGTGTCGAACGAAGGGCCGCTGACCATGCCCGAAGGCGCACGCGACGGAAGCAAAAACGGTGGCCGGCCCGACGAAGAGGCTGATCTCTCCGCGAGGCTCCAGCGGCTCGGCGAACGGCTCGACCGGCAGACCGGCACGAGACGGCAAGTCGAATCTGGACCCGGTTCGAAAAGCGATCCGTCGGCAATCGCCCGCGGCTTCCGGCTTTCCATCGAACTGGTCGGCGGCGTCGCGGTCGGCGCGTTCATCGGATGGGCGCTCGATCGCTGGCTCGGCATCTCGCCGTGGGGGATGATCGTGTTCCTCTTGCTCGGCTTCGCCGCAGGCGTCGTCAATGTGATGCGTGCCGCCGGTGTTTCCAGCGGGCCGGGCCAAAGGTCGCGATAGGCGAGGCAACTTCGGGACGACAGGGCAGATACGGCGATGGCCGATCCGATTCATCAATTCGAAATCCAGAAGCTCGCGACGCTCGGCCACATCGGCGGGTACGAAATCGCCTTCACCAACTCGGCGCTGTTCATGGCGATCACCGTGGTCGGCATCTGGGCGCTGCTGGTGGGCGGAAGCTCGGCCCGCGCGCTGGTGCCGGGCCGGCTGCAATCGATCGCCGAGTTGTCCTACGAATTCGTCGCCGACACCATCAACAGCACGGCCGGCAAGGAAGGCATGAGGTTCTTCCCGCTGGTGTTCACGCTGTTCATGTTCATCCTGGTCGCCAACATCATCGGGCTGGTGCCCTACACCTTCACGGTGACCAGCCACATCATCATCACCGCCTGCCTGGCGCTGCTCGTGTTCCTCACGGTCCTCGTCTACGGATTCTACAAGCACGGCCTGCATTTCTTCAATCTGTTCGTGCCGAAGGGCATCCCGATCTACATCCTGCCGCTGATCGTGTTCATCGAGGTGCTGTCGTTCCTGTCGCGCCCGATCTCGCACAGCGTGCGTCTGTTCGCCAACATGCTGGCCGGCCACATCACGCTGAAGGTGTTCGCGAGCTTCGTCACCCTGCTCGGCGGCCTCGGCTTCTTTGGCATCCTGGGCGCGGCGCTACCGCTGGCGCTGGTCGTGGCGCTGACCGCGCTGGAGCTGCTGGTCGCGTTCCTGCAGGCCTATGTGTTCGCGATCCTCACCTGCATCTATCTCAACGACGCCATTCATCCGGGTCACTGACCCGCAAAGTTCACCCGCAATCGACCAAACTCGAACAACCAACCTCGAAAAGGAGTTTTCTCATGGATCCTACCGCTGCGAAGTACATCGGTGCCGGCATTGCCTGCATCGGCATGGGCGGCGCCGGCGTCGGCGTCGGCGCGATCTTCGGCAACTACCTCGCCGCGGCGCTGCGCAATCCGTCGGCCGCCCAGGGCCAGTTCGGCAACCTGATCTTCGGGTTCGCCGTGACCGAAGCGCTCGGCATCTTCTCGCTGCTGATCGCGCTGCTGCTGCTGTTCGCGCTCTAAGCAAGGACGGGCACCCGCGATGGCGACCGGCGCGCATACTCGAACATCCGGGCGGCGCAAACCGCCGTTTCCGCCGTTCAACAAGGAGACCTTCGCCTCCCAGCTCGTCTGGCTGGTGGTCTTCTTCGTCGCGCTCTACGTCATCATCTCCAGGCTGGCGATCCCGCGGATCGGCGGGATCATCGAGGCGCGCAGCGCGCGCATCGACGGCGATCTCGCCGAGGCCAAACGCCTGAAGGACCAGTCGGACGCGGCGATCGCGGCCTACGAGAAGTCGCTGGCCGATGCCCGGGCCCGCGCCCAGGCGCTGGCCGGCGAGACCCGCGACAAGCTCGCGGCCGAGGCGGAAGTCGCCCGCAAGAAGCTCGAAGCCGGGCTGAATGCGCAGCTCGCCCAGGCCGAGCAGACCATCGCCGCCACCAAGACCTCCGCCATGGCGAACGTGCAGGGCATCGCAACCGACACCGCGATCGCGATCGTCGAGCGGCTGATCGGCACGGCGCCGTCAAGCGCCGCGGCGCAAGCCGCCGTCGCCGACGCGCTCAAGCGGTAGGACCCGTTCCATGATGCACATCCTGCAACAGCCGGAAACCTGGGTCGCCGTCGCCTTCGTGCTGTTTATCGGCGTGATCGTGTATGTCGGCGCCCACAAGAAGATCATCGAGGCGCTGGACCATCGCGCAGCCCGCATCCGGACGGAACTCGAAGAGGCGCGGAAGCTGCGCGACGAGGCGGCCAAGCTGCTTGCCGAGTATCAGGGCAAGCAGAAGGAAGCCGAGCGCGAGGCCGAGGCGATCATCGCGGAGGCCAAGGCCGAGGCCGAGCGGGTGGCCGCCGAATCCAAGGTCAAGATGGAAGAGTTCGTCGCCCGCCGCACCAAGCTTGCCGAAGCCAAGATCGGCCAGGCCGAGGCGCAGGCGGTGGCCGATGTCCGCGCCGCCGCGGCTGACGCGGCCGTCACCGCCGCCGAAGCGATTCTGCGCGACACCGCCAAGGGTCAGGTTGCCGACAACCTGATCGCCCGCGGCATCGCCGACGTCAAAGCCAAGCTGAACTGACCGGCTCAACTGAATCGCAGTGCAGCATGCGGCCCTGAAAATTCAGGGCCGTGATGTTCCATCACGCGCCCTTCAGCACGCCCGGTTCCATCCGCATTTGCTTGTGAAGAACCGGCGCCGAAGCTTCTCCTTGCAGAGGCTTCGCTTTCATTGCCTGCAACCGCGTCCATAATCTTGCCACGCGAATCAACCTAGGCACGCATGCGGTTGCGCGCCCGGCAGGGGCGATTCGGGGGCCTCGGGTGTTCATCTTCGACTGCAATGGCGTGCTGGTGGACAGCGAATCCATCGTGGCGAGCGTCGCCGCGCATGAATTGACGCGCGCCGGCTTCGCCGTCTCGCCGGAAATCGTCTCGCGCTTCTTCACCGGCCGGCGGCCCGCCGACATGCTGGCCGACATCGAGGCTGCGACCAAGCGCAAGCTGCCGGCCAACTTCGCCTCGGTTCTGGCGGGTGCGACATTGCGCCGCCTGCGGTCGGAACTGCGGGCTACGGTGCATGTCGAGCACGCCCTGACCTGGCTGCGCGGCCCGAAATGCGTGGCGTCGTCCTCGCCGCTCGACCGGGTGCGACTCAGCCTGGAAAGCACCGGGCTGCTGCGGTTCTTCGACCCCTACCTGTTTTCGGCGAGCGACGTTCCGCGCGGCAAGCCGGCGCCGGACCTGTTTTTGTATGTCGCAGCCAAGATGCATGTCGCGCCCGGCGACTGCATCGTGGTGGAGGACTCGGCTGCGGGCGTCGCCGCGGCCCATGCCGCAGGCATGATGCCGATCGGCTTCATCGGCGGCAGTCACACCAATCCGACGCTCGGCGCCCAGCTCACCAGCGCCGGCGCCCGCGCCGTGGTGGCCGACATGCGGGCGCTCAAGAGCACGGTCGTGGCGCTGCGCGGCTTTTAGCCGGCCGAGCCGGATCCGGTCAGGCGAACGCGTCCAAGCACAAAGCGATGAGCTATGAGCGCATGAAGAAGCGGGAAGTGGAGCTTGCGGCTGAGGTCGACCGCTGGCTCAAAGCCGCCGAGGCGGCCGATGCCGAGGAGGACAAGCTCTACGGCAGCAGGCGTGGCGACGAGATGCCGGATTGGGTGGCCGACAAGCAGAAGCGGCTGGCCAAGATCCGCGCGGCCAAGGCCGAACTGGAGGCGGAAGCCAAGGCCGCCGCTGCCGAGGAGATGCGTCGCCGGGCGCGGCAGAGGAACGACGGATCGCCGAAGGCCGCAAGAAGAACGGCAAGACGCCCGCGCCGCCGAAACAGGAGCCCGACGGCAAGGCGCAGCGCAACTTCACCGATCCGGAAAGCCGTATCCTGAAGACCAAGGACGGTTATATCCAGGGCTACAACGCCCAGGCTGCGGTCGATGCCGAGGCCCAGATCATCGTCGCCCATGGCCTGACGCCGAGCATGAGCGATCAAGACCAATTCGTGCCGCTGCTGGATACGACCGAGGACAATCTCGACCGCAAGCCCAGGGAGGCTTCCGCCGATGCCGGCTACTGCAGCGAGGCGAACCTTGCCGCCTTGGCCGCGCGCGACATCCGCGGTTACATCGCGACCGGACGCGCCAAGCATCCCAGCGACGTCAAGCGAAAGATCACAGGGCCGCTCACCAAGGCCATGCGGGACAAGCTGAAGCGCGCGGGATGGCGCAGCAGGTACCGATTGCGAAAGCAAGTCGTGGAGCCGGTGTTCGGACAGATCAAGCAGGCAAGGGGGTTCAGACAGTTCCTGTTGCGCGGGATGAGAAAGTGACGGCAGAATGGGCTTTGATCTGCACCGCCCACAATCTCACCAAGCTCGCAACAGCCGTATGAGCCGGCTAGCATTCATCGAGCAGCCTAGTCCCAGAACTATCTGGACGGGCTCCTAGTTCTGGTTGACCTGGCTCACCTGGCGGCGCGGCGGCTTCGCCGGTCTTGCCGGTTTGCGGCGGTCCATTTCCTGGGCGCCAACCGGATCGAACCCGATATAGACCACGTAAGCATCGATATCGCCGGTCCTGGTGGGCATCGGGAATTCGAGCCCCTCGACGACATGCGAGAACAGCACATTGGGGTCGTCCGGCGGAACCGTCACTGAAATGCGCTCGAGCTTTGTCGTGATCGTGCGCTGCGGCACGCCGTCGAACACCACGGCGTAGCGGATCGGCACGTCGACGGTTCCGGGTGCGCCCTGCGGGCCAAGAATCACCCTGCCCTGAATACCCACCTTGATCGAGACCATGTTGCCGGCAGCCGCGCGGCACTCGCGCGCCGTGTTGGTGATGCCGACCTGATAGCGAAGGTTGGTCGCGGTCGCTTCCCCTTGATCCGCGGACGACGTCAGCGTCGATGCGCCGGATCGCACCGTGACCGTCGGACATTCGAAATTCGGCGGCAGCGTAAAGGCGGAAGCGTTGGCGTCGGTTGCCGTGGCGCTGGGGCCGAACAATGAGGAGAACGACGGCATCGACGGCGACGCACAGCCCGCCAGCAACGGCCCGAGCACAAGGACCGCAACCAGGACGCCGCGTGGAAACCTCGACAAACGCCTGTCCGAAGGACGGAACTTAGTCACGCCAACCCCACCCATACCCCAACGCTTAGGTCCGAAATGGCTAAATCCGGGTAAACTTGCCGGCTCTTATACCAGAGCCATCGTGGCGGCCCCAAGGCGCGGCCCCAAGGCGCACCTCCAAGGCGCGTCCCAGGAGACCCTGAAACCGCCCCCAAAACGAGACGATCACGACAAGTCAGTCCCGCGGATCGCTTTGCAGCTTGGCGTAAAGCAGATGATCCTGCCAGATGCCATTGATGCAGAGATAGGACCGGGCGTAGCCCTCGCGACGGAAGCCGGTCTTTTCCAGAAGACGGACCGAGGCAAGATTGGTCGGGATGCAGGCGGCCTCGAGCCGATGCAGCCGCAACAGGTCGAACGCCACCGGAACAAGCGCCCGCACCGCCGCCGTCATGTAGCCGCGGCGGACATACGGCGCGCCGACCCAATAGCCGAGGCTGCCCGCCTGCGCGACGCCGCGGCGAATGTTGGCCAGCGCGAGCCCGCCGACCAGGGCGTTGTCCTCGGTCCGGAACAGGAAGAACGGATAGGCCTGATCGGTCCGCACATCCTCGGCGTAGCGCCGCAATCGCTGGCGGAACGCAGGCCTCGTGAGATCGTCGGCCGGCCAGGTCGGTTCCCACGGCGTCAGAAACTTGCGGCTGCTGTCGCGAACCGCGGCCCAAGCCGCATGATCCGACATCTGCGGCGCGCGCAACACAACCCCATCTCCGGTGATCGGAGGAAGCGGTTCCGGAGCACTGAGAGTACGAAACAACGCCATTCGAAACTTCACACCAGAAAATTCTAAGCCGCCCGTCGCTTGAAACTCTCCACGATTGTCTCGGCACTCTCAAGTCCTTTGCTCGGACCAAGCGCGGCAATCGCCGGCCGCGCCCGCGCAATGAGCCCGGAGCCTGCGGCACGTGCACTTTCGACGGTCACGCCATCGATGCGGGCGACCATTTCCTCGATCGGCAGCGCCCGGCCATAGGTCAGGATCTGATTGGCAAGCTGGCGAGCGCGGGCGCCCGAGCTTTCCAGCGCCATCAGGAGCCCGACCTTGATCTGCGCCTTGGCGCGGTTGACTTCGGACTCGGTGATATTGGCGGCTGCTGCGGCGGTTTCGTCGACCGCGACCCGCATCAGCTCTTTCACGTCGCCCGCATCCGTGCCGGCGTAGATGCCGAACATACCGGTGTCGATGTAAGGCGCGTGGAATGCCGAGATCGTGTAGCAGAGGCCCCGCTTTTCGCGGACCTCCTGGAACAGCCGCGACGACATGCCGCCGCCCAGCACGATCGCGAACACCTGAAGGCTGAACAGTTCGGGGTCGCGCTGCGGCAAGCCTTCCAGCGCCAGCGCGATATGCACCTGCTCGAGATCGCGCGCTTCGACCTTGGTGCCGCCGCCGAACTTGGCGGGCTGCGGCTGCGGCGCCGCCGGGCCGTTGAAGTGGCCGAACCGCCGCTCGACTTCGGCCAGCACCGCGCCGTGCTCGACCGCGCCGGTGGCGGCGACCACCATGTCGGGCGCGCGATAGTTGCGCGACAGATAGGCCCGCAGATGTTTGTCCTTGAACGAGCATACGGTTTCCGGGGTGCCGAGAATCGACCGGCCCATCGGCTGGTTGGGGAAAGAAACCGACTGCAGATAGTCGAACACCAGATCGTCGGGCGCGTCTTCGGTCGCGCCGATCTCCTGCACGATCACGTTCTGCTCGCGCTTGAGCTCGGCCGGATCGAAGGCGGGTTTCGACAGGATGTCGGACAGCACATCGATCGCCATCGGCATGTTGACCTTGAGCACACTCGCGAAATAGGCCGTGGTCTCGAAGCTCGTCGCGGCATTGATGTCGCCGCCGACCGCCTCGATCTCCTCGGCGATCTGCCGCGCGCTGCGGCGCTCGGTGCCCTTGAACGCCATGTGCTCGAGGAGGTGCGAAATCCCATGCTCCTCAGGCTGCTCGTCGCGGCTGCCGGAGCCGACCCAGACGCCGATCGAGGCGGTCTGCAGGTGCGGCATGCTGTCGGTGATGACGGTCAGGCCGGAGGGAAGACGGGTCACGTCAACGGTCATGCCGCTGCTCCTTCGCGCGCGGCACGGCTCGCCGCCAATATGAATTTCTCGATCGCCGCCTGATCGACGGGGATGGTGGCGACGCGCTCCTTGCGCCCGGGCAGGTCGGAAAGCCAGTCAGGCAAAGCCGGACGCACGCCGCAGGCCGCCTCGACGGCTTCCGGGAACTTGGCCGGATGCGCGGTGCCGAGCACGATCATCGGCGTCGTGGTCTTGCCGACTTCCTTTTCCGCGACCGCGAGCCCCACCGCGGTGTGCGGATCGACCAGATGCGAGGTCTCGCGCAAGGTGGTGCGGATGGTGGCTGCGGTCTCGTCCTCGTCGGCGCGGCCCGCGGAAAAATGCCCGCGGATCGCCGACAGGGCCTCACTCGAAATCGAGAAGCGCCGCGACTGCGCGAGCGAAGCCATGGCGCCGCGGACCTGGGCCACGTCGCGGCGACAGGCCTCGAACAACAGGCGTTCGAAATTCGAAGACACCTGGATGTCCATCGACGGCGACGTGGTCGCGGTGACTTCGCGCAGCTCGTAGGTGCCGGTCGCCAGCGTCCGCGCCAGGATGTCGTTGACGTTGGTGGCGATCACGAGGCGATCCACCGGCAGGCCCATGCGCTCCGCGACATAGCCCGCAAAGATGTCGCCGAAATTGCCGGTCGGCACCGTGAAGGCGACCTTGCGATGCGGCGCGCCGAGCGTCGCCGCGGCGGTGAAATAGTAGACCACCTGCGCGACGATGCGGGCCCAGTTGATCGAGTTGACGCCGGACAGCCGCACCCGGTCGCGGAAGCCGTGATGGTTGAACAGGCCCTTCACCAGCGCCTGGCAATCGTCGAACGTGCCTTCGACCGCAATCGCATGGACGTTGGCATCCGGCGCGGTCGTCATCATCAGCCGCTGCACGTCGGAAACGCGGCCCTTCGGGAACAGCACGAACAGGTCGGTCCGCTCACGGCCGCGAAACGCCTCGACGGCGGCGCCGCCGGTGTCGCCGGAGGTCGCGACCACCACCGTGGTGCGCTCGCCCCGCGCCGCCAGCGCGTGATCCATCAGCCGCGCCAGAAGCTGCATCGCAACGTCCTTGAACGCGAGCGTCGGGCCGTGAAACAGCTCGAGCAGGAAGGTATTCGCGCCGACCTGGGACAGCGGAACGACGGCGGGATGGCGGAACGTGCCGTAGGCTTCGCGGGCGAGCCGCGACAGGTCCGCCTCGGACATCGCATCGCCGACGAACGGCCGGATCACCTCGACCGCCACCTCGGCATAAGGCCGCCCGGCAAAGCCCGCGATGGTCGAAGGCGTCAGAGCAGGCCAGCTTTCGGGCACATAGAGTCCGCCGTCCCGGGCCAGCCCCGCGAGCGTGACATCCATGAAGCCGAGCGGCGGGGCCTCGCCGCGGGTCGAAACATAGCGCACCGAGCGTTCCTTGAAATCGAGTCGCGTGTCGTTGCCGCGCCCGGTGAACTTATGCGGCCCCCCTGCGTTTCACAAGGAAATGGCTATCATATTGATGCCACTGAATATTCGGTGATTCTGCCACTGGAACACAGCGCAGCTGCGGAACCGGAGCCGGCGCCGTCCCGGACCGGTCAATGGCGCGGAGCAGCGCCCCGATCCGCAGCCGCATCCCGCCGCTGGCGTAGCGCCCAGATCGCAAAAATGACCACCAGCACGCCGGCCAAGCTGTACCAAGTGATGGCATATTGCAGATGGTCGTTGCGGAGCCGGACGTTGAGCTTCGCCGGGTGCGGCACGCCGCCCGGCGGCACCGGAGCCTCCTGCTCGATGTAGAACGGCGCGACCTCGCCCCAGCCGTTGGCCTTCGCCATCGCCAGATGGTCGCGCACGAACCAGGTCGCGCCGGCGCTGTCGCGATCGGACACGAACATGGACGAGCCTTCCGGCCAGCGCAGCGCACCGACGATTTCCTGCATGCCTTCGGCCTGCGGATAGTTGCGACCCGGAGCAGAGCCGCGATTGACCACGACCACGCGCCCGTCCGCTGTCCGCGCCGGGCTGAACACAAAATAGCCGACCCCCTTCACGTCGTCGCGCAGCGACGAGCCGCCGGTGTAGACCAGCGCGTCGCCGGATTTCAGGAACGTGACGTTCAGCCGGACGCGGGTGAATTCCGCTTCGCCGGGCGCGAGCCCCGACCAATCGGCGGGCGGCGGCAATTCGACCGGCCCGGACTGAAGCCGCGTCGCCAGCGCCTCGATCAGGTTTTCCTTCCAGGCCTTGCGTTCGAGCTGCCAGGTGCCGAGCCCCAGCAGAACAACCAGGCCTCCGAGCGCGACGACGCCGGGGATGAGCAGGCGCTTTCGCCGCGGAGCCGCGCTCATCGCTCGGCCGATTCGGTCCGCCCTTCGGCGGCCTTGTGGTGATACTGCAAGGCGATCAACAGCCCTTTCATCGGGCGCAGCGGCAGCAGCGTCACGGCAAGAATCAGCGGCCCCCACAGCAGAGCATGCACCCAAAAGGGCGGCGCATATTTGAACTCGACGACCAGCGCGCTGCCGACCACGACAAAGCCGGCGAGCAAAATCACGAACACCGCAGGGCCGTCGCCGGCATCGATGAACCCGTAGTCGAGACCGCAAGCCTCGCAACTCGGCCTGACATCGAGAAATCCCCGAAACAGCTTGCCCTTGCCGCAGCGTGGGCAGCGGCAGGTCAGCCCGGTCAAAACCGGCGACAGCGGCGGATAAGACGCGTCCGGCATGCAGCAGACGTCCCCAAAAAAACAAAGGGGCGGCAAAGCGCCACCCCTTTGCAGCAGATCGATGGCGCCTTCCGTCAGTGTGCGAGCGGCGTACCCCCGCCCCAGACATAGATCGCGGCGAACAGGAACAGCCACACCACGTCGACGAAGTGCCAATACCAGGCGCAGAACTCGAAGCCGAGGTGATGCGTCGGCGTGAAGTGGCCCTTGTAGGCGCGGATCAGGCAGACGATCAGGAACGTCGTGCCGATCAAGACATGCGCGCCGTGGAAGCCGGTCGCCATGAAGAAGGTCGCGCCGTAGATGTGGCCCGAATAGGTGAAGGCCGCATGCATGTATTCATAGGCCTGCACGCAGGTGAAGCAGACGCCGAGGATGACCGTCAGCCACAGGCCGTTGATCAGTCCCTTGCGGTCGTTGTGCAGCAGCGCGTGGTGCGCCCAGGTCACCGTCGTGCCCGAGGTCAGCAGGATCAGCGTGTTGAGCAGCGGCAGGTGCCACGGGTCGAACGTGCCGCGGAACGCCACATGATCGGGGCTCGGCGCCGGCGGCCAGACATGGCCGAGAAGATCGAAGCGCAGGAACTGGTTCGCGTCCGCCGGAAACAGCGCGGTGTTGAAGTAGGCCCAGAACCAGGCGACGAAGAACATCACCTCGGAGGCGATGAACAGGATCATTCCGTAGCGATGCGATATCTGCACCACGCGGGTGTGATAGCCCTCGTGCTCCGCCTCGTTGATGATGTCGCGCCACCAGCTCAGCATGGTGTAGAGCACGCCGAGAGTGCCTGCGGCGAACACCAGCGGCGCCGCCGCGAACATTTGGTGCATCCAGCAGATCGCGCCCACCGCCATGATGAATGCGGAAATCGAACCGATGGCCGGCCACGGGCTTGGATCGACCAGGTGGTAGTCGTGGCGGGGCTTGGCGTGGGCGTCGGCCATTTCGGTCTCCGTTAGTCCTTCGTCTCGTTGAACACGCCCGGGCGCGGCGTGCCCTGAAAGCTCAAATCGAACCCGGCCGCGTGGCCGGAGCGCTGACCGCCACCGGCCGCGACGGCTCGCGTTGCGGATAGAAAGTGTAGGACAGCGTGATGGTGTTGGCGGTGGCGCCGTCGGCGTCCTTCGCCATGGCCGGATCGATGTAGAACACCACCGGCATTTCGCGCTTCTCGCCCGCCTTCAGGGTCTGCTCGGTGAAGCAGAAACAGTTGATCTTCTGGAAGTAGGCGCCCATCGTCAGCGGCGTCACGTTGTAGGCGGCGGACGCGGTGATCGGGCGCGCGGTTTCGTTGATGACCAGATAGTTGACGGTCACGACCTCGCCGAGCCGCACCTCGATGGTCTTCTGCTCGGGCTCGAAACGCCACGGCAGGCCCGGTCCGGTGTTGGCGTCGAAGCGAACCGTGATCTTCCGATCGAGCACCACGCCCGGCCCGGACGTCGCGACCTGCGTCGTGCCGTTGAAGCCGGTGACGCGGCAGAACCAGTTGTAGAGCGGAACCGACGCATAGGCCGCGCCGACCATCAAGGCGACGAACAGGCCGCAGGCCGTGGCGACGATCTTGTCGCGGCGGCGGAGCGGGTTATCGGCTTGCACGGTCATGGCTGGTTTGGCTTGGTTGATTTCGCCTGGTTGGTTTGGCTTGGCGGTTTCTATTTCGGTCACAGCGGACGGATCAGCACGCCGGGCCCGAGCTTGACGATGGTGACGACATAGACGAGCAGCACCAGCACGCCGAGCGACACCGCGATCGCAATCGAGCGCGCACGGCGGCGGCGCTTCTGCTCCGCGGTCAGCACGATGCCCGGCTCGTTCTGTTCGCTCATTGCCACACTCATGCGAAAACCCGGCCGAAGGGGAGCCCCCATCCCGACGCGCCGATGCCCTGCTCGACCAGCAGCACCGAGAACAGCACGAAGAGATAGAGGATCGAGAAGGCGAACAGCTGCTTCGCGGTCTGCTCCGCCGGCGACTGAAAGAGTTTCAGGGCGAAGGCGATCATCAGCACGCCGCCGGCAATCGCGGTCAGTCCATAGAGCAGGCCGGCATAGCCGAACAGCCAGGGCAGCGCGCCGACCGGCGCCAGCAGCATCGAATAGAGCAGGATCTGGCGGCGCGTCTCGGCAGCGCCCGCGACCACCGGCATCATCGGAATGCCGGCGCGTCTGTATTCCTCGATGCTGTAGAGCGACAGCGCCCAGAAGTGCGGCGGCGTCCAGACAAAGATGACGAGGAACAACAGGAAGGATTCGAGCCCGATGCCGCCGGTCGCCGCGGCCCAGCCGATCATCGGCGGGAACGCACCGGCCGCGCCGCCGATCACGATGTTCTGCGGCGTCGAAGGCTTGAGCCACATCGTGTAGACGACGGCGTAGAAGAAGATGGTGAAGGCGAGCAGGCCGGCCGCGAGCACATTCACCATCAATCCGAGAAACGCCACCGAGCCGACCGCAAGGGTGAGGCCGAACGCCAGCGCCTCGCCGGGCTGCAGGCGGCCGGCCGGGATCGGCCGTCCGGCGGTGCGCTTCATCTTGGCGTCGATCTCGGCCTCGTACCACATGTTGAGGGCGCCGGACGCACCCGCGCCGACCGCGATGCAAAGCAGCGCAAAGAAGCCCAGCACCGGATGCATCGGAACAGGCGCGACCACCATGCCGACCAGCGCCGTGAAAACCACGAGCGACATCACGCGAGGCTTGAGCAGGGCGAGATAATCGCCCACCCCGGCCATGCTTGGCTCCGCCCGGCCCGCTTCGCTCGGCAACCCGGACGCAAGGCCGGCACTGTCGGTCGTGAACGACATCACTTATATTGCTCTCACTTGGCTCACTTAATCCTGGGCAGCTCGTTGAACTGATGGAACGGCGGCGGCGACGGCAGCGTCCACTCGAGCGTGGTCGCCCCCGGTCCCCACGGATTGTCGGCGGCCTTCTCCTTGCGGGCGAAAGCCTGGAACACGCCGATGAAGAAGATCACGAGGCCGAACGCCGAGATGTAGGAGCCGATCGACGACACCAGGTTCCAGCCGGCATAGGCGTCCGGATAGTCGGCGATGCGGCGCGGCATGCCGGCAAGACCCAGGAAGTGCTGCGGGAAGAAGACGATGTTGACGCCGATGAAGGTCGTCCAGAAGTGCAGCTTGCCGATGGTTTCGTTGTAGTTGTAGCCGGTGATTTTCGGGAACCAGTAGTACCAGCCGGCGAACACCGCGAACACCGCGCCGAGCGACAGCACGTAGTGGAAATGCGCCACCACGTAATAAGTGTCGTGCATCGCGCGATCGACGCCGGCATTCGCCAGCACCACGCCGGTGACGCCGCCGACGGTGAACAGGAAGATCAGGCCGATCGCCCACAGCATCGGCGTGCGGAACTCGATCGAGCCGCCCCACATGGTGGCGATCCAGGAGAAGATCTTCACGCCGGTCGGGACCGCGATCACCATCGTGGCGGCGATGAAATAGGCCTGCGTCGCGGTGTTCATGCCGACCGTGTACATGTGGTGCGCCCACACGACGAAGCCGATGCCGCCGATGGCGACCATCGCGTAGGCCATGCCGAGATAGCCGAACACCGGCTTGCGGCTGAAGGTCGAGACGATCTGGCTGACGATGCCGAAGCCCGGCAGGATCAGGATGTAGACCTCGGGATGGCCGAAGAACCAGAACAAGTGCTGGAACAGCACCGGATCGCCGCCGCCGGCCGCGTTGAAGAAGGTGGTGCCGAAGTTGCGGTCGGTGAGCAGCATGGTGATCGCGCCGGCGAGAACCGGCAGCGACAGCAGCAGCAGGAACACGGTCACGAGCTCGGCCCACACGAACAGCGGCATCTTGTGCAGCGTCATGCCGGGCGCGCGCATGTTGAAGATCGTGGTGATGAAGTTGATGGCGCCGAGAATCGACGACGCGCCCGCGAGATGCAGCGACAGGATCGCGAAGTCGACCGCCGGGCCCGGATGGCCGGAGGTCGATAGCGGCGCATAGATCGTCCATCCGCCGCCGACGCCGGGGGCGCCCGGCTCGCCTTCGACGAAGGCCGACATCAACAGCAGCGCGAACGAGGCCGGCAGCAGCCAGAACGAGATGTTGTTCATGCGCGGGAACGCCATGTCCGGCGCCCCGATCATCAACGGCACCATCCAGTTGCCGAAACCGCCGATCAGCGCCGGCATGACCATGAAGAAGATCATGATCAGGCCGTGCGCGGTCGTGAACACGTTGAACTGGTGCGAGTCGTGGAAGATCTGCAGGCCGGGCCCCTGCAGTTCCATGCGCATGGCGACCGACATGGTGGCACCGATCACACCGGCGACCATCGCAAACACGAGGTACATCGTGCCGATGTCCTTGTGATTGGTCGAATAGACGAAGCGCCGCCACCCGGTCGGGGTGTGGTGGGCGTGATCGTCGTGTGCGTGTGCGCCGTGAGCCGCTGTAGCCATCGCTAGTTCCTTAAGGACTGTCGTTATCGCCCGCTGTGTCGTACTCTATTCAACGTTCTACTTCGCCGCGACCTGGTTCGGTGCGCGCCCGCCGTCGATCGCGGAATATTTCTTCTTGGCCTGATCGAGCCATGCGGCGTAGTCGCGATCGTTCGCGACCCGCACCTGCGATCGGCATATAGGCATGGTCCTTGCCGCAAAGCTCGCGGCACTGGCCGTAGTACACGCCTTCGCGCGTCGCCCTGAACCAGGTTTCGTTGAGCCGGCCCGGCACCGCGTCGATGATGATGCCGAATGACGGCACGGCGAAGGCATGGATCACGTCGGCGCCGATGACCTGGACGCGGATGTTCTTGTTCACCGGCACCACGATCTCGTTGTCGACCGCGAGCAGGCGCGGCTGGCCGTCCTTGCGCTCGTTGTCCTTGAGCATCAGCGAGTCGAACTCGAAGTTGCTGTCCGGATAGGCATAGGTCCAATACCACTGCTTGCCGGTCGCCTTGATGGTCACGTCGGCCGGCGGGATATCGGTCTGCAGGAACAGGAGCTTGAACGAGGGGATCGCGATCACGACCAGGATGGCCACCGGCACGATCGTCCAGGCTATTTCAAGCAGCGTGTTGTGCGTGGTGCGCGACGGGGTCGGATTGGCCTTGGCGTTGAACTTGACGATGACGGCCACCAGCAGCGCCAGCACGAACAGCGAGATCAACGTGATGATCACCAGGAGCCAGTCGTGGAACCAGTGGATGTAATCCATCACCGGCGTGACGGAGTTCTGAAAGCCGAGCTGCCACGGTGACGGCTGCCCGGTCCCGGCCCACGCCACATCGCCGACCGCAAATCCGGCCACCATCGCAACCGCCAGTGCGGCCAACCGCCTAAGAACCAGCATCGTCGTCATTGCTCCTTCGACGAATTCGTCGTGACGCGTTCTTGTCGCACCGGGGGTGTCTTTGCAGATCAAACCCGCTCCCGATAAGGCGCCCCGAAAGGGGCCGCGATCCTCGGCGGGCGGTGCGGCGAGAGGGGATTTCCCGGCTTCTCAAACCATAATTCCGGCGCAGTCGCAATGTGCCTAAACGGCTGTCCAATGCGACAATCCGTATATTTTACATATGGGGCGATCCGGGGCCGAAACCGATGGCAGCCCAGCACGATGAGGCCAAAATCGGGCGCGCCGCACGCCGCAGCCATTGTTCACATCGGCGTCCTTCGGGCCGCCGCCCCGTGGCCCAAATCCGCGACGCGATGTATCCAAGGCTTGGTAGCTAAGACTTGGCGATTCGAATGCGGGCCTCAGGATTACAACCAGCCGGAACGGAACGATGGGTAAAAGCGGCCAAGATTTGAACGTCCGGGACCTCCGCGCCCGCGAACTGCATGGCCGGGTGCATGGCCAAAACCGGCTGCCGCGGCTGCCTGGACACCGGCGAACCTCGGGTGCCGGGGCTGCTCCGGCCATTATCGTCGCCTTGGTGGCCGTCTTGATGGTCCTGGCTCCGGCCGGGAAGGCACAGGCCCAAGGCGCAGTCCGCTCGATCCACAACGACTGGCAGATCCGCTGCGACACCCCGCCGGGTGCTCAGGGCGAGCAGTGCGCGCTGATTCAGAGCGTCACGGCCGACGACCGGCCGAACATCGGGCTGACCGTCATCATCCTGAAGACCGCGGACAAGAAGACCCGGCTGATGCGGGTGATCGCCCCGCCGGGGGTGCTGCTGCCCTCGGGCCTGGGCCTGAAGATCGACAACGCCGAGGTGGGCCGGGCGGGCTTCGTGCGCTGCGTGCCCAACGGCTGCGTCGCCGAGGTCATCATGGACGACACCCTCGTCGGCAAACTGCGAAGCGGGCAGTCGGCCACATTCATCATCTTCCAGACACCGGAAGAAGGCATCGGCTTTCCGATCAGCCTGAAGGGTTTCGGCGAGGGCTTTGACAAGCTGCCCTGAAATCCGAACATTGCCCTCACTTCATGAGGGCAAAGCACGTGAACATCGGATTTGTCGGCCTCGGCGCCATGGGCGAGCTGATCGTGCCCCGGCTGATGGCCGCGGGGCATACGGTCACCGGCTGGAACAGGTCGCGCGGCAAGGCCGAGGCGCTGATCGCGGCCGGCATGAAATGGGCCGATACGCCACGCGCGGTGGCTGCAACATCCGAGATCGTGTTCTCGATCGTGACCGACTCGGCGGCGGTGAAGGCCGTGGCGCTCGGCCCCGACGGCATCGTGTCCGGCCTGCGCAAGGGCGGAATCTACATCGACATGAGCACCATCGAGCCGGACGCGAGCCGGGAGGTCGCGGCCACGTTCGCCAAGGCAGGCTCCATCATGCTCGACGGTCCGTTGTCCGGCAGTCCGGTCACCGTGAAGGCCGGACAGGCCTCGGTGATGATCGGCGGCGACGAGGCGGCGTTCGAACGGGCGAAACCCGTGCTGCTGGCGATCGGGCCCAAGGTGACGCGGATCGGCGGCAACGGGCTCGCCTGCCAGATGAAGATCGCGGTCAACCTCCTGCTGATGGTCGAGGTGATCTGCTTCGGCGAAGCCGTGGCGCTGGCCGAAAAGGGCGGCGTGGGACGCGAGGTCGCGGTCGACGCCATCCTGAAGAGCGTCGCGGCCTCACCCGTTTTGGGCTATCGCGGTCCGTTCATCATCGACGGCCGGATGCCGGCGGTGCCACTGGCCGACGTGACACTGCAACAGAAAGACATGATGCTGGCGCTCAATCTCGGGCGGAAGCTCGGCAGCCCGGTGCCGCTCGCGGCCGCCGCCAACGAGATGATGAACGCCTGCCGCGGGCTGGGCATCGACGCCAACGATTTCGTGGTGGCACATCAGGTTTACCGGCGGCTGGGTGGACAAGACTAGATTTGGGAGGACAAGCATGACGGACAGGGGCGAAAGGATCGGCGCGGCACTGGCGAAGGCGGTGAAGGCCGCGACCGGCATCACCTCCGCGTCGTTCGGCGCCAAGATGTACCGCACCAACATCAAGAGCGTGCCGAAGGTCGAAGGCCTCAAGCGCGACGACGGCTGGATCGACATGCAGGTGCAGTTCCTGATCGACAAGAAAACCGCCGGCGCCGACCATGTCGTCGGCTGGACCGTGCTGAAGCCCGGGGCGAGCCACGAGCAGCATTTGCACCGCAACTGCGACGAGTTCTTCATCGTGCTGAAGGGCCAGGGTCACATCATCACCGACAAGGGCCTCGAACCCTCCGGCGAAGGCGACGTGGTCTATTCGCCGCGCGGCGTCTGGCACGGCTTCAACAACACCTCCGACGAGGACGTGGTGCTGGTGTGGGGCTGGATGGGCGCGGGCTCGATCGAGGCGTCGGGCTACGAGAACCCGCCCGAGGGCCACGGCGAATGAGTCCGACGCTCGATGATCCGCGCATTTCCCGGGGCATGCGCGCGCAACTGGAGTTGCGCAAGCGCCGCTTCAACGAAGGCGCGCATCAGGTCGGATGGAAGGTCGGCTTCGGCGCACCGGTTGCGCAAACCAACCTGAAGCTGACCGCGCCGCTGGTCGGCTTCATTCTCGATCGCGCGATGCTGGCGCCGGGCGCCAGGGTTCCGATCTCCCATTGGCAGAAGCCGGTCGCCGAAGCGGAGATCGCGGCCTACCTGGGCCAGGATCTGCCGGCGCGTGCGAGCCGCGACGAGGTGCGCAAGGCCGTCGCCGCCATCGGTCCCGCGATCGAACTGGCCGACATCGACTGCGCGATGGACGACGTCGAGGCGATTCTTGCCGGGGACATCTTTCAGCGTCACGTCGTGCTCGGCCAGCGCGACATCATGCGCCAGGGCGCACGGCTTGCCGGGCTCAAGGGCCGCGTCGCGCGAAGCGGCAACGACGTGCCGGTGCCGGCCGACCTGGAAACCAATATCGGCGATGTGCTCAACATCGTGCGGCATGTCGCGGACGTCGCCGAAGCGATCGGCGACAAGCTGCGCGCCGGGCAGTTCATCATCTGCGGCTCGCTCACCGCCCCGATGTTTCTGGAAAAGGACGAGAGCGCCGTCGATTTCGCGCTGGAGCCGATCGGTGCGATTGCAGTGAAGTTCCAGGCCTGACGCGCGCTCGCGTCAGATCATGATCTTCACATCCTTGATGAACTCGGTCGTCATCGACTGCCGGTAGTCGGTCTCGGCCTTGAGAAGCCCGGCCTCGACCAGGAAGTCGCGGGTCTTCTTCCAGCGCTCCTCGGTGATGGTGCCGACGCCCATGGTGGCAGCGTCCCCGCTTTCGATCGCCTTCACCTCGCGCATCTTGCGAAGGGTGAATTCGATCTGGGCATCGTCCATCTTCGGGTTCATCCGCTTGATCAGCGCGTTGCCGGCCGATGGATCGGCCATGTAGGCCTTCCAGCCCTCGATGGAAGCCTTGGTGAAGCGCGCGACCGCATCGGTGTTGTGCTTGATGAAGTCGGTCTTCGCAGCCATCGTGTTCGAATACGATGGATAGCCCTCGTTCGCGAACAGGAAGAATTTGGTGGCAAGCTTCTGCTTTTCGGCGACATAGGGCTCGGACGTGATGTAGCCGGCCACCGCCGAGGTCGGATCGACCAGGAAGGTTTGAAGATTCGGCCCCTTCGGACCGGCCATGTCGTCGGTGTAGCCGTATTTCTTTTTCAGCCACGGCCAATAGGTCGAGTAGCCGCTGCTGCCGAAATAGACCTTGCGGCCCTTCAGATCGGCGAGCGAATTCACGTCGGGACGGGTCAGCAGTCCGATCAGGTCGAACTGGAAGCAGGTGAAGATCGCCTTGACCGGCACACCCTTCTCAAAGGCGGTCATGATCTGGATGTCGTAGCTCATGATGATGTCGGCTTCGCCGCCGATCAGAAGCTGCATGGTGTTGAGCTGCGGACCGCCCTGCTTCAGCTCAACATCGAGACCGGCTTTCGCATAAAGTCCCGCCTCGACAGCGTGATAGAGCCCGCCGTGCTCGGCCTCGGCAAACCAGTTGGTTACAACACGGATCTTGGTTGAGGCGCGTGCCGGACGCGGCGACAAGACCGATGCTCCTGCGACAGCAAGTCCGCCCGCCACCACGCTTCGTCTGGAAATCCGGCTCATCGCGCTGACCCCTGATTGTCTTGAGTGCCGCCCTGCTCCGGCGCCCCGTCCGGACGCCGGCCTGTTGCGCCGTAGCCAAGCAAAAACTGCACCAGCTTCAGGCAGCCCAGAGCGGCGCAAACCGGGTGGCAACCACCTCTTCATATTCGGGGCGGCGCTTGAGAATTCCCGCCGCGATCGAAAAATCGACCATGCGGTCAACGGCTTCGCGCGAGATCGCCGCGTCATACTGCGGCAGGTCCCGGCGGACCAGATCGACAATGAGTTCTGCTTCGGCCTTCGGAAACAGCCTGTGTCCGATTTCAAGAGCCAGATCGACGTTCTGCCGGAGAGCCCTGTGGGCGCTGACGATGGCGCGCACCGCTGCGGCCGCGACATCGGGCCTCCGGGCGATCAGTTCGTCGGACGCGACCACCGACGCCATGGTGTAGTCGGGCACGCCCGCATCGCGGCGCGCGTCCAGAACGACGGTGCCGACGCCACGTCGCACCGCAAGCTCCGCACCCATGCCGTTGGCCCAGAAGCCGTCGACACGGCCGTCTTCCAGCGCCTGCGCCGCCATCACGCCGAAGCTCATGCCCGCGCCGTGAGCACCCGGAATCGGTGCGATCTGGACGCCGTGGCGTTCCGGGTCGATGCCGCGCTCGGTCAAAAGCCGCCGCAGAGCCATTCCGACCCAATAGGCGGCGCCGATCCGGCGCCCCTTCACGATGCCGAGGTCGCCGTGGACGGGGTTGAGGTCCGAGTGCATCACCAGAAACCAGTACATGCCCTGGGACTGGGCGCAGAGCAGCTTCGCACCATGCCACTCGGGGAACCCGCCGACGACCAGGTGTGACGAACAGCCGAGAAACTCAAGGCTGCCGTCCTTGAGAGCCGCCAGCGCTTTTTCGACGGGAACGACGAGTTCGAGCCCGACATCCAGGCCTTCCCGCTTGAAGCAGCCCAGTTCGGCCGCGGCGATGACGGGAAAATAGGAATTCGAAATCAGGTCCGGAATCGCGATCCGCATCGGCCTCCCCGCGCAACGCCCTGCTCCGTCGGGCATTGGCGCAATCAGAAAGCAGATGCCGTGCCAACGGGCATGGAGTTTGCATAAAAACACGCCACTCTTGTTCATCGGCTCGGGAAAACTCCATGACCGCGAAAATCCCCGTTCTCAGCCTCAAGCCCATCGTCGACGGTGTGCACGACGCCGACGCCATCGTGGCGCGCGAACTGCAGCCGGTTCTCGAAAGCTGGGGCGCGTTTCAGCTTGTCGATCATGGCGTGCCGGACGCCATCATGACCGGCGCGTTCAAGTCCGCCGAACGCTTCTTTCAGCTTCCGCTGGAGCAGCGGATGACCATCCGCGTTGACAAGCACAACCGCGGCTATGTGCCGATGCACCAGACGCACTATCCGGGGAACAAGCCCGACCTGAAGGAAAGCTTCAACGTCGGCATGGCGCTGACGTCGGACGATCCCGAGGTGAAATCCGAAAAGCCGCTCCATGGCGTCAACCGCTGGCCCGAACTCGAAGGCTTCCGCACTCCCGTCGAAGCCTATTTCGACGCCGTGACCATGCTCGGCCACCAACTGCTCGGGCCGCTGGCAATCTGCCTGGGAATGTCCCCCGCCGAATTGCGGGCACGCTACAGCCGGCCGATCGCGTTCATGCGGCTGTTTCACTATCCGCCCGACGGCAACACCGATGAAAAGGAGTTCGGCGCGGCCGAGCACAAAGACTACGGGTTTCTCACCATCCTGGCGCAGGATGCCAAAGGCGGGCTCGAAGTCCGCTCGCCAGGTGACGAAATCATCCCGGTGCCGCCGCGAACCGACGCCTTCGTGATCAATGTCGGCGACATGCTTTCGGAAATCACCGGCGGGCGCTTCAAGTCGCCGCTTCACCGGGTCATCAACAAGGCGAACGTGGCGCGCTATTCGATCCCGTTCTTCTTCGATCCGGATTTCGATGCGACGTTTCCGGCGATGCCGGAGGTCAGCGCGGGCGAATACCTGCTGCGCAAGTTCAACAAGTTCTACAAGCACCGGCAGGAACTCGCCGCGACGTAAGCCGCCGCGCGCGTCGTTCGAAGCATGCTTCGGCTATCCGGTCGCCGGTTCCGGTGTCTTCAGCCGGGGATCGGGACTGTTGGCCTGCAACGTCGCCTGGATCGCTTCGCGCAGCACCGCGTATCGCGACTTCGGCCATTGCGCCACGTGGATGTCGGCCAGAAGTTTTGCCGACTTGCCGAACACCACAATGCGGTCGCCGACGCCGATCGCCTCTTCGAGCTGATGCGTGATCAGAACCGCAGTCGAGCCGCATTCGCGCGCGAGCTGCAAAAACGTTTCGCGCAGCTCCGCCGCCGTCACTTCGTCAAGATGCCCGAAGGCTTCGTCGGCCAGCAGGATATCGGGCTGCACCACAAAGGCCCGGGCAATCGCCACCCGCTGGCGCATGCCGCCGGACAGCTCGTGCGGATAGGCGTTGGTGAATTGGCCGAGCCCCAGCCGGTTCAACCACGTCAAGGCGCGTTCGCGCTGCTCGGCCTCGGGCAGGCCGATCAGTTCGAGCGGCAGCTTGGCGTTGTCGAGCGCCGAGCGCCACGCCAGCAGGCGGTCCTGCTGGAACACGGTCGCGATCCTGCCGCGGAAATGATCGAAGTCCGCGAACGGGCTCTTGTCGCCGATATTCAGCGTTCCTTCGGTCGGCGCCTCGAGCCCGATCATCAGGTCGAAGAACGTGGACTTGCCGCAGCCGGTCTGGCCGACGATGGCGACGACCTCACGCGGCGCGATCGTCAGATCGAGCCGGTCGATCGCCACCACGGACTGGCCCGTGGTGGCCTGCCGGAACACCTTGCGCAGGCCACGCGCCTCGATCGGCGGGGGCCCGCTCATACGCGCCACCGCAACAGGCGGGTCTCGACGCGGGCAACGGCGGCTTCAAGCAGGAACAGCAGGGCCACCAGCACCAGCGTCCAGGCGAACACGTCGGCGACCGAGAACAGTTCCTGCGCAACCGACAGTTGATGGCCGATGCCGGTCACCGCGCCCACCAGCTCGGCGATGGTGACGACGCGGATGGCCAGGCTGATATTCACTTTCCAGCTCGTGAAGATGCTCGGCACGATCGCCGGCATCATCAGCTTCAGGAAGAACTGGAAGGTGGTCGGCCGGAACGAGCGCATCATGTGACGGAGCTCGCGCGGCACACCCTTCATGGCGTCGAGCGAATCGATCAGGAACACCGGGCCGCAGACGATCACCAGCACGAAGCCGATGCGGAATTCGACGCCGGGAAACCACAGCACCGCGAACAGGATCCAGGACACCACCGGCACCGCCATCAGGAGGCGGATCATCGGGTGCAGATACTTCTCGAGCGACTCCGAGCGATACATCGCCATCGCCAGCGCCACGCCGAGCAGAAACGAGACGATGAGCGCGCCGATCACCCGCGCCAGCGTCACCACGACGTCGATCGGGGTGATGGTTGCGAAGCTTTTCGCGATCTTGACGAAGCTTGGGATCGCGAACGGTGGAATCCCGAGCGCCGGCGCAAGAACCGACAGCACCTCCCAGCAGACCACGAAGACCAGCAGCGATACGAGGGTGTGGCGTGGAAACTTCAGATCGATCGCGGACTCGCGGACTTCCTCACGGGACATAGAAGATCTTCTCGTCCGGCATGGCCTGGTAGAAGCCCGCCTTCACCGCCCGCTCCATCATGTCGGCGATCGACTTGCGGGTGGCCGGATCCCAGGCCGGCTGCACGATCATGTGCAGCCGCTTTGCCGTCACCGCCGCGGTGAGGATGCCGGGCGGAAGCTTCAATGTCTCGTTGGCGATCTTGTCGGCGGCCTGGGATTCTTCGTGCATGACCTTCGCAACGTCCTGAAGCGCCGCGAGCAGCATTTTTGGCGCGTTCGGGACCCGCTGGATCGTGTCGGCGCGCATCGCGGTGACGAGCTCCCAGCCGTCCACGCCGGTCATTTCCTTCCAGCCCTGCGCGCCGTTGAAGATCACGCGCCAGTCCGGATTCTGCCGGAGAATGATGCTGGCGAGCGGCTCGATCACCAGCGCGGCATCGACGCGGCTTGCCTCGAGCTGCGCACGCGCCACCGCGAAGTTCGCGTTGACCGCGACGATGTCCTTGCCCATCTCGAGGCCCTTGGAGGCCGCATACATGCGGACCACCTGGAATTGCGAGCCGCCCATGTCGATGGCGAGCTGCTTGCCCTTGAGATCGGTGAGCGACTTGATCGCCGGATCCTTGGCGAAGATCACCAGGTCGGACAGCGTGAAGCCGGTGGTGATGATGCGAAGCGGCACGCCCTCCTGATAGAGCTTCTGCAAAATGGTCGGCCCGCCGATCAGCACTTCGGTTTCGCCGGTGGCGAAGGCTGCGTAGAACGCCGAGATCGACGGATACGGCCGCGCGTCGAGCTCGAAGCCGTGCTTCGCGTCGAGCCCGCGGGCTTTCATGATGTTCCAGACCAACGGGTTGAACACCGGCAGGGTGAGGCTCGAGACCCTGATCTTCGGCTTCTCCTGCGCGCGCGCCTCCGGCGCCATGAGCGTGACAGCTGCGATGGCGAACGCAGCGGCGAGCGCCGCGAGATGGCGTCGGCAAATGCTGATCATGGAAACTTCCCTCCCCTGACTGTCCCGGGGCGCGATCATCCGCGTGCCGCTTGCCCTGCGGTCTTGTCGGCGTCTTATCGGCCCCCGGACAGGATAGCGGACGAAAGGCGCTGCGCCATCTGCGGCCGGCTGACGCCTGCCCCCATTCCGGTCACGCAGGGCTCTGAATTCGCTGGGATTTGGCGCTCTCAGGCGTCCGAAATTGCCCATCCAACACGGCCTTCTGCGTGTCCCATTTCAGGATTCATAATGGCAAAAAATGTTATCAAATTCAGAGACATATATGGTTAATGCAAATCATCTCCGCTACACTTGCCGGCAGATGCGGCGTGCATGCGGAGAGTACCATGATGCGAATGGTCACCGCAGCGTGCGCCATTTGCGTGACGCTGCTTGTTGCGTTCGGGGTGTCCGGGTCGACACCTGCTGAGGCGGGCTACTACCACCGCGGTGGATACGGCGGTGGATACGGATACGGCGGGGGCTACGGTCCGCGACCGTATTACGGCGGCTATGGCTATCGCCGACCATATTACCGGCCCTACTACGGCTACGGCCGCGGCTATTACCGAGGCGGCTACGGCTATGGCGGCGGTTACGGCTATGGCCGTGGCTACGGCTATGGCGGCGGCTACGGCTATGGCGGTGGCTACGGCTACGGCGGTGGCTACGGCTACGGCGGTGGCTACGGCTACGGTGGTGGCTACGGCTATGGCGGCGGCTATGGTTACGGCGGCGGCTATGGCTATGCCGGCTACGGCGGCTACGGCTATGGCTGCAACGTCGCCTATATCCCGTATGGCTGGACGTGGTACCGCGCCTCGAGTTGCTGACGGCGGACCTGTGGCGCGCCGCTTCAGGCAGCGGCGCGCCAATCTTTCTGAAAGTTCACGGGCGAGCTTGCGGCGCGATCTCGCCGCAATTTTTTTGATCTATCCGGACGGCGCGCCGCTTCCTATCTAGGATGCTGCGGCCACCGGAGAGTTCTCATGAACCCCAACGCGTCCCTCCTCGATCGCGCCGGCCTCGACCGCGTGCGCGTCGGCAAGCTGATCGACCGCGGCCTCGAAGGCGCCGACGACGGCGAATTGTTCCTCGAATACAAGCAGTCCGAGATGCTGGTGTGGGACAACGGCCGCCTCAAGCAGGCGACCTACGACACCAACCAGGGCTTTGGGCTGCGCGCCGTGAAGGACGAGGCGGTCGGTTACGCCCACGCCTCGGAGGTGTCGGAAGGCGCGATTGCCCGCGCGGCCGACGCGATCCGCGCCGTGAAGGGCGGCCATTCCGGCAAATATGCCGAGGCGCCGGGCCGCACCAACGCGAAGCTCTACGGCGACGACAACCCGCTCGAGGCGCCAGGCTTCGACGCGAAGGTGAAGCTCCTCGAAATCATCGACGCCTATGCGCGCGCGAAAGACCCGCGCGTGAAGCAGGTCACTGCGAGCCTCGGCGCATCGTGGCAGGTGGTCGAGATCGTGCGGCCGGACGGCCAGACCTATCGCGACATCAGGCCGCTGGTGCGCGTCAACGTTTCGGTCGTGGCGGCGTCCGGCGACCGGCAGGAGTCGGGCTCGTACGGTTACGGCGGCCGCGAGGGCTACCAGCGCTTCGTCGATTCGAAGACCTGGCAGCACGCGACCGACGAAGCGGTGCGGCAGGCGCTGCTCAATCTCGAATCGATTCCGGCGCCAGCCGGCGAGATGGACGTGGTGCTCGGCGCCGGCTGGCCCGGTGTGATGCTGCACGAAGCGGTCGGCCACGGCCTCGAAGGCGATTTCAACCGCAAGAAGACCTCGGCCTTCGCGGGCCTGATGGGCCAGCAGGTCGCGGCCAAGGGCGTCACCGTGGTCGACGACGGCACGATCCAAAGCCGCCGCGGCTCGCTCTCCATCGACGACGAGGGCACGCCGACCAACCGCACGATGCTGATCGAGGACGGCATTCTGGTCGGCTACATGCAGGACCGGCAGAACGCGCGGCTGATGGGCATGAAGGCGACCGGCAACGGCCGCCGCGAAAGCCACGCGCATGTGCCGATGCCGCGCATGACCAACACCTACATGACCGCGGGCGACAAAGATCCGGCCGAGATCATCGCCTCGGTGAAGAACGGCTTCTATGCCGTCAATCTCGGCGGCGGCCAGGTCGACATTACCTCGGGCAAGTACGTGTTCAACGTCACCGAGGCCTACAAGATCGAGAACGGTAAGATCGGCGCGCCGCTCAAGGGCGCGATGCTGATCGGCAACGGCCCGACCGACCTGCACCGGGTCGCCATGGTCGGCAACGATCTCAAGCTCGACACCGGCGTCGGCACCTGCGGCAAGAACGGCCAGGGCGTGCCGGTCGGCGTCGGCCAGCCGACGCTGCGGATGGACCGCATCACGGTCGGCGGGACGGGTTGAAACGAGCGAGCGTCACGGCCATGCCGGGTAACAAATTGGCGGATCGCCGATTCCTGCCTCCTGTAAAGGCCGAGCAGGGAAAACGCTGGTTGCAGGACAATCGCGCCGCCATCAAATCGATCAACGATTTCATTGCGAAGCATGGCCTATTGGCGAGCAAGCTTCGTTATCGCCCGGAATGCGAATGATGCCGGTATCTACCGCACCACGCCCGACATGCAGCACGGCTTGCGCCGCGGCCGCGTGATCTTGTCCTTCAGATAGCAGCGCGCGGCGGGCCCGACATAGCCCGGCCGCGCATAGGTCCAGGCGCGGCAGCGGTTGTCGTCCTCGCAGGCCTTCTGGCAGGCCTCGGGCGCGGGATTGCTGGCGATGTCGAAGCTCTTGTAGTCGCCGCCGCCGCGATCCATCGAGGTTTCGATCGGGCCGGGGCGATTTTCACCGAGCGCCGCGCCCTTCACGCCGGAGATGCAGCAGCGGTTTTCCCGCAGCGGCGTAACCTGATTTTTCAGCCAGCACGTCGCGGCGCTGGCGCCGCCGCTCGCACCCGTGTTCGGGTAGGAAAAGGTCCAGGCGCGGCAGCGCGCATCGCGTTCGCAGCGCGCCGAGCACACCGCGGGATCGGCGGACGGCACCACGAAGCGCTGATAGTCGCCGCCCGGCCGGTCGAAACCCTGCTGCGCATGGACGCACGTCATGGTGGCCGCGGTCATCACAATGACGGCGAGCCCCCATCCGAGCAGACCGCTGCGAAACAATCGCGCCAACGCCGCCGCCTTCCGATCCACGCGCGCCCCGCGCAATGCAGTGCGTGCATGTTAGTAAAGGCGGCAAGCCGTTGCGAGCGCGTTTGGGGACGACAGGTTGCCCACCAACCGAAAAAGAATGCGCCCGCCGGGGGGCGGCGGGCGCAGCATCCGGGGCGGGAGGGGAACCGCTGGTCCGGACGATGACCGATGGGAGAATCGGCCATGGCTAGTCGGTGGGGGCTAATCGGCGGAGGCTGGTCGGTGGAGGCGACGAGCCTCCGAACCCGGGTCTTCAGACCAGGAAACGCGACGAACGGTTGGCCGACGGATAGCAAAGGACCTGCGGCGCGCCGAACAGCGCGGTCTGCTTGCGGTGCTGCACGGCACAGGTCAGTTCGACACGGCGGCGGCGAATCCGGCGTTCGGTGGCGCGGCGCGCCAGAAGCTCGCTCGGATCGCGCCACGGCGCGGCCGAATAGGCGTCGCGCAGGTCGCTGCGGGTGATGCCGATATCGGCGAGCATGCGGTCGTCGAGGTCGACCAGACGCATCGCGTCCCGGCGGTTCTTGATCCGCTCGGCGATCCGCTTCAGGCCACGTCCCGCGCGGCCGGCAAGCGCGGCCAGCGCTCGCGCGAAGGGGGATGCGGCGGAAATGGTGAGGGATGTGATCGCAGGCATGGCAGTCTCCAAAGTCGCCAGTTTGGGTCCAGGAAGGGCCCAAGAAAGCCCCCAAGGAAGAGGCGGCGGCGCCCGCGCCGGCCGCCGCATCGCTGCGGAGCCGCCCGGATCACCCACCCATTTTCCCCTTGGACGAGAGATAATTTGCCATCCCCCTATTGATAAGTGAAACGAATGTTTTTAATCTGAACAATCAGTAAGAATGATGAATTGCCGGGCCCGGAGGGCCCATCGCGACAGACAGCCGGGCCGGCAGGCCGGCGCAGGAGGCGGCCATGAGCGCCCTGATCGACGTCGACCAGTTGCGGACTTTCATCGCCATTGTTGAGACCGGCAGCTTCACCAAAGCGGCCGAGGTGGTCCACAAGACCCAGTCGGCAGTGTCGATGCAGATGAAGCGGCTCGAGGAGCGGCTCGGAAAGCCGATCTTCGCCCGCGACGGCCGCGCCTCCAAGCTCACCGAGGACGGCGAACGGCTGCTCGATTACGCGCGCCGCATCATCAAGCTCAACGTCGAGGCGCTGGCCGCCTTCAACGACAAGGAATTGTCCGGGCGCGTGCGGCTCGGCCTGCCCGACGACTACGCCGACCGCTACCTGCCGGAGATCATGGCGCGGTTCTCGCGCGCCTATCCGGGCGTCGAGCTGACGGTGCTGTGTCAGCCTTCGGTCGACCTGGTCGAGCTGACCGACAGCAACGAGCTCGATCTCGCCATCATCACCGACTGCGGCTCGTCGCGTGCATCGGAGGTGTTCCGCCGCGAGCGCCTCTTGTGGGTGACGTCCAACCGGCATTCGACCCATCTCGAGGAGCCGCTGGCGCTCGCGCTCGGCCGGCCGAGCTGCATCTGGCGGCGCGAGGCGATCGAGTGCCTGGAGGCGATCGGCCGCCCGCATCACGTCGCCTACACCAGCGCGAACGCCAGCGCGGTCGCCTCGGCGGTGCTGTCGGGGCTGGCGATCTCGGTGTTCCCGGAATCCGGGCTGCGGCCCGGCATGCGCGTGCTGAGCCCGGCGGACGGATTCCCCGAGCTGCCGCCGTGCCGCGTCGGCCTGATCCGCAATCCGCACGAAAGCTCGGCGCTGGCCGATGCGCTGGCCGAGCACATCATCTCGTCGCTCGACAATTTGTCGGAAGCAGCCCAGGCGGCGGAGTAACCACGCCGGCGGTCTCGTGTCCCGGATGCGGTGCAGCGTGAGCGTTTGCGAACGGTGCGCCGCTGATCCGGGACCGTAACGCACACTGAATGTTGTACGATCCCGGATCAGCGATGCATCACTTCGCTACGCTACGTGCTGCATCGCATCCGGGACACGTGCTCAAACCGCGATTTCCGCGACCTGCGCATTCAGCAGCTTCACCAATCCGCCCGGCGCAATTTCGATCTGCAACCCGCGCCGACCGCCGTTGAAGACGATGGTCGGATGCGCCATCGCTGCCGCATCGATGAACACCTTCACGCGCTTCTTCTGCCCGAGCGGAGAAATTCCGCCGATGTGATAGCCGGTGACGCGTTCGGCCTCGGCGGCCGGCAGCATCGCGGCGTCCTTCGTTCCGGCGGCGGCGGCAAGCTTCTTCAGGCTGACCTCGCGGTCGCTGGCGATCACCACGCAGACCGGCTGCCCGCCCGCCTTCGCCATCAGCGTCTTCAGCAATCGCTGCGGCGAGACGCCGAGCGCCTCGGCCGCCTGCATGCCGATGCGTCCGGCGTTCGGGTCGTAGTCGTATTCGTGCAGCTTGAACGCCACACCGGCTTTCTCCAGCGCCACGGTCGCAGGCGTGCCTTTGGCCATCGCAGCATTCTTCAGCTGAAATAGATCCGGTAGTCGCCGCCGGTCTTGCGCACGATATCCTCATGGGTCGTGAAGGTCACACGCATCTGATCGGCGAAGTGCTGCGGACAGCCGGTCGAGACAAGCTGCTCGCGCGTCTCGCGATCGAGCCAGTCGGTCAGCTTGCGCTCCCTGGCAAAGGCGAGGTCGGCGTCGGTTTCGAAGACGTAGCAGCAGTGGCAGTCCTTGAGGCCGAGGCCCACGCCCAGGTCGCGATCGCGGACATGCGGCATGTCTTCCGGCGCAAACAAGATCGCCCGGTCGGTCGCATGGCTGACGATGGCGCGGTAACGGGCCGACTCGGCGTGAAGCTCATCGAGCTTGTGCTGGGCCTCGGCGCGGGCCGAGCGCGGAGGCCCCGGGCTCAGCGCCTGGGCGATGCGGCGAAGATGGTCCCAAACGCTCAATAGGCCAGCTCGAAAAAGACGGGATCGACCGAGCCGTTCCACGGCCCGTTGAAATCGTCCAGCAGCTCTTCCGCGGGCGTGACGCCGCGGGCGACGCTTTCCTGGAGCGGGCGCAGGTAGCGCGTCTCGTCGCGGCCGTTGCGGTCGAGCCGCTGGCGGCGGACCAGGCCTTTTTCCGCAAGCTGCAGCGTCTCGCCGGCGATATCGAGCAGCGTGCGGTTGCGGATCTTGGCCTTGAAGCCGAGCTTCGGCACGTCGTCGCGAAGCTTCTGCCGCTCCCCGGCGCTCCAGTCCTTCACGATCTCCCAGCAGGCGTCGAGGTTGGCGTCGTCGTAGATGAGGCCGACCCAGAACGCCGGCAGCGACGGCAGGCGCCGCCACGGCCCGCCATCGGAGCCGCGCATCTCGATGTAGCGTTTCAACCGCACTTCCGGAAAAATAGTCGAGACGTGGTTCGCCCAGTCGGAAATGGTCGCAACCTCGCCCGGCACCAGCTTGCCCTCGAGATGATCGCGGAACGACTTGCCGGAGACGTCGATATAGCTGTCGCCGCGCTTGATGAAATACATCGGCACGTCGAGCGCGTAGTCGGCGTAACGCTCGAAGCCCATGCCGTCCTCGAACACCCAGGGCAGCATGCCGGCCCGCGCGTTGTCGGTGTCGCGCCAGATCTCGGAGCGGAACGAGAGGAAGCCGTTCGGCTTGCCTTCGGTGAACGGCGAGTTGGCGAACAGCGCGGTCGCGACCGGCTGCAGCGCGAGACAAATCCGCATCTTGCGGACCATGTCGGCTTCGGACGAGAAGTCGTGGTTCGTCTGCACCGTGCAGGTGCGGTACATCATGTCGAGGCCGAGCGTGCCGACCTTCGGCATGTAGGCGGTCATGATCTTGTAGCGGCCCTTCGGCATCTTCGGGATGTCGGCGCGGGTCCAGCGCGGCGTCATGCCGAGCCCGAGGAAGCCGATATCGAGCGGACGCGCCACCTCGCGGACTTGCGCCAGGTGGGCAAACAGTTCGCTCGCGGTCTGGTGCACATTGTCGACCGGCGCGCCGGACAGTTCGAACTGGCCGCCGGGCTCCAGCGAGATCGCGCCGCCGCCGGTGACATCGGCGAGCCCGATGATGTTCTCGCCCTCCATGATCGGCTCCCAGCCGAGCAGCTCGTGCATGCCGTCGAGCAGCGCGCGGATGCCGCGCGGCCCCGCATAGGGGACCGGCCCGTGATCGTTCACGCGAAAGGGAAACTTTTCGTGCTCCGTGCCGACGCGGAATTTCGCCTTCGGCTTGCAGCCCGCCTCGAACCACGCGACGAGTTCGTCGCGCGATTGGATCGGCGTCATATCGACCTGGTCGCGGGCCATTCGGGGTTCCGGCGGAAAAAGGTCGCGACCTTAACCACGGGTCGCTGGAAAGGGCAACGTTGACAGCGGCTTGGCAGATAGGCGGCCAAAGCGGATTGCGGAAGGTGGGCAGACCGGGCGAACAACCTTCGATAGCCAAACGGCATGGTGGCGCCTGCGGAGCTAAAATCAGCGCTGCTGCGCCGCGAAGGCCGGGAGCCCGGTTGGTATTCCCAAGGCGGCTACGCCGCCTTCTTGCCCGGTGCGAAGCGGCCATAGAAGCTGTCGCCGTTCTTCGCCATCTCGAGCAGGAGCTTGGGCGGGGCAAAGCGCGCGCCGTGCTTCTTTTCCAGACGCTTGCAAAGCTCGACGAACGTCTTCACGCCCATCATGTCGATATAGGACAGCGTGCCGCCGGAAAACGGCGCGAAGCCGAAGCCCAGGATCGAGCCGACGTCGGCCTCGCGCACGTCGGTGACGACGCCCTCCTCGAAGGTGCGCGCGGCCTCCACCGCCTGCACCACCAGAAAGCGCTGCTTCAGCTCCTCGACGTCGAGCGCCTCGATTTTCTCGCGGCTGAGCTTCTTCGTCAGCAGGTCGTCGAGCCCCGGCCAGAGCCGCTTGGGCTGCCCCTGCGGATAATCGTAGAAGCCCTTGCCGTTCTTGCGGCCGAGCCGGCCGTTCTTCTCGACCATATCCTCCAGCAGCTTCTTCTGCGCCGGATGGATGGCCTTGGGCCCGAGATCGGCTTCGGCGGCGCGCACGATCTTGAGGCCGAGATCGATCGCGGTCTCGTCGTTGAGCGAGAGCGGGCCGACCGGCATGCCGGCCATCCGCGCGGTGTTCTCGACCATCGCCGCGGGAATGCCCTCCAGCAGCATCAGATGGCCTTCCTGGATGTAGTTGAGCACGCAGCGGTTGGCGTAGAAGCCGCGCGTGTCGTTGACGACGATCGGCGTCTTGCGCAGCGCGCGCACGAAGTCGAGCGCAGTGGCGAGCGCCGCGTCGCCGGTCTTCTTGCCGACGATGATCTCGACCAGCATCATCCGCTCGACCGGCGAGAAGAAATGGATGCCGATGAACTTCGCCGGGTCCTTCGCGGTTTCGGCCAGCGACGTGATCGGCAGGGTCGAGGTGTTGGAGCCGAACACGATGTCCGGCATCACCGCCTGCGCCTTGGCGGTGGCATCGGCCTTCACCTTGCGGTCCTCGAACACCGCCTCGACGATCATGTCCACGCCTTTCAGCGCGCCGTAGTCGGCGGTGGCCGTGATCCTGCCCAGCACCGCATCGCGCTGCGCCGCGGTGGCGCGGCCCTTGTTGACCTGGTCGGTGAGGCTTTTGTGAATGAGCGCCTTGCCCTTGTCGGCACTCTCCTGATCGCGGTCGATCAGCACCACGTCGAGACCGGACTGCGCGCTGACGGAGGCGATACCGGCGCCCATGAAGCCCGCGCCGATGATGCCGACCTTTTTGATCGACGTCGCCGGCACGTTCGCGGGGCGGCGCGCGCCCTTGTTCAGGTCCTGCATCGACACGAACAGCGAGCGGATCATCGCGGCCGCCTCGGGCGAACACAGGATCTTCGTGAAGTAGCGCGACTCCACCGTGAGCGCGCGGTCGATCGGCAGCAACAGGCCCTCATAGGCAACCTGAAGGATCGCGCGCGCGGCGGGATAGTTGTCGTAGGTCTCGCGGCGATAGATCGCGTTGGCCGCCGGCCACGTCATCATTCCGGCCTTGGAGTAGACCTGCCCGCCCGGCAGGCGGAATCCGTCGGTGTCCCACGGCGCCTTCGCCTTCGGATTGGCCTTGGCCCAGTCCTTCGCGGCCTTGATGACATCCCCGGCGGGGAGCACCGCATCGACGAGCTTCATCGCCTTGGCACGGTTGAGCCGGAGCTGATCGCCCTTGAGCAGGAACTGCAGCGCGTCGGAGGCCGGCATCATGCGCGTCACCCGCGTCGTGCCGCCGGCGCCGGGAAACAGGCCGATCTTCACCTCGGGCAGGCCCAGGCGGGTCTTGTCGTTGTCGGCGGCGATGCGCTGATGGCAGGCCAGGCAAAGCTCGAGGCCGCCGCCGAGCGCGGTGCCGTTGATCGCGGCGACGAACGGCTTGCCGCAGGTCTCGATGCGCCGGTAGAGCTGGGAAAGCTTGCGGCTTTCGGTGAACAGCAGCGTCGCCGCGGCCTCCTCGCCGTCGCGCTTCGCCATCTCGCCGAACATGCGGGTGAGCGATTCGAGCAGCGTCAGGTCGGCGCCGGCGCAGAACGTGTCCTTGCCGGAGGTGATGACCGCGCCCTTGATCGCGGCGTCTGCTGCGATCTTCTCGACGATCTTGCCGAGCTCCTCGATCACCGACAGATCGATGACGTTCATCGATTTTCCGGGCATGTCCCAGGTGATGGTGGCGATGCCGTCGCCGTCGACGTCGACCTTGAAATTTTCGTTGGCCATGTCGCCTACTCCTTGATCGGTTCGCCGTTCTTGCGCATCCAGCGGCGGCTCGTGCCGTCGCGCTCCATGCGGAAATCGACATCGGGATAGTGCACGCGCTCATCCTTCGAACGGGTGCCGACTTCGAGATAGAGCGCATCCTTGCCGGTGCGGTTGATCAGGCAATGGCCGATCCCGCCATTGGCGCGCCAGCCCGCGGCGTCGCCGGGCTTCAGCACCGTCTCGCCGTCGTCCTCGTGCAGCACCAGCTCGCCTTCGAGCATGTAGATGAATTCGTCCTCGGACTCGTGCCAGTGGCGCAGCGCGGATTTGGAGTGCGCCTTGATGCGCGCGACGTTGACGCCGAACTGCGTCAGGCCCACGGCGTCGCCGAGCTTCTGCTTCTCGCGGCCTTCGATGACGGGCGCGAATTCCTTGGGATAGGAGGGGTTGTTGGCGAACGGGATTTTCGAGCGGTCGATCTTCGGCATCGGCGTCACGCCTTCCGCGGCGGATGCGGCTCGCCGGTCTTGCGCAGGTAGCGCACGCCGTTCTTGTCGCGCTCGAGCCGCATGTCGATGTCGGAATAAACCACCGTCTCGTTGACGATGCGCGCGCCGACCTCGATGTAAACCACGTCGCGGTCGCTGCGGTTGATCAGGCAATGGCCGTTGCCGGCGTTGGCCTTCCAGCCCGCGGCATCGCCGGGCTTGAGCACCACCTCGCCGTGGTCCTCGCACAGCACCACCTCGCCTTCGAGGATGTAGATGAACTCGTCCTCGCTGGCGTGCCAGTGGCGCTGCGACGACCAGGTGCCGGGCTTGAGCGTGGTCAGGTTCACGCCGAACTGGCTGAGGCCCACGGCGTTGCCGAGACGCTTGCGCTCGCGGCCGACGACGGGCTTCCAGAACGGATCGGGATACATGTTGACGGTATCGACCGGCAGCTTGGCAACGTCGATCTTGGGCATTGCGTCAGACCCGCTCGATGATCGTCGCGGTTCCCATGCCAACGCCGATGCAGAGCGTCACCAGTGCGGTGCTGAGATCGCGCCGCTCCAGCTCGTCGAGCACGGTGCCGAGGATCATCGCGCCGGTCGCGCCGAGCGGATGGCCCATGGCGATCGCGCCGCCGTTGACGTTGATCTTGTCGTGCGGAATGTCGAACGCCTGCATGTAGCGCAGCACCACCGAGGCGAATGCCTCGTTCAGCTCGAACAGGTCGATGTCCTTGATCTTCATGCCGGCCTTCCTGAGCAGCTTCTCGGTCACCGGGATCGGGCCGGTGAGCATGATCGAGGGCTCGGAGCCGATATTGGCGAACTGGCGGATGCGCGCGCGCGGCTTCAGCCCCGCGTCCTTGCCGGCCTTCCTGCTGCCGATCAGAACGGCCGCCGCGCCGTCGACGATGCCCGACGAATTGCCCGGCGTGTGCACGTGGTTGATCCGCTCGATCTCCGGATAGCGCTGCACAGCGACCGCGTCGAAGCCCGCCATCTCGCCCATCTGCACGAACGACGGATTGAGCTGCCCGAGCGTCTGCATGGTCGTGGTCGGCCGCATGTGCTCGTCCTTGCCGAGCAACGTGATGCCGTTGACGTCCTTCACCGGCACGACCGAGTCCTTGAAGCGGCCGTCCTCCCAGGACTTCGCCGCGCGCTTCTGGCTCTCGACTGCGTAGGCATCCACATCATCACGTGAAAAGCCGTATTTGGTCGCGATCAGGTCGGCGGAGATGCCCTGCGGCACGAAGTAGGATTTCAGCGCGATCGAAGGATCCACCGGCCAGGCGCCGCCGGACGCGCCGATGCCGACCCGGCTCATCGATTCGACGCCGCCGCCGATCGTCATGTCGTGCTGGCCGGACATCACCTCGGCCGCGGCGAAATTCACCGCGTCGAGGCCCGAAGCGCAGAAGCGGTTGATCTGCACGCCCGGCACCTCGTCGCCGAAGCCTGCCATGATCGCCGCCACCCGGGCGATGTCGCCGCCGGCCTCGCCGACCGGATCGACGCAGCCGAGCACCACGTCGTCGACCAGCTTCGGATCGAGCTTGTTGCGCTCCTTGATCGCGCCGAGCGCCTGGCTCGCGAGATTGAGCGCTGTCACCTCGTGCAGCGCGCCGTCGGACTTGCCGCGGCCGCGCGGTGTGCGGACGGCGTCGTAGATGAAGGCATCGGTCATAAGGCTCTCTCCGGCCGGTGATCTACAGGCTTCTCGCGATCAGGAGTTTCATGATCTCGTTCGTCCCCGCATAGATGCGCATGACACGGGCGTCGCGGTAGAGGCGCGAGATCGGATATTCGTCCATGAAGCCGTAGCCGCCGAACAGCTGCAGGCAGCGGTCGACCACGCGGGCGAGCGTGTCGGTGGTCCAGTATTTCGCCATCGAGGCGGTCACGGTGTCGAGCTCGCCCTTGAGCAGCCGCTCGACGCACTGGTCGCAGAACGTCCTGGCGATGGTCGCTTCGGTCTTGCAGGCCGCGAGTTCGAACTGGCTGTTCTGGAACTCGATGATCTTCCTGCCGAACGCGGTGCGCTGCTTGACGTAGTCGACGGTGAGCGCCAGCGCGCGCTCCATCATCGCGCAGGCGTGGACCGCGACGATCATGCGCTCCTGCGGCAGTTCCTTCATGAGCTGGACGAAGCCCTGGCCTTCCTCGACGCCGAGCAGGTTTTCGGTCGGCAGCGACACGTCCTCGAAGAACAGCTCGGAGGTGTCGGCGGAATCCATGCCGAGCTTCTTCAGCTTGCGGCCGCGGCGGAAGCCCTGAGCGTCGTCGGTCTCGACCACCATCAGCGAGACGCCCTTGGCACCCTCCTTCGGATCGGTCTTGGCGACGACCACGATCAGGTTGGCGTGCTGGCCGTTGGTGATGAAGGTCTTGGAGCCGTTGAGAACGTAACGATTGCCCTTTTTCACCGCGGTGGTGCGCACGTTCTGCAGGTCGGAGCCGGTGCCCGGCTCGCTCATCGCGATGGCGCCGATCATCTCGCCGCTCGCCAGCTTCGGCAGCCAGCGCTTCTTCTGCTCCTCGGTGCCGAACCGCCAGATGTAGGGCGCGACGATGCCGGAATGCAGCGGCGCGCCGAAGCTGTCGAAGCCGCCGAGGCTGTAGGCGCGGTTGATGACGGCCTCGTGCGCAAAGCTGCCGCCGGCGCCGCCGTATTCCTCCGGGATCATCGCGCACAGCAGGCCCGCCTGCCCGGCCTTGGTCCAGGCCTCGCGCGGATACATGTGCGCCTCGTGCCATTGCTCGAGGTGCGGCGCGTATTCGGTCTGCACGAAGCGGTTGGCCTGCTCTTCCAGCAGGACCAGGTCTTCCGTCATCCACGACGGGCGCGGCACATCGATCGCACTCATGGTTGTGAAAATCCCGGCCGAATCGAAAGGTCCACGAACATACCCGAAAACATGGCTGCCGCCCGCAATGGGCGCGCGGCTGCGGCTACCGGCAGCGCCGGCATCCGGCTAAGCTCGCCGTCCTGTGCGGCTGCAACAAGACCGCGAAATATAAGGGAGGACAAGCAATGAAGGTTGCAATCCGTGGGATTCTGGCCGGACTGGCGCTGCTTGGCGCAACGGCCGCGGCAGAGGCCCAGAACTGGCCTGACCGGCCGATCAAGTTCATCAGTTCGCAGGCCGCCGGCGGCGGCACCGACACGATCGGGCGATTGGTCGCCGACCAGCTATCCGCCAAGGTCGGCCAGCCCGTCATCTACGAAAACCGGCCGGGCGGCGGCAATGTGATCGGCACGCAGGCTGCGGCGCGTTCGGCACCCGACGGATATACGTTTTTCTACGCGAGCGCGGCGGCGCTGGTGACCGATCCGCATACCTACAAGTCGCTGCCCTACGACCCGATGAAAGACTTCACGGTGATCTCCAATATCGCCGAGGTGTCGTTCATGCTGCTGGCGCATCCAGAGGTGCCGGCAAAGTCGCTGACCGAGCTGATCGCCTATGCCAAGGCCAATCCCGACAAGCTGCAGGTCGCGACCGACGGACCGCGGCGTTTCTCGGGGCTGATCGCCGCGTGGATCAACAAACTTGCGGGCACAAACATTTCCTACGTTCCATACGTGCAGATGACCCAAGGCATCCAGGATGTCATTGCCGGCCGTGTCCAACTCGTCATTATCGCGGTGCCGACGGCGCGCGGACACGTCGCCGCAGGCAAGCTCGTGCCGCTCGCCGTGACATCGGCCAAAAGACTGCAGGGTTTCCCCAACGTGCAGACGGTGGCGGAAACCTTCCCGGGCTTCGACTTCGCCGGATGGTGGGTGCTGGCGGCGCCGACCGGCGTGCCTGCGCCGATCCTGCAGCGCGTCAACACCGAGGTCGGGGCAATCCTCAACGACCCGGCGGTGGCCGAGAAGCTGACCAATATCGGCTTCATGAACCGCGGCGGCGGCACCATGCAGCAGACCCGCGACTATGTGGAAGCGCAGCACAAGGCCTGGGGCACGCTGGTGAAGGAGATCGGGCTGCAGCCGGAATAAGACTTGAGGCGGACGCCTAGCCCGCGCCCAGCGCGACGGCGACTCGATAGGTGATGAAGGCTGCGAGATACGCCAGCGCCAGCATGTAGGCGAAGGTGATGAACATGAAACGCCAGCCGCCGGTTTCGCGGCGGATCACCGCGAGCGTCGAGGCGCATTGCGGCGCGAAAACGTACCAGGCGAGCAAGGCGAGCGCGGTCGCGAGGCTCCATTTGTTGGCCAGAGCCTGGCCGATCTGCTCGGCAGCCTCTTTGCCGCCTTCGATCGCATAGACGGTGCCGAGCGAGGCCACCGCGACCTCGCGGGCGGCCATTCCGGGAATCAGCGCGACCGCGATCTGCCAGTTGAACCCGACCGGCGCGAGAACCGGCTCCAGCCATTTGCCGATGATCGCGGCAAGGCTGTAGTCGATCGCCGGACCGGTCGCGCCCTCCGGCGGGCGCGGAAACGACGCCAGGAACCAGATCAGCACCATCATTGCAAAGATCGTGGTGCCGGCGCGCTTGAGAAACATCATCGCCCGCGTATAGAGGCCGATCAGGACGCTGCGCGGCCGCGGCAGCTTGTAGTCCGGCAGTTCCAGCATGAACGGCGGCGTCGCGCTCTCGCGCCAGAAGAAGCGATTGGCGACGAACGACACAAGGAGGGCGCTGGCGATGCCGGCGGCGTAGAGGCCGAACATCACCAGACCCTGCAGGCCGACGAAGCCCCAGATCTCCCGGTCCGGGATGAACGCCGAGATGATCAGCGTATAGACCGGAATGCGCGCCGAGCACGTCATCAGCGGCGCGACCAGGATGGTGGTGAGGCGGTCGCGCCGGTTGTCGATCACGCGCGTCGCCATGATGCCGGGGATCGCGCAGGCGAAACTCGACAGCAGCGGAATGAACGCGCGGCCGTGCAATCCGGCACCGCCCATGATGCGGTCCATCAGGAACGCCGCGCGCGCCATGTAGCCGAGATCCTCCAGCAGCAGGATGAACAGGAACAGGATCACGATCTGCGGCAGGAACACGACGACGCTGCCGACACCGGCGATCACGCCGTTCTGGATGAAGCTTTGCAGGAGACCCTCAGGCAGATGGGCTGCCGCCAGCGGGCCGAGCCACTCGAAGCTGCCGCCGATCAGCTCCATCAGGGGCTTCGCCCAGGCGAACACCGCCTGGAACATGACGAACAGGATGCAAAGCAGAATGAGCAGGCCGGCGACGGGATGCAGCAGCACGGCATCGACGCGGCCGGTGACGGTGTCCGGGCGCCTGGGCTCGCCGACCGCGGCCTTGATGACGCGGTCCGCCTCGCGCTGCGCCGCGCGAAGCTCGGACGTGCCCGGCGGCTGCCAGGTGCTTTCGCGCCCGGCCGGCGCAAGCGCCACGATCTCGTCGATGCGGCGGAGCAGCTCCTCGGTGCCGCCGCGGCGCACCGCGGTCGAGGTCACCACCGGCACGCCAAGCTCGACCGTCAGCTTGCCGAGGTCGATGTCGATGCCGCGGCGGCGCGCGATGTCGATCATGTTGAGCACAAGCAGCAGCGGCCGGCCGGTGCGCTTCAGTTCGATGACGAGGCGCAGCGCCACGCGGAGGTTGGTGGCGTCGGCGACGCAAAGCAGGACATCGGGGGCGGTTTCGCTGGCGATCCGCCCGAGCACCACGTCGCGGGTGATCTCCTCGTCGGGGCTTCGGCCGCGCAGCGAATAGGTGCCGGGAAGGTCGATCAGGTCGATGCTGCGGCCCGCCGCGGTCTGCAGCACGCCGGTTTTCTTCTCGACCGTCACGCCGGCGTAGTTCGCGACCTTCTGGCGGCTGCCGGTGAGCGCGTTGAACAGCGCGGTCTTGCCGCTGTTCGGCGTGCCGACCAGCGCGAACCGCCAGATGCCGGTTTCAGCGACCGTGCTCATGACACCAGGATCGCCATCGCCTCGCGGCGCCGCAGCGCGATGGTGGTGTCGTTGACCCGCACCGCAATCGGATCGCGGCCGAGCGGGCCTTCGTGCAGGATCTCGACGCGTGCGCCTTCGACGAAGCCGAGCTCCAGCAGCCGTCGCTCGATCTCGGCGGCCGGGATGCCGTTGCTGTCGGCCGCATGGATGGCGTCGATGATGCCGCGAAAGCCGCGATGCGCGAGGCCCAGCGGCGTGCGCTGTTCGGCGTCTGCCGGCGCGGAATGATCGGACATCTCACTGATCCGGCTTTATCTGCAACGCCGTTCAAGTGGGCCAATCGCACCAAGCGGTCAAGTTAAAGCGCGTTGAGGTTCGCCAGCTTAGAACAATTGTAAACGTGGCGAAGGCGCCGCCAGAAACCGCTTCAGTGCTCGCCGAAGCAGGCGTGGTCCTCGCCGCAGAACGTAAAGCGGAAATCCTTGCCGTCGCGCGCGATGGTGCCGCCGGTCGGCGTCGGGAAGTGCGCAGGAAAGATCAATCGCCCGGTGCCGGCATGCTGGTTGAAGAAGGCGATGCGCGTCGCGCGCGCCTGCGCCGGATCGGTGCAGAACCGCGTGCTCCATTCCGGATGGCGGACCTGCAGCGGATGATGCATCAGGTCGGCGCAAAGGATCGCCTGCTCGCGGCCGGACCCGAGCCGCACCGTCATCTGCCCGGGCGTGTGGCCCGGCGCGGGCTCGACCGAGATGCCGGCCGCGACCGCATGCGCGTCGCCGACAAGCTCGGCCTGGCCCGCCGCGAACACCGGAAGCACGCTGTCGGTGATGTAGTCGCCGGTGCGTTCCAGCGCGCCAGCGCCCGCCGCCTGCCAGTGATCCCATTCGCGCCGCGCGATCAGATAGCGTGCGTTCGGAAACGTCGGCACCCAGCGGCCGTTGTCGAGCCGCGTGTTCCAGCCGACATGATCGACGTGCAGATGCGAACACAGCACGATGTCGATGTCCTCCGGCCGGACGCCCGCTTCGCGGAGCCGCGCCAGCCACGGCCATTGCGCGCGGCGGAACTCCGGGCGTGCCCGCGTCTCTTTGTCGTTGCCGGAGCAGGAGTCGACCAGGATGGTCAGGCCGTTGCGCCGGATCAGGAAGCTCTGGATGGTGATGGTCAGCAGGCCGGTCGCCGCGTCCTGGAAGCGCGGCTCGAGCCAGTCCCGGTTGGCGTCGAGATGCGCCTGCGTGCAGTCGGGAAAGATCTCGAACGGCGACAGCAGCGGACCTTCCAACTCGATCACGCGTTGCAGCGAGAGGTCGCCGAAGGTCCAGCGGTTGTCAGAAGTCATGGAAACCGTCCGCAGGAAGCGAGCGAGGGCGGGAGCTTATCGCGTGTGATGTCAGGTTGCACCGGACACCGGGCCTGTTGGCAACGTCTGGCATAGGCCGTTCCGGTCATCTAGCCTTGCCCTCCGGGAACCACCGGCTGGGCGGTGGCGGGGGCGTACAATGAACGTTGCGTCGGGTTGCCTTCGCGCGCTTGCGCTCGGAGCGTGCGCGGCTGCCGCGATTTCCGCATCCACCGGGGCCAATGCCGCGGGAGCCGCCTATCAGGTCGATACCGCCGAAGTGTCCGAGCCCGGCTCGTGCAAGGTCGAAGTCCTGGGTCTCGTCGGCGCGCAACCACGACATGATCGCGTCCGTCGCGCCTGCCTGCGTGTTCAATTTCGGCCGGCCCGTCGAGTTGAACTCGCAATTCAGCCGCCTGCAGATTGATGACGAATGGGCCACCGGGGCTGCGCCAAAGATCAAGATGAATATCGTGCCGACCGCCATCGGGTCGTGGGGCGTGGCGGTGACCGCCACCGCCGCGTACGACCTGATCGCGAAGGAGAACGTCGGCTATTCCGTCAACGCGCCGGCGACCCTGCGGCTGTCCAACGTGGTGCGGGTCAACCTCAACGCCGGCTGGCTGCGCGACCGCATCTCCAGCCACGACTTTTTCACCTATGGCGCGGCTTTCGACTGGCGGACCCCCGACAACGTGTGGACGCTGACCGGCGAGGTGTTCGGCCTCGTCGGCGCGGCGGACGACACGCGCGGGCCGGTCGAGCCGCGGTTTCAGCTCGGCCTGCGCTACCGGCCGATCGATATCTTCAACATCGACGTGATCTACGGGCGCAACCTCGCAGGCGAGCGCGCCGACTGGATCACGATCGCCACGATCATCCGCTTCAAGCCGCAAGATAAGGTCAAATAGGGCGCGCCAGAAATTCAGCCCGCGACGCGAAACTCGCGGATGCCGGCAACCGTCCGTTTCTGCACGAGCTTCGGCGTCTCCGGCGAGCCCGCCGTGTAGACGACCTGCGCCGCGGGCCGCGCCATCACGCGCGCATACCAGCCGTTGACCTGCGGATGCGTGCTGCGCGGCAGCGTCTCCGGAAACAATTCGAACAGCCGGTGCACCAGCGACACCATGCTGATGTCGGCGAGCGAGAACGCAGCTCCTGCAAGCCACGGCCCGGACGCCGCCAGCTCCTCCTCCATCCGGCTGCTGAGGAAGCGGAAATGCTCCATCGCGGTGTCCATCTCCTCCGCGGAATGGCCGCCGAGCGTCTGCCGCGCCCAGCGCTCGCGCCGGCCCGGCACCGGCATGCGCTCCAGCACCAGCGCGACGTCCGCCTTCGACATCTCCTCGACCGCCGATTTCAGGCGGCGGTTGCGGGTAAGCCGCGCGCCCATCGGATGACTGTCGTCGGCGGTCCAGACCCAGCGCCGCATCCGCGCGCGATCGGCGAGATCCGCCGGGCGAAGCGGCGGGTCCGGAAACGTCTCGTCGATGTATTCGTTGATGCAGGCCGAGTTGGTGATGACCTTGCCGTCGTGCACCAGCGTCGGCACCACGCCGTTGGGGTTGAGCTTGAGGTATTCCGGGCTGAGGTGCTCGAAGCGCAGCAGATCCACATAGCGGCTTTCGTAAGCCATGCCTTTTTCGCGCAGGCAGTGCCGCACCTGCTTGGAGCAGGTCGTCAGGCCGCTGTGGTAGAGTGCCAGCATTGATATCTCCGGATCCGTTGCGTGGAATACTAGCGCAACTTTTTGAGTTCAGGCGCGTTGGGTTCTCCGGTCCAAGGGGCGACTGTCATGGCCGAAGTCACCGCTCATCCCGCTCAAGCCACGCAACCGGCCGCAGAACCGAGCCTGCAGCGCGTCATGGGGCCGTGGCTGCTGCTGCTGTTCATCGTCGGCGACATTCTCGGCACCGGCATCTACGCGCTGACCGGACAGGTGGCCAAGCAGGTCGGCGGCGTGGTCTGGCTGCCGTTCGTGGTGGCGTTCGTCGTCGCCCTGATGACGGCATTCAGCTACCTCGAACTGGTCACCAAATATCCGCGCGCCGCTGGCGCAGCCCTCTACACGCATCGCGCCTTCGGCATCCATTTCATCACCTTCATCGTCGCCTTCGCGGTGATGTGCTCGGGCATCACCTCGGCCTCGACCGCGTCGCGCGCCTTTGCCGCCAACATGTCGCACGCCTTCGACCTCAATCTCGCCGGCGGCATCGGCATCACCCTCGTGGGCCTGGCTTTCATGGCCCTGGTCGCGATCGTCAACTACCGCGGCGTCGGCGAAAGCGTGAAAGCCAACGTCGTTCTCACGGTGGTCGAGCTGACCGGGCTCCTGATCATCATATTCATCGGCCTCTGGGCGATCGCCGCGGGTCAGGGCGACGTCTCGCGCGCCTTCCAGTTCAAGACCGGCGTCGACGGAAGCTTCATCTGGCCGGTGATCGCCGCGACCACGCTGGCCTTCTTCGCGATGGTCGGCTTCGAGGATTCGGTCAACATGGCCGAGGAGACCAAAGATCCGACGCGCACGTTCCCCAAGATCCTGCTGACCGGATTGTTCATCACCGGGACGATCTACGTCCTGGTGTCGATATCGGGCATCACGCTCGTGCCGCCCGAGCAACTCGGTGAAGGCGAGACGCCGCTGATCAAGGTGGTGCAGGCCGGCGCACCGAACTTCCCGATCGTGATCTTCGGATTCATCACCATGTTCGCGGTGGCGAACAGCGCACTGATCAACATGCTGATGGCGAGCCGGCTGGTCTACGGCATGAGCCGCGAGCACGTGCTGCCGGCGGCGCTCGGCAAGGTGCACGCCTCGCGCCGGACGCCTTACATCGCCATCGGCTTCACCACGCTGCTGGCGTTTGCGCTGATCACCTTCGTCGGCGAGGTGCCGGCGCTCGGCGGCACCACCGCGCTGCTGCTGCTCTGTGTCTTCACGGTGGTCAATATCGCGGTGCTGGTGCTGCGCAAGAACCCGGTCAAGCACCAGCACTTCCGCACGCCGACCTGGCTTGCGATCGGCGGCATGATCTGCTGCGCGTTCCTGGTGGGGCCGTGGACCGGCCGCGATCCGGTTCAGTACAAGATCGCGGGCGTGCTGATCGGCATCGGCGTCGCGCTGTGGGTGGTCACGGTGTTCGTCAACCGCGCCACCGGCGTGAAGCCTGCGGACCCGACCGCGGAAGACATCGGCGGACCCGGGCCGGTGAACTGATCAGCGCCCGGCTGCTCCCTGGCGGCTCAAGCTAACCTCACCACACGGTGCGACGCTTGTCCGGTCGGCTCTTGCCGGCAAACGGGCTGAAGAATTTCGATGCCGCCGTCACCCAGCGAGGCCGCTCGGAACGCTCATTGTCCGGAAATCCCGCGAAACGGGAATCCGACGACGCGATATCGTACAGGCGGGACAATCGTTCGTTCGCTGCCTCATTGCAGCGCATGCAGCGCCCTGTGGTGAAATAGATCTCGCGTTCGGACAGTGAAATCGAGTGTCCGCACTCGCAAGACCAGCCGGTCTCGCTGACGGAATGCGCCCAGGCCTTTTGCCGGACTTCCCGTTGATGGTTTTCTTCGAGGCGAGCCAGCCGTACATAACTTTCGGCAAGTCCCTCGAACACAGCCTTGCTGATTGCGCTGTCCTCGTTTTGCGACTTGGCCCTGAGCTCCTCCGCCTTGGCGCGATAGTGATCCAATGAAGACATGAGACCTCACCTACCCGTTCAGTTCGAACCCTTCACCCACGGCAGATAGCGGCATTTGAGTTGGGCATTTGACGGTCAAATTGATGTTGGGAAAATGTCGCCGATCGCGCATGTTGGGCAGAGAGGTACCGTGCGACCGCTCCGGTGGCAGGAGGCTTGCCCGCGATGATCAAAGCCGTCCGCATTCATTCCCATGGCGGTCCGGAGGTCATGCGGCTGGAAGAGATCGAGTTGCCGCCGCCCGGTCCCGGAGAGGTGCGCGTTCGCCACACCGCCATCGGTTTGAACTTTTCCGATATCAACGTCAGGCGCGGGGGCTTCTATCAGAAAGATCCGCTGCCGATGCCGATCATTCTCGGCAATGAGGCTTCAGGCGTCGTGTCGGCCGTCGGCGATCGGGTGGACAACGTGAAGATCGGCGACCGCGTTGGCTATTGCGGCGTCGGATCGAACTTCTTTGTGAACACCGGCGCCTATGCACAGGAGCGAAATGTGCCGGCGGCCCGCCTCGTGAAATTGCCTGACGGCATCACCGACATTGCGGCCGCTGCACTGATGCTCAAGGGCCTCACGGCGGCGAGCATCGTGAATCAGGTGTTTCGACCCAAGACCGGCGACACGATCCTGATCCACACCGCCGCCAGCGGCGTCGGTCTCCTGCTGGTTCAATGGTCGAAACATCTCGGCGCCACGGTCATCGGCACGGTCGGCAATGTTGCGAAACAGCGGGTCGCCCTGGACCACGGCTGCGATCACACCATTCTTTATCGCGAGGTGGATTTCGTCTCCGCCACCAGGCATATCGTGCCCGGTGGCGTCAATGCCGTGTTCGATGGAGTCGGCAAGGATACGTTTGTGAAATCCTTCGATTGCACGGCGCCATTCGGCATGTTGGTGAACTACGGCAACGCATCCGGCCACGTGCCGCCGATCGACATTCTGCAGCTCTCGCTCAAGGGCTCGCTGTCAGTTTGCCGGGTTGGGGTCAGCCAGTATCTCGGCGATCCGGCCCGGTTCCAGCAGGTTGCGGCCCAATTGTTCGATCTCGTCGCACGAGGCATCCTGAAAACGAGGACGATCCGCACGGTCCCCCTCGCAGACGCCGCAACGGCTCACCGGCAAGCCGAAGCGGCATCGGATGCGGGGCCCGTCGTGCTGTTGCCCTGACCTCTCGTGTCCGAACTGGCGGCCGCCAAAGAACTCGGCATTTGCGCGACCAGCGATTATGCTCGGCCTCGTCGACGAGGTGACCGAATGAGACAGCGGGATTTCATCGCAGCACGTAGGGGCACAATGGCGCCGCGGCCCGCGATGCATGCGCTACGCAAGAAGAACATCGTCATGCGGGCCCTGATCACCGCCTGGCTGACGGTTGCGGCGACACCAGGCTGGGCGGCCGAGGCGTCCATTGCGGACGGCAACACGCTGATCCTCGATGGCGTCACGTACCGGCTTGACGGCATTGAAGCCCCGCAAACCGATCAGACTTGCATCGACGAAAAAGGCGCTGCGTGGACATGCGGCGTCGCGGCCCGCGACCGCCTGCAGGAGCATGTCGGCAAACGTGACGTGCGTTGTACCGACCGGGGAGCCGACAGCGTTTTTCGCCAGAAGCGCATCGGTGAATGCTTTGTCACGGGCGAGGCGACAAGCCTGAACCAATGGATGGTGCAGCAGGGCTGGGCCCTGAATGCCGATCGTTCCGCGAAGGGCCGTTTCAAGGCCGACCGGGACAATGCAAGTGCGGAACGCAACGGACTCTGGAAGGGCTGCTTCGTATCGCCCGAGGATCTGCGAAGGTTCACGATCAGCACGTCGGCCATGCTGGGCGCCGCCTGCCCCGCGCCGAACAACTGGCGGGTCCGCAAAATGCTGTTCCCGGAAAACCCCGTCATGCCGGCCGGCTGCGATATCAAAGGCAGGATCGCGCTGCGCTCACAGGTGGCCGGCTATCTGGGCATCTATCACCTGCCAGGCTGCCGGAGCTATGCCCGGACCAGACAGGCGCAGCGGTGGTTCTGTTCGGAACGGGAAGCGCAGGCTGCGGGCTACCGCAAGTCGTACACCTGCTGAACCGGCCACGGCACGGCAGCGCAGGACGATTGCTCAAGTGCCTGAGCCGCGCTCGAAGTTTTTGATCAGTCCCTTGAAGGCCTTTTCGAGCCATCCCGCGGCGATCATCTGACCGGGCGGGCTCTCAAGACGCTCGACCACGACAAGACGGTCGATCTCGCCGTTCAGGTACGCGCTGAGGAACGCAGGGTAATCGGCGAATGACACGCATCCGTTCGACTGGCCGTTGGGGCCCAGCAAATAATGATGCGCAAGGATGCCATCGCGGCCGAACATGGTGCTGCCGCTGACAGGAACCAGCCGGATCGCCTGAACCCCGTGGAACAGATTTTCACGCAACACCAGCCGATAGGTGTTGGGCGGAGTCGCGCCTTTGCGCCTGATGTGCACATAGCGCGGATCGTCCATGTAGCTGCCGAGACCGGAATGCGCTTCGAGCCTGCGTCCGTTGGGCAGATACACCACCTGTGCGCTGATGTCGTAGATCGCCGTCCGGTTCTGACCATCCGCCGGCGGCGATAGAGATGCCTGCCGAGCCCTCGCGCGAACGCCGCTGTTTGCAGATGCCGGTGATGCAACGGAAGCCCCGATTGGGCCGGGCGTCAGCGAAGCACTTTTGATCGCCTGTTCAGACGCGGAAATCCGCAGCTCCGTCTCCGCAGCGGTCGCATATTGCAGCGAAGCCGGTTCGTTCTTCACGGCGATGACTGCGACTCGCCGGATCAACCTCGCCACACCGACGAAACGCTCGTCGAACGATGCGAAGCGCTCCCTGAAGGAATATCGCTCCCCGAAGACGTCGAACTCGTCCGAGCGCGGGCGCGCGCCGACGGTCTCCCGTTCCAAGGGAGCCGCGCGCACGTCGGCATCGTCCGGCATTTGCAACGACACAGGCGTCAAGTAGGCCGGGCTGTCGAAGCGCCATTTCGGTGCGACAGAAACGCCCAGGCGCTCGGCCTGCGATCCGTCGCGGGCCGGACCGGGCACGTACGTCCCCGCCGACTTGACGACCAGCGCCAAAGCCGCCACTGCGATCCCAGCAGAGATCGAACACACTCCGGCGCGAAGCACGATAGCCCCCCTGCCCTCACCCGACGCGTTGATCCGCGTCTCTTCTTGAGGCCAATCAAAGTCCGGGATTGCGGCAAGAATCGTTCGATGGCGGTGTGGCGCCGCAAAAAATTTGTGAAGAGATGTAACGGGTTACCGGGCGCGGTCTCTCAGGGTGCCTGATGGTCCCTCACATCGGAACCCGGCGCACGTTGATACCTGTTTTTCGCCGGGTTCGTTGTTCGCTGCTACCGCACTTCCGCAACATTTGTCCGCTGACTGTCCTCCAGACGTGAGGAGATGAGCCAGTGACCGGAAGTCCAGTTGACGACACGCACGTGGAGATTGCCTGTCCGCAGTGCGCGCACAAGAACAAGCAGCCGATCGATTGGATTTGCGATCATTCAGAGCTCGCCTGCGGCGGATGCGGCGCAGTGATCGCGGTGGACCGCGGCGCGTTTCGCAAGGCGATCGAAGACGTTCGCCAACGGCTGAACGAGGCGCGATCCCGCATCACCAGCGGATGAGGTGCGCACCAAAATTCGCGCCGGCTTCCGCCGGATGAATATTGCTCGAACTGCCCGGCGGGAATTCCATCGTGCTCGCCGCGCCGGACGACACTTTAAGTGCCCGAGCTGCGCTCAAAGGTTTTGATCAGTCCTCTAAAAGCCTTTTGAACCCATCCCGCGGCGATCATCTGGCCGGGCGGGTTCTCGAGCCGCTCGACCACGACAAGACGGTCGATCTCGCCGTTGAGGTAGGCATTGAGGAACGCAGGATAGTCGGCGAACGACACACATCCGTTCGACTGACCATTGGGCCCCAGCAAATAGTGGTGCGCAAGGATGCCCTCGCGGCCGAACATGTTGCCGTCACCGGCCGGGATCAGGCGAATGGCGCGAACGCCGTGGAACAGGTTCTCACGCAATGTCAGCCGATAGGTATTGGGCGGAGTTGGGCCTTCGCGCTTGACGTGCACATAGCGTGGATCGTCCATGTAGCTGCCAAGACCGGAATGCGCTTCGAGCCTGCGGCCGTCGGGCAGATACACCACCTGGGCGCTGATGTCGTAGATCGCCGTCCGATTGCGGCCGTCCGGAGAAGCCGACAACGAAGCCTGCCGAACTTTAGGGGCGCGGACGTCACCGTTCAGAGATGCGGGTGCGATCGATCGTGGAGCAGCCGGCGCGCCCGTAGACGCAGCGCCGTTGGTCGGTGGATCAGGCTCGGGAATCCACGGCTCCGCTTCCGCGACGATTGCAGGTTGAGGCCGAACCGGCCCTGACGTCATGACGCTGGCCGCCGCTCGCCGGACCAACCCGTCGGCATCAACGAAACGCGCGTCGAATGAGCCCAGGCGCTCGATGAAGATATACCGCTCCTCGAAGCGGGCGAATCCTTCCGGATGCGTGCCCGCGCCCACGAATGTATTCTGCAAATATTCAGGAGCCAGGTAAGCCGGAGTGTTTAGATGTCGTTGCTGGATGACTGAAACAACCGGGCGTTCCGCTTGCGATCCGTCGCCGGCCGCACGAGGCATGTTCGTTCCGGCCGACATGACGCCAAGCGCCACGGCCACCACTGCCACCCCAAACGAGTTCGAGCACCCTCCGGCGTGAAGCAAAACGGCCCCCTGCCCTCACAACGCGTTGGATCGCGTCTTTCCTGCTGATGAAATGGAACGGGAATTGCGGCAAGAATCGGTCAGCGCCCCCGTAGCGCCCCAAAAATGCCTGGGAGCATTGTATCAGGTTACCAACTGGAGCCCTGACGGCCTAGGAAATGCCGGTCGCCTCGCAACCCGGCGCATCCTGATACCTGCTTTGGCCGAGCTCGTTGTTGGCGCTAGAACTGCTCCGCCGGCAATTCCATCGTGCTCGCCGCGCCCGACGTGATCCGCGCAAGCTGCGCCGCGGTCTCCGGCAGCACGCGATCCATGAAGAAGCGCCCGGTGACGAGCTTTGAGTTCATGCGCGCTTCCGCGCCGTTGGCGCCGGCCTTGAGCTTCTCCTGCGCGGCCGCGGCCATCCGCGCCCACATGTAGCCGAGCGCACAGAGACCGAACATGTGCATGTAGTCGGTCGAACCCGCACCCGCGTTGTCCGGCTTGGCCATCGCGTTCGCCATGAACCACATGGTCGCCTGCTGCAGATGGCCGATCGCCTTGCCGAGCGGCTCGACATAAGCCTTCATCGCGGCGTCGGCCGACTTCTCCTTGATGAAGCCCTGCACCTCGGCAAGGAATGCCTGCAAAGCGCGGCCGCCGTCCTTCGGCAACTTGCGGCCGACGAGATCGAGCGCCTGGATGCCGTTCGCGCCCTCGTACAGCATGGCGATGCGGGCATCGCGCACGAACTGCTCCATGCCGTGTTCGGCGATATAGCCGTGGCCGCCGAACATCTGCTGCGCCATCACGGTGTTGGCGAAGCCCTGGTCGGTCAGCACGCCTTTGATGACGGGGGTGAGCAGGCCCATGTGATCGTCGGCGGCCTGGCGGGTCTTCTCGTCGGCGCCGTGGCGGTCGAGGTCGGAGGCGATCGCGGTCCACATCACCAGCGCGCGGGCCGCCTCGTTGAACGACTTGATGGTCATCAGCGTGCGCCGCACGTCGGGATGCACGATGATCGGATCGGCCGGCTTGTCCTTGGCCTTCGCGCCGGACAGCGCGCGGCCCTGCAGCCGCTCCTTCGCGTAAATGACGGCGTTCTGATACGCGACCTCGGACTGCGCGAGGCCCTGGACGCCGACACCGAGCCGCGCCTCGTTCATCATCGTGAACATGGCATGCAGGCCGCGGTTCTCCTCGCCGAGCAGCCAGCCGGTCGCGCCGTCGTAATTCATGACGCAGGTTGAGTTGCCGTGGATGCCCATCTTCTCTTCGAGCGAGCCGCACGACACGGCGTTGCGCGCGCCGGGCGAGCCGTCGGGCTTCAGCAGGAACTTCGGCGCGACGAACAGGGAAATTCCCTTGGTGCCTTCCGGCGCGCCTTCGATGCGCGCCAGCACGAGATGGACGATGTTGGCGGCAAGATCGTGCTCGCCGGCCGAAATGAAGATCTTGGTGCCGGTGATCTTGTAGCTGCCGTCCGGCTGCTTCACCGCCTTGGTGCGCAGAAGCCCCAGGTCCGTGCCGCAATGCGGCTCGGTGAGGTTCATCGTGCCGGTCCAAACGCCTTCGATCATCTTCGGCAGGTACGCGGCTTTGATCGCATCGGTGCCGTGGGCGATCAGCGCCGCGATCGCGCCCTGGGTCAGCCCCGGATACATCGCGAAGGCCATGTTGGCCGAGCACAGGAACTCGTTGACGAGCTGCGTCATCATCATCGGCAGGCCCTGCCCGCCGAACTCCGTCGGCGCCGAGATGCCGATCCAGCCGCCTTCGACGATCTGCCTGAACGCGTCCTTGAAGCCTGTCGGCGTGGTCACGCTGCCGTCGGCCGAGCGCTTGCAGCCTTCCTTGTCACCGACGCGGTTGAGCGGCGTCAGGACCTCTTCGCTGAACTTGCCGGCTTCCCGCAGAACCGCCTCGACCATGTCCGGTGTCGCGTCGGCGAAGCCCGGAAGATTGGAATACCGCTCGACGTGGAACACGTCGTTGAGGAGGAACTGGGCGTCTTCGACGGGCGCCTTGTAGGTCGGCATGGCTCATACCCCGGGCTTGGAAGCCTGGGAGCATGCCACGGGCGCATTGAGGCGCCCTTAAGACCCCTAAAATGGCTTGGGGACGGCCCAATCCCGGCAAACCGGCCCAATTCCACAGCCATGAAGTGGTTTATCCAAGGATTGCAACCCTGGATCACACGGATCCGCAGATGGTGTTTGGAAGGAAATCCGTCTGTTTGGACAGCAGGTTAACCGCTTGTTTACCTTGATAAACAAGAGTCAGCGCGGGGTTTCGGGGACCGCGCCAGTCGCCTCCTGTTCGTATGCGCGCGCGGGTTCCAAGGGCTGAACGGGTCCTGCGTATCCATCGAACGATCGAAGGAAGGCGTGCGGCAACGGCGACGAGCATATCGGGATCAGGTGGACGACGAGGATGAAGACCTCGCTTCCGTTCACGACCGTCTCGACGACCTGACGCGGCAGCTTGAGCGGATGGCTCAGGCTGGCTTCGCGCAAGCGAGCGCGCCTGCACCGGCTCCCGTCTTTGCTGCGCCCGCGCCGCCGCCGCGCGCGACCGCACATGCTCCCGATCCGCGCGCCTCCGATCGCGTTGCCGACGCGCTGGCGCGGCTCGACCGCAGGCTCGATCAGGTGATCGCCGAGGGACGCAACGCGGCACAGGAGTTCGGACGCCAGCAGGCGCGCTACGCACCGCCGCCGCCGCGACAACCGGCATTCTCAACCATGCCGCCTCAGCAGCCGCCTGCGCGCAAGAGCGGACCGGCAAGCTGGGCCGAGCAGATTTCCGCGCGTCAGCGCGCGCTCGACGGTGGCGCTGCGCAACTCGCCCCCGCCGCGCCGCAGCCCGCGGCCTGGACCGCTTCGCACGATCTCGCGAGCGTCCAGCAGCAGCTCTACGAACTCAACACGCAGATCTCGACGCTGCATCAGCCCTACGAAAGCGCGATCGTCGCGCTCCGCGAAGACCTCGCCGAAATCGGCCGCGCGCTGACCGAGGCGATGCCGCGCCGCGCGATCGAAGCGCTGGAATCCGAGGTCCGGACGCTGTCCGAGCGCGTCGACCGCAGCCGGCAGGCGGGCGCGGAAGGTCCCTCCCTCGCCGTGCTCGAACAGGAGCTTGCCGAGGTCCGCGACGCGCTGCGCGGCCTCACGCCCGCCGAAAGCCTCGTCGGCTTCGAGGACGCGGTGCGCGCGCTGTCGCAGAAGATCGACATGATTGCCGAAGCCGCGCAAACGCCGGGTGGCGATCCGCGCGCGTTCCAGCAGCTCGAGCATGCGGTCACTTCCCTGCGCGGCGTGGTGTCGAACGTCGCGTCCGACGGCGCGCTGGCGCAGCTGTCCGCCGAGGTGCGCGGGCTGGCGACGCAATTCGAGCGGGCCGCGGCCGAAAGCTCGTCCGAAGCGCTGACCCGGCTGGAAGCGCGCATCGCCGCCGTGATGGAAAGCGGCCGCGCCGTGCCGCCGGAGCTCGAGGGTTCGATCCGCGAGCTGAGCGAGCGGCTCGACCGCGCGCAGTTGAGCCAGGGTGACCAGCTCGCGCTCGGCGCGCTGGAAGACCGCATCGCCAAGCTGTCCGAGAAGCTCGACGCCTCCGACGCCCGTCTCAATCAGCTCGGCGCGGTCGAACGCGGGCTGGCCGACCTGCTGGTGCATCTCGAGGAGATGAAGAACGGCGGATCGCGGACGCTGCGCGCCGCGCCGCCGGCCGAGCCCGCGCCCGAACCCGCGATGCCGCAGCGCCCCGCGCCTGTCGCGCCGGCGCAAGCTCCGGTCCACGCGCCCATTCACGCGCCCGAGCCGGCCGCGTCATCGCCGCTCGATCTCATCCCGGAAATGGTGGTGGAGGCTCAGCCCGCGCCGCAATCGCAGCCATCGGCACCGCCCCCCGCATCGGTCGAGCTTGCCCCGCTCGCCCCGCGTGCCGCGCCGCTTGCGGAAACCGAATACATGCCGCCGGCCGCGCCGCAGCCGAAGCCGCGCGGCAGGGCCATGCCGGGCGGGCCCGCGCGCCAGCCGATCGATCCGAACCTGCCGCCCGACACGCCGCTCGAGCCCGGCAGCGGCGTGCCGCGCGTGCGGCCGGGCTCGGCCGCGGCCCGCATCGCCGCGTCCGAGGCGGCACTGAGCGGCTTCCGGGCTGCGGCCGCCGATCCCGCCAGCAAGTCGGCGGCGATTGCCGCCGCCCGCAATGCCGCGAAGTCCGCATATCTCGACACCCCGGTGAAGGTGCCGAAGCAGCAATCCGCGAAGAAGGGCGGCGGCTTCTGGCCGTTCAAGAAAAAGAAGCCCGCGGGCGAACCGCAATTTCCGGCGCCGGCGCCGATGCCGCAGGCGATGCCCGCCGCGTCGATGCCGCAACCGATCCCGCAACCGATGCCGGCATCGATGCCGATGTCGGCAAGCGACAACGTGGCCGACGCGCCGCCGTCGCGCGGCAAGCGGGTGCGCCTGTTCCTGAAAAAGGTGCTGATCGCGACCAGCGTCGCCATCATCGTTGTCGGCACGGCGCTGACCGCGGTGGACCTGCTGTTCCCCGATATTCCGCCGCTGCCGAATGTCGAGACGCTCGGCACGCCGGACGCCGCACCGCGGAATACGCCGAAGACGACGCCCGCGCCGAGCCGGCCGATGCCGTCGCCCCAGGGCTCGCTGAACGCCCCGTGGGGGGCCGACCCCGAAGCCACCGGCCAGATCGGCAACATGCCGTCGTTCTTCGACCCCTCGACGGTGATCGCGCCGAGGCCGCAAGGCGACGTCACCGGATCGATCGCCCGCAAGACGCCCCAGGCGCCTGCGCCCGGCCCGGCAAGAGCGCCGGACGCCATCGTGCCGACCGGGAAGGCGCACATCGACGCGCTTCCGGCCTCGGTCAGCCCGGCGATGCGCCAGGCCCTCGCCGCCAGCGAGCCGGGCGCCGAGTACGAGCTTGCAATCCGTTACGCCGAAGGCCGCGGCGTGCCGCAGAGCTCCGCGGAAGCGGCGCGCTGGCTGGAGCGCGCGGCCCATGCGGGGTTCGCGCCCGCCCAATTCCGGCTTGCCGGGCTGAACGAAAAGGGCGACGGCGTCCGCAAGGACACCCAGGCCGCGCGCAAGCTCTATCTGGCCGCGGCCTCCAGGGGCCACGCCAAGGCCATGCACAACCTGGCCGTCCTCTATGCCGAAGGGGTCGACGGCAAGTCCGACTACAAGGTCGCGGCGCAGTGGTTCCGGAAGGCGTCGCTGTATGGCGTGACCGACAGCCAATACAATCTCGCGATCCTCTACGCCCGCGGCATCGGCATCCCGGCCAATCTCGCGGAATCCTACCGCTGGTTCGCGCTGGCCGCCGGCGCGGGCGACAACGAAGCGGCCAAGAAGCGCGACGAGGTTGCAGCACGGCTCGATTCAAAGACACTGGCGATGGCCAAGGCCGCAGCCCAGGGCTTCACCCCCGAGCGCGAACCCGACGAGGCGATCAACCTCAAGGCGCCGCCGGGCGGCTGGGACAAGGCTCCCGCCGCGCAGGCCAAGGCGACAAAACGTCCGGCGCAATAAACCACGCGCCTGCGACAACACGGATTTGAATAAGTTTCGGCGTCGCGCTGTTAAGAAATTGCGTGGACATCCCCGCAATCGAGCCTATACGGAAAGGGTCCGAGTTGCCGCGGCAGGCGTAACGTGACGCCTCGGGCCTGACCTCGCAAATCGACCGGACTGCCTTCAGTGCAAATCTACCTCCCCATCGCCGACATCCCCGTCGATATGTTCCTGGTCCTGGGGATGGGGCTGGCGGTCGGCTTCATTTCCGGCATGTTCGGCATCGGCGGCGGCTTCCTGATGACGCCGCTGCTGATCTTCATCGGAATCTCGCCGGCCGTCGCGGTGGCGAGCGTGGCGAGCCATATCGCCGCGTCGTCCTGCTCCGGGGTGCTCACATACTGGCGGCGGCGGGCGGTCGATCTCGCGCTCGGCATGATGCTGCTCGCCGGCGGCATTCTGGGCACCGCCGTCGGCGTCTGGCTGTTCACGACACTGCGCGCGCTCGGCCAGCTCGACATCACCATCGGCGTCTCCTACGTCGTCCTGCTCAGCACGGTCGGCGGGCTGATGATCAACGAGAGCATCCGCGCGATCCTGCGCGAGCAGCAGGGCAAGCCCATGACGCTGCGGCGCGGCGGCGCCCACACCTGGGTCCATGGGCTGCCGCTGAAGATGCGCTTCAAGCGCTCCAAGATCTACGTTTCGGCGATTCCGGTCTGGACCATCGGCTTCATCATCGGCTTCGTCGGCGCGGTGATGGGCATCGGCGGCGGGTTCCTGCTGGTGCCGATGCTGATCTACTTCCTGCATGTGCCGACCGCGACCGTCATCGGCACCTCGATGGTGCTGACCCTGATCACCATGGCGTCGGCCACGGTGATGCACGCCACCACCAACCATCTGGTCGACGCGGTGCTGGCGCTGATCCTGATGGTCGGCGGCGTGATCGGCGCGCAGTTTGGCGCGCGGGCCGGCCAGAACATGCGCGGCGAACGGCTGCGTCTCCTGCTCGGGCTGCTGGTGCTCGCGGTGGGCCTGCGCTTCGCCTACCAGCTGGTGGTGCAGCCGGGCGATCTCTATTCGATCCGCCAGATCGGTGCCGAATGAAGCGCGGGATCGCCATAGCCGCGGCGGCGCTCGCTAGCCTCCTCGTCGGCAGCAATCCCTGCGTCGGCGGAGCGGCTGGTGACGTCGATCTCGCGGCACCAGGTGCTGGTGACGTCGAGCTTCACCGGGACGGCGATCGTGCTGTTCGGCACCATCGAGCCCGACACCCCCGCCTCGCGCCGCCGCGCCAGCGGCTACGACCTGACCGTCACCGTGCTCGGCCCGAAGCAGACGGTGATGACGCGCAAGAAGGAGCGCCTGCTCGGCATCTGGACCAACACGGACTCGCGGACCTTCGTCAACGTGCCGAGCTATCTCGCGGCGCTGTCCACCCGTCCGATCGAGCTGTTCGCCACAGCCGACATGATCCGGCAGATGCAGCTTGGGCTCGACAGCTTCCTGCTGCCGCAGCAGATCGGCGCGGACGTCGGCGACCCCGGCCCGGCCGACCCGTTCCGGACGAACTTCGTGCGCCTGAAAACCGCGCATCGGCTCTATTCGCAGAAGACCAACGGCGTGACGCTGCTGACGCCGACCGTGTTCCGCACCGAGATCACGCTGCCGGCCGAAGCGCCGATCGGCAGCTACGAGGTCGACGTGCGGGTGTTCACGGACCGGCTGAATGTGGCGCGCGGCAATTCGGCGTTCGAGATCGTCAAGGTCGGCTTCGAGCAGTTCGTCGCGACCGCCGCGCGCGACTACGGCTTTTTCTACGGCATCGCCGCGGCGATGATGGCGATGTTCACCGGCTGGTTCGCGTCGGTGGTGTTCCGCCGCGATTGACTGCGGTTGCCTGCAATCCAAGAATAAGTACCTTCTTCATGAGCAATCGTAGGGTGGGCAAAGCCGCGTCAGCGGCGTGCCCACGTCGTCGTACTAACAAAGAAGACGTGAGCACGGCCAATAGCGCGTCGAAGACGCGCGTGAACGCGCTGGTGCGCGCCTTGGCCCACCCTACGCACTGGCACCGCTACACAAGCCTGAGGACGATCTTAGCGAAGCGCAGGGGCCGTGGCAGCCGGGACGCGCCGATTAATCCGGCAGGCAGTGCTTCGCCGCGACCGCATAGACCCGCTCGATCCCGAGCATGTGCGCGGTAAACCCGAGCGTCGGAAACACGTTGGCGAAGGCGCGGTCGCGCACGTTGAGCCCGCCGGTGTAGGCCCCGAACGCCGGCATCACCAGCCGCACGCCGTCGCTGGCGAAGCAGCGGCGGCTGACCGCCCGGCCGCGCCGCGCCACCCGCGCCACCGGGTGCAGGTGGCCGGCGATCTCGCCCTCATCCTCGCCGCCGGGTTCGTGGCGGAACGTCAGCGCGCCGACCTTGAGCACGTCGAGAAACCGCCCGCCGATGTTTTCGGCAGGCTCCGGATCGTGATTGCCGGTGATCCAGACCCAATCGCGGCCGCGCTGCATCGCCTTCAAGCTGGCGCGGTCGGTGTCGGCGAGCCGCGCCGGCCCCCGCCCGTCATGGAAGCTGTCGCCCAGCGCCACCACCACGCGCGGCGCGTAATGCACGATCAACGCGTTGAGCCGCGCGAGCGTCGCCGCGGTGTCGTAGGGCGGCAGCAGCACGCCGCGCTCGGCGAAGCTCGAGCCTTTTTCCAGATGCAGGTCGGCGACGGCGAGAAGCCGCTGTTCCGGCCAGACCAGCACGCCGGCGATATCGGCGTGCAGGTCCACTGCGGCCACGGCGAGCGCGCCGCAGGCCTTGCCGGGGCCGCTGTTCAGGGCAGGTTTTGGTGCCGATGCGGTGGTCACGCGGAATTCCGGTTACTTCTTGTTTGCCGTCAGCAGAAGCCGCGCGGCCTCGCCCTCGATGATCAGGCGGTTCTTGTCGTCGAAGCGCCAGCGCTGCGCGGTGCGGAGCGAATTGGTGAACGCCTCTTCGGCGGTCATGCGTCCCTTGTCGCACATTTTCCGGGTGGTCGCGATGGACGCGAAGTCGATCTGGTCCTCGCGCAGCATGACGCCCGCGGTCCAGTTGTTGCAGCCGGCGCTGCCGGAGCCGCGGAAACCGTCGCCGCTCTTGGTCACGGTCAGCGTCAGATCCATTTTCTGCACGTCGAAGCCCGAGATCGAGATCGCCTTGTAGGTGGTGTTCATCGGGAATTCGCGCGTGCCCTGTGCTCCGGCGGAGAATGGTGCGATCGCCAGCACGGGAAACAGGCAGACAATGAATTTCATGATGTTCGTCACGGCATGTTTCTTCAAGACTTCTATCTTCAAGACATGGCCTCCTTGATGAGATCGTCGGCAGCTTCGGCCAAAACGGCCTCGGACGCCTCGCCATAAACCGGCTCGCGGCCGATCTCCAGCATCACCGGCACAGCCAACGGCGAAACCCGGTCCAGCGCTTTATGGACAATTCGCCCCCGGATGCGCGAGAGCATTTCGCCGAGCCGCTTGATGTCGAGAAGCCCGGTGGCGGCATCGGCCCGCGCCGCACGCAGCAGAACGTGATCGCCCTGGTGCTTGCGCAGCACGTCGTAGACCAGGTCGGTCGAGATCGTGACCTGCCGCCGCGATTTCTCCTCCCCCGGAAAGCGGCGCTCGATCAATCCGGCGATGATGGCGCAATTGCGGAAGGTGCGTTTCATCAGGGACGACTCGGCGAGCCAGGCTTCGAGGTCGTCGCCCAGCATGTCCTCGTCGAACAGCGCGGGCAGCGACAGCTCGCCGCGCGAAATCCGAAGCGCCACGTCGCCCAGCCCCCAGACCGCAAGCGCATATTCATTGGCGACGAACCCCAAGGGCTTGAGCCGTGCGCGCTCGAGCCGGCGCGTCAGCAGCATACCCAGCGTCTGGTGAGCGAGGCGTCCTTCGAACGGATAGCAAACAAGATAAAATTTATCGGCTCGCGGAAAGGTCTCGACCAGCAGGTCATTCTGCCGCGGCACCAGCGAGCGCCATTGCTGGATCCTCAGCCATTCGCGCACCTGCTCGGGCAGTTGCGGCCATTGCGCCGGATCGGCCAGCATCCGCCGCACGCGGTCGGCCAGATAGGTCGAAAGCGGGAACTTGCCGCCCTCGTAGGCCGGCACCTTGGGGTCCTCGGAGGTGCTGCGCGAGACATAGACCTCGTCCTCGACCAGCGCCTCGTATTTCAGGATCTCGCCGGCAAACACGAAGGTGTCGCCCGGCACCATCATCTCGACGAAATACTCCTCGACCTCGCCCAGCAGCCTTCCGCCACGCGCAATCGGCCCGGTGTGACCCGCGCCGCCGGCGCGCGAGCGGACCAGGCGCACCTTCAGCATGTCGGCCTCGACGATGGTGCCGACGTTCATCCGGTAGCGTTGCGCCACCATCGGGTTGGCGACGCGCCAGCGTCCATCCTTGGTCTGGCGGATCTTGGCGAAGCGCTCATAGGCCTTGAGCGCGTAGCCACCGGTCGCTACAAAATCCAGCACAGCGTCGAAATCGGCGCGGCTCAACCCGCCATAGGGCGCCGCGGCCTTCACCTCGGCGAACAGCTCGTCGGCCGCGAACGGCTCGCCGCAGGCGCAGCCGAGCACATGCTGCGCCAGCACGTCGAGCGCCCCGATCCGCAGCGGCGGGGTGTCCTGCGCATTCGCGGCGACCGCCGCGATGGCGGCGTTGCATTCCAGCACCTCGAAGCGGTTGGCGGGCACCAGAATGCCGCGCGACGGCTCGTCGAGGCGGTGGTTGGCCCGGCCGATGCGCTGCAGAAGCCGCGACGAGCCCTTCGGCGCGCCCACATTGATGACGAGGTCGATGTCGCCCCAGTCGATGCCGAGATCGAGCGACGAGGTGCAGACCACGGCGCGGAGCCTGCTTGCCGTCATCGCCTCCTCGACCTTGCGCCGCTGCGCCACGTCGAGCGAGCCGTGGTGGAGGGCAATCGGAAGGGAATCGTCGTTGATCTGCCAGAGCGCGTTGAAGATCATCTCGGCCTGGCTGCGGGTGTTGACGAACACCAGCGTCATCTTGTGACGCTTGATCAGTTCGTAGATCTGCGGAAACGCATGCCGCGCCGAATGCCCGGCCCAGGGCAGGTATTCGCCCGGCTCCAGCATGGTGACGTTGGGCTCCGCGCCGCCGTCGGCGATCACGAGATCGGCGAGATGCCTGCCGTGTTCCGGCTGCGGCAGGAGAAAGCGGCAGAGATCGTCCGGCTCGGCGACCGTCGCCGAAAGCCCGGTCATCGCGAGGTGCGGCGCCAGCCGCCACAGGCGGGCGAGGCCGAGCGACAACAGATCGCCGCGCTTGGAGGTGACCAGCGCGTGCAGCTCGTCGAGCACCACGCGCCGGAGGCTGCCGAACAGATAAGGCGCGTCGGCGCTGGCGAGCAGCAAGGCGAGCTGTTCGGGCGTGGTCAGCAGGATGTCGGGCGGATCGCGGCGCTGGCGCTGGCGCTTCGACGTCGGCGTGTCGCCGGTGCGGGTCTCGATCCGGACCGGCAGGCCCATTTCGCCGACCGGCGCTTCAAGATTGCGCGCGATGTCGACCGCGAGCGCCTTCAAGGGAGAGATGTAGAGGGTGTGCAGGCCGCCGGAGCGCTGGACCTCCTTGCCGGTCGAAACCAGCCGCTGCGGCTTGGCCCGGGGTTCGCTCAACTCCACGAGCGTCGGCAGAAAGCCCGCCAGCGTCTTGCCGCCGCCGGTCGGCGCGATCAGCAGCACCGACTTTCCGTCGCGGGCGCGTGCCAGCAGCTCCAGCTGATGCGCGCGTGGCGCCCAGCCGCGCGACGCGAACCACCGGGAAAACCGGTCCGGCAGCAGCGCAGTGGCTTCGGGCTTGGTCGCGACGTTCATGCGGTCCGATGCTATTTCCCGGCGAGCGCCTTCTTCACAAAGCTGTCGTTGTAGGTCTTGCCGGGGTCGATGGTCGCGCCCGCCACCGCCGGGTCGAACACCTTGAGCACCGCGTGCGCGGTCTCGACCGCGCCCGGCTCGAAATGCCCGTCCGGCGAAAACATCGGCTTCGAGACCGACAGCGCCTTGATATAGATCGGCGGGTTGCCCAGCGAATACTCCTCCGGCATCAGCTTGGCGATGTCCTCCGCCGAATGGCCGGCGATCCACTTCAGCCCGCGCACGAAGGCGTCGACCACCTTCTGCACGGCCTGCGGGTTCTTCTCGATGTAGGCCGGCGTCGCATAGATCACCCCGCCGGGATACGGCCCGCCATAAACGGCGCGCGTGCCTTCGGCGGTGCGGGTGTCGGCGACGATCCTCACCAGCTTGTCGTTTTCCATCAGCGTCATCATCGGATCGGAGCTGACGATGGCGTCGATCTCGGCGCGCTTGGCTGCTGCAACCGCGGTCGAGGTGGTGCCGGTGCCGACGAACGAGGCGTCGTCGGCCTTCAGCCCGCTGCGCACCAGCATGTAGGCCGCCATGAAATGCGTGCTGGAGCCGGGCGACGTCACGCCGATCTTCAAACCTTTAAGGTCCGCGGGGCCTTTGTAGCGGTCGGCCTTGCCGGCCATCATCGCCAGCACGAAGCCCGGATAGCGGCCGTACTGCACCAGCGCTACCACCGGCTGGTTCTTGGCCTGCATCTGGATGGCGTGATCGAAGGTGCCGATGCCGATCTCGGCGCTGCCGCCGATGATCGACTGCAGGGTGCGGCCGCCGCTCGCGACGTCGGCGATCTCGACGTCGAGGCCGGCGTCCTTGAAATAGCCGAGCCGCTCCGTCACCGACAGCGGCAGATAGAACACCGCCGACTTGCCGCCGACCGCGAACCGCACCTTCTCCTGCGCCAGCCCTGGCACGGCAAATGAGCACGCCAGCGCCAGCGTCATCCCAAACAGCTTTTTCATTGCTGCTTTCCTCCCAGACACCTGTTTTCCCTGCAAAGCGACTGCGTTAGTTTGCACCATCGGGCTTGCGAAGTCCGCTGCACGGATGCGGTTCCGCCATGAGCGTTTATACGAGCGTCGTCCGGCCGCTGGCGTTTCGCCTGGAGGCGGAGCGCGCCCATCAACTCGCGATCAAGCTGGGCGGAAGCGTGGCATGGGCGGCAAGGGCCGTGCGGCCGCTGCTTGCAGTGTCCGACCCTCGCCTTGAAACCACCGTCGCGGGCATCCGCTTTCCGCATCCGGTCGGATTGGCCGCGGGCTACGACAAGAACGGCCACAGCATCGAGACGCTGGCGGCGCTGGGCTTCGGCAGCGTCGAGATCGGCTCGGTGACGATCGATGCGTCGGACGGCAATCCGAAGCCGCGGCTGTGGCGGCTGCCGGAGGATCGCGCGGTCGTCGTGCACTACGGCATGCCGAACGATGGCGCGGCGGCGGTGAAAACGCGGATCGAAGGGCTGCGCCTGCCGGTGCCGCTCGGAGTCAATATCGCGGTCACCAATCGCGGACGCGGCGCGCCGCCGCTCACCGCGCACCAGATCGTCGAGGAATACGTGGCGGCCGCGCGGATGCTTTCGCCCTATGCCGACTATCTCATGCTCAACATGAGCTGCCCCAACACCGAGGATGGCCGTGATTTCTTCGTCGAGCGCGCGCATATCGACCAGTGCCTCGCGGCGTTGGGCGCGGCAGACCTGAGAATTCCGGTGTTCATGAAGGTGTCGCCGGTCGGCGGCATCGAGGCGGTTGAGCGGGTGCTCGCCGCGGCCGAGCCGCACGCCTTCGTCTCGGGCTTCATGTTCAACCTGTCGCCGATGAAGCCGCCGGGATTGCGGACGCCGGAGGCGGTGCTGCGCACCATGCCGGGCGCGGTGTCCGGACCCGCCGCCTGCTCGCAGCTCACCGACCTGTGCATCGCCGAATGCTACCGGCGGATGGACCGGCGGCGCTTCGCGCTGGTCGGAGCCGGCGGCGTGTTCACCGCCGCGGACGCCTACGCCAAGATCCGCAATGGCGCGTCGCTGGTGCAGCTTCTGACCGCGCTGGTGTACGAGGGACCGCTGCTGGCGCGGCGGATCGCGCGCGGCCTTTCGCGATTGCTGGAGCGTGACGGGTTCAAGTCGGTCAGCGAAGCGGTCGGCGCCGACGTGCGTTAACTCTCTCCGCGGTCATTCCGGGGCGCGTGCGTAAGCACGCGAACCCGGAATCCATAACCACTGCTGCGGAGTATGGATTCCGGGTTCGCCGCTTCGCGGCGCCCCAGAATGACGGCGGAGACTTTATGCAAAGCCCTACTTCTGCGCGACAGCGATCAGTCCCCGCACCGGCTCACCCTTTTCCGAGCGGGTCGAAGCGTCCGTGAGTTGCAGGAGCTTGAGCCCTGCCGCGGCGACAGCGTCGCGCACATGAGCGGCGCTGTGGGCGTAGCGCAGGGTTTCCTGCAACCGCACGCCCTGCTGATCACCGGTCTCGACCGAGAACGCGAACAGCCCTCCGGGCGCGAGCACCCTGGCGACACCCGCGGCAATCGGCGCGATGTCGCTGCAATAGACGAACACGTCGGCGGCAAGCACCAGGTGGTTCTGCGCGCCGGCTTCGCCTGCGAGAAATTCCAGCAGGTCGGAGACCGCGAGCCGGTCATAGAGACCCTTGGTGCGCGCCTGCTCGACCATGCCGGGCGAGATGTCGACGCCGACGAGCCAGTCGCACCAGGGCCGGAACGCCGCGCCGCCGAGCCCGGTGCCGCAGCCGAGATCGAGCACCGAACCCAATCGCAGTGGCGCGTTCGCATGCGCCCGCACCGCGTCGAGCAGAAGCTTCGGCCCGACATAGTCCAGCCGCCCGGTCAACGCCTCGTCGAACTCCGGCGCGTGCTGGTCGAACAGCCGCCGCACATAGACGCCGGTCATCTCTGGCGTCGCCTCGCCGACGCCGAGCCGCGCCAGATGCAATCGCGCGCCGTGATAGTCCTCGCGGTCGGCGTCGCGCGCCGCGGCGAAGGCCGCAATCGCGCCGTCGCGATCGCCGAGCCGCTCGCGGATCGAGGCCAGCGCAAACCACGCGGTGGCAAAGCCCGGTGCGGTCTCGACCACCTGGGCGAGAATGTCGGCCGCGGCCTCCGCGTGGCCGCGCTTGAGATAGTCCAGCGCCCACTGGTAGCGCCGGTCGGCGACCAGGTTGCCGGATGAGACGAAAAGCGGTTGCGAAGCCATGTCGGATGCGAGCGCCGGTCTGTTCTTTCCGCCGATATGGCATATCTCAGCACCATGCGTCCCGAAGAACTGCTGACGCCGACGCCGTCGGGCGTCTGCTGCCAGACCGGCGGCTTCCATATCGACCCGACGCGGCCGGTCGACAAGGCCGTGATCACGCACGGCCATTCCGACCATGCGCGGCCGGGGCATGGCGCCGTGCTGGCGACGCAGGAGACGCTCGACCTGATGCGGCTGCGTTACGGCGAGAATTTCGCGGGCACGACGCAGGTGGCCAAGCCCGGCGAAACGCTGAAGCTTGGCGGCGCGACGGTGACCTTTCATCCGGCCGGCCATGTGCTGGGTTCCGCGCAGGTCGCGGTGGAGAGCAAGGGCTGCCGGATCGTCGCGTCCGGCGACTACAAGGACGTGGCCGATCCCACCTGCGCGCCGTTCGAGCTGGTGCCCTGCGACGTGTTCATCACCGAGGCCACGTTCGGCCTGCCGGTGTTCCGGCACGGCGATCCGCAAGGCGAGATCGCCCGGCTCCTGCATTCGGTTTCGGTGTTTCCCGAGCGCGCGCATCTGGTCGGCGCCTATTCGCTCGGCAAGGCCCAGCGGATGATCGCGCTGGTTCGCCAGGGCGGCTACGACAGGCCGATCTACCTGCATGGCGCGATGGAAAAGATCACGCACTACTACGTCAGCCGCGGCATCGATCTCGGCGAGCTTCGCCCGGTGCGCGGCACGGACAAAGCAGAGCTGGCCGGCGCGATTGCGCTCTGCCCGCCCTCGTCGCTTCAGGACCTGTGGGCGCGGCGGTTTCCCGATCCGGTGCCGTGCTTCGCCTCGGGCTGGATGCGGGTGCGGGCCCGTGCGCGGCAGCGCGGCGTCGAACTGCCGCTGGTGATCTCCGACCATGCCGACTGGGACGGGCTGACCAGGACCATCGCGGCGACCGGCGCCTCGGAAATCTGGGTGACGCACGGCCAGGAGGATGCGCTGGTGCACTGGAGCAAGTCGCGGGGCCTCAAGGCGCGGCCGCTCGCCATCGTCGGCTATGGCGACGAGGACGAGACCGACGGCACCACGGACGGCGCGACCGGCGAAACGCCAGCGACATCCGCATGAACGACTTCGCCGAGCTTCTCGACCGCCTCGCCTACGAACCGTCCCGCAACAACAAGCTGCGGCTGATCGCGGACTATCTGCGAAACACGCCCGACCCCGAGCGCGGCTATGCGCTCGCGGCGCTGACCGGCGCACTGTCTTTTCAGCACGCCAAGGCTGGCACGATCCGCGCACTGATCGCCGAACGCACCGACCCGGTGCTGTTCGAACTGTCCTACGACTATGTCGGCGACCTTTCGGAAACCGTTGCCCTGATGTGGCCTGCCGATCCGGCGCAGAAGCCGAACGCGACGCCGGCGCTCTCCGAGGTGATCGAGACGCTCGCCACGCTTGGTAAGACACAACTGCCGAAGCAACTCGCGCGCTGGCTCGACGGACTCGACGAGAACGGCCGCTGGGCGCTGCTGAAGCTCGTCACCGGGGCGTTGCGGATCGGCGTCTCGGCGCGGCTGGCGAAGACCGCAGCTGCCTCGCTCGGCGACAGGGAGCCGAACGAGATCGAGATCCTGTGGCCGGGGCTTGCGCCGCCCTACACCGAGCTGTTCGCGTGGCTGGAGGGTCGGGCCGAAAAGCCCGAGACGCGCGACCTCGCGCCGTTCCGGCCCGCCATGCTGGCGCACGCGATCGAGGAGACCGATTTTTCCGCGCTCGACCCGAATGATTTCATCGCCGAATGGAAATGGGACGGCATCCGCGTGCAGGCGGCCGCGGCCGGCAGCGGCGAGGACAAGATCGCGCGGCTTTATTCGCGCACCGGCGAGGACATCTCGAAAAGCTTTCCCGATCTCACCGAAGCGCTGCGGCTGCCGGGCTCGCTCGACGGCGAGCTGCTGATCGTCCGCGATGGCCGGGTGCAGTCGTTCAACGTGTTGCAGCAGCGGCTCAACCGCAAGGCCGTGACAACGAAGATGCTCACGGAGTTTCCCGCGCACCTGCGCGCCTACGACCTGCTGGTCGACGGCCACGAAGACCTGCGCGAAAGGCCGTTCGCCGAACGCCGCGAGCGGCTCAAGGCCTTTGTGGCCAGGCTCGACGATCCGCGGATCGACCTGTCGCCGGCGATACCCTTCGACACCTGGGAGGCGCTGACCGGCGCCCGCGCCGATCCCGCGGACGCCGGCGCCGGCCAGGACGCCGAGGCGGTCGAAGGCGTCATGCTCAAGCGGCGCGATTCGATCTACGTGCCGGGCCGGCCGAAAGGACTGTGGTGGAAGTGGAAGCGCGATCCGTTCACCGTCGATGCGGTGCTGATGTACGCGCAGCGCGGCCACGGCAAGCGCTCGTCCTACTATTCCGACTACACGTTCGGCGTCTGGAAGGCCCGCGACAACGGCGACGAGCTGGTGCCGGTCGGCAAGGCCTACTTCGGCTTCACCGACGACGAGTTGAAGCAGATCGACCGCTTCGTGCGCAACAACACCATCGAGCGGTTCGGACCGGTGCGCGAGGTGACCCACGAAGCCGAAAGGGGCCTGGTGTTCGAGGTCGCCTTCGAGGGATTGCAGCGCTCGACCCGGCACAAGTCCGGCGTCGCCATGCGATTTCCCCGCATCAGCCGGCTGCGCTGGGACAAGCCGCCGCGCGAAGCCGACCGGATCGACACGCTGGAAGCGATGCTGTCGAAGATCGAAAGTGGGCGCGGCGTTTCGCCGATACCTCCAAAGACTAAGAAGAAAGCCAAGAAGGCGTAACTATCTCCGCAGTCATTCCGGGGCGGCCCGAAGGGCCGAACCCGGAATCCAGAGCCACAACGGCAGATTCCAGCTTGGCTCTGGATTCCGGGTTCGCCGCTACGCGGCGCCCCGGAATGACCGCGCGTATGCTACGGTGTCCCGGCTCTGGAGAATCGAATGGCTGAAGGTCTCAACCGTTTCCTTGGTGGATCGCCGCTCGCGGTGCTGGTCAAGCTGGTGCTGCTGTCGGTCCTGATCGGGGTGGTGCTGTCTGCGCTGGGAATCGATCCGCGCGACATCTTCCAGAGCCTGCGGCGGTTCATCCAGAACATCTGGGACATGGGCTTCGATGCCATCAGGTGGCTCTGGCAGTACTTCCTGCTCGGCGCCGTCATCGTGATCCCGATCTGGTTCATCATGCGTCTGATCAACGCGCCAAAGGGACGCTGACCCCCCTCCGGCCACCGCCATGCCCGGCTTCGAGGTCACGCACGCGCGGGTGTTCGCCATCGCGGGCCCGGCGATGCTCGCCAATCTCACGACGCCGCTGCTCGGCATCGTCGGCACCGCGGTGATCGGCCGGCTCGGCGAGGCGCATCTGCTCGGCGCGGTCGCGATGTCGGCGCTGGTGTTCGACTGCATCTTCTGGGTGTTCGGCTTCCTGCGGATGGGCACGGTCGCGCTGACCGCCCAGGCGCTCGGCGCGGGCGACACGGTCGAGCAGCGCGCGGTGCTGGCGCGGGCGCTGCTGATCGCCGCCGCCATCGGCTTTGCGCTGATCGCGCTGCAGGCGCCGCTTGCGGCCGTCACCTACGCCCTGATGGGCGGCAGCGCCGCGGTGACGGAAGCCGCACAGGCGTATTTCTTCGTCCGCATCTGGTCGGCGCCGTTCGCGCTGGCAAGCTACGCCGTGCTCGGCTGGCTTGTTGGCCTCGCCCGCACCGGCTTGGCGCTGGTCCTGCAGATCGCCATCAACGTGATCAACATGGCCGCGACCGCCTGGCTGGTGCTGTATGCCGGCCACGGCGTCGAGGGCGCGGCGCTCGGCTCGGTGATCGCCGAAGTTGCGGGTTTCGTCGCGAGCCTCGCGGTCGCCCTCGTGCTGCTGCGCGGCCGGGCGGGCTTCGGCTGGCACAACGTGCTCGACCGGGCCAGGCTCGTGCGGATGCTGGCGATCAATCGCGACATCATGATCCGCACCTTCGCGCTGATCGCAGCGTTTGCGTTCTTCACCGCGCAGGGCGCGCGGGCGGGCGACACGCTGCTCGCCGCCAATGCGGTGCTGCATAATTTCACGCTGATCGGCAGCTTTTTCCTCGACGGTTTCGCCACCGCCGCGCAGCAGCTTTGCGGGCAGGCGACCGGCGCGCGCGACCGCGTGGCGTTCGACCGTTCGGTGCGGCTGATTCTTTGCTGGGGCTTCGGCTTCGGCGTCGCCACCACGCTGCTGTTCCTCGCCGGCGGCAACGCGCTGATCGACGTGATGACGGCAAGCCCCGAGGTGCGCGGCGCGGCGCGCGATTTCATGATCCTGGCGGCGCTCGCGCCGGTGGCCGGCGTGCTGGCCTATGCCTATGACGGCATCTATATCGGCGCGACCTGGGCGCGCGACATGCGCAATCTGATGGTCGCGGCGCTGGCGATCTATTTTGCGGCCTGGTGGGCGCTCGCGCCGTTCGGCAACAACGGGCTGTGGTGGGCGCTGCTGATTTTCCTGCTCGCGCGCGGACTGCTGCAGGGCCTGCGGTATCCGGCGCTGCTGCGCGGAACGTTCCGGGCCTGATCAGACCGGCCAGTCTTCCGCCGTCACGGCGGCTGCATCCATGCCGACCAGATCGGAGAGCTTTGCGGCTTCGCCGCGGTCGAGCGCATCCGTCAGCGCGGCCTTGATGTCCGCGACCAGACCGAGGCCGCGGAAAACCAGCGCGCTGTAGAGTTGCAGCACGTCGGCGCCGGCGCGGATCTTGGCGAGCGCCGTCTCGCCCGAGTCGATGCCGCCGACGCCGACCAGCGGGAACGCGCCTTCGACCCGGACGTAGGTCTCCGCGAGCATCCGGGTCGCCAGCGCATAGAGCGGCTTGCCGGACAGGCCGCCGGCCTGCTTCGCGGTGGCCTGGTCGCGCAGGCCCGGCGGGCGGCCGATCGTGGTGTTGCCGACGATCATGCCGTCGATCTTGCGCATCCGCGCCACGCCGACGATATCGTCGAGGTCGTTCAGCGACAGATCGGGCGCGATCTTGAGCAGCACCGGCGTCGGACCGGCATTGCGCGCGACGCGGTCGCGGGTCTCGACGATCCGGCCGAGCAGGTCGTCGAGCACGGACGCCCGCTGCAATTCGCGCAGGCCCGGCGTGTTGGGCGAGGAGACGTTGACGGTGACGTAGCTCGCGACCGGGGCGATCTGCTCGATCAGCCGGACATAGTCGGCGGCGCGGTCGGCCGAATCCTTGTTGGCGCCGACGTTGACGCCGACGATGCCGCCCTGCCCGGCCCGGGCGGCCAGCCGCGGCAGCACCACGCCCGCGCCCACGCTGTTGAAGCCGAGCCGGTTGATCACGGCCTGGTCCAGGTCGAGCCGGAACACCCTGGGCCGCGGATTGCCGGGCTGCGGTAGCGGGGTCATGGTGCCGATCTCGACAAAGCCGAAGCCCAGCCGCAGGAGCGCGTCGGGCGCCTCGGCGTGCTTGTCGAAACCCGGCGCCAAACCCACGGGATTGGGGAAATTGAGCCCGAAAGCCCGCACCGCGAGCCGCGAATCGTCCGGCCGGGCCCGCGGCACCGGGACGATCTTCAGGGCCTTGATGACCAGCGAATGGGCGTCTTCGGGATCCAGCGCCCGCAGCAGCGGCCGGGCCAACCGGTCGAAAAAACCAATCACGAGCGCCCCGGGATGAAAGTGGCGCGGACCCTATCGGCCGCTCCCGCGTTGTTCAAGAGAGGACTGGACACCTTGACTTCATGGCTATAATTCCTACCTCTGGATCAAAGTCTCAAATTGGGGATTCGCCATGCCTCCTGCACAGCTGACGCACAACCAGATCTGGACCGCGCTGGACCGTCTTGCCGCACGATCCGACATGTCACCGTCGGGTCTGGCCAAGAAATCCGGCCTCGACCCGACCACCTTCAACAAGTCCAAGCGCATCACCCCCGACGGACGGGCGCGCTGGCCCTCGACCAAATCGGTGTCGAAGGCGCTGGCCGCGACCGGCGTCAGCATCGGCACGTTCGTGTCGCTGATCTCGGATGCGACGGGCTCCACCAAATCGATTCCGCTGCTCGGCTTCGCCCAGGCCGGCTCCGGCGGCTATTTCGATGACGGCGGTTTCCCGGTCGGCAAGGGCTGGGACGAGATTGCATTTCCGCAGGTCAGCGACGATCACGCCTATGCGCTGGAAATTTCCGGCAACTCGATGCTGCCGACCTATCGCGACGGCGACGTCATCGTCGTCTCGCCGGCGGCTCCGGTGCGCCGCGGCGACCGCGTGGTGGTCAAGACCAAGAAGGGCGAGGTGATGGTCAAGGAGCTGAAGCGCCAGACCGCCAAGCAGGTGGAACTGAAATCGCTCAATCCCTCCCATGCCGAACGCACGCTCTCGCACAACGACGTGATCTGGATCGCGCGCGTGGTGTGGGCGAGCCAGTAACGCTGCATCGGTCGACGCACCCGGCTTCAAAAGCGCAGGCCTGACGCCGCTCAGGCCTGCCACAGCAACACCGCGCCGCGCACCAGGTAGACCACCGCCAGCGTGTAGATGATCACGCGGGTCCATTGCCGGAAGCCGTGGTCGCTCATCCGCTCGAGCACGAAGGGCGCCAGCACCGCGCCGAGCAGCGCCAGCGCGATGCCCGGCCCCCAGTGCTCGACCTTCAGATCGCCGATGCCGGCGAGCGAGCCGAAATAGGCCGCGCGCAGCACGTGGCTGAAGGTCTGGGTGATCGCCTTGGTGGCGTTGGTGGTCTTGCGGTCGAGCTGGCTCCGGTTGAAGAAGATATCGAGAAACAGCCCGCCGACGCCGGCCATGAACTGCAGCACGGTGGTGAAGATGCCGGTGAAGAACGGAACGCCGCGCCACTCGATGTTCGGCCGCATCGACGCCGGCAACAGGTCGACCGAGAACGGCATCAGGCCGAGCAGGATGTAGACGACCGCCTTGTCGGGGACATAGGCGAGATAGCGCATCACCGCGAACGCGAGCAGCGCGCCGCCGACATAGCCGTAGAAGATCGGCCACAGCACGAAGCGCCGCCAGTGCAGCGCCCGCCAGCCGTTGGCGACCAGCTGGATGATCGAGAACAGCAGCATGCCGGTGGCGACGTCGAAATAGATCAGCAGCACGCCGAGCAGCACCATGCCGCCCGCCATTCCGAACACGCCGGAGATGAACGAGGACAGGACGATGGTGGTGCCGATGATGGCGTACGCGGCAGCGGTCATTCGGCGGGATGCTAGCAGCAAATCCGGCAGTGGTGCTCCCGCCGCGATGCAGCGCAGCCTAGCGCCGGTGCATCGCTACGCCGACCTCGCCAGCGCGCCGTCGATCATGTCGACGGTGTTCTTCAGGCCGTAGACCGCGACGAACGAGCCGAAGCGCGGGCCCTTCTCCTGGCCGAGCAGCACCTGGTAGAGCATGTTGAACCAGTCGAGCGAGACGCCGGGCTTGCCGTCCTTGGCCTTCTTCTTCTCGTCGAGGAACGGCGGACGGCGGCCGACGTCATAGAGCACGTCCTGGATCTGCTCGGCGGTCGATTCCGAAGCCAGATTGGACAGCGCATCGCGCAGGTCGAGCAGCGCCGTGCGTTCTTCGGTCGTGGGATCGCGGAACTTCTTCTGCGGCAGCACGAAGTCGCGGAAATAATGGATCGCGTATCCGACCGCGTCGTTGAGCCTGGGATGCGTCTGCGGCGTCACGCCCGGCCGGTAGCGACCGATGAATCCCCACAGCGTCTCGGCGTTCTCGGCGTTCGATGACGACACCAGCGTGAGCAGCATCGAGAACGAGATCGGCATGTCGGCCCTGGGCGGCTTGCCGGAGTGGATGTGCCATACCGGATTGCCGAGCCGCTGCTTGCCGTCCTGCCGGTCGTAGCCGTCGAGAAACTGCTGGTAGTCGTCGACGTTGCGCGGAATGACGTCGAAGTAGAGCCGTTTCGCGGCCTTGGGCTCGCGATACATGAACAGCGACAGGCTCTCCGGGCTCGCATAGCGCAGCCACTCGTCGATGGTGAGGCCGTTGCCCTTCGACTTGGAAATCTTCTGGCCTTGCTCGTCGAGGAAGAGCTCGTAGTTGAAGCCTTCCGGCGGCAGGCCGCCGAGCGCCCGGCAGATCTCGCCGGACAGCTTGACCGAGTCGATCAGGTCCTTGCCGGCCATCTCGTAGTCGATGCCGAGCGCGACCCAGCGCATCGCCCAGTCCGGCTTCCACTGCAGCTTGCAGCGCCCGCCGGTGACCGGAACGGTGAAGCGCTCCTGCGTCTCCGGCTCTTCGTAGGTGATCATGCCGCGCTTGGCGTCATGCGACAGCACCGGCACCTGCAGCACCACGCCGGTGCGCAGGTCGATCGGCAGGAACGGCGAGTAGGTCTGCGCCCGCTCCTCGCGCAGCGACGGCAGCATGATGTTCATCACCGCGTCGAAGTTTTCCAGGAGCTTCAGCAGCGTCGCGTCGAACCGGCCGGACTTGTAGCATTCGGTCGAGGAGTAGAATTCGTAGTCGAAGCCGAAGGTGTCGAGGAACGCGCGCAGCCGCGCGTTGTTGTGCTCGCCGAACGACGGATGGGTGCCGAACGGGTCCGGCACCTTGGTCAGGGGCTTGCCGAGATGCTGCGCCAGCATCTCCTTGTTCGGCACGTTGTCCGGAACCTTGCGCAGGCCGTCCATGTCGTCGGAAAAGGCGATCAGCCGCGTCTTGATTTTGTCGTCGGTGAGCACGCGGAACGCATGGCGTACCATGGTGGTGCGCGCCACCTCGCCGAAGGTGCCGATGTGCGGCAGGCCGGAGGGGCCGTAGCCGGTCTCGAAGATGACTTCTTCCTTCGGCTTCTTTTTCAGCCGCGCGACGATCTTGCGCGCCTCCTCGAACGGCCAGGCGTTCGACTGCTCTGCCAGTTCGCGCAGGGTGGCGGCGGTTTCAACGACGGACATCAGGAACTCCGGAACGGCCACTCAATAGGTGCAGGTTCCGGTGGCGTCAACACATCAGCGCGGCGGCCCGCCTTGCGCCGGCGGCGCCTGGACCGGCGGCCCGATCGACGGCAGCTTCTTGCCGAAGATGCCGAGCGTGATCGCCCGCGCCATGTACTGGGACAGGCAGACATAGCCCGCCTCGTTGCGCTGAAACTCGTCGGGAACGAGGCCGCCGCCGCCGCTCTCGGCGCGCGCCAGGAACTGCTGCGCCTCGTAGCGGCGGACGATCATGACGTTCTCTTTGGCCGCGATCTTGCGCAGCGCGACGCGCACCGCGCGATAGTTGTCGTCCACCTTCATGCGATCGACGTATTGCAGGCCGACCAGGACGACGTCGACCTTGTGCTCCTTGAGCCAGGCGAGCGTATCCGTGACGGTCTGCTCGAACTCGTCCAGCGGGACATAGGCCAGCGCGTCGTTGGTGCCGACCTGCCACAGCACCAGGTCCGGCTCGGTGAGCGCGACCTCGTTCTTGATGCGCTGGGCCGCCTGCGCCGACAGTTCGCCGGACACCCCGCGATTGATCATCACCACGTCGAGGCCCGTGACCGCCTGCTTCAGCAGGCGGCTCACGGTGTCGCCATGGCTGCCATGCACGCGGCGGCTCAGCACCGGCGAGGCGCCGATCGCCAGAATCTTGATCTGCTTGCGGCTCTGCAGCGCGGCCACGACATGCGGCAGCGACGACTCCTCGACGATGGCGGTGCTGCCGATCTGGCAGTCCTGCGAGAACGGCGCGGCAACCGGCGGCGGCGCAGGCGGCGTCGCGGCCTGGCCATAGGCCGGACCGTGCAGGCTCGCTGCGAGCAGGCTTACGGCGAGGACGCGACGGGCGCTCTCGAACCGGCCTTGATGTCTTCGCGCAGTTCCGGAAGCCATGCTGCGATAGCCATAATGGCGACACCCAAGATTAACACGGCGGTGTCGCTGTAGATATTACCCTGGTAGAGGTAGCGAACGATCTGGCCGGCCAGGCTCAGCACCGAGCCGACGCAGAACACATAAAGCGAATTGCGCCCCAGCATCGACAGGAATTCCACCAGCCGCGACGCATACCGCTTGATGTAAGGGTACGTTATCGAGAACAGGGCGATCAACGCCAGGAACTGGATGACGCGGGGCGGCGTGTTGAAGGACTTGCTGATCAGGAAGAACAGCTTCGGATTGGGAACCTTGGTCGGGTCGAACCACCATTCGTTATAAGCCACGAATATGCCGCAGAAGACGATCGGCAGGGCGATCACCCGGAGCGGTACGATATGCTGCCGTGCAAAACCGCCGATCCCGTCCTGGCGGGCCAGCACGAAGCCCAGCACGAAAATCAACTGCCAGCCGAGCGGGTTGAAGAACCACTCGCCCTCGACCGGCCAGGTTGGCACTGCAACATTGAAGGCCAGGGTCGCGACGTAGATCGCGAGCGAGACCGGCAGCACGAGGTGCGGCGCATAGCGGTCGATCAGCACGAACAGCGGCGCCATGAACATCAGCACCACGTAGAGCGGCAGGATGTTGAAATAGCCGAGCTGATGCATCAGCAGCGCCAGCCCGACATGGGTCGGGATCGGCTCCTGAAACACCGCCGCGGCGTTGTGCCATTCGAGCAGCAGCGGGTTGTCGGCCAGCAAGGCTGCGGCGGCGAGCATCGCAACCGCGATCATGGTGATCAGGATCTGCGCCGCATAGAGCGTCAGCGCGCGGCCGCCGAGCCGCAGCACGAGGTACCACAGGGCGTGCTGGCGTCCCGGCGTGCCGACCACGTAGCGCAGCGCCCAGCCGGCGAGGAACACGAACAGGTCGGCGGAATCCGACATCGAATAGTTCGCGTGCGTGAAGCGCGTGTAGTAGATGCCCGGAACGTGATTGATGAAAATCGAGATCAGCGCGAAACCGCGCCAGAAGTCGATCGCGTTGGCCTGGCGGGTCATTCGCTATCCGAGCCAAGAAATAATGCGGCGATGCTAGCGCGCACGATGGCTGTCGTCATCAAACAGGTCTGTGATCTGTTTGCGGCATCGGCGGTGCCGTCCCTCCCCGCGAGGGGAGGGTGGCCGCGAAGCGGCCGGGTGGGGAGAAGGCGCCATGTGCGAGAGAGCAGCGGACGGCACAAAACAAGATCTCCACTCATGCAAGCGATGTGCTTCGGGCGAACTTCTCCCCACCCCTGCGCTTCGCGCGGACCCTCCCCATAGCCCGTCGAAGACGGGCGTGAACGCCCTAGTGGCCGGGGAGGGATAGCACCACCGCTGTCTTCAAAACGGGCTGATGGGAAAATAGCGGAGCCACAGGTCGCTGAAGCGGCCCTTCTCCCACAGCCGGAACAGCGACCAGTTCAGCGCCTGGCGCAGCGTGTCGTTGCCGCGCTTGACCGCGATGCCGATGCCTTCGCCGAAATAGCGGCTCTCGATGAAGGGGCCGCCGCGGAAGCTGCAGCAGTTCTGCGAGTCGGTGCCGTTCAGCCAGAACGCCAGCGAGATGGCGTCGTCGAACAGGAGATCGACGTCGCCCCGGCGCAGCGCCTCGCGCGCCTGCTCCGTGCTCGGATAGCTGCGAAGGTCGGCCTCGGTGAACAGGCTCTTGAGATACGCCTCGTGCGCGGTTCCGGCCACCACGGCGATTTCCTTGCCCTCCAGGCGCTCGGGCCGCACGTCGTTCATGGCGGTGTCGCGCCGGGTCACGAAGCGCGCGGGGGTGCGGTAATAGGGGTCGGTGAAATCGGCCAGCCGCCGCATGTCCGGGGTCACCGCGATCGAGGCCATCACCGCGTCGCCGCGATTTTCCGCAAGAGCGGTGATGAGGGTGTCGAACCGCCGCATCTGCACGGTGCACTGGACCTTCAGCTCCTCGCAGATCAGCCGCGCCAGATCCACGTTGAACCCGATCGGACTGCCATCGGGGCCGGCATAGTTGAACGGCGGGTAGTCGACCTCGGTGAGAAACCGGATCACGGTGATGCGCGAGAGGTCCGGCCGCTCCGGGCGACGCTTGGGGTCCCAGAAGCCCGGGATCGCGACGGGGGCGCCGGCGGAGGGGGCGGGCTGGGCCTGCGGCGGAGGAGAAGCAGCGGGTGGCCGGGTCTGCGCCGCAGCGGGTGCGACCGCGATCAGCGCAGCAAACGACATGGCGGCCAAGATCTTGGCGGCGAAGCCGCGAGATGCTCGTAACATTTCAAATATAGGCAGTTGCATGTGCAGTCGAATGGGGCAATCGGAATAAGTCGTCTGGTTCGTTATAGACGAAACATCAAGGCGGTTCAGCGTCAACCCATCGCCGCTTGCTCCGTTCACCTCTCCCTGCTTGCGGGGAGAGGGAGATCACCGCCGTCGGCGCAACAGATTCAATTCTACTCGAACAATGACAGCGTGACGTTCGAACCTCACAGATAGCGCTTCAAATCCTCGGCGGCCTCCTGCGGGCGGCGCTTCATGTTGAACGGGACGACGAAGCGGCCGTCCTTGCCCATCAGGTAGACGATGGCGGTGTGGTCCATGGTGTAGCCGCCGCCGTCGGTCGGGACCTTCTTGGCGTAGACCCGGTAGGACTTGATCATGGCGGCGACCGCCTCGGCGTCGCCGGTCACGCCGATGACGCGCGGATCGAAGCTCGCGAGATAGTCCTTGAGCACCTGCGGGGTGTCGCGCTCCGGATCGACGGTGACGAACAGCGCGCGGGCGTCTTTGCCCTCGGGGCCGAGCGCGCGGAGAATTTCCGACACCTCGAACAGCGTGGTCGGGCAGACGTCCGGGCAATGGGTGAAACCGAAGAACACCAGGAACGGATGGCCCTTGAGGTCCTGGTCGGTGATCGGCTTGGCGTTCTGGTCGACCAGCTTGAACGCGCCACCCACCGCCGACGGCATCGCGATCGGCGCCGGGCTCTTGCCGGTGAAGATGAAGACCACGGTGGTGAACAGCACCAGGCCCGCGACGAACGCGCCGAGCACGAGCAGGAGACGGGCAGCGCGGGAGTTCATGATGGCGAGGCTTCTTGTTGTTGCGCGGGATTCAGCCGAAGCAGGCCATGAAGCCCGACCGGATCGCTTCGAAGAAAATCGCGGTGCCGTAGTGCGCCCAGAGCGCAACGGTCGCCGCCAGCAGCACGCCGATCACACCGGAGACGACCAGGATACCGGTGCGGCTCAGGGCTGCGGGGTGGGAATTGGTCAATTCCTCGGACATGGGCGGTTCGATCTGGGCGGTTCGATCGGCGTCTTGGGCGGTTCGATCTCTGACGGTTTTCGCGGCACTTCAGCACGCGCCCTTCACATAGGACCGATCCGCACGTCCGGCAAGCCAGCGGAGCGCCCCGCGCGCGGCGGCAGCCCCGGTCGCAAACGAGGCCTGGAGCAGATAGCCGCCGGTCGGCGCCTCCCAGTCCAGCATTTCGCCCGCGGCAAACGTGCCGGGCCGGCGAAGCAGCATGAAATGCTCGTCCAGTTCGGCGAACGAAACGCCGCCGGCGGTGGAGATCGCGCGCTCCAGCGGTGCGGTGCCGGTGAGCCGCACCGGAACGGCGCCGATCAGGGCTGAGAGCGCCGTGGCGTCGAGCGAAGCCAGGCGATGCCCGGCCGACGCCGCGGCCTCGTGCAGCAGGCCGATCGCCGGCGGCGACAGGTTTGCGGCCTTGCGCAGAAACGTCGCGAGCGACTGCTTGCCGCGCGGCGCCTCGAGGCGGCGCTGCAACTCCGGTGCGGACAGATCGGGCCGCAGGTTGATGTGAAGCACCGCTTCGCCGGACGCGGCAATCGACTTCGCGCAAGATCGCCGACAGCGCATAGATGCCGCCGCCTTCGAGTCCGGTGCGCGTGACGAGCGCTTCGCCGCGCACGGCGCTGTCAGCAAACCGGAGTTCGATCCGCTTGAGCGGCTGGCCTTCGAAGCGTTCGCGAAACACGTCGGACCAGTTCACCAGGAAGCCGCTGTTCGCCGGCCGGAGCGGTGTGACGGCGATATTGGATTGGCCGCAGCACGTCCGCCCATTTGCCGTCCGAGCCGAGCCTCGGCCAGCTTGCGCCGCCGAGCGCGAGAATGACGGCGTCGGCCTTCGCGCTCGCGCCGTTCTCGAACAGCAGATCGCCCGGCTTGATCCCAGCCGGTCCAGCGCTGGCGGAATTTGAATTCCACGCCCGCACTCGAAAGGCGGCGGAGCCAGGCGCGCAGCAGCGGCGACGCCTTGAGCGATCTGGGAAACACCCGGCCGCTGGTGCCGACGAAGGTTTCCTGCCCGAGCGCTTCGCACCAGGCGCGGACGGCTGCGGGCGGCAACGCCTCGATCGCGGCGCGGAGCTCTGGCGCCGCGTCGCCGTAACGGCCGAGAAAAGCCGAAAAATCCTCGCTGTGGGTGAGGTTCAGGCCGCCGCGGCCGGCGATCAGGAACTTGCGGCCGGCGGACGGCATGCGGTCGTGGACCGTGACCTTGACCCCCTGCCCGGCCAGCACTTCGGCCGCCATCAGGCCGGCCGGGCCCGCGCCGATCACGGCCACCTTGGCGTCAGACGGGAGCATGCGGGGAACCGCCGGGACCCGGTCATGAATTGACCTCCGACACGAAGGAGAGCGCCATGCGTGCGCACAATTCACCGTTCAGGCATCGCACCTTCGGCTTCTTTCTCGGGCTTTCGCTCGTGCTGCTCGCGGTGTTCGCCGCCGGAATGACGATCGGCTACCACATCGTCTATCGCGGCGTCACCGTCGCGGCTGTTGCGCACGATCCGGCTCCGCCGCGGCTGTAACATACCGCTGAAAATTTCCTGCGGTCATTCCGGGACGCCGCCATAAGCGCGTTCACGCGCGTCTTCGCCGCGCTATGGCGGCGGGCCGCGACGAATCCAGTAACACCGGTGACTTCCCTTTTTTCTGCATTCCGGGTTCGCGCCCACTCGCGCGTCGCAGACGCGCGTCGATACGCGCTTGTGGGCGCGCCCCGGAATGACGGCGAGAGTTTGCTCCGCGCACACCTCATTGCGGAAACGGCACGCCGAGGTTCTGGCGCAGCATGGCGCCTTCGTACTCGGTGCGAAACAGACCGCGGCGCTGCAGTTCGGGCACCACGAGGTCGACGAACTCGTTGAGCGCGCCCGGCACGTGCGGCGGCAGGAGGTTGAAGCCGTCGGCGGCTTTCTCGGCGAACCAGTGCTCGAGCTCGTCGGCGATCTGTCGGGGCGTGCCGATCAGGGTCCAGTGGTCTTTCGCGGCGCCCGAGCGGGTTGCGACCTGGCGGAGCGTGAGGTTGTCGCGTTTGGCGAGCCGACGTAATTGAGCGGCGTGCTGACGCGGGCGGCGTTGCTTTCGATCTCCGGCATCGGGGCATCGAGGTCGTAGCCCGAAAGATCCACGCCGCCGAGCATGCGGCCGAGGCGTGACACGGACACTTCGATGGGGATGAGCGCGTTGAGCGCTTCGAACTTCTCTTCGCGCCTCCTGCATGGAGCGGCCGACATAGATGGCCGCGCCCGGCATGACCTTCAGGTCGTCGGGATGCCGGCCGTACTGCTGCATCCGGCCCTTCACGTCGGCGTAGAACGCCTTCGCGTCCTCGATCGCCGACTGCGCGGTGAACACCACGTCGGCGACGCGGGCCGAGAGCTTGCGCGCGGGCTCGGAGGTGCCGGCCTGCACGATCACCGGATAGCCCTGCGGCGGGCGCGACACGCTGAGCGGGCCCTTCACCGCGAAATACTTGCCCTTGTGATTGAGGGTGTGGAGCTTACTCGGATCGAGATAGCGGCCGGTGGTCTTGTCGCGCGGGAATGCATCGGGGTCGAAGCTCCCCCACAGGCCGCGGACCACGTCGACGAATTCCTCCGCGCGCTCGTAGCGGTCGCCGTGCGCGGCGTGCTCGCCGACACTGAAGTTCGCCGCGTCCTCGTAAGAGCCGCCGGTGACGAGATTCCATCCGGCGCGGCCACCGGTGAGATGATCGAGCGAGCCCAGCACGCGGGCGATGGAGTACGGCTCGTTGTAGGCGGTGGCGGAGGTTGCGACGAGGCCGATGTTTTTCGTGACGCCCGACAGCGCGGCGAGCAGCGTGAAGGGTTCGAACTTGTCGATGGTCGGCTGGTAGCTGAGGCTCTCCATGTCCCTGGTGCCGGGCACGCCGATCACGTCGGCGACGAACAGCATGTCGAGCTTGCCGCGCTCCAGCGTTTGGGCGAACTCGACCCAGCGGGCGATGTTGGAGCCGGCGTCGACATAGGCGTCGGGGTGGCGCCAGCCGGCGATGTGGTAGTTGGAGTCGGCCATCAGGAAGACGGCGAATTTCATTTTTGGTTTTGGGGGCATCGGTATTTACGTTCCTTGGATCGGAAGAAACTTCGCGGACCAATTCAGGTTCGAGTGTTTCCGCGGTCATTCCGGGACGCCGCGAAGCGGTGGACCCGGAATCCAGTAACGCAGGGATTTTCTCCGTAACTGGATTCCGGGTTCGCGCCTTCGGCGCGCCCCGGAATGACACCGCGCATTATTTCAAGTTCCCATCAATTCGGCTGGATGCCGGCATTCCTGATGACCTCGGCGTATTTCTGCATTTCGGAGCGGAAGAACGCCGCCAGCTCCTCGCGCGACGACGGCGCCGGCACGAAGCCGAGCTTTTCGTAGCTGGCTTTCACCTCCGGCTGCTCCAGCGCTTTGACGATCGACCTGTTGAGGAACGCGGTGACGTCCGCGGGCGTGCCGGCCGGCACGATGATCGAGCTCCAGTTCGACACCTCGACGCCGGCGACGCCGGCCTCGGCGAAGGTCGGCACGTCCGGCAGCAGCGGCGAGCGCTTCGGCGTGGTGACGGCCAGCGCCTTGAGCTGGCCGGAGCGGACCAGCGGCAGCGAGGTGATGTCGGCGAGCACGTAGTTCACATGGCCGCCGATCACCGCATTGAGCGACGGCGGCGTGCCGGTGAACGGCACGTGGACCACGTCGAGGCTGCCTTTGGTGCGGAACAGCTCGCCCGACAGGTACGGGCCGGCGCCGACGCCGGACGACGCCCAGCTCATGGTGCCGGGCTTCGACTTCACCAGCGCGGTGAGCCCGGCGAGCGAGTTCACGGCCGAGTCGCCCTTCACCAGCGCGAGGAACGGCGAGGTCGAGATCAGCGAGATCGGCTCGAAGCTTTTGATCGGGTCGTAGGGCAGCGACTTGTAGAGGCTCGGCGTCACCGTGTGCGAGGTGGAGGCGAGATAGAGCGTGTGGCCGTCGGGCTTCTGCGTGGCGGCGAACGCCGCGCCGACGGTGGTGCCGGCGCCGGGCTTGTTCTCGATGATGACCGGCTTGCCCCACTGCTTCTGCAATTCCTGCGACAGGAAGCGCGCCTGCGCTTCGGCGGAGCCGCCCGGCAGATATGGCACGACGATGCGCACCACGCCGGTCGGAAACTCCTGGGCCTGCGCGGGCGCCGTGACGGCGAACGGCAGAACGGCTGCGGTGACGGCCCATAAACCTGCCAGGCGAACGACCAGACGATTGGAACTGCGGTACCCACTCATTGCGCTTCCCCCGGGGGTGGCGGGCTCTTGCAAGGCCCGCGTCTGCACGAAGCTTATCCGCTCGGGACGCTGCGCCGGCATGAGAGAAGCGGACGGGTCCTATGCTCGGCTCATTGTGCTCAGCCTGTGCCCCCCTCCCGAGCCGTTCGTTGTATTCGGTGCAATCCGGCATGATCGGACGTCCGATGGGGCGCTTCGATCACACATTTGCGCGCGAGTGCCGACACGGTCTCTCGTCGCCGCGGCGCGGGGCGCCCGGGCTTTGCCAAGTTTCTTCTTGTTGCCCCTCCTGCGAGGGGAGCGGAGCGCCACACGGCGCTGGTGCAGAACGCCGCACCCGTGGCCGCCTTGCGGTTGGGCCGGTCCCTTCATCGGAAGGGACCGCCGGTCCATGACGCGGACCGGCGCGCCTCGCGGCGCTCCACCACGGTGTTCGCGAGGCCTTGGCCTCACTCGCTCTCGGGCCGCGCTTTCCTTCCCGGGCTACTGACGCGTTCACCCGGTAGTCCAGCAGGCTCCCTGCGCACGGGTCTAATCTAGTGCCCGTAGGGCGGGGTCCGAGGCGTCCCGGGAGTCCGGTGGTTAGTCGGACCCGCAGGCTGACCGTTCCTGCCTCTCCCAGCGGCAACCACCCGGATGGTGCCCCTCAACAAGCAGGATGAAGAGAACAAATACAGAACATTTTGCAGCCGTCAACCCCGCAGCCCGGACGGCGTGGCGACGCCAAATTGTCCAACGATGTCCGCCTGATAGAAGGCCTAGTGCCGGCGCGCCTTGGCTTCGCCGCCGGTCGCCTCCGGCTGCTCGCTCTTCTCCAGCACGAAGTGGCCGAGATTGGCGACGATGTCGGCCAGCAGCGCCATGCGGTCGTCGGGCTCCGCGGTCAGCACCAGATCGGCCAGCACCTCGGTGACCTTGGCGGCGATCTGCGCGAGATCGGCCCCGTCGCGTCCGAGCTCCGCGTCCAGCAGATCGTGAATGTCGCAGTGGATGCAGTCTGACACGCGAAGCTCCGTTACGGCGGCGAGGACGGTCGCGCGGCGCGCGGCCCGGGCCTCATAGGTAATAGATGGAGGACAAAGGGCGGAAGGGCAATGGAGGCCTGGCCGGCTCTGCTCCCCCTGCGCCGACGCCGGACAACGGATGATTCAGTGCGAGTGGGAAACGTCTAGCAGGCTGCTGAAAAACTCTCCGCGGTCATTCCGGGACGCCGCCATAAGCGCGTTTACGCGCCTCTTCGACGCGCTATGGCGGCGGACCCGGAATCCAGAAATGCAGGAAATCCCGATGTTCTGGATTCCGGGTTCGCGCCTTCGGCGCGCCCCGGAATGACGGCCAGGGGTTTTTCAGCAGCCTGAGAAAGCCGACATCGAAGCAATCAAAACGCGACTGCGGATGGCGCAAGCCGACCACCACGCACGCTTTGCAACGCAAGGACAAGAATCATGAAAAAATCCCGCATCAAGGTCGAGACCGGCAGCGGCAACATCTTCGCGGACCTGGGACTTCCCGACGCCGAAGACATGCTGTTGAAGTCGCAGATCGTCGTCGAACTGCACCGGCTGATCAGGGAGCGCAAGCTCACGCAGACCGCGGCCGCCAGGCGGATCGGGATCGGCCAGCCCGATCTGTCGAACGTGCTGCGCGGGCGGTTTCGCGGCTACTCGGCCGAACGGCTGATGCGCATGCTCACCGCGTTCGACCAGGACGTCGAGATCACCGTACGTCCCCGCCGTCGCAAGACCGGCGAAGGCGGGCGCATCACCTTCGGTGCGGCGGCAAGCTGACAGCCCGTAGAGCGGATCGGTCTTACTGCGTCAGAAGAGCCGAAGCGCTTGTCATTGTGCCCTCTCCTTTTGGGAGAGGGCTGCGCCAAACGTACAGCAAGCTGAGTTGGGTGAGGGGTTACGGTCCATCGATGGACCGTAACCCCTCACCCACTCGAATGTATTGCCCGGTTCATGGTGCCCTCTCCCAAAAGGAGAGGGCGCAATAACGAACGCCGGCGTTCTTTGACGCAGCAAGATCAGCAAATCGCAATCCGCCATTTCAGATCCAGCATGATCCAGGGCGCAATGCGCTTCGCTATTGCGCCATACGCGCTGCTTACGTTTTCATTCGATCTCCGAGCGGCCTTTAAGGCGCCCGGATGCCGGCTTCCTTGACGACCTTGCCCCACTTGCCGAGCTCGCTGGCGATGAAGGCGCCGAACTCAGCCGAGCTCATGCGTAGCGCCTCGGCTCCCTCGTTGGCGAACTGCTTTTTCAACTCCGGCAACTCCTGCGCCGCGGTGAGCGCATGGTGCAGCCTGGCGATGATCGGCTCCGGCGTTCCCGCAGGCGCAATGAGCCCGATCCAGTTGGCGCATTGGTAGCCGGGCACGCCCGCTTCGTCGATGGTCGGCACATCAGTGAGCGCAAAGCTGCGCTTGAGGCCTCCGACGCCGAGCGCACGCAGCTTGCCGGAACGAATGTGCGCCATGGTCGAGGGCACCGAGCCGAACGACATCTGGCTGTCGCCGCCTGCCACGTCGATCAGTGCCGGCCCCGCGCCTTTGAACGGCACGTGGAGGATGTCGACGCCGGCCATCATCTTGAACAGTTCGGGACAGAGATGCATGAACGTGCCGACGCCGGAGGAGGCGTATTTCAGGTCGCCCGGCTTCGCCTTCGCCATGGCCAAAAGCTCCTTGAGCGACCTGGCCGGCAGCGCTTCGTTGACCGAGAGCACGTTGGGCGCGCCGGCCAGGATGGCAACCGGCGCGTACGCTTTGAGCGGATCGTACGGCAGCTTGTAGAGATGCGGGTTGATCGTGATCGCCATCGACACGATCAGCAGCGTGTGGCCGTCCTTCGGCGCGTTCGCCACCATCTCACCGGCGATGATGCCGCCGGCGCCGGCGCGATTCTCCACCACGAACTGCTTGCCAAGCCGCTCGGTGAGCTGCACGGCGACGAGGCGCCCGACGATGTCGTTGAACCCGCCCGGCGAAAACGGAATAACGATACGCACCGGCCGGGTCGGGTAGTCCTGCGCCGCGCCGAACGAGGTGAGCGCGAACAACAGGCCCGCGGCGTTGAGCAGAAGCGCGCGCATTCGCACCATGGCTCCCCTCGACCGATTTTCTGATTGTCGTGAGCATAAGCCCATCCGGCAAATATTGATAGGCAAGTCGTCTCCGGAGGAGAATCCCCAAATGTATGAATGTCGTAGGTCGTAGGCCGTGGGCCGTGGGCCGTGGAATGCCCGAACCAGGGCTCGGCAATCCACAAGACCGAGGCGATGTCGCGCAAGCCGGAGCCCGTAGCAACCATTAGTCTTACTGCGTCAGAACACGCCGGCGTTCGTTACTGCGCCCTCTCCTTGTGGGAGAGGGCACCATGAACAGTGCAATACATTCGAATGGGTGAGGGGTTACGGACCATCGATAGACCGTAACCCCTCACCCAACTCAGCCCGTTGTACGTTTGGTGTAGCCCTATCCCACAAGGAGAGGGCATAACAACAAGCGCTTCGGCTCTTCTGACGCAGTAGGGTTAGATCACGGCAGCTCGTTCGGTCCACGGAGTGCCGCGCTGGACGACGGTGTTGGCATAGATCAGACGTTTTCTGGCGCAGGCGATGAGAGCGCCGCGCATGTCGCACGAACACACCAAACAATGTGCCGCGGGCTGCGTTCTGGCGACCGCCTCCCCTCCGGGAACCTTTGCAAGCCGGTGGAGAGCCGGTAGCTTCAAGCTTGGCTCAGACACACATGCGCCAGCTTGCGCTTGCCTCCTCGTCCCTCACCTTCGCCCCTCACCTGGACTTCAAAAATGCCGCGTGTTGCCGTCACCACCGCCTATTTCGACTTCTTCCCGGAGCTCAAGGCCGAGCTGGCCGCGATGTATCCCGACCCCAAATTCCGCTCCGACCGCAAACCGCTGTCGGAAGACGAGTTGATCGAATACTGCAAGGGCTACGACACCGCCGTCATCGGCCTCGACCGCTTCACGGACCGCGTCTGCGCCGCGCTGCCCGAGCTCAAGGTGATCTCGCTGTGCTCGGCCGGCGTCGACCACATCGATCCCGCGATCCTCAAGAAGCACGGCAAGAAGATGTGGTGGGCCGCCGGCATCAACAAGGTGTCGGTGTCGGAGCTCGCCGTCTGCTACATGGTGCTCGCCGTCCGGCGCGTGCACTTCTTCTCGTCGGTGCTGCGCAAGGGCGAGTGGAAAGGCCCGATGGGCATGGGCGCCGACCTGCGCGGCCGCACCATCGGCATTCACGGCTGCGGTTTCATCGGCAAGGAGGTGGTGAAGCTGCTGCAGCCCTATGGCGTGAAGATCCTGGCCTGCGACCGCGTGGACTACTCCGGCTTCTACAAGGAATGGGGCGTCGAGAAGGTGGACGCCGGCGAGCTGTGGGCGCGCTCGGACGTGCTCACCATCCATCTGTCGCGCAACACGACCACGATCGGCATGTACGACGGGAACGTGCTCGACAGGATGAAGCCGGGCTCATTCCTGATCAATTGCGCGCGCGGCAGCATCGTCGACGAGCACGCGCTGAAGGAGCGCCTCGAGAGCGGCCACATTGCAGGCGCGGCGTTCGACGTGCTCCACGTCGAGCCGGCCAACGGCAATCCGCTGCTCGACGTGCCGACGTTCTTCGGCTCGCCGCACATCGGCGCGACCACGCGCGAGTTGTGGGGCGCGATGCTGCGCTCGGGCATGCGCGGCATCAAAGACGCCTACGAGCCGCAGCCGGGCGTTTATCCGTTCGACTGAGCCGCCGGTGACGACGCGCGCCGGCTGCGGCTGAAGGACCGGCTCAAGGTCGGGTCCGCCATTGCAAATCCGGCATTGGCCGGTATCGCATACAGAGGCGCAATACGAGCCCCGGCCAAGCAGGGTTAGCGGTACCGGCATCATCCGACATCTACCGGTAAGCTCCGGATGTCTGCTTTTGCGCTAGGAGCAGACAAGGCCGAAACGGGCATATCTCCAGCCCTTCGAAAACATTTACTGCTGTTAAATTTTCGTGCGCGGTATGCCGGAGTGATGGTTACGCGAACACCTATGCTGTCGACTAGCTACAACAGCACTCGGTTTGGCGCCTTGCATCTAAAACTATTCGCGTGGCTGTACGCCAAAAAGATAGATGACCGCGGCCCCCACAACGGTGGTCATCATACTCAGCGTTGCAGTAATGCCGTTTGAAAGGCTTGCGAACTGCATTCCGGATCCAGGAGGTCCGCCGGCGCGATTAGAGGCTCCGAAACCGACTAGGAGCGCCAAAAATGAAACTGCAAAAACGAAGAATATCCCGTGAATGAGAAGGCCAAGTAATCGCTTGTTGGCATCAGTGAGTTCAGTTCAGTGCGCCGGCAGGCGGATTGAAGATGAAAACAACACCCGAACCCAAATAGCCAAGAAAAACGGAAGCAGTAGTGAAAGTGCTTGCTTCGCTTGATCGTTGTCTAGCGGATAGCCGATCACCGGCGCCAGAAAAAGAACGGCAGTAAAAGCCCTGTAAGACCCAAGCTATACGCGAGGACCCAAAACCGCGCTAAATCGTAGGTCATCTCCCTACCTCTTATCGTTGAGACGCTTCCGGTCATATCAGCAAGGAAACCAATTCTAATGACAAGATGATTCCCCCTTAACTGCTGCGCTAAACGCAGTCTTGTACGTGCTCAGCTCCGCAGCGTTTGCTCCACGATATCCTTCTTGACCCGGAACGTTCTGACGGCTGACCAAGATGCTATAACGCGGCTCTATGCCTGCCGTGGCCTGGTTGAACTGTATGTAAACCGAGACCGCCGTGAATTCCCAATTTGGCGGCAGGACCTGCGAGACCTGATAAGCACGCGTTCCTTGAACGATAAAGAATTCAGGCGCTGATGCGTTCAGTTTCGATCGAAAGATTTAACGGACTTGAAGACCATCGGCTCATGATCCTCCGAATAGTCGCTTCGACCTCGGTGCCGAGCTGCTCGTACATCGAAATGCGAAATTTGGCGGTCGAGATGGCAAATCCGCGCATTCGTAGCACCCTAGTGCCGGGCGGGTCTTCCCTAAGAAGCTCACCGCGCCAGTCGCACGTGCTTTGGTTAGAACCGGAGTACAATTTATATGTGGGTCCACATTCGCGCGCGGTTTTGTCATGGAGAAATAGCCAGAAGAGGTTATTTCGCAATACTCAAGTGAATATGCGATAGGGCCTTGTTCATGGCGAACGCTAATGACCTGCGAGCATAATCGATCGCAAGGTAGGGCAGGAGATGCAGCAGCCCGCTCCCAGAACCCTTCAACAGCACGAGCAAGCTCCGGACTTGTGAGCCACCGAAATTGCTCGAAACTATCTACTTTCTTGTCAAAAGTGCTGGCTATTTGGGTCCACTGAAGCTCGGTCACAACACCTAGAAGAGCATCGAGTGGAGTTGAGCGCCCCACTATGGGTCGTAGATTAGGAACGAACGGGATGAACTGCAGAAGCTCGTAGCCGTCCTCGCCCCTCGCCCCCCCATCGCCCCTTCGTCCTGCTTTTAAAGCAGGACACCAAAATTCCCCCGACATCGCAGGTCGTTTGACTTCCCCGCCTTGGGTAATTCCTGAAGTAGGGGAGCGTGTTTTTCTCACGTGCCCAATGTGAAGGTTGGTGAAGAGGCTAAAATCGCCACCACCTGCGCCAGTCTTCACAAACTCAACTGTTCGAGCGTTGTGCGTGAACGCGAACACCAGCATTGCCGCGAGCGAGGTTATTGTCAAAACAACATAGCGCTCACCGGTTTTGTTAAGCTGACGGCAGTCCTCGTATGTTGGATTGAGAGGGCTCTCGGGACTAGCAATTGCTATGTCCAAACTAAACGCGAACGTACAAACGCCGATATCGAAAGAAAAAGTACCGTTCGCATGATCACCCCCCTGTGCCGAGGCGTATCATAGCGGCTTGGCCGCAACATTCCAGACGGAAGCGGTCCGTCTTTCGCATCTGGAGAAAATCTTTCGATACCGGCGGCCCGCTAGTGACTGGAAACAGAACCAGGGCGAGGCAAATATTTGTATAGCGTTGCCTCAGACACTTCGACTTGCTTACCAGCCTACGGCTTTGGTGGTTGCGGCTACCGGGAATTCAGCTATGGCCCGGACTCTGCTGGCGGCGCGTGATCGTAAATTCGCCAGATGGGCCGGCGCCTCGTCGCGTGCATACCGGCGCAGTGATGCTTTGGAGAAGCGGCACAAGCTAATGGACGCTTGGGCGGCGTATGCGAGCCGCGCAAAGGAGGCAACGTCGTCCCGGCTCAAGTCAGCCAGCAGCCATTAATCGGTGGATTTTGTTGCCGCTTGAAAATCGGCAACCAAGCGTTCAATTCGAAAAAACCAATTCGGGCCTAGATATTCGTTCAACAAAACTATCAGGTCGGGACCAGCAATGTAGCTGAGCCTGGGGTTTCGCCGCGTAAGTTCTTTAGCCGGGCCTGATAAATCGGCTGTCGTCACACAAACAGCACCGGTAGCTTTGCTATCGGTAAGAACACCCAGTAAGCCTCTCACGATTGGTTCACCAACATTGCCGCTCCAGGCCTTGCATTCGACGTGTATCATGGCCCTGTTGCTACTTCCTCCTTCACCGCCAGCACATCGTAACCGCCATCTTTCTGTCTTGGTGTTAAAGTCGTCGTGTATCCCGTCGCTGAATACAGCCGCTCTACTAGGTGCTCCAGCGTTCTTGGTGGCTCATTCAGCAACTCGGTGCATTGCTTCATCGACAGACCTTGGACGCTCTATATATTTTGCACGGATAAGTTCCATTGCATCGAACGAGCCATGGATTCGTCCATCCGGCATGATGTGCATATGCGCTTCCACGTATAAGTCACTTACGCGGATCGCATCGCGAGGGTTTTCTGGCAGCAAATCCAACACCCACGTTATTCCCTCCCAAGGTGGTGGAGCGCCCTCAAAGCCCTCGATTTTGGAACCCTCAAATACGAACAAGCGGCGAGAGAACTCCGACTGCTCGACGCCCTTTCGCCGAAAATGCAGCAAGAGATTTTCATCCGCCCCGATGGAGCCGGAAGACATCAGAAAATATCGAAGCAAGTCAATAACTTCGTCAGTCTTGCGTTGGTCAATCGACGCAAGGTACTCGTCGTGAAGTTTTGCGTTGGGAAAGGAGAATGAGACGAGGCCTGGCTGTCCCTCTTCCAGCCGCTCCAGCCAGTCTTCTAAATCGGTCTCGTTTATCATCGACACCACCGTATCAAATTTCTAATCGCGGGCTAACCCTTGTTGGCTCTGCGGCCGTCCGGCGTACGTCGCTATGGACTGGGTAAAGGGTCGGTGGAGCGGATAATTATCGTCCGGTACGCGCTTACGGTCCTCCCACGTCGGGAAGCAAGCTCGCCGGTCTTTTTCATCGCACCACACAGCGCGTTCACGTCCTTGAGCCGCACCAAGTGCTGCGACAACACCAGCGGCCACAACATCCGGTACAGAATCGTTGACGGTCCTTCCGGTGCAAGCACCAAGATCGAGGCCTTGGCCTTCTCGCGCTCTTTGGCGAGATAGGCTTCCATTTGATCCGGACCCATGTCGTGCAGCGTGTCGAAAAACTCCGCCTGACCGCTCGTGCTGGCCTCGTGCGCAACCTTCGCCGTGGCGCGCGTCTTCGATTGCGCATTCAACGCCTTCATCTGGCAGTCACGGAATACCTCGATGCCGCGTTCGTGCCGTGTGGCGTAGAACAGGCAGTACAGCGGTCTATCGCGCACGGGCCGCAACACTGTAGTCTCGGCAACGTACTGATAGCCGCCAAGTTGCCGCAGGCTCTCGCTAAACGCACCGACCAAGATTTCCTTGCGCTCGTCAGAATTAAGCGTGCTTCCTTTCGCATACTCGGCGTCTTTTAGGCGCTGCCGCCAGTTGCCGTACGGCATGAGCTCGTCAAGCCCCTTGATCAACAGCGGGTCGCTCATGCTGGCTGCGCGGTTGATGAATTCGAACATGAAGTTGAAGGTCACTTCCGACTTCGGCCTCGCAAGCAACGGCTGAAGCTGCGGCAGCGGAATTTCCAGCCCTTCGGGTCGATCAGGAAGAACGCGAAGGCATCGGTGGGTATGTCCTGCGGATCTGCGTCACGACAGCAACAAAGTCGTTGTTGTAGGTCTTGATCTTGATGTCCGGAAATTTGGGCTTGATGGCTGTCGAGCCGCGCATAAGCTGCCGGGTTTTTCTCGACCAGCAGCGCCGTCATCTTCACGTCGCGTCCCTGCCGCTTCCATGCCTCCTTGGCGCGCCGCAGCGCGCTCATGGCGATGCCAAAGGTCGTATCCTCGAAGCGCTCGTTCGCGCTCTGCCACGGCCCGGCAAAGCCATCGACATAAACGATCTGGTTGAAGGCGCTCGCCGTCTTGAAGACCAGCGATCAAGGTAACGTTCGAGAAACGTGTGCTTAACGTAAGCCTGCTCGCGCCCTGCATAGTCTGCCAGCGCGACCATGGCGTGTCGGTCTCTATTCTGCTGCCAGGAAAATGCAAAGGCGTCGGGAAACTCGTTCCACTCCCGGCCATCAAGTTCGCTGCCCCCGGTCTTCGGCCTCAAGCCTCCCCATTGCTTGAAGAAGAATGCCACGTCAGCGGCCTTGCACTGGTCGCGTATCGAACGCACCCAATCGTGCGTTCATACGGCCGTGACTCCCGGGCCGCTCTCGCCGCCGACAATCACCCAATGGATGCCGTCAAGGTGAAGCAAGCCGATCACCGATCAAGGGCTCGATAGAAAGGAAGCGATACCTGACGGCGCTTGCTGAAGATGGCCGACCCGTGACATCCTGCTGCCGTCCTCGACCGACACGCCGAACCACATATGCGCCGGTCCCCGTTCGTTGCCATAACGGCGCGCAGGAAGTCGCGCATGATAGAAGTGCGCTTGGTGAGAATCTGAAAGATATGCCAGTGCGCGGCCTCCATAGTGTCGAAGACGCGCTCGATGAACGCCTCGGGCACGTGCTTGTGGAAGAGATCGCTCATCGAATTCACGAAAATCATCCGCGGCTGGCGCCAGCGCAACGGCTGCGCCAGGCGCTCGGGCCGCAGCGTGAGATCGAAGCCGTTCTCGAATGGATGGCCCGTCACGCCACGAAAGCGCTCGCCGAAGCGCTCCGCGTAGCAGTGGTCGCACCCAGGACTGATCTTGGTGCAACCCGTCACCGGATTCCACGTCGCGTCGGTCCATTCGATGGCTGATTTGTCGGCCATAGTTGAACATACCATGCGGTGAGTTGCCCAAGAAAGCGTTAACCACTCTCGGCGTCGGGCGATTCCGCGACAAGCCTATGTCGGGCTCCGAAAGCGCGTAGGGCGGGTTGGCCGAAGGCGTAACCCGCCATCTTGGCGCATCGAAGTTGGCGGATCACGCTTCGCTCAATCCGCCCTACGAGCTACGCGCTGTTGCGGCATCTAGCGGCTGTTCGGTGTGGTGGAGTTTCCACTTCCACTGTTTTCAGTCGTCGACTTGACGCCACCCGTTGTCGAATTGCGGGCCGGGCTTCCGTTCGGGGTGGTGAGGGATGAGCTGGTCGAACCCGTGGAGCCAAAGCCGCTGCCACTGGAGGGGGATGACTCAACAGCTCCTTTGGAGGACTCGACGGCGCTTGGAGCCGACTGGACTGCGCTGCCACGGGCAGCACCGCTCGTGCCGCTGTCGCCGAGACTGCCTTGCGCGAACACGTGGCCGGACAGCGCGAGGACGAGTGCCGCGGTCGTTGTGATTATCCTAATGGACTTCATGAGATTGGACCTCCATTCGAGGATCCTTGTCGTGTGCCAACCACTCCCGTCCCTGGTTGTTCCTGATGAGCTCCGCACGGCGCGTGGCGCGCAGGGCGGGTTGGTCTTACCGCGTCGGAAAATTGCGCACCCCTCATCCCGAGGAGGCCGGCGAAGCCGGCCGTCTCGAAGGATGGCCGCAATCTCCGTCATGCGGCCATCCTTCGAGACGCGTCGCTTCGCGACGCTCCTCAGGATGAGAACGGTCCTGCTGCGTCAAAAAACGCTGGCGCTCGTTACTGCGCCCTCTCCTTTTGGGAGAGGGCACCACGAACTGTGCAATACATTCGCATGGGTGAGGGGTTACGGTTCATCGATAGACCGTAACCCCTCACCCAACTCAGCCCGCTGTACGTTTGGTGTAGCCCTCTCCCACAAGGAGAGGGCACAATGACAGGCGCTTCGGCTCTTCTGACGCAGTGGAATTAGCCGAAGGCGCAACCCGCCATCATGGCGTATCGAAGCTGGCGGATTGCGCTTGCTGATCCGCCCTGCGAGCACCGAGGTGCGCCACAGCGAGCAAGGTCCCGGTCGACAACTTTCAACGCCGCAGTCACCGCCGTCGGCTGGCGTCATTCAGCTAGCGCCTGCGCTTGCGCGCCGGCGGGCGCACCGCCGGCAGCGCCTCCAGGCTTTCCTGCACGGCACGCCACTCCTTGTGCAGGCGTGTTCGCCCGGCCGCAGCCTGCTGACCGAACGACCGCTTGGCCTGGCCGAGGAGCACGCGCAGATCCTTGCCGGCCGCACCGCCGCCGGCCAGGCCGGACAGCGTCTTCTCGGCCCGGCCGCGGAGCTCCTCCGGCAGCGCGCCGGGCACTCGCGTGGACGGTGCGGGGTGGATGCCCCCGGCCCTCTTGCCGAACACCTCGGGGTGCAAGTATCGGCCGCGTTCCGCCTTTGGCTTGGTCTCCTCGACGGGGATGCGGTTTGCTTCGGCCCAGGCATCCTTGCGAACCCCGGTGACCTGCCAGCAGACCTTGACCCTGCCGGGGTCGGTGCGGATGGCGAACGCGTTGCCCTTGATCTCCTCGGACACCATCGCGCGGGCGAACTTGCCGATCACGGTCAGCTGATAGCGGAAATCGCGGTTGAGCGCCTCGAAGTACGCCGGCAGCCGCACGCGGGCCGCACCGTCGCGGCTGGTGGTCACGGTGCCGCTATACACGTTCAGCATCTCCGGGGATTCGACGAACGAGTGCGACAGGGTCTTGTTCTTCGGATCCGTCGGGTGATCCACGGTGAACCCGCCACCGGCCTTCTGCAGGAAACCGGTGACACGGACCCTGCCCACGAAGAGTCCCGCGAACCCGTTGGCGCTCTGGCCGCGCACGGCGGCCACGTCGGGGTTGGTCCGAAACGAGGCGAAGGTGAGCCCTTCGACGCCGCTGCCGAGCACACTGACGCCCAGCACCCCGCCGCCCGGCTGGGCGGAGAAATGCAGCGAGTTGTGGCCGTAGCCGTTGCCGAAGGTGAGACCTTGGGTGGCGTCGGTGGATCCGCTGACGCCACGGACGCCGACCCCGTCGTCGCTGGTGCCGTGCACCGCCGGGCCCGCACTGCCGCCGCTGCCGTCACCGAAGGTCTGGCCGAAGACACCGGCGGCTCCGGTGCCCGTCGTGCCGCGCACGCCGATACCGCGAATGCTGCTGCCGATGGTGCCGGTGGCGCCGCCGACGAAACCGGTCACTCCGTTGCCACCGGTCACGGAGGAACCGAAGACGCCGTGCGAGCCGTCGTCGGGGCTGAAGGTCACTCCGAGCAGGCCGGACGCGTTGATGCTGCGGGCCAGCATGCCCGGCGCATCGGGGCTTTCGCCGACCACGCCGCTGTCGTTGATGCTGCGGCCGACCACACCCGGGCCGTCCACGCCATGTCCCTCGACACCGGCCGGCGGGTCGATCGGAATGCTTAAGCCTTGCGGCAACGCCCCGCTCGTGCCGAACACACCGCCGCCCGTGTCGGAGTCACCCCAGACACCGACCGGAACCGGATTTCCGTTGATGTCCTCGGGCTGTTGCCCGCTGATTGCCGGATCGAATCCTTTCAGTTGCGCCACGACGCACCTCCCTGGATCGACACACCGCCTGAACGCTCTCGGGACAAACCATCAGGAGCTGCTTGACGAGAGCCCCTCCGAATTGGCGCGACAGTGCCTCACCAAAAAACGATAACCGGGCACCGCCGCACCACTTGATCAATCAAATCGACAGACGATCCACTTTATCGCGCTTATGCGCCTGAAGGGGCGGACCACGTTACCTCCGGCTGCGATGAGCTGAAGTATGCCCATTGGTCAAAGGAGTAAGGCCGCAACACAGAAAACTGGCAGGTCAGACCACCGAGCAACTCGTGCTCCAGCAGGCTGCTGAAAAACTCCGGGCCGTCATTCCGGGGCGCGCCCATCAGCGCGTTTACGCGCGTCTTCGACGCGCTATGGGCGCGAACCCGGAATCCAGAACATCGGAATTTCCTGCATTTCTGGATTCCGGGTCCGCCGCTTCGCGGTGTCCCGGAATGACCGCGGAGGGTTTTTCAGCAGACTGCCAGATTTGTTGAACGCGGTCGTTGATATAACCAGCAATCCCACGGCAACGTCCGGCTCATATCCGGACCTCGTGTTGCGGCGAGAGACCGCTGCAATTTTACGACGCCCGCGACCTTGCTCGAGTGGCGATCCAGATGACGTGCCAGGCGCCACCATGGGATCCGTCGGCTCGCACCCTGACCTCGTCGACTTCAAAGCCAGCTATATGAAGGCGGGAGTTGAACTTGCGGTTCGGCCCAGATGACCAAACGGCAAGCACGCCGCCGGGATGCAGCGCCGCGTACGTCGCGCTCAAACCCTTTATGCTATACAGCGCGTCGTTCGACTCTCGCGTCAGCCCCTCTGGCCCGTTGTCCACGTCGAGCAGGATCGCGTCGAAGATTGCACTTCTGGATCTGATGAGCTGGCCTACGTCGGCTTGACGGAGACTGACCCGCGGATCAGTCAGGCTCTGGCCGAAGATTTCGGTCATCGGACCTCGGGCCCATGCCAAGACGGCAGGGACGAGTTCGGCAACAGTGATCCTGGCTTCCGGGCCAAGACAGGCAAGCGCGGCACGAAGCGTGAAGCCCATGCCCAGTCCGCCGATCAGTATCGCCGGCGATTTCCGGTTGCGGATTTTCCCGCAGGCGATCGTAGCGAGCGACTTCTCGGAGCCGCTCAGGCGGCTGTTCATCAACTCGGTTTGCCCCAACTTGATCGAAAATTCGCTGCCACGCCGCATGAGGCGAAGTTCGCCACTTCCGCCGGGCACCGGTGCCGTGTCGAGCAGGGACCATGGGATCACAGATCACTCTTTCGTCAGGTACCGGCAGGGGTGCGACTTGTATCGAACAGTGATAGCCGGAAACGCTCAGAAAGGCTAAAGAGCATCCCGCAAAGCGCGACTCTACCCGCGCGATTGATCCGGCTCATGAACCTCCGCGTACAGGTTCGTGTAGCGAACGTCGGGGCTCTTCACGATACGTAGCGCCATGCCCGGCGCGGCGGTCTGGATAATTCGTCGATGAGCGCAGGGTTGGACTTCTTCTTCCCTGTCTTCCGCTCGTGAGCCAGGCACATGGCGCGCAAGCGTTGGTGCGCCTCCATATGCGTGTGTTGATGTATTCGTTGGTCATGCTGTGATCTCTTACCCAGTAATGGGGAACCGGCGTGCAGGTTCAGCAGTTGTCACGGAGGGGGTTCAAACCGGGAGCTTCGGTTATGGACACCACCACTCTCCTCGTCATTTTGCTGATAATCCTGTTACTTGGCGGCGGCGGCTGGTATGGCCGCGGACGCTGGTACTGATCCTCGCACCCGCCCCGGCTTCCTGCAGTAGATGCAGGAGGCCGGAAACGGGTTGGACGTGGGCGGTCATACGCCAACCCAAACAGCCAGCCAGTCGACTTCACAAGCACCGGCAATGCGTCGCCGATCGTTGCGTGATCCATAACCGTTTTCAGCTAAGCGCTTGATGAGACTCGGAAAGTAAGCAGCCTTGCGCAATCATGACAAGGGCTGAGAGCCGCAGGCAGACCACCGACGTCGTGTAAGCGCGAGCACCTGCGACACGATCAGGCCCGCCTGCTACGCGCCGCTGCGGCAGCTAGGAGCCCGTCCAGATAGTTCTGGGACTAGGCTGCTCGATGAATGCTAGCCGGCTCATACGGCTGTTGCGAGCTTGGTGAGATTGTGGGCGGTGCAGATCAAAGCCCATTCTGCCGTCACTTTCTCGATCCCGCGCAACAGGAACTGTCTGAACCCCCTTGCCTGCTTGATCTGTCCGAACACCGGCTCCACGACTTGCTTTCGCAATCGGTACCTGCTGCGCCATCCCGCGCGCTTCAGCTTGTCCCGCATGGCCTTGGTGAGCGGCCCTGTGATCTTTCGCTTGACGTCGCTGGGATGCTTGGCGCGTCCGGTCGCGATGTAACCGCGGATGTCGCGCGCGGCCAAGGCGGCAAGGTTCGCCTCGCTGCAGTAGCCGGCATCGGCGGAAGCCTCCCTGGGCTTGCGGTCGAGATTGTCCTCGGTCGTATCCAGCAGCGGCACGAATTGGTCTTGATCGCTCATGCTCGGCGTCAGGCCATGGGCGACGATGATCTGGGCCTCGGCATCGACCGCAGCCTGGGCGTTGTAGCCCTGGATATAACCGTCCTTGGTCTTCAGGATACGGCTTTCCGGATCGGTGAAGTTGCGCTGCGCCTTGCCGTCGGGCTCCTGTTTCGGCGGCGCGGGCGTCTTGCCGTTCTTCTTGCGGCCTTCGGCGATCCGTCGTTCCTCTGCCGCGGCCCGGCGACGCATCTCCTCGGCAGCGGCGGCCTTGGCTTCCGCCTCCAGTTCGGCCTTGGCCGCGCGGATCTTGGCCAGCCGCTTCTGCTTGTCGGCCACCCAATCCGGCATCTCGTCGCCACGCCTGCTGCCGTAGAGCTTGTCCTCCTCGGCATCGGCCGCCTCGGCGGCTTTGAGCCAGCGGTCGACCTCAGCCGCAAGCTCCACTTCCCGCTTCTTCATGCGCTCATAGCTCATCGCTTTGTGCTTGGACGCGTTCGCCTTGATCTTGGTGCCATCGAGCGCAACATGCCCGAGCTTCACCAGCCCGGCCTTCTCGGCCAGCTTCAACACCTGTACGAACAGCCCGGCCAGCGCCGTAAGGTGCCGCTTGCGGAACTCCGAGATCGTGCGGAAGTCCGGAGGGTCGCCCGCCACGAGCATCATGAAGTCCGCGCGTTCCACCGCCGCCTTGGCGATCCGCCGCGACGAATAGATGCCGCTCGCATAGCCATGCAGAAGCAGCGCCGTCATCATCCACGGGTCAAACGGCGGCTGACCCAGCCCGCTCGTGTAGCGGCCGGCAATCGCGGAAAGGTCAAGCTCTTCCCGGACCAGCGCCACAATCAGCCGCGACAGGTGGTCCCGCGGCACATAGTCCTGCACGCTCGGCGGCAGAAGCAGGACCTCATCGATCTTCCAGGGGCGAAAATTCTTGCTCATGGGCCCGCAAAGAATGACTTGACCCCACTTGACCAGTCACTACTCAGACAGGCTCCTAGCGGCTGTTTGGTGTGGTCGCGTTTCTACTTCCACTGTTCTCAGTCGTCGACTGGACGGCACCCGTTATCGAATTGCGGGCCGGGCTTCCGTTCGGGGTGGTGAGGGATGAGCTGGTCGAACCCGTGGAGCCAAAGCCGCTGCCGCTGGAGGGGGATGACTCAACAGCTCCTTTGGAGGACTCGACGGCGCTTGGAGCCGACTGAACTGCGCTCCCGCGGGCAGCACCGCTCGTGCCGCTGTCGCCGAGACTGCCTTGAGCGGACGCGTGGCCGGATAGCGCGAGGACGAGTGCCGCGGTCGTTGTGATTATCTTAATGGCCTTCATAAGATTGGACCTCCATTTGAGGATCCTTGTCGTGTGCCAACCGCTCCCGTCCCTGGTTGTTCCTCATGAGCTCTGCACGGCGCGTGGCGCGCAGGGCGGGTTGGTCTTACCGCGTCGGAAAATTGCGCACCCCTCATCCCGAGGAGGCCGGCGAAGCCGGCCGTCTCGAAGGATGGCCGCAATCTTCGTCGTGCGGCCCTCCTTCGAGACGCGTCGCTTCGCGACGCTCCTCAGGATGAGGACGATCCTGCTGCGTCAAAAAACGCCGGCGCTCGTTACTGCGCCCTCTCCTTTCGGGAGAGGGCACCACGAACTGTGCAATACATTCGCATGGGTGAGGGGTTACGGTTCATCGATAGACCGTAACCCCTCACCCAACTCAGCCCGCTGTACGTTTGGTGTAGCCCTCTCCCACAAGGAGAGGGCACAATGACGGCGCTTCGGCTCTTCTGACACAGCAAAATTGGCCGACCCGGCTTCGCTCGCCATAGCGCGTCGAAGACGCGCGTGAACGCGCTGGTGGCGAGCTACGCCGGGCTTGGAGTCCGCCGTAGCGCGTGAGCGCGAAGGCGGAAGGCGTAACCAGCCATCCTGGCGCATCGAAGCTGGCGGATTGCGCTTCGCTGATCCGCGCTACGAGCACCAAAACCGGATTATCGTGCGGCCGTGGAAAGATTGACCGGCGTCGCCGCCCTGTTGACGGTCGCCTCGGCGAAACCACACAGAGTGGAATCGGCACCCTGCATGCAGTCTTGCGCACCGAGGACAAAGGCGACCTGCAGCAGGACCAGGAACAACAGGAATATCGCGAGGACGACAGTTGCCGGACGAACGACCGGCCCGCGACCAGGAAAATAATGAATGACGCTCACAAGCTTCCCCAACACCTTGCCGCCCCGCCGATTTGCCCTGAATTGCAGACAAGGCCGGGCGGCGAACCAGAAATGCGGCAACCACCCGTTTCAGGATTCAGCGGGACTTCGGGCGGCTTCGAAATGACGAAGCGATGCGAATAAGCATGTGCACCCGCAAGGGCGCTAGGTTAACGGGACGCTTTCGCCTGTTAGCGATAATGGCCACGACGCGGATCGATCCGCGCATTCATTCTGACGCACGTCAGTGCGAGCGAGCGGCGTGCATCTGCCGAGCCACTTAGAGTCTGATCCAACGAGAATGAATCACTCGCGCCGCTTGCTCGGTTCACCTCTCCCATGGGGAGAGGTCGACGCGCGAAGCGCGGCGGGTGAGGGGGTACGGTCTATCGAGAGAGAGGTTCAACCGGGATGATCCCCGACACTTCAGACCGGCATGATCCCCGACAGTTTTGTGGGGTCCGGTTCGCGAGGCCCCTCGCGTGGCGGAGCGAACCGGACGAACCGACCCCGGCGATCAATCAAACCGATATCCAGGTCGCAGAAACGAACGACATGGTCGCCGGTCTCCAACTCGGCAATACCGACGAGCTCGCCTATCAGCGTTTCGCTGACGAAGAGAAGTTCGCCCTGCCACATGATCTCGCCGTTGCTGCGCACACGGCGGACTTGGTGATCGGCGTCATACCAAGGGTCTTTAAGACTTTCCGGCATGGCACGCGGCGAAGCGGTATAGAGCTCGGCCGGCCGGCGTTGATCGAGCGCTTCGTGCGGCCGCTCCTCGTTGTAGTGGCGACGGAACGCATCGAAGCGGAGCTGCTGCTCGGAAGCATTGTGTGCCGCAGGCCGCGAGGTCTGCGCCTTGAGCGTACGATGCATGCGCTCATGCCGGCCATTCTCTTGCGGCGAGGCCGGACGAATGAAGTGCGGTTCGATTCCGAGCTTGAGCCACCAAGCCGACAGCTTGGTCAGCCCTCCTGGCCCGCGCGAGCCGAACGGCGACCCATTGTCGCAGCGGATCGCAAGCGGCAATCCGTACTCGCGAAAGGCCTTTGTAAAATATGGGCGGACGCCCTCTATTGTGGGAGCGGTAATCCGCACTTCGATCAGAAACCGACTGTGGCTGTCTGTGACCGTCAGGGGATCAATCCGCTGGTGGTCACGAGTTCGGAACCAGCCTTTAAAGTCGGCAGCCCATTCGTCGTTGACGGACGTTGCAGGCGTGCATGGCCGCTGCTGATCAAGCGGTCGGCGGCGACGCTTGATGGGAGCCACCAAACCGGCTTGCTTGAGAAGCTCTCCTATGGTCGAGGCCGCAGGCCAAGCCATCTCCGGCGCTTCGCGCTCGAGCACCGCAAGCAGCTTGCGGGGGCCCAGATAGGGAAAACGTTGCCTCGCCGCGATCACCTTCTCGGCGATCGCTCCGGCAGTCGTCTGCGAACAATGCAGCGGCGCATGCGAGCGGTCCTTGAACCATTCCGGATCGCCGGACGCCTTCCGGCTGCGCCATTCGTAGAACGTATCCCGGCAAATCCCATAGCGTCGGCAAAGCTCCGATACTCTCCAGTTCCCCGTTTCGTATTCCGACAGCATCCGGATGCGCTGCTCCATCCGACAGGTCTCCTCGAACGGCATCGGTGGGTCCTCCCTCCGATGCAGATTGCAAGAAACTGTCGGGAATCATCCCGGTCTAAACTGTCGAGGACTACCCGGTCGACCAGACCTTACGCCCTCACCCCGACCCTCTCCCCACGGGAGAGGGAGCTCACCGCCGTCGCTGCTCATGTTTCAATCAAGCTGGATCAAGCCCTGGCTAAATGCACGAGCTGCAGCAGCCGCAACGTCAGCGTCCGGCCCGCATGGCCGGCCCGGCCGCCGTTGCGCGGATGCGACCGGTCGAGGAACTTTTCGAGCGTGATCGGATCGTCGCGCACGCGGACACCGGTCGCGTCATGGATCGCGCCCGCCACCGCGGCCGCTGCCGCATCCCGCCTTTGTGGCGTGGTTTCGCAGCCGCGATCGCTCAGACGCAGGCTCGCCGGCGGCCACCGAGGTACCCCGGTAAATCCGCAAGCGCGCCATCACTGACGATCTCAGTTTCGACGTTTTCTCGACCGAGCGTACGGGACGGACGGGGAGGTATGCCACAATGACCGCAGGCAATTTGTACCGGGCCAAAGCAGCGGATATGGCTGCCCGTGCGCGAGCCGACAGAAGCCCCAGCGGCAAGGCGGAATACGCAAGGCTCTGCCTGGGCTATCTGCGTTTGGCCGATCAAGCCGACCGAAGAGCCGTCGTCGAAAAGCCGCCAAAGCCGGTTGAAGAAATCCCCGCCCGTGGTCTTCTCCACCGCCTGCTCGATCACATCAGCGCGCACTGAATATCCGACGCCCAGGCGGCGCCGGGGCTGCGACCATCCGGGTATGCATGACAGCCTCACCGGACCGCAGCATCAGGAATGCACCGTGTGTCTTCTCGCCGGCCAGGTGGTCCGGCCCACCAGCGGCCAGGGGGGAACGGCATGACCACCAGCAAGACGGCGACTGAGCTGGAGGCCATGCTCATGGAGGGTTTGAGAGATCATCCCTCCTGCGCAGCACTCTATCGCGTGGTGGTGACCCCGGCCGGCGATCACGGCGCATGGACAGCGCGAGCCGAGACCAAGATGGGCATGCACATCATGTACGAATGTGCGCGCGCGATGAACGAGATCGCGAAAGCCCTGAGCCGCGACTACCACCTGCAGCACGACGCGGAGAGCCCGCCACGGCGGTGATCAGACAGAAGCGTATCGGGGATAATTGAAACCACCACCTTGCGGTCGGGATCGGGAGTACGTCTCATAGCGGTTCAGGAGGACCGCGTGATGACCGTACGCAAGGACATCCTTCTGCCGTGCCAATATTGCGGGAAGCTCGAGAGACGCGCGGCAACCAGCGTGCATCGGACTGCCACCTGCTTTGATTGCAGGGCGGCACGCACACGCAAAGCAGCGATGGCTCGTCTGCATGCAGCGCGCGGCAAGCCAGCAAGCGATGACCATGCTTCCTTTTCATGTGGTTCACCTGGCGGCTTTGGGACAGATCGTGGGTAGTGTCTCACTTTGATTGTGGCGCGACGACATCGAGCACGCAGCGCAGCAACGATTTGTTGGAACGCGAATGTTGCGGTGCTGGTTTCTCCACCGGCAGGGGTGAAGCTCTAACTTGGCTCACCTCCCCCAAGGAGGGGCTCGGTGCGCCTCCGCGCGCCGGGCTTCCCTTGTCCGGCGAGACAGCCATCCAGGGATGATCCCAGACCTATGGACGAAAAGCTGCCAGTTCCCTGCGAACACTGCCACGGCACCGGCATTCAGGCCGGACTGGAATGCCGGGAGTGCGGCGGCAGGGGCCACCGCGTGGTGGTGGCGGGAAAGCTACAGCCGAACAGACAGCGCAGTCAGCCGCGGCAACAACCGCAACGTTGGCGTCGCGCAGGAATTGCATAGAGCCTGCCGCGGTCAAGCTACAGATTACCCCCGTTGCCGCCCCGCTGGCGCTCCTGTCGCGACCGGGCCCTGGCGAATGTTTGCTGCACGAACTTCTCGTTGTCGATGCTCAGGGACGAGACAAGGTCGTCGTGGTATCGCCTGACCTGCTTCGCGACGGCGCGTCGAAGCCCGCGGTGCTTGCGAGAAACCTCGTTGGTGATGTGCATGGGCGTCACTCCCGCGCGTTTGTTCTTTTCCGATGATGGCCTGCTCGGATCGACGACGACAAAGTCGTGCCTCCTCGCGGCAATCCGCTGCCCGCGACATACAGACCCTCTGCCGTTGATCGTTTGAGCCGGTGAGCCAGTGGCAGCACATCCGCATTCACGGCGGGGGCGGGTATTCCGCCCAATCCTAAGGCTCAATGACCTGAACCCCCGGCACAAATGTTACGTTCCGAACTTATGAGAATATTTGTGCTTTTTGCGCTGAGTTCCGTCGCCGCAGAGGCCGCAGCAGGAGGCCCGCGACGGCCGGGACGTCCAGCGCGATCAAGGCGCACCGCCCGCGCCGCAGATCTCCCGACATGGCGGAGACCGCGCATGCGCTGCTAGCTGGCTTCCTGGAACGTCCCGGCCAGGGAAAACACTTCCACGGCGCGATCACGTCCCCGGACCTGAAAGGTCCCGACGGCAACGGCATCCGCAGAACCCGTCCCCATCGCCTGCATCGTGGTCCCGCAGATCAGGCAGCTCGTCTTGAACTCCTTGTTCATCTGCTCCAGCCGCTGCGCCAGGTTCACGGTGTCGCCATAGAGCGTGTAGGTCTGCCGCTCCGCACCGCCCACGGTGCCGGCTGCAACGGCTCCCGTGGCGATGCCGATGCGCAGCCGAAGCCGGTGGCCCTCGAAATCGCGCGTCGCAACGAGGGACAGCAGGTCGCGGGCGGTGTTCACGGCACGGGCGGGATAGTCCTCGACGGGAAGCGGCGCGTTGAAGGCGGCGATCAGGGCGTCGCCGATGTAATTGACGACCACGCCGCCGTTGCGGTCGACGATGCCGGTCGCCGCGCTGAAAAAGCTGTTCAGCAGCTCGATGACCTGCGCAGGCGCGAGCGATTCCGACAGACGCGTGAATCCCTCGATATCGGCAAAGATCAGGCTCGCGTTGCGGGTCTGCGGCATCAGCTCCCCGGACCCGATGAGCTGATCGACGACCTGGGCGGGCACGTAGCGGCCGAACAGCTGCTGGACGCGGCTGCGCTCGATCTCGGCCATGGAGTGCGAACGCACGACCGCGCGGGCCCGGTGCACCGCCAGCGCCGCGATCGCCGTCACCAGCGCGATCTTCACGCCCTCGCTGACGCGAACCGAGACGGACAGGTAGTCAGGATCGAGAACGAGCGAAAGGAAGGCTTCGCGTGACGGTGAGGGCGGCAGACCTCCAGAGACAATGCGCTCCATCCCGGCCATGATCCAAGCCGTGGCACCGGCGAGACCGACCACGGCGCAAAGGCCGGTCCAGAGGACGAGAGCCGGCGATAGTGCCAGGATGGAGATCGCCACGACGATGAAGTAGTAGTCGCCGCGGCTGGTGAGAAAGACCAGGTTCTGAGGTACGTCGCCGCCGCTGGTAATGGGCGCAAATGCAAGCAACGCGCTCAGAGCTGCGATGTCGAAAGCGAAGAAGGCGTAGCGGCCCATACGCTCATACCGGCTGCCGACGAAAGCCAGTGGCGTCAGACCAGCCGCAGCGGCCGCCAGGATCAGTGCGGCGACATAGATGTTGTTCGGATAACCGTAGATCACGAGGTAGAAGAGGGCGATCGGAACGAGCGCACAGGTCCGGCCGATCACGGCAAGCCTGAACCCCTTGCGCTCGGCTTCGGCAAGGGACGCCTCGACGGAAGGTGCGTGGGATGCATCCGTGCGCATGACATGACCGACACTGTGCAGCAGGACCGGCGCCTCGGGGACGCCTGTCTTGCGGACTTCCGCGCAACGACCAAACCGCCGACGGAAGGCGATGGACCTTACCCGTTACGAACTCCGCGGTCAGCAAATGGATCGCTTTCGAGCGTGCGAACGAAGGGTGGCCGCAATCTCCGTCGTGTGGCCCCGCAGCAGGACTATTGCGCCCCACGCGCCCGGCCCATATGGCAACAAACATGCGCGTTGGACGGATCCGCTCTCGTTCGATCGTCAGATCACAAAGTCCGAATCCTGCAGGGCGTCGCTTTGAATCCCGACCAGCAGGATCGACTGTGCGCCATAGCTGATGCTGACGCCGTCCGCCGTGTCCTCGATGTCGAGCTCGATGAGGTTGTCCAGCGAACCCACCGCGGTGAGGTCGATCTTGTCGTATCCGGCCTGGTAGTCCCAGATCCAGTCATTGCCCCAGCCGGTCGCGAACACGAACGTATCCCTGTTCGTGCCGCCCCACATGTGATCGTCGCCGCTGCCGCCGATCATCTCGTCCATGCCGGCGCCGCCGGCGATCGCGTCGTCGCCCGAGCCGCCATTGACGGTGTCGTTGCCGCCGTTTCCCCACATCCAGTCGTTGCCGCCCTCGCCGCGCAGCTCGTTTGCGACACCGTTGCCGGTGAGAGAGTCGCCGTAGTGGGTGGCGTGAACATTCTCGATGTCGCGGAGCGTATCGATGCCTGCGCCGGTGTTCTGCGTCTCGACGTTCAGGTCGACGACCACACCCGCGGAGAGACCGGTGTTGAAAAGCGCCCAGTCGGAGCCGTCGCCGCCTTCGAGCACGTCGTTGCCGACGCCGCCGTTGAGCGAGTCGTCGCCGGCATGGCCGAACAGGACGTCGTTGCCCGCCGCACCGGTGATCAGATCGGCGCCGCCATAGCCTTCCAGGCGGTTGGCGCTTCCGTTGCCGACCAGGATGTCGCCGAAACCGGTGCCGGCGACGTTCTCGATGCTGATCAGCGTGTCGTAGCCCGAGCCGAACGTGTTTTGCGAATTCTGCGTCGTCAGGTTGATCCAGACGCCGGCGTCCTCGAACAGGTAGGACGCCCAGTCGATGCCGTTGCCGCCGCTCAGGACGTCATTGCCGGCGCCGCCGAACAGGTTGTCGTTGCCGTTCTCGCCCAGAAGGATGTCGGCGCCTGCGCCGCCGAACATCTGATCGGCGCCGAGCCCGCCATGGAGCTGGTTGTCGACGGCATTGCCGATCAGCCAGTCGTCGTGGGTCGAGCCGACCAGGTTCTCGATGCTCTGCAGCAGGTCGTTGCCGCCGCCCACCGTGTTCTGCACGCCGACGAAGCCGAGATCGACCAGCACGCCCGAGAACTCGTCGTGATAGCTCGCGGTGTCGTTGCCGGACCCGCCGATCAGGAAGTCGTCGCCGGTGCCGCCGTTGAGCAGGTCGTCGCCACCCTGGCCGTCGAGCCAGTCGGCGCCGCCGAGGCCGGTGAGTTCGTCGTCACCGCCGCCGCCATACAGGTTGTTGGCGACGCCGGTGCCGCGCACGCGGTCGTCGCCCGAGCCCATGCGCGCACCCTCGAAGTCGAGGATCGACTCCACGTCGCCGCCGGCACTGGCGGTCTCGAACGTCAGGCTGAGGGTCCAGTCGGCGCCGCTGTATCGATAGTCGACGGTGTCGTTGCCGTCGCCGCCGTCCATGTGGTCTATGCCCACGCCGCCGGAGACGAGATCGTCGCCGGCGCCGCCGGCGATCACGTCGCCGCCTTCACCGCCGTCGATCGTGTCGTTGCCGTCGCCGCCCGAAATCGAGTCGTCGGTGCCGTCTCCGGACAGGTCGTCGTTGCCGTCGCCGCCGAAGATCTCGTCGTAGCCGTCGCCGCCGTGGATGTCGTCGTTGCCATCCCCGCCCCAGATGTCGTCATTGTCGTTTCCGCCCTCGATATCGTCGTGGCCGTCCTGGCCGTAGAGCAGATCGGCGCCGTTTCCGCCATCGATGTCGTCGTTGCCGATGCCGCCGTAGAGATAGTCGCGGAAGTCTTCGCCGATCAGGGTGTCGTTGCCGGCTTCGCCATAGAGCCGGTCGTAGCCGTCGTCACCCTCGAGCGTGTCGTCGCCGTCGCCGCCATAGAGGTAGTCGTCGCCGGCGCGCCCGATCAGCGTGTCGTCGCCGCCGTTGCCCGACAGGTCGTTGCCGAAGTCCGAGCCGGTGACGTGGTCGTCGCCGGAGCCCATGGTGACGTTCTCGACGTCGAAGATCTCCTCGGTGGCGCCGCCCGCATCGGCGCGGCCCTGCACGCCGATGTCGTCGGGATCGTCGAGATAAAACGCCAGATCGACCGTCCAGTCGCCGCTGCTGTAGGTGTAGTCGATGGTGTCGACGCCGTCGCCGCCGTAGAACGTGTCGATGCCGAAGCCGCCCTCGAGGCGGTCGTTGCCGCCGTCGCCGTGCAACACGTCGGCGCCACCGAGCCCCACGAGCGTGTCGTGGCCGCCGTTGCCGTGCAGCACGTTGTCGCGGTCGTTGCCGGTGATCGAGTCGTTGCCGCCGCCGCCCGCCGCGTTCTCGATATAACCGGCGAATTCGTCCGGCGCGAAGTCCGGCACGTAGGCCAGCGACAGGTTGTATGTCATGCCGTGCGTGCTGGAGAACGCACCGGGGCGCAGGTCGAGCGTCACGCCGGAATTGTCGCCGGAGAGGTCGAGCCAGTCGACGCCGCCGCCGTCCCAGATGGTGAGCTGCGCGAGGTCGTGTTCATTTGCCCCGCCGTAGTTGGTGAAATCGTACAGCCCGCCGACGCCCGTGGCGTTGTAGCCGTAGGTGCTGTTGCCGTCGCGCGCGTCCCAGTTCACGCCGTAGAGCTGCTGCATGACGTAGATGTCGTGCGTGCGCGGCGTCATCACCTGGCCGTCGGTGCCGTTGGCGTCGTAGCCGGTCAGGAAGGCGAGGTTGTAGGACATGATCGAGTACATCAACGTGTCCTCGATGTACTCCGTGACGGGCTGGTATTCCTGCTCGTTGTCGCTGGCGTCGCCGACATCGTACGGGCTCGGATGATCGAGTCCGATCGAATGGCCGCCTTCATGGATGATCGCGCGGAAACCGAAGGCGCCGGGCGTGAGGTCGGCCTTCGCCCAGTTGGCGAGCACGATGTGGCTGCCGTGCGCTTCGTCGACGCCCGTCGAATATCCGCCGAAGTCGGCCCCGTATTCCAGGGCGTAGAAATAGATCTCGACGTCGTCGCCGGGCTCCGCGATCGCGAAGTGGATGTTGGCGACATCGGCCCAGAGCCCGAGCGCCTGCATCACCAGGTCTTGCTCATCCCCGGAGAAGAAGGTCAGCCCGCCAATCGCGGCACTCCACTCGTTGGCGAGACCGTCCATGTCGCGGAAATAGTCCGGAATCGCGCCGAGGCTTTGCGGAAAGGCGACATGCACCACGGCGCCCGGCTCCCACTGCTCGCCGTTACGATTGAGATGGTCGATCAGCTCTTCGAGGTTGTCTTCGCCGATCGAATGCATGGGCACAAAGGCGAATGGAGCAGGCGGTGACGCGAAGACGCCGGACGAGTCGAGAGGCTGCGCCCCGCCGGCGACGATGGCGCCGGTCGCCGGCATCACTGCAAGCGTGTCGCCGCCGGCAGATGCGGGAGCAATCGCCGCGCTCGCCGCGCTCACGGCCTGTGGGGCGACCGTTTCGCTTGCAACATCCTGCGCGCCCGGCGCGTCGGCGCTCCCGACCGGCACCGGCCTGGACGTTGTCAGGCCGGCCGAAACCGGCGGGGGATCGAGCGCGCCCGGCGGCGTTTGCCGCGCATCGCCGGCCGCCGTTTCGCCCGGGAGCTCAAGCCCGGCGAGGCCATCGCCCGGAGCGCTGCCGCGCTCAAGTGCGTCGCCAACCGCCGGCGCAACCGCATTGTCCAAATCGGCCGTCGGGAATTGAGCGGCGAACGGATCCGCGCCCGGCAATACAGTGTCCGGAATGAAGCGATGTTCGCGAACTGGGCTCGTCGGCTTCGAAAACGCAGTCAGCCGTTGGTTCGTTTGAGAGGCCATCGTGCGACTCCATTCAAAGAGCCCGCCACCCCTTGGCCGTCTTCGATTGGTCGCGCTTGCGTGAAGCCAGGTTCAGTTCCCTGGCGCCGATCGCGATGTGCCTGCGGAGGTATTCCTTGCTTGCGACTGCACGGCAGACCATGAATTGGCGGCAGGAACCCGAAACCAGAAAATGAAGTCCAGGCTTCAGCAAGCCGCCGGGCCGGCCGATCGACCACCGGATCGCGGCCTGTTGCAGAATTCAGATCCCGTATTGGGCGTCGGTGACCTTCTCCATCCAGTCGACGGTTTTGCCGTCGAGCGCCGCGTCGGTTGCGCCAGCCGGCACGCGGGAGCCGCCCGCCGGTCAGCGGGAGTCATTGAATTCCGACGCACGAGGGTGGCGACGATCAGAGCGTAAAGCCCCGACGCGGCGGCGGCGTCCGATTCGAATAGCAGACGGCGGCAACCGCCACGGCGAGCACAATCGCGAAGTAAGGCGCAAGCAGCAGGACGTGCATCGACATTCGAGCCTCCGGCAAATAGTGCCGGCTCAACATCCGGCGGAATCAAACGTTCCCGCCTTTTTGGTTAACGCAAATCAACGCCTGTGGCGCCAGCAAAGCTCCGGCCTGCTCAGCAGTTCGGAAGCTCCGCCGTGTTGCTCGAAGGCGGCGCCCCGGTCGACGCGCTCCCCGTCGTGCTGGAAGAGGCGCTGCCACCCGTCGAACCGCTTGCGCTGGGCGGGCTCGAAGGTGAGCTCGAAGGCGAGGCCGATGAAGCGGAACCCGCACTCGACGGATTGGACGCAACCTTGAGCCGCGGCTGCCCGTTCGAATCCCGGCAATGCGTCGAGGCGGAGATGAGGGGATTGTCGCTCGCACCAGGCGCCGGGGACGAGGTCGACTGCGCGGAGACCGGGACCGCGCCGAAGCACAACAGTGCGGTCGCAAGCAGAAGGGACTTTGCTTTCATGGGAGCTCTCCCTGGGATCGCTCCCCCCATGCCGGCAAAATACCGTCCCGGCGCCGTGATTGGCCAGTGCGATATTTGTGCGGGCGAGTGGAACAAAGTGGCGTCGACGCGTCCGTACGCGGAGCAGCAAGCGTAGGACTTCCTACCATTGATCAAGCACGATTTGCGGGGCGGTAACCCCGCGGCTTCTGTGGTCCCCGTGCCGGCTATGGTAGCGCCATGCTCGCCACCGTCCAGGACGCTTCGCGCCGGCTTGGCCGGTGCCGCAAGCGGCATCCTGGACGGCGGCTGCGCGTGGCGCTCTGCCGATCGGCAGGTCGGGACGAAGGGATGTCGCCTATGGTCGAACAAAGGGATGGGATTTAGGCGACCGCCCGTTGTGGGTTCTGGTAGTTCGGATCGAACGGTGTTTGGCGCTCCAGCAACGTGCAGAGGAGATAGAGCAAGCGATCGCCGAGGCTGCGCAATGTGCGGCCGTGGCTGTGACCGCGAGCTCGCAGTTCGGCATAACGACGTTTGCTGATCGGGTCATGCTGCATGGCGACGCGGGCCCATTGATAGAGGACGTTGCGCAGCCGGTTGTTGCAGGCGTGTCGCCTCAGCACGATGCAGGTCTTACCGCTGCGGCGCGTCACCGGAGCCTGCCCCGACAAGACACGCAAGGCGTGGTAATCTCGTAGCCGCAGAGGCTCGCAGGCCTCGGCGAGCAGCGCGGCGATGATGATCCTTCCGAGCCCTGGCATGGATCGCAGGATCTCGACGTCGCGCTGCCCGCAAATCTGCCCCGGTGTGGTCTCCTCGATTGCGGCGCAGAGCTCGTCCTGCCGTCGTTCGGCCTCCTTGATCTGTTGATTGACCAAGCGGATGCGCTCCACCAACGAACCGATATGGGCGCTGGCGGCTTCCGTGGTGCCAGGCGCGACCGACAGCGGCGGCTGGCACAGGATGCGCAGCACATCAGCCGCCTGCAGACGACGAATGCGATGCGCCTTGAGGATGCGAGCGATCGACTTCTCGGTCGCGCGCGCGGCTTTTGCCGGGGTGGGGAGCAGTTTCCACAGCTCGAGGAACCAATTCGCAGCAAGGTCCCTACCACCGAGCTCCAATGCTTGCGGATAATAGCGCCATAGCTGATCGCGCACGCGATTGGTGAGGCGATTCTGCTCCTGCCTGAGCTCCTCATGCATGCGCGACCACTCGCGCAGCTCGATCACCAGCGGGTCGTCGAGCGTCAGCTGACGAAAGGCACGACCATCGGTGCGCAGCGAGTCGGCCAAGACACGGGCGTCACGGCTGTCATCCTTGGCACCCGCGACACTGAACCGATCACGGAAGCGATCGAGTTGCTTCGGATTGGTGGCGAAGACCTGGAAGCTGCGCTCCAGAAGCACTTCCACCACCGGTCCATGCGGCGTCTCGATCGCGACCGCGATCTCCGCTGGCTCCGCTTTGCTCCGCTCAACCAGCCAGGCGCAGAGCTCCGCCAGGCCGGTGCCATCATGCGTCACATCGCGCTCGGCCACGTGCCGCCCATCGGCATCGAGTAAGCAGATGCGATGCTGCGTGCTCGCCCAGTCGATCCCGACAAACCAACGAACATCACCCATGCACTCACCTCCTGTGTGCTCGGGCCGCCGCAACGCTGTTCAATCCCTGTACTGGCGCTCAGGGCGCAAACTTCCTACCGGACCTGCGTCGCGGCCGTCCGCCGGGGCACGTGTCCTACGTTGGTGCTCGCGGCACGGGGTGGGCCATGGTGGCTCCCGGCAGATCGGCCCGTCCGGTCAGTCTACTTCGAGACCAATTCCGAACGACGGGAGTGGTACAGGGTGGGCCGCGCCGCCAGCGCGTTGACGCGCGTCTTCGACGCGCCATGGCGATGGAAATCACCGATCGGAATTGGACTCGCCGCCGTGGGCTTCGCTTCCGCTCAGCCCACCCTGCGGCTCGGCATACGCGGCGAGATTGGAGCGGGCGAGGGGAATCGAACCCCTGTATGAAGCTTGGGAAGCTGGATGTATTTCAAGAAAATCAATTGGATTGTAAAACTGTGATTTTTGGCATCTATATCGATCAATAGGTTAGGCGAAATGTAAAAAGCGATCTGTGCAAACCGACCGTCATCGCGCTTTTGAAAATCGGGGCACTACACGCAGATTGCAGACGCGATATCGCCATCGGTATTTCGCGATGCCGAAGTGCAGCCTCCAGCCTCGTCTCGGCTTAGCGTACATCGCGTCTTCGACTGCGGAGTATCCCATCGCGCCGGCGTCGTGGCTGGCCGTAATTGCGCATACTCGTGCTCAATCACACGCGCGGGCTTTCCTGATGAGTTAAGTGAGGGCCTATTTCCTCCGCTGTGCGCGTATTCGTGATATAATTTATCATGGTCCCCCGTTACGACATTCCCAATTGAAAATGGATGAGTGTCGTACCCACGCTCCGTTTCTCATGCGGCCATGAACCAGAAGTGCCCGACCCAGTGCATGGCCAATAAACATAGCCCGCTAGACCTGTGCCGGCGCCTCTTAGAAGTCCGTCCCCAATATCAAAGCGGCTTAAAGGCCTGCACATGATTATCGCCCCAAGTGTACCATTGGCCGATCATCGTCAGTCCCTGACGGGGGGCGTCGACGCAAATGTGTGCCGCAGGTCGTTGGTGCGCACGTCCTGAGCCCAGAACGTGCCACAGGGCACTTCACCGCTTGAGCCGTATTGCGAAGAAACTCGTGCATACGGGTCTGAGTGGCCGGGAGTTGAAGATTTTCCCTCTTACCAGCATTGGGGCCTGCCCTCTCCAATTGGATTGGGTTTCACGCGCCAGCCATGACCTCAATGGCAATCACCCTTGGATTGCAAAAGAACAGGACCTTCGGCCTCGCGGCGTTTCAGATTCAAGGCTGCCTTGGAGAACCGTCACGCCCCTCGGGTTTCTTTGACCTGAGAACTCGTAGGTCCATGTCTGTCCACCCACCGACTTGCCTTGACCCGCGATCAGCATTGCACCCATGGGTGAGCGTATGCCGCGAAATTTTTCCTCGATCCCATTTTCTGTCTTTCGGTCCAAATACCAAAGACTATCGACTACCGAAAACTGCAAATCGGCTTGAAATGATTTGAGTTGATTGGGATCGGAAGAGTGCGAACCACAGGTCAATTTTACAGGGACTTTGACCGGCTGCGTCTCTTGGGCCTTAGTAGCCTTATCGGCAAGCGAAAGCATCAAAAGGGCCAATATCACCGTTAAATCACCGGGCCAGAACCGCCCTGCATGCGCCCCCCTCGCTCGCAAGTGCAAAAACATTTTCCCCCCCGGCTCAATATCGCAAGAGGGACTAATGCTAGCCTTCAGAAATAAGCCTGCCAATCAGCTAATTTTGGCAAAGTGCCCGTGCGAATGGCTGCGAGCTAGGCTCGCCCGCTTCCCAGAAGGGGCAAATGTATGGGTTTAGGTTGCGCTTCGGTTGCAAAACTTCTGAAGCTCTGAAAACCACTTTTTGCGCTGCCGGCCAAGCGACCACGTCGATGACTTCGCACGAACATTCGGTGAGGGAGCAGTAAAGGCGGCTATGCGCTGGCGGCGGCACCGCAACCGTCCTAACGATTCGTTAAGACTTTTCGGCAATGAATTGTCGGCAGCAAAGCACACTGTTGGCGCAGTTGCTTCGCCCAGCCCCCATCAGAAGGGGCAGCATTTTCGCAACCTCTACTTGGGGCGGCCTTATCGGGCCGCCCTTTTTTCTTGCTCGGGATGTTGCCACCAGCCCATTAATGAATGGTGAACGGTTTCAACTCTTTTTCGAGTCGAAAGTGATTCTACGAGGCTCGGGGTGTGCTATGTTTATTGATGGCCGAAACTGATCGCCGACCGATAACTCTTGCTGTGGCTACGTGGGATTATTTGGACCAGTTGTCCAAACTCGGAACCCATGGGACTTCCGTGCCTGACGCCGCGAAGACCCTTATCGAGGATGGGATTAGACAGGCCATCAAGGATGGATTCCTAAAGCAAAGAGCGCCTGCAGGGCCAACTTCGCAGAGTTGACCGGAGTTGCATTCGTGGTGGGTACCCGGAAATCATCGCACCTCCAAACCACGTGACGAACCTGCTCGATGCTCGCACGTTCATAAAAATGGAGAATTGTCAGCGTGAGAACCATTCTGGCCGTATTGGCGGCAATTCTATTTTTTTCGGAACCAAGTCAGGCTGCAAAGTCGAAAAGGGAGCAGGCTCTCGCTCAACACGAGGCCACCTGCAAAGCACAAGCCCGAAAACAACATCCCGGCGTCAGGTTTATAAAACGGCGGGAATACGTGAATCGTTGTATGGGACGCATCATCCTGCATTAAAACGAAACGCTGCTCCGAAGAAGCCTAGACCAGTGCAGGAACGGTTTCGGAGCGTTCTAAAACTAGTTCAGAGACATAGGCTGATGGTCACCCGCCCGGGGTCATCTGGAATAATCAGGGTAGGGCATTAGCGGCTGGTCGGCTTTGTGGCCAAGCCTTGGTTTTCGATCTTCTCCTGCGCCGTGATGCGGGAGTCTTCCACGCTATAGATACCCTTGGACGCCATAAACTGCGCTAGGCCATACGAAACGGCGCTTAAAATAATCACCAACCCGATCAAGATTTTGACTCTTCGCATAGCTCATCGCCTCAAGCGGGTACCAAGACAAGATCAACGAATTTGATAGATGTAAGCTAGTGAAATCCCATGCTTCTTCGCCAATTCGGCAACCGGCACGCCCCTTTTTTTCTCTGCCTTCAACATTGTTCGAAATTTGATGAGTTCTTTGCCCGTCCTGCGATGCGTTTTCCAAATCCCTTGTTGGCAATCACTTTTCTATTAAGAGGGGGCCTTCCACGTCTGTGGTTTGGGGCTGGTCGAGACAAGCTTTTCACTAATAGTAGAACACCACCCGATGGAGCTTTTTCAATTCTGACTGGACAACGGCACGGTCGAATTTCCTTTCTTCTCGGGTTTTGGTCTAGGGGTGCAAGGCTGACCCGGCTAATAGGGCCTGTGCCTGTCATTTGAAGATGAAGGCGTAGTTTGCCGCATGCCGGTCCATGGATCAGTTGGTGGTTTCCGGCTCGAAGAGCTTGACGCTGGCCTATTCTGGTAATCCGGCTCCGGATTTCCCGATCCTTTGGATAGTCCGAAAATGGGCTTAGAGCGGGGAATTTGCTACCGCAGCACCAATGCCCGATTTTGGAGAATCACCCGGCAGCACCTGCGCAAAACCTGTCTGAACGACCAGCCCAGTCATGGCAGCCGCTAGGACGAAGCAACGTGTCTGGATGGTCAAAACCACGTTTGCATTCCTTATCACGAGTGGCTCGTTCTTATAGCGGGATTTGGGTCGAGATTAGGTCGGAAAAACCCTGACATAGTAGCTATTGCAAAGATGGCCGAGGATCATAATAAGACGTTATATTATATTTTTCATTAGTGCGGAATCGCAGCCGCATCTCCTTCAACTCGTTTCTGGACCAATTTTCCATCCTTGAATTCGCCAGTGAATTGGCTGCCATCCGGGAGGGTCAGCGTTCCCTTCCCGTTTGGAAGCCCGTTTAGAAATTGTCCTGCGTAATGCATTCCGTTGCCATAAAGGTAAGCTCCCCGCCCGCTCGGCACGCCATCTTGGACTTCTCCCTCGTATTGAGCACCATTCGTGAAAATCAGCTTTCCTTGTCCATTCGGCATGCCCTCGTTGAATTCACCAATGTAGCGGCTGCCATTGGAAAAAGTCAGAACGCCCTCACACGGGGAGCGGAAACGCTTCCGAGGGACATCTCACCAACCGGCTCTGGCCAATCGCAATAGCCGAGCCGCTGAGAAGTCCAATCAGTACAGCCGCGAAGGAGAATGCCAGCCCAAAGCCACTGGGCCAATACCGGGCTGTAAGCCCACCACTCGCACGCAACAGACGCAAAAACATTTTACGCCCCCCGCCGCATCTCAATATTGCAAGAGGGACTAATGCTAGCCTTTAGGAGCAAGCCTGCCAATCAGCTTAGTTCGACAACCTAGGACTAGTTGGCTTATTGCGGAATGAGGTTCAAGGTCTCCCTCCGGTCAGGGCCGCCTTGTAGGGTGAGCGTTGATGATGACAACTGTCCTTATGGACAGCGATAAGCGCAGTGCTCAGATTGAACGGCTCGAAGTGGTTGAGATGGGTCAGCGGCGGCGCTGGTCCAAGGATGAGAAGTTCAGGATCGTGCTTGAGAGTTTGCAGACGCCGCGGGCGATATCATCGACCGCGCGGCGGTACGGTATATCGCGGTCCTTATTGATCAATTGGCGGCGCTCCTTCCGGCCAGAGCCGATCGTCCCTGAAGGGCAACGAACGGGCTTCGTGCCGGCGATGGTGGTTGCGGAGACCGCGTCCGCAATGCCCACCGCACCGGCGAGGGGCCGCATGGTGATTATGGTCGGGAGGGACCGTCGGGTCATCGTTGACGCGGGGGTCGATGCGACCGCTCTGGCCCGGGTGCTCGAGGTTCTGGAGCGCCGATGATCCCGATCCCTACAGGCGTGCGGATTTGGATAGCCACCGGCCATACCGACATGAGGAAAGGCATGCAGGGTTTGGCTTTGCTCGTGCAAGAAGGCCTGGGCCGCGATCCATTCGCTGGCGATGTCTTCGTGTTCCGCGGGCGCGCCGGCTCCCTGATCAAGGCCGTGTGGCACGACGGAATCGGATTGTCGCTCTACGCCAAGCGACTTGACCGTGGCCGCTTCGTCTGGCCGACGACGGTAGACGGTGCGGTGGCGCTGACCGCGGCTCAGATGAGTTATCTGCTGGAGGCGATCGATTGGCGCAACCCGCAACATACCTGGCGGCCGCAGAGCGCCGGATAGGCTGCAAAAAAGTTGGCCTGAAGTGCAGAAAGGGGCGCCTCAAATCAGTGATTTTATGATTTTGTCAGAGCCATGGACGCCGGCTCTGAAACGCTGCCAGACGACATCGAAGAGCTGAAGGCGACGCTGGTCGCGGCACGCGCCGAGGTTGCCTCGGCCCGCGCGCAACGCTCCGACGATCAAGCGCTGATTGCTCATCTGAAGCTGCAGATCGAGAAGCTCAACCGTGATCGCTATGGCCCACGCTCGGAGCGCGCCGCGCGGCTTCTGGATCAGCTGGAGTTGCAGCTGGCGGAACTGGAGGCCACGGCCACCGAGGATGAGCTCGCCGCCGAAATGGCCGCGGCCAAGACCACGAAGGTGGCGTCGTTCACGCGCCAGCGGCCGTCGCGAAAACCCTTCCCCGAGCATCTGCCCCGCGAACGGGTGATCGTGCCGGGACCTACGGCCTGCGCCTGCTGCGGCGGTGGGCGACTGTCCAAGCTGGGAGAGGACATCACCGAGACGTTGGAGGTCATCCCCAAATCCTGGAAGGTGATCCAACACGTCCGCGAGAAGTTCACCTGCCGCGACTGCGAAAAGATCAGCCAGGCGCCGGCGCCGTTCCACGTCATCGCTCGCGGCTGGGCAGGGCCAAGCCTGCTGGCGATGATCCTGTTCGAGAAGTTTGGCCAGCATCAGCCGCTCAACCGTCAGGCCGAGCGCTATGCCAAGGAAGGCCTGCCGCTCAGCCTGTCGACCTTGGCCGACCAGGTGGGCGGTTGCACGGCAGCGTTGACGCCATTGTTCAAGCGCCTCGAGGCCTACGTCCTGAGCGCCGAGCGATTGCATGGGGACGACACCACGGTGCCGGTCCTGGCCAAGGGTAAGACCGACACCGGCCGAATCTGGGTCTATGTGCGCGACGATAAGCCGTTCGGCGGGCCGGCGCCGCCAGCGGCAGTGTTCTATTACTCGCGCGATCGGGCCGGCGAGCATCCCCAGGCGCACCTGGCCAACTACACCGGGATATTCCAGGCCGACGCCTACAGCGGCTACGGCAAGCTCTACGAGCCGGGCCGCACGCCTGGCCCGATCCTGGAAGCGGCCTGCTGGGTCCACGCCCGTCGCCCGTTCTTCGTCATGGCGGACTTGGCCGAGAACGCGCGTCGCAAGGCTCAGGGCAAGAAGCCGCCAGTGATCTCGCCCCTGGCGCTGGACGTGGTCCGCCGGATCGATGCTTTGTTCGAGATCGAGCGGGCGATCAACGGCCAGAGCGCCGACCGGCGCAAGGCTGTCCGCCAGGAACTCAGCGCGCCGCTCATTGCCGATCTGGAGGCTTGGATGCGCGAGCAACGTGCCAAGCTGTCGCGCGGCAACGATGTCGCCAAGGCCATGGACTACATGCTCAAGCGCTGGACCGTGTTCACGCGCTTCCTTGACGACGGCCGTATCTGCCTGTCCAACAACGCTGCCGAGCGCGGCGTGCGCGGAATTGCTCTGGGTCGGAAGTCGTGGTTGTTCTGCGGTTCCGATCGCGGCGGCGAGCGAGCCTCGGTCATGTATAGCCTGATCGTCACAGCCAAGATGAACGACGTCGATCCGCAAGCCTGGCTCGCCAACATTCTGGCTCGCATCGCCGAGCATCCGGTGCAAAAGCTCGACGAACTGCTGCCCTGGAATTGGCGTCTGCTCAGGGAGCCGGTCAGTCAGGCAGCTTGATCATGGCCGGGATAAGCTACGTCTTCACTATCGCCCGTGTCGCCAAAATGCTCGGCGAGAACGAGGATTGGTTACACGAGATCTGCAACGAAATGGATCCGGAAGACGGTCGTCTCACCGTCCTCGGCCCCGATGACGAGGCGATAACGGCCTTCACACGCTTCGGCGTCGATAATCTTACCGAGCTCGTCGAGATGTACAAAGCCGACCCCGACCTGCTCCGGCGCTACCCGCCACCCGAGTGACCCCGCCGCGGTCGTCACCGGATGCTGACTTTCGAAGCTAAACTCGCCTGTGTTCCGAGGGGGGTAATTGTATGCGTACAAAGACGAGCCAATTTCCAATTTATATCGAATACGAGGGACAGACGTTCGAAGCAAAAGCATTTGCATCGGCAGGGGATCAAGCAACGGACGTTTCGGTCACCGTCAGAGAGCGTGGGTGGTATCCATTCCGAGTCCGGTTTGATACGCAAAAACAAGCATGGATTGTTATTGACCCGGCGCGATTGCAACTGACTTAAGCAGCGTAGCGAATGAGTTCGTGCTCGAAGTATTTTCGAACGCGATCAGGCGATTTCTGGATGCGGCGCGAGTGACTGAGGATCGTGCGTTTGAGCTCCGCGTGATCTCGAGGCGGGATACTGCGCTGGATCGCACCCTTTAGATCGCCGTTGAAGTACTCGCTGGGATTGAGCTCTGGCGAGTACGGCGGCAGGTAAAACACCTCGATCCGTTTTGCGTTCGCCACCAGCCAGTCCTTGACCAGCCTCGACTTGTGGACGTTCAGATTATCGAGGATCAGGAAGACCTTGCGCTTGGCGTCCTTCGTCAGACGTCGCATGAACAGGATCAGGCGTTGCGGCGTGATACCGCCAGCGTAGATCATGAACCGAACCTTGCCCTGGTTGGTCACCGCTGCGATCAGCGACAGGCTCTTGCGGCGCGCCGGGATCTTGATGATCGGCGTCTGGCCGCGGGGTGCATAGCCGCGGTGCCGGCTCTCGTCGCTGCGAACGCCAGTCTCGTCGCCCCAGCAGATCTCTGCCTTTTCCCGCTTTGCGCGGGTGACAATCTTCGGATACTCGCGCTGCAGCCAGAGCTTCACCGCCTCATCGTCGCGTTCGTACGCACGCCGCGCCGCTTTCTGCGGCGTGTAGCCCCAGCGCGCCAGATACTCGCCGACACCGCGAACCGACAGTTTCACGCCAAAACGCACCCGGATCAGCTCGCGGATCGCCACGCGCGTCCAGAGCGCAAACGGCAGCTGCAATTGATCCGGAAACTTCCCGCAGATCAGCCTCTGCGCTGTGCGCTCGTCCTTCGCCGACAGAGACCGCTTCGATCCCTTCGGGCGGCCACCACGCGGCAAAACCTCCAGCCGTTCGGGCTCGGCACCTAATTTCTTCAGCAGCGTCGAGCAATACGACCGTGCATATCCCGTGATCGCACTGATCTCGACCAATTTCTTGCCCATGGATCGCAACTCAACAACCTGCCGGCGCAGTTCCAAACGAGCATCCGTGCTGGCTCGACGACGGTCTTTGCGAAGCATCAGTCGATTATGTGCAAACCTAACGAAATGTCAATTAGTTACATGCCGGGTCAATAGCAGCTTAAATCGAAAACGGGCTGGTCCGAGTTAGCAAGCTTGAGCCTTGAGCCCACCACTCGCACGCAACAACATTTTACGCCCCCCCGCCGCATCTCAATATTGCAAGAGGGACTAACGTTAAGCTGAATGAGGCACAGGAATTTGCTGAATACTTTGTACTTCGACTGCATCGATGTTGCTTGTGCCTTTTCCCGTCAACACCCTCATCTCACCCCACATGCTCTTCACGATTGGACCGAGCCCCCGTGTATGATTGATGACTGCGTCGGTACCCCAGCTTGAGTTTACCAGCCAGCCAACCAACTCGCCCTGATCTTTCAATGTGATCTTTACGTACTGGGAGGGTCTAGCATCCAGCATAATTTGCTGTACCCGGTTGAACTCGTCCACACTCTGTGTCCATTTTGGCATCGACCCCTCCAACGAGGCACACGGACGGCTTGGGCCAGTCGGTACGCTGCCCTGTAAGGGCAATTAAACCGCAACCGTCAGTTTGAAGCCAGCAGAGCAACCGGCTGATCGATGCGTGCCGTTACGAAAAGTCACAGCAAGCTTGAGCCCGATGCCCCCAAGATTCGTAGGCTCAGGCCTTTCATTAAAAATGGCGAGAGTTTTCTTCAAACCGGTCGTTTACCGCACTATGGAAGATCAGGGACTTACACGGAGATTGCAAACCATTTGCAGCGAACTTACCGACGAAAGGGAATGATGTTGCCCTGATCAAGAATGCCTTCATTCCTTATTCCTTCTTGCGACACAGTCCTTTGAAATTCAGCAAATGCGGCTTCGTCAGTCGAGAACTGCTCATCCCACACCGTTGAGGTCCCCTCGGCGTTGGCGACTCAAGCGACCAGAGCGTCTCATTGTCCAATCTGACGATCTGGACCTGAACAGTTATCCCTTCCTTGCGATCGGTCCGGACAGACCTGATGTTATGAGGTTGGGATCAGGGGTAACATAGGTCATGTCCTGTCCGCATGAAGAGTAGCAGAACCAAAATCCGATAGGTTTTCCTTGATTTCAAGGAACGATAGCTTCAATCATCCAACCCTGTTCCCCGTCGCGAAGCCCCTGACGCCCATGCGGCGCTACAGTACGATTTGCAATACAATGAGTGCTACTAAAGCGAAGTTGATGAAAACCGCAAGTCTAAGAGTTCGTCCGGGAACATCAAGCTGGATTACAAAGTTTTCGCAGCATGAGGCGGATTGATGCGAGGCGCAAGAATGCCAGCGCCTTTCGATTGAGGTTTTCCCAATCCTTGGCAAGCCTGCGACATCGGTTGAGCCAAGAAATGGTGCGCTCGACAACCCAACGGCGTGGCAACACCACAAACTATTGCGGGGAGCCCTCGGTCGATGCTTTCCTGAGGCGTGTGGGAACAGAATACCCGCATCCAAGAATACATGAAGGACGACGGCAGCTTTGGCTTGCTCTAGGACGATTTGATCGAAGCCAAGTTTTTGTTCTCGATTGTTGCACACGGTGATGCGTTCGCGCACACAATTTCCGACCCTCAGGGGGATGAACAACAGACCACCCAAACGATATCAGCAGGGCATGGCCTCCAAAACTACACGCGATATGTGGGCCAGTTGATCGTTTTTGCATTCCGGAACGCCAAATGGCTCGCGGCAATTGTACATTTCGGTAGCGTGATTTGACAGCGGCTTTGAAAGCTTTGGCGAGGGCTGGCGTTGAGATCACTCGAGTTGAAATATCGCCAGGATGGTAAGATCATCATTGTGACCGGCAAGGCCGAGCGAGCCACAGGACGAGTTGGATCAGGAGCTTGCCGAGTTCAAGGCGCGACATGAGAGTTGAGTTGAAGGGCATCGCCAAGACGGTCAAGTCGAACGGGACCACGTACCACTATGCATGGCGCGGTGGACCCCGGCTACGCGGCAAGCCGGGATCGCCGGAATTTCAAAAATCCTACAACGAGGCCATTGCGGATCGGCAAACAACTGACGCGGGCCGAATTCAAGTCGCTTGTCGTCGCGTACAAGGCCAGCGGCGATTACAAGAAGCTTGCAGATACCACGAAGCAAGATTTGGTCCCGATGGCTAGACCGAATTGCGGACTATTTTGGCGACCTTCGCATTGCGCAGTTTGATCGGCCTGAGAAAATTTGGCCGATCATTCGACGATGGCGTAATCAATGGGCAGACAAGCCGCGAACAGCCGATTACGCGAATGCAAGTCCTCTCGCGCGTGCTGTCTCACGCCGTTGATCCGCTCGGCAAGATTGCAGGCAACCCTGTGAAGGTATCAAGCAGCTTTACAGCAACGACCGTTCCGAATTCATCTGGACCGAAACCGACATTACGCAACTCAAAAAGGCAGGCGGCTCCCGGAAGATAAATGGCAAGCTGACACGAATTACCCTGCCCGCCCGAAATTGCCCACGCGGTTGAACTTGCGGCGCATACACGGGTTCGCCTTAGCGACCTGTTGACGCTGTCATGGTCACACATCGGTGAGGACGCAATCACGCTCCCAACGGGCAAGAGCCGAGGACAACGCGAAGCAATCATTCCGCTATACGACGCATTGCGTGACGTGCTCGCGCGCATTCCCAAACAGCTACGACCGTCATTTGACCAATCAGCAACTTCGACCATGGACGGCAATGGATTTGGAACCGCATTCAACCATGCGAAGATCGCGGCCGGAATGCACGACCGGGATTTACATTTCCACGATCTGAGCGGCACAGCAGCGACCAAGTTCTACATCGCGGGCCTCGCAATCCGCGTCATCGCGGAGATTCTGGCGTGGAGCGAACATCAGGTTGAACGGATCATTCGGCGCTATGTCGGGCGTGCGGCTACCGACCAAGGAAAGCCGAACGCAGTGAGCTAGGCCAGCCACTCAATGAGCCCGTGCGTCAGGACCACCGGCCACCGGGGTCAAGAACAAAAGCTGTCAAAACCGTGTGAAAAACTGCTACCGATTAAAATCAGCTAAGTATTGGAGCGGGCGAAGGGAATCGAACCCTCGTATGAAGCTTGGGAAGCTTCCGTTCTACCATTGAACTACGCCCGCGCCGTTTGGCGGCGCACCCACAATAATCGCGGCCGCGCCGAGGGGGAAGCCCTTGGCGCGGCCGCAGTAATTCATGGTGCGCTGATTCCGGAACGCACGAATTGCCGCAGTTGGACTTGATGCGGACCCCCACCCCGACCCTCCCCCTTTCAGGGGGAGGGAGCGCACCGCCGTTGCAGTGCGGCCGCGTAATTTACGCCGGCGTCATTCCGGACGCCGCGTAAGCGGCGATCCGGAATCCAGGGCATATGCATGGCGCCGTTGCCTGGCTCTGGATTCCGGGTTCCGCGCTTGCGCGCCGCCCCGGAATGACCGTGGGGAGAGGTCGCCGTCCCCTACACCAGCTTCACGTTCTTCAGCGGCAGGCTGCGCACCGGCTTGCCGGTGGCGGCGAAGATCGCGTTGAGCACCGCGGGCGCCGCGACACAGATCGTCGGCTCGCCGACGCCGCCCCAGAAGTCGTGGCTCGGCACGACGACCGTCTCGACCTTGGGGAACTCGGCGAGACGCATGATCTCGTAGAGTCGAAGTTGAGATTGGTCATGCGCCCCTTGTCGACGATCATCTCGCCGTAGAGCGTGGCGGAGAGGCCGTAGGCGACCGAGCCTTCGACCTGCGCCGCGATCTGGCTTGGGTTCACCGCGTGGCCGCAGTCGAGCGACAGCACCAGGCGGTGCACCTTGAGCACGCCCTTGTCGTTCACCGACACCTCGGCCGTGGCGGCCGAGTAGCTGCCGTAGCCCATGAACTGGGCGATGCCGCGATGCCGGCCCGGCGGCAAGGGCTTGCCCCAGTCGCCCTTCTCGGCCGCGGCGTTGAGCACGGCGAGGTGCTTCGGATAGTCCTTCATCAGGGCGCGGCGGAACTCGAGCGGGTCCTTGCCGGCCGCCTTCGCCACCTCGTCGATGAAGCACTCCATGTAGACGCCGTTCTGGTTGGTGTTGACGCCGCGCCACGGGCCGACCGGGACGTGGGTGTTGCGCATCGCATACTCGATCAGCAGGTTCGGCACGTGATAGCCGAGCTGCGCGTCGCCGGGCGTGTCGTAGAAGCCCTGGAGCTGGCGCATGTCGCGGCCGTTGACGATGCCGTTCGGGTTGAGCGTGGCGTTGATCGACTGGCCGGACACGCGCACGTGCAGGCCCGTGAGATTGCCGGACGCGTCGAGGCCGGCCGTGAGCTTGCACTGCGAGACCGGCCGGAAGAAGTCGTGCGCCTGGTCCTCCTCGCGGCTCCAGATCAGCTTGACGGGCGTGCCGGGGAATTCCTTGGCGATGGCGGTGGCCTGCCGGGTGAAGTCCTGCGTGCCGCCGCGCCGGCCGAAGCCGCCGCCGAGATCGTGGCGGTGCACCTCGCACTGGCCGATCGGAACGCCGGACACCTCCGACAGCGCCGCGAGCGACGCCTCGAGATTCTGCGTCGGCACCCAGGCTTCGGCCTTGCCGTCGGCGATCCGCACCGTGCAGTTCATGGTCTCCATGCAGGCGTGCGACAGGAACGGCGTCGAATACACCGCCTCGACCTTCTTCGCGGCCTCCGAGATGGCCTTCAGCGCATCGCCGTTCTTGCGGTCGCCGTTGGTCTTCTCGGCGGTGAGGCCTTCCTTCAGCATCTCGGCGATGCTGGCGTTGGAGACGTTGCCGTTGCCGGCCTCGTCCCAGACGATCGGCAGCGCGTCGAGCGCCTTCTTGGCGTGCCACCAGGTGTCGGCGACGACGGCGACGGCGTTGTCGCGCACCTTCACCACCTTCTTCACGCCGGGCATGCCGAGAACCTTCGCCTCGTCGACGCTCACCAGCTTGCCGCCGAACACCGGGCAGGCCTTGATCGCGGCGTTGAGCATGCCGGGCAGCTTGACGTCGATCGCGTAGACCTTGCTGCCGTTGAGCTTGTCGGCGGTGTCGAGCCGCTTGAGGCCCTTGCCGGCGATGGTCCAGCTCTTCGGGTCCTTGAGCTTGATCGCCTTCGGATCGGGCGGCGTCAACTTCGACGCGGCCGCCGCGACCTTGCCGTAGCGGATCGAGCGCTTGCTCGCGGCGTGCGTGATGACGCCCTTCGAGACGGTGACGTCCGCGACCGGCACCTTCCACTGGTCGGCCGCCGCCTGCAGCAGCATCATGCGGGCGACCGCGCCGCCGCGCCGGACATAGTCCTGCGAGCCGCGGATGCCGCGGCTGCCGCCGGTCGACATGTCGCCCCAGGCGCGCTTGGCCGCGAGGTTGCGGCCGGGGGTGATGCCCTCGGTCGTCACCTTGCTCCAGTCGCATTCGAGCTCTTCGGCGACGAGTTGCGCGAGGCCGGTGAGCGTGCCCTGCCCCATCTCCGAGCGCGCGATGCGGATGACGCAGGTGTCGTCCGGCTTGATCGCGACCCAGACGTTGACTTCGTTGATCGCGGCGCCGTTCTGCGCCTGTGCTTGCGCCTCGCCGGGAAACGGCACGCTCATGCCGAGCGCGAAGCCGCCGCCGGCGGCCGCGGCCGAACCGACGATGAACTTGCGGCGGGAGAGGTGCTTGCCTTTGCCGAATGTCATTTTTCTCATGGCGCCCTCCCTCAGGTCCGGCTGCCGGTGGTCGCGCCACCCGCTGCCATGTGGACCGCTTCGCGGATGCGCTGATAGGTGCCGCAGCGGCAGATGTTGGTCATCGCCGCGTCGATGTCCTTGTCGGTCGGGCGCGGGGTCTTCTTCAGCAGCGCCGCCGCCGCCATGATCTGGCCGGACTGGCAGTAGCCGCATTGCGGCACGTCGACCGTGGCCCAGGCCTTCTGCACCGGATGCGACGAGTTGGCGGACAGGCCTTCGATGGTGACGATCTTGTCACTGGCTTTGACGGTGCCGACCGGGATCGAGCAGGAGCGCTGCACCTCGCCGTTGATGTGCACCGAGCAGGCGCCGCACTGGGCGACGCCGCAGCCGTATTTGGTGCCGGTCAGTCCGACCTGTTCGCGGATGACCCAGAGCAGCGGCGTGTCGTCCTCGACCTTCACGTCGCGGACCTTGCCGTTGATGTTCAGCTTAGCCATTCGTCGCCTCCCGGAACGGCGCGCGGCCGTCCCTACACGGCGGGCTTACGGCCCGCGGCCTGTGATGTTTTTGTTGTTGTTCGGGCGGAAGCTTAGCGCGCCCAGGGCGGGCTGCCTACGCAGTTTTGAGCCGTTCAAAGGTGGGCAAGCTGCACCTCGGGCGGATGGACCGCCCATGTCGCTGGCCGCAAAGCTACAGTCCGCGACTGTCGGAAAGCTGTGGGCGGTTTCGCCTTGAAGCTTTTCTTTGCTTGATGCATCAATTGATACCTCAAGTGATTCGCGCGCGATGGTGTCGATCGACCCCCGCCTGTACTCCGTCCAGTCAGTGATGCTGCGTTCAACCCGCGCCGGGCCGGCTTGGCCCGCGCTGCATTGGGCTCGTGGCGCATCGGTTGCGTCCGCGAAGGAATTCTTTGGAGGTTTCGGGTGAAATCAGCCGCTTCACGACTTGTGGCGCTCGTCTCGGCCCTGATCGCAGGCTCGACCGCCGCGGAGGCCCAGTCGGCGACGACCTATGCGGCCGGAAATCAATGGGGCACCACGTCGTCCGGCGTGGCGGTCAACGGCGCCGTGGAATCCGCCGTCGGGCACAACCTGAACGGCGCCATCGCGGCCTCGGTGAACGGCGCGCAGAAGGGCGTGCTGATCGGCACCGGAACCGGCGGGAGCCTTTCGATCTCCTCGGTCGGCTCGCAGACCATCGTCAGCAGCTCGGTGGTCGCCACCAATTCCACGGTCACCAGCCCGATCAACGCGACCCAGACGTCGTCCAACACCGGCGACGTCAGCACCACGGGCACGATCACCGTCAAGTGACGCGACTCAATCCCACGACGGCTGCGGGGATGCCCGCGCCCCCGCTCCGGGGGCTCGCTGCCGCAGGCCTGCTGATGCTGGCGGGCTGCAGCACCGACCTCGGCGGCATCGACGAGAAGGGCTTCGTGCCGGTCACGCAGGCGCCGATGCCGAGCGTGGTGCAGCCGTATCCCCGCATCGAGGAGGCGCTGGCCTGCATCCGCCGGACCGGCGTGCTGCGCGGCAAGGTGTTCGTCGTCGGCGCATTCGCCGACAGCACCGGCAAGCTGAACGCGGTGTCGCCGGGATCGACCGGCAACTTCATCCCGCAGGGCGGCAGCGCGTCCTACATCACCGACGCGCTGACCAAGGCCGGCGGGCGCGTGGTCTCGACCTATTTCGGCCCGCCCGCCGAACAGATCCCGGCCCGCTATGCGATCAACGGCATCTTCAACAGCCTCGACTTCGGCTCGCCGTTTGCGGCCGACGTCCGCGTCAACGGCATCGGCCCCACCGCCGCGACCGGCTGGGCGCAGCTGAGCCTGACGATCCAGCTCGACGAGGTCTCGACGCGCCTCAACCGCCAGATGAGCATGATCCAGCGGCCGGTGCGCTACGCGCAGCTCGGCGTCGGCGTCGGCAAGACGTTCGACAGCACGCTGGTGACCGGGAACATCGTCGTGCAGAACCAGGAGCGCCTGCAGTTCGAGGCGCTGAACGGTCCGATCGCGCTCGGCGTCGCCGACGTGGTGATGAAAGAGTTTTCCCGCGCCCGCAGGGAATGCGGCGGCATCGTCGCCGACCTGCTGACCACGGCGCAGGCGCCCGCGCCTTCGCCGCTTTACGTTCGCGGCTGATCCGACCGCGCATCCAGGGCTATCGCATATGGTGCAACCTGGGCCATAGCGCGTTCGCCGCTTGCTCCGTTCACCCTCCCCTGGAGGGGGAGGGTCGCGAGCGAAGCGAGCGGGGTGGGGTGAGCTTCTTGCGAGAAAAGTTCCCCCACCCCGTCGCCTCGCTAACGCGAGGCGCCGACCCTCCCCCTCCAGGGGAGGGTGAAGAAGAGTACCGATGCCGTGCGCATCATATGCGATTGCGCTCCGTACACACCGAGGCGCGAACCGTCCCGCGACGGCACACTTCGTCATGCTTAATCCGCGCCGGTATGGATAACAGACGACAAAGATTGCCGGTTAAAACTTAGTAACGTACGCGATGCCGTCGCACTGTTTCGGTGCCGAGGGCGTTTGTAATCATGAGTCAGATGTATCGCGTTGCTTTGTGCTCGGGCGTTGCCATGGCAGCGCTTGCGCTTTCCGCACCGGCGGCTTCGGCCCAGACGAGCGTCCTGCAGAGCACGAACAACAGCGCGGCGGTTTCGAACCCGGCCGCCGGGACCAACACCATCGACCTCGGCGGCGGCGGACTCGGCACCGGCGCGTCGGTGTCCACCAGCGCCGGCGGCGCCGTGTCGTCGACCTCCATCACCGGCATCAACTCGCATTTCGTCAACCCCGGGACCCCCCCGGCGAGCGGCTTCACCCAGGTGATCCAGGGCGCCATCAACCAGACCACCGCCCCCATCTCGAACACCGGCGCGATCATCAACGCCAGCGGCGACGCGGCACTCGGCTCCTCGCTCGGCATCAGCGCCCGCGGCGCGGCGAGCACCCTGTCGGTCATCGGCATGGGCGGAATCCCGTTCCAGGCGATCAATTTCGTGGGCGACATCGGCCAGGGCGTTTTGCTGGTGGGAGGGCCCGGGCCCGTCGTGGGTGCGCTCGGAGTGATCAACGACGCGCCGGTCACCAACACCGGCGAAATCAGCGGCCCGTCCGGCGGTCCGGCGATCAACCTGTCGGGCACCGGAGCGTCGGCGTCGGTCAGCGCCACCGGCGCGCTGAGCGCCGTCTCCTGGACCGCGCTGGACGCGGCGGGGTTCACTTCAACCAGCTTCAACAACATCCAGCAGGCGCCGCGCAACACCAACACCGGCGGCGGTCCCGTCGGCGTGTCCAACACTCTCTCGGCCAACGGCATTTCGCTCGGCGCGATCAGCGGCGACGGCGCCAGCGTCTCGGCCACGGCAACCGGCGCGGCCGCTGCGGTTTCGTTCTCCACCGTCAACACCGCGAACTGGTCGGGCGCGTCGCTCGGCTCCATCATCATCCAGCAACCGAGCAACACCGCCACGGTGGTCAACAACGGCGGCGTTGCCGGCATATCGGTCGGCACCATTTCCGGAGACGGCGCTTCGGTGCGGCTTGGCGCAACCGGCGCGACCGCCGGGATTTCCTTCTCGACCATCGGCAGCACGTTCATCGGAGGGCCGCCGGGCATCAACCTCAACGGCGGGTTCAACCAGCTCGTTCAGAACAACGGCTCGGTCAGCAACAGCGGCACGATCACGAGCAGCGGGACCAGCGGCCTGACCGGGCTCGGCAGCTCGGCGGTCGTCAGCGCCGTCGGCGGCAGCGCTGCGTTCTCGTGGTCCAGCATCGGGGACACGCTCTCACCGGTCTCGGCGCCGTTCGTGATTGGTCCGCCGTTCATGACCCAGCAAGTCATCAACACCGGCGGGGCCAGCAACGTCGGCGGGATCACGCTCGGAAGCGGCAACCTGGCGAACGGCGCCGTCGCGGCGCTGTCCGCGACCGGCGCGCAGGCGTCGGTGTCGGTCAATTCGATCAACACCGGGACATTCACGACTCCGTTCCTGGGCAATATCAACCAGTCGGTGACCAACACGCCGGCGCCGGGCGCCGATGTCACCAACAGCATCACCGCCCTGACGACCGGCAATCTGGCCGGCCATGGCTCGTCGGTCTCGACGACGGCAACCGGCGCCGCCGCCTCGATCGGCGTTTCGTTCATCAACACAACCGCCTGGTCGGGCGCGGGGATCGGTTCGGCCATCCAGAGCGCGACCAGCTCCGGCATCGTCAACAACCTCGCCCTCAGCAACCCCATCTCGGTCGGCGCCATCTCGGGCACCGGAGCTTCGGTGCGGGCGAGCGCGGCCGGCGCCGTCACCAGCATCGCGATGACCAGTATCCTGAGCGGCACGCCGGACGTGCCGTTCAACACGGGCTTGGTCGTCGGCAGTCCGATCCTCCAGACGGCGACCAACACCGGCCTGGTCAGAAACGAAGCGTCCATCGTCTCGACCGGCACGCTCAGCGGCATGGCGAGCTCGGCGGTGATCAGCGCGACCGGCGCCGCCGCCTCGGTTTCGGTGGCGAGCATCAACGACACCACGCTGGCTCCGTTCACGGTCTCGACCGGCACGATCAACCAGACGGTGACGAACAACTTGGGCTCGGTGACCAACCTGGGCTCGATCACGCTCGCCGGCGGAAACCTGGGGGCCGGTGCGGCGGCTTCGATCAGCGCGGTCGGCGCGAGCGCGTCGGTGTCGTTCCTGGCCATCAGGTAATTGGCGATCCGCGTCGTTGGCGGTGGAAAGGTGCGACGGCGCCGCGGACAGCCCCCGGCGTGGCAAACGTCGCTCAGCGCGCGAGGCTGCGCGGCGGGGGCGAGAACGACCGACCTCAGGACGAGTCCCGCCGACCTGCGCAGCGTCAGGACCTCGCCGAGCACGTGCCACGCCGCCCGAGGCCGGCCGAGACGACCAGGCTCGCGCGTAGGACAACAGCGACGTGCGGGCGGGAAAGCTGCACCGATCATCGATACCGCAATGAAGAACGTGCTGGATCACCGCGAACGGCGTAGAACAGCATCGCGGCGCCGCATGAAGTGCAACTGGCAGGAAAGGTGCGCGTGTATGTCGAGTTTTACGCCAGGCCAGAAGCGTCGGGCGCAGGATGATATTGCCGCGTGGGTATTCGCGGCCGGGCGCGGCAGCGGACCCCCACCACGACCCTCCCCGTTTCAGGGGAGGGAGTGCAAAACCTGAACGAAGCCGGTCCAGCCGCTCGCCGTGTTCGGCAGGGCAACGTCACCCTGCTGCGCGCAGAATCCGATCAGCAGGACCGCCGCGACGGTCGACAGATAGAGGGTCACCGGCCGGGAATCGCCTGAGCGGAACACGCGGCTCGACACCGCGACGACGGCCGAGCCCTCCGCACCTGAAGGGAAATACGCTGCAGCTTCATCGCCCGACGCGGATGCGACGCGATACGCCGGCGAAGTGCACCGAAGAGCCGGTGTGGGCGATCGCGTACGCAAGCGGCTCGGGGCTTTTCTTCGCCAGCGCGATCAGCTCGGGAAGCGTGCCGGCGCCGAACGAACTGCGGCGAGGATCACGATCGGGTTGTCGGCCATCAGGACGATCGGTTGAACCAGCGTAGAGCTGCTCAGATTTCGGATTGATCAGCGGCGCGAGCGGGAATCGCCAACCGGAGTCGCGCGCAGCGGTAGCCGTCGGCCGGGCTGTAGACGACGGTGAGCGCACCGAGGGTGCCGCCGCCGCCCGGACGGTTTTCCACCACGACGGGCTGATCGCGCTTCTTGGACAGCCGGTCGGCGACCAGGCGGGTCGAGATCTCCGCGGCCAGCCGGCCGCGATCAGCACCATGAGCCTGACCGCTTTCGAGGGATAAGGAACGGGCTGCGCCAGCGCGGCCGGTGCGGCGAGGCACAGCACCGGCAACAGGACGCGCAGGATGGAGCGGACTGGTCTTCGCATGACGACTTTCATGGCGGCGAAAAATTCGGGTGAGTGTTTGGGAGGCGAGATCTCGCAGGAAGCACGAACAGGAAAGCCGCCAACGTGCTCGGGGCCGATTGACCTGCCGCCGCGAGAACGCAAGACTTGCTCGCCGCGTTCGTCAAAGCGAAGGCCACCGCGGCAATTTTTATGATTCAGAGAACAAGTATGGTCCCGGCGGAGCGGGCTTCCTTGGACGGCCAGACCTTGAAGTGCTTGACTGAGCTTCAGGCCCTGCGCCTGATAGTTCGAGCCGATGCCGGTGCCGTAGAGCGTCGTGGGCTTCGCCGATCATCCTCTCGTAGACGAGGCGGCCGACGATCTGGCCGTGCTCGAGGATGAACGGCACCTCGCGCGAGCGCACCTCCAGCACCGCGCGCGAGCCCTTGCCGCCGGCGCCCGCATAGCCGAAGCCCGGATCGAAGAAGCCCGCATAGTGCACGCGGAATTCGCCGACCAGCGGATCGAACGGCACCATCTCGGCGGCGTAGTCGGGCGGCACCTGCACGGCTTCCTTGGAGGCGAGGATGTAGAACTCGTCGGGATCGAGGATCAGGCTCTGGTCGGCGCGCGCCGCGATCGGCTCCCAGAAGTCGGCGACCGCGTGGCCGTCGCGCTTCTCGACGTCGATCAATCCGGTGTGGCGCTTGGCGCGATAGCCGACGAAGTTGTTGGGGCCGAGCCCCGCGAGATCGACGCCGACCGAAATGCCGTCGGCGAGATCGGCATCGGCGTCGTCGGTGAGCCGCTCCTTGTCGTGCAGCGCGCGGAGCTCAGCGCCGTCGAGGGTCGAATGGCCGCGGCGGAAGCGGATCTGCGACAGCCGCGTGCCTTCGCGCACCAGCACCGGGAACGTCTTCGGGCTGATCTCGGCATAGAGCGGGCCGTGATAGCCGGCGCTGATGCGGTCGAAGCCGTTGGTGCGGTCGGCGATCACGCGGGTGAACACGTCGATGCGGCCGGTCGAGCTTTTCGGGTTGGCGGCGGCGGCGACGTCGGGCGGCAGCGCGAGGCTTTCGAGCAGCGGCACGATGTAGACGCAGTTGGTCTCGAGGACCGCGCCGTCAGTCAGCTTGATCTCGTGCAGCTTCAGGTCGTTGATGCGTTCGACGACCGTGGTGCGCGGCCCCGGCAGGAAGCTCGCGCGCACGCGATAGGCGACGTGGCCCAACCGCAGATCGAGGCTCGCCGGCTGGATCTGGTCGGGCGCGAACGCGCGGGCGGGCCGGATCCCACCGCTGGCCGCAAGCTCGGAAATCATGTGATCGGGCAGGATGCCCTTCGCCGCCATCGCCGCGCCTTCAGGAATTTGCGGATTGGATTGCGACGATTGCTCTACCCGACAGGTGCCTTGACGGGAAGGCAGCCGGACCGTATGACCACATCTATCTCGTGGTCAATTTGAGCCGGCCGGCTTGCTAGCCACGTAAAACAAGTAGCTAAAAGGCCGGGGACACGTGTGCCCGGCCCGAATTATCGGCCGGGTTTTTTGTTGGCCAATGTTTACTGGCCATTGGGAGGCCCCATGTCCGCGTCTGACAAGTCCGAGTTGAATACGAGAAAATACCGTCCCGAAACCCGGCTGGTGCAGTCCGGCACGCTGCGCTCGCAGTTCGGCGAGACCTCGGAGGCGCTGTTCCTCACCCAGGGCTACGTCTACGACAACTCGGCGCAGGCCGAGGCGCGCTTCAAGGGCGAGGACCCCGGCTACCAGTATTCGCGCTTCGCCAACCCGACCGTGACGATGTTCGAGCAGCGCATGGCCGAGTTCGAGGGCGCGGAGGCGGCGCGCGCGCTGTCGACCGGCATGGCCGCGGTGACGCTGGCGATGATGGGCCAGGTGAAGGCCGGCGACCACATCGTGGCGTCGAAGGCGATCTTCGGCTCCTGCCTCTACGTGATGGAGGACTACCTGCCGCGCTATGGCGTGAGCTCGACCATCGTCGACGGCTTCAATCTCGACGAGTGGCGCGCGGCGATGCGGCCGAACACCAAGACCTGCTTCCTGGAAACGCCGACCAACCCGAACCTCGAAGTGCTCGACATCGCCGGCATCGCCAAGATCGCGCATGCGGCGGGCGCGACGCTGGTGGTCGACAACGTGTTCTCGACGCCGCTGTGGCAGAGCCCGCTCGACGCTCGGCGCCGACTGCGTGGTGTATTCGACCACCAAGCACATCGACGGCCAGGGCCGGTGCCTGGGCGGCGTGATCCTCGGCTCGCAGAAGTTCATCACCGACCACATCCACACCTTCATCCGGCAGACCGGCCCCTCGATGTCGCCGTTCAACGCCTGGGTGATGCTGAAGGGGCTGGAGACGCTGGCGGTGCGGGTGCGGGCGCAGACCGACACCGCGGCGAAGGTGGCCGACGCGCTCGCCAAGCATCCGAAGGTGTCGCGGCTGATCTATCCGGGCCGGCCGGACCATCCGCAGGCCGAGGTCATCAAGCGGCAGATGCGCGGCGGCTCGACCCTGGTGGCGTTCGAGGTGGCGGGCGGCAAGAAGGGCGCGTTCGCGTTCCAGGATGCGCTGAAGCTCGTGCGGATCTCCAACAACCTCGGCGACGCCAAGAGCCTGATCACGCATCCGGCGACCACCACGCACCAGCGGCTGAAGCCCGAGCAGCGCAAGGACCTCGGCATCAGCGACGGCATGGTGCGGCTGTCGTGCGGGCTGGAGCACGCCGACGACCTGATCGACGACGTGACGAATGCGCTGAAGGCGGTGTAGCGGCTGATCGCGCGGCGCTCGCGTCTCATGCCCTCTCCCCTTGTGGGAGAGGGCGACGCTGAATTCTCCACGTGTTCGAATGGGAGAGGGGTACCCCTCTCCCATTCTTTACTTTTGCAACAGTCGTGTAGCCCTCTCCCACAAGGGGAGAGGGCGCAAATGAAAACGCCGCGCTGACCAGCGCGGCGTGTGAAGGTTACGGCGTAACGCTACCGCCGCGCGCCGGCGGTGGCGGTCATGGTCGGCCGCGTGGCGGCGTCGTGGATCGCGCCGCCCAGCAGCCTGGCGAGGCAGCCATAGCTCCAGTCGTTCAGGTGCAACTCGTCGGACGACAGGAAGCTGCTGAACGGAAGGCCCTCGGTGAGCTGCCAGTAGCGCATCACCGCGAAGCGCTGGAACAGGTTGATGCTCTTCTCCTTGGCGGTGACGGCCATGAGATGCACCATGCCCTCGACATCGTGCTTGGTGATGACCTTGGGCGCGTATTGCGGATTGATCAGCACCACGTCGGCGCCGTGCTCCTTCAGGAGCTTGAGGCCCTGATTGAGCGGCGCGGGCGCCTCCGACAGCGGGCGGTCGCGCAGCACCGAGTTGCTGCCGACCTGCCACAGCACGAGATCCGGCTTTTCCGAAAACACGTCGCGCTCGAACCGCGCCAGCATGTCGCGCGATTCCTCGCCGTTGACGCCGCGGTTGACCACGGTGACGGGGACGCGCGGCATCAGCTCCTCGAGCTCGACCTGCAATTGCGCCGGATAGCTCTGGTCGGGAGAGCTCGCGCCGGCGCCCGCGGTCGACGACGATCCGATGGCGACGATCTTGAGCGGCAGGGCGGCGGCGACCCGCTGCGACACGCGCTTCAGCGCATAGTCGAGACGGGTCAGCTCGGACGGCGCGGTGCATTCATGTCTCTTCCGGGCGTCCTGCGCGTGGCTCGGCGCCAACCGTCAGCGCCGCCGCAGACGCGGCGACAACCAGCGCTGTCGCGCCACAAAAAAGAGAATTCAGCCCCCTCATCGCGACGTGTGTCCCCCGTGTGGATCCAGGCGCGCCGCGTCGATGATCGACGACGCCAAGGTGCGGCCGATGCAGTCGTGCACGCTCTTGGCGGTCTTCATGTCCTTGGTCGCTGCGTAAAGATCGAACTGCCCGTGGTCGTACCAGTGCCGCATGATGGCGAGCCGGTCGTACACCGGAACCTCGCGCTCGCGCGCCACCCACCGAATGCCGTCGGCGTAGGGTCCGGCGGCAACCACGGTTTCGGTGCGAGGGCTGTATTGCATGTTCATCAGGACGACGTCCGAGCCACCACTCTGCAACTTCTCTACGCCATCCGAAACAGAAGCGCGAAATTCCTCAGGGTCGGTTCCGCGCACGGCATCGTAGGTTCCAGTCTGCCATATCACCAAACCGGGTTTCTGGTCGACCAGCAATTTATCAATGCTGTCAGACATTTCCTCGGCGGTCTGACGGGTCTTGAGTTCCACCGCAACGGTCACGCTCACCCCCGGCAGGCGGCGGCCGAGTGCGGCTTCAAGTCGCGCCGGCCAGGCGAACGAGGCGCCGCCCTGGCCTGGCAGTGTGGATGACGCGCCGCCCAGCACGGCGATTTTCAGCTCCTTGTTTTTTTTGACGGCAGCGGTCACGTGTTCAAGCTGGCCGTCGCCGAACAGGAGATAGCCCGGCACCGCGCAGGGGTCGGCCGTCTCGGCCCGCGCTGCTGCGGCGCACAAAAGCATCGCCAATGCTGCGGCCGCTCGCCCGGTGGCGATCCACGTGGTCATGCCTCGCCTCCGGCAAGGTCGGCGTCGGGCGTCCGCCTGGGAGCGGACCCGCCTCGTCCTTCGACCTTCTTGTACCACGCGATCAGCGCCGCGGTGCCCACCATTATCAGGATGCCAACCATGCTGATCATGATCTGCATCAAAGTGCCGCCGAAAAATTCGACCATGATGAAGTGCGCGGCAAAGGCCAGGAACACGCCGAGGCAGAAGATCTCCAGCGAGTGCTGGCCGCACAGGATCGCGGGCTTCAGAAAGCGGGATTGCAGCAGCGGCCAGTCGCGCGGGATGAAACGCACGGTCAGCGCCGCGAGCGCGAGGAAGTGCGCGAAACGCAGCACATCCAGATTGGTCTTGTCGATCGGATACATCCACTCGCCGAGCCAGCGCGGCACGAGAAAACTGAGCCGTGGAAAGTACCACGTCATCGTTACCCCAAAGCAAAACAGCAGGTAACCAATCGCCAACCATAGAGTGACCGGCGAGCGCAGCACCGGCGCAAGCCTTTCGGCGCCGCCGAGCGCGCACCAGGCGCCGAACACGAACAGGAGCTGCCAGGCGAACGGATTGAAGAACCAGTGCCCGGTCGGGTGCGAGGGGATATTCCAGCCGTATTCCCAGGTCAGCGAATAGAGCGCGACCGATAGCAGCAGCGCGACGGTGGCGTTGCGGATCAGCAGCCACAGCGCCAGCGGAAACAGCAGCAGCAGCACGATGTAGAGCGGCAGCACGTCCATGTTGACGGGTTTGAACTTGAGCAGCAGCGCCTGGATGATGGTGACCTCCGGCTGCTTGAGGAAATCCAGCGCGTTCATCTCCTCGGCATAGAGCGGGTTGTCGAAGCTCGACGCCACGTAGGAAATCTCGGCGATGAAGATCGCGAACAGGAACACGTGGGCGACGTAGATCTGCCAGGCGCGCTTGAGGATGCGGGCGCCGGCGATGACGAAGCCGCGCTGCACCATCGCGTTGCCGTAGACGAAGGCCGCGGTGAAGCCGGAGATGAAAATGAAGATCTCGGTCGCGTCGCTGAACCCGTAATTGCGGATGGTGAACCAGGCCAGGATGTTGTTGGGGACGTGGTCGAGGAAGATCAGCCAGAGCGCAAGCCCGCGAAACAGGTCGAGCCGCAGGTCGCGCCCGGCCCTGGCAGCCGGCGCCGCAACAGCGGCGCCTGGCGCTCCGGCAGTTGCCGTGGCGGCTTCCACCTGCGGGGCCGGCGAACGCAGTCCGGCCGCGGCCGCCGCGCCCTCTGTGAACGGGGTTTGCGACATGGTGCGAGCCCAACCTACAGGCAATTGTTGGCGTTGTTATGGAGTTTTCCAGCGTTGAATTGTCGCTGTGTGACGGGCTATTAAACCGGTGTCGAAGCAGGACCGGATTGTCAGGACCGTCAAGCGATGTATCGCGCCACCACCCACAGCATCGAAATCCAGGTCACGCCGCGCTTCATGTCGGAGCGCTCGTCGCCGGAGAACGGCTACTACTTCTGGGCCTATACGATCGAGATCACCAACCGCGGCACCGCCACGGTGCAGCTCAAGACCCGGCACTGGAAGATCACCGACGCGAACGGCAGGCTTCAGGAGGTGAAGGGCGCGGGGGTGGTCGGCGAGACGCCCACTTTGGAACCCGGCAAATCGTTCGAATACACCAGCGGCGTGCCGCTGCCGACGCCGTCGGGTTTCATGACCGGAACCTACGGCATGGTCTCGGAATCGGGCGAAGGTTTCGACGTGCAGATCCCGGCGTTCTCGCTCGACGCCGGACAGGCGAAGCGGACGCTGAATTAGCGCGCATCGTTTTGAAATTGAATCGTCCGCGACGCGGGCGGTCCTCACCCTCCCCTGGAGGGGGAGGGTCGACGCGAAGCGTCGGGCGTGGGGTGATCTCTTCCAGACAAGTTCACCCCACCCCGGCGCACGCCGCGCTCCGCGCGACGTTCGCCGTCCCTCCCCCTCGAGGGGAGGGTGGACACCACCGATGCAGCGATCACCGCGCAGGACACGCGCGCATCCGGTTTCGGCAAGCACGCGCCAAAACGCCCGAGCGCCGGCTCCGGCAGGATCGCGATCACCGCGCCGCCGGCGACGAAATCCTGCAGCGCCTCGACCCGCGGCTCGGGCATCGCCACGCAGCCTGCCGTTCCGGTGGTGGGCGAACGCCAGACATGGATGAAGATGCAGGAGCCGGCGCGCGCCCGGCCGTCGGTCGGATAGTCGACCACGAGGCCGCGCCGGTACATCGGCAGCGCCCGGCTCATGTTCTCGACGTTGACCGGACCCGCGAGCCTGCGCGACACGATGGTGTTGTAGCGCGGCGACGCCGGCTCGTAGACACAGACGGTGTCGTCGGTCACCTGGATGTGGCCGGGCCGCGGCGACGGCACGGTGCCGAAGCTCCGCCCGATCGGATAGACGCCGGCCGGCGCGCGCTTGTCGCCCTCGACCTTGATGACCTCGCCCGCTTTCGCGTAGCGGCGGAAGAAGTGCGACCAGCCCATGCCGGCCCTTCCCAGCACGACCGGCTCGGACGGCCCCATCGCGCGCCACGGCTCCGCGGGCGACGCACGCTCGTAGAGCTGCATCGCGGCCGGCATGTCGTTCATGGTCTTGGCCGTGACCAGCACGAGCCGGCGGGCGTCGGCGAGCGGCGCGGGGCACGACTGGGCCAAACGCCCGCGGCATCGGCGACGCCAACAGCCCCGCCATCACGGCGAGAGCTGCGGCAGTCCGATGGCCGGAGAGCATCATGTTGCGGAGCGCGATCCGTTCTCCCCGCCGTCCGGGGCTGCGCCGACATCCTCGGGCGCGAACTTGTAGCTCGCGCTGCAGAATTCGCAGGTCACCGAGATGGCGCCGTTCTCCACCATGTGGTCGCGGTCGTCCTGCGAGAAGCTTTCCAGCATCGCCTTCACGTTCTCGGGTGAGCACGAGCATTGCGCGACCACCGGCAGGCTGTTGAATACACGGACACCCTGCTCGTGGAACAGCCGGTAGACCAGCCGCTCGCTGGACAGCGCCGGATCGATCAGCTCGACGTCCTCGACGGTCGCCATCAGCGACTGGCCTTCCACCCAGGCGTCGTCCTCCGGCACCTGGTGCGCGGGCGCGCCTTCGGGGGCGTCGCCGGGATCGAGGTCGGCGACGCGCGCGCGCTCGGGCGCCTTGGGCAGGAACTGCAGCAGCAAGCCCCCGGCGCGCCAGCGGTGGCCGGCGCCGGGCGACATTTCCTCGGCGACCGCAAGCCGCACCCGGGTCGGGATCTGCTCGGAGCTCCTGAAATATTCGTGGGCGGCGTCTTCCAGGCTGCCGCCGTCGAGCGCGACCAGACCCTGGTAGCGGTTCATGTCGGCGCCCTGGTCGATCGTCATGGCGAGGTGGCCCTGGCCGAGCAGGTCGGCGTCCGCGATCTTGCCGCTCTCGATCAGGCCTGCGACCCGGCCCTTGTCGAACCGCGCGCAGGCGCGGATCTGGCCGGGGCTCCTGTAATCGACCACCAGCATGCGGACCGGACCGTCGGTCTGGGTCTGCAGGATGAAGCGGCCCTCGAACTTCAGCGCAGTGCCGAGCATGACCGTGAGCGCGATCGCCTCGCCGAGCAGCTTCGCCACAGGCAGCGGGTAGTTGTGGCCGGACAGAATGGTGTCCACCACCGAGCCGAGCCGGACCACCCGGCCGCGCAGGTCGAGCGCGCCGATCTCGAACGGCAGGACGGTGTCGTCGGTGGACGTCGCGGACGGCGCGCGCACCGGGATATCGATGTGAGGCTGGTTCATTGCGCGATATTTAATGCGTCGGCGGCGGAAAGACGACCCCCGGCGCCGTTCACGTTTCGCAACGCTGCCGCGCCGCCGAGGGGAGCGACCGCGACCCGAGGAGCCGGCGCGGCCACCGATGGTTGCTCGCGCTGGCCGCTCGCTTCGCTCGCCAGCGCGAGCAAGTTAGCGGGCGGAAGCCTGCAGGCACCAGGCCAGGATGCCCTTCTGGGCGTGCAGGCGATTCTCCGCCTCGTCGAACACCACCGACTGCGGCCCGTCCATCACCTCCTCGGTGACCTCTTCGCCGCGGTGCGCCGGCAGGCAGTGCATGAACAGCGCATCGGGCTTCGCCTTGGCCATCAGCCGGGCGTTGACCTGGTAGCGCTTCAGGAGGTTGTGCCGGAGCTTGCCGTTCTTGTCGCCCATCGACACCCAGGTGTCGGTGACGACACAGTCGACGCCTTTGACCGCCTCTTCCGGATCGGTGCCGATGCGGATCGCGGCGCCCGACCGCTTGACCCAGTCGGTGAGCCATTTCTTCGGCTTGAGCTCGGGCGGGGTGGCGACGCGAAGCTGGAATTCGAAACGCTCGGCGGCGTGCATCCACGACGCCAGCACGTTGTTGCCGTCGCCGGTCCAGGCCACGGTGCGGCCCTTGATGGAGCCGCGATGCTCCTCGAAGGTCATCACGTCGGCCATGACCTGGCAGGGGTGCGAGCGCCGCGTCAGCCCGTTGATCACCGGGACTGAGGCGTGCTCGGCCAGTTCCTGCACCAGCGCATGGTCGAGGGTGCGGATGACGATGCCGTCGACGTAGCGCGACAGCACGCGGGCGGTGTCGGCGATGGTCTCGCCGCGGCCGAGCTGCATTTCGGCGCCGGTCAGCGTGATCGACTCGCCGCCGAGCTGCCGGATGCCCACGTCGAACGACACCCGCGTCCGGGTCGACGGCTTGTCGAACACCATGGCGATGGTCTTGCCGGCGAGCGGCTTCGCCGCGCGGCTGCCCTTCATCGCACGGCTGTTGTCGATGATCCCGCGAAGCTCGGCCGGCGGGACATCGATCAGATCGAGAAAATGGCGGATGCTGCCACTCACCCGGCCGCTCCCTGCTTGCGCGCCCCCGCTCCCTGCTGCGCGCGCTCGACGGCGACGCATGCCCGGTCGAGCCGCCCGATGGCCTCGGCCACCTCGGTTTCGCTGACGATCAGCGGCGGCACCAGCCGCATGACGTTGTCGCCGGCCAGAACCGAGAGCAGCTTTTCGGCGCGGCAGGCGTCGGCCAGCTCGCCGTTCGGAACCACGCATTTGAGACCGATCAGCAGGCCCTCGCCGCGCACCTCGGCGATCACGGCCGGATGCCGGTCCTTGATCTCGGCGAGCCGCTGGCGGAACAGCAGCTCCATCCGGCGGACGTTGTCGAGGAAGCCGGGCCTCGTGACCTCGTCGAGCACGGCGTTGCCCGCCGCCACCGCCAGCGGATTGCCGCCGAAGGTCGATCCGTGGGTTCCGGGCGTGATGCCCTTGCCGGCCTCGGCGGTGGTCAGCACCGCGCCGATCGGGAAGCCTGCGCCGAGCCCCTTGGCGAGCCCCATCACGTCGGGCGTCACGCCGAGCTTCTGATAGCCGAACATCTCGCCGAGCCGGCCGATACCGGTCTGCACCTCGTCGAAGCCGAGCAGCAGGCCGCGCTCGTCGCAGATCTGCCGCAGCGCCCTGAAGAAGGACGGCTCGGCTGAGCGCACGCCGCCCTCGCCCTGCACCGGCTCGATCAGGATGCCGGCGGTCTCCGGCGTGATCGCCCGCCTGACCGCCTCGATGTCGCCGAGCGGAACCTGGTCGAAGCCGTCCATTGCCGGGCCGAACCCGTCGAGATGCTTCTTGTTCTTGGCGGCGGCGAGCGTCGCCAAGGTCCGGCCGTGGAAGCAGCCTTCGAAGGTGATGATGCGGTAGCGCTCGGGATGGCCGTTCGCCGACTGGTACTTGCGGATGACCTTGATGACGCCTTCCATCGCCTCGGCGCCGGAATTGGCGAAGAACACCAGGTCGGCAAAGCTCAGCGTGCAGAGCCGGTCGGCGAGCCGCTCGCCCTCCTTGATCCGATAGAGGTTGGAGACGTGAATGACCTTCTTCGCCTGGTCGGTGATCGCCTCCACCAGGCGCGGATGCGAGTGGCCGAGCGCGTTGACGGCGACGCCGGAGCCGAAATCGAGGTAGCGCTCACCGCCGGCGGTGAACAGCCAGCAGCCCTCGCCCCGCTCGAAGGCGATGTCGACGCGCGCGTAGGACGGCATCATGTGCGACTGCGACATAGCGATGGCTCATCCAAACCTGATCAGGCGTTGATCCAGCCTGAAATGAATCGTGCCGCCCCTCCGGGCGGCACGCACAAACTATCTTATTTCCGGGCTGTCTGCTGTCAACTTGGCGGTATTGGGGTGGCCGCAAGGGTCACCGGACGACTCGGAGTCATTTTCTTGCGGAAAGGCAAGGGTAATTGACAAGAAAATGTGGACCTGAGTTGCTGCGACTCTTGCGCGCGAGTTTAGCCGTATTGTAGCGTCGCCCTGTCCACTACGAGATGTCGTAGCGGACGGTTCCCAGTGTCAATTGCGTGAGCGTACCTGGCTCCGGCCGCCATCGGCCGGGCTGCGTGGAAGGATTCCGCCGGAAGGGGCCGGTGAATCGGAGGGGAAACTGCTCATGTCCTGGACTGACGAGCGGGTGGAATTGCTGAAAAAGCTCTGGGCGGACGGGCTTTCGGCGAGCCAGATCGCAGGCGAACTCGGCGGCATCACCCGCAATGCGGTGATCGGCAAGGTGCACCGGCTCGGGCTGTCGGGACGGGCCAAGTCGCCGTCGTCCTCGGCGCCGCGGGTCCGCAAGCCGCGCTCCCACATGATGCGGGTGCAGCGCTCCTCGATGCGCGGCAACACGGCGCTGGCGCTCGCCTTCGAGATGGAACAGGAGCCGGAGCCCGAGCTGATCGAGAACATCATCCCGATCGGCCAGCGCCGCACACTCCTGGAACTCAACGAGGACACCTGCCGCTGGCCGATCGGCGATCCGGCGACCGTCGAGTTCTTCTTCTGCGGCGGCAAGCCGCTGACCGGCCTGCCCTATTGCGGCTATCACTCGCGGGTCGCCTACCAGCCGGCCAATGTGCGCCGCGACCGCAGCAAGCCACCGTTCCGGCAGGGCTGAATCTCTCGGCTGTCATTCCGGGGCGCGCCGAAAGGCGCGAGCCCGGAATCCAGCACCGCAGGGATTTTCTCTGTAACTGGATTCCGGGTTCGCCGCTTCGCGGCGCCCCGGAATGACGGCGAAGATTTACGCCGCCGAGCGGCCGAAACGGTCATCCAGCGCGTAACCCGCGCCGCGCACGGTGCGGATCGGGTCGGCCTCGCGGCCGCGGTTGAGCGCCTTGCGCAGGCGGCTGCACCCGCGTCACCGTGGCAGCCTGATTGACGCTCGAATACCCCCGGCTGGCCGGTTCGTGAGCGCCAATTCGCCTCCGTGTGATTGTATGATCGATTGAGCGATGGCGAGACCCAGCCCAATCCCTCCGGTTTCACGACTGCGCGATTTCTCAATGCGATAAAACGGTCCCGTCGTTTGCGAATTGGCATCACAGGGGTCCCATGCCGCAGGGCATGCAAGACGCCGGCACCGAAATGCATCGCAACGCCAGCCGGTTCGCCGTCGAGGCGCAAAATGCCGGGGTCACGGGCGACCTCAAGCCGGCGCTCGATGCCTTGTCAAAGGTGACGGCCGCGTGTGTTGGCTGTCATGCCGGATACCGTTTGCAATAGATCACGATAGTTTTCGAGGCGAGAATTATTGGTTGGTGAGTTCAAGCGCGCTGGTGAGGTCGCCGAGCGGTTGATTGCCATTGGCCTCGTCCCAACTATCCAACCCGGCACAATCCGCAGCACGAAGCGCATCGTGATGAAGCGCAAAAATCGAAGTCGGTCGCAGTGCGTGTGATCGACGAAACCCTTTTTCACGAAGGCGTGACGATGATGGCCGGAATGCGCTGAAACTTCAAACGTGCCCGCCCCTGCCATGAGGTCGCTTACTGTAATGGATGGTTCATCCCAAGTTTGGACGGGCGCCGGTTCTCCAGGCTGCTTGTTGACCGTCGCTGTCGATGACAAAGGCGCAGCCCATTGCGATTTCACCACGATCGATGTATCGGCGCCCGGTTTGCGAATACGCGTGTCACCCAAGACATCGGTCAAACCACCAGCCACTTCTGCACTTCGGCCACGGTGGGAATGCGCCCGCTGCTGACCAGTTTTTCGTTGACGACCAGACCCGGCGTCGACAGCAGGTCATAGGCCATGATGTCCTTCATGTCGGTGACCTTGACGAATTCTGCCGGCAGGTTGGCACTGCTGGCCGCCTCGCGCGCCACGGCTTCGAGCTTCCTGCAGTTGGCGCAGCCAGATCCGATGATTTTGACGGTTAACATGGTTTTCTCCTGAGAGCGTTGGGGTCAGACTAAACGGGGACGGTCGCGCGCTGACGGTGCCGCAGCCAAGCCAGAGAGCCCCCCATCGCAGCCAGGATGAGGCCCAGCGCCAGGACGAGCGGCGTCCGGCCCAAGCCGTCCACCCATGCGCCGTAGATCAGGCCAGCCCCGACACTGAACAACGCCACCATCCCCACATAGGCTGCAGTCTTGGTGCGGCCAATCACGGCGGCCACCATCAACATGCTTTGGAGGCTTAGTTCGGGGTCGGCCATCAAGTAGGCCAACAGCGGGCCCGGGTGCATGCCCAGGTCCAGGAACATGCGCGCGACCGGTACCTCCACCAGCGTGGGGAAGTACATGAACACGCCAAATCCCACCGCCACGACGTTGGCCAGCAGGGTGTTGCTGCCGGCCAGGGTTTCGATCCATTTCGGGTCGATGACCTGGCGCACCATGCCCACCAGGAACACGCCAGCGACCAGCAACACAAAAATCTGCTTCACAAAGCGCCAAGCTTCCCAAAGCCAGGCACGCCATTCATCCGCAGCCAGCTGGCGGGCAAAGTGCCACACGGCCCACAGGGCGAGCGCCACAGCCAGGAACCGGCCGGTCAGGGCCATTTCCAGCCCGCCGGCTTTGGGTGTCAGGCGCGTCGAAGCCACCAGCAAGGTGGTGGCGGTGAGGCCCAGCGCCAGCCAGGTCCAGCGGTTGGCGCCTTCGATGATGTTCTCCAGCCCCTTCCAGGCGGTGCCGGCAATAAGCAGCAGCAAGCCGATCAGAACCGAGCCCTGAAAACTCACCCCTTCTTCGCCTTTGGCGGCGTCAAACGGCACCCACTGAAACAGTGTGGCTTGCCAGGCTTCGCCCCAGGGCAATGGCAGATTGACGGTGACCACACTGACGGTGAGAGGCCACAGCTTGAGGGTACCGGCAATCAGCACCGCCACCAGCGACAGCAGGACGCCCAGCGCTGCAGGAGAAATGCTCGCCCGCTCCGCGAACAACGCGTCAGTCTGAGCATCGTGGCGGACGTCATCACGCCAGAACAAGAGCGCCATCACCAGGCCGATGCCCGTGCCGAACAGCAGGCACATCACCACGCGCGCGACGGCGAATTCCGGTCCCAGGATGCTGCCAGTGTAGGCCAGCGCCATGACGTTGCCCGCAGGCGCAAAGAACAAGAAGGTGCTGGCCGGACCGATGCCCGCGCCCTTGCGGTAGACGCCGGCAAACAAGGGCACAATGGTGCAGGAACACACGGCCAGCACGGAGCCGGCTGCGGCAGCCGCCGGGTAAGACACGTAAGCCGGCGTGCTGCGTCCCAGCCAGCGCGTGATGCTGGCCTTGGGAATCAGCGCCGCCATGGCTCCGGCGATGAAGAAGGCAGGCAACAGGCACAGCAACACATGTGCCGCCAGATAAGAAGCCAGACTACCGGCGCCGCCGTTGAGCAGTTTGAGCGTGAATTCCATTCAGTCCGTCAGGATGCCGTGTTCAGAGGGTTATGCACGGTAGCGCGAAATACTCGCCCTGCGAATCCTCTGCCCTTATGGGATGCCGCGTCCATTGTTGAGCTCCGAGATCAGGTTGTGTTCGCTCCTCGTTGTCGACCAAGAGCCCGTCGCGCAACCTAAAGATCAGTTGAGCCGATCGAAGAAGTCCGCACGCGCCGGGATCGTCACGGACCTGCCAAGCAAACTTGCTGTCGAACCAGAAAGCCGCGATTTGAACCTTGAACGCAAGCGACACCATACTTCGGTCCGGGCTGAGGGATTTTGATCTAGATCAGGGCGGCGCGCCCACCTAAAGCATCTATGACAATCGTAGCTTGGCCACTCACGTATGTTGCGAGGGGACTTATGCTCGATACCGTGAAGGCAACGGCCGTTTCCTCTTCCAGCGCGCGAGACGTGAAGCGCATCCTTGGCATCGGCAAGCCAACATCGTCGGGCATCTTTCGATGGCGCCATCTGGTCTGGGGCGCCATCGCGGCAGTTCTCATCGCCGGTCTCTATGCGCTGTGGCCACTCGGCGGCAGCCGCGCTGCCCTGAAATACATCACCGAACCGGCTGTTCGCGCCAACATGACCGTCATCGTCACGGCCACCGGAGCCGCCCAGCCGATCACGCAGGTCAACATTTCAAGCGAACTCTCAGGCACGATGCGCAAGGTCTTTGTCGACTACAACAGCTTCGTCAAAGCCAATCAGCCGCTCGCCGAGCTCGACAACGACAAGCTCATGGCAACGGTGGCGAATTCCAGAGCCAAGCTGGAATTGGCGAAGGCGAGAGTGGAGGACACCGCCGCCTCGAGCGAGGAGAAGCGGACCGAATATGACCGCAAGAAAGCGCTCTCGACATCCAGCTCAACAACGATCCGGGAACTTGAATTTGCCAAGTTCAGCTATGATCGGGCCATTGCACAGCATCGACTGGCGGTGGCCGACGTCACAGCGGCGGAAGCCGATCTTCGGCTCAACGAGATCAACCTTGCCAAGTCTACAATCCGCTCTCCAATTGACGGCGTCGTGCTGAAACGCGGCGTCGAGCCCGGTCAGTTCGTGGCCACCTCGCTGCAGGCGCCGGTTCTATTCGTTATCGCCGAAGACCTGCGCCGCATGGAGGTGCTGGTCGATGTCGATGAAGCCGACGTCGGCAAGGTCAAGATCGGCCAGAAGGTCAATTTCAGCGTCGATGCCTATGCCGACCGCAAGTTTCCCGCCGAGGTCCGCGACGTCCGCTTCGGGTCCGAGGTCGTGCAGGGAGTCGTCACCTACAAGGCCGTCCTCGCCATCGAGAATTCGGAATTGCTGATCCGACCCGGCATGACGGCGACCGCGCAGGTTGTCGTGCAAGAGCTCAAAGACGCGCTGACGGTGCCGAACGCGGCGCTGCGGTTTTCGCCGGCCGCGGAGCAGAAACCGAGCGGCGGTTTTCTGAAGTCGTTGCTGCCCAGCGGTCCGTCCGCCTCGCGCCGCCCGCCGAGCAAGCAGGACGAAGGCGGCCGAAACCAGAAGGTCTGGGTGCTGCGCGACGGTGCTCCCGTCGCCATTCCGGTGACCATCGGCTCGACCGACGGCCGGATGACCGAAATCGTCAAAGGCGAGATTTCGCCCGGCCAACCACTCATCGTCGATGCGCCGACGCGCAAGCGCTGACGAGGCAACCGTGTCCGCAAACGCGCAAGCTCCGACGCCGCTGATCGAGCTTCGAGCGGTCACGAAGGTCTACGGCTCCGGAACCGCGGCCGTGCACGCGCTGGCGGGCGTCGACCTGACCATCGGCGAAGGCGAGTTCGTGGCCATCATGGGACCGTCCGGCTCGGGCAAGTCGACCGCCATGAACGTGATCGGCTGCCTCGACACGCCGACCACGGGCGAATATTTCTTCCGCGGCATCGCTGCCGGCGACCTGAGCCGCGACCAGCGCACTCTGTTGCGGCGTCACTACCTCGGCTTCGTGTTCCAGGGCTTCAACCTCCTGGCGCGGACCACCGCGGCCGAGAATGTCGAACTCCCGCTCATCTACCGCGGCATTGCGCCGGCAGAGCGCCGGGAACTGGCGCTCCGCGCGCTCAAGCGCGTCGGCCTCGAAGGCCGCGAGCACCACACCTCTTCGGAGCTTTCGGGCGGCCAGCAGCAACGCGTCGCTATCGCCCGCGCCATGGTGACCGATCCCGAGGTTCTGCTGGCCGACGAGCCGACCGGAAACCTCGATACCAAGACCAGCCGCGAGATCATGGAACTGGTCACGAGCCTGAACCGCGATCAGGGCATCACCATCATCATGGTCACGCACGAAACGGATATCGCGGCCTACGCAGACCGCCTGATCCGCTTCGTCGACGGCAAGGTCGAATCCGACGTTCCGCGGCTGGAGGCGGCCTGATGTTCATCGAAACTCTCAAGCTCGCGCGGCAGGCCATCCAGCGCAATGCGTTGCGGTCCGCCCTGACGATGCTCGGCATCGTGATCGGTGTCGGCGCGGTGATCGCGATGGTGACGATCGGCAACGGCACCACCGCCAAGGTGACGGCCGACCTGTCCAAGCTCGGCAGCAATCTCATGTTTGTGCGCCCCGGCCAATTCGGCCCGGGACGGGCGAGCACGGACGCAAAGCCTTTCAAGCTGCGCGACGTCGAGGCGCTGCGAGGCCAGCTCGCCAATGTGCGCACCGTGGCGCCGGTCGCTCAAAAGTCGGTCAAGGTCGTCTATGGCGCGCGCAACCACGTCGCGCTGATCGCCGGGACCGACAACGAGTATTTCGTCACGCAGGACTGGTTGCTCGCGGCGGGTCGGCAATTCCTTGAAAGCGAGATCAGGGGCGGCGGAGCCGCCTGCGTCATCGGCGAGACGACGCGCAAGGAGATGTTCGGCACCGTCGAGCCTGTCGGCATGAGAATCCGGGTGGCGAACGTCTCCTGCGAGGTGATCGGCCGGCTCGAGGTCAAGGGCCAGTCGAGCACCGGCACCGACCTGGACGACACGGTCCTGATGCCGCTACGGACGTTTCAGCGCCGTATCGCCGGCAATTCGGATATCGGAACCATCTACATCTCGGCAGAAGACGGCGTCGACACCGCCAAGGTCCAGGCCGATACCGAACGGCTGTTGCGCGAGCGCCGTCACATCTCGCCCGGCGAGGAGGACGATTTCTCGGTGCGCGACATGAAACTGCTGGTGCAGACGACGGTGGGCACGACCACGGTGCTGACCGGGCTGCTCGGCGCGGTCGCCGCGGTCAGTCTCCTGGTCGGCGGCATCGGCATCATGAACATCATGCTGGTATCGGTGACCGAGCGCACGCGGGAAATCGGAATTCGGCTGGCGATCGGCGCGCTTGAAGGCCAGGTGCTGAAGCAGTTTCTGGTCGAGGCCGTCGTGCTCTCGGTGTTCGGCGGGCTGATCGGCATCCTCCTCGGGCTTGGCCTCGCCTGGCTGACGACGAGCAGGCTCAAGGTGCCGTTTCTCGTCGATCCGACAGTGGTTCTCATCGCTTTCGGTTTCTCCGCCCTGGTGGGCGTGATTTTCGGATACTTCCCGGCGCGCCGGGCGGCGCGGCTCGATCCGATCGAGGCGCTGCGACACGAATAGCGTCACACATGGGAGGCGGGCGTCGTGCTGTCTGCTGCCGCGATCATGTTGACCGGCTGGACGACCCGGTCGCGGCCATCCTGGTGAGCGTGGTGATCGCCTGGTCGGCATTCGGGCTCTTCAAATCGGCGGTCCATCTGAGCCTTGATGGCGTACCGGATGTGGTGGACCGGGTGGCGGTCGAGACCTGGCTGCGAGCGCTCCCCGGGGTCGTCGATCTGCATGACCTTCATATCTGGGCGCTCAGTACGACGAACAATGCCTTGACGGTTCACCTCATCATGCCCGGCGAATGCCCGAGCACGCGTTTCTTGATCGAGCCGCTCAGGACCTCGAGGCGCGCTTCGGGATCGCCCACGCGACGTTACAGGTCGAACGCGGCATGGAAGCGGAATGCCGGCTGGCGGACCCTGCTCGACCTTGAGCGACGAGAACGATTGAGTAAGCCGCATGAGGGTTGACTTAAATCAATGAGTGGCTGGGGGATTGCGTGCAACATTAATTCTCCGAAGCTGCCACGGATCAAAGCGATTTCAGTCGGGGCTACGTGCAGAAATAGTCTTCATGACTGAGGAGGAAAACATGAGCAAAAAGGACAATCCGGGAAAATCGCAAGTCCAAATTCTGCGAGATGCCTTCGAGGGAATGAAGGGCCGTCAGCCGCAGTCGGACGAGGATTTGAAGAAGTGGCTCGCCACCGATGAGGGCAAGGCAGCGACCATTTTTCAGTCCACGGGGCTTTCTGCTCACGGCGATGAGAGTAGTGGCGGAGTTCCACTCATCCAAATTCTGCGTGATGCCTTCGAAGGCCTGAAAGGTCGTCAACCAAATTCGGATCAAGAGCTCAAGGATTGGCTCGCAACTCGCGAGGGTAAAGATGCGGAGTTTGCTTTGAATTCCCGCTTTGCGGAAATCGGGCATTCTTAGACTCAATCCGCGACTGAGCCCAATGTACCCGCCGGCGGGTGGCCTGCCGAAACCGGAAGACCTTGCCCGCTGACTGGCTGCCTAAATGAAACCAACGCTCGAATACCGCGTCGGCGCCCGAAGGATCGATTCGCACGGCAGCGTTGCCTCCACGAAAGTGGCCGAGATCGTCCTCGACACGGAGGTCAATGGCCGGCCGACGCTTCAATCCCGCTGAACTGTTCCTGGCCTCGATTGCCGCTTGCATGATCAAGGGCATCGAGCGGTGACGCCGATGCTGGAACTCAATCTGCGTGGCGTGGAGGTGAAGCTCCACGGCGTCCAGCAGGATGCTCCTCCCAAGATGGTTTCCGTCGACCACGAGCTCATCGTCGATACCGACGAGGACGACCGGCCTCGAACTCCTGCATTTGAATGTCCGAAAATTCGGGACGATCTCGAACACCGCAGCGGCCGCGTTAAAGCTCGAAGGCATGATCAAGAGGAAGGGCATGAGCCCTCGTCGCGCGCACTCGATCATCTGCGGGAAGAACCACTGCTGCGGAGTATGGATTCCGGGTTCGCGCCCATAGCGCGTCGAAGACGCGCGTAAACACGCTTATGGGCGCGCCCCGGAATGACAGCGGAGAGATTTACGCCGCAGACCGTCCGAACCGGTCGTCCAGCGCGTAGCCCGCGCCCCGCACGGTGCGGATCGGGTCGGCCTCGCGGCCGCGGTTGAGCGCCTTGCGCAGGCGGCCGACATGCACGTCGACGGTGCGCTCGTCGATATAGACCTCGGAGCCCCAGACCGCGTCGAGCAGCTGGGTGCGCGAGAACACGCGGCCGGGCCGCTCCATCAGGAATTCGAGCAGGCGGTATTCGGTCGGGCCGAGGTCGATGGTGCGGCCGGCGCGCGACACGCGCTTCTTCTCGCGGTCGAGCTCGATCTCGCCGTGGCTCAGCACGTCGGCGACCCGCTCGGGGCTGGCGCGGCGCAGCAGCGCGCGCACGCGGGCGATCAGCTCGGGCACCGAGAACGGCTTGACGATGTAGTCGTCGGCGCCGGTGGCAAGCCCGCGCACCCGCTCGCTCTCCTCGCCGCGCGCGGTCAGCATGATGATCGGCAGCGCCTTGCTCTCCGGCCGCGCCCGCAATCTCCGGCACAGCTCGATCCCGGAGATGCCCGGCAGCATCCAGTCCAGCACCGCGAGGTCGGGCGGCGCTTCGCGGAGCCGGATGTCGGCCTCGTCGCCGCGCGCCACGGTCTCGACCTCGTAGCCCTCGGCTTCGAGGTTGTAGCGCAGCAGCAGCGCCAACGGCTCTTCGTCTTCGACGATCAGGATGCGTGCACCCATTATCGGTCCCTGCTCCTCAAGTCACCGCGGCTTTGGCGAAGGCGGTGGTGTCCCCCTTCGGCCGCTGATCGGCGATCGGGTGGCCTTCGACCATGTAATGCACGGTTTCCGCAATGTTGGTGGCGTGGTCGCCCATACGCTCGATGTTCTTGGCGCAGAACATCAGGTGGATACAAAACGTAATATTACGCGGATCTTCCATCATATAGGTCAGCAACTCACGGAACAGCGAGGTGCAGAGCGCGTCGATCTCCTCGTCGCCCTTCCAGACCGCCAGCGCGCTCGCGATATCGCGGCTGCCGTAGGAATCGAGAACCTGCTTGAGCTGGGCGAGCACCAGCGAGGCCATGTGCTCGACGCCGCGAATGAGCTTGGTCGGGTGGAATTCGCCTTCCAGCGCGCTGACCCGCTTGCCGATGTTCTTGGCGAGATCGCCGATGCGCTCCAGGTCGTTGGCGACGCGCAGGGCAGCTACGATCTCGCGAAGGTCGATGGCCATCGGCTGACGGCGGGCGATGGTGAGGATCGCCTTTTCCTCGATCTCGCGCTGCAGCGCGTCGATCGTCGGATCGGACGCAACCACGCGCATGGCGAGCGCCGAGTCCCGCCGCGTCAGCGCCTGGATCGCGTCGGCGATCTCGCGCTCGGCAAGCCCGCCCATCTCGCCGATCGAGCGGGTGAGTTCCTGAAGATCGGCGTCGAACGCTTTCGCGGTGTGTTCGTTCATCATTTTTTCGATCAACCTCCGCGGTCAGCCGAAGCGACCGGTGATGTAGTCCTGGGTCCGCCGGTCATTCGGCGCCGTGAACATCTTGCTCGTGGTGTCGAACTCGATCAGCTCGCCGAGATACATGAAGGCGGTAAAATCCGAAACGCGCGCCGCCTGCTGCATGTTGTGCGTCACGATCACGAGGGTGTATTCGGACTTCAGCTCGTCGATCAGCTCTTCGATCTTGGCGGTCGAGATCGGATCCAGCGCCGAGCACGGCTCGTCGAGCAGGATCACCTCAGGCCGCACCGCGACGGTGCGGGCGATGCAAAGCCGCTGCTGCTGGCCGCCGGACAGGCTCAGCCCGTTGGCGTTGAGCTTGTTCTTGACCTCTTCCCAGAGCGCCGCGCGCTTGAGCGCGGTCTCGACGCGGCCGTCGAGCTCGCTCTTGGACAGCTTCTCGTAGAGCCGGATGCCGAAGGCGATGTTCTCGTAGATCGACATCGGGAACGGGGTCGGCTTCTGAAACACCATGCCGATACGCGCGCGCAGCAGGTTGAGATCCTGCTTCGGCGACAGGATGTCCTCGCCGTCCATCGTCACGCCGCCTTCGGCGCGCTGGTTCGGATAAAGGTCGTACATCCGGTTCAGCACGCGCAGCAGTGTCGACTTGCCACAACCGGAGGGGCCGATGAACGCCGTCACCTTGCCGGTGTAGAGAGGCAGCGAGATGTCCTTCAGCGCCCGGTGATCCCCGTAGTAGAAGTTGAGGCCGCGGATCGAGATACGCTCTTCAAGTCCGGCGGTGTCGATCGGCGGACGGGCGGTTACGCTCGGAGCGGTGGTCAGCGTCGCTACGTTGTTCATGACTGTTTTCTCGAGGAGGAGAGAGCGCGGGCGGTGATGCTCAGCGCGAGCACCGCGAGCGTGATGATCAGGGCGCCGGTCCAGGCCAGCGCCTGCCAGTCCTTGTAAGGGCTGAGCGCGAACTGGAAGATGACCACCGGCAGGCTCGCCACCGGCGCGTTCATGTTGGTGCTCCAGAACTGGTTGTTGAGCGCGGTGAACAGAAGCGGCGCGGTTTCGCCGCTGATGCGCGCGACCGCCAGCAAGACGCCGGTGATCATGCCGGCCTTGGCGGCGCGATAGGCGATGCGGATGATCATCAGCGAGCGCGGCAGGCCGATCGAGGCCGCGGCCTCGCGCAGCGTATCCGGCACCAGCATCAGCATGTCTTCCGTCGTGCGCACGACCACCGGGATCACGATCACGGAGAGTGCGACCGCACCGGCCCATCCGGAGAAGTGGCCCATCGGGTAGACCATCACCTCGTAGATGAACAGGCCGATCACGATCGACGGCGCGCTGAGCAGGATGTCGTTGATGAACCGGACGATCGAACTGAGCTGAGAATGCCGCCCGTACTCGGCCATGTAGGTGCCGGCCAGGATGCCGATCGGCGTTCCGATCAGGACGGCAAGGAAGGTCAGGACGAGGCTGCCCATGATAGCGTTGAGTAGACCGCCGGAGGCACCCGGCGGCGGGGTCATTTCGGTGAACACGCGGAGCGAGAGGCCACTGAAGCCTTCCCACAGCAACGTGCCGAGGATCAGCACCAGCCAGCCGAGACCGAAGGCGGTCGCGGCCAGCGACAGTCCCATCGTGACCGCGTTGGTCCGGCGGCGGCCTGCGTAGATCTTGTCCGTAGCCCTGCTCATGCCCGTCACCCGATCCGCCGCTCGATCCGCATCAACAGGTAGCGTGCGAATGAGAGAACAATGAAGGTGATGACGAACAGGATCAGGCCCAGCAGGATCAACGACGACGTGTAGATGTCGCCGACCGCCTCGGTGAATTCGTTGGCGATGGTGGCCGAAATGGTGGTGCCCGGCGCGATCAGCGAGGCGGACACCTTGTGCGCATTGCCGATCACGAAGGTGACGGCCATGGTTTCACCCAGCGCACGGCCGAGACCGAGCATGACGCCGCCGATCACGCCGACCCGCGTGTAGGGCAGCACGACATAGCGCACCACCTCCCAGGTCGTGCAGCCGACGCCGTAGGCGGCCTCCTTGAGCACCGGCGGCACCGCCTCGAACACGTCGCGCGAGATCGAGGTGACGAAGGGCAGCACCATAATGGCGAGGATCAGTCCCGCGGTCAGCACGCCGATGCCGTAGGGCGGGCCGGCGAACATCGGAGCGATGCCGGGAACTTCGCCCAGCGTGGAAATCAGGAACGGCTGGAGCGTCTCCTGAAGAAACGGCGCGAACACGAACAGACCCCAGATGCCGTAGATGATGCTCGGGATACCGGCGAGCAGCTCGATGGCGATGCCGATGGGACGCCGCAGCCATTGCGGGCAAAGCTCGGTCAGGAACATCGCGATCATCAGCCCGACCGGCACGGCGATGAGCATCGCAATCAGCGAGGTGACGACGGTGCCGTAGATCGGGGCCAGCGCGCCGAAGTTCTCGGTGACCGGGTTCCAGCGCTCGCTGACCAGAAAGCCTGCGCCGAATTTCACGAGCGCGGGCCAGGAGCCGATGACGAGCGACAGGATTACGCCGCTCAGCAGCAACAGCACGAAAACCGCGGCCGCCCGGGTCAGGTGCCGAAACGCGCTGTCGCCGAGCTTGAGCTTGGACAGCGCCCTGGAGCGTTCCGCAGCCACGCCGGAACCGATGGCGCCACCCTGCAACGCCAGATCAGCCACTTTTCGTCTCCCCGCGGACTGCATCGGCTGCTCCCGTGGTGTTGTTGTTCGGGAGCCAATCAACCTGCGTCCCCGCCGTCCCGCAAGCCGACTTATTCACCAAGCAAGGCGTAAGAAGAAGGAGCGCCGGACGGTCCGGCGCTCCTTCGGAGAACTCAGTTCGACAGCGCAATCAGCGGCTTGCCGTCCTTGTCCTTCATCTGCGCGCCCCACGCCTTCTTGATCGCGCCGACCACTTTGTCGGGCATCGGGACGTAGTCGAGGTCCTCGGCCATCTTGTCGCCCTTGGCATAGGCCCAGTCGAAGAACTTCAGGGCTTCGCGCGCGGCGACCGCATCCTGCGGCACCTTGTGCATCAGGATGAAGGTCGCGCCGGCGATGGGCCACGACTCGGCGCCGGGTTCATCGGTAAGGATCACGGCGAATCCTGGAGTACCTTCCCAGTCCGCATTCGCGGCCGCAGCCATGAACGACTGAGCGGTTGGTGCCACGGCCTTGCCATCCTTATTGACGACCTTGGTGTTGGTCAGCTTGTTCTGCTTGGCATAAGCGTATTCGACATAACCGATCGAGCCCTTGGTCTGGCCGACGTTGTTGGCGACGCCTTCGTTACCCTTGGCACCAATGCCGACCGGCCATTCGACCGCGGTGTTGGCTCCAACCTTGGATTTCCACTCCGGGCTGACCTTCGACAGATAATCGGTCCAGATGAACGTCGTGCCCGAACCGTCCGAGCGGTGCACGACGACGATCGGCTGCGACGGCAGCTTGACCGAGGCGTTGAGCTTGGCGATCGCCGGGTCGTTCCAGGTCTTGATCTTGCCCATGAAGATGTCGGCGAGCGTCTTGCCGTCGAGAACGACGTCGCCGGCCTTGATGCCTTCGACGTTGATGACCGGCACGACGCCGCCCAGCACGGTCGGGAACTGGACAAGGCCGTCCTTCTGGAGCTGCTCGGCCTTCAGCGGCATGTCGGACGCGCCGAAGGTCACGGTCTTGGCGGTGATCTGCTTGATGCCGCCGCCGGAACCGATCGACTGGTAGTTCAACCCGTTGTTGGTTTCCTTTTTGTAGGCGTCGGCCCATTTGGCGTAGATCGGATACGGGAACGTGGCGCCCGCTCCGGAGATGTCGATCGCGACCGCGGGGATCGCCGCTCCGATGGCGATGGCGCCGGCGATGAGAAGCGTCCTGGTCCTGATGTGTTTCACTGGTTCTCTCCTGTCATACCCTGACCCAATGCCAGCCCGCCGCGGATCGGTGACCCGCCGGAAGCGCATTCGGCCGTTTTCGTTCGAGTGAGGTCGTCGACACGCAAGCTACTGGGGCGAGTCCGGGTGAGACGAGTGTGGCAGCCCGGCCCCGATGCCCATGCGATGTCTAAACAACCCATGTCATCCTTCTATGATGGTTGGATGACATGTCGATGACAGCCTAAGCCGCTATTATTATTAGAGAATTCACCCCGGAACAGGGAAAAAAGATGTGAGTGGCAGGCGAACCGTGAAGGTCGCCCCTTCGCCGTCCTTGCTGTCGATCGACAGCCGGCCCTGATGGCGGTTGAGGATGTGCTTGACCAGCGCAAGGCCAAGCCCGGTTCCACCCTGCGCGCGGCTTTCGCCGACGTCGACGCGATAGAAGCGTTCGGTGAGCCGCGGCAGATGCTCGGCGGCGATGCCGGGACCGTAGTCGCGCACCGAGACCACCGCGTCGCCCTTGCCGGGCACCGCGCCGGCGGAGGTCAGCGCGATGTCGACGCGCTTGCCGCTGGCGCCGTACTTCAGGCCGTTCTCGATCAGGTTCTCGAACAATCGGGTCAGCTCGTCGCGGTCGCCGAGCACCACGAGCGGCGTGTCCGGTGCCTTGATCTCGACCGTGACATCCCGGTCGCGGGCGAGCGTCTGCAGGCCGTCGGCCACCTGCCGCACGATGGCGACAAGATCGACCGGCGTGTCCGGGCGCTGATGCGCGCGCAGCTCGATGCGCGACAGCGACAGCAGATCGTCGATCAGCCGCGCCATGCGCCAGGCCTGCGCCTGCATGATGCCGAGGAACCGGTCGCGCGCGGCCGGGTCGTCGCGCGCCGGGCCCTGCAGCGTGTCGATGAAACCGGTGATGGCGGCAAGCGGCGTGCGCAGCTCGTGGCTGACATTGGCGACGAAATCGGCGCGCATGCCGTCGGCGCGGCGGATCGGCGTCAGATCATGGACGGTGACGACGACGACGCCGGCGCGGCCCGGCCCGTGGCCGCCGAGCCCGACCGGCGCGACGAACGCCTCCGACCAGCGCGGGGCGGGCAATCGCGCCGAGAACTCGATGCGCTGCGGCTTGCCGGTCAGGTTCGCGGCGCGGATCGCCTCGACCAGCTCGGGCATGCGCAGCGCAATCGACGCCGGCTCGCCGCGGCGCAGCGCGGGTGCGATGGCGGAGGCCTGCGGATTGAAGGCGACGACGCGGCCGTCCTGGTCGAGCACCGTCACCGGATCGGGCATCCCGGAAACCACGGCGTCGAGCAGGACGAATTCCGGCGGAATACGCGACCGGTCGGCCGGCGGCAGGTCGTCGACCCGCTCCGCGGGTTCATCCTCGCGGTTGCGGAGGAATCGGCTCAGACGGACGAACCAGCCCTGTCCCGCACCGCCGTCATCGGTCGCCGACATTGCGTCGCCCCGCGATATGCAGGCACAACTCGCGAATACCCAGAGTGATAAGCGCGAGTGCGAAGGGCATGATGTAATACAGAAGCCGAAAGATCAGAAGACCCGCCAGCAAATCCTCGGCATCGTATTGCCACAGCGCGATCAGCATGGCGGCGTCGAACACGCCGAGCCCGCCGGGCGAATGGCTGGCGAAGCCGAGCAAGGTCGCCGTGATGAAGATGACCGCCACGTCGATGAACTCGATTGGCGGGGCGTTCGGCACCAGCACGTACATCGCAAAGGCGCAGCAGCCGAGATCGATGATGCCGATCAGAATCTGCAGCAGCGTCAGGGGTCCGTTCGGCAGCTGCACCTGCCAGTTCTGCCGGCCGATGATGCGCGGCGTCCGCCACACCCAGGCGATGTAGCCGACCAGCACGGTCAGCGCCGCCAGTCCCAGCGCACGGTTCAGCCACAGCGGAAGCTGGTCGATGGCGGACGCGGCTTCCGGGTGATAGGCGAAGCCGAAGCCCAGCACGGTGATGTTGCCGAGCCAGAACGTCAGCCCGGCGATGAAGCAGATTTTGGCGACCTCGATGGCGTCGAGACCCCAGCCCGAATAGATGCGATAGCGCACCGCGCCGCCGGTGAAGACGCTGGCGCCCACATTATGGCCGACCGAATAGGAGGTGAAGCCCGCGAGCGCCGCGACGCGATAAGGCACGTCCTTGCGGCCGATCGTGCGCAGCGCAAACAGGTCGTAGAACGTCAGCGTGAAATAGCCGAGCGCGACAAACAGCGCGGAGATCGCGACGTCGCGGTATTCGACCGTCGCCATCGCCGTCAGCACCTTGCCGAGATTGATGTTGTGCAGCTTGCGATAGAGCACCACCGCGGCAACGGCGATGATGATGATGCTGAGGGCGATGCCGAGACGGTGGAGACCGATCTTCTGCTCGAAAAAGCGCCCGCAGGCGCGCAAGAAATTCATCAAAGGCCCCAGGCCGATCCCCAATCCAGCCGACGCTGGCTACTAGCAGAACTTGCGACCGGACGCGAGCGTTCCGGCTGTGGAATGCCGGCGTTACCGTCGCAGACGAAACGGCTATTGTGGGTCATTGAACCAGGAGCTTTTTCGATGCAGCCACTGACGATTGCGTTGGGGGATTACGGCATAACCAAGCCCATAAAAAGGGCGGGTGCGGACCTGGGACGACTCAACCTGCGCTTTGTCGAGGTCGAGCAGATCGTGCCGATGATGCGGCGCATGTGCCGGGGGCTGGAATTCGACATCTGCGAGATGGCCTTCACCACCTATCTGTGCGCCCGCGCGGCCGGCCTGCCGTTCACGGCGATCCCGGTGTTCGTCACCCGGAATTTCCACCACTGGGCGGTGTTCGTGAACACCGGGTCCGGGGTGAAGAAGCCGAAGGACCTCGAAGGCCGGAAGGTCGGCGTCAACCGCGGCTACACGGTCACCACCGGGCTGTGGGCGCGCGGCGTGCTGCAAAGCGAGTACGGCGTCGACCTGAACAAGATCACCTGGATTCCGACCGACGACGAGCACGTCCTGGGCTTCAAGCAGCCCGCCAATGTCGATTACCGGTTTCGCGGCGCGAAGATGCTCGACCTGCTCATGTCGGGCGAGATCGACGCCGCGATCGGCGAGGTCGCGGTCGACGCGCCGGAAATTAAGCCGCTGCTGCCCGACGCGCGCAACGAAGCCTTCGGCTATTTCCGCCGGACCGGGATCTATCCGATCAACCACGGGGTGGTGGTCAAGGATTCGCTGCTCAAGGAGGCACCGTGGATCGCCGACGAGCTTTGCCGCGCCTTCGAGAAAGCGAAGGTCGAATACAGGAAAAATCTCGATCTCGGCGACGCCGCGACCTCATGGGACCGCGCCGCCAAGGTCAATGCGGAGGTGGTGGGGGATCCGTATCCGTTCGGCATCGAGCCGAACCGGAAGGCGCTGGAGGCCATGACGCAATTCGCGGTGGACCAGAAGATGGTGCCGCGGCGCTATTCGGTCGAAGAGCTGTTTGCGCCGTTGAATTAGCCGCCATGTCAATCCGGGGCGGCCCGAACGGCCGAGCCCGGAATCCAAGCAGATTCAAAGCAGGCTTCTGGATTCCGAGTTCGCGCACCATAGCGCGTCGAAGACGCGCGTAAACGCGCTGGTGGCGCGTCGAAGACGCGCGTAAACGCGCTGGTGGGCGCGCCCCGGAATGACGGCGGGGAGGTTTTCACAAATTGACAGACGTCTGACGATCCAGGAGAATGTCCCCAACTGCATGTCCGGAAAACGCCGGTGCGGATAAAAAACAATCAACATCACGGATGGAGAACGCGAATGGCCGAGCTGAAAAAAGTCAAAGCCTCGATGATGAATGCGATCCACGACCTGCCGTTGCTGGTCGCTCGCGACGAGGGCTACTTCCGCGACGAAGGACTCGACGTCGATATTCTGGTCACGCCGGGCAGCGGCCAGCACAATTCCGACGACCGAGCCTTGAAGGACGACATCTTCAAGCGCGGCCTGGAGGCGACCTACGACCAGGGCCAGTGCGACCAGTTCCGCATGTGCGAATGGGGTATCATGAAGCGCGCGGTGGAGACGATCCAGGAGAAGAACCTGCGTCCCGCCAAGATCGTGGCGCTCGGCTCGGCGATGTCGAGCTTCGCCATCGTGGTCGATCCACGCTCCGGCATTTACGAGCCGGAGCAACTGAAGAACGTGCCCATCGCGGTGAGCCAGTACAACGGCTCGCACTTCACCATGCTCAAGATGATGGAGGGCTTCATCAAGCGCGAGGAGATCAAGATCGCCAACCACGGCACCCACCGCCAACGGATGGAGGCGGTGATGTCCGGCAAGGTGAAGGCCGCGAGTCTGCAGGAGCCGTGGATCAGCGTCGCCGAAGCGCAAGGCGGCCGCGTGATCATCGAGTCGCACTCGACGCGGAGCGAGGCGGCCGGCGACGAGATGGACGGCCCGACGCTCGCCAAGATGTTCCGCGCCGAGGCGCGCGCCGCCGAGGCGATCCAGAAGACCCCGGAGAAATTCGCGCACTACATCGTGGCGGAGGCCGGCGGCCTGATCGGTCTGAAGGACCTCAAGCTCTCCCGCATCCTCAACGCGCCGCCCGTTCCGTACACACGCGAGCGGTTCGACGACAATTACAACTGGACGCTCAGCTGGGGCCTGGTGCCGCCCGGCGCGACCTATGAGAATACGGTGGACAACCGCGCCTGGCAGTAGAGCGGCGCGCGGGATTGCGGCGGCGTCGGCGCAAGCTGGCGCCGTTTGCTTTCGACGACCACCCATCAATGTCATCGCCGGATAACATGCGCAAACGCCCCCTCGACCAGCTCTACCGCCGGCCGGGCTTCATGATCCGCCGTGCGCACCAGATTTCGGTGTCGCTGTTCCTGGAGGAGACCGGCGAGCTCGGCATCACCAACCGGCAATACGGCATCATGCTGGTGCTGAAAGCCGAGCCCGGCATCGACCAGATCACGGTGGCCAAGCTTCTGGGCCTCGACCGCTCCACCACCGGCATGGTGCTGACAAAGCTGGAGCAGGCGGGCTTCGTCGGCCGTGTCATCGGCGCCAGCGACCGGCGCAAGCGGGCCCTCAAGCTGACGCCCGCCGGCGAGCGGATGCTGAAGCGGCTCGCGGCTCCCGCGAAACGCGCACGGGAGCGCGTGCTTTCGGCGTTTTCTCCGAAAGAGCAGCAGACATTCCTCGATCTGCTCGACAAATTCGCGCGCGCCTTCAACGCTACGACGCGCGTGCCGCAGGTGATCCAGCGCAAGGTGAAGTGACAGCCCCACCTGCCGCGTTCGCCGCGACCCCGGTGTTCGTCACCCGGAATTTCCACCACTGGGCGGTGTTCGTGAACACCAGGTCCGGAGTGAAGAAGCCGAAAGACCTCGAAGGCCGGAAGGTCGGCGTCAACCGCGGCTACACGGTCACCACGGGCCTGTGGTTGCGCTGCGATCCGGATGCCTCAGCCGATGTGGGATCGATGGTTCTGCAAATACCAGTCCGCAATCTCTTCGCGCGTCGCCCACCACACGCCATCGAAGCTCTTGGCGTATTCCAGGAATTGGCGGATCGCCCGCGCCCGGAAGGCGCGGCCGATGATGTGCGGATGCAGGCCGATGCTCATGATCCGGCCGCTGGTCTCGCCCGAGCGGTAGAGCTCGTCGAATTCGTCTTTCATCAGCTGGAAGGCATCCGTCGCCATCAGATTGCGGCGCAGGAACATGCTGATGTCGTTGACCTCCTGGGTATAGGGAATCGACACCAGCGGGCCGTGCGCGGTGCGGATCAGGTACGGCTGCTCGTCGTTCATGTAGTCGCAGTGGTAGGTAAGCCCGAGTTCCTTGCAGATGTCCGAGGTGTTGACGGTGCAGCGCAGCGACGACGACAGCCAGCCTTTCGGCCGCCGCCCGGCCGTCTTCTCGACCAGATCGAGCACGCGCCTGATGACGTCACGCTCCCTGGCGCGGTCTTCGCGGTAGTTGATCATGAATTCGGTCTGGATGTAGTTGTGCGCGATCAGCTCCCAGCCGCGCTTCGCAGCGGCGGCCACGATCTGCGGATGACGCTCGCAAAGGATGCCGTTGACCGTGCAGCTGGCCGGAACCCCGGCCTGGTCGAAAATATCGTAGAGCCGCCAGATGCCGACCCGGTGGCCGTATTCGCGCCAGGAGTGATTGTTGAAATCGGGGATGCGCGCCGGCAGCAGCCGCTCGTTGATCGAAGGCCCGCCCGGGAAATACGGCCCGTCGTGGTCCTGCGTCAGCTCCCAGTATTCGAGGTTGAGCGTGATCATCAGGGCCAGCCGCTTGCCGTTCGGCCACTTCAACGGCTTGCGCTCCGGCATCGGCACGAAGTCGTAGAGCATTTCAGTCGTCTGCATCGCATTCTCCGTTGTCATTCCGCGCCACCAGCGCGTTCACGCGCCATAGCGCGTCGAAGACGCGCGTGAACGCGCTATGGCGCGTGCCCCGGAATGACGCGTTGATGGACCTACTTCTTCAAACCCTTTTCCTCGACAAACGCTCTCCAGCGCTTGACCTCTTCGGCGATAAATCCCGTGAGCCGTGGTAAATCGGCGTCGAGCGACAACAGCGCGCTCTTCTCGAAAAGCTGCCGCGTCTCCGCAGACGCGATCAGGCGGCGCATCTCCTCGTTGAGCCTGGCCACGATCGGCGCGGGCAGTCCCTTCGGACCGGCCAGCCAGAACCAGATCGCGCCGTTCATCTCCGGATAGCCGAGCTCGGCAAACGTCGGCACGTCCTTGAGCAAGGCGATACGTTGCGTCGACGTCACCGCCAGCGGCACGATCGCGCCGGCCTCCGCCTGCTGCAGGATCGGCAGCACCGGGGTTGCCGCAACCGAAATATGATTGCCGAAGAAGTCCGTCAGCAGCGGCGCTCCTCCCCGATAGGGAACATGGTTGAGATTGGCGATCTTCCTGAGCTGAATCTGTTCGAGCATGAGTTGGCCGAGCGAGCCCGCGCCGGGCGAGCCGCAGTTGATCGGCTCGGTCTTGCTCTTCGAAAGAGCGATCAGGTCCTTGAACGACTTCACGCCGAGGCTCGCCTGCGCCGAAAGGGCGTAGCTCTCGCCGCCGATCATGGCGATGTGGGCGAAGTCGGAAACCGGGTCGTAGCCGATGTTCGGATTTTCCGCCGGCCCCATGATGTGCGGCCCGGAGCCCCCGATCAGAAGCGTGTAGCCGTCGGCATCGGCGCGCGCCACCGCGGTCGAGGCCACCGCGCCGCCCGCGCCGACGCGGTTCTCGATGTAGAACTGCTGCTTGAACGCCCTGGACAGATGATCCGCGGCGATCCGGCCGAGACGATCGGCCGCGCCGCCCGCGCCGAACGGCACGATGACCTTGACCGCGCGGTTCGGCCAGTCCTGCTGCGCGAGCGACGGGGAAGCCGCCGCCAGGCATCCCACAAGAACAGCCGCCGCAAGCCCGATTACGATTCGCGTCCTCATCGCCGGCCTCCCACCTGCCGCGCCGTGCCGCGGTCTGCTATGATGGCATCAAACAAGCCTGCACCTGAAAGGAGGGTGCGGCAACCGGGGAGAAGCGCAATGGAAAACGAGCATGACCCTGCACGGCGGACGGTCCTGATGACGGCGGGCGCGGGAATCGGCGCAACGATCGGCGCGAGCCTCGTTTCGAATCTCGCCCAGGCGCAAGGCGCGACGCCGGCGGCCGCGGCGGGTGCGGAAATCTGGAGCCAGGAATACTGGGCCGACAAAAGCGGCGTGAAGCTCAATCTCTGGCGCAAGCGCGCGGGCGCGCCGAAGCCCGGCGAGAAGCCGCTGCCGATCCTGTTCCTGGTGCACGGCTCGTCGAACTCGACGCGCTCGTCCTACGACCTCAGCGTGCCGGGCAAGGGCGAATACTCGCTGATGAACGTCATGGCGCGCGAAGGCTATGACGTGTGGACCATGGACCACGACGGCTACGGCTATTCCGGCAGCTCCGGCAACAATTCGGATATCGCCAGCGGCGTGGAGGACCTGAAGGCCGCGATGCCGGTGCTGCAGAAGGAAACCGGCCTGACCAAGATGCACATGTACGGCACGTCGTCGGGCGCGATCCGCGCCGCGGCGTTCGCACAGGCCAGGCCCGAGCACGTCGACCGGCTGATCCTGTCGGCCTTCACCTACAAGGGCGACGGCGCAGCCGAAATCGCACGCCGCAGGGCTCGCATCGCCGACTTGCGCGCCAACACGCGGCGCAAGCGCGACGCGGCGATGATCCGCTCGATCTTCACCCGCGACGGCCATGCTGGCACCACCGACCCGGCGGTGCCCGAGGCGATCATCGCGGCGGAGATGAAGTTCGGCGACCAGATCCCGACCGGCACCTATCTCGACATGGCGGCCAACCTGCCGATCGTCGATCCGAAGAAGGTGTTGTCGCCGGTGCTGATGCTGCGCGGCATCTGGGACGGCAATTCGACCAACGCGGACCTGCTCGAGTTCTACACCCAGCTTGCGAACGGCGATCGCCAGTTCATCATCCTGCCGAACACCGCGCACAGCCCGGGCTACGGCAAGAACCGCCACCTTCTGTGGTACGCGATCAAGAACTTCCTGGCCGCACCCGCGACCGAAGCGGTCTGACGACCGCGCCCGACTGGTATGGAGGACACCGATGAAGATCGTGCAAGGCGACGAGCTCGAATGGGTGCGCGGCCTGGAGTATCGCGGCGGCACGTTCCACTTCCGCAACCTGATGGAAGGCACGTCCGGCAGCATCGACAACTTCCAGCTCTCGATGGGACGCAACGACAAGGATTTCGTCTCGCCGCGGCACCGGCACAACTTCGAGCAGTTCCGTTTCCAGCTCGAAGGCGATCTCAATTTTGCGCGCGACGGCGTCATGACGCCGGGCATGGTCGGCTATTTCCCGGAGGGCACCTCCTACGGCCCGCAGACCAGCGAGGGAACGGCGACCACCTTCGTGCTGCAGTTCGGCGGCTCGAGCGGCCAGGGCTATCTCTCGCGCCAGGAGGTGAAGCAGGGCATGGACGCGCTGCGCTCAACCGGCACGTTCGACGGCGGCATCTACCGGCGCAACGAAGGCGAGCCCGGCAAGCGCAACATGGACGGGTTCCAGGCGATCTGGGAGCACGTCAACGGGCGGCCGCTGCAATTTCCCAAGCCGCGCTACGACAAGCCGGTGATGATGGATCAGGCGGGCTACGAATGGGTGCCGTCGGCGGACCAGCCGGGCGTCTATGAGAAGCTGCTCGGCGTGTTCACCGAGCGGCGCTCCGAGGCGGGCATCGTGCTGGTCAACGCCGGCGCAACGCTCACCGGAACGGGACGCAGCCTCTATCTCGCCTGTCGGGGCGGCGGAACGGTCGACGGCAAGCCGCTTCGTTCGCTGACGACCGTGTTCCTGGAGCGCGGCGAGAAGGCGTCGTTTGTGGCCGAGCAGGAGACCGAGCTTCTGCACTTCGGATTGCCCGACCTGCGCGGACTCGAAAACCGGCCGACCTACGCCGCGGAAGCCGCCGAGTAAGCGCAATTGCAACTCGGGCGGTGCGCTCCCTCCCCAGACGGACGCGTTCGTGCACGGTTCGACCGCTCGCGCATTCACAAGCAGCTGGCCGTTGGATTGCTGGCGGAGATCGTTGCGCGAAGTGCCCCCCACCCCGACCCTCCCCCTTTCAGGGGGAGGGGGCGCACCGCCGGTGCGGTAAGAAAGTGCTTCGACCTCACTTCTCCAGAAAGAACTTGCGGAGCGCCTGATAGGTCTCCTCGGGCGCTTCCTCCGACAGATAGTGGCCGCAGGGCAGCGCGTGGGCGCCGCGGATGTCGGTGGCGTAGTCCTTCCACACCTCGGCGGGCTTGTGGTTGCGGCCGACCGCGCCGGTCGCGCCCCACAGGATCAGCGACGGGCAGGTGATCTTCTTGCCGGCGGCCCAGTCGACCTTGTCCATCTCGAAATCGACGCCGTAGGTCGCGCGATAGTCCTCGCACATCGCGTGCACGGTTTCGGGATTGCGGAAGCAGCGGCGGTATTCCTCCAGCGCCTGCTTGCCGAAGAAGTTCAGACCCTGCGGCGTCTTGGCGAGCTTGAAGTTGATGTAGAAGTCCGGATCCGCGCTCATCAGCTTCTCCGGCAACGGCTCCGGCTGGATCATGAACAGCCAGTGATAAGCCTGCTTGGCCCATTCTCGGGTCATGTGGGTGTAGAGGTTGTGCTGCGGGATGATGTCGAGGATCGCCGCGCGCTGCACCACGTCGGGACGGTCGAGGCACATGCGATGCACGACACGCGCGCCGCGGTCGTGGCCGGCGACCATGAACTGCTTGAAGCCGAGCGACGCCATCACCTCGATCTGGTCCTGCGCCATGGCGCGGAACGAGTAGTTCTCGTGATCCTTGCCGCCCGGCGGCTTCGAGGAATCGCCGTAGCCGCGCAGATCGGTCGCCACCACGGTGAATTCCTGCGCGAGCCGCGGGGCGAACTTGTGCCAGGACAGGTGGGTGAACGGATTGCCGTGCAGCAGCAGCAGCGGCTGACCCTTGCCGCCGTGCGCCGTGACGATGCGCGCACCGCTGGTGTCGATCTCCGTTCGCGTAAAGCCTTCCATCATGGCGACCCTCTCAAAAAGCGGGGAGAGTGTCGGCCATCGGCAAGGCCGGCTCAAGCGGGCGATTGCGGATTGACGCGCAGTGGGCAGCGCGCGCTACGGCTTGATGTAGACGTAGCCCATCGACTGAAGCTCGGCGAGGCGCACCACGCCGCCGCCCTCGGCGATGACGAATCCCGGCAGCAGGTCCTTCAGCGTGACCTCCTGGGCCTTCATGGTGTTGCCGCACACGTTCAGTTGCAGCCCAGCCTTGCTGAAATCGGCGACGCGTCTCACGGTCTCCGGACCCGCGGTCGCGCCGTGAAAAGCCTTCAGCGCCGGGCCATACACCACCAGCACGATCGTCACGTTGGCGGGGCCACCGACGCCTTCATAGTGGTTCTTGATGTTGTTGAGGGCGAAGCCGACCTTGTCGATGTCGGTCAGGTGGTAGACCACCTTGGTCTTGTCAGGGGTCCTGCCGGGTATCCTGGGCAACTCGGGCGCAGCCTTGGCACTGGTCGCACCCGCGGCAAACAGTCCGCCCGCCGCCGTCAGGACACTTGCCAGAATTCCACGCCGGTTCATCTTGCGCTCCCCTCCCCGATCAGTCGCTCGTCACCTGGTCCGTATCATTTGGTCAGTATCACTTGGTCCGCATCGCGGCCAGTTCCTTGCGGTCGGTGACCAGCGCCCGGCACATTTCGAGCGGCACGCGGTCGAGACGGAACACGCGATCGTCAGCGCCGCCGCTGAGGTTGAGGCCTTCGTCATCGGGCTTGTTGTTGCGCCAGATGCGGATCGAGTCGAGCCGCACCAGCACCGTGCTGTCGGTCTTGCCCATCTCCACCGCGATGCCGCCGCCGTCGCAATCGACGCCGCAGTGCATCTGCTCCTTGCCCTTGGTTTCGTCGTTCACCTGCGCGCTGCCGCAGGAGCCGCTCGAGTCGAAATCGCCGGGCCGGTTGCGGAACTTGACGCCGAGCCGGAACGAATAGCCGAGCGACTGCTGTTCCGGGTCGATCTCCGCGTTGATCAGCAGCGTCATCGCGCTGACCTTCTGCAACGGATGGCCGGCGAGATGCGCGGCGTCGTATTTGCGGACGAAGCAGACGTAGGATTTCTTCTGCTTGGAAACGTCGGCGGCGAACAGCCGCTTGGTGAAGCCGCTGTCTTTCTTGACGTCGTGCGCGCAAGCGCCGCTGCCCGCCATCACGGTGAGCAGGACGGATGCCGCGAGGGCTGCGAGCGAACGGCGTTTCATGTGACCCCTCCAGATCGCGCGGGTTCCGGTCCGGCAAAAGGCTGCGGATGGCGTCCTGCGCATGGGTCGCATGAAGGAGGTAAAGGGTTCAAAAACGCAGCGAAAACGGGGAATTTAGCCAAACCGGTGTTACTCGCTACCCTCAAGACCGGCGCGGCGGACGACATCGCCCCAGCGCACGATCTCCTTCTTCACGAACCCGATCACCTCGGCCGGCGGCCCGGTGACGGCGGGCCCGACGCCGCGCCGGGTCAGTTCGGCGATCACCGCCGGGTCGGTGAAGATCGCGTGCACTTCACGATTAAGCAGCGCGATCACCTCGGGCGGCGTCGCGCCCGGCGCCAGCAGCATCTGCCAGGACGCGGATTCGAAGCCCGGCACGGTTTCCGCCACGGTCGGAATGTCCGGCGCCGCCGGGCTCCGCTTCGCGGTCGTCACCGCGATGCCGCGCAGCTTGCCCTGCTGGATCATCGGCAGGGTCGACGTCGTGTCGCCGAACAGGAGCTGGATGTGGCCGGCGATCAGGTCGTTCATCGCCGGCGGCGTCGCCTTGTAGGGCACGTGCGTCATCTGGATGCCGGCGAGGCTTTGCAGCAGTTCGGTGCTCAGATGATGCATCGAGCCGGGACCGCCGGAGCCGTAGTTCAGCCCGTTCGGCTTGGCCTTGGCCGCGGCGATCACGTCGGCCACGGTCTTGAGCGGCGAGTCGGCCGCAACGACCAGGAAGAACGGCGACGACGACAGCAGCGCGACCGGCACCAGGTCCTTCAGCGGCTCGTAGGGCAGCTTCTTGTTCATGGTCACGTTGATCGCCATGGTCGAGCTGGTGCCCTGCATCAGCGTGTAGCCGTCGGGCGCGGCGCGCACCACCTGCATGGCCGCGAGCGTGGTGCCCGCGCCGGGCCGGTTCTCGACGATGAATGCCTTGCCGAGCCGCGCCTCGAGCTTCTGCGTGACGAGCCGCGCCAGCAGGTCCGAGCCGCCGCCGGCGGCAAACGGCACCACGACGGTCACCGGGCGCGACGGATACTGCTGCGCCTGCGCGGGCATCGCGACAGCGGCGAGCACGCCCAGAATCGAAAGCGAAAGACCCAATCTCATCGTTTTCCTCCCGCGTTGCCGCTTGTCATCGCCGCGGCGTTGCGCATGTCCTTTGGCGCATGTCACTGGCGCACGTCGTTTGCGGAGCCTCAGGCCTGCTCCGCACCGATCATCGAATTCAGCATCCGCCGCGCCTGAAGCTGCGCCGCGTCGGCCGTGATGTGGATCAACCCGTCGAGCGAACCGCCGGTCCGGTTGGCCTGCACGGCTTCGAGAATGTCGGCGTCCTCCAGGAACGTGGCCTTCGATCCCTCGTAGAGCATCTTCGACATATCGGGATCGTCGAGGCGGAAGTCGCGGGCGAAGCAGAACATGTAGTGGCTGGAATGCTCGGTTTCGGGCGTGATCAGATGGCTCGACCAGATCGAGATGCCCTGGCTGCGGTCGCCCTGCGGCGCGCCGGTCCCGGCTTTGGCGCAGCCTACATCGAGATAGACGATGCCCGGCGGATGCCAGGTGACGTGCTGCCAGCGGTCGACATTGCTGGTGAAATTTCCAGCCTTGGCAAACAGCGGCGGCGGCACGAAGTCGAGCATCCATCGGCCGACGCGGACGCCGTCGTTCAGGCGCTCGGTCTTGGTCGGCGTCGTCGCTTCGCGCGGATCGCCGGCCAGCGTGTTCTTGTGCACGTAGGTGACGTGGGTGAGATCGAGCAGGTTGTCGATGATGAACTGATAGTTGGTCTTGACGTGGATGTTGCCCGGCGTCGTCGCCCATTTCGGGTCGGACAGCCACGGCATGTCGGGAATCTTGGCGGTGTCGGCTTTGGCCGCGTCACCCATCCAGATCCAGACCACGTTGTTCTTCTCGTGCACCGGATAGCTGCGCACCTTCGCGCCCGGGGGGATCTCCGATTGACCGGGCACCTCGACGCATTGCCCGTTCACGTCGAACTTCAGGCCGTGATAGCCGCAGGCGAGATACGCGCCCCTGATCTCGCCGCGCGACAGCGGGGCGGCGCGATGGCAGCAACAGTCCTCCAGCGCACCGACCCGCCCGCGGTCGTTGCGGAACAGCACGACCTTTTCGTTGAGGAAGGTCTTGCCGACCGGCTTTCCCTCGAGCTCGTGCGACCAGATCGCCGAATACCAGCCGTTGCGCAGGAACATGCCGGGCCTCCTTGGCGCGGATCAGGACCGGACCGAAGCCTAGCGCGGCAGCGGATGCTCTGCCAGATAGCCCTGGTATTCCGGCTCGACATCGATCTGCAATGTCGCCAGCAACCGGACGACCGCATTGTAGAAGGAAATGGCCAGCGTGAGGTCGATCACCTGCTCGCGGCCAAGCGCCTTCTCCAGCTCGGCAAAGGTCGCGTCCGACATGGCGAGGCCGCTGGTCATCTCGCGCGCGGCGCGCAGCACCGTCTTGGCCAGCGCGTCGAGCCTGGTCGGGCGGCCGGCGGTTTCCGCCCCGATCGCGCGGATATCGTCGTCGGTGACGCCGAACTCACGGCCGATCTTGACGTGATGCGAGTATTCGTAAGGGGACTTCGCGAGATAGCCGACCTGGAGGATCGCAAGTTCCCGCAGCCGCGGATCGAGCTTGCTCTGGTGGCGGATGTACATCGCCGGCACGCCAAAGGCGCGCGCCGCGTTCGGGCTGTTCGCCATCGCGCGGTTGAGCGCGATCGGCCGCGCAAGGATGTCCTGATGCTCGGGAGGCAGGTCGGATGCATTGAGATAGGGAACGCGCGCCATCGGCATTTGGTCCTTTCAACTGAACAGCTCTTTGACCCGTCACCCCGAGGCGCTCGGCCGAAGGCCCGGCCGCTGCAGCATCGGGGCCGTGCATCCTTCGAGCTCCCCGGCTTTCGCCGGGGTCGCACCTCAGGATGACGGGGATGGATAGGTGAGGCTCGGCAACATTCACTCATCCTTTTCCTGCCCCGGCCGCACCGGCGTCTCGGGCAGCAGCCCGCGGCGCTGGCGCTTGAGCGTCTCGCGGCCGGTTTCTTCCCAGTCGCCGGCGGCGGTGCGGCGCGCATAGGTTTCCCAGGTGTCGGTCCAGTCGTCGAGCGTATAGCCGTGCCACGGCGCCTGCACGTTGAGCGCGGGAAGCCCAAGTTCGTCCCAGAGCGCGCGGGCGTGCTCCATGTAGGGCCTGGTCGGAAGCGCCAATGGCGGCATCGCGCGCTTGCGTGTGGCGTCGACCAGCAAACCTGAATCGGTCTTGTTGCCGGCATATTGCGCGCCCTGCACGCCGCCCCGCCACGGAACGATCTGCATGTCGTCCACCGGATTGGTGCGATAGGCGAGCGACCACAGTACCGCGTCCATGCTCGCCGGATCGATGTCCTCGCTCACCGCGATGACGATCTTGCCGCAGTTGGATTGCAGCGTGGACGCGCCCTGCAGGCCGCGCCAGACTTCGGTGCGCGGGCTGCCGGCCGCGAACTGCAGGAAGATCACCGGGCGCAGGTTGGTCAGCCGCTCGTGCATGACGACGCGGCGGATGCCCTTGATGCCGAGGTTGGTCTTCAGGTGCGCGAGAAACAGCGGCTCGTAGGCGACCTTCTTGATGACGCTCAATTCGCTCGGCGTCACCTGGCTGATGATCTGGGCGAACACCGGCCTGGTCTTGTGGGTGATTGCCGTCACCTCGATCGGCATGTTGTAGGCTTCGAGCGCGACATAGCCGTTGCTCTCGCCGAACGGCGCTTCGGGCTCGAGCACGTCGGGATCGATCAGGCCTTCGACGACGATCTCGGAATCCGCCGGCACGTCGAGGTCGATGGTTCGGCAGCGCGTCATGCGGATCGCCTCGCCGGCGGCGCCACCGGCCACCGCCATCTCGTCCATGTCGACGGCGAGCTTCTGCGGGCCGGTGAACATGACGATGGGAGCGGCTCCGACGACGATCGCGATCGGCATCTTCTGTTTGCGCTCGCGATACTTCAGCCAGTGCAAAAAGCCGCCTGCCCCGGTCGCCTCGCGCGCCACCATCCGCACCGCCATGCGGTCCGCGGCCTTGAGGCCGACGCGGTAGGTGCCGAAATTCTGCACACCGCTTTCCGGATCGCGCGTGACGCAGAGCGTCGCGGTGAGATAAGGCGCGGCGTCGAAACCCGGGGTCGACACCGGCACCGGCAGGCGCTTCACGCCTTCGCTGCGCAACGCGTCGCCGGTGACGACCACCTCCTGGCACGGCGCGTTGTTGGTGAGCACCGGCGGGATCGGATGCGCCATCGCCTGCATCCAGGCATCTCCAATCTCCTCGACCGCACGGCCCATGCCCATCGCGTAGATCGCCGGCGACGACGCGAGCGCGCCTACCACCACCGGCATGTCGTACTTGCGGCCCTTGGAGTCGGTCACGTTGGTGAACAGGAAGGCGCGGCGCTGATCCTCCGGAATGCCGCCGATGAACTGCCATCGCACCAGGGGCCCGAGCTCGGTGTCCTTGTTGATCGGCCGGTCGATGCGCAGGAGAAGACCCGCGGCTTCGAGATCGGCCAGATGCTGCTGCAGGTCGAGCCGCGGGCGACCGGACTGCGATGCACGGACGGCAGATGCGGGCTGGTCAAGCATGGCTGCGATGCCTGGTTTGTTATTGGGTTGACCGTAGCACGAACCGAAACCAAGCTGGCTGCAAAATGCGGATGCGTTCCGCAGACCAGAAAACTCGAGCGAGGAAACGTGTCCGACCGAGCCAACGATCCGGCCTTCATCTATTTCCCCACCAACTACCGCTGGTCGATGGGCCTGCTGCTGTGCCTTTCAGCGGCGCCCTGGGGCGGCGCGGAGATCGACGAGGTCAACCGCATCGGGCGCCAGCTGAAGAACAAGGTCGGCGACGACAATGCGTGGCTCGAGGAATGGGCGCGCATGGGCGATATCGTCGAGGCGCGCGGCCGCGACGAAGAGCAGAAGGGACACAGGCTCACCGCCGCGGCGTGCCTGATGCGCGCGGCGCACTACTACCAGATCGGCGAGCGGTTTCTGCAGCACGGGCCGCGCTCGGCAGCGATCTACAGGAAGGCGGTGAAATCGTTTGCCGACGGCGCCGCGATGCTGAGGCGGCCGCGGATCGAACCGGTCGAGATTCCCTACGGCGACAAGACGCTGCCGGCGCTGTTCGTGCATCCGGCGCCGGAAGCCGCCGGCAACAAGCCCGCGCCGGCGATCGTTTTCTTCGACGGCTTCGACATCACCAAGGAGATCCAATACTTCAAGGGCGTGCCTGATCTCGTCGCGCGCGGCTTCGCCTGCCTGATCGTGGACGGACCGGGCAACGGCGAGAGCGTCCGGTTTCGCGACCTGCCGCTGATCGCCGAGACGGAAAAATACGGCACCGCGGCTTACGAATATCTGGCTGGCCGCAAGGAGGTCGATCCGAAGCGCATCGGCGTGATGGCGATCTCGCTCGGCGGCTACTACGCGCCGCGCGCGGCCTCGCTGGAGCCGCGCTATGCGGCGTGCATCGCCTGGGGCGCGCAGTGGGACTACTACGACACCTGGAAGCGGCGGTTCGACCTGCTCGATTCCGGCAAGCTGCCGTCGCTGTCGGTGCCGCCGGAGCACCTGATGTGGGTGTTCGGGGTGAAGACCCGCGACGCGGCGATGAAGATTCTCGAAGGCTTCCGGCTCGACGGCATCGTGCAGAAGATGCGGTGCCCGTTCCTGCTGGTGCATGGCGCGGGCGACGAGCAGATTCCGTTGAGCATCGCGGAGAAGTGCTTCGAGGCGGCCGGCTCGAAGCAGAAGCTGCTCAAGGTGTTCACCCGCGAGGAAGGTGGCTTCCACCATTGCCAGGTGGACAACGTCACCATCGGCACGAACTTCATGTGGGACTGGGCGGCGGATGTGCTGAAGCCGGGGACGTGAGCGTCCGCTACAACTCCCAGCTTTCGCCGGGCTGCATGGTCCGGAAGCGCTCACCGGCGAGACCGGCCCTGGCGCGCGCCGCAGCAAGCGCGAGCACCGGCGCGTCGATCGCCTCGTCGGTGAGCTGAAAGGTGCCGAAATGGTGCGCGAGCGCCAGCTCCGCGCCGCAATCCGCGAAGGCCAGCACGGCCTCATCCGGGTTCATGTGCTGCTCGCGCATGAACCAGCGCGGCTCGTAGGCGCCGATCGGCAGGATGGCGAGCCGGAACGGGCCGTAGCGTTCGCGCGCCATGCGGAAGTGGTGGCCATTGCCATATCCGGAATCCGCGACGTGATAGATGCGCCCTGCGGGCGTTTCGATCACAAACGCCGCCCACAGCGCCTTGTTGCGATCGCTCAGGCCGCGCGCCGACCAGTGCCGCATCGGAATGAGCGTCACCGCAACGTCGCGGCTCAGCACGATGCGGTCGCCCCAGTCGTGCGTCTCGGCGCGGATGCCCGGATCCTTTGCTTGCGCAACCGTGTCGTTGCCGAGCGGCATCACCAGGCGCGCGCGGTGGCTTGCCAGCGCGGACAGCGTCGGCACGTCGAGATGATCGTAATGGCAGTGCGAGACCAGGATCGCGTCGATCGGCGGCAATGCGTCGAGCGCGATTCCCGGGTCGTTGACGCGGGTCGGCCCCGCGAACGACACCGGGGAGACGCGCTTCGACCAGACCGGATCGATCAGGATGTTCAAGTCCGCGGTCTGCAGCAGCCATGACGCGTGACCGACGAACGTGAGCCGCCACGCCGCGCTGTCGACGCGGTACGGCGGACGATCGCTGAAGGGGCTCGCGGCCCAGGCCGGCCACGGCGTGCGATTGCGCGTCGCCAGAAAACGCAGCAACTGCGCCGTGCTGTTGGGGGGCGAGCCATTGGGATCAAAGAAGCGCAGACCGTCGAAGTGGTCGGACACCGGGCCGTCATAGTACCGGACGCGCGAGTTGTTCCACATGGCAAGTCCACCCGTTGCGGCGAGCACGGCGCCGCTTCCGGCGATGACACGGCGGCGGGAAATTTTCATCCAATTCCACGGTGCAGCAAACTGTCGTGAAGCTAGGAATTTTCCGGATTGCAGCCAAGCCCGGAGCAGCACGCGGCGGGCATCAGTGAAAGTTCCGGCCTTTGGGCATGACGCTTGCTGTCTGCTGCGCCGTACCGGCCGCCGCCAGTTCTTCGACAGAACCCCCTTCCCTGAACATCGTCACCAGCGCATCTCCGGAGCGCGGATGACGCTGCCGTGAAATCGGCGGACGTCGGATCTCGTCGGGCGGCATGGCCGGATCGAGGCGGGCGCCATGCTCGGACAGCCGGCCGAGAAGAAATGTCAGATCTTCGAAATAATCGGCGACGATGTGGATCACGCCTTTCTCGTTCTGCAGAAGGCCGGTCACGCCGATCAACCGCGAGCCCATCACGACCGGGCGATACGCCTCGAACGTGCGCGGCCACATGATGGTGTTGGCGACGCCGGTCTCGTCCTCCAGCGTCATGAAGATGGCATTGCCTTCGCCCGGCCGCTGCCGGACCAGCACCAGCCCGCCGATGGTGACCCGCCGGCCGGGCTTGAGCGAGGGCAGGAGTTCGTGACGCACGATGCCGCGCGCGTCGAGATCGGCGCGCAGGAACGACACCGGATGCGCCTTCAGCGACAGATGCAGATGGCGGTAATCCTCGATCACCTGCTCGCCCGGCGGCATCGAAGGCAGATGCGCATCGGGCTCGAGCTCGGGCATCGCGGCCTGCGCGAACAGCGGCAGGTTGTCCTTGTCGCCGGAGCGCTGCAGCGCCTTCACGGCCCAGAGCGCATCGCGCCGGCTGAGGCCCAGCGAGTTGAAGGCGTCGGCATGGGCGAGCCTTTTCAGCGCCTTGACCGGCAGGCCGGTGCGCAGCCAGAGATCGCGGACGGAATCGAAGCCGCGGCCGCGAACGTTTTCGATTGTCCTGCCCCAGTCTTCGGAGAATCCGTCGATCTGGCGCAAGCCCAGACGGACCGCGTGCGAGGTCCGGATGTCGCCGGTCATCGAGACGTGACGCGGATGCAACCGGCCCCGGGCAACAGGGGCGCTTTCCAGCGAACAGTCCCAGCCGGATGCGTTGACGTCCACGCAACGGACCTCCACCCCATGCTCCTGCGCATCGCGGACGAGCTGCGATGTCGCATAGAAGCCCATCGGCTGGCTGTTCAGCAGGGCGGTGAGAAACACATCGGGATAGTGACATTTGATCCACGCCGAGTCGTAGACCAGCAGCGCAAAGCTCGCGGCATGGCTCTCGGGAAATCCGTATTCGCCGAATCCTTCGATCTGCCTGAAGCAATTCTCGACGAACTTTCTCGGATAGCCGCGCTCGCACATGCCTTCGATAAAGCGCTTCCGGAAATGCCTGACCTCGCCGGTCCGCTTGAAGGTGGCCATCGAGCGGCGCAGCTTGCTGGCCTCCACCGCCGAGAAGCCGGCGGCGACCATCGCAATCTGCATGGCCTGCTCCTGGAACAGCGGAACGCCGAGCGTCCGTCCGAGGACGTTCTTCAGTTCGTCGGGGTCGCCAAATCCGGGACCGGGAGAAGGAATGTCGACCGGCTCAAGGCCCTCCTTCCGGCGCAGATAGGGATGCACCATGTCGCCCTGGATCGGGCCGGGCCGCACGATCGCCACCTCGATCACCAGATCGTAGAATTTTTCGGGCCGAAGCCGCGGCAGCATCGACATCTGCGCGCGGCTTTCCACCTGGAAGACACCGATGGAGTCGGCACGCGACAGCATGTTGTAGACCGCCGGCTCCTCCTCGGGGATGTCGGCAAGCCTGTATCGTTTCCCGTAATGCTTCTCGATCAGATCGAGTCCCCGGCGCAGGCACGACAGCATGCCGAGACCGAGCACGTCGACCTTGAGGATCTCCAGGGTGTCGAGGTCGTCCTTGTCCCATTCGATCACCGTCCGCTCTTCCATGGCGGCGTTTTCGATCGGCACGATTTCATCGAGCCGCGTTTCGGAAATGACAAAGCCGCCGACGTGCTGGGACAGATGCCGGGGGAACTCCAGCAGCTCCTTGGACAGCGCGAGGGTCTGGTTGAGACGCGGGTCGGACGCGTCGAGGCCGGCGCGGCGCGCCTGGTCCTCCGTCACACCGTCCATCGACCATCCCCACACGGAAGAGGTCAGGACATCCAGCACGTCCTTGGACAAGCCGAACACCTTGCCGACGTCGCGAATGGCGCTGCGCGTCCGATACGAAATCACCGTCGCCGTCAGCGCGGTGTGCCTGCGCTTGTAATGCCTGTAGACATGCTGGATGACCTCCTCGCGCCGCTCATGCTCGAAATCGACGTCGATGTCGGGCGGCTCACGGCGCTCCACCGACATGAAACGCTCGAACAACAGCCCCGCCCGATCCGGGCTGACGGCGGTGATGCCGAGGCAATAGCAGACCAGCGAATTGGCGGCCGAGCCGCGGCCCTGACAGAGAATGCCTTGCAACTCGGCATAACGGACGATGTCGTGGACCGTCAGGAAATAAGCGGCGCAATCCAGCGTCCTGATGATCTCCAGTTCCTTGGCGAGCGTGTCGCAAACCGACTGAGGAACGCCTTTCGGATAGCGCCTTAGCGCGCCTTCGTTCGTCAACGCGACAAGCGCGTCATGCGCCGTCGCATAGCCGTGACGGAACTCGCCGGGATAATGCGGCTTCAATTCGTCCAGCGAGAATTTGCATCGCTTGAAAAACCGCGTTGTCTGGCCGATGGCTCCGGACGCCTCGCCGAAAAGACGGATCATCTCTTCGGCCGGCTTCAGATGCCGCTCGGCATTGGTTTCGAGAAGGGTGCCGGCTTCCTCCAGCGTCCGATGCTCGCGAATGCAGGTGACGACATCCTGAAGCGCGCGGCGCTCCGGCCCATGATAGAGCACGTCATTGACGGCAATGAGCGGAACCAGCGCGGCGTCCGCCGCGTCCTTCAGTGTCTCCAGCCTGCGCCGGTCGTCGCCGCGATAAAGCAGGCTCGCCGCGAGCCACACGGAGCGGCCGGAAGAAGCGTCCTTCAACCGGTTCAGGACGCGGACCAGCGCCCCGAAAACGATCCTGCGGGGCGGCATCACGATCAGGTTGAGACCCTGCACCTCTTCCAGAAGATCGGGCAGCCCGAGAATGCAATCGCCCTTTTCGGCCCGATCCTTGCCGACCGTCAGCAGGCGCGTGAGACGGCCCCAGGCCGCACGATCTTCCGGATAGGCGAGAATGTCGGGCGTGCCGTCGCTGAACACGAGGCGTGCACCGACGGCAATCCTGTAGCCGATGACTTTCGCGATGTGATGGGCCCGCACGACGCCGGCCACCGAGTTGCGGTCGGCGATGCCGAGGCCGACAAGACCGAGCTCCCTGGCGCGCAACACCAGCTCTTCGGCTGTCGAAGCGCCGCGAAGAAACGAAAAATTGGTGGTGACAGCCAGCTCGGCATACGCAGACATCGTTCAACACTCACGCAAACAGGCCGTGCAGATACCAATGCGGATGGGGAGTCTGGCGGCTGTAAAACCCTTCGCGGTATAGCCACGCCCGCAGGCCGGTCCGGCTTTCGACGCGGAAGTAATCGCGCGCGAGCCGGTTGCCGCGGTCGTCCCGCCACCACTGCATTTCGATACGCTCCGGACCTTCCACCCGCACGACGTGATGCATGGTTCGCCGCCAGCTGAAGCGCGCGGGCGGGCCGTCCGGCACCTGGGCGACGGCTTCGACAAATTCGGGACGTTCAAAAAGGTGCAACGGACGAACCGGGAAAAGAGAATCCTGCGCCTGATCGTCCGGTTGTTCTTTTGCAGAGAGAAAGGCAGCCGGCGCATGCGCCGGCACCGCCGCCACCGCATATTCCGGAATATGCGTGTCCTGCGGCACCAGCCGCGTCACGCGGCGGAGCCCGAAGCGCGCGCCGAGCCGGTCGACCAGATGCGCCAGCTCCTCCGCGTGATCGCCGCCGGCGAGCCCGGTCTGGATGCTGTCGCTGCGCTCGGTCACCATCGCCGAGAGCCGGACCATGTCGTAGCCGAAGCCCGGATCGCAGGCGTCGCCCAGCACCGCAAGCCGTTCCGCGAAAAGCTTGCGCACCCGCGGCGGGTTGCGCAGCGGCGAGCCGGTGCCGAGCTCGAGCCGGTGCACCGTGCCGTCGGCACGGAACAGCGCGACCTGAAACAGCCGCCCGCCCTCGCCGCGCCGCTCCAGCACCGCGGCCAGCCGTCCGGCGAGCTGCTCGATGGTGCCGAGCACGTCCTCCTCGCGCGCGATCGGGTCGGGAAAGCGCTGCTCGGCCATCGCCGCCGGCACCGGAAGCCGCGGTCGGATCGACTCGTCGGTACGGCCGAGCGCCTGGTCGAGGCGAAACATCAACCCTTTGCCGAACCGTGCGGCGAACGGCGCGCGCGGCCGCGATGCGAGATCGCCGACGGTGACGAGCCCCGAGGTCTTCAGGTCCGCCACCGTTCCGGCGTCGATGCGCAGCGCCGCAACCGGCAGCGGCAGCATCGCGGCTTCGTTGCCGCCGCGCGGCACGACGCCCTGCCGGCCGTAGCGCGCGACGCCCCAGGCGCAGCCCGGCGTATCGGCGACCGCGGCGCGCGCGGCAAAGCCCTGTTGTCTCAGCCGCGTCAGGAGATCGCGGGCGAGCGTCGCTTCGCCGTTGAACAGATGCGTGCAGCCGGTGATGTCGAGAAACAGGCCGTCCGGCGGATCGAGACCGACCAGAGGCGTGTAGCGGTCGCACCAGCCGGCGATGGCTTCGAGCAGGTTGCGGTCGGCATCGAAGTCGGCCTCGAACACCGGCAGCGACGGATACATCGCGCGCGCGTCGGCAAGCTGCATGTCGGGCTTGAGCCGCAGTTGCGCCGCGGCGTCGTTCATCGCGACGATGCGCTGCGCCTGCTCGATGGAGGCGATGACGACGCGCGGGGCGTTATGCGGTGCGGACAGCCGGCGCTCGATCCGGTCGGTCGAGAGCCGGCGCAGCCACACCGACAGATACCGCCGGCTGGAAAGCACGCTCATGATGGTCCCACTCGACAAGCCAGCGGCCGGACGGACCGCGGCGGTTCTTGCAAAGCGAAAGGTCGAAGCGCGTGCGGCCGAGGCCGCCGCTTCGCCGGGCCAGGCGATCGGGCAGGCCCGGCGCGCCGGCGATGCTCCAGCGGGTGGCGGCCGCGCTCGGTACGGGCGTAGCGTGGTGGCGGATCAGGAGGCCGAGGCCCGAGACGCGGGCGCTCACGCCATCGCGCGCGGCGAGCGACAGCCTGCGGGTGGCGGTGAGATCGGCCTCCGCCCCCTCGCCGGTCAGTTCGGCGATGACGCAGGCGAGCGCGCGGCAGCGCAGCCCCTCCTCCATCGCCCAGAGCACGTCGGCCGGCCGGGAGACGTTGAGGACCAGGAGGCGCGCCGGCGAAAGCCCGAACAGGTCGAGGCCGGGGCCATAGGGCCCGCCGCCCTCGCGCCGGGCGAACTCGGTCGCGATCCACAGCACCTCGCCGCACCCGGTGCCGGCGCGGGCCGCGACCGCCACCGCAAAGCCGGTTGTGGCCCCGAGTTGGAAGGGCGCCGCGGGGGCCAGTTCATGCAACGCGCCACAGGCAAGCCCGCCGCCAAGCACGGCATCGATCGGGGCCGAGAGTTCAACCCGCCGCTCCTCGTCCGCCAACCCCGGTCCGAGCTTCGGATCGAGGACGGCCAGGGCTTCGCGGAGGCGCTGGAGCGTGGGCTGGGGCGCGGCCGTGCCCAAGAAAGTGCCCATGGGACAAATCCTACGATGTTCGTGTTTTGTTCTAATAGATTCCCCCTCCGCTGTGATGTCAAGAACACACCTGGTGCAGAGAGATTTTTTCCGGAATCTGAAGCACTTGCGCTTCACCCCGATGTGATCCGGCAGCCGGTTACCTCTGGAACCAATGCTCAATCTCTGCATTTTAATTTTCGACATAGTGAAGCCAACGCGGATTGCGCCAAACCAAAAGCCACTTCAGAGAGTGGAAATCCCATGTTGAACGCCGAGTTTCTCCGCCGACAGGCGGACAATTGTCTCCGCATCGCCCGCAGTTGCTTTGACCTTTCGAGCGCCGAACGGCTGCGGCTGATGGCCCAGGATCTCCAGGCCAAAGCCGACGAAATCGACCGCGACAGACGCTTCCGGCCGAATTTTTTTGATCCGTCCGAAGTCTCTTCGCGCGACAACGATCGCGGATAGCCGAATAGAGGCTGACCGGCAATCATCAGGCACCGGCAACGTGCCTTGCCCCCGCATCCCATGCATGCCCGCCGCGGCCTGACGCGGCCAAAGCGCATTGAATTCGCGCGCGTCGCGGGGAATGTTACGCCCCCATGAACACCATCCTGACGCGGCTGTCCGCGGAGCTCATCCAGAAATACGAATCCGAGGGCTTCTGGCGCGGCGACACGATCTATTCGCTGGTGCGCTGGAACGCCGGCCACAAGCCGGATTCGTTTGCGGTGCGCGACCGGTTCCGCCGCCTCACCTATCGGCAGCTGCTGGACGCCGTCGACACGCTTGCGGCCGATCTCGCCGCGCATGGCGTGCGGCCGGGCCAGCGGGTCGGCGTCTGGCTGCAAAGCCGGATCGAGAACGTGGTGGCGTTGCTCGCCTGCTCGAAAAGCGGCGCGATCTGCTGCCCGTCGCTGCACCGGGATCACACGGTCGGCGAGGTGGTCGAGTTGATGCAAAGGACGCGTGCGGTCGCCTTCATCTGGCAGGAGGGCTACGGCGCCGACGCCGACAAGCGCGACTTCATCGAAGCGTTGAAGGCCGCCGAAACGGTCCAGCACGTGATCCGGATCAAGCCGCTCTCCGAGAAGGACACGGCGTTGTTCCCGGGCATCGGCCCGGCCAAAGCCGATGTTCCGGTCAAGACCGATCCCAACCAGGTGGTCTATCTCGCCTTCACGTCCGGCACGACCGGCAAGCCCAAGGGCGTGATGCACTCCGACAACACGCTGCTCGCCAATGCGCGGCAGCTTGCGGCGGACTGGAGCATCACCAACACGTCGGTGGTCTATTCGCTTTCGCCGCTCAGCCACAATCTCGGTTTCGGCGCGCAGGTGATGGCGATGGCGATGGGCGCCGAGCTTGTCATCAACGACCTGCCGCGCGGCGCGAGCCTGGCCGACCGCATTGTCGAAACCGACACGAGCTTCCTGGTCGGCGTGCCGCCCAACGCCATCGATCTGCTTGGCGAGATGCAGAAGCGCGGGCTGAAAGGCCTCGGCAGGCTCACCGGCTTCCGCATCTCCGGCTCGGCGGTGCCGAGCGAGGTGGTCGCGGGTCTCATTGCGCAAGGAATCAAACCACAGAGCGGCTACGGCATGACCGAGAACTGCTCGCACCAGTACACCTTGCCGGACGACGATCCGAAGTTGATCGTCGAAACCTCCGGCAAGGCCTGTCCCGGCTACGAGCTGAAGATCTTCAAGACCGAAGACCCGGACACGGAAGCTGCGCCCGGCGAGGTCGGCCAGATCGGCGGGCGCGGCGCGAGCCTGATGCTCGGCTATTTCGACGACCAGAAGGCGACCGAAGACGCCTTCAACGCATCCGGCTGGTTCATGACCGGCGATCTCGGCACGCTCGACGCCAACGGTTATCTGCGCATCTCCGGCCGCAGCAAGGACATCATCATCCGCGGCGGCCACAACATCCATCCGGCACGGATCGAGGAGCTGGCGACGCGGCATCCGGCGGTGCAGCGCGCGGCGGCGGTGCCGGTGAAGGACGCGCGGCTCGGCGAGAAAGTGTGCCTCGTGGTGGTGTTCCGGCCGGGCCAGCAAGCCGCACCGGAAGAGCTCCTGGCGCATCTCGATAACGTGGGCCTGTCGAAGTTCGACATGCCGGAATACTTCATGACGCTCGACGAGATTCCGCTGACGCCGAACGGCAAGATGCTCAAACGCGCCATCGTCGACTGGATCAAGGACGGCCGCGTCACGCCCGCCCCGATCCGCTTTGAAGCCAAGCGCGCCAGCGCGTAGCAGAACTCCAGGAGAACAAGCATGCGCGCGGTGGTGGTTCGCGAGTTCGGCGGCATCGAGAAGGCAGCGCTGGGCGAGATGCCCAAGCCCGAGCCGAAAGCGGGCGAGGTGATGATCGAGGTGCGCGCGGTGAGCGTGAACTTCGTCGATCTGGTGATGATGAGCGGCACCTATCAGTTCAAGCCGCCGCTGCCGTTCGTTCCAGGCAAGCTGCCGGTCGGCGTGGTGACCGCTGTCGGTCCGGGCGTCAAGACGTTCAAGACCGGCGACCATGCGCTGCTGATGGCGGAACAGGCGGGCTTTGCCGAGTTCGCCGTGATGCCGGAGAACCAGTGCATCAGGCTGCCGCCGTCGCTGCCGTTCGAGGAAGCAGCCTCCATGGCGCTGGTCTACGACACCGCCTATTTCGCCCTGAAGGACCGCGGGCGGATCGCGCCCGGCGACAACGTGCTGGTGCTGGGCGCGACCGGCGGCGTGGGCCTCGCCGCCATCCAACTGGCCAAGGCGTTCGGCGCCAGGGTGATGGCCGCGGTCGCGAGCAAGAACAAGGAGGACATCGTGCGCGCCGCGGGCGCCGACGCGATCGTCGATCTCTCGGCACCGGACCTGCACGAAAGCCTGCGGCAGCAGGTGTTCGCGCTCACCGGCAAGAAGGGCGCCGACATCATCGTCGACATGCTGGGCGGCGACGTTTTCGACGCCGCGGTGCGCTCGCTCGCATGGTGCGGACGGCTGATCGTGATCGGCTTCGCCTCGGGCCGCATCCCGTCGCTGAAGATGAACTACGTGCTGGTGAAGAACATCGAGGTCAGCGGCATGCAGATCAGCGACTATCGAAAGCGCAAGCCCGCCGACATGCAGGCCGCCTTCGCCGACATCTACCGCCTGCACGCGGAGGGCCGGTTGAAGCCGCTGCCGACCAAGGCGTACCCGATCGAACGCTTCGCGGAGGCCCTGAGCGACATCAAGGATCGCAAGGTTCGCGGACGAATTGTCCTGACTTTAGGGCGATAATTTCTCCAAATTTATTCAAATTTTCCCGGCAACTTGCGAGCATATTTATCGCTCACTCTTAGCGATCCGGGAAACGACCTGAAAACGTGGTGATATTAGGCTGCATGCGTGCAATGCAATTCATGCACCTGCGGTGAGACCATAACAAAAGGTGACAAATGAAGCGTTTTTTCTTCGACGTGTCGTTCAAAACCCACGTGCAGTATGACTATCAGGGGCGGGACTTTGCGCAGGCCGAACAGGCGCGTGAACTGGCCGAACTGATCGCGCTCGATCTCGAGTGCCGCGACGACCGCGACTTCCCGGGCTCCGAAGTCCAGGTCCGCAACATCGGCGGCACCTGCCTGTTCTCGATCCCGATCCGCCAGTCCGAATCCATCGCCGCCTGACCCTGCACGTGATCGGGCCGGGGGGCCTTCCGTTACAATCCCGGTAGCCGCGGCGTGCCGCCGTCAAAGCGGACGCCTTCAAGCGCGAGCAGCTTCTGCTTGGTGGCGGTGCCGCCATAGGCGGAGAAGCCGCCCGGCTTGCCGCCGGCCGCGAGCACCCGGTGGCACGGGATGACGATCGGCATGGGGTTCTTGCCCATCGCCTCGCCGACGTCGCGCGCGCCCTCCCAGTCGGACGAGCCGAGGCTCCTGGCAAGCTCGCCATAGGTCACGGTGCGGCCGAAGCCGATGCCGCGCAGCGCCTCGTAGATGCGGCGGCGGAGCCCGTCGATGCCGTCGAGATCGACCGCAACGGCGGAGAAGTCGATCTTATCGCCGCCGAGATAGTTGCGGATATCGGCGATCAGCGCCGCGACCGCGGGCGGCGGATCGGCGGGGCCGGAGCTGCCGGACTTTTTCGCCAGCCGCTGCTCGGTCGTGGCGCGGTCCTTCTCGGGCAGTTGCACGCCGCGAAGCCCGCGCTCGTTCCATGCCACGCCGCAGATGCCGATCGCGGTGTCGAACAGATGGTGATGGGTGTCGTTCCCGTTCGTCTTCATGGACGCAAAAATAGTCCCGCGAGCAGTGCCTTGCCACCCGGTTTTCGACAAAGCGAAGGCCCCGCGCCGGCTGCGGCTGCGGGGCCTTCACGGGTGGCACGACGCCACGCTTGCTTACATTTTGCGCGTTACATCGGCCAGTACGGGGCTACGCCGTAGTAGTCGTAAATCCGCTGGCCCTGCGTCGTGTCCCACTTCCATTCCTCGCCGGTGGCGTAGCGAGGCGCGTTCTTGAGTTGCTCGTCGGTGAGGTTGACCTCGTAGCCGCCGAGCTTCTCATTGTAGGTGAGCCGCTCCCACGGGATCGGATAGTGATCCTCGCCCATGCCGAGGAAACCACCGAAGCCCATCACGGCATAGGCGGCCTGGCCCGAGATCTTGTCGATCATCACGCGCTCGATCTCGCCGATTTTCTTGCCGTCGGAGCGATAGACATTGGTGCCCTCGACCCGGTCGCTGCCGATCAGATCGTGGCGACCGTGAACGACGGGCGAGGTGGCAGCCATGCGGCCGGTGCCGGCTGTCATGCTCATCGGTTTCTCCTTCCCTGTTCAAGTTGGGCTCTCAGGGAAAACGCCTGGATGGCGGGCGATGTTCCGCCGGTTTCGGTGCCGGAACCGGCGATACGCACGGCGTTTCCGGTGCTATTCGCCGTAGATTTCAGATGTTTCATTTCAGGAGAAACCAATGCCCAGAACATCGGCTGGCAGAACCAGATCGCTTGGTGAAGGTCGCGGCCGGTACCTGAGATTTCTTCAGCGCCCCGGAGTTCCACCGGCGAGACGATGCGGCTTGCGCCCGGCGACCATCCGAACCTCGGCCCGGAGCGGACCAAGAAGGCCGGCTCGTTCATGTGCGTACAGCCGTAGACAGCTTTCAAACAAAACACCGCCCGCTTGCGCGGGCGGTGTTTTCGTTCCTGGCGCCGGACTTACATCGGCGCTTTCTTTTTGCTCTTTTTCTTCAACGCCGCCTTCGAGCTCGTGCCGGTGGTCTGGCCGGCCGACGGCGTGTTCGGGTTGCCCTTGGTCGAGGTGTCCATGTTCTGCGCGCCGGACGGATTGCCTGCGCCCTGCCTGCTCGTGCCTTGGCTCGTACCCTGGGCATTGACAGCGGTCACGGCGAACACGCCGATGGTGGCTGCTGCGAGGATCGGGAGAAGACGCATTTTGGAACTCCTTGGAACTCATTGGAACTCATTGGAGAGTGGGGGACGGGTTGTCGCACTCCGCCCTGCAAACGAGGCAACCGCGCCGCCGTTCCGTGTCGCGGTTAGGAAATCGATCTGCATAAATGGCAGAAGTTCTGACTCTTTTTCCTGATCCGGCCCCGGGAACGACGCGCCAGGCCGTGGCGTTTTCCGGTCGGGGCGGTGAACCGTTTGCAGGAGCGCCTCATGAGCGACCGGCACACCCCCGATTCCGGCCTGAAGCAGCGATGGAACTGGCTGCGTGACTCGTGGCAGCGCGAGGAGGACGATACGGTCACCGTGTTCGCCGTGCTGATGGCCGGCATCGCCATGCTGTTCGTCGCCGGCATCGTCTCGGCGTTCATGTTCGCCAAGCACGACGCGATGGAGCAGAACGCCGAGCGGGGGGCGGCAAGCTCTCAGGCTGCGGCAACCATGACGACATCCGGCGGAACCGGGAGCAGGCCCGCACCGCCGATTGCACGCGGCGAGCCCCAGACCACCGGTTCCAGGCCGCAGCACGATCCGCGCGAGGATGAGCAGCTCGAACGCGACCGGTAAAACCTGACACCGTCAGGAACGGACGCGGTTAAGAGGTTGGGGAGAGGGAAGGCTTGTGCAATGAGCGCAAGCCACGAGAGGCAACCAAGCGAGGCCCCTTGCGTTGCTGTTCGGCAACCCTCTCCCCGCTTTCCTCCTGTGATACGGCGAGTGCGGCGCACCATTCTGCGCGATAAAGCGCCACGGCCGCCAAGTCCCGCAAATTTTCTGGACTTACCTGCAGCAATATGAGCCGGTGAGGAAGCTGCGATCACGCAGCGGAGGAATTAGGCCGTGCAGGCTCTCATACTTATGATCGTTTACATCCTGACTCTCGCCTCAACTCAGTTCGTCGGATTCCTGATCAGCCGTCTGATCGACTACCAGTGGCCGACACTCGGTCTCATGACCTTCCTGGTCCTGTTCCTCGCGGCCTTCGGGATCGCATGGATCCCTGCCGTGCGCATCGCCGAGTGGCTGATCCGCAAGCAAGGCCTCGTCGTCGAGACCGCGCAGAGCGGCCGCGCCGCGGCGTAGTCGTCTCCGCTGCGCCGGGAGCATCCGGCGCTTGCACGATTGATGAATGTCGCCGCCGGGGGCGCAGCGCCCGGCGGATCAAGGCATCGTCTCCAAAATTCGCGCCGTGGGTGAGTCGCGTGACCAGAGAGTCGCGCGGCGTGTGAGGTCAGGCGCGCGCGTGGTCCCGGAACCAAATTTGCCGGTGGCGCGTTTGTGGGTATCTCGAATCAACCAACCCCGGAGTTCCCCCATGCGCTCGAAGCTTCTGATCGGCGGACTGTTGTCGTCCGTCGTGATCGTCACTGCGTATGCCCAATCCGCCCCGCCCTCACCCGCCCCGGCGAGCCCGCAGGCTCCGATGGCGACTCCTGCGCCCGCGCCGAAGCCAGCCGCGACCACGGCGATGGCACCGGCCTCGAAGTCCGGCCAGTGGCGCGCCTCCAAGCTCGTCGGCCTCAACGTCTACAACGAGCAGAACGAGAAGCTCGGCGACATCAGCGAGATCCTGCTCGACAAGTCCGGCAAGGTCGAAGGCGTGATCATCGGCGTCGGCGGCTTCCTCGGCATGGGCCAGCGCGACATCAAGGTCGAGCTGAGCAAGCTGAAATTCGTCGATGAGCCGGTAAAGGCCGCGGCGACCACCACCACGCAGACGACCGGCGCGAACCCGAACCGCCCGGCCGCGAGCACGACGACCACCACCACGGCGTCGAGCGACAGGAAGTGGTATCCGGACCACGCGGTGCTGAGCGGCGCCACCAAGGACCAGCTCAAGGCGATGCCGGAGTTCAAGTACAACTAAGTCCCGCGGATTGAGCCACGTGGATTGAGGAAAAGCCCCGGCGCAAGCCGGGGCTTTTTCATGCGGCAAATCCAAGCCACAACGGGAATGCAGCGTTAACCGGCCGCGCTCATCTTGCGCCCGATGAAGCGCCAAAGGCCAGGTCGAAACCCGTATCGAAATCGAAGCCCCCTCCCGGGTCCGATCCCGATCCGCATATTTCAGCGCCACCGGTTTGGCACGATGCTGCGCCTCTATTGCGCTGCCGTGCTGACGGCGGCGCTCGGCATCTGGCTCGTTCCCGGCAAGGCCGGATACATCTTCGGCCTGACCTTCGCCGTCATCGTGGTGTTCACGCTCATCGCTCGCGAACTGTTCCGGCTGCCGCGCTGTCCCGCCTGCCAGGCGCCGGCCGAGATCGATCCGCACAAGCGCCAGCACATCTGGTTTCCCTACGGCTGGATGACCCGTTGCCGGTCCTGCGGGCTCGACCTGACCGCGCCCTATCGCCGCTCCGGTCCATCCGACGCGGCGCCAGGCGCGCAGCTACCGCGCACGGCCGGCCCCGACACCTGAGCTATTTCGGCGTCTCCCCATCGGCCTTGACCGCAAGCGCGTGCAGCTCGGTCAGCGTCGATTCCGCGTTCATGATCAGACTGCGGATCCGGACGAGATCGGTTTCCGCCTCCGAGCGCTGAAGCTCCTCCAGCGCCACCGCCACCATCATGAGGACCTGCGCCGGAAAGGCGTCCTTGCTGCCACCCGTGGAATCCATCGCTGCGCTCCGAAGGTCGTTTACAGAGTGTCGCGGCCGGGCCGAGCCTTCATATAATCCGGGCCGGCCTTCACATAATAGCGCCACCCGGGGAAGGACACCGATGCGATATGCCGTCGCGATTTTGACAATTGCCGCGCTCTGCGCCGCCGCGCCTGTGCAAGCACAGGCCAAAGCCAAGGACCGCGCGCCGCGCTTTGCCGACTATCCGGTGACGAATTTCGTGACCATGCGTGTGGCAAAGCCCAAGTTTCCGAAAGGCGAAATCGATGATGCGCAGCAGCGGCTGCTGGATACGGTCGGCCACCTCGGCACCCGGACGAACTTCGCCGGCCGCTATTTCCTGGCGGTGGTGGGCTGCGGCACCACCTGCGTCTGGGGCGCGATCGTCCATCCGAAGAGCGGCCGGGTCGTCGGGGTGCCGACGGTCGCCAGCTGGTTCGAGACGCACGACAAGTTCGAGCCGATCGACTTCCGTCACAACAGCCGGCTGATCGTGCTGTCCGGCGGGCGCTACGAGAACAGGGACGACATGGGCCTGCATTATTACGTATTCGAGAATGGGAAGCTCAGGCACCTACGCACGATCAAGACAGGGGACAATTTCATGGAACCGAACAAGTAGCCGGCGCGTCAGGCGCACCAGGTCTCCACTCGCAACGCCAAGGTAGAACCTCGATGCGATACGTCGTCGCCGTTTTCATCATCGCAGCGCTGGCCATCCCGGCTCCAGCGCGGGGCCAAGCCAGGGAACGCGCGCCGCGCTTTGCCGACTATCCGGTCACGAAGCTCTCGCACCTGCCTGTTGCAACGCCCCAGATCCCGGAAAGCGTGAACGAGGGACTGCGGCTGCGGCTGCAGAATGGGTTCTACGACAACAGCCGGACAAATTTCGCCGGCCGTTATTTCCTGGCGGTGACGGGCTGCGGCACGGCCTGCGCCTGGGGCACGATCGTCTATCCGAAGACCGGCCTGACCATCGTGCTGCCGACCGTCTCAGGCTGGCTCGACACGCACGGCAAGTTCAGGGCCATCGACTTCCGCCACGGCAGCCGGCTTGTCGTGCTCTCCGGCGAGCGCGACGACAAGGAGGGAGACATGGGCCGGCATTTCTATGTGTTCGAGGATGGGAAGTTGCGATTTTTGAAGACGACGAAGACGGACGGGAATTTTATGGAGCCGAACAGGTAGCGCCGAACAGGATCTGAACTGATGTTGCGTTTTCCTGCATCCCTGCCCTACATGGCGCGCCATGCCCGCGCCTCTTCTCCAACTCAAAGACATCGCGCTCACCTTCGGCGGCACGCCGCTGCTCACCTCGGCCGAGCTTTCGGTCGCGGCCGGCGAGCGCGTCTGCCTCGTGGGCCGCAACGGCTCCGGCAAGTCGACGTTGCTCAGGATCGCGGCAGGCACGGTCGAGCCCGACGCGGGCTCGGTGTTCGCGCAGCCGGGCGCGTCGCTGCGCTATCTCGCGCAGGAGCCGGACTTCGGCGATGCGCCGACGGTCGCGGCCTATGTCGAGGCCGGCCTCGGCCCGAACGACGGGCCGCACCAGGCGCGGCAGATGCTGGACGCGCTGGGCCTCACCGGCGCCGAGGAGCCGGGGCGTCTATCCGGCGGCGAGGCGCGGCGCGCGGCGCTGGCGCGCGTGCTGGCGCCCGAGCCGGACATTCTGCTGCTCGACGAGCCGACCAACCATCTCGATCTCACCACCATCGAATGGCTCGAACGGGAACTTGAGAGCCGCCGCGCCGCGATCGTGATGATCAGCCACGACCGCCGGTTCCTCTCCAACCTGTCGCGCAGCACGGTGTGGCTCGACCGCGGCACCACCAAGCGCGTCGAGCGCGGCTTCGCGGACTTCGAGGACTGGCGCGACCAGGTGCTGGCGGAGGAAGAGCTTGCGCAACACAAGCTCGACCGCAAGATCGTCGCCGAGGAGCACTGGCTGCGCTACGGCGTGTCGGGACGGCGCAAGCGCAACGTCAAGCGGCTCGCGTCGCTGCAGACGCTGCGGGAAACACGGCGCACGCATCGCGGGCCCGCGGGCAACGCCGAGATCGCGGCCAGCGAGCGGCGCCGTCCGGCGCGCTGGTGAGCGAAGCGAAGGGCATCGGCAAGAGCTTCGGCGACCGCGCGGTGGTGCACGAATTCACGACCCGCATCACACGCGGCGACCGGATCGGCATCGTCGGGCCCAACGGCAGCGGCAAGACCACGCTGGTGAAGCTTCTGACCGGCGCGCTCGCGCCCGACAGCGGCACGGTGAAGCTCGGCGCGAACCTCGAGATGGCGACGCTCGACCAGCATCGCGACAGCCTGTCGCCCAGGACCACCGTCGCCGACGCGCTGACCGGCGGCGGCGGCGACACCGTCGAGGTCGGCGGCGAGCGGCGGCACGTCATCGGCTACATGAAGGACTTCCTGTTCACGCCGGAGCAGGCGCGGACGCCGCTGGAAAAGCTCTCCGGCGGCGAGCGCGGCCGGCTGATGCTGGCGCAGACGCTGGCGAAGCCGTCCAACGTGCTGGTGCTCGACGAGCCGACCAACGATCTCGACCTCGAGACGCTCGACGTGCTCGAAGGCATGGTCGGCGAATACGCCGGCACCGTGCTGCTGATCAGCCACGACCGCGACTTTCTCGACCGCCTGGTCAGCAGCGTGATCGTGCCGGACGGCAACGGGCGCTGGATCGAATATGCCGGCGGCTACACCGACATGCTGGCGCAGCGCGGCGCGGACCTGACGCGCGAGGCGCCGAAAGCCGTGGTGAAGGCGGCCAGGGAGGCGAAGACTGCCGCAGCGCCGGCGGAGAAGAAGCGCAAGCTCAACTTCAACGAGAAGCACGCGCTGGAAACCTTGCCGAAAACCATCGCCGATCTGGAAGCCGAGGGCCGCGCGCTGCAAACCAGGCTCGACGATCCGGCCTTCTTTTCGCGCGACCGGGCAGGCTTCGAGAAGGCGTCGGCGGCGCTTGGCGCGGTGCAGACGAAGCTTGCCGAGGCCGAAGAACGGTGGCTGGAACTCGAGATTCTCCGCGAGGAACTCGGCGGCGCCTAGAAAACAGCCCCCAAAACGGAACGTAAAGTCCTGATGTGTGTTGATGCGCGGGGAGGCCGACCCATGCGCATTCAACTCGCACTTCTCTGTGTTGTTCTGGGCATTGGAACCGCGGCAGCCGATCAGGACGATCTGGTGACGGCGCCGAATGCCATTCTCTGCTTGAGCGCCGACAGCCTCGAGACCGCGACCGCGCCCCCGGTGGCCAAAAGCCAGGTCGTCCTGCAGGCGATGGGATGCCTTCGTTCCGAAGCCGGCATCCGCACCCGCATGGTGCAGGCCGCGCCGGGTGGACTGTGGCAGGTCCGGTTCTATCCGGCCGGCATGAGCGGCGGCGTGGTGTTATGGGGCCGGCCGTCAGCGTTCGCGCCGGTGAACGGCACCCCCCACGGAGCCCGAACGCGGGCGTGACGGCACCGTCGCCACAACTCTAACTACGGCACGCAGGCAGTCGGCAGCGTTGCTGCGTACGCGGCAATTCCGCCCGGCGTCGTGACCCATACTTTGTCGAATCCCGGATGCTTCATCAGTGTTTCCAGGGCTTGCCGCACCTGCGCGAGCCGGAACGGCTGGCCCGTGCAGAACGTGTGCATCGATATGCCGAACACGAGGGACTGCTTCTGCGAAAGCCGCAGCATTTCCTCGAACTGATCGAGGATCATGCGATGGAAGTCCGTCGCGGGCTGGGCACGGCTGAGCATCGTTGGCGTATCATTGATTTCGATCGGATAGGGCACCGACATGATGCGGCCCGCGCGCGTCTTCATCCAGAACGGCTGATCGTCAGCCGGCCAGTCCATCAGGAACGTATAGCCGTTCTCCTGCAGCAGGTCGGGAGTCACGACCGTCTCGGAAATCCATGGGCCCATCCAACCGTAGGGACGTCGCCCGCAACTCTCGGCCACCGTCCTGGTCGCGTGCGCGATCATTGCGGCCTCGGTCGCTTCATCCATGTCGGACTGGCGCTCGGAGTTCGTATAGCCGTGGCCGATGACTTCGTCGCCGCGCTGGCGAATGCGCGCGGCGATCTGCGGCATCTCTTCACAGACCGAAGCATTGAGCAGATGGCACATCGGCAGCTTCAATTCGTCCATCACATCGAAAATGCGCCAGATGCCGACGCGCAGACCGTAGTCGCGCCAGCCGAAATTGCGGACATCGGGCTGGGGGCCGGGCGCCGTCGGTGTATGGCCGAGGCCTTCGCCAAAGCTGAAATGCTCGACATTCAGCGCGCAATAGAAGGCGATGCGCTTGTTGTCCGGCCACGTGAAGTCGTGCCGCTCGGTGATCGGCGAATAGGCGTAGCGATTGTGTTTCTTCAGTTTCATGGCGCGCGAGCCTTACAGCTGCGATGGAAACGACGGCTTCCTCGATCCAAGTCGTCTCGATCATGCCGCGCCATGCTCAAGCTGTCATGCCCCGTCCGAAGGACGGCGTCGCTTCGCTCCGCCTGTGAGCGGGGCATCCAGTCGTTCCGGCAAACACCTGACAACGGTTCAAAAACCGGATCGCCCGCTTGCCGCGCCGCCGAGTGGCGCGAAGCGGCACGAGGAGCCGGCGCGGTCCCTTTAAAGTGCTCGCGCCGGCGCGCTCGCCATAGCGCGTCGAAGATGCGCGTAAACGCGCTGATCGCTCGCCAGCGCGAGCGGGCGATGACCGCCGAGGCGTGATGAGAGCGGCCGGGTTACGCGTTCCGCAGTTCGGCCGCGGCGCCGGTGCCGGCGATCTTGCCGAACACGGTGCCGGACATCAGGCCCGAGCCGCCCGGATAGTTGAAGTAGAAGATGCCGCCGACCAGTTCGCCCGCGGCGTAGAGGCCGGGGATCGGGTTCATGTCGCTGTCGATGACCTGGCCGGAGTCCGGATCGATGCGGACGCCGCCGAAGGTGAACGAAAGACCGCAGCCCACCTGATAGGCCTCGAACGGCGGCGTATCGATGGTGTTGGCCCAGTTCGACTTGTTGACCGGGAGGCCGACCGTGCAGCGGCCGTCCTTGACGTTCGGGTCGAACTTGACGCCCTGCTTGACCGCGGCGTTGTACGTCTTGATCTCGTCGAGGAACGCCACCGGATCGACGCCTTCGAGCTTCTGCGCGAACTCCTCGATGGTGTTGGCCGAGACCTTCGACACGCGCTTGATGCGGTATTCGGCGCGCAGCATCGGCACGATCTTGCCGTCGAACACCTGCCAGGCGAAGTTGTTCGGCTGCCGCAGCACCACCGCGCCGTACTTCGCGTAGGTGTAGTTGCGGAAGTCCGCGCCCTCGTCGACGAATCTCCGGCCGGTGGCATTGATCAGGATGCCCCAGGGATAGCTGTGCTTCTGGAAGTTGTCGCCGACCGAGAGGTCGCCGAACTCGGGAGCGTTGTAGTCCCATTGCACGGCGTGGCCGCCCGACCAGTTGCCGAAGCTCGACGCGCCGATGGCAAGCGCCATGTTGATGCCGTCGCCGGTGTTGTAGGGCGTGCCGCGCACCTTCACGAGCTCCCAGCCCGGGCCCATGTAGCGGGTGCGCATCTCGGCGTTGGATTCGAACCCGCCGCAGGCGATGATGACCGACTTGCACTCGATGTCTTCGTAGCGGCCGTCGGCCTTCACCTTCAGGCCCTTCACGGTCTTGCCGTCGTAGATCAGCGAGATGCCGCGCACGCCATAGCGGATCTCGATGCCGTTCTGCTGGGCGAGCTTCAGATGCTGCTCGATGAGGCCCGGGCCACCGCCCTTGGCCTCGACCGTGAGGCCGCCCCAGAACTTGAACTTGCCGTCGATCAGATACGCCTGCCGGCCCCAGATCGGGTCGAACTTCATGCCCTTCTGGTGCAGCCAGCGCATCGAGTCGCGCGAGCGGCCGACCAGGCGGTCGCACAGCTCGCCGTCGGTCCGGTATTCCGTCACGCGGAACATGTCGTCGTAGAATTTGTCGGCGGTGTAGGTCCCGAAGTCGGAGCGGTCGATCTCGTCCCTGGTCAGGTCCGGCATGATGGCCGTGAGGTCGTCGACGCCGTCATAGACGCAGCGGAAGGCGCCGGCGGTGAAGCGCGAGTTCCCGCCCATCAGCTCCTTCGGCGCGCGCTCGACCATCAGCACCTTGGCGCCGTTCTCGGCCGCCGCCAGCGCCGCGCAGAACGCCGCATTCCCGGCGCCGACCACCACCACGTCCCACTTGCCTGCCACGTCAATTTCCTCCTGAACCGGCCGCCTTTTGCGGCCGAAAACCACGCCCTAACCGCCAAATCGAGCGAGTCATGTCAAGGGCGTGCAACGGCCAAATGGGCCCAAGCGTCCGCCGCATGGCGTGCGCACTCGCCACCGCTGGCAGGAATCCTGCATTGTGGATTGGCGAGATGAAGGAGTTGCCATGACGCCGGTCCGGAAAAATCACCGAACCCTCGGATACGCGGCTGCGCTGGCCGTCGTCACCGCCGGGCTGATCGCCGCGCCCCCGCAAGCGCGGGCACAGGCACAGGTGCCCAAGACCGTCCGCATCCTCGTGCCGTTCCCGGCCGGCGGCCCGACCGACACCGCGGCGCGCGTCATCAGCGAGCAGATCGGCAAGCTGCACGGCATCTCGTTCGTGATCGAAAACCGTGTCGGCGGCGGCTCGGCGATCGCGAGCGAAGCGGCCGCGCGCGCCACGCCCGACGGCGGCACGCTGCTGGTCGTCGCGGGTGCGCTCCTGATCAATCCGATCCTGAAGAAGCTGAACTACGACCCGCTGTTGAGCTTCGAGCCGATCTGCAAGCTGGTGCGGGTGCCGCATTTCATCGTCGTCAACAAGGATTCGCCGCTCAAGAGCTTCGCCGATTTCATCGCCGCGGCCCGCGCCAAGCCCGGCGAACTGACCTTTGCGACGGTGGGCCCGGCCACCGGTCCGCACATCGCGTTCGAGACGCTGAAGCGGCGCGCCAGCGTGGACGTGCGGTTTGTCCCCTATCCCGGCACCACGCCGTCGATCAACGCGGTGCTGGGCGGGCATGTGGCGGTCGCCATGGGCGACTTCCGCGACGTGATCGGCGCGCTTCAGGGCGGGCTGCTGCGCGGGCTTGCCACCACGGCACCGGCGCGGCTCGAGCAGCTTCCCGATATTCCGACCGTCGCCGAACTGGGATATCCGGGCTACGAGGCGGAAAGCTTTTTCGGGCTGGTGGCGCCGGCGGGGACACCCAAAGAGACCATGACCCAGCTCACCACCTGGGTGTCCGCGGCATTGCAGGACGCGGACGTGCGCTCGAAGCTGGTCAATGCCGGGCTGTTTCCGACCGGCGTCTGCGGCACGGAATTCGCGGCGCATCTGCGCCAGCAGCACGAGCACTATGTGCAGGCGATCCGCGAGGCGAACATCCAGGCGCAGTAGCGGCGACCGCCGTTCGTCAACCGGCTGCGACTTTTCGCACACCCACACGCGAGGCCATGGCGCGGCTGTGACTTTTCGCACTGTCCCAAACGGATGTGCTGCGCGATATGGATCTCATGGTGAACGTCGTTATTTGATGGCTGACACCGTTGGATGCTCCGCACATTTGGAGCGCTTGAGATTTCTGCAGCAACGTAGCCGGACGACCAAGTCATAAGGAACCATCAGCCACCTGCAGGCCGAATTTTTGAATGCACTTCGCGGGCGAGCAGCAACAGCTCGCCCGCGATTGTGTTTGGGCAGCGGCACGGACATCGCAACAAGCGGGGCAGGCCTTCGCCGCGCGAGCCGCAGTGACCTTTCGCACACCCGCACCCCCGACCGCGGCCTTGTGTGACCTAACGCACTGTCCAGCGCCGCCGCGCGGCGCAATATATCGGCAATGGTGAACGTTGCTTTTTGCGGCCGACACCAATGGATGCTCCGGACATTTGGAGCGAATGGAAGTTTCCGCAGGAGTGTAGCCAGACGACCAAGTGTTGGCGAACAAACAGCCACCTGCAGGCTGACAATTAAGGTGCACTTCGCGGGCGAGCAGCGACGGCTCGCCCGCGATTTTCTTTTCAAGGACATGCTTCGCGCGAACGTGCGCGGTCAGCGCCGGAGAATGAAGTCGGCCGGCGCCCGGCGGCTTTCCCAGCCGGCGCGCTGCAGCTCGGGCCTATCGTCTTCGGCCTGCGGAGTGCCGAAGCAGAAATAGCCGATGAAGCACCAGCGATCGGGCACCTCCAGGATGCGGCTCACGCGCGCCGGATCGAGGATGGAAACCCAGCCCATGCCGATGCCTTCGGCGCGCGCCGCAAGCCACATGGTGTGGATCGCCGCCACCGCCGAATAATCCGCCATCTCCGGCATGGTGCGGCGGCCCAGGCCGTGGCCCGCCTCGGTGTCGCGGTCGGCGTAGACCGCCATCTGGCCCGGCGCCTCCTCGAGGCCCGCGAGCTTCAGCCCGGCATAGCGCGCCGCGGCTTCACCCGAGTAGGTCGCGAGCGCGTCCGCATTGCAGACCTTGAAGTCGGCGATCACGGCGCGGCGCCGCGCGGGATCGTCCACGATCACGAAGCGCCAGGGCTGGCTCAAGCCCACCGACGGCGCGAGGCAGGCCATGCCGATCAGGCGCTCGAGCGTGCCCTGCGGTAATGGATCGGCGCGGAACCGCCGCACGTCGCGCCGCCATGTCAGCAGGTCGCGCAGCCCGGCGCGGAACGGTTCGTCGAAATTCATCGGGCGAAGCCCGTTGTCATGCGCAGCGGTCATGCGCGGCATCCTAACGCAGCACCGGACATGAGGCAGGCAATTCATCGACAAGCCGGATGGATTGCGAATAAGATTCGCCAGAATTTGGCATGCCGGACTGATGAGGAGGTATTTGTCGATGCGCCCCATTGCTGCGTTCGCCGGCCTGCTGATGTTGACTGCCACCGCTTTCACGCAAAGCTCCCACGCGCAAAGCGTCGAGGAGTTCTACAAGGGCAAGACGATCAACCTCGCCATCGGTTTCTCGGTCGGCGGCGGCTACGACCTCTACGCCCGCCACCTCGCCCGCCATATCGGCAAGCACATTCCCGGAAATCCGACCATCCTGCCGCAAAACATGGCGGGCGCCGGAAGCCTGCGCGCGGCGAACTTCATCTACACGGCGGCGCCCAAGGACGGCACCGCGTTCGGCACCTTCGCCCGCACCACCGGCATCAATCCCCTGCTGGAGAGCGGCGCGACCTTCGACGGCACCAAGTTCTCCTGGCTCGGCAGCGTGACCGACGACGTGAGCCTCTGCGTGAGCTGGCACACCACACCGGTGAAGACCTGGGACGATTTCCTGAAGAAACCGATCACACTCGGCGGCCAGGGGCCAAGCTCCGAGCCCGACATCTTCGCCCGCCTGTTCAAGAACGTGTTCGAGGCGCCGATCAAGCTGGTGCCGGGCTACCCCGGCACCAACGAGATCACGCTGGCGATGGAGCGCGGCGAGGTCGACGGGCTGTGCGGGCTGTCGTGGAGCACGATCAAGACGCGGCACGCCGCCTGGCTGCGCGACAAGAAGATCAACCTTCTGGTGCAGTCCTCGTTCAAGAAGATACCGGAACTCGCCGACGTGCCGCTTGTGGTCGAGCAGACCAAGGACACCGAGAAGCTGCAGATCCTCAAGCTGTTCCTCGTGGCACAGGAGATGGCGCGGCCGTTCGCGGCGCCGCCCGGCATCCCGGCCGACCGCAAGGCCGCCCTGGTCGCGGCCTTCGACAAGACCATGAAGGATCCGGAGTATCTCGAAGACGCCAGGAAGCTCAACATCGACGTCAATCCGGTCAGCGGCAAGGCGCTGGAGGACATGCTGGCCGATCTTTATGCGACGCCGAAAGAGGTGCTGAAGAAGGCCGGCGAGGCGGTGACGAAGTAAGCCCTGCTTTGATATCTGCGCAGACCTATCCACGTCATGGCCGGGCTTGTCGCCCGCAAGTCGGGTTTACCCGACTTGCGGCAGGCCATACTTGACGGAACCCGGCTTAGCCGGATTCCTATGCATCCACGCCTTTAAAGTCGTAGGCGTGGATACCCGGCACAAGGCCGGGCATGACGACGGAAAGAGTTCGTCTTGTCGCAAATCATTGGTTCCCGCATCACCCGCCTGGAAGACGAACCACTCTTGCGCGGCAAGGGCCGCTTCGTCGACGACATCGCCGTGCCGGGGGCCTGGCATGCGGCCTTCGTGCGCAGCCCGCATCCGCACGCCCTGATCAACAGCATCGACAAGGACGCGGCGCTGGCTTTGCCCGGCGTGCACGCGGTGCTGACGCTGGACGACCTTGCCGCCGTGATGGTCAACCGCCGCATGGTGCGGCATTCCAATTCCGGCATGCCGCTCGACAAGTGCTGGGCGTTCGCGCTCGCGCCCGGCGAAACCAGCTATGTCGGCGAGCCGGTGGCGATTGTCGTGGCGGACGACCGTTACGTCGCCGAGGACGCGGCCGCGCTGGTGATGGTGGACTACGAGCCCCTGCCCTTCTCGGCCGACGTGCGGACCGCGAAGGACGGCGCGCCGGTGCGGCGCGAGACCGCCTCGAACGTGATCACGACCTACAAGGTCGAGTTCGGCGACGTGCACGCGGCGTTCGCCAAGGCGGCGCATGTGTTCAGGCAGGAGCTGTGGCAGCACCGCGGCGCGGCACACTCGATCGAGACGCGCGGCATTCTTGCCGAAATCCGCTCAGCCGACGGCGGCATCACCGTGCATGCCTCGACGCAGAAGGCGCACGACCTGTCGCAGTCGCTGACCGCGCTGATGGACTTCGATTACAGCCTGCGCGTGGTCGCGCCCGATATCGGCGGCGGCTTCGGTGCCAAGCTCTGCGTCTATTCCGAGGACGTGGCGGTGGTGGCGGCAGCGAAGCTCCTCAACCGCTCGATCAAATGGACCGAGGACCGCCGCGAGTATTTCACCAACGCGGTGCACGAGCGCGACCAGTACTGGCAGCTCGAGATCGCGGTCGATGCGGACGCCAAGGTGCTCGGCGTGCGCGGCCGGCTGCTGCACGACACCGGCGCCTACACGTTCCAGGACCCGAACATCCCCTACAACTCGACCTCCACCATGAGCGGGCCCTATATCGTGCCGGGGCTGTCGGTCGAGGTGACCATCGCCATGACCAACAAGACGCCGGTGTCGTCGGTGCGCGGCGCGGGCTATCCGCAGGCGGCGTTCGCGATGGAGCGGCTGCTCGATCTGGTCGCGCGCGAGATGAAGCTCGACCGCGCCGAAGTTCGGCGGCGCAACCTCATTCCGGCGAGCAAGATGCCCTATCGCAAGCCGCTGAAGGCGCGCTCCGGCGCCGCGATGGAATACGACAGCGGCGACTATCCGGCCTGCCAGGCGGAGACGCTGAAGGCGATCGGCTGGGACGATTTTGCGAAACGCCAAAGCGAAGCGCGCGCCAAGGGCCGTTATCTCGGCGTGGGGCTGGCGCATGGCGTGAAAGGCTCGGGCCGCGGGCCGTTCGAGTCCGGGCTCGTTCGGATTTCGCGGACCGGCAAGGTCACGGTGTTCACCGGCGCGTCGGCGATGGGACAGGGACTCGGCACCTGCCTCGCGCAGATCACTGCGGACCAGCTCGGCGTCGACGTGTCGATGGTGACGGTGGTCGCGGGCGACACGTCCGGTGTGTCATTGGGGCTCGGCGGCTTCGCGAGCCGCCAGACCGTCACCGCCGGATCGTCGGTGCATCTGGCCGCCAAGGCGGTGGCCGAGAAGGCCAAGAAAGTGGCCTCGCATGTGCTGGAGGCCGACGAAGGCGATCTGGAGCTGAAAGACGGCGAGGTGCGTGTCGCCGGCGCGCCGCAGCTCAACGTCAAGCTCGGCGAGATCGCGCGCATCCTGCAGGGCGCGCCGGGCTACGGATTTCCGGCGGGCGTCGATCCGGGACTCGAGGCCAGCGTCAACCACCGCACCGACTCGCTCGCCTACGCCAACGGCTGTCACGCCTGCGAGGTCGAGGTCGACGCCGAGACCGGCGAGGTGAAAATCCTGCGCTACGTGGCGATGCAGGACTCCGGCATCCTGATCAACCCGATGATGGTGGAGGGCCAGATCCACGGCGGCGTCGCGCATGGCATCGGCAACGCGCTCTACGAATGGATGGGCTACGACGACGGAGGCCAGCCGGTGACCACGACGTTCGCGGATTATCTGCTGCCGACCGCGACCGAGGTGCCGATGCTCGACACGCTCTACAAGGAGACGCGCTCGCCGCTCAATCCGCTCGGCGTCAAGGGCGTCGGCGAGGCCGGAACGATTCCGGCTGCGGCCGCCCTGATCTCGGCCGTGGAGGACGCGCTGTCGCCGTTCGGCGTCCGCATCGGCCAGGCGCCGCTGTCGCCGTCCGCCCTCATGACGATGATCCGGCAGGGCAAGGCGTGAGCGACGATCGATCCCGCAGACCTGCGGCTCGAGACCACGGCGTCGGGCGGCTCGCGCAGAAGCCCGGAATGAAAAGCCGAGCGGATCAGTGCTCGGGCGGCGAGCCGAAATACCGCGAACCCCAAAGCACCATGATCCAGATCACGACCAGAATCGCCAACGAGGCGCCCAGGACCGGAAGTCCGTTCAGCATGCCGCCCTCCCTTGCGGTTCTCCCTCTGCGGGAAGAATCCGTTTTGTCAGCCTAGCATAATTTCAATCGACCACCTCGTCAGCCCATTCGCGCAGCCCCGGCGACACGGTCAGGCCGAGCGCCTTGGCGGTCTTCAGGTTGATGGCGACGGTGAATTTCGCGGGCGTCTGCACCGGCAGATCGGCGGGCTTCTCGCCCTTCAGGATGCGATCCGCGTAGCCGGCCGCGAGGCGGTACTGCTCCTTCAGGTCGGGTCCATAGGAGATCAGCCCGCCCGCGGTCACGAACAGCCGGTCGGCATAGATCGCCGGCAGCTTGAAGCGCGCCGCAAGCTGGACGATGGCGCTCCGCTCGCGGCGTGATGGCGCGGCCATGCCGACGATCAGGCCGCTGTTGGGCGTGCGGGAAAATCCGGCGACGGCACGCTCCAGCTCGCGGAAGCTTTTGGCGTCGACACCGAACGCTTCCAGCCCGATCGCCGGCGCGACCGTCTGGATCGCGGCAATCTGGCTCTGGTTCGGCTTCACATCCGGGTCGTGGATGATCGCCACCCGCATCAGGTTGGGCGCGATCCGCTTGATGATCTCGGGCCACTGCGTGCTGGCGCCGAATTCGGTCAGGCACAACCCGGTCACGCCGCCGCCCGGCCGCTCCAGCGTGGTGACCAACCCGGCTCCCACCGGATCGACCACGTTGAGAAACACCACCGGCATGCCGCCGCCCGCCGCCAACAGCGCCTTTGCCGTGTCGCGATCGGTGCCGATCAGGAGCTCGGGCGTCAGCTCAGCCAGATCGGCCGCGTAATCCCGGATGCGGCGGTCGTCGTCGCCCGCCCAGCGGATTTCGATTTTGAGATTGCGGCCTTCGACCCAGCCCTTGGCCTTGAGCCCCTCGGTCAGCGCTTCGAAACGCTCCTGCGCCCCGCGGTCGCGACGCTCCGCGTCCATCAGCACGCCGATGCGCCGCACGCGCTCCGGCGGCAACGGCACGTCCGGCTCCGGCTCGGGTGCCGGCGGTGCAGGCGCCGGGTGGGCGTCCAGAGGCAGTCGAGGAGCTTCCGGAGGGGAATGCTGTGCGTTGGCCCGCAAAAGACCGGCGAGCGGCACCGCCGCTGCGCCGCCCAGGAGCTTTATGAGCTCACGCCGCCGCATTTGGACAACACAACGCCCAGATGCGGAATTGGTTCACGGCCGGATCGACAATTCTTGCCATGTGGCCCGAATGCCTTGCGATCAACGACAGGCTCGACCGTCGTTGATCGCTTCGGCAAGCCGGCTACGGCCTACTGCGCCTTGATGCCGGCCTGCTTGACCACGTCGCCCCATTTGGCGATTTCGCGTTCGATGTAGGCCTGGAATTGCGCCGGAGTCATCTTCACCACTTCAGCACCGCGGTTGAGGAACTGCTGCTGCACCTCCGGCATGTCCTGGATCGCGGCGATCTCCTTGTGCAGCTTCTCGATGACCGGCTTGGGCGTGCCGGCCGGCACCGCGAAGCCGATCCAATTGCCGCCCTCATATTCGGGCAAGCCGGCCTCGATGAAGGTCGGCAGATCCGGCAGCGCCGCAATACGCTTGGGTGTGCTGACGGCCAGGCCGCGCAGCTTGCCGGAGCGCATATGCGTGGAGAGGCTGGAGGTCGTCGCCACCGTTGCCTTGGTGTTGCCGGCAATCACGTCGATCATGGCGGGGCCTGCGCCCTTGAAAGGCACGTGCACCATGTCGGTCTTGGTGACGAGCTTGAACAGCTCCATTCCGAGATGCAGCGAACCGCCGATGCCGCCCGAGGCGTAGTGCACATCGCCGGGCTTCGATTTGACGTAGGCGACGAATTCCTTGAGCGTCTTGGCCGGGACATCCGGGTTGACCGCGAGTGTGTTCGGGCTGGTCACGAACATCGCAACCGCGTCGAACGCCTTGTGCGGATTGTAGGGCAGCTTGTAGAGCGCGGGCTGCAGCGCATTGGCGATCGAGACGACGGTCAGCGTGTAGCCGTCAGGCGGCGAATTGGCGGCGATTTCGGTGCCGACGACCCCACCGGCGCCGGGCTTGTTCTCGGCGATGAACTGCTTGCCGAGCTTCTGGCTCAGATGCGTAGCGATCACGCGGGCCGCGATGTCATTGATGCCGCCCGGCGCAAACGGAACGATGATCCGGACCGGCCGGTTCGGGTAATCGTCGGCCGCAGCCGGAGCTGCGAGCATCAGCAACGCGGCGATTGCCGCTGACAACAGCGAAAAAGACCGAATTCCCATGGTTCCCCTCCCAGATGAGGCGGGAAGCTTGGGCGCTCAAAGCCGACAATTCAACGAACAGCATGCCGCATGCCCGCGGCGGGAGCGACGGCACGCGCGGGCTATTCGGCCTTGATCTTGGCCTCGCGCACCACGCGTCCCCACTTTTCAAGCTCCTTCTCCATGAAGGCGCTGAATTCGGCCGGCGTGAACTTCACGACCACGGCACCGTCGGCGTCGAGCTTGCTCTTGAAGTCGGCACTATCCTGGATCGCCGCGATTTCCTTGTTGAGACGGGCGATGATCGCGGGCGGCGTGCCGGCCGGCGCGGCGACTCCGATCCAATTGCCCGCCTCGTAGCCGGTGATTCCCTGCTCGTCGAACGTCGGCACATCGGGCAGGACAGCGCTGCGCGTCTTGCCGCTGACGCCCAGCATGCGGAGCTTGCCGGAGCGCACATGCGGCGACAGCGTCGCAATGGTCGCCATGATCGCCTTGGTATGCCCGCCGGCGACGTCGATGATCGCCGGCCCCGCACCGCGGAACGGCACGTGCACGAGGTCGATGCCGGTCGTGAGCTTGAACAGCTCCATGCCGAGATGCAGCGAGCCGCCGACGCCGCCGGAGCCATACTGGATATCGCCGGGCTTGGACTTGGCAAGGGCGATGAATTCCTTGACCGACTTGGCCGGCAGATCCGGATTGACCGCGAGCGCGTTTGGGCTCGATGCGAACAGCGAGATCGGCGCAAACGCCTTCAACGAGTCGTAGGGCAGCTTGTAGAGCGCCGGGTTGACCGCATGCGCGATGGAGACGATCAGCAGCGTGTAGCCGTCGGCCGGTGCTTTCGCCACCAGCTCGGAGCCCACGACGCCGCCGGCGCCGGTCTTGTTCTCGACCACGAACTGCTTGCCGAGCCGCTCGCTGAGCTGCGCGCTGACGACGCGCGCCAGAATGTCGTTGAGCCCGCCCGGCGCGAACGGCACGACCACCCGCACCGGCTTGTTCGGATAGTCGCCCTGTGCGGCGGCCGGCGCAATCAGCACCAAGCACGTACCGATCGCCATCAGCAATCGCGAGATTGTTCTTGTCATGCCCATTCCTCTTACGCTTTCGCGCTGCCGCGCGTCGGCCGGCAGCATGCGCCACGACAGCGGCCAACTCAACGCCCGGCATGACGCATCCGCGTCGAGAACTCCGGGCCGTCATTCCGGGGCGCGCCGAAGGCGCGAGCCCGGAATCCAGAAAAGCAGAAAATCCCGTTGTTCTGGATTCCGGGCCCGCCGCCATAGCGCGTCAAGACACGCGTGAACGCGCTTACGGCGGCGTCCCGGAATGACCGCGGAGTGCTCGGCAGCGCTCTACATCACTCCGCCTTGACCTTGGCGTCCCGGACCACCTTGCCCCACTTGGCCAGCTCGGCGTCGATATGGGCGCCGAACTGGCGACCGTCATCTTCCCGGCGGTCGCGCCGCGGTTCTCGAACTGCTTCTGGACATCGGGCATGTCCAGGATCGCGGCGATCTCCTTTTGCAGCTTCTCTGGGCGTGCCGGCTGGCACCGCGAAGCCGATCCAGTTGCCGGCCTCGTATTGCGGAAAGCCCGCTTCGATGAAGGTCGGCACCTCCGGCATGGACGGCAGACGCGCCCTGGAGCTTATGTCGATGCCGCGCAGCTTGCCGGCGCGCACATGCGGCGACAGCGTCGAGGTCGAGTTCATCACCGCCTTGGTTTTGCCGGCGACCACGTCGATCGCCGCAGGCCCCGGCCGCGACGGATAGTCGTCGGTTGCGGCGGCGGGGGCCGCAAGGGCGGTGACAATGCTTGCAGCAGCCAGCAGCGTACGCGTCGTGTAGCCGACTTGGCGGTCATGGCCTTCTCCTGCGTCTCCCGGCTCTCCGAGCATGCGGGGTCGCAGACCGAATTTCAACAACGCCGCGTGACAACATGCGTCGGGCGCATGACCCGACGGCAATCCTGCGCCGGGCCGGCGTGCTAGGTTCCGCCAGTGTCCCGGACCCGAAGTTCGCATGATTGCTCAGCAAGCACTTTTGCGAACTTCGGGTCCGAAGGGACACTGGAATCATTAGCTTGCTGGTGTCGCCTTGGTTCGGAAGTTCGCTTCGGAGCAAGCTGAGAATTCGGGCGAACTTACGAACCGCGACACCAGCCGGCAACGGGCGGATCAGCAGCAATGAATCTCGATTTTTCGGTCTACACCTGGGTGCACGTGATGATCAGCCTGGTCGGCATCCTCACCGGCTTCGTGGTGATGAAGGGCATGCTCGCCTCGCAGCGGCTCAACGACTGGACTGCCGTCTTTCTCGCCACCACCGCGCTGACCAGCCTCACCGGGTTCGGCTTTCCGTTCGAGAAGATCCTGCCGTCGCACATCTTCGGCGTGATCTCGCTGGTGGTGCTGCTGCTCGCGATCGTCGCCCGCTATGCTTTCGGGCTCGAGGGCCGCTGGCGCGCGGCCTACGTGGTGGGTGCGCTGGTCGCGCAATGGCTCAACGTGTTCGTGCTGGTGGCGCAGTCGTTCAACAAGGTGAAGGCGCTCAACGCGCTGGCGCCGACCCAGTCCGAACCGCCGTTCCTGATCGCGGAGACGGCGGTGATGCTCCTGTTCATCATTTTCGGGATTGCCGCGCTGCGGCATTTTCGCCCGGCCCCGGAATAATAGGCCTTTGTCCGACTTTCGGTCGGCTTGCCGGGGACGGCCCGCCAAAGCATGCTGTCGCACAACCGTCGTCCAACGACGATAGCACCGGGTGGGCCAGGGCGGCCCGTTTTGGCAGGAGAAACAAGATGCTGCGTTCGATCAAACGGCTGGCCTGTGGCATCGCCGCACTGACCGTCGCCGGGTCCGGGCTCGCCTACGCTCAGGCGGATTGCCCGCGCGGCGAACTGGACAAGGCCTATTGCGACCGGAACGGCGATCTGGTCGCCGACGCGCCGACCGATCCGAAGCAGTTCGTCAATCCGTCAACGCTGATCTTTGCCTATACGCCGGTCGAAGACCCCTCGCTCTATTCTAAGGTGTGGGACGGCTTCCTGCGGCACATGGAAAAGGTGACCGGCAAGAAGGTGGTGTTCTTCCCGGTGCAGTCGAATGCCGCGGAGATCGAGGCGATGCGGTCGGGCCGCCTGCACATCGCAGGCGTCAGCACCGGCCCCACGCCGATCGCGGTGAACTGCGCGGGCTATGTGCCGCTCGCCATCATGGGCACCAATGCCGGCACCTTCGGCTACGAGATGGAAATCATCGTGCCGGCCGACAGCCCGATCAAGACGCCGGCCGATCTCAAAGGCAAGAAGCTGGCGTTCACCTCGCCGACCTCGAACTCCGGCTTCAAGGCGCCTTCGGTTCTGCTGGAATCCGAATTCAAGCTGGTGGCGAAGCGCGACTACGAGCCGGTGTTCTCCGGCAAGCACGACAACTCGGTGCTCGGCGTCGCCAACAAGGACTACGAGGCGGCGGCGATCGCCAACGAGGTCATGCTCCGCATGTTCGAGCGCAAGGTGGTCGACAAGGCGAAGATCCGCACGATCTACAAGTCCGAGACCTTCCCCACCACGAGCTACGGCGTGTCGCACAATCTCGACCCGGCGCTCGCCGCCAAGATCCGGGAAGGCTTCCTGAGCTTCCCGTGGGAGGGCTCGGCGCTGAAGGCGGAGTTCAAGACCGAGGACCGTTTCGTGCCGATCACCTACCAGAAGGACTGGGCCGTGGTGCGCAAGATCGATGCGGCGAGCGGCGTGAAATACACCTGCAAGTAGGCGCTTGAGAATCAGGAGTGACGAGATGCTTCGGAACGGATCGCTGACGGTCATCGCCGCACTTGCGGGCGCCATCGTGTGGACCGGGGCCGCGGGCGCGCAGGACTGCCCGCGCGGCGATCTCGACAAGGCCTATTGCGATAGAAACGGCGACCTCGTCGCGGACCTGCCGGCCGACCCCAAGCAGATCGTCAATCCCTCGGCACTGATCTTCGCCTACACGCCGACCGAAGACCCGGCGGTCTATCAGAAGGCGTGGGATCCCTTCATCAAGCACATGGAAAAAGTCACCGGCAAGCGCGTGGTGTTCTTCCCGGTGCAATCGAACGCCGCGCAGTACGAGGCGATGCGGTCCGGCCGCCTGCACGTGGCCGGCGTCAACGCCGGCGGCAATGCCACCGCGGTGAATTGCGCGGGCTTCGTGCCCTTCACGATGATGGCCTCCAAGGACGGAAGCTTCGGCTACGAGATGGAAATCATCGTGCCGGCCGACAGCCCGATCAAAGCGCCGGCCGATCTCAAGGGCAAGAAGATCGCCTTCACCGACGCGACCTCGAACTCCGGCTTCAAGGCGCCGTCCGCCATTCTCAAGGCCGACTTCAATCTCGAAAACAAGCGCGACTACGAGCCGGTGTTCTCCGGCAAGCACGACAACTCGATCCTCGGCGTGGTCAACAAGGATTACGAGGCGGCGGCGGTCGCCAATTCGGTGCTCAACCGGATGCTGGACCGCAAGGTGTTCGACAAGTCGAAGATCCGCTCGATCTACAAGTCGGAGACCTTCCCCACCACGGGCTACGGTCACGTCTACAATCTCGACCCCAAGCTGGTCGAGAAGGTCAAGGAAGCCTTCTTCACCTTCCCGTGGGAGGGCTCGGCGCTCAAGCAGGAGTTCCAGAAGGAGGACAAGTTCATCCCCATCGAATACAAAAAAGACTGGGCGGTTCTGCGCAAGATCGACGCGGCCACCGGCGTCAAATACACTTGCAAATGACGGGGCGAGCCTAGCGAACCAGGCCCCGAAGGCGGCTTCGAATATCCGCGCCGGGGGGACGCTGCATGCTTCGGATCAAGGGTCTGGTGAAACGCTACCGGACCGGCGACCTCGCGCTGAAGGGCATCGACCTCGACGTGCCCGACGGCCAGGTGATGGCGCTGATCGGTCCCTCGGGCGCGGGCAAATCCACCGTCATCCGCTGCATCAACCGGCTGGTCGAGCCGACCGCCGGCACCATCACGCTCAACGACACCGAACTGACCGGACTCGGCAGCGGCGAACTGCGGCGCGCGCGGCGGCGCATGGGCATGATCTTCCAGGAATACGCGCTGGTCGAGCGGCTGAGCGTGATGGAGAACGTGCTGAGCGGCCGGCTCGGCTATGTCGGCTTCTGGCAGAGCTGGTTCCGCAAGTTTCCGCAGTCCGACATCGACGAGGCGTTTCGCCTGCTGGCGCGCGTCGGCCTCGACCACATGGCCGACAAGCGCGCCGACGAATTGTCCGGCGGCCAGCGCCAGCGCGTCGGCATCTGCCGGGCGCTGATCCAGAATCCCGCATTGCTGCTGGTCGACGAGCCGACCGCCTCGCTCGATCCCAAGACCTCGCGGCAGATCATGCGGCTGATCAAGGAGCTGTGCGAGGAGCGCAGGCTGTCGGCGATCATCAACATCCACGACGTGATGCTGGCGCAGATGTTCGCGCAGCGGATCGTCGGACTGCAGCTCGGTGCGATCGTCTATGACGGGCCGCCCGACGGGCTGACCGCCGGAGGTGCTGACCACGATCTACGGCGAGGAGGACTGGTCGGAGACGATCCGCAAGGTCGACGAGGACGCGGACGAGGACGAAGACAGACAGCAAGCCCGTTCTGGTCGAAGCGCCCGCTGCCGCACCGCGACCGCATGGCCGGATTGACGTGACGATGACCGCCGCATCCGTCGCCCCGCGCCGCTGGAAGAAGCCGCCGCTGATCAAGTCGGCATGGCTGCGCTGGTCGCTGGGGCTGGGTCTTGCGCTCTATCTCGCGCTCGCGTTCGGCACCACCGAGGTGAACTGGACGCGGGTGTGGGAGGGCCTGCCGCGCGGCGCGCGGTTCTTCGCCGCGTTCTTCCCGCCGGATTTCACCAGCCGCTGGGCCGAAATCGCCGAAGGCATCGTGGAGAGCCTCTGGATGACGGTGATCTCCACCGTCATCGGCATCGCGCTGTCGGTGCCGATCGGCATTGGCGCTGCCAAGAACATCGCCCCCGCCCCGATCTACTACTTCTGCCGCAGCATCCTGGCGGTGTCGCGGAGCTTCCAGGAGGTCATTCTCGCGATCTTCTTCGTCAAGCTGTTCGGCTTCGGGCCGTTCGCGGGCGTGGTGACGCTGTCGGTCGCGACCATCGGCTTCTACGGCAAGCTGCTCGCCGAAGACATCGAGGACATGGACCCGGCGCAGGCCGAGGCGGTGCGCGCGACCGGCGCGGGCTGGCTGCAATGGATCAACTACGGTGTGCAGCCGCAGGTGATGCCGCGCATGATCGGGCTTGGGCTCTATCGCTTCGACATCAACTTCCGCGAATCGGCCGTGGTCGGCATCGTCGGCGGCGGCGGCATCGGCGCGACGCTCAACACCGCGTTCGACCGTTACGAATTCGACTCGGCCGCCGCGATCCTGCTGATCATCATCGCCATCGTCATGGTGGTCGAATACTCGTCCGGCTACATGCGGCGCTGGGTGCAGTGATGGCGGTCGCGGTCCGTGGCGAAACGAAAATCTGGCAGCGCCGCGAGCGCGGCGCGCAGTTCGCCGTGTGGGCGGCCTGGCTCGTGGGCGTCGCGATCTTCGTCTATTGCTGGCAGCACATCTCCGAAAAAACGATCTGGGAGTTCGTCACCGACGCGCCGGCGCAGGCCGCCGATCTCGGCGTGCGGATGATCCCGCCGGATTGGAAGTTCATCAACACGCTGTGGCAGCCGATCTGGGACACCCTCAATATCGCCACGCTCGGCACGCTGATGGCCATCGTCATCGCCATTCCGATCGCCTACTGCGCGGCGCGCAACACCACGCCGAGCGTCGTGTTCGTGCGTCCCATCGCACTGTTCATCATCGTCTCGTCGCGCTCGATCAACTCGCTGATATGGGCGCTGATGCTGGTCACCATCATCGGCCCGGGCGTGCTCGCCGGCATCCTGTCCATCGCGTTCCGCTCGATCGGCTTCTGCGCCAAGCTGCTCTACGAGGCGATCGAGGAGATCGACGAGGGCCAGGTCGAAGCCGTGCGCGCGACCGGCGCAAGCGGCGCGCAGGTGACGACCTACGGCATCGTGCCGCAGGTGATGCCGGCCTTCGCCGGAATTTCGGTGTTCCGCTGGGACATCAACATCCGCGAATCGACGGTGCTGGGGCTGGTCGGCGCCGGCGGCATCGGCCTGCCGCTGAACGCGGCAATCACCACGCTGTCATGGACGCAGGTGTCGCTGATCCTGCTGGTCATCATCGCGACCGTGGTGGTGAGCGAATGGGTGTCGGCGAAGGTGCGCCACGCGATCATCTGACCGCGCGCGTTTCAATTGGACGCAGCTTCAGACGAGGCGCTTCCAGGACACCTCGGCGACCGTGCCGGAGGCGGTGAGCGGATTGACGTATTTCAGTTCGTCCGCGGTGAGCTGCAGGACCTTGCGCTCCTGAACCGAGCCGATCGCCTTGGCGATCGAGCAGCCGCTGAACCGCAGCGACAAATTCTTGCTCGCGGCGTCGTATTCATATTCGCCGAAGGCGCAGTAGGTCTTCGCGCCGAACATCCGCGAACTCGGAACCGGTGATGATCTGCGAGAAGTGGCCGCTGCCGTCGAACATCAGGATGCCCCTGGTGCTCGGGCCCCAGCGATCGACCAGCGTTCCGTCATTGCGGGTGTTGACCGACGACACGAAGCTCCAGCTTCCGACCAGCTTGTCGGCAACTGATTGCGCCGGACGCGCCGCCGCGCCGGTCGTTTGAACCGGCATCAATGCGGCCGCACCCCCCAGCAGGGCAATGAATTCGCGTCGTTCCATGGCCGTCCCAGCAGTCGTCGTATTTTTTTAAAACTGTAACATAAAAAACATTGCGAGAATGGAAATTTCGAGATGCCGCCCACCGGCAGAACAAAACCTATCGGCGTTGGGTGCGCTGCGACAAAATCATGCCGTCGACCAAGCTCAATATTCAGGCTTGGCCGGCTTTCATGCGCTTGGCGGCGTCAAGCGCGGCCAAAACGATGCCCTGGTAGCCGGTACAGCGGCAAAGATTGCCGGAAATCGCGATCCGGACCTCCCGCTCGGTAGGCTCCGGGTTATCGCGCAGAAATTCCAGTAATGTGGTCAGCATCCCGGGCGTGCAGAATCCGCACTGCAGGCCATGGTTATCGCGGAAGGCCTCCTGCAAGGGATGCAGCTTGTCGGCCGAAGGGGCAATGCCCTCGACCGTCAGAATCTCGTGGCCGTTGGCCTGGACCGCGAGCATCAGGCATGAGCGCGCGGAGCGGCCGTCGAGCAGGATCGTGCACGCGCCACAGACGCCGTGCTCGCAGCCGAGATGCGTGCCGGTGAGCTTCAACTCGTAGCGGATGAAGTCGGCGAGCGTGATGCGGACCGGCACTTCGCGTTCGTACCTGGTGCCGTTGACCGTGACCGCGATGGTGCGTTTCTCCGACATCAGTTCAACGCTCCCGGTGTGGGAAAGCCGCAGGCGCGCTGCAGCGCGCGGCGCGACAGCACCGCAGCGAGGTGCTGGCGGTAGTCGGCGGAGGCGTGGATATCGGACATGGCTTCGATGCCGCGGCAGCTTTCGCACGCCTTCGCGAACAGTTCGCTCGACGGCGCCTGCCCGGTGATCGCCTGCTCGACTTCGGTCGCGCGCACCGGCGCAACCGCAACGCCGCCGATCGTGACCGACGCGCGGGAGATTTTGCCGCCGTCGATCTGCAGCAGGGCCGCAGCCGACACGATGGCAAAGTCGCCGTGGCGCCGCGAGAACTCGACAAACGAGTATTTGTGACCGGCGGGCCAGAGCGGAATGCGGATGGCGGTGACGATCTCGTTCAGCTCGATCGCGGGCGTGAGGTACCCCGCGGGAAAATCCTTGAACGCGATCTCGCGCGTGCCGCCCGGCCCGGCGACCGAAACCGTCGCATCATGCGCGGCCGCGACCGAAACCAGTTCGGCAGACGGATCGAGATGGCACAGCGAGCCGCCGATGGTGCCCCGGTTGCGGGTCTGGCGGTGGCCGATATGCATGATCGCGTCATGCATCAGCGGGCATTTTGCTTTCACCAGATCGGAGAATTCGAGGTCGCGCTGCCGCGTCATCGCGCCGATCTCCAGCGCGCCGCCTGCTTCCCGGATGTAGGACAGGCCCTCGACCAGATTGAGGTCGATCACGTGATCCGGAAGCACGAACCGCATATTGAGCATCGGCATCAGCGACTGGCCGCCGGCCAGAAGCTTGGCATTGTCCAGCGTGCCCAGCAGGCCGACGGCCTCGGCGACCGTCTTCGGATCGTGGTATTGAAAGGGAGGCGGCTTCATCACAGTCCTGGCGCAACGGGACCGCGAGTATAGGAAACCGCCGCGAGAGTGAGCAACCCATGCCAAGGACCGTGCAACGCTCGTATGCTTTCGGACTGATCGCACTGCTTCTGGCGCTGCCGCAATGGGCGCAGGCGCAATCGGTCGCCGATTTCTATCGCGGCAAGAACCTCAACCTGATCGTGGGATACAGCGCCGGTGGCGGCTACGACACCTACTCCCGCATCCTGGCGCGGCATCTCGGGAAGCACATCCCGGGCAATCCCTCGATCGTGGTGCAGAACATGCCCGGCGCGGGCTCCCTCAAGCTCGCCAACTATCTCTACAACGTCGCACCCAAGGACGGCACGACCATCGGCACGTTCAGCCGCGGCATGGCGATGGAGCCGCTGATCGGCGGCACCAATGTGCAGTTCGACGCCACGAAATTCACCTGGCTCGGCAGCGGCACCAACGAGACCAGCGTGTTCGTCGCCTGGCACACCGCGCCGGTGAAGACCTGGAACGACATCGTGACCAAGCCGTTCACGGTCGGCGGCGAGGGCTCGGGCTCGGATCCCGACATCTACGCGCTGCTCTTGAAGAATGCGTTCGGCGCGAAGCTCAAGCTGATCAGCGGCTATCCCGGCACCGCCGAGATCGCGATTGCGCTGGAGCGCGGCGAGGTGGACACGCGGGCAAGCTGGTCATGGACCAGCCTCAAGACGCTCCGGCCGCAATGGCTTGCGGAGAAGAAGGTCGTCCTGCCGGTGCAGCTCAGCCTGACCAAAGGCGCCGACCTGCAGGACGTGCCGCTGATCATCGAGTTTGCCGACACCGAAAAGAAAAAGCAGATGTTGCGGCTGGTCCTGAGCCGGCAGGAGATGGCGCGGCCCTATGCGGCGCCGCCCGGCCTGCCGCCGGAGCGTGCGGCTGCCTTGCGCAAGGCGTTCGACGACGCCTGGGCCGATCCGGAGCTGATCGCGGAGATGAAGGCGCGCGGCCAGGAGGTCAATCCGGTGAGTGGAATTGCGATCGACGGGTTGCTGGCGGAACTCTACGCCACGCCGAAGGATGTGGTGGAAGAAACGCGGAAGGCGATCACGGGAAACTAGATCTAGTCGCGGTTGACGATCTCGACCCGGCCGACCGGCAGGTCGAGATCTGCCGCCGGCGCCACCTCCTGCGACGGATCGATCCGCGGCGCCGGGGGGCGCATCTCGTCGCGCGCGGCGTGCACGGCCTTGATGATGTTCTGGTAGCCGGTACAGCGGCAGAGGTTCGACGACAGCACGTCGAGCAGCTCCTCGTCACCGATCCGCGGATTCTTCTCCAGCGCATTCACGGTGAGCATCAGGAAGCCCGGCGTGCAGAAGCCGCATTGCAGCCCGTGATGCGCCATGAATGCGCGCTGCAGCGGATGCAGCGTGCCGTTCCTGGCGAGCCCCTCGACGGTGCGGATCTTCTGGCCGTGCGCCTGCACCGCGAACATCAGGCATGAGCGCACGGCCTCGTCGCCGACGATCACCGTGCAGGCGCCGCAGAAGCCGTGCTCGCAGCCGATGTGCGTGCCGGTGAGCCCGCAGTCGTCGCGGATGGCGTCGACCAGGGTTTTGCGCGGCTCGACGCTGATGGTGTGATCGCGGCCGTTGATACGAAGGCGGATATCTTTCTTTTCGGTCATGCGCTGGGTTTGCGTTCCTACTTCGGCAGCTTGTCGCCGAACTTGCCGCGCACCAGGTCTTCGACCTCCTGGCTGGCGCGCACGACGATCGGGAAGGTATCGCGCCGGGTAAACGGCTTGCAGGCGTCGATCACGACGCGGGCATTGCGCGGGTCGGTCTCCGAATAGGCCATGGGATCGAGCGCCGACGACCAGCAGCCGCGCAGGATTTCCATGCCCTCGCGCGGATCGCAGCGGGTGCACATCGCCCAGATCACCTTGTCCATGTCGGCGGGATCGATGTCCTCGTCCACCACGACGACGAAGCGGTTGACGTAGGCGCCGGCGTGACACTGCGAGGCGATAAGGCCCGCCTGCTTGGCGTGGCCGGCATACATCTGCTTGATCGAGACCGTGAGCCACAGGCGCGAGCCGCCGGCCGCATGCGACCACACGCCCCGCACCTCCGGCACGCCGGCGGCCTCAAGCTGGTTCCACACCGCACCGGAACGATACGAACCGCGATAGAACGAGTCGTCGTCCGGCGGGATGCCGGGGATCGCGCCGAGCAGAATGGGGTTGTAGCGATACATCATGGTCTCGACGCGGATCGCGGGCTCCTTCTTGAGGCCGCCCGCGTAGTAGCCGGTCCATTCGCCGAGCGGGCCTTCGTCGATCCGGTCGTTCGGATGGATAAAGCCTTCGAAGGCGATCTCGGCATGGGCCGGGATCGGCAGGCCGGTCGCGGGTCCCTTGATGACCTGCACGGGCTCGCCCAGAAGCCCGCCGGCCGCGTCGTATTCGTTCTTGCCGTGCGGAATTTCCAGCCCCGCGATCATGAACAGCGCCGGGTGCATGCCGCACACCACTGCGACGGGGCACGGCTGCCCGCGCTCGTGATATTTCTTCTGGATCATGTCGCCATGCTTGCCCTTGGAGCACATCACAGTGGCGAGCTTCCTGTCGTGCGCCTGCACCCGATAGGCGCCGTAATTGATCCAGCCGGTGTCGGGATCGCGCATGACCACCATATCGCCGGTGCCCATGTAGTAGCCGCCGTCGTGCTCGTGCCAGCGCGGGATCGGAATGGTGAACAGGTCGATGTCGTCACCGGTCTTGACGTTCTCCAGAAGCGCACCGCTCGCGACCTCGACCGGCGGGATGGTCTTGGCCTCTTTCATGTATTTGCGCCAATGGCGCACCAGCTCGATCTCGGTGCCGTCGGCCGGGTTGCCCATCGTCATGTTGATGCGGCGGATCGAGGTCAAAAGGTTCGCGAGGATGCGGTGGCCCTTGGGATAGCCGGGAATGTCGTCGAACAGCACCAGCGGATTGCCGATCTTGCGCTGGAAGATGTCGACAATGCCGCCGATCTCCCGCTCGCGCTCGGCGCCGGAGATATGCGTCACCTCGCCGGCGGCTTCCATCTCGGCGAGCCAGGCGCGCAGATCCTGCTTCGGCGCATTGGAAATCGCGGCGGCTCGGCGCGGATCGACATTGGTGTTCATGGCGGGTCCCGCTGTTCCAGGGTCAACGCATTATAGCCCGGCTCAACGGATCGCGAAGCGGCGGACCGCGAGCCTGCGGCGGCCGTTCCAGACCTCGACGCGCCAGTTGCCTTTGACAAGCTGCTCCTCGGTGCGGAATTCGAAGCTTTTCTGCGCTTCCTCGCCGATCCTGGCCGGAGCCTCTTCGGAAACCTCGCGCACCACCTTGCCGGTCCTGGCGTCCTTGCCGATGGGGCGCGGCGCTTTCCAGACCCAGCGCAAGGCGACCTCGGCGCCCTCCGGCTGGCCGACCGGACGCACCGTCATGCCGAACGAGGTGCCGACCTGCGCCGTCATCGCCGGCGTCCGGGAAAATCTCTGGCGGATCTTGCCGCGCTTGACCGGCTCACCCGGACCCGAAAAGCCGGACGACACGACATCGAGCACGTCGATATGCGCCTCAGGCTTCGTTTGCGGCAGCGCCGGCGTCGCCAGCATGACCAGGGCCGTGCAGACCACCGCGACGCGCAAAGAAAATGTCATGGGCTTTCCTCAATCCTTGCCGTCGATGATCGCCTTAAGCCGCTGCGGCGTGACCGGCAATTCGGTGATCGCGCCGGGCATGCCGATGGCGTCGTCGATCGCGGCCGCAATGGCGGCGCCGACCCCGTTCACACCGCTTTCGCCCGCACCCTTGATGCCCAGCGGATTGAGTGGCGACGGATAATCCTCGGTCAGCAGAATCTCGATGTCCGGCACATCCTTGACGGTCGGCAAAAGATAATCGCCGAAGGTCGAGGACAGCGGGTCGCCGCGCTCGTTGTAGGTGAACTCCTCCATCAGCGCGCCGCCGAGACCCTGCGCGAAGCCGCCGGCGATCTGGCCCTTCACCAGCGCGGGGTTGAGCGCACGGCCGACGTCATAGGCGACGACGTAGCGCAGCACCTTCACGAAGCCGGTGTCAGGATCGACTTTCACCACCGCAAGATGGTTGCCGTAGGGGTAGACCTGATGGTCGGTGTAGAACCAGCCTTCGGCGGACAGCCCCGGCTCGCGGTCGCCGCGCAGCTTGGAGCTTGGACCGAGCGCAGCGGCGATCTTGCCAAGCGAAATCGAGGGCCCGCCCTTGCGGCCGGCGATCACCACCTCGCCGTCGACGATGTCGAGCGTGTCGGCCGGCGACTGCAGCAGTTCGGCCGCCATGCCGAGCGCCTTCTCGCGCACCTTCAGCGCCGCCACGCGCGTCGCCGAGGCGGTCATCACCGTGGCGCGCGAGGCGTGGGCGCCGATGCCCTGCTCGATGCGGTCGGTCTGGCCGTGGATGACGCGCATCTTTTTATAGTCGGTTCCGAGAAACTCGGCGGCGACCTGCCCCATCACGGTCTCAAAACCCTGCCCGATCGACGAACCGCCGGTGATCACCTCGACCGCGCCCGACGTATCAACCTGGATCCGCACGCCGTCGGCAGGACCCAGCCCCGCCTTCTCGACGAACATCGCAAGCCCCACGCCGACCATCTCGCCCTTCTCGCGGCGGGCGGCAAGCTCCTCGTTGAGCTTGGTCCATTCGACATGCTTGAGCGTGGTGTCCAGCAGCGCGTGATAGTCGCCGGAGTCGAAATGGATTTCCTCGCCGAGTGCTTCGAGCGGCCGCTTGAACGGCATCTCGTCGACCGTGACGGCGTTGCGCCGCCGCACATGGATCGGATCGAGCTTGAGCTGACGCGCGATCGCGTCGACCAGCCGCTCGCGCACGAACGTGGTCTCGAAGCGCCCCGGCGCGCGATAGGTCGCGGCCGGCGTCTTGTTGGTCAGCCGGAAATGGCAGACCGCACGATAAGCGCCCGGCACGCGATAAGGCCCCGGCAGCACGCCGCAGGTCATCATCGCGACGCGCGTGGCGTGGGTGCGAACATAAGCGCCGTTGTCGTGATGGATCACGTCGTCGATGGCGAGGATTTCGCCGTCGTCGGTCACCGCCGCCTTGATGTGGTGGTGCTGGTGACGCGAGTGATTGGCCGCGATCAGATGCTCGCGGCGGTCCTCGATCCACTTCACCGGGCGTTCGAAGCGCATTGCCGCGACGCAGACCAGGATGTCCTCGGGATAGATCTCGCCGCGGATGCCGAAGCCGCCGCCGACATGGGATTCGAAGCAATGCACCGACGAGGGCGCGCGGTTGAGCATGCGCGCGATCAATTCCTTGTTCCGGTGCGGCACCTTGGCGGCGCCGTGCAGTTCGAGCACGTCGCGCGAGGCGTCGTAGCGGCCTATCGCTCCCCGGGTCTCCAGGGGCACGCCGGAATGCCGGCCGCTGGTGAGCTTCAACTCGACGATATGCGGCGCCGACTGGAACACGGCCTCCACGTCGCCGTAGCCCTGATGCAGAACCGTCGCCTCGGTGTCGCGGGCAAACGAGAATTCGCCGGGATCGTCGCGCGCGTCGAGCAGCACCGGAAGCTCCTCGACCTCCATGGTGACGATATCGGCGGCGTCCTCGGCGATATACGGGTCCTCGGCGAACACCACCGCGATCGGCTCGCCGACATAGCGCACCTTGTGCTGCGCCAGCACCGGCTGGCGGTAGGGCGCAAGCTTCTCGATCGGCCCTTCGCGAAAATCGATCGGCGGGACATCGGCGATGTCGTCCGCGGTCCACACCGCGACCACGCCCGGCAGGTCCCGCGCCGAATCGGCATAGATCGACAAGATGTTGGCGTGCGCGTGATTGGAGCGCACCACGCGCATGTGAAGCTGACGGGCGAAATTGATGTCGCCGGCAAAACGCGCGCGGCCGGTGACCAGCACCGGATCTTCCAGCCGCTCGACCGACTGACCGATCCATTTCGACGGAGCGCCGGCGTCGTTCATTCGTCGGTGCCTGCCGGGTTGGCGTTCCGCAAGGCGCGGGTCACCATCGTGCGCACGATGCCCAGGCGGTAGTCGGCGGACACGTTGGCGTCGTCGAGCGGACGCACCGCCTTGATGACGGCATGGGCGGCCGACTGGAACGTGCCGAGATTGGGCGGGCGGCCGATCAGCATCCGCTCCGCTTCGGCGATGCGGCGGGGCGCGGCCTCGGCGCCGCCGACGGCGATGCGCAGCATGTCGCTCATGACGCCGCCCTTGAGGCGATAGGTCACGACCGCCATCGCGATCGCGTAGTCGCCCTGGCGGCGGCTGAATTCGGCAAAGCCCGCGTAGGCGTCGTTCGGCAGGATCGGCAGGCGCACCTCGGTCAGAAGCTCGTCCTCGCGCAGCGCCGTGGTCATGATGCTCTTGAAGAATTCACGCGCCGGGACGAGCCGGGCGCCGCTGCGCTTGCTCTCGCACAGCATGTCGCCGTCGAGGGCGGCGGCGACCGCGCACCATTCGGAGGCCGGATCGGCGTGCGCAATGCTGCCGCAGAATGTGCCGCGGGCGCGGATCGGATGGTGCGCGATGTGCTTCACCACCTCGGACAAAAGCCGCCCGAGCGGACCGTTGTCGACCGGCTTCTCGAACGCCGAATGGCGCACGCCCGCGCCGATGTGGAGCTGGCCGTCCTTGATCTCGAGGTAGTTCAGCTCGCCGATGCCGTTGATGTCGACCAGATGCCGCGGTTTCGCCAGCCGGAACGCCATCGTCGGCACCAGGCTTTGCCCCCCGGCGATGACCCGGCCGTCGTCGTCGCCATGTTCGGCCAAGAGATCGAGGGCTTCGTCGATGGTCGTGGGGGCGTGATACTGGAACGGGGCGGGCTTCATGCGGCGGCGAGCATAGGGCCAGCCCGCGCGCGCTTCAACGCCGGCCACCCCGGAGCGAGCGTCAGGTGGGGGCATCTGGCGCAGCCGGTCCGTCCAACGATATGCTCGCGGCGCGGCGGCAAGTTCCTCCGCGTTCACCGTCATGCCTCCTGCCACAGCACAGCCATGTCGCCATTGATCGGAAAACCGCTCCGCCGCAAGGAAGACCTGCGACTGCTCACCGGCGGCGGCCGCTATAGCGACGACGTCAACCTGCCCGGCCAGGCCTACGCTTGCGTGCTTCGTTCGCCGCACGCACATGCCCGCATCCGCTCGATCGACACGGTGGCGGCGCAGACCATGCCGGGCGTGCTCGCGGTGCTGACCGGCGCGGACGTGAAGGCCGACGGGCTTCGTGACATTCCGCACACGCCGATTCCGGCGAAACCGCCGGCGGATATTCTGCTGGTCAACAGCGACGGCTCCGAGCACGGCTACGCGCCGCAGGACCTGCTGCCGACCGATCGGGTGCGGTATGTCGGCCAGCAGGTGGCGATGGTGGTGGCCGAGACCGTGGCGCAGGCGAAAGACGCCGCCGAGCACATCGCCGTCGAATACGAGCCGCTCGATCCGGTGATCGCAGGCGCCGCCGCAGTGCAGACCGGTGCGGTGCGGCTTTACGATCGGGTGGCCAACACCTGTGTCGATGCCGACGTCGGCAATCGCGCGGCGACCCAGGCGGCGTTCGATCGCGCCAGCCGCTTCGCCCGCATCCAGACCACCGTGCAGCGCGTCACCGGCGTGCCGCTCGACCTGCGCGCCGCGGTCGGCGTCTACGATCCGGCCACCAGGAAATACACGCTGCACGCCGGCTCCGGCGGCGTGGTGCGGCAGAAGGCCGAGCTTGCCGGCATCCTCGGCGTGCCGGTGACCGACGTGCGCGTCGAATGCGGCGACGTCGGCGGCAATTACGGCACGCGCAATGCGTTCTATCCGGAGTTCGGACTGGTCGTGTGGGCGGCGAAGCGGCTGCGGCGTCCGGTGAAGTGGACCTGCGAGCGCACCGAAGCCTTCGCCAGCGACTATCAGGGCCGCGACCAGGCCATCACGCTGGAGCTTGCACTCGACGCCAACGGCAAGTTCCTCGCCGCGCGCGGCGAGGTGATCAGCAATGTCGGCGCGCACAGCGTGATGTACGTGCCGCTGCTCAAATGCAGCGAGCTTCTGACCTCGGTCTATCGGGTGCCGGCGGCGCATATCCGCGCGCGGGCGGTGCTGACCAACACGGTGCCGACCAGTCCCTATCGCAGCGCCGGGCGGCCGGAGGCCATGTTCGCGATCGAGCGGCTGATCGACATCGCGGCGCGGCAGTTCGGCTACGACCGCATCGACCTGCGGCGGCGCAACCTGATCCCGCCGTCGGCGCAGCCCTATCCCAACCCGCTCGGCATGACCTATGACTCCGGCGACTACGCCAACGTGATGGACCGTGCGCTCGTACTGTCCGACTGGAAAGGTTTTCCGGCGCGCAAGCGCGAGTCGCGACGCGCGCGCAAGCTGCGCGGCATCGGGCTCGCCAACTACATCGAGTTCGACCAGCGGCGCGCCGCGCGAATATGCCAAGGTCGACGTGCTGCCCGAGGGCCGCGTCGATGTCACGGTCGGCACGCTGTCCAGCGGCCAGGGCCACGAGACCAGCTTCGCGCAATGCGTCGGCGAATGGCTCGGCGTCGATCTCGACAGCATCCGGCTCATCCAGGGCGACACCGACATCGTGCCGGCCGGCGGCGGCTCGCACTCGGCGCGCTCCATGCGCATGGGCGGCGTGGTGATGGGCAAGGCGTCGGAGGCGGTGATCCAGAAGGCTGCGAAAATCGCCGGTCACGTCATGGAGGCCGACGCCGGCGACATCGCCTTCCTCGAAGGCCGCTTCACCGTCAAAGGCACCGATCGCTCGATCGGCCTGTTCGAGGTGGCGAGGGCCGCGCGGGAGCGCAGCGATCTGCCCGAGGAATTGCGCGGGCCGCTGGCCGCCGATTGCGACGACATGATCCGCCTCCCCGCCTTCCCGTTTGGCTGTGCGGTCTGCGAGGTCGAGATCGACCCGCAGACCGGCCGGACCGAGATCGTCCAGTACACCTCGGTCGACGACGTGGGCCGCGCCATCAACCCGCTGATCCTGCACGGCCAGGCCCATGGCGCGATCGCGCAGGGGGTCGGCCAGGCGATGTGGGAGCATTCCCGATACGATCCCGTGACGGGACAGCTTCTGGCCGGCTCGATGATGGACTACGCGATGCCGCGGGCGCCCATGCTGCCCGCCTTTGTGACCGACCTGTCGGAAACGCTGGCGCCGGGCAATCCGCTGGGCGTCCGGGGCGGCGGCGAAGGGGGGACCACCCCTGCGCTGGCGGTGGTGGTCAACGCCGTGGTCGATGCGCTATCGGAATACGGCGTGACGCACCTCGAAATGCCGCTGACGGCGGAGCGGGTGTGGCAGGCGATCCGGGACGGCAAGGCAAGGACCGCATAAAAATGCGGCACGGAGGAACGAGATGGCTGACGACATTCTGGTGAAGCAGGACGGAGCGATCCTGCGCATCACGCTCAACGCGCCGGACCGCGGCAACGCGGTGACCGACGACATGGTGGTGCGTCTCACCAAGAATGATCGCCGACGCGCCGAAGACCTCCGACATCGTCGTGCTGCGCGGCGCCGGCAAGGACTTCTGCGTCGGCCGCGCCGGCATGGGCGCGCGCCCGAGCCCGGAGCCGACCGCCTACACGCGGCGCAATTTCTCCGACGTGGTGTTCGACGCCTATGGCGCGATGCGCGGCTGCCCGCTTCCGATCATTGCCGTGGTACAGGGCGGCGCGCATGGTTTCGGCTGCGCGATTGCGGCGGCCTGCGACATCACCATCGCCAGCGATCAGGCGAAATTCTCGGTGCCGGAGATGTCGCACCAGATCATGCCGACCATGGTGATGTCGTCGTTCGTCGACCGGGTGCCGCGCAAGGCGATGGCCTACCTCGTCTATTCGATGTTCGAGGTCAGCCCCGAGCGCGCCCTCTCCTATGGCATCGTCAGCGACGTGGTGCCGGCCGCGCAACTCGATGCCCACGTGGACAAGCTCACCGCCGCCATGCTGAAGGCACCGCGCATCTCGCTGACCAGCGCCAAGGAATACATCCGCACCGGACCCGATATGCCGGTCGCGGGCGCCGTGGAATACGCCCGCAACCTGCACGCCACCATCAACTCGGCTGAAGAAATCAGGAAAGGCCGCTCGTGAAAGTTTTCATCTTCGACCTGCTCCCCTACGGCAAGCACTTCGACCAGTACAAGGAGTCCAAGTACCTCCCCTACCCGCTGCCGAACGATCATTACGATCGCGAAATCGCGGCCCAGACCTACGAGCAGCATCTGCAGGCCTGGGAGGAGATGGACAAGCTCGGCTTCGACGGGGTCGGGCTGAACGAGCACCACACCACGCCGCACGGGCTGATGAACTCGCCGAACATGATGGCTGCGGTCGCGGCACAGCGCACCAAGCGGCTCAAGTTCCTGATGCTCGGCAATCTCGTGCCGCTGCACAATCCGCTGCGCATCGCCGAAGAGCTGGCGATGGCCGACACCATGTCGCGCGGGCGCATTCTCTCGGGCTTCGCCCGCGGCGTGCCGCGCGAGTACAACGTCTACGGCGTGTCTATGGGCGAGTCGCGCGCGCGCTTCGAGGAGGCGGTCGACATCATCCTCAAGGCCTGGACCGAGCCGAAGTTTTCCTACGAGGGCAAATTCTGGTCGTACAAGGACATCGCGATCTGGCCGCGGCCCTACACGCAGCCGCATCCGCCGGTATGGGTGCCGTTTACCGGCTCGAAGGAAACCATCGAGTGGGCCGGCAAGCACAACTTCAGCGCCGTCATTCCCGATCATCACCGCGGACTGACGCAGGATATCGTCGCCTATTTCGCCAAGCAGCTTCATGCGCACGGCAACCGGATCACGCCGGAGCACATGTGCTTCTTCACCGACGCCTACGTGGCGAAGGACCGCGAGACGGCGATCAAGGAATACAGCCCGTTCTATCTCTACTTCGTGCACACGCTCTGGCACCACGGCTCGCTGGAGAAGGCATCGTCGCCGAAGGGCACCGGCTACCTGTCGTCGTCGTCGATGGACCACATCAAGCCGGAGAACCGGGTCGGCGTCGGCGTCGACCGCGAGGGCATGCAGAAGACCACGATGGCCGACATCGAGCGCAAGATCTCGTCCGGCGAACTGTCCTGGGGTTCCCCCAAGGATGTCGCCGACAACCTGATCGAAGGCGCCGAGCGGATGGGCGCCAACAGCCTGCTGATCAACATGAACGTCGGCGCGATGGCGCACGACGTGTTCCTGGAGCAGATCCGGCGCTTCGGCAAAGAGGTGCTGCCGCGGCTGCAGGCGCATCAGGTCAAGCGGGTGCCGGCGGCGGAGGCGGTGCCGGCTTAAGCTTTCCAATACGGTGTTATGTGACAGCCGGTGGCCACCCATGCCGGGGCCACCGGCTTGAATCACCCCCCGTGGGCAGCGCACAGTAAGCGCCGAGGAACGCTATCACGGCCATAATCACAAACCGCGAGTTCAGCCCATGTCCCAGCCTGCCCCGAAGATCAGCAACGCGCCCCAGCATTCCACCGCCTACTACTTCATCGAGGGCCTGAACGAGCTCGGCATCGAGCACCTGTTCTGCAACTTCGGCACCGACCACGCGCCCACCATCGAAGCGATGGCGGAGCGGCAGAAGAACGGCGAGAAGGTGCCGAACGTGATGCTGTGCCCGCACGAGAATACGGCGGCGCACATGGCGATGGGCTACGCGGCGGTGACCGGCCGCGGCCAGGCGGTGCTGGTGCATGTCGACGTCGGCACCGCGAACACCGCGAACGCGATGCACAACCTCTTCCGGAGCCGCCTGCCGGTGCTGCTGATGTCGGGCAAGGCGCCCTACACCTCCAGCAACGAGCTGGTCGGCTCGCGCGACACCTATGTGCACTTCGTGCAGGAGCCGATCGACCAGGGCGCGCTGGTGCGTCCCTACATGAAGTGGGAGTGGACGCTCCCCTCCGGCGTGGTGGTGAAGGAGGCGCTGCGCCGCGCCCACACCATCATGGAGACCAAGCCCGCGGGCCCGGTCTATTTGATGGCGCAGCGCGAAACGCTGACCGAGAAATGGGCCAACGACCAGATCCGCAGCTATGCGGCGAATCGAATATTCGCAGCCGCAGGCCGGCGGCGCCGATCCCGCAACGATCGCGCAGCTTGCCGACAAGCTCATCGCCGCCGAACACCCGGTGCTAATCTGCGGATACGCGGGCCAGTCGAAGAACGCGCCGAAGCTGATCGAGGAACTCGCGGCGTTCGCCGGCATCGCGGTGTTCGAAGGCAACTACACCTTCAACATCTCGCACGAGTTCCCCTGCTTCCTCGGCTACTCGCCGAACAAGCACCTGCCCAAGGCCGACGTCGGCCTGCTGGTGGACGTCGACGTGCCGTGGTTCCCGGCCGATGTGCAACACGGCGAAAAGTCGTTCTGGGCGCATATCGACGTCGACACGCTCAAGTCCGCGTCGCCGATGTGGACGTTCCCGGGCAACATCCGCATGCAGGGCGACTCCGGCGTCATCCTCGGCCAGTTGCTGGAGGCCCTGAAGGCCAAGGCGACGCCGAAGTTCAAGGAAGCGGCGGCCAAGCGAGTCGAGGCGTTGGGCGCGGAGCGCAAGGCGTGGCGCGAAAGCGTCGCCAAGATGGCCACCAACAAGGGCAAGCCTGACGAGATCAACCCGCACTACCTGTTCGCGGAGCTGAACAAGCACCTCAAGCCCGACGACCTGGTGTTCAACGAAGGCGTCCGCAATGCCGGCGCCTGCGCGATGCAGCTCACGCGTCCGCTGCCGAACACCTGCGTCCGCTCCGGCGGCGGCGGGCTCGGCTGGTCCGGCGGCATGGCGCTCGGCGCCAAGCTCGCGGCACCCAACAGCATGGCGGTGCAGGTGGTCGGCGACGGCGGCTTCTACTTCGGCGGCCCGTCGTCGGTGTTCTCGGTGGCGCAGCAATACAAGCTGCCGATCCTCGTCGTGCTGCTCGACAACACCGGCTGGTCGGCCGTGAAGGAATCGACGCTGCGCGTGTTCCCGCAGGGCGAGGCCAAGGCCTCCGAAAAATTCCAGGCGGGCCTGATGCCGGACGCCGAATTCTCCAAGATCGCGGAGGCATTCGGCGCGCACGGCGAGAAGGTCGTCAATCCGGACGACCTGCCGGCGGCACTGGAGCGCTGCGTGAAGCATGTGCGCGGCGGCCGTGCGGCGCTGCTGCACGTGCGCGTGACGAAGCTCTAATCCTTCGGGTCTCAAACGCCGGCCGCGCGTTTTCCGATGCGCGGCCGGTTTCATTCCAGCAGAACGGATGACTCCCGTGGCGGGCAATCTCAACGTAATGGTCTCGGTCGCCTTCAAGGGGCTGCTCGAGCAATTCGAGCCCGAATACCGCAAGACGACGGGCTTCGGCTTCGCGCCGGTCTATGCGCCGGCCGGCACCGTGGTGAAGCGGGCCCGCGCCGGTGAAAAGGCCGACGTGCTGGTCATCACGCCGGAAACCATGAAGCTCATGATCGACGAAGGCCTGGGCGTGGCCGGCTCCGAGCACAACATCGCGAAATCCGTCGTCGGCGTCGCGGTGCGCGCGGGCGCACCCAAACCGAAGATCGCGACGGCCGAGGATGTCCGCGCTGCGCTTCTGGCGGCCAAGGCGGTGGCCTACACCGATCCCTCGACCGGCGCCGCGAGCGGGGTGCATTTCGAGCAGATCGCCGAGCGCATGGGCATCCTCGACGCGATGAAGGCCAAAGCCAGGCTTGGCGACGGCGGCCCGGTTGCCGAGTTCGTCGCGCGCGGGGAAGCCGACATCGCAATCCAGCAGTTGTGCGAGCACATGCTGGTGAAAGGCGTCGATGTGGTCGGACCGCTGCCCGACGAACTCAACAGGACGACGACGTTCACCGCCGGCGTCACCCGATCGGCGGCCGCGCCGAACGAGGCGGCCGCGCTGATCAAGCTCCTGCTCGCGCCGCATGTGCGCGCCGCGATGCCGTCGCACGGACTGCAGCCGGCGTGACGATCTGATCGCGCGACGATGTGATCTCTTGGCATCGCCTGCCGGCGGTGCCAAGCTTTCCGCGATCAGCGCCCGCATCAGAACGGGATGCAGTCGACGGGAGGCAAACATGCGGCGGCTCGTGCAGCAGCTTGGCGGAGCTCTGGTGCTTGCAGCACTCCTGTGCCCGAACGCATCAGCCCAGCAGTATCCCAACCGCACGGTCGAAGTGATCGTCGCCTACGGCCCGGGCGGCTCGACCGATATCGTTGCGCGCGCGGTGGCGCAGAAGCTCAGCGAGCAGACCGGCCAGAGCTTCGTGATTCTGAACCGGCCGGGCGCGAGCGGCGCGATCGGCATCCAGGCCGCGTTGCGCGCCAAGCCCGACGGCTACACGATCTTCGTCGGCTACACCTCGGAAACCGTCGTGGGGCCGCAGATCGCCAAGCACCTCACCTATTCGGCGATCGACGATTTCGAGCCGGTCGCGGTCACCGGACTGGTGCCGGTGGTGCTCATGGTGTCGAAGAACTTCAAAGCCAACACGCTCCAGGAGTTCATTGCCGAGGTCCGCGCCAATCCCGGCAAGTACAGCTTCGGCGGCGGCGCCGGCAGCCCGCCGCACATCATGGGCGCCTGGATGAACAAACTCCGCGATCTGAACGTTGCGCACATCCCCTATCGCGGCGGCGCGCAGGGCGTGAACGACGTGATCGGCGGGCATCTCGAAATGTTCTATGGCGGCGTCGCGGTCGGGAAAGCTGCGATCGAAGGCGGTTCGGTGAAAGCGCTGGCGGTGACCGGGGCGAGGCGCTCGGCGGCGCTTCCGAACGTGCCGACCTTTAAGGAGGCGGGCGTGCCGGAATTCGACCTTGCGAGCTGGACCGTGATGCTCGCACCCAAGGGCACGCCGCCCGAGATCGTCGCGGCGCTGCGCAGCGAGACGCTTCGCGCGCTGTCCGAGCCGAAGATGCGCGAGGCCCTCGCCGCGCAAGGCGTCGAACAGAGCGACACCCAGGATGTTCGTGCGTTCCTGACCCGCGAGCGCGACGCCTTCGGCCACGCGGTGCGGACGCTCGGTATCACGATGGGACAATAACCGCGGTATCCGCGTGTAAATTGGCCGATTTGGCACCGCCTTATTCTTGTTGCATCATCCAGGGACGGCCCAGCGGGAGCCCGCCGACGACGATGCCGACGCCGGAAATCATGATCGAACCCCGACCTGCGCCCGGCAGGCGCGCGCCGGAACGGCCTCTTGTGCCGGAGCGCAGCAGCGCGGTTCCGCCCCCGCCCCCCGAAGCCGCAGCGGTAAAGAAACCGCGGCGCTGGTGGCGCGCTCTCGGATGGGCTGGCGCTGATCGCGGCTTTCTGGTGCGGATGGGCGCTCTATGCGCTCTACGACCTGTCGTCGGCGCTGGACAACGAAGACGCGGTGGCGCTGGAGCGCCGCATCGACTGGGCCTCGGTGCGGCAGGGTCTGCGGGAGGACCTGCGCGTCATGCTCGGCTCGAGCCGCTTCGGCGAGGCCGCCCCGAACAGCACCGTCGATCCGCTCTCGACGCAGCGCGCCGTCGTCGCATTGATCCGCGCCGCCCGGCTGAACGAACGCGGCTGGGAAATCGCGCAGCCCGGCCAGAACGGTCCGGCGGCCCGTGGCTTCGAGCTGCTGCGCATCCGCTACGCGTTCTTCACCGGCGGGCCCTTTGCGTTCCGCGTCGACCTGCGGCCCGACAGCGACACCGTGAAGCGCCCGCTGGTGCTGCTGTTCCGCTGGTCCGGCGACTGGCGGCTGACGCGTGTGTTCCTGCCGGGCGACGCGTTCGGCAACACGCCGCCTGCCGCCGCAGCGGCGCCGCAAGCCGCGCCGCAAACGGCGACGACCGCGCCCGCCGCATCCCGGCCGGCTCCAGTGCCACAAACCGCGCCGCCCGGCTCGCAAAAGGCGATCCTCTACGAGGAGGACACGTCGGACCCGAACGGCAAGAGCTACACCGGCTGGGTGAGTTGGCGCACCGAGCCCGGCACCGGCGCCAACGCGGGAGAAAATGCGGTGGTCGCACAGGTCACGCTTCCGGGCCGGCCGCTGACCATGACGCTCATGATCCAGCGCAACGTCGACCGCAGCTTGCCGGCCAGCCACATCATCGAGGTGAAGTTCGACGTGCCGCCGGACTCGCCGACCCAGGGCATTCTTGACGTGATCGGCGTCATGATGAAACCGAACGAAGAGGTTTCCGGCCAGCAGCTCGCCGGCACCCGCGTCAAGGTGAGCAAGGATTTCTTCCTGATGGGGCTTTCGGCCATCGAGCTTGACGTGCAGCACAACATGCAGGTGCTCAAGGATCGCCCGTGGCTCGGACTTCCGTTCGTCTACAACAACAACAATCGCGCCGTGCTCTCGATCGAAAAAGGCGAGGCCGGCGGCAAGATCGTTGCCGACGAGATCGCGCGATGGATGGCGGCGGCGAACAACGCCGGCGCGCCGAAACGATAAGGGGGAAACATGAGGTGGGCCGTCCGCGCGGCGTTTTGCGCCGCGATTCTGGCAACTTCGAGCGCGGCGCATGCGCAAAGCTGGCCCAATCGTCCGGTCAAACTGATCGTGCCGACCGGTCCGGGCGCCGCGACCGACGTGATGGCGCGGCTGATGGCAGAAAGTGTCACGCGCGCGATCGGCCAAACGGTGGTGGTCGAGAACCTTCCGGGTGCATCGGGGCTTCTTGCGCATCAAGCAGCCGCTCGCGCGCCGGCGGACGGCTACACGTTCCTGTTCACCAACACGTCGGGGCTGGCAACCAATCCGGTGACCTTCAAGTCGATCCCCTACGATCCGGCGCGCGACTTCGCACCGGTCGCGGTGGTCGTCGATTTTGGTCCACAGATCCTGTCGGTCAATGCCGACCTCCCGGTGAAATCCGTTCCCGAGTTGATTGCGCACGCCAAGGCCAATCCCGGCAAGCTGTCCTACGCGGTCGACGTCACGGCAGGTGCGGCGCCGATCGCGGCGCGGCTGTTCAACAAGCGCGGCGACCTCGGCATGGTCGAAGTGCCGTACCGCTCGGCCGCGCAGATGGTGCAGGACGTCGCCTCAGGCACCGTGCCGGTGCTGATCAGCTCGATGGCGGCATCGAACGCGATGGTGCAGGCCGGCAAGATCCGCCGCCTTGCCATCAGCTCGACCAATCGCTTCCCGCCCCTGCCCGACCTTCCCGCCATCAACGAGACGGTGCCGGGCGTGAACATGGACGGCTGGTTCGTCGTCGTGGCGCCGACCGGCACGCCCGCCGAGGCGGTGCAGCGCATGAACCGCGAGATCGCCGAGTTCCTCAAGGGCGACCAGATCAAGGAACGTCTTGCGGGCTTCGGCCTTGCGACCAGCGGCGCCGGCACCCCGCAGTCGACCGGAGCGTTCATCGCCCGCGAGCAGGAAAAGTGGCGGGCGCTCGCGGTCGAGCTCAAGATCGAGCCGCAATAAGCGCTGCCCACTCCCAGACTGCAACGCGATCATGCGTTGCGCTCATGGCGCGCAGGTTCGCGCGCGCGCGGCCATCTGTTGAAATCCCAAAGCCGAATTGTTGTATGCTGGGCATCAACGACCGGCAGCAACGACCGGCGAGGTGTGACCAAGGGGAGGACATCATGTCGGCAGTGGCCGTTGCGGCGCAGTCGAACAAGCCTGGAATTCGTGCCGAGGAGTGGGCCGTGCGCGTCGATCTCGCGGCAGCTTTCCGTCTTGCGGCGATGAACGGCTGGGACGAGCTTCTGTTCGCGCACATCTCGGCCCGCGTTCCCGGCGAGCCCGATCATCTGCTGATGCACGCCGCGCACCGGCTGTTCGAGGAGGTCACCGCGTCGAACCTCCACAAGCTCGACGCCAGCAGCAACCACGTGAACCCGTCCGACGAGATCCCGCACAAGTTCGCGCATCCGTTCCACAAGGGCATCTACGACGCGTTCCCGCAGGCGAACTGCGTGGTGCATCTGCACACCAAGGCCGCGACCGCAGTGGCGATGCAGGACCAGGGCCTGATCCCCGGCAATCAATACGCGATGTGGCTCGGCCCGGTCGGCTACCACAACTACGAGGGCCTGGTTTCGACGCCCGAGGAAGGCCAGCGGCTGGCCAAGAGCTTCGGCAAGGGCCAGGTCGTGATCCAGAAGGGCCACGGCCTCGTGCTGTGGGGCCACTCTATTCCTGAGGCCTACATGCTGGCGTTCCTGATCGACCGCGCCTGCGAGGTGCAGCTCACCTCCATGGCCGGGATCATCAAGCCCTACGTCCCTCCGCAGGAGGTGCTCGACATCACCGTCGAGCAGGCGCGCATCATCACCGACGGCAACGCGCCGTTCAACGCGCTCACCTGGGCAACGTTGAAAAGAAAGTGCGACCGCGACTGCCCCGAATACAAGAACTGAAACGCCTGGCGTTTCGCGCCCGACCGGGCGCGCAACGGCACGCATGCTGCTCGCCTGACCGCATAGCTGAGTGCGGCCGCGAAAATGGAGACTGCAATGAACGTGATGGACGCCGCGCCGGCCGTGTCCTCGTTGCCGATCTATCATCGATCGGTCGACTGGGACGCGTTCTTCAAGCGCTATCCGGTGCCGGACGTGTTCGAGAAGACGCGCTGGCGCTGGAGCGCCGACCAGATCCGCGCATTCCAGAACGAGCAGTTTCTCGACCTGATGAAGGAGGGCTGGAAGAACGGCTTCTACCAGCGGCGCTGGAAGGCCAAGGGCATCGAGCCGGGCGACGTCAGGAGCATCGACGACATCACCAAGCTGCCGACCTTCGATTCGGACGACATCAAGAAGGACCAGCAGGAAAACCCGCCGTTCGGCCTGATCAACGGCCCGGTGCTCGAGCGCATCAAGACCATGCCGACCAAGGTGCAGACCTCGGGCGGCACCACCGGCAAGCCGCGGCCGACCATGTACGGCCCGATCGAATGGGAGATGAACGGTCTCACCATGGCGCGCGTGCAGTACATCTGCGGCCTGCGTCCGGGCGACGTGATCCAGATCCCCCACACCTGCTCGCTCGGCAACGCCGGCTGGTGCTGCTACAAGGCCGCGCACGACTATCTCGGCGCGCTGCCGCTCACCACCGGCACCGGCGTCGTCACCTCATCGCGGCGGCAGATCGAAATCGCGCGGGAGTGGGGCACCAACGTCTGGTACGTGCGGCCGGAATATTCCACGCAGCTCGCCAAGGTGGCACGCGAGGAGTTGAACTTCGACCTGCGCGACCTGAAAACCAAGTTCCTCGGCTGCGGGCTCGGGCCCGACACCGACCGCTCCTTCGCCAGGCAGATCGAGGAGCTGTGGGGCTGCCCGGTCTACGACATGTACGGCACGCACGAGATGGGCATGGGCTCGTTCGAGTGCCAGGCGCAGGACGGCATGCACTTCATGGAGGACTGCACCTTCTTCGAGATCGTCGACACCGAGACCGAGGCGCCGGTGCCGAACGGCACCATCGGCAACATGGTGTGCACGATCCTGCACCGCCGGGTGATGCCGATGATCCGCTTCAACCTGCGCGACCTGACCAAAATCGTCTCGACCGACCGCTGCTCGTGCGGAAGCTGCTTCCGCCGCATGCAGAAGATGCTCGGGCGAAGCGACACCATGGTGCGCATCCGCGGCGTCAGCGTGTGGCCGCAGGCCTGCCTGCCGGCGATCAAGAGCGACAACCGCACCACCGGCGAATGGCTCTGCATCGCCGACCGCATCAACGTCGATGGGGTCGTGAAAGACGAGATGACGGTCAAGATCGAGGTCCGCAACGACGCCGGCGGCTGGGATGGGCTCAAGGAGCACATCGAGAGACGCATGCATTCCGATCTCGGGCTGCGGCTCAACATCGAGCTGGTGGAAGAGGATGCCCTGATCGAATGGTCGAACCGCGGCCGCGAGGGCAAGCCGAAGCGCATCTGGGACCGGCGTTTCGACAAGAAATAGGTGCCTGCTCCGCCCTCATCCTGAGGAGCCCGCCGAAGCCCGAAGGCGAAGGCGGGTGTCTCGAAGGATGGGGCGGCGCCCGAACTCGGGTTTACCCGAGATCGGCAACTTAAGAACGCAAGTCGGGTAAACCCGACTTGCGGCGCTTCGAGACGCCTGCTGCGCAGGCTCCTCAGCGTGAGGCCGGGAGAGAGCGAGCCAGAGCTGAACAGAGCGGGGACGTAATGCGTTACTTTGATTGTCATTCTCACTTTTCGACCAAAGCCGGCCTGCATCACAAGACGATGGAGGAATACGAGAACGCGCAGCGGGTGTTTCGGAGGAAGCGCGAATTCGAAACCGAGGAGCAGATGGCGGACGGCTTCCGCAAGCGCAACGTCCGCACCATCCTCGACATCTACCGCACCTGGCGGATGACCGACGAGGACGAGATCCGCACCTCGAACGACTACGCGGCCGATTTCGCCCGCAAGAACCCGGACATCGTTTACGGCAACTGGATCGCCATCAATCCTTCGATGAGGGATTTCTGGATCAAGGAATTCAAGCGGCTCCTCTCCGGCAAGGCCGGCTTCGTCGGCTTCTGCCAGAGCCAGAACAGCCTTGGTTATCCGCCGAGCGACCCGATCTGGGAGCCGTTCTACAAGCTTTCCATCGAAGCCAACGTGCCGGTGCTGCTGATGAACGGGCTCACCGGCATCGGCCAGGGCATGCCGGGCGGCGGCGGCGTGGTGCTCGACGACGGCCATCCGCGCCATGTCGACCGGGTGGCAGCGCGCTATCCCGAGCTTCAGATCCTTGCCGGCCGGCCGGCCTGGCCCTGGCAGGACGAGATGATCGCGGTGCTGCTGCACAAGGGCAACATCCGCTACGAGCTGCACGGCTGGTCGCCGAAGTATTTTACCCCGGCGCTGAAGAAGGAGATCGGCGGACGGTTGCAGGACCGCGTGCTGTTCGGCTGGGACTGGCCGACGCTGACGCACGAGCGGCTGGTCGGCGACTGGCGGGAGCTCGGCTACAGCGAAGAGGTGTATGAGAAGGTGTTCTACAGGAATGCCGAGGCGTTCTTCCCGAACGCAGCGCCGAAGTAATCTGGGAGCATCGAAATGGCGACGAGTGCGGAGATTGCCGCGCGGCTGAAGGACGCGGCCGCCGGACAACGGATGGCGGCAAGCGATTTCATCGCGCTGATGCGCGACACGTTCCGCTATGCCGGATTGGGCGACAATGACGCGGAGATCGCTGCCGAGGTCGCGGCCTACGGCACGCTGCATGGCTCCGACGCGCACGGGGCGGTGCAGATGCCGCTCTACATCACCGGGCTGCTCGACGGTACGATCAAGAGCAAGCCGGACGTCAAGACCACCAACAACCTGCCCTGCTGCATGGTGATGGACGCCGACAACGCGCTTGGTCTGGTCATCAGCCAGAAAGCCATGGATGCCGCCATCGAGATGGCGAAGAAGTACGGCATGGGCGCAGTCGCAGTGCGCAACTCCAGCCACTTCGGCGGCGCCGGCTACTATTCCGAGCGCGCCGCCAGGCAGGGCCTGGTTGGCTTCGCCTTCACCAACGCCTCGCCCGCCATCGCGCCGACCGGCTCGAAGGAGGCGCTGCTCGGCACCAACCCGATCGGCGCGGCGTTCCCTCTCCCCGGCGCCGAGCCGATCGTGATGGACATGGCGACCAGCGTGGTGGCGCGCTCGCGCATCCGCGCCATGCTGGCGCTCGGCGTCAAGGAATTGCCCGACGGCTGGGCGCTCGATCCGGACGGCAAGCCCACCAGCGATCCCGCCGTCGCGGTGAAGGGCTCGGTGCTGCCGATCGGCGGGCCGAAAGGCTACGCGCTGTCGCTGATGGTGGAGCTTCTGTGCAGCGCGATGTCGGACGGCGAGCCGGGCTTCCAGGTCACCTACGAGAACGTGGTGAAGCGGCCGAGCACCATCAGCCAGTTCTTCTTCGCGATGAACCCGCAGGGCTTCGTGGGCCTCGACGCCTACGGCAAGCGCGCCGCGCACATCGCCGGGAAGCTGAAGAGCGCGAAGCCGATCGATGGGGCATCAGCGCCGCGGCTACCGGGCGAACGCAGCGGAGAAGCCGACCGCAAGAACCGCGCCGACGGGCTTGCGATGTTCGACAACCTGAGCCATGCGCTGAAGGTGGTCGCCGGCATCATCGAAAAGCGTACAGCACCATGAAGGATTTTGCATGAAGGCCTGTACATGAAGGCCTGGGAAGTCCGCGAACCGACCGGCCTCGACGGGCTGGTGCTGAACGACAATCGCCCGCAGGCGGAGGCCGGGCACGGACAAATTCTCATTCGCATGCGCGCGGCGTCGATGAACTACCGCGACCAGGGCGTGATCAAGGGCGCCTACGGCTACACCAAATTCCCGGTGATCCCGATGTGCGACGGCGCCGGCGAGGTCGTCGCGGTCGGCCCCGGCGTCACGGGATTCAAGGCGGGCGACCGCGCCATGAGCACGTTCTTCCAGACCTGGATCGGCGGGCGCATCCCGGCCGAGGCCTCGAAGAACTCGCTCGGCGGCCAGCTCGACGGCGTGCTCGCCGAATATGTCGCGCTGCCGCAGCACGGCGCGATCCGGATTCCCGACTATTTGAGCTTCGAGGAGGCCGCCACGCTCCCCTGCGCCGCGCTGACCGCGTGGAACGCGCTGGTCGAGACCGGCCGCATCCGCGCGGGCGAGACGGTCGCCATCCTGGGCACCGGCGGCGTCGCCTGTTTCGCGGTGATGGTCGCCAAGATGCACGGCGCGCATGTGCTGCTCACCTCGAGCAGCGACGAGAAGCTTGCGCGCGGCAAGGCGCTCGGGGCGGACGAGACGATCAACTACAAGTCGACGCCGGACTGGGACAAGGAGGTGCTGAAACGCACCGGCGGCGCGGGCGTCGATCACGTGATCGAGGTCGGCGGCGCCAACACCCTGGAAAAGTCGATGAGCGCGGCGCGGACCGGCGGCTCGATCTACATCATCGGCTCGGTGGCGGGCCAGGGCAGCATCAATCCGCGCATCATCAACCGGAAGGAACTGCACCTGCACGGCGTGCATGTCGGCTCGCTGGAAATGTTCGCGGCGATGAACCGGGCGTTTGCGCTAAAGCAGGTGAGGCCGCCGGTCGACAAGGTGTTTGCCTTCGCCGACGCCAGGCAAGCCTATGCCTATCAGGCCGCAAGCGGGCACTTCGGCAAGATCGTGATCAGGGTGGATTGATCGCGCTGAAAGGCCGCTTGTCGCTCTATCGACTTTCGGCAAATGACGTTCGTGCCGACAGCTGGCCGTAACGCTCCAGCACCGCCACACATTTCGGTCCGACTTCGCCGCTGCGGACGGCGAGTGCCGCGCCGTATCGCGAGAGCGCGGCCATACTCAGACCTCCCGACCGATCGCAAAAGCGAATGGCGGCGGATCTGCACGCCGCCAGGTCCTTGAGATCGAGCGCTTCGGCCGGCATCGCGACCGCGACCGCCAAAAATACCGCCAAGAACAATGCCGCTGTTGCCCTGATCACGCCTCATCCTTCGCTCGAACAATCGGTATCCGGATACGTAGAGCGCGAGGGCCCGAGAGCCTATTGTACGGGCGGTCCCGCCGGTTATCGAAAGGTGCCACCTGCCTATTCGAAGGTTTAGACGGCCGACCTCGGTCGGCGATCTTCGGACGTCTCACCAGAGCGTCCGGAAGCCCGCTATTGGAGTCTCCTATTGGCCTTGGGTCCAATTGTCCGGACGGCCCGCCTTCGAGGACGATGACCCGGAAATCCGGCCGGCCCGCGGCTGCAGGCCATGCATCTGCGTCCGCGTGCATCTCGGTTTTGTACATCCAGATCAACGGGTCGGCGCACCTTTCGCGAGGACATACCGGTGGGGTCGATGACCAAGGGGAAACGACCCACAAGGGCTGGACCCAAACCCGCGCGGTCACGTCCGCGCGCGCCGCGCCGGCGTATGCCGGCGGGCGGGCGGCCGGCGACGTCGGCCTCGCCGCGCCCGAACTCGGCTGGATCTACGACACCGCGCCGATCGGGCTTGCAGTTCTGTCACCCGATTGCCGCTACCTTCAGATCAACCAGCGCCTGACCGACATATGCGGAATTTCGGTGGAGGATCATCTCGGCCGCACCGTCCGCGAAATGGTGCCGAATATCGCCGGCCAGGTGGAGCAACTCGTGCAATCCATCGTCGCCAGTGGCGAGCCGGTGACGGGCATCGAGGTCAGCGGACAACGCGCGGATGGAGTCGGCGCCGACCGGTGCTGGCTGACGAACTGGTATCCGTTGAAGGGCCCGGGCGGCCGCGTTCTCGGCGTCAACGTTGCAGCCGAGGAGATCACCGAGCGCAAACGTGCACAGGCCGCGGTGGTGGCCAGCGAGCAGCGCTATCGGGCGCTGGTGCGGGCGACCTCGTCGCTGGTCTGGACAGCGACCGCCGACGGACAGTTCATCGAGTCGCCCGAATGGTGCACCTTTACAGATCAGTCGCCGGACGAAGCCTGCGGCTCGCGATGGCTCAACGCATTGCATCCCTACGATCGTGACCAGGTACGAGACGTCTGGCGGAAATCGGTCGACAAGAAATCGCCCTTCGAAGTCGAATGCCGCATCCGGCGGCGCGACGGGGTGTATGTCTGGCATCAGGTCCGCGGCAATGCCGTCCTGGAAAGCGACGGCTCCGTCCGCGAATGGGTGGGCATCTGCATCGACATCGACGATCGCAAGCTGGCAGCCGAACAACGCGAAGCGCTCAATCGCTCGAACCAGCAGGCTTTGGATCTTCTTGTGAGCGTCAGCGCGGCGGCGAGCGCCGCCTTGACGACGTCCGCGCTGGCATCGGCCAGCCTCGAGCGGATTTGCGGCGCGCAGCGCTGGCAGTTTGGACAGGTCTGGCATCCGGACAACTCGACCGGCCGCCTGGCCTGCTCCACCGCCGCGTGGAATGCCGCGGACTTCGCGGAATTCCGGCGCGCCAGCACCGTAACCGTGATTGAGCCGGGCGACGATCTGCCAGGCCGCGTGGCGGACATCAAATCGGCAACGTGGTTCGAGGACATCGGCTTTGCCGGCTTCCTAAGACTTCAGCCTGCCCTCAAGGCAGGCCTGAAATCGGCGTTGGTGTTCCCGGTCATTCTCGGGGACGAGGTGCTGGCAGTCTTCGAATGCTATTCGAACTCCAGGCGGCGGCCGGATCGCACGACCCTCGAAGCCGTCGATCAACTGGGCCGGATCCTCGGCGACATATGGGTTCGCAAGCGCTCGGAAGCGGCGCTCCGCGCAAGCGAGCAACGCTGGCGTTCGGTTTTCGAGATGTCGTCGCTGGGCGTGTGCCTGGTGGATCACAACATGAAATTCGTCGCGACCAACCAGGCGCTCCAGGACATGCTTGGCTACAGCGCCGCCGAGATGCAAATCCTGTCGCCGGTCGATCTGTTCTTCGACGGGGACCGCGACTCGGGCCAAACCCGCCTCGCCGAACTTCGAAATGGAACGCGTAAGAACTACGAAGTCGTGACGCGATACAGGCACAAGAACGGAACGCCTGTCTGGGTCAATTCGTTCGTCTCGACGATCCCCGGCAGTAGAGCGAACGAGCCGATCTATTTTTCGACGGCGATCGACGTCACCGCCCGCCACAAGGCGGAAAGCGACCTGCACCGCACGGCCGCCTATCTGGCCGAGGCCGGGAGGCTCAGTCATACCGGATTCTGGTCGAGAAAAACGAAGACCGGCGAGCTGTTCTGGTCGCCGGAGGTGTGGAAGATGTTCGGCATCGATCCGGCAACGACCCAGATGTCGCACAACCTGTTTCTCGAGCTGATTCACCCGGAGGATCGGGCTTCGTTCAAGGAGGTCAGCGCGCGAGCGGTGCGGGAGAAGAAGCCTTACGACATTGCCTACCGCGCGGTACTGCTCGACGGCACGGTCAAGCATATCCACGCCGTAGGCAATCCGGTGCTCGACGAGTCCGGCGAGGTGGTCGAGTTCATCGGCGTGTCGATGGATCAAACCGAGCGCATCCGCGCCAATGCCGCGGTCCAGGAGGCGCAGGCTGAGCTCGCGAGTGTCGCGCGGCTGACCACGATGGGTGAACTGACCGCATCGATCGCCCACGAGATCAATCAGCCGCTGGCCGCTGTGGTGGCCAACGGCAACGCCGCTCTGCGATGGCTGGATCGCGCCACGCCCGATCTCGCGGAAGCGAAAGACGCGCTCAGAGGCGTGATCGATGAAGGAAACCGCGTCAGCGAAGTGATCGGCCGCATTCGGACGCTCCTCAGAAATCGAAAGCCGGACTACGTCGCCACCGATATCAACGCGGCCATCCGCGAGGTGCTCGCGCTCACCATGAATACGCTGCGCGCGCGCAACATCATGATTCAGACCTCGCTGCCGGGCGAGATGCCCGCCGTGCTGGGCGACCGCGTCCAGTTGCAACAGGTCGTCATGAATCTGGTGATCAACGGAGCGGACGCCATGAATTCCGTCATGGACCGGTCGCGCATCCTGCGGATCGGGTCGCAGGTCGACGGAGAGGACAATGTCCTCGTGACCATCGAGGAACTCGGGAACCGGCATCGATGAAACGATCAAGCACCGCGTTTTCGATCCATTGTTCACGACCAAGTGCACGGGGATGGGCATGGGCCTGCCGATCTGCCGCGGAATCGTCATGGCCCACGGCGGGCGTCTGTGGGCCTCCTCCCGAACGCCGCACGGCACGGAATTCCGGTTCACGGTCCCGATTGCGGCGACGAATTCGCCGCCACCAGCGTAAGGCAAACCCATGCCCGCTACGCAAACGCAGCCTGCAGACAGCGAAGCGCTGGTCTTCGTCATCGACGACGATGCGGGCGTGCGGGGCTCGCTGCAAACCCTGCTCAGGTCGATCGGCCTGCGCGTCAGCACTTTCAGCTCCGCAGCCGAGTTCCTCGCGAGCCAAATCCCCGATGTGCCGAGCTGTCTCATTCTGGACGTCCGCTTGCCGGGCGTCAGCGGGCTGGATTTTCAGGCCGACCTGGCCAAGGCGAATATCCAGGTCCCCATCATCTTCATCACCGGGCACGGCGACATTCCGATGACGGTCAGAGCGATGAAAGCCGGTGCGGTCGAGTTCCTGCCGAAGCCGTTCCGCGAACAGGATCTCCTGGATGCGGTCCAGGTCGGGCTGGATCGCGATCGAGCGAGGCGCGAAAGCAACAAGGCGTCGGCAGGCCTCATGTCGGCCTATCAAACCCTGACCCCGCGGGAACAGCAGGTGATCGCGCTGGTGACGTCAGGCCTGATGAACAAGCAGATCGCCGCCGAGATTGGCGTGAGCGAGATCACGGTGAAGGTCCACCGCGGCAACGTCATGCGAAAGATGGGAGCCAGATCATTGGCCGATCTGGTGAGAATGGCGGACATGCTCGGAATCCGGCAGCCGAAACCCTGATTTAGCTAAACCTAAGCATAATTTCTTTGGGCTTATGGGTATTGGACCCTTCCGGAAGCACCGTGGCGATCTTGGCCGAAGCTCTTCATATTCGCAGCTGAAGCGACAGGAATTTGCCTTGCCAGAAACGCCCATGATTTCAATCGTTGACGACGACCAAGCCGTTCGGAATGCAACCAAGGCTCTGGTACGGTCGCTGGGATATCGCGCGGCTACGTTTTCATCCGCCGAGGAGTTTCTCGGGTCCGAGCGGCTGCACGAGACATCGTGTCTGATTTCAGACCTGCACATGCCGGGTTTGAACGGAATCGAGTTGCAGGACCGGCTCGCCGTCGGCGGTCACCGCATACCCATGATCTTCATCACGGCATATCCGGACGACCGCATCAGGGATCGTGCAATGCGTTCCGGAGCGATCAGCTTCATGAGCAAGCCCTACAGCGAGGCGAATTTGATCGTCTGTCTCGACCGGGCGCTCAAGGCCGCCTGATTTCCGGCCACCCGCCCCGCAAACCGATTCCCCGAGAAAGCCGCCCTAAACCTTCGAATAGGCGCGGTGACCCTTTCGATAAACAGGCTTTACTCACGTACAATGGAGCAATTGCGCTCGCGCCAATAGTCTCACGGTCAAGCAGAAAACGCAGACCGGGGAGACGACAATGATCAAGATCGCCATTGCCGCCGCGCTCGCAGCTTTGATTGTCTGTGACGTCACCGTCCTTCCGGCTTCGACCGGGGAGACGATCGAACGGCCGCGCGGTCTCAAAGGCGATCGCCTTCCCATCCGACCAACGGGAGCCGGCTGCAACGACGTCGTGTGGCACCATCACGCCGATTGCGTCGGTGGCGACCAGCAGCCGGGCAAACAGACGCCGGGAGCCCGCCATGTGCGGATCGCTGCAACCGACCACATATCGGCCGGCAATCCCGTTCCTTCGTTCGCGATCTAGAAAACCGACCGGTCATTTGCAGAGGCCGCCATGTCACGCATGAGCATCTCCGCCGCCGCTGCCCTCATCGGCACACTGCTCGCCGGCACCACCGCCCGTGCAGAGCCCCTCGGCTATGCACCATGGCTCGGCCCGCAGGGCTCGATCTTCCAGCAAGTCATGCCGGATCGCGGAAACACCGAGGTCGTCGACCAGGCCAGGCGCATACCGGCGCACCTTCGCAGGCAAATCGTCAGCTATCAGACGCGCGAAGCACCGGGAACCATCGTGATCGATACGCCCCGCGCGCGGCTCTATTACGTGCTCGGCAGCGGCAGGGCCATCAGCTACGGCATCGGCGTCGGCCGAGAGGGATTCACCTGGTCCGGCGTGCAATCGGTTTCGCGCAAGTCCGAATGGCCGGACTGGATCCCGCCCGGGGAGATGTTGCAACGGCAACCCTATCTGCCTCGCTTCATGGCCGGCGGTCCGTCCAATCCGCTGGGCGCCCGTGCGATGTACCTCGGCAGCACGACCTATCGCATTCACGGCACCAACGCCCCCGAAACGATCGGCACGCATGTCTCGAGCGGATGCATTCGCTTGCTCAATGACGATGTCATCGATCTCTACAACCGGGTGAGCATCGGGACCAAGGTCGTCGTCCTGCCCGACAGGCCACGCCTGGAATCGAAGGCCGCACCTGTTGCGCCCGCGGAAGCCCGCTCGACGATGGCAAACGCCGGTGCGCTTCGCGCTTTCGGCCTCTACTAGGAGACCTATTCAACGCGGCCCCGGTCCATAGCTCCCCCACCCGACCAGGTTCGCGCGCGGCTGGCTCTTCCCCCCGGAGCCAGCCGCTCACTTTTTTGACGGCCCCCGGCCGCCAGCCGGATCGAGACCGCGTCTATACCAACGTCTAGTCCGCCGAGAGCTTTGGATAGCGACAGCTTCCCTATGTTCAATGGAGCGATGACGCGCACCGAACTAATTTCTCGCATCGACAATGGAACGGCATGACAGGGATCGCGCGTAACAGGGTCGTCGTGACAGGGAGATTTCAAATGGACTACACGCTCCACCGCGCCGGCAGCACAACCCATCTCAAGATCGTCCTTGTCTCGCTGGTGGCGGCGACCGTCGTCGTCGCTGTCGGTATCAACGCCAGAACAAGCAGCACCGATACCGCGGCCACGGCGGTCGGCTCGGCTGTTGTCAAAGCCGGCCAGCCACCGGCCTTTGCCGGCAACGAAGGTGCAACGGTTCGCTAAGGGAGGACACCGTGACGAAAGATCATACTCGAGTGTCGATCCTCCACTGGACGGCTTTGCTCGCCGCTTCCGCCTTTTGCCTGGCGGTGCTGCTTGCCTGACAGGTCACGCGCAGGGATCGTCCGAAGCGCGCACCACGCCAGCCTGGATCACAACAGATATTTGAGGATCCAGAGCGAAATCGGCGGGATATAGGTCACCATCAGCAGCGCGATCACCGCAAGCGTGACGAACGGGATCAGTCCGGCATAGAGCACCTTCGACGGCGTCTTGAACATCGCCTGGCAGACGAAGATGTTGAGCCCGAACGGCGGGTGGAACGTGCCGATGGTGAGGTTCATCACCACGATGACGCCGAAATGGATCGGGTCGACGCCGATCTGCTTGGCGATCGGCGCGAGCAGCGGCGTCAGCATGATCAGCGCCGAGGCCGGATCGAGGAAGCAGCCGACAAACAGCAGGAACAGGTTGATGGTCAGCAGCACCATCCACGGCTCGGCATGCATCGAGGTGATGAAGACCGCGGCCTGCTGGGCGATGCCGCTGATGGTCAGCAGCCAGGCATAGAGTCCCGCGACCGAGACGATGATGAAGATCAGCCCGGTGAGGTACATCGAGCGCGCGGCGGTCTCGAACAGCTCCTTCAACGTCACCTCGCGGTAGATGAAATAGCTCACCACGATGGCGTAGATGCAGGCGACTCCCGCGGCCTCGGTCGGCGAGAACACGCCGGAATAGATCCCGCCGAAGATGATGCCGACGGCGCCGAGCGCCCAGACGCCGTCGCGCGTGGCCAGCAGGAATTCGCGGAACGAGAATTTGTTGACGTCGGAAATGCCCTCGCGTACCGCGTGATAGTAGATGTAGACGCCGAACAGGCCGGCCAGCAGCAGGCCCGGTCCGATGCCCGCCGCAAACAGTGCGATGATCGAGGTGTCGGCGGCGATGCCGTAGATGATGAAGGCGATGGACGGCGGGATCAGGTTGTCGATCGCGCCTTCGGCCGTGATGAGAGCCGAGGAAAAGCGCTCGCTGTAGCCCGCCTGCCGCAGGCGCGGATAGGTCAGCTGGCCGACCGCGGCGGTCGCCGCCGTGGTCACGCCCGACACCGCGCCGAACAGCGCGGCAAAGCCGAGCGACGTCATCGGCACGCTGCCGCGGACGCCGCCGACGATCGAGCCGACCCAGCGCAGGAGTCGCGTCGAGATGCCGCCGCGCGACATCAGATCGCCGGCGAAGATGAAGAACGGCACCGCGAGCAGCGCGTATTTGTTGAGGCTGTTGAAGATCGTGAGATGGATTGCGGTAAGCGGTACCGGAAAGAAGAAGATCATCAGCACGAACGATGTGACGAGCAGCAGCAAAAAGATCGGGAAACCGAACATCAGCAGCACAAACGGCAGGAGCGACATGGTCCAGTACATGGTGCCCGCTCACCCGAACTTGCCGCTGAGATAGCACTTGATCCGCACCAGCACGGCCAGCGCCATCATGCTGAAGCCGACCAGCAGCGCCGCGTGCGGAATGTAGAGCGGAATCTCGGCGGCCGTGCTGACGCTGCCGTTGCCGATGTAGAGGGCCACCACCTTGTAGGACTGCGCCGCGGAGAACAGCGTGCAGGCGAGCAGCGAGGCCACGATCACCACGTTGACGGCCCGCCTCCACGGCGATTTGAGCTGCGCATAGAACAGGTCCATCGACAGGTGCGCGCCGTTGAAGGTGATGGCGACGGCGGAGAGGAACACCGCCCACACCACCATGAACACCAGCACCTCCTCGGCCCAGAAGATCGGAAAGGCGAACAGGTAGCGGCCGATCACATTGGCGATATTGATGCCGCAGGCGATCAAGGAAAATGATGCCGGTGACGACATGCGGCACCCGCACGAACAGCACGTGCAGCGCCGGATGCACTTCGGCGCCCGGGTCCGGCTTCGGTGACGCTTGGGCTTCCGCCATGACACCTCAGGAGCGCGGCGCTTCGGGGGAATATGTCTCGCCCGGGCCGCTCGATGGCCCGGGCGCGCTGTTCGCAGGTAGAGTTTTCAGTATTTGGCCGACGTGGCGATCAGCCGGTCGTAGAACGACTTGAGGTTCGGGTCGGCCTTGGTGATCTCGCCGCCGATCGGCTTCAACCGCTTCTGCAGCTCCTCCATGTCGGCGGCCGGCAGGTTGACGATCTCGCCGCCCCGCTCGATCCACTTGGCCCGCAGCGCGACCTTCTCGTCGTTGGACTGCTTGATCGCCCACGGCTGCAGGCTGCGCGCGGCGTCGACCACCTGCTTGCGCACGTCGGCCGGCAGCTTGTCGAGCCAGGGCTTGCTGAGCGCGCCGAACGAGACCAGCAGCGTGTCGTTGGTTTCGGTGATGGTCTTGCTGACGTTCTGCAGGTTGAAGTTCACGTAGATCGAGATGCCGCTCATGGTGCCGTCGATCACCCCGTTCTGCAGCGAGGTGATCATCTCGGCGAGGCCCATCGGCACCGCCGTGGCGCCGAACGCCTGCATGCGCGCCCGTTCGGCCGGCGTCGCGTTGACGCGGAGCTTCTTGCCGTTGAAGTCGGACAGCTTGCGGATCGGGTTCCGCGCAAAGTAGTGCAACTCCGCCTGCGCCGTGATGTTGACGCCGACGAGGCCCTTCGCCTCCGCCATGCCGAGAATGAAAGCGCGAAGCTCGGGATCGGCTAGCGTGCGGTTGGCGTGATCGCGGTCCTTGAACAGGAACGGGATGCTGAAGGTGCCGAAGCGCGAATCGACGCCGGCGAAGAAGTCGGCCGGGTTGGCGTAGCCCTCGATGGTGCCGAGCTGCAGTCCCTCGATGTGCGCCTGTGGCGCGCCGAGCTGGCCGCCGGGGAACACCTTGACCTCGACGCGGCCGTTGGTGGCCTTCTCGACGGCTTCCTTGAGCTGGTTGCCGTAGAGGTGTTGCATGTCGCCCTGCGTAACGACGCCGTACTTCAGCGTGAAGTCGGCGGCGGATGCGGGCGTGCCGGACATCGCAAGCCCGGCGATCAAGAGCGTGGCGGCGCAGCTATGGCGCAGAATCATTCTCGTCCTCCCCTCCTGCTGTGCGGCAGGTTCGCTGTTTGGCCGCGCTTTTTGAGATCTGCGTGGTCCGTTTTGTGTTGAAACTATCGGCAACGGCCGGAACCGTGTCAATCGAGCGTCGCCGCGTTCAATCCGCCGGCTTGATGCTCGACGCCTTCACGGTCTCCGACCACTTGACGATGTCCTTCTGCACGTAGTCGGTGAACTCCTTCGAGCCCATCACGCGCGGGTCGCCGCCGCTCTTCTTGATCTTGGATTGCAGGTCTTCGGACGCCACCGCCCTGGTCGCCGCCGACGACAGCCGGTCGACGATCTCCGGCGGGGTGCCGGCCGGCACGAACAGCCCGGTCCACATCGCCGCGTCGTATCCGGCAAGACCGGATTCGGCGACCGTCGGAACGCTCGGCACGAGGTCGCTGCGCTGCGAGGCCGTGACCGCGAGCGCCTTGAGCGCGCCGGACTGCACATGCTGGATGCCGGTGTTGACCGGCGCAAACGCCACCTGGATGCGCCCGCCGAGCAGATCGGTCACGGTGTCCTGCGAGCTCTTATAGAACACGGTCACCACGTCGAGGCCCGCGCGCTGCGCAAACATCTCGATGGCGAGATGCGTTGCCGTGCCGGTGCCGCCGGAGCCGATGTTGAGCTTGCCGGGATTGGCCTTGCCGTAGGCGATCAGTTCGGACAGCGAGTTCGCCGGCACCGACGGATGCGCGAGCACGAGGAATGAGCTCGACGCGATCATCGCCACCGGCTGGAAGTCCTTCACCACGTCGAACGGCAGGCTCTTGAACAGGCTCGGGTTCATCGTGTTCGAATTGGTGGCGAGCAGAATGGTGTAGCCGTCGTTCGGGGCACGAGCGACCAGTCCGGTCGCGATGTTGGTCGCGGCGCCGGGGCGGTTCTCGATGACGAAGGTGGAGCCGAGCGCATTGCGCAGCTCGTCGCTGATCCAGCGCGCCGTGAGATCGGTGAACGAGCCGGCCGGAAGGCCCACGACGATCTTCACCGGCTTGCTCGGATAGGCGTCCTGCGCCATCGCTATGGGCGCTGCCATCGCCGTCAGTGCGAAAGCCGCAGCCAGAACAGTCCGCCGCGAGACGGCGTGTCGGGAAAGAAGCATTCCGGTCATGGCCAAATCCTCCGTCCGGCTGCTCGCCGTCCTGGTCGGTGCGGTCAGAGCTTGCGGTCGTCCAGTCCCAGCTTGGAATAGATCTCGTTGATGTGTTTCTTGACGGCCTCGGGCGTGTCGTCGGTCTCGGGCGTCTTGCGCCAGCCGGCCTTGTTGCGCGCGTAGTCGGAAATCTCGTCGTCCTGCTGCGAGGTCGGGCCGCAGACGCCGTAGGCGCCGACCAGCTCGTTGTCCTTGAAGATCGGCGCGCAGCCGCCGGAGACGTAGATCTTGCCGCCGGTGAGAACCGACGCATTGATCAGGAGCTGCGGGTTGCGTTCCTGAAACCACTTCTGGATGACGACGCCGTCGGGGAAGCGCGGGCTCACCGCGCGGAACGCACAGACCGTGTAGGCCTTGGCGATGGCGAAGTCGGGAAGAATGAAGCCGCCGAGGTCGGTGCGCTCGAGTGCAATGAGATGCCCCTCGGCATTGACCACCGCCGAGCAGACGCCGACGCCCATCTCCTCGGACTTCTCGGCCACCGCGTCGAAAAACGGGCGGCATTCTGCAAGGCGCAGTTTCGCCATCCGCATCCTCCCTGCGACCGGTCTTTGCCGATCTTCTTTTCGATTTTGCAGCATCAGGTTGCCAAACAAGGCCATGTGCCGCAAGCAAGCTGGCGCTCGCGAGCTATGCACCGCCCGCCGATGCGAGTGGGCAGGAGATCGCGCGCGCGAGGTGTCGGTCGCGCCCTCGCAAGAGACCGCAGGAACGGATTAGACTTGATACAAGATCGAGCGGGAGGGCTCATGGATCCTGTCGTCACCGTCACGATACCGCATGGGCACGGGAAGCCGGAAGCCACGCACCGGATCAAGGCCGCGATCGACGATGCGCGCACGAGCTATGCCGCGAAGTTCAAGGTCGCGGAGGAAAAGTGGGATGGCGACCGGCTCACGTTCCGCATTGCGGTGCTGGGGCAGGTCATCACCGGCACAATTGACGTAGCCGACGACAACGTACGCGGCGAGATCAAGATGACGTGGCTGATGGCCCACCTCGTGAAGCCCGCGGAAGCCTTCATGAAGGAAGCCGGCGAACGCGCGCTGGCGTAAATCCACCGACGCTCAAGCTTTCAATCTCTCCGCCATCCAGTCGGCCTCCAGCGGCAGCGACAGCCGCGACGGGCCGCCGTGTCCCTTGCCGGGGAACACGACGATCTCGACCGGGCCTTTGACCCGCTCCTTCAGGAGCATGGATTGCGGCGTCGGCATCGTCTCGTCGTCGGCCGAACACACCGACAGGATGGGAAAATTAACGCGATCGGCGACATCCGCGAGCGTCAGTTGCTCGCGGACCAGACGGCCGCCCTCCTCGAGCGTCTTCGCGCCGAGGAAGGCGCACATCTCCAGCCGGTGCGAGATCAGAGTCGGCACATAGACGTGGTCGAAGAAGTCCGCAAAGTTGAACGCCGCCGGATGCGCCACCACGGCCTTGAAGCGCTTGTCCAGCGCCGCGGCATGGATCGCCAGCAACGCGCCGGTGGCGCGGCCATAGATGCCGATGCGGCGGCCGTCGACGCGCTTTTCGTTCTCGAGCCAGCTTGCCACCGCGCTCAGCGCCTTGTCGAAATCCGCGGTCCGCATCACGCGGCCGGTGCGGGCGCGAAACTCGCCCTGCCCCGGTCCGTCGAAGCCCACCGCCGCCATGCCACGGTCGAGGTAATAGTCCGACACGCCGTGCATGTTGATCATGTTGGAGTTGGCGCCCCCGATCAGCACGACGCAGGGCGGGCGTTCGACGCCGGGCGGCAGGCGCAGGAAGGGCCGCAGCACCGTATCCTCGTAGGGCACCTCGATGCGCTCCGGCGGGCGCGGCAGGAGCGGCGCAGCCTCCCAGTAGGTCTCGACCGTGCGCAGCATCGACTGCTCGGTTTCCGGCAGCAGGCGGCCGATATCGTGGTGCATGTAGCCCGCGAGGTGAGTGCACACTGCGGCGGTGAAGATCATCTGGCCGGCGGTCTGCCGCTGGCCTTTGGCGAGCGCCGTGCGGCCGCGTTCCAGATATTGCTCGGCGGCCTTGAACCACTGGGTCGGCCAGTCGCGCGCGCCGCCGCGGTAGAAGCTGTCGACGCCGGCGATGATCCGGTCGAGTTCGCCAAGGTCGAGGCCAAGCGGCAACGCTCGGCCATGCGGCAGGTGGTGCACGTAGCGAAGCGTGGTCGCCGACCCTTGCGTCTTCCACATGGCGTTGACCAGCGCATAGCCTTCGCGGACCTTCTCGCGGTCGGCCAGCGTCTCCGCCGAATTCTTTGTCCGTCGCCACCGCGATGCCTCCCGGTTGGGAGGCGGCATCTTAGGGGCGCGCCCCGAGCCGTCACAATCGCGTTGTGATCGCCGTGGGCCGCAGGAAAGCGGACCGGCGATGCAGAACCGCAGGTCGCCGGATCAAGCCCCTAGAATTCCTTCCAGTCGTCGTCGGCCTTGAGCGCGGTCGCGAGCGCCGACTGCATGCGTCCCACCGGCCCGCGATGGACGCCGTTGGAGCCCTGCGCCGGCGCAGGCTGCCTGGCTACGGGCTGCTTGACCGCGGGCTGCTTGGCTGCAGGCTGCTTGGCCGCGGCAGGACGGGGCTTCGGCGCGGCCGCACGAGCGGGCGCAGCGGCTGGAGCCCGCTGCGCCGGTGCGACGGTGTCATTGGCGGCGAGCCTGAACGTGCCGACCTGCTCGCTCATGGCCGCGGCCTGCTGCTCCAGCGACTTTGCGGTCGCCGCGTTCTCTTCGACCAGCGCCGAATTCTGCTGCGTGACTTGGTCCATCTGGGTCAGCGCCTTGTTGACCTGGTCGACGCCCTCGGCCTGCTCGGCGCTGGCGCGGGCGATGTCGGAGACGATGTCGGCAACGCTCTTGATCGAGGCGACGATCTCGCCGAGCGACTGGCCCGCGCGGTTGACCAGATCGACGCCCTCCTGGACCTGAATGCCCGAATTGGTGATCAGGTCCTTGATGTCCTTGGCGGCCTGCGACGAGCGCTGCGCGAGGCTGCGCACCTCGGAGGCGACAACCGCGAAGCCGCGGCCGGCTTCGCCGGCGCGCGCCGCCTCCACCGCGGCGTTGAGCGCCAGCAGGTTGGTCTGCCGCGCGATCTCGTCGATGACGCTGATGATGTCGGCGATCTTCTTCGAAGAGCCCTCGATCCGCGACATGGCATCGACCGCCTGCGCCACGATCTTGCCGCTGCGGCTCGCGACCTCGCGGGTGTTGCCCGCAAGCTCGTTCGCGTGCTGGGCGTTCTCCGAGTTCGCCTTGACGGTCTTGGAGATCTCCTCCATCGAGGCCGAGGTCTGCTCCAGGCTCGCCGCCTGCTCCTCGGTGCGTTGCGACAGGTCGGTCGTGGCCTCGGAGATTTCGGTCGCGCTGTTGGTGACCTCGCGTGTCGACGTGGCGATCACCGACATGCTGGCGGCGACGCGCTCGGCCATCCGGTTGAAGTCCTGCGAAATCTGCCGGTAGGAGCCGAACGAAGCCTCGTCGAGCCGGAACACCAGATCGCCCTCGGAGAGCTTCTGCAGGCCCTCCCCGAGATTGCCGATCACGGTTGCCTGCTCCTGCGCGGCCTGCTCCTGGACCTCCGCGTTCTTGCGGCGCTCCTCTTCGTTCCTGGCCCGCTCCTCGGCGGTCTTGTTGCGCTGCTCTTCGGCGAGCGCGCGCTGTTCCGCGGCCTCCCGCTCAAGACGATCGCGTTCGAGGGCCGCGTCGCGGAACACCACGACCGCCCGCGTCATCGAGGCGATTTCGTCATTGGCGCGGGTCTTCGGCAGAGCGAGTTCGGTCTCGCCGGACGAAAGCCGCCGCATGCTGTCGTCGATGGCGGTGAGCGGCTTCACGAGCTTGCGCTGCACATAGAACACGCCGATGCCGCCGGCGACCAGGATGCTGACGATCGCGACAATCAGGAGTGCGTTGCGGTTGTAGCCGAGGCTCTCGAACAGCTGCAACTCGTTGTGCTTCATGCTGGCTTCGGCGGCCGACACCAGGCCGGCCACGACCTTGTCGAAATCGCGCTGGATCGCCGCGTTGTCGGCGACCGCCTGGTTGGCGATCTGATCGGTCTGCAATTCCCTGCCGCGCAGCGCGAAGATGCCGTCGGCGGCGGCGCCGAGCGCGACCAGATCGCCGATCGACTTGTCGATCTCATCCTGGTTGAGCGTGCTGGCGACCTTTTTCGCCGCCTCCGCCGCGGCGGTGAAGCGCTCGCGGATCGGAACGAGCCGGGCCGGGTCCTTGGCCACGGCCGCCTCGCTGATCAGGCTGGTCAGGAGATGCGTCTGGGCCGCAGTCTGCAACGTGTCGCGCAGGCCCGCGATCTGGGCCCCGGCCAGCGTCTTGAGCATCCCGCTCGAAATCTTGATGGCGTCCTCGCTGCCCGAGGTCAGGTTGAAGTTGAGGTCGTCCACCAGCTTGATCAGAATCTGGGCGAATAATTCATGTGCGCGGAAGATCTTGTTCAGCCGGTCGGCCTCTCCTTCCTCGACCGCTTGCTGCGATTTGAAGTCGGCAAGCTGCAGCAAATTGGAAATCCGCAGGCGTAGCGGCGCAATCTCTGGCTCTTCGGCAAGCTTCGGCAGAAGCTTCTGCGCGCGCGCCGCCGAAGTCGTATAGCGATCCTCCAGCATGGCCAGCACCGGTGCCGAGGAGGTGACCGCCGCGGCTGCGAGCAATCCGGTCGCGATGTTCATCTCGGCGCCCACGTCGAGGGCGGCCTGCATCCGCTGCAGCCCGCCATTGATGAACGAGCGCACCGCCTTGTTGCCTATCTTGCCTACGTCTTCCGCCGCCGAGACCACCTCGAAATAGGAATCGTCGACCAGTGGCGAGATCTTGTCGGTGATCGAGGCATGCAGCTTGTGCACCGCCGCCTGCCTGGCCTCGAGCTTGGCGCGCACGTCGGTGCGGTCGAGGATCGCCTTTTCCAGTGCCTTGAGGTTCTGCTCCAGGCGTTGCGCGGTTGCCTCAACGGCCGCGAATGCCTGCCTGTCCCGCTGGCTCTCGCGCAGCCGGTTCATGGTCGTGATCAGGTCGCGATTGCGCGCCGACAGCATGTCGGCGATGGCGCGCTGCTCCTCGGCGGTGCGCGCGCTGACGAAGCGCGCGGCGGCGGCCGATATCTCGCCGGACATGACCGAGAGCCGCAGCGCATCGGTCATCATCGGCACGTCGTGGCTGGCAACCCGCTGGAATTCGCGCTCGGTCGCCGAGAACGAGACGATGCCGACGCCGGCCGCGGCGACCGTCATCAGCGCCACCGCGCCGAACGCGGTCTGCAGCTTGCCTCTTACGCCGAAGCGGATGGACTTTGCGGTCTTGCCGGCCGGTGCGGTTGGGTCAGTTTTCGAATCGGACTTTGCTCGGAGCTTGAACATCGATCCCCCAGAACCAGGAAAGCGTTTTGATTTTCATTTCGTCATTCCCATTCCAGCGGAACCACGCCGCCCGTCCCCACGGCGGCATGGCTCCGGTCTCAACCAGTAAAAACTTACTTGCTCGTCAGACGGACGAGTTTCTCGATGGCTTTGAACTTGCCGTCGGCCTGGATCATGGTCATGAACACCTGATCCAGTCCTTCGTTATCGTTCGGACCGAACGTCATCGTCAGCCCGCCGAAGTCGAACTTGCCGGTGTCCTTGATCGCCTTGAGAAAGCCCTCGCGGGTCGGATTGGCGCCGGCCTTTTCCAGCGCCGCGCCCGCGAGCCGGCCGACCAGATAGCCTTCCAGCGACACGAATTCCGGCTCGGCCTTGGCGTCGGCGGCCTTGATCGCCGCGTGATAGTCGGCGACGACCTTGACCGAGGCATCCCACGGGAACGGCACGACCTGCGACACGATCACGCCCTTGCCGTCCTCGCCCAGCTCCTTGGCGAGCGCGGACGGCCCGACGAACGAGATATTGACGAACACCGGCTCGAAATTGACCTTGCGCGCGAGCTTGATGAACTCGGCGGACGGCTTATAGGCACCGACCATCACCACCGCTTCGGGGTCTTCCCGCTTGATGTTGAGCAGCGCGGTTTTCACCGCGATGGTGTTGCGCTCGTAGGTGCCCTCGGCGACGATCGGCAGGCTGCGCTTCTCCATTGCCTTCTTGAAGCCGGAGAGGCCGGCGCGGCCGAACGCATCGTCCTGGTAGAAGATCGCGATCTTCTTGATCTTCAGGTCTTCGGTGAGATGGCGCACCCACGCCTCGGTCTCGGCGTCGTAGCTCGCGCGCACGTTGATGACATTGCCGAACTTGGTGTCGCGCAGGAAGCCCGCGCCCGTGAACGCACCGACGAACGGCACCTTGGCGGCGGTCGCGATCGGCTGGGTCGCCGACGAGGTCGGCGTGCCGACCGGCCCGATCAGAGCGAAGACCTTGTCTTCCTCGATCAGCTTCTTGGTGGCAACGATCGATTTCTCCGGCTCGTAGCCGTCGTCGGCGCTGATCAGCTTGATCTTGCGCCCGTGAATGCCGCCCTTCTTGTTGATCTCGTCGAATGCGGCGTTCATGCCGGTCTTCATGCCCTGGCCGAGCGCCGAAGCCGGCCCGCTCAAAACCGCGGCCTGGCCGAACACGATCGAGTCCGCAGTCACGCCATCTTCAGCCGAAGCGGGCGCACCCGCAGCAAGCATGAACGATGCAAAGGATGCCGTGGCCAGCACCAATGACCTGAATTGCATGGGCATTTCCCCCTTGTGATTGAAGAATTAGGAAATTTTTAATTTAACAATCCTAAGAAGTGATTAATGCGCCGTCACATTTGTCGGTCGCTGGCCGCGCACGCGGCCCGCTGGCGCGCCAGTCCGCGCCGCTTCGCGACACTCTGCATGCGCGCCCAATCGCCGCAGCAGTGCTTCATTCACCAGACATTGCGAATCCCACAGCCCGTATCCGGGTACGGAACCGGACCTTAATCCCAAGCGGGTATTCCGCTGCGCATAACAAGGGAGGAGGGTCAAATGACCAGGCTTATGGGTGCTTCTGCCGCCGCTATTTTCCTGCTCGGGATGCTCACCGCTCAACTGGTGGGCCCGTTGGAGCCGGCGGTTGCGCAGACCACGGTGGAAACGATCTCGCCGGAAGCGATCACCAAGCGGGTGACCGGCCTCAAGGACGAGACCGTCCGCGACGCGATGTAATCGCAACGGGCTGTCATTCGACGGCCCGATCAGACTGTATACGCAGCGGAGCGCGGTTCGATCCATCGGATCGACGCCGCGCTCTGCCGTTCTGCCCGGTGGGTTCATGACGCCCCGGCGCAATCCATAAAATTGAATCGACCGGCGACGACTTCCAGTCCGCCTTCTCGAGCGACGAAATCGTCGACGATCTCGACGCCGCGCTGGTTTCGCTGCGCTCGCAAGCCACGCGCTTTGGCTCGAACCTGACGATCCTGCAAACCCGGGAGCACTTCACCAACACGATGGTCCGGACGCTCGAATCTGACGCCGACGATCTCACGCCGGCCGACACCAACGAGGAGAGCGCTAACCTCCTGGCGCTGCAGACCCGCCAGGCGCTTTCGACGACCGCGCGGTCGCTGTCCTCGATCGGCGCCCAAGCGGTGCTGCGGCTGTTCCAGTGATGCGAAGCCGACAACGGCAACCTGGGCCTCAGCCTCCGAGAGGCCACACCAGCGGGATCAGAAGGGTGCCGACGACGACTACGATGACCGAGAGCGGTAAACCCAATCGCCAATAGTCGCCAAAACGATAGCCGCCGGGGCCCATCACCAGCGTGTTGCACTGGTGGCCGATCGGCGTGAGGAAGTCGCTCGCGGCGCCGATCGCCACGGCCATGAGAAAGGGATCGGGACTGAGGCCGAGGTTCTTCGCGAAACCGACGGCAATGGGCGCCACAACAAGCACGGTCGCCGCATTGTTCAGAAACGGCGTCACCGCCATGGATACGACAATCATCAGCGCGAGCGTTCCGAGCGCCGGCAAACCTGTTGCGACCGCCGAAAGCCACCCGGCGATCAGGTCGGTGCCGCCGGTGCTCCGCAGCGAATCGCTGACCGGAATGAGCGCGCCGAGCATGATCAGGATCGGCCATTCAATCGCGTCATAGGCCTCACGCAGCGTCAGGGCTTTGACGATGAGAACGAAAACGGCGGCGCCGAAGAACGCGACCGGCACCGGCACCAGATGAAACGCCACCAACGCCATGGCTGTCAGCAGGATAACGAGCGGAAGCAGACTCTGTCTCTTGGAGCCGATGCCGACCTTTCGTTGCGCGAGCGGCAGCAATCGCAAATCGCCGAGCGCCTCCGGCAATGTCTTCAGATCGGCACGGAGAACGACAACATCTCCGGCCTTGAGCGCGGTCGTGCGGAGCCGGCCGGTGATGCGCTTGCCGCGACGGCTCACGGCGAGAAGATTGATGTCGAACCGATCGAACAACCGGGCCTGCAGCGGCGACCGATCGACGAGCTCGGACTCCGGCGTGATGACGGCCTCCATCACACCGATGTCATCGGTCGGCGTGTCTTCGGAATGCTCGGCATGGTCCCGCGAGAGCTTCAGGCCCGCACTGTTCACCACCTTTTCGAGGGCTGCAGGCTCGCCCTGGAGGATCAGAATGTCACCGGCCTTCAAGGTCACCGAGCCGGCGGGCGCATACTGGCGCGGTCCGCCGGGTCGCAGCAGCGTAACGACCTCGATCTCGTTCTCGCCGAAGTTTTCCAGGTCCTTGATCTTCTTTCCGACCACGGCTGCCTTCTCGGGCACCACGACTTCGGTCGTGTAGCCCTCCAGATTGAAGGCGGCGTCGATCGATGCGGCGCCCTTTCGCCCGGCGGGCAGAAGCCTCCAGCCGAAAGCCAGAAAAACGAGCCCCGCAAGCGCGATGCCGGCACCCACCAGGGTGAAGTCGAACATCTGGAATGGCGCTCCGATCTCCTGCTCCCGGACGCGGGACACGATGATGTTCGGCGACGTTCCGATCAGCGTGACGATACCGCCCAGCAATGCCGCGAACGACATCGGCATCAGCAGCGCCGACACCGACGTGCCGTGCTTGCGGGCCAGTTGAAACGCGACCGGCATGAGCATAGCGAGCGCGCCGATGTTTTTGACGAAGGCGCTCAACACGGCCACCGCCGCGCTCAAGACGACGACCTGCCGGCCGGTCTGCGTGAGATAGCTGTCGAACAGACGCACAATCCGCTCGATCACGCCGGATCGGGCAACCGCCGCACTGACCACAAGCGCAGATGCGACGATGATGACGATATCGTCGGAGAATCCGGAAAAGGCTTTGTCGTGAGGGACGATGCCGGCCGCTATCGCGATCAGCAGCGTAAGGACCGCAACCAGGTCGTAGCGAAGTCTTCCCCAGAAGAACATCGCCATCATGCCGGCGACGATCGCGAAGGCGATGGCTTGCTGAAGTGTCATGGTTCGATGAGAAGGGGCCGGGGCAAATTCCGTTCGCCCGAATACCAATAGAACGCCGCGCCGATACAGAACGCCGGACATCGGAATATGTTCCGAGCCGCCCTTTATGTGTTCTGACAGGCCCTGAACCGTTCCCGGCGAGAATCACGAAGCCGGATGCGCCGACGGGGTCGCGCTCCGCCTCGATGCGCCCCCCGCCGGGCGGTAGACGGATATTCCGTATACTGTGTATTACAGGCTTCGAAAAATCAGAAAGCCAAATCCGAAACCCGCCGGGACGAGATGAGCGCCGCCAGTCAATTCCAGCCGCTACGGAATATCCAGGACATCGAAGAGCTCGAGCGCGTTCCGCTGGAACAGCGCCTGCTGTCGTGGGACGTCAACGACTGGATCCGGCACGGCTGCGATCTCGCGCCGCAGAAGGTGGCGATCCGCTACGTCGAAGACGGCAATCCCGAAAGCTCGGCCGTCACCGTCACCTATCGGGAGTTGAAGCAGCGGGCGACCGCGGCCGCGAACCTGTTCCATTCGCTCGGGGTCGGTCCGGACGATGCCGTGCTCTATCTCCTGCCGACCACTCCGCATCTCTACACCGTGATGCTGGGCTCGCTCGCCGCCGGCGTTTCGTGCTGCATCAACTGGATGCTGGAGCCCGAACATTGGGCGGCGCTGATCAAAAGCTCGCGCGCCAAGGTCGTCGTCGCACTCGGACCAACACCTGGCTACGAGATCTGGGAAAAGCTGCAGGCCATCCGTGGTGACATTCCGGCCGGCGTGACGGTGCTGTCGGCGCAGGCGCTTGGAGGACCGGCTCTCCCGGGTTCCGATTTCGACCTGCTGGCGTCGAAACAACCGGGCGATGCGCTGACCTTCATGCGCAAGGCAAAACGAAGCGACATTGCCGCCTATGTGCATTCCGGCGGCACCACCGGATCGCCGAAGCTCGTGAAGCTCACGCACCAGGGCTTCTCCTACAAGTTCTGGGCCAATACGCTGGTAATGGCGCACACGGCGGATGACGTGATCTTTTCCGACTATCCGATGTTCCACATCGCGGGATTCTTCGGCCGCGGCATCATGGCGATCGCGGATGGAATGGAGATCGTGATCCCCTCGCCGAGCGGCGCACGCGACAAGCGCTTCATCGAGAACTACTGGAAGTTCGTCGAGAAATTCCGCATCTCGCTGCTGTCCGGCGTGCCGACCACGCTGGCGCAGCTCAGCAAGATGCCACCCAGCGGACAGGACCTCGGCTCGCTGCGGCCCTATGGCGTCACCGGATCGACGGCGTTTCCGGCCGAGGTCGCGCGCCAGCTCGAGAAGATCTGCGGCGTGCGCATGCTCGCAAGCTATGGCGCCACCGAGTACACGCAGAATGTCGCGCAGCCGCCGCGCGACGGCGATCCGCGTTACGGTTCGGCAGGCCTCCGTCTGCCCTATACGCAGATCAAGATCGTCGAGCTCGACGACGGCGGGCGCATCAGGCGCGAATTCGCCACCGACGAGATCGGGCTGGTTGTCGTCAAGGGCCCGAGCGTGACGCCCGGCTATGTCGACGAGGCCGCGAACAATGGCATTCTTCTGCCGGACGGCTGGTTCAATTCCGGCGATCTCGGCCGCATCGATCCCGACGGTTTCCTCTGGATCACCGGGCGCGCGAAGGACATCATCATTCGCGGCGGACACAACATCGACCCGACCGTGATCGAGGAGACGCTGCTCAAGCATCCCGACGTGGTGCTGGCGGCCGCCGTCAGCAAGCCGGACTCTTACGCCGGCGAGCTGCCGATCGCCTATGTACAGCTCGTGCCGAACGCCAAGGCCACGGCCGACGAGGTGCAGGCCTTTGCGCAGGCGAACAGCCCGGAGCGCGCGGCGGCGCCGAAGGAAATCATCCTGATCGACAAGATGCCGCTGACCGACGTCGGCAAGCCCGCGAAGGTGCAGCTCCGGCTCGACGCTGCACGGCGCGCCTTCACGGCGGCGCTGGCTGATGTGGCAGGCGGCGGCAAGGTCCTGGTCGACATGGTCGCCGATCCCAAGCAGGGCAACCGCGCGGTGATCCAGGTCGACAGCGGCGTTGGCAAGGACCGCCAGGAGATCGAGAGCCGCATCCAGGAGCGCATGAAGTACTATGCAACGCCCTACGAGATCAAATGGCTGGAGGCGTCGCGGCTTTGAACGGCACCGCGGATGCGGTGAATGGCAGGAGCACTTGTCGCCCGGCGCGCACCGCGCCGTGACCGATGACAAAAATGAGCAAAGCGCCCGGCAGACCAAACTGCGGGCCACAGGGAGGAGAAAGATGAATTTGCGTCGTGGATTGATCGGTTCGCTGCTGGGCCTTGGCGCGGTTCTGTGCGCCTGGAATGCACCCGCGCTCGCGCAGGAGAAATATCCCTCGCGGCCGCTGAAAATCATCGTTCCGCTGCAGGCCGGTGGCGCGATCGACGTGTTCGTGCGGGCGCTGGCAAAGGAGTTCGAAAACCGGACCGGCGGCAGCGTGGTGGTCGAGAACCGTGCCGGCGCCAACACCATCATCGCGGCCAACGCCTGCAAGAGCGCGGCGCCGGACGGCTACACGATCTGCCTCCTGACGCGCAGCACGGTGTCGATCAATCCCGAGCTCTACAAGAAGCTGTCCTACGATCCGCTGAAGGACTTCGAGCCGATCACCAATGCGTTCTTCGGCCAGCAGATCGTCATCCTCAACAAGAACGTGCCGGTGAACACGTTCGCCGAGCTGGTGGAATACTCCAAGAAGAATCCCGACAAGCTCAACTTCGCGTCGATGGGGCTCGGCGGCGATTCGCACCTCATCATGGAGTGGCTGAAGCACACGAGCGGCGCAAAGATCGCCCACGTTCCCTACAAGGGCTTCCCCGAGGCGATGACGTCGTTCAAGGCGAACGACATCCAAATGATCGCTCTGCTGGTCGGCAATCCCGATCTGGCGCGGCAGATTCGAGACGGCGAGGTCAAGGGACTTCTACTTCCGGGCAGCAAGCGCTCGGAGCTGGTGCCCGCGGTGCCGACCTTCGCCGAATCCGGTCTGCGCGGCGACCAGACTGCCTTTACGCCCTGGTTCGGCCTGTTCGCCCCGAAGGGCACGCCGGCCGAACATGTCGACAAGCTCAACAGCGAGTTCAACGCCATCATGACCGTGCCGGAGTTCCGCGAGCGCCTGCTGATCTCGAAGGGATTCACGCCGGCCGGCACCAAGCCCGACGCGTTCGCCAAGTTCCTGGTCGAGGACCGCAAGGCCGCGGCCGAGCTCGTCGCGATATCCGGCGTGAAGCTCGAGGAATAGCGGGAATGCTTTGGCTGGTCTGGCGGTGATCCGATGAACTGGGACAACACCACGCTTTTCTCCGACGACGATCCCGGCGATCGCGGCTTCCGCGAGGAGGTGCGCGAGTGGATCGCCGCGAATTGCCCGAAAGACATCTGCCACCGCTCGCTGCGCATCGACCCGCCGGAACTGAAGCCCTGGCACCGCAAGCTCTACGAGCGCGGCTGGATCGCGCCGCATTGGCCGAAGGAAGCCGGCGGCATGGGCGCAACGCTCACGCAGCAGATCATCCTGTTCGAGGAGATGAGCCGGATCGGCGCGCCGACCCCCTACCCGCACGGGCTGAACTTCATCGGGCCGTTGATCATCGAGGCCGGAACGCCGGCACAGAAAGCGCAGCACCTGCCGAAAATCCTGAGCGGCGAAGTGACATGGTGCCAGGGCTATTCCGAACCGGGCTCCGGCTCCGACCTGGTGAGCCTTTCATCGCGCGCGGTGCTCGACGGCGACACGTTCGTGGTGAACGGTCACAAGACCTGGACCACCAACGGGCACTTCGCCGACTGGATGTTCGCGCTGCTGCGCACCGACCCGGCCGCCAAGCCGCGCCACGCCGGCATCACGATGCTGCTGATCGACCTGAAATCGCCCGGCATCACGGTCCGTCCGATCCAGACCATCCGCGGCGATTCCGAGTTCGCCGAGGAAACCTTCGTCGACGTGCGGGTGCCGAAGGCCAACATGCTGGGCGAGCTGAACGGCGGCTGGGCGGTCGCGAACAAGCTGCTCGGTTCCGAGCGCTTCACCACCGGTCATCCGCGCAACGCCGCGGTGCTGTTGAACAAAGCGCGGCAGGTCGCCGAGTACTCCGGCGCGATCCGCGATCCCGCCTTTCTTCACCGCCTTGCAATGCTGGAGATCGATCTGCTGGCGTTTTCGGCGTTCTACCGTCATGCCGCAAACCTGCACGGCCACCGCAAGGCGCCCGCTTCGATGGCGCCGGTGATCAAGATCGCCGGCGGCGAACTCGGCCAGAAGGCATCGGAACTGCTGGTCGATGCCGCGGGCCCGCTCGGCGCCAGCGCCGACGACATCATGATCGGCAACACCGCGGTCAATCCCGCCGCCGACCTGTTCGAGATGCGTCGCGTCACCGTCGGCAGCGGCACCGTCGAAATCCAGCGCAACATCATCGCCAAGCGCGTCCTCAACTTGCCGTCGTGAGACCATCGTGGAATTGCTGCTGAACGAACAACAGGTCCTGCTGCGCGACGCTGCCGCCAAGCTCGGCGCGTCGAAGGGCGGACCGCGGCGCGCGCGTACGCTGCGCGATGCCAAGGCCGGCATCGATGCGGATGCGTGGAAGCAGATCGTCGAGGCCGGCTGGCTGTCCGCGCTGGTTTCCGAGGAGCGCGGCGGATTGGGACTTGGGATTTTCGATCTGGCGCTGGCGCTGGAAGAGATCGGCAAGCAGGTGGTGATGGCGCCGCTCACCGAGCAGGCGAGCGCAGTCTGGGCGCTGGCGCAGGCCGGCGCCTCCGTCAGCGACGCGATGCAATCGAAGCTCGTGGTGCCGGCTGCGCTGCCGCCCGCGCAGAGCTATGGCGGCGCAGCCGCAAAACCGCGCCTCGACGGGCGAACGCTCTCGGGCTCGTTGCCTTTCGTGCCATTCGCGAGCGCCGCCGAAGCGTTTCTGGTGACCGCGAACGAAGGCAATACAATGGCTTTGTGCCTCGTGCCGCGCACCGCCAAGGGCGTGTCGATTGCGACCGCGCACAATGTCGACGGTTCGACGTCGAGCGAGCTCCGTTTCAACCAGGTCGAGATTCCCGCCGATCAGGTCGTCGCGCAGGGCGCGAAGGCTCGAGCCATTGCAGACAAAATGGAGGAATTGCTGCAGTTGGGCACCGCCGCCGAGCTTCTCGGCACCGCCCAAGCCGCGCTCGATATCACGCTCGCCTATATCAAGCTGCGCGAGCAGTTCGGCAAGCAGATCGGCAGCTTCCAGGCGCTGCAGCACCGCGCCGTGAACTGCTATGTCGACGTGGAGCTCAATCGCTCGCTGATCTTCGCGGTGCTGGCCGCCTGGGACGCGGGCGCCTGCCATCCGGCCATGGTGTCTGCCGTGAAAGCCAGGATCGGCCGCTGCGCGCTCGACACCGTCCGCGCCGCGCTGCAACTGCATGGCGCCATCGGCTACACCGACGAGCACGACATCGGCATCTACTACAAGCGCGCGGTGGCGCTCGCCGCCAAGTACGGCAACGAGATCACGCATGTCGGACGTTTCTCCGAGCTGACCATGCCGGCTCGCAGCGCGGCGGAGTAAGTGCCGATGGAAACGCTGCCTCATTCGGTTTCGAGCCGTGGCATAGCGACGATCACGTTCAACCGGCCGGACCGCGCCAACAGCTACGACAGCGTAATGCTCGATGCGCTGTGTGACGCCTTCGAAACGTACGGCAAAGACGCCAAGGTGCGCATGATCGTCTTGCGCGGCGCGGGGAAGCATTTCTCCGCCGGTGCGGCCATCGGCGAAGGCGGGGCCAAGCCGCGTCTCAGCATGGGCGAGGTCTGCGCGCTGATCGATGCTGTGCCCAAGCCGACGCTCGCGGCGGTTCAAGGCGCGTGCATCGGCGGGGCACTCGCGATCGCAAGCTGCTGCGACATGATCATCGCCGGACGCGAGGCGAGCTTTTCGATCCCGGAGGTGCGGCTTGGCTTCGCGCCGGGGCCGCTGATCGCGACCTTCGTGCGCGCGATGGGACATCGCGCCGTGCGGCGGTATCTCCTCTCCGGCGAGCGTTTTTCCGCCGAAGAAGCGTTGCGGATCGGCCTCGCCGGCAAGGTCTGCGAGACCGCGGCGCTCGACCGCGAATGCGAAGCGTGGATCGAACAGTGCCTGCTCGGCGCGCCGGGCGCGATCGGGCGGGCCAAGCAGATGCTTCAGCGCAATGCTGCGCCGCCTGCCATGAGCGCCGAGCAGATCCGGGAGTTTCAGGCGGCGTTCGAGGCGGTGTCGTCCGGCGCCGAAGCCATCGAAGGCCGCGCGAGCTTCAAGGAGAAGCGCAAGCCGAAGTGGTATCCGCCGAAATAGTCTTTGGCGGCGCGCTGTCCTAAGCGCCGAGCTTCCGGGTGACGTCATCGAACAGGCTGTCGACGCTCAGCGGCGCCGGGATCAGCCCCTGCCTGTGGCAATAGTCGATTATCACTTCGAGGACCGGGCGGCACGCCTCGACACCGAACCGAAGCGGCTCGGGATTCTTCGGCGCACCCGCCGCGTTCTTGCTCTCCCGTAGCAGGCGGAATACCTCAGCCACGACGTCGGGCCGTGATTTCGTGAGCTCGGTGCGGACCACGACCATGTGATTGATCGGAATGCCGCCGTGCTTCTGCGCCCACCGTTGCGCCGCGGCCTCGTGGTCGGGAATGAGATGCTTCAGGCGCGGGTCCGGCAGCTTGTCGCCCACCACCGCCGCGTCGATTTCTCCATCCAGCAGCATCTGGACGAGCTCCTTGCCGGGCGGCGCGCGCTTGATGGTCGGAGGATCGCGATACTCGGCGACGTGCGGATCCTCGAAGGTAATCCACTCGACCGCGTTGAGGTCCAGCCCGTAGTCATTGGCGAGAATGCTGCGGACCCAGGTCGCCGTGGTCACCGTGTAGGCGCGAAGGCCGACCCGCTTGCCGGCGAGGTCCGACGGGCTCAGGTGTCCGTGATCGGCGTTGTAGGCGATGGTGTGGTGCTGGCCGCGGCTGACCAGCACGGCCGGCAGCAGCACGTAGGGCTTGTTGAACGACCTGGCCTGGAGATAAGTCGCGATCGCAAGCTCGCCGACGTCGTATTTCGCCTCGCGCACGATCTGCTTGAACTGGTTGTTCGCGACCTTGACCTCGACGAAATCGAAATCGATCAGCGGCGAACTGAGCTTGCCTTCCTTGAGCGCCGCGGTGTTCGGATAGTTGCCGAGCATCGTGTAGAGGGCGAGCCTGCCTCGGTTGGACATTTGCGCGCGATCCTTATTTTGCGAGAACCGGATAGAGCGTCTGCGCGGTCTTGAAGAAAATCCATTCCTGGTCGCTCTGCGGCAGCGTTTTGAGCGCGTCGGTTGCGAGCGCCTTGAGTTCCGGCAGCGAGCCCTCGGACGACGGATAGTTGGAGCCCCAGGCAAGACGCGACGCGCCGAACTTCGACACCAGCAGCGGGAAGAACGTCTCGGGCGACGCCTTGTCCTTGCGCGATTCGATGAAGCTGCGCGGTGTCAGCTTCAAATAGACGGTCGGGATCTTCGCGAGATCGAACAGGCTCGACGCCGCGGCATAAGGCGGGCCGTCGTCCAGCACCGGCCGCGCCATGTGATCGAGCAGGATGCGGACCTTCGGGAAGCGCTCCGCCATCCTGATCATCTGCGGAAAGGCCTTGGCGGACATCTGCAGGCAGATCGAAATGCCGAGCTCGCTCGCCGCTTCCCAGGCCGGATAGGTCTTCGGGTCGTCGAGCCAGGAGGCCTGGTCCGGCATGGTGCTGCCTATGGTGAACAGCCGCATGCCGGCAAAGCCGCGCCCGAGCCAGTGGCGTATCTTCTGCGGCGCGTCGGTGGCCAGCACGTCGACCGAAAACACGCCGGTGAAGCGGTCCGGATGCTGAGCGATCGCGTCGGCGACGTAGGAGTTGTCGTGGCCGTAGCAGGTCGAGGCCTGCACGATGGCGGCCTTGGCGACGCCCGCCTTGTCCATGGCGGCGATCATCTGCGCAGTCGTCACCGGCCGCGTGCGCGACCAGTCGGACTGATGTCCGCCGAGCGGCGCCAGCGGGTACCGCGCGGTGTCGTCGGCGATGATGTGCGGGTGAATGTCGATGTATTGCATGATGTCAGTCCTTCAAGGAGGGATAGAGCCGCTGCGCCGTGCCGCCGAAAATCCAGCCACGCTGTTCGCTGCTCGCATGCGAAAGCGCCGCCTGCGCCTTGCCGAGGATTCCGGCAAGCGAGTCGTCGGTTGCGGGAAAGTTCGAGCCCCAGGCGATGCGATCCGCGCCGTAGCGGTCGATCAGTGTCCGGAACCAGGTTTGTGGAGTGGCCTTGCCCCAATCCGCGGGTGTCACATTGAGCGGCGTGAGCTTGAGAAACACGTTCGGGTATTTGGCAAGATCGAGGAACTCGCTGTCCGCGGCAAACGGCGGGCCATCGACCAGCTTCGGGCGCGCCAGATGGTCGAGAATGACGCGGACATCGGTGAAGCGGTCGAGCAACCCGCGAAGCTGCGGAAAGCCTTGCGGCGTCATCTGCATGCAGACCGGGATGCCCGCCTTGACGGCGTACTCCCACGCCGGAAACGAGCGCGGGTCGTCGAACCAGGTCGCCTGCCCCGGCATGGTGCTGCCGGTGGTGAACAGGCGCATACCGGTGAGACCCTTGCCGATCCAGACCTTCATCTTCTCCACGGCATCCGCCGCCAGCACGTCCACAGAAAACACGCCGGTGAAGCGCTTCGGATGGGCGGCGACGGCTTCGGCCACGTAAGTGTTGTCGTGTCCGTAGGCGGTCGAGGCCTGCACGATCGCGGCCTTGTGCACGCCGGCGTCATCCATCGCCGCCACCAGCGCCTCGTATGGCGTCGGCCGATCGCGCGACCAGGTGGACTGCGTGCCGCCGAGAGGATTGAGCGGATAGCGCGCCGTGTCGGGAGAGATCACGTGCGGATGGATGTCGACGATCGAGGCCATGCGTTGTTTCCCCGGACTGCTCAGATTTTTTCGGGATCGACGAACACCTCGTCGAGCGGCATGCGCGCCGGAATAAGCCTCTGCTGAAGCCCGTAGGTCAGCATGGCCTCGATGCTCGGCATGTTGGCCTCGAGCCCGTACGGCAGCGGGTCGCCGACCAGCGGCATCAGCCCGCGGTACTTCTTCTCGTCGGCGGAGTCGCCTTCGGTGCCCTTCAGGTGCGCGATGTAGGGCTTCTTGGCCTCGACAAAGGCATCGTAGAGCGAGCGGGCAACGTGCGGATGCTGCTTCAGCACCTCGGTCTTCACCGTGATCAGGCCGTGGATCGGATAGATGCCGGTGCGGCGGAACCAGTCGGCTTCGGTCTGCGCCACGTTCGGGATCAACTCCGGATAGACCTCGGCGGGCTTCTGTCCGCCCTGCTCCCAGGCGCCGGTCGGGGGACCGGCGCGGCCGATGCCGGCAGGACCGGTGAAGCCCGCCTGCAGCTCGCCGCTCGCCATCATGCCGGCGAGCGATTTTCCGGCCGTCGCGTGCACGACGTTCGGCGGCAGCTTCAGGGTCGTCACGTGCTCCTCGTCGTCGACCACCCAGGTCACCTTCGAGGAGTCCATGCCGTATTCGTTGGCGAAGATGCCGCGGGTCCAGACTCCGGTCGTCACCGAGTAGGCGCGGACGCCGACCTTCTTGCCCTCGAGATCCTTCGGCACCTTGATGCCGGAGTTCGGCCGCACCACGAAGCCGCCGTGATGAAAACGGCGCATGATGAAGACCGGCAGCGCGATGAACGGCGCGCCAAGCGCGCGCGCGATCATGTAGGTGGTCGGCGCCATCTCGCAGACGTCGAACTCGACGTCACGGACCATGCGGCGGAACGCGCCGATGATGGGAACCACCTCGACGAAATCGGCATCGACGCCCTTGATCGGGACCTCGCCGGACTTCAGCGCCTTGGTGTGCCCGTATGTTGCGATTGCGATTTTGAGACGAGGGTCCGCCAACGCTTCCTCCACTTTACTTTCATGAGATTCTTTGATCCAGCGGAATTCAGATCACTCGCGCAGCTTGCTCCGTTCACCTCTCCCGTGGGGAGAGGTCGCCTCGCGAGCGAGGCGGGTGAGGGCGTACGGTCTAGCGAGGGTCCGAACGCCCTCACCCCAACCCTCTCCCCACGGGGAGAGGGAGCGCACCGCCTTCGCTGCTCCTGACCGTGCTTATTGCCGGCATCCACGGTTATTCCGGCGCGATGTTCGCCTTCTCGATCACGGTTCGCCATTTGACGATGTCGCGCGCCATGCGGTCGCGCATTTGCTCGGGCGTGGTGCCGCGCGCGTCGATGCCGAGGCGGAGCGCGCGCTCCTGAAGCCCGGGGTCGGCCAGCGCCGTCACGATCAACTTGTTGAGTTTCCGCAGGATGGGATCGGGCAGTCCGGCGCGGCTGGCGAGACCGTTCCAGCTTGTGACGACATAAGCCGGCAGGCCGCTTTCGATCGCCGTCGGCACGTCCTTGAGCAGCGGATTACGCTGCTCGCCCGAGGTCGCGAGAATCCGGAGCTGCTTGTCGGCGATCGCGCCCTGGAAGCCCGCGTAGAAATCGAAGCCCAGGTGGATGTCGCCGCGAAGCAGGCCGGTGACCAATTCCGGCGTGGTCTTGTGCGGAATGACGGTAACGTCCGCACCGGTCGTCTGCTTGAACAGATGGGCGGACAGGTTTTGCGTGCTGCCGGGATTGACCGCGCCGAGATTGAGCTTGCCGGGATTCTTGCGTGCGAAGTCCAGCAGGTCCTGGAGATTCTTGAACGGCGAGTCCTGCTTCACGGCGAGCAGCATTTCGAAGGTGCCGGTGACCGAGACCTGCGTGAAGTCGGTGAGCACGTCGTAGGTCCGGTTCTTGAAGAGCGTCATGCTGATGGCCTGTCCATTGCCGGTGACCGCGAGCGAATAGCCGTCGGCCGGCGCGCTGAGCGCGCCTCGCGCCGACAGCGACCCGCCGGCGCCCGGCCGGTTCTCGATGACGAACTGCTGGCCGGTGTTGTCGCTGAGCTTCTGCGCGAGCAGACGCATGGTGAGATCTCCCACGCCGCCGGGACCGTAAGGCACGAAGATCCGGACCGGCTTGGCGGGATACGACTGCGCATCCTGGGCTGCGGCCGGCCAGGCAAACCCGGCGAGCAAAGCGATCCCGAACGCGCAGAAGACGGCATTCCTGGCCCGGTTGCGCGGGTTCATTGCGACCTCCCAAAGTGGCGTTTCTTCCCAGAGGGCTTCTTGCACGGGCGGGTGCCGAGCCTCACCGGATGATGCCCCAGGGCGCCGGGCGCTTGCCAATTGGAATAGCGCCGCGGGCCATAGGTTTTTGCTATAAAGACGGGCCAGTCCGAGGCCGGTCCATGTTCCGCAGCACCCGACGATTGCCTTCCCTGCAGCAGCTTCGCGTCTTCGAAGCCGTCGCCCATGTCGAAAGCATCAGCGCCGCGGCGCGGACCATCCATCTGTCGCAGCCGAGCGTGACGCAGGCGCTGGGCCAGCTCGAAACCAAGGTCGGGGCACCGCTGTTCGACCGGCGCAGGACCGGTTGCTATCTCACTTCGGCCGGTCGGATTTTTCTCGCCCGCGCCACACGGATGTCCGAGCAGATCAGGCAGGCGCTGTGCGAGCCGGTGGTCGGCCCGTCGTTTGCCGACCGCGGCGGCGTCGCGCTCATCGAGCGCAAGATCACCGACGCGCAGGTGCGAAGCCTGATCGCCATTTCGGAGAGCGTCTCGTTCGACGAGGCGGCGCGGCGCATCGGCATTACCGAGCCGTCGCTGCACCGCTCGGCGAGGACGCTCGAGCGCATCCTGCGGCGCACGCTCTACCGGCGCACCGCGCAGGGCTACACGACCGCGCCGCCGGCCGCGGAGCTGGCGCGCCGCTTCAAGGTGGCCGCGCGCGAGATCGAATACGGCATGGACGAGATCACCGCCGAGCGCGGCCACTTCGCGTCGCGCATCGTCGTCGGCAACATCCCGCACGCCAACGTGCACATGCTCTCGGCCGCCATCAACGAGCTGCTGGCGAAATTCCCCGATGCATCGGTGGAGGTGCTCGACGGGCACTATGACGACCTGCTGGGCGGGCTTCGCAGCGGCGGCATCGACATTGTCTATGGCGTGCTGCGGCGGCCGGCATGGGCGTTCGACGTCGAGGAGAAGTTTCTGTTCTCCAACCGCTATGCGGTGGTGGCGCGGAGCGATCATCCGCTCCGGGCTCTGCGCAGGATCACCATCGCGGATCTCGCGCGTTACGACTGGATCGTGCCGCAACCGGGCGCGCCGCGGCGTCACGCCTTCGAGCAGATTTTCAAGGGGCATAAATCGCAACCCAAAGTCAGCGTCGAAACCACGTCGAGCGGGATCTACCGGGCACTGCTCGGGGCGAGCGACCGGCTGTCGCTGATCTCGTATCGCGAGGTGGAAGCGGACAAGACCGCCGGTTACGAAGCGCTGCCTTACCGTTCGCCGCGGCTTTCGCGCAACGACGGCATCGCCGTCCGCAAGGACTGGCGGCCGACCCGCATCCATCTCGAATTCCTCGACCGCTTGACGGCGCTGGCCGGCCGATCGCGGAGAAATTCCGGATCGGGATCGAAGGGCCGATAGCACATGGCTGACGAGAAAACTCATTTGCCGCCCCTTCTGACGATCCGGCGCCGGCGCGGTCGTTGCCGCGGACGCAGTGCCTCGCTGCCGCGGCGCGGTGCGCCCGGGCTTTGCCAAGTTTCTTCTTGTTGCCCCTCCGGCGAGGGGAGCGGAGCGCCACAAGGCGCTAGTGCGGAACGCCGCACCCATGGCCGCCTTGCGGTTGGGCCAGTCCCTTCATCGGAAGGGACTACCGGTCCATGACGCGGACCGGCGCGCCTTGCGGCGCTCCACCACGGTGTTCGCGAGGCCTTGGCCTCACTCGCTCTCGGGCCGCGCTTTCCTTCCCGGGCTACTGACGTGTTCACCCGGTAGTCCAGCAGGCTCCCTGCGCACGGGTCATCTAGTGCCCGTAGGGCGGGGTCCGAGGCGTCCCGGGAGTCCGGTGGTTAGTCGGACCCGCAGGCTGACCGTTCCTGCCTCTCCCAGCGGCAACCACCCGGATGGTGCCCCTCAACAGGCAGGATGAGAACGAACATAGAACGGAATTAATGCCTGTCAACCCGTCGGCCCTGTGGTCGGCAGGGCAACCGCTGTGGACGCTCCCCATCGCCGGATCGCCATGGCTGCTCCGAGCACGAAGGCGGAAGCCGGGACGGCAGCGTCAGGCACTTCCATCGTCCACAGCGTCAACGCGCTGATCGCGCACCACAGGAGCGGCAGCGCGAGCAGCCAGGCGATGTGGCCGCTCGCCAGCAGAAGCGCTCCGATGGTCGCAACCGCGGTCGGGTCGGGCGCGACGCCGAAGATCTCGGCCTGCGTCCAGGGGCGGCCTGTGAACGGGGCCAGCAGCGGATAGAGCACCACGCCGGCGGCGAGCAGGCTCAGGCCGATCCACCGGACCGGCGCGGGCAGCGGGTCGAAACGAAGGCCGTCGCGGCGCATCACGAACCACGCCAGCAGCACGGCCTCGAGCGCGAACCCCGCCGCGTAATACGGCGCGCCGGTGTTGATGGCCGCGTAGCGCTCGAAGTGATAGGCCCAGGCCACGACGATCCACGCCGCAGCCAGCACCGCCGCGACGACACGGCCGTGTGCAGCGCGCCTGGTTGACTTGAGGATTGCCAGCCCAAGCACCGCAAGCCCCGCCGCGATCGTGACGACCTGCATCGGCCAGATTTCGGCGTTCATGAGTTCGAACAGCCGGTGGTAGGTGCGCGGCGAAAACATCAGGAGGTCGGACAGGCGGTAGGTCCACCATTCCGACATCACAGCGCCCCGACATGTTCCGCCATGCGGGCGCGCATCGCAGCGTCCGGCACGATGCCGCGCGCGACGCCCATGTTCTCCTGCACGTGCGCGACATTGCCGGTTGCGGGAATCGCGCAGGTCACGTCCGGATGCGCGACGACGAACTTGAGCAGGAACTGCGCCCAGCTGGTGCAGCCGATCTCCGCGGCCCAGGCCGGCAGGCGATGGCGCGCGACGTGCCGGACCAGCGCGCCCTCGCGGAACGGCCGGTTGACGATCACGCCGATGCCGCGCTCGCGCGCCAGCGGCAGGATGCGCGCCTCCACCTCGCGGTCGAGCACGTTGTACGTCACCTGCACGAAATCGATCGGCTCCTTCGCCATGATGCGTTCGATGTCGCGATGGCGGCGCCCTTCCGACGTGGTGATGCCGACGGTGCGCACGCGGCCCTCGGCCTTCATGCGCAGCAGCGCCGGCAGATGCTCCTCCCAGGACAAGAGGTTGTGGACCTGAAGCAGGTCGAAGCGCGGCACGCCCCAGCGGGTGCGCGACGTCTCGATCTGCGCAGGCCCGCGCGCACCGGACGAGATCCAGACCTTGTCGGCCGAGAACAGCGCATCGGGGTGCCTAAGCTTGCGCAGGCCGTGACCGATCGTGTCCTGCGACGAGCCGTACATCGGCGAAGAGTTGATCATGCGGCCGCCCGCGGCGAAGAAAGCGCGCATCACCTCGGCGCAGGCATCGCGCGCGACGGGATCGTTACCGACATTGAACGTGATCCAGGTGCCGAGGCCGACCACCGGAATGGCCTCGCCGCTCGACGGAATCTTCCGGGTGATGGGCGCGCCGGCCTGGGCGAGTGCATGCGACGGCAGGCCGAGGGCGGCGGCCGAGGCGGCGAAGCCGGCCAGCACGGTGCGGCGATCAGGATTCGAAGTTCGTGGCATGTGCTCCTTCCCGGCCCTTAAATATATATGTCTCCCGCGGCTGCCACGTGCATACGAATTACATCGCGGAACCCGGCAACCGAGGCAAATTGCGCCGCTTCGTGTGCCCGGCTGCGGCATTCGCAACATTGTGGAGGGACGGCGGTTTGATACAGTCTGCGGACCGCGGACGCATCATGGGTCACGTCGGGGGTTGGGGGGAATCATGATTCGCAAAACGCTGGCAGGCGCGGCGATGGCGCTTGCGCTGGTGTCGCCGTCCATGCCGGAACGGGCGAACGCCCAGGCCTATCCATCGCGACCGGTGACGATCGTCGTGCCGCTGGCTGCGGGCACCGGAATGGACGTGCTGGTGCGGCTCTACGCCGAAAAGCTCGCCGGGAAGCTCGGCAAGCCCGCGGTCATCGAAAACAAGCCGGGCGCGGCGCTGATGCTGGCGGCATCCTACGTCGCCACGTCGCCGCCCGATGGGCATACGCTCCTGGTTTCGACCAGCACCGTGATGGCGATCAACCCTGTGCTCTACAAGAGCGTCACCTACGACGCCCAGAAGGACTTCACGCCGATCTCGTACTACGTCAAATCGCCGTTCATCCTGGTGGTGAACAACGACCTGCCGGTGAAGTCGGTGCCCGAGCTGATCAAGTACGCCAAGGAGACGCAGACGCCGGTGACCTTCGCTTCGACTGGCATCGGCACCGGGCTGCATCTGGCCGGCGAATACATGAAGCAGCGCTTCGGCCTCAACATGACCCACGTGCCCTACCGCAACACCGGGCAGCAGCTGGCGGACATCGTGGCGGGCCATGTCCACATGAGCTTTGCGGAGGCCGGCGCGACGCTGCCGCTGATCCGCGACGGCAAGCTGCGGGTCCTGGCGGTGTCGGCCGCGACGCGCGTGCCGAACCTGCCGGATGTGCCGACCTTCGCGGAAGCCGCGGGCGTCCCAGACTTCGAAGTGGTGTCCTGGCACATGCTGTTCGCGCCGGGCGCCACGCCGAAGGACATCGTGCTGCGGCTGAACAAGGACATGAACGACATCATGTCCGAACCCGAGATGCAGAAGAAAATCACTACGATAGGCCTGCTGCCCGTCGGCACGCCGTCGCTCGAGGAGATCCGGAAGTTCATCGGCTCCGAGCGCGAGAAGTGGGGATCGCTGCTGCGGAAGCTCAACCTGCAGGGCACGCAGTAGCGGATCGCCGGCGCGCGGATCGTCCCGCCGGTGGCGGCCACCCTCCCCTGGCGAACAGGGCTATCGCACTTTCTGCAACCCGGGAGGTGCGCCGCATGCGATAGCCCCGGCCGCGCGGGGTACGGCGGGCATCGTTCATGCGATCGCCAACGTCGCGCCGCGCTCGCTCCTTCCCCGCTCCTTCTTCTGCACATTGCGGCCCTCTTCCCGCCGCCATCATCGTTCAGGGAACCTGCCGGGGCGGGACTTCGACGGGCTGCGTTTCTGGGGGTCCTGCGTGGTCGTCCGGCACTTTCTGAAACACGATGTGCTTGCGTCCCGCCGCGCGCTGCTGGGCGGGCTTGGGTCGCTGGCCGGCGCGCTCGCGCTCGGCGGATGCGCGGGCCTCGCCGCGAGCGGCGCGCGCTTCGACGCCTCGTCGCTCTCGGCGGACCCGACACTGCTCGTGACCACCACGCGCAAGCGCGTCAACGGCGGGCGCGCCAGGCCGTGGTTCGGGCCGGAGCGGGCTTCGGCGATGACGGTCGCTCGCGCAAAGCTCGTGCCGCCGGACGACACCAGCCGTTTCTCGCTTGCCGCTGCTGGCCTCGCCAACTGGCGTCTGGGCGGAGTCGAGCCGGTTTCGGCCGAGGTCAGCGAGCTTCTCGCGCAGAGCGGCGGCGGACAGGACGTCCTGATCTACGTGCACGGCTTCAAGCAGACGTTCGAGACCGCAGCGCTCGATGCCGCAACCCTCTCCGACGGCATCAAGTTCCGCGGCCAGACCATGGTGTTCTCCTGGCCGTCCAAGGCGGGGCTGTTCGACTACGCCTATGACCGCGACAGCGCGATGTGGTCGCGCGACGGCTTCGAGCGCGTGCTGCATGCCGCCGTGGCGAACCCGGGCGCAGGCCGCGTCCACATCGTCGCGCACAGCATGGGAACCATGCTGACGCTCGAAAGCCTGCGCCAGCTCCATGCGCGATACGGCGACGCGGTGACGCAAAGAGTCGGTGCCATCGTGTTCGCCGCGCCGGACATCGACATGGACGTGTTCTCGTCGGCGATCAACCGCATCGGTTCGCTCGGGCGCAAGATCACCGTCATCGCGGCGACCAACGACCTGGCGCTCGGGCTGTCGGGGCGGCTGGCCGGCGGGATGACACGGGTCGGCGCCGCCGAGAAGGATGCGATCGAGCGGCTCGGCGTGCGCGTGATCGACGCGTCCCAGGCCGGCTGGGGCATCGTCAACCACGATCTGTTCCTGTCGAATGCGGAGGTGCAGCGGGTGATCCGCCGCGCGGTCGATGGCGTGGCGGTTTGAACGAGCCGTCATTCCGGCGCGCGCCCCTAAGCGCGTTTACGCGCATCTTCGACGCGCTATGGGCGCGAACCCGGAATCCAGAAACGCCGGCAGTCCCGATGTTCTGGATTCCGGGTTCGCTCGCCACGCTCGCGCCCCGGAATGACCGCGGGAGATTTTCGACACCCTACTGGAGGTCCTTTTCCGCGAGCTCGCGAAACGCGTCGGGGACGGAATGGGACAGGCCCAGCGCGACAGGCCCATAGCCGACCGCCTCCCATCCGAAGCGATCGCGGATCTTGTCGATGGCGCGGTCGGCGGTCCAGCGCGCCGCACCACGCCTCGCGCCGGGGCGGCGCTTTTCATCGGCGAGCCCGAGCGGCAGCTCGAGCTGCATGTCCCAAGAGGTTTCGAGGTGCGACACGGAGATCGCCAGCAGCGAGATGGTCTTCTCTGCGGGATGATCCGCGAGCGCCCGGCGCACCAGCTCCTCGGCGATCTCGGCGAGGATCGCTGTGGCCGCAATCGGAGCATCGAGGGTCACCGAGCGGGTGACCGCCCGGAGGTCGGCGAAGCGAACGCGGACGGTCACGGTCCGCCCGGGCCGACCGCTCGCCCGCAGCCGGGTGGCGACCCGGTCGGCCAGATGAAGCAGCGCAGGCCGGAACACGTCCTCGCCGGCAGGCTTTTTGCCGAGCGCCGACTGGGCGCCGGCCGATTGCCCGCGACGGTGCGTGACGATCTCGCGCGGATCGCGATTCCACGCCAGTGCGGTGAGCTTGTCGCGGGCCGCGCGGCCGAGCAGCCGCTCGAGCGACCATCCCGGCGCCCGCGCCAGCTGCCCGATGGTGCGGACATCGATTTCGGCGAGCCGCGCCTTGGTGGCGGGACCCACGCCCCACATCAGCTCGACGGGCAGGTCGTGCAGAAACGCGAGCTCCTTGTCGGGGTCGACCACCACCAGCCCGTCGGGCTTGGCCACCTGCGAGGCGATCTTGGCCAGGTGCTTGGTGCGCGCGACGCCGACCGAAATCGGCAGGCCAAGCTCGGTGCGCACGCGGCGCCGGACCGCGATGGCGATCTCGGCCGGCGAGCCGAACAGTCGCGTGCAGCCCGCCACGTCGGCGAAGGCCTCGTCGATCGAAATGCGCTCGACCAGCGGCGTGAAATCACCGAGCATGCCGATCGCGGCATCGCCCAGCCGCTGGTACTCCTTGAAATGGCCGTCGACAAAGATCAGGTGCGGACAAAGCTCGCGCGCCCGCCATCCCGACATGCCGCCGCCGACGCCGAACGCCTTGGCCTCGTACGACGCCGCGAGCACGACGCCGCCGCCGACCGCGATCGGCTTGCCGCGGAGGGAAGGATCGAGCAGCTGCTCGACGGATGCGTAAAAGGCGTCGAGGTCGGCATGGAGGGTGGTGGCTGTTGTTTCCATTGCCGGACTGTTCGCGCGACATTGAGATTGAGCATCCCGTACATGTGAACAAAACAAGAACAAATAGTCAATGGGCTCTCATTTGCCGGATACGCGGCTTGGTGTGCAGCCCATGCGCCAAGGCCGGCGCACGGGCTGCATCATCTGGCTTTGACCCGCGTCCGATCGAGCCGTCTCAGACGACGAGAAAGTCGTCGTGACTGATCGCGAGGCCCGCGCTGACCTGGGCGAACTGGATGGAGACGCCCCCGCCGCTTCCATCGTAGTCATAGAAGAGCGCGCCATTGGCGGAATTGTAGATGATGCGATCGTCGGCATCGGCCGCCGTGGCGCCCACGTGGAACTGAGCCGCCGCGAGCGCGCCATCCGCCAGCCCGGAGAACATCCACTCCGCGTTGTCGAGATGGAAGCTGTCGTCCGCCACGCTGAAGTCGGTGACCTGATCGACATTGCCGGCGGTGAGCACGGTATTGAACACGAAGGTATCCTGCCCGCCATTGCCGGTCAGCACGTCGTTGCCGAACATGCCTTCGATGCGGTTGGCACCATCGTCGCCGCGCAGCGTATCATGCCAGAACGTGCCGACCAGGTTCTCGATGTTGTCGAGATCGGCGATCGACGTCCAGGGGCCGCCATCCACCGTCGCCTCCTGCGTCAACTTCGTCCATGCCTCGATCCCGCCGAAACCGAGCTCGAGCCACACCGCGAAATCGAACATCGAAAAGTCCGCGGTGTCGGCCCCATCGCCGCCGTCGAGGTGGTCGAAGCTTCCGTCATTCGGGTAGCTCCAGAAGCGCAGCGTGTCGTTGCCGCCGGCGCCCAGCACCGTGTCGGAGCCCCGCCCGCCGTCGAGCACATTGGCACTGTCATTGCCGTAGATTTCGTTGTCGAAGCCGTTGCCGAAGCCATTGATTGCGCCCGCACCGTCGAGCAAGGTCAGCTTTTCGATGCAGATGCCGATCGTGTGGTCGACGCTCGAGAAGACCCAGTCGAGGCCGGGAAGGTTGGTATCAATCGTCTGATCGCCGACATTGTCGACCCAGTACTGGTCGCTCCCGCCTCCGCCGCGCATGATGTCGGCGCCGGTACCGCCGTCGAGGATGTTCGCGTTGAGGTTGCCCCAGATCTCGTTGTCGAGACCGTTGCCGGTGGCGTTGATCGCATCGGCGTCGTCGATAAGGTAAAGACCCTCCACATGGTCGCCGAGCGTATAGCTGAACCAGGCGCTGACCTGATCGGCGCCCTCGTCGGCATTCTCGATGATCACGTCGCTGGCATCCCGGACGTAGTATTGATCATCGCCGATTCCGCCGATCATGGTGTCGGCGCCGTCACCGCCACTGATCGTATCGTCGCCGCCGCCCCCGGTGAGCACGTTGCTGTCGGCGTTGCCCCATAGGTGGTTGTCCAGGTCATTGCCGGTGCCGTTGATTGCGCCAGCGGTGTAATCAAGGGTAAGACGCTCCACGTGAGCTGTGAGCGTGTAGTTGACGGACGTCCAGACGTGGTCGATGCCCTGGTCGGCGAGCTCGGTCACCACATCGCCGGGGTCTCTGACGTAATACTCGTCATCGCCGAAGCCGCCGATCATGGTGTCGGCGCCGCCCTTGCCCCGGAGCTCGTCGTCGCCGCCGCCGCCGATGAGCGTGTTGACGTCGTCATTTCCGAGGATGAGGTTGTCCAGGTCATTGCCGGTGCCATTGACGGCGCCGACCGCACCCGACATATCCAGGTTCTCCACGTTGGCACTCAGCACATAGCTGGTGCTTCCCGTGAAATAGACCTTGTCGATGCCCTCGCCGGCGGCTTCGGTTACCACGTCGCTGGCCATGTTGACGTAATACTCATCATCGCCGGTGCCGCCGATCATGGTGTCGGCGAGAAACCCGAAGCCGCCCTGCTCGCCGTAGATGGTGTCGTCGCCGCCACCGCCGACGATGATGTTGCTATAGGCATTGCCGTAGATGATGTTGTCGAGATCGTTGCCGGTGGCGTTGCTGGCGCCGGCTTTTTCGAGCTTCAGGTTTTCGACGTTGGCGTGCAACGTATAGTTGGTCATCGTCGAGTGCACCCAATCGGTGCCCTCGCCGGCGTTCTCGATCACGTTATCAACCCAATTGTCGACGTAGTAATGGTCGTCGCCGAGGCCGCCGATCATGGTGTCGCCACTGGCGCCGCCATCGAGGTGGTCATTTCCCCCTCCCCCGATCAGCACGTCCATGCCGAGGTATCCGTAGAGGTAGTCCTGGCCCTCGGTGCCTTCCAGGGTGTCGTTGCCTTTGGTGCCTTTTTTGATGATGGGCATTGGAGCCTCCTTGGTCTGCCTGGTGCGCGGAAATGCGGCACCGCGACGAGTGATCTCGTCCGGACCATTGGTCAGCGGGACGCGGCCGGAGGTTCCGGAAAAGCGTGGTATTCGGCGTTGGAAATGCGTGGTATTTGGCGTGGAAAATGCGCAGCTGGCTTGAGCGCCAGGATCGAGGTTCTCTGACGCTGGAGGGCGTCTGCTGTCGTCGACCCATAGCGGCGCCGGTTTCCTGGCGCCAACCGATCCTCCGACAGGTTCATCGGCTCAACCGCCTGCGTGAACCGGTCATCGCAATCCGACGACATAGAAACTGCGAGGAATTTCCGCTCTTGCTTTCAACGACAGTCGAGAATTGATGGTGCACGCACCGACCCCCGACACGATGTTTACGCGGTACGGCGGCCTCGCTTTCGTCTCGCGCTTCGTGCTGAGCTTCTACGACCGTGTGCTCGCTTCCGGCAGCCTGACCCGGTTCTTTGCGCACACCGACATGCAGCGTCTGGTCGAGCATCAGGCCAAGTTCATCTCGTCGGTCATGGGTGGACCTGCGAGCTATACCGACGCCATGCTGCGCCAGGCGCATGCCCATCTGGATATCGATGACGCGGCATACGACGAGATGATCGATCTGTTCAGGCTCACGCTGAGGGATTTCGACATCGCCGATGCCGATGCGGAAACGATCATCTCGCATCTGAACCTGCACCGGCCGCAGATCGTCCGACGCCGCATGGAAGGCTGATCGGCGCGCGGGTGCTGGAGCGCATCCCGTAAGACGAACCAGGATGCGCTCCAGCAGGTTGGTAAAAAACCCTCCGCGGTCATTCCGGGACGCCGCGAAGCGGCGGACCCGAGCTTTTTGCAGGAACTTGCAAACCAGCCACGTATGGGCGTTTAGACAGTCTAGAGATATTGTTATTCTTAGGTCTATATGGATCGTTAGCACGCGCGGCCTCGGAAATCGATGGCGCGGCGGCTTTTCTGGCCTATAAGTTTGTTCTCGTAACAACAGAAATTATTTCGCTTATACGGCTTTGCAAGAACCTGCAAAGGGGTGGACCGGTCTTATAGGGGTCTGTTTTCTCTAGGTGCCTGCCTAGAGAATTGGCTTTCTTGAATGCGCGGCACTATCGACTTGCGTTCGCGAAAGTCTCAATCTCTCCGGTGCGTTGACGATACACGTGAACGACGCAAGTATGCGTGTACTAATGCGATGTAACATGCGGGTACGATGTGAGAGGAGCTCGGCATAAATAGCGCAGCGCGGCTCTGAAGATATTTTGCAGGATCCTGCAAGCGTATTTATCCCAATACGGACGCAGACCACAGGGTCTAGGCTTGTATTACGGTGCACGCGTATAGTATTACAGCGTCGAATAAAAATACTGGCCGGGAATTTTTGGCGACAAGACATATAGGGGGGTCTTTCTGCTCTTGACCCGTTTTCATCGGTAACCGCCGACGGGCGCAGCGTAGTATCAGACGAACGGCATAGGATATGCGTGGGTTTAGAGGTACGCCTCCCTGAAGGAGATGCCCCCGTCTCTGGTCCTCACATCGGTTCTAGGGCCTGTCTTCAGTTAGTCCGTGAGGACGGATTTAGCCCCGTAGAGGGCAACGGGATTCCCAAATCAGTTTTTCTGTGACCTCATGGGCGGTCGGCTTGAGGAGGGCCGACCGATGCGACGCTATGCATTACGCGACGACCAGTGGGGCCGGATCAAGGATTTTCTACCCGGCCGCGAAGGCCATGTAGGAGGCACGGCGGCTGACAATCGGCTGTTCATCGAAGCAATCCTGTACCGATACCGAGCTGGTATCCCGTGGGATTTGCCCGAGCGTTCGGCGACTGGAAGATTGTCTATCAGCGCTTCAATCGGTGGGCGAAGAGCGGAGTTTTCGAGCGCATTTTCAAGCTGCTGGCGAGCGACCATGATAACGAATACATGATGATCGACGCCACCATCGTGCGCGCTCACCAGCACAGCGCCGGCGCACGAAAAAAAACGGCGAACAGGCGATCGGCCGCTCGCGCGGCGGGCTGACCACCAAAATCCACGCCCTGGTCGATGCGCTCGGCAATCCCGTCCAGGTGATGCTCACGCCCGGACAAGCGCACGATCTGACTTGCGCGGATCCGCTGCTGGAATATGTCGATCCAGGGGCGGTGCTTGGCGACAAGGCCTTCGACGCCGACCCCTTCATTGACGCACTCGAACGGCGCGACATCGCGCCGGTGATTCCGCCCAAGGCCAACCGCAAGGTGCCGCGCAGTTGTGATTTCGTGCTCTATTGCGAGCGCAACCTCGTCGAGCGCTTCTTCAACAAACTCAAGCACTTTCGTGCCATCGCCACCCGCTATGACAAACTCGCCACAAATTTCCTCGCCGGCGTCCAGCTCGCCTGCGCCATCATCCTCCTCAACTGAAGACAGGCCCTAGTCGTTCACCAAATCTTTCGTAAGCGATGTTTTCAGGCCGCAGCCTTATCGGCTGCCGGCAGATAGGCGAATGGCAGCAGCTCGTCGATGCGGCTCATCGGATGGCGGGCGACGATCTTTGCGAGCACGTCGCGCAGATAGGCTTGCGGATCGAGGCCGTTCATCTTGCAAGTTTCGATGAGCGAGGCAATGACCGCCCAATGCTCGCCGCCGCCGTCGGAGCCGGCGAAGAGATGGTTCTTGCGGCCGAGCGCGATCGGGCGGATCGAGCGCTCGACGACATTGGAGTCGATCTCGATGCGGCCGTCGTCGAGGAAGCGGGCGAGCCCGTCCCAGCGCGAGAGCGCGTAGCGGATCGCCCCGGCGATGGTCGACTTGCCGGAGACGGCGGCGAGCTGGGCTTCCAGCCACAGACGCAAAGCATCGACGAGCGACTTGCTGCGCCGCTGCCGCGCCTGGCGGCGTTCGTCGGCGGACAGGCCGCGAATGTCGGCTTCGATGGCATAGAGCGGAGCGATGCGGACCAGCGCCTCGGTGGCGATCGGTGCCGGCGTCTTCGCCTGGATGTCGTAGAATTGCCGCCGCACATGGCTCCAGCAGAAGGCGAGTACGACGTCGCCGGGTTCGGCGAGGTCGTTATAGGCGCCGTAGCCGTCGACCTGCAGCGTGCCGCGGAAGCCTTCGAGATGCCGGGCCGGCCGCGCATGCTTGCGGTCGGGTGCATAGACATAGGCAACGCCCGGCGGAGCGTGGCCGGCCCAGGGCCGCTCGTCGCGTGCATAGGCCCACAGCTGGCCCTTCTTGACGCGCCCGCGTCCGGGATCGAGCACCGGCGCGGTGGTCTCGTCGGCGAACAGCTTGGTCGATTGCTTGAGCTGCTCCAGCAGCCGCGCGTGCACCGGCCGCAGCGCGAAGGCGGCGCGGCCGACCCAATCGGCCAGGGTGGAGCGATCGAGCGTGATGCCTTGGCGGGCGTAGATTTGCGCCTGGCGGTAGAGCGGCGTGTGATCGGCATATTTGGCCACCAGCACATGCGCGACCAATGCCTCGGTCGGAATGCCGTTCTCGATCAGCCGCTCCGGCGCGCCCGCCTGCACCACCTCGCCGGCGCAAGCTGCACAGGCATATTTGGGGCGGCGCGTCACGATCACCTTGAACTGTGCCGGGATCACGTCGAGCCGCTCCGCGACATCCTCGCCGATGCGATGCTTGAGACCGCCACAGCAGGCACAGGTCTTGTCCGCGACGTCGATCACGATCTCCTCGCGCGGTAGATGCAGCGGCAACGCGCCGCGATTGATCTGCCGCTTGCGCGCTGCGGCCGGCTTCACGGGCGGCGTGTCGTCCTTCTCCGCCGCGGCGTCGGCCGCCGCAAGCATCTGCTCCACGTCCTCCAGCGTCAGCGCCAGCTGATCGGGATCAAGCCGCTCGGAGCGCCGCCCGAAGCGATGGCGCTGCAGCGCGGCGATGATCGCCATCCACCGCTCGCGCTCCTCGCCGTGGCGCGCCCGCTCGGCCAGCAGCAGGGCGCGCAGCGCATCGGCATCGGTGGGGAGAGAATCAGGAGCCGTCATCACGGGCGAAGTGAACCACATCATGGCATTCGTGTCGCAGCACAGATCTGAGTCACTGTGTCGCTCGATCAAAGCGTCGCCTGCGGCGCGGGCACGCGCACCGCGCGAACCCGCGTCCAGTCGAGACCGTCGAGCAACGCCGCGAGTTGCGAGGAGGTCAGACGCATCACGCCGTCTGCGATCCGCGGCCAGCGAAACGAGCTCTTCTCCAGCCGCTTGGCGACCAGCACCAGCCCGCTGCCGTCCCACAGCAGCAGCTTCACGCGATCGGCGCGCTTGGCCCGGAAGACGTAAATCACCCCGCTGTAGGGATCGCTGCCCAGGCTCTCCTGCACCAGCGCGGCGAGGCCATCCATGCCCTTGCGAAAATCGACCGGCCGGGTCGCCACCAGCACCCGCACAGCGCCCGACGGGATGATCATGACAGCGTCTTCACCACGCGCAGCACAGCAGCCAGCCAGTCGACATCCACGCCGCACTCGGCGCGCACCACCACCCCGGCCGTCTCGATCGTGATCGATGGCGCCAATGGCTGCGCCGCGACCGGCTCTCGCGCCGCCAGCATCACCGGCACGAACATGGCCGCCCCGTCGGCAGGCAGCGTCAACTGGCCGGCCCGCGCCGCCTTGCGCCAGGCAAATAGATGCTGCGGACTGATCTCGTGCCGGCGCGCGACCTCCGACACCACCGCGCCCGCCGCAAGCAACTCCGCAACGATCCGCCCCTTCTCCGCGTCGCTCCAGCGCCGCCGGCGGCCAACGCCACTGCGAATCGCGACCCGCCCGCGAGGCGCCGAAGCGTCAACTATATGGTCGACCATGTATGCGAACCCATCTCGTCAAAAGGGCTCGCATCTTCCCGCCTACGCCGTGCGCCGCAAGATGGGGGCAAAACACCGCTTACTATGTAATTCTTGAAATCCTACTGGTGTATTTAATAATCCAATCAAGCAGATAAAGGTAACACGGAAACGGGTTAGCCGGACTTGCGTTCGGAAGCCCGTTCGAAAACAAATCAACTTTTAAGGGATCACCGTCCGGTGTGAAGTCGGGCGTGCTGTTGGTGATCATGTTTCGCACCCCACGGGAAATTGCCTGCAGCCTTATGAGGGGCTTTTCAATTTTCTGTATCCTGACGGCCTGCTGTCGAATCCATTCATGAAAAATGTAATGGTCAGTGACCTGGAGTATTTCGTCCCATGCATCTCTGGGGAATCGGTTTACCGTATTGTTGCTTCACTGATGCTTGCAGCTCCGGGCTCAACTCAAAGTGTGGAACGAGACCGTGGTGATGAGTTACATAATCAATATGACGTCTGGGTTTGGGCATCGGTACACCTTACGTCGCGTGGTTCCGCGGTGGTTACTTCATTGACCCGCAGAAACAGCCGTTATAGTATAAAGGCGAATTCAATAGACAAGAGTTCGAATCTCTTCGGGCGCGCCAGTCAGAACAAAACTGCGAACACGTATGTTATTGAAATTTCTATCTAATTCTAAATGGCTCGAAGCACCACTTCCGCTTCGTGTCCAAGCTGACATGATACCGTCATGCAGAACGCTGAGGCCGCCGCCGCTGCGCGCGCCCTTTTCGGGCGTTGGCTACGGTTGCCCATTTAGGCTCGGACTTGGTCCGCGTTTCGCGAGGTGGGTTGCTTATCTTTGCCACCGCAGTCTTCTTCACGACAGGCGTTTTGCTTGCCCTCCGCTTCGGGGCAGCGAGGTTGGGAGTATCGAACTTGGTGGTTTCGGCCATCTCCAGCCCAAACAAGGCCGCGACATCGCTGTCGTCGAGCACCTTCGCCGTGCTGGGCACTATTCTTTTCAGAGGCCGATCCTGGCCGGCTCTGGCAAGCAATTCGCTTTCATCAACGCCCCGCAGCACGAACAGCAATTGGGGCTTTTCGTCGAGCCTCGCGCCGACGCCATAGAGCGCCGCCGCGACGTGTTTGCACATCCCCGCCCAGTCCGGACAACTGCACGAGAGCTTGATTTCGCTCGGCGCCGGAAACAAGCCCTCTCCTTCCCGGCAGACCCGATCCATGACGCCTTTGGCCAGGCGACCTTGCAGGAGCTCGACCAATGAACCGATCGTCCCCGCGCAATCCCGGCAGATCGCTCGCCAGCGCTTGGCCGCAACCGGCGAAATGGTGATCTTGATTTGGTAAAATTCGGAACCGCTGACCATCGCCGCGATCTCGCCCTTGGCGATCTGCAAGTCGATGACAGCGCCGTTACGGACATAGGATCGGCCACGCGGCAGGCGGCTCTCGAAGTCGCTATATCGTTCCAGGTTGCGACACCACGACTGGCCCCAGAAGCTCTTGGCGATCTTGCGTCCCTCGATATTCACCGGCGCAATTGATAGTCCCTGCTTCTTCAACTCGGCGACCTTCTTCTCGGCCCGCCGACGTTTCTCGGCGACCGACACGTAATCTCCCCACTCGAACCCGAAATAGCCCACCGTTCAACTTTCCTTCATCGCCGCCGCCAGATCGAGCGTCACGAGCTTCAGCAGATCGTCATCCGCCATCTCGGTCAGGACGGTATCTGCCTCGCTGGCGAGAAAATCCCCGGCGAGTTGCTGCTTTGCCTCGATCATGCGGTCGATCTTGTCCTCGACAGTGCCGCGGCAAATGAACTTGTGCACCAAAACATTCTTGGTCTGTCCGATGCGAAATGCACGATCCGTGGCTTGGTTTTCAACAGCCGGATTCCACCACCGGTCGAAATGGATGACGTGCGATGCTGCCGTCAAATTGAGCCCGACGCCGCCGGCTTTCACCGACAGCACGAAGAAGGGGACGCTTTCATCCTCCTGGAACTGGCGCACCAGATTCTTGCGTTTGCTCACCTCCGTCTCGCCATGCAGCACGAGACCCGCCCGACCGAACACGGACCCCAGGAATGCCCCCAGCGGCGCCGTTGTCTCCTTGAACTGGGTGAAGATCAGCGCCTTCTCCTGCCGTGCCGCAATCTCCTCGGCGATATCCCGCAGGCGCGCGAACTTGCCGCTGTCCTCTTCGCTCCATGCGTTGTCGCCCAGCCATTGCGAGGGATGATTGCAGATCTGCTTTAGCCGCATGAGAAACGCGAGAACGATGCCGCGACGCTGTATACCGTCCGCATCTTCGAGTTGGTCGGCGAGATCGTCGACCGCTTGCTGGTAGAGCACAGCCTGCTTCCGACTCAAGAGACAGAATGCCTTCACTTCGGTCTTGTCGGGCAGGTCAGCGATGATGCTCTTGTCGGTCTTCATGCGGCGCAGGATATAGGGACGCACCAACTCGCGAAGCGGGCCGTAGGGATTGTGCGGCCGCTCTGCGAGCTGCTTGACGAAGGTGGAGAATTGCCTGGCAGACCCCAACAGTCCCGGATTGATGAAATCGAAGATCGACCAGAGATCGCCGAGGCGGTTCTCGATCGGCGTGCCGGTCAGGGCAATGCGCGCGTCGGCTTTGAGCTGCTTGACCGTCCTGGTCTGCTTGGCGGCTGGATTTTTGATGGCTTGCGCCTCGTCGATGACGACCAGATTCCACGGCACATCTCCCAGCCACGCTGCGCGAGCCAGAAACCCGTAGCTCGTGATCGCCAGATCGACGCCCGTGAGATCGGTGGCGGCGGTTAAATTCGGTTTCTCCGCTGACAGCGCCGATGGATGGATCACCGCCGCTCTCAGGCTCGGCGCGAACCGGGAAATTTCCGCCGCCCAATTGGCGAGCAATGAGGCCGGCGCCACCAGAAGCGACGGCTTGCGTGTACCGGTTCCCTGCTCTTTCAGCACCAGCAGCAACGACAACACCTGGATGGTCTTGCCGAGGCCCATGTCGTCGGCGAGACACGCGCCAAGTCCCAGCCGGGCGAGCAGATGAAGCCATTGCACGCCGGCGTGCTGATAGGCCCGCAAAGTACCGTGGACCAATCGTCCGGGATCAACGCGCGAAAGACCGTCCGGCCGGCGCAACTCGGCTAGCGTCTGTGCGAGCCAAGGCCCCGCGACCGTCTGGCTCCAGTCAATGTCACCTTGGACGGCGCCTATACCCCCGGAAATTTCGGCTCCGGCCAGCAGGCGCATGGCTTCGCCGAACGACAATCCGTCGGCGGCAGCCCGCCGCTCGATCGCCTCGAATTGATCGAGCGTCCGGCTCAATCGTTCATGGTCGATTTCGACCCACTTGCCGCGGATGAATGCGAGCCCGTCGGATTGCGCGAGCAAGCGCTTGATCTCAGGCTGCGTCAGCATCTCGCCGTCGAGTGTCACGTCCATGCGAAAGTCGAGCAGCGCGTCCAGCCCGAGCTGTGACGGTGCCTTGCCCCCGATCGTTGCCTTCACCTGCGGGCGTGCGGGGCGGTTCATGCGCCAGCTCGCCGGCATCCGCACGACGACGCCTGCGCCTTCCAGTGCCGGAGCGTCTTTCAGAAATTGCAGCGCTTGTTGCGGGCTCCATCGCAGCGGATGAAAAATCTCGCCCGCATCGACCATGGTCTTCAACCAAGGGCAACTCTCGGTGGCGCGCTGGACGGGCATCAGCAGCGACAGCAGACGTTCGCGGTTCCTCGCACCGGCATACTCCTGCAAAGCCTTACCGAGCGGCAGATGCTGGGCCTTAGCCTCAGCCGAAAGTCGGGTCGTGTAGGTCGCAAGAAACGCGAATGGGGCGTCCTCGTCCTTCCGGTTCTCTGCGAGGTTGAAATGAACGCGCCCAACCAAGTGCCAGGCCGGATGACGGCTCTTAAGGAACTCCTGCACCGAGAGCTTGGCTTGCGCCAGCTCGACATTAAAAGCGGCATCCATGCCTCGCCAAAGATTGGCCAGGACGGCTGCCGTCAGGTATTCCGCGCCGGTCATGGGTGGAACGGCCGCTGCCATCCTGTCCAACTCGCCGTCCGCGGGGATCGGCACAAGCGGCTTGGTACGGCCGTCTCCGACTCCAGGAAGAGCGCACAGTGCGGTCACGTAGCGCACTCCGAGCTCTCGCCAATACGACACCACGGGTGGCAGAGCCGTCCCGACTTCGTCTGCGCCGAGCCACAACAGTCCATGCCCGGAGCCCCGTATAAATGCCTTCTCCAACCGCAAGCCCAGCTCTGGCGCCAACGGCGGCATTTCCTCCGTTTGTCTGAGGGTTAGCAAACCATGCGGAGTGAGAACGGGTTCCAGGGTCATCATACGGCGCGTCCTTACGATCCCACCGGAAAATGTTCACGATTATGGTAGCGACCCGCGCCTCATCCCGAAGCACTTCGCACTTCGCAATCCGCTATTCGGTAACGAAGTACCTAGCATGGTCGTGGTCAGTAATTCCTCGATCAGCATGAACTGCCGGACGCGCTCCGCGACGGCGGCGGGACTCTGACGAAGTGGACCATCATCGTCCAAAACGTACAGCGTCCTTTTCGTTTTGCGCACGCTCAATTTGTGCCAGGTGCGTTCCAATCTCATCGGGCGTAAATTCGCAAACAAACCGCGGAAGTTCCCCCGCAAAGTCAGGACTTGCTGGGTCGATGGTTTCGAGTGCGTCCCGGGCGAGCTGCGAACTGCTCTCTTCCCCGAATCCAATTCCGAAAAGATGGCTTATTCGGATCGCGATTGGCAACCTACGTGGGACTCGCTGTTGATTGCGGTAGGCTCACAATTGCCAAGCTACCCACTGAATGTGAATCGGCACGATCTACACCGGCATCAATCAAATCAGATACTTGCCCTGCCGATCGAGGTCTGAACCCAGCAGCAACTGGCCGGTCCACGCCATAGCCGTGGCGAACGCGTTGGCCACCGCTGGGGTGCGACCAAGGGGAAGCTCGGCTTCCATGGCGGCAAGGTTGTTGTTCGCCGGCTACGGGTGCGCAGCGAGGGCCATGAGGTTGCGCTACCGACCTGGAGGGCGGCGCAGGCCGAGGATTGGCTTGGGCGCTGGGCGATGAACCTGATGCTGATCAACGTATCGACGCGCAAACTTAAACGCGCGGTACGGCTGCCCGAGGGCGATCTGCCGGCAGTCATGGGTGACGGCACGTCAAAATCGGCGGCTTCGCGGCGGTTCGTAGCACATATCTGCCGAGCGCATGGCCGAATGGATGGCTTCGGACCTGTCCAAGCTGGACCTGCTGGTCATCCAGATCGATGGCCTGCACGTCGGCAACGACCTGGTCCTGGTAGCCGCGCTCGGTATCGACAGCGAGGGCCATAAGCATCCGCTTGGCCTGATCGAAGGCGCTACTGAGAATGCCACTGTCGTGCAGGCTCTCATCGACAATCTGATCGAACGTGGGGTCGATCCCACAATCTGTCGATTGTTCATCGTCGACGGCGCGAAGGCACTGACCAAGGTGATCCGCTCGACCTTTGGTCGGCACACGCCGATCCAACGCTGCCAGGTTCACAAAGCCCGCAATGTGGTCGATCGCCTGCCCAAACGGCTGCATGCCTCCGCGCGCAAGGCGCTGCGACAAGCCTGGCAGTTCGACGATGCCGACAAGGCCGAGCGGCTGTTGCGCAATCTCGCCCGCAGGCTCGAGCAAGAAGCGCCAGGCGTTGCTGCGAGCATCCTCGAAGGGCTCGACGAGATACTGACCGTCAACCGCCTCGGTCTACCAGCGCAGCTCCGACGCTCGCTTGCCTGCACCAACTCAATCGAGAACGTGATGGGGACAGTGCGTCGCGTCTGTCGCAACGTGAAGCGATGGCGAAACGCAGCCATGGCGCTGCGCTGGACCGCCGCCGGCATGCTGGAGGCCGCCAAGGGCTTCCGACGTCTCAAAGCGCACAAGCAGCTGCCGATACTCAGAGCCGCGCTAGCCGCGCATCACGCCAAGCATACGACCAAGGAGAAACTTGAGGACGGTCTGAAAGCCGCATAGCATCATCAACAGGCAGCGCTCGTCCCGCCGAGTTCAACAATGGACGGGACATCCCCACGTCCGCTCAATAACAAGATAAAATCTTGCTCAATTCTGGTTAAGTCGAGGGGGAACCGGGACTGGTTCGCTTTCGACACCGGAAACCGTCGCCTTTTCCTCTCCGCTTGGACTTTGGTTGTGGAGGCACAAGTGCTTTCCATCCATGGTGAATACTTTCGAGGCGGATGGGCATGCCGCTTCTTTAAAGTTAAAGGATGCAATGCAAAATGCTTTATTTATATCGTACATGACTTGAAAGCCTGATGGACAGGAATCTGCAGACTGCGCCAACCCAGCAAAAAAGGGCATACTGAGAGAAATCGTGATTGCGATGATAAATAACTCTCGCATTCTATCCTCCTAGGATCCGAGTCGGACCCACGCTGACATCTGAGCCAATCGGCTTCCTAATTTTGGGGTCGCTAAAAATGCAGTCACCCGACGCCACTAGCGCAAGCGATGCATAAGGTCACTCACACATTAAGGCAGCATGTAAATGTAAGCAGTGCTGACCCCGTGCTTGCGGGCGAGCTCTGCCACGGGCACGCCCTTCTTACGTTGCGCCTTGAGCATCTTTCTAAACTTGGTAAGTTCTCCGCCGGCACGTCGGCGTCGCTTTCCGTTTGCCTTGTTGCGCGAAGGACTGCGCCTATTTTTCTCCCTAGCTTTCGAGGAAACGGCGATGAGAAGTCTCAGCGAGAGCTATGATGCGGTTCAACTTCGACAGGTCACTCTTAGCAAGTGTCATTTCCTACTTCCTGACTGGTTGCTTCTGCTTCGTTACTTACTAAACATTCCAGGTTTCGCAAATCAACATCTCTCGACACCTTTCACGGATTTGGGAGAGGAGACGTTCGAACCGTGTCAAGACTGGGTGCCGCGCGCAAGCGCATGGTCAGTTTTGACGATAAGGCACGCGGGCACTGAAGATGAGGCGGCGGTCAATTGGTCGGCTGCTGTCGTAAAAACTCTAATCCATGGAGATATGGCGATGCGTAAGGTGCTTCTTTGTTTGGCTGTTGCAATGACTTTGGTGCCTGGCTCAAGCCAAGCTCAAGTGACACTGGACATGTCGCGAATAACCTGTGCCGATTATGTGGCCATGGCGCCAGCCCAGGCCCGTATCTTTTCCGCATGGATGAGCGGTTGGTTCAATCACAAGTGGGGCTACACCACGATGGGCCTCGACGATTTTGCGAGGAACGTCGCCAGCGTCAGGCAATGGTGCACCACGTCCCCTCAGGCAACCGTGATGGGCGCCCTGGAGCGTTCCATTCCACAGCCCGCCCCGGGGGGGCAGGTCAAGATCGACATGTCCCTGATCACCTGCAAGCAATATTCGAGCTCGGACGCCGTTCGGCGAGAATTTATTGCCTCTTGGATAAGCGGCTATTTCCGCGCATCGCGGAGCCAGCCCGTATTCGATTTTCAGAGATTTGCGAACAACAAAAAAGCCGTCGAAAACTACTGCAAAAAACGGGGCGGCGAGACCCTTATGAGCGCAATTCAAAACACTGCGCGGTAAGTTGGATGAGTGGCAGTTATGGCAGGGCTAATTCGCGAGTTGGCATCACGCTCTCCTACGTCACTGCAATCGACAATAGCAATCGCGCCGGACGCATACGACGATGCATCCGGCGCGCGCCGCCATCGAAAATGATCAGCGAGATACAGCCCCCGAATGGCAGCGGCGAAAGTATATCCGTACTCGTGGGGCCTGCTTGAGGAAATTGAGGCTCGCGGTTGGACCGGCGAAGAAAACAAGAACAAATAATGGCCCAACTGATGCAGTCCCGCAACAGATGCGAAGAAATGCGCTTCAAACCGGTAATTGGCTGGGGTGAAAGACCGACGTGCATTGCAGCAAACTTCCCAACAGTTCAGGGTTAAAGAAATCAACAAGTTGGGAGAGACGATAATGCGTAATGTTTCAGCCGTTGCCATTGCGGCGATATTTGGTTTGGGCGCTTGGCAAGCGGCATCCGCTGCCGATTTACCGCGCAGAGCACCAGCACCAGTGACGGCGGTATACGCCCCGGTCAGTACCTGGACCGGCTGCTACATCGGCGGCAATGCCGGCGCTGGGTGGGGTAGCGGAGATATCTCGACATCGGCCGGCACGGTTTCCGGTTCCAGTGACAGTGCCCGTTTCGTTGGTGGCGGCCAGATCGGATGCGACTGGCAGACCGGGGCCTGGGTATTCGGCATTCGCAACATGCTCGACTGGGCGGACGCGGAGCGGAGCGGCACCATCGGGAGCGGCGCGTTTGCCGGCTACTCTGCCAGGCTTGAAAACGATTGGCTGGATCTGCTCACAGGTCGCATCGGTTTCGCGGTGCAGCCGAACTGGTTGCTTTATTTCCAGGGTGGCGCTGCCTGGCGGAAGAATTCTCTGACAGTTTGGGATCCCGCTGGCGTGGAAGTGGGAAGCACCAGCAGAACTCGCACCGGCTGGACGCTCGGCGTTGGCTCCGAATATAAGTTCGCGCCAAATTGGTCGGTGTTTGTGGAGTACAATCACGCGGACTTCGGCGGCACCAGCGCCACTACTCCTGCTGGCGTCTCGTTCAGTGCAAAGTCCGACGTCGATGTGGTTCTTTTTGGTCTGAACTGGCGGCCGGGCGGCTTCGGCTACTGAGCAACTCGCAGACTTCGTCCTGACCGAGCCACAAAGGGTCCGTTGGAAAAGAGGTGTTTCTATGAAGAAAGTTGCGCTGGCATTGGCGTTGGTCGTTACCGCACTGAGCTTGGGTGGTTGCTTTGTCGGCAAGGGTAAGGCCCCAGCCCCGGTTATCACCAAGGGATAGGACTTGAGACTTGGAGCGCCGTTCGTTTCGCGAGCACCGTGATGGTCCGCGACGACGGCGCTCTTCCGTTCAGCGAGCCTCCTAATTCTGCCTAGGGCCTACTTTCCGGATCATTCCAGAAAGCGAGAAGTTAAATCATGCTCAAGCATCTCATTGCGCTGGTGGTCATTGCGCTCGCTGCAGTGTCCGTTTCGCCGGCAGTTGCCCAGACCCCTCCAACGACCAGTGCCGGTACGCTCACCTGCACGTTGGCGCCCTCGATTGGCCTGATTATTGGATCCCGCCAGAGGATGGCCTGCCGCTTCGTTCCGAACGGGGCCTTCCCGCCTGAGGCCTATGTCGGTGTCATGGGGACACTTGGTCTCGATATCGGCATCACCGCAGGCGGCGTTATGGCTTGGGGTGTATTAGCGCCTACGGCGGGCCCAATGCGTGGAAAACTTGCCGGCACTTATGTCGGTGCAAGCGGCGCTATTGGCGTTGGCGTTGGCGTTGGCGCCAACGTCCTGTTTGGCGGGTCCAACCGTTCTATCGCCCTTCAGCCGCTTTCAGTCGAAGGTACGGTTGGTGTCAATCTGTCTCTTGGAGTTTCGAGTCTAACGCTTTACTTGGCACGTTGAAGTTATGGGCGACAGCATCCCTCAGCCTTCATCGCGATCGCGCGGCGACTTTCGACGGAGCCGTTCGGTTCGGCGCCAGTCATCAGAGGACCTTCGATGAAAATCACCATGCGGTTTTCGGCCAAACTTGGATTGTTGCCAATGCTGGTCATCTTGTCAGTTGGCTCCGCACACGCGCAGACAAATATCGGGAAATCAATTCTGGAAAAGCTGACAGCTCGAATTGAAAAACTGGAAAAGTCCTGCGCTAGGGATATAAAGAAATACTGCCGTACGGTGACGCCCGGAGAGGGGCGCATGATCTACTGCTTGCAGGCTCACGAGGACAAGATAAGCGCTAAGTGTGCGTTCGAACTGGGGGATGCCTCGACGAGTGTGCAAACCTCGGCTGACGCCCTGAAAGACGCAGTAATCGCATGCAAAGCTGAGATAAATGGCGTGTGCGGAAAGATTTTGCCGGGCCAAGGTCGGATCGCTACGTGTCTGATAGAGAACAAATCAGCGGCTTCAACTGGATGCGCGGAAGCTATTCGGAAAGTCGAAGCAATGGCCGCTCAATAACGTCGTGCCGCTTGCCGTTGTATGTTGTTTAGTCCGGTTGACGGTTGGGGGCGAACAGCACGTAATCCTTGAACAAGGTCGGCATCATTGCCGTCTTGTTGCTGAACGCGCGCCTCGGTTAACAATTCCAAGACAATTTGCGGTAGTGTCGCGCCGTGCTGAGTAGGGGGTCTGATGGGCGCATTGAGTTGTCCCCGTCTTTGTGGACGCGGCAGTATCCGTTGGGCTTTCATTGTCCTTGTTGCTATTGCTTTGCCCAACTGCGCCAGTCGGCCTGGACCAGAGGTACTCACCCCGATAGCAGCTCCGCCAGGTGTCAAAGCCTTGCAAATTTACGTGGCGACCACGCGCGAGCGCGCAAATCCGTCGGAAAATGTATTCACCGCGAACCGTGCGAAAGCACTGAATTTCGCAAAGTTTTCCGTTTCGGTACCGCCCAACCACAAGCCTGGCAACATCGAAATGCCGGCCGATCCTCCCGATTTACAAAGCAGCTTTGCTATTGTGAACCAGGCGGTGATGAGCGACGCCGATTTCCGCAATGCCGTCGCTCCGAGCGCCCGGCGCAAGAAACACAAAGTCTTTGTTTTCGTGCACGGGTTTAACAACAACTTCCAGGAGTCCTTGTTCCGGCTGGCCCAACTGCAGGCCGACGCCAAAATCGACGGCATACCGGTCCTGTTCTCGTGGCCATCACAAGGTCAGGTCATCGCCTATGAAGCCGACAAGGAAGCGGCGATCTCTTCGCGCGACCAACTGATGGCTTTACTTACGATGTTGACCAGTAGTCCCGCGGTCGGAGACATTCTCGTGATGGCACATAGTATGGGTGCCATGCTGACAACGGATGCGCTGCGTCAACTTCGTATCGAAGGAAAAAGTCAAGTCATCGCACGGTTGGGACGTGTCGTGTTGGCGGCGCCCGACATAGACGCACGGACTTTCCGCGCCCAAGTACAAACAATTGGCCCGCTAAAGCCGCCCTTGCTAGTGCTTGTCTCCAAAGACGATGGTGCACTTCGGTTTTCAAGTATGCTTAGCGGCGCGGTCCCTCGTGCCGGGGCTCTGGACATCGACAACCCAGTGGTCCAGGAGGCGGCGCTCAAGGCCCAAGTTCAGGTCGTCGACATTTCGCGCCTCGCATCGCATGACGGTTTGCATCATGATCAGTTCGTCAGCGTTGCCGTGCTTTATTCGCGATTGCAGCACAATGCTGCTTCTTATCGAAACACGGCGGGTACATTCATCTTCAACGAAGAAGGCGCAAGGATGGTCCAACCGGTCAACGTTGGAGCGCAAGCGCTTGCTGAGTGAGCGACGCAAGATGAGCGCAATGGATTGAACGTTGCTTGATCTAGTGGTGCGAATCTTACGCTTGGTACCCGCGCGAGCGCATCAAACCGCACTGAGAATGGGCATTACCGCCGGACTAAGCGTATGGTTTGCACCACTAGCAGATCCCTTCCAGGTTGGAGAAATTGCAGGGCGCGGGTTTTAGGACTCCCAATCGGATGGGCCGAAATCGACGCGATTGACCCCAAAAGGGGGCCTTGGAGCTTTTTACCGCTGCGCGGTCAGACAGCAGCAAAATATTAAGGGACGCCGAGGACAATAGGCGTTGGCTGCGATTTCGGAACGCCGAAGCCAATTATGAACATTATAATCGAGATACGCCGACTACGGCATAAATATACCGACCAGCTGCTTACGCTGCTGGCTCTATTTATTGCGTTCGAAATGTTTGTATTTTCACCGCTTCAGGCAATGGGCATCTTTGCGTTTCAAGGCTTCGTAGTTGCCACCCTGTTAGCAATCATGGCTGGCATGCTAATTATTTCTGACCATCCCGCGGCAGTTGCCGTGATGTCGATCTGCTTTGCCGCTAACATCGTCGTCCTCTTGATGCGCCTGTTCTATCCTCCATGGCCCTATAACATTTCCATACTAGCAGCTGCCTGGTTCGCCATTGCGATCACGCTCGGAGCGGTCGTCGCCCAAGCTGTATTCAGGCGTGGCCGCGTCACCTATCACCGGATAGTCGGTGCGATCCTGCTGTATCTACTCATCGCAGTCGCCTTTGGGGCGCTATTCGTATTGATCGGCTTGTCGGTTCCCGATGCGTTCAAGGGAATAACATTCGAAGACAATCCAGCCCTTTCCAACTCGGTCGTCTTATTTGAGTTTTGTCACTCTGACGTCGACGGGATTCGGCGACATTGTTCCCGTGCATCCGATTGCGCGGAGCCTATGCAACATCGAAAGTATAGTTGGTCAACTTTATCCGGCCACGTTATTGGCGAGGCTTGTAACCCTCGAAATGAGAGAGCGCAGCAGCATCTAAGTCGACCTCGTGTTGAACCTCACGACCGCCAAAGCGCTAGGGCCGAACGTGCCGGAGACATTCCTGTTGTTCCGCGCCGACACCCACCCCAACAAAGTTCGTGGTTTTGTACGCAA
>CAWHLG010000009.1:0-337687 GCA_963830015.1 uncultured Alphaproteobacteria bacterium
CCTTGTGGGAGAGGGCAACGCAGGCCTCTCAACAAACGTGGATGGGTGAGGGCTTGTTTAAGCACCCCTCACCCATTGAGTCTGCGGACCGCTCGGCGCTGCCCTCTCCCACAAGGGGAGAGGGCGCAACAACCAACACTTACCGCGCGCCGGCCGCCGCCTTGTCGATCGAGGCCGCGGTCTGGCCGAACAGGATCGCCCGCTCCTCCGCGGTGCGGATGCCGCCGTGGCCGGGATTGACCTTCGCGACGTGCTCATAGGCCTTCACGACCGCGGGCCGCGCCGCGATGGTGTCGAGCCATTTCTTCAGATGCGGGAAGTCGGCGATCGTCTGGCCCTGCCGCTCGTGCGGCACCACCCACGGATACGAGGCCATGTCGGCGATGGAGTATTCACCGGCGAGGAACGGGCGGTCGGCGAGGCGCTTGTTCATCACGCCGTAAAGCCGGTTCACCTCGTTGCGATAGCGGTCCATCGCATATTGAATCTTGTCGACCGCGTAGTTGCTGAAGTGGTTGTTCTGGCCGGACATCGGACCGAGCCCGCCCATCTGCCAGAACAGCCACTGCATCACGTCGGCGCGCTTGGCCGGCTCCTTCGGCAGAAACTTTCCGGTCTTCTCGGCGAGATAGACCAGCATCGCGCCCGACTCGAACACGGAAATCGGCTTGCCGCCGCCGGGCGGATCGTGATCGACCAGGGCCGGGATCCGGTTGTTCGGCGAAACCGCGAGGAAGTCGGCCTTGAACTGCTCGCCCTTGCCGATGTTGATCGGGATGATCTTGTAGGGCAGCCCGGCCTCTTCGAGGAAAATCGTAACCTTGTGTCCGTTCGGCGTGGTCCAGTAATACAGATCGATCATCGACATATCCCTTCCGCTGCAATGACGTGCACTCAATCATAAGCATTGATTGGGCTTGCGCCATGGCTCCGGCCGATACCTTGCGGCTATGAAAAATATTGCCCTGCCGCGGCCACGACGCGGCATCGATCTGCCGTGGACCGCCGCCTTGCCGCAATTTTGACCTCCGAGAACCCGGGCGCGACATCAGCCATTCTTGAAGCAGTCGCCCCGGCAAGGCAGGATGCCGCGGCCATCAGACGGGAGCGCCATGACACCCGCGCCGGCCGCACAAAGCCTGCCCTTGCGCCGCCTCACCTGCGGACGCTGCGGCACGGCGTTCGACTGCGGCAGCGGCAGTGCCGACCACGCCTGCTGGTGCATGGACGAGAGCTACCGGCTGCCCATGCCGGAGCCCGCTGCGGGCGACTGCCTCTGTCCGGCCTGCCTGCGGGCCGCGGCAAAATTTTCGAATGGGACTCCCGCATGAAACACTCGAGGTTGCTCCACGCGGCGCTTGCGGGCGCGGCCTGCACACTGATGCCGTTCGTTCCCGACGCCCGCGCCAGCAATATTTCGATCATCGGCAAGTGGCAGATCGTCGAGGCCGCACCTGCGCCGTGGAGCAAGCCGGAGGATCACGCGGTCCTCGCCGCCGAAGGCAAGCGCATGCTGAAAACCGAGGTGACGTTTGCGCCCGGCTCGGTGACATCCAAGTTCAAGCCGTTCAACTGCAAGAGCAAGGTGCTCTACGAGGCGAACTCGATCGAGATCGACGCGCTGTTCCAGGGCAATCTTCCGGAGCCGAATCCGGCCGCGGCCGCGTTGCGGCTCGGCTTCCCGCGCGGCGACGTTCCGGGCATGGACGTGCGATGCCTGAAGGCGCTGCACACGTTCCACTTTCGCGACCCGGACACCGCGATGATCAACATGAATCGCGTGATCTACACGTTCAAGCGGCAGTAGGTTGTGCAGGCGGCACCGGGTACCGCCGGCTGACGGCCTTTTCGGCGACGCCCCTCGTCTCTACAATGCCCATGAGGGCACTTTAACAGGGCACGGGCCATCTCCGATGCGCCGCCGCCGGTTCATCTCGCTGCTCGGAGCCTCGCTCGCCGCGTCGCCGTGGGCGCCGTCCGCAATCCGCGCGCAAGCTCCCGGTCCGATCCGCCGCATCGGCGTCCTGATCGGCCTGTCGGCGAGCGACCCGGCGGGCCAGGCCGAGATGGTTGCATTGCGCGAGGGCCTTGCCGCGCTCGGCTGGATCGAAGGCCGCAACCTGAAGATCGAATACCGCTGGCCCGGTTTCGAGACGGACCGCATGCGGGCCGCGGCGCGGGAGCTTGCCGAACTCAAGCCCGAAGTGATCGTGACCCGCACCACGCCGGGGACGCTCGCGGTGCGAAGCGAAATCGCCACGACGCCGATCGTGTTCGTGGTCGTCGCCGAGCCGATCGAATCGGGCCTGGTGCAAAGCATGTCGCGGCCGGGCGGCAACATGACCGGCTTCACGAATTTCGAGTCCGGCGTCAGCGGCAAATGGCTGGAGCTGCTCAGGACCGTGGCGCCGCAGGTTTCGCGCGTCGCGCTGATCTACAATCCGAAAACCGCGCCGTTCGCACCGGTCTTCATGCGCGACGCCGAAAACGCCGCGCGGGCGCTCAACCTGGAGCTCAAGCCGACACAGGTCGCGGGCCAGAACGACATCGAGGCCGCGATCCGGGAATTGGGGTCGCGACCGGGCGGCGGTCTCATCACGCTGACCGACGCCTTCATGACCGACAACCGCGACCTGATCATTGCCATGACCGCGTTCCATCGCGTTCCCGCGGTCTACCACAATCGCAACTTCCCGCGCGCCGGCGGCCTGCTCGCCTACTCGGCCGACTATCCCGACCTGTGGCGCCGCGCCGCGAGCTATGTCGATCGCATCCTCAAGGGCGCGAAACCGGCGGATCTCCCGGTGCAGCAGCCGAACAAATATGAGCTGATCGTCAATCTCAAGACCGCGCGGGCGCTCGGCATCACGGTGCCGACGACGCTGCTCGCCACCGCGGACGAGGTGATCGAATAGTTGCGGAATGCGGCCGCCACGGTCTGGCCAAGAACCGTACTTAAGTGCATTGAACAGCACATGTTCCGCCTGTTCGAAAACACCCTGAACCCGACCGGCAGGACCGCGGAATCGGAACCGCCAGCCTCGCTGGTGGCGTTCTACTGGCACTTTGCGCGCCAGGCCAAAGGCCTGTTCGCGGCGCTGTTCGTCACCGGTTTCATCGTTGCCGTGCTCAACTCGGCGATCCCGGCCTTCATGGGCCGGATCGTCACGCTGATCACGTCGAGCCGGCCCGAGGCGCTGTGGACCGACCACTGGCCGCTGCTGGTGGCCATGGCGCTCGTGCTGCTCCTGCTGCGGCCGCTGGCGATGATGGCGCAGAACCTGGTGAACAACCAGGCGATCGCGGTCAACGTCGCCAACATGATCCGCTGGCAGAACCACTGGCACGTGGCGCGCCAGTCCTGGGCGTTCTTCCAGAACGATTTCGCCGGCCGCATCGCCAACCGCGTGATGCAGACAGGGCCTGCGGTGCGCGAGAGTCTCGTCGCGCTGATCACCGGCGTCTGGTACATCCTGGTCTACGGCACCGCCGCGATCATCCTGCTCGCATCAGCCGACGGCTGGCTCACGCTGCCGATCCTGCTCTGGTTCGCCGGCTATCTGGTGATGCTGCGCGTGTTCGTGCCGCGCATGCGCGACCGCTCCAAGAGCGTGTCGGAGGCGCGCTCCTGGCTGGTCGGCCGCATCGTCGACACCTACACCAACATTCTGACGGTGAAGCTGTTCGCCCGTGCGCGCGACGAGGACGCCTATGTGCGCGAGGCGTTCGACGAGCACACCGGGCTGTTCTACTCGTCGCTCCGCCTCAACACGCTGTTCAGCTTCTGCCTCTCGACGCTGAACGCCATGCTGGTGGTCGGCACCGGCGGGCTTGCGGTGTGGCTCTGGGTCCAGGGCAAGGTGGAGGTCGGCACCGTGGCGATGGCGCTGCCGCTGTCGTGGCAGATCATTTCCATTGCCGGCTGGGTGGCGATGCGCGTCACCGAGATCTTCGAGAACATCGGCGTCGTGCAGGAAGGCATGATGACGATCTCGCGGCCGATCGCGCTGACCGACAAGCCGGACGCCACGGAGCTCAAGGTCGCCAAGGGCGAGATCGAGTTCAAGGACATCCGCTTCGGCTACGGGCGCGAGAACGGCCTGATCGACGGGCTGTCGCTGACCATCCGCCCCGGCGAGCGCATCGGCCTGATCGGCCGCTCCGGCGCCGGCAAGTCGACGCTGGTCAACCTGATGCTGCGCTTCTTCGATCTCGAGGACGGCAAGATCGTGATCGACGGCCAGGACATCGCGCTGGCCACGCAGGAAAGCCTGCGCACGCAGATTTCCGTGGTGACGCAAGACACCTCGCTGCTGCACCGCTCGATCCGCGACAACATCCGCTACGGACGGCCGGAGGCGCCCGAATCCGAGATCGTCGCCGCGGCGAAGCAGGCGCAGGCGCACGACTTCATCCTCGAGCTGGAGGACTGGCGGCAGCGGCGCGGCTACGACGCCCATGTCGGCGAGCGCGGCGTCAAGCTAAGCGGCGGCCAGCGCCAGCGTGTCGCGATCGCCCGGGTGATCCTGAAGAACGCGCCGATCCTGGTGCTCGACGAGGCCACCTCCTCGCTCGACAGCGAGGTCGAGGGCGCGATCCAGGCGAGCCTCGACGGCCTGATGGCGAACAAGACCGTGATCGCCATCGCGCACCGGCTCTCGACCATCGCCCGCATGGACCGGCTGGTGGTGCTCGACCGCGGCCGCATCGTCGAGCAGGGCACGCATGCCGAGCTGCTGCGCTCGGGCGGCCATTATGCCGAGCTGTGGCGGCATCAGTCCGGCGGCTTCATCGATTCACAGCCGCCCGCCCAGGCGGCGGAGTAAGCGCGCGTCTACTCCGCCGCGGAGGCCGCGGACACATCCCGCATGGCGTTGACGTGCATCGACAGACGCGCGCCGCGCAGATGGTCGATCAGGTCCAGCGGATCGTCCGGCAGGGCGTCGCCCCGCCAGGCCACATGCCGGTCGGGACGCACCAGCACGAGCTTGCGGGTATAGAGCGCGCCGGCTTCAGGATCGTCGACGTCGTGCACCGAGAGCGGAAAGCCGCGCCTTGCCGCCGCAGACGCGATGCCGTCCACCGGCACCGAGCGGTCGAACCGCAACAGGCCGAAGCCTTCGCCGAGCGCGTCGTAGATGGAGCGCCCGTCATCGAGCCAGAAGTGCGGCGCGCGGCAGCCCGGCACCGACGACGAAGTGAATTGCCCCATCGAATAGACCGGCTGCGGCTCGCCGTCGTAAGCGATCACCGGAGAGTTCTCGTAGAAATATCCGAAATTGAGTCCACTGCAGCATTGCTGCTGGATATAGAGGTCCCTCGCCTGCCTGCCGATCTCGGCGCGCATCGCGTCGCCCGCCGCGTCATTGCGCTCGATGTCGGCCGATATCTCACGCCGCTGCTGCGAAACCTGCTTCGACATGTCGAAGGCGAAACGCGACACCTGTTCGGTGATCGGCTGCCGCTCGGCCTGATAGGCAGAAAGCATCGCCGACGCGGCCCAGCCCTGCAGAACGCCGGCCAGCAGCCATGACAGACTGGCGGCGTCGGCGATGCCGGCGTTCATGCCGTAACCGGCGTGCGGAATCCACAGATGCGCGGCGTCGCCGCAGATGAACACGCGGCCGTTCTGGAACCTGTCGGCCACGAGACGGCGGCCGATCCAGTCCTCCTTGGAGATGACCTCGTATTCGAACTCCGGCCCGACGCCGAGGATCGAACGGATCGCCCAGTCGCGGTCGACCAAGTCGTAGTCCGGTTCGCCGTTGTAGAGAAAATTGTGAATGAGCCAGCGCTCCCGGCCATCGATCGACATCATGGTGCCGCAGCGGCGCGGATTGAAGGCGAGATACATCCACGCCTTCCGGTCGTCGGGGCCCGGCAACTGCTGCATCAGCGACGGCGCGCGGAAGTATGTCGACTGCACGCGCTGAACCACCGGAGTGCCGAGAAGCTCGGCGCCGATCGCATGGCGCACGGCGGAGCGTGCGCCGTCGCAACCGACGAGGTAGCGGCACGTGATGGTGACGCGCTCGCCATTGTCGAGATCGCGCGCGGTTGCCGTCACGCCAGTGCCGCCCTGCGACATGTCCTCGAACTGCGTGCGGTTGAGAATCCGGATGCGCGGCTGCGCCGCCGCATGCGCGAACAGGACCGGCTCCATATAGAGCTGGTTGATCCGATGCGGCCATTCCGCGGTCGGCCACCAGCCGTCGTCGCCCTTCTCGCCGCGCATGCGCCCGGCCCGCGACGGCAGCGAGATGCGCGAAAGCTCAGGTCCGGTCGCGGTTACGCAGCAGACCACGTCGTTGCGGAATTCCGGCGGCAGCCCGGTCTGGCGGATTTTCCCGGCGACGCCGAGCCGGCGGAAAATCTCCATCGATCGCGCCGAGACCTGGTTGCATTTGACGTTCGGCGGCTCGCCGGCGCGGCGGGTTTCCGTCACCGTCACGTCGATGCCGCGCGAGGCAAGGTCCATCGCCAGCGTCAGCCCGACCGGGCCTGCTCCAACGATCAGGACGCTGGTGTCATAGGCTCGCTGCATCGTCGCATCCGATGTCGCCCAAGCTCGACCCGACGACTTTGGCACCTTGGCGCGCGCAACGGCAAGGAGAAGCGGCGTTCTGCTGGCGCGATTGTCGCAGCCGCTGGCGGGTTCCCGCGAAACATGCTTGGCTGCCGCAAAATTCCGGGAGGGATGCCATGAGAAAAATCGCAAAACACGTCGCGTGCCTTGTGCTTGCCGCCGCCTCGACGGTCATCTTGACCGCCGCTTCGCCGGCCTGGGCCCAGGCCTATCCGACCGCACCGGTGCGCATCCTGAGCGGCTTTCCGGCCGGCACCACCGCCGACATCAGCGCGCGGGTGGTCGGCGCCAAAATGGGCCAGATCCTCGGCCAGCAGTTCGTCGTCGAGAACCGGCCGGGAGCGGCCTCGAGCATCGCCGGCACGCAGGCCGCGCGCGCGCCGAACGATGGCTACACGCTCTACGTCGCGTCCGCCGCCAACATGATCAATGCGGCGATGCGGACCACCGACCTGCCGTTCGACATCATGAAGGATTTCGCGCCGATCGCGCTCATGACATCGACGCCGACCGTGCTGGCCGTGACGCCGGAGCTCGGCGTCAAGAGCGTCCAGGAGCTGACTGCGCTGGCGAAGCAGAAGCCCGGCGCGATCGCGTTCGGATCCTCCGGCGTGGCGAGCTCGACGCATCTCGCGCTCGAGCTGTACAAGTCGCTCGCCAAGGTCAATATCGAGCACATTCCCTATACCGGCAGCCCGCAGGTGGTCACCGACCTGCTGGCCGGCCGCCTGCAGGGCTACTTCTCCCCCGCCTCCACGGTGATGGGCCAGGTGCGCGCCGGCAAGCTGGTCGGCCTCGCCACCACCGACCCGAAGCGCGGCACGATCATTCCCGACCTGCCGACCATGGTCGAAGCCGGCGTGCCGAACTGCGTCTCGGTGCTCTGGTTCGGCCTGGTTGCGCCGGCCGGCACGCCGCAGCCGATCATCGACAGGCTCGCGATGGCCGCCAACGAGGCGCTCAAGTCCGACGAGGTGAGGACGGCGCTGCGGGCGCAGACCGTGGAAGCGCATGGCGGCACGCCCGCCGAATTCCGCCGCCACATGGAAGAAGAGCACAAGCGCTGGAACGACGTCATCACCAACGCGGGTCTGAAGAAATAAGGCGGCCAGTTCCGGATTGCCTGTTCCGGCCGCCCGTGCAGCATGACGTTCTCTGTCACGGAGGACGCCATGCGGGCAACTGCCTTGACCATCCTAGTCGCGGCCAGTCTCGGCACGGCCTCCGCGGCGGCGCAGCCCACCGATACGAAGCCGTTCTGGCAGCGCGTGCAGAAGATCTGCGACAGCACCGCCGCCGCATGGCCGAATGAAATCGCGACGCGGATCGCGCAGACCGCGCTCGACGAGCACTATCGCTTCGGCGGACATCAGGTCGACGCCAACGGCCGCCTGTTCCGCTTCGGGCTGGTCGAGGCGGAGCAGGAGGAAAGCGACGGCGACGACGACGAGGCGCGCCTCGGCGATCTCGGCTGGTGGCAGGTGCTGAAATACTGGCGCGCGCTGTATGGCAGCAATGCCAGGGTCGCCGCGCGGCTGCGGGTGTGGGGTTACGAAGAGGCGTCCGCGTCGCGCAACGACGACAAGCCCGAGACGGCCGGCGGGGACCGCGCGCCGCTGCACGGCGAAACCACGGTGGCCGACGCCATCAAGATTTCCGCCGCCGACCTGATCAAGCTCGGCCGGCACGCCGAGGATCAGGACACCGCGGAGGTGCTGCGGGAGGCCGCGTTCCGGGCGGCGATCGTCGACAACCCCTGGTCCGCCGCCTTCATCAGCTATGTGGTGAAGATCGCGGCGCTCGGCGACACGCCCAATCTTCCCCACGTGCAGGATTTCGCGAAAACACGTTTCCAGTTTTCCAGCGCGCACCGGCACTACATTTTCGCGGCCTTCAAGACCAGCGTCGCGGACTCAGCCGTCGGCCAGAAGGCGCCGGGGGACGCGCACTTCTATCGCGCGTGTCCGATCTCGACCACGAAGCCGCGGATCGGCGACCTCGTCTGCTATCACCGCGAAAAGCGGCTCGCCGACGCTAGCGAGAGCGCGGTGCGCGACCGTGTCCTGTCGGAAGCCCATGCAGGGCAGGGCGAGACCTCGGTCAGCCGCAGTCATTGCGACGTCGTCGTGCACATCGACAGCAAGGCGCAGAAAATGTACGTCGCCGGCGGCAATGTGCAGCAGTCGGTCACGGTCAAGAAGCTCCGGCTGCGGCGCGACCTCAAATTCGCCGAAAACAAGAACGGCTGCGGCGACTGGACGCTTCCGCCGCCGTCAAAGGGCACGCCGGCCGGACCGGGGCTGATGCAGAATTGTTCGCTGAACGAGAAGAAGTGGTTCGTGCTGCTGCAGATGCGCTAGCTACAGCCGCCCAATTTTTCCAGCATCCGCTCGATGCGCGCGTCTGCGAGCTTCGTCGCCGCGGCGTCGTAGGTCGGCCGCACCGGATTGGCAAAAGAATGCCCGGCCTGCGGATAGAGGAACACCTCGGCCGCCGGCCAGCCGCGCACCCCCTCGGACACCGCGTCGATTTCCTGACGGGGAATATGCTGGTCCTGCAAACCGTAGTGCAGTTGCAGCGGACCCCCGGCGTTGCCGATCTCGCCCAGGTGCTCCGAGATACCGAGCCCGTAGAGCGACGCCGCACCGTCGACGCCGCAACGGACGGCCGCGAGAAACGCAAATCGACCGCCGCCGCAAAAGCCGATCGCTGCGACCTTGCCGGCCGAGAACGGCTGCGCCCGCAGCCATTCGACCGCGACGCGCATATCGGCGCTGACCACGTCAAGGTCGATCGCCTTGAGCCGCTCCCATGCGGCCGGATGCTGATCGTTGTCGTAGGACAGCGCATCGGGAATTTGCGATCGCCAGAACAGGTTCGGCACCAGCGCCGCATAGCCCAGGCCGGCATAGCGGCCGGCCACGGCGCGGATCGGCTCGTTCAGCCCGAACATGTCGTGCAGCACCAGAATGGCCGGTCCGCGGGTCTTCTGCGGCCGTGCCAGGTAACCGTCGAAGCTGCGCCCGCCTTCGCGGGCAAGCGTCAGCGTCGTGGCCACCACTTCGCTCATTCCAGCACCACGGCAGCGGCGACGTGCGCCGGTCGCGTCACGCGCCGAGCTTGATCCCCGCCTCGCGCACGATCTTGCCCCACTTGTCGGTTTCCGCCGCGACGAAGCTGCGGAATTCCTCCGGCGTGGTGTGGCGATACTCGATGTTGAGCTGCTTGAAGCGTGCCTGAACGTCGGGCTGGCGCAGCACCTCGTTGACGCCGGCGTTGAGCTTCCTGACGATCTCCGGCGAAGTTCCGGCGGGAACGAAAAGCCCGTTCCACTCGTAGCCCTCGAAGCCTGCGATGGTGTCCTGCACGGCAGGCAGATCCGGCAATGTGCCGAGCCGGCCCTTGCCGGTGTGCGCGATCGCCTTGACCTTGCCGCCCTGCACCAGGCCGACCGACGCCGAACCGTTGGAGAAGAAGTATTTCACGTTGCCGGCGACCACGTCCTTCAGCGCATCGCCGCCTCCGCGGTAAGGAATGTGATTGATCTGCACCTTGGCGGTGAATTTCAGAAGCTCCAGGCAAAGATGCTGCAGCGTGCCGTTGCCCGACGAGGCGAAGTCGAGGCCGCCGGAGGTCTTCTTGGCAAGCTCGACGATGTCGGCGACGGTCTTCGCCTCGACCGACGGCGTGACCACCAGGATGTTCGGCACCAGCGACACCAGCGCGACCGGCTGGAAATCCTTGGCGTAGTCGAACGTGAGCCTCGTATAGAGCGCCGGGTTCACCGAGAACGCGGTTGCGTCATGCATGATGGTGTAGCCGTCGGGATCGGCCTTGGCCGCGACCGCCTCGGCGATCGTGCCGCCGGCGCCGCCGCGGTTGTCGATGACGAACTGCTTGCCCCAGAGCTCGCCGAGCTTCTGGTAGACGATGCGCGCCGTGGTGTCGGCACCGCCGCCGGGCGGATAAGGCACGATTACCTTGACCGGCTTGACCGGCCAGTCGGCCTGCGCCCGCGCACCGGATGCGCCCAATGAGCCAGCCGCCAGCGTGGCCGCCGAGGCGGCCAAAAGTTTTCGACGATTAAGCATCCCGTCCTCCCGCTTCCCCATTGCAAGGGAGACTAGCGGATGACGCGGCCATCGAACAGGCGAACAAGGACCTGGCGGACGTCCCACTTCGGGGCAGGGTAAAAAAGCGAACGAACCCGGAATCCACGCATGGATTCCGGGTTCGTCTATGGATTGCCGAGAGCGTTACTTCCGGCTGAGCGAGATGGCGACGTGCTGAAGCTCGGTGCCCGGCGCCTGGATCGAGATCGACTGCGCGTTGTCCTTGGTGTTGACCGCGAGCATCGCCGAAATGATGCCCGACACCCGGACGTTGATGCTGCTGCCGCGGGCGCTGCCCTCGATGCTGCCGCCGACATGGCGGGTGTTCTCGGACCAGGTGCCCGACACCGCGCCGTTGCTGTGGCTGCAGTTGCTCTGAAGCTCGAAATTATAGCTGTCGCTGGCGCAGCGCAGCGTCAGGTCGAGGTTCGAACCCGCGCCGCTGACGTTGTACTTGGCACGGCAGCGGATGCGCTCCTTGGCGCCGCTCGACGTGGTGATGGTGCCGGCACCAGCCCAGGCGCCGGACAGCGGTGCAAACGGACTGGCCGTGACTTCAGCCGGCAGCGCCGAAAGGGCCAAGAGGCCCACGGCCGCCACGGCCGACTTTGCATGGCTCTTCAGAGACTTGATATTGGAAAACATGTTTGTCGCTCCCCCGAACGTTATGGGCATGTCGTATAGTCGAAGGAACCTGAAAAAAGGTTCAGAGAGACGGGAACCAATTGGTTAAGCCCGGCCCCATGGCCGGAGCGAAACGGCCCGGCGCTGGTTATCCGCCGTTTACCAGCGCGGGGAGGCGCGATCCTGCATAATGAGGGGGCGTGCTTGCCGCCAACCAGAACTTGCCGCCAACCAAGAGGACTGCCGAGACCATGGCCAAAGGCGACACCAAGACCGGCGCATCCAGGAAGGACGAACCGAAGATCCGGCGCACGCTGCACTTCCGGTTTACCCTGAGCGGCGCCTCCGATCAGATGATCGCGATGATCAAGTCCTCGGCGCCGATGTATCAGATGTTTGCCGACGCCAAGGTCCGGCTGCTGCAGAACGTCGACGATCCCAGCCGCTTCCTTCAGGAGATCGAGTACGACGCGCCGGAGTCCCTGGAGCTCAATCGCCAGCAGCTCGCCAGCGATGTGCGGGTGCAGACTTACATGCAGGCCTGGCGTTCGATGTTTCCGGGCTCGGTCGAGATCGACGTCTTCAAGGTCGTCTGAGACGACGGGCGAAGCTAGCCCGCCGTCGCGTCGTCATCGCGTTCCTTGTCGACCGGCGGCAGCGTCCCTGCGCCCGGCGTCTTGTCCGGATCGGTCAGCTCCGGTTTCGCATGGGGACCGGCTGCCGGCATCTTTTCTTCCGGTTTTGCAGCACGGTCGGTTTTATCGCGTGGCTTGTCCATGCTGCGTTAATCGGGGACCCGCCGGTTGGTTCCCCGGATAGCAGGGCTCTCGTGGAACCAACCGGCGGGTCCTCGAATTGACGTGCCGTCTCCCTGACATGCGCCGCCCCGGCTCGGAGCCTCGGCGGGTGCAGCAAAGCAGTGATGGCCGTGAACAAGGTTTCCTCGCCCAGCCTCGTCGTCGTCACCACCTTGGTCGTGGCGTTCGTGGCATCGGTGGTTTTCTATCTCGCCCTGTCGCCCGAGAGAAACGCACACACGGGTCCCAACGCCCCGCAGGCTCAATCCACCGGATCGCGATAGTTCCTGCGCGCGGGAACGCGTTGGGCAGCCCACACGTTCCTTGTTGGGAGGATGCCAACAAGGAGACCATTCCATGAGAGGGACTTTGCTGTTCGTTGTCGCGGCCGCCGGTCTGGCGCTCGCGAGTTCAGCCTATGCACAGGACGTCTATATCGGCGGACGCGGTGGCGGCGTGGGTGTCGGTGTGGGCGTCGATGTCGGCTCACCCGGCTATCGGCGCTATCGGGACCGCGCGGTCGTTACCGACGGCTACAGCAGGTCGAATGATAGTTGCCGAACGACCACGACCCGGCATCCGGACGGTTCGGTGACCAAGACCCGGCGTTGCCGGGACTAAGCGCCACGTTCATCGGACTGCAAAAAGCCCGGCGATATGCCGGGCTTTTTGCCTGAGAGCAGACTGCGAAAATTGCCACGGATGTCGGCTCACCACATCCAAAAATATCTGGCAAAGAACCACAGGACGAAGCTGAGCGATGCGAGCACAAGAAGCCCTCCGCCGCCGAGCAGGCCGGTTGCCACGACGGAATTCACCAGACACTCCCGGGTCATCGATCGCCTGGAAACCGTTTCGATAGCGTGGTCCATGTGAGGTCCAACGTGTGCTGGTCGATACGTTGGACAACCGCCGAAATGTGGCGAGGTTGCAAAAAGACATAGAAAAAAGTTCCGCGTGCGCGCGGAACTATTGGCTCAGCCAGCCAGACAAACGGCTGAAACACCAACGCGCGCCAGGCAGTGGGGCCTGACGCGCGCCGGGCTGCTGCAGTAAGGCCTGGGCTAGAGAGCCTTACATCGCAGGGAGGATGGCGATGTCGCGAACTCCGCTCACGCCCTTGATCTGCACCGAAGGGGTCGCCTTGCCGGTTGCGAGATCGACGCTGTGCAGCCAGTCGCCGGACATCAGCCAAGCTTCGTTCTTGCCGTTGCCGTCCGACCAGATGTCGAACGCCACGCTGGTCGCCTTGATGCCGAGCTTGCCGATCGCATTGAGGATGCCGTCGTTCGGCGGCGCCTGCTTGACCAGTGCGCCGACGGTGCCGTCGATGTTGTAGAGCGCGGTCTCCTTGGTGCCCTTCACCGAGTTGCTGTAGGCGCCGGCGACCACGTTCGGCTTCTCGCCCTTGTGCATGTCGGTCTCGGCGAACTTGTGCGAGCCGTCGGTCGTCACCTTGCCGTCGTCGACGTTGACGCGCAGGCTGGTGCCGTCGTTGCTCATCAGCCGCAGCCGGTCGGCGACCGGGTTGAAGTCGACGGTCACCATGGTCTTGGCGTCGACGTTCTTCTCGAGCTTCGACTTCATCGTCGCCTTGCCGGTCTTCAGGTCGACCGTGTAGATGCCGCCGTCGGCGCCGACCGCGTAGAGCATGTTGTCGGCCGGGCGCACGTCGATGCCGAGCACCTTGCCGGCGACGCCTTCGATCTTCCAGGTCTTGGTCACCGCCTTCTTGGACGTGTCGACGATCGACACGGTGTCGTCGCCGGTGAGGGCGGCAACCTCGGCGGCCTGCGCCGCGGTGGAGCCGAGCAGAATGGCCGCGAACACGGCCGGGATGGTCTGGAGTTTCATGGCAGTCTCCCTTGGAATCCTGTCGCTCGATGGCGACCACTCGGGATACGGGGAGGCTTCGCGGTTGGATGCCTGAGGCGGCCATAAAAGAATTGTGAGCGGGATGCATCCAAACGGCCGGTGCCGCGGTAACCCGCTATGACATTGGCCCGTAATGGGTCTTTTCGTAGATGGACCCTCACCGGTAAGCCATGACCTTCAAGCCATCACCTGCAAGCCATGACCTGCAAGCCATGACCGCCGCCACCTCACCCACGGACAGCGCGACAGAAGCGCAGGTCGCCGCAGCCATCGCCCGATGCGCTGCGGGCGAACGAGCCGCGCTCCGCGTCATCTACGACGTCGAGGCGCAGCGCATGGTGGGCGTGGCACGGCGCATTTTGCGGCGTCAGGACCTGGCCGAGGAGGCGGTGCAGGATGCGTTCATGCGGGTCTGGCGGTCGGCGCGGACCTTCGATCCGCAAAAAGGCGCGGCGCGGAGCTGGCTTTATGCGATTTTGCGAAATTGCGCGCTGACGATCCTGCGTGACGAGAGCCGCTTCTCCTCTGACGAAGATGCCGCGGAAGAGGCCGCGCCGATGACCGAAAGCGCGCTGGCGCGGCTGCCGGAAACCAGCGCGCTGCGGCGCTGCCTGGAACGGCTCGATGCGAAGCGGCGTTCCGTGGTCGTGCTGGCCTATGTTCACGGCCTCTCGCACGGCGAACTGGCCGGGAAACTCGGCGTTCCTCTGGGAACGGTGAAAAGCTGGGTGCGCCGCAGCCTCATCTCGTTGCAGGAGTGCATGGGATGACCGCCGAACAGGACAACAAGGCTTTGGCCGGTGAATACGTGCTCGGCCTGCTCGAAGGCGAGGCCAAGATGACGGTCGAACGGCGGATTGCATCCGATGCGGACTTCGCGCGCGAGGTCGAGGCCTGGCGTTCGCGTCTTGCGGCGTTCGACGACACCGTGGATCCGCGCGCGGCCGGCGACACCTTGTGGAGCCGCATCGAGGCCGGCCTTTCGGGATCTGCGGCGCAGGCTCCCGAAACGACGTCACTGTGGTCGCGGTTCTGGGACAGCTTGCCGGCGCTGCGCGCGGCCGCGCTCGGCTCCTCGGTCGCGGTGCTGCTGCTCGTCGTGGGCCTGAGCTTTGCGATCCGCGCCGCCAGCCAGCAGCCGGTGATGGTCGCCGTGCTGGTCGACGGCAGCCGCACCGGCGCCGTGGTGCATACGTTCGCCGACGGGCGCGTGGTGCTGCTGCCGCTGGCGCAGATCGACGTGCCGCCCGGCCGCGCCATCGAAGTGTGGACCCTGCCGAGCCGCGAGCGCGGTCCGGTGTCGGTCGGCCTGATGAGCCGGGCGCAGACGTTGCAACTGTCGCTGAAGGACCTGCCGGCGCCCAAGCCCGATCAACTGTTCGAGCTGACGCTGGAGCCGGCGACCGGCTCACCCACCGGCCGCCCGACCGGACCGATCCTGTTCAAGGGCAACACCGCGCTGGCGCTGTAGATTGGCTTGGTAGATTGGCTTGGCGCGGCGTTGACCAAATCCGCATCCCGCCAGCGGCTGCCGTAAGTTTGACGTGATGCCGTCGGAGGCTTTGGCCTCGTTGGGATGGCACGCATGAAACGACTGTGGCTGTTGCTGATCGTGCTCGCGGGCCCTTTCGCCCTTGCTGGCGTTTGCGGCGCGACCGATGCACCGTTCGCGCCGACCGGTAGCGTTCCGGACTATGTCGCGACCTTCGATGTCAAACCGGGCTCAGGGCCACCGCGGACCATCGTCGATACCGTCCGGCGTCACGGCGCATGGGCGCGGACCGACCGTATCATCGGCGGGCACGAAGACACCGTGAGCTATTTCGGGCCGGGACCGGTCTCCATCACCGTCCGGCGCGATCTCGCCAACGCACTGAGTTCGCTGCAGATCATGCGCGGCGCCCAGGCCCATCGCAGTGTCCCGTGGGACGAAACCGCCTTCAAAACCGAAGAGCGCGAGACGTTTCTCGGCGAGAGTTGCGATGTCTGGAACGTGGCTCGCGCGACGATCGACGGCCCCGGGACGTCAAAGCGTGAGTTGAAGCGGCTGAGTTGCATTGCAGGCGACGGCATCGAGCTCTGGAACAAGTTTGTCGGCCCCTACGGCAAATCTTCAGCGGTGCGGGCGACCGGGGTCGAGCGGAGGCCAGTTTCTCCTAGCGATGTGCTGCCGCCCTCGAACCTGCTCGATCTGGACGCATGGTTGCCGAAAAACGATTCATCGCCGCCGCAAACGGGCGAAAGGCGGGGCGACGTAACGGTCACGATGCAAACGGAACGCACCGCGCCGGATGGTCGTCCGCTGCTTACACGCATTGTCCAGCGGCACTTTCCTTGGACGTCCACCGACCAAGTCCACGGCGACGGCAAGCGCACGCTCGCCATCGAGAACGTAACCGCACAACTCAGCTTGCGCTTCGAAAGTGACATCGCAGGAAGGCCTGCGCGTCTCAGCATGTCCAAAACACCGCTGGTCAGAGTGATGATCGGCGGCGGCGAAGGCAGACCGGTCAATCTCGGCCGCACCGAAGCGATTGCCGGCGAACATTGCACGTGGTTCGATATGTCGCCGAACGTGATGGACGCGGGCTTGCATCAATGCACAACGAACGACGGCATCGTGCTGCGGGAGCACCACATGTCGAGGATGCACTATGAGCCGCTGATCGCGGTGCGGATCGAACGCGCGCCGATCGATCCCGCCAAGATCATGCCGCCGCGAGACATTCTCTCGCGCGCGGCCTGGGGAATTCCGGAATAAACGCGGGCGGCCGGCGGATCAAGCCGACGGATTGAGCTGCATCTCGGCGTGGCCGGGAAAGCTCAGGTTGCTGCCGAGACGACGGCGGCCGTCGGACAGCGCCGAACGCGCGGCGCGCAGGTCGGCGACCACGCGCAGCAACGCGAAGGTCTGCCGCGGCTGCTGCAGCAGCGAGCGCATCACCGCGAACACGTCGGGCCGCCCGTCGGAGCGCATGCCGACCAGCGCCGCCGGCGGCAGGGTCCGCTCGGCCGGATCGATGATCACCCGGCAGGCCGCGAACGGAACGCCGTGGCGCGCGGCGATCTTGGCCGCGATGTGGGATTCCATATCGCAGGCCACCGTGCCGTTGGTCTGGTGGAGCGCGCGCTTGTCAGCCTCGGCCACCACCGGGGCGTCGACGCCTGAAATATCGGCATGGATGGCGGTTGGCAGTGCACTGAGCAGCCGCTGCGACCACCGGCTGTCGGTCGGGATGCGGACGCCGTCGGCAATCACGGCGGATGCGATCACCCAGTCGCCGGGAGCCAGGCCCGGGGCGAGGCCGCCGGCGATGCCGATGCTGATGATGCCGCTGCCGCCCGCCTGGACCGCCGCCTCGAGCTTGTCGACATAGCGCTGCGCCGTGCCGCACAGGACCGAAACCCCAGGTCCTGCAGCGACTTGCGCCTCGAAAGAAAGGCACGTGACAGCGATGATCGGCCGATCACTCACGGTGTGGCCCTTCGGGATTGAACGGCCACGGAGCAAACTTGCATCTGTTTGAGCCCCCACCTTTTGCCCAGCAACGTACACAGTATCAAAGCAGGCGGCATTCCAATTCGCTGCAGTGCGAACAACTCACAGGAAACTGTAGCGAATTGGTCACACCACCGTTGCGCCACGGCCATGGGTGCCCGAAACCCTGGTTTTCTAGAGCTTTTTGATGCCGGCGTCCTCGATGATCTTCTTGTACATCGGGACCTCCTTGGCAACCCGTTCCATGTGGCCCTTGCCGGTCTTGGCGGTGACCTCGAAGCCGGCAGCGGTCAGCTTCTGCCGAATGTCCGGCTTGGCCAGGATGTCGAGCGCGGTCTTTTCCAGCCTGGCGACGATCTCCGGCGGGGTCTTCACCGGCGCCAACAGGGCGCAATAGGTCTCGAACACGAAGTCGTTGAAGCCGACTCGCCCATGGTCGGGATATTGGGCAGGTCGTGCCAGCGCTTGCTGCCGGTGACCGCCAGCCCCTTGATCGTCCCCGCCTTGATCTGCGGATGGGCGGGCGCCAGCACACCGGAGGAGAGCTGCACGGTTCCACTGATCAGCGCTTTCAGCGCGTCGCCGCCGCCCGCGAACACCACGGTCGCCATGCCCTGCAAGGCCCTCCCGCGCCTTCAGCACCTCGGCCTCGAGCTGCGGCGTCGGTGCCGATCGGCGGCGCCGAGACGTTGAACTTGCTCGGATCCTTCTTCGCCAGCGCCACGAACTCCTTCATGGTGTTGACGCCGAGTTCCGGCTTCACTGCGAACACGTTCGGCGACACCGCAAGCTCGCAGATCGCCGCGAAGTCCTTGAACGGATCGTAGGGCAACGAATTGTAGAGACCCGGGTTGACCGCAAAGGCGCTGGTGGTGAGCAGGATGGTGTAGCCGTCGGGCTCTGCGCGCGCCGCGAACCCCATGCCGATGTTGCCGCCCGCCCCGCCCCGGTTCTCGACGATCACCGAGCCGCCGAGCGGCTCGGCCATCGCCGCCGCCATGAAGCGGGCGATGATGTCGGACGGACCGCCCGGCGTGTTGGCGACCACGATCTTCACCGGCCGGTCCGGATAGGCGGCGAGCGCCGAGCCGATCTTGAGGAACGTCGGCGCGGCAAGGCCTGCCGTGACGGCGGCCGCGCCCTGGAGGATGCGCCGCCGCGACGGCTTTGCGGTCATGGATTCGGATCGTGTCATCGGCGTCCTCCCAAAGAATTTTTATTCGGCGCCATGCTAGGAAGTTGCAACCAGCCGGGCAACCGGGTGGCCTGCGGCATCCTGCTCAGCCGCGTCGCAAGACCTCGGCCGTCGCGGCATCGGCCGGAAAGAAGGCTTCCACCGCAAGCTCCGACAGCGTGACATCCACCGGCGTGCCGAACACGGTCGTCGTGCTGAAGAAGGCGAGCGTTCCCGCCGGCGTCACCAGTTCCAGCGGAACGACGATCCCGGCATAGTCGCGCGTGGCGGCCGGCCGTCCGGCCGACGCGCCGTGACCTGGATAGCGCCGCAACTCGTCCAGCAACGCCGTCAGCGTCTCGTCCGCGGTCGCCTGAACCTGATGTTGCAGGCGCGCCAGCAGATGCCCGCGCCATTCGGCGAGGTTGGCGATGCGGGGCGCGAGCCCCTGGGGATGCAGGCTGAGCCGCAGCACGTTGACGGGCGGTCGCAGCAACGCGGCGTCGATCCCGCCGAGCAGCGGCGCAACCGCCTTGTTCGACGCGACCATCGTCCAGTGCCGGTCGATGGCGAGCGCCGGGAACGGCTCGTGCGCCGCAAGGACGAGGTCGATCGCCTGCCGCGCGACCTTCAGCGACGGATGGTCGAGCGTGCGCTCCTGAAATTTCGGCGCAAAGCCTGCCGCGATCAGCATGGCGTTGCGTTCGCGCAGCGGCACGTCGAGCTGTTCGGCGAGCCGCAGGACCATCTCCCGCGACGGCTGCGCCCGTCCGGTTTCAAGAAAGCTCAGGTGACGCGTCGAAATCTCCGCGTCGCCCGCAAGCTCGAGCTGGCTGAGGCGCCGGCGCTGACGCCAGCTGCGCAGATGGTCGCCGATCTGTGTCTGTGTGGAACTCATGTGCCGGAGAATAGCATCGCGCCGCCGCGCGGCCATGACCTCCGAGGTAATCGACCCGACTACGGGTCCGGACTTACATCGCAACAGTTTCAACAACAGGAGGTTGCCATGACTTCGCTTCATGAGATGAACTCGATCCGTCAAATCCCGTTCCTGCGCGCGGCGCTGCTGATCGACGCGATTGCCAGCGGTCTCACCGCAGCCCTGCTGGTGGCCGGCGCGGACGCGCTGCGCGATTGGCTCGGTCTGCCGGTCGCCCTGATGCGCGAAGCCGGCGTGGTCCTCGTGTTCTACGTGGCGTTCGTCGTGTTCGTCGCCACGCGGGCGCAGATCGCGGCCGGCGCGGTGTGGACGGTCATCGTCTGCAACGCGCTCTGGACGCTGGCGAGCTTCGCGATCCTCAAGGCCGGCCTCATCGCGCCGACCACGCCCGGCACGGCGTTCGTGATCGGACAGGCGCTCGCCGTGCTGGCGCTCGGTGCGCTGCAGCTCGTCGCGCTGCGCCGGCCGCAGGCCTCGCCGGCCTGACCTTTGCAAAAGCGCCGTGCAAAGAACGACCACCGGGCCGTGTCAGCCCGGTGGTTCTTTGCGTTCGGCCAAGGCCCGCAACCCGTTGAGTTTCTCCGCCGCGACCTGGGAAGGCGGCATCAAGGGCGATTGACGGTCTCGCGCCGGCGCCCGTACCGGCTAGGCAACTTTCTTGGCAAGCTTCTCGGCAAGCCCGCGCTCGAGCGATCCGATCGCCTGATCGACCGTCTGCACATCGCCGAAGATCGAATAGAAAATCCGCAAGGTGGCGTTGTGCTCCTCGTCCGTATAGGTCGCCAGCGCGTCGTGCACCATGACCACCTTGAAGTTCAGCATCATCGCATCGCGAGCGGTGCTTTCGCAGCAGACATTGGTGGCCGTGCCGCCGACCAGGATCGTGTCGATGCCGCGCCCACGCAGATAGGCGGCGATGTCGGATGAATCCTGGATAAAGGCGCTGAAGCGCTTCTTGACGATCTGGGCGTCCTCCGGCTTGACGTCGAGCAGCGGCCAAAGCGCGTGACCTTCGTGCGCAAGGTCCATGCTGGCGTAGCGGCGGTCGCGCCGGTCCGGCGTCATCAGCCAGTCGTGGAACACCGACCAGCTTTCTCGGGTATCGTTGGTGGCGTTCTTGACCCAGACCACATGGCCGCCGGCTTCCCGCATCGCCGCCGCCATCCGGTTGACGTGCGGAACGATCTCGCGCGCCATCGGCACCTCGCCCTGGTAGTCGGGATGCATGAAATAGTTCTGCATGTCGACGACGACAAAGGCCGTCTTCGACGGGTCCATCACATCGAACGGATGCTCGCGGCCGGCGCGTTGCTTCACGCGCTCGACGAGATCGGCGGGGATCGACAACTTGTGCATTGGATGCTCCCTCTGCTTCGAAACGACGCCTGGTCGCCAGACTGGGTCGCCAGATGGGCAGCAAGGAATGTGCCGGACGAAATCCCTTGATTTTCGACGCCATCGCATGCTGCAGGAAATTCGCATCGTCTGTTTCTTGGGCGCCCTGCCCGCAACGTCGGCAGCCGCCGCCATCGTCCCGCTCGCCGGCCTCGATGTCCGCGCCGCGCCGAACGCCGCGGCGAAAAAAGCCCCGCGCTTCCAGAGGCCTGGACGCCCAAAGTGCCGCATCCGCTTTGGCATAGGCGTTGCATCGCAATGTGCACATCCCGATGACCAAAGGTGCAACGATGATCAGGAAGTCCGGCATCCGTTTCGTATGGGCCGCGCTCGCGGCGGTTCTGCTGACGTCGCCCGCCGGCGCAGCCGAACTCATCAAGGTCAAGATGGCCGAGGTGGTGCGCTCCCAGTTCTACGTGCCGATGTACGTCGCGCTCGGCAAAGGCTTTGTGAAAGCCGAAGGCCTCGATGTCGAGATGGTGACCACCAACGGCGGCGATCGGGCCGGCGCGATGATCCTGTCCGATCAGGCCGACTTCGCGCTCGCGGGCCCGGAAGTGCCGGTCTACATCTACAACGGCGAGTCGCCCGACAAGCCGATGATCTTCTGCGCGCTCACCGCGACCGATGGGCTGTTCTTCGTGTCGCGGGCGAAGATCGACAAGTTCGATTGGTCGATGGTCAACGGCAAGAAGGTCCTCGGCTGGCGGCCGGGCAGCACGCCCGAGCTCTACCTCGAATACGTTCTGAAGCAGAACAAGGTCGACGCCGCGACCGTGTCCAACGTCATCAAGAACGTCGCGCACAACGCCCGCGACGGGGCATGGATTTCCGGTGTCGGCGATTTCGGCATTTTCAATGAGCCGAACCTGACCAAGCTCGTGCAGGCCGGAGCGGCCAACCTCATCGTCTCCATCGGCAAGGAGGTCGGGCGCGCCGACTACACCGTGTTCTTCGCCAAGAAGAGCTGGCTCGCCAAGAACAAGGACGTGGCGCAGAAGTGGACCAACGCGATCGCGCGGGCGCAGAGCTGGGTCCAGAGCGCGAGCGAGAAAGAGATCGCCGAGGTGATCGCGCCGTACTTTCCCGGCCTGACCATCGAGGACAACATCGCGGTCGTGAACCGTTACCGGACCGTCGGCGTGCCGATCTGGGCGACCAACACGATCGTCGACAAAGGCGGTCTCGCCAAGGCGCAGGAGATCATGGTGATCGGCGGCGTGCTCCCGGCCGGCAAGGAGGTGGCCTACGACAAGATCGTCGACACCTCCTACGGAGAGAGCGCCACCAAGAAGTTCGCCAGCAAATAAATCGCGGAGCCCAGCATGGCGCTCGTCGAGCATGCCTCTTCGACCCGGCCGGCGGTCGAGATCGATGGCGTCACGCTGAACTACTTTACGCCCGAGCGGGAGACGCTGGCCCTGGCCAACGTCTCGCTCTCCGTCGCTCCGGGTGAGTTCATTGCCATCGTCGGCTCGTCCGGATGCGGCAAGAGCACGCTGCTGTCGATCGTCTCCGGCCTGCTGCCGCCGTCGCGCGGCTGCATACGCATCGACGGCAACGAGGTCACCAAGCCCTCGCCGCGCGTCGGCTACATGTTCCAGAAGGATACGCTGCTCGACTGGCGGACCATTCTCGACAACGTCGCGATCGGCGCCGAGTTGCTCGGGCGCGACATGAAGGCCTCCCGCCGCCGGGCCGAGGACCTTCTGGTGCGCTACGGCCTCGGCGAATTCCTTCACAGCCTGCCGAGCCAATTGTCGGGCGGCATGCGGCAGCGCGCCGCGCTCGCGCGTACGCTGTGCTGCGAGCCCGATCTCCTGCTGCTCGATGAGCCGTTCTCCGCGCTCGACTACCAGACGCGGCTCGCGCTGTCGGAAGAGGTTGCCGGCATTCTCTCGGCCGAGCGCAAGACCGTCATCCTGGTGACGCACGACATCGGCGAAGCCATCAGCATGGCCCACCGCGTGATCGTGATGAGCCGGCGGCCGGGGCGTATCAAGTCCGAGCACCGTATCGAATTCCCGAGCTTCGGCCCCACCCGGCCGACGCCCTTCCAGGCCCGCAAGTGCGACGAGTTTTCGGGCTACTTCCAGCGCATCTGGGACGAGCTCGACATCCACCAGATCCAATGAGAGGCCGAGACCGATGATGACCGGCGCCAAGGCTGTCTTGTCTCACTTCGCGCGCTCGACGCCTTCGACCGCTTCGGCCGAGGCGGCCGCCCGGAGCCCCGCCTATATCGCCTATCTCAAGGCGCTGCGGCGGCGCACGCTCTCCATCCAGCTTTGGCAGATCGGACTGGTCGCCGCGCTGCTGATTCTCTGGGAGGTGGGGCCGCGCGCCGGCTGGATCAATCCGATGCTGACCAGCTATCCGAGCGCGGTGGCGCGGACCTTCGTCAAGATGATCGAGGACGGCACCCTGCAGACGCATACGCTCGTCACCGTCATCGAGACCGTGGTCGGCTTCGTCGGCGGCATGCTGCTCGGGACATTCTGCGCCATCGTCCTGTGGTGGTCTTCGTACGTCTATCGCGTGCTCGATCCGTTCATCGTCGTGCTCAACGCGATCCCCAAGATCGCGCTGGTGCCGATCTTCTATATCTGGCTCGGCGACGTCGCCTCGATCTACGCGATGGCGATCGCAATCAGCGTGTTCGTCACCATCCTGATGCTCTACACGGGCTTCCAGTCGATCGATCCGGACAAGATCCGGCTGGTGCGCCTGTTCGGCGCGTCGCGGGTGAAGGTGCTCACCAAGATCGTGCTGCCGGGCAGCGTGCCGACCATGATCGCCGCGCTGAAGGTCAATGTCGGTCTTGCGCTGGTTGGCGTCGTCGTCGGCGAATTTCAGGCGGCGAAGGCCGGGCTCGGCTATCTCATCACCTATGGCAGCCAGATTTTCCAGATGAACCTGGTGATGACGGCGATCGTCGTTCTCGCGGTCATCTCTTCGCTGTTGTTTGCCGGCATCCAATGGCTCGAAGCAACCGCGCTGCGGCGCCACGGCAGCGGCGGAAACAGCAATTGACGCGCAGACCGTGCCTGACGCCCTGCTTCGCTTGATGGCTAGTGCCTCACGGCCGTCCGGCGGCCGCGCCGTCGCCGGTTCCGTACGCCCCATCGATCTGATCCGCAGCCGCTCCCAGGCCCACACGATCACTACGCCGGCGGCGAGGGCTAAAGGGAGCCAGCCACCGAAGAAGGCGAGTTGCGATACGGTCATGAGCGCTCCCCCGGCGCAACGGATTCGCAATTGTCGGACTTAGCGCGCGCCACGCAAACCGGCCCGGTGACTTTTTCACGCGCTGCGCCGGTTGAAGTTCGCCGCGAACATTTGGTTAAATCGTCTCTTGGGTACCGGACAACGGGAGCGGGCAATGCGAATTCTGGCTGCGGCGCTGGCGCTTGTCTTCCTGTCCGCTGCATCCGTTCCGCGACAGGCCGCAGCGCTCGACTATCCGAACCGCACCGTGCGCGTGATCATTCCGTTCACACCCGGCGGCGCACCCGACGTGCTGCTGCGGCTGGTCGCGCAGCAGCTCCAGGAAAAGTGGGGCCAGAACGTCGTGGTGGAAAACCGCGCCGGCGGCAACACGCTGGTCGGCACGGTCGCGGCCACGAAAAGCACACCTGACGGCTACACGCTCCTGCTCGCCGCCGACCAGACCTTCGTGCTCAATCCGCTGCTCTACGCCTCGCTGCCCTATTCGATGAAGGAGCTCGAGCCGATCGCCATGATGGCGTCGATCCCGCACATGCTCGCGGTCGCCAACAAGGTGCCGGTGTCGAACGTCAGGGAACTGATCACGCTCGCCAAGGCCAAGCCCGACACGCTGACCTTCGGGACCACCGGCGCCGGCACGATCCAGCGCATCGCCACCGAGTTCTTCGCGGGCATCGCCGGCATCAAGCTGGTGCACGTGCCCTACAAGGGCGCGAACGAAACCACCATGGCGATCCTGCAGGGTGAGATCGACCTGACCATCAACGGCATGTCGAACATCCTGCCGCACATTCCCGACAAGAAGCTCAAACCGCTGGCGGTCTCGACCGCGAAGCGCAATCCGCTCGCGCCGGACGTGCCGACCATGCAGGAGGCGGGCGTGCCCGGTTACACCTCGCAGGGCGCGTTCGGGCTGTTTGCGCCCGCCGGCACCCCGCGCGAGATCCGCGACAAGATCGCAGCCGACGTCGCCGAGATCCTGGCACGGCCGGATATCCGGAAAGGGCTGGAGGCACGAAGCTTCGTGATCGACAGCTTCGGGCCGGACGCGTTCGACAAGTTCATCGCCGACGAGACGGTCAAGTGGCGGACCGTGATCACCGCCGCCGGGATCAAGGGCGAGTAGCGGATCGGGCGCGCAAGCGCTCCCAGACGACATAGATCAGCGCGCCGCCCGCGAGCGCCATCGCAAGCCAGCAGAGAAAGAACACAAGTTGCGAGGCAGCCATCGGGACTCCGGCGCTACGGGACCGATTGATTATCGGCCTTGACGCGCCGTGCGCAAGCGGCGGGAATGCCCGCCATTCAGAAAGGGACCGTGAGCATGATCCTCGAAATCGCGCAGATCGAAATCAAGCCGGGCCAGGAGGCGGAATTCGAGGCCGGCGCCGCCAAGGCCGCGCCGCTGTTCAAGCGCGCCAAAGGCTGCCGCAGCTTCTCGCTCCAGCGCGGCATCGAGAACCCGAGCCGCTACCGGCTGCTGATCGAATGGGACACCGTCGAGAACCACACCAAGGATTTTTACGGCAGCGCCGACTGGCAGGAGTGGCGCAAGCTGGTGGCGCACTGCTTTGCGTCGCCGCCAAACGCGGAGCACATGAAAGAGGTCGTGAAGGGCTTCTAGCAGTCTGCTGAAAAACTCTCCGCGTCATTCCGGGACGCCGCGAAGCAGCGGGCCCGGAATCCAGAAAAGCAGGAAATCCCGCGGTTCTGGATTCCGGGTTCGCGCCTTCGGCGCGCCCCGGAATGACAGCCATGAATTTTTCAGCAGCCTGCTGGCGCGCGGGCTGCGAATGCATGCCGTTTGTCATGTCCGGCCCCGATCCCGCGCAATTCCACGCGGCCTGAAAATGCACTACGGTCGGCGTCAACGATAAAGTCCGCCCGGGAGGACATCATGCAGACGCGCCGCTGGCTGCTCGGATCGATCCTGTTCGCCGCGCTGGCCGCGCCGGCCGCCGCGCAGCAATTTCCCACGCGGCCGATCACGCTGGTGGTGCCCTATGCCGCCGGCGGCAACGTCGATATCAGCACCCGCGTGCTGCAATCCGCGCTCGGCAACTCGCTCGGCCAGCCGGTCGTGGTCGAGAACCGGCCCGGCGCGGGCGGCACGATCGCCGGCGACTACGTTGCGCGCTCCACGCCAGACGGGCACACGCTGTTCGTCGGCTCCAACGGCCCGATCATGCTCGGGCCGATGACCATGCCGAAGCCGCCCTATCGCTGGGACCAGGCGTTTACCCCTGTCAGCACGCTCGCGGTCGCGACCAACATGCTGCTGGTGCGACCGACGCTGCCGGTGAAGACCGTCGCGGAATTCGTCGCGTACGGCAAAAGCAATCCGGGCAAGCTCACCGTCGCGGTGTCGAGCGGCGTGAGCATCAACCATTTCATGGGCGAGCTTCTGAAGCTTCGCACCGGCGTGACCTGGACCGAGGTGAACTATCGCGGCAACGCACCGGCGGTCGCCGACCTGGTCGCGGGTCATGTCGATGCCGGGCTGCAGCAGCTGGTCGACTCGCTCGAACATATCAAGGCCGGCCGGTTGCGCGGGCTCGCGGTGCTGGGGCCGACGCGGGCGGCGGCGATCCCCGACATCCCGACCATCGTCGAGGCGGGCCTGCCGGACGTCTACGGCATCACCTTCAACGGCGTGTTCGCGCCGAAGGGAACACCGCCGGCCGTCATCGACAAGCTCAGCGCCGCCATTCGCGCGGCGCTGCAAAAGCCCGCCGCGGTGGAAAAGCTCACGGCGCTCGGCTCCGAGGCGCGCGGCAGCACACCCGCCGAATTCACCGCGTTCCTTATCGAGGAAACCGCGAAGTGGACCGACGTCATGCAGAAAGCCAACATCAGGGTGAAAGAGTGAACACGACAGCCGCCACGCGTCCGTTCTCGCCGAAGATCGACCGCAACTACCCCAGGCCGAAGCTCAAGCTGCCGCCGGGGGCGTGCGACTGCCATTACCACTATATCGGCCCGCAGAAGCAGTTCACGCTGAAGCCCAACCACGTGTTCAGCCATCTCGAGTTCGAGGACACCACGTTCGACGACTGGGAGAAGATGCAGGCGGCGCTCGGCCTGCAACGCGGCCTGCACGTGCTATCGATGATGTACGAGCACAATTACGAGATCGCGCTGCACGCGCAGAACCGCTACGGCAACCGCATCAAGTCGGTGATCGTGCCGTGGCCGCACATCACCGACGGCGAGCTCGATATCCTGACCAGGTCGGGCGTGGTCGGCTATCGCATCACCTGGCGGCTGACCAAGGAGATCGACCAGAAGATGGTCGGCCGCACCACCGAGCGGGGCTGGTCGATGCACTACCTGCATCGCGCCGACGAGGAGCAGATGGACGGCTGGAAGCCGCACATTCTCAAGACGCCGGGCAAGTTCGTGCTGGAGCACATGGGCGGCGTCGATCCGGCGAAGGGCATCAACGGCGACGGCTTCAAGTTCGTGCTGCAATGCCTCGACACCGGCCGCTGCTGGGTGAAGCTCAGCCCGCGCATCTCCAAGCAGGACGACTTCCCGTTCTCCGACACCGATCCGCTGGTGAAGAAGCTGGTCGAGCATGCGCCGAACCGCCTGCTGTGGGGCTCGGACTGGCCGCATCCGCAATACTTCAAGCCGATGCCGAACGATGTGAGGCTGCTCGATCAGGTGCTCGACTGGGTGCCGGACGAGAAGACGCGCAAGTTGATCTTTGTCGACAACCCGGCGGAGGTGTTCGGCTTCCCGCCGGTCTGAGGAGCGTCCCATGCCGCAGCGGCGGCACGCGTTCTGGATCCGGAACTCGCTCGTCGCGGTCGCGCTTGCGGCCGCGAGCGTGTCGCTTGCCGCCGACCTCCCGCTGAAGCCGGCGCGACCTGCGGTCCCCGCCACCGCAAACCCGATGACACCGCCGACCGCGGCATGCCGCGAATGGTCCGACGGCTGCCGCACCTGCCAGCGTGGCGCGGGCGGGGAAGTCTCGTGCTCCAATGTCGGGATCGCCTGCGTACCGAAGGCCGCGGCTTGCACGGCCACTGACAGCCCAACTCGCTAGCCAATCTCATGCCCAGCGGGCCGATGTTTACGAAACTTAACGCTAACTGGAGCGCAGATCCCAATGCACCGATCCCGGAGGCATGGCACGATGGCGCTGATCTCCTGCTCAAATTTCACTTGAATGCGTTTCAATTCCCGCAGTTCAAGCTTTGGGAAAAGGGAATTCTCCGCTTCTTGCGATGTTCGCGCTATCGGCTTGGCTATCCCAATATGGACGGCTGGTACTTTGGCCACTGCCGCTACGGCAAATTGGCTCACGAGTGGGGCGAATTCTATGAACTGTCTGGAGATGACGCGTCCGCAAATCCGCCCACAGACTGGCAGATCATCGATCCGAATCTGCGGCCCAGCGCTCACTTCCTGTTTTATTTTCGCGACGAAACGTTCGAGTGTTTCGCCGACGCTTGGCAATTCGAGCCCGATCCCGCGAATGCGCTCTACCGGAACTTCTTGGACAGGCGACAAGGGCTAGCCACGTCCAGCGACCCTGCGAATGATCCCAGCGGCATCCGCGGGCGCGCCATCGCCAGTCCAGACGATGAACTGATCCGGCCGCACCAGGATCATCCGGGCCTCGTATCTGGCTCGACCGTCGGCATAGCTGTCGCGAACCACCTTCAGCGGCACGTTCAAGGCGCCGGCCGCCTGCTCAAACGGCTTTACGGCCGCTTCATCAACATCAAACGCGAGTAGCGTGAAGCCGCGGCCCAGTTCCTCGAACACGTCGCGGCCGGACGACAGAAGTTGCGGCGGCAGATGATGTCCCGTCTTCGCCTTGAACACGTGCTTGCCGTGCGCCGTCGATTTTCCGCCCGGCGGGCCGATCACCACCGGCGAGCCTTCGTAGCTCGGCTCATAGACCTGGGCGCGGTTGCCGACGTCGCTCTCCTGGGTCTTCCAGGCCGCTGCGAATTCCTTTTCGTCGCGCGCCGGGTTGTAGCGGGCGAGAAACGCGCCGTCGTTGCGAATGCGCGCGGCGATGAAATCCTCCGCCACCTCCTGGAAGATCGGCCGCCGCTCCTCGCTGTAGGACGACAGCAGTGTGTCGCCGCCCCAGCCCTGGAGCTTCGCCGCGAGCTTCCAGCCGAGATTGACCGCGTCCTCCAGCCCGTTGTTGAGGCCGAAGCCGCCATAGGGCGGGTGGCTGTGCGCGGCGTCGCCGGCGATGAACACGCGGCCGACCTGGTATTTCTCCGCGACCGCCACGCGCAGGTCCCAGAAGCCGACATGGTCGAACTCGGCCTTGAACTTGAACCCGGTCGCCTCGTGCAGCAGGCCGAGAAAATCGAAATTGTCCCGCGTGGTGTCCTTCGGCACCGGCGCGTGGAAGAAGAACCCCTCGCCCACGTCGATCCGGCCGAAGAACTTCCAGTAGCCGTTGAGGTCCGGATGCATCGCCCGGTAGATCGACTTCGGCGGAAAACGCTTGCCGAGCTCCTCATGCAGTTCGCGCGACCGCAACACGATCAGCACCATGAGCTGATCGAAGTCGTGGCCGCTCCGCGGAATGCCGATCTGCTCGCGGACGATGGAGTGTCCGCCGTCACAGCCGACCACGTAATCGGCCTCCAGCACTTCGGTCTGGCCGTCCTTCGTGACGGTGACGCGCGCAGAACTTGCGTCCTGCTCGACCTTTGTCGCGGACCAGCCGAAGCGCGCCTCGACGGCCGGCAGGGTCGCCATCTTCGCCCGCAGCACCTTCTCCATCTGGTACTGCGGCAGCCGGTCGTTCTTCTGGAAGTAATAGTCGTGCACCAGCTCGCGGCCGGCCGGGGCAAACCAGTACGGCCCGTTCAGGTCGCGATAGCTGGTGATCTCGCCGATCGCGAAGCCCGGCGGCAGGAAGCGCGCCGCGCGCAGCTCATCGGCGATGCCCATGAAATAGAAGTGCTCGAGCGTGCGGTGGGTGAGGTTCTGGCCCTTGGGGATGCGGCCAAGCTCGGTGCGCGTCTCCACCAGCGCGCAGGCAATGCCGCGCATTCCGAGCTGCACGGCGAGCGCCACCCCCACCGGCCCGCCGCCCACGACCACCACCTGAAAACGCCTTGCCATTCCCAACCCTCGAACTCCTGCCGGTTGCCCCCGGCTTTGCGACACCCCGCTCCGCTGCGGCCTTCTGGCGGCCGCACGGATGCCGTGGCATGAATACTGAAATTCTCAACTCCTGTCCCGCCTGCGCGGCCGAGGCCGCTTCGGCGCGGCAAAGGCCCGCCATCGCAGCATGAACGACAAGCTGTTTCGTCTCGACGGCAAGATCGCCGTGGTCACCGGCGCGGGCAACGGCCTCGGCCGCTCCTTCGCGCTCGGCCTGGCCGCGTTCGGCGCAACCGTGATCTGCGCCGACAAGAATCTGGCCGGCGCGGACGAGACCGCCTCGCTCGCCAAGCAGTCGCGCGGCAAGGCGGAGGCGCTGCCGGTCGACGTGACCGACGAGGCTTCGGTCGACGATCTCTGGAAGCGGATCGCTGAGGATTTCCCCCGCATCGACGTCCTGATCAACAATGCCGGCATCAACACCAACACGCCGCGCACCCACGAATACAGCGTCGCCGACTGGGACCGGGTGATGGCGGTGAACCTGCGCGGCGTGTTCATGACCACGCGCAAGGCGCTGGCGCTGATGCTGCCGGGGCCGGGCTCGATCATCAACATCAGCTCGATCATGGGCCTGCGCGGCTACTTTCCGGGCTTTGCCGCCATGTCGATCAGCTACTCCACCTCGAAGGCCGGCATCATCGGCTTCACCCGGCAGGTCGCGGCCGAATACGCGGCGGAGCAGATCAGGGTCAACGCGATCGCGCCCGGCTGGCACGGCGGCACGGCATTGGGCGCAGAACGGCGCGCCGCCGCGGGACCCGAAGGCGGCAAGCAGTTCGAGGATGCCATCCATGCGCGCATCCCGATGAAACACCGCGGCGTGCCGGACGATCTGGTCGGGCTCGTGGTGTATCTCGCCAGCGACGCCTCGCATTATGTGACCGGGCAGGTCATCGCCCACGACGGCGGCTGGGACGGCATGGTGGTGTGACGAACGATGCCTGACGCGCCGAAATTCAACGTCGAGTTCGGCAAGGCCGCGCCGCCGCCGGGCGGCCGGCTCGACGCCGCCGCGTTCCACCGCAACCACGCCGCCATCGCCGGCGTGCTGGTTCCGTTTCTGCAAGACCACACCGGCCATCTTCTCGAGATCGGCAGCGGCACCGGCCAGCACGCCGTGGACATGGCGCGCCAGATGCCGACCGTCACCTGGTGGCCGACCGACTTCAACGACAGCCACCTGCGCAGCATCGCCGCATGGCGCGATCACGCGAAGCTCGAGAACCTGAAAGAGCCGGTCCGGCTCGACGCCAGCGCGGCCGACTGGCAGCTCAAGGAACGCGGCCTGCCGGAATGGTTCACGGTGATGTTCTGCGCCAACGTGATCCACATCGCGCCGTGGGCGGTGGCGGAAGGCCTGTTCGCGGGCGCCAGCCGCCACCTGCGCGCCGGCGGCCAGCTCTGGCTCTACGGGCCGTTCCGGCGCGACGGAGAACACAACGCGCCGAGCAACGCCGCGTTCGACCAAAGCCTGCGCCGCCAGAATCCGGAATGGGGCGTGCGCGACACCGGCGAGTTGCGCGACCTCGCGCTGCGGAACAATCTTACGGTGAAGCACACCTACGAGCTGCCGTCGAACAACGCGATCCTGACGTTTGAACAGTCGTGATGGTAGCAGCTACCCACCGGCGTCATTCCGGGGCGCGCCGAAGGCGCGAACCCGGAATCCAGGGCGACACGGAACGCAGCTTCACCTTGGCTCTGGATTCCGGGTTCGCTCGCTGCGCGAGCGCCCCGGAATGACCGCCGTGAGGGTCTTCGCGCCTACTCCGGCTTGAAGTTCATCGCCACGCCGTTGATGCAGTAGCGAAGGCCGGTCGGCGGCGGGCCGTCCGGGAACACGTGGCCGAGATGGCTGCCGCAGCGGCTGCAATGCACCTCGGTGCGGACCATGCCGTAGGCGCGGTCCACCGTCTCCTCGATCGCGCCGGGCTCCGGATCGTTGAAGCTCGGCCAGCCGGTGCCGCTCTCGAACTTCTTCTTCGACTTGAACAGCGCCTGCTCGCAGCCGGCACAATAGAACGTGCCGGCGCGCTTCTCGAAATTGAGCGCGCAGCTGCCCGGCCGCTCGGTGCCGTGCTCGCGCATGATGTGATACTGCTCGGGATCGAGCAGCTTGCGCCACTCCGCGTCGGTGCGGGTGACCGGAAAGACCTTGGTGTCCACCTTGGTGTCCATGGGCTGGCTCCTTGAACTCGACCCAAAGATAAGATCGCGAAGGCGCAAGATTAAGCCCCTGCCCTAGACGGTGCGGTCGAGCAGTTCGATCGACACGCCCTGCGGCCCCTCGATGAAGCAGACCCGGGTGCCCGGCCGCACCGTGACCGGCTCGCGGGTGAACTTGACGCCCTTGGCCTTGAGATCGGCGGCGATGGCGTCGATGCCGGTGACCGCCAGGCCGAAATGGTCGAGGCCCTGATACGGCGTCTTCGGCGGGGTCGCCACGCCGTCGCCGGCCGTCACCGGCGCGAGGAACACGTTCTGGCCGCCGATCACCATGTCCACGCGCGGCGCGCCCTGCTGCGTGCTGCGCTTGATCTCGGCGCCCAGCATCTTCTCGAACCATTGCGCCGTCGCCTCGACGTCGGGCGTGCGGATGTGGACGTGATCCCAGGTGAACTTGGCCATGACGCTTTCTCCCCTATGTCGTTGGTCAGCATAACGCGTCGAAGACGCGCGTTAACGCGCTATCGCCGGGACGTTAGGACAGCCGCATGGGGGAGGCCAAGAGCCAAAAGCGATACTTGCCATGCCAATGGGCGGGGAGCGGCCTCACAAAAGTTCACCGCCTCACCCTGCAGGAGCAGGATGAGGCGGTGAAGGCCCGCAAAAAACTCTGACGTCAGCTTACGACTTGGTGCCCTTCTTCAAGGCAACCCTGGTGGGCGCCGGCGCCGCGGCGGCTTCCGCCGATGGCGTGGCCCACTGCGCTTCCCTGGAGCCGTCACCCCAGTTGCGCGGACGGTAGAAGATGTGCACGCCGTGCTTCACCATCACCTTCATGTCGCGGATCCAGTTCGGGCTCACATAGGTGGCGTGGTAGTGCGTGGCCTTCGCCACCTCCGGCAGCCAGAAGTTGGCGTGCAGCGCCTGCCTGGCGATGCGGTTGGCGCGCGCCCAGGAGCCGCGCTCGCGGATCGCCTCGGGCTTGCCGTCGCAGGCGAAGGTGAACTGGCAGGACAGATGCCGGTGCGCGTTCTGGAACACCACCGAGCAGACGTCCTTCGGGTAATAGGGCGAGAACACGCGGTTGAGCACGACCTGCGCCACCGCCTGCTGGCCGCGCACCGGCTCGGCGCGCGCCTCGAAGTAGATCGCCTGGGCGAGGCACCTCTCGGCCTTGTCGTATTCGGCGCCCTGCAGGTCGAGCAGCTGCGCCGGGCTCATCGGCGGCTTCGGCAGCGGCAGATGGATGAGCACGGCCTTCGGATACTCGTCGGGGATCAGCAGATCGGCGTCGGTCATGATCGCCGCCGACATGGTGGTCTCGGCCTGCGGCTCGGCGAGCCTGGACGTCTCAGGCTTGACCACTTCCGGTTTGGCCACTTCAGGCTTTGCCGTTTCAGGTTTGGGCGCTTCAAGTTTGATCGCTTCCGCCTTCGGTGCTTCCGGGACCACAAGCGCTGCGAGCGTGATGGGCTGCTCGAGCGCGGACTTGGGCAATTCAGATTTGGGCAGTTCGGACTTGAACTGGCGCCTGGCCGGTGCCGGCTTCGCCGGCCCGGACCTGGTCTGCTCCATGGCGGCCGCAGCCGGAACGGGTTCGGCCGGAGCCGCAGCCCTGGGCGTCTCGACAATCTCGAGCCTCGGCAGCGGCGTCAGCGGCTGGATCCGGTCGAGCTGCGGCTGCTCGAACACCAGCGGCGCCGGAAGTGCCGGCTGCTCGCTGCCCACGTTCGGCATGGCGCCGGGCATGGCGCGGGCCGGGCGCGCCGGAGCGGGAATGGCGGGCGCGGGGAGCGCCGCGGTGGTCGTCACCGGCTCGGCCGGTGCGGCAACGGGCGCGGGCGCGGCAGGAGCCGGAACCGCAGCCGGCGCGACCGCGACCGGCGGAGCCGCGGCAGGAGCCACAGGTTCGGTTTTCGTCACCGGCGCTTCCGCAGGCTTCTCGGCCGGTGCAGCGGCCGGCTGCTTCGGCATGGCGATCACATCGGCGGTCGCAGGATCGGCGGGCGGCGTGATGGGCGCGGCAATGGCCTGCACGCGTGACGGCTCGGCGATCTGGTCCGGCGTTGCCGCCGCCAGCGCGTAGCCCTGCAACGGCGACCGCGGCACCTGGAGAATGACTTCGTCGTCGGATTCGATGGCGATCGAGCGCGGCTTCGGCGCGACGTGCGCGGCCATCACCATGGCGCGGTCGACGATCGGACCCGCGCCGTCGACCATCGGCGTGAACTTGAGCTGCAGCGAAGTCAGCGCGGTCGACAGCGACTGCGCGCTCAGGCGCTCCGGCATGCCGTACGCGCCGGCGACGCCGATCACGCCGAGCATCGTCGCGCTGCCGGCGACCGAACCGATGAAGGCGCGGCGGACGCCGCGCGCCGCTTCGTCGAGAATGATCTGGTTCTTGCGCATACGAAGGCCCCCTCGAATGCCGATCCACACTGGGTTTTCGGAGGGCAAGTCATAGCGCCGCCGCGCATGCTTGCGGCGTTGTTCGCGAATTAACGTAAAACCGCGGGGCTAACCTTAATGCGGCGATGCGTGCCGTTTTGCGTCAGCGCTGCACCGCGACCGCACAGCTCCGTCTCAGAACCAGCCGGCGCTCTGCGCCGCGCTCCACAGAAGCCGCACGCCGAGTAATGTTAATACGACTTGCAGCATCACGCGGAAGCTTTTCTCGCTGGTCTTTTCCAGCGCGACCTCGCCGATCCAGTTGCCGAGCGCGCCGGCCGCGATCATCGCCGCCATCAGCGGCACGTAGCGGCCGATCGCGAAGCCGATGAAGCCGAAGGCCGCGATCTTGGCGATATGCGCGATCATCATCAGCGCGCCCATGGTCGCGACGTGAATGCGCCGGTCCGGCGTGGATGCCGCCACGAAGGGTGCCAGGAGCGTGCCGGTGGCGCTGACGAACACGCCGACGAACGTCGTCAGGAAGCCCAGCACCGCGAAGCGGCCCCGCACGCCGCCGGCCCGCCCCATCTTGGGCATCCAGGTGACCAGCAGGATGAAGGCGCCGAGGATGAATTCGAGCCACATGGTGGAGAGCGCGATGAACACCCGCGCGCCGAGCGTCGCCCCGATCAGCGAGCCGATGACGAACGGCAGGAGCGTCGGGCGCATCACGTTGCGCCACATGATCATGGTGCGGGTGACGCCCGCGCCGAGCATCACCACGGTGTGCACCGGGATGAGCGCCAGCGGCGGCATCACCATCGCCATCAGCCCGAGCAGCACGATGCCGCCGGCAGCCCCGGTGAACACGCCGATGAACGACGTGACCAGCGAGGCAACCATCAGGCCGAAAAAGGCCAGCGGCCCGATGTCGGGGGTTCCGAGGAAGTCCATGTGTCCGGCGTGAGCGAGAGACAGCGCAGAACAAGCACCGGGCGGCGCGCGAGGCAATGCCGGTCAGTGCATGGCTGAAAATTTATGCGCGGCCGTAACGTTCGAATCGAATGTGCGCCGCGCGGGCGGTGTGCCCCCTCCCCCTGAAAGGGGGAAGGTTGGGTGGGGGTCCGCGCGTTCACGCGCGTCTTCGGTCAGCACTACAGGATCTATGCGCCAGTCACGCGCGCGGCGACGCGCAATGGAAGGACTGCTGGAGTCGGTGCGCGCGGCTGACCGCCACCCCGACCCTCCCCCTTTCAGGGGGCTGTCGTATTCACACATCTTCTGGAGTTTATTCAACGAGTTGCCGGGAAAGTGCGGAGAACGAAGTCACCTGCACTGCACTTTTCCGGACTCGCGTACCGGCTAAGTCATTGATCATGATTCCGTTTCCAACCTCGAAGAGATGTGTGAATCAGACAGCTTTCAGGGGGAGGGAGCGCGCCGCCTGCGTTGTTGTATATGCGACTGACTTAGACCCCGATGCCGCCGGCCTTCGCCCGCGCGATGCCGAGCGCGATGATCCGGTTGAGCAGGTCGGGATACTTCAGCCCGTCGTGCTGCGCCGAGCGGGCGAACTCCTCGACCTTGGCGATCTCGGGGTTGGGATTGGCCTCGATGAAATACGGCGTGCCGTCCGGCGCCAGCCGGAAGTCGATGCGCGCATAGCCGTCGAGATCGAGCGTGCGGCAGATGCGCTTGACCATGCTCTGGATGCGGGCCGCGACCGGCGCCGGCAGGCCCTTGGCCGGCCCTTCCTCGACGCCGTGGCGCTGCTGGTACTCGATGTCGTGCTTGACCTTCTCGGTCGCGATCGGCCGGTTGCCTTCCGCCAGCGAGCCGAACTGCAGCTCCCAGATCGGCAGCACCCGGCGGCGGTCGTTGCCGAGCACGCCGACGTAGATCTCGCGGCCCTCGATGTACTGCTCGGCGATCGCCGCCGTGCCGATCCGCTCGTGAATGAACGTCACGCGCTCGGCCAGCGCCTCGTCGGTCTCGACCACCGAGGCCTGGGCAATGCCCATCGATGCGTCCTCGTTCAGGCTCTTGACGATCAGCGGCAGGCCGAGCCGCGGCGGCCGCTTGATCTTGCGCCCGATCGGAAACACGGCGAAGGCCGGCGTCGGCACGCGGTGATAGTGCACGAGCTTTTTCGCCAGATCCTTGCCGCGCGACAGCACCAGGCCGCGCGGGTTGCAGCCGGTGTAGGGCACGCGGGTCAGTTCGAGGTAGCTCACCACGCTGTGGTCGTAGACCGCCTCGCCGTGAAACTCCTCGAGCAGGTTGAACACCACATGCGGCTTGAAGCTCTCCACCGCGTCGCGGATCGGCCGCAGCTCGTTGCTGACGCCGAGCGGCATCACCTCGTGGCCGCTCGCGCGCAACGTCGAGACCACGTCATATTCGGTCTTCCAGACATTGACCTCCTCCTCGCTGAATCCCTTCAGCGACTCCGGAGGCACCAGGTCCGGATGCGTCAGCAACAGGACGCGGCACCGTTTCATAGCGCGATCCACTGCCGCCGCAGCGGGCTGTAGAGCGAGTGCACGGTCTTGGCGGTGAGCAGCACCGTGAAGTCGGTTCGCAACTGCCGGTCCGCGCCCGCCGCGCGCAGCTTCAGCTCGCGGCAGCGCTCGATCATCTCGTCGAGCACGGTGTCGAGGGTGAGCTGGTATTCGCCGGTCCATTTCGAGATCAGCCGGCGGAATTCCGAACGGTGCCGCCGGATGAAGTTCGCGGCCGGCAGCGAATGGCGGTGGCGCGGGTTGCTGGAAAAGATGCGCATCAGATCGCGGTCATAGGCGCGCGGAGTATCCACCGAATAATGCTGCAGCTTCTTGCGGTAGTGCTCGCCCAGCGTCGTGTGCAGCGACTTCAGCGGCTCGAGCTCGCGGCGCCGTTTCACCACCTGCCTGCGTTCGCCGATCTCAGCCATCAGCTCGTCCACGTACTGCAGCTTCTTCAAGGCCGGCCAGCCTTCGTAGCGTTTGCGCCAGTTCGATCGCGGCGTGAGCCACACGGCGAACGTCTCGGCGAAATCCTCGTCCGGATGGCTCTGCGCGTACCATAGCCGCAAATGTTGAACAAAATTCCTGCTCGCCGGATCGGGCCGGTAATAACTCGGATACCTTGTCGAAGAGCGGCCGAACAACCGGCGCCAGCGCCGATCGCGATGAAGCGCATAGGCGTGCTGGATCACGTGACCGGTTTCATGCCGGAGGATGCGCATGCACTCCGCATGCGTTCCGCCTTCCACGTCGATGATCATCTTGCGCTCGAGCCGCATCAGCCGCGGATGCGCGAGATAGAACGGAATGGCGATGCCGGGCGTGTGCTCGGGGCTGAACCATTCGCTCGACAGCCACGCGTGCGGCCGCACCGGAATGCCGTGCGCGGCCAGTTCCTGATTCAATTCGCGCACGCAGCCGGCCAGCCAGGTGTTGCGCCAGCCGAGCTTGAGATCCTTGAAACGCAACTGCATCAGCCGGTCGTCGGACCAGTTGGCCCAGCGCTTCCGGCTGCCCTCTTTGCGCGGCTTCCGGCGTTTTGCCTTGCGGCGTGCTGCTGTCGACCTTGCCATGACGGTTCAGCCCCCGATGCCTGTCATGCGGCCCCTGCGAGCGTGCGCTGTCCCCACAGCGACGCCCGCCAGCGTATGGCGATCAGCACCGTGAACGCGAGCCCCACGACGGCATAGAGCGAGGCCGTGGCGCGGAAGCCGACGAGGTTGATCAGAACGCCGGCGATCAGCAACCCCAGCGGCAGGCTGTAGATCGCCAGCATCCGCACGCCCATGATCCGGCCGCGATAGCGCGGGTCCGAGGCGCTGAGCAGCATCACCGTGTGGCAGACCATCGTCAGGCTCTGCGCGAAGCCGCACAGGATCAGCATGGCGATCCCGGATTCGAGCGTCGTCATCTGGGCGAACACCAGCACCAGGATGTGCCAGATCACGGCGGCGACGATCATCAGCTTCGCCAGTTCGATCCCCATGCCCCAGCGCGTCATCCCGATCGAGCCTATGAAGGCGCCGACCGCCACGCTCGCGACCAGGTAACCCAGGCCGGTCTGGTCGGTGTGGAAGATGTCGCGGGCGGCGTAGGGCATCAGGCCGTTGGTCAACGGAAAGACCGCGAAGTTGAAAAGAAAAGCGTACCAGACAATGGCGAGCAGCCGCGGCGTGTTCCAGACCATCACCAGACCTTCCCACAGCTCCCGCCATGGGGACGGCTTGGGCTCATTCTTGGGCTCATTGGGCTCGCTGCCGTGCCCTTCCCGGGGCTTGTCCGAGGCCCCGGCCGCCAGCGCGTGCCCGGCCCGTTCCGGTGCCGCATCGGGCACCATCGCGTTCCAGGTCAGGATCGCGCTCAGCAGATAGAAGGCCGTGATCGCCACATAGGTCGGTCCGATGCCGATGGCCGCGAACATGCCGGCGCCGGTCAGCGCACCGAAGATGCGCGCCGTGTCGGTGGTGGTGCGGGCGATCCCCATCGCCGGCATCAAGGTGGCGGCCGGCATGGTGTCGGCGATCAGCGCGCCGCGCAGCCCCATGTCGGACGGCCGCACCAGCCCGGTGAACGCGGCCAGCACCAGCACGATCTCCGGGCGCAGCGTTCCGGTAAAGGCCAGCAGCGTCAGCGCGCCCGCGACCAGGCCGTAGCCCGCCCGCATCGACGACAGCATGGCGCGGTGGCCGAGCCGGTCGCTCCAGACGCCGATGATCGGCGCGATCAGCGTGCCGCCGTAGAGCAGCGCGCCGAACACCGTGAGCATCAGGACCGAATTGGTCTCGACCAGCACATACCAGCCGAGCACCAGCGTCTCCATCTCGAACGCCCACGAGGTGAGCAGGTCGGCGGGCCACTGGTAGCGGTAGCTGCGGATGCGGAACGGGGCGAGCGCGCCGATTGAAGGCATTTTCGAGGAAAGGTCCCGGCAAGATCGAGGGAAAGATCGAGAAAACGGCCCCAAACCATAGCAAACCCTGATGCGGAAACAGGCAGTTTGGCGGCCTGCCCTGTGGGTTTCACCGGTTGCGGCCGGTTTCTCGCGAAAATCGGATTTTTTGCCAGGAACCGGGCTTAGGGCCGGGCGTTGGATGGATACGAAGCACGGGCCGGCTTCGGCGGCCTGGTCCTGAAATCGACAGCCTGGTTAGGGGAGTAGCCAATTCATGGCCACGCACTCGCACGTCTTGATCGGAACAATGGTCATTACGGCCGCGATGATCATCGCGCTGCCGGTCGCCAAGGCGATCGACGCCGCGACCCTGTCACCGGCGCCGACCGTCAACGTCAATCGCGCCGCCAAAGGCGATCAACTGGCGGCGCGCCGCCAGCCGGCCAAGCAGATGCCGGTGCAACTGATCCACAAGCCATCCGGCCCGAAACAGAAGCCGCAGATCATGGATGGCTGCGACCCGCTGTTCAGCCCGGTCGCGGTGCCGCAGATGGCGCATGTCACCGGGCGCTGTGTCGGCTGACGCCGCAGCGGTCATTTGAATCAAAAGGGCGGCCCCAGGGCCGCCCTTTGATTTTGCGCGGGCCGGTCAGCGGATCGGCGGCGCGTAGAGGATACCACCCGAGCTCCAGAGCTGGTTCAGGCCGCGCGGGATGCCGAGCGGCGAGTTGGTGCCGACATTGCGCTCGTAGACCTCGCCGTAGTTGCCGACATGGCGGATGATACGCGCCGCCCAGTCCTTGTTCAGGCCGAGCCACTCGCCGTATTCGCCCTCGGTGCCGACAAAACGCTTCACATCGGGCTTGGTCGATTTCATCGCCTCGCCGATGTTCTTGGAATCGATGCCCAGTTCCTCGGCATTGATCATCGCGAACAGCGTCCATTTCACGATCAGAAGCCAGTCGTCGTCCTTCTGGCGGACCACCGGCGACAGCGGCTCCTTGGAAATGACATCGGCGAGAATCTCGTGCTCGGTGGGCTTGGCAAGCTTGATCCGCAACGCATAGAGCTGCGACACGTCCGCGGTCATCACGTCGCACTGCCCGCCGTTATACGCCTTGAACATCTCGTCGAGCGAAGGGTACTTCTTCACCTCGTGCTTCATGTTGTTGGCGCGGAAGTAGTCGCCCAGATTGAGCTCGGTGGTCGTGTCGGACTGCACGCAAACCTTGCTGCCGTCGAGCTCGAGCGAGGACGACTTGTTGTTGGCGCGCGGCACCATGAAGCCCTGGCCGTCGTAATACGAAACGCCGGCAAAGTGCAGGTAGTATTCGGTTTCGCGCGACATGGTCCAGGTGGAGTTGCGCGCCAGCACATCGATCTTGCGCTTGCCGAGCTCGTCAAACCGCTCCTTCGCGTCGAGCGGAACGAACACGACCTTCTTCGGATCGTTGAAGATCGCCGCCGCGATGGCGCGGCAGAAATCGACGTCGAAGCCCGACCAGTTGCCCTGAGCGTCCTTCGCCGAGAAGCCCGGCAATCCGGTGCTGACGCCGCAATGCACCGCGTCGCGCCGCACCGTGCGGTTGAGCGTCTTGGTGTCGTAGCGCTCGTAGGCGAACGCCGCGACACCGACGCCGATCGCGACGACGCAGCCGATGAGCAGCCCCGTCGTGAAGTTACGTCCGAAGAACGCCATGAAAATCTCCCCCGGCGGCGCGATCAGACTTCCGGCCGCTGCCGGATGATCACCTTGGTTCCGACCGGGATGCGCTCATAGAGGTCGCTCACGTCGGGATTGGTCAGGCGGAAACACCCGGACGAGACCGCGCTGCCGATGGTATGCGGCTGGTTGGTGCCGTGGATGCGATAGACCGTGGCGCCGAGATAGAGCGCGCGTGCGCCCATCGGATTGCCCGGGCCGCCGGCCATGAAGCGCGGCAGATAGGGCTGGCGCTGGATCATCTCGTCCGGCGGCGTCCAGTCCGGCCATTCCGTCTTGCGGGTGATCTTGACGAGCCCCTGCCACTGGAACCCGTCGCGGCCGACGCCGATACCGTAGCGCAGCGCCCGCCCACCGGGCTGCACCACATAAAGATACCGCTCGTTGCTCTGGACGATGATCGTGCCGGGCGCTTCCGCGGTGCGGTAGAACACCACGGTCTTCTGCCACTTTGGATCGAGCTGTTCGTCGCCCGCATTCGGGATGTGGCCCGGCTGGTCGCCGGGGTCGCGTCCCTGGGCCAAAGCCTGGGAGCCCGCCAAACCTGCAAGAAGCGTGAATTGGATGCAAAAGAGTCGAAGCAGTGTCATCGCAATGTTTCCCTGCTGATGAGTGTCCCGCCGCGTCCCTGCCCCCGACGCGGCGCCGTCCTGCCCCGGTTCCATAAATACCGACTCCCGCGCCGTCGGCAAGTACCCCAAGGGCTAATGGTATTTGCCGCAGGAATATGGCTCCCGGCTTTCGTTTTCAAAGCCCGGACGGCTTGATATGGTCCGGAAACAAACGAATTCCGAAACGAAATCCCCCATCCGATGCCCGCATCGCGAATTCCGGCCCTTTCGTTTCGGACCATCCTTTTCCTGATTGGCATCGCCGGCATCCTGCCGGCCGTGGCCTTTTCCGGCTACCTGCTCAAGCGGTTTTCCGACAATGAGCGCGTTCGCGCGGAACGCACGCTGGTCGAAAGCGCCAAGGGAATCGCGCGTGGCATCGATGCCCAATTCCTCGCCGCAGAGGCTGCGATACTTGCGCTGCGTGCGTCCGTTCTGCTCGACACCAACAACATCTCCGAATTTGAAAAGCGGCTGCGCCGCACCGCCACTGAAACCGGGCGGGATTTCGTGCTGGTGGACCGGGACGGACGCCTGGTCATCAACACCCTGCTGAAGGAAGGCCAGCCCCCCGGCACAAATCATCCGGGCCTTTGGGCTCCAGTCTTTGCCGAACGGCGGACCGTCATTTCGAGCATCACGGAAGGCAGAACCAGCGGACGCCTTTTCGCAGCCATCGGCGCGCCTGTGATCAGGGACGACACCGTCAAGTGGGCGCTTGTCGCGAGCCTTTACACCAAGCACTTCGAAAATGTCATGGCGGAGCCCGGCGTACCGAACGACTGGATCCTGTCGATTGTCGACCGCAACGGTCGCATCATGGCGCGCTCCCGCAACAACGAACAGTTTGCCGGCAAGCTCCTGGTGCCCGAATTGATCCGTCACATGCAGGCGCGCGGCACCGGCACGATCCGAACCGTATCGCTGGAAGGCATTCCGTTGATCTCGACCTTCCAGTACGCGCCTTTCACCGGCTGGGCCGCCGCGGTTGGCATGCCCGTCCAGACACTGGAAGCGCCGATGTGGGACGCCCTCCGGCAGTTGCTGATTGCCGGCGCGGCGTTTACTGCTCTGGCGATCCTGCTGGCCTTCATCATCTCTCGGTACCTTGACCGCACGATAGGCGCACTGACCGGCGCGGCCAGCGCGCTCGGGCGCGGCGCGGTGATCGAGCCGCCCAACTCGGCGGTCAGGGAATTCAACGAGATCGGCGCGGTGCTGGAGCGGACGTCGCGCGTGCTGCGCGGCCTCACCTCCAATCTGGAGGCGCAGGTTGCCGAGCGCACGTCCGAACTGTCCGCCACCAACACCCGCCTCACCAGCGAGATCAAGCTGCGCATGGAAACCGAGGCGCAGCTCGTGCAGATGCAGAAGATCGAGGCGATCGGGCAGCTGACCGGCGGCATCGCCCACGACTTCAACAACATGCTCTCGGTCGTGCTGGGCAGCCTCAGGCTGATGCAGCGGCGGTTGCAGCGCGGCGACACCGCCGTCGAGAAATACGTCGACGCCGCCATCGAAGGAGCAAATCGCGCCGCGAGCCTGACTTCGAGGCTGCTCGCCTTCTCGCGCCAGCAGGCGCTCGCTCCCGAGATCATCGACGGCAACAAGCTGATCGCCGGGATGGACGAGATCCTGCGCCGGACCATTCCGGAAAGCATTCAGATCGAGACCGTGCTGGCCGGCGGCCTGTGGCGCGCCTTCGCCGACGCGCCGGGCCTGGAGAACGCGATCATCAATCTCGCGGTCAATGCGCGCGACGCGATGCCGAACGGCGGCAAGCTGACGATCGAGACCGCGAATGCCGCGCTCGACGACGCCTATGCGGCGACGAAGCTCGACGTCAAAGCGGGCCAGTATGTCATGGTTGCGGTTGCCGACACCGGCTCGGGCATGCCGCCCGACGTGATCGCGCGCGCCATCGATCCGTTCTTCACCACCAAGCCGGCCGGCCAGGGCACCGGGCTCGGCCTCAGCCAGGTTCACGGATTCATCAAGCAATCCGGCGGCCACATCGCGATCTACAGCGAGCCCGGACACGGCACGACCGTCAAGCTCTACCTGCCGCGCCATTTCGGCCCGGACGAAGGCGCAGCGCGCCGCACGATCCGCGGATCGGACGTGCCGCTCTCGGAGCACCACGAGACGGTCCTGCTGGTCGAGGACGACGCCGACGTCCGCCGGCTGACGATCGACATGCTTCAGGAGCTGGGGTACGCGACGCTCGAAGCCGACAATGCCGAACGGGCGCTGGCGCAGCTCGACGCTCACCCGGATATCGTGCTGATGGTCACCGACGTGGTGATGCCCGGGATGAACGGGCGGCTGCTGGCCAACGAGGTCCGCAAACGCCGGCCGGGCCTGCCGGTGCTGTTCACCACCGGCTACACGCGCAACGCCATCGTGCATCACGGCGTGCTCGACCCCGACGTTCACGTCATCATCAAGCCGTACACGCTCGAGACATTGGCGCTGAACGTACGGGAGCGGCTGCAATCGGCGGCGGCGCCCGACGGCAAAACCGGCAACTAGAATTCGATCCACACTCATATTGAAGCGTCGGTGCTCGCGTCCCTGGGTCCCCGCTTCCGCGGGGACCCAGCACTGCACAAATCGGTTCAGTGATGTTGAATCGTATGTTGGTCCGGCGGCGCCCATCGCCGGCCCAACATCGCCGCAGGCCAAGTGAAGGCGCTGGCGACCACCGGCAAGACCCGTTCGCGGTCACGCTGCCGAACGTGCCGACCCTCGCCGAAAGCGGCGTGCCGGGCTATGAAGCCGTGTCGTGGCTCGGCTTCATGGCGCCGGCCGGCACGCCCGCGCCGATCGTGCAGAAGCTCAACGCGGAAATCGGCAAACTTGCCTCGCGCCCCGACATCAAGGAGGCCTGGGCCAGACAGAGCGTCGAATCGAGCGTCATGAGCGCTGCGGGCTACGACAAGTTCCTGCGCAGCGAAGTCGAGAAGTGGGCCGAGGTGGTGAAGGTGTCGGGCGCGAAGATCGAATGAACCGATCTACCAATACGATTTCCCGTCATCCTCGTGCTCGATGACGACCCGGTGCGGCGAGGCGTGCAGGCCGAAGGTCTTGAGCGGCCGCGCACCCAGCGCGCGAAACCAGTGCCGCGTGTTGGCCGGAAACACCAGGGTCATTCCGGGCGCGATCGGAAATGGTTCGCGTCCTTCCATCCACGCCTCGCCCTCGCCTTCGACGACGGTCAGCGCCTCCATGTAAGGATGCGAATGCAGCGGCGTGCGATAGCCGGGCGACGAAGTCTGGATCCCGAGCCGGAATGGCGTGGAGCCCTGCGCGTCGCCGACCACGGTCTGGTAGGTCGCGCCGGGCGCGAACGGATCGAAGGGAACGTCGTCATGGACAACCACGGGCATGGCCGGACTCCGCCAGGTCAAAAGCCCTTCGATTTGAACACGGGCGGGCGCCTTGCGCCAATGAGGCCGAAATGAGCAAGCCCGAGCTGATCGTCGACGGCAAAAATCGACTGGGCGAGAGCGCCATGTGGCATCCGCGCGAGCAGAAGCTCTACTGGGTCGATGTCCGCGCGCCCGCGATCTACCGGCTGGAGGCGGACAACCGCGTGAACGACGGAAGCTGCGACCGCATGGGCCGCTTCTGGGCCGGCACGCAGCACGTCACCATCCGCGAACCGCACGGCTCGCTCTACCGGCTCGATCCCGACCAGAGCGTGCGCAAGATGTTCGAGGGCATCACCGTGACCAACATGGTCCGCTTCAGCCCGGACGACCGCACCCTCTACTACGCCGACACCTACAGCGACCGGATGTATGCCTTCGACTATTCGCTGGCCGACGGCGCGATTGCCAACCGCCGCGTGTTCGTCGACACGTCGAGCCATCCCGGCCATCCCGACGGACCGGCGATCGACGCCGACGGCTGCCTGTGGAACGCGGAATATGGTCGCGCGTGGTGCGCTACACGCCGCAGGGCCGGATCGACCGCACCATCGCGTTTCCGGTGACGCAGCCGACCAGCTGCTGCTTCGGCGGGCCGAACCTCGACACGCTCTATGTCACCAGCGCAATGCAGCGGATCGAGCCGGCGAAGCAGCCGCTGGCCGGCGGACTTTTCGCCGTGCATCCCGGTGTGAAGGGACTGCCGGAGCCGGAATACGGCGGCTAGCTAGCAGGTTGCTGAAAAACCCTCCGCAGTCATTCCGGGACGCCGCGAAGCGGCGGGCCCGGAATCCAGAAAAGCAGGAAATCCCGCGGTTCTGGATTCCGGGTTCGCGCCTTCGGCGCGCCCCGGAATGACAGCCAGGAGTATTTCAACAGATTGCTAATCGCCGACCTTGCCGTCGCCATAGGTCCAGTGCGGCAGCGCCTGCCCCGCAACCGGGGATTTGAACATCGGCAGCGTGGCGCCGGCGAGCGAACCGAGATAGGCCGTTCGCAAGTCCGTGCCGCCGAACGCGATGCTGGCGACGTTCTGCGTGCGCACTCCGGACTTCATGTAGAAATGGTCGCGGGTGATCGTGCCGTCGGTGAGCGCGGTCTCGACCTTGGCGATCAGCTCGGGATTGCCGTCCTCGAACACCAATTCGGCCTTGCCGTCGGGCGCCACCCGGAACAACCGGTTGCTGACGATGCTGGTCACCCACAAATGGCCGTCGGCGTCGAACGCCATGCCGTCCGCAAACGTGCCGTGACCGAAGGTCGTGAACGTCTCGCGTCCGGAGAGGTCGCCTGACGCGCCGAGACGGAAGCGCGTGATCCTGCGCCCCTGCGTCTCGACCACGTAGAACCATTGTCCGTCCGGGCCGATCCGCGCCTCGTTGGTGAAGGCAAAGCCGTCGGCGACGATACGCGCGCCCTTGCCGTCCACCATGCAGACAAAGCCGTCCCGCAACTCCGGCTGGCCCAGCCCGGTCATCGCCTTCGACAGAGGATCGGATCGCGTCGTCACCGTGATCCAGACGCGGCCCTGCTCGTCGTTGAACACAAAGTTCGCTTTCGCGAGCTTCTCGCCATCGGCCGCCATCAGATACGGCTCGACCTGGCCGCCGGGCCGGCGCGCCCAGACGCCGCCGTCATGGCCCATGTTGGCAATCAGGAACGTGCCGTCCGGCAGCAGCGTGAAACCGTTCGGGATGAAGTCGTGCGCGCCCGCCGGCATCTGCCATTTCAGCAGCGCCTGCCGTCCGTCCGGCTCGATGCGCAGAATGCCGCCGCCGCGATGCGCGACGTAGAGCCGGCCCGAGGGCATGCACAGCACGCACTCGGGCCGCTTCAGGTCGCGCCCGGCGAAGCGGAGCTCGCTCGCGTCGATCTTCAACGCGTCACATCGCCTTGGCGTTGATGTGCGCGGCCGGGTTGCCCGGGGCGACCGTGTGCCGGTCGAGGTCGTACACGCCCTGCACCAGCTTGTTCAGGTCGGTGCCGGTCACGCGGATGTAGCGCGAGCCGGGCGTAAACTCGACGGTGTGCACGATGCCGGGATGAAACACGCCGGCGTCGCCCGCGTTCAGCTCATAGGACTCGATCTTCTCGAGATCGGCGTGGCCGTGCTGCTTGTCGCCCCTGGCGCCGTCCTTGCGCCGCCACACCTCGACATTGGTGTGACCGAGCGCCTGGCCGTAGATCGCCCATGACGTGCCGTGATCATGCGGCGGCGATTTCGCACCGCCCTTGAAGCAATGCGCCAGCACGTTGAAATCCAGTTCCTCGTCGCGATAGAGCAGCGTGGTGCCGGGCTTGTGGTCGGGGCTGCAATGCTTCTGCACGAAGTCCTTTTCCTTGAGCAGCCTGGCGAGACAGTCGCGCGCCTTTTCCCGGCCGCCGTCGCCGGGATCGGCCTTCATCGCGGCTTTTGCGTCGATGCAGAACTGTTCGAGCGTGTAGCCCATCGCGTCCTCCTCAATCCCGGAATTCGTCAAATCTCTATTGGCTCTTCTGCCGCAGATTGGCCGCATCAACCACCGCGGTCCACTTCCTGATCTCGCTCGCGATGTAGTCGCCGAACTCCTTCGGATCGGTCATCATCGGCCGCGAGCCGAACGACTTGAAGCGCGCCAGCACCTCCGGGTCGCGCAGCACCGTCGCGAACGCCTTGTTAAGCGTGGCGAGCTCGGCCGCGGGCACGCCGGCCGGCGCCACCACGCCGAGGAAGCCGACCGCCTCGAAATCCTTCAGCCCGGCCTCCTGGAATGTCGGCACGTCCGGCAGACCCTCGAAGCGGCCGGACGACGAGATCGCCAGCGCGCGCACTTTTCCCGACGCCAGCGCGGCCTCGGCCGACGGAATGTCGATGATGCCGAGCGGCACATGGGCGCCGAGCAGGTCGGTCACCACCGGCCCGGTGCCCTTGTAGGTCACCAGCGGGATCTTCAGTCCGGTCGCGTAATTGAACAACGCCGCGGTGAGATGCATGATCGCACCGCCGTGGCCGATCGTCAGCTTCGAATTGCCGCGCTTTTCCGCCTCGATCACGTCGTTGATCGTCTTCAGCGGCGAGGCGCCGGGGACCGCCAGCATGAACGGCTGGCCCGAGACGCAGGCCACCGGCGCGAAAGCCTTCACCGGATCGTAGGGCACCGTCTCGCCGAGCGCGACCGCGGTGGCGAGCCCGCCGGACGCGCCGAGTCCGATCGTGTAGCCGTCCGGCTTCGCCTTCGACAGCGCGTCCATCGCGATCACGCCGCCCGCGCCGGCCCGGTTCTCGATGATGACCGGCTGGCCGAGAATTTTCTCGAGCTTGGGCTGCATCAGCCGGGCGATCACGTCGGCGCTGCCGCCCGGCGGATGCGAAAGGATGAAGCGGATCGGCCGCTCCGGATAGGCCGCCTGCGCAGGACCTCCCAGCGACACGGCGGCGGCACAGGCGCACAGAACGGCCAGCAGGCTGCGGCGGACAAGGATCATCGCTGTACCCTCCCTGATGGCCGGATTCGCGCAAAGCTGCGTCCGGCCATCTTTTGTCTTGGCGGCATTATGCCCACTGCGCCTGACGCGAATACAGGGCACCGTGCCGCACGACACCCATGCCGAAATCGCAGCCGGCCCAGGATCGACCGCAGTTCGGAAGGCTCAGCCTTGCGAAAGCTTCGCCTGCACGCGCTGATCGAAGCGCGCGACGTTGACCACGAGGCGCTGGTGCGAGCCGTCGCCGATCAGGTCCTTCTCGTCGTGCGCCTCGACCCGGAATTCGAGCGTGCGCCCTTCGACCGAAAGCAGGTGCGCGGTGGCGCGCACCCGCATGCCGACCGGTGTCGCCGCGATGTGCCGCACGTCGAGCCGCGTGCCGAGGCTCTGATGCCCGGCCGGAATCAGGTTCTCGGCGGCGTCGAGGGCTGCGGCTTCCATCAGGTTGATCATGACCGGCGTCGCCAGCACCCGCACGCGGCCCGAACCGATGCGCGGCGCGGTGTGTTCCTCGCCCACCAGCAACTCGGCATGGCCGATGAGGCCGGGGCGTAGTTTCGACAGGTCGGTCATGCGGGTTCCAGCTCGGGTCGGATGGCTCGGATCGCCGGACTTTACGTCACCCGCAACCGGGACCGATACCGCCTTCGTTCTTCCAAATCCCGCGACTCAGCTAAACTCACGTGCAAGGGCTTCGGCCGTCATAAGGAACCCTGATGAGCACCGCAGAGCTGACGCGCATCGACCACCGTCCGATCGCCGACAATCGCCAGGAAATTCGCGCATTCATGATGGTGTGGAACGAGTCGATCCGGCTTCAATCCACGCTCAAGCACTACCGGGAGCTCGGCGTCGACCGCTTTTTTGTCATCGATCTCGGCTCGACCGACGGAACCCTCGACCTGCTTGCGGCGGAGCCCGAGGTCCACGTGTTCACGGCCACCGGCAACGCCGAAGTGGCCTACCTGAACGCGCTTCTCGACACCCATGGCGCCGGCCACTGGTCGCTCACCGTCGATGCCGACGAGCTGTTCATCTACCCCCACTACGAAGAGCTCGAGCTGCCGCTGTTCTGCCGGTATCTCAGCCATGCCGGCTCGCAGGCCGTCGCCTGCCTCTCGCTCGACATGTATGCAACCAGCCCGATCGGCGATGCGGTTCATCGCCCGGGCACGTCTCTGCTCGGCACCTGTTCGTATTTCGATGCCGCGCCCTATTCGATGGTGCGGACGAACGTCTGTCCGTATTTCGAAATCCATGGCGGCGTCCGCGAGCGGATTTTCGGCCAGGCGACGCGCGAAGGCGCCACGGGCATGCCGCCGGTGCTGACCCGCGTTCCGCTGGTCCGCTGGCAGGTCGGCATGCAGTACCTGCGCGGCACCGGCAACGTCACGCCGGTCAGCATCTCGCATATCCTCGGCACACTGCTGCGATTCGAATTCCTCAGCGATTACCACGCGCGCTCGGGCGGCGATCCGGCGTTCAGCAACTCGACAAATCTTTATTGCGAACGCTCGGTGAAGTTCGAGGACAGCGCGCAGCTTGTCGCGCTGAACCTGATGACGACCGCCAAGGCCTATGAGGAGTCGGTGCGCCTGACCGCCGAGGCGCGAGCGGCCGCGCAGTCCCGTCAGGCCGGATGATCCATGATATTGAGCACGCGCACCGACAGCGAGCTGCGCTTCTGCAAGTCGCCGACATAGGCCTGCCGCACGCTGCTTTTTGCGCGCTTGTCGTATTCGGCGAGCAATAGCCCCACCAGATCGTATGACGAATAGACCACGTCGAGGATCGCGGCGGCCTTGAGCAGGTCGTCGTTGCTGTAGGCGTCGAGCCTGGTGAAGTCGCGGACGAAGATCGCATCCGCCCACAGCACCTGGCTCATCGGCAGAAACGGGTTCGGCGTGTTGAACGGCCGGAACGGCCGGCCGGCGCAGTCGATCAGCTTGTGCAGCGCAAAGCCGCGGTCGCGCAGGAAGCACTGCACGTCGCCGAACAGCGGCTGGTCCTTGTACAGCGGCACGAACTCCACCTCGCACTCGATCACCAGCGCCTGCGACACCGTCGTGGTGCCGTGCCGCATGATCTCGAGCTCGTAACCCTGCGCGTCGACCTTGACGAGATCGGCCTTCACCTCGGGCTCGATGTCGTCGAGCCGCTTGGTCTCGACCGGCTCGGTCTTCACGACATGAAAATTGCCGCCCGCGTCGGCGCAACCGATGGTCATGAACATGTCGATGACCTTGGGGTCGGGCATCAGCAGCGACGAGCATCCCGGGTAGCGCGTCAGGTGGAAGGTCGCCGGCCCGCCGGAGCCGAGGAAGTATGGCAGGTAGCGATACGGCCCCGGCCGGTCCTTGAGGCGCGCGAATTCGGCCGGATTGGGCTCGAAGCCGGTGACCTGCGCCAGTCCCGTGGCCAGCAGCCCGTGATAGCGCTCCTGCCCGGTCGCCATCGCGCCGACGTCGAGAATGTCGACGGTCGGGATCTTGCGCCCGAGAATGTCGCTGAAACTTTTTGGTGTCGTACTTTTTTGAGTGGTCATGGGCGCCAGCCTCCCAGGCTCGCGTCGTTATGACTGATTCGGCTCATGGCGACTGCGGCGTGGCGCAGCATTTCCGTCAGCGCGGATTTCTTCAGTCCGGCAGCGTCACGCCGGAAAGCTTCCGGCAGGCGTCGATCAGCCCGTCCTGCAACGCTTTGTCTCTCGCCTCCGGGTTCGGCGCGCGCTTTTGCATGTGGTAGAAATATTCGCCGCTCACGCAGGCCGCCTTGTCGACGCTGACGGCAAGCCACGCCTGGGTCCGGTGCCCCTGATCGAGATCGTCGGATGCGCCGGCACCGCCCATCCGCGTCGCCACCCAGCCGGGCTCCAGCGCGTTCGAGAGCACATCAGGCCAGCGCCGCGCCACGGCAAACGCCAGCAGCGTGTTGTGCAGCTTGCTTTCGGCATAGGCCTGCGCGCCGGCCCACGACCGTTTCTTCCAGGTCAGGTCCTGAAGGTTGGCGTCGGCACTGCGGTGCATGCCGGAACTCAGATACACGAGCCGCTTCGGCCGCTCGATGAGCGCGGTCAGCACATAGGGCGCCAGCGTGTTGATGGCGAACAGATGCGGCAGGCCGTCCGCGGTCCTGGTCTGCCGCTCGCGATAGCCCACCGCGACGTTGTGGATCACCGCGTCGTAGGGACCGACCCGGTTCGCCTGTTCGGCCACGCTGCGCATCGCAGCGATCGTGGAGACATCGCCGGTCACGACCGGCACGTCGCGGCCGAAGTCAGTGCGGGTCTGTGCCGCGCGCGCCTGGTCGCGGGCGTGCAGCACCACCTCGTGGCCCTGCTCGGCCAGCAACTGGCCGGCCATCAGGCCGAGGCCGGTCGACGATCCCGTCACGAAAACGCGCGCCATGCTTTTGTTCCCACGATTGCGATGCCCGGCCCGCATGGCAATATCGGACTATTGCGGGCGCGTGAACTGCGGCAGCTCTGTCAAATGACGCAGGCCGTCGAACTTTCCGGCCCGCCGAAGCGTTGCATCGGGAGGGCCAAAGGCCTGGGCCAGACCGGATGCAGACCGAGCACGACATCATCACCCGCAAGCTCGGCGAGCATTCCAGGCTCGACGACAAGGACGTTGCGGCGCTCCGCTCATTGCCGGTGCAAAGCCGCAGGCTGCGCCCGAACGAGGATTTCATCCGGCAGGGCGATAGGCCCACGCAGTCCGCGTTGGTGACCCAGGGGATGGTGGCGCGCTATCACGTGCTGCGCGGCGGCAGGCGGCAATACCTGTCGTTCCACATGACCGGCGACCTGCCCGACGCACAGACGCTGTTCATCGAGCGGATGGACCACGCCGTCTGCGCGATCGGCGAAGCGACCATCGCGCTCATTCCGCACCACAAGATCTGCGACCTGTTCGAACGCAGGCCCGAAGTCGGATTCGCGATCTGGCGCGAGACGCTGATCGACGCCGCCATCTTCCGCGAGGCGATCACCAACAACAGCAGCCGCCCGGCCGCGGCGCGGATGGCGCATCTGTTCTGCGAGCTTTATTACCGTGCCCGTTCCGCGGGGCTCGCAAAGCCCGGCTCCTGCCGCCTGCCGTTCCATCAGGGACAGATCGGCGAGGCGCTTGCGATGTCGATCGTCACCGTCAACCGAACCATGCAGACGCTGCGGCGAACCGGCGCGATGGAATTCCGCAACGGGATGCTGACGGTGTTCGACTGGAAAAAGCTCGCCGAACTGGGCGAATTCGACCCGAATTACCTGCACCTCAAAAGGCCCGCGCGGCTGTGACAGCCAACTTTCCGCACGGGGCCGCAACGCCGCCCTTCCGCAAGCTTCCGGCCCGCCCCATATCTGCATCTTCCCATCAGGACCGCAGCCCCGGATCGACACCATGCCCCGCTATTTCTTCAACACCCGCATCGGCGAAGAGACCATTCCGGACGACGAAGGCGAAGAGCTTCGCGATGCCGACCAGGCCTGGGAGGTCGCCCGGGCCATGATCGTCGAGTTGCTCGAAGAAGAGGGCGATCACCCGACCCTGCTCACGGCTTCGATCGTCGTCACCGACAAGAGCGGCGAGATCGTGCTGGAGTTTCCGTTCTCGGAGGCTCTGGTCGGCCGGCCGCAGCCGGATTCGGTCCGGCACTGACTGCACCCCGTTTCGCCACCATTTCGGAAATGCCGATGACGCAATTCTCCCGCCTTCTGCTGTCTGTCGCACTGGTCGTCCTGGCTGCCGCGCCTGCGCGCGCCGCGGACGAACCCGACCTGGTCTTCAAGCGTTCGACCGTGTTCAAGTGGATCAGCCCGAACGACAAGCTTGCGACCTACGGCCTCGACGATCCCGAGGTCGAGGGCGTCGCCTGCCATTTCACCGTGCCGGAAAAGGGCGGCTTCAAGGGCTGGATCGGCCTCGCCGAGGAGGTGTCCGACATTTCGCTCGCCTGCCGGCAGATCGGCCCGATCCGCTTCAAGGCGAAGTTCGAGCAGGGCGACGACGTGTTCCGCAAGCGCCGCTCGCTGTTCTTCAAGAAGATGCAGATCGTCCGCGGCTGCGACGCCAAGCGGAACGTGCTGGTCTACATGGTCTATTCGGACCGCATCATCGAAGGCTCGCCGAAGAACTCGACCTCGTCGGTGCCGATCATGCCCTGGGGCCAGAGCGATCAGGTGCAGCGCTGCGGCGACTTCGTGGAATAGCGGACGGAAGCCTACCGGCAGACCGGAACCATCGCCGCGAGTTCGCGGCCGCGCAGCAGCAGCAGGCGCGACGTGAGCCCGCCGTGGCGCCGGATCCATTGCTGCACGCGTTCGGGATAGGTCTCCAGGACGGCCCGGGTCGCCCGCGGCTCGGCGTGGAACCGGCCGCGGTTGTCCAGCAGCCGCGCGGCATGGAAGCCCAGCACCGCGCGACGCGTCGCGCAGATGCGTTCTTCCGGCACGATGCTCAGCACAAGCGTGCAGGCCGAGAAGCATGGACCGTCGATGACGACCCGCTCGCCGGAATTCCGCACGGCTTCGAACAACTGGACATAAGGCACGACCGGCCCGCCGGGACTGGCCCGGATCCGGACCTCGGCTGCGGCAGGTTCGGCGCCGAATACGCCTGGGATTGGGACAAGGAGAGCCAACCGGAGCATCGAGACAGCGGCCATACGCATGGCCTGAAAATATGTCGCCGCCGTCGCCAAGAACAGAGCCAGGAACAGGGTTGGCCTTGCCGTGTCGTCAGTTCTGCACGAAGAAGAAATCCTCGCGGCCCGGCAGCGAGCCATAGGTGTAAGGCTCCTGGCGGCCGGCGGTCGCTTCCATCACGTCGTCGCGAACCAGCCGGAACAGCTTGTTGATCTCGACATTCGGCGTGGCGAGCCGCTGCACCATCGCGATCGCGAACGGGCTGTTGCGGCCCTGGCCGTCGAGCGCGGTCCGGCCGTGCTTGGCCGCATAGACCACCAGCGTCGCGCCGGACACCGTCACGGCACCGAGGCCGCCGCCGGCCGACCGGTCGCCGACCATGCCCACGGCCGTCGAAGCCACCGCGGCCCTGGCGTCGCTGGACGCCGTGGGCCGCATCTGCGGCACGAAAGGGTTGTTGCGGCAGGCGTCGAGCAGAACCAGCCTGAGCTTGCGAGCCCCCTGGGCCGCGGCGATGACCTGATCGAGCGACACCGCCTCCGATGACGGGCTTCGGCCGCCGGAAATCCTTGCATCGACCGGAACCAGATAGTTCGTGCCGTTCACTTCCATTCCGTGTCCGGAATAATAGACCACCGCCCAATCGGCTTGCTTTGCCTCGCCGGAAAACGCGCGCAACGCATCGGCCATCTTCTCGCGCGTGGCGTCGTTGGCGATCGTCACGGTCTCGAATCCGACCGCTCGCAACGTCGCCGCCATGATATTCGCGTCGTGAACCGGATTCTTCAGCCGTCCGGCGCTGGTGTAGTCCGCATTGCCGATCACCAGCGCGACACGGCGCCCCAGCTTTCCGGGCTCGAGTTTGGCGACGACCGGAACCGTGACATCCGGCGTCGGTATCGACGTGGGCGACGTGACCCGCGTCGGCGCCGCCGGAATGACCGGCTGCACCGCACCCGAATCGAACGCCGCAAGCCGCGAACGCGCGGTCTCCAGCGCGGAGCCCGCGTTGTCGCCGCGGAACTGGCTCTTCGAATTCAGCGCCTTGTTGTATTCGGCGCGCGCACGCGCGATGTCGCCCGCTTTCTCGAACGTGAGGCCCCGGCCGACGAAGGCCGGGATGTAGTCGGGCGTGAGCCGCAGCGCATGGTCGTAGTCGGCGAGCGCCCGGTTGAGCTCGCCGCGATATCGGTAAGTGTTGCCGCGCGACAGGAACGGCAGCGGGCTTTTGGGATCGAGCCGGACCGACTGGTCCTGCTCGGCGAGCGCGCGGTCGAGATCGCCCTTGAGCCGCCAGATGTCGCCCCGGTTGGCATAGACGACGACGTTCTTCGGATCGCGGCGCAGCGCCTCGTTCTGGTCTTCCAGCGCGCGGTCGAGCTCGCCCTTGGCTTTCCATGCGTTGCCACGATTGGCGTAGGGCGCGGCGAGGCCCGGATCGAGACGGATCACTTCATTGTAGTCGGCGATCGCTCGATCCCACTCGCCCTTATTGTACCAGACGCTGGCGCGTCCGTTGTACGGAAACGAAAACTCCGGATCGAGATGGATCGCCTCGTTGTAGTCGGCGACGGCGAGGTCGAGCTCGCCCTTGCCTTTCCATGCATTGCCGCGGCTGTTGTAGGAGCGCTTGTAGGTCCGATCGAGCTTCAGTGCCTCGTTGAACTCGACGATGGCGCGATCGAAATTCTGTTGCAGGAGATGGCCGACGCCACGATGGTGGTAGGCTGCAGCCTTCGCGTCATTCGCGGGCTTCCCCGATTGCAGAACCTTCGTGCAGGCGGCGATTTTCAGCGCCGGATTGGTCATCTGCTCGCAATCCGCCGTGTCCTTGGCTGGGGCGGCCCGAGCCGGCGCGGCCAGCAGCACCAGGATGACGGCGGCGATCACTTTGGAAACGGTTCGCATCGGGAAATCCCCAGTCACAAGAAATCCGGACAAAATAAATTTTCGCGGCGTGGCCTGCTTGCGAGCCACGCCGCGGCCTATCTTCAGCCGTTAGTGAATGGGTCGCTCCACACGGGCCGCCGGTTCAAAACGAGGCCGTTCGCCCTTCCCTCGCTCTTCAAGTCCACCCATATTCCACCGATGTCCAAATCCCCCCGCGATCCGGCCAAACACAGCAGGAAAGACCCGGCCCGGCCGACGCGGTCCAAGGCGCATCGCCCCGACGCGCCGCCGACCGACCCGGCGCTGGAACAATTGCTCAACCCGGGCATCGGGCGCGGCACCGCCGGCATGGGTTCGGGCACCGGGCTGCAGCAGCCGCCGGACAATTCGTTCGAGCGCCGCGCCGACCGGCGGGGCGAGCACACCGCACGCAAATCGGTCGTACAGGGCTTCGATGAGGCGCCGCAGCGCGGCTACGTGGCGCGTGGACCGTTGCCCGGGCCGGAGCTGTCGCAGTCGAAGCCGCTCGACATCAATGCCGAGCTCCGCCAGGCGCTGGGATATGACAGCGATCCAACCCGGCCGCTGACCGAAAACATTCAAGCCGAGCAGGAAGCGGCGCCCGCGCGCGACGAAATCTCCGACATCTCGGAGCCGCGCCGCGAGAAGCGCCAGATGCACCGCCCCTCGCCGCAGCCCGTCACGCTCGGCGTCACGGCTTCGATGCAGGCGCTGGAAAAATTGCTGCGCGAGGGCCGGCCGGAGTTCGCCTCGAGCGGCGGCACCGCGGTGTGGACGCCGCACCGTCCGCCGCGGCCGGAAAAGTCCGAAGGCGGCGTGAAGATCGAGCTCAAGTCCGAACTGCAGCCCAAGGGCGACCAGCCGTCGGCGATCAAGGATCTCGTCGAGGGCGCCAACCGCAACGACCGCACCCAGGTTCTGCTGGGCGTGACCGGCTCGGGCAAGACCTTCACCATGGCAAAGGTGATCGAGGCGACGCAGCGCCCGGCGCTGGTGCTGGCGCCGAACAAGACGCTGGCGGCCCAGCTTTACGGCGAGTTCAAGAGCTTCTTCCCCGACAACGCGGTCGAGTATTTCGTCTCGTATTACGACTACTACCAGCCGGAAGCCTACATCCCGCGCACCGACACCTACATCGAGAAGGATTCGTCGATCAACGAGCAGATCGACCGCATGCGGCACTCGGCGACGCGCGCCCTGCTGGAACGCGACGACGTCATCATCGTCGCCTCCGTGTCGTGCATCTACGGCATCGGCTCGGTCGAGACCTATTCGGCGATGACCTTCACCATCAAGCAGAAGGACCGCATCAACCAGCGCCAGCTGATCGCCGACCTGGTCGCCACGCAATACAAGCGCACCGCCGGCGATTTCTCGCGCGGCACGTTCCGGGTGCGCGGCGACTGCATCGACATCTTCCCGGCCCACTACGAGGACCGTGCCTGGCGGGTGAACCTGTTCGGCGACGAGGTGGAATTCGATCCACGAGTTCGATCCGCTCACCGGCCAGAAGACCGACGAGCTGGAATTCGTGAAGATCTACGCCAACTCGCATTACGTGACGCCGCGGCCGACGCTGATTCAGGCGATCCAGGGGATCAAGGCCGAGCTCAAGTGGCGGCTCGAAGAGCTGCACAACACCGGCCGCCTGCTGGAGGCGCAGCGGCTGGAGCAGCGTACGCTGTTCGACCTGGAAATGCTCGAGGCCACCGGCGTCTGCGCCGGCATCGAGAACTATTCGCGCTATCTCACCGGCCGCAAGCCCGGCGAGCCGCCGCCCACCCTGTTCGAATACGTTCCCGACAACGCGCTGGTGTTCGTCGACGAAAGCCACGTCACCGTGCCGCAGATCGGCGGCATGTATCGCGGTGACTTCCGGCGCAAGGCCACGCTCGCCGAATACGGCTTCCGCCTGCCGTCCTGCATGGACAACCGGCCGCTGCGTTTCGAGGAATGGGACGCCATGCGGCCGCCGACCGTCGGCGTCTCGGCCACGCCCGGCCCGTGGGAGCTGAACGAGAGCGGCGGCGTGTTCGCCGAGCAGGTGATCCGCCCGACCGGGCTGATCGACCCGCCGGTCGAGGTGCGCCCGGCGCGCACGCAGGTCGACGATCTGGTCGGCGAGGTCCGCGAGGTGGCGCGCAAGGGCTATCGCGCGCTCGTCACCGTGCTGACCAAGCGCATGGCCGAGGACCTGACCGAGTATCTGCACGAACAGGGCATCCGCGTCCGCTACATGCACTCCGACATCGACACCATCGAGCGCATCGAGATCATCCGCGACCTGCGGCTCGGCGCGTTCGACGCACTCGTCGGCATCAACCTTCTGCGCGAAGGCCTCGACATCCCGGAATGCGCGCTGGTCGCGATCCTCGACGCCGACAAGGAGGGCTTCCTGCGCAGCGAGACCTCGCTGATCCAGACCATCGGCCGCGCCGCCCGCAACATCGACGGCAAGGTGATCCTCTACGCCGACCACGTCACCGGCTCGATGCAGCGCGCGATGGACGAAACCTCGCGCCGCCGCGAGAAGCAGACCGCATACAACACCGCCAACGGCATCACGCCGGAGAGCGTGAAGAAATCGATCGGTGACATCCTCGGCTCGGTCTACGAGCGCGACCACGTGCTGGTGTCCACCGAGGGCGGGCTTGCCGGCGTCGGCGAGGATCACATCAGCATCGGCCACAACTTCCAGGCCGTGCTGGCCGATCTCGAAACACGGATGCGCACCGCCGCCGCCGATCTCGACTTCGAGGAGGCCGCGCGGCTGCGCGACGAGATCAAGCGGCTGCGCGCGACCGAGATGGCCGTGGTGGACGATCCGACCGCGAAGGTCATGAAGCTGCCGGCCAAGGGCAAGGACGTCTCGCGCCCGCACAAGCCGCATCTCGACGAGATGGGCATCGCGACTTATCACGAAGTGTTGCCCGCGCGTTCCGGCAACACGGGTGGACCGCGCAAGCCCGGCCTCGACGAGATGGGCCCCGGTCCCGAGAGCAAGCCCTACCGGCCCGGCCCGCGTTCGACCTCCGGCAAGCCCGGCATGCGCGGCGGCGGCAAGCCGCGCGGGCGCTGATCCCGGGCTTCCTCGCTCGCTTTGAACCCGGCGCGTTTCGCGGCGACTAACGTGGAGTCGCTCGATCAACGAGAAACAAGCCATGTTGCGCCTGACTTCCCTTGCGGTCCTGACGCTCGCCGCGCTTGCTGCCGCGCCGCTCGCGGCCGATCTCGCCTTGGCGCGAAGCAGCTACCGCTTCGGGATTCAGTCTGCCCCGCCGTCTTCCGGCGCGGCGACGACCGTCACGACTGTGGGCGCACTCAAGACGCAGCGCCTGCTCAGCCAGACACAGCAATCCGACACGGCGATCAGCAATGCGGCGAAGACGACAGGCAGCGCGTCCGGCGGAATTGTCAGGAAGTGCCCGACCTGCTGAGTTAGCCGCTGGCATCGGCGCGCCGCCTGGCGCATGATTCTCGCCCAGCCAGAATCGCATCCAATTCGCGCCGATGCCCCGTCGCCCGCCTTTCCTCATCGCACTCATCATCATCGCCATCGTCGCGGCGATCGGCAGCGGCGTGCATGAGTGGCATTCGCGGCCGCCTGCCAAGCCGCCGGCGCGCACCGGCGAGGCCTTCACCGGACGCCCGCGCGTGGTCGACGGCGACTCGCTCGAACTCGCAGGCCACCGCGTCCGGCTGTTCGGCATCGACGCGCCGGAAAGCATGCAGGATTGCCGCGACGCCCGCGGCCGTACCTATGCCTGCGGCCGCGAGGCGCGCGCGGCGCTGGCCGAGGCCATCGGCGGACAGAGCGTGTCATGCGCGCCGGTCGGCGAAAGCTACGACCGCGACGTCGCGGTGTGCACCGTGAACGGCCGCGATCTCAGCGAAGCGATGGTCCGTTCGGGCCACGCGCTCGAACTGGCCCGGCACAGCCGCGGCCGCTACGCCGCAGCCGAGCGGGAGGCGCGCAGCGCCCGGCACGGGCTATGGGCCGGCGATTTCGAGCGGCCGTCGCAATGGCGGCAGGCGCATCCGCGCTGAACATGATCCCGAAAAAGCCTGCCCCGGACTTGATCCGGGGTGCGAAGCGGTTTTCGGAAAAGATGATGCGCAAATAATCGAGTCTCGGACGGACACAGGCTGGCCACATATCGTCCGCAACATTGCGCAGGGCGGGTCCGCTGACCAACGACGGTATCGTCATGATTTCAATCGAAGGTCCCCACGCCTCGGAAATCCCGCCGGAAGCGTTCGGCCGGTCCTGTTCCGGCAGGGTCGTCGTCCGCGGCCCCGGCAATCGCGTCGAAATCGGCAAGAATTGCAAGCTCAAGGCCGTGCAGATTGATTTGCGCGGCAAGAACAACCGATTGATCATCGGCGACGATGTGCTCTATCGCGGCCATATTCTCATCGCCAGCGGCAGCAATCAGACCATCAGGATCGGCGCGCGGAGCACGTTTCAAAACGTCTATCTGCTCTGCTCGGAAGGAAGAAACATCACTATCGGCGAGGAGTGCATGTTCTCCCGCGAGATCGAGGTTCGCACCACCGACGCTCACTCGGTCATCGACGTCGCCACCGGTCAAAGGATCAACGCGCCGGGCGACATCACGATCGGCGATCATGTCTGGGTCGGGCTGCGGACCATCATCCAGCCAGACGTGCACATCGCCGACGACGTGATCGTGGGCGCCCTGTCCTTCGTCTCCAGGTCGATCGAAGAAAGCTCCGTGGTGGCAGCCGGGGTTCCGGCCGAAATCAAGAAACGTGGCGTCACCTGGGATCGCCGGCGCGTGTGCGAACTGTCGCCCGACGAGCGCTGGCTGAACAGTCACCCGGAAACCTGACGCCTCGCACGTTCCTCAATTCGCGATCTCGCCGACGACGACGCGGTTCGACGGTTCGACCAGCAGAACGCCCTGCGGCGTCCGCACATATTTGAGCCGCGCGACCTCCGGGATATTGGCCGAGACGCCGAGGTCGTGGACCACGATATTGGCCGGCAATTGCTCGGCTGGCTTCGCGCCGGTGGTTTGCACCGGCTGACCGGCCTGCTTCACGCTGTCCAGGATCGCACGCCGCTGCGCATCGCTGAGGCCGAGCGGCATTGCCATGATCGGCAGCTTGTCGATCCGGTCGTTCCGCTCGGAGAACTTCGCCGGCACCGTCTGGCTGTCCTTCGGCGCGCCCGGCACGTTGAGCTTGCCATCGACCAACACCGCCGCGTTCTGGGCCGTGTTTTGCGTCGGCGCATGCGCGCTCGGCTCTTCCTTGCCGGTCTTGCCGGACGGCGTCGACACCGCCTGCTCGCCCTGGCGCTGCGGGCTGGTGGTCGGCGCCACCTGCGACGAGCCGGATTGATCCTGGGTGGGCTTCACGCCTTCGGGCGTGGCGGGGCTCGCGCCCTGCGCCGCGGGCGGCGCGCCATTCGGCTGGTTCGGGTTGGCGCCGCCCTGCGCGAAAGCGGCGAGCGAGCCCCAGAGAAAGTATGATGGCGGTCAGGGCGGTGGCGGAAAGAAGCAACGGCGCATGGCACGGCTCCCGGAAAAGGCCCCGGAAGCCAACGCATATGTCGGCGGCCCGGTTCCGCTTACCTGGCGGGCGGCGCCACCACAGCCACCTGGTTGCTGCGCTTCAGCGCATCGGCGACGAAGCCCGACGCCTTCATCTCCTCGACGAACGCCTTCAGATATGCCGCGCCCGCGGGCCGCACCACCTGCCCGTCCTTCTTCGGCATGCCCATCGCCTGCTGGATCTGCTGGAACGCGCCGCTCATGATCCGCACTTCGGGATGATCCTTGGCATAGGCTTCGAGCTGCTGGCGCACGCCGGCCGCGACGTCGAGCTTGTCGTTGACCCACATCTCGATCATCGCCTTGCCGCCGCCGACCGCGGCACGGACGACGGTGGCGTTCTTGATGGTGCGCGTCAGGTAGAGGTCGTAAGCCGAGGCACGACCGACCGCGATGCGGATGCCGGCCTTGTCGACGTCGCCGATCTCCTTCAGCGGCGAATCCTTCTGCACCATGTAGGTGCCCTCGATGATCACGTAGGGCGCGGTGAAGTCGATATCGGCGGCGCGCACCGGCTCGATGGCGATGAAGCCGATGTCCCAGTCGCCGGCCTTGGCGCCTTCGAACACCTTGCCCGCCGCCTCGTAGGGCACGAACTCCACCGGCACGTTGAGCCGCTTGGCGAGTGCCGCAGCGAGATCGGGCGTGACGCCCTTCGGCTCGCCGCCCGGGCCCTTCTGCGCCAGCACCGCGTTGCCGAAGTTGATCGCGGCGCGGAGCTTGCCGGTCGGCGCAAGATCCTTCAGCACCTCCGGCGACGGCGCGGGCTGCGCGCCTGCGGCGAGCGTTGCCGCCAGCAGCACCGAAACGGCGGTGAGCGATTTCAGCATAACAATCCTCCCGTGCGGCAGGGCTCTTCGCACCCCTGCGTTATGCAGGAAGGGAACGCGATCTGTGCGCGGCGCGCAAGCGGCAAAACTGGAACGCGGCAGGAAACACCGATAGGGTCCCGATCAAATTTCAGGGAGAACGACCATGAACGGCACACCATTCAAGCTTGGGACTTTCGCGAAATCGGACGGCAAGCCGTTCGCCGCCATCGTGCTCGGCGACACCGCCTTCCCGCTGACACAAGCCGCCCAGGCCTCCGGCCGCGCAGGCCTCGGCACCACCGACAGCATCCAGGGCCTGCTCGGCGACTGGGACAAGAACTTCGCCGCGCTCCAGGAGATCGCGGCCTTCCTGGAAAAGGAAAAGCCCGGCGCGACGAGCGTCACGAACCTCACCGCGCTGCCGCCGATCGCGAGCCCAGGCAAAATGTTCTACGCCGCGCAGAACTTCCAGGAGCACGTCGACGAGATGATCCGCGCCGGCATGTCGCCCAAGGACGGTCCGAAGTTCACCGGCGAGAAATCGACCACCGCGCCCTACCTGTTCCTGAAAGCGCCGAGCTGCCTCGCCGGCGCCAACGACGACATCCCGGTGCCGAGCGACGTGAAGAAGGTCGACTGGGAGGCCGAGATCGCCTGCGTCATCACCCGGCCGGCCAAGCGGGTGAAGGCCGAGAGGGCGCTCGATCACGTCGCCGGCTGGATGACCACCAACGACGTGTCGGCGCGCGACCTGCAGATCCGCACCGACCGGCCGGGGCTGCGCTCCGACTGGCTCAACGGCAAGAGCCACGACAAGTTCGCGCCGATGGGGCCGTATCTCGTGCCGAAGGCGTTCGTGAAGGACCACATGAAGCTGTTCATCCGCCTCTCGGTGAACGGCGCGGTCAAGCAGAACGGCAACACCTCGCAGTTCATCTTCACGCCCGAAGAGCAGATCGAATACGCCTCCAACATCCTGAGCCTGCGCACCGGCGACATCTTCGTCTGCGGCACCTGCGGCGGCGTCGGCCAGGGCACCCACACCTTCATCAACGTCGGCGACGTGATGGAAACCGAGGTCGAGGGGCTGGGCAAGATGCGCAACAAGTTCGTCGCGGAGGCTTGAGCGAAGCTATCTCCACGGTCATTCCGGGGCGCGTGCGTAGCACGCGAGCCCGGAATCCAGACAAACACACCGTCTTCCGGACTGGATTCCGGGCTCGCACGCTTCGCGTGCGCCCCGGAATGACACCGTTGCATGTTCTGTGCTGATCTTGTCGTTGCACATTTTTTGCAAGCCTGCCCTTGCGTAGACTTCGACGCGTAGAGCTACAGAGCAACGCCGTGCCCGATCTCGACCAGGTCGTCAAAGAAATCGCCGAGGAAATGGCGCAGCGCCCGGATCGCGGCGAGGTCGCGACCTATATCCCCGAAATCGCCCGCGTCGATCCGAAGCATTTCGGCATCGCGGTGATCGACGCCGAAGGCCATCTCGCGGCGGGCGGCGACAGCGACATGCCGTTCTCGATCCAGAGCATCTCCAAGGTTTTCACGCTGACGCTCGCGCTCGGCATGGCGGGCGACCGGCTATGGACGCGCGTCGGCCGCGAGCCGTCCGGCAGCGCGTTCAACTCCATCGTGCAGCTCGAATTCGAGCGGGGAATTCCGCGCAATCCGTTCATCAATGCCGGCGCCATCGCCGTCACCGACACGATCCTGTCGGGGCATCAGCCGCGCGAAGTCCTGGGTGAAATACTCCGGTTCCTGCGGTTTGTCGCCGACGATCCGTCGATCACCATCGACGAAGCGGTGGCGGCGTCCGAGCAGCGCACCGGATTTCGCAACGCCGCGCTCGCCAATTACTTGAAGTCGTTCGGCGTGATCGAGAACCCGGTAGACCACACGCTCGGCGTCTACTTCCACCACTGCGCGATTGCAATGTCATGCCGGCAGCTTGCGATGGCCGGGCGTTTCCTGGCCCACAACGGCCGCAATCCCTCGACCGGACTTTCGGTGGTGCAGCCCGAGCGGGCGCGACGCATCAACGCGCTCATGCTGATGTGCGGACACTATGACGGCTCGGGAGAATTCGCCTATCGCGTCGGCCTGCCGGGCAAGAGCGGCGTCGGCGGCGGCATCCTGGCGATCGCTCCCGGCAAGGCTTCGATCGCCGTATGGTCGCCGGGCCTCGATGCGTCAGGCAACTCCCGCCTCGGCCGGATCGCGCTTGAATTGCTGACGAAGCGGCTTGGCTGGTCGGTGTTCGGGGCGTAGCGGCGCCCCCGCTTTGATTTGCCGCAATGGATTTGTGGCGAGGCCCTGCCATCCTTATAAAGTGCGCCTGGATTTTCGGCGTCGAGGAAGGGTGGAACAATGGCGCGGCCCCACGTGATGGTTGTCGGCGGCGGAATCGGCGGCCTGTTCGCCGCCAACGCACTGATCTCGCAGGGATTGAGCGTCTCGGTGTACGAGCAGGCCCCGGCGCTGGGTGAGGTAGGCGCCGGCGTCTACATCACGCCGAACGCGGTGCGCCATCTCGAGCGGGTCGGCCTCGGCGCGCAGACAGCGATGTACGGCGCCCTGGTCGGCCGGAACTCCCAATACTTCCGCCACGACGGCAAGCCGATCGCGCCGGTGCAGGTCACCGACCTGCATGGCTGGAACGCAACCTACGGCATGCACCGCGCCGATCTTGTCGACTACCTCGCCGCCAACCTGCCGGCCGGCATCGTGCATTGCGACCACCGCGCCGTGGGCTTCGAGCAGACCGGCGACAAGGCGCGCGTCAAATTCGCCAACGGCGCCACCGCCGAGGCGGACGTCGCCGTCGCCGCCGACGGCATCCATTCCGAGCTGCGGCCCCATGTCTTTCCGCCGTCGAAGCCGGTGTTCCACGGCACCATCTCGTATCGCGGCCTGGTCTCGCGCGAGCGCCTGCCGGACTGGCCGATGGACCGCTGGCAGATGTGGGCCGGTCCGTCCAAGCACTTCCTGGTCTTCCCGGTGCGCTACGGCACCATGGTCAACTATGTGGGCTTCGTGCCGACCGACGAAGAGATGAAAGAGTCATGGTCGGCGCCCGGCGATCCCGACAAGCTGCGCGCGGAATTCGAAGGCTGGGACCCGCGCGTCGTTCAGGTGCTGGCCCAGGTGGATCACTGCTTCCGCTGGGCGCTGTACGACCGCGAGCCGCTGCCGACCTGGACCAAGGGACGGCTGACGCTGCTCGGCGACGCCGCGCATCCGATGCTGCCGCATCTCGGCCAGGGCGCGAACCAGTCGATCGAGGACGGCATGGCGCTGGCGACCATTCTGGCGCAGGTCGACAATGCGGCGGTGCCCGAGGCGCTCAAGGCCTATGAGCGGCTGCGCCGGGAGCGCGTCGCGGAGGTCCAGCTCGGTGCGCGGCAAAACGGCCTGCGGGTCGATTCCGCCTACACCGATCTCGGCGTACGCGACGCTGAGCTCGTCGCGCACGCGGACTTCCGCAAGCACCTCTATGCCTATGACGTGGTGCAGGACGCGAAGGCCGCGGCGACGGCGCTGGGGTAGTACGTAGGGTGGGCAAAGGCGCGAAGCGCCGTGCCCGCGCATTCTTGCACGGAGCCCCGACGTGGGCACGCCGCGTGCGCGGCTTTGCCCACCCTACGAAGCTTAATACGTCTCCGCATACACCTTCAGATTGCTCAGCCCCTGGACGAGGTCCTTGCCGATCAGCGGATCGAGGACGAACGCCGTCTCCATCAGCTTGTGCAAGAAGTTCGCCGGCCCCTGAACCGACCAGGTCACCTGCGTGCCGCCGCGGTCGGGCTTGAGCGTGTATTCCGCGGTCATCGACGACCGGAACGGCTCGTCGAAATCGAGCCGCAGAGTCACCTGCCGCAGCGGCTTCACGTCGACAATGGTCATGCGGCCGGTCGCGACCTTTTCACTGTCCCATGAATAGGACGCGCCGATGCCCGTTGTGGTCGGCCCGAACTCGCCCTTCAGCGACGGGTCCTTCTGCTCGTAGGGATTCCACGCCTTCACCCGCTTGAGATCGTTGATCTGCGTGAACACCCACTCCGGTGGCGCAGCAATCCGCTTGCTGCGCTCGACGTGAAACGTGTCCTGCCGCATCGACGCCGCGATCAGCAGCATGCCGACCGTGGTGGTCGCGACATAACCGAGCTTTTTGAGAGTCTTCATGGCGTGCCCTCCCTGCCCTTGCGGCTATTCGACCAATGCTGCGAGCTGCTCGGCGCAGGTCGCCCAGCCCTGGTGGAAGCCCATCTTCTCGTGCGCCTCGCGGTCGGCGTCGTTCCAATGCTTGCACACGGCCTTGTACTTGGTCTTGCCGCCGCCGAGATCGTCGAAGGTCAGCACCACCGTCATGAACGGCTTCTCCGACGGCTCCCACGCCCTGGTGAACGCGTCGGTGGCGACGATGCGCTCGTTCGGCACGACCTCGAGATAGACGCCGGGACAGGGAATCTCCTGTCCTTCGGGGCTGCGCATGACGACGAGACTCGAGCCACCCGGCCGCACGTCGTTCTCCACGCGCGGCGTGGTGTAGGGCTTCGGCGCGAACCACTGCTTCATCAGCTCGGGGTCGGTCCAGGCTTTGAACACCTTCTCGCGCGGCGCGTTGATGATGCGCTCGAGCACCAGCTCGCGGCCGTTGGTGGAGGTCGTTGTCTTTCCGTGGGTCGGCATCGGTCGTCTCCTACTGTGCACCGTGAGGTTACCGGTCGGGTTCACTTGGCTTTGGCTCGGGTCTTGTGGACCTGTGACTTGTGAACTTGGGACGCGCTGAAAAGCGTCTCGATGTGGTTGCGCAGATGCGCGATCGATTCCGCGGCGACCGCGGAATTCTGTTTGACCTTGGCGAGAATGAACGAGCCTTGCAGGACCGCCTGGGTGTAGAAGGCGAGGCTCTCGGCGCTCCACGCGGCGTTCGGCGCGTAGCGCTTCTTGGCTTCCTCGATGTCCTTGGCCACCTGCGCGGTGTGCGCGCTCATGTGGCGGTCGCACGCCTCGCGGATCGCCGGGTGCGACAGGTAGGTCTCCTGCACCATCGTGCCGAGCAGGCAGGTGTATTGCGGGATCTCGTACTTCAGCATCGCGGCGCGGAAGTCGATGTAGCCGAGCAGCCGCTCCAGCGGATCGCTCGCCGCGCGATACGGCGCCGACGAAAACAGCCCGTCGGCCATCTCGGAGAAGTGGTCGGCGGCGCCGAGCGCCAGCTCGTCCTTGCTTTTGAAGTGGTGGAAGAAGCTGCCCTTGGTCACGCCTGCAGCGTGGCAGATGTCGTCCACCGTCGTCGCCGCGTAGCCCTTGGTGCGGATCACCGTCAGGGCGGCATCCAGGAGCCTGGTCTTCGAGGAATGCTGCGGTGAGGCGTTCATGGGCCCATCCATACCGACTAGTTGGTATTTTATACCGACTAAACGGTATGGCGTCAACAGGAAAATGGGCCCCCTGCCAACAAATCCGCCCGGCCGGAGTTAGACTGGACGGGTTTCAGCGGTCCTATTTGAACACCGGAGCCTTTTTGATGCGCACAAGCCATGCCATTGCATTCGTTGTCTGCGCGCTGGTTTTTTCGGCCGCCTCGCTGGTGGCGTTTCGCTATCAGGTCGTCGTCAGCAGCAGCCTGATTTACCGGCTGGACCGCTGGTCCGGCGAAATCCGTGTCTGCATCAAGCAGACGCCGGACGACATGCACCTGCTGACCTGTTTCCAGCAGGGAGCGGCGACCGCGCTCGCCGAATCGAAATAGGTTTTCGGGGCCTGGATGTGCGCCGGCTGGCTCGATGGGGCCGGCTGTTGGCGCCGATGGCTGGTCGCCGGCCGGCCTGACGCGCTACTCGATGACTTCGTTCGCCCGCAGCAGGAACGTTTCGGGGATGCTCAATCCGATCGCCTTCGCTGTCGTCAGGTTGACGATCAGGTCGAATTTCACCGGTTGCTCGACCGGAATGTCGGCGGGCTTCGCGCCCTTGAGAATCTTGTCGACGTAGTCGCCGGCGCGGCGGAACAGATCCGGGAAGTTCGGCCCGTAGGACAACAGGCCGCCGTTGCGGATATACTCGCGGAACGCGTACATGGTCGGCAGCCGCTCGCTCATCGCGATCGTGTTGATGCGGGTCGCGTAGGTGGTGATCAGCGGATCGGTGCACACGTAGAGCCCATCGACCTTGCCGGCGAGCGCCTGAAGACCCGGGATGATGTCGTCGGTCTTGCGGATTTCGACCCGCGTCACTTCGAGGCCGATATTGGGGGCCTGCTTCTGAACCTCATTCATTTCGAGCGTCACGTTCGGAACGTTGACGTTGCCCAGCACCGCGATGCGCCGCAATCCCGGCACGACCTCACGGAGAAGCTCCAGCCGGTTGCCGGCGAGGTCGGTCTGCTGGTTCGACAGGCCGGTGACGTTGCCGCCCGGCCGCGCCAGGCTTGCAACGATCCCGGTGCCGACCGGATCGCCGGCCGCGGCGAACACGATCGGAATGTCCTTGGTCGCCCGCATGACGGTGAGGACCGGTCCGGTCCCCGACGTGACGATGACGTCCACCGGACGGCGGACGAACTCGGCCGTGTGCTCCAGGTAGCGTTCGTTGCGGCCCTCCGCCCAGCGGTACTCGATCGTCATGTTGCGGCCGTCGACCCAGCCGAGCTCGCGCAGGCGCCCGAGGAACGCCTGCACGAACGCGCTCCACACCGTCGGCGTGGTCGCGCCGAGAAAGCCGATGACCGGCGGACCGCCGCGACGCTGCTGGGCAAAAGCCGATCCAGGCCCCGCCGGCAGCAGCGCAGCCCCGAGCAAGGCCGCAGCCTCGCGGCGGGTCAGGCCACGCTGCAACGCCGACAACGCCGTTGTCGCGGGATACCGGAAACTCGACCCTCTCACTGCCACTCCTTCCGGCGGCGTTCTCGCCCCAACGGATTTCTCGCGGCGAACTCGCTGCCGCTCTGGTATCGCCCCTGTGCCGTCACCCGATCATCGTCGCCTTGATCCCCTTCGGGATCTTCACGCCCAGAGCCTTGGCGGTGCTCCGGTTGATGACGATCTGATCCTTCTGGCCTTTCCGGATGTCCCTGACCTTGATCTCCTTGCCACGCGCGCCGCGCAGGATCTGGTCGACCAGATCGGCCGCGCCATCGAACATCTCGCGGAAGTCCGGCCCGTAGGACGCGAGCCCGCCGCCCTCGACATATTCGCGGAACGCGTGGATCGTCGGCAGGCCCGCGGCCGCAGCCGCAATATTGATCGCGATGTGATGCGTGGTGACGAACGGATCGGTGCAGACGAACAGCGCGTCGACCTTGCCCTTCATCGCCTTGATCTTGGGCGCGATCTCCGAAACCTTGCGGACGTCGGCGACCTGGGTCCTGATCTTGAATCGCCTGGCCCGCGCCACGAGCTTGTTCATCTCGAGGTTGACGTTCTTGACACCGCCATTACCGAGAATGCCGAGATCGTCGAGCCGCGGCAGGAGCTTGTGCAGCTTGTCGAGCCGGTGGATCGCGAGATCGGTCTGCCGGTTCGAGAAGCCGACCACCGTGCCCTTCCCTTTTGTCAGGAGCCCGGTGTTCTTCGGATCGCCCGCCGCCGCGTAGACGATCGGGATGTTGCCCGCCGCCGCAATCGCGGCCAGAACCGGCCCGGTGCCCGACGTCACGATCACGTCCACGCCCCGCTTGGCGAACTTTTTCGCGATCCGGCCGAACTGCCTCGGGTCACCCCCCGCCCATTCGTAGTCGATCGCGATATTGGTGCCATCGAACCAGCCGTGCCGCTGCAAACCGGTCTCGAACGTTTCGACAAAGGCCTGCCATACCGACGGCGTGGTCGCACCGAGAAAACCAATCGTTGCCTGCTTCGCCAAGACTTGACGACCAGCGAAATTGCGTACCGTCATTTTGCCCCTCCAACGCGGCCCGCGCGGCGTTATCGCCGGCAAGCCCGAGAATTCCAGCCGCCCGCCCAAAGGTCCGCCTGCGGAACCCGAACGTCAAGATGCTTGACCCGCGCAGAATGCATAATCGCTTGCATTCAGAACCACTTCGCCAGCGGCCGTCGGCGCCAAGCCAGGCGCCGCGAACCAGCGGCGCAAGCCGCCAGCCTGCGCCGGCCAACGCGGGCGCGGATGATTGACCTTGTGAAGTGTTGCACCGTGCCGTCTCCTTCCGCCGGCCTTTTGTAGCTTTTGTCCCGGCGGGACTTATGGGGTCGCGACGTCTCCCATCATCCGATAGCGAGACGGTCGTTTCCGGTCCTGTTCGTCTCTATTCCTGTTCGCCCCTGTTTCCTGATCGGCCCTGTTCCTGATCGGCCTGGCCGGAGCGACGCAATGCGTGGCGACCGTCCGCAAAGCCCGTTTTCCCTCCACCGCTGCCAACCCGCAGTGCCACCGGGGGATCAAGGTCCGCCGATGGAACCCGCGCGTCAAGATGTCCGATCAGCGCAAAGCAAACAATCGCTTGCCACGGGGCGGTGACCCCTTCTTCACACCGGCCACGTCCGCGAACGCAGGATGCGTCGCGAACCCAGGCCCGCCGTGGATTCTGTGCCGCTTCGAGGACCGCCGTTTGGCAATAATTTCAGTTGAAACAGATTAAATGGCGAGAGTTTGGGCCCGCGCGCCATGGGATTCTGGCGCCTTTTTTTGGGATAATGATACCGCCGGCCGGGGGATGCATTTCATGAGCGATTTAGCATGAGCGACTTGCGTGTCAGCCGCGACGAACTGTTGCGGTTCGCAACAGCCGTCTTTTGCGCAAACGGCATGGCGCCCGCCGACGCGCGGACCGTCGCCGATGTCCTGGTCTGGGCCAACGCGCGCGGCGTCGATTCCCACGGCGTGGTCCGCATCCCGATCTACCTGAAGGAGATCAAGGCCGGCACCTACAAGCCCACCGGCCAGCCGGTCCTGCACCAGCTTCTGCCCGCCACCTTCAAGCTCGAGTGCAACCGCGCACCGGGGCCGGTCTGCATGATGCGCGGGGCCGCGCAGGCGGTCGATCTCGCGGAGAAATTCGGCGCGGGCATCGGCCTCGTCAGCAACCCCACCCATGTCGGCGCGCTCGGCCGCTACGCACAGTGGATCGCCGAACGCGGCCATGCCGCCATCGTCATCGTCGCCGGCATCCCGCTGATGGCGTATCACGGCTCGAGCGTGGCGAGCATTGCGACGAGCCCGATCGCGATCGCGGTGCCTGGCGCCGCGGACGCCGGCACACCGCTGTTGCTCGACATGGCGACCAGCATCATCCCCGGCGGCCGCATCAGCGAGGCGCTTGCCGCCGGCAAGCCGCTGCCCGAAGGCGTCGCCCTCGACGCGCAGGGCCGGCCCACCACCGACGCGAAGGAAGCGAAAACCTTGTTGCCGATCGGCGGCGCCAAGGGCTCGGGGCTGTCGCTGATGTTCGAATGCCTGACCGGCATCCTGGCCGGCGCGCCGATCTTTGCGGCGCTGGCGAATGTGGACGGCGCGCCGCGGCCGATCCAGAACACGATGATCGTCGCGCTCAATGTCGCAAGCTTCCGCGCGCTGCCGGACTACCGCGCCGACATCGGGCGGCTTCAGGCGAAGGTGAAGTCGCTGCCCCGGCGCGACGGCGTCGAGGAGCTGCTGCTGCCGGGCGAACGCGCCGATCGCGAGGCAGCGCGGCGAACGCGGGACGGCATACCGCTGTCGAGAAAGCTGTGGGTGGAGTTCGAAGCCATCGCGCAGGAGTTCACCGTCGCGCCGCTGCGCGGTTCGTGACGCGGCACCGACAACGAAAAGACCCGGCATCCGCGCCGGGCCCGTATCAATGCGCCGTGTGGCGGGACGCTTCCGCCGCACCGCCATCCGCCCTGTTATGTTCCATCACTGGACTCTATGCCGGTCGAAGTCGACGATGCCGCCCCGCGCGCCACCTGTTTCCGATGACGCAAACGCGTTGCGCGCTTCGGCGTTCAGCCTGATGCCGGGCAGCTTGGCCGCTTTCGCGTTCACGGTGCGCGCAGGCCTGCTGGTGATCGGCCCGAGCGGCTCGACCGGTGGAAGCGGCGTGGCCAGTGCCTTGCGCACCTCGCGCGCGGTTGCTGTGACTTCCTCGAGGCGCGAAACCGGCCGTTCACCTTCGTTCTGCAGGCTCGCATAGACCGCGGGTGCCAGCATGGACAGTGCCAGGCCGAGCGAGGCCATGACCGCACCGAGCGCGCAGAAATAAAGCAGAATGGTGAGCGGCAGCGAACGGGCGGTGGGTTTCATGGTTCTTTTTCACGTTCAGCACCCACCCGATGTTGGCTTAACCACCGTGTCCTCCCGCAGTTCCGGCAAAGGCGCAAGATCCTTCGCGCGCTCCGCCTTGAACGTCAGCGACGTCTGCGCAACCTTCGCAAGCCCGCGCACCAGCGCCTCACCCTCGGCCGCCGTGAGCGCATCCTCGAGCCGTCGCGAAAGATCCACCGCCGCCGCCGCGCTGCGGCGATGCAGCGCCTGCCCCTGCGGCGTCAGCGTCAATTCGACGAGGCGCCGGTCACCCCGGTGCGGCGAGGCGTTGATAAGCCCTTGACGCAGCAGAGCCGAAACCGCGCGCGAAACCTTGGCCTTCTGCATGTGGAACGTGGCGCCGATCGCCTTGGCCGACGTCTGCGGCCGCTCCGCGATCGCGGTGAGGATCACCCATTCGGTCAGGCTCAGCCCGTGCGCAGCACAAACCGCGGCGACCGCCTGTGTGGCGAGGCTTGCCAGCACTGCGAGCCGGTACGGCAGAAAGGTTTCGAGTTCCAGCGCACCGCCGTGGGGCGCAATCGGGTCCGGCACCTGGCAATCCAGTCGGTCGCCGGCTTCATGCAAAAAGAACAACGCCGGCCTGATTTTAGAATGTCTACAAAAAGGACGATGCATCCTGTAGCAGGTACAGAAGCAAGGATTTTCCCGTGAGCGACGATCGCCAGTTCACCATCGGCAAACTTTCGCGCCTCGCAGGCGTCGGCATCGAAACCATCCGCTATTACGAACGCATCCGCCTGCTGCCCCGTCCGCCGCGCAGCCGGAACGGCCGCCGCAGCTTCGGTTCCGACAGCCTGAACACGCTCGCGTTTATCCGCCGCTGCCGCGAACTCGGCTTCAGCCTGAACGATATCCGCGCGCTGCTCGCATTGCGCGCATCGCAACGCCGATGCGCGGACGTGAAGACGATCGCCGCGCGCCACCTCGACGCGATGCGCACAAAGCTGCAAACCCTGCGCGAGATGGAGCTCAGCCTGACCGAGCTTGTGGCGATCTGCCCGGGCGACGCCAGCCCCGAGTGCCCGGTGCTCGAAGCGCTGGACATCGCGTGCTGCGAAGCAGCTCCGGTGACGGCCCGCGCTGGCGAGCCATCAGCGCGTTCACGCGCGTCTTCGACGCGCTACGGCGAGCGGCCAGCGCGGGCGCTTTAATAGGTACCGCTACTCTTTCGTCTTCACGATGCCGGTCGGCGACCACTTGGCATACATGTCGAGGCAGAACGGCGCGGGGTTGCGCTTGTGCTTGGTCCATTCGTCGCCGGTGACGCGCTTCAGATATTTCTTCACGCTCTTCTCATTGGCGTCGAGCCCGTGCTTCTCCAGCTCCGCCTCCACGGCTTTCATGTCGACCGTGAGCCCCTTGCAGAGGTCGCGCACCGCCCGCATTTGCGCCGTGTGCAGCATGGTGACCGACTGCTTCGACAGAAACTGCTTGTCGGTTACCAGCATGGTCGCATCCGCGCCGGCGACGTTCGCCTTCCGCGCCGCCGCGTCGCATGCGCCGGGCACGCCCGCGACCTTGGAGGCGAGTTCGAACTCCTTGACGATCTTCGGGTAGGGTCCCGCCTCGCCTTCCGCCTTGACCGCCGCCTTGATCCTGTCGTGTTCGCCGCGCGGATAGGCGAGCGCCACACGATAGTTGCGGCAACTGTCGTCGATCAGCGCCAGATAGGCGTTCATGACGCTGTCGTTCTTCTGCTGGGCGGCGGCCGGCCCGATCACCGCGGCAGCGACGGCGGCAGCGACCAGGCATCGGGCGGCGGCAGGAAACGCGCGGATGGCAAGCGTCATGTGATCTCTATCCGGTCTGTCGTCTCTTGGCATGGCGGCCGATGTATCGCGCCGCCGATGAACGATGGGTGTATGTCACCGGCGTGACGGCCGCTGCGCCTATTGCTTGGTCTTCAACATGCCGGATGCCGACCACTTGGCGTACATGTCGAGGCAGAACGGCGACGGGTTGGTTTTGTATTTGCGATATTCGTCGTAGGCGATCTGCTTCAGCGTCTTCTTGGCGCGCAACTCCTTTGCATCCAGCCCGTGCTTGTCCAGGTCCGCCGCCATGGCCTTGGCATCGACCACCAGCAGCTTGCACAGGTCCTGCACGGTTCGCAGCCGCGCGGTCTGATACAGGATGACGGTCTGCTGCGTCAGGAAATCCTTTTCCGGCTGCAGCATGGTCTCGTTGGCGCCGTTCTCGCGCGCCTTCTTGAACGCCGCCTGGCAGGCGCCCGGCAGGCCGACGACCCTGGTGTCCTGCTCGAACTGTTTTGCGATCTCCGGATAAGGACCCGCCGCGCCTTCCGCCTTCGCGGCGGCCTTGATCTTGTCGTGCTCGCTGCGCGGGAACGCCAGCGCCACGCGATAGTTGCGGCAGTTGTCGTCGATGACGGCCATGGTGCCGATGCGGATGCTGTCTCGGCTGGGCTGGGCGAGAGCGGGCGAAACAACGGCGGCAATGAATATGGCAACGGCGGCAATGGTTCGCGATGCGAATGTCATGGTGCCCTTGGCGTGGGGTGACGGGGTTGGTGAGTTGGCGCGCGGCAGTTTCGTGGTAGTCGCCTGGGACAGCAAGGTCTGGCAGAGCGGGTGCGGTGCCTGCGCGCGTGGTTTGCAACCTCCTGCCTGGGACGCCACGGTGTCGCCCGATCCTGCTGCGGGACCTGCCAGCCCCGGACCGGCGCTGCCAGCTCCTGGCAAAAACCGGCCCGATCGGCAATCCGCCGCGCTTCATATCATCCATCAAAGGAACCCGTGTCCGAAATGCCGCAACCACCGACAATGACGAATCGCCGCGCGCCGTGCGGTTTGACAACCGGCGGTCGCGAGACGACATGGGTGTGGATAACTGCGAATCACGCGGCGGCTCCCTCCAATCAGGTGAATCTCCGATGCGGCTTGCGACTGCGCTCTTTGGCCTCATTCTCAGCGTGCCGCTTGCGGGCTGCCTCGGCGCGGGCGCGACCGGCGGCGGAACGCCGGAGCTGACGCCTTCGGCGGTGGCTGCGCCGTCCTCCAATCCGATGCCGGCGGGCCGCGCCGCGACCGCGCCGCGGGCGCCGGCCGCCTCCTCCCAGGCCGCGGCCGCCAACGCCTCCGGCAAGAAGGAGGAATGGTGGCAGGAGGGCGGCGTCACCCGCGAGAAGATCAACGGCATGTGCTGGATGAAGGCCGAACAGCAGGCCGGCCGCGGCGGCTCCGCCGACAAGAAGGCCGAGATCGTCGACAAGTGCGTCGCCGAGACTCGGAAGCAGTATCCGGTGAACTGAACCGACAGGACGGCGCCATGCTCCGCGTCGCGTTCGTGCTCGCCGCGGTGCTGCTCGGCCCGCTCGAGGGCGCGGCGCAGGAGCAGAACACCGGCGAATTGATCGAGCGCCGCGACATTCCCGCAGCCGTCAGAGCGCTCGTCACCTGCGGCACCGATCCCGATATGGTCGCCCGGCATGCCTTCGCCGGCGGCTACCTGTTCGCCTGGGACTGCGCCCGCAATCCCGCCAATCTGCTGCAGGCGCTGGTGTTCGCCGAGCGCTACGACGGCGCCGGCGCGCGGCTGCTTCGCTTCCCGCTGCCTGCGGGCGAGCCCACGTCCCGGCGCGGGAAGGACCCGACCGCGGAGATCTCCAACAAGCGGCTGTTCCCGCTCACCGGCGAGATCGTCGAGGTCTATATCGATCCGGTGGAAGGCGGGTTCTGCCGCTTCGAGGGCCGCTGGAAGCTCACCGGCGCCGAGCGCACGCCGCTGCTGGTGTCGTTCCGCCAGACCCGCGACTGCCGCGGCCGCGACGGCTGGGTCGGCGTGGTGCCCGCCGACGCCACCGGAACGACGCGGGAACGGCCGCGCCGGTGATTTTCCGCCGCATCCGGCGGTGATAGAATCGGCACGCGATTCACACTGCAGAGGAGGAGCCGTCATGGCAAAAGGTCAGCAGCGCCAGCCCAAGGAAAAGAAGAAGCCGAAGGCCGACGCCAACAAGCAGAAGCCGGTCTCGGGCTACAAGGCGAACTACAGCACGGGCAAAAAATAAGCCTGTCATGCCGTGAACCTGACGGCTGTCACACGACACCAATAGGCAAGTGATCCCGGCGGGCGTATCAGGCCTTTCTGAGCGCCCGGCCGGGTGCATTAATGAAGAAGGATACGTGTCGTGATTGCAACTTTGATGTTCGTTTGCAGCACGCTGATGCGTGCGATCCGCAAGACCGGCCGCGGCGTTTCCCTGGTGGCCAACACCTACACCGAGGCCTCCGACCTGCGCGTTGCGGCGCGCAAAGCCTATCCGTTCTCGGAAGGCTGAAATCAGTTGCCGCTTTTGAGCGTGATCTTGTCCGAAAACCGCTTCACACCCCGGATCAAGTCCGGGGCAGGCTTTTTCGGGATCACGCTCATGCCGGCGGCGCAACCACCGCATCCGGCTGGTTGCTGCGTTTGAGCGCCTGCGCGCAGAAGCCCGACGCCTTCATCTCCTCGATAAAGGTCTGCAGATAGGCATGCGCCTTGCTGCGGCCTTTCGGCATTCCCATCGCCTGCTGGATCGCCATGAAGCGGCCGTCCATCACCCGCACGCCCGGGTTTGCGGCCGCGAACTCCACCAGCGGCTGCTTCACGCCGCCCGCGGCTTCGAGCCTGTCGCGCACGAACATGTTGAGCGCGTCCGGCCCGGTCGGCGCGCGGACCAGCGTCGCGTTCTTGATGGTGCGTGTCAGGTACAGGTCGTAGGCCGAGCCGGTCGCGACCGCGATGCGGATGCCGGCCTTGTCCACGTCGTCGATCTTCTTCAGCGCGGAATCCTTCGGCACCATGTAGGTGCCCTCGATCAGCACATAGGGCGCCGTGAAGTCGATCTCGGCGGCGCGCACCGGCTCGACCGCGAGGAACGCGATGTCCCACACCCCGCGCTTGAGCGCCTCGAACACCTTGCCCGCGGCATCGAACGTGATCAGCTCGAGCTCGAGCCCGAGGCGCTTCGACAGCTCACGGGCGAGGTCGACGGTGATTCCCAGCGCCTCGCCGTTCAGCCCCTTCTGCGCCAGCACGGTGTTGCCCTGGTTGATCGCCGCCCGGAGCTTGCCGGTCGGCGCGAATTCCTTGAGGACCTCGGGAGACGCTTGAGTCACGGGACTGCCTTTCGTTGCGACGTTTTGTAGCCCGTTGGATAGCCCATTTGCCGCATGCCCGGACAGCGGCACGGGGCACAAAAGTGCGTTCGCGCCGCTTAAGCTCCCCGCAAGGTCCCGTTTACCGGCGGCCGATACATTTTGCCTTTGCATGCGGCATCGTCCGGCGCGTCGGTGGTGTGCCAGGAGTACCCTCGCGTGAATGCCTGGAAGCCCACGATCCTGCCGATCTGCCTGCTGCTCGCGGCCTGCGCCGGCGGCAAACTTCCGGGCGAACAGCCGGCGCCGGGCTCGGCCTATACGCCTTCGGTGACGGCCGCGCCGCACGGCCAGACCGCCACCTCGCTGGATCCGCCCGCCGGCTCCGCCGGCGAGCGCGTGCAGCAGGCGCGCGCCGCCTGCTGGATGAAGGTCGAGAGCGAGAAGAACCTTCGCGGCATCGACCAGCGCATCGCCTATGTCGAGAAGTGCGTGAACGACCAGGTCAAGAACCGCATTTGAGCCTGCGTCCTCCGGTCGGCGGATGGACCTTCCGGGGAATAAATGATTTCAGCGGTTGTTGATCCCGGCAGGGGCGCCGTGGATGGAGCGAGCCATGAATTGAGCCATGAATCGAGCCATGAAGCGAACCATCAGACGACATATGACCCGCGCGATGAGGCACGTCTCGATCGCCACAGCCGCAGCCTTGCTGGCGCTGTGCGCCTTTGCCACCAGCCCCGCCGCGGCCGATCCGTACCGCTGGTGCGCGGTCTACGGCACCAGCGGCTCCGACAACGGAACGAACTGCTATTTCATGACGATCGGGCAATGCCAGGCCACGGTGTCCGGCATTGGCGGATTTTGCACGCCGAACAACTTCTACGACGGGCGGCCAGTGACCACGCCGGGCGAAGCGCCCCGGAGCCGCAATCGCGCCACGCGCTGATGCGATAGACCAAAGCTCGAACCGGAGGAGAGCGCCATGCGACTTCTCAACATACGACTTCTCAACATGCGACTTGCCGGCGTCCGACTTGTCAGTATGCGATTTGCCGTTGCGGCCCTCGCCACGCTGATCGCCGGGCTGGTGCTCGACAGCACCCGGGCGCAGGCCGACCCCTACCGCTGGTGCGCGCAGTATGGCGGGCGCAACGGCGGCACCAACTGCTATTTCATGACCATCGGCCAGTGTCAGGCGGCCGTGTCGGGCCTCGGCGGATTCTGCCGCCCCAACCCGTTCTATACCGGTAGTGGCGGGCCGCGGCGAAAGTACCGCAGGGCGTACTAGCTATTTTTGAATGGCGACTGCAGGCGCAGGCTGGATTGGAACCGGCCAAAATGCATATTGTTGCCCTGAGCCTGTGCTGAGACGACCCCGCCAAGCTCGATCCGTGGGGAGGATTTGGTTGTGATGAGTTCGTTTCGCGTTCGCGCCGCGCTGATTGCCGCGGTCTGGTCGGGACTCACGACCATTGCGGCGGCGCAGTTTCCGCCGGCGCCTCCGCCCCCCGCCGGCTCCTCGGTGCGGGACCGCTGGCCCGAGCCGCCAAGAAGTCCACAAGCCAATCCGCAAGCCGGTTCTCAAGGCAATCCGCAAGCCGCCACGCCCGCCCGCCCCCCGGCCCAGCAGGCGGCGCCGCGGCGCCCCTTGGCCGACGACGACGATGCAGCGACGCCGAAGCCCGCGGCCCCCCGGCCCGCAGCAAACGCGGTGGCGTGCAACGGTGTGTTCGCCAAGGATTCCACGCACCTCAAGCTCGCGATCAAATACGACTCGCGCAACGTCGTGTTCGGCGAGGTCGACGGTCCCGACGGCTCGAAGATCAAGGCATCGATTCTGTTCCCGACCGATCCGCGCCGCCGCCTCGAAGTGCTGTGGAACAATGACGCCTCGCGCAGCGACACGTCGATCATCGCGATCAACGGCAAATCGCAATGGACCGCGCCGAGGGGCTTGAAGCTCGGCCTGCCGCTCGCCGCCCTCGAGAAGGCCAACGGACGGCCGTTCAAGATCGGTGGCTTCGGCGCCGACGGTTCGGCGTCGGTGCTCGGCTGGGAGGGCGGCGCGCTGAGCTCGCTGCCCGGCGGCTGCAAGGTCGGCATCCGGCTTGCGGCGGACGGCAAGGCATCGCCGGACGCGCGCAGCGCGGTCGCCGGCGACAAGCAACTCCTGTCCAACGACGCGAGCGTTGTCGCCGTAAAGCCTTCGGTCGCCGAAATCCTGATCGGCTACTAGCGCCATTCAAATTGAACCCCGGTGCTTGTGCCTCTGGGTCCCGCTTTCGCGGGGACGAACGGCTGATGGTTCGGCGAACTCTCTCCACCGTTCGTCCCCGCGAAAGCGGGACCCAGTGCTGCACAATCGATTCGGTAATGTGAATCGCACCGCAACGAAGGGCCGATTGATTCGGTTCCGTGCAGACTTGCGCGCCGCCACAAAGATTCCCAAACGCCGCCGCATTCATCGTGCAATGCAGCAATGATTGCTTAACCGGGCGATCGACAAAATCCTCGCACCGCTGAACGTCCAAGTTCGGCACTGAACCGGAGCAACGCATGTCTTGGCGGGTCGCGTGTCGCGTGCTTGTTTTCACGGCCGTCACGGCCGGCGCGGCATCCGCAGCCGACGCGGACAAGCCTTCGTCCGCGAGTTCGAGCCCCACGTTCGGCAGCCGGACCGACAAGCCCGACGGCTCGTCGGCGCTGACCATCGGACGCCGCCTGCCGACCGAATGGGAAACCAAGGTCGGCACCGATGTCAGCCTTGCGCCGGCATCGAGCCCGGTGCCTTCGGAAAACCTCCTGCACGGCACCGCGCCCGGCCAGTCGTCCGGTTCGCTGTGGGGCAACATCACCATGCCCGGCATTCGTCCCCTCGGCTTCGACAAGACCGCGGTCGAAGCGCGCATCGACGGCGGCAAGGAGGAAGGCAAGCTCGGCGCCACGCTGAGTCGCTCCGTGCCGCTCAGCCGGGACCTTTCGGTTACATGGCAGAACAGTTACTCGGTCACGCAGCCTTTGACGCAGACGGGGCCGGTCTCGTCTTACGGACCGCTCATGGGAAGCGTGTCGCCGACCGGCACCATCACGCAGCCGGAGCAGGCCCGCGTGCTCGACGAGGTGCTCCGCTTCAACATCGCGCCGTCCGGTACGACCTTCGTGGCCGGCACAAGTTCGTCATCGGCCGACGATCAATGGCGCAACAAGTTCAGTATCGAGCAGACTTTGACGGGCTCGCTCAAGGTGACGACCTCGGTCGAGGACCCCGGCACCGCCGAGAGCAAGAAGAGCATCACCGCGGGCTTCAAGAAGGTCTGGTAACCATTGCGCGGGAATAGCCCCGGAATCGTCACTCTCCCGCCGCACTGCCATGACGCTAATCGTGCCGCTCATGGGGAGCGTGACCGCAACACTTGGACACTTGCGAAAAAGGGAGCGAGCATGAGTTCGAATCCGGAACGAGCGAGCGAAAACGATCAGGCTACGGCGGCCGCGACGGCTGCCGTCGAACAGGTCGAGGGCGAGATCCGCGCCTTCGTACGCCGCGACGTGTCGGCGTTCCGCCGTCCGCGGACTGAAGCCGGGGAGCCCGCCGACAGCCTCAACTCGGCGATCGAGCGCGTGTCGGGCGCGTCGGTGGCGGAGATCGAGCGGGTGATCGCGGAGCTGACCCGGGTCCGCGACATGCTGCGCAGCGAAGGGGAGCGGGTGCAGCGGGAGGTCGCGGGCTACGCGTCGCTGAGCCAGGCCGCCATGACGTCGATGAAGATCATCGCCGACAGCGTGACGCAATGGAAAACGCAGTCGCCTCAGGCCGTCGCACAAAACCGCTCCTGATCGGCCGCTGAAAAAGGACCGCTGCCGCTCGGCGGCGGTCCACCTGCCGGAACGGCATCGGGAACGCCGTGTCCTCACGCGCCGCTCGCCGCGCCGTGAGCACGCGGTGAAGGATCGATGCCCGAGTTGTGAGTTGCCGGGCCGGTTCCATTGAATAGGCTGCTCCCTGGTCGGCTCGGGGCCGACCGACAGAGGGAGCGACCCCATCATGACTTTGAGACGATCGATTGCGGCAGCGACGGCATGTGCCGCGCTCGCCGTTGTGTTCGCCGCCTTGCCGGCGCGCGCCGGCGGCGATCTGGTCAAGTTTCCGGAAAACTATGCGACCGGCGTGCTGTACACGACCGTCGATCGCGCCGACAACAAGCAGTATCGCGAGCTCTACACCACGCCCGCGGCGGTCGCGGCCGCCAAGAAAGGCGAGCCGCTGCCGAGCGGCACCGTGCTGACGCTCGTGCAGTACGCGGCCAAGCTCGACGCCCAGGGCAACCCCGAGAAGGACGCCAACGGGCGCTTCATCAAGGGCAACCTCATCGCCTACACGGTGATGGAGAAACGCGCCGGCTGGGGCAAGGAATATCCCGACAACGTCCGCAACGGCGAATGGGAGTATCAGGCGTTCAAGGCCGACAAGACGCCGAACACCGCGGCCAACCTCACCGGGTGCTTCAACTGTCACAAGCCGCTCGATGCGCGGCAGGACTTCGTCTTCAGCTACGACAAGCTGAAATCCGCGCCGTAAGGTCCGGCACGCTGCGCAACACAATGGCCCCTTCCGGGGCCATTGTTTTTTGCGAGCGGCCCGTCAGCTGCAGCGCTTGACGACGGTCTTGGAGCCGTTCTTGTAGATCACCTTGGTCGAGCAGGCCCGGGCCGAGTACGCACGATGATGGTGGCGATGGCGGTGACGATAGCCGGGCTCGCCGATGCGAACCGTGACGCCGGCTTGCGCGAGCTTGATGTTCGACTGGGCTTCGGTGGCCTGGGCCGAGGTGGTGAGATCGGGCGCGATCGCCAGCAGCCCCGCGGAGACGGCAATGGCAGCAAACTTCAACATCTTGTTCTCCTTGTCAGCCCCCGCGGAGCCTTCAACGGAGAACAAGCCAAACTGTTCCGGTGAAATCGTACCTATTGTGCGACGATCGACGTCGGCGCCTGCGCGGACTGCGTCTCGAGCTGGAAGCGCCCGTCGATATGACCCAGCACCACCGTGCAGGCGACCAGCACGACCGCCGCGGTCACGCCGCCAAAGATCAAACCCAGAAAACCAAGTCCGGCACGGTCGGCAGTCATCATACGCCCCTGAAGTGCATTCCTTGATGGGTTAGACGCAGCTGGTGCGTCCCGGGTTCAATCCCGTGGCAAAGATTTTGCGTCGCGGCTGGGCTCCGAAGGCTTTGGCCGAAAAGCCCTTCCATCCCCGAACAGACGGCGGGGGCCGAGAATTCGGGCCCCCGCTGCCTGGCTTCCGGAGATGTTCCTCCCTCGCGGCGGAGCCGGAGGGCTTCTTGTTGGTTTTATTCTCGACGCACTCTGACGCGGCGGGAGCCGCGCTACCCGATCGCGTAGGCGCTGGACACCATGCCGACCGGCCGCTGGTCGACCGCGCTGGTGAGCGACACCTGGCCGAACATCGTGTTGCGGCCGATCCGCACGATGCGGGCATCCGCGAGAACGTCGAACGTGACCGGCCGCAGGAAGTGAATGGTCTGGTCGACCGCGCTCGCCAGCCGCTGGCCGTTCCACACCGTCGCGCAGGCGAGCGCCATCGCCGTATCGGCGGCCACCATCAAGGCCTGCGAGCAGAGCACGCCATCGGGCGCGAGCTTGCGCGAGAACGGCAGCCGAACGACCGCGCCCGGCTGCCAGTTCGCCGGCGCGCCCGCCGGCCGCCCGGCCTCGACCGCCTCGACCAGAAGCCCCAGCTCCTGCATCCAGGGCGGGAGCGCCTCGGCCAGCAGACGGCTCGCTGCCTCAATTCCGAAAACACCGTCGACTGTCTCAAGTCGGCGCGCTTCCACCGCCATCCCTCGCCCTCCGCCTCCCGGCGCGTGCGCGCTTACGTGTTCGCGCGAATCAGTTTTTTGAGACTAGGAGGGCGAATCCAGGTTCGCCAGCATTTCCAATGACTTTTCCGACGCCAAAACTGTGGTCAATTCCCTGCCACGGTGGAAAACCTGTGCTAAAGTGATGTCGCTGAGGGTCGCGGCGTGGTTGTTTTTGCCGCACGGTGGACTGGCGTTGGGGAGGATCAGGTGAGCGTCCGCGCATTCGCAGATCGCCTGCATATTTCGGGTTCATGCCTTTCTCGATTTCTGGGTGTGGCGGCAGCCGCCGGCGTGATGGCAGCCGTCTGGTCGGCTCCCTCTTTCGCCTCCAACTGGCTCGAGAAGACCCTCTACCTCTGGGGCCCGCGGTTCAACTCCAAGCTCCCGGCCTGTGAGGACTCCTGGGCGCTCAACACGATCCAGCGAAACTTCGCCACCAAGGAAGGCCGGTTCTGGAATTCGGATCTGCGGATCGAGGGTTTCGACCAGATCCGTGAGGTCGCATTCCGCCCCTGGGCCGACGGCACGATTCCGCGCCGCTTCTGCACCGGCCGCGCGCTCGTTTCCGACGGCAAGTGGCGCACGGTCCGCTACTCGATCATCGAGGACGGCGGCATGATCAGCGCGAACTGGGGCGTGAACTGGTGCGTCGTCGGCGTCGACCGCAACTGGGCGTACAACCCGGCCTGCAAGGCCGCCGGTCCCTGACCTCCGGCCTTTGGCCTTTCGCAGGCTGCCTGCCCTTGGGCCGGGCGCGGCTGATCGCGGCCGCATCCCTGCCCACGGATAGTCATGTTTTATACCTATTTTGTTCTTGACTTGTTCCCTTTCGTAGAGGAGAGTTCCCTCGGCTTGTTTGTTCAGTGAGGGAGCGTCTCATGTTCGGTATCGCCATTCGCACGTGTGCAACCGCAATCCTGCTTCTCGCCATCGCACTGCAATCGTCCAGCGCCCAAGATCGTACCCAGGACCGTAGCCAGGACCGTATCCAAGACCGCAGCCAAACTCGCAACCAGGATCGTTCCCAGGACCGGCGGCATCAGCCCGGGCAATTCGACTTCTACGTTCTGGCGCTGTCGTGGTCGCCGTCGTTCTGCCATGACACCGAGGAACGCGGACGCAACGGCGGCGAGCAATGCGCCACCGCCCGTCCCTATTCGTTCGTCGTGCATGGCCTCTGGCCGCAATACGAGCGCGGCTTTCCCAAGGATTGCGAAGTGCCGGCGCCGCGGCTCAATCGCAATATCATGACCTCGATGCTCGACCTGATGCCGGCGCCGCGGCTGGTGTTCCATGAGTGGGACACCCACGGCACCTGCTCGGGGCTTGGCCAGCAGGGTTATTTCGATCTGGTGCGCAAGGCGCGCGAGACCGTGAAAATTCCCGAACCCTACACCGCACCGAAGGCAACGATGACGGTGACGCCCGACGAGGTCGAGGAGGCTTTCGTCAAGATCAATCCCGGCCTGACCCGCGCCAGCATCGCGGTGACCTGCGGCAGCCCGCGGCTCGGCGAAGTGCGCATCTGCATGAGCAAGGATCTGAGGTTTCGCGACTGCCCGGACGTCGACCGCCGCGCCTGCAGCCGCGACAAACTGGTCATGCCGCCGGTGCGCGGCGGCCGATCGTGATCGCTTTTCACTGAAGCACCAGCGCTACGGGCGGCGTCCCCGCGGGAGCGATGGCACCGCCCGTATTGTTTGAGCGGGCTGCGTACGCGCTACAGCGATGACCGGTTCAAGGCCTGCAGCACGCCGTCGAGCGCAAATTTCCCCCGCAGCCGATCGACGGCGATGAGCGCCCCGCGGCCGTCGGCGGGGATCGCGTCGACGCTTCGCCTGAACTCGCGAACCGGCCGGTCGAGCGCGGCCGGCCGCCGGCCGTCAAACGACGCATCGCCGTAAGCGTAGAGCGCAAGCGTCAGAAGCAATATTCGTCCCATCGGTCCGGCCCGGTTTCACCGCGGCGTCCCCAGTCGCGTCGGGAGAGTCTATCCAACAGGCGCGGCTGCCATTACACGGAACCGGTTTAAACCTTAACGGCCGCAATGAACTATCGTCACGCCTATCACGCCGGCAACTTCGCCGATGTCATGAAGCACGCCGTGCTGTGCCGCGTGCTCGCGCATCTGCACGGCAAGCCCGGTGCGTTTCGCGTCATCGACACCCATGCCGGCGCGGGCGTTTACGATCTCGGCGGCGCGGAGGCCGGGAAGACGCTGGAATGGCAGGACGGCATCGGCCGCCTGATGCAAGCCGAGCTTGAGAACCCGGTGCGCACCCTGCTCGCGCCCTATGTCGACGCGGTCGCGGCCGTGAATTCCCCCGGCACGCTCAGGGTCTATCCCGGCTCGCCGGCGCTCGCGCAGTCGCTGCTGCGCCCGCAGGACCGGCTGGTCGCCTGCGAGCTGGAACCGGGAGCCGCCGCGGCGCTGTCGCGCACCTTGCGCGGCGACATCCGCGCCAGGGCGGTCGCCATCGACGGCTGGACCGCGCTGAACGCCTACGTGCCGCCCAAGGAACGCCGCGGCCTGGTTCTGATCGATCCGCCGTTCGAGCAAGGAGAAGAATTTTCTCGGCTCGTCCGGGGCCTTGCCGCCGCGCACCGCAAATGGGCCACGGGGCATTACATGCTCTGGTATCCCATCAAGGAAGAAAGTGAAGTTTCCGCGTTCGTGCGGAAACTGGGCCGGTCGGGGATCGGAAAGATGTTGCGGATGGAACTGATCGTTGCAACCGATGCTGGTGGCAAAGGTTTGCGCGGCAGCGGGCTCATCGTGGTCAATCCGCCCTGGACTTTGCACGACGAGATCAATGTCATGCTTCCGGCCTTGGCGCGCATTCTCTCCCGCGGTGCAACGTATAAAACGACAAACCAATGGATCGCGGGTGAATTGTCGCGCTGAAGCGCTTCGCCTCTTTTCACACGACTTGAAATAGGTCTAGCCTATGCGCGCTGGCTAAGACGTTCCGCCTCCAAGTGGGGGGTCGGCGGAGTGACCGAAGCCTCGACGGGCTGACGCTTTCTTCCGATGGTGAATGTCCGGCCGGCCGCCGCATCGCGGGGGACGGTGCGGAGCATTGGGGGGAAGGAGTTTGCAATGGCCATGAGTGGTACGGTCAAGTTCTTCAACGGCGAGCGCGGGTACGGCTTCATCAAGCCGGACGATGGTGGGCGCGATGTGTTCGTGCACATCACCGCGGTCGAGCACGCCGGATTGAAGACGCTGGCCGAAGGACAGCGAATCCAATTCGAAGTCGAGCCCGACAAGAAGGGCAAAGGCCCGAAAGCCGTGAATCTGGTCATCACCGGTTGATGGCCAGCGCTGATTGATGCGGGCGTTGGCACCGCAGCCAACGCGTGGGAAGATGGTCTTGCGTGCATACCGCGGACGCTTGCGTCCGCGCCGCAGTTGACCTCATTCCGCAACACTCTCAGCAAGAAAGTTCTGGAAATTCCCATGATGATCCTGCGTTCGACGCCGCCCTCGCCATTTGGCCGCAAGGTCAAGCTCGCCGCGAGCCTGCTCGGGCTTTCCGAGCAGATCAAAATCGTCCCGGCCGACACCAACGACGACAACGAGGCGCTGCGGCAGCAGAACCCCGTCGGCAAGATTCCGACACTGGTGCTGGAGGACGGCTCGACGCTGTTCGACTCGCGGGTGATCCTCGAATATCTCGACCATGTCGCGGGCGGCGGCAAGATCATCCCTGCGGAGCCTGCAGCACGCTTTGCGGCGCTCCGCCTGCAGGCGCTCGCCGACGGCATGACCGACGCGCAGATCCTCGTCGTCTATGAAAGCCGCTGGCGGCCGCCGGAGATCCACTTCAAGAAATGGGTCGACTACCAGGCCGGCAAGATTTCGCGCGGCCTTGCCGCGCTCGAAGCCGAACCGCCCGGGCTCGATGCGATTCCCAACGTCGGCCAGATCGCGGTCGCCTGCTTCCTCGGCCACCGCGACCTGCGCTTCGCCGGCGACTGGCGCGCGAGCCATCCGAAGCTCGTCGCCTGGCTCGACCGCTTCGCCGCGCGGGTGCCAGCGTTTGCCGCAACCAAGGTCGCCGCGTAGCGACCTCGCCATCCGCGCGCGAACCGCCGATACTGCGCGCGAATGCCTTCGCTTCGCGACATGATCCGCGGCTCCTGGCTGCACGGCTCCTGGCTGCACGGCTCCTGGGTGCGCGGACCCTGGCGCGCGGTTTCCGTGCTGAGCGTCACGCAGGTCATCGCCTGGGGCACGATCTACTACACACCCGTCCTGATCGCGCCGCTGGTCGCGGCCGAGCACGGCTGGTCGCTGTCGTTCACCATGGCCGGCTTCTCGCTGGGCCTGCTCGTCGCGGGGTTGGTGGCGCCGTTCGTCGGCCGCTCGATCGACCGCTACGGCGGTCACGTCGTGATGGCGGTGGGCGCGCTGGTCAGCGCCGCGGGTCTCACCGGCTTCGCCCTCGCACACGGACGCACGGCTTACCTTCTGGCCTGGGTCGTGACCGGCGCGGGTCTCGCCGCCTCGCTCTACGATCCGGCCTTTGCCACGCTCGGCCGCATCTTCGGCGCGGCTGCGCGCCGTCCCATCACCGTGCTCACGCTCGCGGGCGGCTTTGCGTCCACGGCGGGCTGGCCCGCGACGCACTTTTTGATCGGTTCGACCGGCTGGCGCGGCACTTATGTTGTCTATGCGCTGCTGATGGCCGTGCTCTGCGCGCCGCTCTACGCATTCGCATTGCCACGCACCCGCGCCGCGGCGACCATGCCGAAAGATGTAACCGGCCCGGCCAAGCCCGCGGCGCCGCTGCTGCCGCCCGGCGGCATCGCCTTCGTGCTCGTCACCGCTGCTTTCACCGCCTATGCCTTCGTCCCGTCGGCGCTTGCCGCGCACCTGCTCGCGGTTTTCGGCCGCGCCGGCATCGACGCCGCCACCGTGGTAATGATCGGCGCGCTGTTCGGCCCGGCGCAGGTCGCAGCGCGCGTGACGGAGCTCGCCTTCGGCCGCGACATCCACCCGCTGACGGTTGGACGCGCCGCGATCGCGCTGCTGGTCGTGGCCTTTGCGCTGCTCGCGCTGTTCGGAATTACGCCTGCAACCGCCGCCGCCTTCTCGGTGATGTTCGGCGCCGCCAACGGCCTCGTAACCATCACGCGCGGCGCGCTGCCGCTCGCGCTGTTCGGCGCCGAAGGCTACGGCCGCATGATGGGACGCATCAGCGGTTTCTGGCTGGGGATGCAGGCCGCGGCGCCGCTGGTGATGGCCTTCGTGGCCGAACGCGCATCGGACGCCACGGCGCTCGGGCTTGTGGCAGCCTTCACCTTGGTGGCGCTGGTCTGTTTCGCGACGATTCGCAGACCGACGGGCTAGAGCCCAATCCATATGGATTGAAACGCCGGTACTTGTGTCCCTGGGTCCCGCATTCGCGGGGACCCAGTACCGCACAGATCGGTTCGATGAGTTGAGCCGCGTTCCAGCCGATTTTCGGCGAACTAAGAACCGACAAAGATCTCGTCGATCTCGCTTTGCGTGGAGTGGCCGCCGTCGCCGGTGAGCTTCGGGCCGTTCAGGAAGCGCCGCTCGTCGCCCTTCTGGCCGCCGTCCGCGGTCACCGGCTTGAAATGCGCGACCCGCTGCCAGATTTCGAGCATGCGGTCGATGTGCTCCTCGATGAAGCGGAGCGTCGTCACCGCCTTGGACACGCGCTGGCCGGTCAGATCCTGGAAATTGCAGACCTCGAAGATCTGCACGACCCGCTCCTGGATGTCATGCACCAGGCCGCGCTCGTGATTCTTCAGCGCGGCCGCGAGCGCATGCGCGGACTGATCGATCTCCTCGGCGGCCTGCAGAATGGCCTGCGTGGCGCGTTCGGTGCCGGTGACGATGGCGGCAAGCTCGCGGCTGATCCGCGACGCCTGCGCGCCGCTCTTGGCGCCTGCCTCCAGCGACGCCATGTCGGCGGCGGTGCGGCCGATGGCGTCGTAGATCGTCGCGAGCTCGGCCTTGTACGCCTGGGCCTCGGCGATCTGCGCACGCATCTGCTTCGCCGCGTCGATCTCGGCCGCGGCCTGCGGCTCCATCAGGGTGCGCAGCCGCTGCAGCTCGGACACGGCGTCGGACGGCTGATCCGCAGCACCCGACGCAGCCGCGCCGCGCAGGCGCGGGCGAACATGCTGCTCGATGCTGAAGACCTTGCGCTGGACCGCCATGGGCACACCCGATGCCGGGCACTATCCGCGTCGACGCTTAAAATCGTATTGATCGCGTTGTCGCTTGAGCAACCACTGGTGTCGCGGTTCGAAACCTGCGGTTAACCATGGCGCCCGCGCGTTGACGCAAAATAAACCGTAACCCGACGAACCGCGCCGCTTTGGTACAGTGAGGCCTTCGGGAGCTGCTGCTTTTACCGATCAGTACATTTTTCACCATGTAGTGGACCCCGGCGGGAGCACTCCCGTCCGGCGAAACCAGTACAGAGTACGTCGATGTATCGTCATGTGTTTGCGGCGCTCGCCACCAGCGCCATCGGCATCGCTTCGGCCGGCGCCGAACCGTTGTCTCTCTCGCCTCAGCGTCACGCCCAATACGTCGGCCGGCCCGCGCCGGGCTATGTCGCGCCAAACCAGGTCGCGCCGGGTTATGCCGCGCCGCGCGGTGAGATCGCTGCCGAACGCAACGCGCCGGTGCGTTACGTCGCGACCGAGTCCGACGCCAATATGGGCGGCGGCTTCATCGAATTCCTGTTCAGCGGCGGTCGGACCGTCGCGCCGCCGCGCCCGCCGGGGCAGATCATGGCCCGCGGCGAGCCGTACACGGTTCAGCCTGAGGTGGCCGCAGATCCGCGGCAGGTCGATCCGAAATACAACAAGCAGCTCGTCGACTATCCGGGCTCCGAGCCGGCCGGCACCATCATCATCGATACGCCGCAGCGCTTTCTCTATCTCGTTCAGGAGAACGGCAAGGCGATGCGCTACGGCATCGGCGTCGGCAAGCCGGGCTTCACCTGGGCCGGCGAAAAGAAGATCACCTCGAAGAAGGAATGGCCGGATTGGGTGCCGCCGCCGGAGATGCTGCAGCGGCGCCCGGATCTGCCGCACTTCATGGCGGGCGGGCCGGAGAATCCGCTCGGCGCGCGCGCGATGTATCTCGGCACGTCGCTTTACCGCATCCACGGCTCGAACGAGCCCTGGACCATCGGACAGGCGGTCTCGTCGGGCTGCATCCGCATGCGCAACGAGGACGTCATCGACCTCTACGATCGGGTCAGGGTCGGCACCAAGGTGGTCGTGATCTGACCGCGCACGCCGCCCGAAGCAAAAGGCCGCCGTGACCGGCGGCCTTTTCCTTTTCACCTGACAAACAGCGATCAGTTGTCGCCGCCGTCGTCACCGAAGTCTCCGCCGCCATCGACGTCGCCGTCGTCGAAATCGGACGCTTCGCCGGTCTCGTTCTGCGCCGTGTCGAGCAATCCCGCGCGATCCGATCCGCCGTCGTTGGACGCCATGCGGCCGCTGCCGCCGATATCGTTGACCCCGGCATCGCGGGCAGATTCCGCTGCCGCTGGCGTTGCCGCCCCAGGGGCTGCCGCTGTTGCCGCCCGAGGAGTCGAACGCGCTGTGGCTCTGTCCCTGACCGCCGCTCTGGCCTGCACCGCCGAACATGCCGCGGAAGCTGTTCATCAGCAGCGCGCCGCCGACCACGCCCGCGGCGGTCGCGGCCGCGGTGCCGAGAAACGATCCGCCACCCGCGCCGGGCGCCTGTTGTGGCGCCGGCGCGGCCGCATAGCCGGGCTCCTGCGGATAGCCGCCGCCCTGCATACCGGTGGTGTTGCGCCATGGACTTTGCGGCGTACCGGGCCGCACCGACGGCACCGAGCCGCGCTGGTCCTGCTGCTCGCGCTTGCCGGTCAGCGTGTCGCGCATGCTGTCGAGGAAGCCGCCCTGCTGCGGCTGTTGCGGCGGGCCGATGCCGAGCTCGGCCTCGAGCTCGCGGATGCGCGCATCGGCCTGCTTCAACGCCTCGTCCTGCACCAGCGCGGTCTGCACCAGAGGGTAGAGCGCGTTCGGCGCGAGCTTGAGGCCCTGGTTGATCGCGCGCACCGCGTCGGGATCGCGCGGGGCGCTTTCGAGCGACGCCAGACGATCAAACAGTTCGTCCAGCATCTTGAGTTCCTGGGGCGTCATGGTGCTCCTCCTGTCCCCGCAACGTCGGCCCTCATGTAAGGGGCGGACGGTGGCGGCGAAATGGCGGTTTGAACATATTCCTGCGGCGCTCGGCTGCGCTTCCTGGTTTCCTGCCTAACCCGTTGCCGGGTCCCGCATTTTCACGCCAGAGCCACGCCATTCGCACGCAGGATGTCGGGAAAGCCCTGGTTGGCGAAGTAGGCGTATTCGCTTTCCCGCAATGCCGTCAGCGGATCGAGCCGCTTGAGCTCCGCATCGACAAAGCCCGGATGACACATCACCACACTGTGCGCCGGCAGTCCCTTCAGAAAGCCGGGAAACCGTCTGGCAAAATCATCCACCGTCGCGGTGTTGAAGTCATAGGTGCCGGCAAACGCCGGATTGGTGGCGATGCCCGATGCCGCGGCGCGCGTGCGGAACGTGCGGCTCAGCGCGTCGAGCAGCAGCGCCTTGCGGTCCGAGAGACCACCCGAGAGCGCCGACACGCGCCCGCACTGGCGCACCCAGGCCTGCGGCGCGACATCCTTGACCATCTCGAGCAGCGGCTCGCGCACCTGCGGAAACAGATGCACGTGCTGGTGGCCATCCACGAAATCCGGCGCCCGTCCGAACGCCGTGACGAACGCCTTGAGCTGGGTTGCGATTTCGATCGCCAGCCGGTCGCGGCTGAGCAGCCGCAGCGTTCCACGCACCAGCATGTCACGCAGCGGCAGGAACGCGCCGCCACGCGCCGGGCGAAAGCCTGGGCTCAGCGGCTTGAACGGCGCGGTCAGCGTCAGATGAAGGCCGATGCCGAAGCGGCGGGTGCCGGCATTCAGCATCTTCAGCGAGGCCGCTTCGGCGCGCTGGAAGCTTGGCGCCACGACCATCACCGATGTCGCATTGATGTGTCCGCGCATCAGGAGATCGCGGATCGCCTTATCGACGGATTCGGAAATGCCGTAGTCGTCGGCGCACAGCCAGATCGGCCGGGCGGTGCCGGACGGAGCCAGATCCGCGTCGCGGGCGGATGTCATTCCGCGGCAGCGCCAACAGCGCGTGGCGGTGGCGCTTCGACGCGGCCCTGCGAGGTGCGCAGGCTGTGCTCGGCCACGAAATAGACCGGGCGCGCTTTGATCTCCGACAGAACCTTGCCGATGTATTCGCCCATGATGCCGATCATGATGAGCTGCACGCCGCCCAGCACCATCAGGCCGACCACCAGCGACGGATAGCCCGGCACGGATTTTCCGAGGAACACCGTCTCCCAGAGAATCGACGCGCCGAACAGAAGCGCGATCATCGCGAGCAACAACCCGAGCAGGCTCGCAACCCGCAGCGGCGCGACCGAAAATGAAGTCAGCCCTTCGATGGAAAGCCCGATCAGCCCCCACAGGCTCCAGGTCGTGGCGCCGTGGGTGCGCGCCGCAGGTTCATAATCAACGCGCAACTGGCGGAAACCGATCCAGCTCGCGAGCCCCTTGAAGAAGCGGTTGCGCTCCGGCATGCGGCGCAGCGCCTCGGCCGCGCGCGGCGACAGCAGACGGAAGTCGCCGGCATCCTCGGGGATCGGCGCGCGCGCGCTGTAATTGATCAGGCGATAGAACTGCCGCACCAGGAAGCGGCGCGACCAGGACTCGTTCGCGCGATGCGCCTTCGCGGTATAGACCACGTCATAGCCGTCATCGAGCCAGTGCCCGACCAGCTTGGGCACGAGGCTCGCCGGATGCTGGCCGTCACCGTCCATGAACAGCACGGCGCCGAGACGGGCGTGATCGAGGCCGGCAAGCAGCGCCGCCTCCTTGCCGAAATTCCGCGACAGCGACACGACCTGGACGTCGAGCGCTTCGGCCGGCAGTCCGCTCGCGACCGCGAAGCTGTCGTCGTGGCTGCCGTCGTCCACATAGATCACTTCGAGCGCGAGGCCGCGCTGCTGGCGAAGCTGCCGCGCGATGTCGACCAGCCGGTCGTGGAAGCGGGAAAGGCCGGCGCCCTCGTTGAACACCGGCACGACGATCGACAGCCCGGCCGCGGCCCGATACACCGGTCCGGCAACTCCCGCAGATGTCGACAATTGAGCCATCGTTTTCCGGCCGATACCTATGCTGCGCGATCTATAGCGCAAGCCCGGCAAACTGTCGCCGCCACGGCACACTCTGTCCGTACCTGGCTCTGCGAGGCCGGCATTGGGCCGGGTTTCCGCTATGCCGCATCGCGGAAAAGGTCTAAGCGATGCCGATGGAATGGCTGACCCAATTGGCCCGCCGGGCGCTCGACGCGTGGCACCAGCGCGCCATCGTGTTGAAGGCGGTGAGCTTTGCCATCGTCGGGCTGGTGAACTCAGCGGTCGACTTCGGCGTGTTCTCGTTCGCCTACTACTACCTGGCCCTGCCGATCGTCGTCGCCAACGTGATCGCGTGGGCCGTGGCCGTGACCGGTTCGTATGTCATGAACTCGCTCACGACGTTCGCCCGCGAATCCAAACGCGAACTGACGATGAAAGCCTATGTGGGCTTTGCGGCGTCGCAGATCGCGGGGCTGGTCGCCAACACCGCAACCGTCGTCGCCGCGTCGTATTTCATGCCGGTGCTGGTCGCCAAGCTGCTCGCCATCGCCGCGAGCTTCCTGGTCAATTTCTCACTGTCGCATTTCGTCGTGTTCCGGAAGCGGCCCGACACAGCGCAAGGCGGGCGTTAAGGCGAGCGTCAGGCCCGGAACCGCCCCGAATGGCCGATGGTGTGCCATTTTGGGTTGATTTGACGGCGGCAAAATCAAATAATCTACCGATAAGACAGTGACCTATATGGTTAATGCCACGCCCCGATAGTACATTGTCCAAAGATGCGGTGGCGCCGGAGGCGGCGACACAAAGAGGTTTCAAGTGCGGAACGTTGCGTACGCGTTTGTCGCGTTGTCGCTCGGTGCGATGACGTCCAGCCCCGCGTCTGCCCAATGCTACGGACCGGAATGCGGCGGTCCAAGAGCAGGTCCACCGTCAGGCTCGCAGTTCTACTTCAGCGAGCGCCCCAACAATTCCGGCCCGCGCCAGGGCTTCGAGCAGCCACCGCCCCATCGCGGTCCCGCAGGCGAAGACGAGCGGCGATTTGACCGGTCGCAGAACGGGCCACCGCGCCAACAATCGCAGGGCGGACCGCCGGACGGTCCGCAGTCCTATCGCGGCGCGCCGCCTGACGGCGGCCGGCCGCAGTACCGGACCGAGGGCGGCCCGCCACCGCGTTCCGAACAACCGCGCTACGACGGCACCGATCGCTGGACGCCGCCTTCGTCGTATCGGCGGGGTGAGCCGATTCCCTCCGGGCCCGATCGGGTCGAGCGCTTCCCGGAGCGCCGCCCCGATCAGGGCCGCGTCACCGTGTATTCCTCCGGCGATCGCTACGGCGGTGCACCGCCTCAGCGTTACTCCGATCCTCAGCGTTACTCCGATCCTCAGCGCTACTCCGAGCCGCAGCGCTACTCCGGGCCGCAGCGCTATTCCGAACCATCACGCTATTCCGGGCCATCGCGCTACACGGAGACGCAGCGTTACTCCGAGCCGTCACGTTATTCCGAACCGCAGCGCTATCCGCAAACGCAGCGCTACGCAGAGCGGCCGCCTCACGCACACCCGCGATCGGGGCCGCAAGGTCGCACAGTTGCGGGCCGGGGTGAAATGACGATCTCGTCCGACGAGTATCGCGGCATGCAGAACCGCATCCGCGAACTCGAGCGGCAGCTGAATACCCGGCGCACGGCGCGCGTGGCCCGCGTGGCCCGGCCGGCGCGTGCGGCTGCGCCTCCGCCTTTGCATTCACCTCTGCCCGCGTCGTCGCTGCCTTTGCCGTCGTCGGCGCCTTCGTCGTCGGCGTCGTCGGGATCGCCGTTCCCTGATCCGCCCGCCACTCCGCGCTGAGGAGTTGCGGCCAACATCGTAGGGTGGGCAAAGCCGTGTGAGCGGCGTGCCCACGTTGTTGCGCCGAGCAAGAACCAGACGTGGGCACGGCGCTTCGCACCTTTGCCACCCTACGCACTGGGACCTCCCATACGGGTGGTGTCATCGCAGGGCATAGCCGTCTGAAGGACGGCGTCGCTTCGCTCGCCTGTGTGTCAGCCCGACAGTCCGCCGACCAGCTTCGCGAACAGCGGATTGTCGGGCGAGAACACGTATTCGATCTCCGCGACCGTGATGCTTTGCGCACCGCGCTCGCGCATGAAGCAGGCGAGATCATAGACCGTGCCGGGCGGGCAGTGCAGCGTCAGCATGCCGGACGACGTCGGTCCGCCGAACGGCGCGACCACGCCGAATCGGTTCTTGGCTTCCGCCAGCATCGCGTCGTTGCAGCCGGGGAACCGGGTGCGCACCTCGCGATAGGCGCGCGCCCGCGCCTGCGCGGCGATGCGGTCGAGAATGCGGCGCGCGGTCTCGCGCTCGGTTTCGCCCCACGCCGCACCGCGCGAGGCCACCAGATTGGCCTGCGACTTCAGAATCGTGCCGTCGTCGACGATCTTCAGCCCGTTCGCCGCAAGCGTGGTGCCGGTGGTGGTGATGTCGACGATCAATTCGGCGGAGCCGGCCGCCGGCGCACCCTCGGTCGCGCCCGAGCTTTCGACGATGCGATAGTCGACGATGCCCAGATGCGAGAAGAAATCGCGGGTGAGATTGATGTACTTGGTCGCGACCCGCATCTTCCGATCATGTTTCAGGCGGAACGCGGTCGCGACGTCGTCGAGATCGGCCATGCTGCGCACGTCGATCCAGGCCTGCGGCACCGCGACCACCACATTGGCGAAGCCGAAGCCCAGCCCCTCGATGATCACCACGCGCCGGTCCATGTCGGGGATCGATTCGCGCAGCAGGTCTTCACCCGTCACGCCCAGATGAATCGTACCCTGCGCCAGCGCATCGGCAATTTCCGACGCCGACAGATACGCGACCTCGACACCGGGCATGCCGGCGACCTCGCCGCGATAGTCACGCGCGCCGCGCGGCTTCACCAGTTTCATCCCGGCGCGCGCGAAGAACTCCTCGGCGTTTTCCTGCAACCGGCCCTTGGCGGGCACGGCGATGATCAGCGGCGCGCTCATGGATTGTCTCCGCTGGCGCGCCCGACCCACACGGCAAATCCCACCGCCGGGATCGGCGATTTCGCGCCGAGCCGGGTGAGCAGCTCGTCGTAGCGGCCGCCTGCGACCAGCGGACCGTTCGGCGGCTTGCCCGGATCGTGCAGTTCGAACACGCAGCCGGTGTAGTAGTCGAGGCCGCGGCCGAACGCGGTGGAGAATTTGATGCGGCCCACGTCGACGCCGCGCGCCGCGAGAAAGCCGGTGCGGCTCTCGAACAGGTCGAGCGCGGCACTGAGATCAATGCCAGCGCCGGACGTGAGTGCGCGCAGCTCCGCGGCCGCTTCGTCGGGATCGCCGGCGACTGCGAGGAATTTCTCGATCAGCGTCCGCGTTTGCGCCGGCAGCGTGGTCGCCGCGCCCAGCGCGGCCTGCTCCAGGAAGCGCTCGGCGATCTCGCCCACGGTGCGGCCGCCGACGGCGGATATGCCGGCGATCGACAGGAGATCCGTGACCAGCGCGTGCGCGGCCTTGGGATCCGAGCGCTCGAGGGCCGCGAGCACGCCCTGGTATTCCGGCTTGTTCGCGTTCGAACTCAAAGTGAGCACGTCGAGATCGTGCTCGAGCGAGGTCTTGCGGTTGAAATCCTTGACCAGCCGCCGCTTCCAGGCCGGCGCAAGATCGAGCGCCGCGACCAGCGCCGAGAACAGGCCGACGTCGCCCATGCGGATTTCCGGACCGGCGATGCCGTAATGCGTGGTCGCCTCGAGCCCGAGCGCGAGCATCTCCGCGTCGGCCGCGGCCTTGTCCGGCCGCCCGAACGACTCGATACCCGCCTGGAAGATTTCCGCAGGCAGCGCGCCGCGGTCGCGATAGACCGGGCCGAGATAGCAGAACCCTTGCGGCTTTCCGGCCTCGGGCGACGCCAGATAGTCGCAGGACACCGGGATGGTCAGGTCCGGCCGCAGGCACAGCTCCCGGCCGTCGGCATCGACCGTCAGATACATGCGCTTGCGGATGTCCTCGCCCGAGAGGTCGAGGAACGGCTCGGCCGCCTGCAAAATGGGGGGCGCAACAAGCCGATAGCCGGCGCGCTCATAGGCACCGACCAGCGCTTGCGCCCGCTCGTCGGGCTGCGTTGTCGTTCGTCCGGTCATCCCTTGCCGTCCCAAACCGCGTGTTGTCCCGCGGATTGGTCGCGGCAATAGCACGGCAGGTTTAAGGTTTCGACGCCAAGGCGGGTTTGGCCTTAATCGCGAAGCGTCAAACGGTTGCAGGGTTAACGAGGCCAGGCGGACCAGACCCTTGACGACCTTGAATGTTATAATGTTACATATGCCTCGGAAGGCCGATGGCGCCTGGGTTTTCGCGGTGATTTCAGCCCATGGGCTGGTTCAGGGGACAGAGACGGCTCGGGGCGTGGATGGCGCTGATGGCGCTGGCGCTCCAGCTTGGGCTGAGCTTCGGCCACATCCACGTTGAGACCTACCGCCATGCCCCGGAGCTCGCGGCGGCCGCCCCGGAAGGCTCCCGTCAGGATCACGGCGACACCTCCGACCGCGACTACTGTCCGTCCTGCGCGATTCTGAGCCTGCTGGCCGGCGCGCAGACCGGCGCAATCGGAACGCCGGCCACGCGGGTATGGCGGACGGCCGAAGAAATCCTCCCCGTCGTCGAGACGACCCGGCCCGCGCACGTCCAGGCCGCATTCCGCGCCCGCGCGCCACCTTCCGCCTGACACCGCGAAACTGAACCGGGCGGCTCGCACGCGCGCGAGCTGCCCCTCGTTCACGCCTTGTCAGGATCGATCATGCCCGTGTTCGCCAGGCGAGCGCTCGTGCTCGCGCCCATTGCCATGCTTGCGCTTCCGGATCTCGTCCACGCCCAAAGCACCAGCCAGGATTCCGTCGAGCTGCCGCAGATCACCGTCCGCGCGCCGAGCCCGATCGTCCGGCGCACGGCGCAGCGTCCGGCAGCAGGACCGGCGCAAGGACCGGCGCAAGCAGCCGCGCCGCTCGCCGTAACAGTCACGCCGAATGCGTCGCTGCCTGGCACTCTTCCTGGCGACCTGCCGATCGTCAGCGACCAGTTCGCGACCGTCACCGTGGTGCCGCGCGAGGAGATCGCCCGCAGCCCCGGCACGACGCTGGGCGACCTTCTGTTCAGCAAGCCCGGCATCACCGGATCGAGCTTCGCGCCGGGCGGATCGAGCCGGCCGATCGTGCGCGGGCTCGACGCCAACCGTGTCGGCATTGTCGACAACGGCATCGGCAGCGGCGGCGCGTCGGATCTGGGCGAGGATCATTTCGTGCCCGTCGACCCCCTCACCTCCGATCGCATCGAGGTGATCCGCGGTCCCGCGACGCTCCGCTACGGCTCGCAGTCGATCGGCGGCGTGGTGAGCTCCCACAACAACCGCATCCCCGAGGCGATGCCCTGCCCGGCCGCGATCGCGATGACCAGAGGCTGCGCCCGGTTCGAGACGCGCGGCGCGTGGTCCAGCGTCGCCCGCGGCATCGAAGGCGCGACGATCGCCGATATGGGCGCGGGCAACTTCGCCTTTCATGGCGACCTGTTCGGGCGCAGCACGCGGGACTACCGCATCCCGAGCTATCCCTACCTCGACACCGCCAATCTCGACCCGCTGGCGACGCAGCCCGGCAATTTCAACGGCCGGCAGCCCAACTCCTCCACCCGCTCGAACGGGGCGTCCGCCGGCGGATCGTATTTCTTCGGCAGCGGCTATGCCGGCCTCGCGGTGACGCAGAACAACAGCCTCTACCGCATCCCCGGACCCGATGGCGAAATCACCGGCACCCGCATCGACGCCGAGCAGACCAAGGTGACCAGCAAGGGCGAGTTCCGACCGCAGCACTCCGCGATCGATACGGTGCGCACCTGGTTCGGCGCGACCGACTACAGGCACAACGAGGTCGGCTTTGCGACGCCGGGAGATCCCGCGACCGACGGCGTGCGCCAGACCTTCACCAACAGGGAGCAGGAGGGCCGCGTCGAAGTGCAGTTCGCCCCGTTCCGCGCGAACTTTGCGGCGATCACCACCGCGGTCGGCGTGCAGGCGGGACACCAGCGCCTCACCGGGACCAGCTCGGACAATCCGGCGAGCCCGCTCAACGGGCTGTTCGATCCCAACAAGAACACCCGCGTCGCCGGCTACCTCTTCAACGAGTTCGAGTTCAATCCCGCGACCAGGGCGCAGATCGCCGGCCGCATCGAGCGCGTCGATCTTTCCGGCATGACGCCCTCGGCCGTTCCCGACACCTTCGCCGATCCGGGCTTCATCGGCCCGGCTGCGGCGCGGGACCTGAGCTTCACGCCGAAGAGCGCGAGCGTGGGCGTCATCCAAAACCTGCCGTGGCACGGCCTCGTCGCAAGCGTCACGGGGCAATACGTCGAGCGCGCGCCCAAGCCCGCCGAACTGTTCTCGCGCGGCCCGCACGAGGCGACCGCGACCTTCGACATCGGCGATCCGAACCTCCGGATCGAGAGAGCAAAATCGGTGGAGGTGGGTTTGCGCAAGCCCACCGGCCCGTTCCGCTTCGAGGCGACGGCCTATGCCACGCGCTTCGACGGCTTCATCTTCCGCAGGCTCACCGGCAACACCTGCGACGACGCCTCATGCGTCGATCCGGCCGATCCGGCGCCGCCGCTGGAGCTCAACCAGGCGCGCTACACCCAGCGCGACGCTACGTTCCGCGGCGGCGAATTCCAGTTCCAGTGGGACATCCATCCGATGTGGCGCGGCTTCTTCGGCGTCGAGGGGCAATACGACATCGTGCGCGCGACGTTCGCCGATGGCACCAACGTTCCGCGCATCCCGCCGCAGCGCATCGGCGGCGGGCTGTATTTCCGCAGCGCCGCGTGGCTCGCGCGGGTGAACATTCTGCATGCGTTCAGGCAGGACGACGTTGCCCCGGTGGGAGAGACGCCGACCGACGGCTACAACCTCTTGAAGGCGGAGCTGAGCCACACCACCGTGTTCCGCGACGATGGATTCGGACGCAGGCAGATCACCGTGGGCGTGGTCGGCAACAACCTGCTCAACGAGGACATCCGCAATCACGTGTCCTACACGAAGGACTTTGTGCTGATGCCCGGCGCGAGCGTGCGCGTGTTTGCCAACGTCAAATACTAGCGGAACCTTGGTTGGCGCCGTCCGTTGGTTCCAAGGTTTTCCAGGGAGACCAGGATGAAAAATGGAGGTGAGCGAGATGGCTTCAATCCGCAAGGAAATCTCGACCAGGGCCGGCCTCGATGACGTTTGGGCCGCGCTTTCCGACATCGGCGCGCTTCACACCCGTCTGGTGCCCGGATTTGTGGTGGACACGCGCCTCGAACCGGACGCTCGAATTGTGACGTTCGGCAACGGCAAGGTGGTGCGCGAGCGGATCGTGACCATCGACCAGAATGAGCGTCTGGTTGTCTGGTCGGCGACGGGCGGACCACTCACGCATCACAACGCATCGGCGCAGGCCGTCGCGGACGAGCGCGGGGGAACCAAGGTCATCTGGGTTGCTGACCTTCTCCCGGACGAGGCGGCAGCCACGATTGCGCCGATGATGGAGCAAGGCATGGCAGTCATGAAGCAGACGCTGGATCGTCTCGCAGCCCGGCAACAAAGAAGCGTGGCTTGATGACGGCGCGGACGGCGCTCATCGACGGCGCCGTGGGTGTGGTGGTGGCGCCGAGCGGCCGGCTCATGCTGGTGCTCGTTGTGACGATCGCGAACGGCAAGATCACCGGGATCGATGTGGTGGCCGATCCCGAGCGGCTCGGGAAGCTGGAACTGGCGGTGCTGGACTGAGCAACCGCAGATAAAGTTCGACAAACAAACAACCGGGTCCCCGCTTCCGCGGGGACCCGGCATTGCGCGAATTTACATTTCAGTTGGGATCGAACAGCACGACGGCGCTCAATCCCAAGTCTCCTCTTGCGGTGTGCTCTCGGGCACGAGCGAAACACCCTGCATGGCCATCGGCTTTTGGGACGGCGGCGTCGCGTCCGGCACGATCGCGGGAGCCGTCACCTTCGGCCTCGAATGATGGCTGCCTCCATGCCGCTGCATCGCCTGTGCGACTGCAGGTTCCCACCGGGAACTCATGGCAACCTCCCTGACATAAACTTCTTTGGAGCGTACGCGGTGATGCTTACGCACACGTGACAATGCCCGACGAACAAGCTGGTTCCGCCGGGACAGAGCTACGCGTTTCAACAACCGCGGAGCCTGCCGAAGGTTTCACAGAAAAGCGGCGGTTTCGCGTTCAGGACCAGACCACGCCGTGACGCGTCAGCACCTGGCGCACGGCATCCACAAGCTTGTCCACAGGCGCCGCGAACTGCGCCTCGGCCTGCTTCTTCAGATATTCGTCGCGGTCCTTGATGTCGGTGAGGCCGGCGCCCGCGATCAGGTCCTTGATCTGCACCTCGCCCCTGGCCTTTTCGTCGCCGCCCTGGATCACGGCGCAGGGGGAACCGCGGCGGTCGGCGTATTTCAGCTGCTGCCCGACATTGTTCTTCGGATTGCCGAGATAGAGTTCCGCGCGGATGCCGGCGTTGCGAAGCTGCGCCACCATCTTCTGGTAATCGGCGACGCGGTCGCGGTCGAACACCGTAACCAGCACCGGACCGGGCGCGGGCCTCGATTCAAGCTTGCCGATCATGGTGAGCGCGGCCTGAAGCCGCGACACGCCGATCGAGAAGCCGGTCGCCGGAACCGGCTCGCCGCGGAAGCGCGAGACGAGGCCGTCGTAGCGACCACCGCCGCCGACCGAGCCGAAGCGGACCGGCCGGCCTTTCTCGTCCTTGGTTTCGAGCAGCAGTTCCACCTCGTAGACCGGGCCGGTGTAGTACTCGAGGCCGCGGACGACCGTAGGATCAATGCGGATGCGATCAGATTCGTATCCAGCCGCACGGACGAGGGTCTGAATTTGCTGCAACTCATCTAGACCTTGAAGTTCAACGGCTTGTCCGGCCGGAAGCTGCCCGCTAGACGCGTCTCCGATCACCATTGCGCCGCCGCCAATGTCGCCCGCGACGCCTGAGGTAATTCGTTCAATCACTCGATTGGTGCTAGCCACATCGAGTCCGGCTCCTTTGGTAAAGTCGCCGCTCTCGTCTTTTCGACCCTCACCGAGTAGTTGCCGTACGCCTTCGACACCCAACCGATCCAACTTGTCGATCGCACGCAGAACGGTGAGACGTTTGCCGGCATTGGCATCTCCACCAATGCCAATGGCTTCCATCACGCCGTCGAGCACCTTGCGGTTGTTCACCTTCACCACGTACTGGCCGCGCTCGATCCCGAGCGCCTCCATCGTGTCCGCGGCCATCATGCAGATCTCGGCGTCGGCGGCCATCGTCGCGGCACCGACCGTATCGGCATCAAACTGCATGAATTGACGGAAACGGCCCGGGCCGGGCTTCTCGTTGCGGAACACCCAGCCGAACCGATAGCTGCGATAGGGCAGCGCAACCTTCTGGAAATTCTCCGCCACGTAACGCGCGAGCGGCGCGGTCAAGTCATACCGCAGCGACAGCCACTGCTCGTCATCGTCCTGAAACGAAAATACCCCTTCGTTGGGGCGGTCCTGGTCCGGCAGAAACTTGCCGAGCGCGTCGGTGTATTCGATAGCGGGCGTCTCCACCGGCTCGAAGCCATAGCGCTCATAGACCCCGCGGATCGCGTCGGTCATCTGCCGGGTCGCGGCGATCTCGGCCGGCCCCCGGTCGGCGAGTCCGCGCGGCAGCCGCGCCTTCAACTTGTTGGATTTGTCGGCCATCAGGATGCTTCTAATTTCTCAGGGTCGGCAGTCCATACCCGTCATCCTGAGGTGCGAGCGCGAAGCGCGAGCCTCGAAGGATGAACGGCCCCCGGCTTTGCAACAGCCGGGCCGTCGCCCTTCGAGGGCCGCGCTGCGCGCGGCCACCTCAGGGTGACGGGGACAGATTAGCGATCGTGGCTCAGTAGCAGCCACTCCCTCCTTTGTCATTATCAGCAAAAGCGGATAATCCTTTGGTCATCCCGGACAGCGAGGTGGTTCATGGCCCAGGCAACGCAGAAGACATCCGCCACGACGGCAGTGCCGAACGATCTCGAAGCCTTCTTCATGCCTTTCACGGCAAATCGTGCGTTCAAGGCGCGGCCCCGCCTGATCGCCCGCGCCAAGGACATGCACTACTACACGCCGGAGAACCGCCCGGTGCTCGACGCCGCGGCAGGCCTGTGGTGCACCAATGCAGGCCACAACCGCGATCCGATCGTGCAGGCGATCCAGGCGCAGGCGGCCACCCTCGACTTCGCGCCGACCTTCCAGTTCGGCCATCCGCGCGCCTTCGAGCTCGCGAGCCGGATCGCCGCGCTTGCCCCCGAAAGCCTCGACCACGTGTTCTTCTGCAACTCCGGCTCGGAGGCCGCCGACACCGCGATGAAGATCGCGCTGGCCTACTGGGTGGCCAAGGGCCAGGGCCAGCGCCAGCGCTTCGTCGGCCGCGAGCGCGGCTATCACGGCGTGGGCTTCGGCGGCATGGCGGTCGGCGGGCTCGGCAACAACCGCAAGGCATTCGGCGCGATGCTGCCCGGCGTCGACCACCTGCCGCACACCTACAACCGCGAGCAGCAGGCGTTCTCCAAAGGCGAGCCGGAATGGGGCGCGCATCTTGCTGACGAGTTGGAGCGGATCGTCGCGTTGCACGGCGACACCACGATCGCCGCCGTGATCGTCGAGCCGATGGCGGGCTCGACCGCGGTGCTGCCGGCGCCGAAGGGCTATCTGCAGCGGCTGCGCGCGATCTGCGACAAGTACGGCATCCTGCTGATCTTCGACGAGGTCATCACCGGCTTCGGGCGGCTCGGCCATGCCTTCGCGGCGGAGCGCTACGGCGTGGTGCCGGACATGATCACCTTTGCCAAGGGCGTCACCTCGGGCGCGGTGCCGATGGGCGGCGTGATCGTTCGGGACGAGATCCACGACGCGTTCATGCACGGGCCGGAGCACGTCATCGAGTTCTTCCACGGCTACACCTATTCGGCGCATCCGCTGGCCTGCGCGGCGGGGCTCGCGGCGCTCGACCTCTACCGCGAGGAAGACCTGTTCGCGCGGGCGAAGAAGATCGAGCCGACCTGGTACGACGCGGCGATGACGCTGAAGGGCCTGCCCAAGGTGCTCGACATCCGCTGCGTCGGCATCACCGCGGCGGTCGATCTTGCGTCGCGGCCCGACGCGGTCGGCAAGCGCGGCTACGAGGCGATGGAGCGCGGCTTCCACGACGAGGGCATCATGTTCCGCATCGTCGGCGATTCGATCGCGGTGACGCCGCCGCTGATCGTCAGCGAAAGCCAGATGGGCGAGATCTTCGACAAGGTCGGCAAGGTCATCAAGGCGCTGAACTAGGGCGTGTACACATCACGTCGCAACACGTCGCCGCCCCCGCGGCGAGGGCTCACTGCGCGCTGGACCGCTTCTTCATTGGCTTGGTCATGTGCCTGGCGCGGTGGTCCACCCTGATATTCGGCGTGCCGTCGAGATCGCGCTTGATCCCCATCTCGCTGCTGGGGGTCTTGAACTTCTTGGGCTTTGCCAACGCGGGATTGGAGCAAGCAAACGCCAGCAGGACAGCGAGAGACGCCGCGAAGATCGTGCCTGGCCGCGCATGCATTTTCATCAACAAGCGCCGCGCATCATCATGCAGTCCTGAAATTTCTTCTTTTTATTGCGCCGGTTACGACGCCGATCATGTGTGGACGGCTCCGGGTTGGCAAGGGCTATCTTCACGTCGGCAGCATCGGTCGGTGCGGCCGTGTGTTAGGCCTTAAGGTGCGGTTACTCGCGAACTCGCATCTGCTCGTAGGCATCGATCAGGAAATGATCGAAGCCGTCGATCCGGACCAGCCCGAGACGCGGAAATTCCAGGTCGGTGATGACGTAGAGCGTTGCCGAAAGGGTGGCCGCGAAGCCCACCATGTGGATCCAGCTGCGTGCCTTGGCGGCTGCCATGCCGAAGCCGGCCAGCAGCGAACCGCCCAGCCCGAGACCGAACAGCATCACGTAGACGATGTGAGGCGGGTGCTTTTCGGCGGCGCCGGCACGCAGCCGCGCGACGTCGAATACGTTGCCAAGGGCCGTCAGAACCGGCGGACACGCGGGGTGAAAATTGGCCTGCGGGCAAACGGCGACGGCCGCCTGCCATACCTCGGTCTTGAGAACCTGGATTTTGTTCAGCTGCTCCCGGGACCAGACCTCCGCGCCGTCCCACAGGGAGAAATCGTGCGGCATGCGGTACAGGTCGATCCGGGCACCGACATACACTTTCAGTTTTTTCTGAAGGGTTCTCGCAACGTCGCCTTCAAACAGATCGAGGCGATCATAGGCCGTGCTGACTGCCGTCGCCTCCTGAAGGACCAGTTGCCGGCGTTCGTCGAAGCGATGAAGCGCGCCTGAAACCGTAAAGGCAATCAACAGTCCAACCAGCGCAAACACCGCGCCCTCGACCGAAGGCAGACCAGCCATGCTCTCGGCACCCTGCTGCTGCCGGTAACGCAGACCGAGCTGACGTCCGTAGTTCAACAGCACGAGCGAGCTCACGAAGAATGCCGCCGTGATCGCTGCCGCGAAAAAACTGAAGATCATTTGCCAAGTTCTCGCTGCAAGGAAATCCGGGCCACTTCCAATGGCTGACATACCATGGAAGGGGATCGGCTTCGGTCAGGGCCGCGCTCTGCAGGCCGCCGCCCGGAACCGTTCCCGCCTCGTGCACGGTTGTACACTTCTGGATACTTGCTCTTTGCAGCGCTGCGCAGCAAGCTTCATCGTCCGGCCAGACCGGGGCGCCATGTGAGACAGCGTGAGACAGCTCGTTCGATGAAGGTGGATCATGATCGCGCAACTCACCACCAGTGAGCGACAGACCGCGCTTGTATTGCTGACCGTGCTCGCCATGGTGGGGCTGACGATGGCCGCCGCAGGCCGGGACGACCTTCTCGGCGTGCACGGCGGTCTCGTCATGATCGCGGCGCTCGCGGGAATCTTCGGCGTCATTTCCGGTTATTACGCGCCGGAGCCGGCCGAGGAGCGGTTCAACGACTACTACGACGAACCCAGCAAGATCGGCATCATTCTTGCCATGGGATGGGCCGCCGTCGGCATGTTCTTCGGCGTCTGGGTCGCGGCGCTGCTGGCCTGGCCGGATCTCACCTTCGATGCCGGCTGGTCGAGCTTCGGCCGTATCCGTCCCGTCCACACCAGTGGAGTCATATTCGGGTTTGGCGGCAACGCGCTGATCGCGACGTCCTTCTACGTGTTGCAAAGAACTTCGCGCGCGCGGCTGCCCGATCAGCTGAGCCCGCTTTTTGTGCTGTTCGGTTACAACCTGTTCTGCGTGCTCGCGGCGACCGGATACCTGATGGGCATTACGCAATCCAAGGAATACGCGGAGCCCGAATGGTACGCCGACATCTGGCTGGTGATCGTATGGGTCACTTATTTCGTCGTTTACATGCGCACGCTCGCGCGGCGCAAGGAGCCGCATATCTACGTCGCCAATTGGTACTACCTCGCGTTCATTCTCGTTGTCGCAATCCTGCATATCGTCAACAACCTTGCCGTTCCCATCTCGCTCGGCGCCGCGAAGAGTTACTCGATCTTCTCCGGCGTTCAGGATGCCATGACCCAGTGGTGGTACGGACACAACGCGGTCGCGTTCTTCCTGACCGCCGGTTTTCTCGGCATGATGTACTACTACCTGCCCAAGCGCGCCGGCCGGCCGATCTTCTCGTACCGGCTCTCGATCCTCAGCTTCTGGGGCATTACTTTCTTTTACATGTGGGCGGGCTCGCACCATCTGCACTACACCGCCTTGCCTCAATGGGTGCAGTCGCTGGGCATGACGTTCTCGGTGATGCTGCTCGTGCCCTCGTGGTCGTCCGCGGCCAATGCGCTCCTGACCCTGAATGGTGCATGGCACAAGGTGCGTGACGACGCCACGCTTCGCTTCATGATGGTGGCCGCCGTTTTTTACGGGCTTACCACCTTCGAGGGCTCGTTCATGGCGATCCGCACGGTCAATTCGCTTTCGCATTACACCGACTGGACGGTCGGGCACGTGCATGCCGGTGCGCTCGGCTGGGTGGCGATGATCACCTTCGGGTCGATCTACGCGTCGGTGCCGTGGCTGTGGAAGCGCGAAACGATGTACTCCCCGAAGCTGGTCGAAGCGCATTTCTGGCTCGCCGTCTCCGGCACCGTCGTTTACGTGCTCGCGATGTGGAATTCCGGAATCATCCAGGGATTGATGTGGCGGACCTACAACGAGAGCGGAACACTCGCTTATTCCTTCATAGAGTCCATGGTCGCCATGCATCCGTATTACGTAGCGCGAACGCTGGGCGGACTGCTGTTCCTGATCGGCACGCTGATCGGCTGCTACAACATCTGGATGACCATTCGAACCGCGTCCCTGGCGGCGCAGCAACCGGAGCTGGAACCGCTGACCGGCTCCGGTGCGCCCGTCCTGCAGCCCGGGGAGTGACCCAGCATGCTTTTTGGGCTGCACTATCGCCTCGAACGGAAAGCCACCTGGTTCGTGCTGGCGATCATCGCCGCCGCGAGCGTCGGAGGCATCGTCGAGATTGCACCGCTGTTCACCATCCACCAGACCGTCGAGGACGCGCCGCAGATGCGAGTCTATACGCCGCTCGAGGCGGCCGGGCGCAACATCTACATCCGCGAGGGTTGTTACGCCTGCCATTCGCAGATGATTCGCACGCTTCGAGACGAGGTTGAACGTTATGGCCCCTACTCGCTGGCCGTGGAGTCGAAATACGACCATCCGATGCTGTGGGGCTCGAAGCGGACCGGACCCGATCTGGCCCGCGTCGGCGAGAAGTATTCCGACGAGTGGCATGTGGCGCATCTGATCAACCCTCGCCATCTTGTTCCTGAATCCGTCATGCCAGCCTATGCCTGGCTGAACCGGACCGGCTTGCGCACCGACGATCTCGGCAATCACCTCAGGGCGTTGCGCGCCGTCGGCGTGCCGTACACGGATGAGATGATCGCCAATGCCGCTTCGGACGCCTATGGCCAGGCGGCTCCCGACACGCCGTTCGCCGAAGGTGTGACGAAGCGTTACGGAGAGGCGACGACGGTGCGGGCATTCGACGGTCGGCCCGGCGAACTGACCGAAATGGATGCTCTCGTCGCCTATCTGCAGATTCTCGGCCGTCTGACCGACGTCGCGAGCAAGCCGGTCGCCGCAGCAGGACGCTAGCCATGCCGTTCGACCACGACACTCTGGTCTGGTTTTCCAAGACGTTCGGCCTGTTCTATCTGATCGGGCTGTCGGTGCTGGCGGTTGCCTATGCCTTTTGGCCATCGAAAAAGAAGGAATTCGACGACGCAGCCACTGCAATATTCACCGACGAGGACAAACCGTGGCGGAACTAGAACGCGATCTCCACACCGGTTATCTGACGACCGGTCATGAGTGGAACGGCATCAAGGAGCTGAATTCGCCGGTCCCGATTGCCGTCTATGTATTCATCGCCGTCACGCATCTGTTTGCCCTCGTCTACTGGGTGCTGATGCCGACATGGCCGCTCCTGACCACGTATACCAAGGGCCTGCTCGGCCACGACGATCGGGCGGCCGTCGAGAGGTCCGTCAAGGAGGCCGAGCAGGATCGTGCGAGCTGGGTCGGCAGGATAGCGGCAGAGAGCTACCCGTCCATCCAGGCGGATGCGCGCCTGATGCAGAGGGTGCGCGAGACCGGCCGCACATTGTTCGGTGACAATTGCGCCGCCTGCCATGGCCGGGAAGCGCGCGGCGCGAAACGGTTTCCCGATCTGACCACCGATTTCTGGCTCTGGGGCGGCACGCCCGAGGCGGTGGCCGAGACCATCCGCGTCGGGATCAACTCTCCCCATCCCAACAGCCGGGTTTCGCAAATGCTGGCCTTCGGACGCGAGGGCGTGCTCAAGCACAACGAGATCGAAAGCGTCGTGTCTTTCGTTCGATACCTGTCGGAGTCGGAACAGAACAAACCGGTGCCAGAGGCATTGAAAGCCGGGGCGGCGATCTTTTCCGCAAACTGCGCGTCCTGCCACGGTGAAAGCGGGAAGGGTAACCCGGAGGTCGGCGCGCCCAATCTCACCGGCACACGATGGATTTACGGCAGCGATGCCGAGACGATCTACGCCTCCGTCTGGGACGGGCGCCGCGGTTATATGCCGAGCTGGGAGAACCGGCTTTCTCCAGTGGAACGGAAGATTCTCGTCCTGTATTTGCTCGATCTGCGAGGTCGCAAGCCGTGAGCCTGACAAGCAAACGCACGATCTGGCTTTGCGTTGCCGCCGGACTAGCGGTCCTCGGCGCGGCGAATGGGCATCTGGTCTATGTCGCCACGACGACGCAGCCGGACTGCGTCGCTCATCTGCGCGCCGGCGATGGCGCGCGGGGTCTCTATAGCGCGGCGAAATCGTCATGCACGCCGCGCGAAAGCCTGCCGGAGGCGAAATGAGCAACTCGGAGCAACCGGTCGTCATCCCCGAAGTGTTGCCGCCGGTGCGGCAGCCCGGACGATGGAGCCGCCACTTGCCGGCGATCACCGCGGTGCAGTGGCTCAAGCAGGGCTGGAGCGATCTGGGCATCGATCCGGGACCCAGCCTTGCGTACGGCACCCTCGTCTTCCTGGCGTCGCTCTCGATCGTCGGCGGGCTCTTCCTGTTCGGCGCCGACTACATCCTGTTTCCTGCACTTGCCGGCTTCATGGTGGTCGGGCCGATCGTGGCTGTCGGACTTTACGAAAAGAGCCGGCGGATCGCCGCAGGAGAGCGGACCAGCCTGCTGCGCATGATCTTCGTACGCCCGAAGTCGGGACCACAGATTCTGTTCACCGGCGTCTTGCTCTGTCTGCTCATGCTGCTCTGGATGCGCGCTGCGGTGATCGTCTATGCACTGTTCTTCGGACTGCGCCCCTTCCCGGGTCTCGATCATATCGCGGCGATGCTGTTCACGACGCCCACGGGCTGGGCGATGTTGCTGGTCGGCGGCTGCGTCGGCGCGTTGTTTGCGGCGTTTTCCTTCGCGATCAGCGCCTTGTCGATTCCGATGCTGCTGGAACAGCGCGTCGACGCTTTAACCGCCATGGGCACAAGCGTCGCCGTGGTTTGGAACAACCTCCCGGTCATGCTGACGTGGGGTGTGATCGTGCTCGGCCTGTTTGTCCTGAGCCTTGCGACAGGACTGCTCGGGCTGATCGTTGTTTTTCCGGTGCTGGGACACGGGACGTGGCACGCCTATCAGGCGCTGAAACCGGCTGCCGCGGCCTGACGAACCTGAGGCGGAGCGAACGAAGCGGCAAACAGCGCCGGTCGGTTCAGGTTTTCTCTGTTGCTGGCCGTGGAGAGCATGATGAGTTGTTGCATGCCGGGAGTCCGTCAGGCCGCCGTCGCGGCGGATCCGGCAAACCGCACGTCTGAGATTCTGCTCGCCAGCCGGACTGTCGCGGACGGGCTGCGGCAAACCGATCTCTCCGTCCCGGGCATTCATTGCGGCGGATGCATCCAGAAGATCGAAAACGCGCTCGGTGCACTTGCTGGCGTCGAGGCCGCACGGGTGAACCTCTCGACCAGGCGGGTGTCGATCCGTTGGCGGGTGGATGCCGAAGTCCCGCCTTTCATTTCGACCCTGGACGGTCTGGGGTACCCCGCGCACCTGTACGATACGGCCGCAGACAACAAAGACGACGCGGTGGGCCGACTTGTACGGGCGCTCGCCGTCGCGGGTTTTGCGGCAAGCAACATCATGTTGCTTTCGGTCTCGGTCTGGTCCGGCGCCGATGCCGCAACGCGGGACGTCTTTCACTGGCTTTCCGCAGTCATTGCGTTTGGCGCCCTCGCCTATTCCGGCCGCATCTTCTTCCTGTCCGCATGGAACGTGCTCAAGCGCGGCCACACCAACATGGACGTGCCGATTTCGATCGGCGTTCTGCTCGCATTCGGCATGAGCCTGTACGAAACGGTCCATCACGGGCAGCACGCTTATTTTGACGCCGCCGTGTCTCTGCTGTTCTTTCTGCTGATCGGCCGCACGCTCGACCACATGATGCGCCGGCGGGCCAGGACCGCCGTAACCGGGCTGGCTAAACTCGCCGCGCGCGGCGCCCTCACCGTACAGCCGGATGGCACGCGGCTTTACCTGCCGGTCGAGGAGATCAAGCCGGGCATGACCATCCTGGTGGCCGCCGGCGAGCGAATACCCGTCGACGCCCGGGTCGTCACGGGCCGGTCCGAAGTCGACTGCTCTCTGCTCACCGGCGAGAGCGAGCCGCAAATCGTGGTCGAGGGTCGGACGCTGCGCGCCGGCATGTTGAACGTGACGGCTCCGCTGACGGTTGTTGCGACCGCCGTGGCGCAAGATTCTTTTGTTGCCGAAATGATCCGCCTGATGGAAGCGGCGGAGGCCGGCCGGTCGAGCCACCGCGGCATCGCCGACCGCGCCGCCCGGCTTTATGCCCCGACGGTTCATTTCGCCGCCGCGATCACATTCATCGGCTGGCTGCTGGCGACCGGAGACCTGTACCGGGCGATGACCATCGCCGTCGCGGTGCTGATCATCACCTGCCCCTGCGCGCTGGGCCTGGCCGTGCCGATGGTTCAGGTGGTCGCGGCACACCGCCTGTTCGACCGCGGCATTTTTCTCAAGGATGGCAGCGCGCTCGAGCGCCTGGCGGAGGTCAATTCCGTCGTATTCGACAAGACAGGCACTTTGACGCTCGGAACGCCGTGGCTTGCGAACCGCGCAACGATCGACAGCGCGACATTGAGGATGGCCGGCGCCATCGCCGAGCATTCCCGTCATCCCTATTCGCTGGCTCTGGCCGCCGCCGTGGCCACCGATGGCGACTTCCCGGTTCCATCCTCCGCCGTGTCGGAGACGCCGGGCTCCGGCCTCGAAGCAAGACTGGCCTCCGGCGTCTATCGCCTGGGCCGCCCCGCCTGGGCGCTCGACGATGTCGGAGCATCGGACGCGAGCGTCGTCCTGGCCAGGGATGGAAAGTTGCTTGCTGCCTTCGATTTCGGCGAAAAGCTCCGCCAGGGCGCCGCAGAGACCGTCGCCTCGCTGCGGTGCGCGCAGCTCCCGGTCGAAATATTGTCGGGAGATCGCGATGACGCGGTACGGACGATCGCCGAAGCCCTCAAGGTTTCCTACAGACCCAATATGGCTCCCGCGGACAAGACGGCGCGCATCCGCGCCCTGGAAAACGAGGGACGCAAGGTTTTGATGGTCGGCGATGGCGTCAACGACGCGCCGGCCCTTGTCGCCGCGCACGTCTCGATGGCCCCGGCCTCGGCGGCCGATATCGGGCGCAATGCGGCTGATCTCGTTTTTCTGCATGAGACGCTCCTTGCGGTGCCGGAAGCGATCCGGATCGCACGCGCCGCAAGCCATCTCGTCCGTCAGAACCTGACGCTTGCCGTGGTCTACAATGCCATAGCGCTGCCGGTCGCGGTTCTTGGCTATGTGACTCCGCTTGTGGCCGCGATCGCTATGTCGCTGTCGTCGGTGATCGTCGTCGCGAATGCGCTTCGGCTTCGTGGCGGGGTCTCCGGCCGTGCCCCGGGTTCCGTCAATCAGGCTCAACTCGCAAGCGGACATATCTGATGGCGGATTTTCTTTATCTGGTTCCGATCGCGCTCGGATTGGGCGCCATGGGTCTTCTGGCCTTCATGTGGACGCTGCGAAGCGGACAGTATGAAGATATGGACGGCGCGGCTGAACGGATCCTGTTTGAAGAGACCGACAAACCTCTCGCCAAACCTCTGGATTCCGAGCATCCGCAAAAGAATTGAACAGCCAAGAGGGTCCGGCCGTGCCATCAGCGCGTTCGAAAAATGCCCCGAAGTTCGCCAGGTACCCCAAGCGGCGGGCGGCCCCTGCGCCTGCGCGCATCCGTTATTTTGCGAGCGTGTTGATATAGGCGGCGATGTCTTCGGCCTCGCTCCGGGTCAGGAACAGGTTCATCCTTGGGTGCGGATCGAGGATCCGGAAGGCAAGTCTCTCCGGCATGCGTTCGAACTTCCGGGCAATGACCTCGAACGGCGTGGCCTGGGCAACATCACGAGATTGGCTTGGGACGCCGTGGCAGGGCACACAGCGCATCATCGCCAGTTGTCTGCCATGATCGGCATCGGCCGCACACGCAGCCGTTGCCGCAAAAATCGCAGGCAGAAGCAGACCTGGACAAGTCATCTGCGATAACTTCAACAACATCAACTCAGCCCTCTCTGGTCACTATTTCGATAAACTTTCCGCCAGACGGCCCCGGCAAAGGGCATTCGACGCGAACCGATTGTCACCCGGCTGGCATTTCATGCAGGCAAAGATCGATTCAGTATTGACCTCGATCAAAACCGGTTGGCCGGTGTGCAATAAATTGCGTCGACAAACCGGTCTCGAAATCGTCCGGTCGCCGGCCCTGCCGCCGCGGATGATGAAGACATGACAAATGTCAATTTGCTCCGGCGGCTGGGTTTCAAAGAATCCTTCGCGATCGTGGTCGGGTCCATCATCGGGACCGGCATATTCCTGAAAACCGCGGTGATGGCTCAGGAGGCGGGCGCCCCGCTCTATGTCTTGCTCGCGTGGGTGGTGGCCGGCGTGCTCTCGTTCATGGGGGCGCTCACTTATGCGGAGTTGGGCTGCCTGTTTCCCGCGGCTGGAGGCGAATACGTCTTTTTGCGCAAGGCGTATGGCCCGCTCACCGGCTTTCTCTATGGATGGACGAGATTCTGGATCGCCTCGCCAGGTTCGATTGCCGCATACGCAATCGGCGCCGTGACGTTTCTCGAAGGCCTTCTGCCGGTCACCAGCCACCGGTCCGAAACGGCGATCGCCATCATTGTCTTTTTCACCGTCCTCAACTGCTTCTCCGTACACTTCGGCGGAGCCGTGCAAACGGTGATGACCGCCACGAAGATTCTCATGATCTTCGGACTGGCGGCGTCGATATTCGCATTCGGAGCGGGCACGGGCTGGGAACATCTCGGCGGCGCGGCCGCCTCGGCGGGATGGAAAAGCTGGTCCGGCTTCGGACTTGCGGTTCTCGCGGCACTTTGGGCTTTCGACGGCTGGAACAATCTGTCGATGGCGGCGGGCGAAATTCGCAACCCCGATCGCGTCATTCCGCGAGCGCTCGCATGGGGACTCATCGCCGTGCTTTTTTTATACGCGGGCGCCAATCTCGCTTATTTTTACGCTTTGCCGTTTGCGGAAGTCGTCAATTCGAACTCCACGCTCTATCCCGACGCCTTGCCGGTCGCGACAAAGGCCGCCCTGCTAAGCTTCGGCGGCGCCGCCGTCGCGATACTCTCCTTCGCCTTCGTCTTTTCCGCGTTGGGCGCGATGAACGGAACGATTTTGACCGGCGCCCGCGTTCCGTACGCCATGGCCCAGGACGGCCTGATGTGGTCGTGGCTCGGCAAAGCGAATACGCGAACGCATTCACCCGTCGGCAGCACGGTCGTTCAGGGCTTGTGGGCCTGCGTGCTGGCCGCCTCGGGCACCTTCGACCAACTCACAAATTGTATCGTGTTTGCGTCGTGGATCTTCTACGCGCTCACGGCATCCAGTCTGTTCTATTTCCGTCGCACGCTTCCGGCGGGCGCGTATCGAACGCCGGCGTTTCCCTGGCCGCCCGTCATCTTCATCGCCTGCGCGCTCCTGCTGATCCTGAACACGCTTTGGACAATGCCAAAAGAAAGCCTGGCCGGATTAGGCCTGATCGCGGTTGGAATCCCGGTTTATTTCCTGTTCCGCAATCGCGCAGCGCCTTAACGAACCCGGCATCCGGCGGCGCGAAAATTGTTTCGATCACCCGGGCGATGAGATCGGACGTTGCCATGGTTGCGTCGGAAGGCGGCGATGTCTTCGACAAGGACCCACCTGCTTCGATACGGTCCCGGTCCGGGACGCGTATCGCAACCACCCGTCGCCACAAGCCATTGCGCTGGATCAAAGCCGAAACGGCCGTATGGGCTATCTGTTTAAAAGTTGGACCCGGCCGAACCCATGTCGCGACGATTCCTCATCTGGCTTGTCGTGGCTGCAGCTCTTGCGGCTGCAGGGCTGTGGTGGCGCTACGGCCGCGGCGTCGAAGTGATCGCGGTCGCGGCGGAGCGCGGAACCGCGGTCGAGATCGTCTACGCCACCGGCACGGTCGCGCCGGTGCGCTGGGCAAAGGTGACAAGCCTGATCCGCGACCGCATCGTCGATATCTGCCAGTGCGAGGGCAAAGCCGTCGCCAAGGACGAAGTGCTGGCGCGACTCGACGACCGTGACATGCAGGCGGCGCTGCGCGAACTGCGAGCCCGCGAGGAATTTCTCAAGCGCGAACATTCCCGGATGACTGAGCTGGTGTCGCGCGGCGCCGCCACCACGCAGGCGTTCGAGCGCGCGTCGATGGACCTCAACCAGGTTCAGGCGCTGATTGCCGTGCAGATCGAGAGGATCAGCGACTACACCATCCTGTCGCCGATGGACGGCGTGGTGCTGCGCCGCGACGGCGAAATCGGCGAGATCGCCGACGTCGGGCAGATCCTGTTCCGCGTCGGCGTGCCGAAGCCGCTCGAGGTGGTGGCGGAGGTCAACGAGGAGGACATCCCGCGCGTCGTCGTGGGCCAGAAGGCGCTGCTGCGCACCGATGCGTTCATCGACCGGCGGCTCGACGCCACGGTGAGCGAGATCACGCCGATGGGCGACCCAATCACCAAGACCTACCGCGTGCGGCTGGCGTTGCCCGCGGACACGCCGCTTCTGCCCGGAATGAGCGTCGAGGCCAACATCGTCAACCGCGAGAAACCGGATGCGCTGCTGGTGCCGAGCAACGCCGTCGCCGGCAACACGGTTTTCGTGATCGACGGCGCGGTGGCGCGGGCGCGCAAGGTGCAGGCCGGCATTCGCGGCACGCGGCAGACCGAGATTCTATCCGGACTGAAGGACGGCGAGCGCGTCGCCTCTCCGGCCTCCGTCGCGCTGAAGGACCGCCGCGTCCGCAGCGTCGAACCCGCCGCCGAGCCATGAGCCTGATCCTCGACATCGCCATGACGCATGTGCGCTCGCGCGCGCGGCAGACGCTGTTCGCGGTCGCCGGCGTCGCCACCGGCGTCGGCTTTTCCATCATGATGGCCGCGCTGATGGTGGGCTCGCAGGACGATTTCATCCGCCAGCTGGTCAACGCGCTGCCGCATGTCGCGGTGTCCGACGAGCGGCGGCTGCCGCCGCCGCAGCCGGCGGAACTCACGTTCGGCGCCGCCGAGTTTCACGGGCTTCGGCCCGAGGTGCGCCGCCGCGGCATCAAGAACCCGCTCGCCACCATGGCAGCCCTCGAAGCCTGGGTGCCCGGCGGCGTCGCGCCCTCGGTCAAGGTCCAGGCCATCATCCGCTACGGCAACCGCGACACCGCCGCGAGCGTGATCGGCATCGATCCGCGCCGCGAGGCCCGCGTCTCCGAGCTGCCGAGGCAGATGCGCCAGGGCACGCTCGCCTCGCTCTACCGCGCCACCAATGCGATCGTGATCGGCGGCCGGCTGGCGGAAAAAATCGGCGCGCGCACCGGCGCCAACCTGACGATCCAGACCAGCGAAGGCACAAGGATCAGCGCACAGGTCGTCGCGTTCTTCCATTCCGGCGTCCGCCAGATCGACGAAAGCACAGCCTATGTGCTGGTCCGCACCGGTCAGATTCTCGCCCAGCAGACCGGCCTGATCAACGAATTGCGCGTGCGCACCGACGACCCGCTCGCCGCGCACGAGGTGGCGCGCCGGATCGAGAGCGACACCGGTTACAAGTCGATCGCCTGGCAGGAGGCGCATGAGGACCTGATCAGCGCGTTCGTCATCCGCAACTTCATCATGTACACGGTCGTAGGCGCGATCCTGCTGGTGGCAAGCTTCGGCACCTACAACATTATCTCGACCATCACGCACGAGAAGGCGCGCGACATCGCGATCCTGAAGTCGCTGGGCCTGAGCGAACGCACGGTGCGCACGATTTTTGTGGTCGAGGCGATGACCATCGGCGTGGCCGGCGCGATCGCCGGCTTCGTCGTCGGCTACCTGCTTTGCCGCCTGCTTGGCGCGATCGAGTTCAAAAGCCCGTTCATGGACTCCGATCGCCTGCCGATCGTCTATTCGGCCTGGCATTACCTGATCGCCGCCGGCGTGGCGCTCGCGTCCTCGCTGGCCGCAGGTTACGCGCCCGCCCGGAAGGCCGCACGCGTCCATCCGGTCGAGATCATCCGGGGCGCCACATGACCGAACCGGCGGTGCAATCCGGCACGGACACGACCGCGGCGATCCCGCTGATCGAGGCGCGGAAGGTATCGCGGATCCTTCCGGGAATCGTCCCGACCACGCTGGTGCGGAATATCGATCTGAAGATTCATGCAGGTGAATTCGCCGCGATCACCGGGCCGTCCGGATCGGGCAAGTCGTCACTGCTTTATCTGCTGGGCCTGCTCGACCTGCCGACCGCCGGCGAGGTGCTGATCGAAGGACGCCCGACCTCGTCCATGCACGACGACGAACTCGCGCACACGCGGCTGACGATGCTGGGTTTCGTGTTTCAATTCCACTTCCTGCTGCCGGAGTTCAGCATCCTCGAAAATGTGGCACTGCCGATGCGCGCCCTGAAACGGCTGCCGCCCGCCGACATCCGGGAACGCGCCTTCGGCCTGCTGTCGGCGCTGGGGCTCGGCGATCATGCCGGCAAGCGGCCGGACCAGCTTTCCGGCGGCCAGCGCCAGCGGGTGGCCGTGGCCCGCGCGCTGGCGAACGATCCTGCCGTCATTCTCGCCGACGAACCGACCGGGTCGCTCAATTCCAAATCGAGCGAACAGGTTTTCGAATTGCTTCAGGACATCGTCCGCCGCGGCAAGACAGTGGTTGCGGTCACGCACGATATCGGCCTCGCCGAACGCATGGACCGCCGCATCGTGCTGGTGGACGGCGAGATCACGGTCGACCGACAGTCGGATTTTCGAGAAGGCCGGCAAGGTTATTGAGGAGCTGGCTTGGCAACCCTTGTCCCGGGCGCAGTGCAGCACGAAGCGCGCAAGCTCGAGGTGATGCGCTGCAGACCCGGGACCGTACCGCCCGCCGCCTGCGAGCAGTCACGCCGCGATCGCAAGCGCGTCGAGATGCTGTTTGCCCGCCACAAGCGCATTCTGAAGCTTGGTCGCCTTCGGCTTCGAGGCCCGCGCGGCGCACAGGACGAGTTCACGCTGGCGGCCATCGCACAGAACCTGCGCCGGCTCGCCAGGCTGGTCGGCGGACCGCCGCCAAGCCTCGGCATCTGTACCGCGTAACGCTTCAACCGCCGTATCAACGGTCCGTCCGAACAGCCCGGCGTTGCGGCAACCACAGATCAAAAAAGCCAAACTGAGGCCGTGGACGTTCGATCACTGACTTCTGCAACAAAATCTGCCAGGAGCGGACATCGACCAGGAGCGGACATCGACAGCTATTCGATCGGCTTCGTGCCAGGGGCGGACATGGGCGGACATGGGCGTTCAATTTGATCCATCGCAATGTCGGCAATTACCGCCGGGATAAATTTGGTGCCCGCGTCCAAAGCAATGCGCAACACCATACACGATTGGGTAGATCGATGAGCAACTGGCCGCAGCTGGTAAAAGAGTTAAGCGCTCTCCTCCGCAATTTGCGCGGTGGCGCCCCCGAAGTCATGAAGGCCTTTGCCGGGATAGCCCAGGCAGCGTCGGTGTCAAAGGCGCTCGATGCAAAGACCAAGGAACTGATCGCACTTGGCATTGCGGTCGCGGTACGCTGCGACGATTGTATTGCCTTTCACACCAAGGCCGCCGCGGAGCATGGTGCTACGCGGGATGAGGTAAGCGAGACGCTCGGAATGGCCATCTATATGGGCGCGGGTCCATCGGTGATGTATGCCAGCCATGCGTTGGAAGCTTTCACGCAGTTCGAGACCAGTGTGGGAAAACAGCCGGCGCCGGTTACGACCTTGGCATGACGCACAAGAGCGCTTTAGTCATTCGCGTCGATTTTGGTCCATTCGAGCGATGTCCGCTTTACCCTCGATAGCAACCGAATAGCGGACATGGCGGCATGTCTCAAACGTGCCACAAGCTGCCGATGTCGGCTCTGAGCCAGTTCATGTTATCATGAAAACAAGGTCGTTGTTGCGGCTATCGCCTTCCCGATGTGCTTCAATGGCGGACAACGCGAGGGAGCCTCGCCTTTTGCTCTGGTGCTCCCTCGCTATAGGATGGCGCAGCGTTTCACTACAAAGGCCCTGAGCGTGGCAAGCTTCACTGCGCATACGGCTGCCCTTGCGGTACGTCTCGCAGGCTTGCGCAGGAAGTTCGCCCACGAAGCCTCCTTGGCACGTCATATCAATCGCGGTCGTGCCCGGCCGGCACGCCCGTCTGCTTCGATGCAGCGAAGGTTCGATATTTCGTTGGAGACGCGACACGGGCACGAGGTCTACACGGTCGCGCCTCGGTCAGGCTCTTCCGCCGGCAACGTGATCTACTTCCACGGCGGTGCCTACGTGGAAGACATCCACCGGTGGCACTGGGGATTCATCGGGCGCATGGTGGAAAGGCTCGGGCTGAAGTTCACCGTGCCGCTTTATCCCCTTGCGCCGGGCCACGATTGCGCCGCGGTCAGCGCCTTCGTCATGGCGGTGTATCGGGATCTCCTGGCCAGCCATCACCATTCGCGACTGGTCGTCATGGGGGATTCTGCCGGCGGCGGCCTGACGATGTCGCTCGCCATGCAGGCCATCGCCGCGGGTATTCCCAAACCGGCGGGGCTCGTGCTGTTGTCGCCGTGGCTCGACGTGACCACGTCGGATCCCGTTCAGCAGAGCATCGAGAGGGTCGATCCGCTGCTGATGCGTGCAGGCCTGAAGGCAGCGGGACGCTGGTACGCCGGCGCGATGGCCACGGACGATCCGCGCGTAAGCCCGATCCATGGCCCGATTGCCGGCCTGCCTCCGATTCTCAGCTTCTGCGGAACGCACGACATTCTGGTCGCAGACGCCCGGCGCCTGGCCCGGCGCGCCGCAGCCGAGGGCGTCGATATTGAGTACCATGAGGAGCCCAGCCTGATGCACGTCTATCCTCTGATGTACTTCCCGGAATTGCGGAGAGCGCAGGACAGGATCGTGGGCTTCGTGCGGGACATCGTTGCGATTGACAGCCGGCCCGATCATGCGGTCGGCCTCGATCGCGACCCCCCCGTCCGGCCATGACAACGGCCTCTGCCCCTGGCGGGAGGAAAATCGAAGTCGACTATCGCGCCGCGCTCGCGGCCGACAGCCGGGACATTGCCCGGTTCATCTGCATCGCCGGGGGTGGTCTCCACGAGTTCCTGTTCGATGACCTCGTCCCGCTGATGTCGGCCGTCGATTTTCTGACGATGGGCGTCTGGGGCGAGGACTACCCGATCTCCTATCGCAATTGCTTCGTCGCGGTCGACAGGGCCACGGGGGAGGTGCTCGGTGCTGCTAACGCATTTCCGGCCGATGATCTCAAGAAACAGGAATACGCGCTGGTGCCTGCCGAGCGGCAGGACCATATCCGAGCGCTGCTGCAGCTCCAGGATTGGGATAGCATGTTTCTGAACGCCCTTGCGGTTAGCGAGAAATGTCGCGGGCTCGGTGTCGGTACGTGGCTGCTAAACTGGGCTCGGAGGTGCGCAGAGGCTGCAGGGTTCGATCGCCTGAGCCTTCATGTGTGGGAGGACAACATAACCGCTGTGAATTTCTACAAGGCGCGCGGTTTCGTCGAGATGGGCATCGCTCCGGTCGCGAAGCATCCGCGGCTGCCGCACACCGGAAGCATGCTCATGCGGCAGATGTTGGCACTCGGTGCTTCTCCCCGCTCGGCTATCGAAGGCGGGCGATCACACTGATGGTCCGCCGCCCGCATGTAGGCTTCGGGTTCATTCGCGACCAAGCCATCCAGCCAAAACGCCGGCCCTAATGCTCTCGCTCACCCTCTTCGCGATCAGCAGGGGGGACGGCAAGTCTGGTGCACGACCGTCAGACCAAAGCGGGCTCGACCCATCGCCGGTCACGCCGAGACCCTTGGGTAGTACAAAAGCCAATCGGCAGAGTGCACCTGGCGCCTTTAGACTTCACCAGTCCAGACACACGCGAGCGCCGTCTGCACCTGGCGCCCCGGTGCGTGCGGGATCGCTGCCGCAATTCGCGATTGTCAGCGTCCAGTTCACTCCGTCTTGATGCCGGCGAACTTCACCACCTTGGCCCATTTCTCGAATTCGGACGCGAAATAAGAACTGAATTTCGCCGCACTGAGAACCAGCGGAACGGTACCCGCTTCCGCAAGCCGCGCCTTGATCGTCGGATCTGCGAGCCCTTCGTTGATATGGCGGTTGAGGCGCGCGATAATCTCCGGCGGCGTGCGCCTTGGCACAGCCACTCCCGCCCACGTCCTTGCCTCGTAACCGGGGACCGTCTCGCCTACGGTCGGCACCCCTGGCAAAAGCTCGAATTGATTGGTGCCGAGCACCGCGAGCGCCCGGAGCTTACCGGCGCGGATCTGCGGCAGCGATGTCGTCATCACGTCGAAGCCGATTTGCACTTGTCCGCCGACCAAATCGGCGATCATTGGTGCGCCGCCCCGATAGGGCACATGCACCATGTTGACTCCGGCCATCAACTTGAACAGCTCCCCCGCCAAATGAGAGGCGGAGCCGGTCCCAAAGGAGGCCATCGTCAACTTGCCCGGATTGGCCTTGGCCTCGGCAATCAGATCAGCAACGCTCTTGGCAGAGAAAGACGGATTGACCACCAGCACCATGGGATACTCGACCAGTCCGGCAACCAGCGCGATGTCGCGTTGCAGGTCGAACGGAAGGTTGCTGTGCATGATGCTGTTGACGACCGACGAGGCCCCGAAGTGGACCAGCGTATGCCCGTCAGGCGGCGAATTCACCGCCGCTTGGATGGCGAGGCCGGTGCTCGCACCCGGCCGGTTTTCGACGATGATCTGCTGACCGAGCTTATCCGACAGCCAAGGCACTATGATCCGGACCACGGTGTCCGCCCCGCCGCCCGCCGGAAATCCGACCAGAAATCGTAGCGGCCGCGCGGGATAGTTTTGCGCGCGCGCAACGTGCGGCGCGGCCAGCACCGCCGGGATGCCCGCAGCAAGATGCAGAAATCGGCGGCGCGGAAGGTTCATCGAGGACGCTCCTTTGCTACGGAATAATGCCCAGCGCACGGCCGGCGTCGACCGGTCGGATAACTCCGTGTCCGTAACGCGGGTCCCAGCCAACCGCAGGCATGTCGGGTGTCCGATGGGCCGTGTCCCTCAGGGCTTCAAACAGCGTCGCCGATGACACCTTCGTTCCTACTGACCGTGTCCGCAAAGCAGCGACGCAGCCGGCGGCCACCGGACAGGCCGCCGAGACCCCGGTATCGGGCACGAAAACTCGGCTGACTCTGGAGCCCAGAAAATGCGTGTACCCAACCAGATCCGGCTTCTGCTGGTCTTTCGGATTTGTGTACATGTTGGCGATGGATGGGCCGCGCGAGGAATATCCAACCCAACGATCATTTGTGTCGCAGCCGCCGACCGTAAGCACGTGCCGATAGGCATTGGCACCCATGATCATGCGACTGGTCGTGCTCAGGCAGGTTCCGGAGGGGCAACTGCCCGCGCAATTGCTGCCGTCGCCGCAATTGTTGCCGCAGAAAACGATATCCATTCCGGCGATAGAGAGAATCTCGGTCAACCAGTGGAAAATGTGCGTGCTGTTGTCGATGAACCGGAACTTGTGACCGGGCGCGTAGTCCTCCAGGCACGGGTGAAAAATCCCCCAGCTGTTGCTGACGACAAGTGCATCAAAAGGCGGTGGCGGTCCAAGCAGCCATATCTTGGTCAGGTGCAAATACGCCAGCATTGCGGTGGCTACGGTTGCGGTGACGCGATGGTCGCCAACCGGCCGTGCGATTAGCATCGGGACGTCGAGCAGTGTTGCGCCCGGCGCGGCGATCAGGGCGTCATAGGCGCACATTGTACCATGGCCGACGCGATGCGCGCCCGGTTCCGTCACCAGGTCACGAGGCTTCCACGAACTGAGCTTGTCCAGCGTGAACGACTTTTTGGCCTCGAGATTATCTCCGAGCAATGTCTCGATCCGTGGCATAAAAATGCCGCTGTCGACGATCGCAATTGCTACTCCGGTGCCGTTCAGCCCATTCGTACCGAGGGTTTGGGTGTCAAGCTTTGTGAGTACGTTTGTCGTATCGCCGACCCGTTCACTGGTACCGCAGGTCGGAAGACACGGCCGGGGCGGCGTGTTTGGTCGGGGCGGAAGGGTCCACAATCCGCCGACCAAAGGATTGGAGTGGACCGGATACTTTCCATCCTTGTCGACGAGGTACTCGCGCACGCCGTCGCTGCTCGCTTCGACGAAACCGTGCACCAGGAATTTCGTTTTCCTGTTTCCGGGGTCAAAGAGTGCTTTCGCCTCCTCCCTGCTTCGCGGAAGCGGAGATTTAGCGCCGCCTCCGATCGGGATGGGACCAAACGTCGGGTCGAGTTCGAATCCAGATGAAGCGGCGATGCGGAAGTAGTCACTCATGATGCGGATCGGGTCACCCTCGCCCGTGAGCTGGGCCCGCGCCGCTTCTTCCAGGATTTTATTGTAGGGGCGTTCGATCAGCGCCCGCACATGGCCTGCAGGAACGTCTGGCTCGTTCATTGTTCGCTCCTATGCCGGCTACGTTGTGAACCATTCTTTTTGCGCGGCTTCGAAGATATCCTTGAAGGTGAAAACCGCTTTCGCCTGACCAGCAGGGGGCGGCGGCGGCGCGGTGGGTACGGTCATGTCTTTCAGAAATTCGTAGGTCTTCTTGCCCGCGTGCTTCCCCCCACTCGATGTCGCTCCAGAAGTGCAATCCCGCAATCACCCGGTTGCGCCCGATCGCCTTGGCCAGTTCGTCAAGCGATTTCGCATAAGGTGATGGCGTGGCGCTGGGGCCTACCGTGATTTCTTTGAGCAATTCAGCAGTCAAGGTCGCGATGAGCGCATGGCCTGCCGGATAGGCGGCGTGGCCCGGCACAGCGACCGGCGGATATAGGGCTGGGCAATACTGGGTCGGCCGCGGCCTGTTCCACTGGCGCTTGAGACGCATCATCACCACTTCGCCAACCCGTGCGGCAAGCTTCATCGCGAAGAACGTCTTCGGATGCGAACTCGGCGTCATCATCAGCAATTGCATGTAAGCTGCTGATTGTTGGCTTGGTCCAGAATTTCGCCCATCGCTTCCGGCCGTTCGGTCACCGCCAGGATGCGCAGGTCATCGATGCGATCCTCATTGGGAACGACGGGTCCTGTGTATCCGCTCGGACGAACGACAGGCGGCGGGGGAACTGTGATGTGTTGATGCCAGGACTGCCCGCCGAGCGTGCCCGCGAAGAAGTCCGGCAGGATGGTGAGCGCATACAGGTCGCTATCCCAATATGCTTTCGGAAACTCCGGTGACGCGAAAGTGGGATCGGTGTTCTCCGCAACCAGCGGCCGATCTGCTCGCATAGCGAACAGCCCGCCGTCAGCACCGCCTCCGCCGCCTTGCCAGCCGCCGCCTTGCCAACCGCCGCCCTGCCAGCCACCACCCTGCCAACCGCCGCCTTGCCAACCGCCGCCTAGCCAGCCACCGCCCATGATGCTCCTCCCGTTGATGAAGGCCGCGTCGATGCAGCCGAATGCAATCTCCAAGCTGGAACAATTCGCAATGTTCGCACGTGATACTACCCCGTCACATGCAACGGCGTGTGTGACCAAAGTCACAGCCCGATTCCCGACCTCCAGCAGGACCGTTGCGTTTGAGATCGTTATTCCGGAATGCCCGCAATTTGCAGTCTTTTGACCAACTCCTCCCTAAGGTCCTCACGCAAGGGCGACCACTTGGAGTATTGCGAGAGCCGAAAGCCCGGGCTCACGTCGAGTATCGTCCTCGCATAGTATCGTGCCTCCTCGATCTGCCCGAGGGCCACATGGCTGCCGATGAGCCATCGCAAGTTTGAACACAGGCGCGGGTTCATGCCCGCGCTCTTGCGGCCCCATATGATAGCTTCGTCATAGGTGCCGTTGACGTAATGTGCGAGCGTGAGAAACAGAAGGTAAAAGAACGACTGGGTATCCAGCGGGGAAAGGCGCATCCCCTTTTCCGCCCGTTCGATCGCGGATTTTGCCTGGCCGGTATACGAGTGAACCCCGCTGCTAAGCACCCAAACCATGGCATTCCCCGGGGCGGCTTGCAGCGCCCGATCGAACAGCTCAAACGAGCTGTTGTAGTCCCGGAACAGCACCGCTTTGGTATGGGCGTGAATGGCCAGCGCAAATCCGTCGGCCGGATCACGATCGACCGCCGCGGCCGCAAGCCGTTCCGCATCGAGAGAATCCGCTTCGAGATTGCGGGTCCAGCCCTGGTTGATGTTGTGGATCTGCCATAGCGCCGCATAAGCATGGGCGGTGGCATAGCTGTCGTCGGCCTTTATGGATTGCCGAAGCAGGTCTCCGGCCCGTGCGAAATCCGCAGGGTTCATTCGATACTGCAAATCGATGGCCTGAAGCAGCAGGTCGTAAGCGTTCATATTCTCGGGTCGCTTGCGCAGTCCACGTTTGAGCTCCGACTCGCGCACGTGCGGAGCCAGGCTCCACACGATACGGGTCGCGATCCGCTCCTGGAGAACGAACAGCTCCGAAATGTCTCCGTCATACCGGTCGGCCCAAATCACCGAGCCACTCGCGACGTCGGCAAGCTCAACCGTAATCCGCAAAAGGCTTTTCACCCGCCGGACGCTGCCGCTCATCGCGTAGCGTACACCCAGGTCCTGGCCGATTTTCTGCAGGTCGATCGGTCCAGCACGATAAGCGAGCGCCGACGTGCGCGAGATCACGAGGAGGCCACGGATGCTGGACAGGGTGAAGATGATATCGTCGACCATTCCTTCGCTGAAATAGGCGCCATCGGGATTATCGTCGCTCGTGCGGAACGGTAGAATGGCGATAGATGGCAGCGTTGCCTCACGCGCCGTATTCGACAAAGCGTTGCCGGACTCGAGGCCGGCTACGCGCAAGGAATAGGCCTGGACGGGCCGCGAAATGTTCTTGAGCTCGAGCTGCCCAAGATCCTGACGGGTACATCCATCCTGGACCTGACGACCTCAAGCAACGCATCCGATACGACAATGCCGCCGGGCTGGGCAAATTGCTCGAGACGCGCGGCGACGTTCACGTTGATCCCATAAACGTCGCCCAGATCGGAAATCACGTTACCGAAGTTCAGCGCCATACGAAGGCGAATCCTTGCGATCAGGCGATTTCGGACTTTCGCTCGCCGTCACGTTGCGCTGAACCTCTATCGCGCAACGCACCGCGTCCACCGAACTGTCAAACGTCGCCAGAAAGCCGTCGCCGGTGTTCTTTACGATCTGGCCGCGATAGGACACCACGCAAGGATCGATTGTGCCGACCCGCAGAGCCCTGAGACGAAGGTGCGTCTCCTCCTCGGCTACCTCCGTCAAGCGGGAATAGTCGGCTACGTCGGCCGTCATAATCGCAAGAGTGCGACGGAGTAGATTTGCAGGTGCAGCGCCCGATGCATCGACTGCCACGTCCGCCATCATCCCTCACCCTTCACATTCCGCTATAGTGGCTTACCCACGGTGGAGAATGGAACACGCGCAGGCTGGCGTGCGGTTCGTTGACAAGCGGGGCCGAAAACTCCACAGGGGTTACGCGAGATTTTATTGCGACCTTTGCTCAGGATCCGTCGCGGCGGGCAGCCTCGCTCTGCCGCTAGGGTCCGGACCCCGGTATTGAACACGATCGGGATTGTCGCGGTCGCGGTCTTGGCTGCCAGCGTTGAGGCATTTCCACTCGTCGCGATCACGGTGACCCGGCGACCAACCAAGTCGGCCGCCAGCGCTGGTAGTCGATCGTATTGACCGTGAGCCCGGCGATATTCGAGCGCCACGTTGCGCCCTTCGGCATAGCCGATTTCGTTCAGGCCCCGGCGGAACGCGGCCACGAGGTGCGCAGAGTGCTCGGCCGATCTGCCGTCGAGCAACCCGATCACTGGCATCGCCGGCTGTTGCGCCATTGCGGCACGCGGCATCGCCGCCGCGCTTCCAAGTCCCGCGATGAATTCCCGTCGCCTCATGCTCGCCCTCAGGGCTCAGGCAGAGTGAGCCTAGCGGGTCAGATCGCTGTCTTGAAGGGGCCCGGCAGACATCCGCTTCGGGGTCATTCGCGTCGATTTCGGCCCATCCGAGCGAGGTCCGCTTGACGCCCGATAGGGACCGTAGAGCAGACGTGCTGCCACGCCCGAATGGTGCCAACAGGCGACATCGCCCACGAAGTTAGGCGCGTTGCCGAGGTGTAATTGTGACCACGTGTACCCCTAGGCTGTGATCATTATTTTTGACGTTAGGTCGCAGTGATCGGGTTCTCCTTGTCCGGATTGTTCTGCGCGTTCGCAAAAACTCAAACTGACACCGCTGTGGCCAGCCTACTTCGTGCTGGTCTGTACGGTGCCCACCAATTTCGCAATCTCCCGTTCGGTCTCGATCGCGTTCATTGTAAACGGCCGGACACCTTCAGCCTGCTGTTTGGCCTTGAGCGCAAGCGCTGCGGCGATGGTCGCCTTGCAGCCGGGCGGGATCGCGGTGCTGGGACCGGGCGTCAGCTCGCCGCGGACCACCTCCCGCGCCATGTAGTTGCAGTAGGCCTCGTCGTCGTCGACCGGCGTCGGTTCTGGCGGCGTCGGATCGGTCGATGGGGCCGGGGCGACGGTCCGGACCGGCGGCGGCTGCGGTTGGCTGTCATCTTCATCGTCACCGCCCCAGGCCGCGCGGAGGGCGGCGCGCAGCCGGTCGCGCAAGTTGTTTTTGCGTTGTACCGCCGTGACTTTGTGATCGCAGCTCGCCGGCATGACTTGATTGGCCGGGATCGGCGCGCGAACCACGCCATTGTTTCTGGCCCAGGCATCGAGGAACCTGCGCTTGGAGCATTCGGCGATCGCATCGGGGTCGAAGCCGGGAGCATTGGCGGTCCGGCACTGGCCGGCAATCTCCGGCTCAGCCCACATCACCGCCCGTCCGTAGTTCTCCTCGCGGCAGGCGTCCTTGGCATCGCCCTCGGGCGTGCCGTTGCACAGGCCGGACCGGTCGATGGCCTCTTTCTTGATGTGATAGGGATGCCATCGCAGCGGCAGGTCGATCTGCTTGGGGCCGGTGCGGCTCACCGACTGCAGGCAGGCCATGTCCTCCGGCGTCATCCGCACGCGGTTGTCGGCCATCAATCGCATCAGGTTGCGAAGCAGCCGCGGCCGGTCCGGCGAATCGTCCGGCATCGCCGCAAGCGCTTCGCTCAAGGCCCGGACCTCTTGTCTGATGTCGGGGGCGGGTTTGCCGGTGAAGCGGCGCGGCTCTGTATGACGAGGCGCGCGCGTCGCGTTCGCCCCGCCTGCCGCGATGTTGGCCGGCACGAAGCATTCGCCCACATCCGGACCGACGCCGGCCGTATTCGTGTAGGTGATGATGCGTCCGCCCCTTGCCGTGCATTGTTGCTTGGTCAGGCCGGGCAGCAGCTGCGGTCCGGTGGCGGACGAAGGCGCCGGCGCGCTCGCGCCGGACATTGGCTGCGGCGGGTTCGGCGCCGTGGCGACAGTCGGTTCCGAACCATAGCTTCGGGGTGCCGATGTGACGGCTGGCGGGGGCTCGGCCGCGCGCGGGTTAAGCGCATTGCCAGCCGCATTAATCGCCGCGCCAACCGCTGCGCCAGGGTTGGTCCCGCCGCCGCCGCTTGCCGACGCGCCGGGCCTTGACCCGTCTTGGGTGGGGTTGCTTTGCACGGGTTGCTTGTACTGCGTTCCCGGCAGTCCCATTCGGATGCGAGAGCCTTGCGGCAAGGTCGGCACGATCTTGTCCGCATCTGTTTGCTCCCGGCTGCGCCGTTCGAGCTGTTGCAGATCGCGCTCGGTCTCGGCGTGCCCCCGTTCCACCTCGAGCTTGTGGCTGCGCGCCCACTCCTCCTCGGCTTTCTTCTGCTGCTGGCGCCGCACCTCGGGCCCGGGCTCGCACTTGAATTCGGCGTCCGTCTTGCCGTCGGCCTTTTCCTTGTCCGTCTTGCGTCTGCACAGATAGCCATCGGGGCAATACCCGGTGTGGATGGTGTTGCCGATGCGCTCCTGCTTGCAGATCACCATGATCCGCAAAAGCAGCGAAGACCCGGGTTGATCGGCCTGCAAGCGCGGCGCGGCGGGAAACGCCACTGCCGGCGCGGGCCCGGCGAAGCATGCCGCAAGCGCGAACACGCAGGGGATCAAAAATGGGATCAAATATCGGATCAGGCCGGCAAACGGGCCGCAATGATCCGATCGGCGGCGTGGGGTTGAAATGCGCATGGCGCCCTCAAAAAAGCTCGTCGGCCCTGGCCCGTCATTGCTGTGGGACCGGCAGATCATTGATCTCAGCCTCCCCGCGGGGGAGGGCGCCATCCCTTGGGAAGAGCGGGGACGCCCTTGGTGGCGGCCGCACTGATTTTCTGGAGCTCCGCACTGGCTGCCGTCATTTCCTTGGTCTGTTCCGCATCGATCGTGCCGGCCTGACGATAATCGGCCACCGCTTGGAGGCGGGCCTTCCTTTCCCAATCGAGATTGCCGTTTTCCTTCTCGATGTCGGCGTCTTTCCAGTTTGCGATGGCGCGCGCTGCGTAGGCAACCACGCTGCGTGGATCGAGCTTGATCGCTCGCTTGTAACTCTCCATCGCGTCTGCCCGGTAATCGTTCACCATCACGGCATTGCCGCGCTGAACATAGGCGGCCGCGCGGTCGGCAACCGCCTGGCTTTTGTCGTTGATGATTTTTATGCAGCCGGCGAGGGCGCGGTCGACGTCGTCGGTCTGGTTGCAATCGTCATAGTCGCGTTGCGTGGCCTTGATCGCCGAACAGACCGCCTGGGCTCTTTGGGCTCGTTGCTTGACGACTTTCGGGCACGTCGTCGCCGGCGCCATGATGGTCTCATAGTTTCCCTCGTCGCAGGGCGCATAGAGACCTTTTTCGCCATTGAGATAGTTCTTCAGGATATCGATGCAGGCGCTGTCCGATGGCACTCCCAATTCCTCGGCCCGGCCGCTCGCTCCGACAAAAATACTGAAGGCAACCAAGAGGAGAAGATGCTTTGTCATCGGGCATCGCCTGATTGCAAGACGGGACGATAATTCACATGGGTTGGTAGTATATTGGTAGTCTGTCGCTCGGCAAGGATGGAACCTCCATGTCAGCGTCGGGCCATTTGCCGACAACGCTTGCCTTTTGATTCTGCCAGAGTTCGCCCAGCGGAATTCGATGGCGACGTTGTGGCCCCTAGACATAGCCGGTCTCGCCCAGCCCCTTAAGGAATGCAACCGTGTCCGCCTCCTGTCCCGCGAGCGAAGCAACGCTAAGGACCCCGACGACCGGCACACTCGGCTGCTGCGCGCGCGCCACCACTGGACACGCCATAGCTGCGCCGCCAACAAAACCGAGAAATTCCCGCCGCCTCATGGTCGCTCCCTAGGCACAGGAGACGGCATCGTAACGGCTCAAACGAGTGCTTTGACAGGGACTGAAACCGGCTTCGCTACTGCAACATGAGATGTGACGGCTCATGTCTGCTTTGCTCGCGCTACGTCCCCATCGCTTATGGCGCAACACCGCATCCGGGACACGCACCGGCCACGACCGGCCTCGGACGCAGGACCGCCCAGTTCACCGTCACGCTGCCCTTGCCCAGCCGCATCGGCAGCGCGAACGGCGGCTGGATTTCCGCCTCGTCGGCGAACATCCGGTAAGACAGCGGCAGCGTCCGCGAATCTCCGGTCCAGACCACGACCGCGCCCTTGGCGCGCAAGTCGCCGAGATCGATCCACGGCGCGCGGCCCGTCCGACCGTCGATCAGCACGCGCGGACGCTCCGGCGCGTAGCGCGAGATGTTGCCGCCGTCCCACATGCCGGCGATCACATAGTGCAGCGGCCGGCCGGTCATCGCGCGAAAGCGGCGCGACATCGTTTCGCCGAGCCTGTCGCCGGGAAACAGCACGGCGATGTAGCGGTCGCGAGTGCGCGGCAGCACGTCATAGGCGACGACGAACGCCGCGGCCATCACGGCGAACACGATCCCCCAGGCCACGGCGATGCGCGTGACGGTGACGCGGTCGAGCGTCCGCGCGTTGAGCACGATCCAGAGGCCGAGGAACAGCCACAGCGGATAGCCCCACAGCGGCACCGTGTCCCGGCCGCTGACGAGCGAGAGCGCCACCACCGTCGCAACCGGGCCGAAGGCCAGCAGCGTGACCATGCGGCGGTCGAAGGCGTCGGCGGAATAAGCCGCGCCCTCCGGAGCCTTGACGTCGCGGCGCAGATACGGCGCCGCGATCAGCAGCGCAGGCACCAGGAAGCCGAGCTGCGACAGCAGGAACTTCGGCGGCCTGGTCACATAGTCGAGCGGCCCCTTGAAATGCAGCGCGCGGGCATCGGCGTAGGCGAACGGCAGGAAATCGTTGGCGACCAGCCAGATGAGATGCGGCGCCGCGACGATCAGCGCGACGACCGCGGCCACATAGGGACCGGGCGTCGCAAACGCCTTGCGCGCGTCGCGGTCGAGCAGCGCGAACAGCGCCAGCGGCACCGCCAGCACGACGACGAAATACTTCGCCCACAGCGCCATGCCGATGGCGAAGCCGAGCAGCAGCCAGTGCAGCAGGCGGCCGCGCTTGAGCGCCGCCCACCAGGCATAGCCCGCCAGCGCCCAGAACGGCAGTTGCACCACGTCGTGATTGAACTTGGGCGCCGTGAACGTGAAGTAGTGCAACCCGTCGACGATCAGCACCGCGACCAGCGCGCCGGCACCGCCCACCAGCGGCCGTGCCAGCATGAACACGAAGGCGAACGCCGTGACCACCGCAATCTGCGCCAGCGCGTAGTAGAATAGGTCCGCGCCGAACAGCCGGTATGCCGCCTCGGCCAGCCACCAGGGCAGCGGCGGCAGCTTGTCATAACCCAGTTGCCATTCGCGGCCGTAGACCAGCGCCTCGATCAGGTCGAGCGGCAGGTTGCGGAAGAACAGCGCCGGCAGCGCCGTCCACACCACCGCATGCAGCACGGCAAACGCCGCAAAAGCCCGGGCCGGGTGTTGCTCGATGGCATCGACGATCTTGGTCATCGGGAGGTGCGGCCGGTAAAACTCGGATCGTCATTCCGGGGCGCTCGCGTCAGCGAGCGAGCCCGGAATCCAGAAAAGCAGGAAATCCCGGTTGTTCTGGATTCCGGGTCCGCCGCTTTCGCGGCGTCCCGGAATGACGACGGAGGGTTCAGTGCGCCCTTATAGGACAATTTCACCGCAACGCGACAGCGGGAGATTGTGGCAAGCTCAGCCGAGACGGCCAAATTTCTTGCGTCGCGCCCAAGCCTCATGGACATTGACGGCGGTTGGGCGAATCATCCCGTGGGCTTTGGGGTGGTTCGAGGTCTGGGAACCGTCGATGCAGCGCCTTGGCGCCATATTCGTCGTCATCTGCATGGTGCTGATCGCAGCCTCGGCCGGCGCGGTCCTGTTTCTGCTGGTCGGGCTGCGCGCCCAGGAATCGATGATCATCGCGATCTCGATCCTCACCGGGCTCGCGATCTACAACGCCGCCAGCAACCGGCTTCGCGACCGCGCCAATCTCAGCGCACAGATCGCCGACCTGTCGCGCGGAACCGGCGACCTGGCCCGCCAGGTGGCGGAGGTCGCCCGCCGCACCGCAGCCCTCGAGACGCAGGGCGACAAGATCGCCGACGCCGCCGAGGCCAAGGCGCGCGCGGGCGCCGAGGCGATCACCACGGAACTCGGCGAGCTCAGCACGCTGGTCCGGCAGCTTGCCGAGACCGTCTCGGTGCACGAGCTGAAGTTCGCCAACCTGCAAGCCCACCCGCCGCGCCGGGACGAGCCGCTGCATCCGGTGGCGCCACTGCCCCAGGCGGAAGCCGCCCCGGCCGCGCCCGCCGTCAACACCTCGGCCGCGGCACGCGCCAACATGATCGAGACCATCCGCAACGCCATCGACGGCCAACGGGTCGATCTGTTCCTGCAGCCGGTGGTGACGCTGCCGCAGCGCAAGGTCCGCTATTACGAAAGCCTGACGCGGCTGCGCACTGAGAACGGCACCGTGGTGATGCCGGCCGACTTCATCCCGCCCGCCGAGGCCGGCGGGCTGATGGCCAGGATCGACAACATGATGCTGTTCCGCAGCGTGCAGGTGGTGCGCCGGCTGCAGATCAAGAATCGCGAGATCGGGCTGTTCTGCAACGTCTCGCCGACGACGCTGAACGACACCACGGTGTTTCCGGAAATCCTGCAGTTCATGGACGCCAACCGGGCGATCGCGCCCTCGATCATCCTCGAATTCCGGCAGAGCGTGCTGCGTTCGATGGGCCCGCTCGAGACGGAGGCGCTTTCGGCGCTGCGCGATCTCGGCTTCCGGTTCAGCATGGACGCCGTCACCGACCTGCGCATGGAGCCGCGCGACCTCGGCGAGCGCGGCATCCGCTACGTCAAGGTGCCCGCCAAATTCCTGATGAGCGAAGGCGCCGTGGCCAGCTCCGACATCCACGCCGCCGACCTGTCCGACCTGCTCGGACGCTTCGGCATCAGCCTGATCGCCGAGCGGATCGAGGCCGAGGCGCAGGTGGTGGATCTGCTCGAATACGACGTGCGTTACGGCCAGGGCTTCCTGTTCTCCCAGCCGCGCCCGGTGCGCAACGAAGCGCTGCGCGGCGAGAGCGACCTGGTGCTGGACGACGACCGTCCGCGGCGGACAGGCACGGGTTTTGTGGCCTGAGCGGGCTTTGGCGCACACATGGAGCAGCACTGGTGGCGCGCTCCCTCCCCCTGAAAGGGGGAGGGTTGGGGTGGGGGTCCGCTCGTGCGCAGCGCCCCGCGCCCGATCCGCCACAACGCGTCGAGGCGCGTACAAAAACCTCAATGGCCTTCTGGAAGTCATCGCCGCGAAGGTCAGGAGCTAAGTTCGGCACCGGCGCAATCTCGTGCCGAGCGCACCGCCGATCGAAGACGCGCGTGAACGCGCAGAATCGCGCGTCGACCTGCGCCCGTACAAACGGACCCCCACCCCGACCCTCCCCCTTTCAGGGGGAGGGGGCGCACCGCCCGTGTCGCTGACAGTTCAACCAATATCCGAGCGGATCATGGTGGAGAGTTCATCGGCAGCCTGCTAATGCAGTCCCCCGCTGTCCCGTTCACGAAAGCCCCTCCCCTTGGCCGCAACTCCGTCTTTCACCGAGAACTTCTCCGCGCTTGCGCAAAACTATGACGCCGTGCTGAGCGACGTCTGGGGCGTCGTGCACAACGGCGTGGTCGCCACGCCTTCGGCCTGCGACGCGCTGATCCGCTTCCGCGGACATGGCGGCACGGTGATGCTGATCACCAATGCGCCGCGGCCCGGCGCCACGGTGGTGAAGTTCATCGACAAGGTCGGCGTGCCGCACGCGGCGTATGACGGCATCGTCTCGTCCGGCGACGTGACCCGCAATGTCATGGCGGCGCGGCCCGACAAGAACGTGTTCCACATCGGGCCGGAGCGCGACCTGCCGATCTTCGACGGGCTCGGCCTCAACTTCGTGCCGCTTCAGCAGGCCGACTACGTGGTCTGCACCGGGCTCACCGACGACACCGTCGAGACGCCGGAAAGCTACCGCGCGCTGCTGACCGACATCAAAAAACGCGGCCTGTTCCTGCTGTGCGGCAATCCCGACCTGGTGGTCGAGCGCGGCGACAAGCTGGTCTATTGCGCGGGCGCGCTCGCCGACCTCTACGGCTCGCTCGGCGGCGAGGTGCTCTACGCCGGCAAGCCGCACCGGCCGATCTACGATCTTGCGCTGGAGAAGGTCGCCAAGGCGCGCGGCAAGCCGGTCGAACCCGGCCGTGTGCTGGCGATCGGCGACTCGGTCCGCACCGACGTGTCGGGCGCGATCGCGCGCGGGCTCGACTGCCTGTTCGTCACCGCCGGCATCCACGCCGAGGAACTGGGCGAGCGGCACGCGCCCGATCCGGAGGCGCTGAAGAAGATGTTTGCCGGCGCGGGCGTCATGCCGACCGCGGTGATGCCGCGGCTTCAGTGGTGACGGCAATCCGTCCGCGGAGTCAACTGTCGGCCTTGATGTTGTGCTCCTTCACCACCGGCCCCCAGAGCTTCATCTGATCCGCCAGGAACTGGCGCTGCACGTCCGGCCCGCCGGCCTGCAGCGTGATCTGCATGGCCTCGATGCGGCCTTTGATGGTGGGCTCGCGCAGCGTCTCCGCCAGCGCATTGCTGAACCTGTCGACAATGGCGCGAGGCGTGCCGCCGGCCGTGAACGAGCCCCACCAGGCGTATGATTCAAAGCCGGGAAAACCGCTTTCGATCACGGTCGGGACGTCCGGCAGGCCCGGGACGCGGCGCGCGCTGGTCTGGGCAAGGCCGCGGAGCTTTCCGCCGCTGACCTGCGGCGTGACCAGCGCCGCGCTGCCGATCGCCAGATCGACGTGGCCCGCGAGCGCATCGTTCATCAGCGGGCCGCCGCCGCGATAAGGCACGTGCACCATTTTGACGCCGGCGCGCTGCCCCAGCAGCACCATGGTCAGGTGGCCCAGGCTGCCGCTGCCGATCGAGCCGTAGGTGACGCTGTCGGGCTTGGCCTTTGCCGCGGCGATGACGTCGGCGAAGGTCTTGTAGGGGCGTCCGGGATGGGTGGCCACGACGTTGGGCGCCGTGCCGATGAGCAGCACCGGCTCGAGTTCCTTCTCGGTATCGAACGGAAGGTTCTGCAGGAACGGATTGACCGCGTGGGTGTCGAACACGAACACCCAGTTGCTGCCGTCGGGCGGCGACTTCGCGACCTGCGCGGTGCCGATGCTGCCGGAGGCGCCCGGCTTGTTCTCGACGATGATGGTGGTGCCGAGCCGCTGTTGCAGCCCGGGCTGCACCATCCGCGCGATCGGATCGACCGTGCCGCCGGGCGGGAACGGAACGACGATCCGGGTGATATTGCCGGTGCCGGTCTGGGCGAGAGCGGGTTGCGCGAACGGCGCAGTCACCGCACCAGTCATGGCGCCAAGCACGAGCGAGCGTCGCGAGATTGTGGTCATTGCGTTTCCCCTGGGCAGCCACATGCGGATGCGTGGTCTTGCAGCTGACATTCTATCCGGATTTTCCGGCGAGGAACGCGCGGCAAGCCGGTGGAGCCAAGCCGGGGCCCCTGCGGAAAAATGTTTGCTGGCGCGGGCGTGACGCCCGGCCGCGGTGATGCCAAGCCTCGTCTGGCAGGCACGTTTCGCTCGATTGAAACCCCGGCTTAAGGCCCGGAATTCCCGGCGCATTTCCGCCGGCCTGCCCGTGCTTCACCGTACCGCAGTCGCGGCCGCGGCCTGCCTGCTAGCATTCCGCCGCAATCTGGGAGGATGCAATGTCGGAACAAACTGAACGGACGTGGTTCAGGCGGGTCGTGACGGTGATTATGCTGGCAGGCTTTTGCGTGGGCATGACGCCGTTCGTGAACAAGTGGATTTGGCCGCAAGAGAAGACCAGGCGATAAGCCGACGATCTCTCCACTGTCATTCCGGGACGGCGCTCACAAGCGCGTTTACGCGCGTCTTCGCGCGCTCACCAGCGCGTTTACGCGCGTCTTCGCGCGCTATGAGGGACGCCGGGCCGGGAATCCGGAGCCGAAGATTCGAAACGTGCAGCCGTGTATTCCGGGCTCGTACACCTTAGCCCTTTGGGCGCAGGCGCGCCCCGAAGGACGGTGCTCCGATGGATAAAGTGAGAAGCCGGCTACGCCGTGAAGACCGCTTCGATCTTGTGCTTCAGCGTCTCGGCGTTGAACGGCTTGATGATGTAGTTGTTGGCGCCGGCCTGCTTCGCCGCGACCACGTTCTCGGTCTTCAACTCCGCGGTGATCATGATGAAGGGCGTGCCGGCGGTATCCGGATTGGCGCGCACGTGCTTGAGCAGCTCGTAGCCGGTCATCGGCTCCATGTTCCAGTCGGAGATGACCAGACCATACTTCCGGCCGTGCATCTTGGTGAGGGCGGCGGTACCGTCGGAGGCGTCGTCGACGTCGTTGAAGCCGAGCTGCCGCAGCAGATTGCGGATGATGCGGACCATGGTGTTGTAGTCGTCCACCACGAGGATCGGCATGGAAGTATCGAAAGCCATCCTGTCCCTCAGTCCTGCACGCGTCCGGCGGCAATGACACCGGGGAGGCCAAAGGCACGGCAGGCCGCTGGTTGGGCCGAACCGTCCCTGCCTCCCCTGCTCGAATACATTGCACGGCTGAAAATTGGGTTAATCTGGAACAAGAGCCGCATTCCCGAGGGTTTTCTTGCATCTCGCCGGTTAACGTATCCTTGGTGGAACCCGACGCTATCCTGATCCTGCCGCACCGATCCTGCCAAACGAATGTCCGATTCCGGTTCAACTCACGCTTTCAGCGTCGTCCGCGACGGCAATTCCCTTGCGCGGCTGCCCCGGCCGTTCGTGGCGATCGGGAACTTCGACGGCGTGCATCGCGGCCACCGCGCGGTGATCGGCCAGGCGATGGACCGCGCCAGGGAGGCGCACCGGACCGCGGCGGTGCTGACCTTCGAGCCGCATCCGCGAAGCTTCTTCCGGCCGGACGAGCCTTCGTTTCATCTGTCGTCGGAGGCGGCCAAGCTGCGTCTTCTGGCTGCAACTGGTCTCGACGGCGCGATCCTGCTCACCTTCGACGCGGCGCTGGCGCATCTTTCCGCCGAGGATTTCGTGCAGGGCATCCTGGTGGACCGTCTCGCGGTGAGCGGCGCGGTGATCGGCTTCAACTTCCATTTCGGCAAGGACCGGCGCGGCTCGCCGGACTTCCTGGTGGCGCAGGGCGCGCATCACGGATTCACGGTCGACGTGGTGCCGCCGTTCATGCACGAGGGCCGGCGGGTGTCGTCCGGGGCGGTGCGCGACGCGCTCTCCGCGGGCCACATCGCCGAGGCGAACGAACTGCTCGGCTATCCCTGGTTCGTCACCGCCCAGGTGGTGCACGGCGACAAGCGCGGGCGCACGCTCGGCTATCCGACCGCGAACCTGCGCGTCGGCACCGACTGCGGGCTCAAGCACGGCATCTACGCGGTGCGGGTCGGCGTCGGCGGCACGCGCTATGACGGGGTGGCGAGCTTCGGCCGCCGGCCCACCTTCGACAACGGCGCGGTGCTGCTCGAGGTGTTCCTGTTCGACTTCTCCGGCGACCTCTACGGGGCGGTGCTGGATGTCGCCTTCATCGGCTGGATCAGGCCGGAGATGAAGTTCGACGAGGTCGACGCATTGATCCGCCGGATGGACCAGGATTCCAGCCAGGCGCGGCATCTGCTGGCGCGAGCACCGGGGGCGTTTCCGCCGCTGGGTTGACAGGCGGGGTCGAGTGGCGGATTAAAGTCCTTGCCTGCGTGTCGCGACGTCGCCTGCGACGCGGCCAGGGAGCAACTATTGCGTGCAATATGTCAAATTCAACTCCAGATAGCAAAAAGACCAAACAAACCCAATTGAGTTCCCGCCCTGCGGCTGGCGGCACAATTCCCTCGCGGGATCCAGATCTTTGGACACCCCGGGCAGACTGGCGAACTTGCCGCGCGCTGATCCCAGGTGTCGTTCTCACCCATCGTACAGGGCGCTTGCCCTGCGCTTTTTCCGGGGCACCCGCCCTGCTACACACCGCGCCATGAACGAAAAGTCCAAATCCGACGAACGTGATTACAGCCAGACGCTGTTCCTGCCGCAGACCGAATTCCCGATGCGCGCGGGCCTGCCGCAGCGCGAGCCGGAAATCCTCAAGCGCTGGCAGACACAGGGCCTCTACAAGCGGCTGCGCGAGCACGCCAGGGGCCGCACCAAGTTCGTGCTGCACGACGGCCCCCCCTACGCCAACGGCAACATCCATATCGGGCATGCGCTCAACAAGATCCTCAAGGACGTGGTGACACGCAGCCAGCAGATGCTGGGCTATGACAGCAACTACGTGCCGGGCTGGGACTGCCACGGCCTGCCGATCGAGTGGAAGATCGAGGAAGAGAACTACCGCTCCAAGAACAAGGCGAAGCCGAACCTGTCGGAACCCGACGCCATGGTCGCGTTCCGCAAGGAGTGCCGCGCCTATGCCGAGCACTGGCTCAACGTGCAGCGCGAGGAGTTCAAGCGGCTCGGCGTCGAGGGCGACTGGGACCATCCCTACACGACGATGAGCTTTCCGGCCGAGGCGCAGATCGCGCGCGAGCTGATGAAGTTCGCGGCGAACGGGACTTTGTATCGCGGCAGCAAGCCGGTGATGTGGAGCGTGGTGGAGAAGACCGCGCTCGCTGAAGCCGAGGTGGAGTACGAGGATTATACAAGTGATACGGTTTGGGTGAAGTTTCCGGTCAAGAAACTTGAGCCCAGAGCCAAGTTCGAAGGTGAGGACATCAGTGAGTGGGATCGCATCTGGCGAAAGTCCTCGGTGGTCATTTGGACCACTACGCCGTGGACGCTTCCGGGCAACCGCGCGATCAGTTTTTCGCCGAAGATCGAATATGGACTGTACGAGGTGACTTCAGCACCAGACGGCAACTGGGCCAAGGTCGGCGAATTCTACGTCTTGGCACAAAAGCTCGCTGCAGACGTCTTCAAGAGCGCGAAAGTACCTCCCGACGGCTATGTCCTCAGGCGGCCTTTGTCCAATCCCGATCTTTCGGATGCTGAATGTTGCCATCCGCTAAGGGCACAAGGCGGGTACGACTTTGTGGTGCCGCTACTTGCTGGCGATCACGTCACCGACGACGCGGGCACCGGCTTCGTGCACACCGCGCCGGGCCACGGCCGCGAGGACTTCGACATCTGGACCGCGAACGCTCGGGCGCTCGAAGCACGCGGCATCAATCCGGCGATCCCCTACACCGTCGACGAGAACGGCGCATTTACCGCGCATGCCCCCGGCTTCGAGGGTAAGCGCGTCATCAACGACAAGGGCGAGAAGGGCGACGCCAACGAGGCCGTCATCAAGGCGCTCGCGGCCGCCGGCAACATCATCGCCCGCGGACGGCTGAAGCACCAGTATCCGCACTCGTGGCGTTCGAAGAAGCCGGTGATCTTCCGCAACACGCCGCAGTGGTTCATCGCCATGGACAAGCCCATCAAGGGCCTGCCCGGCACGCTGCGCGACATCGCGCTCAAGGAAATCAAGGCCACACGCTGGGTGCCGGCCGCGGGCGAAAACCGCATCAATGGCATGATCGAGAGCCGCCCGGACTGGGTGATCTCGCGCCAGCGCGCCTGGGGCGTGCCGATCGCGGTGTTCGTGCGCGAGAATCCGGACGGTTCGGCGACCATCCTCGAGGACGAAGCGGTGAACCAGCGCATCGCCGACGCCTTCGCGCAGGAGGGCGCCGACGCCTGGTACAAGGCCGGCGCCCGCGAACGCTTCCTGGGCTCCCGCGCCAACGAGGACTGGACCAAGGTCGACGACATCTGCGACGTCTGGTTCGACTCCGGCTCCACGCACGCCTTCGTGCTGGAGGACCCGAAGCAGTTCCCGTCGCTATCGGGCATCCGGCGCACGCACGACGGCGGGCCGGACACGGTGATGTATCTCGAAGGCTCGGACCAGCACCGCGGCTGGTTTCACTCCTCGCTGCTGGAAAGCTGCGGCACCCGCGGCCGCGCGCCGTTCGACGTGGTGCTCACCCATGGCTTCGTGCTCGACGAGCAGGGCCGCAAGATGTCGAAGTCGCTCGGCAACGTCACCGCGCCGCAGGACGTGATGAAGAATTCCGGCGCGGACATCCTGCGCATGTGGGTCTGCGCGTCCGACTATGCCGACGATCTGCGGATCGGCCCGGAGATCCTGAAAACCACGATCGAGACCTATAGGAAGCTCCGCAACACCGTCCGCTGGATGCTCGGCACGCTCGCGCACTTTGACGAGGACTACCGCGTCGCGCCGGAGAAGATGCCGGAGCTCGAGCGGCTGATGCTGCACCGGCTCTCGGAGCTCGACGAACTCGTGCGCAAGGCCTATGCCGACTTCGACTACAAGCGCATCTTCGCGGCGCTGAGCCATTTCATGACCACCGACCTGTCGGCGTTCTATTTCGACGTCCGCAAGGATGCGCTCTACTGCGACCCGATCTCCTCGGTGACGCGCAAGGCTGCGCTGACCGTGGTCGACCACCTGTTCCGCTGCACCGTGACGTGGCTCGCGCCGATGCTCTGCTTCACCGCGGAGGAAGCCTGGTGCGAGCGCCATGGCTCCGCCGACGCCTCGGTGCACCTGGAGCTGTTCCCCGCGGTGCCTTCGTCGTGGCGCAACGACGCCCTCGCCGAGAAGTGGCGCAAGGTGCGCCTGGTGCGCCGCGCCGTCACCGGCGCGCTGGAGATCGCGCGCGCCGGCAAGCGCATCGGCTCCTCGCTCGAAGCCGATCCGATCGTGCACGTGACGAACCCGGAGCTGTTCGAGGCGATGGTCGACATCGACCTCGCGGAGGTCTGCATCACGTCGGCTGCGACTCTCGCCAACGGCGAAGGCCCGGCGGACGCGTTCCGCATGCCGGAGATTTCCGGCGTCGCGGTGGTCGTCAACCTCGCCGAAGGGCGCAAGTGCGCGCGCTCCTGGAAGATCACCCACACGGTCGGCGCCGACCCGCAATATCCCGACGTGACGCCGCGCGACGCGCAGGCGCTGCGCGAATGGGAAACCCTGCGCAAGGCCGCGGAATGAGCGGCTCGATGGAAGCATCCGGTTCGACGTCGGCGGCCGCGCGTTACTTCTGGGGCCCGCTCACCGCGCTCGGCCTGGTCACCGCGGTGGTGACCGGGGCCGCGGATCAGGCGACCAAGCTCTGGGTGCTCAAGGTCTACGACCTCGCCGGCAAGGGCGCGGTCGAAATCATGCCCTTTGTCGATTTCGTGCTGACCTGGAACACCGGCATCAGCTACGGCTGGTTCCAGCAGGAGGGCCCGCTCGGCCAGTGGGCGCTGCTTTTGCTCAAGACCATCGCGGTGATGCTGCTGTGGATATGGCTCGCCCGGGCCGGCTCCCGCGCCTCGGCGCTGGCGCTCGGCCTGATCATGGGCGGCGCGGTCGGCAACGCGATCGACCGGCTGGCCTATGGGGCGGTGGCGGATTTCGTGCTGCTGCACGTCGAAACCGCCACCTGGCGCTTCAATTGGTACGTCTTTAACCTGGCCGATGTAGCCATCGTTGCCGGGGTTGCGGTCCTCTTGTATGAATCGGTCTGGGGGGACGGTGCCGCAAAAGCGCCCTGAATTCCGGCAATAGTCGCCGTCCAGCCGAAAACCGCCGGGGATTCAAGGGGTTCGGTATATGCGGGTCACGGCATGATGAGCTTCGGTTCCAAGCCTCAAAACCTCTTCTGCGCCAGAATCGCACATTCGGCGTTCGCGGCCATGATCGGTGCCGCGCTCGTGATCGGCTGCGCGGGCCAGGCGGCCTTCGCGGCAGACGACGAGGACGAGGAGAAGCCGCTGATCGACACCACGATCATGCGGCACATTTTGCAGGGCCTCGGCTGGCAGCGCGATCAAAGCGGCATCGAATATCGCGAACGCTCGCCGCTGGTGCTGCCGGCCAACAAGCAGCTGCCGAAGCCGGAGAGCGCGGCGAAAAAGACCGCCGGCTGGCCGGACGATCCGGACGTCAAGCGCGCCAAGCAGCGCCGCGACGCGGAGAAGAACCGCAAGGCCTACACCGAAGGCGTGGACGACCGTCCGCTGCTGCCGAACGAATATGCCCGCAAGGGAACCGTCAACGACCTGCCGACCATCCTCAGCGGCAAGTCGGCGGAAGACTCCGAGAAGCCCAGCACGGTTTACGAACTCGGCTCCAAGAACTTCTGGAGCAAGACCTTCGGCAACAAGGACGAATACACGACCTTTACCGGCGAGCCGCCGCGCCAGAGCCTGCTCGAGCCGCCGCGCGGATACCGCACGCCGTCGCCGGCCCAGCCGTACGGCGTCGGCAAGGAGAAGTGGACCGCACCGAAGGTCGACCGCCAGGAGCCTGTAAAATAGGCACCGGTCAGGTCAGGACCTGTCCGGCCAGAACCTGTCGGGTCGGAGCTTGCCGGATTGTGCGGAGCGTCTTCGCTCGGGGAAACGTTTTCGGGGGTGACGTTGACGGTACGCGTCATGTGCGTGTGACGCGTGTTACGCTTCGATGATCGCTTCTTACGCTACGATGATCGCTTCACCCCAAGCCGCGCGAGATTGCATTGCCAGCCCTCCTTAAATCCCGACGTCACGGCTTGACCGCAGCAGGTTTCGCCGCAGCCCTCACCTTGGTCGCAAGCGCCACGCTCGCGCAGCAGGCCAATTCTTCTCGGGCGAGGCCCAATGTCGGCCACTTCACGCTGCCCAATGGCCTCGAAGTGGTGGTGATCCCGGACCGCCGCGCGCCGGTGGTCACCCACATGGTCTGGTACAAGGTCGGTGCCGCCGATGAGACGCCGGGCAAGTCCGGCCTCGCGCATTTCCTCGAGCATCTGCTGTTCAAGGGCACCGCGAAGAATCCGGCGGGGCGCTTCTCCAAGGAGGTCGCGGCGGTCGGCGGCCAGGAGAACGCCTTCACGTCGCAGGACTACACCGGCTACTACCAGCGCGTCGCGCGCGAGAATCTGAAGGCGATGATGGAGTTCGAAGCCGACCGGATGACCGGGCTGGTGCTCACCGACGCGCAGGTGCTGCCGGAGCTCAAGGTGGTCCTCGAGGAGCACAACCAGCGGGTCGCCAACAATCCGCGCGCGCGGCTCTCCGAGCAGATCGACGCCGCGCTCTATCTCAACCATCCCTACGGCCGGCCGATCATCGGCTGGCGGCAGGAGATCGAGAAGCTCAACCGCGAGGAGGCGCTGGCGTTCTACAAGCGCTTCTATACGCCGAACAACGCCGTGCTGGTGATCGCGGGCGACGTCTCCACCGAAGAGGTCCGCGCGCTCGCCGACGAGACCTACGGCAAGGTGCCGAAGGTGGCCGAGATCGGTCCGCGGATGCGGCCGCAGGAGCCCACCCCGGTCGCCGCGCGCCGCCTCACCCTCTCCGATCCCCGTGTCGCGCAGCCGAGCATGCATCGCGCCTACCTCGTGCCGTCGGCTGCGACCGCGAAGCCCGGCGAAGCCGAGGCGCTCGAGGTGCTGGCCTTCATCCTCGGCCACGGCAACACCAGCCGGATGTATCGCAACCTGGTTGAAGAGCGCAGCCTCGCGGTCGGCGCCGGCGGCTGGTACAGCGGCAGCGCGCTCGACATGACGCAGTTCGGCCTCTACGGCTCGCCCAAGCCCGGCGTGGAGCTGCAGCAGCTCGAGGACGCGATCGACGCGGTGATCGACAATGTCGTTGCGAACGGCGTGACGGCCGAGGAGGTCGAACGCGCGACCAACCGGCTGATCGCCGAGTCGGTCTATGCCCAGGACAACCAGGCGACGATGGCGCGCTGGTATGGCGCGGCCCTGACCCAGGGCAGCAGCGTCGAGCGGGTGCAGAGCTGGCCCGACCGCATTCGCGCGGTGAAGGCCGAGGCGGTGCACGCCGCGGCCAAGGCCTATCTCGACAAGCGGCGCTCGGTGACCGGATATCTGATCAAGGACACCGCGCCGAGGGAGGAAAAACGCTCGTGATCCGAAGCTTGCGCCATCTCATTGTCGTCGCTGCCGTCTTTGCTGCCGCGGTCCTGGCGCAGCCGGTCCAAATACAATCGGCCCATGCCACCAACATCGAGCGCGTCACCTCGCCGGGCGGCATCGAGGCCTGGCTGGTGCGCGACACCTCGCTGCCGCTGATCGCGCTGAACTTCTCGTTCCTCGGCGGCGCCAACGAAGACCCCGAGGGCAAGGCCGGCACCGGCTACATGGTGTCGTCGATGCTCGACGAGGGCGCAGGCCCGCTCGACTCGCGCGGCTTCCACCAGCAGCTCGAGGAAAACGCCGTCGAGCTGCGCTTCTCGGTGACGCACGACTATTTCCAGGGCTCGATCAAGCTGCTGCGCGAGCGCCAGGACCAGAGCTTCGAGCTTCTGCGGCTGGCGCTCAACGAAGCGAAATTCGAGGACGCTGCCACCGCCCGCGTCGCCTCGCAGATTCTCGCAGCGCTTCGCCGCGAGACCACCGACCCGGGCTCGATCGCCGGGCGGACCTGGTGGAACACCGCCTTCGCGGGTCACCCCTATGCGCGTCCGAACAACGGCACGCTGACCTCGGTGCCGACCATCACCGGGCAGGACCAGAAGGACTATGCGCGCCGCGTGTTCACCCGCGCGCACCTGAAGGTCGCGGCGGTGGGCGACATCGACGCCGCCGGCCTCGGCAAGGTGCTCGACCGCGTGTTCGGCGCACTGCCCGCGTCGGGCGAGCTTCGCAGCGTGCCGAATGCGGCGCCGCGCGAGGTGGGGCGGCGGATCGTGTCGCAGCTCAACGTGCCGCAGGCGGTGATCCGCCTCGGCGGCGTGGGCATCCCGCGCAAGGATCCGGACTTCATGGCCGCGTACCTGGTCAATCACATCCTCGGCGGCGGCTCGTTCACCTCGCGCCTGTATGACGAGGTTCGCGAAAAGCGCGGGCTCGCCTACGGCGTCTATTCGTACCTGCTGAACCTTCGCCACACCTCGATGTTCATGGCGAGCACGCAGACCAGCGCCGACCAGACCCGCGAGGCGCTGGAGCTGATCGAGCTGGAAATCCGCCGCATGGTGGACGAAGGTCCGACCGACGCGGAGCTCGCCAAGGCCAAGGCGTATCTGAAGGGCGCCTACGCGCTGAACTTCGACACCTCGACCAAGATCGCCTCGATGCTGCTGCAGATCCAGCTCGACGATCTCGGCATCGACTACATCAACCGGCGCAGCGCCATCATCGACGCGGTCACCATCGAGGACGCGCGCCGCGCGGCGAAGCGGCTGGCGTCGGGCGGCGTGCTCACGACGGTGGTCGGCCAGCCGAAGAACCTCGCCTCGAGGGAGCCGGGCGGCTAGAACCAGTCCTTAGCTTTCCCCGATGGCGCTCAGGCAAACGATCGATCAGGCGCGGCCCGCGAACTTTGCGGATGTGCTGGCGCGCACCTCGGGCGCCCTCGACTGGCTGCGCGCCCGCCACGCCGACGGCGGGCTGCCGCTGCTGCGGCTGCCGGAGAAGCGCGACGACGTCGCGGCCATTCTCGGCTACGCGGGCGTGCTGCGCGACGGCACCAGCGACGTGATCTTCCTCGGCACCGGCGGCTCAAGCCTGGGCGGGCAGACGCTGGCGCAGCTTGCCGGCCATGCGGTGCCGGGCGTCGGCGCCTTGCGCGACCCGCCGCGCATCCACTTCATGGACAATCTCGATCCCGAGAGCTACGGCACGCTGCTTCAGCGGCTGCCGCTGAAGACCAGCCGCTTCGTCGCGGTGTCGAAATCCGGCGGCACCGGCGAGACGCTGATGCAGACCATCGCGGCGCTCGACGCGGTGAAGGCTGCGAAGCTCGATCCGCACGCGCATTTCCTCGGAATCACCGAACCCGCCAAGCCCGGCAAGGCCAACGGACTGCGCGCCATGCTCGGCGCGCACAAGATCGAGATGATGGAGCACGACACCGGCGTCGGCGGCCGCTTCTCGGTGCTGACCAATGTGGGGCTGCTCCCAGCCGCCGCGTGCGGCCTCGACATCGGCGCGATCCGGGGAGGCGCCGCCGACGCGCTCGCGCCCGTGCTCGCGGGCAAACCGCCGGCCGAGGTGCCTGCCGCGGTCGGCGCGGCGCTGGCGGTGGCGCTGGCGCCCACCAAGCCGATCACGGTGCTGATGGCCTATTCGGACCGCCTCGCCCTGATGACGAAATGGTACGTGCAGCTCTGGGCCGAAAGCCTCGGCAAGGACGGCAAGGGCACCACGCCGATCGGTGCGCTCGGACCGGTGGACCAGCACAGCCAGCTGCAGCTCTATATCGCAGGCCCGCGCGACAAGCTGTTCACGGTCGTCACCGGAATGCCCGCCGGCAAAGGCCCGCGCATGACCGCGGAGCTGTCCAAGCTCGGCGGCGAACCGGATTTCACCGGCAAGACCATCGGCGATCTCGTGGCGGCGCAGGGCCGCGCCACCGCCGAAACGCTGGCGAAGAACGGCTGCCCGGTGCGGACCCTTCATTTGCCACAGGTCGACGAGCGGCACCTGGGCGAGCTTCTGATGCACTTCATGCTGGAGACGATCATCGCCGCGCACCTGCTCGGCGTCGATCCGTTCGACCAGCCGGCGGTCGAAGAAGGCAAGGTGCTGGCGAAGAAGTATCTGGCCGGGTAGAAGCGTTCGTCGCCCATCGCGGCGAGAGCGCCATGATCCGCATCACCGACAGCATCAGCATCGACGAATTCCGAGATCGAGGAGAGCTTCGTGCGCTCCTCAGGTCCCGGCGGGCAGAACGTCAACAAGCTCTCGACCGCGGTGCAGTTGCGCTTCGACGTGCGCGGCTCGCCGTCGCTGCCCAACGACGTGGCGATCCGGCTGATGCGGCTCGCGGGCCGCCGCATGACCAAGGACGGCGTGCTGGTGCTGATCGCGCAGAACCACCGCACCCAGGAGCGCAACCGCGCCGAGGCCTTGGATCGACTGGTGACGCTGATTCAGGAGGCTGCGGTCAAGCCGATCCAGCGCCGCGCGACCAAGCCGACCAGGGCTTCGAAGGAGCGCCGCATCGAGGGCAAGAAGCGCCGCTCCGGCATCAAGAACCTGCGGCAGAGCAAGCCGAGCTGGGATTGAAACAGGACCGCAGCGCTCAATGCACGGCGGCGATCGCCATTCCGATGGTGAAGACAGTGTAGATCGCGGCGGTCGAGGCGACGATGTGCATCGGGCGCAGCACCGCGGAGTGGCCGGTTTGCAGCACGGCCGTGCCGGGCCGGGACGGATCGTAGTGCACCTTCACGGTGCTGCCGGAGCGATAGCGGTCGAGCAGGCGGCGGGCGCGATGGTATTTGCGAAAGCCTTGGGCGGCCCACTGGATGCGGCTGCATTCGTAGCGCTTGCCGTCGACCTCGTAGCTGTAGCGGACGGTCGGGCGGAACCGCTGGTGACCCTCTTCGCGCACGGCCGCGACCGAGGCATCGAGGACGATGCCCGGAACCACCGGCCACTTCTCGCTGTCGGCGGCGCGCCGGATGCTCAGGCGGCCGGCCAGGATCAGCCCGCCGGCGATGGCGCACAGCGCAAACGCGGTGGCGAACTGGGCGAACAGAAAATCGGGTGCAAGCGGAATCGTTTCCATGACGCTTGGTCGCGGCCAGATGACCAAAGGTTCAGGAAATTCCTGGGATAGCGGGCACATTTTGCAGGCGACGCTCGCGGTTCGGGTTCCCTCGCATTAGATTCGGACGGCGAGTCGCGGACTGGTCCGCGCGCGCTCGACAACCAACTGAAATCAAAGACGAAAATGCCGGTCCGCCAACTTCCAGAAACGCTCGTCAACCGCATCGCCGCGGGCGAGGTGGTCGAGCGCCCGGCGAGCGTGGTCAAGGAACTCGCGGAAAACGCGCTGGACGCGGGCGCCCGGCGCATCGAGATCGCGACCGATGGCGGCGGCCGGCGGCTCATCCGGGTCACCGACGACGGCGCCGGGATGACGCGCGCCGACCTGGAACTCGCGGTCGAGCGCCACGCCACCTCCAAGCTCGACGGCGACGACCTGCTCCAGATCGACACACTCGGGTTCCGCGGCGAGGCGCTGCCGTCGATCGGCTCGGTGGCGCGGCTGAACATCGTCACGCGACATGCGAGCGAACCGCATGCCTGGGCCATCGCGGTCGACGGCGGCGCAAAGTCCGAGGTGAAGCCCGCGGCGCTGTCGGAAGGCACGCGCGTCGAGGTGAAGGACCTGTTCTATGCGACGCCGGCGCGGCTCAAGTTCCTCAAGAGCGACCGCAGCGAGGCGGAGGCCGTGCGCGAAGTCGTGCGGCGGCTGGCGATGAGCCGGCCCGAGGTCGCCTTCACGCTCACCAGCGACGAGCGCACGGTGACGTGGCCCGCGGCTTTGCCCGGCGCGCCGGGAAGGCTGGCGCGGCTCGCCGACATCCTCGGCGCGGACTTCCGCGCCAATGCGGTCGAGGTCCATGCCGAGCGCGACGGCGTCGTGGTCGAAGGCTTTGCCGGACTGCCGACGCACAGCCGCGCCAACTCGCTCGGGCAATACCTGTTCGTCAACGGCCGGCCGGTGCGCGACAAGCTCCTGATCGGCGTCATTCGCGGCGCCTATGCCGATTATCTCTCGCGCGACCGCCATCCGGTGCTGGCGCTGTTCGTGACGCTGCCGCCGCGCGAGGTCGACGTGAACGTGCATCCGGCCAAGACCGAGGTCCGGTTCCGCGACTCGACGCTGGTGCGCTCGCTGCTGATCCTTTCGCTGAAAGAGGCGCTCGCCCGCGAAGGCCAGCGCGCCGCGACCACCGGCGGCAGCGCGACCATCGCATCGTTTCGCCCGGCAGCCCTGCCCCGCCGCGGCGCGTTCGACTGGCGGCGCTCGCCGTCGCGCCCGCTTGCGCCGCGCGGTGCGGTGGCCGCGTGGGCTGCGCCGGAGCCCGGCCTAGCCGAAGCCGCGCAGGCCGTGTTCGACGTCGGTGCCGCCGCCGCGACCGCCCGCGTGGAAGTGGCCGAGCCCGCGCCCGACCTGCTCGACCGTCCGCTCGGCGCCGCGCGCGCGCAGGTGCACGACACCTACATCGTCGCGCAGACGCGCGACGGGCTGGTGATCGTCGATCAGCACGCCGCGCACGAGCGGCTGGTCTACGAGCGCATGAAGGAATTGATCGAGCAGAAGGGCATCGCCCGGCAGATCCTGCTGATTCCCGAGATCGTCGAGCTCGACCCCGCCGACACCGAGCGGCTGTTGTCGCGCGCCGACGAATTGCAGCGCTTCGGTCTTGTCATCGAACCGTTCGGCCCTGGCGCAATTGCAGTGCGCGAGACGCCGTCGATGCTGGGCGAGATCGACGCCATCGCGCTGGCGCGCGATCTTGCCGAACACGCCGCCGAATGGGACGAGGCGCTGCCTCTCGAACGCAGGCTGATGCATGTCGCCGCCACCATGGCCTGCTACGGCTCGGTCCGCGCGGGACGAAGGCTCAAGCCGGAAGAGATGAACGCGCTGCTTCGCGAGATGGAAGCGACACCCAATTCCGGCCAATGCAATCACGGCCGGCCGACTTACGTCGAGCTGAAGCTCACCGACATCGAACGGCTGTTCGGGCGGCGCTAGCGCCCTGCGCCGGCAGGAGCCATCGGCCCACCAGCCAGCCCAGCGCCAGGGCGAGCCCGCCCACCTGCGTCAACAAAGCAACGACAACAAGCAGGATCAGGCCCGGCAGACGCTTGAGCATCGGGAATTCCCGTCGGACAATCCGGCTGGCACGCTGCGGATTCTAGCAGATAAACTTCGGGTGCCGGGAGAATGTCCATGTTGCGCATGCTGATCGTGTTGATGGCCCTGGCCGCCGCCATTCCGGCGCAGGCGCAGGACTGGCCGACGCGCCCAATGACCATGATCGTGCCGTTCGCGGCCGGCGGCGCGGTCGACGTGCTGGCCCGCGCGCTTGGCGCGCGCACGGCTGAAATCCTCGGCCAGCAGATCATCATCGAGAACGTAGCCGGCGCCGGCGGCATGACCGGCGCCAACCGCGTCGCCAGGGCCGCGCCCGACGGCTACATCTTCGTGCTCGGCAGCGTCGGCACGCATGCGCAGAACCAGACGCTCTACAAGACGCCGGCCTATGACGCGCAGAAGGACTTCGAGCCGGTGGCGCTGGTGTCCGAGCTGCCGCTGCTGCTGGTGGCGAAGCGCGACCTGCCGGCGAGCGATCTGCAAGAGTTCATCGCCTATGCCAAGGCGAACGACGGCAAGCTGCAATTCGGCTCGGCGGGCGTGGGCTCCGCGGTGCATCTCGGCTGCGTGCTGTTCAACGCCGCAGCCGGCATCAAGGCGACACACATTCCCTACCGGGGCGGCGGGCCGGCGATGCAGGACCTGGTCGCCGGCCGCATCGACTACACCTGCAACATCATCACCAGCGCGTTGCCTAACATCAAAGGCAACCAGATCAAGGCCCTGGCCAATCTTGCGCCCAAGCGCACGCCGCTCCTTCCCGAATTGCGGACCTCGCAGGAGCAGGGCCTGGACAACTTCGACGCCACCACCTGGAACATGGTGCTGTTGCCGAAGGGAACGCCCGCGCCGATCGTGCAGAAGCTCAATGCCGCGGTGGGCCAGGCGCTGGACACGCCGGCGACGAAAGAGCGGCTGCTCAACATCGGGCTCGACATTCCGCCTCCGGAGAAGAGGTCGCCCGAATACGCGACGAAATTCGTCGAGAGCGAGATCAGGAAATACGAAGGACCGATCAAGGCTGCGGGGATCGTGATCGAATAAGCGGCCTTTGCATCCAACGTGGGCAGGCTGCGGCACCGCGGACCGCAACCCGCGCTTGACCTCCCGCGCGCTGAAAGCGAGTTTCCCCGAAGGGAGAAACGACCATGCGAAAAATCATGCTCACGGCCGCCGCGCTGTTCGCGGCGTTATCCGGCTCCGCGTTCGCGCAAGCCAATTATCCGGAACGGCCGGTGATGCTGGTCGTGCCCTATGCGGCGGGCGGGCCGGTCGACACCATCGCCCGCATCATCGCGGTGCGGATGAGCGAACTGCTCGGCCAGCAGGTGGTGATCGAGAACGTGGGCGGTGCCGGCGGCCTCACCGGCGCGTCGCGCGTCGCCAAGGCGGCGCCCGACGGCTACACCGTGCTGCTCTCGGGCAGCGCCGTGCTGGCGCAGATCCCGAACTTCTACAAGCAGCGCCCGCCGTATGACCCGTTGGCCGATTTCGAGCACGTCGCGCTGTTTTCGGATTCCGCCCGCGTTCTGGTCGCCCGCAAGGACTTCCCGGCGAACGACTTCAAGGAGTTCATCGCCTACGCCAGGGCCAACCAGGCCAAGATGCAATACGGCTCGGCCGGCGCGGGCTCGGGCTCGCACACCTGCGCGATCCTGCTCGACGGCGCGATGGGCACCAAGGTCACCCACGTGCCGTATCGCGGCGCCGGTCCGGCGATGCAGGACCTGATGGGCGGGCGGATCGATTACATCACCGAGCAGATCTCGACCGCCACCCCGCAGATCAAGGGCGGCACCCTGAAGGCCTACGTGACGCTCGGCCTCGACCGCGGGCCCGGCCTGGAAAACATCCCGACCGCCGATCAGCTCGGCATGAAGGGGCTCGACTGCGGCGCCTGGGGCACCTTCTCGGTGCCCAAGGGCACGCCGAAGGCGATCGTCGACCGGCTCGCCAAGGTGTCGAGCGATGCGATCGATACGCCCGCGGTGGTCGAGCGCTACAAGAGCATCGGCGTCGTGGTTGCCGCCAAGGATCGCCGCTCGCCGGAATACACGACGCAGTTCGTCAAATCCGAGCTCGAGCGCTGGGCGGTTCCGATCCGGGCCAGCGGCATCGCGCTGGATTAGCTCTGCGGCAAAGAACTGACCCTGGCCTGACGCAGATGGAGCCGCACCCGGCTTGCCGAGTGGGCCCGTCCCGGCCATAACCGCGCCCGTGCACCAAGGAGAGTTTCATGAAAATGACTGGAGCGGCGCTGGCCGCGCTCGCCGCGTTGGCATTCGCAACGCCTGCCCCGGCGCAGGACTGGCCGACCCGGCCGATCACGCTGATCGTGCCGTTTGCGGCCGGCGGCGGGGTCGATGCCAGCGCGCGGCTCCAGGCGCTGGCGATCGGCGAGATCCTCGGCCAGACCGTCGTGGTGGAGAACGTCGGCGCCGCGGCCGGCACCGTCGGCAGCGGCCGCGTCGCCAAGGCCACGCCGGATGGCTACACCCTGCTGATCGGCAACAGCGGCACGCACGCCTATAGCCAATCGCTCTACAAGCGGAAGCCGTACGATACCCTCACCGACTTCGAGCCGGTCGGCATCGTGACGGAGTCGCCGCGCATCCTGATCGCGCGCAAGGGCCTGCCGGTGAACAACCTGCAGGAGCTGGTCGCCTACATGAAGGCCAACCAGGCCAAGATGCAGTATTCGTCGGCGGGCGTCGGCTCCGGCACCCACCTGCCCTGCGCGCTTCTCAACCATACGCTCGGCGTCAACATTACCATGGTGCCGTATCGCGGCGAGGGGCCGGCGCTGCAGGATGTGGTGGCCGACCGCATGGACTACATGTGCACCACCATCCAGAGCGGCGCAGTGCAGGCGCGCGATGGCACGGTCAAGGGCATCGCGGTGATGGCGCCGCGGCGCGCCGCGATCATTCCGAACCTCGCCACCACCGGCGAACAGGGCGTGAAGGGCGTCGAGGCGACGGTGTGGAACGGCTTCTTCTTCCCCAAGGGCACGCCCAAGCCGATCGTCGAAAAGATGCATCGCACGGTCGAGGCGGTGGTCAGCAAGCCGGAGATGCGCCAGAAGATGGAGTCGCTCGGCCTCGAAATCCTGCCGCCCGAGCAGCGCACGCCGGCCTATATGGCGAAGTTCATGAAAGAAGACATCGAGCGCTGGGGCAAGGTGATCCAGGCCGCCGGCATCAGCGTGGATTGATTTCTCTTTCTTGTCCCGGATGCGGTGCAGCGCGTAGCGAAGCGAAGCGATGCGCCGCTGATCCGGGACCGCTCCAAACTCCGAATTTGGCACGGTCCCGGGTCTGCAGCGCACCACTTCGTGCTGCGCTGCGCCCGGGACACGCGCCTCACAACTTCCGCAGAATCGCAACCTGCGTATCGCCGTAGTCGCGACGCTCGATCTCCTCGAATCCGTCCGGCGCAACGAAGCCCGCGCCAGCCGCTTCCTCAACGACGATCAACGCGTCCGATGTGAGCCATCCGCCGTCGCGCGCGGACAGGAGCGCCTGTTCGGCCAGGCCCTTGCCGTAGGGCGGATCGAGCAACGCGAGCGAGAACGGCGACAGCGGCGCGCACGGCCCGAGCCGCGTGGCGTCGCGGCGATAGACCTTGCTCGCGCCGCCCGCGCCCAGCGCGTCGACATTGCCGCGCAGCAGCGCGCGCGCTTCCGCGCCATCGTCGACGAACAGCACGAAGGCAGCCCCGCGCGACAACGCCTCCAGTCCCATCGCGCCGGTTCCGGCGAACAGGTCGAGCACCCGCGCCCCGCGCACCGGATCGCCGTAGGAATGCTGGAGGATATTGAACAACGCCTCGCGCAGCCGGTCTGACGTCGGCCGGATCGCCTGCGATTTCGGCGCGAGCAGTGTGCGCCCGCCGAGCCTGCCGCCGACGATCCGCATCAGCGCGGGCGCCCGGGCTTGCGATTGGACTTGCTGCCCGGACTGCGGTCGGGCCGGCCACGTGGCCTGCGATGCGCGGTTTGCTCGCGCTTGGCGTGCTCGCGATGATCGTTCCGATCGCCACGCTGGTCCTGGCCGCGATGCTTGCCGCCAAACTTCCTGCTCTCGCCATCACCCTTCAAGCCGGAGCGCTCGGCGCCGCCCGCCCCGGGCTTACGGAAAGCAGGCTCGCGACGTTCGTCGTTGCCACGATGCTTGCCGCCAAACTTCTTCCTCTCCCCGTCATCCTGAGGTGGCCGGCGCAGCCGGCCCTCGAAGGATGAACGGCCCCGATGTTCTTTGCCTGGCAAATGCAGCGTATTTCTGGGTGATCGCTTCTCTGATCGATCCGGGCCGTCGCCCTTCGAGGCTCGCTGCGCTCGCACCTCAGGGTGACGGGGCAAGGGCCTCGCTTGCGGCTCAGACACATGGAGCTCCCGCTCAACGATCGGCCCGGCGAAATCCGCCCCCGCCATCGCCGCAAGCCGCTCTCCGAGCTGCTCGCGCAGTTGCCGCGTCTTGATCTCCTCCACCGCGCCGGCCGGCAGCTCGCCGAGCTGGAACGGACCATAGGACAGCCGGATCAGCCGGTTCACCTTGAGGCCCAGCTCGCCCAGCACATTGCGGATCTCGCGGTTCTTGCCCTCGCGCATCGCAAACGTGATCCAGGCGTTGTCGCCCTGCTCGCGGTCGAGCGTCGCCTCGATCGCGCCGTAGCGGATGCCATCCACCGTGATGCCGTTGCGCAGACCGTCGAGCCGGTGCTGCAGGACTTTGCCATAGGCGCGGACGCGGTAGCGCCTGAGCCAACCGGTCGCCGGCAGCTCCAGCGCGCGCGCCAGCCCGCCGTCGTTGGTGAGCAGCAGCAGCCCCTCGGTGTTCATGTCGAGGCGGCCGACCGTGACGACGCGCGGCATGTCCTTCGGCAGCCCGCCGAAGATGGTCGGGCGGCCCTCCGGGTCGGCGCTGGTGGTGACGAGGCCGCGCGGCTTGTGGAACAGGAACAGCCGGGTGCGCTCGCGCTCCGGCAGCGGCTTGCCGTCGACGGCGACGCGGTCGTTCGCGCCGACATTGAGTGCGGGCGAGCGGATCGCCGCGCCGTTCACCGACACCCGGCCCGCCTCGATCCAGGCCTCGGCCTCGCGGCGGGAGGCGAGCCCCGCCCGTGCGATCACCTTGGCGATGCGCTCGACGCCCTTGCGCTCGGGGATCGGCGCTTCGGCCTCCGGCCGGGGCAATTGCGTCCGCAGTCGCTTGCCGCGGAATTTACGGCCGCGGTGCTTGTGGTCGCTGTCGGGGGGCCTGTCGTCGGCGTTCATCGGCCTTTGCCATGCCCGGCTTTATGTCGGGCATCCACGCCTTTATACACGTCACGGCGAACAATACAGGCGGGCGATGTCGTCTCCCATGGATATGGCGCTGGACGCGGCGCGGCAAGCGCAAGCCGCGGGCGAGGTGCCGGTCGGCTGCGTCATCGTGCGCGACGGCGCGGTCGTCGCAAGCGCCGGAAACCGCACACTGGCCGACCGCGATCCGACGGCACACGCCGAAATCGTGGCGATCCGCGCCGCGGCCCGGCAGCTCGGCTCCGAGCGGCTCACCGGCTGCGATCTCTATGTCACGCTGGAGCCCTGCGCAATGTGCGCGGCGGCGATCTCGTTTGCACGCATCCGGCGGCTCTACTACGGCGCCGTCGATCCGAAGGGCGGCGCGGTCGAGCACGGCCCGCGATTCTACCAGTCGCCGACCTGCCATCACCGCCCCGAAACCTATGGCGGCATCGGCGCGAGCGCGGCGGGCGAGCTGCTGCGCGGCTTTTTCGCGGCGCGGCGCGACTAAAGCATTTTCCGGCGCAAGCCTGCCCCGGACTTGATCCGGAGTGTGTGAAGCGGTAGCCGCAGAAAACGCGACTGCGATCAGGTGTCTTTCACCCGCACGCTGTCTTCGTCCGAGCGGTTGTGCGCGCCGAAGTGGGTGAACGTCAGCGCGAGCTTGTCCGGCGTCGCACCGGTCACGTCGAGCCGGTAGCAGAACTCGAGGAAGTGCGGCTCGGAGCCCTCGAACATGTCCTCGTAGGTCGCGCGGCCCCAGAAGTAGAGCTGCACGCGCTCCTCGATCGCCGCCTGCACGTCGCGCATCGGGATCAGCACCGCGCCGACGTCGGCGCGGCCGCCGGGGCCCAGGAACACCCGCTCGGGCGGGCGCGTATAGGTGAACACGGTGTCGGCGGGCAGCTCGCCGTGGGAGATTTTCCAGTTGGTGCTGATGCGAAGATTCCGCGTCGGCGTCGAGCCGCTGTTCGACCAGGTGGGGCTGATCTTCACGTTCGTTCCCGCCGGGCTCCAAGCCATCGCGCCGATGTAGAGGAAGGCGCGCTGCGCGGTCGTCATGTTGCGCTCAATCGCGCGCGTCGACTTCCGCACGCCGCGCAGCGCCAGCCACAGGTAGAGCGCTTGCGCCAAAAACGCGACCGCCAGCAGAAGGCCGATCACCACCAGCAAGCCCGAATACATCAGCAGGCGGCTGTTGAACGTGGCGCGCTCCTCGCGCTCGCGTTCGCGCTCCTGCGCCTCGGCGGCCAGTTGCGCCGCGCTCTTGGGCGGCTCCACGATGCGGACCGGAACCGGCGGCTGCTCGGCGGGGCGCGGCTGCGCGGCCGGCGGCGCGACAGGCGCCGGTGGAGGCGGCGCCGGCGTTGCGGCGGGCGGCGGCGCCGGCTGAGGGGCGGGTTGTGGCGCAGGCTGCGGCGGCGGCTCGGGTTGCCGGCGCTGCTGGCGCTGCTGCTGCGACTGGGCGAGAACCGCCCCGGTCGGGATCGATGTGAGCGCCAAAATCAGCGCGAGAGAAGCGCAAAAAGCCTTCAACATGCTACAACGTTCCTGAACGCCCCAAACCGCCGCGTTCGCAACTCTGTGTGAACCGCGCCGGGAACCCAAAGTCAAGGACCGTGGCAGAATCACAACTTCCAAGCACCAAGGGTGCCGATCTGCGGCTCTATCTGAGCCCCGCGGAATACATCGACAGCGATCACGAAAGCATTCGCGCCAAGGCCCACGAGGTTGTCGGCCCGATGACCGATCCGGTTCAAAAGGCGCGGGCTTTGCACGATGCCGTGCGCGACGGCATCAAATACGACCCCTATGTGGACTACACCGACCCCGAGACCTACCGCGCGTCCAGTGTTCTCGCCCGCGGCGCGAGCTACTGCGTCGGCAAGGCGTCGCTCTATGCGGCGCTCTGCCGCGCGGCGGGACTTCCCGCCCGCATCGGCCTCGCCGACGTGAAGAACCATCTCGCGACGCCGCGGCTGCTCGAAGCGGTCGGCACCGACCTGTTCGCCTATCACGGCTTTGTCGAGGTGATGCCGGGCCGGGAATGGGTGAAGGCCACGCCGACGTTCAACGTCACGCTGTGCCGGAAGCTCGGCGTGCCGACGCTGGATTTTTCAGGTGAGCAGGACGCGCTGCTTCAGCCGTTCGACTCGGGCGGACGCGCGTTCATGTCCTACGTCGCGCAGCACGGCACGTTCTTCGACGTGCCGGTGAAATTCCTGATGGCGGAGATGAAGCGGATGTATCCGAAGCTCTGCCAGCCGGGGGGCATGCGCGGCAGCATGGAAGCGGAAGCGAAGGGCTGAAGCCTTACGCGATCTTGTCGACGATCTTGCCGACGCCGTCCGGCGTCCCGCCACGCTCCTGCTCGGACGGCGCATCGTCGCCGCCACCGCCCGCGGACGGGCTCGGCTGAAGCGGCACGGCGCTCTGTCCCTGCCAGCCGGTCGCCGTGCGCGGCAGGATCTGTTGCACGCCGATGGAGCCGGTGGTCTTCGAGGATTCCATGATGGCCGATCTAACCGGACGGGCCCCAATGGATCGTGCGCGGAAAACCGACGAATTAATTCAAATGCCGCGCAATCGCTCACAGCGAAAGAAGCCGCCCAAGCTTCTCTTTCACCTCGGTTTTCACCGGGTCGGCGGCGCGCAGGATCGCGCTTGCCTGGAGGAAGCCCAGCGCGCGGAACGAGCCGACATTGGGCTGCAGCAGCAGGTCGGGCGCGCCGTGGCGGATCTTCTCCTGAACGATGGAGTGCGTCATTACCAGCACGGTTGCATAGAGACATTCCAGCGCGTTCGGCACGTCGCGCTTGTCGCTGCTGACGGGGCCGGAAATCTCGATCGCGACGATCACGTCCGCGAGGCCGCGCAGATGCTCGAACGGCAGCGGATTGGTCGCGCCGCCATCGACCAGAACCTGACCGTCATGCTCCACCGGCCGCATGATGGTCGGCAGCGAGATCGACGCCGCAAGCGCGCGCCGCAGCGAGCCTTGCGAGAACACGACCTCCTGGCGCCGGAACAGATCGGAGGCGACGACGGTGAGCGGAATGCCAAGGCCGGAGAATTCCTGCGGCAGCTCCTGCGGCAGGAACTGCTCGCAAAGAAGCTCGGCGTCGAGCCGGGTCGCATCGCCCAGCCCGCCACCGAAGATGTCGCGCAGCTTGCCCGCGCGGGCGCGCATCATCCGCCGCATCACGTCGGCGCGGTTGTGCGCCATGTGGATGGCGTAGCGCCGCATCTCGCGACCGGTCATGCCGGCGGCATAGCCCGCGCCGATGATCGCGCCGATCGAGGTGCCGGCAATGGCGACCGGCCTTACGCCCATCTCGTCCAGCGCTTCGGCAACGGCAATGTGCGCGAGCCCCCGCGCGCCGCCCCCGCCGAGCGCGAGAGCGAAGGTTTTCATTTCGCACCCGCCTCGCGGGCGAAGCGCCACGCGGTTTCGGCGAGCGGCCGCACCATCTGCCCTTTCGCGGCGGCGTGCTCGTTGGTCGCGGTGCCGTCGCGCACGCGGCCGGCGATGCCCTGCAGAATCGCGGCGATGCGGAAGAAGTTGTAGGCGAGATAGGCCGAAAGATGCGGGCGCGGGTCGAAGCCGGTGCGCTTGCGGTACATCTCAACGTATTCGGCCATCGACGGAATGCCCAGCGCCCCGAGATCGTGGCCGACGAGCGAACCGGTGCCCGCGCCGGTGTCCTCCTGCGGCATATGCCACTGCATCAGGTGATAGGTGAAATCGGCGAGCGGATCGCCGATGGTCGAAAGCTCCCAGTCGAGCACGGCGAGGACCCTGGGCTCGGTCGCGTGCAGGATCATGTTGTCGAGCCGGTAGTCGCCATGGACCAGCCGCGGCGGGCCCGCCGGCGGGATATGCGCCGGCAGCCATTCGATCAGCCGCTCCATTTCGTCGATCGTCTGTGTCTCGGAGGCGCGGTACTGTTTCGACCAGCGGTCGGCCTGGCGCGCGACGTAGTTCTCGCCGCGGCCGAAATCGCCAAGCCCGATCGCCGAGGGCTCGAACGAATGCAGCCGCGACAGCGTCTGGTTCATCGCGTCATAGACCGCGGCGCGCTCCTGAGGGTTCGAGCCCGGCATTTCCGGATTCCAGAACACCCGGCCGGCGACAAAGCCCATCACGTAGAACGCCGTGCCGGTGACGCTGTCGTCGGCGCAATAGATCACCGGCTCGGCGACCGGAAACCCTTGCCCCGCGAGCCCCTGGATCACCCTGAACTCGCGATCCACGGCGTGCGCCGAGGGCAGCAGCTTTCCGGGCGGCTTTCGCCGCAGCACGTATTTGCGCGCCGGCGTCTCCAGCATGTAGGTCGGGTTCGACTGCCCGCCCTTGAACTGCTGCACCGTCAGAGGCCCGGCAAAGCCCCTCACCTCGCGAGAGAGATACGCCTCCAGCCGCGCCGGGTCGAAGCGCAGCGGCTCGGCGACGTCCTTGGTCCCGGTGAATGCAACCTGGCGGTCGATCTTCTGCATGGCGCAAACGTAGCATCGCCGGAGGCGGCGCGTTAAGCTTGGTCGAAAGTCGTAGTTGAGGATGGCAATGAAGCGGCTGCCCGTGGCGGAAGAAGACAAGCGTTCGGTCGGAGAATGGTACGCGCGCTGGGACAAATTTGTGGCCGAAGTGGACTTTGTGCCGGTGCGGGAGATGTTCGCCGAGGACGTCGTGGCGTTCGGCTCCAAGGTCGAAATGATGACCTCACAGGCGCAGCTCGAACGCGAGCAATGGCGCCACGTCTGGCCGTCGATCGAGGACTATCGCTATGACCTTTCGACGCTGGAGGTCGTCACCTCCCCGGACCGGCTGATGGCGATGGGCGCGGTGATGTTCCGCTCCACTGGCATCCATCCCGACGGCAGCAAATTCGTCCGCAACGGCCGCTCGACCTGCACGTTCATGCGCACCGCCGTCGGCGCGCCTTGGGTCTGCACGCATTCGCATCTTTCCGTTACGCCCGGCACCCCGTGGACCTCGCACGGCAAACGGACGCCGAAGTCGTGATACCATCGAGTCTGCTGCTCCGCACTGCGCCTCCCTAACAACTGGAGTTTCCCGTGCCCGTCATGTCCGGCAAGCGCGCGTTCCTCGACCTGCTCAAGCAGGAGGGCGTCAACATCATGTTCGGCAATCCCGGCACCACCGAATTGCCGTTGATGGACGCCTTCGCGGTGGAGAACGACATCCGCTACATCCTCGGGCTCCAGGAGGCGGCGCTGATGGCGATGGCCGACGGCTATGCGCAGGCGTCCGGCAAGCTCACGGTGCTCAACCTGCATGTCGCGCCCGGTTTGGGCAACGCCATGGGCATGCTCTACGACGCGCAGATGGCGGGCTCGCCGATCATGGTGACAGCCGGCCAGCAGGACACCGAATACCTGGTCGAGGAGCCGATCCTCTCCGCCGACCTGACGACGCTGGCCAAGCCGTTCGTGAAGTTCTCCGCGCAGGTCGAGCGGCTGAACGACCTTCCAATCCTGGTGCATCGCGCGGCGAAGACCGCGCTGGCGCCGCCGACCGGGCCGGTGTTCCTGTCGCTGCCCGGCGACATCCTCAAGAGCGACGGCGACATCGATCTGCTTGAGCCGACGCGCGTGGCGCCCCGCGTTCGCGGCGACATCGACGCGGTGAACGCCGCCGCCGACCTGCTCGCCAAGGCGCAAAACCCGGTGATCATGGCGGGCGACGCGGTCGCCCAGAGCCGTGCGCACAAGGAGCTCGCGGCGCTCGCCGAAGCGATCGGCGCGCCGGTCTACACCGAGTTCGTGCCGAACACGGCGTCGTTCCCGTCCTCGCATCCGCTCTATCGCGGCTCGATGACACGCTCGCAGCAGGGCGTGCGCGAGGTGCTGGACAAGCACGACCTGCTGTTTTCAGTCGGCGGCGACCTGTTCACCTGGTCGCTGCCGTCGAAGGTCAAGCCGATCCCGCAAGGCATGCCGCTGATCCATCTCGACACCGACCCATGGCAGATCGGCAAGAGCTATCCGGCCGAGGTCGGCATTCTCGGCGATCCCAAGGCGACGCTGCCCGACATCACCGCGGCGGTGCAGGCACGCATGAGCGCCGGCGCCAAGGCCGCGGCAGCCACACGCCTCGGCAACGCGACATCCGCCATCAAGGCCGAGCGCGAGGCGTTCCGCGCCAAGGCGCGGGCGCTCGCCGGCAAGACGCCGGTGCAGCCGCTCGCACTGCTGGAGGCCATCGGCGCCGCGCTACCGAGGGACGCGGTGGTGATCGAGGAGGTGCTTTCGTCGGCGCCCGGCGCGCGCTCGCTGATCAACAGCGACGACGAGCAGAGCTTCTTTGCGCTGCGCGGCGGCGGCATCGGCTGGGGCCTGCCGGCGGCGATCGGCGCCAAGCTCGCGCAGCCGGACCGGCCGGTGGTCGCGCTGATCGGCGACGGCAGCGCCATGTACACGGTGCAGGCGCTGTGGACCGCGGCGCGCTATCGGTTGCCGATCATCTGGGTGATCTTCAACAACACCAGCTATCGCATCCTCAAGCAGCGGCTGGTGGCGATGCGCGGGCTTGCCGAGCAGGCCGACACCTTCGTCGGCATGGAGCTGAACGATCCGGCGATCGACTTCGTCGGTCTCGCCAAATCGCTCGGCATCGAGGGCGCGCGCGCCAGGAACGTGAAAGAGACGACCGACCTGATCGGCAAGGCGCTGAAGGACGGCACCGCGCTGCTGATCGACGTCGACATGGAGCGCAACTACAAGCCGATGTAAGGGCGCCGCAATCAGTGCGGCCCTTCCATCGTGAAGCCGACCTTCAGCGTCACCTGATAGTGCTTCACGCCGCCGTCGACGATGTGGCCGGAGGTGCGCAGCACCTCGAACCAGCGCAGATTCCGGAGCGTCTGGCTCGCGCGCAAAACCGCCGAGGAGATCGCGTCCTCGACGCTCTCCTCCGAGGTGCCGACCACCTCGATGACCCGGTAGACATGGTCCTCGGGATTCACAACTTCGGCCCGGCTGAGCAGCGCGGCCTTGGCGGCGAAATCGATGGCGCCGTCGCGGCCGGCTACCGCACCGGCACCGGCGCGCGTGCGAATGGGACGAATTTTGTTTGATCGTTTCATAGGCACAGGTCCTCCTCGGCAATGCTTCGGCTGCTCGGAAGACAACGAGGACCGCGGCCGTTGGTTCGGCCGTCCCACCGCAAAAGCGGCGGTCTATTTCGGGAACATGTGGAAATATGGCTTCGCCTCCTCAAGCGTGCGCTGGTACGAGGGACGCTCCAGCAGCCTACCGAAATACGCCTTCAGATTGGGATGGGTCGCCTCGAACGGCTGGACCTTGTTGGCATAGAACAGGGCAGGCGCCGCCGAACAATCAGCCATGGTGAAGGTATCGCCCGCCATCCAGGTCTTCGACGCCAGATCGTGTTCGAGCATGTCGTAGCAGGTGGCAATCCGGTCACGTGCCTGCTTGACCCCGAACGGGTCCTTGCTGTCCGCGGGCCGCAGCCGGTCGCCCACGACCTTTTGCATCTCCATGTGGACATAGAGATCGAGAAACCGGTCCCTGGAACGCACCTGCCAGGCCAGTTCCGCGTCCGGCGGCACCAGCGGCACCGGACCGGGATAGTGCCGCGCGAGGTATTCGATGATCGGGCTCGATTCCGGAATCGTTTGTCCCCTCCCCTGGTCGCGGATCACCGGAAACTTGCCGATCGGCCAGAGCTTGACGAAATCCGCGCGCTCTTTCGCATCGCCGAGGTTGACCAGTTGCGTCTCGAACGGCGTGCCGTTCTCGTAAAGCGCGATCAGCACCTTGTGGCAGTAGGACGACAGCGGATGATAATAGAGCTTGAGCGGCATGGAGCCTCCTCATGGTTCTTTGACGCTATTGTGCCGAAACAACGCCGGATCGCATGTCGCCCACCATCGCCGTCTTCACCAAGAACCGCACCAACCCGGCCTATGAAGCAGCGCGGCTGGGCGCCGACCGGACTGCTACACGACTCGGCGGAAAAACCGTGCACTACGTACCGGAAAGGCCCGACGATATCGCCGAGCAGATCGCGCTGATCGGTGAAGCTGTCGCCGAGAAGCCCGACGCCGCGGTGTTCGTGCCGGTCGATGTGACGGCGGTCAACAACGCGATCCAGCAGTTCGATGCTGCAAACATTCCGCTGTTCAACATCATCACCCGCACCACCGCGGGCCGCCGGGTGACGTTCGTGGGCTCCGACGACCGGGCGCTTGCCGCCAATATCTCCCGTTATCTGTTTGCGAAACTGGGCGGCGAAGGCACGATCATCGTGGTCGAAGGCACGCCCGCCTCCGCCACCAGCCTCGACCGGCTGGCCGGCTTCCGCGACGCGCTCGCCGGGCATCCGGACATCAAGGTTCGCTGCTCGATCCGCGGCGACTACCAGCGCGACACCGCGCGAAACGCGTTCCGCGACATGCACCGGCAATGGCCGGGCGTCGACGCCATTCTCTGCGCCAACGACGCCATGGCGCTCGGCGTGCTCGACGCGATCGCAGCGCATCCCAGCCGCGGAACGCCGCCGCATGTGGTGGGCGTCAACGCGATCCCTGAGGCGGTCGCGGCGATCGCCGCAGGGCGCATGCTCGCCACCGCCGATTTCGATGCGATGAAGATGAGCGAGATCGCGACCGAGGCGGCGATCCGGCACCTGCGCGGCGAGAACGTCCCGCCGGAGATCGTCCTGCCGGTTCAGGTGGTCGATGCCGCCAATTGCACGGCCTGGAACGCGCCGTTCGCCGCGCGGCCGAGCCCGCGGTGGGACGAGATCGTCGGCCGGAAACCCTGACGTCGGCACCTGGCCACTCACTCACGCGGCGCGGTGGGCCGCTTCCAGGCCCGCGACGTCGATCTTGACCATCTTCATCATGGCCTGCATCACGCGTTGCGATTTCGCCGGATCCTTGTCGCGCATCAGCCGGCCCAGCGCCGAAGGGATGATCTGCCAGTGCACACCGAACTTGTCCTTGAGCCAGCCGCACTGCATCGGCGCGCCGCCGCCGGCGAGCAGCTTGTCCCACAGTTCGTCCACCTCGGCCTGCGTCTCGCAGTTGATGAAGAACGACACCGACGCGTTGAACTCGGATTTCGGCCCGACGTTGAGGAGAATGAACCGCTCGCCGTCAAGCTCGAGCGTGGCGCTGAACACCGGGCCGTTGTCGCCCGATCGCGACACGTCCACGATCTTCGAGTTCCTGAACACCGAGGTGTAGAGGTTCATCGCCTCTTCGGCACGGCCGTCCATCAGCAGGAACGGAGTGATCTTCTGCATCGTCCAAACTCCTGACTTGATCGCAAGACTTGACCCTCAGCCTGGCCCGCACCGGCGGCTACTTCTCGGCGATGGCCTTGAGGTTCGCGAGGCCCGCCTCGAAGTCGCGGCCCACCATCTTGTCCACGTCGACGAACACATGAAGGATCTTGCCGAAGAACGGCGTCGGCCCCTGCATCGACCAGCTCACACTGGTGCCGCCGTCCGCCGGCTGCAGCGTGAAGTCGGCGACGTTGTGCGCCTCGAACGGCGTCTTGAAGTCGAGCTTGATGGTGACGCGGGACGGCGCGGGCGCGTCCAGGATCTCCATGCTGCCGCTGCCGACGTTCCTGTCGCCGGCCCAGGCGTAGGTCGCGCCCTTGCCGCTGGTCACCTGACCATAGGTGCGCTTCATCGCCGGGTCCTTCTTCTCGTAGGGCGACCAGGCGGTCCAGCTCTTGAAGTCGGCGATCAGCGGAAAAATCTTTTCCGGCGGCGCCTTGATGCTGGCGGTGCGGCGCACCTGGAACACGTCGGGACGGCTCGCGGCGTAGACGAGCACGCCGCAAACCGCCACCAGGAACACGCCGAAGATGATGGCAACGACTTTCATGGAATGGACTCCGGTTGAAAACCAGGGCGGTGTTACGCCGCCCGGACCCTGGCAAGATAGACCTCGAGCTTCTCCAGCGAGCCGCTCCAGCCCTGGTTCATGCTGGCGTGGCCGGTGTCGAAGGTATGCTGCTCTTCCGCGGTGGCATTGTGCGGCGACCAGCGGACGGTGAACTTGGTTTTTCCGCCGGGCTGATCCTCAAAGGTGAAGATCGACATCATCTCGATCGGCCAGGTCGGCGCCATCGGATGGCGTGTCAGGCCGCCCTGCTCGTTCGAGAACGAGTTGATGAAGACAATCTTGTCCTGCGGCACGATCTCGCGGTACATCATCCGGCCCCACATCGGCGTGCCGTCCGAGCCCTTCATGCAATAGTGACACATGCCGCCGGGCCGCAGATCGATCTTGGCCACCGTCACGGCGACGCCCTTCGGGCCCCACCAGTGCCTGATGTGCTCCGGCTCGGTGAAGCACTTCCACACCAGATCGCGCGGCGCATCGAACACGCGCGAGATCACGAAATCGGCGCTTTTGGTATCGGTCGAGGTCATTGCCTTCACCCACCCTGACTTGCTGGGATCACATCGGCTGCGGAACGATCACCATCCAGCCGACGCCGAACTTGTCGGCGACCATGCCGAAGCGGGGCGAGAAGAAGGTCTTGCCCATCGGCATCTGCACATGGCCGCCCTGGGAGAGCGCGCCGAACAGCTTGTCGGCCTCGGCTTCGTCCTTTGCCGTAATGGTGAGCGAGAAGCCCTTGAATTCCGGCTTCTGGTCGTAGCTCATCCCGTCGGACGCCATGACCACCGACTCACCGATCCTGAAGCTCGAATGCATGACCTTGTCGTCGCCGCCCGGCGGCATGCAGTTACCGGCGTTCTTGTCGGGGTTCTCCTTGAAGCGCATCAGCATCTCGACCTTGGCGCCGAGGTTCTTCTTGTAGAACTCGAGCGCCTCGTCGCAACGGCCGTTGAAAATCAGATACGACTGGACTTCCATGGAACTCTCCCTGGTACCGACTGGGTTGAGAAGAAACGCCGGCTCTATGACACCAGCGTGGCGAGAAGCTCGTCGAGCCGGTCATGGCCCTGCGACCAGCCCCGGACCATGCCGGTGTTGAGCGCTGTGTCGCGCGCGGCCGGCGACGAATAGAGCACTGTCGCGGCCACCGTGGTACGGCCGCTGCTTTCCTCGAAGGTCGTGGTCAGCAGCGTCTCGCCGCCGGTCCAGTCCTCGTCGAACAGTTCGGTGTGAACGAGGAGCTCGGGCGCAGCGATCTCGCGAAACACGCCGCTCATGCCCATGTCGCCCCGCTCCTTGTGGCGCCAGACGTAACGCAGCTTGCCGCCGACCCGCAGATCGATCTCGCAATGGACCAGCGGCCATTCCGCCGGACCGAACAGCCATTGCTTGACCATCTCCGGCCTGGTGAAGGCATCGAACACCAGCCGCCGCGGCGCGTCGAACGTGCGCGTCAGCGTGAACTCGCGGTCGCCGGACAGTGAGGTCTCATATCGCTTCGCACTCGTCATCACGCCACCTCTTCGATTCGAATAGCTCGTTCGGGCTGCCATTTTGGAAAAGCAGGCGTCCAGACCTTCCACACGAGATAGCGCGGCGCCTCGAGCACGCGCGTGCCGGCAATCGCCAGCGGATCGTCGAGGTCGATGCTATTTTTTTCGACCATCTTTCCGGTCCTGCTTCTTTCGGGACTTCGGTTCCGGCCTGTCGTGGGATTTGGCCTCGTCGGCCTGCAGCGTGCGCAGATAGTCCTCGAGCCGGTCGAGGCGCTGCTCCCACAGCCTGCGGTACTCTTCGAGCCATTCATCGACGCCCTTCAGCGCCTGCGGCTCGAGCCGGCAGGGCCGCCACTGCGCCTCGCGGCTGCGCACGATCAGCCCCGCGCCCTCCAGCACTTTCAGGTGCCTGGACACCGCCGGGAGGCTGATGTCGAACGGCTCCGCAATCTCCGACACCGAGGTTTCTCCGAGCGCCAGCCGGGCAAGGATCGCCCGCCGCGTCGGATCGGCGAGGGCTGCAAAGGTCGCGCTCAGGCGGTCGATGGCCATGTGTATTTGACCTATTGGTTAAATAACGGATCGGTTAAATACACAACACGCCCCCACGCGTCAAGGGGCGCGCGCATCGCGCGCGCGGCCTGAAAACTTCAGTCTTCGAACGTGTTGTGTCCGGCGAGGCGGCTGCGCAATTCGCCGGTTTCGCGCACCGCGCCGGTGACCGTGTCGACGATCGAGGCCTGCTTGCGGCGCTTGGCGCGGCGGGTCTTCTTGGCCGGCTTGCGCGCCCTGGCTTTCACCACGGGCTTGCGCTTTTTCGCCGTTCGCTTCGCCGCCTTACGCGCCTTCTTGCGAGACTTCACCATGCTGTTTCCCCCTCGTTTGAGCCGCCCATAAACGCCAGTCTATCGCTGCACCATTGTCCAGGCCAGTTGCCGCTCGCCCCTAACCAGCCGGCGTCGCGATCGGCATGTCGGCGAAGATCTTGTATTGCTGCACGCGCGGTTTCGTCTTGTCCTCCTCGTTGACGAACTGGAACGAGCTTTTGCCGATCAGCGAGCGCGGCAGGATCATCACGCGGATGAAGCGGCTCGGCCGGTCCATCGCGGCCTGCGCAAACACCGGATCGGAGCCGGTCTCGTACCACGGGCTGCCGGGCCCGTAGCTGGTCGAATGGCCGAGCGTGTCGATGCGAATGCCGCCGTCGATCAGGCAACGGATGCCCGGCCCCCAATGCTTGTGCAGGAACGCGCAGCCGCCCGGCGGAAACGCGACGCTGTCGCCGCGCAACAGCAATTCGCCTTGCGGGATGGTTTCGAGCACCGCCGAGAGCTTCTCGCGCGAGCGCACGCCCGTGCCGTTGCCTGCTCCAGGCGGGCTTCCCGAGGCCGCGAGCTCGTAGCGCCACAGCGTGACGCCGTCCTTGCCCGGCGCAAGCGAGACCGCGCCCTCGCCGCTCCACGCCTCGCCGTCAGCGAGCGGCTTGCCGTCGATGGTCACGGCGCCATGCACGACGAAGACCATCCGCGGCAGCGCGGGCAGTTTCAGCGACGCTCCGCCGCTCAACGAATCCTCGAACAGCCGCAACACCGGAGCCATTGCCACACCTTTTCGTTTCTATTTGAAGAACTCGATCAGCGCCTTCGACACCGCGTCCGGACTTTCCTCCGGCAGATAGTGTCCGCAATCGATGGCCGCGCCGCGCACGTCGGTCGCCCATTCGCGCCACGTCGCGAGCGGGCCGGTTTCGGCTGCGGGCGGGATTCCCGTTGCACCCCACAGCGCCAGCATCGGGCACTCGATCTTCCTGCCCGCCGCGCGATCGGTCGCGTCGTTTGTGAAGTCGGTGGTGCGGCCGGCGCGATAGTCCTCGCAGGTCGCGTGGATGCGCAGTGGATCGCTGAAGAACGCGCGGTAGTGCGCGACCGCCCGGGGATCGAACGCCTCGACGGATTTCACCTTGGTGCCCGGCGCGGTGATCCGGTTCCAGAAGTCGACCGGGTCGCGGCCGATCATGTTCTCCGGAAACGGCGCCGGCAGCGCGAGGAACGTCCAGTGCCAGATGCGGAACGCGAGCTTGGCGTCGATGCCGTCCCACATGGCGTGCGTCGGCACGATGTCGAGCGTCGAAAGTTTCTCCAACCGGTGCGGATGGTCCAGCGCAAGGCGATAGGCGACCCGGCCGCCGCGGTCGTGTCCCGCGAGGCGGAAGCGGATATGGCCGAGCTTCTCCATCAGCTCGACCATCGCCTTTGCCATCGAGCGCTTGTCGTAGGGCGCGTGGCCCTCGCCCGACTCCGGCACCGACGACCAGCCGTAGCCCGGCAGGTCGACGATCACCAGCGAGAAGTGACCGGCCAGCGCGGGCGCCACGCAGTGCCACATCACGTGGGTCTGCGCGTAGCCGTGCAGCAGCAGCAGCGGCGGACCGTTGCCGCCGGTGCGCGCGAACAGCTTGCCGGCCGAAGTGTCGATCCAGTGCGATTGATAACCGGGATAGAGGTCGGCGAGATCGGGCATAGCGGTATCAGACTGTGACGCTCGTGCCGGGTCAACTGCCGATCAACCGCCTCGCTCGCGTTTCACCGCCTGCCAGCCGATGTCGCGGCGGCAGAAGCCTTCCGGCCAGTTGATCCGGCCGACGGCCTGATAGGCCAGCGCCTGCGCCTGCGTCACCGTTGCGGCGATCGCCGAGACGTTGAGCACGCGGCCGCCATTGGCGAGAATTTTTCCGCCGTCGGATTTCGTGCCGGCATGGAAAATCTCGACGCCTTCGACCTCGGCCGCCGCGTCGAGCCCTTGGATCACCGATCCGCGCTTGTAGTCGCCGGGATATCCCTTCGCCGCCATCACCACCGTGAGCGCCGTGTCGGGATACCAGCGCAGGTCGAAGTTCTTCAGTTGCCCGTCGCGGGATGCCATCAGCGCCGGCACCAGGTCCGACATCATCCGTGGCATCATCACCTGGGTTTCCGGATCGCCGAAGCGCGCGTTGTATTCGATCAGCTTGGGGCCGTCCCTGGTGATCATCAGGCCCGCGAACAGCACGCCCTTGAAGGGCGAACCCATCGCTTTCATTGCCCGCAGGGTCGGCCCTACGATCTCGTCCATCGTCCGCGCGGTGATGTCCGGCGTCATCACGGGCGCCGGGGAATAAGCACCCATGCCGCCGGTGTTCGGACCGGTGTCGCCGTCGCCGACACGCTTGTGGTCCTGCGCCGAAGCCAGCGGAACGGCGTTGTCGCCGTCGCACAGCGCGAAGAACGACGCTTCCTCGCCAGCCATGAATTCTTCGACGACGACCTCGGCGCCGGCCGCACCCAAGCCGCCCTCGAACATCATGTCGATGGCGGCTTCCGCCTCGGCAAGTGTCTGCGCCACCACCACGCCCTTGCCCGCCGCAAGCCCGTCGGCCTTGACCACGATGGGCGCGCCCTGCCTGCGGAGGTAGTCCTTCGCCGGTCCGGGCGTGGTGAAGCGCTCGTATGCCGCGGTCGGGATGTTGTTCGCCCTGCAGAGGTCCTTGGTGAAGCCCTTGGATCCTTCCAGCCGCGCAGCAAGCCTGCTTGGGCCGAAGGTCTTGAATCCCGCGGCTTCCAGATCGTCCACCACGCCCGCAACCAGCGGCGCTTCCGGGCCGACCACGACGAAGTCGATCGCGCTCGCCTTGCAAAACGCAACGATCGCGGCGTGATCCGTGATGTCGAGCGCCACGCACTCGGCCTGCTGCGCGATACCTGCATTGCCCGGCGCGCAATAAAGCCGGTCGGTGAGCGGGCTCGCCGCCAACTTCCACGCCAGCGCGTGCTCGCGCCCGCCGGAACCGAGGAGAAGGATGTTCATGTCCGACAGTCCCTAGTGGATCGACTCTAACTTTTCCTTCCCTCGTTTGACAGCGGCGAGGATGTGTTTTGGATTGGCGGTCCAGACGAAGGGTTTTGGATCGGAGTTTGTCTCTGCGACGAAGCGGTTGATCGCGGTCTGAAGTTCGGCAACCGACCGGAACACACCGCGCTTGAGGCGCCGGCGCGTGAGCTTGGAGAAGAAGCCTTCAACGGCATTGAGCCAGGACGCCGAGGTGGGTGTGAAGTGGAATGTCCAGCGCGGATGCCGGGCCAGCCATTTTTGCACCTTGGGATGTTTGTGAGTTGCATAGTTGTCGATGATGGCGTGGATCGACTTTCGTGCCGGCACCTGCGCCTCGACGGTGTTGAGAAAGCGGATGAACTCCTGGTGCCGGTGGCGCTGCATGTTGCGGCCGATAACAGTGCCGTCGAGGACGTTTAGGGCGGCGAAGAGCGTCGTTGTGCCGTGGCGTTTGTAGTCGTGGGTCATGGTCCCGGCGCGGCCTTTCTTCATCGGCAGACCAGGCTGGGTGCGGTCGAGCGCCTGGATTTGGCTCTTCTCATCCACCGAGAGGACGACGGCGTGGGCGGGAGGATCGACATAAAGGCCGACGATGTCTCTGAGCTTGTCGGCAAACTCCGGATCGTTCGACAGCTTGAATGTCCGGATGCGGTGCGGCGCAAGCTGGTGAGCCTCCAGAATGCGTTGCACCGAGCGCAGGCTTACCCCGGCCGCCTTGGCCAGTTCCCGGCCGGTCCAGTGGGTTGCCTCCCCGGGCGGTGGCCCCAACGCCAAATCGACCACCCGCTGCACAGTCTCGGGCGACAGCGGGGGCTTGCCGGGCTTGCGCGTCTTGTCGCGCAATAGCCCCTCGACGCCCTCCGCCATGAACCGTGCCTGCCAGGTCCATACCACCGGCTTGGCCTTCCCGGAGCGGCGCATGATTTCGGCGGTGCCGCAGCCGTCCGCGGTGGCGAGGATAATGTTAGCGCGCCAAACGTGCTTCTGCGGCGCGCTGCGATCCGCAACCACCGCCTCAAGACGGCGGCGGTCGTCGCGCGTGACGTTGACAACAATTCCTGCTCTCATGCCGAGAGATTGAACTGCTTCGGACGGTTTGGGAATCGTCCGAATGAATCAGACCACTAGCATGAGGCTCCACGCCTGCGGAACCGAGCCGCCCACAGCGTCCACAGCCCCGCCTCGACGCGAGCCCAAGGGCGTGGTTTGCTTGCCGCATGAAGAGTTTTGTCGCGGTATTGCTGGTCTTTCTCGCGCTGGCCGCACCCGCCTTCGCGGGTGGATTCAGCTACGAAAACCGGCCGACGGTGGTGTTCAAGGGCGGCGTCGAGCGGATGACGCCCTATCCGCAGAGCAAACGCTCGACTTCGGTGTGGGTTTCGGACGCCTGCTGGCGCGACTGCGCCTCGAGCTGCTCCTGGCGGATGGAATATTGCGTCCGCGGCGGCGCGGCGGCCGATGCCTGCCGGCCGCATTTCGACAACTGCAATCGCGCCTGCCAGCGCGAATGCCGGGGCTTCTCGGCCGGTCCGTGGGGTGGCCCGCTCGCCGGCCTGATCGACTGGTATTGATTGTTCGCCGATCCGGGCGCGGACCAAGTTCGCGAATCCGGACTTCCGCGTCGACAACGTTTCCAAGTTGCTGGACTCCGGATTGCCGCATCCGGAATGAGCACGCGATTTTTTCCGCTGCCTGCTAATCTGGTTTGAATGCTCGAAAAACTCGCCGACCATATCCGCAACAGCGACATCGACTACCGGCTGCTGGTTCCCCTGCTCCTGAGCAGCCTCCTGGTGCAGACGGTCACGGCGCTGGTCCGCGTGACGATCTCCTACCGCGCCGTCGAGCTTGGCCTGTCGCTGGTCTGGCTCGGCCTGATTGCCGCGGTATTTGCGATCTTCCCGATCCTGATCGCGGTGCAGGTCGGCCGGCTGATCGACCGCGGCTACGACACGCGCGCCGCATCAGTCGGGGCAGCGATCTTCCTGATGGCGATGACCGGCTTCGCGGTCTGGCCGACGCCCGCCGGGCTCCTGCTGTTCTCCACCGTCATGGGCCTCGGCCATATCATGCTGATGGCGAGCCAGCAGATGATCTGCGTGCGCGCCGCCGGGCCGAAGAGCCTCGAGGCGGTGTTCGGAAACTTCATGGTGGTGACCGCGATCGGCCAGGGCGCCGGGCCCTACATCGTGGGCTTCATGGGCGGCAGCGCGCCGATCCCGCCGACCCAATCGCTGTTCGTCGTCGCGGCATGCTGCGCCGCCGCGGCGCTGGTGTTCAGCCTCGCGATGAAACCCGCCCGCAGCGCATCCGCCGCCAAAGACGAAACCGACGTGGTGCCCATCGCGCAGATCCTGCGGATTCCCGGGCTCGTCCCGGTCATCGTGGCCGGCGTCATCCTGGTGGCGGCATCCGACACCGTCGTCGTCTATATCCCGCTGCTGGGCGCCGAGCGGCGCATCGACGTGCACGACATCGGGCTGCTCCTGACGGTGCGTGCCGGCGCGTCGATGCTGGCGCGGCTGTTCTACGCGCGGATGGTCGCAGCGTTCGGCCGTTGGCCGCTGATGATCGCCGGCACCCTCGTCTGCGCGCTGGCCTATGCGGCGATCGCGGCGCCGATTCCGCTCTGGGCCATGCATGTCGCGTTCGCCACAATGGGCTTCTCGTTCGGGCTGGCCACCACATTGAGCATCACCATCGTGGTCGATATGACCACGGTGAGCGCGCGCGGCACGACCAACTCGCTGCGCATCATGAGCAACCGTATCGGCCAGTTCGTCATGCCGTTCGGCGCGGGCCTGATTGCCGCAGCGGCCGGCCTCGGCGGCCTGTTCCTCATTCTGGCCGCCGCAATTGTGACCGCAGCCGGTTCGATGGTGTGGAAGCGTCCCGCCTAGACAACGTCCGCGCAAGACGGGTTGCGCCCGATTTGATTGCCGGCATCACTCAAAGCGTGAAACTGGCGACGATCATCACAAGCTGTTAGCGTGCGGCGCTGGCTTACGCGTTCGAGGGGGCCGTCGTTGCATACCGGATGGATACCGCGGCTTAGCGAGAGATTTCTCCCTCGCTCGCTGTCGGCGTATCTGTTCGCGCTCGGTGCAGTTGCGCTCGCAACCCTCGCACGCGTGGTATTGGGATGGCTGGACGTCACTCTGCTCTACGCCACCTACTTCCCGATGGTGATGCTGGTCGCTCTGGTTTCGGGGCCGGCGGTCGCGCTGTTTGCGAGCCTGGTTTCGGTGCTGGTCGTCTGGTGGGCCTTCGTGCCGCCGTTCTACATTTTCAACGCCTTGACCGGACCCGAAGCGGCGAACGCCGCGCTGTTCGTCGCCAGTTGCACGTTCATGATCTGGGTGGCGCAGCTGTATCGGAACGCGATCGCGCGGCTGCGCGAAAACGACCGCCAGAACAGGCTGTTGATGCGGGAGCTGGAGCACCGCGGCAAAAATACTTTCGCCGTGGTGGAAAGCATTGTCCGCAGTTCGCTGGAAGAATTGCCGGACCGCGCCGCGACCATCGTCGGCCGCATCCGCGCGGTGTCGAGCACCAACGACGTCATCAACCGCTCGCCGGAACACACATCGACCATTGAAGACATTCTGCGCAGGGAATTCGAGCCCTACGGCCTCCAGCGCCTCAATGCGGACGGCGACGGCGTCGAACTCGAAGCCAACATCGCGCGCGGCGTGGCGCTCGTCCTGCACGAGCTAGTCACCAATGCCGTCAAGCATGGCGCGCTGTCGCGGGACGGCGGAACCGTGTCGGTCCGCTGGCGCACCGAAGGCCGCGCGATTGCGCTCGACTGGCGCGAGCAGGGCGGCCCGACCGTGCAGCCGCCCGAGCGCTTCGGATTCGGCAGCAAGCTGGTCACCCGCACCCTGAAAGCGATGGACGGCGGTATCCAGCCGGAATTCCGGCCGGACGGGCTGTTCTGCCGGCTGACGTTCTCAGCCGGCCTGCGTTGAACGGCCGCGACACGGCCTTGCGTTGTCCACGATCCGCCGATATCGGCTCCCACATCCCGGGGCCATGCTCTAGGGTTGCCCGATGTCCGAGTCGCAAACCAACGCCGCCGAATTCACCGTCTCCGAGCTGTCGGCTCATCTGCGCCGCACCGTGGAGGACGCCTATGGCTATGTCCGGGTGCGCGGCGAGGTCTCCGGCTTCAAGGGCGCCTCGCCGTCCGGCCATGTCTATTTCCGCCTCAAGGACGACAAGGCGGTGCTGGAATCGGTGATCTGGAAGGGCGTGTTCGGGCGGATGCGGATAAAACCCGAAGAGGGCCTGGAGGTCATCGCCTCGGGCAAGCTCACGACATTTGCGGGCTCGTCGAAATACCAGATCGTCATCGACGCGCTGGAACCCGCGGGTGTCGGCGCGCTGATGGCGCTGCTGGAAGAGCGCCGCCGCAAGCTCGCCGCCGAGGGCCTGTTCGACGAAGCGCGCAAGCAGCTCCTGCCGTACCTGCCCGAGGTGATCGGCGTCGTCACCTCGCCGACCGGCGCGGTGATCCGCGACATCCTGCATCGCCTCGCCGACCGCTTTCCGCGCCATGTCATCGTCTGGCCGGTGAAGGTGCAGGGCGACGGCTCCGCCGAGCAGGTCGCCAACGCGATCCGCGGCTTCAACGCGCTGCCGGAGAGCGGAAAAATCCGCCGGCCCGACCTGCTGATCGTCGCCCGCGGCGGCGGCTCGCTGGAGGATCTCTGGTCGTTCAACGAGGAGATCGTGGTGCGGGCGGCGGCCGACAGCATGATCCCGCTGATTTCCGCCGTGGGCCACGAGACCGACTTCACGCTGCTCGATTTTGCCGCCGACAAGCGCGCGCCGACGCCGACCGCGGCGGCCGAAATGGCGGTGCCGGTGCGCACCGACCTGATCGCCGAGCTGATGAGCAAGGCGCGCCGCGCGCTCGCCTGCTGGCAGCGGGCGCAGGACCATCGCCGCACGGAGTTCCGCGCCGCGTCCCGTGCGCTGCCGACCGCCGAGGAATTGCTGGCGACGCCGCGCCAGCGGCTCGACGCCTGCGCCGAACGGCTGCCACGCGCCTTGCGGGCGAACGCGCAGATCCATCACACGCAGTTCTCACGGGTCGCCGGGCGGCTGTCGCCGCGGCTTCTGCGCAGTCTGGTGGAGCGGCGGCGCGAACGGCTCGACGCCTGCACGCTCCGCCTCGGCACAGCGCTCAAGACCTATCGCGAGACGCAGCTCAATCGTGTCTCGCGCGCCCGCGACAGGGTGACGGTGCTGAGCGAACGACGCGATCGAGCCTTTGGCCGCCTGGTCGCGACCCTGGAGGCTCGGCTCGACCGGTCCTATCAGCTTCTACACGCGTTCTCCTATCAGAGCGTCCTGAAGCGCGGCTTTGCGCTGGTGCGCGACGCCGCAGGCCATCCCTTGCGCAGCGCGGCGGCCATTACCTCCGGCACCAGGCTCGACATCGAGTTTGCCGACGGCCGCGTCGGCGCGGTCGCCGAAGGCGGCGCGGCGCCGGTGGAACGCGCGCAGCCCGCCTCGCCGGTCAGACCCGCCGCAAAGCCGCGCAAGCCGGGCGGCGGCGGCTCACAGGGAAGCCTGTTCGGGTGATATCCCGTCATCCGGCGTGTTAGCCTTTCCCCGCTTGGGGGAGGATTCGTGGCGACGTCTCCGCAACAAGGCGACCTTTTCGGCCATCCGCGCGGCCTGACCTACCTCTTCACCACCGAGATGTGGGAGCGCTTCTCCTACTACGGCATGCGCGCGCTGCTCGTGCTGTACATGGTGAAGTACGCATTCCAGCCCGAGCGCGCGCAGGAGATCATCGGCTTCGCCACGCTGAAAGCGGGTCTCGAAGCGCTGTTCGGTCCGCTCGGCGTGCAGCCGCTGTCGTCGCAGGTCTACGGCCTCTACACGGGACTGGTTTATTTTACGCCGATCATCGGCGGCCTGATCGCCGACCGCTGGCTTGGACAGCGCAAGACCGTCGTCATCGGTGCGGCGCTGATGGCGGTCGGCCACTTCATGATGGCGTTCGAGCCGCTGTTCCTGCTCGCCCTCACGGTGCTGATCCTCGGCAACGGCGCGTTCAAGCCGAACATCTCGACGCAGGTGGGCTCGCTCTATGCGCCGGGCGATCCGCGCCGCGACCGCGCGTTCTCGATCTTCTATGTCGGCATCAATCTCGGCGCGTTTCTCGCGCCCCTGGTTTGCGGCACGCTGGGCGAAGGGCTTGGCTGGCACTACGGCTTCGGCGCGGCCGGCGTCGGCATGACCGCCGGGCTTCTCGTCTACCTCTATGCCGCGCGCACGCTGCCGCCGGACGAGCGCAGCAAGGCCCTCGCCTCCGGCCCGCCGCAGCCGTTCGGCCGCGACGAATGGCGCGCGATGGGCGCGATCGTGCTGCTCGCGCTGCCGGTGACGTTCTTCTGGGCCACCTACGAGCAGCAGGGCAACACCATCGCGCTCTGGGCCGACGCCAACACCGACCGCACCATCAACCTGCTGGTCTGGTCCGGGCAAATCCCCGTCACCTGGTTCCAGGCCTTCAATCCGTTCATGATCTTCGCCTTCACGCCCTTCATCCTGATGCTCTGGCGCGCGCAGGCTGAGCGCGGCAGCGAACCTTCGAGCGTCACCAAGATGGCCTATGGCTGCTTCGGCGTGACGCTCGCCAACCTCGTCATGTTCGCCGCGGCCTCCGTGGCCGGCGGCGGCCAATCGAGCTGGCTCTGGCTTCTCGCCTACTTCGTCATCATCACCATCGGCGAGCTTTACCTGTCGCCGACCTCGCTTTCGCTGGTGACCAAGGTTGCGCCGGCCCGCGCGGTGTCGATGATGATGGGGGTGTGGCTCGCCACGAGCTTCACCGGCAATTTCGCGGCCGGCTATCTCGGCAGCTTCTGGTCGAACATGGCGAAGGATTCATTCTTCCTGATGATCGCGATCATCGCAGGCCTCGCGGGTCTGGTGATCCTGGCCTTCGTGCGGCCGCTCCGCCCCATTCTCAGGAGCTAGCCTCCCGCGCCGCCCGGAGCTTTTCTAGGCATGATCTTCTCCGAAAACCGGTTCCCACTTTTCGGGATCATGCCTAAAGTGCACCCGCAATCGTTTCGTATGGGAGGAAGCCCCGTGAAAATCGTCGATCTCAGCCGCGAGCTCTATCACCGCACCCCGAGCTATCCGGGCCAGCCCCCCATCATCCACGGCGTCTGGAAGTCCCACGAGGAGGCGTTCGCCGAGTCCGGCAACGTCCAGGGCAACAGCGTGATGTTCTTTTCCATGCCGGACCACGGCGGCACGCATATGGACGCGCCGCGCCACTTCGGCATCAAGGGGACGCCGATCAACGAGTACCCGCTGGAGAACTGCATCGTGCCGGGCATCTGCATCGACCTGCGGCACATCGCGCCGAAGGCCGAATTCGGGCCGGCGGAGCTCGAAGCCGCGGTGAAGAAGACCGGCCTGCCGGTGCCGAAGGGCGGCACCGTGCTGCTGTGCACCGGCCATCACGAGCGGACGTTTCCGAACAAGGAATACTCAACCGACAATTCCGGCATCAACGTCGCGGGCACCGAATGGCTCGCCAGGCAGGGCGTGGTGCATTTCGGCATCGACTCGATGCGGCCCGGCCCGGAAGGCAAGGTGAACTCGCTGGTGCACAAGGCCTGCCTCGAACTCGACATCACCCATATCGAGAGCCTGTGCAATCTCGAGACACTGCTCGGCAAGGGCCAGTTCACCTTCATCGGCCTGCCGATGAAGTGGCGGAACGGCACCGGGTCGCCGATCCGCGCGGTGGCGGTGTTCGACCTGTGACATGGCGAATTGCCAAGCCAGAGATTGCCAAGCCAGAGAGCTTGCCAAGCCAGTGGTTGCCAAGCACCCGCCAGTTATGCGATGGCGGTAACCGGGGCACACACGCGCGGCGGTATGATTATGTTGGGCACAGGCAGCCCGCCGAGCCGCCGCCGTGACTGCGGAGAAACGATGTGCTGAACCGTTACGACCGCCCGCCGCCGATGGCGGGAGAAGCCGAGGTCAAGTTCCTGGATGGGGATTTCCGCATCGTGCGGCCCGGCGCCTTTGTGCGCTGCGCGGTGACTGGCGTTCCCATTCCGCTGGAAGAGCTGAAATACTGGAACGTCGATCTCCAGGAGGCCTATGCCTCCCCGGATGCGGTGCTGCGGCGGCTGCACCCGGAGCAGGCGAAGTAGCGCCAGGCAAAGTCATAACAGACTGGACTCAGCGGACCCGCAGAAGCAGGTCCCGGAACGCGCGCTCTTCGGCCACCACAAGGCGCACCGGCAACGCCCGCGAAGCAGCGGCCAGTTCCGCGGCATCGGCATCGCCCATCAATCGCGCCATGTCCTTCTCGGTCGTGACCGGAAGCAGCCCGTCGCGCCGGGCGCGCTCGGCGAGCGCCAGCGCTTCGCTGCGGCTGAAGCGGTGGTGATCGGGGAACGGCATCCGCACCTTGACGTCGATGCCGGCCACCGACAGCGTCGAGAAAAACTTGTCGGGATCGCCGATGCCGGCGAACGCCAGCACCGGCCGGCGCTGGATCTCCGCCAGCGCAATCTGGTCCGGTTCGAGCGCGCCGTGAAACAGCGGAAGCTTCCGGGCGAAGGCATGGGCAAGCACCGGCCAGGCCTCGACCGGCTGTCCCATCACCAGGACCGCCTGCGCGTGGCCGAGCTGCGCATCGAGCGGCGCCCGCAGCGGGCCCGCCGGAAACACCGAACCGTTGCCGACGCCGCGGCGGCCATCGACCACCACAATCGACAGGTCCTTCTGCAGCGACGGGTTCTGGAAACCGTCATCCATGATGACGATGTCCGCGCCGGCCGCGCGCGCCGCCTCCGCCCCGGCAACCCGGTCGCGCGCAACGATCACCGGCGCGGATCGCGCCAGCAGCAATGGCTCGTCGCCGACATCAGCCGCGCGATGCCTGGCCGGATCGACACGCAGGGGTCCCGCGAGCGACCCGCCATAGCCGCGGCTCAGCACGAAGGGCTTGCGGCCCTCGCCGGCCAGGATCTGCGCCGCGAGGATCGCAGCCGGCGTTTTGCCCGCGCCGCCGAGCGTCAGATTGCCGATGCAGACGACCGGAACACCCGCGGTCCGGCCGGGCCGCGCCATGCGCGAGCCTGCGACCGCGCCATAGATCGCGCCGACCGGCGACAGGATGGCGGCGGCCAATCCCGCCGGCCGCCACCAGAATGCCGGATCACGCACCGTCCCCTCGCCGCTCCAGCCGGAACTGCATCAGATACGGATCGAGCGCGGTGACCGTGCGGTCGAGCGCTCCGGCCAGCGTCTCCATGGCCTTGAGCCCGGTCTGCGCGACTCTCTCGCGTGCGCCGGCATCCTTCAGCCACGAGCCGATGCGGACCGTCATCTTCCCCACATCGGTCACCAGTTCGGCGCCGCCCGAGGCATCGAGCGCGGTGTAGATCTCGCCGAAGTTCCAGACGTGCGGCCCATGCAGGATCGCGGCGCCGAGCTTTGCCGCCTCGACCGGATTCTGCCCGCCGTGATGCACCAGCGAGCCGCCGATGAAGACGATCGGCGCGATCCGGTAGAACACGCCCATCTCGCCAAGCGTGTCGGCGATGTAGATGTCGGTGTTGCGCTCCGGCAATTCACCGGCCGAGCGCAGTGCGAAGCGCAAGCCTGCCACCCGCGCGATCTCGGCGATGCCGGCACCGCGCTCCGGATGCCGCGGCACCAGGATGGTCAGCAATCCGGGAAAGCTGTGCCGCAGGCGGCGATGCACGTCGACCAGCGCCGCCTCCTCGCCTGGATGGGTGGAGGCCGCGGCAATCACCGGACGGTCGCCGAGCACACCCTGCAGCGCCCACAGCTTTTCCGGATTGGCCGGAGGCGCGGGCGCGTCGAGCTTGAGGTTTCCGGTGGTCGCGTAGCGCGGCGCGCCGAGGTCGGCATAGCGCGCGGCATCCTCGGCCGACTGTGCGAGGCACAGGTCGAAGCGCCCGAGCAGCGCACCGATGGTGCGCTGCGCGCGCCGCCAGCGGCGAAACGAGCGCTCCGACAGCCGGCCGTTGACCAGGATCAGCGGAATCTTTCGCTTGGCGCTCGCCATGATCAGGTTGGGCCACAGGTCGGACTCGACGAACAACGCCAGATCGGGCTTCCAGTGGTTGAGGAACCGGCTCACAAACTGCGGGACGTCGACCGGAACGAACTGGTGGATCACGTGCGGCGGCAGCCGTCGCAGCGCCACATCTGCGGACGTCACCGTTCCGGTGGTCACCAGGAGGGTGATGTCGCGCGTCTGCAGCCGCTCGACCAGCGGCAGGATCGCCAGAAACTCGCCGACGCTCGCGCAGTGCAGCCACACCAGCGGCCCGTCCGGCCGCGCAACCGAGCTTTGACCGCGCCGCTCCGTCCACCGCGACGGGTGTTCCTTGCCGCGCTTGAGCCGGTATTTGAGCAGCATGTCGGCCAGCGGCACCGACATGGCGGTGGCCACCCGATACGCCTTCAGCGAAAGCGGGGTGCGGTCAGCCACGGCTCTGGTCCCCGGCTGTGCCGTCGGCCAGCTCATAGGCTCGGGCGGTCGCCGCGTTGAGCGCCTCCTCGAGGGCGCGGCGCGCCAGTTCGAGAGTTTCGGAATCGGCGTCGGACGGCACATGGATCGGCGCACCGGCCACACCTCCCCCGCGGCCGAACGGAAGATTAACAGTCGTGCGATCCCAGTTATCGAGCACAATACGGTGCCGCGTCGCAATCGCAATCGGATAGATCGGCCGGCCTGTCACCTGCGCGATCTTGACGATGCCAAGGCCTGCAACCCGCGAGACTTTCGGCACGTCGGCTGTCATCGCGACATTGTAGCCGTCCAGCACCGCCTGAACGAGCGCATTGAAGCCGAACACGCCGCCCTTTGTCGCGAAATCCGACCCGTGCGTGCCGGAGCCGCGAACAGTCTCGATCCCGAGCCGCTGCGCCGTAATCGCGTTGATCTCGCCGTCGCGGTGCCGCGAGATCAAAACCTTGGCGCGCAAGTGCGGCGGCTTGATGAACGGCGTGAGGAAATGCTGGCCATGCCAGAACGCCAGAATGAGCGGCGCGCTTTTGGGAATCCGCTCCAGCGCATCGGCCGGTTCCACCGTCCAACGCGTCGTATGCCACACCAGGCGCAGATAGTGCGCGGCGGCCACCCCGGTTGCTTTCTGAACCCAGGGCGACCGGGTCAGCTTCCGCATCGACGCCATACAGTGACTCGGCTAACCCGCCTTACCCGGTGCGGTCGCATCCGGATCGAGAAGCCGGTGCAGGTGAACGATGAAGTAGCGCATCTGCGCGTTGTCGACGGTCTGCTGCGCCTTGGCCTTCCAGGCCGCATGGGCGGTCGCGTAATTCGGATAGACGCCGACGATCTCAACCTTGTCGAGATCCTTGAACTCGGTCGATCCAAGGCCGGTCAGCTCGCCGCCGAGCACCAGATGCAGCAGTTGTTTTGATGGGGCAGTAGACATGGTTGTTCCTTCGCATCGCGCAAACATGCGCGCACGGGCCTACCCCGGTTCGCTGGTCTGAGCGCGCACCAGATGGACCAGCGCTGCGTGTCGCTCGCGTCCTGCTGCAATCAGGACGCCGTGTACCGGCTCGGGACGATTGTAAATCAGCGTTTCGCCGTCGAGCGCAGTCATCACGCCTCCGGCTTCGTGCACCAAAAGATCGGCAGCCGCAAGGTCCCAGTCGTGGCCGTTGCCGCCGGCCATCGCGGCATCGAGTTCGCCATGCGCGACGCGCGCCAGCCGTAGCGCCAGCGAATGAACGCGGGGCATCGGCAAGATGCCGGTACCGTCCGCGGCCATGCGCTCGAGGATGCGCTTGGGCCCGCCGATCCGCGTGCCGGCAAGACCGCCGGAACTTACGTTGATCCCTGCACCGTTCAGGGTGGCGCCCCCGCCCGCAACCGCCAGAAACAGTTCGCGCGTGACAGGCGCATAGAGCGCCGCCACCACCGGCCGCCCCGCCGTCACGAGCGCCGCGGAAATCGTCCAGTCCTCGCGGCCCGCCATGAACGCCCGCGTGCCGTCGATCGGATCGACCACCCAGACGCGATCCGCGTCAAGCCGCGCCGGGTCGTTCTCGCTTTCCTCGGAGAGCCAGCCGTCGCCGTCGCGCATCAGATGCTTGTGAAGGAGTTCGTTCGCTGCGATGTCGGCTTCGGTCACCGGAGACGCCGCTTCGCCCTTGGTCCAGCTTTTGAGCGGCCCGCCGAAGAATTTGAAGGCCACAGCGCCGGCCGCCTGCACCGCTTCGGCCAGCCGATCACGGTCGCGCAGGTGCACCGGCGACAGCGGATGCCGCAAAGGCTCAGACGCCTGCAATCGTCAGTCCTTCCAGCCGGAGCGTCGGCGCGTTGGTGCCGTAGCGGAAGTGCAAATCGTTTGCCGGGGTCGCATCGCGGAAGATGTCGGACATATGGCCTGCGATGGTCACCTCGCTCACCGGATAGGTGCGCTGGCCCTTCTCGATCCAGAAGCCCGACGCGCCGCGGCTGTAGTCGCCGGTCACCATGTTGGCGCCGGAGCCGATCAGGTCGGTGACGTAGAAGCCTTCGTCGATGTCCCTGATGAGTTCCTCGGGGCTGAGCTTGCCGGGCTCGAGATGCAGGTTGGTCGGCGACGGCGACGGCGTCGACGATGCGCTCCTCCCGGCATGGCCGGTGGTGGCAAGCCCAAGCTCGCGCGCGGTGGCGCTGTCGAGAATCCAGGTCTTCAGCATACCGTCTTCGATCAACGCCATGCGCCGGCCCGCGACGCCCTCGGCGTCGAACGGCCGCGAACGCAAGCCCCGCTTGCGCAGCGGATCGTCGATGATGTTGATGCCCACCGCGAAAATCCGCTCGCCCATCTTGTCCCTGAGGAAGCTCGTCTTGCGCGCGATCGAGCTGCCGTTGATCGCGCTGACCAGATGGCCGACGATCGAGCCGGCCACGCTCCAGTCGAACACCACCGGCACCTTGCGGGTCGAGACCTTGCGCGGGTTGAGCTTGGCCACCGCCTTCTCGCCTGCGGTCTGGCCGATCTTCTCCGGATCGTCGAGGTCGGTGGCGTGCAGCGCCGAGGAGAAATCGTAATCGGTCTCCATGCCGGTGCCTTGGCCGGCGATCGCCTGCATCGATACGCTGTGGCGCGAGCCGAGATAGGCGCCCGAGAATCCGTGGCTGGTCAACAGCACCATGCCGCCGATTCCCGCGGAGGCCGATGCGCCGCCCGACTTGCTGACGCCTTTGACCGCGCGGCCGGCGTCCTCGGCACGGCGCGCGATTTTTTCCAGTGTCGCGGTGTCCGGCAGGTCACGATCAACCAGATCGAGATCCGGGAAGCTCTTCGCCAGCAGCGACGCGTCGGCCAGGCCCGCGTAACGGTCCTCCGGCGCGACGCGCGCCATCGCCACCGCGCGCTCGGCCAGGGCGTTCACGCCGTCGCCGCTCAGGTCGTTGGTCGAGACCACCGCCTGCTTTTTGCCGACCATGACGCGGAGGCCGACATCGTTGCCCTCGGCCCGCTGCGATTCCTCGACCGCGCCGTCGCGCACGTCGACCGACTGCGACACCGAGCGCATCGCGACCGCATCGGCCGCGTCGGCGCCGGCCGCGCGGGCAGCCTTGAGCAGCCGCTCGGCGAGCGAAACCAGTGCGGATTGGTCGAACAGGGAATCCATGCGGGAAACTCACGTTTAGGTGCGGGGCGCAAATATGACAAGGCAAAGCCTCGTTGAGACGTCAGATAAGCTCGATTCCCCCTGGATTCGAGGGCGTTGACAAAATTTGCACCGTTCCGGGCAACGTCTCGTCAAGCATGGGGGGCAAAGCCCATTTCGCTAACGGCTTTTAACCGCGCCCATTAAGCGAATTCCGAAGGCTGTGCGGCATCATCGCGCATGACTGGGCGCATAAGCCCGGCAGGGTGAGTTTGAGGCGTCAAACATGGGTGCCGAACGGGCCCCGGGGTCGAGCCGCGCGCTGCGGCTCGACCCCCACGCCCTGCCCGCGCGCTACGAAGCGCGCGACGGCGGAGCGGATGGGCAGGTCCGCAATATCGAACTCGATCGCGAGCGCGTCGTGCTGCGGCGCGCGGTGCGCGGCATTCCCATGAAGGTCGGCGTGCCGATCCGTGAGTTCCGCGGCGTAACGCTACGCACTCTGCCGCCCGACGGCGATCAGCCCGCCGCGGTGGCCGTCATGCTGGAACACCGCGACAGCGCGCTCACCGTGCCGCTGTTCGTTGCCGACGAAGGCGACGAGGCGATGGTCGAATGGAAAAGCTGGAGCCGGGTGCTCGGCGTGCCGCTGCTGGTGGATGACGGTGACGGCGCGCTGCGCGAGCCGTTCCGGCGCATCGGCCAGCTTGGTGTCGGCGCCGTTTTACCGCGCAAGACGCGCCGCGCGGCGATCCGCTGGCGGCGACCGTCGATCCTGATGCGGCGAAAGCCCGGCCGGCCCGCACCCGAACCGGCCGTGCATCGCCGCGAGCGCGAGATCATCGCGCGGGATTGAACTTTTCTATCCGAAGATCAGCTTTTCGGCGCCGATCAGAACATGCGGCGGGCGGCGGCGTCCAGCAGCAGGGCCGCAAACAGGATCAGGCCCGCATCGCGATTGGCGCGAAACATTTTCAGGCACGATTCCGGATCGCCGATGTCGATGCGCGCGATCTGCCAGGCGAGGTGGGCGGCAAACGCCGCGAGCCCCAGCGCGAAGAGGGCGCCGGCGCCGGCGAAATATCCGGCGAGCCCGATCAGCACCACCGCCGCGGTCGAGAATGCCGCGAGCGCGGGCCTGGTGTTCTCGGCAAACAGCAGCGCGGTGGACTTCAATCCGACCAGCGCATCGTCCTCGCGGTCCTGATGCGCGTAGATCGTGTCGTAGTGGATCACCCAGGCGATCGACCCCGCATAGAGCAGCAGCGCCGGAAGCTCGAGCGCGCCGCGCGCACCGGCCCACCCCATCAGCGCGCCCCAGGAGAAGGCAAGTCCGAGGAAGATCTGCGGCCACCAGGTCACGCGCTTCATGAATGGATAGATCGCGACCACCGCCAGCGAAGCGATACCGACCAGGATGGCGAAGCGGTTGAACTGCACGAGCACCAGCAGTCCGACCAGCGCCTGCGCCACCAGGAACACGCTGGCCGCGCGGACGCTCACCTGCCCGGACGGAATCGGCCGCGAGCGGGTGCGCTCCACCCTGGCGTCGATGTCGCGGTCGACCAGATCGTTCCAGGTGCAGCCCGCCCCGCGCATGACGATGGCGCCGACCAACAGCAGGACGATGTGCCACGGGCTCGGCCCCCAGGCGCCGCCTGCGACGGCCGCCAGCGCCGACGACCACCAGCACGGCAACAGCAGCAGCCACCAGCCGATCGGCCGATCGAGGCGGGTGAGCCGCAGATAGGGCCTGATCCAGTCCGGCGCACTTCGATCGACCCAGTTTCCGGTCGCATCGGCGACGCGTCCGGAGGCGTCGCTCATGGCCGGCTCACCGCTGGAGCGCGTTGCCGGTCAAGGTGTCGAAGGTGCCGCGCCCGGTCCGGACATTGGTGTCGTCGGCGATCACCGGTCCGCCCAGCGCGTCGCTGAGCGTCGGCCCTGCCGCGGCGGGTCCGGCGCTGCACACATTGTTGCGGATCTGGACGGTCTTGGCATGGTTCTGCTTGACCTGCGTAACGACGTTCGGCGGCACGCCGCAGGTTTTCTGGTTGGTTTCGAGAAACTTCACCAGCTTGGCTTCCTTGACCACGAAGGCCTTGAACAGCGGGCAGACCTCCTCCCGCATCGCCTTGCGCTCGCTGGCCGCACGGATACCCGCCGCGCCCTTTTCCACGTCTTCGCGAATGCTGGGAAACGTCAGACACACCTTCTGCGCTTCGGGCACCCCGCCACCCATCGGGCCGGGACCGCCGAATCCGCCTTGGGCAGGACCACCGCCGAAGCCGCCCTGGGCGGGACCGCCGCCGAAGCTGCCCTGGGGCGGGCCACCGCTCGAGCCGCCGGGACGAACGCCGAAGCCGCCTTGGAGCGCGCCGAAGCCGCCCGGCGAAGGCGCCGCCGCGCCACCGAAGGAGCCGGGCGCGGGCGCCGGCGGGAACGGGCTGTTCACTGCCGATTGCTGCTGCTGGCCGGACGGGGGCGGAAATGGACTGTTGCTCTGCGCGGCGGCCGGCTGGCTCTGGCCGGGAGGCGGGGGAAACGGGCTGCTTTGCCCGGCAGACGACTGGTTCTGTCCGGGCGGCGGCGGGAACTGGGCTGCCGCCGGGACAATGCCCGCAACCGCCAGGATGAATGCCCCGGCCAAAACGCGGTGCAACGACCCGTGTCCGGCGAAGCCGCAAGCCCTCATAGTCCTCGTCTCCGGCATTTCCGAGAAGCGCTTTCTATCAAGCCCGCGATTCGGGCGATAGGGCGGCAAGACGGCGCACAAGACGTCGCATCGGCCCGGTTAAGTCCTGGCGCAAACGACCAAAAAGGGGGTAAAGCCGGGCGAAACCACCGGGATCGACCGATTTGGCCCGCTACGACTTTCGCAGCCCCCGACTCTACATAACCGGCGCTCTCAAGGAGGGCGGCGAGGTCACGCTCGAGAAGCCCCAGGCGCACTACCTGACCAACGTGCTGCGCCTCAAGTCCGGGCAGCGGGTTCTTGCCTTCAACGGCAAGGACGGCGAATGGGCGGGCGCGCTGGCCGGCGAGGGCAAGCGCACGACCATCAAGCTTGAAGAGCGGACGCGGGAGCAGACCGAGCCGCGCGACCTGCATTACCTGTTCGCGCCGATCAAGCACGAGCGCCTCGACTACATGGTGCAGAAGGCCGTCGAGATGGGCGTTTCGCGGCTTCAGCCGGTGTTGACGCAGCACACCCAGGTGCAGCGCGTGAACATCGAGCGGATGCGCGCCAACGCCGTCGAGGCGGCGGAGCAATGCGGCGTGCTGTGCATTCCGGACATCGCCGAGCCGATGACGCTCGCCCGCGCCATGGCCGCGCGCAAGCCCGACCGGCTGCTGGTATTCTGCGATGAGGACGCCGAGGTGAAGGACCCGCTGAAGGCGCTGGCCGGCGGGCGGGAGGCGCCGTCCGCCATGCTGCCGCTGACGATGGCCGGCGCGGGCACGGGGCCGCAGCAGATCGCGCTGCTGGTCGGGCCGGAAGGCGGCTTCTCCGAAGAGGAACGCAAGAAACTCGTCGATCTTCCCAACACCGTGCGGCTCTCGCTCGGGCCGCGCATCCTGCGCGCCGACACTGCGGCGGTCGCGGCGCTGGCGCTGGTGCAGGCGGTGCTGGGAGATTGGCGGTAGAGCGCGCGGACACCACACAATGCAAATGGGTTTGTTCTGCCAACTACAGTTTTTGGTTACATATTTTTTTAATACTCGTAAAACGCGTATCGAGTGATCAGCGCGCCGCAGCGGGCAGCGCGGGACGGATCACGAGCGCGAGCGGCAGCGTCAGGAGACACATGCAGGCAACGACGATCAGCGCGGTCTGCGGGCTCGTCGCATCGCCGACCAGACCGTAGAGCGCCGGTGAGACGGCGCCCGCACCGATCGTCCCGGTGTAAAAGATGCCGAACATGCGCGTGCGCTTGTCCGGCTCCACCAGCACGGGCACCGAGCCGTAGAGCACCGACGACGTGCCGTTGAGCATGATGCCGATCACCGGCAACACGATCAGCGCGGCTTCCAGCGGCAGCGGCAGCAACGACAGAATGCCGACGGTCGTCAGCCCCTCGGTGAGACACACGGTGCCGATCACGCCGACGCGCGCGCCGATGAAAGCGCAGACGAGCTTGCCGACCGCGCCGCCCGCGAACACCAATGTCAGCGCAAGACCCACCGTGGGCAGGCTCGCGCCCTTGGCGATCAGGATGAACGGCAGGAAGATCAGGAAGCCCATGCGGGTGGCGCTATCGACCATGCCGATCGCCAGCAGCAGCGGGAAGCCATAGCGGCTGCGCGGCGCGCCCGTGCCGATCGCCTCCGCCTTGGCTTCCGCGGCCGCGGCTGGAGCCGCATCGACCGGAAAGCGCGGCGCAAGCGCATAGATCGCCACCGCCACCACGATGCCGAGCAGGCCGATAAACGCAACAGTCTGCTGCCACGACAGCACCAGCAGCATCAGCGAGGCCAGCGCGGGCACCGACATCTTGCCGATGTCGCCCGCGAAATTGTAGGTACCGAGCGCCTTCATCGCGCGCGGTCCGGCATAGGCCCGGGCCACCAGCGCCGACGCGAGCGGATGCTGCGTGCTGGAGCCGAGCCCGCCGATCAAAAGCGCGATCACCAATGTCCAGAAACCGACGCTCGCACCCGCCACGAGATAGCCGATGCCCGACAGCGCCGTGCCCACCGCGAGCACCAGCGGCACGCCGAGCCGCTCGGAAAGAAGCGCCGAGGGAATTTGCAGGCTCGCCATCGTGCCCGAGTAGCAGGTGCGCAACAGCCCCAGCGCCGCATAGCCGATGCCGAACTCGGCCTGCCACAGCGGCAACATGACGTAGATCAGGTCGGTGTAGCCGTCGTGCAGCACATGCGCGCCGGAGGCCACGCCGATCGCACGGCGCTCCTGGGCCCTCTCTTGGGCCTTGGTGGCGGCTGCGCCGGTCGTCTCGCCCGCGGCGCCTTCGCTCACCGCGCTCATGCTGCGCCTTTGACAGGGCGCCGCTCGAGGAACGCGACGCTGATGAAGGAGATCACCGGCTCACCCTTCTGATTGACGCCCGTGTTGCGGATCGACATTAAACCCCAGCCGGGCCGGCTGTTGGAAGCGCGCTTACCGACGATTTCCGTCGAATACGTGACGGTGTCGCCCGCATAGACCGGCCTGAGCCACTTCAATTCGCGAAATCCGGGCGACGGCCCAAGCGACGCCACCGACTCGCCGCGCGTGCGCCGCGCCTCGTCTTCGCGGCGATGGTGCTCGACCATCAGCCGCATCCAAGTGGATGCCGTATGCCAGCCTGAGGCGACCAGCGCGCCGAAGTGCGAGCGCGCCGCTGCTTCCTCGTCGAGATGAAACGACTGCGGATCGTATTTGCGCGCAAAACGCTTGATGTCGTCGGCGGTGAAGGTGTGCGAGCCAAGCTCAGCGCGCTCGCCGATGGCGATGTCCTCGAAAAACTTCATGATGTGGTAGCGGCAGTATTGCGCCGCCTCATCATCAACGACGTGGTCAGGGTCATCACCCGTGTGCCGCCGGCGTTGAAGATTTCGAAATCAAAGCGCACAAAGCCCATGTCGGGGCGGCTCTTGGAGACGCGCGTCTCGGCAACCGTCGCGCGCAGCCGCAACTCGTCATCCGGGCGGATCGGCGCAAGCCATCTCACCTCATCGACACCCGGCGCGCCCATCGAACTCGAATTGACCACGAAGCTGTCGGCGGACATCCGCATCAGGATGCAGCATGCGTACCAGCCCGATGCGCTCAGGCCCCCCATCATGGTCTGTTTCGCAGCCGCCTCGTCGAGATGCATCGGCTGCGGGTCGAACTCGGCGGCGAACGCAATCATCTCGTCGCGCGGGACGCGGCGCGGGCCATGCTCAAACACGCGGCCGGGGGTGAAGTCCTCGAAATGAAGCTTGGACACCGGGCTCAATTTCCGAACAGGTTGTGGATTGCCTGCGACGCGGGGAAACGTCCGGTTCTATCATCCACAAACCGGGATGTCCTATCGCACCCGCCGCAATAGCGGCGCGAATCGGACATGATCGTTCGGAATTGCTAGAATGACGATACGGCCTTCCGGGCGACAGGAGGATCTATGTTCAGCTTCAGCGACCTGTTTCAGTGGGAGCGGTTTGTCACGCCGTCGATCATCAAGCTGTTCTTCTGGCTCGCCGTTGGCATCATCATCCTGTTCGGCCTGTCCGGCATCGCATCCGCGTTCAGAATGATGACGGCGAGCCCCGGCGCCGGAATCCTGATGCTGCTCGCGGCCATCCTCGGGGTCGGCGCCGGCGTGATCTTCGCCCGCATCGCCTCGGAATTCATCCTGATCGTCTTCCGCATCAACGAGCACCTCGGCGCGCTGCGCAGCCGCGGCGAACTGTAAGACGAACCCTACGTCGCAAACCGGAAGTGCATGACGTCGCCGTCGGCAACGACGTATTCCTTGCCTTCGAGACGCAGCCGTCCCGCGTCACGCGCGCCGGCTTCGCCGCTGTATTTCACATAATCTTCGTAGGAAATGGTCTCGGCGCGGATGAAGCCGCGCTCGAAGTCGGTGTGGATCACGCCTGCGGCCTGCGGCCCCTTGGTGCCCTTGGTGATGGTCCAGGCGCGCGCTTCTTTCGGGCCCACGGTGAAATAGGTCACGAGATGCAGGAGGTCGTAGCCTGCGCGAATGAGCCGGTCGAGACCGGTTTCCTCCAGTCCCAGATCGGCAAGGAAGCTCTGCCGCTCGTCGGCCGGCAGCGCGGCGATCTCCAACTCGATCTTGGCCGAGATCGCCACGCAGCCCGCGCCTTCGGCTTTGGCGCGCGCCTCGACCTTCTGCGACAGCTCATTGCCGGTCGCGGCCGAGCCTTCGTCGACGTTGCAGACGTAGAGCACCGGCAATGATGTCAGCAGGCCGAGCTGGTGAAACACCTTCTCCTGCTCGGGCTTCCGTTCGACGAAGCGCGCGGGCTTGCCATCGCGCAGAAGTGTCAGCGCGGCCTTGATCAGCACGAGCGCTTCCTTGGCTTCTTTCGCCTCCTCGCCCTGGCCCTTCGCCTTCTTCTCGAGATTGTCGACGCGCTTCTCCAGGCTGTCGAGATCGGCGAGCATCAGTTCGGTCTCGATCGTCTCGATGTCGGCGGTCGGATCGATGCGCCCTTCGACATGCGTCACGTCGTCGTCCTTGAAGCAGCGCACGACGTGGGCGATGGCATCGACCTCGCGGATGTTGGCGAGGAACTGATTTCCAAGCCCCTCGCCCTTCGACGCGCCCTTCACCAGTCCCGCGATATCGACGAACGACAGCCGCGTCGGCACGATCTGCTCGGACTCGCCGAGCCTGGCGAGCGTATCGAGCCGCGGATCGGGCACCGCCACCTCGCCCACGTTGGGCTCGATGGTGCAGAATGGATAGTTCGCCGCCTGCGCCGCCGCCGTCTGCGTCAGCGCATTGAAAAGCGTCGACTTGCCGACATTCGGCATGCCGACGATGCCGCATTTAAATCCCATGGTCTTCTCTTGCCTGTCCCGTGATCAGCTCTCGTCCGCCGCCTCGGGCCCGAAACCCTTGGCATCCATCGCGAGATGCACCTTGTTCTGAAACGTCGAATCCTGGCCGCGCGCAAGCAGTTCCGCATTGTCGGCGATGATATCGATCAGCGCCTCGACCCACGGCCGATCGCTTTTCGCGAAGTCATTGAGCACATAGCCATGCACCAGATCCTTCACACCGGGATGACCGATGCCGATCCGCACCCGGCGGTAGTCGTTTCCGACATGCTCGGTGATCGAGCGAAGCCCGTTGTGGCCGGCAACGCCGCCGCCCGCCTTCACCCGCACCTTGCTTGCCGGCAGATCGAGTTCGTCGTGAAACACCACGACCTGTGAAACATCGAGCTTGTAGAAGTGCATCGCTTCGCCGACCGCGCGTCCCAACTCGTTCATGTAGGTGCCCGGCAGCAGGAGCTGAACCCGCTCGCCGCCGATCGGTCCCTCGGTCGCAACGCCCTGAAAACGCCTGCGCCACGGCGGCAAGCCGTGGCGCCTGGCGATGGCCTCGACGACCATGAAGCCGACATTGTGGCGGTTGCCGGCATGTTTCGCGCCGGGATTTCCGAGCCCGACGAAAAGCAGCATGCCCGACGACCCAGTTGGAGCCTGGCCCGGCAGACCAGATCAGGCTCGCTTGCCAGTTGGAGCCTGACCCGGCAAACCGGATCAGGCTCGCTTGCGTTACTTCTTCGGCGCGGCAGCACCACCAGCCGGAGCGGCACCCGCAGCAGGCGCAGCGCCCGCGGCCGGAGCAGCGCCCGCAGCCGGAGCCGCAGCAGCACCTTCGCCGGCAGCAGGAGTGCCGGCCGCGGCGGCAGCCGTTGCGGCGGCAGCAGCAGCCTCCGCGGCAGCAGCAGCCTGACGCAATTCTTCGGCGTAGCCCGACGGCGGCACGATGGTGACCAGCGTCAGATCGATGCGCGCCACCGGCTTCACGCCTTCGGGGAACTTGATGTCGCTCAAATGCTTCGAGTAGTTGATCTCGAGCTCGGAGACGTCGACTTCGATGTGATCGGGAATCTCTTCCGGCTTCACCCGCACGTCGATGGTGTGGGTCACCATGTTGATGGTGCCGCCGCGCTTCACGCCCGGCGCCTTGTCGGCATTGACGACATGCACCGGGATGGCGACGCGGATCGTCGCGCCTTCGCCGATCCTCATGAAGTCGACATGCAGCGGGTTGTCGCGCACCGCATCGAGCTGGAAGTCGCGCGGGATCACGCGGTGCTTCTGGCCGTCGAGCTCGAGGTCGTAAACGGTGGTCAGGAACCGCCCGGCATAGATCTTCTGCCGCAGGTCGGCGTAATCGAGCGAGACGGTGATGGGGGGTTTGTTATCGCCGTAGATGACACCTGGTACTTTGCCAGCGCGACGTTCCGAACGGGCGGCCCCCTTGCCTGCCTGCGGACGCGCCGTCGCCTTGATTTCCTTGACGGTCGCCATGACTAAACCTTTCTCAACCTCAGAAACATGTTTCAGCTTGAATTTGCTGGGTTTTCAGGTCGCGGCATGCCTCCAAGGGTGCTGGAGCCGCGAACCGGCGGCTGTATAGCCGTGCCGGGCTTTAAAAACAAGGAAACCGGGCAAAATCGGTCGGAGGGACGCGGTCGGGATTAGCCCTGGCCGGGGCTGCCGAGCTTCGCCTCGAGCGCGGTAATCCGAGCCTTCAGCGCCTCGTTTTCCTCGCGGGCGAGGCGGGCCATCTCCTTGACCGCCTCGAACTCGTCGCGCCGAACCACGTCGAGATCGTTGAGAATCCGCTCGGCCTGAGTGCGCATCAGGGTGTCGAACTCGCGCCGGACGCCCTGGGCCACGCCGGCCGCGTCGTTCATCAGCCGCGCGGCTTCATCGAAGAACCGGTTGTTGGTCTGGGTCATCGGCGTCTCCGGGCTGCGTGTGACAAGGCCAGTCCCCAGACAATGGCGACGGGCCGGGGGCGCTGCAAGAGCCGTAAACAGCCGTAACAATTCCCGCTTAAGACGCGGCCTGATTTGAACCAGTGGCCATCCGGCCGCGACCAAGGGTTGCCCGAAATGGGTCCCGTGGAAGCCGTCATGTGGTCCGTCAACCAAAAGATAGGTTTTCGCCCGGTTTCCGCCGCGCTGACGGCTGCCGTACTGCTTCTTGGCGCGGCCATCCCCGCGCGCGCCCATATAATCCCGGTCGCCGACCTGATCCGCGGCATTACCGTGACGCAGGCACAATGCGCGGCGCTGCCCCAGGCGGTTTGGGTCAACGTCACCGGCCGGGAATTCTGCATCCGCTACTACCTGTCCACCGCGGGCGGCGAGGGCACGCGCCCTGCGGTCTTCCTCCAGGGTGACCGGCTCGGAAAGCTCAATCTCAAGACCGGCGAATACACTTCAAGCGGTCGCGACAAGGACCTCGACACCGACGATTTCGTCCGGGCGGCGGAGGCTCTGTCCAGGCAGACCAAGGGGCCGGCGATCTATCTGGCGCGCCCCGGCCTCGACGGCTCGTCGGGCGATCACCGCATCCGCCACACCGTGCTGGAATTGAACGTCACCAATGCGGCGCTCGACGCGATCAAAAAGCGCCACGGCTTCGCCGGCTGGCACCTGATCGGTCAATCCGGCGGCGCGATGCTGGTCGGCGGCATGCTGGCGCTGCGCTCCGATATCGGCTGCGCGGTGATAGGATCGGGCCGCCTCGCCTCGGAACGCCCGCCGCGCCGCTCGCCCGACCCCGGCGCCGACTATTACAACGTCGCCGATGCGGTTTCGGCAATCGCGCAGAAGCGCACGATCCGTATCCTGCTGGTGACCGACCCTCAGGACAGCAAGGTGCCGGAGGCCACGCAGACCGGCTTCGTTCGCATGCTGCGGCAGGCCGGCGGGCAGGCCGATCAGATCCTGGTGGAGGCGACGGACGAGAACCGTCACGGTGTGGTTGCCTACTCGCGGACCACCGCTGCGGGCTGCATACGCGGCGCGAGCACCCAGGAGATTGCGCGCGAACTTTACGTGCAGGTCCAGAACCGGGTCGCCGCCAAGGCTGCAACGCGTCCGCAGACGGCGGCCACAGCCACCGCAACGAGCAACACGCCGGCAAGCACGACCGGCAGCGCGATGACCGCGCAGTCAGCCGGCCGTTAGGACCTGCTGAATTCTCCGCCTTGACTTCGCCGCGTTCCTGACTGCATCAGGGCTGGCCCTTTCCGGCATCAGCGCTGGCGAATCCATCGATGCCATTCCTCACCCTGCCGTTTCCGGCCTTCGATCCGGTACTGATCCAGATCGGCCCGTTCGCGATCCGCTGGTACGCGCTCGCCTATATCGTCGGCATCCTGCTCGGCTGGTTCTACGCGCGGCGGCTCATTCGCAACGAGCGCATGTGGGGTGGACCGGCGCCGCTGACCACCACCGACTTCGACGACTTCGTGCTGTGGGTGACGCTCGGCATCATCCTCGGCGGCCGCCTCGGCTACGTGATGTTCTATAATCCCGGCCATTTCCTGCAGCATCCGCTGGAAATCCTTCAGCTCTGGGCCGGCGGTATGTCGTTCCACGGCGGCTTCGCCGGCTGCGTGGTCGCCGTCGTGCTGTTTGCGAGAACGCGCGGTATCTCGATCCTGTCGCTCGGCGATCTCACCTGCGCCTGCGGCACCATCGGCTTGTTCCTCGGCCGCATCGCCAACTTCATCAACGGCGAGCTTTGGGGTCGCACCAGCGACGTCGCCTGGGCTATGGTGTTTCCGCACGGCGGATCGCTGCCGCGTCATCCGAGCCAGCTCTATGAAGCAGCGCTCGAAGGGCTGGTGCTGGGCGTGGCACTCTGGTTCTGCATGCGCGCGGGAGCGCTCAAGCGTCCCGGTCTGGTGATCGGATTGTTCGCGGTGGGCTATTCGATCGCCCGGATCGCGTGCGAGTTCTTCCGCGAACCCGATCCACAACTGGGTTTCCTCTGGGGTGGTCTGACGATGGGCATGGTGCTGTCGGTGCCGCTGATGCTGACCGGCTTCGCTTTCATCGCCGCGGCGCTGAAGCGTCCGCCGCTGCAGCCGGCCTGAGCGGCGAGCCCAAGGAAGCGCACAAGCATGGCCCAGTCGCCGCTCGAACTCGAAATCCGCAAGCGCATCAAGCTCGCAGGCCCGATGCCGGTGCGACAGTTCATGACGCTCTGTCTCACCCACCCCGATCACGGCTACTACACGACGCGCGATCCGCTCGGCGCCGGCGGCGACTTCGTCACCTCGCCGGAGATCAGCCAGGTGTTCGGCGAGTTGATCGGGCTCTGGGCGGCGTCGGCGTGGCACATGATGGGCGAGCCGGAGAACGTGCGGCTCATTGAACTCGGCCCCGGACGCGGCACCATGCTGATCGACGCGCTGCGCGCGGCGCAGGTGGTGCCGGCATTCCGCGCGGCGATCGTGCTGCATCTGGTCGAGGTCAATCCGAAGCTGCGCGAGAAGCAGCAGCAGTCGCTCGGCACCCTGGACGTCCCGTCGATGTGGCACGAGACATTCGAGGAAGTGCCGGACGGTCCGGCGATCATCCTCGCCAACGAATTCTTCGACGCACTGCCGATCAACCAGGCGATCAAGCAATTCAACGGCTGGTACGAGCGCGTGGTCGAGATCGACGGCAGCGACAGTCTCGTGTTCGGGATTTCGAACGAGGTGATCCCGCTGTTCGACCAGCTGGTTCCCGCGGCGGTACGCGACGCCCCGGTCGGCGCGATCTACGAATGGCGCACCGACAATCTCGCGCTCGGCATCGGCCAGCGCATGGTGCGCCAGGGGGGCGCGGCGTTGATCGTCGACTACGGTCACACCAGGAGCAGCACCGGCGAAACCTTGCAGGCGGTCGGCGGGCACGCCTTCGTCAATCCGCTGATCTCTCCCGGCGAGGTCGATCTCACCGCCCACGTCGACTTCGAGGCGATCGCGCTCGCCGCCGAAAGCATGGGCGCGCGCATCCACGGCCCGGTCGATCAGGCGCGGCTGCTTCGCAATCTCGGCATCGACAAGCGCGCCGCGGCGCTGAAGGCCTATGCGTCGCCGGACAAGGCCGTCGAGATCGACGAGGCCTGCAAGCGGCTGCTGGGCGAAACCCGCACCGGCATGGGCAAGCTGTTCAAGGCGATCGCCATCAGCCATCCCGACCACGGCACGATGCCCGGCTTCGAGTGATGGCTTCGAGTGAACGGAACGAAGGCAAATCCGCAATGCTGCAAGCGCGCTTGCTGTCCGCCCTCCCCGGCATCCGCCACGCCTTCTTCACCCGGGCGGGCGGCGTCTCCGACGGCCTCTATGAAAGCCTGAACGGGGGGCTGGGCTCGGAGGACTCGCCCGCGAAGGTGGCGGAGAACCGCGCGCGCATGGCCGCGGCCATCGGCGTGCAGGCCGAGCACTTTCTCAGCGTCTACCAGATCCACTCGCCGAACGTCGTCGTCGCCGACGCGCCGTGGCCTGCGGCGGAGCGGCCGCGCGCCGACGCCATCGTGACGAAAACGCCGGGGCTCGGTATCGGCATCGGCACCGCCGATTGCGGTCCGGTCCTGTTCGCGGATTCGCAGGCGCGCGTGATCGGTGCCGCTCATGCCGGCTGGCGCGGGGCGCTCGCCGGCGTGCTCGAAGCCACCATCGCCGGGATGGAAAAGCTCGGTGCGAAACGCGAGCGCATCGCGGCTGCGGCCGGTCCGATGATCAGCCAGCGCAACTACGAGGTCGGCAAGGATCTGATCGACCGCTTTCTCGCAGCCGACCAGGACAATACAAGATACTTCGCGCCCGCCGCACGCGAAGGCCACGCGATGTTCGATCTGCCGCGCTACTTGGTGGATCGCTTGAAGCGCGCCGGCATCGCGCAGGTGGAAGACCTCGCGCTTTGCACCTATGCCGATCCGTCGCAGTTCTATTCCTATCGGCGCTCGACGCATTGCCAGGAACCCGATTACGGACGGCACATCAACGCGATTGCTATCTCACACTGAATTTTCATCGCTTCATCAACCGATTCCAGATCGCCGCGGTGGACCGTCACAGCAAGAGCCGCTACGGTTCGGCGGGGACTGGGTCCGGCTGTCGCAACAAGAACAAGGCAGCGGACCGTGGGGGCTGTCGATGCGGTGCGGTGGTGTCCGGCGCGCGTCCTGTGCGCCAAGGCGTCCGTCATGTCTGTCCGGTGTCGTTGCCGCGGTGATGCTCGCGGCGCTCGCGGCCGGCTGCTCCTCGCAGCAGGCGGGCCGGTTCGCATCTGTCAACGCCGCTGTTCCTTCCAATGCTACGGTCGCCTTCGAATCGATCGACGGGCCGCCGCCTGAGGTGTTCCGCAGGCTGGTGACGGCGCTCAACGACGAGGCCGGCGCGCGCCGGGTCGCCGTGGTGTCGCGCTCGAGTCCCGCGACCTACCGGGTCCGCGGCTACGTCTCGGCGCTGGTCGATCGCGACCGGACGACCTTTGCCTGGGTGTGGGACGTCTACGACAGCGACAGGCGCCGCGCGCTGCGCATCACCGGCGAGGAGCCGGCCCATGCCAAACCGCGCCGCCGCGACGCTCGAATCGAAGCTTGGACCGCCGCCGACGACGAGGTGCTGCGCCGCATGTCCCGAACCGGCATGGAGCGGATCGCGGCCTTCCTCAATACGCCGGGCCAGCCGCCCGCGGCCGAGCCGCTTGCCCCGCCCACCCTGGTCGCCGGCCGCGACGATTCGCCGGAAGCCGCGGGCATTTTCCGCATCTTCGGTGGTTCCGCCCAGCCGGCCGAACCGGCCCAAAATCCGGTCCAGATGCCGGAAGCCAAAGAGCCAAAGCCTACGCCCCGGCCGGCCTCGCCCCGGCGGCGCCCCGCAGCCGCAAAGCCCGCATCGCAGTCGGCGGCGCTCGATCAATAGCCCGCATCGGCCGGCCCGGCCTGCACCCCGGCCACATGCCGGAAAAACTTTCGGGACAACGAAAACCCGCGTATTGCGTGGGCTCTCGCGGCCTTGGTATCACCCTGCCCAATCATGTTGCATACACGCGTCCACCCTCGGGAGAGCGCCATGGCGGCCAAGAACGGAGCGATCAAGCTCGTCGCCGGCAACTCCAACCCCAAGCTCGCTGAGGCTATCGCCTCCTATCTCGCAATGCCGCTCGCCCAAGCCGTGGTGCGGCGCTTCGCCGACATGGAGATCTTCGTCGAGATCCAGGAGAACGTCCGGGGCGCCGATGTGTTCGTGCTCCAGTCCACGTCGTACCCGGCCAACGACCATTTGATGGAATTGCTGATCATCATCGATGCGCTGCGCCGTTCGTCGGCGCGCCGCATCACCGCGGTGATCCCCTATTTCGGCTACGCCCGGCAGGATCGGAAACCCGGCCCGCGCACGCCGATCTCGGCCAAGCTCGTCGCCAACCTGATCACCCATGCCGGCGCCGACCGCGTGCTGACGCTCGATCTGCACGCCGGACAGATCCAGGGCTTCTTCGACATCCCGACCGACAACCTGTTCGCCTCGCCGGTGATGGTCCGCGACATCAAGGACCACTACGAGCTCGACAACCTGATGGTCGTGTCACCCGATGTCGGCGGCGTGGTGCGCGCCCGCGGGCTTGCCAAACGCATCAACGCGCCGCTTGCCATCATCGACAAGCGCCGCGAGCGCGCCGGCGAGTCCGAAGTGATGAACGTGATCGGCGAGGTCGAGGGCCGCGCCTGCATCCTGGTCGACGATATCGTCGACTCCGGCGGCACGCTGGTCAACGCCGCCGAGGCGCTGCTCAAGCAGGGCGCGATATCGGTGACCGCCTACATCACCCACGGGGTCCTGTCGGGCGGCGCGGTCGCGCGGGTCACCGGCTCCAAGCTCAAGGAGCTTGTCATCACCGACTCGATTCAGCCGTCCGAAGCAGTGCGCGGCGCAAGAAACATACGCGTCCTGCCGATCGCGACGCTGATCGGCGAAGCGATCGGGCGCACCGCGGCGGAAGAATCCGTCTCAAGCCTGTTCGATTAACAAATTATCCACATTCACAATCGGTTGCGCGACACCGCGAGAACCAATGATGCATGCCGGTTCTCGGAGTGCCTGTGAATTGAGCCGAACTCTTCAACGACTTCGTTCGCCTCAGGCAAGATTGCGAGCCGACTCGAACTGCGTATATTCGGTTGTGCAAGTGATTCGCGCCGGTCGAGTCAATCGGCCGGAGTTCGGGGGCCTTGCGTCACCACTGAATCGTTGTTTCGGCTTCGCGTGCCGTATTGCGTCGCGTGCCCGTGCAGTTGGCATTCGCCAGCGCACTTCCAAGCGACTGACAGGAAACGGCATGCCGCTTCAGCTACCCGAACAACCCCGCACGAATCCGCTCGACGTGGTCGAGCGCATCGCTTCGATCAACGACTGGTCGTTCGAGCGCGCGGGCGACGACGAGATCACCATGCTGGTCGGCGGGCGCTGGAGCGACTACCAGGTGTCGTTCACGTGGATGTACGACATCGAGGCGCTGCATCTGGCCTGCGCGTTCGACCTCAAGGTGCCGGAGCGCCGCAAGAGCGAAGTCCAGCAACTGATCGCGCTGGTCAACGAGCAGCTCTGGATCGGCCACTTCGATCTCTGGACCAAGGACGGCATGATCATGTTCCGCCATGCGCTGGTGCTGGCCGGTGGCGTCGAAGCGACCAGCCAGCAGTGCCAGGCGATGCTCTCCAGCGCGCTGGAATCCTGCGAGGGCTACTTCCCGGCCTTCCAATTCGTGGTCTGGGCGGGCAAGCCGGCCCGCGCCGCGCTGGACGCGGCGATGTTCGAGACCTCGGGCGAGGCCTAGTCTCAACGCCACCAACAATTCGACTTGTCATGCCCCGCGAAAGCGGGGCATCCATTTTGCCGGATCGCCCACCTGCCGGGCGATGACATCCGAGGTTGCCATGGCGAAATCCGCAAAGCCCATATCCTCCCTCGCCTCCATTCCCGGCACGCTGGTGCTGGTCGGGGCCGGCAAGATGGGCGGTGCCATGCTGGAAGGCTGGCTGGCCCGCAAGCTGCCGCCCAAAAAGGTAGTCGTGCTCGACCCGCAGCCGTCGAAGGCGATCAAGGCGCTCGCCCGGCGCGGCGTCCGCATCAATCCCAAAGGCGACATCGGCACCGCCGCCGCAATGGTGCTCGCGGTGAAGCCGCAGACGGCGCCCGAGGCTTTGCCGCCGCTCGCTCCGCTGGCCGGCCCCAGGACCGTCGTGGTCTCGATCATGGCCGGCCGCACGCTCGGCTTCCTCGAAAAGCATTTCCCGAAATCGACTGTGGTCCGCGCCATGCCCAATACGCCGGCCGCGATCGGCCGCGGCATCACCGTCGGCGTCGGCAATGCGCGCATGAACGCTGCTGCAAAGAAGCTTGCGCACGGTCTCCTCGCCGCCACCGGATCGGTCGAATGGACGCCTGACGAGGGGCTGATGGATGCGGTCACCGCGGTGTCCGGTTCCGGTCCGGCCTATGTGTTCCTGCTCGCCGAAGCGATGGCGCAGGCGGGCGAGGCCGCCGGCCTGCCGCGCGCGCTGGCCGAGAAGCTTGCGCGCGAGACCGTGTCGGGCTCCGGCGAATTGCTCAATCAATCGCCGCTTCCCGCCGCCACATTGCGGCAGAACGTGACATCGCCCGGCGGCACCACCGCCGCGGCCCTCGAGGTGCTGATGGGCGCGGACGGCGTTCCGCCGCTGATGACCCGGGCGGTCGCTGCGGCGGCGCGTCGCGGCAAGGAGTTGGCGGGCTAGCCGGAGCACCTCTGGCGGCACTAGATTACCGGACGGGGATCGTATCAGGAGGCGCGTCATGGCCCGCAAAGCCACCCGTTCCAAAGCCCGCCGCACATCGTCCCGCTCCACGCCGCCCGCCGCCGGCACCCCGCGCGAAAAGATCGTCGCCGCCTTCATGGCGCTCCTGGCCGAAAAATCGATCGAGACGATTGGCCTTGCCGAAATCGCCGAGCGCGCCGGCGTGTCGCTCGCCGATCTGCGCGGCGAGTTCGCGTCGCCGCTTTCGATCCTCGCCGCGCACGTGAAGGAACTCGACCGGCAGGTGCTCGCCGGCAGCGATCCCGACATGGACGAAGAAGACCCGCGCGAGCGCCTGTTCGACGTGCTGATGCGCCGGCTCGAGCTGCTCGCGCCGCACAAGGAGGCGGTGCGCTCGCTGATGCGCTCGGCGCGGCGCGACCCGCCGCTGGCGCTCGCGCTCAACGCCATGACGGTGCGCTCGCAGCAATGGATGCTGACGGCTGCCGGCATCGGCGCATCGGGTCCCAAGGGCATGGTGCGGGCGCAGGGCATGGCGCTGCTGTTCGCCAACGTCATGCGGACCTGGGTCGATGACGACGATGACCAGACCCGCACGCTCGCGGCCCTCGACAATCAGCTCGCGCGCGGCCAGCGCTTTGCGGGAATGCTCGACGAACTGTGCCGGATTCCGGAAGCGGCCTGCGCGTTCCGCGATCGGATGCGGAATGCGCGGCGGTCGAGCCGGCGCGGCCGCGACGAGGACGACCGCGTCGCGGTCTGACCTATTCGCCGTCCCAGTAGTCGATGCCGTCCTTTTCGCGCGCGGCGTGGCGCCAGAAGCGGGGCTTGCCGTCGGCGCCCGGCTCGACGTTCATCAACGCGAACTTTCCGGAATCCGGATAGTCGCAGATTTCCGGCGTTTCCATGGTGCTGATGGCGAGATACTTCAGCTCGGCGTTCGACGTGTTGACGATCTGGTGCGCGGTGCCGGCGTCGCCCGGCGGGTGCGCGATGACGTCGCCCTTGCGGATGGCAAACGTCTCCTGGCCGATCCGCACCTCGCCCTCGCCTTCGAGAACGAAGAACATCTCCTCGTTGACGCGATGGCTGTGGAACGGCCAGGCGCGGTGGCCCGGCGGAACCACGGTGAGGTTGTAGCCGAGCTTGCGCGCGCCGATGCGCCGGCCGATCTCGCCGATGTGCGCCTGAAACGGCTCCGGCGCGTTCCTGCTCCTGAGCGCATCGGCGCCGTGGCCGATCCGGCGCAGTTCGACGTCGGCCACATTCAGGATCGGCTTCGGCATGATCGGTTCCTTTGGCCGAAAGGTGGCTTACACCGGCACGCGCACCCGTGCACGCAAGCCCCCGAGCGGGCTCGCATCGAGCGAGATGTCGCCGCCATGCGAGCGCGCGATGTCGCGGGCAATCGCAAGGCCGAGACCCGGTGCCGCCCTCGTCCTGGTTGCGCGCATCGTCGAGCCGCAGGAACGGCTTGAACACGTCCTCGCGCATGTTCGCCGGAATGCCCGGCCCGTCGTCGTCGACCGTCACGGTGAGATAGCGATGGTCGCGATGACCGATGATGTCGATGGTGTCGGCGAAGCGCGCCGCGTTGGAAACCAGATTGGCGAGGCAGCGCTTGAACGCCGCAGGCTTCACCGTAACGATCGGATAGCCATGGAACGTCACGTTGGTGCGGTGGCCGTTGCGCTCGGCATCGACTTTCAATTCGCCGAGGAATTCGGCCATGTCGGTCGGCGCGGCCTGCTCGCCGGTGTCACCGCGCGCGAACGCCAGATAGGCTTCGAGCATGCGGCCCATCTCGTCGACGTCCTTCTTCATCGCCTCGACCTCGGGACTGTCGCCCAGGAGCGCCAGCTCGAGCTTGAAGCGGGTGAGGATGGTGCGCAGGTCGTGCGAGACGCCTGCGAGCATGGTCGTGCGCTGCTCGATGGCGCGCTCGATGCGCGTCTTCATCTCGATGAAGGCCTGCGCCGCCTGCCGCACCTCGCGCGCGCCGCGTGGCTTGAAGTCGGGCGCCTCGCGGCCCTTGCCGAAGCTTTCGGCGGCGTCGGCGAGCCGCAGGATCGGCCGGATCTGGTTGCGTAGAAAACCGATCGCGACCGCGAGCAGCACCAGCGAGGTGCCGACCATCCACAGGAGGAAGATCTCGGAGTTCGATGCGTAGGCGGCGCTTCTGCGCGCGAACACGCGCATCACGGCGTTGTCGAGCTGGATGCGGATCTCGACCAGGTTCGAGCGGCCTACGGTGTCGATCCAGAACGGCCGGCCGATCCTGCGCAACTCCCGCGACAGCGCCTGATCGAGCAGCGAGAAGAACGGCTTCGGGCCCGGCGGCGGCATGTCGGACAGCGGCAGGAAATCGACCGTGAGCCCCATGCGATCCTGCGCGATCCGCTTCAGCCGCGCATTGTCGGGCTCCTGCGGATAGACCCGCGACATGTCGACCAGCGCCGCGACGTCGCCGACCACCGCGGCGGACAGGTTGCGCGTCACCAGGTTCCAGTGCCGCTCCATGAACACGAAGGCGACCACCGATTGCAGGATCACCATCGGCGCGATGATGATGAGCAGGGCGCGGGCATAGAGGCCCTTCGGCAGCCAGGTCTTGAACCAGGTGTTGAAGCGGCCCCAATCGTCGGAGACGCGGGACGCCGCCGAACGCAGACGTGCGAGGCCGACGTCGAGGCTGGTCATGGCGACGCCACCAGCCGGTAGCCGATCCCGCGCACGGTCTGCACGAACAGCGGATTGGTCGGATCGTTCTCAATCTTGCGGCGCAGCCGGTTGACCTGCACATCAACGGCGCGCTCGTTTACCGAACCGTCGCCGCCGGCAAGCGCCACGCGCGGCACGGTCTCGCCCGGCGTCGCAGCCAGCACGGTCAGCATCTCGCGCTCGCGGTCGGTGAGGCGAATGGCCTCCTCGCCGCGGCGCAATTCGGCGCGGCCGATATGAAACACGAACGGTCCGAAGCGCAGCGATTCCGGCGGCGGAGCTGCGGCCGGCTTGGCGCGCTTGAGGATGTTGGCGATGCGAAGCGACAGTTCGCGCGGCTCGAACGGCTTGGCGACGTAGTCGTCGGCGCCGATTTCGAGGCCGGTGATGCGGCTTTCGGCGGCGTCGCGGGCAGTGAGCATCAGGATCGGCACGCCGGAGGTCTTGCGGATGTCGCGGGCAAACTCGAAGCCGGTCTCGCCGGGCATCATCACGTCGAGGATCAGCAGATCGAAGCTGAGGCTCGACAGCTTGGCGCGCGCCATCGCCGCGCTGTCGGCGGTGCTGATGCGGTAGCCTTCGGTCGAGAGAAAGCGCGAAAGCAGGTCGCGAATCCGCCGGTCGTCGTCGACCACCAGCAGATGCGGAGCGTCGTCGGCAGGCGGGATGGGGACCGGCACCGCAGCCATCGTCACCTCTTGCAAGTCAGGGCCGTGGCCGCCGGGCCCGGTCGGCGCGGGCGATCAGCTTCTGCACGCCGTCGCGGCCGTCGGCGTCGATCATGGCGGTGAGAAAGCGCCGCGCCGCCTCGTGCGCGTTCGGGCCGAACTCGCCGAGCGCGCGAGCGATCCGCTCGGTCTGCAGGCCGGCGAGCTTCATGGCGAGTTGCTCGCCCTTCGGCGTGACGAACAGGAGGCGCTGGCGGCGGTCGTTCTCGCCCTCCTTCTGCACCACATAGCCGTCGTCGACCAGTTGCTTGAGCACGCGGCCGAGCGACTGCTTGGTGATCTTCAGCACGTCGAGCAGGTCGGCCACCTTCATCCCCGGATGGCGATTGACGAAGTGCAGCACCCGGTGGTGCGCCCGGCCGAAGTTGAAACGGGCCAGCACGTCGTCGGGGTCGCTGACGAAATCGCGGTAGGCGAAGAACAGAAGCTCGATGATGTCCCAGATCGGCTCGGCCGGCTGCGGCTTCTGGCCGGCCTCGCCGGTTGCCGGACGGTCGGGAAGGCTGGAAAAATTTATGTCAGCCATGTTGACATATTTCGGTTTTATTGTTACCCAAAGTCGCGCCTTGACGAAAGGATCGTACCGGCCGACCGGGCTTCGATGCTCGACATTGAACCGGCCCGGGAAGCGCGCTCTGATGGTCCGGCCCGCAACATATCGACAGATGGGTCGCGACGCAAAAGCGGCAAGAGGCCGCGAAATCCGGCGGAATTGACCAGCCCGCCGTCCGCATGCCGATTCGCGCATGCTTTTGGAGGAAGCCTATGGCGGTGCCATTCGACCAACGTCCCGACCTGATCTGGTTCGACGGCAAGCTCGTGCCGACCTCGGAGTCCAAGGTCAGCGTCCTGACCCACGGGCTGCACTACGCCAGCGCCGTGTTCGAGGGCGAGCGGGCCTATGGCGGCACGATCTACAAGGGCACCGAGCATTCCGAGCGGCTGAAGCGCTCCGCCAGCATCCTCGATTTCGAAATTCCCTATTCGGTCGCCGAGATCGACGCCGCCAAGCGCCAGGTGCTCGACCGCAACAACCAGAAAGAGGCTTACGTGCGCGCCATCGCCTGGCGCGGCTCGGAGCAGCTCGGCGTGTCGGCGCAGCAGAACAAGATTCACCTGGCGGTCGCCACCTGGGAATGGCCGAGCTATTTCGACCCGGTGCAGCGGCTGAAGGGCATCCGCCTCGATCTCGCCGAATACCGCCGGCCCGATCCCGCAACCGCGCCGTGCCTCGCCAAGGCCGCCGGCCTCTACATGATCTGCACGGTTTCCAAGCACCGCGCCGAGCGCAAGGGCTATGCCGACGCGATGATGCTGGACTGGCAGGGCCGCGTCGCCGAATGCACCGGCGCCAACATCTTCTTCATCAAGGACGGCAAGATCCACACGCCGATCGCCGACTGCTTCCTGGCCGGCATCACCCGGGCGACCGCGATCATGCTGGCCAAGAAGCGCGGCATCGAAGTGATCGAGCGCCGCATCATGCCGGATGAGCTTTCGTCGTTCTCGGAGTGCTTCATCACCGGCACCGCGGCGGAGGTCACCGCCGTGTCGGAGATCGCGCAGTGGACGTTCACCCCGGCTGCCATCACCAAGCAGCTGATGGACGATTACACCGCGGAAGTGCAGCCCAAGGGCAAAGCCGCGGCCGCCTGATCCGGAGTTGGCCGGCGGGCGCCGTCAGCGAAGCTGCGCGGCATCGAGCCAGAACACCTCGCCGCTGCTCGCTTCAGTGTCGAGCCAGAGGAATTTCAGGCCAGGATAGGCGCGCTCCAGCGGAGCGCGCCCGCGGCCGATCTCGCATAGGAGCCCGCCGCCTTTATTGAGGTGCGCCCCGGCCTGGTCGATGATTTGCCGGACAGTCGCGAGCCCGTCCGCACCGCCGTCGAACGCCATCGCCGGCTCATGCCGGCACTCCGGAGGCAGGCGCTTCATGCCTTTGGCGTCCACATAGGGCGGATTGGACACGATCAGGTCGTAGCGCCGGCCTTCAACCGGCGCGAACAGGTCGCCCTGCAGCAACCGGACCCGGCTTTTCATCTTGTGCTGTGCGACATTGCTCTTTGCGACCTGCAGCGCATCTTTGGAAAGCTCGACCGCATCCACCATGGCGTTCGCGAACCGCATTGCCGCGAGAATTGCGAGGCACCCGGACCCGGTGCAAAGATCGAGAACCCGTCCCACCGCGTTGGCATCGCGCACCAGCGAGAACTCTTCGCCCGCAAAAAGCTCCCCGGCGAAGACCTCGCCGAGGAACGACCGCGGCACGATGGCCCGCCTGTCGATCGAGAACGGCACGCCGAGCATGTAGATGCGCTTGAGCAGATAGGCCGCGGGCTGCCGCGTGCGGATGCGCCGCTCCACCAGGCCGCGGATTTTCTTCTGCTGTGCGGCCGTTGCCGGCTTGGCGGCTCGCGCAGCCACGTAATCCGGGTGAATGCCGAGCGTTTCGCCGACGATGAACGCGGCTTCCACCGCGGGATCCGTGGTGCCATGCGCGAAGACAAGTTTGGCCCGCTTCAAGTGCGCCGTGACGGACTGAATCAGGACCGAAACCGTCACCGGCTTCGTTTGCCGCGAAGCCGCCCTCCGCCGCGCCTTTGCCCTGCGCTTCTTCAACGGCGCTCCGCGACCGGCGCGGTGTCCGCCGCGCGCAACAGGGTGACATACTGCACCGGATTGGCGGCGGCGAACGCGGTCATCGTCTCGTCGAGCACGCGGCCGCGGCTCCGCGAGGCGTTGCGCAGGAGAACTTCGCCGTTCCTGCCGAATGCGACAAAGCCGGTGTGATAGTAGTCGAGACCGGGCCGCCCGGACGTGAAGCCGACAATATCTCCCGGCGCCAGCAGCTTCGCGTTGTTCATCATCGTCGATCTGCTGACGGCCAGTATGGAAACCCGCCGGGGGCGGAACTCCTGATGCCAGGTGAGCGTCTTGTCGTACTTCACCGACGGCTCGATTGTCACCGGACGGCAGATGCCATTGTCGATGTTGCGCTGGCACCATTCGGCGAAATAGTGGTTTCGCGCGTCATACTGCACCTTGCCGTGCTCGTAGCGGATGCGGCGCAGCACCGGCTCGAACTCGGCAAAGCTTGCCGCGATGGCGGCGGCCAGCACCACCTCGCAGAAGGTGACGCAATCGAACGCGTCGTCGCGGACGACGAATTTCTCGGGCTCCCGCGGACTACCGACCAGCGTGTTCGCCTGATAGCGGATGCCGACGAGCTTGCCGGAGATGAAATCGATCCGCTCGGAAACGCGCGGCAGCGGCTGCGCCTGCGTCATCAGGCGCTCGATCAGCGCCGGCCGCGCGGCGAATGCCGGTCCGGCGAGGCCAAGGAGCGGCAAGCCGGCCACAAGCCGCAGCACGTTTCGGCGGTTGGTCACAGGCTGCATCGCCGCGAAATTATCACAGCCCGTGGCGCCACTGCCAGCAACGCACGGATCAATACTTAACGAGCACCAGCCGGCTGTTGCCGGATTCCGCGCCCCATGCCTCGCCCGGCCGGCTCAGCATCTGCCGCACCTGGGCGCCGCGCTGACTGCTCGGGAATCTCTCGAACTTCTCCGTCGCCGGATCGAACCGGACGATGGCGTTGGTCATGAAGTCGGTCAGCCAGACCTTGTCCTGCTCGTCGACATGGACCGAATAGCAGCCGCTGCCGGGGTTGCCGGGCAGAAGCCACGTCTTCCAGGTCCTGGTCGCGGGGTCGTAGCGGCCCACCTCGCCGGAATGCCAGAAGCTGACCCAGAGGATACCCTTGGAATCGGACCAAACGCGGCGCGGCCCGGCGCCCTTCTTGTGCGGTTCGACGATGTCGACATGGCCAGTCGCCTTGTCGATCTTGCCAAGATGGTCGCCGGCGAGCGCGACATACCAGACTTCGTTCGCGGGCGTCACGGTGATACCGTAGGTGCCGCGACGCGGCGATTTCCAGCTTTCGTGCTTGCCGGTCTTCGGATTGACATAGCCGTGCACACCGTTCTGGCCGGTGAACCAGTAGATGCCGTCCCGGTCGAACACGCCGGTGTTGAGATTGGCGTTCGGCAGATGCGGCGGCAGCATGAAGTAGTCGAACTTCTTGGTCTTCAGGTCGTAGCGGACGTTCGCATTCAGCCCGCCATCGGTCAGCCACGGCGAGCCGTCCGGTCCCACGATCACGCCATGCGGCGATGAGCCCGAACCGATCGGGATGTTCTCGTCCTTGCCGGTCTTCGGATCGACGCGGCCGAGAACGCCCGAACCCTGGCCGCTGTACCAGACGACGCCATCGCGCCCGGGCGCCACGTCGTGCGGGCGCGATCCCTGCTTGACCGGAAAATAGCTCACGCGGTCGTCGGCGAAAGCCGCAACGACGCAAGTCAACGTAGCCGCCGCAGCAAGCACCGAAGCCGCAATCAAACGAATCATGGCGTCGTCCCCTCGCCTCAGTTCATCAAATAGTGAACCGCGCAAGGCGGAGGTTATTCCGCGGCTTCGCGGCCCGAAGCCTTGTCCCAGCGCGCGGCAGCGGCATCGTCGACGCCCTTGGCGTCGACCCAGGTCGTGCCCGATTTGCTCTCGACCTGCTTCCAGAACGGCGCGCGCGTCTTGAGATAGTCCATGAGAAACTCGGCGGCGGCAAAAGCCGCCTCGCGATGCGAGGACGTGGTCGCGACGAAAACGATGTTCTCCCCCGGCGCGATCCGCCCATAGCGATGGATGACAGTGACGCCCAAAAGCGGCCAACGGGACTTCGCCTCCTCGACATGCCGGCCGATCTCGTCTTCAGCCATGCCGGGATAATGTTCGAGGGTCAACGCCGCGATCGGCTCGCCGGATTCGGCGCCACGGCAGATACCCGTGAAGGTGACAACCGCGCCGATGTCCGTGCGGCCGCGCGTCAGCACCGCCTGCTCGGCGGCGGCGTCAAAATCCTCGCGCTGGAGACGCACCGTGGTCTGCATCATCCACCCGTCATCGGCGGAAAGAAGGCGATCTCGCGGGCGCCCGCAATCGCCGCGTCGGGCTTGACGTGGCTCTTGTCGATCGCGGCGCGGACCGATTTCGCATGCTCGAACGCGTGCGCGTACTCCTCGCCGCGGCCCTTGAGCCAGGTCACCAGTTCGGCGACGGTTTTCACGGACGGCGGCGGGGTGAGTTCTTCCTCGGCCTTGCCGACCCGTTCGCGGACCCACGCGAAATAAACCAGCTTCATCAGTCGATCATATGACGAAGGCCGGCGCGCATATAGTCCCAGCCGGTGTAAAGCGTCACCAGCGCCGACAGCCAGAGCAGCGCCAAGCCGATATTGGTGATAACCAATATCTCCTGCTTCATCAGTCCGGACGCGAACTTATCGCCGGCGTCTCCCGCGATCAGGAAGCCCACCGCCACGAGCTGCCAGGTGGTCTTCCATTTGGCGAGCCGCGACACCGGAATGCTCACCCGCAGCTCGGCGAGATATTCGCGCAGGCCGGACACCAGGATCTCGCGGCACAGGATGATGACGGCGGCGAGCAGCGACCAGCCGCGGATCGTCTCTTCGGCAGCCAGCATGAGAAGGCAGGAGGACACCAGAAGCTTGTCGGCGATCGGATCGAGCATCCGCCCGAGCGACGACTGCTGGCCGTACATGCGGGCGAAATAACCGTCCAGCACGTCGGTAATGCCGGCCGCGATGAACACGGCGAGCGCCGCCCAGCGCAGCCAGAGCCCGCCGTCGAGAATGCTGTTCCAGTACATCAGCGCGACCACGACCGGCACCGCGGCGATACGGGCATAGGTCAGCAGGTTCGGCAGCGCGAGCGGCCGCGCAGGCAGGGGCGTGCTGGAAACAGGATTCATGATCGTTGCCACAATAGGCCCATCGCAACAGCCTGAACAGACAACCGTGCCCCGAACCGGCTTTCTGTTTCGACCTGTGCACAGGACTGCAGAACTCGGTCCGCCGGCCCAAGCCCGGCGGAAGCGACGGCTCGGTTACACAAAAGCGGGTGGATACGGCAGTGTCATGACGCTGTTGCGAACATGGGAGCCATGCCGGACTGCCGCAAGGTGGCCTTCGGTCATCAAGGCCGCAGCAGTTCGGCCCTGGCGCGGCTCACAGTCTGCCGCCCGCGCTTGAATGCCGCCAGCACCGGGGCGTTGATGGCCACCGCCTCGGCGGGCGACCGGGCGTCGATCACGGCGACTTCCGCCGGATTGCCGACCTCGATGCCGTAGTCCTTGGCGTTGATCAGGCGGGCCGAGCGGTCGCTGATCATGGAGAACAGTTCCGTCAGCCGGTCCGGCTGCCCGACCTGGAGCACATTGGCGTGCATATTGGCCATGCGAATGAGCGAGCAGTCGCCGAACGGCGTGAATGGGTTGAGAATATTGTTGGTCGAGATGGAACAATTGCAGCCCTGCTCGGCGAACAGGTTGGCGTCGGTGATGCAGCGCGGAACGTCGTAGTCCTTGTGGCGCGCCAGCACGAACAGATCGGTTGCGGGCAGAACCGTGACCGCCACGCCGGTGTCGGCAAGCCGCCTGGCAATATCCTTCTGTTTGGCCGGCGGCAGCGCCGCGACCTTGGTCATGTGGCCCATCGCAACCCGGCCGCCGTATTTGTACTTCTCGGCAAGGTCGGCCACGAGCATGTTGTCCATGGTCGCCGGGTCGTGCCCCGAATCGATGTGCAGGTCGACGTGGATGTCGTACTCGCGCGCCAGTTCGAACACCCGATGGATATGGGCGGGGTGGTCAGTGTCGTAGTTCGGCGCGCCGCCGATGGAGGTCGCACCCATCTTGAGCGCCTGAACCAGCGCCTTGTCGGTCTCCGGCAGGTTGGCGAGGCCTTCCTGGGCGAAGGCGCAAATCTCCAGATCGACCGCCCAGGCATATTCCTTCTGAAGCATGGTCAGGGCCTCGATCACCTTGGTGCCGACCGGCGGATCGATCTCGGCGTGAGTGCGGATGCGTGTCGTCCCCTGCTTGATGCAGTTCTCCAGCGTGACCTTGGCGCGGTTGTAGATGTCCTCGACAGTGAAGGTGGATTTCACCGACTGCACGCGCTTCATGTGATTGGGATCGCTGCGGCTCGGCTCCGGCGTGCAGCGATCGATGATGCGCGATTTGTCGAGATGGATATGCGTTTCCACCAGCCCGCCGCAGCACAGGCAGCCCTGCGCGTCGTAGGACGGCGAGTCCGCCACAAGCTTCGGCTCGATTGCGGCGATCCTGCCCTTGGAAAACCCGATATCGACGTTGCCGCCGTTCGCAGCCCCCGGCACACGGGCGTTGCGGATCACGAAATCGAGCATTGAAGTCCCCTCACCGCAACGAAGTGCTATCTTCGCCATTCGACCGCGTTACGGTCGCGGCGTCCAGCAAAACCGCTATGCGATCAGGCCGTGCGCTCGTGGAAGAAATCGTGGATCTTGCGCGCCGTCTCTTCATTGATGCCGGGCACCTGTGACAGATCGGCCAGCGACGCACGCTCGATGGCCTTGAGGGTGCCGAAGTGATGCAGCAGCGCGCGCTTGCGGGTCGGGCCGATGCCGGGAATTTCCTGAAGTCCGGCCTCGCGGATGTCCTTCTTGCGCCGTGCGCGGTGCGAGCCGATCGCAAACCGGTGCGCCTCGTCGCGCATCCGCTGGATGAAATAGAGCAGCGGGTCGCGCGGCGGCAGCTTCACCGCGGGCTTGTCCGTCAGATAGAAGGTCTCGTTGCCGGCATCGCGATCCGGCCCCTTGGCGACCCCGATCATCGGCACATCGGTGACGCCCAGCGCGGTGAGCGTCTCGCGTGCGGCGTTGAGCTGGCCCTGGCCGCCGTCGATCAGCAGCAGGTCCGGCCAAGGCAACTCGCGATCGTCCTCGCCGCCGTCCGCGGGCGGCGGCAAATCACCCAAGGGCATGTCACCTGAGATCGACGCTATCTGAATCGCTTCGGTGGGATCGGCCGACGCCAGCGCGCGCGGTGCTTCCGTCATCAGCCGCTTGAACCGCCGCTCCAGCATCTCGCGCATCATGCCGAAGTCGTCGCCCGGCGCGAGCTCGGCCGAGCGGATGTTGAACTTGCGATACTGGTTCTTCCGGAAGCCTTCCGGCCCGGCAACGATCATCGCGCCGACCGCATTCGAGCCCTGGATGTGGCTGTTGTCGTAGACCTCGATGCGTTGCGGCACCCGCGGCAATCCAAACGTCTCCGCGAGCCCCTTCAGCAGCTTCTGCTGCGACGAGGTGTCGGCGAGCTTGCGGCCGAGCGCCTCGCGCGCATTGACCAGCGCGTGCGCGACCAGTTCCTTCTTCTCGCCCCGCTGCGGCACCGATATCTCGACGCGGCGGCCGGTCTTGGTGCTCAGCGCCTCGGCCAGCAGCTCGCGTTCGGGAACGTCGTGCGACAACAGAATGAGCGAGGGCGCAGGCTTGTCGTCATAGAACTGCGCGAGGAACGCGCCGAGCACCTCGCCTGGTTCGAGTGTGCGATCGGCGCGCGGAAAATACGCGCGATTGCCCCAGTTCTGCCCGGTGCGGAAGAAGAACACCTCGATGCCGCTGAAGCCGCCATCCTGATGGATGGCGAACACATCGGCCTCCTCGGTGCTGCGCGGATTGATGCCTTGCGTCGATTGCACCGCCGACAGTGCCGCCAGACGGTCGCGGTAGATCGCCGCGCGCTCGAAATCGAGCTCGCCGGACGCCTTCTCCATCTCGGCGGAAAGCTCGTCGCGCACCGCCTGGCTCTTGCCGGAGAGGAATGCCTTCGCCTCGCGCACCAGTTCCGCGTAGCCCGCGAAATCGATCTCCTGCGTGCAGGGCGCCGAGCAGCGCTTGATCTGGTGCAACAGGCAGGGCCTCGTGCGGCTCTCGAAGAAGCCGTCGGAGCAGGAGCGCAGCAAGAACGCGCGCTGCAGCGCCGTGATCGTGCGGTTCACCGCCCAGACCGACGCAAACGGCCCAAAAAAGCTGCCGTTGCGCGAACGCGCGCCGCGATGCTTGAGGATCTGCGGTGCCCAGTGATCGCCGGTGATCAGGATATAGGGGAACGACTTGTCGTCGCGCAGCAGCACATTGAAGCGCGGCCGCAGGCGCTTGATCAGGTTGGCCTCGAGCAGCAGCGCCTCGGTCTCGGTCGCCGTGGTGACGAACTCCACCGCCGCGGTCGAGGCGATCACCCGCTCGATGCGCGTGTCGTGACCGGTCGGCCGCGTGTAGGATGTAAACCGCTTCCTGATGCTCTTGGCCTTGCCGACATAGAGCACCTCGCCCGCCGCATCGAGCATGCGATAGACGCCGGGCGCAGACGGCGCGACCTTGGCGTAACGCAGCAGCACCGCCCGGCCGGCGCCGAGCGAACCCGCGGCCCCTTCGAGCGACAGTTCGTCGCGCTCGGGCAGCGCCTGCTCTTCGTCGTCGTCGGCCAGTTCGGTTGCCGGGTCGATGTCTTTGCCGCCGCCGGCCATGCCGGTTCTTCGCTCCTCGATCTGGGCGCCAATTGTGACATGGTAAAATAGTTTCTAGCGCCGGTCAGACCAATACACGGTTCCTTAGCGTTAAGGCCGTGTCACCATTACCGATTCACAAACGCTTAAATTAAAAGGCCGGATAAATCCTTCACCACGCGCCCATCTTTCGCCGCTCGGCCGGTATCTTCGCACCAAGGTCGCGACCATGTTCGCGCACCACGAAGGGCAAGCCAATCGGCGATCGATCCGCGTGACCCATGCAAGCGGAGAAACCGCTTCAAGCCAGGGTCTGTGGAGGTGACAATGCCAAGGCCAGTCTTCGCGGCAGCGCTGGTAGCGTTTGCGCTCGCATCGGGCGGCGCGGCCGCTGCCGATCTGGTTCCGTATGGCCAGCCTGCTCCCTATGGCCAACCATCCCGCGGATATTTCTGGCAGGGCCCCTACCTCGGCGCCAACATCGGTTACCAGTGGGGCTCGGTCAGCAATGCCGGCAACGATCCGTCCGGCGTCATGGGCGGCATCCAGGGCGGCTACAACTGGCAGCTCGGACAATTCGTGTTCGGCGCCGAGACCGACCTGCAGATGTCGGACGCCGACGACCGATTCGCCGGCTGGAAATTCTCGAATCCGTGGTTCGGCACGCTGCGCGCCCGCGCCGGCTACGCGATGAACAATATCCTCTTCTATGGCACCGTGGGCCTCGCCTACGGAACGCTGCGCGCACAGAACATCGCAACCGGCATCGAAGAGTCGCGCACCACGATCGGCTGGGCTGCCGGCGGCGGAATGGAAGTTGCGCTCACCGGGAACTGGAGCGCCAAAGCCGAATACCTCTATGTCGATCTCGGCGAGCGATCGTACAATCTGACCGGCGCCGACCACGGCATCTCGTCGAGCATCCTGCGCCTTGGCGTGAACTATCGCTTCTGAATTGTGGCAAAGCAGCCGAGCAAAGCCCCGGAAAACTCCGGGGCTTTTGTGTTGGCGCGTTCCAAACGTGACGCCAAGGCCACACGCGCGATTGCGCCCTGTACTGACACACCGTCGTCGCACTGTCGCCCAGAACTCCGATGAGAACTCGAAAACACAGGAACCAACTGGCATCCGACGATGTTGGCGTGCGGGTTGCGTCAAGCAATGGGAGATGGGTATGCGTCGTGTTCTCTTCGCCACAATCGGGTTGCTCGGTCTCGCCGCCACAAACGCCGTGGCTGCCGATCTGCCGCGCGGGATGCCGCCGACCAAGGCGCCGGTGTTCGTGCCGGGCTATTCGTGGACCGGCTTCTATCTCGGCGTGAACGGCGGCGGCGCATTCGGCCGCTCCGACTGGAGCGGCTTTGCCAACGACACCGACCTCTCGGGCGGCATGGTCGGCGTGACCGCAGGCTACAACTGGCAGTCCGGCCAGTGGGTGCTCGGTCTCGAGGGCGACATCGACTGGGCCAACATCAAGGGCGACTTCACCAGTGCGGCGTGCCCGACCGGCTGCGAAACCAAGAACACCTGGCTCGGCACCGCGCGCGGCCGCCTTGGCTGGGCGTTCGACCGGTGGATGCCCTACATCACCGGCGGCGCCGCATTCGGCGAAGTGAAGGCGACGCAGGCGGGCGTTGCGAGCGCGAGCGACACCAATGTCGGCTGGACGGCCGGCGCGGGCATCGAAGGCGCGATCACCGGCAACTGGACCGCGAAGCTCGAGTATCTCTATGTCGATCTCGGCGACGTCTCGTGCGGCGCCTGCGTGCCCGCGACCAACGCCGATTTCCGCTCGCATCTGGTTCGCGCCGGCCTGAACTTCCGGTTCTAAGCTGCCCGCACTTCCGGACAAACGCATCGCCCCGGACGGCGTCCGGGGCGATGCGTTTGATGTGCCGCGAACGCAGTATTTGTTCAGTATTTCTTGACCATCTTTATGGTAAAGAAATAGTATATCTCAAGCTGCCTCGCGCAGAATCCAGTAAAAATGCGGATTTCCGAATAAAGAAATTGTTAACAATACCAATGTGTCTTTTCTGCACTAGACTTTGCATCCCCGCTGAATACTTTGCGCTAACTTTGAAATTTGGAGGGTGATGTGATGAAACGTTCTCTTGCTGCGGTCCTCGGCCTACTCGCTGTCGGCGCGGCGCTCCCGGCACAGGCTGCCGATCTTCCGCGCGGCATGCCGTACAAGGCGCCCGCAGCCTATGCCCCGGCCTACAACTGGACCGGCTTCTATCTGGGCATCCAGGGCGGCGGCGCATGGGGCAGTTCCGACTGGGACGGCCTCGCGGTCAGCAACAGCCCGTCGGGCGGCATGATCGGCGGCACCGCCGGCTACAACTGGCAGGCCATGGGCAGCCCGTGGGTGTTCGGTCTCGAAGGCGACATGGCCTGGGCCAACATCAAGGACACCGTCAACTGCGGCGGGTTCACCTGCGAAACCAAGAACAACTGGTTCGGCACCGCGCGCGGCCGGGTCGGCTACTCCTGGGATCGCTGGCTGCCTTACTTCACCGGCGGCTTGGCCTTCGGCGACATCGACGCCAACCGCTCCGGCTTCGCGGGATCGAGCGACACCAATCTCGGCTGGACCGTCGGCGCGGGCATCGAAGGCGTCATCACCGGCCGCTGGACCGCCAAGCTCGAATACCTCTATGCGGACATCGGCGACACGACCTGCAGCGCGGCCTCGTGCGGCACGGCGACCAACGTCGACCTCGGCATGAACATTTTACGGGCGGGAGTGAACTACCGTTTCTAAGAAACCACATCACCGCAAAACTCAAAGCCCCGGGCGCAAGTCCGGGGCTTTTTTCTTCGCGGCCCTTGACCGTCGATCAACCGATCAATCCCACCGCGAGGTAGCACAACGCCGCGATCACGCCGGAAGCCGGGATGGTGATGATCCAGGCATAGACGATGTTGGCGGCGAGACCCCAGCGCACCGCGGACACGCGCTTCGCCGCGCCGACGCCGACGATGCAGCCTGTGATCGTGTGGGTCGTCGACACTGGAATCCCGAGCCAGGTGGCCGTGAACAGGGTGATCGAGCCGCCGGTTTCGGCGCAGAACCCCTGCATCGGTGTGAGACTCGTGATCTTCGAGCCCATGGTCTTCACGATGCGCCAGCCGCCGGCCAGGGTGCCAAGCCCCATCATCGCCTGGCAGGTGATCACGACCCAGAACGGCACGTGGAATTCGCCGCCAAGATAGCCCTGCGAATAGAGCAGCACCGCGATAATGCCCATGGTCTTTTGCGCGTCGTTGCCGCCATGGCCGAGCGAATAAAACGAGGCGGACACGAACTGGAGGTGACGGAACAGCCGGTCGGTGGCAAACGGCATCGATCGCACGAAGATCCACGACACGATCAGCGTCAGTAGCAGCGCCAGGAAAAATCCGGTCATCGGGGAGGCCACGATCGCGGCTGTCGTCTTGATCACGCCGTTCCAGACAATGACGCCAAGGCCGCCCTTGGCGATGCCCGCGCCGAGCAGCCCGCCGATCAGCGCGTGCGAGCTCGATGACGGAATCCCGAAATACCAGGTGATCAGGTTCCAGCTGATCGCACCCATCAGCGCGCCGAAAATCACGCGTGGATCGACGATCGCGGTGTCGACGATGCCGCGGCCGATGGTCTCGGCCACATGCAGGCCGAAAAACAGGAACGCGATGAAGTTGAAGAACGCGGCCCAGGCGACGGCATACTGCGGACGCAGCACGCGCGTCGAAACGATGGTGGCGATGGAATTGGCCGCGTCGTGCAGCCCGTTGAGAAAGTCGAACGCCAGCGCGACGAGCACCAGCGCCACCAGCAGCGGGAATGCGAGCCCGACATCCATCGCGTTCGCGGTCCCCTGACCTACACGTGCTCGATAACGATGCCGTGCATCACATTGGCGACGTCGTCGAAGCGGTCGACCACCTTCTCCAGATGATCGTAGACCTCGTTGCCAACGAAGAACGCCAGACCGTTTCCGCCCGATGCGTTGGCCAGATAGAGCTCGCGCATGCCCTGATCGTGCATCTCGTCGGCGCGGCCCTCCAGGGCCGAAATCTTCGCGGTGATGTCGCTGATGTGAGCGGCTTCAACGCTGATCGACTTCAGAAGCGGGATGCCTTCCTGCACCAGTTGCGCGCATTGGAGAATGGCGTCCGCCATGTTCTTCATATGCGGGGTAAAGGACGTTACGTCGAAGAGACGAACCGATTTGGCGGTCTTCTGCATCTGATCGATGGAGTTGTCCATCGAGGTGATGAGGTCGCGGATGTTGCCGCGGTCGAACGGCGTGATGAAGGTGCGGCGCACGGCGATCAGCACCTCGCGGGTGACATCGTCGGCGTCGTGCTCGCGGTCCATCACGATCTGGTAGTTGCGATCGATGGCGTCACCGCCTTCGAGCATCGCGCGGAGCGCCACGGCGCCGGCCACCACCGCCGTCGAATGCTGCGCGAACAAATCGAAGAAGCGTTCCTCCTTCGGCATCAACGCATGAAACCAACGCAGCATGACCCGCCTCGCATCAGGCTCAGGTTGTGGCAAGCACGCGGGGACGACGCCGGGGCGTCAGAGAATTTCGTCGAGCCTGTCCGGCGGCCGGCACAGCCGCGTTCCCTTGCGGGTCCGCACCACGGGCCGCTCGATCAGGAGCGGATGCTTGGCCATCGCGGCGATCAGGTCGGCGTCGGTCCATTTGGGCTTGCCGAGGCCGAGATCATCATAGGGTGTGCCGCGCCGGCGCAAGAGTTCCCTCGGTCCTATCCCCATCTCCTTGAGCGCAGAGCGGATTTCGGCCGCGCCGGGCGGGTCCTTGAGGTACTCGACGACGTCGGGCTCGATGCCCCTGGCGCGGATCGCGGCCAGGACCTTGCGCGAAGTCCCGCACTTGGGGTTGTGCCAGATGGTGACCGCAGTCTTGGACAACTCAGCCCCGGCCGCTCGCCGCGCAACGCACGTAGACCTGGTTGCCGTAACGGTTGGCGGCGTCGGAATCGACATAGCGGGCGATCAGCACACGCCCATCAAACGAGACGATTTCGCGGTCCTGCTCGCCGCCGGCAGGGCCATCCGGACCGATGTAGTTTTTGCCGTCGGAACTGCCTTTCAGGCGCAATTCGCTCGGCTGGCGCTGGTCGGCGAGGTGCATCATCACGCCGCCGCTCGGGCCTCGCGCGATGACGTAGGGATTGCGGCACAGGCCCCGCGCGGTGTTGACCGTGCGGGCCCGGTCGGCCTCGTTCTGATAGGACGTGTAGCCCCAGCGGCCGATCAGCTCTTCCGGAGCGTATTTGGACGGGACTGAAGCTGCGCCAGGAGGCGGCGCAGGCTCCGAACCGCTGCCGCTAAAGCTCGGCAGGCTCATGCCGCTGCATCCGCCGAGCACCAGGCCCGCGGCGAGGACGGCAAAGGCCGCGATGGGGAGAAATCGAGGGTGGTTACGCATACGAGGTCCCTGCTCTACATCGGATCGGCGACGGCGCAGCATTGCTGCATTGGGGGCAGCAGCCGTCCGCCCGGCTTCGGTCGTCCATTCTAACCCACACAAATTTAACCAGATTCTAATCGGCCCCACCGCCGATGGACCAGTGTAACCGCTCCGGCCGCATCCGCCCAACCGGCTCCGCGCAGCGTTAACCAACCGCCTGCCTTCCTTAACGAATGGGGCGGTTTGGCTTGACACCCCCGCGTCAAAACCCTATTTCCGAACGCGGCATCTGGCACTCTTTCATTGGAGTGCTAAGTGCTTCTCAAAACAAGATTTTTCTTCTCAACACCGCGCTCACGCGCCGACGAGGAAAGCATGGCCAAGCTCAAGTTCCGTCCCCTGCACGACCGGGTGGTCGTCAAGCGCATCGACGCCGAGGCGAAATCCGCCGGCGGCATCATCATCCCCGACACCGCGCAGGAGAAGCCTTCGCAGGGCGAAATCGTCGCCGTGGGCCCCGGCGGCCGCGACGAGAACGGCAAGCTGATCCCGATGGATCTGAAGGCCGGCGATCGGGTGCTGTTCGGCAAGTGGTCGGGCACCGAAGTGAAGCTCGACGGCGAGGACCTCCTGATCATGAAGGAGTCCGACATCATGGGCGTGATCGCCTGACTCCAATCCAAACCAACCCATCCAGAGTTTTTTCAGGAGTGAATTGAAATGTCCGCCAAAGACGTCCGTTTCTCCACCGACGCGCGCGACCGCATGCTGCGCGGCGTGGAGACCCTCGCCAACGCCGTCAAGGTCACGCTCGGTCCCAAGGGCCGCAACGTGGTGATCGACAAGTCGTTCGGCGCGCCCCGCATCACCAAGGACGGCGTGACCGTCGCCAAGGAGATCGAACTCGAGGACAAGTTCGAGAACATGGGCGCGCAGATGGTGCGCGAAGTCGCCCAGAAGACCAACGACAACGCCGGTGACGGCACCACCACCGCGACCGTGCTGGCCGCAGCCATCGTCCGGGAAGGCGCCAAGTCGGTCGCCGCCGGCATGAACCCGATGGACCTCAAGCGCGGCATCGACATCGCCGTCGCCGCCGTCCTCAAGGACGTCGAGAAGCGCGCCAAGAAGGTCAGTTCGTCCGCCGAAGTCGCGCAGGTCGGCACCATCTCGTCGAACGGCGACAAGCAGATCGGCAAGATGATCGCCGACGCGATGCAGAAGGTCGGCAACGAAGGCGTCATCACGGTCGAGGAAGCCAAGTCGCTCGACACCGAGGTCGAGATCGTCGAGGGCATGCAGTTCGACCGCGGCTACATCTCGCCCTACTTCATCACCAATGCCGAGAAGATGATCGCGGAGCTCGAGGACGTCTACATCCTCCTGCACGAGAAGAAGCTCTCGGGCCTGCAGACCATGCTGCCGCTGCTCGAGGCGGTGGTGCAGACCAGCAAGCCGCTGGTGATCATCTCCGAGGACGTCGAGGGCGAGGCGATCGCCACGCTGGTCGTCAACAAGCTGCGCGGCGGTCTGAAGATCGCGGCGGTGAAGGCTCCGGGCTTCGGCGACCGCCGCAAGGCGATGCTCGAGGACATCGCGATCCTCACCGGCGGCCAGCTCATCTCGGAAGACCTCGGCATCAAGCTCGAGAACGTCACGCTGCAGATGCTCGGCCGCGCCAAGAAGGTCGTGATCGAAAAGGAAAAGACCACGATCGTCGACGGCGCCGGCAAGAAGAAGGACATCGAAGGCCGCGTTCAGCAGATCAAGGCGCAGATCGAGGAGACCACCTCGGACTACGACCGTGAGAAGCTCCAGGAGCGCCTGGCCAAGCTCGCGGGCGGCGTGGCCGTGATCAAGGTCGGCGGCGCGACCGAAGTCGAGGTCAAGGAGAAGAAGGACCGCGTCGAGGACGCGCTCAACGCCACCCGCGCTGCGGTGGAAGAGGGCATCGTTCCGGGCGGCGGCACGGCTCTGCTTCGCGCCAAGAAGGCGGTCGGCAAGCTGACCAACGACAACGCGGACATCCAGGCCGGCATCAACATCGTGCTGCGCGCCATCGAAGCGCCGATCCGCCAGATCGCGGAAAACGCCGGCGTCGAGGGCTCGATCGTGGTCGGCAAGATCATGGAGTCGAAGTCCGAGACCTTCGGCTTCGACGCTGCGAACGACGAGTATGTCGACCTGATCGAGAAGGGCATCGTCGACCCGGCCAAGGTCGTGCGGCGTGCGCTGCAGGACGCGGCTTCGGTCGCGGGCCTGCTCGTCACGACCGAGGCGATGGTCGCTGAAGTGCCGAAGGATAGTTCGGCTCCGGCGATGCCGGGCGGCGGCATGGGCGGAATGGGCGGCATGATGTAAGCCTGCCCCAAAGGCAAAATGCGAAGGGCCCGGCCAAAAGCCGGGCCCTTTCGCTTTAATCGCCGCCTACTGCGTCGGCGGCGGCGCCACGACCTTGAACACAAACGACGTGGGCGTATCGGCCGGACCGAACGGCCCCGGCACCTTGTTGGCCACCGGCGGCAGGCTCTTGAGGAAGGCCGCTACGGCCTGCGCATCATCGCCGGTCAGTTGGGCAAACGCGTGCCAAGGCATGATCGGCGCGAGAACCCGGCCGTCGGGACGCGCTCCGGTCTGGATCGCCCGGACGATATCGTCCGCGCTCCAGTGCCCCAGCCCAGTCTCCTTGTCCGGGGTGAGGTTCGGGCCATGGAACACGCCGAGTCCCGGAATTTCGAAGCCGACTTCCGAGCCGCCTAGAAAACGGGCCGCATCAGGCTTTCCGAAGAAATAGCCGGGCGTGTGACAATCGGTGCAAAGCCCGAGCGTCACGAGATATTTGCCGCGCTGGATCTGGTCGTGGCCCGCTGCTTCCGCGCGCCAGAATCCGACCGCGAGAAGAATGACCAGCGCATAAGCCGCGCTGAGAAACATCGCAAATCCCATGCCCCACGCAATCGTGGCCTTGGCAGCCGGCCGTGTGGCATGATCCAAGTTCAAACAAGACATAGCTGTCTCCGTCGTAGGATGCCTTCCCGGCGACGGATATAGACGGGACAATCGGGGGAACGGCAGCCGCGTTTTTGCCGGACGCGGCCGCAAAGCTGCAGATGACAAGTTACGACTGGAACGATCTTCGCTATTTTCTCGCCATCGCCCGCACCGGCTCGACGATCTCGGCGGCCAAGGACCTGGGGGTCAACCAATCCACGGTGCAGCGCCGGATGGCCGCACTGGAAGAGGCGGTCGGCCGCAAACTCGTCGAGCGCCTGCCGGTCGGCTACCGGCTCACCACCTTCGGCGAAGAGTTACGCCCGCATGCCGAAGCCGTGGAAACCGCGATCACCTGCTTCGACCGCAAGATCGCTTCGACCGACACCGCCCCGAGCGGCACGGTGCGCCTGACATGCTCGGAGGGAATGGCGTACCGCTTCATCCCGCGGATGCTCGATGTATTTCACACGCGTTACCCTTCCGTGCGCGTCGACCTGCTGATCTCGGATCAGTTCCTCGATCTCGCGAAGGGCGAGGCCGACATCGCCTTGCGCGCCGGCGAAAGCAAGGACAGCGCGCTCATCAGCAGGAAGCTCGCCGACACGCCATGGGCGCTCTATGCAAGCCGGTCGTATGTCGGACGCCATGGCCGCGTGGACGGCGCCACCGACCTCAACCGCCATGCCATGATCGTATTCGATGGCGCGCTGGAGAATATTCATGCCTCGAAATGGTTTCGCTCGCTGGTGCCCAACCCGGTCGTGACCGCGCGCTGCAACCACGTGATCGGCATGCTGCTGAGCGTGAAATCCGGCGTCGGAATAGGGCCCTTGCCGCTGCAGGTCGGCGATATGGAAGAAGACCTGGTCCGCGTGTTCGACCCGGTGCCGGAATCGATGTCGCACGTCTATCTGCTGGTGCATCCCGACCTGCGCGACGTCCCGCGCGTGCAGGCCTTGTTCGATTTCATGGTGTCGGAAATCGACTCGTTCCGCCCCCTGCTGGGTCATTGGCGGTAAGTCGTGCCGATCAGCCCGTCAGCTCCTTCACCGCCCGTTCCGCCTGATCGATCGCGAAATGCACCCAGGCGTCGCCGCCCGAGTCGGTATTGGCGATCGCGACATTGCCGGATCGCCGCCGGGCCAACTTGAGCACCGTATCGTCGTAGTCTTCCGGATCGAACAGCGTATTGGCCACGTAGCTGTAGCCATGCGGCCAGCGGTTGACGGTGATCGCCACGATATCGCGCCCGCTGTTGAAGCCGCCCGGCCCGAGCATCCGATCGAGATCGTCGCGAATGCGCGCCTCAAAATCCGCAAAAGTCATCGCGTAGAGCTTGCCTTGCCCGATACGGAACTGGGCGCGTGCATCGAGCCCCTGGTTCGGCGCGCCGGGCACGTGGACCAGATGCAGCAGCATCGGTTCGGACGGATCGCGCGGATGCCTGTAGCCGCCGAGACTGACCGGGAAGTCGAGCGACACCTGATGGTGGAAGCCCATCGGCGCGTGGATCGACTGAACCTTGAGGTTGGCGAAGGCACGCCAATTGCGGATCAGCACATTAGTATAGCAGATCGGGGTCTTGACGTTCCCGGCAAGCGCGGCGCGCTGCGGCGCGGGCAGTTCCGGCATGATGTGCGGGATCATCATGTGGAAGCAGGCGAGCACGACATGGCGCGCTTCGGCCCGACGCAACGCACCATCGCGAACGTAAGCAACGCGCACGCTGTCACCGGCCTGCGCGACGTTCACGCAGGTCGATTGCAGGCGCACGTGAACCGCCTCTCCGTCCTGGTCGAGCCGCGCGTAGTCGAACGGCGCCTCGACCACGTCTTCCATCGTGCTGCCCGGTGCGACGGCGGGAATGAGCGAGCGGACCAGCATGCGCGGCAGCGCCGCGTTGCCGTCCGGGAAGTGGTAGATATAGGGCTCGCTCCAGGCCGAGTTGGCGCCACCCGGCAGGTTGAGGCCGGCAAAGCCCGGATAGCCGAGATCGCGTGCGTCAGCCGCCGGCACCGCGTCGCTGCCAAGGCCATAGAATCCGAGCGGGCGTCCCTGAAAGCAGTTGGCGGCCTCCTCGCTGCACCCGCAGAACTTGATCAGGTAGTCGCGATAGCTGGTGGCTTTCAGAATCGCTCGTTTCTCGGCGCTTGACTTGCCGGCCAGCGGGTCGGTGGCGCCGGCATAAAGTGCAAGGATCTGCGCCCTGCTTTCCGGCGAAACCGGAAAATCGGCGACGAACGCCTGCAGCGTCCTGGCATTGCGGCGGGCATACTCGTCGGCATTGGCCCGCGCCGGCTCCCCGGTCACCAGCACATCGCGGCCGAACGCTTCGCGGTTGAAGAACGTCCCGCGCGACAGCCCGAGCGAAGGATAGAACTCACGGTCGAACGCCGTCTCGAACCTTTTGATGTCGATGCCGAGATCGCGGAGAAAGCTCTTGGCGACGGTGCTATAGAGCGAGTTCGGCGATTGCAGCGACTGGCTGCCGCCATAGCCGATGATGCGGCGGCCATCGAGCGTGAACTCGTTGCGCTTGGCCTGGCCGCCGAAATCGTCGTGGTTGTCGAGAACCAGGATGCGGGCCTGGGGCCGCGCCCGGCGGTAGTACCAAGCCGCCGCAAGCCCGCTGATGCCGGCGCCCACCACCACGAGGTCGTAGCTCTCGTCGATCGCGGCGCTTTCGACAGCATAGCGGCGGCCTTCACGGGCGAGCGCATGCGCTGCCTCGAACGATCCTAAGTGCTGGCCGCGGAGCCCGGTGAGCGCCGGCGGATACGGCGCAGGCTGCGCGCCAAGCCGCGCCGCGGGGGTGAGCCCCGTGGCAATGGTCAGCGCTGTGCCGTTAAGAAAGTCGCGACGGGTGATCGGCATGGCGGCAACATATCACGCGGTGCAATCAGCCGCGCCTGCTCACCAGCCAATCGCCTTCGGCAGCCAGGTCGCGAGACCCGGGAAGGCGAACACCAGGACAAGCGCCAGGACCTGCATCCCGACGAAGGGAATGACTCCCCGATAGATGTCACCGGTCGTGACCTCGGGCGGGGCCACGCCGCGAAGGAAGAACAGCGCCCAGCCGAACGGAGGCGTGAGAAAGGAGGTCTGGAGGTTCACGCAGATCAGCGCCGCCAGCCACACCATATCCACATTGGCCGCCATGAACACCGGCAGGAACAGCGGCACGGCGATGTAGGAAATCTCGATCCATTCGATGAAGAAACCGAGGATGAAGATGATCAACATCAGGAACCAGATGTCGGCCTTGATGCCGCCCGGCAGGAACGCGAAGAGATCGTGGACGATCTTCTCGCCCTGCAGGCCACGGAACGCCAGCGCGAACACCTGCGCGCACATCAGGATGAACATCATCATCGCCGTGGTCTTGACGGTCGCCTGACAGGTCTCGCGCAGCACCCGCCAGTTGAGGCGGCCGGTCACCGCGGTGATCAGGATCGAGCCGAGCGCGCCCATCGATGCGGCCTCGGACGGCGCTGCGATGCCGGCGATAATCGAGCCCAGCACGGCCCCGACCAGCCCGACCGGCGGTGCCACGACCTTCACGAGCTTGGTGGCGAGCGCGGAGCGCGACATCAGCGCGCGCTCCTCGGCCGGGATCGCCGGGACGTCGTTCGGACGTACCATACCGACGACGAGAATGTAGGCGCAATAGATGCCGGCCAGCATCAATCCTGGAATCATGGCTGCGGCGAACAGCGTGCCGACCAACTCGTTCAGAATGTCGGCCAGCAGGATCAGGATCAGACTTGGCGGGATGATCTGGCCGAGCGTGCCCGACGCACAGATCGTGCCGCAGGCAAGACCCTTGTTGTAGCCGCGGCGCAGCATGCCGGGCAGAGTCAACAACCCGAGCGTGACGACCGTGGCCCCGACGATGCCGGTGGTCGCACCCATCAGCACGCCCACCAGAACAATGCCGATGCCAAGGCCCCCGCGTAGCGAACCCGCGAGATGACCGATCACGTCCATCAGGTCCTCGGCGAGCCGCGAGCGCTCCAGCATCATCCCCATGAACACGAACAGCGGAATGGCGAGCAGCGTCGAATTCGTGACCACACCGAACAGCCGGTGCGGCAAAAGATTGAACAGCAGCGTGCCGAAGCCGAGAAAGCCGAAGACGAAGCCTGAGATCGCCAGCGTCAGCGCAACCGGAATTCCGGCCAGCAGCAAGACGAAAAACGACGCCAGCATCAGGACGGCGAGCACTTCCAGCGAAAACATCATGCTCTCCGCAGCGCCAGCGAGCTCTTGATCGCCTCCGACAGCGATTGCATGAAAAACAGCGCGAAGCCGATCGGTATCAGCGCCTTGACGACATAGCGATAGTCAATACCGCCCGGGTTGGCGGTGCCCTCGCCGATGCTCCAGGACTGCCAGACATACGGAATGCAGAGCCAGATCACGAGCACGGCGAGCAGCATCCCGCAGATCGCCGTGAGCACGTCGACCCGCAGCTTGTTGCGCGGGCTTAAATATTGAAACAGCACGTCGACGCGGACGTGCTCGCCGTGGCGCAGCGCATACGATATGCCGAACACACAGATCGGCACCATGATGTGCCATTCCAGCTCCTGCATCGCGATCGAGCCGACCGAGAAGCCGTAGCGCAACAGCACGTTCGAGCCCATCACGAGCGCGAGCACCAGCGCCAGCCAGGACGTGGCGCGGCCGACGAGATCGATGAATGCATCAATCCCGCCGGCCAGTTTTTCAGCTTGGGTCACCTATCAGGCCTTGCGGATCTTGTTGTGGTAGACGGTTTCGCTCAGGTCGGCCCAGGCGTCGTACTTGGTCTTGTAGGCCATGTAGGAGTCGTGGACCTTCTTGGTGACCGGATCGCGTGCCACCGCCTCGTCGAGAATCTTGGTGGTGGCGACGCGGAGTGCCTTCACCACATCGTCCGGCAATGGTTGCGCGATGATGCCCTGGTTCTTGACCAGGTCTTCCATCGCCTCGGCGTTGTTCTTCTGGCACCACGCCTCGCTGATGACGTTGCAGGCGGCGCAGGCGTTCTCGACGATCGCCTTGAGGTCGGCGGGCAGGCTGTTCCACTTCGCCTTGTTGACGATGACCTCGCTCGCGGTCGCCATCTCGTGCCAGCCGGTCGTGTAGTAATACTTGGCGACCTTATGCAGTCCGAGCTGGCGGTCGAGGAACGGACCGACGAATTCGGCCGCGTCGATCACGCCGCGCTCGAGGTTGGGGAAGATTTCGCCGGGCGCGATCAGCCGCGCGTCGACGCCGAGTTCCTTGTAGACGCGGCCGGCAAGCCCCGGGATGCGCATCTTGACGCCCTTGAGATCGTCGACGGTCTTGATCTCCTTGCGGAACCAGCCGGTCATCTGCACGCCGGTGTTGCCGGCGAGGATCGGTACGAGATTGAAGCGGTCGTAGACCTCCCGCCACAGCGCCGCACCGCCACCGTCGTAGTACCAGCCGTTGAAGCCCTGGAAGTTCAGCCCGAACGGCACCGCGGTGAAGTACTGCGCGGCAAAGCTCTTGCCGGTCCAGAAGTACGAATTGGCGTAGTTCATCTCGACGGTGCCGGACGACACCGCGTCGAAGCCTTCGGCCGCCGGGATCAACTCGCCCGCGCCATAAAATTGAATCTTGATGCGGCCGCCGGACATCGCCTCGATGCGGCTGATGAGGTCTTTCGCGCTGCCCGGCCCGGTCGAATAGAACGCGGCGTTAGGGCCATAGAAGCTCGTCATTTTCCAGTTGAAGGCCGCTTGGGCGCGGACCACGGCTGGCGCGGCCACGGTCCCGGCGGCTCCCGCCAGGGCAAGCTTGGTGAAGTCGCGACGTCGCATGGCACTCTCCCGTTGTTGGAACGTGGCCGCGCGAAGCAAGCGACGGGCCAGCGCACACCTCCAAGACGATGCATTGTTTCAGGTCTTGCGGCCCTGACAAGCCGGTTTTGCCTCGCGGAAAGGCAGACTGCTCAAACCGCGGACAGTGTCCGCGGCGGCTGCTCAGTTCGACGGCACCTTGAAACGCAGCGTCCTGGGGCCGACCAGCAGCACCGCGTCACCCTGCCGGCGCCAGTTGGTGACGGCGTTCAGCGCATCCAGCAATTCGGCGTCGCCGCGCGCCCGGTCGGCCGGGCATGGACGTCCCGAGGGCTGGCCGGTGATGACGGTGATGGTATCGCCCGCAACCACCACCTGCCCGTCCACCCGGTCGCACCACATCTCCAGCGCGATGGTGCCGTTCGCCGCAATGTCCAGGTTCGGAATGCGCTTCGAGCCCGGCATCGGCCGCACGTCGAGAATGAGCTCGCGGTCGAACGGGAACTCGTTCGACTGAGCCACACCCGTTCCGGCGACACCCAGCAGTCCGGCAGCCACCAGAACCCAACGCCAACCCTTTCCCAACATCACCCGACCCTCTGCATTTTTTGCTTGTGTGCGGTGCAACGCGCCGGAGGTCAAGACCGCGAAGGGAGAAGTCCCAAGCCCAATCCCAAGTCCAATCCCGGCGCCGCGGAATTTCCGCCGCCTTTGGCGTGTTATGCTCACGGCACTGACCAGGAGGGCGACATGAACCAGAAGCTCGACCAAAGCATCATCAATCTCTACGACCGCTTCACCCACGGCGGCATGACGCGCCGTGCGTTCCTCGACCGGCTCACCGAGCTTGCGGGATCGGCCGCCGCAGGCGCGGCGCTTTTGCCGCTTCTGCAGAACGACTACGCACAGGCTGCGATCATCGCCGACAACGACGCACGGCTCGTGGCCGAGCGCGTCTCCTACGATTCCCCCAAAGGCAAGATCAACGGCTACCTCACCCGCGCCAAGGCCAAGGGCAAACGTCCGGTGGTGCTGGTGATCCACGAGAACCGCGGCCTCAACCCGCACCTCGAGGACGTGGCGCGGCGCTTCGCGGTCGAAGGCTATCTCGCCTACGCGGTCGATCTTCTGTCGCTGGTCGGCGGCACGCCCGCGAGCGAGGACGCCGCCCGCGAGCTGCACCCCAAGATGAACCAGGACGACGCCGTAGCGGCGCTGGTCGCCGGCGTGTCGTTCCTCAAAGCTCATCCGGAATCGACCGGCAAGGTGGGCGCGGTCGGCTTCTGCTTCGGCGGCCTGATGGTCAATCGCCTCGCGGCATCGAGCCCCGTGCTCGACGCCGGCGTCGCCTATTACGGCCGCCAGGTGCCCGCCGCGCAGGTGCCGAACATCAAGGCGGCGCTGATGCTGCACTATGCCGAGACCGACGACGGCGTGAACGCCGGCATCGCCGCCTACGAGGAGGCCCTGAAGGCCAACAACAAGAAGTACATCAAACACGTCTATCCGGGCACGCAGCACGCCTTCAACAACGAGCTCGGCGCCGCGCGCTACAACAAGGCCGCGTCCGATCTCGCCTGGCAGCGCACGCTGGAGTTCTTCCGCGACAATCTCGGCGCACCGCCCAAGGCGGCGTAACGAGACGGATCACGCGCCAGCCATGCTGCAGCGCCGCGCACCGGGCGGCGCGACGCGGCACCGGCCGCTCCCGTGCTATTCGGCGGCAGTGCGCGGTACCGGGCTTGGCCGGTGATTGAAATATTCGACGGCAAGCAGCGCGCCGCCGATCAGCACGCCGGTGGCGCTCACCAGCCCCGGCACCGGCAAGCCGATGGCCGTATCCGGCAGGAAGGCTGCGGCACCCGCCAGCATCATGACGACGCGCAACAACGGCCCGATATCGCGGCGGAAATGGCCGACGATGCCCACGGTCACGTAGTAGACGCCGAGCAGCGCCGTCATGGAGTCGTAGACGATCGAGGTGGGCGCGCCGATGGTCAGCAGCGTCGGCGACAGCACGAACATGAACGGCAGCACGAACTTGACCCAGCCGATGCGGCAAGCGGCCCAGCCCGTCTCCATCACACCGGCCTTGGAGATGTTGGCGGCGGCAAAGGCCGCGAGCGCCACCGGCGGAGTGATCATCGACAGCATGCCGACGTAAAGCACGAACATGTGGGCGGCCATCTTGGCCACGCCGGTCTCGACGATCGAGGGTGCCATCAGCGTCGCCAGCAGGATGTAGACCGCGGTTGTCGGCATGCCCATGCCGAGAATGATGCCGATACCGAACGCGGCGATCAGCAACAGCATCAGGTTGGCTTCCAGCGAGCTTCACCAGGATTAGCGTGAGCGCAAAGCTCAGGCCGGTTGCGTTGAGCACGCCGATGACGAAGCCGGCGGCCGCCAGCGTCAGGAACAGGTCGGTGGTGCTGCGGCCGGTCGACGACAGCGAGCCGATCAGGTCGCCAGGCGTCAGCCGGTGTCCGCGGTAAGGCCGCGACCATGCCGACAACGAACATCGCGAGCGAAGAGCTGATCGCGGAGATCTCCGGCGAACGCTCCCAGAAGAACATAGTGAACAGCAGCACCGCGAACGGGATCAGGAAATGCCAGCCGTCGCGCAGGACTTCGTCTACGGTCGGAATCTGCTCGGTCAGCCGCTCGAACCTGCCCTTGCCGGCGAGCAAGTCCACCTGGACGTACAGGCCGAAGTAGTAGAGGACCGACGGGATGGCGGCGGCGAACGCCACCTGGGCGTAGGGCACCTCGATGAGCTCGGGCGGCAAGCAGCCTTCCAGGACAAGCACCAGCATGATGCCGCTGAGCAGCAGCGTCTCCGGCGTACGATACGACACGTCCATCAGGAGGATGTCCCAGCGCCACGCGATCCACAGCGCGGCGAAGAGGCCGATCAAGCCAAGCGCCAGATCGATCGGCGACAGGGTAACGTGAGGATTTGCCGCTGCGGTTCAGCGCGCTGAACGCGAGCGCCAGGGCAAGTCCGAGCACGATCGCCAGGAATTGCTCTTGATAGAAGGCCCTGCCGACATAATAAGGCAACTGCCCGACCCATCCGAGACAGACGGTGGTCAGCGCCACGCCGAAGATGGCGGTCAATCGCTTGTGAATCGCGTTGCCCGGAACTCGAACTGACTTCACCTTCGGCCTGGGCCAAAGCGTCCTGCGAAAACTTCGATCTCGGCGAGCGGCAGTTTGACGATCGGTCGACATGGCAAAGGCCCCCTGGCTCTGCACTGCGCGCCTTCCGGCGAGCGGCGATCGCTTCCTTCGCTGCGATGTCGCGATCCAGGACCGACCAATTCAAGGACCTGGATTGCTATAGTTTCTCCTGTATGCGGCTCGCCCTAGCTGGTCTTAGGCGGCCACTGTCCGATTTCCTTGTAGTACTTGATCGCGCCGGGGTGCCACGGCACGCCGATTTCCTCGGTCATGGCACTCGGCCTGAAGCTCCGGAACACCGGATGGCTTTTGACCATGTCGTCCTTGCCGCCATGGATCGCCTTGACGATAGCTGTAGACGAGGTCATCGGGCATCTTCGCATGGGTCGAGAAGAACACGCTGTATTCGATCACCGTCGTTGGCGCGACGATGCCTACCGCATGCGGCGCGGGCTCGACCGTCACGGTCCGCGCCGGAAGGTGCTTCTGGATCCGCTTGAGGGCCTCGGGCGTGGAGGCCACGTTCAGGAAGCGGACGCCGCCGCGCGAGGCGAGGCTGACATTGGCGCGCTGGACCTGAGCGGTGCCGATGGCAAGCGACGCGGCTTCGACCTTGCCCTCGCCGAGTGACGTATCGGAACGCCCCAACCCGTCAGCCGAAGAAATGCCGGTAGGCCGCGGCAAGCTCGGCCGAGTCGAGATCGTTGGCCTGCAGATACGGCTGTGTGCGTTTCACCCAGGCCTTCTGCGACGCGATCACCTTGGCGAAGAACTTGTCCTTCGAGTGCTCGGCAATCAGCTTGTCCCAGACCTTCAACTGCTCATTCAGAATCTCGGGGGGTGTTTTCACGACGTTGACGCCGCGCTTTCTGATCTCCTCGAAGTCCTTGCTGTAGCGCGCGATGCCGCTCCAGGACTGCTCGCTCGAGGCCGAGAACGCCGCGTGCCGCAGGATCGCCTTCAGTTCGGCGGACAGCGCGTCGAACCGGGTCTTGTTGAAGACGATCTCGAGCGCCTCGGCCGGGCGGTGATGGCTTCCCAGCATGTAGAACTTCGCCACGTCGGGAATGCCGAGCTGGATGTCGGTCGCGGGATTGTTCGCCTCGGTCGCGTCCAGGAGGTCGCGATCCACCACCGGCACGATCTCGCTGTTGGGCAGGTTCACCACCCTGACGCCCAGCGCCGCGAACATCTCGCCGGCAAGGCCCGCGGTCCTGAACCGCAGGCCCTTGAAGTCGGCGACGCTCCTGATCTCCTTCCTGAACCAGCCCAACGGCTGCGACGGCATCGGGCAGAAGAGCAGCCCGGTGAGGTTGAGCTTCAGCACGTCGCTGGCGAGCTCCTGATAGAGCGCCTCGCCGCCGCCGCTGTAGAACCAGGCGAGAAAGCCGTGCGAATCCCAGCCGAACGACGGCGGCGCGCCGAACAGCGCATGGGCCTTGTGCTTGTTGGTCCAGAGCGTGGCGACGCCGTACACGCCTTGCAGGATGCCGTTGTGCACCGCATCCGCCATCTGCAGCGCCGGCACCACCGCGCCGGACGCCACCACGTCGATCTTCAGCCGGTTGGCCGTCATGACGCCGACCCGCCGCGCGTAATCGACGGCAACCTCGTGCAGCACGTCCCGCGCCGGCCAGGCGCTCTGCATCCGCCAGTTCACGGTCTGGGCGCGGGAGACCTGCGGCATGGCGACCGCCGCCGCTCCGCCCGCCCCGGCCAGCAGGAACCGCCGGCGCGCGAGCTTTGCCGGGCGAGTTCTTTGCGGCGTTCGTATGCTTGACCACCAAGCCCGCCTTCCGGCCCCGGGCCCAATCCTATGCAAATCGGCCGCCGCGGCGGGATGATTCGCGGCGGTCTCCAATCTAGCAATTTCGGCGCGGCAATGAAAAAGCGGGCGACTGTCTCGCCCGCTTCCGGCGCAACCTCAGTTCGCCGTAGAGATAATTCGGCAGCCAGAGCGTCATGCCCGGCCACAGATACATGATGACCATGCACAGCACGATCACGGCCATGTACGGCATCATGCCGCCGAAAATCTGCGCAAGCGTGACGTGCGACGGCGCGACGCCCTTCAGGTAGTAGGCCGACATCGCAACCGGCGGCGACAGGAACGCCGCCTGCAGGTTCACGAACACCAGCACGCCCCACAGGATGGGGTCGATGCTGAAATGCTTCAGCAGCGGCAGGAAGATCGGAACGAAGATCACGATGATCTCGGTCCATTCCAGCGGCCAGCCGAGGATGAAGATGATCACCTGCGACAGGATCATGAACTGAACCGGCGTCAGGTTCAGCGACAGCACCCATTGCTCGACCAGCGCCTGGCCGCCGAGTATCGCGAACACGCCCGAGAACAGCGCCGAGCCGACGAACAGCCAGCACACCATCGCGGTGGTCTTGGCGGTCAGGAACACCGCCTCCTTGGTGCGCTTCCAGTCGAGCGTCCGCGCCTGGAAGGCCAGCAGGAACGCGCCCGCGGCGCCGACGGCCGCCGATTCCGTCGCCGTGGTGATGCCGAACAGGATGACGCCGAGCACGACCACGGTGAGGATGCCGAGCGGCATCACCGACGAAGTCAGCAGCTTGATGACCTCAAGCCGGTCGGCATCGATCCTCGAGTAGTAGCGCAGCATCATCGCCGCGCAGAGCATGGAGATGACGCCGAACCACACGTAGAACGCTGTCGGTGGCCCTTTGTCGACCGGCGCGGCGGCGACCGGAGCAGAACCCAGTTGTTGGAGACCTTCGACGGCAACTTCCGCTGCGGCCTGCTGATGGATGACGACATACCACCAAGTCAGCCAGAGCGTGCCCGCGACGATGATGAACGGCACCAGCGATGCGGCGAAGTTCTGCACCAGCATCCAGTAGTTCAGGCGGCCGCTTCCGGTGTCGATCTCCCTGGCGCGCGCGGGCGAAAACAGCGCGGAGCCAAGCCCGACGAGCACATTCTTGCGAATAGACCGCCTGGAACCTGCGCATCCAGTCCGGCACCGGAACGCGGGTCTGTTCCTCCGGCAGTTGCGGGGCAATCTTCGGATTAACGATCGCCCAGCCGATGATGTAGGCGAGGTAGAGCAACGCCAGGAAGAAGCCAGGAAACATCGCAGCCGCATAGAGCTTGACCACCGACTGACCGGCCACCGCCGCGTAGACGATGATCATGACCGACGGCGGAATGAGAATGCCGAGCGTGCCGCCGGCCGTGATGACGCCCGCGGCGAGCTTAACGTCGTAGCCCGCCTTCAGCATCGGATTGAACGCGATAACGCCCATCAGCACGACCACCGCGCCGACCAGGCCCGAGGCGATGCCCCAGAACGTGCACACGATCAGGGTTGCGACCGCGAGCGAGGCCGGCACCCGGCGGAACGCAAGCTGGATCGAGTAGAACATCTTGTCGACCAGGGCGCCGCGCTCCATCACATAGCCCATCAGCACGAACAACGGGATCGAGATGAGCACGTCGTTGGTCATCGCACCGTAGGTGCGCTGGACCATCAGCTCGAACACCCTGTTGTCGGCGAACGCCTGCATCGGGTCATAGAACGCGATGAACCCGAAGAACATGCCCAGCCCCATCAGCGTGAAGGCCGTCGGGAAGCCCAGCATGATGACGACCACGATCAGGCCGAGCATCAGGAGGCCGAGGGCGGGATCGCTCATGTGTGGTGTTCCCCACCCATGCCGCGCTGGCGCGCCATCTCGTCGATATCCTTGACATGCTCGATGGCGGCCTTGCGCGCATCCTCATCGACGTACTGGCTGTGCGCCAGTTGCTCCTCGACCACGTCGATTTCAGTGACGTCCTTGAGGCGGCTCGGCCATTCGCCGGTCTTCAGGCAGACGACGGAGCGCACGATCTCGGCGAAACCCTGGAGCATCACCAGGGCACCGGCGAGCGGGATCATCGCCTTGAAGTGATAGACCGGCGGGCCTTCCGAGGTCACATTCGAATGCTCGTTGATCGCCCAGGACTCCATCGCGAAGGTGAATCCGGAATAGATCAGCGCGGCGATGCCGGGAATGAAGAACACAATGTAAAGCGCGAGATCGAGCCCCGCCTGCACGCGCGGCCGCATCGAGCTGTAGAGGAAGTCGCCCCGGACATGCGCGTTCTGCGCCAGCGCGTAGGCGCCGCACAGCATGAACAGCGTGCCGTACAGCATATTGGTGAAATCGAAGATCCACGCGGTCGGCGCGTTCAAGACGTAGCGCTTGAGGACTTCAACGCACACCACCGTCATCAGGACGACGATCAGCCAGGCCGCGAGCTTGCCGACCCACGTGCTGATTTCGTCGATCGTATGCAGAAAACCTTGGACACTCATTCAATGGGCCAGAATAGGCGGTAACTCGGATAAGACAAAGCACCATTCGGTCGCCCGGCCCGAATGGTGCTTCGCCAGTTCAGCTTGCCGTCAGATCGGCTTCTTCGCGTTCGGTCCGAAGTAGTGATCGTACGCCATCTTGCGGCTCACGACGGTGTCGTTCTCCCACTGCGTCGCGCGCTTGGCGAAGGCGAGCTGCGACTCGACGATCTTCTTGAACAGCGGGTTGGCCGCCGCGTACTTCTTGGCGACCTCGTCATAGATCTCAAGCTGCCGCTTCAGGATCGCGTCCGGCGTCTTGTAGAACTTGACGTTTTGCTTGGTCTGCATCTCGACATAGTCCTTGGAATAGCGGTCGATCGCCTTCCAGGCCATGTCCTGCGACGCCGCCTCGACGGCGTTCTCGATGATCGCCTTCATCTTGGCGGGCAGCGCGTCGAACTTCGTCTTGTTGAACGAAATCTCGAACTGCTCGGCGTTCTGGTGATAGCTCTGCAGCATGCAGATCTTCGACACGTCGGGGAAGCCGAGTATGCGGTCCGACGTGGCGTTGTTGAACTCGGCCGCGTCGAGCAGGCCGCGGTCCATCGCCGCGACGATCTCGCCGCCGGGCAGCGCGTTCACCGCGAGCGCCCATGCCGGTGAACACGTCAATCGAGATGCCGACGGTGCGGAACTTCAGCGCCCTTCAGGTCGTCGACCTTGGTGACCGGCTTCTTGAACCAGCCGAGCGGCTGGGTCGGCATCGGGCCGTACGGGAACGACACCACGTTGGCGCCGATCGAGGCGAAGATCTCGTTGAGCAGCGCCTTGCCGCCGCCATACTTGTGCCAGGCGAGCAGCATGTTGGCGTCCATCGCGTAGCCCGGGCCGGAGCCCCACAGCGCGAGCGCGTTCTGCTTGCCGTAGTGATAGACCAGCACGCCGTGACCGCCGTCGAGCACGCCCTTCGACACCGCGTCGAGGAGCTGGAACGCCGGCACCACGGCGCCCGCCGGAAGCACCTCGATCTTGAGGTCGCCGCCGGTCATGTCGTTGACCTTCTTGCCGAAGTCGTTGGCGTATTCGTGGAAGATGTCCTTCGACGGCCACGTGCTCTGCCAGCGCATGCTGATCGGGCCCGACTGGGCCTGAACGGCGGGGGCGGAGACGGCCGTTGCAGCCGCGGTCGCGCCCGCGGCCATCAGGAACTTGCGACGGCTGGCAATTTTCGAGTCTGTTTTCGTGCTCATTCTCAGTCCCTCCCTGGACCTTGGTCTGGGGCAGCGCTGTCCGCGGCCCGCTTGTGTATTCACTAACCTCCGGCGGAAGCACCGTATTCCGCCGACTTGGGCGATAGTTTTACCGCCTTGCCGCCGTTTCACAAGCCTCCAAGGCCTCCCGGAAGGCCTCGATCCGGCCTATTTAGGGTCGGATTGCCGGACCCATTCGTTCGACTTTCGTAGAGGTTCGCGGCTGTAGAGGGTTCGCGGCGTATCCCGTCCCGCGCCCGATTGCCGCGCTGCCCATCCCACAGGAGATTTGCCCTTGAAAGGCCTTGGCTCGACGCTCGCCACCATCTGGCGGCTGGCTATTCCCTATTTCCGGTCCGAGGACCGGCACGCCGGCTCGGTCCTGTTGCTCGCGATCGTGCTGATCGAGCTGTCGATCGTCGCGATCAACGTGATGATCAACCAGTGGAACAACCGCTTCTACAACGCGCTGCAGGACAAGAACTGGGACACCTTCGTCACTGAGTTGCTGTTCTTCTGCCTGCTGGCCGGCATCTTCATCGTGCTGGCCGTCTATCAGCTCTATCTCAACCAATGGCTTCAGATCCGGTGGCGCCGCTGGATGACGCGGCACTACCTCGACGACTGGCTCAGCAGTGCCAACCACTACCGCATGCAGCTTCTCGGCGACGCCGCCGACAATCCCGACCAGCGCATCGCCGAGGACATCAATCAGTTCATCGAGAAGGGACTGTTCCTCAGCCTCGGCCTGCTCAACTCGCTGGTCACGCTCGGCTCGTTCGTCGTCATTCTGTGGGGGCTGTCGGCGAGCGCGCCGTTCACGCTGTTCGGCATCCAATGGGGAATTCCCGGCTATCTGGTCTGGGCGGCGCTGATCTATTCCATCGTCGGCACTGTGCTCACGCAATGGATCGGCCACGCGCTGGTGCGGCTCAACTTCCTGCAGCAGCGCTACGAAGCGGACTTCCGCTACAATCTCGTCCGCGTGCGGGAGAACGCCGAACAGATCGCGCTGCTCGAAGGGGAGCCCGCGGAAAAGCAGCGCCTGCTGGAGCGATTCAATCAACTGGTGGGCAACTGGCTCCTGATCATGAGCCGGACCAAGCGGCTGACGTTCTTCACCGCGGGCTTTTCCCAGATCTCGACGGTGTTTCCGTTTGCCGTCGTCAGCCCGGCCTATTTCGCAGGCTCGATCCAGCTTGGCGGGCTGATGCAGACCGCGTCCGCCTTCAACAGCGTGCAGGGCGCACTGTCGTTCTTCGTGAGTTCGACCATCTACCGGCAGCTTGCCGAGTGGCGCGCCGTCATCGACCGGCTCGCGGGCTTCCAGCGCGCGGCCGAAGCGGGCCGCTCGGCTGCGATCACGCCGCCGGTGGTCGAGGTGGTCGCGGGCAACGGCCACGCCATCGAACTCGCCAGGGTCGAGGTGACCCTGCCCGCAGGCCAATCGCTGGTCGAGATCGACAAACTGGCACTCGCGCCCGGCGATCAGGTGCTGGTGACCGGACCGTCGGGATCGGGCAAGTCGACGCTATTCCGCGCCATCGCCGGAATCTGGCCGTTCGGCTCGGGTTCGGTCGCGGTGCCCAGGGATGCACGGCTGATGATGCTGCCGCAGCGGCCATATTTCCCTGTCGGCACGCTGATCGCCGCAGTGACCTATCCGGCGGAGCCCGGCGTGTTCAGCCGCGAGCAGATCGCTGCGGCGCTCGAGGCGGTCGGCCTGCCCGCACTCGTGCAACGGCTCGACGAGGAGGCGCACTGGAACCGGATGCTGTCGCTCGGCGAGCAGCAGCGGCTCGGCATCGGGCGCGCCCTACTGCAGAAACCGGAATTCCTGTTTCTCGACGAAGCGACGGCGTCACTCGACGAGACGTCGGAAGAAAAGCTCTACCGGCTGCTGCAGGAGCGGCTGCCCGGGGCGGCGATCATTTCGATCGGCCATCGCTCGACGCTCGAGGCGTTTCACAAACGGCGGCTCAAGCTCGAACCCGATGCCGACAGGCATCGGGTGCGGGAAACAGCGATGGCTCAAATATCGTAGCCGTCACCACCAGCGCACGGGCCAGGCAAGGCCGGCCTCGCCGTGGTTCGCGCCGCGCGCGACGATGTTGTGCCAGGCAAAGGCAAATGCCGCGAGCAGCAGGGCGCCCGCGCCGACCGGCACGATCAGGAAGCTGAGCGGCATGCCGTTGATCACGACCACCAGCGGGTCGATGCCGGCCGGCGGGTGAAACGTCCCGGTGAGGTGCATGGCGATCATGGCGAGCCCCACCGCCACCGCGGCAACCCACACGCCTGGGCCGAGCAGCTTGACGGCCGCGAGCCCCACGGCGGTGGAGATCAGATGGCCGCCGACCAGCGCACGGGGCTGCGCCGGTTCGGCCTTTGGCGAGCCCATCACCAGCACGATGGAAGTCGCGAACGGGATCGCCACCAGCGGAAACTGCGCGGTGACCGAATAAATTTCCATCGCGGCGATGGCGAGCGCGCCGCCGGCGGAACCGGCGAGCACCGCCCAGAGCTGGTTACGGTCGGTCATGAACCCGGCCATGCAACAGCCGGACCGGATGGCGGAGCGTCAATGCCGCACGGCATTCAGGCCGGCATTTGGCGCAAAAGCTACGGGCGGCGACCTTGCGGCCGCCGCCCGTGAAGGAAAGGGACTTGAAGAGGCTTACTTCAGATTGGTGTTGACCGTGAGGTCGGCCGACAGGCGGGCCGTGAAGCGCGCGCCGCACCAGTTGGAGCCGAAGCCGCCCGGATTGATGCTGGTCACGTGGCCGGTCTGCACCGCGGTATGATCGCTGGTGAAGGCGTTGCAGTCGCCCTTGCTCAGATCGGTGTCGGTGTAGCGCAGGTCGAGGGTGAACACCTTCCAGGTCCAGCCGATGCCCAGGCTCCAGGTGGCGTAGCTGGCGTACGGGGTGCCGTTCGGGAACGACGTGGTGGAGTAGAACACATCGCTGGTGCCGAGATCCCAGTAGCCGATTTCGCCGGAGATGTACGGCGTGATGCCGGGGCCAAACGCGGCGAACGTGTACTTGGCATTGCCGCCAAAGAAGATGCCGTCGGCGCCGGTGTTGAGCACGTTCGGCGAATAATAGACGAACGCGCCGAGGCCGAACGCATCGGTGACCGCGTAGTTCATCTTGCCGTAGATCTCATAGAAGCTCGCGTCGGTCTTGGCGACGTTGCCGTTGACCGGGAGCGAACCGTTGGCCGCGCAGCCGTCAGTGGGCACGGCCGCGTTGAAGCACGAGCCGCCCGGGTACCAGTAGTACCAGACGCCGAAGTCGAACGAGGCCTTGCCCCAGGTCGGCCGGATACCGGCGTAGAAGTCGACCTCGGCCGCCGCGCGGTTCGGGAACGAGATGCTCGCCCCACCGATGCCGGCGTAGAGCTGCAGGTCCTTGTTGATGTTGTAGCGCGGCTCGAAGTAGGCCGCGACCGACGGCTTGTGGTTCGACTGCGTGATGCCGCGCCAGACATAGTCGCTGGCAATCGCCGAACCGAAGGCCAGGTCCCAGGCCGGCGGCGGAGGCGGAACCACCATCCTCGCGGCCTTGGCCGGCATGTCGGCGGCGAACGCCGGCATGGCCGAAACAGCAAGAGCGGCGACAGCCGCAAGCGTAAACTTCTTCATAGACAGCCCCTTCCCGTCGTGTGCGGCTTGGGAGGGAGGCTGACGTTCCACGGACGGTCTCGATGACAACGAGAACGCGACACGAACCATCAACCCCTAGCCCCGCACCACAATTATTATGGCGAAAATTCAGCACGCGAGAGGCGGAACCGACAAGCCAAAACGCGTTGCAGTTGCCGCCTTTCTAGGCAATTGGCGGGGGACTCTCGCAACAATTGCCGAGTGTGGCCGCAAAGTCACATTTTTGCTGGCTTTCCGGCCTGTCGAAGACGTCACACCCCCGTCATCCGTCTGACATTTCCACAGGCTGGCCCTGGTCGCCGCCCGCCCCGGATTTCCCTCTCCACCAAGGTCGGACGAAGACGCCGGCGGATCGCCCCCGACACGAATTAAGCGAAACTTGTCCGCGCCCCGTTCAATGTCCGGCAAGCACCATTTCGAACGGGCCGATGCTTCCACCTTCGCCGCGCTATGACCTGCGTGGGGACAGGGAGACGTGAAGGGTTGCTTCCATGGTAATCGCCGGCATCCTGGGTTCGCTGGTGCTGTTGTGCTTCATCGCCACCGCGCCGTTCGTCATCGCCGAAACCGTCCCAAAGCGGTTCGTACGGCGGCTGACCGCCGGTCCGACGATGAACGGCGCGTTCGTGTCCGGCGCGCTGATCGGCGTGTTCGCGGGCTTCATACCGGCCTGCATCGCGTATGCGGCGAGCAGCCGCGGCTGGGCCGCGGGCCTCGCGCTCGCGGCGTGCAGCGCAGCCTGCGGCATCGCGTGGTGCCGGTTCGAACGGCGCGCGCCAAGTCTGCGGCGGCGGCCGGCAAGCGCGCGCTTTAGCGCTTGCCCAACTCTCATTTGCGCAAGCTCGACCAGATTCCCGCGAGGATCAACGACCCGCCCGCGATCTGAACGGTGTCCGGCCCCTCGCCCAGCAGAACCAGCGACAGCAGCGCGCTCGCAATCGGCCCGATATAGACCACGAGCGAGCTTCGCACCGAGCCGAAGCGGGAGCCGAGATAGGCGAACCCCGCAAAGGCGAAGATGCCCGGAACGGTGCCGGCAAACAGATAGACGCCGAGCGCATGCGCGTTGAACACGCGTTGCGGCGCGGACCACATCTCGGTGAGCGCGAAGGGAAGCGAAAGGAGCGCGCCGACGGCGGCAAACATGCAGACGCGCCCGATAAACGATATGCCCGGCGCGGCCCTGGACTGGATCAGGGTGTAACCGGACCAGGCCAGCGTCGCCATCACCATGATGAGATCGCCGGTGAGCGTCGCGGCCGACATCAGATCGGCCGAACCGCCGCGAAGCACGATCGCCAACGCGCCCGCCAGCGCCAGCGCGAGCCCCAGCAACTGGAAGCGCCCGATGGTCTCCAGCCCCATGAGCCAGGAGACGATCAGCACCACCAGCGGCGACAGAGCCATGATCAGCGCCATGTTGATCGCCGTGGTCGAGATGCCGGCGATATAGACCGGGCCGCCGCACAGGAACATGCCGCAGAAGCCCCCCAGTACGACCCAGCCACCGCGCGACAGCACTTCGCGCCATCGCGCCTGCAATTCGCCGAGCACGAAGGGCGCAAGCCCCGCCGCGATGATCGACCAGCGGATGCAGGCGAGCGAGAACGGCGGGATCGCGCCGGCGTTGGCGCGCGCCACGATCATGTTGGACACCTGAGCCACCGCGACCGCAACGAAGCCCGTGACGACGAGCAGTGTCGTCCAGCGGTTTTCGGTGCGATCGGCTGAAGGCGCCACGGCGGCTCCTCAATGGTGCAAGAGACGTGGGATGCTGCCTGACGTGTAACCAATACTAGGGGACGTGAACGCCCTTCAGGCCTGCCTGCTCGATGGCCCGCGCCACGACGCCGGCGGCCTTCGCTTCGTTGACCAGGACGGTGAGCCGGCCAAGCGCCGCGGTCGAACGACCTTTCGGGACCGCCACCGCAAACGAAACCTTGTGAAATACCCCGACGATCCTCGAGCCGGGCAGGCGCGCGGCGGCGTCGAGCGCAATGCCGGTGCCGGTCGCAAACAGATCCGCTTTGCCGTCGTGCAGGAGCTCGACCACATTGTCGACGCCGCCGACCGCCCGCAGGAGCTCCGCGGACTTCAGCGAGCGGCTGAGAAAAACATCGGCCGACGCATTGCGGGCGACGGCAATCGTCACGCCGGCGCGGTCAACCTCGCGCACGTCGGCAAATGCCTTTCCGGGCGCTGCCAGCAGCACGTATTCGACCGCGATCACGTCCGGGCTGTAATCGAATTTCGCATCCGCGCGCGGATTACGTCCGGTCACGCAGATGTCCCACTCCGCGAGCTTCTCCATGCTGTCGGTGTAGGCCGCCGACGTGGCGTAGAGCACCGGAACGAACAACGCACCGAGCTTCGGAGCAATGAACCGGCCAAGCTCGGGCGCGACGCCGCCGACGCCGCCGTCGGCGTTGCGCGTCACAATCGTCGAGTTTGCGCCGTTGAGCCCGAAGCGGAGCTGACCGCCCGGCGCAAGCTCGGTGTCGATCGCGGACTGCGCCATGGCTGGGGCGGGCACCATGACTATCGCGGCAATGAGCGCCGCCGAAAGCTTCGTGCCCATCCAGTCGTCCGCCTAAGCCGCCGCGGCCTTCTTGCGGTTCGCCTCGATGCGGCGGTCGACCAGCGCCACCTGCGCGTCGATCGCCGGATTGCTGAGCCCCTTCTGCCTGGCAATGAGCTGCACCAGCTTGTCGGCCCGCTCGATGTTCGGCGCGCCGTTCTGCAGGGCGCGCGCGGCCGAGGCCGGACGCACCAGCGACTGCGCCGCTGCCGCATATTTCTCGTACGGCACGAGGTCGGCCGGGTTGGCGCCCAGCTTGACGCAGAGATCGAACACGAAGTCGTAGACCGACTTCGAGGTCGCCGGATCGGAATGCACGGCCTCCTGCGCGGTGCGCATGCCGTCCTCGGTGACGCAGCGGTAGTTGCCGGCGAGCAGCATCGACCACTTGGCGAGCGGCACGAAGATGGAGTCGTAGACGCGCAGCTTCACCGGCAGCTCGATCTTGGTGCCATCGCCCGGATCGAAGCGGATCGCATCGATCTCCTTCTCGAGCTGGCGCAGGATCGCCGTGCCCTTCTCGTCGTCGAACTTCGCCGCCTTGAAGTTGGTCGGCAGCGTGACCATCAGCACGTTGACCTTCTCGTCCGGCGGGCGGATCGCCTGCGGATCGGGGCTGCACAGCGTGAGGAACCTGGGATCGAAGCTGTCCCACACCCGCGCGTCGGTGTAGGCGGGCTCCAGCGCCGCATAGTCGAGGCCGGGGATGCGCTTCACGTAAGGCAGCGGCGGCATGTTCATGATCGACATGCACGGCACCTTCGACTTCGCCACCGCGTCGAGCAGTTCGCGCACGCCGGGCGAGCGATACTGCGGCTCCTGCATGGCGAGGCAGATCAGGTCGTAGTCCTTCGGGTTGATGCCCTGCGCGCCCGAGGCCGTCACCTTGCCGGGAAGCTTGGTGGAATCGAGCAGCACCGGGTCCTTGCGGCCCTTGACCGGCAGGCGCACGCGGAAACCCTCGGCGTTGATCAGGTCGGCTTCGGCGGGGAGGCAGATGTGATGGATCTTGTGGCCGCCAAACAGCATTTTGGAAGCCAGCAGCGAGCCGTAGGCCGCGCCCAGGATCAGGATGTTGTATGGCATTGCGGATCGCTCCCTCTGTCGGTTGAAAGTGCTGGCGGTTCAGGCCGTTGGTGATGTTGTTGGGCCGTCCGCCGTTGCCTGCAACACTATTGCTCCCGTGCTTGCGATGCAATGCGGCCGCGCGGGGATTGCGGAAGCGGCCGAGGGGAAATGTGCTACCTTGTCTGCGCCGGTCGCACGGAGCCTCGCCATGAAAAAGCTCATCCTCGAAACCACCGCGCCGTTCCAGGGATTGCCGGAACTGGTCGCCGACAAGGAAGGCCTGTTCGCGAAGCAAGGCCTGACCATCGAGTGGGTCGAGCGCGAGAGCGAGGACAAGAGCACGCGGACCGACGTGAACAGCCCGAAGGGCCTCGATCCGTTCGCGAGCCACGGCAAGATGCTCGAGCAGGGCAAGGCCGATCTCTACAACGCCTGCGAATGGGGCAACTACTGCCGCGTCCAGGACACCAAGGTCGGCAGCCGCCAGGTCGGGCGGCGCGGCATCGTCACCTATGCCGGCATCGTGGTGCGGCCGGAGTCGGAGGTGTTCACCGCGCAGCAGCTTGCGGGAAAGAACGTCGGCGTGCCGTTCTACTTCGGCACGCACTACCTCGCGCTGCATCTGCTCGAAGGCTTCATGCCGCGCGATCAGATCCGGCTGTGCCGGACTTCGAACGGCTCGCGCGAACGCTATAACGCGATGATGAGCGGCGACGTCGAGGCGGTGACGCTGACCGAGCCTTACGTCTCGCTCGCGGAAAAGAACGGCTGCCGGGTGATCTGCTCGGCGTTCTATCACGGCACCGAGGTGGCGTCGGACCGGGTCGACGGCGAGACCTATGCCGCGTTCAACCGCGCGGTGCGCGAGGCGGTGAAGCGGATCAACGCCGACAAGGCCGCATACCTGCACTATTTCATCGACTACCATCGCAAGGACGCGGAGATCGCTGCCCTCACCCCCGCCGACCTGCGCGCCGGCCGTATCGTGGTGTGCGATCCGGCGCCGATTCCGGCCGACGAAATGCAGCGCACCTACGAGTGGCTGAAAGGCTGGGGCATGCTGGAGCAGACCGCGACGCCGCTCGCGCTGGTCAATCTCAACGTGCAGCGCGCCGCGCATACGGTCGCGGCGGAGTAGGACGCCGCGCTCGTGGAACGTCCAACAGGCGCGCGAACGCGCTGATGGCGCGCGCCGGAATTTCCGGTCGCGTCAGTTCCCGTCTTTTCCGTCCGGCGACGCGGGCGGCATATCGCCCGGCACCGACGAGGGAAACGGCGAAGGCCGCGGCAGGATCGGCGTCACCGCAGGACCGGTCGCCATCGCGCGCGGCACAATACCAGCCGCGCGCGGCGGCAATGCGGTTTTGGCGGCGCGGCGCTTCGGCGTTTTTGCCTTGGCTTTCACCTTGCGCGCAGGTTTCTTCGGCGCCGCACGCCTGGCCTTGACCTTCTTGCGGCGCGCGGGCGCGGCGCGCTTCCCGGTCTTCGCCTTGCTCCTCACCTTGGCCTTCACCGCCTTCTTCTTCGCCTTCCGCTTTTTGGCCATGTCGCTCTCCCTCTGGTCGCGATGTGCAGCTATACGCCGACAAGCTCTTTCATACGCTCCGGCACCGGCCCGCCGGTCGCCCAGTCGACCAGTTCGATCGGATGCACCACCGGAATTCCGGTCCCTGCTGCGATCTGTGTGATGCAGCCGATGTTACCCGCGGCGATCACGTCCGGTTTTGTCTTCTCGATATTGCCCACCTTGCGGTCGCGCAGGCGCCCGGCGATCTCCGGCTGGAGAATGTTGTAGGTGCCGGCCGAGCCGCAGCACAGATGCGCCTCCGGCACCTCCTTGACGTTGAATCCACAAGCCGCGAGCAGGTCCTTCGGTTCCCGATGCACCTTCTGGCCGTGCTGGAGCGAGCAGGCGGAGTGATAGGCGACCGTGAGCGGCGTAAGTGATTTGGGCGCCGAGGGCTTCACACCGAGCTTTGCCAGATACTGCGACACGTCCTTGGCCAGCGACGAGACCTTCGCGGCCTTAGCCGCATAGGCCGGATCGTTGCGCAGCATGAAGCCGTAGTCCTTCACCGTGGTGCCGCAGCCCGAGAGGGTGACGAGAATGGCGTCGAGCCCCTGCCCTTCGATTTCCCGCGTCCAGGCGTCGACGTTGGCACGCGCTTTGGCGAACGCGCCCTCTTCGCGACCGAGGTGGTGCTCCAGCGAGCCGCAGCAGCCGGCGTCCGGCGGCAGCACCGCCTCGACGCCGTTGCGGTTCAGCACGCGGATCGTCGACTGGGTGATCGACGGCATCAGCGCCTCGTTGGCGCAGCCGCCGAGGACGGCGACGCGGGCGCGGCGCGGGCCGTGCGCCGGATGCGTTCCGGTTTCGGTCATGGCGCCCGGGACGCCGCGGGGCGCGAGCCGGAGCGCAGCGGCAAGCGGCTTCAGTCCGAACAGCGAAAACACCGGCGCCAGCGGCCGCGCCAGCGCGGATGCGAGCATCGCCAGCCGCAACCGTCGCGGATACGGCATCACGCGCACCAGGAACTCGCGCATCAGCCGGTCGAACAGCGGACGGCGATAGGTTTCCTCGATATGCGCGCGGGCGTGATCGACGAGGTGCATGTAGTGCACGCCCGAGGGACACGTGGTCATGCAGGACAGGCACGACAGGCAGCGGTCGATGTGGGTGACGACGTCCTTGGTGGCCGGCCGGTTCTGCTCCAGCATCTCCTTGATGAGGTAGATGCGCCCGCGCGGGGAGTCGCGCTCATCGCCGAGCAGTACGTAGGTCGGGCAGGTCGCGGTGCAGAAGCCGCAATGCACGCAGGCCCGCAGAATCTTGTCGGCCTCCGCGATGTTCGGGTCGGCGAGTTGAATGAGGGAGAAGGTGGTCTGCATCACACCCCCGCCCACATGCGGCCCGGATTGAGCACGCCCTTGGGGTCGAAACTTTCCTTCACGCGCTTGCTGACGCCCGCGAGCGCGCCCTGCTGCGGCTCGAACACATCGACCGCGGCGCGCACGGCCGCGGGCGCGCGCACCAGAGTCGCATGCCCGCCGGTTTTCGCACAGGCGCGGCGGATCGCGGCAGCGCCCGCGTCGTCGGAGGGCGGCAGCGCGATCCAGACCAGTCCGCCGGCCCAGTCGGTGAACCACTGCGCGCCGTCCGGAAGCATCGCCGCAAATTCATGGCCGCGCGTCGGCGCGGTCGACACGCGCCACAGCGGCCAGTCGCCCATCGGCGTGTTGGCCCAGAACGGCTTCGCGTCGCGCACGCACTTCCACAGCGCGCGCGAATGGCTTTCACCCGCGTGATCGACGCGACCGAACGGCTTGAGCAATTCGGTCAGTGAGGCCTTGCGGTGGCGCACCGACGGCGCGACGCCCTCCAGGCGGAACACGGTCGCGGACTCGAACACATGAAGGCCGTCGATGCTCATCACCAGGCCTCGCTGCAGATGCGCCGCCGCCGACACGTCGCAGGACGACGCCATCGCAGCCGACATCGCTTCGCTGGCGCGGGCATCGTCGAGCCCGGCGACGACGACGCTTTCCTCGGTCTCCGGCTTCGGCAGCGTCTTGATCGTCACGTCGGTCATCGCGGCGAGCGTGCCGAACGAGCCGGCCAGCACCTTGCAGAGGTCGTAGCCGGTGACGTTCTTCACCACGCGGCCGCCGGACTTGAAGGCCTCGCCACGCCCCGAAATGGCGGACACGCCGAGGAAATGATCGCGCGCGGCGCCCGATTTGATGCGGCGCGGGCCGGCGAGATTGGCGGCGAGCGCGCCGCCGAGCGAGCCCGCATCCGGCGCGCCGCCGAGAAGCGGACCGTAGTCCATCGGCTCGAACTCGAGCTGCTGGTTCTTCTGCGCGACCAGCGCCTCGATCTCGGCGAGCGGCGTGCCGGCTTTCGCCGAGAGCACCAGTTCCTCCGGCTCGTAGAGCGTGACGCCGTTGAGGCCGGAGAGATCGAGCGTCAGGTCGGACTGGCTCGGGCGACCAAGCGCACGCTTGGAGCCGCGCCCCACCACCTCAAGCGTCTTGCCTTCGGACAGCGCCCAGTTGACGGCGTCCTGCACGTCCTTGGCATCGCGGGGCCTGAGCGCGTCGGTCATGCCAGAGTTATGCAACGGAAAGCCACATCCTCGCCAGCGGTGCGACGACGCGCGTTATGCTGTCCCGACCCCGAATGAGGCGCAGCGAGAATTTCAGGCCGGACCGGTTCGAACCTTGCGCTTCTTCCGCGGCGACGGCGCAGGCGGCGGGCCATAGAGCGAAGCCTGGGTGCAGTATCCGGAATTCGGATTCACCAGCGCCCGCTGGCAGGCCGCGAACGTCGCAAACGAGCAGTCTTCGTCCACCTTGTCCCAGTTGGACGTCGAATTCGCACACCACATGGCATTCGGCGTGTGGGGCCGTCCGCCCAGAATGCTCTGGCCCTGGAAAGGCTGGAACGGCTGCGCAGCGGCCGCGCCGGCGCCAAGACCAAGCGGCGCGAGAACCGCCAAAACCGCAAAGACAATCGGGAGCCGCATCGGATTCCACCTGCACGAGTTTGCGCGCTCAACCTAAGCGCAAAAACGGTGAAAGCAAGATGGTCAGCCGACCGGGCGTTCGTCGGCGATGACCTTGCCGTCATTGGGCAGCGAGCCCGGCTCGACGAGCTTCACTTCGCCCTTGAGCTTGGTCACCGATTGCAGCGTCGAGGCGACCGCACCGGTGAGCTTGGCGTCGGGCTTTTCGCATTCCGCCATCAGCGTCATCGCATCCTGCTCGCCCGCGCGCGTGACCACGAGGCGCACGCGGCCGAGCGCCGGATGACGCTTACCGACCTCGACCACCAGCTCCGGGCGCACGAACATGCCCTTGATCTTGGCGGTCTGGTCGGCGCGGCCCATCCAGCCCTTGATCCGCACGTTGGTGCGGCCGCAGGGCGACTTGCCGGGCAGCACCGCCGAAAGATCGCCGGTGGCGAGCCGGATCATCGGATAGTCGCGATTGAACGTGGTGACGACGACCTCGCCCACCTCGCCCTCGGGCACCGGGTCGCCGGTGCCGGGACGGACGATCTCCAGGATCAGGTCCTCGTTGACGATCATGCCCTGCATCGCTTCGCTCTCGTAGGCGGCAATGCCGAGCTCGGCGGTGGCATAGCACTGCAGCACGGCGACTCCGCGCGACGCGAGCTCCTGGCGCAACGAGGCCGGCAGCGCCGCGCCCGACACCAGCGCGCGCTTGAGCGACGACGCGTCCTTGCCGGACTTCTCCGCGGCGTCGAGCAGGATCTTCAGGAAATCGGGCGTCCCCATGTAGCCGGTGGGCTTCAGATGCGCGATCGCCTCGAGCTGCTGCTCGGTGCTGCCGGGCCCGGCCGGGATCACCGAGCAGCCGAGCGCATGCGCACCCGACTCCAGAATGAAGCCGCCCGGCGTCAGGTGATAGGAGAACGCGTTGTGCACGATGTCGCCCACGCGAAAGCCGGCTGCGAAGCAGGCGCGCGCGCAGCCCCACCAGTCGGTGCCGTGGCCTTCCGGCTCGAAGATCGGACCGGGCGACATCATCAGCCGCTTGGCACGACCGGCCGGCGTCGCGTTGAAGCCGCCGAACGGCGGCTTCTCTTTCTGGCGCTCCAGCAGCTCGGACTTGCGCAGCACCGGAAGCTTTGCGAGCGCCTGGCGCGACGTGACGGTTTTCGGATCGACGCCGGACAAATGCCGCGCCCAGCCCGCGGCGGTCATTGCGCGGGCGACCACCTCCGGCAGCCGCGCCATGTGCTCGCGCTCGCGAACGGCGGGCTCGCGGGTCTCGAGGGCGTCGTGAAAATCGGGCATTGGCTTGCTCTGATCGGGTTTGCTCGGATGGACTGCTCGTGGTTGGGACTACTCGACCGGATCGCGGCTGCGCCGGGCCAGACGCTTCGCATTGCGCTCATCGCGTCTGGCCTGTCGCGCCTCGCGCTTGGCTTCCTGTTCGATTTGGCGCGCGACGGCTTTCTTGTCCTCCGCGCCGGACGCGTTGTGCAGAACATAGCCGCCGATCGCAATCAGGCCTCCGAGCATCACGGCGAAAATGCAGAGCGCCGTCATGAAGGCGATCTGGGATTCGGATGCAGCCTCACCGGCGACCCCGATCGACCGGAAATACCAATACCGGCCGATGGTCAAACCCGGCCCTCCCAGCGCGATCGCCGTGCCGACCGACATCATGGCGAGCGGAACGGGTTTCATCGGTTCAGAACCTCAAAATCCGGAACCAGCGCGCGACATTGAGCAACGTGGCGAGCGCGGCCGCGACGTAGGTCAACGCAGCCGCACGCAACACGCTCCGCGCCGCCGGCAGATCCGGCCCGGACAGGTATTTCCTGCCCTCCAGCACCGGAAGCGCCTTGGCGAAGCTTGCATCGAACTCCACCGGCAGCGTCACCACGTGGACGGCGACGCGGATGCCGAGCAGCGCGATACCGGCCAGGACCTGCAGCGCCACCAGCGCGGGCGATTTAACCAGGATGAACAACACCGGAGCGAGGATCAGAATTCCCATCGCCAGCCGCTCGACCCAGATCAATTGTCGCACCAGCTCAACCCTCCGGGCAAAAGCAGGCTCGCCGCGGGCATGCTGGATCGCATGCGAAACCTCATGGGCCGCGACCGCAATGGCCGCAACCGAGCGAGCATCATGGTGGTCCGGCAGCAGCCGGACCGTGCGGGTTTCGGGGTCGTAGTGGTCGCCATCGCCGGTCAGCTCGACCTTGACGTCGCGGAGCTTCGCCTCGTCGAGCAGATGGCGGGCGAAGTCACCGCCGGTGCCGGGCAGATCCGGCCGGTCGGCGCCGTGGCGCGCCATGACCCGCCTGATCCACCACTGCGGGCCGAACACGAGGGCGAGCAGCAGGAGCGCGCCCAGCGCCATCAGGTAAGGCATGTTACGGACGCCTGTAGTGCACTGCAGGCATTATGCCAGCCAGCGCTTCCTGCGCTTGTAATGCTTCACGTCGCGGAACGACTTGCGCTTGCCCTCGGCGACGCCGAGATAGAACTCCTTGACGTCCTCGTTCTCGCGCAGCGCCTTGGCCTCGCCGTCCATCACCACGCGGCCGTTCTCCAGAATATAGCCGTAGCGCGCGTATTTCAGCGCCATGTTGGTGTTCTGCTCGGCGAGCAGGAAGGACACGCCCTCCTTCTCGTTGAGGCTTTTGACGATCTCGAAAATCTCCTCGACGATCTGCGGCGCGAGCCCCATCGACGGCTCGTCGAGCAGGATCATCTTCGGTCGCGACATCAGCGCGCGGCCGACCGCGCACATCTGCTGCTCGCCGCCGGAGGTATAGCCCGCGGTGGACTCGCGGCGCTCCTTCAGGCGCGGGAAATACGAATAGACCAGATCGAGATCGCGGGCGACCGCGGCCTTGCCGTCGCGCCGGGTGAAGGCGCCGGTGAGGAGATTCTCCTCGACGGTGAGATGGGCGAAGCAGCGGCGGCCCTCCATCACCTGGATGCAACCGCGGGTGACGAGATGATTCGGCGACAGCGAATGCACCACCTCGCCGTCGAACTGGATCGAGCCCTTGGTGACCTCGCCGCGCTCGGCGTGGAGAAGATTGGAGATCGCCTTCAGCGTGGTGGTCTTGCCCGCGCCGTTGGCGCCGAGCAGCGCGACGATGCCGCCCTTGGGCACCGAAAGCGAAACGCCCTTCAGCACCAGGATGACGTGACTGTACACCACCTCGATGTTGTTCACCGAGAGGAAAGCCGCTTCGGGAGTAGCGCTTGCAGCGGGTGCGGCGGATGCCATCGGTCGCCCATTCCATCGAAAACAAAACGGGCGGCGGTTTTGGCCGCCGCCCGGATCGTATAACGCTCAGCTCTCCTTCGAGCAGTCGCGCGGCGTGATCTTCTTGTCGGCCGCGTACTTGGCCGACTGCTCCTTGACCATCGGGTCGAGGATCGTGCGATCCGCCGTGTAGTATTCCGAGATCACCTTCCAGGCCTTGCCGTCCCACTGCTGGACACGGCCGACGTCGGCGCCCTGATGGTCGTCGCAACTCAGCTTGAGTGGGGTCAGCATGCCCTCGAAGCCGAGTTCCTTGATGCGGGCAGCGGTGAGGTTGAGGTTCTCGAAGCCCCAGCGCACCTGCTCGCCGGTCATCGGCTTGTTGCCGAACTTCTTCATCGCGGTGCGGATCGCCTCGGTGCCGAGCATCGAGTTCACCAGGCCGCGGTTGTAGAGCACCTGGGCGAAGTCGTCCTTCGACACCGACTTGCCCTTGGCGAGGACGTGCTTCTCGAGATCCCCATGCACCGCGAACTTGCCCGCGCCATGCTGGAGCATCAGCGCCTTATAGCCGGTGGACTGATCGCCGGCCGGCGTGACGTCCTGCTCGGCACCCGACCACCACACGCCGATGATCTTGTCGCGCGGATAGGCGACGGCCGCGGCTTCCTTGACCGCGGTGGAGTTCATTACGCCCCAGCCCCAGAGCAGCACGTAGTCGGGCCGGTCCTGGCGGATCGCCAGCCATTGCGACTTCTGCTCGACACCAGGATGGGTGACCGGGATCGCCTTGAAGGTGAAGCCGTTCTTCTTGGCGCGCTCTTCGAGCGCCAGGATCGGCTCCTTGCCGTAGGGACTGTCGTGATAGACGAGGCTGATCTTCTTGCCCTTGAGCTTGTCGAAGCCGCCAAGCTCCTTGGCGATGTGCTGGATGGCGACGTCGGCCGCGGTCCAGTAGCTGCCGATCATTGGGAAGTTCCAGGCGAACACCGCGCCGTTGCGGCTTTCGGAGCGGCCGTAGCCCATGGTCAGCAGCGGAATCTTGTCGCCCGGCACCTTCTCGGTGAGTGCGAAGGTGATGCCGGTGGAGAGCGGCGAGAAGTAGCCAGCGCCGGTCGGGCCCTTGCCCTTCAGGCGCTCGTAGCATTCGACGCCCTTGTCCGTGGCGTAGCCGGTCTCGCATTCCTCGGGCTGAATCTTGACGCCGTTGATGCCGCCGTCGCGCTCGTTGAGCAGCGTCCAGTAGTCGGCGACGCCATTGGCGAACGGAATGCCGTTCGGCGCATAGGGGCCGGTGCGATAGACCAGCGACGGCAGGAACTGCTCGCCCTGCGCGAGCGCCGGCGTTCCCATCGCCGCCACGCCCACCGCCGCGGCGGTGAGCGCCAGTGTGACTTTCATCATGCTTCCCTCCTGTCAGACCGGCCTTTGGCCGGCGCATTGAAGCGTTTCTTTGATTTGCAGCGGCGTGGCGCGCCGCTCCATTCCGCGCGCCGTCACCTGAAGTCCAATTGACGTGAATCCTAAGCCCTCAATAGGGGTAAGGCCATAGCCTGAGCTTCTCCTTGGCGGTCGACCAAAGTCTAGCAAAACCATGAGGTTCGACGATCAGCAGCCAGCAGATCAGCGCCCCTGTGACAACGAAGACCAGGAGCGACACGGTTTCGACCGAGATCGGAATGCCCATCGCGTGCGGCACCTGGTCCAGCAGGATCGGCAGGACCAGGATGAAGGCCGCGCCAAGGAACGAGCCGAGGATCGAGCCAAGCCCGCCGATGATGACCATGAACAGAAGCTGGAACGAGCGGTCGATGTTGAAGGCGAGCGGCTCCCACGAGCCGAGATAGATGAAGGCCCAGAGCGCGCCGGCCACGCCGACCATGAACGACGAGATCGCAAACGCCGAGAGCTTGGCGTAAAGCGGCCGGATGCCCATCAGTTCCGCGGCGATGTCCATGTCGCGGATCGCCATCCACTGGCGGCCGATATTGCCGCGCACCAGGTTCTTCGCCATCAGCGCGAACACGGTCACGAACACGAGGCACACGAGGTACTTCTCGATCGGCTTGTTGGCGTAGAAGCCGAAGAAGTTCAGCTCCGGCGCGGTCACCGAGCCGGACGAGGTGTAGTTGGTGAACCACTTCACGCGGATGAACAGCCAGTCGAAGAAGAACTGCGCCGCAAGCGTCGCGACCGCGAGATAGAGCCCCTTGATGCGCAGGCTCGGAATGCCGAACAGGATGCCGACAACCGCCGCCATCAGCCCGCCGAGCAGGATGGAGGGAAGCACCGGCAGCGGAGGAATGTTGATGGTGAAAATCTCCAGCGGAATGTGCACGCCGGTGCCGAACTTGTAGGCGCTGTAGGCGCCGATCGCCATGAACGCGCCGCTGCCGAGCGAGAGCTGGCCGCAATAGCCGGTGAGGATGTTGAGGCCGACGGCGGCGAGCGCGAGAATCAGGAACGGAATAAGGATGGCGCGGATGAGATACTCGCCGCCGAACGGCCAGACCTGCCACACATCGAGAACCGGCACGCCGATAAAAGCGAAAGCGAGGAACACCCAGAGCGCGATGCGATCCTGGCGGATCGGGAAGATCGCCATGTCGGCTGCGTAGCTGGTCTTGAACTGTCCGGTTTCGCGGTAGAGCATTTTTCCGCCCTCAGATCCGCTCGATGATGCGTTCGCCGAACAGGCCCTGCGGCCGCACCAGCAGCACGGCCAGCGCCAGCACGTAGCCGAACCAGTATTCGATGCCGCCGCCCATAAATGGTCCGAGATAAGCCTCGGCGAGCTTTTCGCCAGCGCCCACGACCAGTCCGCCGACGATCGCGCCGGGCACCGAGGTGAAGCCGCCGATGATCAGCACCGGTAAGGCCTTCAGCGCGAGGAAGGTGATGGAGAACTGTACGCCGAGCTTGGTGCCCCACACGGTCGCGGCGACCAGCGCGACGAGGCCCGCCACCAGCCAGACCACGAACCAGATCCAGTTGAGCGGAATGCCGACCGACTGCGCCGCGGCGTGATCGTCGGCGACCGCGCGCAAGGCGCGGCCGGTTTTGGTATTCTGGAAGAACAGCGCAAGCCCCGCGACCAGCACGGCCGCGATCAAGCCGCCCCAGACGTCGAGCTTGTTCACCAGAATGCCGCCCGGAAACGCGCCTTCGGCGACGAACCAGGCGTCGGTCGGAAACAGCCGCAGCGGATAAACGTCGGAGCCGAAGATCATCTGCGCCGCGCCTTCGATCATGAAAGTCACGCCGATGGTCGACATGAACAGCGTCAGGCCGTCCTGGTTGACCAGCGGTCCGAGCACGAAGCGCTCCACCAGCCACGCAGTGATCGCCATGATGACGGCCGCGAACAGAAAACCCAGGACGACCGCGGTCCAGAACGGGAAGCCCTTGGCGACGAGCAGATCGAGCGAGCGCACCAGCGCCAGCCCCGCAAGCAGCACCATCGCGCCCTGCGCGAAGTTGAACACGCCGGAGGCCTTGAAGATCAGCACGAAACCCAGCGCGACGAGCGAGTAGAGCACGCCGGAGAGGAGCCCGCTGATGAACACTTCAAGGAATTGGCCGAACGCGACCATGTTATGCTGCCCGCACTTTTCCAAAACACTCCGACCTCATCCTGAGGAGCGGGCGTAGCCCGCGTCTCGAAGGATGGCCGCGAGTTCGGTGGCGACCCCATCCTTCGAGACGCATTGCTTCGCAATGCTCCTCAGGATGAGGTCGGGAAAAAGATGCGCCCGGGGCAGCCAAAGACATCAGTGCGCCACCCCAAGATACGCGTCGATGACGTCCTGGTTGCTCTTCACCTGGTCCGGCGTGCCGTCGGCGATCTTGACGCCGTGGTCGAGCACCACGACGCGGTCGCTGAGGTCCATCACCACGCCCATGTCGTGCTCGATCAGCGCGATGGTGGTGCCGAAATGGTCGTTCACGTCGATGATGAAGCGCGACATGTCCTCCTTCTCCTCGAGGTTCATGCCGGCCATCGGCTCGTCGAGCAGGAGAAGTTCGGGCTCCATCGCCAGCGCCCGGCCGAGCTCGACGCGCTTCTGCAGGCCATAGGGCAGCCGCGCCACCGGCACCTTGCGGATCGCCTGGATTTCGAGGAAGTCGATGATCTCCTCGACGCGGTGGCGATGCTCGATCTCCTCGTTGAGCGCCGGACCGACACGCAGGATCTGCCAGAGGAAGCCGCGCTTCATCTTCAGCGTGCGGCCGGCCATGATGTTGTCGAGCGCGCTCATGCCCTTGAACAGGGCGACGTTCTGGAACGTGCGGGCGATGCCGCCATACGCGGCGTCATGCGGCTGCATCTGCGCGCGGGTCTGTCCCTTGAACGTGATGCGGCCTTCCTGCGGGTGATAGAAGCCGTTGATGACGTTGAGCATCGAGGTCTTGCCCGCGCCGTTCGGCCCGATGATGGCGCGCACCTCGCCTTTCTTGATGTCGAACGACACGTCGCGGATCGCGCGCACGCCGCCGAACGACAGCGAAACGTTCTCGACCGAGAGCAGCACTTCGCCGGCGGCGATGTCGCTGGCGGACGGGGCTCTCATGCGGCCTTCCCGAGCGAGGGAGCAACCGGCACGGTCGCCACGTCGCGGACCTTGACCCGCGCCGACAGCGTGCCCTTGCGGCCGTCCTCGAAGGTGACTTCGGTGGAGATCGCGGCCTCGGCCGACCCGTCATACAGCGCGTTGATCAGCGGCGCGTAGCGATCGGCGACGAAGCCGCGGCGGACCTTCTGCGTCCGCGTCACTTCGCCGTCGTCGGCGTCGAGTTCCTTGTGCAGGATGAGGAAGCGCTTCACCTGCGCACCCGCCGTCACCGGATCCTCGGCGAGCGAGCGGTTGGTCTCCTCGATGTTCTTCTGGATCATGTCGTAGACCAGCGGATGGCCGGCCAGCTCCTGATAGGAGCCGTAGACCACGTTGTTGCGCTCGGCCCAGCTTCCGACCGCGGTGAGATCGATGTTGATCATCACCGCGACGCAGTCGCGGCCGTCGCCATAGGCCACCACCTCGCGGATGTTGGGAAAGAACTTGAGCTTGTTCTCGATGTATTTCGGCGGGAACAGCGTGCCGTCCTTGAGCTTGCCGACATCCTTGGCGCGGTCGATGATCTTGAGGTGCCCGGTCTTGGAATCGAAGAAGCCCGCGTCGCCCGTCTTCACGTAGCCGTCGGGCGTCATCGCCTCCTTGGTCTTGGCCTCGTCCTTGAAGTAGCTGATGAACTGGCCGGGCGACTTGAACAGCACCTCGCCGTTGTCGGCGATGCGCAGGTCCACGTTCGGCATCGCCGGGCCTACGGTGTCGGAGTAGATCTGTCCATCGGGCTGCGCCGTGAGATAGAGGAACGCTTCGGTCTGACCGTAGAGCTGTTTCAGGTTCAGGCCGAGCGAACGATAAAAAGAAAAGAGATCGGGGCCGATCGCTTCGCCCGCGGTGTAGGCGGTGCGGACGTTGGTCAGTCCGAGCACGTTCTTCAGCGGCGCGTACACCAGCACATTGCCGAGCCAGTAGAGCAGCCGGCCATGCACCGGCACCGGCTGCTTGTTGAGAATCGCCTCGCCGTATTGCCTGGCCACGCCGATGAAATAGTGGAACAGCTTGCGCTTGACGAAGCTCGCGTCCTCCATGCGGATCATCAGCCGCGTCAGCATCTGCTCGAAGGTGCGCGGCGGCGCGAAGAAGAAGGTCGGGCCGATCTCGCGCAGATCCGCCATCGCGGTGTCGCCGCTCTCCGGGCAGGCCATGCAGAAGCCCGAGACCATGCCCTGCGCGTAATTGAGATAGTGGTCGCCGACCCAGGCGAGCGGGAGATAAGCCAGCGCTTCGTCCTTCTCGGTCAGCCTGTCGAAGGCGACGGTGTCGGAACCCGCGGCGATGCAGCGCTCGCCCGAAAGCACCACCCCCTTGGACTGTCCGGTGGTGCCGGAGGTGTAGAGAATGATCGAGACGTCGGAGCCCTTGCCGGCCGCGATCTCGTCATCGAGCCACTTCGCCAGCGCGCCATCCTCCGTCAGCGCCTTGCGGCCGCCGGCGACCACCTCGTCGATGGCGTGCAGTTTGGCGTGGTCGTAGTCGCGAAGCCCGCGCCGCTCGTCGTAGACCATCTGCTCGAGCTTCGGCAGCCGGTCTGACACCGAGAGAATCTTGTCGACCTGCTCCTGGTCCTCCACCGCGGCAAACCGCACCTCGGCGTGGGCCAGCACGAAAGCCAGTTCGTCGGCAACCGCGTCCGCGTAGACCGGCACCGGGATCGCGCCGAGCGCCTGCGCCGCCGCGACCGACCAGTAGAGCCGCGGCCGGTTGGAGCCGACGATGGCGATGGTGTCGCCGCGCTTGAGCCCGAGCCGATGCAGGCCCGCAGCCAGCGCCAGAACCTCGTCGCGCACCTGCGCCCAGGTCCAGGTCTGCCAGATCCCCAGATCCTTGTGCCGCATCGCCGGCCGCTGGCCGAACGAACTTGCGTTGCGCAGCAAAAGTTTCGGAAAGGTGTCCGCAGCCGCGCGCGTGTTGCTCGCCACCGCTTTCTCCCATCGGCCGCGCCGCATTGCGGCGCAGCGTTATTGTTTCCCTCTCCCGCCGTTCCCCCCGGCAGGGTCCCTTGGGCAATAACAATGGACCGCGCCCACCCGGTCAAGTCTCGGCTTGATCCACCAGACCAAAGGCTAAGCAAACTCCTGGGGTTGTGATAAAAGCGAACCCTCTCCGCGGTCATTCCGGGGCGTGCCGCCAGGCACGAACCCGGAATCCAGACGCAGGCTCCGAATGGGCTTCTGGATTCCGGGTTCGCGCTTTCAGCGCGCCCCGGAATGACAGCGGAGTGTCTGTCCGGCATTGGATTGAAATTGCGAGGGCTGCAATGGGTGAGTTTGCGATCGGTCAGGGCGTTCCGCGGTTCGAGGACCCGAGGCTGCTTCGGGGCGGCGGCAAGTACGTGGACGACATCACGCTGCCTCTGATGGCCTACGGCCACGTGCTGCGCTCGCCGCACGCGCATGCGAAAATCCGCAAGATCGACATCGGCAAGGCCAGGGCCGCGCCCGGCGTGCTCGCGGTGCTGACCGGCGACGACTGGATCAAGTCCGGCTGGGGCGATCTTCCGGTTCCCGTGACCCACAAGCGGCGCGACGGCTCGCCGAACTACAAGCCGCGCTATCCGGCGCTGGTGAAGGACCGCGTGCGCTTCGTCGGCGATTACGTCGCCTTCGTGGTCGCCGAGACCAAGAACCAGGCGATGGACGCCTGCGAGCTGATCGAGGTGGACTACGAGGTGCTTCCTGCCGCGGTCGGCACCGCGGCGGCCGCCAGGCCCGGCGCGCCGCTGGTCTGGGAGGACTGCAAGGACAACATCTGCTTCACGGCGATCCACGGCGACAAGGCCAGGACCGAGGAGGCGTTCAAGAACGCCGCCCATATCGTCAAGCAGCACCTGGTCATCAACCGCGTCACCACCGCTTCGATGGAGCCGCGCGGCTCGGTCGGCGACTACAATGCCATCACCGACAGCTACACGATCTACACGACCTTGCAGCGCGCGCATCCCTATCGCGCGGAGCTCGCGAAACTCGTGCTGAAGGTGCCCGAGCACAAGGTGCGCGTGATCGCGCCCGACATCGGCGGCAGCTTCGGCATGAAGTCGGCGATCTACAACGAGGTGCCGCTGGTGCTGCTCGGCTCCAAGATCACCGGACGGCCGGTGAAGTGGATGAGCACGCGCTCGGAGGCGTTCCTGTCCGACGCGATGGCGCGCGACAACGTGACCGATGCCGAACTCGCGCTCGACAAGGACGGCAGGTTCCTCGCGTTCCGCGTCTCGTCGTTCGTCAACGCCGGCGCCTATCTGCAGTCCGGCTTCCAGGCCTATACCGGCAATCTCGGAACGCTGGCGGGCGTCTATCGCACTCCCGCGATGTACGTCGAGTCGACCGCGGTGTTCAGCCACACCCAGCCGTGCCGTCCCTATCGCGGCAACGGCCGGCCGGAAGCGGCCTACGTGATCGAGCGCATGGTCGACGTGGCGGCGAAAGAGCTGAAGATGGATCCGGCCGAGCTGCGGCGGAAGAACTACATCCCGCCGGAGGCGATGCCGTTCAAGACCAGCCTCACCTTCACCTACGACTCCGGCGAGTTCGAGAAGGGCATGGACCTGGCGCTGAAAATGGCCGACTGGGACGGCTTCGCCAAGCGCAAGGCGGAGTCGAAGAAGAAGGGCAAGCTGCGCGGGCTCGGCATGTCCAACACCATCGAGCGGGCGGCAGCGGCGAGCTTCGAGGGCGCCGAAATCCGCTTCGACCGCGGCGGCACGGTGGCGATCTTTTCAGGCAGCATCAACCAGGGCCAGGGCCACGAGACCACCTTCAAGCAGGTCGTGGCCGACAAGCTCGGCATCCATCCCAACGACATCGAGTACATCCAGGGCGACACCGACAAGGTGTTCTTCGGCGAAGGCACCGGCGGATCGCGCTCGGCAACCATGTCAGGGTCGGCTTTCTACATGGCCGGCGAGAAGGTGATCGCCAAGGCCAAGGCGATTGCCGCGCACAATCTCAAGGTCGATGTGGCCGACATCAAATTCGAGGAAGGCATCTTCTCGAGCGCCAAGACCAACCAGACCACCACGATCAAGGACGTCGCGCAGGATTCGTTCAACCCGGCCAGGATTCCGAAGGACATGGAAGCCGGCCTTTATGCGACCGCGGTCTACAAGGCCGACGTCGAGAATTTTCCGAACGGCGTGCACATCTGCGAGGTCGAAGTCGATCCGGAAACCGGCGTGGTCGATGTCGTGAAGTACAACGTGGTCGACGACGTCGGCACGGTGATGAACCCGCTGCTGCTGAAGGGACAGATCGTCGGCGGCGTGGCGATGGGCGTCGGCCAGATCCTGATGGAGGACATCGCGTTCGACAGCGAAGGCCAGCTCGTCACCGGCTCGTTCATGGACTACGCCATGCCGCGCGCCGCACGACTTCTGCGCGATCGAGGTGAAGGCCAATCCGGTGCCGACCAAGACCAATCCGATCGGCGCCAAGGGCGCAGGCGAGGCCGGCTGCGTCGGCGCGATGCCGGCGGTGGCGAACGCGCTGGTCGACGCGCTCGCCGAGTTCGGCGTCAAACAGATCGCGATGCCGGCAACGCCGGAGGTGGTGTGGCGGGCGATCGGCAACGGGAAGGCTGGATAGTCGCCGATGGCTCAGACAACTCACGCCGAGATCAGGGAAAAGATGATCTGGGCCGGCAAGGTGCTGGTCAACGAAGGGCAGGACGATTTCACGCGCGGCCACATCTCGTTCCGGCTGCCCGACAATCCCTCGCTGTTCCTGATGAAGTGCCACAGCGTCGGCCTCGACGAGATCACGCCGGAGAACATCCTGACCATCGACCTCGACGGCAAGGTCGTGGCCGGCACGTCGCGCCGCCACAGCGAGGTCTACATCCATTCGGAGATCTTCAAGGCGCGGCCGGACGTGCACTGCGTGCTGCACACGCACCCGACCTACTCCATCGCCTGGTCGGGCACCGGCCAGCCGCTGAAACCGCTGAGCCAGCCCGCTGCGCTGTTCTATAATGCGATCGGCCTCTACGCCGACACGATCAACCTGATCCGCTCGGCCGAGATGGGCGCGGGCGTCGCGAAGGCGCTCGGCCCGCACAGCGTCGTGATGCTGAAGAACCACGGCATCGTCACCGCCGCACCGACCATCGACGAGGTGGTGATCCGCACCATCATGTTCGAGAACGCCGCGCAGATTCAGATGATCATGGAAGCGGCGGGTAACATCGCACCGGAATTTCCGGTTAACGACGTTGAAAAGCTGAAGCACGATATCAGCCGGCCGGACCAGTTCGTGGTAAACTTCGACTATCTCGTGCGCCGCGCCAAGCGGCGGGAGAAAGTGGGGTCATGAGCCTGCTGCGCATCCGTTCGCTGTCTCGTTCGCTGACCTGGCTGCTCGCGGCGGGCGTCGTTGCCGCGGGCACGCTGGCGGTCGAACCGGCGGACGCAGCCCGGAAGACCGCCAAATCGGCCAAGGCGGCGAAAGCTCCGAAGGACCCGGGCGCATACCGCACCTATGCGCAGTACGAGAAGGATGCGGCTCCGTACTGGCAGTCGGTCGTCGACATGCGGCGCGTGCGGATCGCCAAGCGAAACCGCGGCGAACCGATCACGCTCGCCGACTACGTTCTGACCCAGCCGCCGCACTGGACCGGAGCCCCGGTGCGCCGTCCGCTGCCGCCGGCGGTCCCCGGCGTTCCGAGGCTCCCGCTGGTGTCGGACGCGCTGAAGATGGCGGCCGAGCAGCACGGCTTCGTGCCGCAGCGTCCGGCGGACGATCTCGAATTCAAGCGCGCCTATGCGAGCGTGGCCACCGCCGCGGGCCTGACCGCCCAGCAGGCGGTCCGCATCTATGCGTTCGAAACCGGCGGCAACGGCACCTACGACGTGCAGGCCGGGCTGACGCATCCGAGCCGCAAGGCGCGCGCGATCTCGTCGGCGGTCGGCTACAACCAGTTGCTCACCGCCAACAGCATCGGACTTCTCGCCGCGCACGGCGACCGCTTCGTTGAGAAGCTGCAGGCCAAGGCCGAGACATTGACCGGACCCGCACGGGCCGCGATGGACAAGAAGATCGCGGCGACCCGGAAGATGATCGCGTTTGCCCGCTCGGTTCCCTATCAGTGGACCGAGCACGAGAAGCTCGCCCAGACCAAGCGCGCGGGCATCGGCCTCCACGCCGCGCTGCTCGACATCGATCTCGGCCCGCTGCTGCAGGCCCAGAAGCTCGTCGAGTCCATGACCTTCGCCAGGAGCAAGGGCCACGAGCAGCCGATGACCGGCGCCGAGCTCGAGATGATGAACCTCACCGGCGACGGCAACGGCATCGACCTCGTCACCATGCCGGACGAGATGCGGTCGCAGGTGCCGACCTCGAACTTCTTCCAGCGCTACGGCTACGAGCGCAACCCGATCGCGCGCCGGACCGGCGTGGTGTCGGCCCTTTACACGTCGATGGACGCGAAGATGAACCGCGCCTCGCAACTGCCCGGCGCTGTCGAGCTGGCGGGCGCTTTCGCGGAGGCGGCGGACGGCGCGCTCACCGCATCCGCCAGCCCGCAGCCCGGCGCACCGTAGCCATCTCTGCGGTCATTCCCGTTCAATTGGGTTTGTTTGGTCATTCTACAACTTACGATTGATGTTCCAGACGATTCGATGTTCGCGGGTATCGCGGAGTCACCCGGACGGCGTCCATCACCGGATCACACACGCAACACCGCCCGGGGTGCGGGCTTGGCGCCATTGCAAATTCACGTGGGTAACATCGTTGGACGGCGGGCGCGTGCGTCCGGACACACGCGGGTGACGCCCTCAAACGCTGGGCGCGGATTTTCGCAACGGATCCACGCCCGCCACCGCCCGGCGGTGCGCATGTGCGTGCATCACATCTTCACTTTTCAAACAGCACAACGGACAAGCCTGATCGCTCCGGTTGACATCCTCGAACGATCGGACTTGGGGGCTTATATTCCTTGGGAATTCGGTCTTGTCAACCCCGGAGGTCTTGCGGTTCGGCGGCGCGGATCGTTGCCGACCGACACCGAAAGGACAACCTCCCACAGGCCACGTCAAAACCGCGTGGTCAATTGCGTGAGCCAATCCGGCGAGAGATCGACCAGCACCGCTTCGATCCGTTTGTCGAGACCGGTGAGGATCAGCACGCCGACGCCGAGCAACAGCGCGCCCATCGCCGCCTTGCCGCCGCTGCCGGCGGAAAGCATTCTGCCGCGCCAGCGCATCAGCGCCTCGCGCGACATCAGTCCGATGGCCAGCAGCGGCAAGGCGGCGCCGATGCCAAACGCGATCATCGTCAGTGCCACGGCGGTGAGGTTCTCGGCACGGGCGGCGAGCACCGACGCTGCGCCCAGCGTCGGGCCGACGCACGGGCTCCACACCGCGCCGAGCAGGAGCCCCACCAGAAACTGCCCGCCCCAGCCGTGGCCGGCGAATGCGCCGGTCCGCGCCTGCGCCCAGTTGCCGACCGGAGCCGCGGCCGCAGCGAGTTGAAGTCTGCGCCCGCGGCATCAGCAGAACGATGCCGGCACCGATCAGCAGGATGGCCGCTGCGGCGCGGAACACCTCCTGGCCGAGACCCGCGGCGAAGCCGATGGTGGCGACGAACAGCCCGATCGCGACGAACGACAGCGCAAGCCCCGCGGCGAGCGCCACAGGGCCGAACCTGTGCCGGCCGAGTGCTGCACCAAGCACGATCGGGATGAGCGGCAGCACGCACGGCGACAGCGTGGAAAGGATTCCCGCAAGCAACGCAAGGCCGATGCCGCCCATGCTGGCTCAGGCCGCCGGATCAGATCGATTTGGCGAGCAGCGCCTCGATCGAGCCGGCATTGGTATCGCCGGTCGAACGGCCGGCTTCCTGCTTGCCTTTGAACACGACCAGCGTGCTCTGCTTCTGTACGTTGAACTTCTTCAGCAGATCCTTCTGCGAATCGAAGTCGACGTTGAAGCTGACCAGATTCCTGAACCGCGCATCGCCGCGGAGCTTGGCCAGGATCGGGGCCTGCGCGCGGCACACCGGGCACCACGGCGCGTAGACCTCGACCAGGATCGGCTTGCCCGCAGCCTGGGCCGCTTCAAACGCCTTCTGATCGAACGGCTTCTTGTCCATGGCGGACGCGGAGCCGAAGGCCAGCGTGGCGGTCAGCGCCAGTGCGCCGAGAAAATGACGTCGGTTGAGCATCGGGTTCTCCCTGAGGTGAAGCGGGAAGATCGATACCAGACGTCACGGGCAGCCGGATTCAACTCTCGCCGCGGCGCGTTCACGAATCCGTGGCTGCAGCGTCAATGCCGGTAACGCCCGCTTGCGCCACGACGCGCATCCCGGTTGCGCATGTCCTTTTCGGAAAACCGGTGCCCACCCCGCATCAAGTGCGGGGCAGGCTTTTTCCGGGACATGCCCTACCCGTTCCTCCCCTCCTCGCGCATCGTCTTCAGCCCGATGCCGGTCGACTCGAAGCCGCCGTCGACCGCGAGCGTCTGGCCGGTGATGTAGCTCGCGCGTTCGCTGCACAGAAAGAAGATCGCTTCGGCGAGCTCGGTCTCGAGGCCGTAGCGGTTGAGCGGAATCTGGTTGTGATAGTCGGCGCGGATCGCCGGCGTGTGCACCGCCTTCGCCATCGCGGTGTCGACCGGGCCGGGCGCCACCGCGTTGACGCGGATGCCGAGCGCGCCGAGCTCCGCCGCCTGCTGCCTGGTCAGATGCGCGAGGGCTGCCTTGCTGGTGCCGTAGGCGACGCGCAGCGTCGAGGCGCGGAAGCCGGAGATCGACGTGATGTTGACGATGGCGCCACCGCCGCTGTCGCGCATCAACGGGCACCGCGGCCTGGGTGCAGAGGAACGGCCCGGTGAGATTGACCGCGAGCGTCCGCGCCCAGTCTTCCGGCGTGGTCTCCAGCAGCGGCTTGAAGATCGCGATGCCGGCGTTGTTGACCAGCGCGTCGAGCCGATTGAAGCGCGCGGCGACCGACGCCACCGCGCGCGCGACGCCGGACTGATCCGAGACATCGCAATGAACCGCCATGGTGTCGTCGGGCCGGGCCAATGCCGCGTGGGCGCGCGTCAGCGTCTCCTGATTGATATCGAGCAGCGCGACGCGCCAGCCGTCGGCCAGGAACCGCTGCGCCGCCGCAAGCCCGATGCCGCGGGCGGCGCCGGTGACCAGCGCGACCTTCTGCTTTTCGTTCGACATCCGCTTGTCCGTCAGGCCCAGTAACGCCCGCTGGCGCCGACCACCACGGTGATCAGGCCGAGCGGCAGGTTGACCATGATGATCTGGCGGATGCGGTTGAGCTGCGCGCCTGCGGCCGGAAAATCCTTCGCGTCCACCGCGCGCTTGAACTTCAGCCACGGCCCGTGGAACAGCCAGAAGAACAGCACGATCATCATCCAGCCGAGCGTGTGCATGATGTGGATGTGCATGCCCGCGCCGCGGAAGCCGCCCAGCGTGCCGAACAGAATCCAGTAGCCGCTGACGACCAGCAGCACGACCGACACCCAGACCCACGGAAGGAATTTGCCGAAGAACGCGCGCCACAGCGTCAGCCGCTGCGGCGCTTCGAGCGGTCCCGCGGCGGGACGCAGGCACACATAGGCGGCGAACATGCCGCCGACCCACACGACGGCGCCGAGAATATGCAGGGCAAGGGCAAATGCGGTCATGGCGGCCTCGTGTGCGTTAACGAATGGCCAGAATTGTTCCGCAGGCGGCGGCGGTCAAGCGCGGCAGCGACCGATTGCCTCACTTGAGCCATCGATATCGGAGAATCGTGTTATGAACCCCGCGGCCGACGCATCCAGGATGCAGCACGCTTTGACCAAACGACTTCCGCTCTGGCTTCTGGCCGCCGCCCTGCTCGGCGGCTCCGCGCCCTCGTTCGCACAGCACGCGGCCGAGGAGATCGCGCTAAGCCCCGCGGCCGAAGCCTATATCCGCGCCCGCACCGCCTTCGAGCAGGAGGCCGAGACCTACTGGCAATCGATCGCCGACAAGCGGCGCGTTCGCTTCGCCAAGCGAAGGAGCGGCGAAGCCATCGCCCTCGACGATTATGTGCTGACGCAGCCGCCGGTCTACACGGGGCCTGCCGCGCCCGCCGGGCTACGTGCCGCCGCACCGCGATCCCGAACGGCCGCCGGTGCCGGTCCCGACGATCCCGGAGTTCCTGGCAGCCGCGAAGGAGCAATACAACTTCGTCCCCGACCGCCCGAAGACCGAACAGGAGTTCAAGCAGGCCTATGCGAAAGCCGCGGCCGCGGCGGGCCTGACCCGCGAGCAGGCGGTGCGGATCTACGCGTTCGAGACCGGCGGCAACGGCGACTACGACACCCAGGCGGGGCAGACCTCGAACAAGAACGCCAAGCCGATCTCGCCCGCGATCGGCTACAACCAGCTTCTCGCCACCAACTCGGTGAGCCTGCTCGCAAACCACGGCGACAGGTTCCTGACGAGGCTGAGCTCGTCCGCCGCGGCCCTCGTCGCCGCCGACCGCAAGGCGATGGACCGCAAGATCGCGGCCTTGCAGAAGATGATCGCGTTCAGCCGAAGCGTGCCGAACGCCTGGAGCGAGCACGACAAGCTCGCCAAGTTCACCGAGGGCGGCCGGGGCATCCACGCGCTGGTGCTCGACCGCGACATCGGGCCGATGCTGCAGACCCAGAAGCTGCTCGACTCGGTGGTGTTCGCCAAGGCGAAGGGCCTTGCGCGGCCGCTCACCGCCGCCGAGCTCGAGATGATGAACTTCACCGGCGACGGCAACGGCTTCGACATGGTGACCATGCCGCAGAGCTTCCGCGACCGGGTGCCGACCTCGAACTTCTTCCAGCGCGGCGGCTACGAGCGCAATCCGATCGCGCGGCGCACCGGCACGCTGGCGGCGCTGTTCGAGTCGATCGAGTCCAAGATGGACCGCGCCTCGCAACTGCCCGGCGCCAAGGCGCTGGCGGAGGCGTTCTAGATTCCCATCTGACGCGCTGGCGTTAGCCAGGGCCGATCACGCCGCCCGCGCCAGCGCGTGACCGTTGTGAACGATCCGGACATTCGGCTCGACCGGCGTCTTGGCGGCCGCGTGCAGATAGCAGGTGCGCGCCGCGATGGTCAGCAATTGCAGATGGGATTCCTCTGCCGCCTCGCCGTTGAGGAAAAGGTGGGTATCGATCGGTTCGACCGCCGCCTTCAGTTCGGCGACGGTGGGGTTGAATTGCACCAGCCGCACGCCGTGGATATTCATCTTCATGTTTTCGATGTAACGCGAAAGCTGAGTCATATAGCAGAAAGCAATGCCTGCCGAGAGCAGGCTGAGGCCGCAGGGCGCAGCTCCCCCGTCACCCTCGTCGCTCATGAGCTTGAAGTGACTTGCACCAGGCACGCCGAGAAAGGTGTCTATTTCAAACGGGCCTTCGCTACCCACCGGCTTGCCGTCGCCAAAGATGTTGCGAATGAGCTTATTGGTGACCGTCGGCGCCGCGAGCTGGGGCTCCCCCTGCTCCACCCGGCCAGTCTTCATGACGATGTCGCGGCGGCCGTTTGCATCCAGCGGACGCGGCGCCCGGGCATAGACACGATAGGGATCGCCGGCATCCGGGCTTGCCGAATTGGCGACGCCCTCGACCTGCCGCCGCCGGCCATTGATGTAGAGCGCGAACGTGTTGCCCACGAGCGGCGCGCGCAGATAGGCGATCGCCGGCGATGCATCCATCGCGGCGGCGACCAGCGTCTCGACCGTGTCGGCCGATGCCGGGCTCTGCACCTGCACCTCGATATCCGGCGCCTCCGCATGGCCCTCGCCGGTGCCGTGGATGAACGAACCGGTTAGCCAATAGTGATTGACGACCCGGATCGTGATGGCCTCGAGCGCAATCCCGCGTTCAGCGGCAAGCGTCCGCATTCGTCCGTAGAGATCGGCCTGCAGGCCGGCGTTGAAGAATCCGAGGGGAAACGGAGCAAGGTCCGTGCCCTTCAGATGCAGGCCTTCGTCGGAGGTGAGCCGCCAGGCTCGGCCATGCGCGCCTTCGGTCACCACCGCTTCCTTCTGATGCCCGGCCATCTGCCGCGCTTCGACTTTGAAGACGGTCCGGCTCGAATTGAATGGTGTTCCTTGCTCCTTGCGGACGAGGAAGGCGAGCGGGTCGCCGTGCCTGTCGATGGTGTCGGTCAGCGTCGGGTCCATGGATGCCTCCGCAGAATGGGCCGGAGGAGTTTAGCGCAATTATCCACACGGTGCCCGGCCGCAAACTTCCGCCGGCGCGACGAATTGAAGCCGGAACAATTCGCGCCTGTTCACGGCGGCGGAAAACTGTCTAGACTGCCACCCGCAAGCGACAATGACCGACGATCCGAACGCACGCAGTCAGACGCGCGGCGGTTTCAGGGAGAGAAAGTCATGACTTACGCCCGCAGGCTGGCAGCCGTTCTGCTTTTCGCCGTTTCGCTCGTCATCGGATACGCAGCCGCGCCCGCGACCGCGCAGGACTATCCCAACAAACCGATTACGCTGATCTGCCCCTTCCCGCCGGGCGGCGCGACCGACGCGATCTCGCGCATCATCCAGGAGGCGATGTCGCAATCGCTCGGCCAGCAGATCGTCATCGAGAACATCGGCGGCGCCGGCGGCATGATCGCGGCCGCCAAGGCCGCCCGCGCCGCGCCCGACGGCTACACGATCCTGATCCACCAGGTGGCGCTGGCCGCCGGCATGACGATGTACAAGAACCTGGCGTTCGACGCCGAGAAGGACTTCGCCCCCGTCGGCCTGATCAACACCGCCGCGTCGGCCTGGTCGGGACGCGCAGACCTGCCACCGAACAACCTGAAAGAAATGGTGGCCTGGATGAAGACGCCCGGCAACAATCCCAAGATCGCGCATCCGGGCGTCGGATCGTTCGGACACCTGGCCGGCGTGCTGGTCGCCCAGGAGCTCGGCGTCACCGCCACCCAGGTCCCGTACCGCGGCGCCGGTCCTGCGCTCAACGACCTGTTGGCGGGCCAGGTCGACCTGAGCTCGCAGTCGGCCGTGCAGTCGGGGAACCTGATCAAGGCCGGCAAGCTCAAGGGCTACGCCATCATCGGCCGCAACCGGTTCGCGGGCCTGCCGGATCTGCCGACCATGGGCGAGCTCGGCTACAAGAAGCTCGATCTCGATTTCTGGCACATGGTGCTGGCGCCCGCCGGCACGCCGCGGCCGGTGATCGACAAGCTCAACGCCGCGCTGCGCCGTGCGCTCGCCGACGCCAAGGTCAAGAAGGTGTTCAGCGACGGCGGGATGGAAATCTATCCGGTCAATCAGCAGTCGCCGGAGGCGGCGGCCGCGCTGCTCAAGAGCGAGCTGAAGCTCTGGGGCGACGTGATCAAGGCCAACAACATCACGGCGCAGTAGGCGGCCGCAAGCGGACCTTCACTGCGGAACGGTCATCAATTCCAACAGATGGCCGTCCGGGGTCTTGAAGTAAAATCCGCGGCCTCCGCCCCAGTCGTTGAGCTTGCCGTCGTCGGACGTGCCGGGACCGCTTCCGTAGGTGATGCCCGCCTTCCTGACGCGGCGGAAGATCGCATCGAATTCGCGGCCGCTGACGTGGAACGCATAGTGGTGGCTCTCGAACTTGCCGTATTCGTCGTCGAACAACAGCGTCAGACCCTTGTTCAGCTTGACCGGCGCAAAGAAATCCGTCCGCCCGCGCTTGAGCCCGAAGATGCCCGCGAAGAATTTCGCGGCCTCGACCTTGTCGCGCGCCGGCACGATGGTGTGGTTCAGGGTGATCGCCATGGGACGCCTCTCCCTCGCGTTTCCAATGCGGACGGCGCCGCTCACGCGGCGTCCGGACCACTTCCGGACATGATGCAACCCCGGCATTCCGGCGACCCGCTTGAGGCAGGCCGCCATAACGATATTATCGCCACAGCAAAACACGTCTATCGGGAAGAAATCCAATGAGCCAGGCCATGCAAATGTCGTTCAGCCATATCGGGCTGTTCGTGACCGATCTGCCGAAGATGGTCGATTTCTATACCCGCATCCTGGGCCTGGTGGTCTCCGACCGCGAAGTGCGCGACGACGGCTCGGAAATCGCGTTCATGACCAGCGATCCGCGCGAGCATCATCAGGTCGTGTTTGCGTCAGGCCGCCCCGCCGATCTCAAGTACAACATGATCCAGCAGATCTCGTTTCGCGCGCCGTCGCTCGCCGCGCTGCGCGAGACCTACAGCAAGTTGCAGCAGGAGCCGATCACCGAGCTCGGGCCGGTGACGCACGGCAACGCGATCTCCTGCTATTTCCGAGATCTGGAAGGCAACCGGCTGGAGATCTTCATCGACATGCCCTGGCACGTGCCGCAGCCGTTCCGCATCCCGCTGGAGATGGGCAAATCGGACGAGGAATTGCTGAAGTTTGTTGAGGACAGCGTGCGCGGCACGCCGGGCTTCGTGTCACGCGCGGAATGGACCGCGGGCATCGCCGAGAAGCTCGGCCATTCGCATAAGCATTAATGCTGCAACGGCGGTGGTCTTCACCCTCCCCTGGAGGGGGAGGGTCGACTGCCGGAGCGAAGCGGAGGCAGTCGGGGTGGGGTGATCCTTCTTGCGAAGAAAGTTCACCCCACCCCGCTCGCTTCGCTCGCGACCCCCCCCCTCCAAGGCAGGGGAATCGCTTTTGGCTTTTGCGACCTATTGCTTTGATTTGCGAACAGGATTTTGAAGGCTCCCGATTTTGAAAGGGGAGCCGGATGGGCAAGCTCAAGAAGCATTTCCGGAAGTTGCGCGATCCTCGTGCGGCCAATGCGTCGTACCCTTTGCTGGAGATACTGGTTGTTGCGTTGGCGGCGGTTCTGTCCGGGGCCGAGAGTGCCACGGACATGGCCGACTTTGGCCGGCGCAAGATAGAGATGCTGCGCCGCTTTCTGCCGCTGGAGAAGGGTACCCCGAGCCACGACGTCTTCAGCGACATCTTTCGCATGCTCGACCCGGAAGCCTTCGAGCGCGTGTTCCGGCAGTTCATGGCGGCGTTCGCCAAATTCCATAATCTGGACCTGAACGGCGTGATCGCGATCGACGGCAAGTCGCTGTGTGGAGCCTACGAGCGGGGCAAGAGCGCCACGCCGATGCACCTGATCAACGTCTTTGCCGCCAAGGCACGCATGGCACTGGCCTCGCGCAAGGCGCCGGGAAGGAATGAACACGAGGCGGCTCTGGAAGTCCTCCAGATGCTGCGGCTGAAGCGCAAAATCGTCACGGCCGATGCACTGTTTTGCAGCCGCGCCTTTGCAAAGACCGTGCGGGACCAAGGCGGCCACTACGTGCTTGCGCTCAAGAAGAACCAAGGCAAGCTCTTCACGGCGGTCGAAGGCCGCTTTGGCCGCGCCGGTGAGCGCGACACAGCCACCCAGCTTCACGAGGTCGCCCACGACCGCCGCGAAGCGCGACGGGCGACGGTCATGCACGACAACAAGCTCGCCGAGATGCATGACTTTCCAGGCATTGCCGCTATTGCCAGAGTCACATCCCGGCGCAAGTGCAAAGGGCGTCCCGCAGACAAGCCCTTCGTGAGATACTATCTTCTGTCCAAATACCTTGCAGCCGACAGGCTCCTGGCCGTCGTCCGGTCCCACTGGTCCATCGAGAACCAGATGCACTGGATTTCGACGTCGTCCTTGCCGAGGATGCCAACCGCGCAAGAAAGGACGACGCACCCGAGAACCTCGCCGTCCTGCGACGGCTCGCACTCAACATGCTTCGAGCGCACCCAGAGCAAATATCCATGCGCCGCAAAGTCAAAGCCGCAGCCTGGGACGATGGCTTCCTTCTCAGCCTGTTCGGCCAAAAGCGATAGCCCTGCCCTCCAAGGGAGGGTGAACACCACCACCGCTGTGGCAACAGCGGCGCGCCCTACTCCGCGGCCTTCAGCAGCGGCGGCTTGCCGGAGCGGAGCTGCTCGAGCAGCGCCGCCTCGTCGGCCTTGGCGGCGGCGAGATGGCGCGCCTTCACGTGGCCGAAGCCGCGGATCTTCTCCGGGATGGCGGCAAGCCCCACGGCGAGCGCGTGGTTGCCGGCGTTGAGCCTGGACAGCACCTCTTCGAGTATCGCCTCGTAGTCCGTGATCAGCTTGCGCTCGGTCTTGCGCTCCTCGGTGCGGCCGAACACGTCGAGCGGCGTGCCGCGCAGGAATTTCAGCTTCGCCAGCACCTTGAACGCGCTCATCATCCAGGGGCCGAAGCTCATCTTGCGAAGCTCGCCGGTCGCGGGATCGGTCTTGGCGAGCAAGGGCGGCGCCATGTGAAATTCGAAGCGCAGCTTGTCGCCGCCGAGATCGTTGGCGACCTGCTTGAGGAACGTGCCGTCGGTGTAGAGCCGCGCCACCTCGTACTCGTCCTTGTAGGCCATCAGCTTGAACAGATAACGGGCGACGGCGTCGGCGAGACCGCATTTCTCCGGCACGCGCTGCTGCTCGGCCTCCTTCGCCCGTTCCACCCATTTGCGGTAGCGCGCCGCGTAGCGCCTGCTCTGATACGCGGTGAGAAATTTGACCCGGCGCGACACCATTTCCTCGAACGACTGCGAGAGTTGCCGGTTCTCGTCGCGCGTCTCGGGCGCAGGCCGCGCGAGGTCGTCCACCGCATTCAGATCGAGGGCGGCTCTCCGGCCCCAATGGAACGCGGCGAGGTTCATCGGCACTGCCTCGCCGTTCAGCGCGATCGCCTGCTCGATCGCCGAGCCCGACAGCGGCAGCGCGCCGAGCTGGTAGGCGAAGCCGACCATGAAGATGTTGGCGCCGAGCGAGGAGCCGAACAGCGCGGTGGCGAGCCGGCTGGCATCGACGAAATGCGTGCGGTCGCGGCCGGCCGCGCTCGAGATCGCGCGTCGCAGCCGCTCGGTCGGCAGCGAGAAGTCGGCGTTGCGGGTGAAGTCGCCCGGCAGGAACTCCGACGTGTTGATGATCATCGCGGTGCGCCCGGCCTTGACCGCGGCGAGCACCTTCTTGTTGCCGGCGACCACGATGTCGCCGCCGAGCACCAGGTCGGCGCCGCCGGCCGCGACGCGGATGGCGTGAATGTCCTCCGGCCGCTCGGCGATGCGCATGTGGCTGTAGACCGCGCCGCCCTTCTGGGCGAGGCCGGCCATGTCGATGACGCCGGTCGCCTTGCCTTCGAGATGCGCGGCCATGCCGAGGATGCCGCCGATGGTGACGATGCCGGTGCCGCCGACGCCGGTGACGATGATGTTGTAGGTGTGGTCGATGCGCGGCAGCTCGGGCTCCGGCAGCGGCTTCACCTCATGATCCTGCGCGACGCCACTACCCTTCTTCAGCGTCGCGCCGTGCACGGTGACGAAGGACGGGCAGAAGCCCTTCACGCAGGAGAAATCCTTGTTGCAGCTTGACTGGTCGATGGTGCGCTTCCTGCCCCACTCGGTCTCCAGCGGCTGCACCGAGACGCAGTTCGACTTCACGCCGCAGTCGCCGCAGCCCTCGCAGACCAGCTCGTTGACGATGACGCGTTTCTCGGGATCGGGGAACGTGCCGCGCTTCCTGCGGCGGCGCTTCTCGGCGGCGCAGGTCTGGTCGTAGATGAGAATCGGTGCAGCCGGGGACATGCGCCAGGTCCGTTTGCACCTGCTGCAGGTCGTCGCGGTGATGGAAGGTGATGCCTTCGGGCCATTTGGTGCCGGCCGGATATTTCGTCGGCTCGTCGCTGACCACGACAATGCGACTGGCGCCTTCGGCCGCGACCTGCGCGGCGATCTTCGGCACGGTCAGGGTGCCGTCGTGCATCTGGCCGCCGGTCATGGCGACCGCGTCGTTGAACAGGATCTTGTAGGTGACGTTGACGCCGGCCGCGATCGAGGCGCGGATCGCCATGTAGCCCGAGTGGTTGTAGGTGCCGTCGCCGATGTTCTGGAACACGTGCGGACGCATGGAGAACGGCGCCTCGCCGATCCAGTTCGCGCCTTCGCCGCCCATCTGGGTGAAGCCGAGCGTCGAGCGGTCCATCCACTGCGCCATATAGTGGCAGCCGATGCCGGCATAGGCGCGCGAGCCTTCCGGCACCACGGTCGAGGAGTTGTGCGGACAGCCGGAGCAGAAATAGGGAATGCGGACGGCGACGTCCTGCGTGACCGCGAGGCGCTCCTGCGCCTCCTTCAGCCGCGCGACGCGGCCTTTCAGGTTATCGTCGCCGACATACTTCAAGAGCCGTTCACCGATGCAGATCGCGACGTCGTTCGGATCGAGCGCGCCCTTGACCGGGAACAGCCAGTTGCCTTGCTCGTCCTTCTTGCCGATGCAGACCGGCTGGTTCGCGGTGCCGTAAAGCTCCTCGCGGACCTGCACCTCGATCAGCGAGCGCTTCTCCTCGACCACGATGATGAGCTCGAGGCCGCGCGCGAAATCCTGCAGCTCCTGCCGGCTGATCGGCCACGGGCAGGCGATCTTGTGGATCCGCATGCCCCAGTCGTTGGCCCTGACCTCGTCGATGCCAAGCTCGTCGAGCGCCTGGCGCACGTCGAGATAGCTCTTGCCGGTGGTGATGACGCCGATCTTGGGATTGCGGCCGCCGGAGGTGATGACCTTGTTGAGCTTGTTGACCCGCACGAAGGCCAGCATGGCGTCGCGCTTGTGGTCGTGCAGCCGCGCTTCCATACCGAGCACGGTGTCGCCCAGGCGGATGTTCAAACCGCCGGCCGGCATGGTGTATTCGTCCGGATCGGGAAGCAGAATGTTGAGGCGGTCGAGGCTGCCGTCCACCACGGCGGTCGACTCCACCGTCTCGTGCATGCACTTGAGCCCGACCCAGGCACCGGTGAAGCGCGACATCGCGAAGCCGTAGAGGCCGTAGTCGATGATCTCCTGGACGCCCGCGGGATTCAGGATCGGGATCATCACGTCGACGAAATTGAATTCGGACTGGTGCGCGGTGGTGGACGATTCCGCCGTGTGGTCGTCGCCCATCAGCGCCAGCACGCCGCCGTGCTTCGAGGTGCCGGCGAAGTTGGCATGGCGGAAGGCGTCGCCCGAGCGGTCGACGCCCGGCCCCTTGCCGTACCAGATGCCGAACACGCCGTCGTACTTGCCCTCGCCGCGCAGCTCGGCCTGCTGGCTGCCCCACAGCGCGGTGGCGGCGAGGTCCTCGTTGATCGCCGACTGGAACAGCACATTGCGCGGGGCGAGATGCTGCGCCGCGCGCTGGAACTGGTAGTCGAGGCCGCCCAGCGGAGAGCCGCGATAGCCGGTGACATAGCCCGCGGTGTTCAGCCCCGCGCGCTTGTCGCGCTCGTGCTGCATCATCGTCAGCCGCACCAGCGCCTGGTAGCCGGTGACGAAGATCCGGCTTTTCGCGAGATCGTACTTGTCGTCGAGGGTGACGTGGTTGAGCGACATTCGCAGCCGAACTCCGAAGGCCAGTCTGCCCCGGCGGGGAAACCCCCGCCAGTGGCGTTTTGAATCGTTCAAGAGATAGTCCGGCGACAGACCGCCAACAATGTCAGTCTGTTGAATAGATGGCGAATTTCGCGGCAGGACGGCGGTGGGCAACGAAATGTCGGGCCGCGCGCCCGTGGCGCACTATGGCGCAATGCAGCACAAATTTGCGGGCACGCGCCGGAGATCCTGTGACATCCTGCGTCGGCATCGCCCGCAAGGAGGAACAGCCATGTCACGGCATCGCGACCAGACCAATCGGCGTGACGTTCTCAAGCTCGCCGGGAGTGCCGCAGCGCTGGCGGCACTCGGCACGGTTCCTGCGGCGGTGGAGGCCGCGGCGCCGATGCACGGCGTGTTGCGGCCGGAAATCTACCGCTTCAAGCTCGGCGCGTTCGAGGTCACCAACATTCTCGACGGCATCGTGCAGCGGCCGCCGCATCCGACCTTCGCCGGCAATCTGCCGGCCGCCATGGTCGAGGAACTGGCGAAGGCCAACGGCGTGCCGGGCAACAACTACGAGCAGACCTACGTCAACACCATCGTCAACACCGGCCGCGAACTGGTGCTGTTCGACACCGGCAACGGCCGGGGCCGCAATCCCTCGGTGGGCCGGCTGACGGAGCTGATGGACAAGGCGGGCTACAAGCCGGAGCAGATCGACGTGGTCGTCATCACGCATGGCCACCCGGACCACATCGGCGGCCTGATGACCGGCGACAAGCCGACCTTCGCCAACGCGCGCACCATCTTCGGCGAGACGGAGTTCGATTTCTGGCGAAAGGGCGAAAACGTGCGCGAGGCGCGCAAGGCCAATCGCGAGCAATTCATGAAAGTGGCGGTGCCGCTCGGCGAGAAGGCGACGTTCGTCAAGAACGAGACCGAAGTGGTGCCGGGCATCCGCTCGGTGCCGAGCTTCGGGCATTCGCCGGGGCATATGGCCTACCATGTCGAAAGCAACGGGCAGCGCCTGCTGATCTGGGGCGATGTTGCCAACCACTACATCTTCGCGATTCAGCGTCCGGACTGGCCCGGATCGTTCGACGACAACCCGGAGGCGGCGGCCGGGTCGCGCAAGCGCGTGCTGGACATGGCGGCGACCGAGCGGTTTGCCGTGACCGGATATCACATGCCGTTCCCGGCGCTCGGCTTCATCGAGAAATCCGGCACGAGCTATCGCTGGGTTCCTGCCACTTATCAGTTCAATCTGTGATACATTGCCGCCGCCACACGGAGAAACGGCCATGAACGAACACGTCAAGATCGAGACCGCCAAAACGACAAAAATGTCGCCCGAGGAATGGCAGGCGCGGGTCGATCTCGCAGCCGTGTATCGCCTCTGCGCGCACTACGGCTGGGACGACGTGATCTACAATCACTGCTCGATGCGGGTGCCGGGCGAGCCGTCCAAGTTCCTGATGAAGCAGCACGAGCTCTTGTGGACCGAGGTCACCGCCTCGAACCTCCGCAAGGTCGACATGAACGACGACCTCGACGAGAAGTCGGGCGTCAACCGACCGGGCTTCACGCTGCACGGCGGCCTGCTCAAGGGCCGCGCCGACATCAACTGCGCGGTGCATGTCCACACCGAGACCGGCATGGCGCTGGCGGGCCTCAAGGGCGGATTGAAGATGGTGTCGCAGCAGGCGATGCGGTTCTACCAGCGCATCGGCTATCACCCCTACGAGGGCATCACCGAGGACTTCGGCGAGCGCGAGCGCATTCTCAAGGCGCTGGGCCAGAACCGCGGGCTGATCATGTACAATCACGGTCTGGTCACGGTCGGCAAGACCGCGCGCGAGGGCTTCATCCTGATGAAGTACCTGATGTCGGCGGCGACCATCCAGCTGCAGATGGAAGCGACCGGCGGCGAGATGATCGAGGTGTCACCGGCGATCTGCGAGAAGGTCGCGGCGCAATATGCGACGCATGACTCCGGCCGCGGCGCGGCGGATTGGCCGGCGTACTTGCGGATCCTCGACGGGATCGATCCGGGATACCGGAACTAGGCAGTGGGCTGTCCCTGGTCGATCGCCACGATGCGACGGACATCATCCGCCGCTTCGGCCAGCAACCAACCGCGGAAGATCGTGATTTTTGGCAGCGCGGCCGTCGCTTTGGGACAGACGATCCAGTAGCTCTTGGACAACGGCAGCGCCAGGCCGAACGGGCGTACGAGGCGATTGGCCAGCAGGTCCCAGGCGGCCAGCGTCGTTCGGGCAAGGGCCACGCCCTGACCGTCAACGGCGGCGTCGATCAGCATGCTGGCGCGGTTGAGAATCGGTCCGCGCGTCAGGTCGGAGGCCGCCCCGGCCGCTGCGAGCCACTTCGACCAGCCTTCCCGGTTATCGAGATGGAGCAGCGGAAATTTCACCACGTCGGCCGGCCCGCTGATCCGCGTGCGGGCCGAGACGAGCTTCGGGCTGCACACGGCGAAGAGCTGCTCCGAACAGAGACGGGCCACGTCCAGCCCCGGCCAACGGCCGTCGCCGTGGCGGACGGCGACATCGACATCCTCGCGCGCGAAGTCGACATGGTGCATGGTCGCCGAGACCCTGAGATCGATCGTCGGATGCGCTTCGGCAAAGCGACCGAGCCGGTGCACCAGCCATTTGGCGGCAAAATCCGGCGACGTGCTGACTGTCAGGACGCCTGAACTCTGGCGCTGGACCAGGCGTTCGGTGCCGACGGCGATGCGGTCAAAAGCATCGCGCACCACGACGAGGTACTCACGCCCAGCCTCGGTGATGACCAGCCGCTGGCGTTCGCGGTTGAACAGCTTGACGCCGAGTTCCTCCTCAAGCGCTTTCACCTGGTGACTGACCGCCCCTTGCGTGACGCACAACTCCTCGGCGGCGCGGGTGAAGCTCTCGTGCCGGGCAGCGGCATCGAAAGCCTTGAGCGCGTTCAGTTGCGGCAGCCGGCGCGGCATGGTCCCCACTTCATGAGAAAAATTCGGGCTACGTCGAGAAACGGTGCTTTGCCGGGCGGGTCCGGCCGGGCTTATGGGTGCGCCTCCCACCGCCCGCGGCTGATGCCCCGCGGCAACCTCGGGGAAGCGCACAATGTCGAAAACCGTTGATCAAGGCCCGGCTTGCGGTCCGCCGGCAGGCCGGGCGAGTCCATATTATCATAGCGTGTTCGCGTTGCTTGTTGCATCCCTAACGTCGCTGCAGGCGGTGGCCGAGCGCCAACGCCAGCGCAAAGCCCTCGGCCGCTTGAGCGAGCACCAGCTGCGCGACATTGGAGTGTCGACCGAAGATGCCCGGCGCTGCGCTGCCAAGCCATTTTGGCGGCGCTAGCGTCCGGTCGGCCAAAGATCATGAGAAAAATTCAGTCCGGCCCGAGAAACCATGCGTTGCCGGATCGCGCGGTTCTCGACTAGATCTCAACCCATCGGGCTCTCAACGCAGCCGCCCGGTTTAAGACGCTCCCGTCCAAGCGCTGCTCCAGTCCTCTCAATGGGACAGGAGTGCCTATGAGCGCCACCCTCGCCCAACCCATTCCTGCGACATCCGCACCGATACCAGCCGCACGAACGCGTCGTCTCCTCGAAGGTCCCGTCGTCGGCACACTGCTGCGCCTCGCCGGCGCCAACGTCGTGGTGAACGTCGTGCTCATCGCCGTGACGGCCACGGTGGACGCCCATTTCGTCGGCAGGCTCGGGCCCGAGGCGCTGGCCGGGATCTCGCTCGTATTCCCGCTGATCATGCTCATGCAGCAAATGGCCAACTCGAGCATCGGCGGTGCCATTGCGTCGGCAGTGTCCCGGGCGATCGGTGCCGGCCGTCACGCCGATGCCTCGGCACTGGTGGTCCACGGTATCATCATCGCGGCCGGCATGGCGGCGCTGTTCGCCGCGGTGCTCCTGCTCGGCGGACCCACGATATATGCGCTGATGGGCGGAACGGGCGAGATGCACGCCGCCGCCGTCGAATACTCGAACGCGCTCTTTGCCGGCGCATTCGCCTACTGGCTGCTCAGCACGCTCACCAGCGTGGTACGGGGCGCGGGTCAGGCGGCGGTGCTGGCGGTCGTCTACCTTGGTGCCGAAGCCCTGCACATCGTACTGGTGCCGGTGCTCATGTTCGGCCTCGGCCCCGTGCCGGCGCTCGGCATCGCCGGCGCCGGCATCGCGACCGTTGCCTCGTTCACGACGTCGAGCGTGGTGCTTGCCTGGTACATCATGTCGGGGCGGACGTCGGTCCGGCTGTCGCTGCACCAGGTGCGGCTGAGCCGGAGACTCTTCGTCGAGATCCTGCGGGTCGGCGCGCCGATGTCGTTGCAGCCGATCCTCAACAATCTCTCGCTCGCGGCGCTGACAGGGTTCGTCGGCGCGCTCGGGGCTCCGGCCTTGGCGGCGTTCGGCGCAGCGGTGCGGCTCGAATACCTGATCTATCCACTCGCCTTCGGGCTCGGCGCCGGGCTGCTCTCGATGGTCGGCACCAATATCGGCGCCGGCAACCCCGTGCGTGCGACGCGGATCGCGTGGACGGGAGCGGCATTGTCTGGGTGCATCACCGGCGCGCTCGGACTGTTCGGCGTCATGGCGCCAGGCATCTGGACGGGCTTCTTCACCGGCACGCCGGAAGTCCACGCGCTCGCCGCCGTCTACCTGGTGATCGTCAGCCTCGCCTATCCGTTCCTGGGGCTTGGTTTGACGTTGGGCACGGCATGCCAGGCCGCCGGGCGGCCGCTCTGGCCGCTCCTGGGCGTCGCGGGCCGGGCCCTGGTCGTCGCGCTCGGCGGCTGGATCGTGATTCACCTTACCGGCGCGGGCCTGGCCGGCCTCGCCGCCGTGGCGGCCGCGGGCATGGTCGTCTACGGCGCGAGCCTCACGCTCGCGGTCGGCACCGGCGCCTGGCTCGGTCACGCGCCGGCCGGCCCGGCCGCGGCCAAAGCCTAGCTGGCGGCGCTGCCGCATATCCAACGGAGCGCGTGCGGCAATAGCGATTGGTGCAGCACGGGTCCCGGGCACAGCGCAGCGGAGTGGTTCGCTGTGCACGGGACCCAGTTCGCTTAAGTTTTCAAGGAAGCAAGAAAGCTGGGTGCTGAGCGAGCCCCACCTAACTCAAACGCGATTGCCCGCGCTCCAGCTCCAGAAATCGCGGCCTTCCTCGCGCATGAACTTCGCCAGCACCATCTTGTGCACCTCGTCGGCGCCGTCGACCAGCCGGGCGGCGCGGGCGGCGCGGTAGACCCACTCCACGATGGTGTCCTTGGAATAGCCGCGCGCGCCCTGAAGCTGGATCCCCACGTCCGCGGCCTGATGCAGCGTGTTCGCCATGTGCACCTTGGCCATCGATACTTCCTTCCGCGCAAAGTCGCCCTGGTCGAGCTTCCACGCGGCATGCATGGTCAGCAGCCGGCCGATCTGGATGTTGTGACCGACCTCGCCGAGCTTCATCTGCACGCTCTCGCGGTCGGCGAGCCGGATGCCGAAGCCCTCGCGGCGGTTGACGTATTCCTGCGCGATCTCCATGCAGCGCTTCGACCAGCCGAGCCAGCGCATGCAGTGGGTGAGCCGCGCCGGGCCGAGCCGCACCTGCACCATCTTCAGGCCGTTGCCGAGACCGCCGAGGATATCGTCGTCGTGGACTTCGAGGCCGTCGAACTCCAGCTCGCAATGGCCGCCGTGCTCTTCGGGCCCCAAAATCTCGATGCGGCGCACAATGCGCCAGCCGGGCTGGTCCTTGTGGAACAGGAACGTGGTGATGCCCTTGCGCCTGTCGTCGGAGGTGCGGGCCGCAAGGATGAAATGCGCAGCGCCGTCGGCTCCGGTGATGAACCACTTGCGGCCGTAGATCTTCCACGTGCTGCCGTGCTTCTCGGCATAGGTCTTGATCATCGACGGATCGGAGCCGCCGCCGGGCGCAGGCTCGGTCATGGCGAAGGACGAGCGCACCCTGCCCTCGACGATCGGCTTCAGCCACTTCTCCTTCTGCGCCGGCGTGCCGGCCTTCTTCAAGAGATTCATGTTGCCGTCGTCCGGCGCCATACAGTTGAAGGCCAGCGGTCCGAACAGCGAGCGCGCGGCCTCCTCGTACATCACCGCCCAGGCCACCATCGGCAGGTCCATGCCGCCGTATTCCCTGGGCGACTGCGGCGCCCAGAGGCCGGCCTTCCTGGCCTTCTCGCGCACGGGGGCAAGGCGATCGTCGGGGATGTTCTCGTGCTCGGAGAAATTATGCGGATCGGATTCGAGGGGGAGAACATGCTCCTCGACGAAGGCGCGGACGCGAACGCGCAAGGATTCGATCTCGGGCGACAGCGTGAAGTCCATGACGTTCCCCTGCTCTAACCGCGGATGGCGACAACCTGGCCGCCGTCGCATACGACGGTGGTCCCGGCCATGTAACTGCCGGCGTCCGAAGCCAGCAGCAGCAGCACGCCGTCGAGATCGCCATCCTTGCCGAAGCGGCCGACCGGGATATCGCGGGTGAGGCTCGCGCCCGGCCCGCTGAGATACTCGCGGTTGATGTCGGTGACGAACCAGCCCGGCGCGATGGCGTTGACGCGCACGCCCTTGAAGGCGAGCTCGAGGCCGAGCGTCTTGGTCATCTGGATGACGGCGGCCTTGGCGGCGGCATAGGCGACGGTGCCTTTCGACACGCTGATGCCGAGCACCGAGGCGATGTTGACGATCGAGCCCTTCTTGTTCGCGGCGAGCATGCGCCGCGCCGCCTCCTGCGCCCAGAAGAACACCGCGTCGAGATTGGTGCCGACCACGTGGCGCCATTCGTCCTCGGACAAGTCGGTGGCGCGGGTGGAATGCGCCACGCCGGCGTTGTTGACCAGAATCGTCACGGTGCCGAGCGCCTGCTCGGCCTGGTCGAAGGCGCGGTTCATCTGCGCGCGGTCGAGCACGTCGGCCTCGACGGCAATGGCCTTGCCGCCGGCCTTTTCGATCCTGGCCTTGGCGTCGCCGAGCTTTTCGGCCCGGCGCGCCACCAGCACGACGGAAGCGCCATTCGCCGCCAGCACCTCGGCGAAGCGCAGCCCCAGGCCTCCCGACGCCCCGGTCACCATCGCGACGCGGCCCTTGAGATCGAAGATTTCAGCGGCTTTCATTTATCCTGCTCCGTGTCCCGGACGCATTGCAGCACGAAGTGATGCAATGCAGATCCGGGACCGTTACACACACTGCCTTTGGAACGGTCCCGGATCAGCGGCGCATCGCTCCGCTGCGCTTCGCGCTGCACCGCATCCGGGACACGGACCAATCATCGCCCCCCATAAAGCGCATGCGGCAGCGCGGTCGCAAGCCCCGGCAGGTACCACAGCACGACCAGGGCGAAGAGCTGGATCGCGACGAACGGGATGATGCCGAGATAGATGTGCCGGGTGGTGATCTCCGGCGGCGCCACGCCGCGCAGGAAGAACAGCGTCGGGCCGAGCGGCGGGTGCATGTAGGAGGTCTGCAGGTTCATCGCCATCATCACGCCGAGCCAGACCGGGTCGACGCCGTGAAGCTTCAGCAGCGGCACGGCGACGATCGGCACCACGACAAAGATGATCTCGAAGGCGTCCATCACGAAGCCCAGCAGGAACATCGCGAGCATCACCGCAAGGATCGCGCCCGCGGGGCCGCCGGGGAGATGATCCAGCGCCCGATGCACCATGTCGTCGCCGCCGAGTCCGCGGAACACCAGGCTGAACAGCGTGGCGCCGATCAGGATGACGAAGATCATGCTGGTGACCTGTGCGGTGCGCCGCACCACGTCGCCGAGCGCACCACCGAGCGTGCGCTTCAGCGCCGCGAGCAGGATCGAGCCCACAGCGCCGACCGACGCCGCTTCGGTAGGGGTCGCGATGCCGCCGAGGATCGAGCCCAGCACCGCGAGGATCAGAAGGATCGGCGCGATCAGCACGGCGATCAGCCGTCCCATCAGGGCGAAGCCCCGTGGCGCGCCGGGATCCGGCGGGATCGCCGGCGACGTGTGCGGGAAGAACACCGCCATGAACACGAGATAGAGCAGATACATCGCGACCAGCGAAAAGCCCGGCACGATGGCGCCGGCGAACAGGTCGCTCACCGTCACCGACGACGGCGCGAAGTTGCCGGCCGAAAGCTGCGCTGACTGATAGGCGGTCGAGAGCTGGTCGCCGAGCAGCACCAGGACGGTGGCCGGCGGGAAAATCTGCGCCAATGTCGCGGTGGCGGCGACCGTGCCGGCGGCAAGCTTCTTGTCGTAGCCATACCGCAGCATGGTCGGCAGCACGATCAGGCCCATGGTCACTGTGGTGGCGCCGACCACGCCCTTGGCCGCGGCGAGCAGCGTGCCGACGATGGCGACGGAGATGCCGAGCCCGCCGCGCAGCGAGCCGAACAGCCGGCCCATGGTCTCCAGCAGGTCCTCGGCGATGCGCGAACGTTCCAGCATCACGCCCATGAAGATGAACAGCGGGATGGCGAGCAGCACCTCGTTGGTCATCACGCCGTAGACACGCTGCGGCAATGCGCCGAGGAACGTGAAGCTCATCGCCCCGGTGACATGGCCGAGGCCGGCGAAGGCCAGCGATACGCCGCCGAGCGTGAGCGCGACGGGATAGCCCGCGAACAGCAGGCCGCAGACCGCCACCACCATCAGGACTGCGAGAACCTCGGGCAACACCATCGCGTCAGTGCCCGGCAGGCGGAGCGCGAAGCACGCTCCACGCCTTGAGGGCCTGCGACACGCCCTGCAGACGCCATCAGCAGCGCAAACACCGGGATCAGTGTCTTGAGCAGGAACACCGCCGGAATGCCGCTGGTCTCCCGCGACATCTCCAGGATCGCCCAGGAGCGCGCGACATAGGGCCAGGCGAACCAGGCCAGCACCGCCATGAACGGCAGCAGAAGCAGAAGCGAGCCGCAGAGATCGACCAGCGCCTTGGTGCGCGGCGAGGCGTCGGCATAGAACACGTCCACCCGCACGTGACCGCCGGCCGCGAGCGTCCAGCCCGACGCCAGCATGAACATCGCCGCGTGGCCGTAGACGATCGACTCGGACAGCCAGATCGAGCCGTGGCCGAACACGTAGCGCAGCACCACAACGGAAAATTGCACCACCACCACGAACAGGCAGGCCCAGGCGGCGGCGCGTCCGATCGCCGCATTGAGGCGGTCGATGCGTCCGGCGAATGACAGGGATGCGAGTTCGATGCCATGATTTCCGGCGTCATTCCGGGCGCGCCTTCAGCGCGAACCGGATCCATAACCCCGACTCTATCGTATTCCGAAGACGGCGCCTTAACGTTAGTATGGCGGTTATGGATTCCGCGGCTGTGCCCGCGCCCCGGAATCGCTAGATGGAGGTTCCCGTGGCCCAGACCATGATCCACGATCATGACCACGACCACGAGCATGGCTCGGAGCTGTCGGACATGCAGCTTCGGGTGCGCGCGCTCGAAACCGTCCTGACCGAGAAGGGCTATATCGACCCGACGGCGCTGGACGCCATCGTCGAGGCCTACGAGACCAGGATCGGCCCGCGCAACGGCTCGGTGGTCATCGCCAAGGCCTGGACCGATCCGGCGTTCAAGAAGGCGCTGCTGGCCGACGCCACCAAGGCGGTCGCGTCGATGGGCCACATGAGCCGGGTCGGCGATCATCTGGTCGCGGTCGAGAACACGCCGCAGCGGCACAACATGATCGTCTGCACGCTGTGCTCCTGCTATCCGTGGGAGGTGCTGGGCCTGCCGCCGATCTGGTACAAGTCGGCGCCCTACCGCTCGCGCGCGGTGAAGGACCCGCGCGGCGTGCTCTCCGACTTCGGCGTGTCGATCGCGAAGGACACCGAAATCCGGGTGTGGGATTCCACCGCCGAGACGCGCTTCATCGTCCTGCCGATGCGGCCCGCGGGCACCGAGGGCTGGAGCGAGGACAAGCTCGCCGATCTGGTGACGCGCGACTCGATGATCGGCACCGGTCTGCCGCTCAATCCCAACCAGGTGAAGGCGGGGTAAGGCCATGGACGGCGTTCACGACATGGGCGGCATCGACGGCTTCGGCAAGGTCGAGGTCGAGAAGAACGAGCCGCCGTTCCACGCCAAGTGGGAGGGCCGGGTGCTGGCGATGCAGCGGGCGATGGGTTACGCGGGCGCCTGGCACATCGACCATTCGCGCTTCGCGCAGGAGAAGCTGCCGCCGGTGACCTATCTCTCGTCGTCGTATTACCAGCGCTGGGCGCTGGCGATGGAATCGAACGTGACCGAACGGGGCTTCGCCTCACCGGAGGAATTGAAGGCGGGCCACGCGTCGACGCCGGGCAAGACGCTGCCGCGCAAGCTGACGATCGACGTGGTCGCAGCGGGAATGACCCGTTCGTCGTTCTTCCGCCAGCAGCAGGGCCCGCAGCGCTTCCAGCCGGGCGACAAGGTGCGGACCAAGAACATCCATCCGAAGACCCACACCCGGCTGCCGCGCTATGCGCGCGACAAGGTCGGCGTGGTGGAGCTCTGCCACGGCTGCCACATGTATCCGGACTCGGTCGCCAACGACCAGGGCGACAATCCGCAGTGGCTCTACACCGTGGTGTTCGACAGCCGCGAGATCTGGGGCCCGGACGCCGATCCGACGCTGAAGATCTCGATCGACGCGTTCGAGCCGTATCTCGAACCGGCCTGATGACGACGATCGACCCCGCCGCGGCCCGCCGCGCCAGAGAGGCGGTGCCGAGCATTCCCTGCGATGCCGAGGGACCGGTGTTCCGCGAGCCGTGGGAGGCGCAGGCCTTCGCGATGACGCTCGCGCTCTACGACCGCGGGCTGTTCGCCTGGCCGGAATGGGCGGCGATTCTCGGCGACGAGATCAAGAAGGCACAGGCCGCGGGCGATCCGGACACCGGCGAGACCTATTACCGGCACTGGCTCAATGCGCTGGAGCGCATCGTCGCCGAGAAGGGCGTGACCGATGCGGACACACTGCAGCGTTATCACGACGCCTGGGATCACGCCGCGGACCGGACGCCGCACGGCGCGCCGATTGAACTCAAGGCGGAAGATTTCAGGTAGCTCTCTCAGCCGTCATTCCGGGACGGCGCGCAGCGCCGGGCCCGGAATCCAGTTCAGCATGCCGAACCTGCCTCTGGATTCCGGGCTCGCGCCCATAGCGCGTCGAAGACGCGCGTGAACGCGCTTATGAGCGCGCCCCGGAATGACACCGCCTATGCTGCCCGCTCCGGCGTGCGGATGTGCTCGGGCCGGAAGCCGAGGCCGAGCAGCCGCGCCGGCAGGCGGCGCAGCAGCGGAAATCGGGCGAGCAGCCGCAGCAGCAAGGGCGGATCGAGTTCGTCGGTGTCCGACAGCACGGCGCTGATGACGTTGTTCTGCATGAAAAGCTGCATGCGCTGGGTCGCGCGGGTCGGGAAGGTGCGGCGATCCTGCACCGCCTGCAGCACCGCGTCGGAGACCGCGCCGCTGCGCAGCGGCTCGGCCAGGATGTTCGCCGCAGCGACCGCGTCCTGCACCGCGAGATTGACGCCGACGCCACCGATCGGAGACATCGCGTGCGCGGCGTCGCCGATGCAGAGCACGCCGGGCTTGTGCCAGCGATTGAGACGATCCACCGCGACCGTCAGAAGCTTCACGTGGTCCCAATCGGCGATCTCATCTGTGCGGTCGGCGAAATCCGGCACGGCCTGCGCGATATCCGAGCGGAACGCTTCGAGCCCGCGGCGGCGCACCTCTTCCAGCGAACCTTTCGGGATCACATAGGCGCACTGCCAGTAGTCGCCGCGGTTGAGCGTGACGAAGATGCGGCCGGGCAGGAACACGCCGCCGGTCTGCTGGCTGTCGGAGGGCTTGCTCGAAAGCCGGAACCACAGCACGTCCATCGGCGCGCCGAGCGTCTCGACGGCAAGGCCTGCCTTTTTGCGCACGTCGGAATCGCGGCCGTCACAGCCGACGACGAGCGTGGCGCGGATTTCGATCGGTCCGCCCGGCGTTTGCGCGCGAACCCCTGCGACACGGCCACCCTCTTCGATCAGGCCGTTCGCCTCCGTCTGCATCAGCAGCCGGAAGCCCTTGTAGCGGCGGCCCTGTTCGGCAAGAAAATTCAGAAAGTCCCACTGCGGCATCAATGCGATGAACTTGCATTGCGTCGGCAGGTGGCGGAAATCCGCGATGGTGACCGGCAGGCTGCCGTAGCGGCCGGAGAATGTCTCGGCCCGTGCATGCGGCAGCTTGAGGAATTCGGTGAGAAGCCCCAGCTCGTGCATCAGTTCGAGCGTCGAGGGATGGATGGTGTCGCCGCGGAAGTCGCGCAGGAAGTCCTTGTGCTTCTCCAGCACGACGACGTCGAGGCCGGCGCGCGCCAGCAGGAACCCCAGCATCATGCCGGCGGGCCCGCCGCCGGCGATGCAGCAGCGGGTGGTCATCGTCTCAGGCATGGAATGCGATCAGAAGCAGGGACCGCGCTCGGCGGCGAGATAGCCGAACAGCAGCAGCACGCCGAACGCCAGGACAATGACCGCCGCACCGACCTCGATGCCGCGCAGCGCCAGCATCCCGTAGCCCGAGCGCGTGCCGGCGAACTGCGCGGCGGCCGAGCGGAAACCGACCGCAAGCGTCGCGATGGCGGCGACGGTGATGGCGGTGCCGAGCCCCATCACGAAGGTCGCGGCAACGCCGGCCCAGAACAGGCCCTGCGCCAGCGCGAAGACCAGAACGATGATCGCGCCGGAGCAAGGCCGCAGCCCCACCGCGACGATCGCCGAAAGGCCGCGCTGCCAGCCGCCGGGACCGGCGAGCTCCTCGGGCTCGGGACCGTGCCCATGGCCCCAGGCCGAGGCGTGCTCGTCGCCGTGATGATGATGGTGGTGATGGCCGTGGCCATGGTCGTGATGGTGGTCATGGCCGTGCGATTCATGACCGTGCGATTCCTGGCCGTGAGCGCCGTGATGATCATGGATGACCGTGCGCATGGTCATGCGCATGATCATGGTGGGCATGACCATGGTCATGGTCGTGACCGTGATGCTTGTGATCGTGCGGCGGCGTCACCGCGGCGCCGACCGCGTGCAGCGGACGGCTCATGCCGCGCGCGGCATTCACAAAGCCCCTGCCCTTGACCCAGATCAGCCGCGCGCCGACCAGCGCGATCAGCCCGTAGCTGACGATCTCGATCACCCGTTCGGCGTTGCAAAGCTGACCTGCGGTGGCATTGAGGACAACGCGGGCGATGCCGACGATGGCGACCGCGACGAACGCCTGCAGCAGCGCCGAGGCGAACGACAGCACGACGCCGCGCCGCCAGGTCTCGTTGTTGGCAACGACATAGGACGAGATCACCGCCTTGCCGTGGCCCGGACCGGCCGCATGGAAGATGCCGTAGAGGAACGAGATGCCGAGCAGCGTCCACACCGCGCTGCCGTCGGTCTTGGCCGTGCGGATGGTCGCCGACATGTTGCGGTAGAATTCGGCCTGCTTGGCGAACATCCAGCCGATCACGCCATCGGACGGCGGCGGCGCGGCCGGCGCGCGCGGACCGCCGAACGGATTGGTCGCCTGCGCCAGCGCGGCATCGAAATGCCCCGCCGACAGCCACATCGAAGCGGCCGCCGCGACCAGCACCAGCGCGACGGTGACACGCGCCTCCGTGGTCCTGCTCAGGGACATTTCACCTGGAGCTTGTTGGCGAACTGCGCGCCGAACGAGTTTTCGGGAATCTGGCCGCCCGGCGGAATCTCGGCGAGCCGCTGCGCCAGTTCCTTGCTCATTTCCTGCGGCTTGCCGACGCTGAACTCGCAGCCCTGCGGCGCGCCGACCAGCGCCGCGCCGTCCTTCTCGGCGAACTGGAAATCGACGAAGTAGGCCGAGTCGAACACCTCGAGCGTCAGCGCCTTGGCCTTCACCGGCGTCTTCAGCGGCAGCAGGAAGTGCAGGATCAACGCGGTGGCCTTGGCGTCGAATTCGAGATGGTACTCCTTCGGCTCGGCGAACACGGCCTTCTTGCCGTCCAGCTTGCCGTAGGTGAAGAAGTCGAATTCCTTCAGCGACTCGACGTTGACCTGCGCGAGCGGCTGCAACTCCTCGCGGGTGAACTCACCCTTGGTCTTCTGATCGAGCCCCTGGGTGGCGAAGGTCGAGTACATGTCGTCGAAGGTCCAGGTGTGGCGGATGCCGACGACACTGCCGTCCGGCGCATAGACCACCGAAGACTTGGTGACGACCCAGACGTGGGGATGCGCGGCGGCCGAGGCGGCCGCGAGAAGCACCCCGGCGCAGGCGGCGAGGAGCGTGGGGAGAATGCGTTTCATGATGGGCGGAACATAGCATGGACTGGGGCGGAATGGAGGCCGTATAGATGGCCTCCCATGCAGGTCCCCAATTCATCCGGCACAGCCGGGCCGAAGCTGCCGACCCCCGCGGGCGCCTGCGACTGCCACATTCATATTTACGACGGCGCGCGGTTTCCGCCGGCGCTGCCCGGCGCGCGGATGCAACCCGACGGAACCGTTGCCGACTACCGGCTGCTGCAAAGGCGGATCGGCACCAGCCGGACCGTGGTGGTGCAACCGGCCGCCTATGTCACCGACAACGAGGTGACGCTCGACGCGCTGGCCCAGCTCGGGAGCGAGGCGCGCGGCGTCGCGGTGGTGCATCCCGACGTCAGCGACGCCGAGCTGAAGCGCATGGCCGACGGCGGCATCTGCGGCATCCGCTTCACCCAGTACGACCCGAAGACGGCGGCGACGACCCGCGACATGATCGAGCCGCTGGCGAAGCGCGTCGAGCCGCTCGGCTGGCATGTGCAGATTCATCTGCGTTCCGATCAGATCGTCGATGCCGCCGATATGCTGCAACGGCTGCCAGGCACCGTGGTGTTCGATCACCTCGGGCGCCTCGCGGGCGGCGTGAACGATCCGGCGATGGGCGTCATCCGGCGCATGCTCGACCGCGGCCGCGCCTGGGTAAAGCTGTCGGGGGCCTACATGTTCGGCGCGCCGCCGGCCTATGCCGGGGCGCTGCCGATCGCGCGCGCCTATGTCGCGGCAGCCCCCGAGCGCATGGTGTGGGGCAGCGACTGGCCGCACCCGACGGAAGCCCGGAAGCCGGACGACGCGGCGCTGCTCGACCTCGTCGCGGACTGGGCGGGCGATGAATCGCTGCGGAACCGGATTCTGGTCGACAATCCGGCCGAACTTTACCGGTTTTGAGAGCCGGAGCGCGGCGTCATAACGCGCCGGTTCCGCCTTTGACCCAAAGCGAACCATCGATGTGAGTTGTCCGCATGCCCGCAGATTTTACAAAGCATAATGTGGTATTGTTGGTTTGACCGCGCGTGAAGGGCAGCAGCGAGGGGGCAGATGGCCGGTTCAACCGATGCGGCAGCCGATCGATTACCAGAGGCTCGTGAGCGGTTGTTTCACCTGGTGATGATCAAGCCGTCGCACTACGACGACGACGGTTATCCGATTCAGTGGGTGCGATCGGCCATTCCGTCCAACACACTCGCTTGCCTGAACGGCCTCGCCGAGGATGCCCGTGCCCGCAATGTGCTGGGACCGAATGTCGAAATCTCTCTGCACACCTACGATGAGACCAACCGGCGCGTGCGGCCGGACCGGATCGTCAAGGAGATCAGGAAATCGGGCGGCCGCGCGCTGATCGCGCTGGTCGGCGTTCAATCCAATCAGTTCCCCCGCGCCGTGGATCTCGCCGCGCCATTTCTGGCGGCAGGACTGCCGGTTTGCATCGGCGGCTTTCATGTCTCCGGGTGCATCGCCATGCTGCCGGAATTGCCCCCGGACATCCGCGAGGCTCAATCGCGCGGCATATCGCTGTTTGCCGGCGAGGCCGAAGAAGGTCGTTTCGACGTGGTGCTGCGCGACGCCTGGAGCGGCAAGCTCGCGCCGCTCTACAATTTCATGGACAAGCTTCCGAGCCTGCGCGGCGAGCCGCCGCCCATGCTGCCGGAAAAGCACGTGCGCCGGACCTCCGGCTCGTTGTCGAGCATCGATCTGGGGCGCGGTTGTCCCTATCAGTGTTCCTTCTGCACGATCATCAACGTGCAGGGCCGCAAGAGCCGGTTCCGTTCGCCGGACGATCTCGAGCGGACGGTCCGCGAAAACTACGCGCAGAACATCAGGCGCTTTTTCATCACGGACGACAATTTCGCCCGCAACTCCGATTGGGAAGTCCTGTTCGACCGCCTGATCGCGCTACGCGCCGGCGATTGCCCGAAGATCGGCTTTACGATCCAGGTCGATACGCTGTGCCACAAGATTCCGAACTTCATCGAGAAGGCCGCGCAGTCCGGTGTCCGGCGGGTGTTCATCGGGCTGGAGAACATCAATCCCGACAACCTGATCGCCGCCCAGAAGCGGCAGAACAAAATCACCGACTATCGGGAAATGTTGCAGAAGTGGCGCGATCACGGCGCCATCACCTGTGCGGGCTACATCATCGGCTTCCCCGGCGACACCAAGGCGTCGGTGCTGCGCGACATCGAGATCATCAAGCGCGAGCTGCCGCTGGACATTCTCGAATTGTTTTTCCTGACGCCGCTGCCGGGCTCGGAAGACCATCAAAAGCTTTGGAAGGCCGGAGTCTGGATGGACCCGGACATGAACAAGTACGACCTCAACCACCGCGTGGCGCATCATTCCAAAATGTCGGACGCGGAATGGGAGGATGCCTATCGTTCGGCCTGGCAGGCGTTTTATACGACCGATCACATCCGGACGATCCTGCAGCGCGCCGCCGCGAGCCGCCTGGGCCGGCCGGGCACGACGCTTTCGACCTTGCTGTGGTTCAAGCTCGTCAGTGAGTTCGAGGGCGTTCACCCGCTCGAAGGCGGCATATTGCGGCGCAAATTCCGCCGCGACCGCCGGCCGGGAATGCGCCGCGAAAATCCGCTGATGTTCTATCCGCGCTATGTCGGCGAAACGGCCGTCAAGGCCTGGCGATACCTGTCGATCTACCGGCAGTGCAAGTCCATTCTCGACGAGGTTGAGGCCGCGCCGGACCGCTGGACTTACAGCGACCTCGCTATCGCTCCGCCCAAGGCCGACGAATTCGAGGCACTCGATCTCTACAAGCAGACAGCCGGCTCCGACGCCGCGCTTGCGCGCAAACGACGCAGCGACGAGATCCGGGAGAAAACCAGCCATACGCCGAAACTGGAGGCGACAGGCTGACGGGGCTGTCGAAAAAAATCGCGCGCCCGGGGGCGCGCGAGTTCGATGGTGAAACTGGAAAACCGGTTCAGCGGACGGTCTGGGTCTCGGCGCCGGACCAGATGACCGGATTGCCGGCCTTGAGCACCGGCGCGCGCGCTTCGAGCTGCGCGCTCATGTCGAGTCCGGGCGGAGCGGCGGCGATGCCGATGCCGACCACGGCGGCGGTCGCGACCAGCGCAACCACGATGATCTTGAGATGGGTCAGGCGATCGGCCGTACGCAAACTGGTATTGTTCATGACGGACCTCCGTAACGATCCGTGGGCTGTCGTTCGTCCCAGGACTTGAAGTCCTCCCATCGGATGCTCAGGATTTACGGGGGTTTTGGCCAGCAAGATGTGACGGCCATCACAAAAAGGCGGAATCCGTCCGAAATGCCGGATTCTCCAGACTTTCCAACATGGTAGTCTGTGCCAGTTCGATGCACGGCACCCTGCGCGCGCGACCTCGACGAGGTGATCGATTCATGGCTGCGAAGGTCCGCCGCTCCCATGTCGTGACCGTCAATGACAAGATGCAAAGTGGCTATCGCTACACGCTCACGGCACCCATGGGGCGCAATTTCGATCCTGAATTCTGCCCGGAGCTCACGCCCAAGGAAATGCTCGCGCTCGGGGTCTTCTGCGGCAAATACATGTCGGATTGCCGAAAGGAATTTCCTGCGAGCTGGTTCGCGCGCGCGCGGCTTTCGCCTCGGGGCCGCAACTGCTCGCTCAACTATTTCGGCATCGATGCCAGCCAGCCGCTATCGGTGTGGCGCGACAAGGGGTGGATTTATTCCGACGACCCGCGCGGCTGGTTTCAATGGTATTGCCGCTACTACATGGGCCGGCGGATGCCGGACGAGGATGCGCGCCAGATCAAGCGCTGGAAGGCGATCCGGCGGCACATCGCGCAGATCAAAAAACACTGCGAGCCGGGCGACCCGATGTGCCGGCCGCGTCAGCGTCAGGCGCTGTTGCACTGGGCTTACGACAGCCGCAGGATCTGAACACCGTCACATCGCGCCACGGCGCCGGCCAAGGTCAGCGCTGCACAATCACGGTCGCGCCGATCTTCACCCGGTTGTACAGGTCGATGATGTCGTCGTTGGTCAGCCGGATGCACCCGGACGACACCGCATCGCCGATCTTCCAAGGCTCGTTGGTGCCGTGGATGCGATAGAGCGTCGAACCGAGATAAAGCGCCCGCGCGCCGAGCGGGTTGCCTTCGCCGCCCTTCATATGGTTCGGCAAATCCGGCTGCTCTTTCTTGATGTTCGGCGTCGGCGACCAGTCCGGCCATTCCCGCTTGGCCGAAACCGTGCTGACACCGGCAAACGAACGGCCCTCTTTGCCGACGCCGATGTTGTAGCGAAGCGCCTGCCCGCTGCCGAGCACGTAGTAGAGATAGCGCTCGCGGGTGCTCACCACGACCGTTCCGGCCGCGTGCTGGGGCGCATAAGGCACCGTTTCACGCGAATGGACCTTGTAGATGATCCCGAACGGCGTGTGGAAAAACGACGGCGCGTTTGCACGCGTCGCCTGCGCCGTTCCCTGGGCCGCCGCATCTGCGCTCACGAAAACCGAGCCGGCCACCACGGCGCAAGCCAACATTGCAACAAGACGGTTCAACGCTTTCATGAACGTCCAACTCTCCTGCACCCCGAGCGGGGCGATAAAGCGCAAACACCCGCCGGTCCGCAATCATCGCGGCAGCCGAAACCGGCAAAAAATGACGAGGTGTTGCGATTCGGGCACGCGAACAGGCCCGCCGGTCCGCAGCCGGCGGCCGTCCGGCGGGACATTCCGTCGGATTTGAATGGCGGGCGTGTGCACGTGCCGGCTTTCCCACAGCCTGTGGAGAATGCGAACAGGCTGGCCGGCGAAGCCAGCGCCCGGCTGGCAGCGAAAAACAAAACGCCGATGAGCAGCGAGGTTTTGTTCGCTCAGAGGCCGGCAGCCCCGCCGTCGGCGCGCGGATCGTGCGCGCCTTCGAGCGTGCCGTTCGGATGCAGCAGCACCGCGCCGGCGTGGCCCATGGTGTCGGAATAAGCCTCCGGCAGCACCTCGACGTCGTGGCCGGCCGCCAGCATGCGGTCGACCAGATTGCCGTCGAAGCGGGATTCCATCCGCAGGTTGGTCACCGTCGAGCCCCAGGTGCGGCCAAGCAGCCAGCGCGGCGCGTCGATCGCCTTGTCGAGCGGCACGCCATGCAGCACGTGGCGCGCGAAGATCATCGCCTGGGTCTGCGGCTGGCCGTCGCCGCCCATCGCGCCGTAGGCGATCACGCGGCCGTCGTTGAGCACGGCGAGCGCGGGATTGAGCGTGTGGAACGGCAGGCGGCCCGGCGTGAGGCGGTTGAGCGCCTTCGGATCGAGCGAGAAGCTCGAACCGCGGTTCTGCATCAGAATCCCGGTTTTCGGCAGCACGCAGCCCGAGCCGAACTCCCAGTAGAGGGACTGGATGTAGGACACCGCGAGACCCGAAGCGTCGGCCGCGCCCATCCAGACGGTGTCGCCCTTGCCGGGCGGCGCCGGCCATTGCGCGGCCTTGCGCAGGTCGATCTTCTGCAATTCGACGGCGAGCAGCGCCGGATCGAGATAGCGTTCTGCCGGTTGCGGCAGCCTCGCCGGATCGGTGACCACGCGGTCGCGAACGCGGAAGGCACGCTTGGTCACTTCGACGAGACCGTGGGCGAATTCGAAGGTCTCGGGCGCTTTTACGCCAAGCTGCTCGTAGAGTCCGAGGATGATGAGCGAGGCGAGGCCCTGGGTCGGCGGCGGCGTGTTGTAGGCGGTGCCGACATCGAGCTTGACCGACAGCGGGTCGGCCACCACCGGGCGGTAGCGCAGCACGTCGTCGCGCGTCACCGGGCTGCCGATCTTTTCGAGGTCGGCCGCAAGCTCGCGTCCCACGTCGCCGCGGTAGAAATCGCCGAGGCCGGTATGGGCGAGTTGATCGAACGTCGCGGCGAGCGCGGTCTGCTTCAGCGTCGCGCCGGCCTGCGGCGGCTTGCCGTCCGGCAGGAATGCCGCGGCGAAGCCCGGCACCTCCTTCAGTTCGGCGAGCTTTTCCGTGGTCAGCCGCGCCTGGCTTTTCGTCACGATGGTGCCTTCGCGCGCCTGGTGGATCGCAGCGCCCAGCAACACCTTGAGCGGCAGCTTTCCTCCAAAGAACTTGGCGGCGTCAAGCGCGAGCATCCAGCCGCCGACCGCGCCCGGCACGGTGAGCGCCGCGAGCGGGCCCCGCGTGGGGATCGCCTCGCGGTCCTTGTAAAGCTCGAGCCGCGCGCGGGAGCCCGCGGGCCCGGCGCCCATGATGGCGCGCACGCGGCCCTTCGGCTCGCGCACCAGCCAGAAGCCGTCGCCGCCGATGTGGTTCATGTGCGGACAGACCGCGGCGATGGAGGCGGCCATCGCGATCATCGCCTCGAGCGCGTTGCCGCCCTCGGCGAGAACGGCGCGGCCGGCTTCGGCGGTGGCGGCGTGCGGCGCGGCAACGACCCCGCGGCGGTGTCCGGCGCTATGCAGGTCCATGACAGCCATGTTCAGCACGGCTTTGTGAACGGCCGCAAGCCGGATTGCCCCGACAAATGCACGAATTCCCCACCCGCGGTGTTATTGTGGGTCGGGGCGTCGCTCGAAGCGGAGGCCGTCATGAACAAAGCGCTTGTCCTTGCAGTCGCGGTTGCAACCACCGCGCTGGCCGGCGGCCAGCCGGCGGAGGCGTATTACAACGGGCCGTGGTGCGCGGTGTACAGCACCGGCCCGGGCGGCACTTCGGAGCGGTGCGACTACCGCGACTTCGAAACCTGCCGCATGGATATCATCGCCGGCAACCGCGGCTTCTGCCGCCAGAACGGCTACTACCAGGGCTATGCGGCGCACCCGCCGCGGACACGGAAGCCGCGCTAGGCACTGTCATTCCGGGGCGCTCGCGACACCAGCGCGTTTACGCGCGTCTTCGACGCGCTATGGAGCGAACCCGGAATCCAGATACAAGCTCCGCCATCTTAGCTGGATTCCGGGTTCGCGCCTTCGGCGCGCCCCGGAATGACGCCGGAGAGAACTACGCAGCGTCCAGGAAGCCTCGCTTCTTCAGCAACGCGTCCGCGGTGGGAAGCCTGCCGCGGAACGCGATGTAAAGCTCGGCCGGATCGCGCGAGCCGCCGGTCGAGAGCACGTTCTGCGCAAGCTTCTTCGCGATCTCCGGATTGAAGATGTCGCCGGTCTCCTCGAAGGCCGCGAACGCGTCGGCGTCGAGCACCTCCGACCACATGTAGCTGTAGTAGGCGGAGGCGTAGTAGCCGCCGGAGAACACGTGGCCGAAGTGCGGCGGGCGATGCCGCATGACGATCTCCTCCGGCATGCCGATGCGATCGAGCGTGTTCTTCTCGAAGGCGTTGACGTCGAGGCCGTCGGCGGAATGCAGGAGATGCAGGTCGAGATCGACCAGCGCCGAGGAGATGTATTCCAGGGTCTGGCAGCCGCGGTCGAAATTCTTCGCCGCCATCAGCTTGTCCAAGAGCGCGTCGGGGATCGGCTCGCCGGATCTTGTGGTGGCGCGCGAACTTCTTCAGCACCTCCGGCTGCTCGAACCAGTGCTCGTAGAGCTGCGACGGCAATTCGACCCAGTCGGTCAGCACGCTGGTGCAGGACACCGTGGGATAGGTGACGTTGGAGAGAAGACCGTGCAGCCCGTGGCCCATCTCGTGGAACAGGGTGCGCGCGTCCTCGAACGAAAGCAGCGTCGGCTCGCCCTTGTTGAAGTTCATCACGTTGATCACCAGCGGCCGCACATTGCCGTCGAGCTTCTGCTGGTCGCGCAGCGTGCCCATCCAGGCGCCGCCCTGCTTGCTCGGCCGCGCGAAGTAGTCGCCGAAGAACAGGCCGAGCTGATGGCCGTCCGCACCGGTCACCTCGAAGGCGCGCACGTCGGGATGCCACACCGGCACGTCGACCGGCTTGAACGTCATGCCGAACAGCCGTTGCGCAGCAAAGAACGCGGCCTCGATCACGCGGTCGAGCTGGAAGTACGGCTTGACCTCGGATTCCTCGAAGTCGCAGCGGCGTTTGCGGAGCTTCTCGGCGTAATAGCGCCAGTCCCAGGCGGCGAGCTGGAAGTTGCCGCCCTCCTCGCGGACGATGTCCTGCATCTCGTCGCGGTCGGCGAGCGCACGCACGCGGGCGGGCTTCCACACAGTTTCGAGCAGGTTGCGCACCGCCTCCGGCGTTTTCGCCATCGCGTCGTCGAGCCGGTAGTGCGCAAAGGTCGGATAGCCGAGCAGCTTTGCGCGCTCGGCGCGCAGCGCAATCATTTCGGCGATCAGCGCCTTGTTGTCGGTCTTGTTGTTGCCGTCGCCGCGGGCGATCCAGGCGCGGAACGCCTTTTCGCGCAGGTCCCGGCGCGACGCGAACTGCAGGAACGGCTCTACACTGGAGCGCTGCAGGGTGATGACATGCTTTCCGGGCATCTTGCGCTCTTCGGCCGCGGCCTTCGCCGCATTGCGCACGAAGTCGGGCAGGCCTGCGAGATCGGCCTCGCCGTCCAGCGTCATCGCATAGGACTGCTCGTCGGCCAGCACGTTCTGGCTGAACGATGTACCGAGCGTCGCGAGCCGCTCGACGATCTCGGCAAGCCGCCTGCGCTTGTCCGGCGCGAGCGCCGCGCCCTCGCGGCGGTGGCGGGTGTGGTGGCGCTCAAGCACGCGCTTCTGCTCGGGCGTGAGGCCCAGGCCGTCGCGCTTTTGATGGAGCGCGTCGAGGCGGGCGAACAGCGCCTCGTTCATCCGGATCCTGGCCCAGTGCGCGGCGCTGCGCGGCGAGACGTCGCGCTCGATCGCCAGCAGCTCGTCGGTCGAGTCGGTGCCGACCAGGTGCCCGAACACGTCGTCGATGCGCTGCAAGGCGCGGCCGGAATTCTCCAGCGCGACGATGGTGTTGTCGAAGGTCGGCGGTTGGCTTTGCGACGCGATCTTGGCGATCTCGGCGTCGTGCTCGGCGAAGGCCCGCGCGTAGGCCGGAAGGAAATGCTCGGTCCTGATGCGCCCGTAGGGAGGGACGCCGAACGGCGTGTTCCAGGCTTCAAAGAAAGGGTTTTCGTCGGCAACGGCCGATGGCCGGGTATCCAGGGTCATGCTAGAATTCTTCCAAGTTCGCGATTTCAGAACGTCAATTAGGCGAACATCGAGGAGGAAACATGGTCTCGTTCACGCTGAACGACAAGCGGGTGTCGGTTGACGCTGCCCCGAACACACCGCTTCTTTGGGTGGTCCGCGATCACGTCGGGCTGACCGGCACCAAATACGGCTGCGGCGCGGGCATGTGCGGCGCCTGCACCGTGCATGTCGACGGCAAGGCGGTCCGCTCCTGCCAGACGCAGCTCTCGGACGTGACGGACAAGAAAGTCGTCACCATAGAGGGCCTGTCGCCGACGTCCTCGCACCCGCTGCAGAAGGCCTGGGTGGCGCTCGAGGTGCCGCAATGCGGCTACTGCCAGTCCGGCCAGATCATGAAGGCCGCCGAGCTGCTTGCCGGCAATCCGAAACCCTCACGCTCGCAGATCGTCGAGCACATGGACGGCAACATCTGCCGCTGCGGCACCTATCACAAGATTCTCGCCGCGGTCGAACGCGCGTCGAAGGAGGGCTGAGCCATGACGATCAATGTGAAGTCGCCTGAACTCTCCCGCCGTAGCGTGCTCGCTGGACTTGGCGGATTATCGTTCGGCCTGGCGATCGGCACCGACGGCCTCAAGCTGATCGGCGAGGCGCAAGCCAACGCGCCGGCCGCAGGCCAGCAGTACAACAACTGGGTGCGGATCGCGCCGAACGGCACGGTGACTATCATCAGCGCCGGCTCGGAAATGGGCCAGGGCACCTCGACGACTCTGCCAATGATCGTCGCCGAGGAGATGGACGCCGACTGGTCGAAGGTGGTGATCGAGATGACCTGGGGCGACCCGGCGCTGCACGGCTACACCTTCCAGAACAACAAGATGATGGCCATCGTCGGCAGCCGCGGCACGATGCTCTACTTCAACGATCTGCGGGTCGCCGGCGCCCAGGTGCGCAAGGTGCTGATGCAGAACGCGGCCGAGAAGTGGGGCGTTGATGTCGCCTCGCTCAAGACCGAGCCGGGCTTCGTGGTCAATCCGGCGAACGGCCAGAAGCTCAGCTACGGCGAGATCGCCGCGTTTGCAAAGGTGCCCTCGCCGCTTCCCGCGGTCGATCCCAAGGAACTGAAAGCCCGCAAGGACTGGCGGCTGATCGGCAAGGGCGTACCGCGGCGCGACACTCCGTCCAAGGCCAACGGCACCGCGGTTTACGGCATCGACGTGAAGCTGCCGGGCATGGTCTATGCCACGGCGATGCACGCGCCAGTGCACACCGGCACGCTGGAAAGCTTCAACGAAGCCGACATCAGGAAGATGCCGGGCGTGATCGCGACCGTGCGGCTGCCGAACGGCGTGGCGGTGGTTGCGCAACACTTCGAACAGGCGAAGGCTGCGCGCGACGGCATCAAGGCGGTCTGGAAGGACGGCGCGGCGGCGGGCTTCGATTCCCGCAAGGCGCTCGACGACTACGCCAAGCTGCACCATGACCCGAAGGCGCAGATCACCAACCTGTCCAAGAAGGGCGACGTCGACGCGGCCTTCTCGGGTGCGGCGAAGAAGTTCAGCGCCGAATACCGCAGCGACTACGGCTATCACGCGCAGATGGAGCCGCTGAACGCGGTGGTGCGCGTGGCGGCCGACGGCCAGTCGGCCGAGGTCTGGGAGGGCACGCAGGCGGCAGACGCCACCCGCGACGAGGTGGCGAAGGCGCTCGGCATCGCACCCGCCAAGGTGAAGGTGACCCAGTGCTACATGGGCGGCGGTTTCGGCCGGCGCTCGCTCGGCGATTACGCCGCGGAATGCGCGCGCATCGCCAAGGAGGTCGCACGCCCGGTGAAGCTGGTCTGGACCCGCGAGGAGGACATCGCCCACGGCATGTTCCGCCCGCAGTCGTTCCAGTGCATCGAGGCGGCGCAGGACGCGACCGGCAAGGTGACCGGCTGGCGGCACTGCGTGGTCGGCGAAGGCGGCGTGCTGCTGCACACCGGCATCCAGATCCCGTACTACGAGGTGCCGAACCAGAACATCGAGCGGCGCGGCGTCTCGCACGGCATCCGGCTCAAGCACTGGCGCGCGGTCGGGCACGTGTTCAACGTCATGGCGATCGAGAGCATGGTCGACGAGATGGCGATCGACGCCAAGATGGACCCGATCGACTTCCGCATGCAGCGGATGGCGATGATCCCGAAGGCGCGCAAGTGCTTCGAGACGGTCGCACAGATGTGCGACTGGAAGGCGCCGCGTCCGGAAGGCCGCGCGCTCGGCCTCTCGATCACCGAGCGCTCCGGCTCGCTCGGCGCGGGCGTGGTGGAAATCTCGCTCAACCGGCAGACCGGCAAGATCAAGGTGCACAAGGTGTGGGTCGCAGTGGACGGCGGCACCATCGTGACGCCCGGGCCCGCCGCGGCCAACGTCGAGAGCGCGATCATCTACGGGCTCTCGAGCATCCTGCACGAGCGCATCACCATGAAGGCCGGCGCGGTCGAGCAGACCAACTTCCATGACTACGAGCTGATGCGGATGTCCGATCTGCCCGAGACCATGGAGGTGAAGTTCGTCGAGGTGGACACCCGGCCGACCGGGCTCGGCGAGATCGGCAACCCGTTCATCGCCGGCGCGATCTCGAACGCGTTCCACAGGTTGACCGGCAAGCGGCTGCGGCACCTGCCGTTCACGCCGGACCGCGTGCTGGAGACGCTGAAGGCGTAAGCATCACAGCGTGAAAATCAGAAGCGCCCGCCTCGCGGCGGGCGCTTTCGTTTTTGCGGCTCAACGGCCCCAAAAATCAAACGGCCCACCGATGGGGCCATCGGCGGGCGCGTTCTCTGAGCAGCTTCCCCCTCCCGCGTCGACCCTCCAGTACATCCGTGGTAAGGCGGCATCGGGAGCGGGGCCGCGGCCGAAGCCGCGGAACTGTCCGGACTTACATAGGGTGCCGGACAGTCTGTTCAAGGGCATCAACACCCCAGTGCGAAGATGGTTCCGGCCTATTCCGGCTCGATTCCGGCTTCCTTGATCATCGCGGTCCAGCTGACCAACTCGCTTTTCACAAACGCGTCGAACTCCTGCGGCCCGCTCCAGTAGACGTCGGTGCCCGACGAGGTGAAGCGCTGGCGCACCTCCGGCTTGTTCAGCGACTTCTCGATCGCGCCGGCCAGCGCCTTCACGGCCTCCGGCGGCATGCCGGCCGGCCCGAACATCCCGGCCCAGGCGAGGATGTGATAGCCCGGCATCACCGTCTCGGCGAGCGTCGGCACGTCCGGCAGCAACGGGTGACGGTCACGGTGGATCACCGCGAGCGCTTTGATCTTGCCGGCCTTGAGCTGCGGGATGCCGGTGTTGAGATCGGCGATCATGATCTGGATCTGGCTCGCGAGCAGATCGGTCATCACCATCGGATTGCTGCGATAGGGCACGCGGATGATGTCGGTTTGCGTTCGCTTCTTCAGGGTCTCGCCGACGATGTGCGAGGTCGAATTGCCGACGCCGTAGCTGAGCTTGCCGGGATTGGCCTTGGCGTGGGCGACCAGCGCCTGCATGGTCTGGTATGGCTTGTCGGGCGTCACGGCGATGAACGAGGAAAAGCTGCCGATCCGCGCAACCGGCGTGAAATCCTTGATCGGATCGTAGGGCACGTTCTTGAACAACCCGTTCGCGGCCGAATGCGTCGAGTTGGTGGTGAGCAGCAGCGTGTAGCCGTCGTTCCTGGCGCGTGCCACGGCGCTCGCCGACAGCAAGCCACCGGCGCCCGGCCGGTTCTCGACGATGAACGGCTGACCGAGTTGCTCCTGCAGCGCCGCCGCCAGCACGCGCGCCGCGGCATCGGTCACCGAGCCCGCAGCGAACGGCGTGAGAATGGTGACTGCGCGCGTCGGATACGGGTCGGCGGCGAATGCCTGTGGGCCGAAGCCCAAAGCTGCGGCCAACAGCACAGCGCCGGCCGCGACCCTATGTCGTGCTTTCGTCATAGCCATTCCTTTGGCCCCTACCTGTTCGTCTCTCGCGACACCTGTACTATCGGCCGCGCAGGACACGCCCGGCAAGCAGGAAGCCCCATGCAAATCCGCAGGCTGCTATTCGCTGCAACCCTTGCCGCCGCCGGATTGAGCAGCGCAGCGGCCCAGGCTCAGGCCCAAGCGCAAGCCCAGGACTGGCCGCCTTCGGCCGCCGTGCGTGTGATCGTGCCGTTTGCGGCCGGCGGTCCGGTCGACGTGCCGTCACGGCTGATGAACGAACGGCTGTCGGCGCAGACCAAGGGCACCTTCATACTGGAGAACCGCGGCGGCGCGGGCGGCACCATCGGCGCGCACCAGGTGGCGCAGGCCGCGCCGGACGGCCAGACGCTGCTGTTCACCACCTCGTCGTTGGCGATCGCGCCGGCGCTCTACTCAAATCTGCCGTTCGATCCATTGCAGTTCACCGCGATCAGCCTGATCGCCGAGGTGCCGATCGTGCTGACGGTGCGCGGCAACAGCCCGATCAGGACGCTCGCCGAGTACCTCGCCAAGGCCAAGGCCGAACCCGGCAAGATCAGTTTCAGCAGCGGCGGTGTTGGCACCGGCAATCACCTGTCGGGCGAGTTGCTCAAGATCCTCGCCGGCATCAATCTGCTGCACGTGCCGTTCCGCGGCATGGCGCCGGGCATGGCCGCGCTCTACGCCGGCGACATCGACTCGGCGTTCTCTTCGACCACCGAGGTGCTGGGGCCGGCCCGCGAGGGCCGGCTCCGCGTGCTCGGCGTCTGCTCGCCCGAGCGGCTGCCCGAATTGCCCGACGTGCCGTCGATCGCCGAGCTGGTGCCGGGCTATTCGATGGCCAACTGGTACGCGCTGTTCGGTCCGCCCGGCCTGCCGCCCGCGATCGTGCAGCGGCTCGAGCGCGAGCTCGCCGCGATGCAGAGCCATCCGCCGATGGTCGAGCGCGCCGCCGCCGCCGGCATAAAAATGAAGCTGACCGGCTCAGCCGTGCTGCGCGAGCGGATGGTGGCGGAGGTGCCGCGCTGGAAGAAGCTCGCGGGCGAGCTGAAACTCAAACCGGACTAGGGGTGCATCCATGCAAATTCGGAAGCTGCTGTTCGCCGCGACCTTCGCCGCCGCAGGTCTTTGCGCTGCAAGTCTTGCCGCCACGGCGCAGGACTGGCCGTCGCGGCCGCTGACCATGGTGGTGCCGTTCGCGGCCGGCGGGCCGATCGACACGCTCGCGCGCGTACTCCAGCAGCCGATGAGCGAGGCGCTCGGCCAGCAGCTCATCGTCGAGAACGTGCCGGGCGGCGGCGGCATGACGGGATCGCTGCGCGTCGCCCAAGCGGCCACCGACAGCCATATGTTCGTGCTCGCCTCGATCGGCACCCATGCGATCAGCCAATCGATGCACAAGAAGCCGCTCTACGACGCGACATCCGCATTCCAGCCGGTGATCCTCACCGCTGATGCGCCGCTGGTGCTGCTGGTGCGCAAGGACCTTCCCGCCAAGAACCTCAAGGAGTTTACGGAATACGCCAAGGCGAACCAGGCCAAGATGCAGTTCGGCTCCGGCGGCACCGGCACCTCCTCGCATGTCGGCTGCGTGCTGCTGAACCAGACCATCGGCGTCAACATCGTCCACGTGCCCTACCGCGGCGGCGGGCCGGCCCTGCAGGACCTGATCGCCGGCCGCCTGGACTTTATCTGCAACTACGTTTCGACCGCCGTGCCGGCCGTTGCGGCCGGCCAAGCCAGGGTTCTGGCGACGCTGGCAGGCGAACGCTCGACCGCGTTTCCGGACGTGCCGACCGCCGACCAGCAGGGGCTGAAGGACTTCGACATCTCGGCGTGGAATGCGATCTTCCTGCCGAAGAGCGCGACGCCCGCGATGGTGGCGAAAATGAACGCAGCGGTGAGCAAGGCGCTCGACACCCCGGCGCTGAAGAAGCGGCTGGATGACATCGGGCTCATTCCGCCGGCCGCGGGGCGGCGGACGCCGGAGTATCTGCAGAAGTACGTGGAGAGTGAGATCAAAAAGTGGGCCGTGCCGGTGAAGGCCGCAGGATTACAGGTGGACTAGGGCCGCTCGAAGCCGGCCTTGAGCCACACCGGCCGGGTCTCGGGCGCGGTCAGCGCCGCGATGAAATCACCGGCCGTGTCGCTCGCGGCGCTCGCCGTCATCACCGCCGCGCAATAGACGGTATCCTGGCCGAACGGGGCCGGGAGCGGGCCCGCGATCACTGCGCCGGGAACGGAAGCGACCTCGCCCGACAGCGTCAGCCCGAACTCGGCCTTGCCCTCCACCACGCGCTTCGCCACCTCCGCGCCGGTCTGCTGCGGCATGGCCTTGGGCGCCATCATCGCGGCCCAGCCCGCTTCCTTGAAGGCGCGGTCGAGGTGCACGCCCGCCGAGCCGCCCACGGCAGGATCGCTGGTGGCGATGGCCGTGGCGTCCTCGACCAGCCGCTTGAACGCCTCGACGGTGGAGAATTCAGGCTTCGGCGCGCCTTCGCGGACGCAGAGAGCGATGAAGGTCCGGGCGACGTTCTTCCGCGAGCCGGGCACCGCCGCACCGGCCGCCGCGAGCTTGTCGATGCCGGCGACCGAGAGGACGACCACGTCCGCGGTCTCGCCAGCGTCGAGCTTGGTCTGCAGGGCGCCGACTGTCCCGAAATCGAACGCGACCTCGTGGCCGGAAGCCTGCGCGAACGCCTGGCCGAGCGCGCCCACCGCCACGTGCATGGACCGCGCGCACATCACCTTGAGCTTGGCCACCAGTGTTCCTCCGCCCTCTCCACGTCATGGCCGGGCTTGTCCCAGCCATCCACGCCTTTAGAACAGCCAACACAGTAAGCAAGGCGTGGATGCCCGGCACCATAGGCGAGCGAAGCGGCGCCGTCCCTTCGGACGGCTGGGGCCGGGCATGACGGCGGTTCTAGGGGAGAGAGTTCAGTGGAAAAGCTCAGCCAGCTCATCAAAGGCCCGGACCTCATCGTCGCGCCGTGCGCGCTGAACCCGATCATGGCGCAGATGGCGGCGCTGGCGGGCTTCAAGGCGGCCTACCTCTCGGGCGGCTCGCTCGGCTGGTACAAGGGCGTCACCGAGGCCGGGCTTTCCCTGACCGAGATGATCCAGGTCGTGGTCGACATCCGCACGGTGACGCCGATCCCGGTGGTGCTCGACGCCGGCGGCGGCTGGGGCGACCCGGTCCACGTCCACCGCACCGTCGCCATGTCGGAGGCGGCCGGCGTCCAGTGCATCGAGATCGAGGACCAGGTCCTGCCGCGGCGGGTCGAGCACCACGTCGGCGTGGACCGTCTGGTGCCGATCGGGCTTGCCGCCGACCGAATCAGGGAGGCTGTCGCTGCCCGCACCAACCCGGACACGGTGATCGTCGGGCGCACCAACGCCATCCGGGTCGAAGGAATGGACGACGCGCTCCGCCGCGGCGAGGCCATGAAGAAGGCCGGCGCCGACATGCTGTTCCTCTGGGGGCGGAAGCCCGAGGAGATGCGCGTCATCGCCGAGCGGCTGCCGGCACCGCTGATGACCTTCGCGCCGCCAGACGGCTTCTCGACCTTCCCGGTCACCAAGGCTGAGCTCGCCAAGATGGGGTACCGGCTGATGGCGTCGTCCGGCACGGCGTTCGCCGCGATGGTGAAGGCGGTGCGGCAATCGTACGAGTGCCTGGCGCAGGACAGGCTCGATCCCTTCCTCGGCGCAGGCGGCGCCGAGAAGGAGATGAAGGCGGCGCACAAGGTGACCGGGCTCGAGCGGCTGCTCGAGATCGAGCGGCGGACCATGAAGGACACGTGAGGCTCGGAAGAGCCGTATTTGCTGCTCTTTTCGGGCCTTCACGGCCTTGATCCCGCCTCCCATATCGACGACATTGCGGCCGCCAAAAGGCGACCGAGAGACGACAGGACATCCGATGAACACCACCGTTCAGAAGCCCGCGGGCCGCCGCATCAACTGGCTCAACGTGATCACCGTCGGCAGCGCGGCGATCCTGATCGGCGCCGAGGTGTTCGGCGCCGCCTACGCCGCCGGCTGGGCCTTGGCCAACCTGTTTGCGCTCGGCGAGTACGGCGCGCAGATCCTGCAGGCCGCCTTCTTCGTGCTCGGCATCGTGGTGATGACGCGCTTCATCCTCAACGCCCGCCGCGTCGAGCCGTTCACCGAGAGCTGAGCGCGTCGCGCGACGCGGCGCCGCGGTTCAAAGACCGATTGCAAAAAACTTCTTAACGCTCGCGGACGATATTTTCTGTGAGTCGCGTCTCGGCTTGCGCAAAAGTGTTGACTCTCCGCGCAATTGTATTATTTCGGTGACTGCCCAATTTCGCACGTGCCTGTGGCCGTGTGTCGATCGGTAGGCAGCGGGACAAGAGGCCCGCCAGTCGCCTGGGGAGTGAGAGCTCCTCAAGAAATCTGATCGGCAGCTGGAGGCGAAACCAGCACACTCTGCTCTCCGCAGAGGACGCGGCTTAAAGCAACGACGGAGCGGGCTTCTCTGGTCTTTTGCCGGTCTCCACCACCGGCTCGGGTAACCGAAGAGGCTTGTCCATCCTTGCCAGCAGTGCGGTGCGGGGTCTCCCCAATCCAAACCAAGGCAGACTGAAGCGGTTTTGAGAGTCCCCACCGGACGTGTGTCCCCATCGCACACCCCGGAGGCCTCGAGAACCCGCATCACCACGGCGGCATCACCGCCTGAGCCATTGGGGAGAGCACGCAAATGACTGCGCGCATCCGCGAATTCCTGAACAAGCGCCGCGAGAGCGGCGTGGACGAAGGCCCGGTCCTGGTCGTCGATCTCGACGTCATTCGGACCAATTACCAGAACTTTGCCAAGGCCCTGCCGGACAGCCGGGTGTTCTACGCCGTCAAGGCGAACCCCGCCCCGGAGGTGCTGTCGCTGCTCGCGTCGCTCGGCTCCTGCTTCGACACCGCCTCGGTCCCCGAGATCGAGATGGCGCTCGCAGCCGGCGCCACGCCCGACCGCATCAGCTACGGCAACACGATCAAGAAGGAGCGTGACATCGCGCGCGCCTACGCGCTCGGCGTCCGTCTCTTCGCGGTCGACTGCAAGGCCGAGGTCGAGAAGATCGCCCGCTCGGCGGCCGGTTCGCGCGTGTTCTGCCGCATCCTGTCGGACTGCGTCGGAGCCGAGTGGCCACTGTCGCGCAAGTTCGGCTGCGAGCCCTCCATGGCCGCGGACGTGCTGGAGCACGCCCACAAGCTCGGGCTCGTCGCCCACGGCATCTCGTTCCACGTCGGGTCCCAGCAGACCAACCAGAACGCCTGGGATCGGGCGCTGGCGTCGGCTGCCGGCGTGTTCCGGGAGTGCGGCGATCGCGGCATGAACCTCGCGATGGTCAACCTCGGCGGCGGCTTCCCGACCAAGTACACGAAGAACGTGCCGACGGTGAAAGCCTACGGCTCGGCGATCTTCAAGGCGCTGCGCAAGCACTTCGGCAACCGCATCCCGGAGACGATCATCGAGCCGGGCCGCGGCATGGTCGGCAACGCCGGCATCATCGAGTCCGAGGTCGTGCTCATCTCGACCAAGAGCAACGAGGACGAGGTGCGCTGGGTGTACCTGGACCTGGGCAAGTTCGGCGGCCTGGCCGAGACCATGGACGAGTCGATCCGCTACCCGATCCGCACGCCGCGGGACGGGGATGCGACGGCGCCTTGCGTCCTGGCCGGCCCGACCTGCAACTCGGCCGACGTGCTGTACGAGAAGAACCCGTACGAGCTGCCGGTGAGCCTGGAGATCGGCGACAAGGTGCTGATCGAAGGGACCGGCGCCTACACCACGACCTACGCGGCCGTGGCATTCAACGGCTTCGCTCCGCTGAAGGCCTATCACATCTGAAAACTGCGCCAGCAGTGACCTGCCTCCCCCGTTCGCGGGGGAGGCAGAAGCTGCATAGGCGGCCTACGGCCGCCGTCCTTTTCATGCGCAAAACGCCGATGCGGAGCATCGGCTATGCGTCCTCCCCAACCCTCCCGGCATGCCGGGAAGGGACAAGGAAAACTGGGAGAGTGCCATGAACCAAATTCGTCAGGAGAAAGCGTCCGACGCCGCCGCCCGCGAGGCGCTGCTCGACGCGGCCTACGGACCGGTCCGCTTCACCAAGCCGTCGCAGCGCCTGCGCGCCGGCCGCCTCGCCGCGCCCGGGCTGTCGTTCGTGGCGGTCGAGGACGGCCGCGTGATCGGCTCGGTCCGGCTCTGGGAGGTGGCGGCGGGCGCCGACCGCACCGCGCTCCTGCTCGGCCCGCTCGCCGTGCATCCGGACTGCCGTCAGCGCGGCGTCGGCGGCGCGCTGATGCGGCACGCGCTCCGGGTCGCAGGCAAGCGCGGCCATGCGGCGGTGCTGCTGGTCGGGGACACGGCCTACTACGGCCGGTTCGGCTTCTCGGCCGAGAAGACCGGCAGGCTCTGGCTGCCGGGGCTCGGCGACCGCAGCCGGTTGCTCGGCCACGAACTCGTGGCCGGCGCGCTCGACGGCGTGCGCGGATCGCTCCGCGTGCCGAAGAAGCCGCAACGCACGCGCCTGCTCGACGCGGTCGCGGCGCTGGCCGGCTCGTCCGCGCCCAAAGCGGCGTAATCCCCTCGAATCCCGTGGACGCCGCGCGCACTCGGCGCGGCGCGTATTCCGTCCGTCAGATTTGCCGGATATGACCACCCTGTTGTCTGGAGCTGAAAAATCATGGCCAACCACCCCGTCCACGGCCGCATCGACGGTCCCATCGTGATGATCGGCTTCGGCTCGATCGGCAGGGGCACGCTGCCGCTGATCGAACGGCACTTCGAATTCGACAAGTCCCGGTTCGTGGTGATCGATCCCGTGGACAAGGACCGCAAGCTCCTCGACGAGCGCGGCATCCGCTTCATCCACGACGGGGTGACCCGCCAGAACTACCGCAAGCTCCTGACCCCGCTGCTCACCGCGGGCGGCGGCCAGGGCTTCTGCGTCAACCTGTCGGTCGACACCTCGTCGCTCGACATCATGGAACTCTGCAACGAGATCGGCGCGCTCTACATCGACACGGTCAACGAGCCGTGGGCCGGCTTCTACTTCGATTCCAGGCTCGGGCCCGAGGCGCGCTCCAACTACGCGCTCCGCGAAGCCACCATGAAGGCCAAGCGGGCCCGCAAGCCCGGCAGCACGACCGCCGTGTCCTGCTGCGGCGCCAATCCAGGCATGGTGTCCTGGTTCGTCAAGCAGGCGCTGCTCAATGTCGCGAGCGACACCAAGCTCAAGTTCAAGGAGCCCGCGAGCCGCGAGGACTGGGGCCAGCTTGCCAGGAAGCTCGGCGTCAAGGGCATCCACATCGCCGAGCGCGACACCCAGCGCGCCAAACAGCCCAAGCCGATGGAGGTGTTCGTCAACACCTGGTCGGTCGAGGGCTTCGTGTCGGAGGGCCTGCAGCCCGCCGAGCTCGGCTGGGGCACGCACGAGAAGTGGATGCCGGCGAACGGCCACAAGCACAAGACCGGCTGCCAGGCGGCGATCTACCTGACGCAGCCCGGCGCGAACACCCGCGTGCGCTCGTGGACGCCGACCGCCAAGGGCCAGTACGGCTTCCTGGTGACGCACAACGAGTCGATCTCGATCTCCGACTATTTCACGGTGCGCAAGGGCGCGAAGGCGGTCTACCGGCCGACCTGCCACTACGCCTATCACCCCTGCAACGACGCGGTGGTGTCGCTGCACGAGATGTTCGGCCGCGCGGGCGAGCGGCAGGAGCGGATCCACATCCTGGACGAGCATGAGATCGTCGACGGCATCGACGAGCTCGGCGTGCTGCTCTACGGCCACAAGAAGAACGCCTACTGGTTCGGCTCCCAGCTTTCGGTCGAGGAGACCCGCCGGATCGCGCCCTACCAGAACGCCACCGGCATGCAGGTGACCTCCGCCGTGCTGGCCGGCATGGTCTGGGCGCTGGAGAACCGGACCGCCGGCATCGTCGAGGCCGACGAGATGGATTTCCGCCGCTGCCTCGAGGTGCAGATGCCGTATCTCGGCCCGGTGATCGGCACCTACACCGACTGGACGCCGCTCAAGGGACGCCCCGGCCTGTTCAAGGAAGACATCGACAAGCGCGATCCCTGGCAGTTCAGGAACGTGCTGGTGAGATGAACGTCGAGGAACGCGCGCCGCAGGGCGGCGTTTCTCATTTGCTGGCGCTCACGCCAGGTCGATGACCCCGCCTCGCCGGCCTCGGTGCCCCAGGCGAGCAAGGTGCCGCCCGCGTCCCAGCCCATGGCGCTGACCGCGCCCGCGCCCGGCTTCTTGCCCAGCACCTCGGCGCCGTCATCGACCCGCACCAGAAGGATCGTACCGTCGGCATAGCCGACCGCGACGACCTCCTGCTTCGGGTGGCAAGCGATGCAGGTGACGCGGACCGCAAAGGCCGCGAACATCTTCGGCTGCTTGCCCATCGGGCCGTCCTTGCCCTGGAACGGCCAGAGCACGAGCTGCTCGGAGCCCGACGTCGCAAGCCACTTGCCGCCTGCGGTCCAGCCGAACGAACGCACGCGGGCCGAATAGCCGGACATCCGCATGTGCTTTGAATCGACGATGCGCCAGCCATGCAGCGTCGGCTCCTGCATCGCGGTGACCAGGAACTGGCCGTTGGCGCTGAAGGCCACGTGATGGTGCGAGCCCTTCCATTCCAGCAGCTGCGGAGCCGACTGGGCGTTCGGAAACCACATCGACACGCCGTTGTAGTGGGCGACCGCGAGCCGGACGCCTTTCGGCGCAAACGCCAGGCCGCCGACGGTCGAGGGCACCTCGATGGTTTTCGGATCGCCCTTGCCCGCCATCACGTAGGCCGACTTGCCGGCCGACCAGGCGATCGCCCCGTCCGGGCCGGTCGCGACATGGTCGATCCAGCGGCGCTTGGCGTCGGTGGCGACCAGCTTGCTCTCGCCGGTCTCGCCGGTGACGAACACCTTGCCGTCGTCACCGCCGGTGATGACCCAGATGCCGTCGCAGGCAGCCGAGAGGATGCCGCCGGAGTGGACGGCAAGCCGCTGCTCGTCGCCCTTGGCCGGGACCAGCAGGACCTGCTCTTCGCCCAGCACGAAGGCCGCGGTGTGTTTGATGAAATACGCAGCGACGACCGGCGCGCCCGCGGCGACCGGCCGGGTGCGTTCGACGACGGAAGGGGTGTTGGATGGAGTATCGGTCATTCTCGGCTCTCACCCGCGGTCATTCCGGGGCGCGCCGAAGGCGCGAGCCCGGAATCCAGAGACACAATGGTGCTTGGCACTGGATTCCGGGCTCGCCGCTTCGCGGCGCCCCGGAATGACGGCGGAGCAAATCAGGCGACGCAGCTTTCGAAACCCTTGCGGATCTTTTCCTCCGGCAACTCGCGGCCGATGAACACGAGCCGGCTGTTGCGCTTCTCATCGTCCTTCCAGGGACGCTGGTGATCGCCGTCGAGGATCATGTGCACGCCCTGGAACACGAACCGCTCCGGGTCGTCCTTGAAGTTCAGGATGCCCTTGCAGCGGAGGATCTTCGGCCCGTCGTCGGCGACGAGCTTCTGGATCCACGGAAAGAACTTGTCCGGGTTCAGCGGCTTGTCGGTGTTGAGCGACATCGATTGCATGTCTTCGTCGTGATAGTGCTTCAGGCCGTGGTGATGGTGGTCATGGCCGTGGTCGTGCCCATGATCGTGATGATGGTCGTGATCGTCGACGTGCAGGAACTCCGGCTCGATGTCGAGGATGCGGTCGAGGTCGAAGGCGTTGCGGCCGAGCACCTGATCGAGCGCGATCTGCGACTTCTGGGTGCGATGCAGCTTGGCGTAGGGATTGATTGCGCGGATTCGGGCCTCGACCTCGCGCAGTTCGGCATCGGAAACCAGGTCGGTCTTGTTGAGCAGGATCACGTCGGCGAAGGCGATCTGGTTCTTGGCCTCGGGGGCGTCCTTCAGCCGGTCCTTCAGCCACTTGGCGTCGGCGACCGTCACCACGGCGTCGAGCCTGGCCCTGCGGCCGACGTTCTCGTCGACGAAGAAGGTCTGCGCCACCGGGGCCGGATCGGCGAGACCCGTGGTCTCGACGATGATGGCGTCGAACTTGCCCTTGCGCCGCATCAGGCCCTCGATGATGCGGATCAGGTCGCCGCGCACGGTGCAGCAGATGCACCCGTTGTTCATCTCGAACACTTCCTCGTCCGCGCCGACCACCAGATCGTTGTCGATGCCGATCTCGCCGAATTCGTTGACGATCACGGCGTATTTCTTGCCGTGCGGCTCGGACAGGATGCGGTTGAGCAGCGTGGTCTTGCCGGCCCCGAGATAGCCGGTCAGCACGGTGACCGGGATTTTTTCGGATTGGGGTGTTTCGGACTGAACTGGTTCGGACATACGGGACCCTCCACTGGCCCGCTATATAGGCGATCTGACGCGCCGCAAAAACCCTCTTGAATCCGGCCTGCGCGGCACCAAGCCACGCCCACCCTGCCCTAGGACCCCGGCTTTGCCTCGGCTATCGTCGGTCCGCCAGCCGGGGAGATTGCCAGGGAGCTCGCCATGCGGAAATGCCGGGTGATTGTCGCAACCGCAGCGTTTGCGCTGCTCGCCGGGAGCGCCGCCGCGCAGGGCTGGCCGGACCGTCCGATCGAAATGATCGTGCCGTCGACGCCGGGTTCCTCCGCCGACATCCTCGGCCGCGTGCTGACCGAGGAAATGGCCGGCATGCTCGGCCAGCGCTTCGTGATCTACAACAAGCCGGGCGCGGGCGGCGTGCTCGGCACCGCCGAGGCCGCGCGCGCCAAGCCCGACGGCTACATGCTGATGCATGGCGCCGCCTTCTCGGTGACCGTGCAGCCGATGACCGAGCGGAACGCCGGCTATGACCTGAAGTCGTTCGAGCCGATCTGCCAGACCTTCAAGAACGACCAGGTGATCGTCGCGCGGCCGGGCACCTACAAGAACGTCGCCGAGATCGTCGCGGCGAGCAAAGCCAAGGCCGGCGGGCTCAACTTCGGCAGTCCGGGCATGGGCACCATTCCGCATCTGGCGATGGCCGAGTTCGGCCAGATCACCAAGGTCGAGTTCAACCACGTGCCGTTCAAGGGGCCGGCCGAGTCGATCCAGATGACCATCGGCGGGCAGATCGACTTCGCGGTGGCGCCGCTGACCGCCGCGGCGAACAGCGGGCTCGCGATGCCGGGGCTGTTTGCCGAAAAGCGCAATCCGTCGATCCCGGACGTTCCGACCGTGAAGGAGCAGGGCTTCGACGTGTCGCCGCTCAGCATCGGCGGCATGTTTGCGCCGGCGGGTCTGCCCGCGGCGATCAAGACCAGGCTCGACGCGACCTGCAAGGCCGCGGTGCAGAGCGAGCCGTTCCAGCGCATCGTCAAACGGACGTTGCAGCCCGCCGACTATTTCCAGGACAGCGCAGGTTTCGCCGTCAATCTGGCGAAGGACGTGGAGGCCAAGCGGCGGCTGCTGACCTCGCTCGGAATGGTCAAGAACTAGGACCCCAGCGCCTTGGCGAGCTCGCGGATGTTGTTGCGCATCATGTCGATGTAGGTGGCGGCCGGACCGCCCGCGTCCGACAGCGCGTCGGAATAGAGCGTGCCGCCAACCTTGGCGCCGGTTTCGCGGGCGATCTGCTGCATCATCCGCGCGTCGGAAATGTTCTCCATGAACACCGCCGGGATTTTCTGCCGCTTCACCTGGGCGATGATCTTCGCGACATCCTTGGCCGACGGCTCCGCGTCCGCCGAGACGCCGAGCGGCGCGATGAACTGCACACCATAAGCCGCGCCGAAATAGCCGAATGCATCGTGGGTGGTGATGACCTTGCGGCGGTCGGCCGGGATTTTCTCGATCGCGGCCTTCACCTCGCGTTCGAGCGCATCGAGCTTTTCGAGGTAGGCCTGGGCGTTGGCATCATAGGCGGGGGCTCCCGCCGGATCGGCGGCTTTGAGCCCGTTGCGGATGTTGCCGACATAGAGCTTCACATTGGCGACCGACTGCCAGGCGTGCGGGTCGGTGGCGTGATGATGGTGACCGCCACTCACCTCCGCCTTGCGCGGCGCAACGCCTGCGGTCACCGTCACGGTCGCGGCCCTGGTGCCGGACGCCTTGACCAGCCGGGTCATCCAGCCTTCGAGGCCGAGCCCGTTGACGAACACGACCCTGGCCGCGGCGAGCGTCTTTGCGTGGGCCGGAGACGGCGAAAACACGTGGGAGTCGCTGTTCGGGCCGACCAGCGTTTCGACGTCCACCCGGTCGCCGCCGACGTTTTTGACGAGGTCGCCGATGATCGACATGGAGGCCACGGCCTTGAGCTTGTCCTGTGCATGCGCAGGGACGCGCCCCAAACGCCACGACGAGCGCGACCAGCGCAACAAGGCGAAGCTGCCTGAACATCGTCATGCCTCCAGATGGCGCCGGTGCAACGAAAGCCAGATCAGCCCGCCGACGGGACCGGCGGCGACCGACAGCGCGTAGAGCAAGCCTGCGACGAGAATGATGGCGGGGCCGGACGGCAGACCCGCGTGATACGACACCAGCAGGCCCGCATAGCCCGACAGCGCCGCGCAGGCGACCGCGATGCCGATCATGCCGGTGATGTCGCGCGCCCAGAACCGCGCGGCCACCGCCGGCAGCATCATGATGCCGACCGCGAGCAGCGTGCCGAGCGCCTGGAAGCCGCCGACCAGGTTCATCACCACCAGCGCCAGGAAGGCGATATGCACCGGCGCGCCGGTGCGGCTCACCGAGCGGAGAAACCCGGGATCGACGCATTCCAGCACCAGCGGCCGCCAGATCAGCGCCAGAACGAGGAGCGACACGCTGGCGATGCCGACGACCAGGAACAGCGCCGGATCGTCCACCGCCAGCACCGAGCCGAACAGGAAATGCAGCAGGTCGACGTTGCTGCCCTTGGCCGAAACCAGCGTCACGCCGAGCGCGAGCGAAATCAGGAAGAACGCGGCGAGCGAGGCGTCCTCCTTGAGCTGGGTCGAGCGCGCGATCAGGCCCGCGCCGACCGCGATCACCAGGCCCGCGATCAGCCCGCCGGCCGCCATCGCGAACAGGTTGAGCCCCGCCAGCATGAAGCCTGCCGCAGCCCCCGGCAGGATCGCATGCGCCATCGCGTCGCCGATCAGGCTCATGCGCCGAAGCATCAGGAACACGCCGATGGGCGCCGCGCCGAACGCCAGCGCGAACGTGCTGGCGAGCGCGCGGCGCATGAACTCGAATTCGACGAACGGACCGATGAAAGCGTCGTACAGCATGGCGGTGACGGATTACGCCGCCTCGACGACGCAGGCCTGCGCCTGATCGTCGAACGCCTCGCACATGTGCCGCGCCCGGGTCCAGTTGTCGGGCGTGAGCACGTCGGCGGTCTTGCCCCAGGCCACCGGCTCGCGCGCGAGCAGCAGCGTCTCGGGGAAATGCGCCTTCACCAGCTCGAGATCGTGCAGCGCGGTGAGGACGGTGCGCTGCTCGCCGTGCCAGCGCCGGATCAGCGCGATGAGGTCGGCGCAGGTCTTGGTGTCGATGGCATTGAACGGCTCGTCGAGCACGATCACGCGCGCGTCCTGCAGCAGGAGCCGCGCGAACAGCATGCGCTGCATCTGGCCGCCGGACAGCGTGCCGATCGGCCGCGGCTCGAAGCCGGTGAGGCCGACCGCGCCGATCGCATGCTCGACCGCGTCGCGGTCCTTGCGGCCGATGCCGCCGAACAGGCCTTTGCTGCGCCACAGGCCCATCGCCACCATGTCGTAGACATTGATCGGGAAGCTGCGGTCGATCTCGGCGATCTGCGGCAGGTAGGCGATGTCCTGCGGATCGACGCCGTTGCGCTCGATGCGGCCCGCGAGCGGCTTGATGACGCCGACCACGCCCTTGAACAGCGTCGACTTGCCGGCGCCGTTCGGGCCGACCACGGCGGTGAGCGAGCCGGCCGCCACCGCGCCGTCGAGATGATGCACCGCCGGGTGGCGGTCGTAGCCGAGCGTCAGATTGCGGAACTGAAGCTGCGCGTTCATCGGCATGTCCTCACCGCATGGCCCAGAACGCGGCCACCCAGAGCAGCGCGATCAGGCCCGCCGCAAAGCCGAGCCGCTGCAAGGCCGACATCCGCAGGATGGACGCATGCACGGTGGCCGGAGGGTGCGCGTGGCCCGCATGGTGATGGTGATGATGGCCTGGTGATGGTGGTGGTCGCTCATGGAGATGTTATAATATAACATACCGGTACTTTCCAGAACACCTAAACCATTCATATTGCGCGGGAATTCCCGAAAGGCCGGCGAATATGGCGTTGCCAAGGGGCCGCCGCGCCGCCATTGTCGCCTGACATAGAGAGAAACGAGTGCCCAACAGAGCCGGACGCCGCATGGCCGAACAGAAACCGAAGGTGATCGCGATCGGCGAGGTGATGGCCGAACTCGCGCGCGGCAATGACGGCCGGTTCGGCATGTCGTGCGGCGGCGACACCTTCAACACCGCGGTCTATCTCGCGCGCGCCGGCCTCGACGTGTCCTACGCGACCGCGCTCGGCGACGACCCCTACTCCGACAGCATGGTGGCGATGGCGGCGGCCGAGGGCGTCAAGACCGACATGATGCTGCGCGTGCCGGGCCGCCTGCCCGGCCTCTACATCATCGAAACCGACGGCAAGGGCGAGCGCCGCTTCCGCTACTGGCGCGGCGAGGCGCCGGCGCGCGAGCTGTTCGAGCTTCCGGACTGGAACCGGGTCGCCGAGAGCATGATGGGCGCGAGGCTCATTTATTTTTCCGGCGTCACGCTGTCGCTCTACTCCAACATCGGGCTCGGGCGGCTGCTCGCCATCGTCGAGATGGCGCGCCAGCAGGGCGCCAAGGTCGCGTTCGACGGCAACTTCCGCCCCTACGGCTGGAAGGGCGACTTGCCGCGCACCCGCACGGTGTTCATGGAGGCGCTGAAGCGCGTCGACTACGCGCTGCCGACCTTCGACGACGAAGCGGTGCTGTGGGGCGACCCGAGCCCCGAGGCGACGGTCGAGCGACTGCAGGCGTTCGGCATCGGCGAGATCGTGGTGAAGAACGGCCCGAACAGCGCGCTGGTCGCGGTCAGCGGAAAGCAGGAGCACGTGCCGGTGCCGGAGGTCGTGCAAGCGGTCGACACCACGGCGGCAGGCGACAGCTTCAATGCGGGCTATATCGCGGCACGACTCGCGGGCGAGAGCCCGGCCTCGGCGGCGCTCGCGGGACATACGCTCGCCGGGCAGAAGGTGCGCCACCGCGGCGCGATCATCCCGCGCGATGTCGGCGCGGTTCATTAGCAGCATCATCCGGCCAACACTCCGCGAACCCTGGCTTTGAATTCGGGCGCCCGGGCCGGCCCGCCGTTCCCCTTTTTCCGTTTCCCCAAAAGGGGAATGGAGCGCCGGGAGGCGCCACCCGCGGATCGCCGCGGGTCCCGAACCCAACGGGGTTCGGGGCGCGCCACGGCAGGTCCCCTGTTACCAGGGGTTGCCGCTTTCGGGCGCGCGGGCCCAGTGACGTAGGGCCCGGCGCCTCCCGGCGCTCCACCGCGATGCCATTGTCGGGCACCGCATCCTGCTCCTCTTCGAACGCCGCGATCGACGGCGATCGTTGAGAGAACAGAACAGGAACACCTATATTCCTAATAGGATTGGAGTCAACCCCGGGAAACGGAGCGGCGCCGGCTCATGCTTCGCCCGCGCGATCCGCAGATATTCGGTGTGCGGCACGGCCTTGAAGCGCGCTTGTCAAACTGATCCCGACTGAGCCCGGCACGATATCGGCCCGCGAACCAGGCCGCCACAAAACCAGTGGTGCTGGTTTTGTCTGACTACTCCTTCAGCGCCTGTTCGCGCCGGCTGCGGATCGCCGGCACGGCGATGGAAGCGAGCAGGGCGACCGCCGCGATCAGGAAGCCGGCGCTGATCGGGCTCGACAGCAGGATCAGCGGGTCGCCGAGCGAGATCAGCAGCGCGCGGCGGAGGTATTCTTCCATCATCGGGCCGAGCACGAGGCCGAGCACCAGCGGCGCGGGCTCGCAGCCGAGCTTGAGCAGCAGATAGCCGACGCCTGAGAAGACCACGAGCTGGAAAAGGTCGAACACGTTGTTGTTGATGGTGAACACGCCGATGCAGCAGAACGTGAGGATCGCCGGGAACAGCAGCCGGTACGGCACCGCGAGCAGCTTCACCCAGAGCCCGATCATCGGCAGGTTCAGCGCCAGCAGAAACAGGTTGCCGATCCACATCGACGCGATGATGCCCCAGAACAGCTCGGGGCGTTGCGTCATCACCTCCGGCCCGGGCTGGATGCCCTGGATGGTCAGCGCGCCGATCATCAGCGCCATGGTCGGGTTCGACGGCACGCCGAGCGTGAGCATCGGGATGAACGAGGTTTGCGCACCGGCGTTGTTGGCGGACTCGGGCGCGGCGACGCCACGGATGTCGCCGTTGCCGAAATCGCGCGGCGGCTTCGCCACCTTCTTCTCGATCGTGTAGGCGGCAAACGACGCCAGCAGCGCGCCGCCTCCCGGCAGGATGCCGAGGATGGAGCCGAGCGCGGTGCCGCGCACGATCGACCACTTGCTGAGGCTGAGATCCGCCCGGCTCGGCAACACGCGGCCGAGCCGCGAAGTGAACACCTGGCGGTCCTGGCCGCGCTGCTCGAGGTTGTAGACGACCTCGGCGATGCCGAACATGCCCATCGCCAGCGCCACGAAGCTGACCCCCTCGGCCAGCGCCGGGATGCCGAAGGTGAAGCGCATCGTGCCGGAATTGACGTCGGTGCCGACGATGCCGAACACCAGGCCGAGCACCACCATGCCGATGGCCTTGCGCAGCGAGCCGCGCGCCAGCACCACCGCGCCGATCAGGCCGAACACCATCAGCGAGAAATAGTCGGCCGGCTGGAATTTCAGGGCGATGGTGGCGAGCGGCGGCGAAAACAGCGCAACCAGCAGCGTCGCGAAGGTGCCGGCGGCGAAGGAGCCGATGGCGGCGATGCCGAGCGCAGGACCGGCACGGCCGCGGCGCGCCATCTGATAGCCGTCCAGCGTGGTCACCACCGACGAGGACTCGCCCGGAATGTTGACCAGGATCGCGGTGGTCGAGCCGCCATACTGCGCGCCGTAATAGATTCCGGCGAGCATGATCATCGAGGTGGCGGGATCGAGGTTGAAGGTCAGCGGCAGCAGCATCGCCACCGTCGCGACCGGGCCGATGCCGGGCAGCACGCCGATCAGCGTGCCGAGGAACACGCCGACGAAGCAATAGGCGAGGCTCTTGAGCGTGACGGCGACGCCGAAGCCGATCGCGAGATTGGCGAAGATGTCCATGCGCCGCTCAGAGGGCCGGCCAGAGCCGCAGCGGCAGGCCGAGAAGCATTACGAAGATCAGCGTCGAGAACGTCACCATGAAGACCGCCACTGCCGCGATCTCCAGCGGCTTGAGGTCAGGATCGGCCAGGCCACTGACCACGACCAGCGCAATGACCGCCGCGACGAAGCCCAGATACTCCAGCGTCAAGCCGAAGGCCGCGATGCCGAGAAGCACCATCAGCAGAGGACGCAGCCGCATCGCCGGCAGCCGCTCGCCATCTTTCGCCAGCGCCGGCAGGCTCAGCGTCAGGCCGAGCATCGCCAGCAGCCCGCCAAGCAGAGTGGGGAAATAGCCGGGACCCATGCGGGCCGAGGTGCCGAGCCGATAGTCCTGCGCCAGCACGACCACGGTCACGCCGATGGCGACGAACAGCACGCCGGACCAGAAGTCCATCTGGGATCGAATACGCACTTGTAGCTTCCCCCGCGGCTTCCGGAAACGAAACGCCCGCGCCGCCTCCGCGGTCATTCCGGGACGCCGCGAAGCGGCGGGCCCGGAATCCAGTAACGGCGGGATTCCCTGCTTCTGGATTCCGGGCTCGCGCCCATAGCGCGTCGAAGACGCGCGTAAACGCGCTTACGGGCGCGCCCCGGAATGACATCCCAGACTTTTCAGCGTCCTGCCAAAGTGCTCGTACTAACCGCCGCTCGCCGTATCACTCCGGCTTGACGTCGGCCGCCTTGACGATGGTGGCAAGCTTTTCGGCCTCGCGCTTGATCTGCGCGGTGAACTCGGCGGGCTTCATGCCGCCGACGTCGCCGCCGCCCGCCGCGAACTTCTCCTTCACGTCGGCCATCTGCAGGATTTCGGCCACGTCGGCGTAGATCTTGTCCACGATAGGCTGCGGCGTGCCCTTGGGCGCGAACAGACCGGACCAGATCGACAGGTCCACGTCCTTGGCGCCGGCCTCCTGCGCGGTCGGCCACGACTTGTCGACGTCGGTGCGCTTCGCCGTGGTGATCGCCAGCACCTTCACGCGGCCGGCCTTGATCTGCGGCATCGCCGACGAGACCGCGGCCATGCCGAACGGCACCTCGCCGGTCGAGATCGCGACCGCGGCCGGCGCGCCGCCCTTGTAGGGCACGTGCAGGAACTTGACGCCGAGCGAGAGCGCAATCCACTCGCCGGCCAGATGATTGATGCTGCCGGTGCCGGGCGTGCTCATGCCGACGGTGCCGGGCTTGGCCTTCGCCGCGGCGGCCAGTTCGGCCAGCGTCTTGTACGGGCCGTCCGACTTGGCGCCGAGCACCATCGGCGCCTGGCTCACCAGCGTGACCGGCAGGAAGTCGCGGTCCATGTTGTAGGGAATGGTCGCGGCGAACACCGCGGGGTTCACGACGAACTCGCCGGAGTGCGCCATCAGCAGGGTGTAACCGTCGGCCGGCGACTTGGCGGCGGCGGTCACGGCGATGAAGCCGTTGCCGCCGGGACGGTTCTCGACGATGACCTGCTGCTTCCACTTCTCCGAGAGCTTCTGGCCGACGATGCGCGCCGCAACGTCCACGAAGCCGCCCGGCGCGAACGGCACCAGCACGCGGACCGGCTTGTTCGGGTAATCGGACTGAGCTTGAGACTGGGCTTGGGCCTGCGCCGTGGCGGCGGCCAAAGCGAGCGCCGAGCAGAGCGCACCAACAATCAATCGCATTCGGGGAATCTCCCATGTTCGGAAATGGCGTGGATGCGGCCGAGCCGCATTGCCGCGCACTTTATACGATGCCCGGCTCGCTGCAATGCGGCCGCAGGTCCCACGCCGCTTTCCGCGGCACTAGCAGGTTGCTGAAAAACTCTCCGCGGTCATTCCGGGACGCCGCGAAGCGGCGTGCCCGGAATCCAGTAACAGCGGGATTCCCTGCTTTTCTGGATTCCGGGTTCGCGCCCATAGCGCGTCGAAAACGCGCGTAAACACGCTTGTGGGCGCGCCCCGGAATGACAGTCCGGACTTTTTCAGCAGCCTGTTAGCGCGGCATCAGCCGCTGCATCGTCACCACGTCGCCGATCTCGAACGACATCAGGTCCTCGCCCATTTCGAGCGGACCGTCATAGGTCTTGCGGACGTCGGCGATCATCTCCGCGATCGAGGGCGGCGGCACCTGGATGCTGGCCAGTTGCACGACATGGGTGAACGCCGCGAGCTTCGGCCTCGTCAGCGCGAACACGCGGCCGCAGTCATAGGGCGTCGTGTGGTGGCCGACGATGCGCTGGATGTAGGCCTCCTTCATCAGCTCCGGCCGCGCCATTGCGACCTCGTGCACCAGGAGGTCCGCGCCCTTGCCGTACTTGATGACGTTCTCGTTGTAGCGCGTGTCGCTGGAAAACACCGCGACGCGGCCGCCGTATTCGACGCGGTAGCCGTAGCACGGCTTGATGACGTCACCGTGGTCGACCTCGAAGGCGATAACCTTCACGCCGCCCTTCTCGTAGACCAGACCGTCGCGGTCGAACTCGGTCACGTCGGTGGCGATGCCTGCGGGCGGCAGCTTCTCGTCGGCGATGCGGATCCTGATGTCGTCGGCATAGGCGCGCTCGAGATTTTCCATCAGGCGCCTGGCGCCGGTCGGGCCGATCACCTTGTACGGCGCTTTGCGGGTGCCGAAGTGCGACTCCAGCCAGCCGGTGAGCCAGACGTCGGGCAGGCACGAGACGTGGTCGGAGTGGTAATGCGTGAGCAGTTGCACGTCGATCCGGCCAATCGGGACCTTCAACTGATAGAGCCGGATCGTCGCGCCGCGCCCGGCGTCGATCAGGAATTTCTGGTCGCCGGCTTCCACCAGCGTCGACGGCCCGAACCGTTCCGGGCTCGGGATCGGCACGCCGGTCCCGAGCAGTGTCACCCTGAAATCGCTCATTGGTGCATCTTGATCCCTGAGTCCTTCACCACCTTGCCCCAATGGGCGATCTGCGCGGTCAGAAACTCCTTGAACTCCTGCGGCGTGCCGCCGCTGGGCTCGGCCGCGATCCGCTCGATCGCCGTGCGCACGTTCGGCTTCGCCAGCACCTTGTTGATCGCGCTGTTGAGGCGGACGACCGTTTCGTTCGGCGTCCCGGCCTTCACCAGCAAGCCGAACCAGTCCTGGATGATCAGGTCGGGAAAGCCCTGCTCGCCCACGGTCGGGACGTCCTTCAGCACCGGCATGCGCGCCGGCGCCGTTACGGCCAGTGCGCGCAGCTTTCCGGCGCCGATCAATTCCACCACCGGCAGCGGCGAGATGAACTGATAGTGATTGGTGCCGTTCAGCAGGTCGGCGATCGCGCGCGGCAGCGCCTGATACGGCACATGGGTCGCGCGCACGCCGGTCTGCAACTTGAACATTTCGCCGGCGAGATGCGCCGGGGTGCCGAAGCCGCCGGACGAGAACTGGTACTTGTCCGGATTGTTCTTCAGCAGCGTCACCAGTTCCGGAAGCGAGTTGGCTGGAACAGAGGGATGGACGACCAGCACATGGTTCGCCTGTGCCAGCCTGATCACCGGAATGAAATCGGCGTCGAGACGGAAATTCACGGTTGGAATCAGGGCCGGCGCGGCCGACGAGGGCAACGCGATCGACAGGACCGTGTGTCCGTCCGCCGGCTGCTTGAGAACCTCGGCCGCGCCGATCGTCTGGATCGCGCCCGGCTTGTTCTCCACCACGATCCGCCAGCCTTCGTCCGCGGAAAGTTCATTGGCAATGAGCCGCACCATGATGTCCGGCGGGGTGCCGGACGCGGTCGCGCTGACGACGCGGATCGTGCCGGAGGGAAAGTTCTGCGCCTGCATTGGCTGCGACGAGACGATTGCGCCGCAAGCCAGCATGGTCATCGCGATCGGCAGATGACGAAATCGCCAATGTCCGGTCATGGCCTGTCCTCCCATTTCGTCCGTTGTTTGCTTTGCGGGCGATGATCGGGCCGCCGCGCCGGCAAGACCAACGAAAAGGCACGGCGTTCCGCCAAGCGGAATACTGGCTTCCGCCTGGCGGAACGCTTAAGCTCGCCGCAGCGCAGGCGTTCCGATGGCAAAATCCAGCACCATTCGCGGGTTAGAGCGGGGCTTGCAGGTGCTCACCGCGCTCGATGCAACGCCGATCGCCGCGCTGCACGACCTGCACGATCTGACCGGTATCCCGAAACCGAGCCTGCTGCGCATCCTCAACACGCTGGAACAGGCGGGGCTGGTCTCGCGCCGCCTCGGCGACGGCCGCTACCGCATCAGCGTCAATCTCGCGTTCACGGCGCGCAAGCGCGACCGCTACGAGCGGCTGGCCGAGGCCGCCGCGCCCGTCCTCGACCGGTTGTGCCAGCGCCTGGCATGGCCGTCGGACCTCGTGGTTCCCGCGGGCGACCATCTGGAGAACCGCGAGACCAGCCGCACCCGAAGCCCCTATGTGATCCAGCGCGACCGGGTCGGCCACAAGATCAACTGGCTGCTCAGCGCGGTCGGCCGCGCCTATCTCGCGTTCTGCCCCGACAAGGAGCGGCAGAAGATCCTCGCTGCCGTGCGCAAATCGGACCAGCCCGAGGATCGGCTGGCGCGCGATCCGAAACGGCTGGAGCGCATCCTCGCCGAGACCCGCGAGCGCGGCTACGGCACCCGCGAGGCCGGATTTCTCGGCGGCTACTACGGGCGTGCGCCCTATGACGACGGGCTTGCCGCCATCGCGGTGCCGATCCTCGACGGCAGGCGCGTGCACGGCGCGCTCAACCTGCTGTGGACGCGGCAGGCGTTCACGGTGGAGGAGTTCGCCGCGCGGCATCTCGCCGATCTGCACGCCGCGGTCGATGAGATCGTCAACTCGCTGAACATCCCGCGGCGGGGCGCTACGCCCCGCGCACCCGGTCGATCATAGCGAGCGGTTCGGCGGGCGGCGTGCGGCCGCGCCACGCGACGTGGCCGTCGGGGCGTACCAGCACAAGCGGCTGCTCGTAGATGGCGGCGGCCTCAGGATCGTCGATGGTGACGGTGCGCAGCGGCACGTTGCGCTGTTTTTGCGGCCTCGGCGATCGCCGCGCCATCCGGCGCACCCGCGCCGAAGCGCGCCAGCACGTAGCCGCGCCCGTACAGGTCGAGCGTCGAGGAACCGTCCTTCAGCACCGCGTGCGGGGCGCGCGCGCCGGGCCGCGCCGAGGCGACGAATATCTCCGGATCGTCCGGCACCGGCGGCGTGCCGTCCGGCACGACGATCGGCGAATCCTCGTAGCGATAGCCGAGTTGCAGGCCGATGGTGCGGAACATGCGGCCAACCTCGCGCACGAGCTGCGGCCCGAGCTCCGCGCGCAGCGCACGGCCCTCATCGGTGTCGTCCTCAATCGCGGCGAAGCCGTCGTGGAACTTGCCGTGCGAAAGATGAAAGCCCGAGGTGTTGTCGATGGCGCGCAGGCCGACCGGCTGCCGCTCGACGCCGTAGCTCGAAAGCAGGTTCGGCCCGCCCCAGCCCTGCGCCACCGCGGCGAGCTTCCAGCCGAGATCGGCCACGTCGCCGATCCCGGTGTTCATGCCCATCGCGCCGGTCGGCGAAAGCTGGTGCACGGCGTCGCCCGCGAGGAACACGCGGCCCTTCGAGTACTGCGCCGCGACGAGGCTCCGCCGCGTCCAGATGCTGCATCCGACCCACTCGACGTCGAACGGCTGGCCGACGGCGCGGCGGATCAGCGCGTCCCTGTCGATGCTCTCCGGGGTCTGCCGGCCGTCGCTGTCGATCATCATCAGCCGCCACATGGCGTTGACCGGATCGACGACGCGGATGTTGGCCCACAGCCCGCCGCGGTCGATGGCGAGAAAGAACGTGCCCTCCGCCTTGCCGACGCGCTTGAGGAAATCCGGCGCCCGGAAAAACAGATGCACCGGATGGCCGAGCGTGCCCTGCCCCACGAGCTCGATGCCAAGCTGGCCGCGGATCGCGCTGGTGGCGCCGTCGCAGCCGACCAGATAGTCCGCCTCGATCGTTTCGCGCTTGCCGGTTTCGAGATCGACGATCTCGGCGACGACCCCCGCGCCGGTGTCGTCGAACAATTCCAGCCGGGTGCGATGGCGAAGCTCGACGCCCGGATGCGACAGCGCGAAATTCCGCAGGATCGGATCGAACCACATCTGCGAGCAGGTCTGCAGCCGCATCGGGCTCCACGGCTCGGGCTTCGCGTCCGCGACCGCGGGCCGCGGAATGCGGCCGAGCTCGTAGCCGGTGAAGCTCGTCACGAACACGGCATCGCGCGCGTGCTCGCGCGGGAACGGACAGTTGTGCACCTGCTCGGCGATGCCCCAGCGCCGGCAGAGCTCCATGGTGCGGACGTTCACCTCGTTCATCTTCGGCGTCACGATCGCGCCGTCGGTCTGCTCGACCAGCAGGCAGCCGACGCCGCGCCAGCCGAGCTCGCCAGCCAGCGCCAGGCCCACCGGCCCGCCACCGACGATCAGGACGGGGATTTTGCGTGCTGTCATGCTGGCCTAAGGAGTGCGTTCGGTTCAGGTTGAAGCATCTGCGACTCGGGCGGTGTCCTCCCTCCCCGCGAGGGGAGAGTCCGCGCGAAGCGCGGGGGTGGGGAGAGGCTGCCACTGCTAATCATCGGACGCGTGGCACCTTCTCCCCACCCGGCCGCTTCGCGTCCACCCTCCCCATAGCCCGTCGAAGACGGGCGTGAACGCCCTCTTGTCGGGGAGGGATGGCACCGCCGATGCGGCGGGTGATTCAACGTCACGCAACTCTGCCTAATTGACCTGGACTCCCGCGGCCTTGCCAACGTCGATCCATTTCTTGTTTTGCGCCGCGATGTAGGCGGCAAACTCCGAAGGCGAGTTGGGCTTCGCTTCGCTGCCGAGGTTGGCGATGGTTTTCTGGATCTCGGCGCTGGCGAGGCCTTCGTTCAGCGCCGCATTGAGCTTGGCCACGATGCTCGCGGGCGTGCCGGCGGGGGCCGCGATACCGAAGAACGTATTGGCCTCCGCGTCCGGCACACCGGCCTCCGCCATGGTCGGCAGGTTGGGCAGGAGCGGCGTGCGGATCTTGTTCTGCGCGCCAAGCCCGCGGAGCTTGCCCTCGCCGATCAGCGTCCGCAGGATCGCGATGTTCTCGAAGGTGGCCTGCACGTTCTGGCTCAGCACCGCGGTGTTGGCTTCGCCGCCGCTGCGATACGAGACGCCGGTGAGCTTGATGCCGCTGCGGAGCGCGAACAGTTCGCCGGCGAGGTGCGGCAGGCCGCCCGCGCCGGTGTGCGCGTAGTTGATCTTTCCCGGATTGGCCTTGGCGTCGGCGACGAAGTCCTTGACGGTCTGCCAGGGCGACGACGGATGCACCACCAGGATCTGGAAGCCTTCGGTGAGCCGGATGATCGGCACGAAGTCCTTGACCGGATCGTAGCCGGCGCTGGACGAAACCGCGGGGATCACCGCGAGCGTGCTGGTGTTGCCCATCAGCAGCGTGTAGCCGTCCGGCGGCGCGCTTGCGACCGTGCGGGCACCGAGTGCGCCGCCCGCGCCCGGACGATTTTCGACGACGACAGGCTGGCCGAACTTGGCGGTGAGAATCTGCGAGGCGAGCCGGGCCGGAAGATCGGTGGGTCCGCCAGGCGCGGACGCCACGATCAGCCTGATGGTCTGCTTGGGATAGTCGTCGGCGGCCATGGCCGGCCGCACGGCGGCGAAAGCGAACAGGGCGAAAACAGAAGTCGCAAGCAAGTGCCGGCACACGTTGAGCATGACCTACCCTCCCTGGCTTTATTTTTGCGGCATCCTAGCATCGACCCAAAGCAGGCGGCCAGCAGGCACGCGGCCGGCTCCGGGTCAGGGCTTTCCGATCAGCATGGCGCCGGCCGCGGCCAGGAAAGGCAGCGGCAGCGACGCGATGACGCGCAGCCACACCAGCCGCTGCGGCATCACCGGGATCTCCCACAGGAACATCCGCTGGAATGCGAACAGCGCCCACGCCACCGTATAGGCGATCACCTGCGGCGTGCCAGCGCCGCCCTTCAGCGCCGCGGCCGCGATGGAGAAGCCTATCACCGGCCCGCCCGGCGTGACGGCGCCGCCGAGCACGGCGATGCAAAGCCCCATGACACCGGAGTCGGCGCCGAGCCAGCGGCCCACCACCTCGTGCGGCAAGAGCGCTGCGATGTAGCCCGAACCGATGACGCCGAGCATGATGCGCGGAATGAGCCGCAGGCAGTCGACGGCGCCTTCCTTGACGCTGTCGCGAAGCACCTGCCTGCCGCGCGAGGCCGCGATCGCCCCGAGCGCGAGCGCGACAAGCCAGAGAAACCCGTCCACCAGATAGATCATGGGCCGCCGCTCCCGCGGAGATAGCGGACAATGACGAAGCGGGTCAGAAGACCGGCAACAATCGGCAGAGGAATCGAAACGACGGTGCGCCAGAATACGAACTCGCCGCCGAAGAACGGCAGCTCCCATACCAGGATGCGGGAGTAGCCGAGCAGCGTCCAACTGGTGATGAAGGCGATCGCCGCGCCGACATCGGCGCCGATGGCGACGAAGGCCGCGGCCACCGGGAAGATCGTGATCGGACCACCGGGGCAGATCACACCCGCCAGCGTGGCGATGAGAATGCCGAGCACGCCGGATTCGGCGCCGACCCAGCGCTGCACCGCCGCGCGCGGCATCAGCACCGCGACGAATGACGCAATCAGGCAGGCCGCGAGCACCTTCGGCAGGATGTCGATGAAAAGATGAAAGTCGCTGACGAGAATTTCGAGGAACTTGGCCTGTCCGTCGCGCCAGTAGACCACCGCAGCGGAAACGACGACGACGACGGCGACGGTCGCGGAGGACCAGTCAAACGCTGTGCGCGGGCGGCGCTTGAGGGGGGCTTCGGGTGGCAATCGGACCTGCTGCTGGTGTCGCGGTTCGGACATTCGCCTGAGCTCCCGGCTTGCTCCGAGCGAACGTCCGAACCAAATCGACAGTAGCACTCTATGATTCCGATGTCCCTTTGGACCCGAACTTCGTATGACCGAGCAGCGAGCGGGCTGGCGATTTTTGGGTGGGTGGCGCCTGCGAGTTTGTCGCGCGGTTGAATCGAGCTGCGTCACAAGCAACGCACGCATCCGTCATTGCCGATTGTGGACCTTCCCAAAGTGTGGCCCCTTGCCGCCCGTTCGCCCGACTGCCGGGGCGATGCAATACCTCAGGGGCACGCGATGGGCTTTTTGGATCTGCGTCAGTGGATGAATCTCCTGGAACAGCAGGGCGAGCTCAGGCGCATCAAGGCGGAGGTGGATTGGGACCGCGAGATCGGCGCGGTGACGCGGCGCGTGCTCGCGAAAAAAGGCCCGGCGCTGCTGTTCGAGAACATCAAGGGCTACCGCGACGGCCGGTGTACCAAGCTTTTCGTCAGCGGACTTGGCTCGCGCTCGCGGCTCGCTTTGGCGCTCGGCTTTCCGCCAGATGCCGCCAACCGCGATCTCGTCCAGCACGTGATGAAGAAGAACCGCGAGACGCTCGCGCCGCTCATGGTCGACACGGGACCGGTCAAGGAGGTTGTGATCAAAGGCGACGCAATCGACCAGAAAGAATTTCCGGTGCCGAAGTGGCATTTCCTCGAAGGCGGGCGCTACATCCACACTTTTTCTTCGGTCGTGACGCGTGACCCGGATACGCGGGTGATGAACGTCGGCATGTACCGGGGGATGATCAGCCAGAAGGACACGGCGCCGTTCCTGCTGATCAAGGGCGGCCAGCACTGGGGCGCGCATTTCGTCAAATGGGCGGCGCTGAAGAGGCCGATGCCGGTCGCCTGCGTGATCGGCTACGACCCCATCATGCCGTTCCTGTCCGGCTCTCCGATCGCGGCCGGCGTATGCGAGTACGACGTGATGGGCGCCTATCGCGGCGAGCCGGTGAAGCTGGTGAAATGCGAGACGGTCGATCTCGAGGTGCCGGCCGATGCCGAAATCGTCGTCGAGGGATATATCAGCGACGATCCCACGACGTATGAAAGCGAAGGGCCATTCGGCGAATATACCGGCTACGTGTCGGACCTGCCGACGCCGCGGCCGACCATGAAGGTCACCTGCATCACACATCGCCGCGATCCGGTCTTTCGCGGCTCGCTCGAAGGCACCCTGCCCGGCTCCTACAGCGAGAACAGCGTGATGTCTTCGGTGCAGCGCGCCGGCATCGCCTGGAACATCCTGAACAATGCCGGCATCCCCGGAATCCTCGATGTGTTCGCGCCGCCGATCACCAATGGCGTGAACATCCGGGTGAAGATCAAGAAGCATTACCAGGGCCAGCCGAAGCAGATCGCCGCCGCGCTCTGGGGCAACAGCGCCGCGCAGTATCGCTACAAGCACGTGATCGTCGTCGAGGAAGACATCGACCCCTCCGACGACGAGCAGGTGGAGTGGGCGCTGGCGCACCGCGTGAACGCCGGCGAAGGAAGCCTGTTCGTCTTCCCGGGCATCTTCGGCTCGCCGATCGACCCGAGCACGCCGCTGGAGGACCGCGACGTTGCCCAGCTCGGCACCGGCCTCTGGAACCGGATGCTGATCGACGCCACGCGCTCCTGGAAGAACAAGCGCCGCCCGGAGTGGGGCAACGAGCGCTTTCCGCCGACGGTGCGGCCGGCGCCCGAGGACGAGGCGCGCGTGGAGGCGCGGTGGTCGGAATACGGGCTGTCCGACCTGTGACGCCGCGGGCCATTCGAGCGACGCGCGCAACGGTCCCCGACTGTGTTCGCGTCACGCCGAAGCATATCTCGGGTTGGCCAGGTCGCCGGCGCATTCTTGCGGTGTGAAGCGGGAGAGCAGGGCATCGACACTGGCGGCGTGACCTCGACGGTCCGTTCTGCGGCCTTTCGATCCCGTGGCTTGAGCTTGGCGACGACCGGCTCGATCGCCCGCTCCGGACCGTTGTTCGGCGGGCGGAATGGCCTGGCGCCTACGGCCGGATGGCGCGCCACAGGGCATTTCCCTTGTGGCTGCCCAAAAATTGTCGATGACGATGAGGTCGCCGGGCTTGGGCGTGCCCTGCCGCACATTTTTCCGATGGCAGCAACGGATGCTTATCAGCGATAATTCCCGCAAATCACGGACTTCTGCCCCCCATCCGCCCCCATCCCCGCCGAGACGGCCGCCGGACTTAAGCGCGGTCGTGCCGCAGCGAATTCGGTTCCGCCTCGTACTAGATTTCCACTACCCTGATCGCAACCGCCAGCATAGGCGGAGCGACTCACGGTGAGGGGCGAAATAAACACGAAATGCAATCCGTATCCGGGCGGACGCGCGGGTGGGTTCAACCCAGGGAGAGATCTAATGAGAAAATTCTGGCTAATCACGGCTGCATCCGCGGCGCTCGCGTGCGCGGTTTCGGCAGCGCAGGCGCAGCAGGTCCGGGTCATCGCGAGCAACCCGCAGGGCTCGATCTTCTATGCGGCGAGCGTTACCATCGGAAAGCTGCTCGACGACAAGCTCAAAATGCAGGTGCGTGTCCAACCGACCGCCGGAACCAGCACCTTCATCCCGCAACTTGATCGAGGCGAGGTCGACTTCGGCTTGACCAACGTCGACGACGCGCGGACGAGTTTCACGGGCACAGAGTCATTCAGGCGCCCCAATCCCAATCTGCGCCTGACCGCGATTGCATTTCCACTGACGCTCGGTGTCATGGTGCCGAACGATTCGCCAATAAAGTCGATTGCCGATCTCAAGGGCAAGATCATGCCGTGGGGCTACAACGCCCAAACCACCGGCCGGATCCTCCAGCGGGCCGTGCTCGCCAGCGCCGGCCTCACCATGGACGACGTCAAGACGGTGCCGACGCAGAGCCTGTTCTCGGGCGTCGATCTGCTCGGCGAAGGCAAGGTCGAAGCAGCCACCATCTCGGTCGGCACCGGTCAGGGTCAACAGGCCAACGTCAAGCTCGCTTCACGCGGCGGCGTGCGTTTCATCAACATGGACTCCTCGCCGGAGGCAGTGGCCAAAATTCGCAAGGTACTGCCGGCACGGCCGATCGTGGTGGAGCCGGCGGCCTATGCGGTCGGCATTCACGGCCCGACGACGATCATGGCTTACAATATTTTCTTCACGACCAACGACAAGATGCCCGATGACGTCGTCTATGACATCGTCAAGATACTCCACGGGAGCAAGGAGGATCTGGTCAAGGGGCAGCCGGTGTTCCGCGGCTTCGATCCGAAAGCAATGACCCAGGAGATCGAAGTGCCGTGGCATCCCGGCGCGATCAAGTTTTACAAGGAAATCGGCCAGTGGCCGCCGAAGGGCTGAGTCATCCCTGAGCTGGAGACTTCGAACCGTGCACGGCCGCCGTGATGCGGCCGTGCGGAGGCTGGCAGGCTTGGCAATCGTTTCAGCCCTGCGGCGCCCAATCTCGCGTTGCGTCGGTCCGCTTGTCGCCGTTGCGACGATGTCGGGTCCGGCCCGAAGCAGAGATCTGCAGACCACAGAGAGACCAGATTCATGACGATGGATCGATCGCCGAGCGCCGCCGATATCAAGGCTGCGGAAGAAGCTCTCGCACAGGGCGAGGGTGAATCGATCCGTGAGCCGGCAAACCCGATCCACAAGCGGATCACGTATTTCACCGGTGCTGTCATCACCTTGCTTTGCCTCGCCTGGGCCGTGAACCTTCCATATTATTTCAACAAGGCCTTCTATCAGGAGCAGTTCCTCGCGACGGCTTTAGGGCTGGCGCTGGCGCTCGCCTTCAACGCCGTCGATTGGCACGGCAAGCCACATACGAAATTCTCGCCGCTCGATCTGGGGCTGGGCACGCTCGGTCTCGGCGCCGCGCTCTGGACCGCGGCAGGCTGGGACTATTTGCTGCAGGACGTTTCGTACCGAACCCCGGAGGTTCTGATCCTGAGCGGGATCATCCTGGTTCTCGTCCTGGAGGCGCTGCGCCGGTGCACCGGTTGGGGCCTGCTGAGCGTCGTCGTCATGTTTTTCATCTACGCCACCGTCGCCCACCTGATGCCCGATGCGCTCCGCGGCAAGCCGCAGAATCCTGAAGCGCTGCTGGTCTATCTCGCGTTCGATCCGAGCGCGCTCTACGGTGCGCCGCTCGTGGTCGGGACGACCATCGTCATCATGTTCATCTGGCTCGGCGATCTTCTGATCGCCTCGGGCGGCGGCGAGTTTTTCAAGGACATCGCGGTTGCGCTGATGGGCCGCAAGCGAGCCGGGCCGGCCAAGATCTGCGTGGTGGGTTCGGCGCTGTTCGGCACGATATCGGGCAGTGCGGTGAGCAATGTGGCTTCGGTCGGCGTCTTTACCATCCCGATGATGAAGCGCTCGGGCTATTCGGGCCGCGATGCGGGAGCCATCGAGGCGGTCGGTTCGACCGGCGGCCAGCTCATGCCGCCGGTGATGGGCGCCGCGGCATTTCTGATGGCGGAATTCATTGAGACACCGTACGCCACGATCGCGCTTGCCGCCGCCATACCGGCCGTCCTGTATTATTTCGGGCTTTATGCCCAGGTGGACCTGATCGCCGGAAAAGGCAAGTTCGAACGGCTCAATGAAGTGATCCCGCAGACCTCGGCGGTCATGCGGGAGGGCTGGCATTTCCTGATCCCGTTTGCCGTTCTGCTGCTCACCATGTTCTATTGGGAGAGTTCGCCGGAGGTCGCAGCGATCAGCTCGTCGCTTGTGATGTTCGTGGTCGGGATGCTCCGCAGCTACAAGGGAAGGCGTCTCACCTTCGGCGATTTCTTCGGCACGCTCGCCAACACCGGCCGTAGCACCACCGACCTGTTCATCACGCTTGCGGCCGCGGGCTTTGTCATTGGCGTGCTCAACGCCACGGGCCTGAGCTTCGCGCTCACGCTGCTGCTGGTGAAGCTTGCCGGAGCCAACCTGTTCCTGCTGCTGGCCGTCGGCGGCGGGATCGGCATCGTCCTCGGCATGGGAATGCCGACCACGGCGGTCTACATCCTGCTCGCCACCCTGATCGCGCCTTCGATCGTTGAAACCGGCATCCCCAAGCTCGCCGCGCATATGTTCGTGCTCTATTTCGGCATGCTGTCGATGATCACCCCGCCGGTGGCGCTTGCGGCCTATGCCGCGGCCAACATCTCCAAGGCAGGCGTGATGGAAACCGGCTGGGCGGCGTGCCGGATCGGCTGGGTGAAGTTTGTGCTGCCGTTCATGTTCGTGCTGTCGCCGACGCTGCTGATGATCGGAGCCCCTGCGTCGATCGCCTATGATGCCGTCACGGCGTTCGTCGGCGTGTACTTCGCAACTGTCGGGATCGTCGGATTTTTCCGGCGCGACATCGGTCTCTTGACACGGGTTGTCCTGACCGTCGCCGGAGCCGCGGCGATACTTCCGGATTTGCATATCGGTCTTGCCGTGCCGGGGCTCATCAGCGGCCTCGGCGTGCTCGTTGGCGGAGCGGTGCTGACCTACGAATATCTCAACCACCGCAGGGCGATACCCGCCGGCGATGCAGCCAAATAACAGCCTTTGTCGGCTGGAACCTGGCCAAGCACGCCGCCCGTTCGACCCTTCGTGAAGAAAGGGATCGTTGATCGCGCCAGTACGACGCTTCATCACGAAACGCTTTATCGAAACGGTGAGTGGGGCGGCACGACGCGGGCCATGGCCCGTCCGGCTCGCGCTGTACGTCGCGTTCATCCGGCTTGCAGCGGTCAGGCGACGGCTGCGTGTCAATGAGTCCACGCCCCGGTCATTTCCGGAGCGCTGCGGCCGTGCGGGCGCGCGCCGTAATGGCTTCGAAGTCGCCCGCCGCCG
>CAWHLG010000010.1:0-207332 GCA_963830015.1 uncultured Alphaproteobacteria bacterium
CACGACCGCGACTGCATCCGGTGTGCGCATCGCCTGCGCAGCGAACAGCGACGGCAAGGTCGCATCGGGATTCCGCGGCGAGCTTGATGCGGTCTCACTCCACTGCCGAAGGATTGTTTCCCGCTCGGCCGCTTCCAGAAGCTTCAGATTGCCGATCGCGGCATCTGGATCGGCAAGACACATCAGCAAATTCAGAAACCGCTGCTTATAAGCGGCGAGATCGGCGCCTGAATGAAGCGCCGGATTGACATCGGCATCGATCCGCAGCGGCCCTGCATCCGCGCGGTCGTAGACCGAAATCGAGACATCCTCGACCGGCCCGAGCGAAAGATTGTGCGCAATCGTCCGGTGAGCTCCGAAGCGGAACCCGTAGTCGAACCGCATGACGTTGACACTGAGCCCGAACAGAGCCCGGTCATCGCCATTCGCGCGCGCAATCCGGCGCAGCTCCGGCAGTTGAAAGTGCTGATGCTCGAGCACATCGCGAACACGAACCGCAGTCTCTGCAATCAGTTCCCGCACCGTCATGTCCTGCCGCACCGCAACGCGGAGCGGCAGCACGTTGGAAACCATGCCGGGCACGTTGCGCGCGACGTCGTTTCGCACCGCGACCGGCAAGCCGACCACGACGTCCTGCGTGCCCTTCATTCGGTGCAGCAGGATCGCGCCGGCCGCGACCAGAAGCCGCGACAGATTGGTACCGGCGCGCGCGGCTGCGGCGCGGAGCGCCACGACGTGCCGCTCCGGCAATTCCATGGTGGCGCGGAGAAAGTCCGGGGCGTGAGCCGGCGAACGTTCGCCAAGCGTGAAGCTTCCGGCCTCGGGCCAATCGTCCAGCGCCTCGAACCAGTAGCGCCGATCTGCCGTGGCGCGATCCGATGCCCGGTAGGCCACGTCATCATCGAGCAAAGCCGCGAGCGGCCCGAAGCGGCCACCAGACGCTGTCTGATCAAGCACAAGCTGCGAGTAGTTCGCCGCCGTCCGGCGGGCGACGAGCCACATCCCGTAGCCGTCCATGATCAGATGGTGGTAGCGCGCGTACCAGAGGAACTTTTCAGCCGCGACCTTGAACAGCGCGAACTGAAACAGCGGCGCTCGCGCGGGATCGACCGGCACGCGCAGGTCGGCCCGCATCCAGGCTTCCGCCGCGGCGCGCGGATCGCCTTCGCGGCTCACGTCGATGATCGGCAGCGACAGCGCGCCGTCCGCGCCGACAATCTGCCGCGGCTCGCCTGCGATCTCGACGAAGCGCAGGCGCAGCACATCGGCCTCGGCGATGACCTGCGCCAGCGCGCGCTCGAACAGCGCCGGGTCGACCGCGCCGTCGATCTCCAGGTATTCGCCGATGTTGTAGGCCGCGCTTGCCGGATTGAGCTTCTGAGCAAACCAAATGCCGAGTTGCGCAGACGTCAGCGCAAGCGCCTCGCCACCCGGCGCAGGCTCTTCAGCAAACTCAGCCTTGCGGTCGGAATCAGGACCCAGATCTGACACGGACTGAACGATCCACTTCACCACCGACAACGGGCAGCACGGCAACCAAACTCTTCGGATCGAGCCGCCGGCTCGCAGCCCGGGATGCCGCGACTTCGATCCGGCGGGCCCGTCCGCTCAACGGACGTTCCCCGAAATCCAATCTCTCCCCGAGGAGCAGACCGTGACGCGCAACCGCCCCTCGATCGCGCGTGTTCCCGGTGCCCACAAACTACCCCACCCGGCGCACCGCCCAAAACAATGCCGACAGGCCCCTGTCTTTGGCTATAGCCATGAATAACAACAACAATCGGCGTTTCAAACAACAAACCGCCCGGATCTGACCACCGTTCACAATCCGTTCGCGGCATCGGCCACAACGCGTGGGAAAACCTTACAAAACCGGCAGTTTTGGAAAGCATCCAAGCCGGGTTCCAGGTGCAGGCCGGATATTCGGGCGGGTGCCCATGCGATCGCGTGAGCGTGATCAGAGCAGCCGGCTTCAGGAAGCGCTCAAGGTCTCTTGCAGCAGCACTCTCATATGTGCGCCGGTTCGTCGCCGGCCGACGGCCGCTAATGCGGACGCGGGGGCGGACCTGCCGCCGGAGGATGCGCGGAGGACGCCGGAGCTCCTCCGGCATGCGGCTCGGCATGAGGCGCAGGTCCCTGAGGCGCAGACCCTGGCGGCACGGATCGCGGCGCAGAACCCGGTCCGGCACCCGGCGGATGCTGTCCCTGGCCGGTGGTTTCGGCATTGCCGCGCAATGCGCGCGCGATCAGGTCCTGGACCTCCGAGATCGTCAGCGTCCACCCGGAACCCGAGGCAGGATTGGGCGCGGACGACTGCCGGCCGGGCGCGCCGGCCGGCGGCTGCCCACCTGGTGTGGCCGGCTGACCTGAGGAACCGGGCGGCGGCGAGCCGGTCGTCGGCGCGGACCGCTCCGCCGGTGTCGGCAGGTTGGCGGCCGGCGTCTTCTCCAGCGGCGGTGGACTTGCGGCGGCCGGCTTTTGCTTCGCGGCTTCGCTGTTATCCGGCACGGACGTCGCGCCGCCCGCCGGCGGCTGCGGCGCGATCGGCGTATCGACATTGCCGAGAATGACCGGCAATCCGTCCTTGCCGCTACCGATGATGACGATCTTGGTGTTCGGCGACTGCGCAAGCTGCAGCGTCGCCTCGATGCCGCGCCAGCGCACGTAAGAATCCGAGATTCCCTGCGTCACCGTCTGCTGGAAGTCGCGGATGCCGTAGGCCTCGATCTGCTTGCGCTCCGACTCTTTCCTCTCGCGGTCGACGCGGAACGCGTACTCCTGAACGAGATAATACTGCTCGACCTTGCGGTTGATCGCGGCGACGACGGTCTGCGGCAACTCCAGGCCGAGCACCAGCGTGTCGTAGAGGATCAGCATCTCGTCGAGCGACACACGGTAATGTTCGCCGTATTCACTCTCTTTCTCGGTCCGCTGGATCATGCTCTGGCCGAGCATCGCCTCGGTATGCGTGCGGATGCGCTTCTGAATTTCCTGCCGCTTGGTCGAATAGACCTCTTCCGCGGAGTATTCGGCGATGATCTCGCGCGCGCGGTTGCCGATCTCCGGCCGCAACATCCGCGAGATGTAGTCGGGTCCGATCGACTGGTGCAGTTGCGGCACCGCGTCGTGCTTCAGCCGGAAGCGGATGTTAATCGTGGCGGCGAGATTCACGCCGTCCTTGGAGATGGCGTTGTAGGTGTCGGTGGTGGTCTGCAGGCGGAGGTCGTAGAGGAACAGCTTGTCCCACGGCAGCAGGACGCGCAGGCCCTCGTCTTTCAGGACACGCGGATCGAGTTGGGTGCCACCGCGGAACCGCTTCCACAGGATCCCCACGTGGCCGGTCGGAACCGTGACGAAGACATTGGGTGCGATCAGGAAGCCGACCAGCGTCGCCACCATCAGATAGATGACGATGATCGGCAGGCTGCGCTCGATAAAGCGCCACCACCTGTATTTTTTCGGCGACGGCGTCGCGTCCAGAGATTCGGGCTGCGGTTTCATCAGCCGGTCTCCACCGAACTCAACTCAGTGAAACGCCCCTCATCCATGCTCAATCGTCGCATGGGAACGTCCATCTCGTCGATATAGCGGTCATCGTGGGAGATCGCGACGACCGTTATGCCCGCCTTGTGCAAGGCCGGCAGGAGCTCGAAGTAGAACTTGCGGCGGAATTCCGGGTCCTGGTCGGCGGCCCATTCGTCGAGCATCAGCAAGGGGCGCTTCTCGAGCTGGGCGACGATCAGTGCCAGGCGCCGGCGCTGACCGCTGGAAAGGTCGACGGTGCGGAACTCGCCATGCATCAGCCGCGTCTTGTCCTCCAGCCTGAACTGCCGGAGCATACTGGTCAGTTCCTCGACGGCGGGATCGGCGATGCCGTAAAGTCGCTGGAACAGATGAAAATCCGGGAAGATCGCGGTGATCAGGCTGCGGTAGCGCTCGTAGTTGTGGTCGCCCACCGGCTCGCCGTCGAGCAGAAGCTCCCCCGATGCGGGCCGGTAGAAACCCGCGAGAATCTTCATGAATGTCGATTTGCCCGACCCGTTGCCGCCGGTGAGAATGACGAGATCGCCGGAATTGAGCGTGAAGTTGAACGGCCCAACCTTGAACACCGTGTCCGCGGACTTGCCCGGATAGTGGAATTCGACGTCGCGCATCTCGATCTTGCGGAACGTCTTGGCGTCCGGCTCCGGCGTCTCGTCCCGGATGCTCGTGATCTGCGACAATTTGGCTTCAAGCATCTCCAGCCGGTCGGCCGAGGTGTTGGCGGCGGCGATGATCGGAATCGACTGCACGAGGCCGGAACAGGCGCCGACGATGAACACCAGCGCGGTCACCGCCTTGGTGATGCTGCCCGGCGTCATCGGCTCGCTGAAGATCGGAACAATGAACGCGACCGCGCCGAGCAGCGTGAACAGCGAGGTCTGCAACAGCACCATCCGCCGGAAGGTCTCGCTCTGGGTGCGGATCTTGATGTTGGCGGCGGTGCGCGACACGTCCACGACGTGCTCCAGCAGTGCGTCGCTGCGCGCGCGATGCAGCCGCACCTCCTTGAAGCCGTCGAGCACGTCGCTCAGCCGGTCGTAGAGCCGGTTCTCCCAGCTCGCCGCCTCGCGCATGTCGATGGCATGCTGCTTGGTCTTGGCGTGGAAGACGGCGGCGCCGATACCGACGATGAGGACGCTCAGCACGAAGGCGGTGAACGAAAGATACGCGACGTAGCTGATCACCAGAACGATCAGGAGCGCGCCCTGCGCCGCGAACGCGAGCATGTTGCTCGCCTGCGTCAAGATCGCAGTGTCGCCGGTGATGGCGTTGACGATCTCGGCGCGGCCGATCGCCTCGAGCGGCAGGAGCTCGGAACGCCGCACGTAGTTGAGCAGCCGAACGCGGAGCTTGTGGATGATCGCGCCGATCTCGGCGGTCGTGGTGATCAGGATATAGTGCTGGGTCTGCACGAACAGCAGCAGCGCGATGATGAACAGCCCCGCAGCCCAGAGGCTCACCTCGCCGCGGTCGGCGGCTTGCGCACCTGCGTTGATCGCACCGATGATCGCGGTCGTGGAGACGCCGCCCATCGCCGACACGAACACCAGCCGGCCGAGCGAGCCCTGCATTTCGCGGCGAACGAGCTGGAAGAAGGACATCAGGCTACGCCGTCCGTTTGATTCCAGCAGGGCGCCGATCCCTGTGAACGCTCAGACCGGCGACGCAAACACTGCACTCAACGACTCCGGCGGCGTTCCAATTGCACACGGCGCGACGGACCGGTGATCAGGATGACGACGAGCGCCAGGATCGGCGTGATGACGAGCGAAAGGAGGAACGTCCCGGTAAATCCCAGTCGACGCTGGCTGCCGCAAAGACCGACGAGAATTGAGAAGACCAGATAGGCCGACAGAATCGCGAGCGGTAGAATCATGACGCAAAGCCTCCCTGGGCACCCTGATCCAACCGGACCGCTCGCTCACGCTCTCGCGGCAGCGCCGCGGTTTGGTCAGGGAGTCCCGGCGGTGGAGCCAGACGTGGATCCGGACGATTTTCCGCGCCCGAACTTGTTCGCAACCTTTTCCTGCTGCTCCTTGATGAATTCCCTGTAGTCCGGCGGATCAAAATCGAGCAGCGTGCCGCCGGATGCGAAGTGCTTCATGAACACCTTGCCGATGACGAACGTCACACCCGCGGCAATCACCGGCTGGGTCAACGCGCCGACCGTGGTCCCGATACCGGGAATTCCCTTGATCAGGCTGCCGAATGTCATCGCGGCGGTGGTGGCGGTGCTGTGCGGAATGATGGCGCCGGCCAGCGCCGCGAGGACCGACTTGCCGCGATTGTCGACGAACGGCACCCCGTAGATTTCCGAAAGGCGCCGCAGCATCTGCAACTGCACGCCGGCAATGGCGGCGACATCGACGATCGGAATCGGAACGAGGCCGGCCGCGCCGGACCACAGCGAGAAACGATCGACCACCTGCGAGGCCTGCTCCTCGCGCTCGGCTTCCGTCAGCGGAGCCGTGCCGGATTCAGTCGGGTCGTTTGCCATGTCCGCATCCCCTCATTTGTCGCCAGTGGCGAGCACCATTAAGCCAGAGCGAAGCGCGCAATCAAGGCGATTTCGCCCGGATTGAACAGCGCCAGAATCCGCACCATCCCTGGATTCCTAACAGATCGGCGACAACAGTGCCAAGCCCTTGAATTGTCGGCTGTTACGCCGGGAAAAGCCTTGCTTCACCGCCGCATGGGTCCACCGCGCGGTTTTCGGGTACGATGACGTTCATGTCGGCGTGATGATTTGATGAACTGGCCTCAATACGCATCGCTGCAAAGTATGCTCCAGGAAATCGCTCCGCGGCGCGTGCTGATCGGCCACAAGGTCATCGCCGAAGGCGACGAGCAGGCGCTGCTGGCGGAAGAGCGCGGCGCGTTTGCGGGCAGCGTCGTCAAGGTCCGGCGGGCAAGCGGCGCGGCGCGCATGGTCGCGCGGGAGTTGATGCGGCGCATGGACGTTTCGCCGCAGCCGGTGATCAAGGCAGACGGCGGGATGCCGACATGGCCGGAGGGCATGGTCGGATCGCTTGCCCACGACGCGACGGTGGCCGTGGCGGCGCTGGCGAGCCGCGACGATTATCTCAGCATTGGCATCGACATCGAGCCGGCGGAGCCGCTCGATCCGGAGCTGATCGACATGGTGGCAACACCGGACGAGCGCGCGGCGATCCAGGAAGGGATGCGAAGCACGATCCAGGGCCTCGCCGCTGCACGGGCGGCTGCTGTTTGCGATCAAGGAGGCCGTCTACAAGGCGGCCTATCCGCTCGACCGGGTCTTCCTCGACCACCACGATGTGGAGGTCGATTTCGCGGCGCGGACGGCTGCGATCCGCAACGGCCGGACGGTCCGCTTCACCTTTGGCCAGTCCTCGCACATCGCCGTTCTGGCGTTCATCCCGGCGACGCAAGCGGAGCCCGAGCGCTGACCGGCCACCGGAAATCCCCGATTTGCCATCGATTTCACACGAAAAAGGCGGGTTATCGATCGTTAACCATCGCGTCAACCGGACCTGGGACCCAACTGCAACGATTGCGGCGAATCTGTCCTAAGACCTCGCAAAGACAGGAATATCCCTCTAAAAGTAAACCTGTGGGCTGCAATGCGCGGGGTTATGACCGTGCATTGGAGTGGCTATAGTTGTGAACCCGCATTCCGGCCCCTGCGCGCGCAAGCTTGGAGGGGACGAGGGTTCGCAATCCATTGTGGCGCATACCGTTGTTTTCATTGAGGGTGGCGTCATCGGGCGTGGTTCGGGGGATTGATGCCAGGGTACGGGTTCTGGCAGTTGCGGTCTGTTGTATTGGCGGTCGCGGGGACGGCTTTGTGCTGCAACCCGGCGTTCGCGCAATCCCTTGAGGCTGCCCTCGCCTACGCCTACGCAAACAATCCGCAACTCAACGCGCAGCGCGCGCAGGTGCGCGCCACCGACGAGAACGTGCCCACCGCGCTCTGCCGGCTACCGGCCGCGAGCCACGATCACCGCGAACGCCGGCTCGCAGTCGCTCTCGACCACCACCCGCGAAATCAGCTCGACCACGCCGCGCGGCGCGCCGGCAACCTATCTCACGCAGAGCGGCGTGAACGCGCCGCGCGGCGCCGGCGCGACGGTGAGGCAGAACCTGCTCAACGGCTTCAAGACCGCCAACAAGACGCGACAGGCCGAGGCGCAGGTGTTCGCGGCGCGCGAGGCGTTGCGCAACATCGAACAGACCGTGCTGCTGAGCGCCGCGACTGCGTACATGAACCTGCTTCGCGACGGCGGAATTCTCGAATTGCAGCGCAGCAACGTTGAGGTGCTGCAGGAGCAGCTCCGCCAGGCCAAGCAGCGGCTCGAGCAGGGCAACGTCACACAGACCGACGTCTCGCAGTCGGAGGCCCGGCTCGCGGTCGGGCGGACGCAATTGTTTGCGGCCGAAGCCGCCTACGAAACTTCCAAGGCGACGTTCCGCCAGGTGATCGGGCTCGATCCTGGCCGGCTGCTGCCGGCCTCGCCGGTCGACCGCCTCTCGCCGAGCACACTGCCGGCCGCAATCGCGGCCGGCACCGCAAACAACCCGAACGTGACGGTGGCGCAGTTCAACGTCGATGTCGCACAGATGGCGGTGAAGGTCGCCGAAAGCGAGCTCTATCCGACTGTAGACATCGTCGGTCAGGTGCAGCAGAACTACGAGGGTTCGTTGAACCAGCTGCAATCGTTCACCGGCCTCGGTCACCGGCCAGTTCTCGATGCCGCTCTATCAGGGGGGCTCTGAATATGCGGCGATCCGGCAAGCCAAGGAGTCGCACGGTCAGCGCCAACTCGATCTCAACGTCGCCCGCGACCAGGCGCGCGTAACCGTGGTTCAGGCCTGGGCGCTGCTCGACGCTGCCAAAAACAGTATCGAGTTGACACGCGGTCAGGTGAAATCGGCGGAAGCGGCGCTGAACGGCGTGCGCGAGGAAGCCCGGCTTGGCCAGCGCACCACGCTCGACGTTCTGAACGCGCAGCAGGAACTCGTCAGCGCGCGCATCGCCCTGGTCCAGGCCCAGCGCGACCGGCTGGTGAACTCCTACGGCGTCCTCGCCGCGGTCGGCCGGCTGTCGCCGCAGGTTCTGGGGCTGCGGGTTCAGACCTATGACCCGGGAGTTCACTATCACCAGGTCCGCGACGCCTGGACCGGCGTGCGGACGCCCGACGGCCGTTGAGGCGAAACCGTTTGGTTAGCGGCTGAAACGGCCACACTTCCGCCGGTTCCGGATGGCCGATGGACCCATAGTTAATGCGCGGTTCAGGTCGCACCGCTGATAAGATATCAAGGATTCGACGTGCATATTGCCACGCGCGTCATGGCGACGCCCGAGATTGCAACGTTCAGGATTGACCACGATGCCGCCGCCCGCCCGTAGACCCGGTCAGCAACGCTCCGAACTCGCGGAAGCGCTGAGGGCCTGCCGCGGAACCTTCATCGCGGTCGCCCTGATGAGCGGCATGAGTAACATCCTGCAGCTCACCGGCGCGTTCTTCATGCTGGAGATCTATGACCGCGTGCTGCCGAGCCGCAGCGTGCCGACGCTGATCGGCCTCGTGATCCTCGCCGCCTTCCTGTTCCTGGCGCTCGGCCTGCTCGACATGATCCGCGGACGCATCCTGGTGCGGATCGGCGGGCGGCTCGACGAGGCGCTGAGCGGACGCGTGTACGAGACGATCGTGCGTCTGCCGCTGAAGGCGGGGAACCGCGGCGACAGCCTTCAGCCGCTGCGCGACCTCGACAGCGTGCGCTCGTTCCTGTCGGGAATGGGCCCCGCGGCGCTGTTCGACCTGCCGTGGCTTCCGATCTACCTATTCATCTGCTTCATGTTCCATCCTTATATCGGGCTCGCCGCGCTGATCGGAGCGATCATCCTCGCTGCGCTGACCTGGGTCACCGAGACGATGACGCGCGACAAGACGCGCGAAGCAACCATGCACGGGTCGCTGCGGAACTCGCTCGCCGATGCAAGCCGCCGCAACGCCGAGGTGCTCACCGCGATGGGCATGACCAGCCGGATCGCGGCGCTGTGGAGCGACGCCAACACGAAGTACCAGGCGAGCCAGCGCGACACCACCGACGTCGGCGGCGGCATCGGCTCGATCTCCAAGGTGCTGCGCATGATGCTGCAGTCCGGCGTGCTCGCGGTCGGCGCCTACCTGGTGATCTACCAGATGGCGACGCCCGGCATCATCATCGCCGGCTCGATTCTCAGCGCCCGCGCGCTCGCGCCGGTCGATCTCGCGATCGCCAACTGGCGCGGCTTCGTCGGCGCGCGGCAGAGTTGGAAACGCCTGACCGACCTGCTGGCCATGCTGCCCTCGCAGATGGCGCCGATGGCGCTGCGGCCGCCGGTCAAGAGCCTCGCCGTCGAGGGCGTCGCCGTGGTTCCGCCCGGCAGCGAGAAAGTGGCGATCCAGGAGGTCAGCCTGTCGCTGCAGGCCGGCAACGGCCTCGGCGTCATCGGGCCGAGCGGATCGGGAAAGAGCTGCCTCGCGCGCGTGCTGGTGAATGTGTGGAAGCCGGTGCGCGGCCGCATCCGCCTCGACGGCGCGGCGCTCGAACAGTGGTCGCAGGAATCGCTCGGCAAGCACGTCGGCTACCTGCCGCAGGACGTCGAACTGCTGGCCGGCACCATCGCGCAGAACATCGCCCGGTTCACTCCGCAGGCCGATCCCGCCACGGTGATCGCGGCGGCCCAGGCGGCCGGCGTGCACGAGCTCATCGTCGGCCTGCCTGAAGGCTACGAAACCCAGGTCGGCGAGAACGGCACTTCGCTGTCCGCCGGCCAGGCACAGCGGGTTGCACTTGCGCGCGCGCTCTACGGTGATCCGTTCCTCGTCGTGCTCGACGAACCCAACTCCAACCTCGACTCCGAAGGCGACGAGGCGCTGAGCCGCGCCATCATGAGCGTGCGCGCCCGCGGCGGCATCGTGGTGGTGATCGCGCACCGGCCGAGCGCGATTGCCGGCGTCGACCTGCTGCTGATGATGAATCAGGGCCGCGCCCAGGCATTCGGTCCGAAAGACGAAGTGCTGGCGCGCGTGCTGCAGCAACGTGAACAGGCCGGCGCCCGGCCGCTCCGCGCCGTCGCCGAAACAGGAACTGCAAAGTCATGAACCAGGCGCAGCAGCAGGCACCCGCCCTCGATTCCAGCCGGTCGATCCGGCGCCACGTGTTGGCAGGCCTGATCATCGTCCTGGTGCTGGGCGGCGGCGTCGGCGGCTGGGCCGGGACCGTGACGCTGTCGGGCGCGCTCATCGCGTCGGGCCAGGTGGTCGTCGATTTCGAACGTCAAGAAGGTGCAGCACCCGACCGGCGGCATCGTCGGCGAACTCCGCGTGCGCGACGGCGACCGCGTCAAGCAGGGCGACATCGTCGTTCGTCTCGACGACACGGTCACCCGCGCCAACCTGGCAATCGTCAACAAGGGTCTCAACGAGCTGTATGCGCGCAGGGCACGGCTGGAGAGCGAGCGCGACGGCCTTGATACGGTCAGATTCCCCGATGATCTCCTCGCGCGATCGGAAGCCGATCCTGAAGTGGCGTCGCTTGTCGATGGCGAACGCAAGCTGTTCGATCTCCGCAGCAGCGCGCGCAACGGCCAGAAGGCGCAGCTCAAGCAGCGGATCGAGCAGTTGGGCGAAGAAATCCGCGGCCTCAAGGCGCAGCGGGAGTCCAAAGAAAAAGAGATCAAGCTGATCATCCGCGAGAAGGAAGGCGTCCACGATCTCTGGAAGCAGAAACTGGTCCCGTTGACCAAGCTGACCCAGATCGAACGCGACGAGACCCGTCTGGAAGGCGAGGCCGGGCAACTGATCGCCCAGACCGCCCAGGTCGGCGGCAAGATTTCCGAGACCGAGCTGCAGATCATCCAGATCGACCGCGATCTGAGCAGCGAGGTCGCCAAGGAAACCCGCGAGATCGATGGCAAGATCGGCGAGTTCGTCGAGCGCAAGGTGACCGCGGAAGACCAGCTCAAGCGCATCGAAATCCGCGCGCCGCTGGACGGCACGGTGTTCCAGTCCAACGTGCACACGGTGGGCGGTGTCATCACCGCAGGCGACGCGATGATGATGGTCGTCCCCGAGGCCGACAGCCTGACGGTCGAAGCCAAGGTCAATCCGCAGGACATCGACCAGGCCCGGGAAGGCCAGAGTTCGCTGCTGCGCTTTTCCGCGTTCAACCAGCAGACCACGCCGGAAATCTACGGCAAGGTGACCCGAATTTCCGCCGACGCGACGACCGACCAGCGCACCGGCATGACCTATTACACGGTTCGTATCTCGATGCCGGCCGAAGAGGTCGTCAAGCTCGGCGACGTCAGGATCGTGCCCGGCATGCCGGTCGAAGCGTTCATCCAGACCGGCGACCGCACGATGATCTCCTACCTGACCAAGCCGCTGCGCGATCAGGTGATGCGGATGTTCCGCGGGAAGTGACGCCGCGGCGCGGGGCGGTTAATCTGCGCCCGGCTGGTTCGGCATGAAATGGTTGTCTCGTCAGGCAAGGCGTCTCGTTTCCGCGCGCGTTCTGGGCGTGGGACTGCTTGCGGCGTTGCTCGCGCTGCGGTTGCACGACCCCGGCCCACTTGAAGAACTGCGCCTTCGGACCTTTGACCTGTTTCAGTTGATCTCGCCACGCGTCGCGGAAAAGCGGCCTGTCGTGATCGTCGATATCGATGAAGAAAGCCTGCGCAAGCTCGGCCAATGGCCATGGCCCCGCACCCGCGTCGCCGAATTGATCGACCGGCTGACGCAACACGGCGCGGCTGCCATCGGCTTCGACGTGATTTTTGCCGAACCCGACCGGCTTTCGCCGGGGCTCGCCGCCGACACCTATGCTGCACTCGACGACGAGACGCGGGCCAAGCTGCGCGCCCTGCCCAGCAATGACGAGATCATGGCCGAGGCGATCAAGCGGTCCACGGTCGTTCTTGGCGAAACCATCATGTCGGTTCCGGTGCCGCAGCATGAGGGGCAGCCGCTGCCGGTGGGCCTCGCAGCTATTGGAGCCGACCCCAAACCGTTCCTCTTCAGCTTTCCGGGGCTGCTTCGCAACATTCCGACGCTCGACAACGCGGCCGCCGGCCGCGGGCTCTTCAGCATCATTCCCGAACGGGACGGCATCGTGCGCCGCGTGCCGATGGTCGTCGTTTACCAGGACAGACTCCTGCCGACGCTAACTCTGGAGATGATCCGGGCGGTCACCCGCACGAACACGATCATGACGCGGGCCGACGACTTCGGCATCAAGAGCGTTGCGGTGCCAGAAGCGCGGCTCGAATTTCCCACCGACGGCAAAGGCCGTTTCTGGATACACTTTTCACCGCATGATCCCGCTCGCTTCGTGTCCGCCGTCGACGTGCTCGAAGGCCGCATGCCGGCCGATCGCGTCGCCCAGCGGCTGGTGCTGATCGGCACATCGGCGACCGGTCTGCTTGACCTGAAAACGACGCCCATCGATCCGGCCATGCCGGGCGTCGAGGTGCATGCGCAGATCCTGGAAAGCGTGCTCACCAATGCGACGCTGTCGTCGCCTCCCTGGGCCAAAGTCGCGGAACTCGGAGCTGCGTTCGCCATCGGCGTGGCTCTCATCATTCTCGCACCGATGCTCGGACCGGGCTGGCTTCTGCTGTTCGGCGCAGCAATCATTTCTGCGTTGATCGGCACGTCCTGGTATTACTTCACGCAGCAGAAGCTGCTGCTCGATTTCACGTTCCCGCTGCTGTCCAGCCTCGCGATTTACCTCACCCTGGTTTTCACCAATTTCGTGAAGGAGCAGGCGCAGCGCCGGCAGATTCGCTCGGCGTTCGGCCAGTATCTGTCGCCCTCGCTGGTGGAGCAACTCGCGCAATCGCCCGAGAAACTGGTGCTCGGCGGCGAGCAGCGCGAGATGACGATCATGTTCAGCGACGTCCGCGGCTTCACCACAATCTCGGAAATGTACAAAGACGACCCGCAGGGGCTGACGGCGCTGATGAACAGCTTCCTCACGCCACTGACCAACGCGATCATCGACCGCAAGGGAACCATCGACAAATACATGGGCGACGCGATCATGGCGTTCTGGAACGCGCCGCTCGATGTCCCAACGCACGAGATCAACGCCTGCGAAGCGGCCCTCGACATGCTCGACCGGGTCGCTGCACTCAACCGCCAGCGCGAGGAGGCCGCCAGGGCCGGCAACACGCCGTTCGTGCCGCTGCAGATCGGCGTGGGCATCAACACCGGCAAGTGCGTGGTCGGCAACATGGGCTCCGACCTGCGCTTCGACTATTCGGTGCTGGGCGACAGCGTCAATCTCGCCTCGCGCCTCGAAGGCCAATGCAAGTCCTACGGCCTGCCGATCATCCTCGGCTCCCGCACCGCAAGCATCGCCAAGGACCGGTTCGCCATGCTGGAGCTCGACTTCATCGCGGTGAAGGGCAAGAAGGAGCCCGAGGTGGTCTACGCGCTGGTCGGCCGCGAGGACATGATCGGCTCCGAACGGTTTGAGCGCTGGCGCGAGATCAACATGAAGATGCTGACGCGCTACCGCGGACGCGAATGGGACTCGGCGCTGAGCGCGATCGAGGAAGGCCGCGCGGCCGACAGCGAGGGCCGCTTCACCACGCTGTATAAGGTGTATGCTGAGCGCATCCGAGCATTCCAGACCACCCCGCCGCCGGACGACTGGGACGGCGCCTATGCGCTGGACACCAAATAGCCACTCACCACCGCCTCAAACCGCCCTAATCGACTGAAATCATAAGGCGTTTCCAGCCTGTGACGTTTCGCACTTCACAACTCCTGCCGCGCGGCCCAAAGTTCCCTTTATCATCGCCGAACTGGGGACGACGGCCATGCAACTTTCAATCGAAAACGCCACGCGGCTCTTCTCTGTTGTGGGCGCGCCCTACATCGCCGAGAGCCATTCCGACGACCGCTGCGACGAACGCCGCGCGCATGCCCGCCGCGAGCACGAGACCTGCACATCGCAGGCGGGTTCGTGGCTGGACGACGGCCGCTGAACCGCGACATTCCCAGGCACACATTAGTCTAATGGACCGCCCCGCAACGGGAGCCTACGGAACCGGGTAATGACATTGCATGACGGGCCATCGGGCCCGGCTCCTATCGCGGTCCAGTTCTGGGGCGTCCGGGGAAGCATTGCCTGCCCCGGACCTCGCGCGTTGCGGTTTGGCGGCAACACGCCCTGCGTCGAGGTCCATTGCGGCGGGCACACGCTGATCTTCGACGCGGGCACCGGCATCCGTGACCTCGGCAACGCCCTGGTCAAATCGGCCAACACCACCGACTTCGATATTTTCCTGAGCCACGGCCATATCGACCACGTCGTCGGCTTGCCGTTTTTCGCGCCGCTGTTCGTGAAGAACCAGGTGGTCCGCGTGTGGGGTGGCAACCTGCAGCCGGCGGGCGGCGTGAAAGAAGCCGTCCGCAAGCTGATGAGTTTTCCGTTCTTCCCGCTGCAGGTCGACGCGCTGCAGGCGCGGCTCGAATTTCACGATTTCCGCGCCGGCGACGTCATCAAGCCGCGTCCGGACATCGCACTGCGCACGGCAGCGCTCAACCATCCGGGCGGCGCCACCGGCTATCGCGTCGATTACGGCGGACGCTCGATGGCCTACGTCACCGATGTCGAGATCGGCGCGGGCGCGCCCGATCCGGTGCTGGTCGATCTGGTCAAGGACGTGTCGTTCCTGATCCTCGACACGACCTATACGAGCGAGGAGTTGCCTGCGCATGCCGGCTGGGGGCATTCGAGCTGGCAACAGGGTGTCGCGCTCGCCAACGCCGCCGGCGTCGGGCGGCTTTGCCTGTTCCACCACGATCCCGACCACGATGACGATGACATGGACGAGATCGCCGCCAAGGCCGAGGCAGCGCGGCCCGGTACGGTGGTCGCGCGCGAAGGGCTGAAGATCGAGGCCTGACGGCTGGTGAGCCTCAGACCGGACCTTGGCTTGCCGCGACCGCGTCAAGCTGGATCTTCTGCTCGGTGACGATGCCCTCGAGCCGGGTGATGTTCTGCATCAGCCGCTCGGTGGTGAGGCGGAGAAAATAATAGCCGAACTCCGGATTCTGGAAATAAAGCTCCAAGAGCTTGTCGTAGGTGATGGTCAGGACCTCGCCGTCCTCCAGGCTCTCCACCGTCCCGGTGCGGCGGTTCTTCGGATCGATGAAGCCGAGTTCCCCCATGATGCGGCCGGGCGGCAATTCGATGCCGATCTCCTTCACCAGGAAGCTCCCGGTCACGGTGTAGAACATCTCGTTGGCCGCATCGCCCTTGCGGAACAGGATGTCGCCTTTCTTGTATTTGCGCGGGCTCATGAACGGGCGCAGCCAGTCCATCGACAGATCGCCCTGCGCGGAGGCCCGCGCCTTCTTCACCAGCGTGAGCATCTGGCGCAGCCGGATCACGTTGATCGGCAGCGAGAGCAGATACAGAAAGAAGGTCGCAACCGCGCCGGCGAGCGCGCCGTAGCCGATGAAGAACACGATGCTGATGATGCCGATGACGCGCAGCGGCACGATGGTGCGCACCATCAGCGTGGCGACGTAGAAAATGGCGCCGACCAGCGCCAGCATATTGGCGAATGTGATATTGGCGAGGATGATGTCGACCAGCCGGTTGAGCACCGCGTCATAGGTGACGTTGGCCGGATCGAGGCCGATCTGGATCAGGAGCTTCTCGACCCTCAGGTTCTGCGCCGCGTATTCGAGCGCGCGATTGAGTATTGCAGCCAGATCGAAGTTGGCGCTGCCCATACTTCCCTCATCACAGTCTGCCGGCGCCGGCCCGATCCGGGCCGGCCGCGCAAAGGAATTGCTGCCCAAGCCGTCCGGGCGCGGCAGCAATTTACCTGCTGCGGTCTGGGAACCAACCTATTTCGGCACCGCCGGGGTGGGGAGTGCCAATAGTCACAGCATTTTCGCGGGGCCCGGCGCTATTTCACCGGCACGAACTGCGTCGTGAACATCACCTTGTCGTCGGGCTTCTCCTTGAGCAGCCCCATCTCGATAAACGAGTCCTTGAGCACCTCGACCGCCTTCTGATCGAACACGCCGTCGGTGCTGAAGATCGAGATCTGCTCGTCGTAGGCGCGGCTGATCACCGACGGGCTGATATTGATGACCTTCGACGTGATCTCGACGGTCTTGGCCTTGTTGGCCCTCATGAAGTTGATCGTCTCCACCCAGGCGCGGAGGTAGGCGCGCACGGCGTCGGGACGCTTGGCGATGACGTCCTCGCGCACGAAGAACACGTGGGTGATGAAGTCCTCGACGAACGGCGTCGCCGAGGTGATGACGCGCCACTCCTTGTGCTCTTCGAGTTCGTAACCCGCTTCGAGCGCGCCGATATAGCCGTCGAGCTGGCCGGTCTTCACCGCGGCGCGCGCCGGCTGCATGCCGCCGATCGGCACCACGGTGATGCCGTTCGTCGTCCAGCCCTTCTTGGCATTGATGCGCTTGCCGATCCAGTCGGTGAGCGAGCCGACCGTGGTGACGCCGAGCTTCTTGCCGCGCAGGTCGTCGACCGTGCGGATCGGCTTGTTGTAGTCGGCCATCACCGCCATGTTGCGCGGTACGCCGGCCATCGCCATGACCGCCTTGGCCGGCACGCCCTTCGCCATGAACGCCATGCCGGGGCCGGAGCCGATGCCGACGTCGATGCTGTCGGCGGTCAGCGCCTGCTGCATGCGCGCATCGCCGCCGAAGGCCGACGCCTCGATCTCGATGCCATGCTTGGCGAAGATGCCCATCTGCATGCCGACATCGAGCGGCGTGAAGGTCCAGGCGAACGGCACGGCCTTGCCGACGCGGAGCTTTTCGGCGGCGCTTGCCGGCACCGCCAGCGAAATCACTGCGAGTGCGGCGACCAAGCGCAAGCCGGCACGGAAAACTCTGAGCATCACGTCCTCCCAAATGGCCGGATTACACCCAGGCCTTGACGAAATCATCGCAGAAATCCTTCACCCTGACCATGCGCCAAAGCGGCGCTTGCGTTGACCGGGGCCGGCCACCCCTTTAAAATCGTTGAATCTTCGCCGCCGGCAGGAAGCCCGAGCAGGATCGCCAATATGCATATCATCAACTCCCACTTTCACTGGTGGCCGCGCTCGATCTTCGAGAAGCTCTGCAAGCGCGCCGAGTATCCCAAGTGCCGGGTCAACCAGCGCGGCGGCTACGACTACATGCGCGGCACCGACGCCGGCCAGCATCTCAACTCCTGGGCCGAGTGGTTCGATCTCGACAAGCAGTTCGAATACATGGACAGCCTCGGCCACCGCGTCGACGTGGTGTGCTCGATCGGCCCGTTCTCGGTGTCGTTCTCCGACATGCCGCTCTCCGAAGGCCGCGACTACGCGCTGATGTGGAACGAGGAGATGTCGGCCGCGCAGAAGAAACATCCCGGCCGGCTCTGGGCCAGCGCCGCGGTGCCGCTGCAGGACACCGGTGCCGCCATCGAGGTGGTGGACGATGCCGTCAATCGCCTGGGCCTGATGGGCGTCAACCTGCCCGGCAGCGTCGGCGCCGACGCGCGCATCGACGCCGAGCGGCTCCAGCCGTTCTACGCGCATTGCGAAAAGCTCGGCCTGCCGCTGTTCCTGCATCCGACCGACGTGATCTTCCAGGACATGCTGTCGGACGGTTACGGCGGCGCGCTGCACCTGAGCCTGGGCCGCGTCATCGAGGTCAGCACCGCGGCGATGCGGCTCGTCCTGTCCGGCACGATGGAGCGCCATCCGGACCTGAAGATCGTGATGTCGCACACCGGCGGCGCCCTGCCCTACCAGTCCGGCCGCATGGACAAGAACTCCAAGGCCGCGAAGCTGCCGAAGCCGGTCTCGACCTACCTCAAGCGCATGTACACCGACACGGTGTCGCCGCACACCGCCGGCATGCAGTTCGCAATCGACTACTACGGCATCGACAACGTGATGTACGGCACCGACTACCCGTGCTGGGACCCGGCGCCCTGCCTGAAGCTTCTCGAAGATGTCCGGCTGAGCGACGCCGACAAGCAGAAGCTGTTCTACACCAATGCGCGCCGCATTCTCGGGCTGAAAGATCCGGTGCCAGCCAAGGCGGAAGCGAAGCGCGAGCCGGCGCTGGTCTGACGCTTTTTCTTGTTCTTGGCCTCCTGAACGCTTGCGTGATCCGTCGCGACGGTCGGAAAGCCTGGACCCGGGCTGCATCGTCACCAGGTGCATCTTCATCCGCGCGCGCTCTCGTTGCCGCGGCGCGGGGCGCCCGGGCTTTGCGAAGTTTCTTCTTGTTGCCCCTCCTGCGAGGGGAGCGGAGCGCCGAAAGGCGCTGGTGCGGAACGCCGCACCCATGGCCGCCTTGCGGTTGGGCCAGTCCCTTCATCGGAAGGGACTGCCGGTCCATGACGCGGACCGGCGCGCCTTGCGGCGCTCCACCACGGTGTTCGCGAGGCCTTGGCCTCACTCGCTCTCGGGCCGCGCTTTCCTTCCCGGGCTACTGACGTGTTCACCCGGTAGTCCAGCAGGCTCCCTGCGCACGGGTCATCTAGTGCCCGTAGGGCGGGGTCCGAGGCGTCCCGGGAGTCCGGTGGTTAGTCGGACCCGCAGGCAAACCGTTCCTGCCTCTCCCAGCGGCAACCACCCGGATGGTGCCCCTCAACAGGCAGGATGAGAACGAACATAGAACGGAATTAATGCCTGTCAACCCCGCGGCCACGCCGGCGGACCCGCCCGTTATCGGCCTTTGCCCGCCCAGGCGTTCCACCGCTGGTGCGTACGCGATTGCGCCGCGCATGAAGCCGCGTGCTGCGCAACCTGCCGTGCGAGCAGGATCCGATGATGAACTCCACCGATCCTGGCCGCGTCCGTGACGAATCGAAATTCTGCGCTACTGTCCGGCCGACCGATCAACCCCAGGATGGCAAGAGCACCGGCATGGCATTGCTGCGAAACCCGAGCGTCACGTTGAAACCATGGCTGGTTGCGATGATGCTGGCCGCAGCCGGCGCCGGCGCACAGGCCCAGGCGCCCCATAGCAACAATGAGTCCAAGATCCTGCGCTGCCGGCAGAACGCGAACGACCTCATCTGGATGGACCGCGAGAAACTTCGCGCGCGATGCGAACTCTGGTCGCGCACCTACACGGTCAAGACGGCCCAGGGGGAGATGGAGCGGCTGGTCTACAGCCGGTATTTCGTGGTGACACTGCGCAACGGCGTGGTGTCGAGCGTCCGCCAGAAGCGGCAGATCTTTACCGGGTTCAAGAAGACCACGGCCCCCTAGAGAAGCCACGGCCACGCATGGATCATGCGCGACCGGATGGCCTGCGCCGCGTCGACACCGGCCGCGTCTTGCGGGCGCCACCCCGCTTCGTCCGAGCCGCCGCGGCCTTCGTCGGATCGCCGACCTTCCTGTTGAGCGCGACGGCCTGTCGGGCCAGACGGGAGACAACCGCAGGCTTGATCGTCACGCCCTCGCGGATGTCGAAGGTCGCCATCTCGTACTTGCCGCCGGGCTTGAGCCGGGGCTCGATCTCGCGAAGCCGCCGGCCGCGCCAGAAGCCGAGCAGCACGCGCTCATCTTCCGCGCGGATCAGCAGCGCCGGACCGTTCGCCGCGTAGACCAGATGACCCCATTTCACCGTCTCTTCGAGTCCCGCGGCCTTGCGCACGGCGCCGCGGAGCATCTCGACGCAGGTGCGCCGCCACCCGTCCAGCGCATGGACGTAAGCGTCAGGATCGGCGGCCGGCACGCTCTTGCGCATAACTTTTCATTCACCTGGTCAAATGGATGATGGGTGTCATACCGCTGCTCGCACGTTCCGACGACGCAATCGAACAGCCGGAGACGAGGTGGTCCCAAATGGCACGTCCGGGACAAATCGGTCATGTCAATTTGGCGGCGTCACGCCGGATTTTGACCCAACAGCAACATCGAAGTCACCTGCTGGATGGTTTTGTTCCGCTCAGCTTCCTCTGGAGCTAATCTACGGCCTTTCGGTCTCCTGACCTTACGCGATAGGGTATACATTCGGAGGCGAAGATGAGAAGGCGCGAGGTCATCAAGCATCTCACAGGATTGGCGCTGGCTGGAGTCCCGGCCATCGTGATGGGACAGCCAACGCGCAAACCCAAGATCGGATATCTCTCACCAGCTTCGCCGCCAGACTTCAATTTGGAGAGCTTTCAGCTGGGCATGCGCGCTGCAGGATTCGAGGCAGGCCGCAACTATGACTTTGAGATCAGATACGCAGAGCGTGACTACAGCCGATTTGAGCGGTTGATTTCGGAGCTCCTCAGCTCGGAAGTTACGGTTATCGTCCTGGCGGGCCCGGCAAGCAAGGCGGCGCCGCTTGCCGCTCCCCGCGTCCCCGTGGTTTTTGGCTTCAGCGGCGATCCAGTCGAGGCCGGCATTGTAAAGAGCTTTTCGCGGCCGGGGGGAAACACCACGGGCGTGTCGTTTCTTGCGCTTGAGTTGGCCGCCAAGCGGGTCGATGTGTTGAAGGATGTCGCCCCAGCGATGGTGCGGCTGGCGTTTCTGTCCAACCCCGATCACGCAGGGGAAGGTTCCGAACTTCGCGTGTCAGAGCGGGCCGCCGTCCGGCTGGGGGTCGATACGCTCTACTTTCCGGCCAGAAATTCCGCCGAGCTTAGCCAGGCCCTGAACGCTATCGCCTCCAGCGGATGCGATGGGCTGCTCGCTTTTCCCGATGCGCTGACGCTGTTCCACATTAAAGACGTCGCATCCTTTGCGCTCGAACGGAAATTGCCTTCGATGTATGGCTGGCGGGTTTTCGCTCAGAACGGCGGGTTGATCACCTACGGCCCCAATCTTCGGGACGCCTACGCGCGGCTCGCCACCTATGTCGTCAAGATCATAAACGGCGCCTCGCCGGCAAACCTGCCAGTGGAAGAGCCCTCCCGGATCGAAACCATTGTGAACTTGCGGACGGCCAAGCGGATCGGTTTGGCTGTCAGTTCCGCGCTTCTTCTCCGTGCCGACGAGGTGATCGAGTAGCAATTCGCTTCGGAAGCAACTGAGAAATCCGGCGAACTTCCAAACCGTGACACTGGCCCAAGCCCTCGCTCGCACTTTTTCGAAGAGTTGGATCCGGACTGGCGCATGGCGGTCGAAGCCCTTCTGCCGCGCCGCATTCACTTCCAGCAGAACTTGTCGTCTGCCCCGTTCCTCCTGCGATCGGCCGCGAACTGCGCGGCGAACTTCGGATCGTCGAACCTGGCCCGCTCCCGTTCGGCGTAGGCCTTCTGTTCGACAATCGACTTCTTCAGCGCCGCCATCCGGTCACGCTCGTTGCCGGTCAGTTGCGACATGAACAGCACGCTGTAGGGATGCTTCTCGGCCCATTCGATGGCCTTCAAATTCGCCGCATGCTGCTTTGCACGGTCGCAGAACGCATAGCCGTTGATGAACGGCCCGGCGAGAACGGCAAAGCTCTTCACGGCTTCGCCGGGCGCGATCAGCCCGGACATGCGGATGTCGATGACATCCTCCAGCGTTGTGTAGCGGGACTTCGCGGCGTAGAACCAGAACACGGCGTCGTCCCGCAGCCCCACATCATAGAGCCGGATCGCCAGCACCATCATGGTCATCGGCGTCACGACGCGGGGATCGGACTCGATGCGCTCCTTCGCGGCGAGGATGTCCTCTTTCCTGTTGGACGAAAGAAGCCCGTCATAGTTCTGCCCGACCGCGACGCGCGGCTTTCCGTCCGGCGTGCGGGCAGCTTCGTAGTAGGGCTGCACGTGGATGGAGATTCGGCGAACGGGCTCGGCGGCCCAGGTGGCGTGCGCCGCAAACACGAGAACTGCGATAACAGAAAACTTCGAAAATTGGCCCATCAGAGCTAGCTACCGAAAAAACCTATGGTCGCGACTAGCGACGCCAGTTGGCTCGATTACTCCAACCTCTCCGCGTCATGCCCGGCCTTGTGCCGGGCATCCACGCCTTGGCTGCAAAATAAGGCGTGGATGGCCGGGACAAGCCCGGCCATGACGCCGTAGATATAGCTACGTTCGGGGCGCAAATCGTTCATCCACACCTTCCCATTTGTCGTAGCCGACGACGCGCTTGTACTCCTCGAAATCCATGCCGTCGTTGCGCAGCGCGAATTTCCCGTTCTTCATGTCGACCAGCACGTTTTCAATCGCCTTTGCCGCATGCATCACGGTGTCGAGGCCGAGTACCGCGCAATTGAAGCCGAGCTCGCCCAGCTCCTCCATGCTGAGGATCGGCGTGTGGCCGCCCATCAGCGGATTGCAGATCTGCGGAATGTCGAACGCCTTGCCGATCCGCTTCAGCTCATCGATGCTGCGCGGCGCCTCGATGAAGATGCCGTCGGCGCCGGCCCTGATGTAGCGCTCGGCGCGCCGCATTGCCTCGTCGAGATCGTAGACCGCGCGCGCGTCGGTGCGCGCCAGGATCCAGGTCTCCTTGTTGAGCCGCTCCGAGCAGGCGGCGCGGATCTTCGCCTCGGCGATTTCGGTCGGCACCACCTTCTTGCCGACCATGTGACCGCAGCGCTTCGGCCATTGCTGGTCCTCGATCAGGATGGCGCTGACGCCCATGCGCTCGTAGCTCTGCACGGTGTGCACCACGTTCTTGACGTCGCCATAGCCGTCGTCGCCGTCGACGAACACCGGCAGGTCGCAAGCCGCCATGATGTCGCGCACGCAGGCCGATATCTCGCCGAACCCCTTCAGCCCGACATCCGGTACACCGTAGCGCGCGCCGACCGCGGGAAAGCCGCCGATGAAATAGGTCTCGAAGCCGAGCTTCTGGATGATGCGCGCGCTGAGCGCGTCATGCGCGCCGGGAACAACCAGAAACCGCTTCTCCTTGACGGCCTTGTCGATGATCTGGCGAAAACTGGTCGGCATTGAGCGGCTCCCGGATTGCAGCTAAGGTCTGCGGGCTTAAAACGACCCGCCTCGAATTGAAGCGCAGTTTGCCCGCCAAACCAGCGCTCAACAAGCACAAGAACAATGCCCAAGGGGAGAGACGCTGCGTGATCTTCGTTGCTGTCGATATCGGCGGGACCTTCACTGATCTGATCGGGTTCGACGACGAAGCGCAGGCCTTCGTGCAGGCCAAGAGCCTGACGACTCCCTCGGAGCTGACGCAAGGTGTCATCAACTGCATCCGCGAGAGCGGGCTTGCGGCAAACCGCATCAACGAACTGATCCACGGCTCGACCACCGCGATCAACACGCTGATCGAGCGGAAGGGTGCGAAGACCGGCCTGGTGGTGACGCGCGGCACCCGCGACGTCTACATCATCGGCCGCGGCAACCGGCCCGAGGCCTACAATCTGTTCTTCCAGAAGCACAAGCCGCTGGTGTCGCGCCGCATGACCCGGGAGGTCGACGAGCGGGTGCTCGCGTCGGGCGAGGTCTACGAGCCGCTGAAGAAGGCGAGCCTGGCCGCAGCCTGCAAGGCGCTGAAGGCCGAAGGCGTGGAGGCGGTCGCGGTGTGCTTCCTGCACGCCTATGCCAATCCGGCCCACGAACGGGCAGCGGGCGAAGCTATCCGCAAGGCGATGCCGGACGTCTACCTCTCGCTGTCGCACGACATCCTGCGCGAGTACCGCGAGTTCGAGCGCATGTCGACCACGGTGGTGAACGCCTATATCGGCCCCAAGGTCGGCGGCTATGTGAAGAGCCTGAAGTCGAGCCTCGGCGGCATCGGCTTCAAGGGCGATCTTTCGATCATGCGTTCCAACGGCGGCGTGATGACGCCGGAGGTGGCGACCGAGCGCCCGGTGGCGATGATGGAATCCGGGCCGGTCGGCGGCATCATCGCCTCCGCGCAGGTCGGCCTCGCGCTGGGCTTCTCCAACGTCATCTCGTTCGACATGGGCGGCACCACCGCGAAGGCAAGCCTGATCCGCGAGGGCGAGACTACGCTGGCGCCCGGCTATTACGTCGGCGGCTATGCCAGCGGTCATCCGGTGATGCTGCCGATGATCGACGTGGTGGAGGTCGGCGCCGGCGGCGGCTCGATCGCCTGGATCGACGAGATCGGCGCGCTGAAGGTCGGCCCGCAGAGCGCGGGCGCCGAGCCGGGGCCGATCTGCTATCGCGGCGGCGGCACCGAGCCGACCATCACCGACGCCAACGTGGTGCTCGGCCGGCTCGACCCGGACAATTTCCTCGGCGGCACGATGAAGCTCGACGCGGACGGCGCGCGGCGCGGCATCGAGCAGAAGATTGCCAGGCCGCTGAAGCTCGACACGATCGCCGCGGCACAGGCGATCGTCGACATCTCGATCAACAAGATGTCGCTTGCGGTGCGCGAGGTGTCGGTCGCCAAGGGCTACGACCCGCGCGACTTCGCGCTGGTGGCGTCCGGCGGCGCGGGCCCGCTGCATGTCTGCGCCATCGCCCGCGAGCTGTTCATTCCGACGGTGATCGTGCCGCTGTTCCCATCGCACTTCTCGGCGCTCGGCATGCTGCTGGCCGACGAGCGGCACGATTTCACCCGGACCGTGTATTCCGACCTCGCCAGCGTGGATTTCGGCCGGCTCGTGAAAATCCACGACGAGATGGTCAAGGAAGCGAAAGCAGGCCTCCGCCACGGCAAGGACGCGCAGTATCAGGTCAATCTCGACATCCGCTATGTGGGGCAGGAGTTCACCCTGCCGGTGCCGGTGACCCTCGACCAGCTCAAGCGCGGCGACCGCGCGGGCATCCGCACCGCCTTCGACAAGCTCTACGAGCACCGCTATGCGCACCATTCGCCGGAGGAGCCGGTGGAAATGGTCAACGTCCGCCTCGGCGCCATCGGCAAGCGGCCGAAGCTCGCCTTCCCGAGCCTCGGCGCGGCGACTGCGGCCGAGCCTGCCGGAGAGCGCCAGGCTTATTTCTCTTCGGCGAGCAAGCCAGTTACCGCGAAGGTCTATCGCCGGGAGGCGCTGGGGGCGGGCGCCGAGATCGCGGGGCCGGCGCTCATTCAGGAGCACGGCACGACGACGGTGCTGTTCGAGAACGACCGCTGCAAGGTCGCGCCGTCCGGCGAACTGATCGTGACGATCGGAGGCGCACGGTGAGCCTCGACGCCGTCACTCTCGAAGCAATCGTAGGGTGGGCAAAGCCGCGTAAGCGGCGTGCCCACGTCTTCGCGCCGAGCAAGAATGCGTGGGCACGGCGCTGCGCGCCTTTGCTCACCCTACGGACTACGATTGCTTCGCAGAGCGGAGCGTGCGGTGAGAGGAGATTGCACCCATGAGCGCAAACCTCGACACCGTCACGCTGGAAGTGATCCGCAACGCGCTGCCGGCCGTCGCCAACGAGATGGCGGCCGACCTGCAGCGCACCTCCTACAACATGATGATCTACGAGGTGCGCGACTACTGCACGGCGCTGCTCGGCACCAAGGGCGAACTGATCTCGCAGAATGTCGGCGGCGTGTCGCACTTCGTCGCCGACCTCGGCGTGCTCGTGGTCGACGGGCTGAAACGCTACGGCCGCGACGGCTTCAAGCCCGGCGACGTCGTCATCACCAACCATCAGGCGGTGGCGGGGCAGCATCTCAACAACGTCGTCATCTACATGCCCTACTTCTACAAGGGCGAGCTGCTGATGTTCCTGATGGTGCGCGCGCACTGGATCGACGTCGGCGGCACCTCGACCGGGTTCGGCGCCGGCGCGACGGTCGCCGATCCGTGGCTCGAGGGGCTTCAGCTCGACCAGCTCAAGATCTACGAGGAAGGCAAGCTCAACGACACGCTCTATCGCGTGATCAAGGACAACATCCGGTTTCCGGAATCCTCGCTGGGCGACATGAAATCGCAGATGGCCGCCTGCCGCCTCGGGGCGCGACGGCTCGACGAGCTGTTCGACAAGTACGGCCGCGAAACGCTGCTCGCCGCCATCGACCGCATCTTCGACGAGACCGAGCGGAAGTGCCGCAACGTGGTGGCGCAGTTGCCCGACGGCGTCTACGAGGCGTCGGCCTCGATCGACGACGACGGCGTGATCAAGGGCGAAGAGGTGCCGATCCACGTCAAGGTCACGGTCAAGGGCGGCGACATGACCATCGACCTCAGCGGCTGCTCGGCGGAACGCAAGGCCGCGATCAATTCGCGCACCTACGCGGGCGCGCGCGTCGCCTACAAGGCGCTCACCGGGCCGCTCGATCCCGTCAACGAAGGCTCGTTCCGCGCGCTGAACGTCATCATCCCCGAAGGCAACATCATGATGGCGCGCTTTCCCGCGCCGATGGCGGGCTGGAGCGGCATCGTGCCGACGGTGGTGGACTGCATCGTCATGGCGCTGGCGAAGGCGATGCCCGACCGCGTGCCGGCCGGCCATCATGCGCTGCTCGGCGGCGCAGTGGTGTTCTTCGGCACGCACCCGAAGACCAAGCGGCGGTTCGTGGTGCAGAGCATCGAGGGCGGCGGCTGGGGCGGGCGGCCGTTCGAGGACGGCGAGTCCGGCACGGTCTCGGTCTGCCAGGGCGACGTGCGCAACGGCTCGATCGAGGGCATCGAGCTGAAATGCCCGGTGGTGGTGCAGCAGCGCGCGCTGCGCCCGGACTCCGGCGGCGCCGGAAAATTCCGCGGCGGGCTCGGCATCGACATGCAGGTGCGAAACCTGGTCGACGGCAAATGGAATTTCGAGATGCCGCGGCGCTCGAAGCGCCCGCCCTGGGGCATCGAAGGCGGCACGCCGGGCGAGCCCGGCGGTTATCTGCTCAAGCGGCCCGGCGAGAAGAAGTTCACCATGATGGGCGGCTTCCACATCCCGGTCGCGATCGGCGCAAAAGCCATCGTGCGCACCGGCGGCGGCGGCGGCTGGGGCGATCCGCTGGAGCGGCCCGCCCAAACGGTCGCGCATGACGTGACCGAAGGTTTGATCTCCGCCAAGTCGGCCAGGGCGCTCTACGGGGTGGTGATGCGCGGCAACCTGTCGCTCGACGAAAAGGCGACGGCGGCGCTGCGAAAGCGGCTAGGATCGGCGGCGAGGAACGCCAAAACAAAGCGCGGCAAACCCAACTCCAGGCCAAAGCGCAAATCCAGATGACGACGGGCGACGCCGCGGTCAAAATCAGGGACGTCTCGCACCAGTTCGGCGAGCCGGGCGATCCGCAATTCGTCCGCGCGCTGCTGAACACCTCGCTCGATATCACGCGCGGGGAATTGCTGTGCCTGATCGGCCCGAGCGGCTGCGGCAAGAGCACGCTGCTCAACATGATCGGCGGATTGCTGGCACAGAGTTCGGGCTCGGTCGAAGTCAACAACAAGCCGGTGCGCGGTCCCCTGCCCCACGACATCGCCTTCGTGTTCCAGGAGAACGCGCTGTTTCCCTGGTGCACGGTGATCGAGAACGTGAAGCTCGGCATGGTGTTCCAGGGCGTGCCGAAGTCGGAGCAGGACGGCCGGGCGAAGAAGTCGCTGGAGGCGGTCGGGCTCAAGGACTTCATGAACCACTACCCGGCGCAGCTCTCCGGCGGCATGCGCCAGCGCGCGGCGCTGGCCCGCGCGCTCAGCCTCGAAACCAGCATACTCCTGATGGACGAGCCGTTCGGCGCGCTCGACGAGCAGACCCGGATGATCCTCGGCGAGGACCTCTCAGTGCTGCTGGCCTCGACCGGCAAGACCATCATCTTCGTGACGCACTCGCTCGGCGAAGCGGTGTTCCTCGCCGACCGCGTCGCGGTGTTCTCGGCACGGCCGGGGCACATCAAGGAAATCATCGCGGTGGACGAGCCGCATCCGCGCAAGCCCTCGTTCGTCACGACGGAGAAGTTCAGCACGCTGCGCAACACGCTCTATGGCCTGCTGCACGACGAGATCCGCAAGGCGGTGGAGCAGTCGGCGATGGCGGGACCCACCTCATGAGCGGGCCAAGGCCATGAGCGGCAAGCGCGACCGGCGCGACAAGCTCGTCAGCCGCGCGGTGCAGGCGGCATTTCTCGTCACCCTGATGCTGCTCTGGTATTTCGGCACGACGCGCTGGGGCATCAACCCGCTGCTGCTGCCCAACCCGCTCAAGGTCTGGGCCGAGCTGAAGGACATTCTCGGCAGCGGCGAATACCTGCCGGACCTCCAGGTGACGCTGTCGGAAATCGCCATCGCGTTCCTGATTTCCTGCACCAGCGGCGTCACGCTCGGCTATCTGATCAGCCGCTCGCAGTACCTGATCCGGGTGTTCGAACCGCTTCTGGCCGGCATCTATTCGGTGCCGATCATCTTGTTCCTGCCGCTCTACGTGCTGTTCTTCGGGCTCGGGCCGGGATCGAAGATCGCGATCGGCACCACCATCAGCTTCTTCCCGATCGTGCTCAACACCATCGCGGGCTTCGGCTATGTCGACCGCATCTTCATCACCGCGGCGCGCTCGATGGGCGCGTCCGACGTGCAGATGTTTCGCTATGTGCTGCTGCCGGCGGCGTTCCCGGTCATCCTCACCGGGCTCCGCATCGGCTTCACCGTCGCTCTGCTGTCGATCCTCGGCAGCGAGACGCTGGCGTCGCTCGCCGGCCTCGGCCACCGTATCGTGCATCTGGCGGAAGCGATGGAGACCGCGCGGATGTTCGCCTACATCGCCTTTGTGGTGGCGATTGCGGCGACCCTGAACACCACGGTATCCGCGCTCGAACGCCGGGCGAAGCGGCAACAATGACCAGCGCTGTGCAAATCAAGCGCTTTCTCCTCCGCCGCCCCGGGCTGGTGCGGCTCGGCGTGGTGCTGGCGCTGTTCCTGCTCTGGGAGATCGCGGCGCGCTACTGGATCGCGCCGATGTTTCTCAGCCCGCCGTCGAAGGTGATCGCCAACCTCGGCGCGCTGTTCGAGACCCGGAACGTGCCGGCGGCGCTGCGAACCACGTTCTGGGAGCTGGCGGTTGCGTTTGCGATGTCAGTCGCCATCGGCATGGTGGTCGGGCTCGCGGTCGGGCTGTCGCGCTTTTCGCAGCGCAGCTTCATGCCGATCATCCTTTTGCTCTACGGCACGCCGCAGGTCACCATCCTGCCGCTGTTCATCCTCTACTTCGGCATCGGCCCCGCATCGAAGATCGCGTTCGGCGTCACCCATGGCATCTTCCCGATCATCGTCACCATCGTGGCCGGCGTGCAGAACATCAAGCCGATCCTGATGACGGCGGCGCGTTCGATGGGCGCCAGCCGCTGGCAGATTTTCCGCTGGGTGATCTTCCCGCACATGATCCCAAGCTTCTTTGCCGGGATGCGGCTCGGCATGACCGGCGTGCTGCTCGGCGTGCTGCTGGCGGAGCTTTACGTGTCCACCGCCGGCATCGGCTATTTCACGCAGCTGTTCACCCAGAATTTCGACCCGACCAAGCTCCTCGGCCTCATATCGGTGCTGGCCGCGATGGCGATCGTGCTCAACGAGATCGTGCGCCGCGCCGAGGTGCATTTCGGCCGCTGGCGGACCGATTAGACCGTGCACGCATCAATTCACGGTGTCCCCCTCCGTGGGTTCGTATTGGACGTTTGTTAGGAACGATGCGCTCTCTCGGGTGTTTTGGTCAGGGAAACAGAGGAGACCACATGAAACTTGCAACCGCAGTTATCGTGATTTCAGCCCTCGTCACAGGCCAGGCCATCGCGGCCCGAGCCGAAAGACAAGGCTCCCGGCCAGCAAATGCAGGATAGGGGCTCGGTGAAGGGAACCACGGGGGCTTCGGGTTACGCTCCGGGCCAGAAGATGCAGGACAAGGGTTCCGTGAAAGGCACAACAGGTGCCTCGGGCTACGCTCCCGGACATGCGGACGACAAAAAGAAGTAACAAAAAGGCCCCGCTACGGCGGGGCCTTTTCATCGAACAAGCCGAGCACGGCCGGCATCGGCTATTTCACGCAACTGTTCACCCAGAACTTCGACCCGACCAAGCTGCTCGGTCTCATATCGGTGCTGGCCGCGATGGCGATCGTGCTCAACGAGATCGTGCGCCGAGCCGAGGTGCATTTCGGCCGCTGGCGGACGGATTAGGCTGTGCGCTCATCAACGCACGATGTCGGTTCTGAGGCCGTAGCGGACATTCGTTGGATGTCGTTACCAGAACAGAGGACCGCCTCGCGCGGTCTTCACGTGCCTGATGACGCCGGCTGCCTGCTTCAAATCGGGGTCCCGCCGAGCCCCTGTGAATCAGTTGCCCGAGCGAGTACCAATTCCTCCGGAATAATGTATATAGCCTTGATTGCGTGATCGAGCAGAGCGAGCTGGGCCTGAAGCGCCGCGTGACGATCTTCGGGCAAGGTGCGGATCAGGTTTTCAATCATTGCACGCAGCCGCCGTACAACCTGAATGCTATCCGCACCGTAACGCCGCAGTTCGGTGCAGGCCAGATTCACGAAATCCTCCCAGTTGGGTGTACGGATGATGACCCGGAGCTTTCCCGATTCGTCGGTTGTATTGTCGGTTCGCAGGTTTCGCTTGCCGACGCTCCGGAGCAAGCGATGAAGCTGGTCGATTGCCAGCACGGCCGTCGTCGGATCATTGATTGCCGGCGAGAGCGCTTTCAATGCGATATCGAGGATAATCCGGATTGCAAAAGTTGGATCCTGCTCCAGCGTACGTTCGATTCCGAAGTTGACAGAAGAAACCAGCATATTCTCGTCGAGTGCGGAAACGCTGCCGTATAGCGCAAACAGTGGTTCGTCCTTGGCGACGAAGTCGCCGACCACGGGAATGAGCTGGACGACGGCATTCGCTTTCTGCGATTCCTGCAAAAGCATCCCTATGTTCACCGACAGGATGACCTCGGATCGACCGGAATGATAAACGATCCGGGAAGGCATCCCGGCAGTCTCAGGCGCGACGTGCGGCAGCGATGGACCTTGGATCGGCTGAGGATAAACAGCCTCGATCACGGCAAGGCCATCTTCGCCGACCCGGGACAGAATGCTGACGGGCCGCAGCAGTCGCGCCGCATAATCGATCAAGTAGAGAAAGGCCGCAATCGAGAGCAGGCCGAGCAGCCCGGCCACAACGAGCACCAGTTGGTCGCCGGTCCCCCTTATTCGGTTGAGAGCGGAAATCGCAAACAGCAGGGAGAAAACGAACAGTCCGACGGTGTATCTGACGACGTTGTCCCGCAGCAAGGTGGTGGCAATAATACGCGGTGTCAGCTGGCCACCGGCCACCTGAATTGCAACGAGCAGCGACCCAATGTGAAGACAATAAACGACAAGGTCATTGTGGTGATGGCCTCGAGCAAGGCCTGTGCGCCAGCGGCGGAAAAGCGCTGGAGTTGCCAGCCGAGCCAGTCATCAAGCACATGCAGAAGGCGATACACGATCTGTTCAAGGATTATTGCGGTGAATGGCACAATCCACAGTGCTTGCTTTCTATATCGCCTGTATCGCTGCAAAAGGTGCCAAAGCCGCATCATTTTCCGTCTCCGCGCTCAAGACCGGGCAGCATCAAGCGGTCAATTCAGGCCCCTCAGGCGCGCCGCCTGTAGCCTTTGAAGCTCAGGAAAGCGCCCAGTGCGCCGACGATCAACGCAGCGATGATGGTAGAGGTGCGGCCGCCATAGACGGTCGAACCAAACGCAATCGCTGCTTGCGGTGCGATGATGCGAATGACGCCGCCGATCGTCATGAGCCAACCCAGAACTGTGACAATGACGCGCCAGTCAGCGCACCACGTATTGTGCAGATTAATAATCGCGAGGCCGGCGAGTAACGAAAGCAGGCCGGACAGATAGAACAGGACGCCGGTGTGCAGCGCCTCCGCGATCATGCTTTCGTACATGCTGAGATTGATCAGCATACCGAGCGCGATCACGGCAAATGTCGGTCCCATGAGCTTGGCGAGGAACAACGATCGATCCATGACGCGCCTCCGCCGCGCGGCTTCAGGCAGTGCTCAAACTAGTGGATCGACTCTAACTTTTCCTTCCCTCGTTTGACAGCGGCGAGGATGTGTTTTGGATTGGCGGTCCAGACGAAGGGTTTTGGATCGGAGTTTGTCTCTGCGACGAAGCGGTTGATCGCGGTCTGAAGTTCGGCAACCGACCGGAACACACCGCGCTTGAGGCGCCGGCGCGTGAGCTTGGAGAAGAAGCCTTCAACGGCATTGAGCCAGGACGCCGAGGTGGGTGTGAAGTGGAATGTCCAGCGCGGATGCCGGGCCAGCCATTTTTGCACCTTGGGATGTTTGTGAGTCGCATAGTTGTCGATGATGGCGTGGATCGACTTTCGTGCCGGCACCTGCGCCTCGACGGTGTTGAGAAAGCGGATGAACTCCTGGTGCCGGTGGCGCTGCATGTTGCGGCCGATAACAGTGCCGTCGAGGACGTTTAGGGCGGCGAAGAGCGTCGTTGTGCCGTGGCGTTTGTAGTCGTGGGTCATGGTCCCGGCGCGGCCTTTCTTCATCGGCAGACCAGGCTGGGTGCGGTCGAGCGCCTGGATTTGGCTCTTCTCATCCACCGAGAGGACGACGGCGTGGGCGGGAGGATCGACATAAAGGCCGACGATGTCTCTGAGCTTGTCGGCAAACTCCGGATCGTTCGACAGCTTGAATGTCCGGATGCGGTGCGGCGCAAGCTGGTGAGCCTCCAGAATGCGTTGCACCGAGCGCAGGCTTACCCCGGCCGCCTTGGCCAGTTCCCGGCCGGTCCAGTGGGTTGCCTCCCCGGGCGGTGGCCCCAACGCCAAATCGACCACCCGCTGCACAGTCTCGGGCGACAGCGGGGGCTTGCCGGGCTTGCGCGTCTTGTCGCGCAATAGCCCCTCGACGCCCTCCGCCATGAACCGTGCCTGCCAGGTCCATACCACCGGCTTGGCCTTCCCGGAGCGGCGCATGATTTCGGCGGTGCCGCAGCCGTCCGCGGTGGCGAGGATAATGTTAGCGCGCCAAACGTGCTTCTGCGGCGCGCTGCGATCCGCAACCACCGCCTCAAGACGGCGGCGGTCGTCGCGCGTGACGTTGACAACAATTCCTGCTCTCATGCCGAGAGATTGAACTGCTTCGGACGGTTTGGGAATCGTCCGAATGAAATCAGACCACTAGCATGCGGAGGAGTTGAGACACAGTTAGAACGATGGCCAACGTCCGCATTGGGGCATTCGCGTCGATTTTGGCCTATCCGGGCCACGTCCGCTGTTCTCCCCATCGCGACCGAACAGCAGACATCGCTGGACGTCGGGAACGTGCCAGAAACGGACACCGATGCCGCTATTCGATTACCTTGTCGGCCCGCAGCAGGAGAGCAGGTGGGATCGTCAGCCCAATTGCACTTGCAGTCTTGAGATTAACAACCAATCCAAAATCGGCAGATCGCGCGGTGAGCCCCCCGCAATAACTTGTCAATCGGGGCGGCACTTGCCGGTCCATGATCTCGACCCTCGGCCCATGGCCGAGCAAAGCTCCGGCCTCTGCGCGTGCAGGCCACTCGAAAGTCAACGGCAGGCGCATCTGACGCAACCGGCCGATCAAGTTGAGCTGTCCGCACATGGCACTTGGCGGACGCCGCGGCATCTCGATGCCCACGCCCGCTTTCAGCCGCGCAGCGGACATCGCGAATTCATGACCACACGGCCTGGTGTCGCGGCCCGCAACGTCATCCGAATTCTCACATCGGCCTGAACCCAAGTGTAATGCGCGGAATTTGGCGGCCTGCTACAGTCTCCTGCTTTCCAGGCACAGGCGGCAGTGGGGGGACAGGTCCATGCCAGGCGTCGGCGACGATCCGAACGGCCGCCCGGATCCGACCTCGACCTGGATCGAGGTGTCCATCAGGCTCGCCGTCCTCGCTCTGCTGCTCTACCTGTCCTTCACCCTGATCCGTCCATTCATCACCATTGCCATCTGGGCCGTTGTGCTGACCGTTGCGCTTTATCCGGCCTACGACCGGATGGTGCGGCACCTGGGCGGACGGCGGCGGCTGGCGGCCGTGCTGCTCACGTTCATCAGCTTCCTGATCGTGATCGGCCCCGCAACGTGGCTGGTGCTGGGCCTGATCGACAGCGTCGGCGCGCTGTCCGCGCGCCTCGACCTGTCGACGCTGGTCCTGCCGCGGCCGCCCGAAGCCATCAGGGCCTGGCCGGTGGTCGGCGAGCCGATCTACCAGTTCTGGGATCTGGCTTCGAGCAATCTTCGCGAGGCGCTGGCCAGGGTCGCGCCGCATCTCAAGCCGGTCGGAAGCGCGCTGCTGCACATCGCCGCCGACGCAGGCACGGGAACGATCAAGTTTATCATTGCACTCCTGGTTGCCGGTTTTCTGTTTGCGCCGGCGCCATCGCTCGCCGGGACCATGCGAAGCTTCTCGCGCAAGCTCGCGGCGGGCCGCGGCGAGCAATTCGTCGATCTCGCCGGCGCGACGATCCGCACCGTTTCGCGCGGCGTGATCGGCATTTCGGCATTGCAGGCTTTCTGCGCGGGCATCGGTTTCATGGTGGCCGGAATTCCCGGCGCGAGCCTGCTCACATCCGCCGCCCTCATCCTCGGCATCGTTCAGGTCGGCCCCTCGATCATCATCATCCCGCTGATCATCTGGAGCTGGTTTTCGATGGAGACGACGCCGGCCCTGTTGTTCACGGTCTACATGATCCCGGTCAGCCTGATGGACAACATCCTGCGGCCGCTCGTGATGGGACGCGGGCTGGATACGCCGATGCTCGTCATTCTGATCGGGGTGATCGGCGGCGTCCTTTCCTACGGGATCACCGGGCTGTTTCTCGGCCCGATCGTTCTTGCCGTGATCTGGGAGCTGGCGGTCGCCTGGATCAAGGAGCGCGACGACGGCTGAACGCCTGCGGCCCGGCGATTCAGGACAATACGGACTGGCGGTGCCCGGTCGCAGTCGCGGCGATTTCCACGACATCGGCAAGGCTGTTGCCCCGCCATACCACGTGCAGGTCGGGACGCAGCAGCAGCAGGTCGTGTCCGTAGATATCGCGCGCAATCTGGTCCGGGATCTCAAGGACGCCGACTGGCGCCTTGTGCTCGCGGAGCGCCGCGGCCAGAGGCGCCGCGTCGGCGCCGTTCCGGTTCAGCCGCAGGATCGTGAAGCCGTCCTGCGGGATGCGGTCCTGAATCGCCGTGCCGTCGTTGAGCCAGACATGCGGCAGCCGCGCGCCCGGCCAGGTGGTCGGCTCGTAGGTGCGGAACAGATGCTCGGGTCCGCCCGGCACGTCGCAGATCACCGGCGAGCCGACATAGCGGTAGCCGAGCTCGGCGCCGATCATCTCGTTGCTCTTGCGCTGCTCGACATCGGCGACCGCGGCCAGCGTATCGCGGGTTTTCCGGCCGGCCGGCGTGTCGTCCTCGATGTCGGGCCGCCACATCGAGCGCCACTTGCGCCGGCCGAGGTTGGCGTAGCGCGAGGCGCCGACGTTGCGGTCGCCGATCTGCCGCCGCTCGACCTCGTAGGATTGCAGCAGCGTCGGCCCGCCCCAGCCCTCGAGCGTCGCGGCAAGCTTCCAGCCGAGATCGATCGCGTCGCCGACGCCGGAGTTCATGCCGAGGCCGCCGGTCGGGATGACGAGGTGCACCGCATCGCCGGCGAGGAACACGCGGCCTTTGCCGTACTGCTCGGCCAGCAGCAGGTTCTGCCGCCATGGATTGCATGACAGCATCTCGTATTTCACCGGAATACCGACGATCTTCTCGAACTGCCGGTTCATCTCCCCGTCGGTGTCGGCGGTCGCATGCAGGGTCCAGTGCTTCGTCGAGTCCTGCATCAGCAGGAAGCTCGCGTTCTGTTCGGCCACGTGATAGTGGCGGCCGCGTCCCGGGCCGTTGCCGATCGGAATTTTGTCGAACAGTTCGTCGCAGCGGTAGAGCGCCTGGCGCAGCGCCAGCATGTTCGCCTCGCCGCGCAGCCTGATGCCGAGCGCCTGGCGCACCGCGCTGGTGCCGCCGTCGCAGCCGGCGAGATAATCGCAGCTTATGGCGCGGGTCCTGCCGTCGGCGGAGCGCACGGTGACGGTGACGCCGCCGGCGGTCTCCTCGTGCGACACATACTCGGTCGACCAGTGCATGGTCACGGACGACAGCGCCTCGCCCTCGGCCTTCAGCAGCGGCTCGAGCGTGTATTGCGAAATGAGCTGGTAAGGCTCCAGCGGAACGCTGCCGTCATAGGTGGCGCGGATGTCCGCTTCCGCCTCGGCCACGGAAGGGTACGGCAGCCGCAACAGCGGCGGGCGGGTGAGATTGAGAATAATGTAGACATCCATCGGAATGTCGCGGCGCAGGCCCGCGGCGCGGATCTTGTTCGACAGGCCCATGCGCCGGTAGATTTCCATGGTCCGCGCATTGATGCGTTCCATTTTCGGCAGGAACGCCGGCTTGTCCTTCCGCTCGATCAGCGTGCATCTGATGCCGCGCTGACCGAGATCGATGGCAAGCGTCAGGCCGACGGGGCCTGCGCCGACGATCAGAACCTGTGTGTCAGACAATCAGAATCTCCTGGGCTTACTGCGCGCTGTACTGATAGCACAGACCCGCCGCTTGCTCCGTTCACCTCTCCCATGGGGAGAGGTCGACGCGCGAAGCGCGGCGGGTGAGGGGGGTACGGTCTATCGAGAGAGGGTACAGACCGGGTAGATCCTCGACAGTTTAGACCGGGATGATTCCCGACAGTTTCTTGCAATCTGCATCGGAGGGAGGACCCACCGATGCCGTTCGAGGAGACCTGTCGGATGGAGCAGCGCATCCGGATGCTGTCGGAATACGAAACGGGGAACTGGAGAGTATCGGAGCTTTGCCGACGCTATGGGATTTGCCGGGATACGTTCTACGAATGGCGCAGCCGGAAGGCGTCCGGCGATCCGGAATGGTTCAAGGACCGCTCGCATGCGCCGCTGCATTGTTCGCAGACGACTGCCGGAGCGATCGCCGAGAAGGTGATCGCGGCGAGGCAACGTTTTCCCTATCTGGGCCCCCGCAAGCTGCTTGCGGTGCTCGAGCGCGAAGCGCCGGAGATGGCTTGGCCTGCGGCCTCGACCATAGGAGAGCTTCTCAAGCAAGCCGGTTTGGTGGCTCCCATCAAGCGTCGCCGCCGACCGCTTGATCAGCAGCGGCCATGCACGCCTGCAACGTCCGTCAACGACGAATGGGCTGCCGACTTTAAAGGCTGGTTCCGAACTCGTGACCACCAGCGGATTGATCCCCTGACGGTCACAGACAGCCACAGTCGGTTTCTGATCGAAGTGCGGATTACCGCTCCCACAATAGAGGGCGTCCGCCCATATTTTACAAAGGCCTTTCGCGAGTACGGATTGCCGCTTGCGATCCGCTGCGACAATGGGTCGCCGTTCGGCTCGCGCGGGCCAGGAGGGCTGACCAAGCTGTCGGCTTGGTGGCTCAAGCTCGGAATCGAACCGCACTTCATTCGTCCGGCCTCGCCGCAAGAGAATGGCCGGCATGAGCGCATGCATCGTACGCTCAAGGCGCAGACCTCGCGGCCTGCGGCACACAATGCTTCCGAGCAGCAGCTCCGCTTCGATGCGTTCCGTCGCCACTACAACGAGGAGCGGCCGCACGAAGCGCTCGATCAACGCCGGCCGGCCGAGCTCTATACCGCTTCGCCGCGTGCCATGCCGGAAAGTCTTAAAGACCCTTGGTATGACGCCGATCACCAAGTCCGCCGTGTGCGCAGCAACGGCGAGATCATGTGGCAGGGCGAACTTCTCTTCGTCAGCGAAACGCTGATAGGCGAGCTCGTCGGTATTGCCGAGTTGGAGACCGGCGACCATGTCGTTCGTTTCTGCGACCTGGATATCGGTTTGATTGATCGCCGGGGTCGGTTCGTCCGGTTCGCTCCGCCACGCGAGGGGCCTCGCGAACCGGACCCCACAAAACTGTCGGGGATCATGCCGGTCTGAAGTGTCGGGGATCATCCCGGTTGAACCGAGCTGTTCCCCCTCACCCCGACCCTCTCCCCGCTGGGGAGAGGGAGATCACCACCGACGATGCAACAGCTTCGATCCTGCTGGATCAATTCCAGTCTGCAACATTTCTGTGAAACGACGTCAGCCGGCGGGCGCCGGAGACGTCCCGGCGGACGGCGATTCAACCGGGATCACCTGGACCGACACCTCGATGCGCTGTCCGCCCGAGGCGACGATGACGCCGTCCACCGGCGCCACGTCGGCATAGTCGCGGCCGATCGCCAGCACGATATGATCGTTGCCGGCCGGCATGGCGTTGGTCGGATCGAGCCCGATCCAGCCCGCCTCGTCGCCGCACCAGGCGATCATCCATGCATGCATGGCGTCCGCGCCTTCGAGGCGGGCTTCGCCCGGTCGTTGCGCGGTGCGCAGGTAGCCGCTGACATAGGCCGCGGGCAGGCCGAGCGAACGCATGCCCGAGATCATGATGTGCGAGAAGTCCTGGCACACGCCGCGGCGGAGCGCGAAGGACATCGGCGCCGTGGTCGTCGCGGTGGTGGCGCCGATCTCGTAGACGAACTCCGCCTTGATGCGGTTCATCAGGTCGATGGCGCCGTCCAGCACCGGACGTCCCGCCGTGAAGCTCGAGGCCGCGTAGTCGCGAATCTCCGGATCGAGCGAAACCTGGCGGCTGGGAAACAGGTAGTGCGACGGCGACTGCGGCGAAAGATCCGCGCTGGCATAGGCGGCGGCCCTCACCTCTTCCCAGGGCGGCGTCGCAAGCGGATCGGCCGCTTCGCCGTGCTCGACCGCGATCCGCGCCATCACCCTCACCTTCAAGGTGTCGTGCGGCTGGTTGAGCATGACGGTGGTGATGCGGTTGCCGAAGAAATCGCGCCGTTCGCGGCGCTCGACCGGATAGGGAGAGACTTCGAGCGAGGCAGCATGGACGCGCTGGTGCGGCCGGTCGATCGGCGTCAGGCGCAGCACGTGGCTCGCGACCGCAACCGGCGACGCATAGTGATAGATGGTCGACTGGCGGACGTCGTAGATCATCCCAGCGCCTCATGCTGCGCTTCGGAGCGCGCCTGGGTGGTGAAATAGCTCGACGCGATGACGTCGGACAACTTCATCAGCGCGGCTTCCGCGTCGAGCAAGGTGTTCTCGCCGATCGTGCCGACGTCCGCGGTGCGCAGTTTCGTCGTCAGCGCCGCGGCGATCTGCTCCGGCGGCGACAGGCGGCCGTCGTCGCGCTTGGGAAGCGCTGCGAGATGCGCCTCGATCCGGGACAATTGGTACACGACGGAGCGTGGATTGGCGGGGTCGAGCGCGACGAGGTCGATCACCGGCGCGCGCGCCGCCACCATGACATAGCGCAGCCGGTAGGTGATCTGGCTGTCGGCAAGCTCCAGCAACACGTCGAGCGATCCGTCGGCGGGCGTGCCGAACGCGAATTGCCGCATGAAACGGCAGGTCGCGAGGGTCCGCTCGATGCGCCGGCCGAGCTCCAGGAACCGCCATCCGGCCAACTGGCTCATGTTCTCCTGCGCAAGCCCGGAGAACGAGGCGATGATGCGAAGCACGGCGTTGACGCGGTCGAAGATCGCGCTTTCGCTCGGGCCCTGATCGAACGGCGCGCGGATCATCTCGACCATGTCGGTCAGCGCCCGCCAGGCGTCCGGCGAGAAGCGGTCGCGGATCGCAGACGCCGCCGACTGCGCCGAGCCCGCGAGCATGGGCAGCGCGCCGGACAGCTCGCGCTGCTGCAACGCCGAGAACGCGACCAGGGCCGGCCGCGCGCTGATAAAATCCTCCGGCACCGCGTCCCAGGTGCGCAACAGGCCTGCGATGTCGCCGTTGAGTTCGGCCGCGCCCGGGCCGATCTCGGAGGCGCGGTTGACCAGCGCGCGCACCATGCGGAGCGTCGCCTCGGCGCGCTCGACATAGCGGCCGAGCCAGAACAGGTTGGCCGCGGCCCGGCTCGGCAGCGCGCCGGTGGTGCGGTTGATGGTGATGCGGTCCGGCGCGGGCAGCAGCGTGGTCTGGGCCACCGGCTTGTCCGACAGGATCCAGGCGTCGGCGGTGCGTCCGCCCTGTTGCAGGCTGACCGCACGGGCGTCGAGGTCGTCGGCGATCCGCACGAAGCCGCCGGGCATCACGCGCCAGCCGTCGTCGGTCTTGGCGAGCAGCAGCCGCAGGATGAACGGCCGCGGCACCAATTGTCCGTTTTCCCAGACCGGCGTGGTCGACAGCGTCACGGCCTCCTGCGCCACATAGTCGACGCCGCGGCGGGCAATCGCCTCCATGAAGCTGGCGCGCACCTTCGGATCGAGGTCCTTGCCGATCACGGTGCGGCGCTCGACGTGGGCCGGGATGTCGCCGGAGAACGCGGACGCGATCACCAGGTCGTCGAAGCGGTTCAGCACGTCGGCGCGGACCGAAGGGTCGCCGAGCCACCAGGTTGCGATGTTGGGCAGCGCCAGCTCCTCGCCCAGCACCGCGGGCGCGAGCGCCGGCAGGAAGCTCAGCATGGAATGCGCCTCGACGACGCCCGAGCCGAGCGAATTCGCCATTGCCACGGTGCCGTCGCGGATCGCCTGCACCAGCCCCGGCACGCCGAGCCGCGAGCGTGCCGACAGTTCGAGCGGATCGGCGAAATCGGAGTCGAGGCGGCGCAGCAGCACCTCGGCGCGCTTGAGGCCGGACACGGTGCGGATGAAGACGCCGTCGTCCTGCACCGTGAGGTCTTCGCCTTCGACCAGCAGGAGGCCAAGATAGCGCGCGAGATAAGCGTGCTCGAAATAGGTTTCGTTCAGCGGCCCTGGCGTGAGCACGCAGATCGGCGAGTCGTCGCGGCGGTTGAGCGCCGACAGCGAGGCCTGGAACGCCTGGAAGAACGGCGCGACGCGCTCGACGCGAAGCGCGCTGTAGATATCCGGCATGGCGCGCGACAGCGCCAGGCGATTTTCCAGCGCAAAGCCCGCGCCGGACGGCGCCTGGGTGCGGTCGCCCAGCACCCACCAGCGCCCGCCGGGCGAGCGGCCGACGTCGACTGCGTAGAACCGCAGATGCGCGCCGCCGGGCGGCGTGACGCCGACCATCGGCCGCAGGAATTCGGGATTGCCCGCGACCACCGCGGCGGGAAGCCGTCCTTCGCGCACGAGATTGGCCGGACCGTAGATGTCGGCGAGGATCGCTTCGAGCAGGCGCGCGCGCTGGATCAGACCCGCCTGCAGCTCCTGCCATTCGGTGCCGTCGATCAGCAGCGGCACGTGGCTCAGCGGCCACGGCCGCACCGCGCCCGCGGGGTCCTCATAGACGCGATAGAACACGCCGGAATCGCGAAGGTGCCGGTCGGCCGCGGCAAAGCGGCGATTGACCTCCTCGGGCCCGAGCGCCGCGAGCATGCGCAGAAACGGCCGCCAGTGCTCGCGCACCTGGCCGTCGTGGTCCATCATCTCGTCGAAGACGCGCGGAAACAGGCAGTGATAGCCCGCCAGAAGCGGTCCGAAATCGGGGCTCCCCTGTCTGGCGCTGTCCGGCTGGGCCATGCGGACCATCAAATCTGAGTCGGACGCCGCAGGTCGAGCGTCATGGGATATTCGAGCGAGCGCTCTTCCGCCGGAATTGCGAAATTCCCGGGCGTGTGGCCCCTGGTCTCGAATCGCGTGAGCCGGCGCGCCTGCGCCTCGTAGGCATTGACCGGGAAGGTCTCGTAGGCGAGGCCGCCGGGATGCGACACATGATAGACGCAGCCGCCGAGCGAGCGGCCGTTCCAGCCGTCATAGATGTCGAAGGTCAGCGGCGAGTGGACGGCGATGTTGGGCTGCAGCGCGGATTCAAGCTTCCAGGCCTTGAAGCGCACGCCCGCGACATACTCACCGGAGCGGCCGGTGCTGGTCATCGGCATGCGGCGGCCGTTGCAGGCAATGACATGGCGGGCCGGATTGAACCCTTCGGCGCGGATCTGCAGCCGCTCGACCGAGGAGTCGACAAAGCGCGCGGTGCCGCCGCCCGAACTCTCTTCGCCGAGCACGTGCCAGGGCTCGAGCGCGTGGCGAACCTCGACCTGCACGCCGCCGTGGCTGATCGCGCCGTAGAACGGGAAGCGGAATTCGCGTTGCGCCTCGAACCACACCGGATCGAACGGGTAGCCGGCGTGGCGAAGATCGTCGAGCACGCCGAGGAAATCCTGCCAGACGAAATGTCCGAGCATGAAGCGATCGTGCAGCGCCGTGCCCCAGCGCGGCAACGCGCCGCGCTGCGGCTCGCGCCAGAACCACGCGAGCAGCGCGCGCAGCAACCCCTGCTGGGCGAGGCTCATGCGCGCATCGGGCGGCATCTCGAAGGAGCGGAATTCGACCAGCCCCAGCCGGCCGGTCGGCCCGTCCGGCGAGAACAGCTTGTCGATGCAGATCTCGGTGCGATGGGTGTTGCCGGAGACGTCGACCAGGAGATTGCGCAGCAGCCGGTCGATCAGCCACGGGCGCGGCGCTTCGCCCTGACCCGGCGGCGGCACCTGCGCAAGCGCGATGTCGAGTTCGTGGAGGACGTCGTGCCGCGCCTCGTCAAGACGCGGCGCCTGGCTGGTCGGGCCGACGAACAGCCCGGAGAACAGGTACGACAGCGACGGGTGCCGCAGGAAATAGATGATGAGGCTTTTCAGCACGTCGGGCCGCCGCAGGAACGGGCTGTCCGCTGCAGTGGCGCCGCCCAGCACCACATGGTTTCCGCCGCCGGTGCCGGTGTGGCGGCCGTCGATCATAAACTTGTCGGCGCCGAGCCGCGTGAGGCGGGCCTCCTCGTAGAGGCCACGCGTGATATCGACGGCCTCGCGCCAGGATCCCGCCGGATGCACGTTGACCTCGATGACGCCGGGATCGGGCGTCACCTTGATGACGCGCAGCCGCGGATCGTGCGGCGGCAGGTAGCCTTCGACGTGAACCGGCAGATTGAGATCGTGCGCGGTCGCCTCGACCGCAGCCAGCAGCTCCAGATAGTCCTCGAGCCGTTCGGTCGGCGGCATGAACACGCAGAGCCTGCCGTCGCGCGGCTCGACCACAAGCGCGGTGCGCACCGGGATCGATGCGGTTGCCGACTGCGCCATCGGCGCAACGTCATATCCGGACGGCACCGGCGGCGGCGCGTAACCGCCACCGTTGGTCGCGTAGGAGCGGACGAACTGTTGCGGATCGGGCAAGGCCTCGCGCTCCGCGAACGGATCGGCGGGCACCAGACGCGGCTCGTCGGCCGGCGCAACATAGGGCAGCGAATTGAGCGGCAAGCGGAAACCGACCGGCGAGTCGCCGGGCAACAGGAACAGCCGCCGCCGGCGAAGCTGCCACACTTCGCTGATCCAGCCGCCGCCTGCCTGTGCGGTCCAGCGCTGCACCGGCAGAACATAGCCCGCCGGCACCGACAGATGCCGCTCGTACTCGCGCATGATGCGTGCGCGTTCGATCGGATCGTCGATCTTCGGATCGGCGGGATCGATGTTGGCGGGCAGCGCGCCCTCCTTCAGCATCCGTTCGGCCGGATCCTCGAAGGCCGGCAACACATGGTTGGTGGCGATGCCGAGCCGGCCGGCGAGGCTCTCGGTGAACCAGTGCGCGTCGTTGACCGAGGCCGCCTTCAGCGGCTTCTCGGTGACGATCAGCGCTTCGTCCTGCCAGATCGGCTTGCCGTCGGTCCGCCAGAATAGCGAGAACGCCCAGCGCGGCAGCGGCTCGCCCGGATACCACTTGCCCTGCCCGTGATGAATGAGCCCGCCGGGGGCAAAGCGGTCGCGCAGGCGCCGGATCAACTGGTCGGCGAGGATGCGCTTGGTCGGCCCAACCGCCGCGATGTTCCATTCCGCCGACTGGTAGTCGTCGATGGACACAAAGGTCGGCTCGCCGCCCATGGTGAGGCGGACGTCCTGCGCGGCGAGATCGGCCTCGACGCGATCGCCCAGCGCATCGAGCGCATGCCAGGCTTCATCGGAAAACGGAAACGTGACGCGCGGCTTCTCGTCGACTCGATCGATCTTCATCGAAAACTCGAACTCGACGCCGGCCGCATCGACACCGCCGCTGATCGGGGCGGCCGCGCGATAGTGCGGCGTGGCGGCGAGCGGCAAATGGCCCTCGCCGGTGAACAATCCCGACGTCGGGTCGAGCCCGATCCAGCCGGCGCCCGGAATGTAGACTTCGGTCCAGGCGTGCAGATCGGTGAAGTCCGCCGTCGATCCGGCCGGACCGTCGAGCGCCTTGAGGTCGGGCACAAGCTGGATGAGGTAGCCCGACACGAAACGCGCGGCGAGACCGAGATGCCGGAAAATCTGCACCAGCAGCCACGCGGTGTCGCGGCAGGAGCCCGATGCGAGCTTCAGCGTGTCTTCCGGCGCCTGCACGCCGGGATCCATCCGCACGAGATAACGGATGTCACGCTGGATCCGCTGATTGAGCGCGACGAGGAAGTCGACGATCTTCTGCGGCTCGCGCGAGATCGATTTCACATACTCGGCCAGCAGCGGGCCGGGTGCTTCCCGCGACAGATAAGGAGCAAGCTCCTCGTCGAACTCGGCCGGATAGACGAACGGAAAATTCTCCGCCGACGGGTCGACGAAAAAATCGAACGGATTGATGACCGACATGTCGGCCAGGAGATCGACGGTGATGCTGAATTCGGTCGCGCGCTCGGGAAACACGAAGCGGGCAAGCCAGTTGCCGTTCGGATCCTGCAGCCAGTTCACAAAGTGTTCGGCGGGCGTGACCTTGAGCGAATAGGACCTTATCGCGGTCCGGCAGTGCGGCGCGGGCCGCAGCCGGACGATCTGCGGGCCAAGGCCGACCGGACGGTCGTACCGATAGCGGGTGACGTGCTGGAGAGCGACGAGGACTGACATACTGAAAGCTGGCTCTTCTGCCCGTTACTGACCCGATAACTGCCCAAATGCGTTGCAAAATCCAGGCCGTATCGGGACCTGGACCGGCTATGGTAACCCAAGAAGCCCCGCCTCCTGGTTGGGTTTCGACCGCCAGCATAACCGTATCGTGTGAAATCAGTGTTTTGGCCGGCGCGACCCTTTTGTCGTGGCTAACGGGTCGTGTAATTTAGTGGGGTTTTCCAGGGCCTTATCCGGTGCCGCCGGTTCCGGCCGGATTGCAATCCAGCAGCCCGCCCCGCTTCCGGCCACCAGGGAACGAGAATGACCGCGAACGACGCCGCCAGCGCGACGGCACCGCCCCGGACCGGCCGGATCGGCCGGATGCTGGGCGGCGCCGCGGCGCATGTCGGCAGCCGGCTGTTCCGCAAGTACGTGGCCCTGTTCGTCGCCGTGGTCTGCGTGGCGCTGCTCACCAACGGCCTGTTCGAAATCTGGTTCTCCTACCAGGAGAACAAGCAGGCCCTGACCCGGATCCAGCGCGAGCAGGCGGAGGCCGCGGCCGGCAAGATCGGGCAGTTCATCAAGGACATCGAAGGCCAGATCGGCTGGACCACCCAGCTTCCCTGGACGGCGAGCGCGCTGGAGCAGCGGCGCTTCGACGCGCTCCGGCTGTTGCGGCAGGTTCCCGCGATCACCGAGCTCGCGCAGCTCGACGCCAGCGGCAAGGAGCAGTTGCGGGTGTCGCGGCTGGCGATGGACGCGGTCGGCGTCGGCACCGACTATTCCAAGGATCCGAAGTTCACCGAAGCCGTGGCCAGGAAAATCTACTATGGCCCGGTCTACTTCCGCCGCGAGTCGGAGCCCTACATGACGCTCGCGATGGCGGGCGCGCGGCGCGACGCGGGCGTGAGCGTCGCCGAGGTGAACCTGAAATTCATCTGGGAGGTCGTGTCGCAGATCAAGGTCGGCAACAAGGGCCAGGCCTTCGTCATCGACAGCCGCGGCCGGCTGATCGCGCATCCCGACATCAGCCTGGTGCTGCGCAACACCGACATGTTCAGGCTCGACTACGTCAAGACCGCCCGCGACGAATCCGGGGTCTCGCGACAGGGCGTGGAGATCGTCAACGATATCCTGGGGCGCGAGGTGCTGACCGCGCACGCGCCGATCCCGCCGCTGCGCTGGCTGATGTTCGTCGAGCTGCCGATCGACGAGGCTTACGCGCCGCTCTACGAATCGATCAAGCGGTCGGCCTGGCTGCTCGCCGGCGGCCTGGCGCTGGCCTTCCTCGCAGGCCTCCTGCTCGCGCGCAAGATGATCATCCCGATCCAGCAGTTGCGCGAAGGCGCGGCGCAGATCGGCGCCGGCAATCTCGAGCAGCGCATCTCGATCAAGACCGGCGACGAACTCGAGGCGCTGGCCGATCAGTTCAACGACATGGCCGGGCGGCTCGAAGAATCCTACGCCGACCTGGAAAGCAAGGTCGAGCAGCGCACCGCCGAGCTCGGGCAATCGGTGAGCGAGCTGCGCGCGCTTGGCGAGGTGTCGCAGGCGGTCAACTCGACGCTCGATCTCGAGCAGGTGCTGACCACCATCACGCAGCGCGCGGTGCAGCTTTCGCGCACCGATGCCGGCGCGATCTACGTGTTCGACGAGGCGCGGCAGGAGTTCAAGCTTCGCGCCACCTACGGCATGAGCGACGAGATGATCATCGCGCTTACCGACCGGCACATCGGCACGGGCGACGCGCACATCGGGCCGGCGGCCACGCAAAGAAAGCCGATCCAGGTGGCGGATGTCACGCTTGAGCCGGCCGCGCCGGTCAACGAGATCAATCTGCGCGAGGGCTACCGCGCGCTGCTGATCGTGCCGTTGCTGCGTCCGGACCACATTGTCGGCGCGCTGGTGGTGCGCCGGAAGGCGCCGGGCGAGTTTCCGCAGTCGACCATCGATTTGCTGGAAACCTTCGCCGACCAGTCGGTGGTGGCGATTCAGAACGCCAACCTGTTCCACGAGATCGAGGAAAAGGGCAAGCAGCTCGCGATCGCCAGCCAGCACAAGTCGCAGTTCCTCGCCAACATGAGCCACGAGCTTCGCACACCGCTCAACGCGATCCTCGGATACACGGAGCTGATCCTCGACAGCATCTATGGCGAGGTTCCGGAAAAGGCGCAGGCGGTGCTGAAGCGGGTCGAGAGCAACGGCCGCCACCTGCTCGGCCTGATCAACGACGTGCTGGACCTGTCGAAGATCGAGGCGGGGCAGCTCACGCTGTCGCTCACCGACTATTCGATGAAGGACGTGCTCTACAACGTGTTCAGCGCGGTCGAGCCGCTCGCCAACGACAAGAAGCTCGGCTTCAAGGTGGAGGCGCAGCCCGACATGCCGAAGGGCCACGGCGACGAGCGCCGGCTCACCCAGGTGGTGCTCAATCTCGTGGGCAACGCCATCAAGTTCAGCGACACCGGCGCCGTGATCATCAAGGCGAGCGCCACCAACGGCACCTTCACGGTTGCCGTGCAGGACAACGGCCCTGGCATTTCCAAGGCCGACCAGGCGAAGATCTTCGAGGAATTCCAGCAGGCCGACAATTCCGCGACCAAGAAGAAGGGCGGCACCGGGCTTGGCCTGTCGATCTCGCGGCGCATCGTCGAGATGCATGGCGGGAGGCTGTGGGTGGAGTCCGAGATTGGCCACGGCTCGGTGTTTCAATTTTCACTTCCGATCGAAGTTCAGCCGTCGGCGCAGGCGAAGGCATCGTGACATTGCAGGCATAACGCCATGAAGAGGCGGCGGCGCAAGACCAAGGTCGGCGCAAGGAAGGCGGCCACGCGCCGCCCGGCCGGCCGTGCGCGCCCGCGCGTGGCGCGAGACAGCGAGACCGTCGTTTCGCTCAAGCGCGCGCTGGTAGAGGCACTGGACCAGCAGGCGGCGACGTCGGAAGTCTTGAAGGTCATCTCCAACTCGCCGGGCGATCTTGCACCGGTTTTTCAGGCCATGCTGGAGAACGCCATCAAGCTCTGCGAAGCCAAGTTCGGGGTGCTGTACCGCTATCGAGACGGCGAATTCCATCCGACCGCCTCGGTCGATGTGCCTGCCTCGTATGCCAAATTCCTGCGGAAAGGGCCGTTTCGACCGGCCAGTGACCCCACCCTTGCAGACACCCCTCTTCATCGGCTGATCCAGTCGAAGGAGGTTGTCAAAACTCAGGATGAAACGGGCGAGATCAATCCCGGCCCCGCGGCCAAGTACGGCGGCGCGCGGTCGCTGATTGCCGTGCCGCTGCGCAAGGAGAGCGAGCTTGTCGGCGCGTTCATCATCTACCGAACCGAAGTGCGTCCTTTCACCGCCAAGCAGATCGAACTCGTCCAGAGCTTTGCTGCCCAGGCGGTGATCGCCATCGAGAACACGCGGCTGCTCAACGAGCTGCGCCAGCGCACCGACGATCTCACGGAGTCGCTGGAGCAGCAGACCGCGACGAGTGAAGTGCTCAAGGTCATCTCACGCTCGCCCGGCGACCTTGTCCCGGTTTTTCAAGCGATGCTGGAGAGCGCGACCCGGCTCTGCGAGGCAAGGTTCGGGGTGCTCTGGCTTTATGATGGCAAAGCATTCCAGCTTGCTGCCACGCACGGCGTTCCGGCCGCGCTGATGGATGTCCTCGAGAAGCGCGGACCGAACATGGCGCCGCCTGGCAGTCCGCTTCGCCGCCTGCTGGACACCGGCGACCTCGTTCACACCGCCGACGAACTGGCGGAGCCGCTCCCCGGGGTCGCAGCCAGATTTGGCGGGGCGCGCTCGCTGCTCGCCGTGCCCATGCGGAAGGACAGCGGTCTTGTGGGCGCATTCATCATCTACCGCCAGGAGGTCCGACCGTTTACCGACAAGCAGATTGCACTGGTGACGAACTTCGCCGCTCAGGCCGTGATCGCCATCGAGAACACTCGACTCCTCAACGAATTGCGCGAGTCCCTGGATCGCCAGACCGCCACGAGCGAGGTGCTCAAGGTCATCTCGAGTTCACCCGGCGAATTGGAGCCGGTCTTCGAGTCCATGCTGGCGAACGCCTCGCGAATTTGCGAAGCCTCGTTCGGCTCCATGATGCTGCTGGAAGGTGACTTTGTCCGGCGGGTGGCGCTGCACAATCCGCCGCCGGAATACGTGAAGTTTACCCAGAAGGAGCCTCGCCTCCATCGCCTGCGAGCCGCCAGTCTCGATCGCCTCATCGAAACCAGACAGGCCGTTCAGGTCATGGACATGGCGGTGGAAGAGCCTGAGTTGCCGATCTGCAAATTCGGCGGCGCGCGGACGCTGCTGACGGTTCCGCTGCTCAAAGAAACCGAGATCGTCGGAGCCATCGGAATTTACCGCAAGGAGGTGCGGTCCTTCACCGACAAGCAGATCGAGCTTCTGACGAACTTCGCCGCGCAGGCCGTCATCGCCATCGAAAATACGCGGCTGCTCAACGAACTCCGCCAGCGCACCGACGATCTGACGGAGTCGCTAGAGCAGCAGACCGCGACGAGCGAAGTCCTCAAGGTCATTTCAAGCTCGCCTGGCGACCTGCAGCCGGTGTTCCAGTCCATGCTGGAAAATGCCACCCGCATCTGCGGAGCCAAATTCGGCATGCTTTGGCAAGCCGAAGGCGATGGCTTTCGCTGCACGGCGTTTTACAACGTGCCCGCCGCGCTGATCGAGGAGCGAACCCGCGATCAGGTGATGTATCCGGGTCCGGACGTGCCGATGGGCCGACTCGCACGCACGAAGCGGCTTGAGAACATCGCCGACATCCGGAACGAACACGCATATACCAGCGGATTTGCGCCATTCGTCGCACTGGCGGACCTTGGCGGTGCCAGGACACTGATGCTCGTGCCGATGGTCAAGGAAGACCGCCTGATAGGCGCGATTGCGATCTACCGGCAGGAGATACTGCCTTTCAACGACACGCAGATCGAGCTGGTGCAGAACTTCGCCGCGCAGGCGGTGATCGCCATCGAGAACACGCGGCTGCTGAGCGAACTGCGCCGGCGCACCGACGACCTTTCTGAATCGCTGCAGCAGCAGACAGCCACCGCCGACGTGCTCAAGGTCATCAGCCGCTCGACCTTCGACCTGCAGACGGTTCTCGATACGTTGACCGCATCGGCGGCACGACTGTGCGAGGCGGACCGCGCGGGCATCCACCGCCGCATGGATGATCACTATCCCTTTGTCGCCAGCTTTGGCTTCCCGCCGGAATTCGATCAGTTCATGCGAGGCCGCCGGTTCGACGCTGATGACGACACCGGCCTCTCTCGTGCGCTCAGCACAGGTCAGACCGTTCACATTCCCGATATCGCGGCCAGTCGGTCCAGTTCGCCGATTGCGGAACAATGGAGAAAAATCGGCGGATATCAGAGTATCCTCGTTGTTCCGCTGATGCGCGAGGACAACGTCCTCGGCGCGATTGCGCTGACGCGAACCGCGGTGCGCCCTTTCACGGACAAGCAGATCGAGCTCGTTCAAACATTCGCCGACCAGGCGGTCATTGCGATCGAGAACGTGCGGCTGTTCGACGAAATCCAGGACAAGAGCCGTCAGCTCCAAGAGGCCAGCGAACACAAGTCGCGCTTCCTTGCCAACATGAGCCACGAGCTGCGCACGCCGCTCAACGCCATCCTCGGCTATACCGAGCTCATCCAGGACAGCGTCTATGGCGAGCCGCCCGAGAAGATGCAGTCCGTGCTGGAACGCATCCAGCGCAACGGCAAGCACCTGCTCGGGCTGATCAACGACGTGCTCGACCTTTCCAAGATCGAGGCTGGGCAGCTGGTGCTGAACCTCGACAGCTATTCGATCAGGGACGTGGTGCACGGCGTCTACAGCGCGGTCGAGCCGCTGGCCGCCAGCAAGAAGCTCGCCTTCAAGGTCGAGATGCCGAAGGACCTGCCGTCCGGCCGTGGCGACGAGCGCCGGTTGACGCAGGTCCTGCTCAATCTGGTCGGCAATGCGATCAAGTTCACCGACCAGGGCGAGGTGACGATCAAGGCGTCCGCCGAGAACGGCTCCTACAGTCTCGCCGTCCGCGACACCGGACCCGGCATCTCCGAGGCCGACCAGGGCAAGCTGTTCCAGGAATTCCACCAGGCCGACAGCTCCATCACCAAGGCCAAGGGCGGCACCGGGCTGGGGCTGGCGATATCGCGGCGAATTGTCGAGATGCACGGCGGCCGGATTTGGGTAGAATCCCGGCTCGGCCAGGGCTCGGTTTTTTCACTCACGCTTCCGATCAAAGCTGAACAGATAACGAGGCAGCCATGACCAAAATTCTTGTGGTCGAAGACCAGGAAGACAACCGGCAGATCCTGCGCGACCTGCTGGCGAGCGTCGACTACGAGATGGTCGAGGCGGAGAACGGCCAGGAGGCGCTGACCGCCGTCACCGAGCACAAGCCCGACCTGATCCTGATGGACATCCAGCTGCCGATCATGGACGGCTACGAGGCGACGCGCCGGATCAAGGCCGATCCCGCGACCAAGGCCATCCCGATCATCGTGGTGACGTCCTATGCGCTGTCGGGCGACGAAGGCAAGGCGCGCGAAGCGGGCTGCGACGCGTACGTCACGAAGCCTTACAGCCCGCGTCAACTGCTGGCGAAGATCCGCGAGTATCTGCCGAAGTAACTCATCAATAAGAAACTCTGAGGTGAGGCGTACCACATGGGCGACGTAGCATGCACAATCCGCCGCGCATCCTGATCGTCGACGACAACGAGACCAACCGCGACATCCTGCTCGCGCGGCTGGGTCCGCAGGGCTACGACCTCAAGCAGGCCGCCGACGGCGAGGAAGCGCTGGCTGCGACCAGGGAGCACCTGCCGGACCTGATCCTGCTCGACATCATGATGCCGAAGATCGACGGCATCGAGGTCTGCAAGCGGATCAAGAACGATCCTTCGATGCCGTTCACGCCGATCATCCTTTGCACCGCGAAGGCGGATTCCAAGGACGTGGTCGCAGGGCTTGAAGCCGGCGCCGACGAATATCTCACCAAGCCGATCGACCAGACCGCGCTGGTGGCGCGGGTGAAGTCGGTGCTGCGCCTGAAGCAGCTTCACGACCAGATCGCGGAGATGAACAAGAACCTCGAGCAGCGCGTCGCCGACCAGCTTGGCGAGATCGAGCGCATGTCGGGGCTCAAGCGGTTTCTTTCGCCGCAGATCGCCGAACTGGTGCTGTCCTCGGGCGGCGAAAAGCTGCTCGACAGCCACCGCCGCGAGGTCACCATCGTATTCTGCGATCTGCGCGGGTTCACGGCGTTTGCCGAGACCGCCGAGCCCGAAGAGGTGATGGCCGTGCTGCGCGAGTATCACGGCGGCCTTGCGGGGCTCATCAACAGCTTCGAGGGTACGCTGGAACGCTTTGCCGGCGACGGGCTGATGATCCTGTTCAACGATCCGATCCCCTGCCCCGATCCGTGCGAGCGCGCCATCAAGATGGCGGTCGAGATGCGCAACCGGGTGATGGTGCTGGCGACGAAATGGAAAAAGCTCGGCCATGATCTCGGATTCGGCATGGGCATCGCGCACGGCTTTGCCACGCTCGGCCGGATCAGCTCCGAAGGCCGCTTCGATTACACCGCCATCGGCCGCGTGGTGAACCTCGCGGCGCGGCTGTGCGGCGAGGCCAAGAGCGGCCAGATCCTGGTCGACGGCAAGGTCCACACCGCGGTCGAGACGCTCACCGAATTCGAGTTCGATCGGGGAGCTGGAGCTCAAGGGCTTCCACCGACCGGTCGCGGCGTTCGACATCAAGGCGCTGCGCGGCTGATAACCGGCACCGCCTAAGATTTAGGCACCGGAAGGCTTATTGTATGCAATTCGATCCGGCGGTGCCGAACCCCTCGTCCGGCCGGCTTGCGGCGTTTTCCGGAAAGCGATCAAGGGAATCAGCGCCTTAGCGATCCGACCGGTTCGCGCGCGAACTGGCACGACCTTTGCGGAAGGGAAACCCGGCAGTGTTTGCAGCATCGGGGGACCTTCCAATGAAACGGCGTGACTTTCTGAAATCCACCGCGGCGGTCGCCGGCAGCATGGCTGCGGCACCTGCCATCTGGTCGCCGGCAAAAGCGCAGTCGCGCCAGGAGACGCTGCTGATCGTTTCCGAAAGCGGCCCCAACAACATCGACATTCACGGCGTCGGCACCAACGTGCCGGGCTACGAGGTGTCGTGGAACTGCTACGACCGCCTCATCACCCACGAGATGAAGGAGGTCAACGGCGTTCCCTACTACGACCGCGACAAGTTCAAGGGAGAACTGGCCGAGGACATGAACGTCGGGCCGATGTCGGCGACGTTCAAGCTGAAGAAGAGCGCGACCTTCCACGACGGCACGCCGGTCACCGCGAAAGACGTGAAGTGGTCGCTCGACCGCGCCGTCAGCGTCGGCGGCTTCCCGACCTTCCAGATGGGCGCCGGCTCGCTGACCAAGCCCGAGCAGTTCGTCGTGGTGGACGATCACACCGTGCGCGTCGATTTCCTGCGCAAAGACCGCCTGACCGTGCCCGATCTCGCGGTGATCGTTCCGGCGATCTACAACTCCGAACTGGTCAAGAAGAGCGCCACGGAAAAAGACCCGTGGGGCCTGGAATACACCAAGCAGAACACCGCCGGTTCCGGCGCCTATCGCGTGGTGAGCTGGAACGCCGGCACCGAAGTCATCCTCGAACGCAACGACAAGTGGACCGGCGGCCCGCTGCCCAAGGTGAAGCGCGTGGTGTGGCGCATGGTGCCGTCGGCCGGCAACCGGCGCGCGCTGCTCGAGCGCGGCGACGCCGACATCTCGTACGACCTGCCGAACAAGGACTTCGTCGAGCTGAAGAGCCATCCCAAGCTCAACATCATCTCGACGCCGTACTCGAACGGCATCCAGTACCTCGGCATGAACGTGACCAAGCCGCCGTTCGACAACCTCAAGGTCCGGCAGGCGGTGGCCTACGCCGTCCCGTACCAGAAGATCATGGACGCGGTGCTGTTCGGCCTGTCGAAGCCGATGTTCGGCGCCCCCGCCGGCAAGGCGACCGAGGTGGCATGGCCGCAGCCGACCAAATTCAACACCGACATCGCCAAGGCCAAGGCGCTGCTGGCCGAGGCCGGCTATCCCAACGGCTTCGAGACCACGCTGTCGTTCGATCTTGGATTTGCCGGCGTCAACGAGCCGCTCTGCGTGTTGGTGCAGGAGAGTCTCGCCCAGATCGGCATCAAGTGCACGATCAACAAGATTCCCGGCGCGACGTGGCGCACCGAGCTGAACAAGAAGGTTCTGCCGCTCTACACCAATGTGTTCTCGGGTTGGCTCGACTATCCCGAGTACTTCTTCATCTGGTGCTATCACGGCAAGAATTCGATCTTCAACACCATGAGCTATCAGTCGAAGCCGCTGGACGGATTCGTCGATGGCGCGGTGACCGCCGCGGCCGAAGGCGACAAGGCCGCCTACGACAAGGACGTGAAGGGCTTTGTCGATACCGCCTTCGCCGACATCCCGCGCATCCCGCTGTTCCAGCCGTACGTGAACGTCGCGATGCAGAAGAACGTGTCCGGCTATCAGTACTGGTTCCATCGGCGGCTCGACTATCGGGCCCTGGTGAAAGGCTAGGTTTTGGAGCTCGCCGTGCCTGCACATCGCGCAGGCGTCCGCACTGCTTGAGCCGCACGGCCGGCAGCGCGGATGGCCGGACCAAGGGCGCACGAACGCCTCTTTGGTCCGGCCATGGCGACCCAGACGTTGAATTCGCAGTCACGCAAGGAGTGCGCGGATGCTTGGCATGATCTTCAGACGGGCGCTGATCGCGGTGCCAAGCCTGATCGGCGTGGTGATCGTCACGTTCCTGTTGACCCGCGCGCTGCCCGGCGATCCCGCCGCCTACTTCGCCGGCCCCGCCGCGACCCAGGAAGCCATCGAGCAGATCCGGGTGAAGCTCGGGCTCGACAAGCCGCTGATCGTGCAATTCGGCCACTACGTCGCTGATCTGGCGCGCGGCGATCTTGGCCAATCGCTGACCACCGGCCAGCCGGTCGGCAAGGAAATCAAGACGAGGTTGCCGGCTTCGGCGGAGCTGACGCTGCTGGGACTGCTGGTTTCAATGATGATCGCTGTGCCGCTCGGCATCGTCGCGGCAACGCGGCCCGGCTCGCTGGTCGACCACACCTGCCGCGTCGTCGCGACCGCAGGCGTGTCATTGCCGGTGTTCTTCACCGGCCTGATCCTGGTCTATGTCTTCTACTATCTGCTGGGCTGGGCGCCCGCGCCGCTCGGGCGCCTCGACGTGTTCTTCAGTCCGCCGCCCCATGTCACGGGCTTCTATCTGATCGACAGCCTGATTGCCGGAAACCTCGAGGTGTTCTGGTCGAGCCTCAAGCAGCTCACGCTGCCGGCGACGACGCTCGCCATCTTCTCACTGGCGCCGATCACCCGTATGACGCGCGCGTCGATGCTCGCGGTGCTGGCCTCCGATTTCGTCCGCACCGCGCGCGCCAGCGGACTGGCCCCCTACACGGTGATCGTCACCTACGCGTTCCGCAACGCCATGATCCCGGTGGTCACCACGCTGGGCATGGTGTTCTCGTTTCTGCTCGGCGCCAACGTGCTGGTCGAGAAGGTGTTCGCCTGGCCGGGCATCGGCTCGTTTGCCGTGGAAGCCCTGATCGCGTCGGACTTCGCGCCGCTGCAGGGCTTCGTTCTGACCATGGCGGTGATGTACGTCGCGCTCAACCTCATCATCGACATTCTTTACGGCCTGATCGATCCGCGCGTGAGGCTCGAAGCATGAGAGATATTGGCACCCTCCGTGTCCCGGGCGCAGCGCAGCACCTCTTTGCGATGCGCTGCAGACCCGGGACCGTCGAGAAGTCGGTGTCTGGAACGGTCCCGGATCTGCAGTGCAGCGTTTCACGCTGCACTGCGTCCGGGACAAGCAGGCAAGGAGGCCCGGCATGAGCGACGTCGGCGCGTCCGCACGCCCGACGAGCGGCCTCGTCGCGCTGCTGCGGCACGGCCGCTATGTCATCGCCGAAAACAGGGTCACGGGCTTCGCGTTCGCCCTGTTTGCGCTGATCGTGTTTGCCGCGGTTTTCGGGCCCTACGTCGTCCCGCACGATCCGCTGGCCAGCAACACCGCCGTGGCGCTCAAGCCGCCCTCGGCGACCCACTGGTTCGGCACCGATCAGCTCGGCCGCGACGTTTTCAGCCGGGTCATCGTCGCGACCCGGCTCGACTTTTTCATCGCGATCGCCTCGGTCGCGCTGGTGTTCCTGATGGGCGGGCTGGCCGGCGTGGCAGCAGGCTTCTTCGGCGGCTGGACCGACCGCATCGTCGGCCGCGTCGCCGACACCATCATGGCGTTCCCGCTGTTCGTGCTGGCGATGGGCATCGTGGCGGCGCTCGGCAACACCGTGCAGAACATCATTCTCGCCACCGCGATCGTCAACTTCCCGCTCTATGCCCGCGTGGCGCGCGCCGAAGCCAACGTCCGGCGCGACGCGGGCTTCGTGCAGGCGGCAAGGCTTTCCGGCAACGGCGAGTTCCGCATCCTGCTCGGCCACGTGCTGCCGAACATCATGCCGATCATGATCGTGCAGATGTCGCTGACCATGGGCTACGCCATCCTCAACGCCGCGGGACTTTCCTTCATCGGTCTCGGTGTCCGACCGCCGACCGCCGAATGGGGCATCATGGTCGCCGAAGGCGCGGCCTTCATGGTTTCCGGCGAATGGTGGATCGCCTTCTTTCCCGGCATCGCGCTGATGATCGCGGTGTTCTGCTTCAACCTGCTCGGCGACGGGCTGCGCGACATCGTCGACCCTCAACGGCGGACTTGAGAGAGCGACCATCATGACCGCGATCCCGCTGCTCGACGTGCGCGACCTGACGGTGGAGTTCACGACCCGCCGCGGCATCGTCAAGGCGGTGCAGCATGTGGACCTCACGATCGCCAAGGGCGAAACCGTCGGCATCGTCGGCGAATCCGGTTCAGGGAAATCCGTCACCTCCTATGCGGTGATGCGCATTCTCGACCGCGCCGGCCGGATCGCCGACGGCTCGGTCATGTTCACCAATATCGACGTGCGCAACGCCGGCGAGGACGAGATGCGCAGCCTGCGCGGCCGTGAGATCTCGATGATCTTCCAGAACCCGCGCGCCGCCCTCAATCCGATCCGCAAGGTCGGGCATCAGATCGAGGATCTGCTGCTCGAGCACGTCAAGGCTGCGCCGTCGGAGGTCACCGAAAAGGCGATCGAGCTGCTCGATCAGGTTCGGATCGCGCGGCCGCGCGAGCGCTACCACGCCTATCCGTTCGAGCTTTCCGGAGGCATGTGCCAGCGCATCGTCATCGCATTGGCGCTCGCCTGCCGCCCGCAGCTCCTGATCGCCGACGAGCCGACCACCGGTCTCGATGTCACCACCCAGAAGACGGTGATGGAGCTGATCGTGGAATTGACCCGCGAGCGCGGCATGTCGACGATCCTGATCACCCACGATCTCGGCCTCGCCGCAACCTATTGCGACAGGGTTGTCGTGATGGAAAAGGGACGCGTGGTGGAAACCGCTACATCGCGGGCCATCTTCACCGCACCGTCGCATCAGTATACGCGCAAGCTGATGCGCGCGACGCCGCGGCCCGGCGTTTCGCTTCGCGATCTGCTGCCGGAGACGGACGTTCCGGCCGGTGCAACCGTCGCCAAGCTCAACGTCGCCGACCGCAAGCCGCTGCTCGAGGTGGACAAGCTGGTCAAGGAATATCCGCGCAAGGGACTCGAGGGCTTCGGCGGCGCGGTCAGGAAGGCATTGCGCCGCGGGCCCGCCCCCGAGCCGGACGTGTTCCGCGCGGTGGACAGCATCAGCTTCCATGTCAACCACGGCGAGAGCGTCGGCCTGGTTGGCGAGTCGGGCTGCGGCAAGTCCACCACGTCCAGCATGGTCATGCGCCTGATCGACAAGACCGACGGCACGATCATGTTCGACGACGAGAACATCGGCGAAATCCCCGCCAAGCAGTTCGCCAGGCTGCCGCTGCGCAAGCGCATCCAGATGGTGTTCCAGGACCCGACCGACAGCCTCAACCCGCGCTTCACCGCGGCGCGCGCCATTGCCGACCCGATCCTCCGGCTCAGCGACATCAAGGGCAGCGGCGCCGTCCGCGCGCGGTGTGAAGAGCTCGCCACGCAGGTGGGACTTCCCCTGGACCTGCTCGACCGTTTCCCGCACCAGCTTTCCGGCGGACAGAAGGCGCGCGTCGGCATCGCCCGCGCCATCGCGCTGAAGCCCGAACTGATCATTCTCGACGAGCCGACCGCGGCGCTCGACGTTTCGGTGCAAGCGGTGGTCCTCAACCTGCTCCAGGACCTGAAAGAGCAGCTTGGCATGAGCTATCTGTTCGTGTCGCACGATCTCAACGTCGTCCGGCTCTTGTGCGACCGCGTCATCGTGATGCGCGCCGGAAAGATCGTCGAGGAAGGCCCGACCGACCGGGTGCTGTTCGCGCCCGAGGCCGACTACACGCGCGAACTGCTCGCGGCGATCCCGCATCCGGACTTCGGACCGGAGCACGCGGGCGCCAGCCGGATGGCGGCCGGGTCATGACGCGGCGTCCGAAAAAAGCGCGGGCGCTGCGCAAGCCGGCCCGCAAGGCTGCCAAACCGGTCAAACGGGCCACGAAGCCCTTTAAGAAGTCTACGAAGCCGTCGCAGCCGGGTTCGCTCGACGAATTCATTGCCGCAGGCGCCCGCGCGCTGGGACTCAAGATCGACAAAGCCTGGCAGCCCACGGTGCACAGTCATCTTGAAGATTCGCTCCGCCACGGCGCGCTGGTCGCAAGTTTCGCGCTTCCGGACGAAACCGATCCGGCGCCGGTGTTCGAAGCCTGAGGCCGCGGGATGGATTGGGCGAGCGCCTCGGATATCGCACGCGCCGTGTCGGACGGCGAGCGCAGCGCCATTTCGGTGACCGAGGCGGCGCTCACCCGCATCGGCAAGCTCAATCCGAAGCTCAACGCCTTCACCGGTGTGACCGCCGACCGCGCGCGCAGGAAAGCCCAAGCGCTGGATCAGGCCCGCGGCGACGGCAAACCGCTTGGGCCGCTGGCCGGCGTGCCGTTTGCCGTCAAGAATTTGTTCGACGTCGCGGGTCTTGCGACGCTTGCGGGCTCGAAGATCAACCGCAACCACGCGCCGTCGGTGCACGACGCAACGCTGATCGAGCGGCTGGAGGCGGCCGGCGCCGTGCTGGTCGGCGCGCTCAACATGGGCGAATACGCCTACGACTTCACTGGCGAAAACGTCCACGACGGCCCCTCGCGCAATCCGCATGACCTGAGCCGCATGACCGGCGGCTCCTCCGGCGGATCGGGCGGCGCGGTCGCGGGCGGACTCGTACCGCTGGCGCTCGGCTCCGACACCAACGGCTCGATCCGCGTGCCCTCGTCGTTCTGCGGCATTTTCGGCCTCAAGCCGACCTACGGGCGGCTGTCGCGGGCGCGCACGTTTCCGTTCGTGTCGGCGTTCGACCATCTCGGCCCGTTCGCGCGAAACACGGCAGACCTCGCCCTGAGCTACGACGTCATGCAGGGCGCCGATCCCGACGATCCGGTCTGTGCGGACCGGCCGCGGCAACCGGCGACCCCGTTGCTCGCCCGCGGAATCGACGGGTTGCGCATCGCGGTCGCCGGCGGCTATTTCCGCAAAGGCGCCTCGCCCGAAACCCAGGAGGCGATGGAAATCGTCGTTAAAGCGCTCGGCGTCACGGGCGAGATCGAGATCCCGGAAGCCGAGCGCGCGCGTTCCGCGGCCTATATCATCACCGCGACCGAGGGCGCGGCGCTGCACCTCGACCGGCTTCGCACCCGCGCCAGGGACTTCGACCCGGCGGTTCGCGACCGGCTGATCGCGGGCGCGATGGTGCCGGCGACGCTGGTCAACCGGGCGCAGAAATTCCGCCGCTGGTACCGGACGCAGGTCCTGAAGCTGTTCGACGGCGTCGACGTCATTCTCGCCCCGGCGACGCCGTGCACGGCGACGAAGATCGGACAGCAGACCTTCGTTCTCGACGGCGTCGAGATGCCGCTGCGGCCAAACATCGGCATCTACACCCAGCCGATTTCGTTCATCGGACTGCCGGTGGTGGCCGCGCCGGTGCCGCTGCAGCCTTTGCCGATCGCGGTTCAGATCATCGCCGCGCCCTGGCGCGAGGACCTCGCCTTGCGGGTCGCGCATGCGCTGGAGCAGGCCGGGGTCGCACGGGCGCCGCGGCCGAAGATCCAGGAATGACCGGGATGAGCATCGCGCTCCGCGACAGCCGGCAGACGCTCGCCGAAGTCCTGAAGCTTCAGCTGGCCGACGAGATCGTGCGCGGGGCGCTGATGCCCGGCGCGGCGCTCGACGAGATGGAGCTGGCGCGGCGTTTCAGCGTCTCGCGGACGCCGGTGCGCGAGGCGATCCGCCAGCTTGCGGCGAGCGGCCTGATCGAAGCGCGCGCGCACCGTGCGGCGGTGGTGGCAAAGCCTTCCGAGGAGCGGCTCACCGGCATGTTCGAGGCGATGGCGGAGCTCGAGGCGCTGTGCGCGGGGTACGCGGCCGAGCGCATGACCACGACCGAACGCCGCGCCCTGGAACTCGTTCACGAGGAGATGCGGGCGCTGATCCAGACCGGCGATCCGCAGCGCTTTCACGAGGTCAACGAGGCGTTCCACAGCACGATCTACGCCGGCGCGCACAACACCTATCTGGCCGAGATGACGCTTGCGACGCGCTCGCGCGTGCAGCCGTTCCGCCGCGCCCAGTTCCGCGCGCTGGGGCGGCTCGCGCAATCGCACGCCGAGCACGACCGGGTGGTGGTGGCCATCCTGCGCGGCGAACGCGAGCGCGCGGCGATCGCCATGCGCGCGCATATCGGGACGGTTCGCGAAGCTTACGAGATCTACGCCAGCTCGCTTTAGTTTGGGGACCCGAGCTGGAGCGGATCGACGCCGTCAAGTCCCAGGATCCGAATGTCCCGGGCCAGAACTCGGAGACGAGTTGCACGATCGCGGAGTTGCTCTGTGTCACGGCCGACAAGTCTAGAATGACCGGCTTGCCGACGAAGTATCCTGGCACCTGACTGATCCAGCCTCTTTGCGGACTTGCGGGCTGCGCGTCATCGGAGTTGTCCTCTCGGCCGTTCCAATTCAGCGCCGATGCTTCCGCGCCGTTCACGGAGTGTTGATCCCCGCACGCGGCTCTGCAATTGAATCCGGCGGCCGAGTCCCCCAAACGCCCGACGCCTTGCGGCCGATCCTTCGTCAATGTCGCGCCAACTTTCGCAGCGGCTGGCAAGCAGCCGATGCGGTTCTCCACCTGCACGCGACGCAACAAGGATCAAAACCATGGCTAACTTCACGGGCACTGACGCCGACGAAATCATCATTCCGGGTTTTGTCTCCCCGACGGTCACGACAAGCGGCGGGAGCCGGCCATCCAACGCGGCGGATGTCATCAACGCCGGCGGGGGAGATGACGTCATCGACAGCAGCGGCGGCAACGATGTCGTCACCGGCGGACGCGGTAACGACGTCGCGATCCTGGGTTCCGGCGATGACACGTTCATCTGGAACCCGCTCGATGGCAGCGACACGGTCGAGGGCCAGCGCGGCTTCGACACGCTTCTTTTCAACGGCTCCAATGCAAACGAGAACATCGAAATTGCCGCGAACGGCGGGCGCACAACGCTGTTTCGTGACGTCGGCAACGTGACCATGGACCTCGCCGGCATCGAACGGATCGCGCTCGCGGCCCTCGACGGCGCGGACACCGTCGTCGTCAACGACCTCTCCGGCACCGCCGTGAAGCAGGTCGCAATCGACCTGTCGGCGCAGGGCGGCGGCGACAACCAGCCGGACACCGTGATCGTCAGCGGCACGCCGGGCAACAATCGCATCACCGTCGCCGGAAGCGGCGGGTCGGTGACCGTCAGCGGACTGCCCGCTCAGGTGACCATCGGCGGGGCCGAAGCGGCCAACGACTTACTCGTCATCAACGGCCTTGCCGGCAACGACACCGTCGACACGTCCGCGCTCGCCGCCGGCACGATCGGCCTGATGATCGACGGCGGTTTCGGCAATGACACGATCACCGGCAGCGGCGGCAGCGACGTGTTGATCGGCGGCGACGGCGACGACCGCGTCACGGGCGGCCGCAGCGACGACGTCGCGCTGCTCGGCGACGGCAACGACGTCTTCATCTGGAACCCCGGCGACAGCAGCGACCTGGTCGAGGGGCAGGACGGCTTCGATACGCTCAAGTTCAACGGCTCCGACGCCAGCGAAACCATCGCTTTGTCGGCAAACGGAAGCCGTGCGCTGCTCTCTCGCGACGTCGGTGGTGTCGCCATGGATCTCAACGGCGTCGAGCGCATCGATATCGCGGCCGCGGGAGGCCCTGACACGATCGTGGTCAACGATCTGACCGGAACCGGCGTCACGCAGGTCGCGATCGACCTGGCGAGAGACGACGCGAACGATCAGGTGATCGTCAACGGCAGCTCAGGCAATGATTTCGTCATCGTCGACCGCAGCGGCGGCGCGGTGCGCGTGAGCGGTCTCGCCGAGACGGTAACGATCGCGGGTGCCAATGCGGGGCACGACCAGCTCAGCATCTTCGCCGGGCTCGGCAACGACATCATCGACGCCAGCGATCTCACGGCCAATCAGTTCCGCCTCACCCTCAACGGCGGCGCGGGCAACGACACCATCCTTGGAGGCCGCGGCAATGATACGGTCGTCGGCGGCTCCGGTAACGATGTCGCAGCCCTCGGCGCGGGCGACGACGAGTTCGTCTGGAATCCGGGCGACGGCAGCGACACCGTCGACGGTCAGTCCGGCTCGGACCGGCTGGTGTTCATCGGCTCCAGTGGCGGCGAGCGCTTCGAGCTCTCGGCCAACGGCGCTCAGGCGACGCTGTCCCGCGATGTTGGCAGCGTCACCATGCGCCTCGCGGGTGTCGAGCGCATCGAGCTCGCGGCGCTCGGCGGGGCGGACACGATCACGGTCAATGACCTCGCCGGCACCAGCGTGCAGCAGGTCGCGATCGACCTGCAGGCACAGATCGGCAGCGACGGCGAGCCGGACACGGTGACCGTCAATGCAACCGCCGGCAAAGACCACATCAGTGTTGAGAGCGATGGCTCGTTCGTCGTCGTCGAGGGCCTGTCTGCACGGGTAACGATCGACGGCGTTGAATCCGCCAACAACTCGCTCATCGTCAACGGCCTCGACGGCAACGACACGATCGATGCGTCGGGGCTGCGTGCCGGCCAGATCAAACTCGCGATCAACGGCGGTGCCGGCACCGACGTCATCACCGGCAGCGCCGGTGACGATCTGCTGAATGGCGGCAGCGGCAATGACACGATGAACGGCGGCGACGGCAACGACACGCTCGTCTGGAATCCCGGCGACGGCAGCGATGTCCTCCGGGGCGGCGCCGGTACGGACACGCTGTTGTTCAACGGCGCCGACGTCAACGAATCCGTTGTGCTCTCTGCGGACGGCGGCCGGGCCGTGTTCTCCCGCGACGTCGCCACCATCACCATGAATATGGACGATGTCGAGACCATCGACTTCAACGCTCTCGGCGGCACCGATACGGTGACGATCAATGACCTGACGGGGACCGGCGTCAAACAGGTCAATATCGACCTTGCCGCGAGCGCCGGCGGCACAACCGGCGACGCTCAAGACGATACGATCATCATCAACGGGACCGCCGGGGATGATGCCATCTCGCTCTCCATCGAGAACGGCGCACTCGTGATCAGCGGCCTTGCGAGCAAGATCACGATCGAGCACTTCGACGCAAACGACACCATCCGCATCGCCGGCCTCGGGGGCGACGACGTCATCGACGCTTCGGGCATCGGCGCGGGTGGCCCGAAGCTCATCCTCGACGGCGGCGACGACGATGACATTCTGATCGGCGGCGACGGCAACGACACGATCCTTGGCGGCGCTGGAGATGACGTGCTGAGCGGCGGCCCCGGACAGGATGTTCTGGACGGCGGGCCGGGCAACAACGTCGTGATCCAAGACCTGGTGAACTCGTTTGATCTTTTGCTTTAGCGTCCGAATGTCCCCGTCCGTGGTCGTGGTCGAACGATTGGACTAGTTCGCGACGGCGTTCGCCTTGGCGACGTAGCTGCGCCAGCCGCCGTAACTGGAAATATCCGGCGCGCCCGCAACCGCATCCGCCTCGACCAGAAAGCCTTTGACCGAGCGGCCGTCACTGAGGCGCAACGTGCCGATCGACATCGGCGATGGAATATCGGCGACAAACCGCCCAAAGCCCTCGGCCGTCAGCGCCCAGACTTCGAGCGCTATGGCGCTGCCCTGCCCTTGCGCCACGCGAAGAAGCCCGGGCTTCGGCGGGCTCGCCGCCGCCAGCGCAAAAAGTCGATAGTCCGGTGCCGTGGCTGTCTCTTCGAGCAGCCGCCCGCCCAGCGCCTTGAGCTCGCCGTTGAGCGGCATGCCGGACAGATGCGCGCCGACCACCGCGATGGCGATCTCGCCCGCGGCCGGCACAGCCGACAGCGTCGCGAGCGGCGGCTGCGGCCGCTTCAGCGCGCCCATCGGCAGGCCCGTATCGGCGTGAAAGGCGCGTCCGATCGAGGCCAGCAGTCCGTCGTGGCCGCCGGGCGCCAACAGCGTCACGCCGAACGGAATGCCGTCGTCGCGCATCGAGGCCGGCACCGCGAGGCCGCAGAGATCGAGCAGATTGACGAAGTTGGTGTAGGTGCCGAGCCGGCTGTTGAGCTGGATCGGATCGGCCAGCACCTGCTTCACCGTATAGGCGGTGGGCGCGGTCGGCAGCAGCAGCGCATCGACCGACCGGAACGTCACGTCGCGCACACGGCGCAGCTCTTCGAGCTTGTAGAACGCCGCAAACGTATCGACCGCGCTCGGCCGTGCGCCCGCCACGACGATTTCCCTGGTGACGGGATGGATCGATTCCGGCGACGACGCCAGCAGCGATTTCAGAACGATGTAACGCTCTGCCACCCAGGGCCCGTCGTAGAGAAGCCGCGCGGTCTCGTAGAATGGCTCGATATCGACCTCAACCATGTCTAGTCCGAGCGCCGCGGCCCGCGCGATCGCCCGATCGAAGGCTGCCGACGAAGCGCTGTCGCCGAAGAACAACCGCTGACCCGCGATCGGCACGCCGACACGCGTGCCTTTGGCGAAGGCGCCAGCTGGCTTGAGCGGTCGCGCGCGCGAATAGGGATCGGCCGCGTCCGGTCCCGCCATGACGGCGAGCGCTGCCCAGGCATCGTCGGTGGTGAGCGCAAACACCGACACGCAATCGAGCGACCGGCAGGCCGGAACGACGCCCGCGGTCGAAATCAATCCGAGACTCGGCTTGAGGCCGACGATGTTGTTGAGGCCGGCGGGCACGCGGCCCGATCCCGCCGTATCGGTGCCGAGAGCAAGCGGCACAAGGCCTGCCCCCACCGCCGCAGCCGATCCGGAGCTGGAGCCGCCCGGGACCAGTTCCGGATTGATGGCGTTGCGCGGCACACCATAAGGCGAGCGCACGCCGACCAGCCCGGTGGCGAACTGATCGAGGTTGGTCTTGCCGATGACGATGGCGCCGGCGGCGCGGAGCCGTGCCACCGCGGTCGCATCGCGTTGCGGCTTGTAGGCGAAGGCCGGACAGGCCGCGGTGGTCGAAAAACCCTCGGCGTCGATGTTGTCCTTGATCGCCACCGGCACGCCGAACAGCGGCCGATCTTTCGATCCGCTCCCCTGCAGCGCCTCGGCCTCCGCAATGGCGGCTTTCTCGTCCCGCAGGCTGATGAACAGCGCGGGATCGCCGTGGGCGCGGATGCGTTCGTAGGTCCGGGCGACGGTATCAGCCGGGCTCCGCGATCCGGACCGGTGGGCATGGAGGATTTCGGGGACGGTCTCGGTCAACTGCGGTCTCGGGATTGAGGCGGGAACGGCACGGTGCGGTCTTGCTCAAGTCATTGAAACACAAAAGACTTGTCCAGGAAATGGCGCGGCCCGGACAGGCCGCAAATGGACATGCAAACCGCGGTCACTGCGCCGAACCGCGGCTGGTTAGTGACGCCGCCTCCGCCAGCCGCAGATACACCCGGTCGGCCCGGAACGGGGTCGCGCGGAAGCGGATGCCGGTCGCGTCGCGAAGCGCATTGCCGAGCGCGGCGGCGACCGGATTGTAGGGGCTTTCGCTCATCGACTTGGCGCCGTAGGGGCCATTCGGATCGCGCGTGTCGGCAAAATAGACCTCGGTGAACGGCACGTCGGGAAACGCCGGCACGTGGTAGTCGCGGAAGCTCGGGTTCACCACCCGGCCGTTGGCATCGATGACCAGTTCCTCGAACATCGCCGCGCCCAGCGACTGCGCGACCGCGCCCTGGATCTGTCCGCGGCACTGCATCGGATTGATCACAACTCCCGCGTCGGCCGCCTGCACGCTTTTGAGAATTCGGATCTCTCCGGTGCGCGGATTGACCGCCACCCGAAAGCCCTGGACGTTGAAGGCAACCGAGCGCGGCGAGCCGTTGCTGTCGCCCGTGCCGCTCAACTCGATACCCGCTGATCGCGCCACGGCGCTCAATTCGCGCAGCGTCACCTGGCGCGGGCCATTCGTCACGGCGTCCGCATCGAGCTGCCATTCGCCGGCGCCGAAATGACGGGCGGCGAAACCGACGATTGCTTGATGCAGCGCTTGGGCCGCGAGCATGGTCGCGTGCCCGGCCACGTACAGGCCGGTGCTGCCGAACGCGCCGGTGTCGTGGCCACCGTTCGCCGTATCGGACTGGCGAAACCGGATGCGGTCGACCGTGGTGCGAAGCGCTGTCGCGGCGAGCTGGCAGTGCACCGTGCTGGTGCCGTTGCCGAACTCGGCGGTGCCGAAGGCCAGATCGTAGCCGCCGTCGTCGCGCAATCCGATCCGCGAATGCGAGACGTGGCCCCGTGGCGGCACGGTGTGGATCATGGTCAGCGCCGCGCCCTCGCCGATAAGCCACCCGTGCGGCTCATCGCGGTCGGTGTCCTGCGGTTGCTTCATCGCCTGCCGCACCAGATCGAGGCATTGCTCCAGGCCGTTGCTGCTGTAGTCGACGTCGTGATCGAGCGGTTCGGAGGCGGAGAGCGCGTGCTCACCCGGGCGAACGACATTGCGCCGGCGGAATTCGACCGGGTCCATGCCGATGCCGCGCGCCAGCTCATCCATCGCGGACTCGACCGCAAAGCCGGTCTGCGGACTGCCATAACCGCGAAACGCGCCGGCCGGGAGATTGTTGGTGTAGACGGCGGTGCCCTCGGCCTTCTTGTTGGCGCAGCGATAGACACCGATCGAACTCGCCGCAAGAATGGTAGAGAACCGCGGGGCCATGATTGCCGTACGCACCGGTGTTCGACACCACGCGAATCTGCAACGCCGTCAACGCGCCGTCCTTCCGGGCACCGGCTTTCACGGTCACCTGCATCGGGTGCCGCGTGGTCGTGCCGATGAACTGCTCCTCGCGCGTGAGCTCGAGCTTCACCGGGCGGCCGGTCCGGAGCACCGCAAGCGCGGCGATGTCCTCGGCCAGAATTTCCTGCTTGCCGCCGAACCCGCCGCCGACCCGCTCGCAGAACACGCGGACCCTGGCCGGATCGAGATCGAACAACCTGGCAATCTCCCGCCGCGTCAGGAACGGCACCTGGGTGCTGGAGCGGATGTTGAGCACGCCATCGGCATCGAGCCACGCGATCGCCGCGTGGGTTTCCAGCGGCGCGTGCTGAACCCGGTGCGTCGCGTAGGTTTCCTCATGCACGAAATCTGCTTCGGCAAAGCCTCGATCGACGTCGCCGCAGGCCCAGTTGACCCGGGCGACGATGTTGCGCTTCGCGTCGAGAATGCGGGCTTCGGGACCCTTGTCATGCAGGACCGGCGCGTCCGGCCGCATTGCCGCTTCGGCATCGAACACCGCGGGCAACAGTTCGTATTCGACCCGCAGCCTGCGGCATCCCTCCTCCGCCGACGCCTCGCTCTCGGCCACCACCGCGGCGACGCGCTGTCCGACAAAGCGAACCACGTCGTCGAGCACACGCGTGTCGTCGGGATCGTCGTCGCGGATCTCGTGCCGGCCGGTCGAGAACAGTTTCGCCGGCGCGTCCTCGTGGGTCAGCACGGCAACCACGCCCGGCACCTGCAACGCCGCGGTCCGGTCGGTGGCGCGAACGCGCGCATGCGGATGCGGCGAGCGCAGGATCTTCAGATGCAGAAGCCCTTCGGGCACGACATCGGTCGTGTAACGCTCCGTCCCGGCGACCACGGCGGGACCCGCGGGCGCCGGCAGGCTTCGGCCGCAGGCATCGCCGGGGCCGATGCTTTCGCTTTCAATGCGGCGTCGCCCGCTGATCGCGTGTTCGATGGAGCTGTAGCCGGTGCAGCGGCACAGATTGCCTTTCAACGCATTCGACAAATCCTGCCGCTGCGCCTGGTCCAGCGAAACCGCGGTCACGATCATTCCCGCTGTGCAGAAGCCGCATTGAAATCCCTGGGCATCCAGAAACGCCTGCTGCATGGGATGCAGCGCGTCGCCGAAACCAAGCCCTTCGATGGTCGTGATGTCGCGACCGTCCGCCCGATAGGCCGGAACGATGCAACTGTGCACCGGCTCGCCGTCGAGCATGACTGTGCAGGCGCCGCAGTCTCCGGCATCGCAGCCTTTCTTGACGCCGGTGTGTCCGAGCTGTCGAAGGAATGTCCGCAGGCATTGACCGGGCCTGGGCTCCGCATCATGCGGCCGGCCGTTGACGCGATAGGTCATGGCGCGGCCTCGTCTGCAAGCTCACGCCAGATGCTCTCGGCCAGATCGAACGTGAGGTGCTTCCGCCATTCCGGCGCGCCGTGGACGTCGTCGAAATAGAGGCTGTCGGGAACGGCGGCTGCGATCCCCTGCTTCAGTTCGTTCGCATCCGGGATGCCGGGAAATGCCAGCCTGACCGGTCTTGCGGTCGAAGCCGTGATCGTCAGCTCCAGATCGCGCGTGCGCGGCGCGCTGGTGCCGATCAGCAGCGCCGCCGACCGGCCGAGCGGCGTCAGCGACATCTGCCGGAATGCGGTGCGGCGCATCAGGGCCGCAGCCGGGAATTCGATCGACCGCAGGATGTCGCCGGGTTCGAGCCGCGTCCTGCGCCAGCCTGTGACGAGTTCGGCGATCGGGATTTGTCTCGTTCCGCCATCGGCCGGCCAGACGATGCCAACGCCGCCCAGCGCGCCGGCCAGCGCAATCATCGGCCCGGCCGGCAGGGCCATGCAGATGTTGCCGCCGACGGTCGCCGTATTCCAGACCTTGAACGACGCGACGAAAGCCCGGCAGCACTGGCCGATCAGCGGCGCGGCGATCCAGGCGGCCGGAAGCGACAGCCGGTCGAGTTGCGCGATGGTGCAGGTCGCGCCGAGGCTCAGGCCGTCGTCACGGACTTCGGCAGCCGTCCAGTTCAGGCTGGTGAGATCGATCAGCCTCGTCAGATGCGGCTGCGGCTCGGAAAACAGCCACGTCCCGCCGGACAGCCACGCATCACCGGCCAGCCGGCGCGGCAGGGCATGCCGTTCGCGCGGCCGGACCACTTCGGTGATAGTGTTCAAATCCACAATTCACCATCTCCACCGGAGACACGTTCCTTGCAAATTCTAGACCCATCCGGAAGGCGCCGGTGAGCGGCAAGACGGCAATCTGGATCAAGGACCCGCTGGCAATTCTCGCGGACAACGCCGAACGCGGCGTCGTGGTCCAGGACGGCCGCATCGCCGAGCTGGTGCCCCGGGGCGGCACACCCGCGACGCCAGGCGCTGCGGTGTTCGACGCCGGCGCCCACGTGGTCGTTCCGGGCCTGATCAACACGCACCATCATTTCTACCAGACGTTGACGCGGGCGCTGCCCGCGGCGCTCGACCGCGAGCTGTTTCCCTGGCTCAAGGCGCTCTATCCGGTCTGGGCGCGGCTCACCCCGCAGGCGCTGGAGCTTGCCGTGACCGCCGCGATGGCGGAGTTGCTGCTGTCCGGCTGCACCACGACCACCGATCACCACTACGTGTTCCCGCCCGGCCTCGAAGACGCCATCGACATCGAGGTTGCGGTAGCCCGGCGGCTCGGCATCCGCGCGGTCCTCACCCGGGGCTCGATGAACCTGTCGCAGCGCGACGGCGGGCTCCCGCCGGACAGCGTGGTGCAGGACGAAGACACTATCCTTGCCGACAGCAAGCGGCTGGTCGACCGGCATCATCAGCGCGGCGACGATGCGATGGTTCAGATCGCGCTCGCGCCATGCTCGCCGTTCTCGGTGACGACATCGCTGATGCAGTCGACGGCCGAGCTCGCCGCGCAGCTGGAGGTCCGGCTGCACACGCATCTCGCCGAGACCGAGGACGAGAACCGCTACTGCAATGAACTCTACGGCTGCCGCCCGCTCGACTATCTGGAGAATTGCGGCTGGCTTGGCGAGCGGACCTGGCTGGCGCACGGCGTTCATTTCAACGAAAGCGAAATCGCGCGGCTCGGCCGGGCGCGGACCGCGGTCACCCACTGCCCGTGCAGCAATCAGGTGCTGGCCTCCGGCGGCTGCCCGGTCTGCGAGATGGAGGAGAACGACGTTACGGTGGGTCTCGGTGTCGACGGCTCCGCGTCCAACGACGCCTCCAACCTGATGCAGGAGGTGCGCGCGGCGTTCCTGTTTCAGCGTCATCGCTATGGCATCGACAAGGTGAGCCATCGCGACGCGCTGCGCTGGGCGACAAAAGGCTCCGCGGCATGTCTCGGCCGCCCCGCGCTCGGCGAGATCAGGCCGCGCAACATGGCCGATCTCGCGCTGTTCAAGCTCGACGAGCTTCGCTTTTCCGGACACGGCGATCCGATCGCGGCGCTGGTGCTGTGCGGCGCGCATCGGGCCGACCGGGTGATGGTCGGGGGCCAATGGGTGGTGGAGGACAGTCGGATCCCCGGCCTCGACATTGACGACCTGATCCGCCGCCACAGCGCGGCGGCGAAGCGGATGCACAACGAAGCAAGTTGAAAGGGAAGCTCTAAGCGCCCTTCAGCGCCTCGTGCTTCCACACCTCCCAGGAATCGTCGAGGCGCTTGGGGTCCTGCATCTCGTCCGGCGCGATGTATGTGATCGGCCGCTTGAACGACAGGGCGGTGGCCAACTGCTGCGCGTTCACTTCAGTGTAGAGCGCGCGATGCACCGCCCGCCGGATGTCCGGCGCCACCACCAGGTTGCCATGCCCGCGCATCAGGCAGACCGGACCTTTGCCGAGCTTCGCGGCGAGCGATCCTCCCTGCGTGTTGTTGGTCACCAGCAGTCCCTGCGTCATGCCGCAGTCGCGGATTTCCCACACCGGGACCTCTTCGCAGAGAAACGACGCGATGTGCGAGATGCCGCGCAGCGGCTCGCCGGTGACGCTGAACGGGATCATGGTCGGCGAATGGCTGTGAACCACGGCCTGCACGTCGGGCCGCGCCCGATAGGCCTGGCCGTGAATGAAGCGCTCCAGAAACGCCCGTTTGCCCGGATCGACCGGATTGGATTCGAGATCGAACTCGATGATGTCCTCGGCGGACACCAATGCGGGCGCGCGGGCGCGGGACAAGAGATAGCGCTCCGGATTCTTGGGATGCCGGATGCTCACATGGCCCCAGGCGTCCAGCACGCCGTAATGCGCGAGAATGCGGCTTGCGGCGACGAGGTCGTCGATGAGAGCGCGGTCGACGGGACCGCCGGAGGCGGGAGGAGTATCGGCCAAGGAAATCACCCGGAGTTGGAAGGACTGTCGTTTGCCGCGGCAGCGTACTGCACGGCGTGCCGCGATGTCACGCCTACTGCGGCTTCAGCCCCACACGGGTCAGGATCGCCGGCCACTTGCGCAGTTCCGCAGCAAAGAACGTCGCGAACTCCGCGGGCGTGCTGATCTTCGCGTCATAGCCGAACCGCTTGAGCGCCGGCGCCATCGCGGTGGACTGCATCACGGCGTTGATGTCGCGATTGAGCCGCGCGACGATGGCAGGCGGCGTTCCAGCCGGCGCCAGAATCCCCATCCACACGTCCGGGTCGAAGCCGACCTGCGGATATCCGCTTTCGGTCATGGTCGGCACGTCCGGCAGGTCGGGGCTGCGTTTGCGGCCGGTATAGGCGAGCGGCCGCATCTTGCCATCCTGAATGAGCGACATCAGCTGCGGCGCCGGCGCGATGTTGATGTGAACGCGCCCGCCCAGGAGATCGGCGCGCGCCTGCTCGCCGCCGCGATACGGCAGATTGGTCAGTTCGATGCCCGCCGCCTGCTTGAAGGTTTCGCCGATGATATGCGGCATGGTGGCGAGGCCGTAGCCGAACACGAGTTTCCCCGGATTGGCCTTCGCATAATTGACGAGCTCCGGGATCGTGTTGGCCGGCACCGAAGGCGCCACGGCCAGCACATGCGACCAGGTGACGGCCGTCGCGACCGGCGTCAGGCTCTTCAGCGGATCGAAGTCGAGGTCGGGAAACAGCACCGGATAATAAGCCAGGTTCGGCCCGATAAAGAGCAGCGTATGGCCGTCCGGCGCGGCAGCGGCGACCGACTTGGCGCCGATGCTGGTGCCGCCGCCGGTGCGGTTCTCGACGATGACGTTCTGTCCGAGCTTCTCGGGCAGATACTGCACCATCACGCGCGCCAGCAAATCCACCGGCCCGCCCGCGCTGAACGGCACGACGATCTTGATGGTCTGGCTCGGATAGGTCTGGGCTCCGGCCTGAACGAGCCCTGCCCCGAACACCAGCAAACCCGCGATAAACAATCGGCGCGTGCCCATTCCTGCCTCCCGGCGAAAGCAGGACAAGCTTAGCCGTTCAGGCCAACGCTCTCCACGGCAATTCCCGCGGCCCGGCAGGCCACGATGTCGCTGCTCGCATTGGCCGGCGTCAGCGTGCCGGCTTTCAGCCGGATCACGCGACGGCCCGCCTTGGCGAGGCCGATCATCATCGCGTTGGTGTCGCCGCCCCCCTTGACCGGGGTTTTCCGCGCCTCGCGCCGGGCAAAGTCGAGCACGCCGGGAAATACGTGCTCGTCGTACAGAATGTCGTCGGCGGACTGCAACGAGCGCACCGCACGCAAAGTCAGGAGTTCGGGGTCGCCCGGCCCTGCCCCGACCAGAGTCACCGAGCCGTGCTCGACGACGTCGCCAAGGCTCCTGGCTTCGGCAACCAGCGCACCGACGTCGGCCGTCGACGGCTCGCGATGCGGATCGGCGACCGCACGGGCGGTAAACAATTGCCAGAACTTGCGACGGCCGGCGAACGACAGCCCCGACGATTTCACCGCAGGCCGCCACTGCACCGCGGCGGCGACCCAGCGCGAGAAGCCCTGCGGCAGCAACGCTTCGATCCTGGCGCGGATCGCCTGCGCGAACACCGGAGCGGCGCCGTCCGTTGAAATGCCGACCACCAGCGGCGAACGGTTGACGATCGAGCCGAACGAAAAGTCGCAATGGGCCGGCTTGTCGATCACGTTGACCGGTACGCCGGCCCGTCGCGCCACCGTCGCGAAATCCGCAGCACTCACGTCATCGTCGAATGCGCCGATCGCGAGTGTCGCTCCCGCCAGATCGGGCGCCGCCCAGTCCCGGCAGACGACGCGGATTTCGCCGCCGGGCGGATGGCGCTGCAGCGCCGCCAGTTCCTCGCCCGCCGCGGCCGAATACACGTCCACTTGCGCGCCCGCGGCCGAGAGCAATTCGGCCTTCCAGGCCGCGGCCGCCGAGCCGCCCGCCACCACAACCCGCTTGTCCGCGAGTGCGAAGAACACCGGCAGACGCGCAAGGCGCGCCATACGCGGCGTACGGGTCGGCGGCAGGCGGTAGGTGATCGCGTTCATGCGGCGCGGGGCTTCGCCACATTGGCGTGGAAATCGCGCCCGTTGCCGGTTCGCGCCACGAAGCCCGCGCGGATGGTGAATTCGCCGAACCGCTCGCCCGGCTGCCGCCGCGCCGCATAAGCGGCCAGCACCGGATCAAGGGCTGCGACGATGCCGGCATGGTCCAGGTCCTCGGCGTAAAGTTTGGAGAGCCGCGAGCCGTCGAACGCCGCGCCGAGATAGAGGTTGTAGCGGCCAGGTCCTTTGCCGACCAGGCCGATCTCGGCGACGTAGGGCCGCGCGCAGCCGTTCGGGCAGCCGGTCATGCGGATGACGATGTCGTCGGTCGAAAGGCCGTGCACCGCCAGGCGTAGGTCGAGTGCGTCGATCAGTTCCGGCAGATAGCGCTCGCTTTCGGCAAGCGCCAACCCGCAAGTCGGCAGGGCGACGCAGGCCATCGAATTGCGCCGCAGGCCGGACCGGGGCGGCAAGAGGCCCGCATCGGCCGCGATCCGCGTGATCTCGTCGCGCAGCTCGACCGGGACATTGGCGATGATGATGTTCTGGTTGGCGGTGAGCCGGATGTCGCCGATGTTCATTTCCGCGATGCGGCGCAGCGCCGAAAGCTGCTGCGCGCCGTTGCCGGCATCGCGAATGCGCCCGTTTTCGACGAACAGCGTGAAATGTCCACGCCCGCCGTCGCCTTCGGTCCAGCCGTAACGATCGCCGGTCGAGGTGAATTCATAAGGCCGCGCCAAGTCGAGCTTCACGCCGCTGCGCTTCTCGACCTCGGCCCGGAACGCGTCGAGCCCGCGATCCTCGATGGTGTATTTGAGCCGCGCGTGCTTGCGATTGGATCGATTGCCCCAGTCGCGCTGCACCGTGACCACGGCTTCGGCGACCGCGACGGCATCCTCCGTCCGGCAGAAACCCAGCAGGTCGGCGGTGCGGGGATAGGTGTCCGGCTCGCCGTGCGTCATGCCCATGCCGCCGCCGACCGTGACGTTCCAGCCGGCAATCGCTCCGGCATCGTCGACAATGGCGATGAAGCTCAGATCGTTGGTGAACACGTCGACGTCGTTGGACGGCGGCACCGCCACGGCGATCTTGAACTTCCGCGGCAGATAGGTCCTGCCGTAGATCGGCTCGACTTCCTCCGGCTCGCCGCCGGCGATCTTCTCGCCGTCGAGCCAGATCTCGCGATAGGCGCCGGTGCGCGGCGTCAGGTGGTCGGAGATCGCGCGGGCAAGCTCGAGCGCTCCCGCATGCGCCTGCGACTGGAACGGATTGGGATTGCACATCACGTTGCGGTTGACGTCGCCGCAGGCCGCGATGGTGTTCAATAGCGCGGCGTCGATCGCCTTCAGGGTGGTTTTCAGGTTCGACTTGATCACGCCGTGCAGCTGCACGGTCTGGCGCGTGGTCAGCCGCATCGTGCCGTTGCCGTAGTCGCGCGCCACGCGGTCCAGCGCAAGCCACTGCTCAGGCTTAAGCACGCCGCCGGAGATGCGCACCCGCAGCATGAACGAAAACGCCTTCTCCATTTTCTTGCGGCCGCGCTCGGCGCGCAGGTCACGGTCGTCCTGGAGATACATGCCGTGGAACTTGACGAGCTGCTGGTCGTCCTCGGAGATCGCGCCAGTGATCTCCTCGCGCAGGCCTTCAGACAGCGTGCCGCGCAGGTGGTCGCTCGCCTCCTTGATGCGTTCGTTGCGGGCGAGTTCGTCGGCCATGATCAATCCGTGTCCTAGTAAGTATCCTGCAGGAAGCGCTTGTCGCGATCGAGCTGGGCGACGATCTGCTCGGCGGCGTCCGGTGCGACCGACTTCACGTCGGCATAGGCTCGGACCAGCGCCGCGCGCACGTCTTTCGCCATCGCCTTGGCATCGCCGCAGAGATAGAAGCTCGCGCCGCCGTCGAGCCACTCGACGATGTCACGGCGGCGCTCCCAGATCCGGTCCTGCACGTAGATCTTTTCCGGCTGGTCGCGCGAGAACGCGACATCCATGCGGGTCAGTGAACCATCCTTCAATGCCTCCTGCCATTCGAGCTGATAGAGGAAGTCGTGAGTGAACTGCCGATCGCCGAAGAACAGCCAGTTGCGACCCCTGGCGGCGGTCGCGCGGCGCTCCTGCACGAAGGCGCGGAACGGCGCGATGCCGGTTCCTGGTCCCACCATGATGATGTCGCGGTCGGGCGCCGGCAAAGCAAAATGCCGGTTGCGGCGGAGCTTCACCCGCACGCGGTCGCCGCGCTTGCGGCGGAGAGCGACATGGTTCGAGGCGACGCCCTTGCGCGGCCGGCCGTGGCTGTCATAGCGCACGGCGGAGACCAGCAGATGCGCCTCGTCGCCGGACTCGCGCCGCGACGACGCAATCGAGTAGGCGCGCGGGGCCAGCGGCCGTGTCACGGCGCGAAGCTGCTCGGCCGTGATGGCGATCGGGAAATAGGTGACGAGGTCGATGATCTGGCGCCCGGCGATCCATTCGCGCGCGCCGCCGTCGGTGATCAGCGCCTTGACGTATTGATGGCCGGTCAGCGCCGCGTAGGTTTCCAGGCTCTTGAGCGACAGCGTGTGGATATCCTGCGACGCGATGAAATCGGCCCGGAGGCTCTGGTCGTTGGCAAGCCCCGTCACTTTAAGCAGTTCGTCCACTTCGGCCGGATCGTTTTCCGCATAGACATCGAGCGAGTCGCCCGGCTCATAGGCCGGCGCCGGGCCGTCGAAGGCGAGCGCCAGATGCCAGGTCTCCTTGCCGGACTGCGACGAATTCAGATTGATGTGCTCGACGATCTCGGCTTCGACGATCTCGGTCTTTGGCGCGGCACCTGGCTTGCCGAAATCCACCGCGATGACCGTCCCACGGCCGGCATCGGCCGGCGCCAGCGCCTTGACGGCGCGGTCGATCCAGTCGGCGGCGGGAGCCGCGAAATCGAGATCGCAGTCGACGCGATCGACCACGCGCTTGGCGCCCAGCGCAGCAAACCGCTCGTCGAGCGCCTTGCCGATCGCGCAGAACTCGACATAGGCTGTGTCGCCCAGCGCCAGCACGGCGAATTCGACGCCATCGAGCCGCGGCGCACTCTCTCCCATCAGTTCGGCATAGACCCGCGTCGCGCGCGCAGGCGGCTCGCCCTCGCCCCAGGTGGCGGCGATCACGACGAGGCGCTTGGTCTTCGGCAGATCCGCCAGCTCGAGGTCGGCCATATCGACGACCGTGGGCTTGAGCCCGTTCTTGCGCGCGGCCTTGGCGAGATCGCCGGCGAGATGCTCGGAATTGCCCGACTCGCTTGCGTAAACGATCGTCAGCGGCTCGGCCGCAACCGGCGGAGCCGCCGTCTGCGGCACGCCCGACGAGGCTTCGACGCCGGCCAGAAATCCGGCAAGCCAGGCGCGTTGCACCGGGCTCGCCGCGCCCACCACGCGATTGAGGAGCTCGATCTCCTCGTCGGGAAACGGCGCGGACTTCGGGATCGGCGCAATGCTCATGACGCTGTTCCGACTGGTTCACGCGCCGGGACGGACGCGATTGATCAGCATCGGAACAGATAGAAGTCGAACTCCTTCACAAGCAATACGCGCCGGAAAATAAGAAAATCGGTTTGGTCCGGTCTGCAATTCATGTGAGATTATTGTCGGTTTCACGCGCCGCGAAGCATTTCGCGCCTAGCCGGGCGAGATGGATGCGAGCCGCGCATTGCGTTGGCACGCGATCATCTCTATCGGTGTGAAGTCTTCTGCCTGACGCCGGAAAAAGAGAACAAAATGCTTGCCGATCGCATCGAAGGAAAATGGATCGACGCATTCTGCGCAGTGTTCGAGCGCTGCGCCGTCAAACACGGTGACACCGCGGCGATTTTGTCGGAAACGCAGTCCCGCCAGCTCAACGTTCATCTTGCCGAGCTTGCTCTATTGCGGCTCGGCGCCCGGCCGTTCCATATCGTCATTCCGACACCGGCCAATCGGCATCCCGTGCCGGTGCGCTCGACCGGCGCCAGCGAAGCGATCCAGCAGCTTGGCCCCGTCGTCACCGCGCTGGGACAGGCGGGCTTCGTGGTCGATTGCACGGTCGAAGGGCTGATGCACGCGCCCGAGACGCCTGCGATCCTCAAGGCCGGCGCGCGGATCCAGGTGATCTCCAACGAGCATCCCGAGGCGCTGGAGCGCATGACGCCCGATCCGGCGCTGGAGCAGCGCGTGCGGACCGCAACCAGAATGCTGCGTGGCGCGAAGCGCATGAGCGTCAGCTCGAGCGCCGGAACGAAGCTTGATATCGACCTGACCGGCGCGTCCACGGTCGGCATCTGGGGCTGGACCGACCGTCCCGGCACGCTGGCGCATTGGCCGGGCGGCCTGGTGGTCAGCTTTCCCGGCAAGGGCACGGTGAACGGCACGCTGGTGCTCGACCGCGGCGACGTCAATCTCACCTTCAAGCGCTATCTCGAAGCGCCGATCCGGCTGACGCTCGAAGCGGATTACGTCACGCGCATCGAAGGCGACGGCACCGACGCGGAACTGATGCGGAGCTATCTTGCCGCCTGGGGCGACAAGGAGGCCTATGCGGTGGCCCATGTCGGCTTCGGCATGAACCCGCGCGCCCGCTACGAGGCGCTGACCATGTACGACCAGCGCGACACCAACGGCACCGAGCTGCGCGCGGTCGCCGGCAACTTCCTGTTCTCCACCGGAGCGAACGAATTCGCCGGGCGCTACACCGCCGGACACTTCGACATTCCGGTGATGCGGACGACGATCACGGTCGACGGCACCGAGGTGGTGCGCGGCGGGGTTTTGCAGGACGTGTTCGGCTAGATTGGATCGGCGCGCGAGTGCCATGGATGCGGGCTGGTTACGCAAGCCGCCGCGTTATTTCAACCGGCAAGCGACTGAACGAGCAGCCACAGCACAAACCAGCCTGCTGCGCCGGCAGCGACAACTTGCCCGATGAATTGCTCGGAATGAGCAATGCCGCCGGTCGCAACACCAATGCTCACTTTTGCAGGTCGCATCACGCGATCTCCGCGCCTGCGAAGGCTCTGGTTCGGCCGGTCTGAACGATGGGTCTGCCAGTCGCCGTGTCCGCCGTATCGGACCTCGGATGCATGCCAACAACAACGACGGTGCTCATCGCCAACACAGGGTGCGACGCGCACGCCCGCGCTATGTGTGATGGCTTCCATAAGTGGCCTTCCTGCGATCATGACCACCGGACGAGCCGCTGGTTTCGAAGCGAGATGACCGGGACCGGCGTTCATCAGATGTCAAAAACCATGCAACCCGCTCGGCGGCGACACCGGCAGCGCGCGAACGTGCCGCCGAAGCCTGCGGATGGTGGAATGCGGCGCACGCGCGGCATAAAGAGCCGCCGCGCGTGCTTCCGATTTCAGCCCGACCATGGCCTTCAATAGCAGCCGATATCCAGCAACGGGTTGCACTGCGGGCCGTAGTAGCCCGCATAGCCCGGAGCGACGTAACCACGGGAATATTCGTCACGGGTGGGATATTGCGACCACCGTCCCGTCGTGTCGCGCGCTGCGACTGCGAGGTGGCGAGCACCAACCCGTGTCGTCTGCACCGCAGCAGCGTAGAGCTCGCCGGTGCGACGATACGTGCCCGCACCAAAGTTGCCGTAGTTGCCGCCGTAGGCGGCGTAAGCGTCGTAGCCTGGCGAATTGATTGCTGCGGGAGCGCCGGCCGCCACCGTGGCGGCGCCGACCGCGTAACCGGGACTACCCCAGTAACCCGCGTTGTTCCAGCCGACACCGTCGCCAACGCCGACACCGGCGTATGCGGCACGACGATACGCACGTCTGGCCGTACCACGATACACACCTTGGCGCCACTGTCTCGTGCCAGACGTACGGCCATGCCGCGCTGTCCGCGCTGCTGTCGCGATAAGACAAAAAGTAGAAATCTTGCGCTTAATCCGAGCTTTCAGCTTTCAACCCAGAGCGGGCAATCGCAAGTCCGAGCTGATATCTTAATCGCGCTTGGCCGAGCTGCCGGGCTTTTGTGCCCGTTCAAGGCGGCGGTTTGCCGCCTTCAGGCGCTGTGTCTCTTTATCAAGCGCGTCAATTTTCTCGTCGAGCTGCGTCATCCTGGCTCTGGGCGCATCGGCGGCACGCAGCTTTTCGAGCGCTTTGCCGGCGTCGAGTTTGGTCGTTCCAGACATCGGAGATCCCTCAACGTCCCAACACCACCGGCGGCCACGGACGGCGGACGTTCCGCTATCGACGCCTTGTGCAAAAAAGCGACGTCAACGCGGAATCCCGGCCGGAGAGAAACAGCAGCACGAATGCTGCGATGTTTCTCTCTGGGCCCGTGGCTCCCAGCAATAAATGCGCCGAGCGGCAAGCCTGGGTAGGAAAACCACCCGGCGCACGCTGCCACGTGAACACGGAGTCACACGCAGCGACAGCGAACTGGTCCAATATCCTGCCCGACTGTCGAGCGGATACGGAAACGGCTACTTCTTCTTTTTCTTCTTGTCGCGCCGATCGTCACGCCGGTCGCGCCGGTTCGCACCGGCAACGCTCACGGCTGAGGCCGGATTGCCAACGCGGGCCTCGGCATCCGTTGCGGTGAGAACCGACGCGGGAATTGCGAGGCTCGATGCGATGGCCACCCCGAAAAGGCCAAATACGCCTCGACGAGAAACCAGCTCTGATTTCAACTTTTCTGTCATCATGGTCTCCCGGTTGTCGCGACTTTGGTTGATCGCCAATTGAGGGAAACGCCCGGCCGCTGCGGCCGATGCCGTCCTGTTCAAAGTTGCCCGAGCACCGCCGGAAAAGACATTGTACGTACGTATATTCGCCTAGGTCATAAGCGGACATTCCCGCCGGTCCAGACCACGTCTACCGCGCGCCGCAAGCGACGGGAAAGCGGACATGGACGGGCATCTCAAACGTGTCAACGGCGCGCCACGCTGCAGCGAACAGGCCCTCAAACAACCGGCTGCGGACACGCACCCGGCAAACGGACGCCGCTGGTCAGGCCTCCCGACGATTGGAGGGCTACCTGGCATCTGTCCTCAATTCGAGGGTTACCAGCCTGGCCAAAATCGTCGCCGGATAGAGTTGGCCAATGACGCTTTCGATATTGGAAAGACTTCGCGCCAGCGGGTGTAACGGAACGACATCCCCGAAACCGGTCGATGTCAGGGTGACAAAGCTCAAATAGAAAAGTGAGCTGGCGAGCGCCGAGTCGTCCTCAAACGCGACCCCCTTGAATGCATCCGGAATGGACAGGCCGACAAACGCGAACAGCGCTGCGAAGGCCACCGCGATCAGCAGGTACAGAAGGATCGCTCCCACCACCCGGTGATAGGTGGTGCGGCCTGCCCCGAACACTTGCTTGGCGACCACGATTCCGAGAGCGACCGAGATGATCAACCATGCGCCGGACAACAGGTGCAGGTTGTATGGCCATGGATAATACAGCCGGAAGAAAAAGACGGCAAAATTGGCAATGAATGCGATCCACATCAACCCGAGCGCGAGTGGGCTGCTGGAAATGATCAGCGCCCCGCCGATCATCACAAGCAATCCTGCAATTGCAAATGTCTGAAACAGGAAAATGCCCGATGCCTGGAGCGGGGCGAAGACGAAAATCATGAGCGTCAACACAGCGGTCAGGAACGTGAGCAGCCAGTCGCGATTGTTGCGACGCAACCGGTGCTGTTTTCTGAAGAATTCTACAGTCATCGCAGTGACTCCGATCGCAAGGCGTCAACCTATGCTCATCAACGGCTTTGTCTCGACTGCGCGGCGCCGTTTGCAGTCGATTCCCCGATGTGAGGCGGCACTGATTGCGGTAAACAAGTACGGCGGCGCATGGGGTTCTCCTATTGGACCTGCGTCCAATGGACTTGCAGGTCGAGCCGGCAATGTCTGCTTTAAGTCACTTTCGACCGACCTCGCATTCACCCAGGACTTCAACGGTTGTCTTGAGATTGGACCCACTGGCGTACGGCCGGAATCAGCGTCGTCTTGAGGTCGGCCTTCAATTCGATCTCCTCGGCCGCCTCGTCGGCAAGCCGGCGCATCCCCCGATTGCCGCGGGTCACATCGGCCCACCGCAATTCGAAGGCCACCGCGGGGCTGGCGGAAGCGCGCGCGATATTCGCCAGCGCCTGCTGTTGCTGCCGCCCGCTCAAGCGCGCGAGAATCTCGGTGCGGTGGGCGAACACCCGGCTCCAGACCCGGTCGGGATGACCGCTTTGGCCGGCAGCCCGCTCGAGAAATGCAAGGATCTGTGCCGGTGGCAGCTTTGCGTCGCTCCGGGCGATCTGGACCGTCCGTTCGACGAATTCCGCATTGCGGGCGCCGGCCAGCGCGCCGAAATAGATCATGCGTTCCTGCTCGCTGGCCTGCTCGCGCGCGAGATGCAGCAGGTCGTCGTAGGTTGTTCGATCGGCGGAAGCCGCCACCGCCCTGGCGACCGGTTCGCGCAACGCGGCAGCCACCGCCGAGCGGTCGCGGATCAGCGCTGCAAACCTGCGGCGCGCCTCCGCGGTGATCTCCGGATCGCCGAGCACAGCGAGCTCGGCGATCAGGCGATGCCGCAGCAGGGCTGCTTCCGGTTCCTCGCCGGGGCGAGGCTCCCATCCCAGGCGATCGAACGCGCTTCTCAAGAGCCGGCGCGCATGGGCGCGAAACGCCTCCCGCGACGTCGCGTCCGCGTTCAGATCGTCGATCAAGCGAACGCTGTCGACGACGGTCTCCCAGACCGCAAGCTCGGATTCGCCGGACAGCTGCCGGGTGAGCTCGAGATAGCTTGCCGCCGGGCTCAAGCCCGCCACGACCGCCGCCCAGGCATCCGCCATCAGGCTGACGCGGTCTGAAGGCGCGAGCCGGCGGTAAACCGCCCCGAGCGATTTCAGATGGCCGTCATCGTAGTGCACCCGGTAGTAGCCGACGTCGCCGAAGTTGGCTTTGACCGGCCTGTCGCAGCCGACGAGCATGAGCACCTTCGGCTCGGCGCCGACAAGCTCCGTATGCGATGCACGGGTGTCGCCGGGGCGGCCGAGCGCGACCGGCACCTGCCAGCTTTGCCGGGCCGCGTAGGGATCGTTGAGCGCATAGCGGTCCTGCCGCAGCGTCACCTCGAGCTTGTTGCCCGCGCATCGCGTCGACACGCGAATGAGGGGAATCCCCGGCGTCTGGCTGAACCCTAGCGCGATCGCCGCGATCGGTTTGTTCGACGCGGCCTCAAGAGCCGCCCACAAATCCGCGCTCGTTGCATTCGCGTAGGCATGCTTGCCCATGTACCGCCGCAAGCCGTCGCGAAACTCGGTTTCGCCCAGATAGGCTTCCAGCATGCGGACGAGACTGAGCCCTTTCAAATAAGTGATGTCGTCGAACGCGGCGAGCGCCTGCGCTTCGTCGGCGATCGGCTGCTGCACCGGATGCGCCGTACGCAGCGCATCCTTGGCCATGGCCTTCTCCTTCTCGGCGCGGTTGCGCACCCAGACCTTCATCGACGGATTGAATTCGTCGGTGAGCTTCTTCTCCATCCATGACGCGAAGCCTTCGTTCAGCCACAGGTCGTCCCACCACTTCATGGTGACGAGATTGCCGAACCACTGATGGGCGAGTTCATGAACGACATATTCGTGAACGACCTTGCGATCGTCCACAGAGCCGATCGACTCGTCGAACAGCAGCGCGCGTTCCGAATAAATGACGCCGCCCCAGTTCTCCATCGCACCCGAGAAGTTGCGCGGCACCAGGATGTTGTCGAGCTTCGGCAACGGATACCTGACGCCGAAATATTCATTGAAATAGGCAAGCGTGCGCGCCGCAACCCCAAGCGCGTAGCGTCCCTGTTCGACCTGATACCCCGGAACGACAACGCCGATATCGACGCCCTGCGAGACGGTCGAGATGCGGTCATAGTCGCCGACTGCCAGTACAAAAAGGTAGCTGGACATGCGCGGCGTGGCGGCAAACGACACGACCTTGCGCCCGCCGGCATCGACGCGCTCTCCGGTGACCGGCATGTTCGACAAGGCGCGGAAATTCGCAGGCGCGGTGACGGACAGTTCGAACGTGGCCTTGAACGCCGGCTCGTCCCAGCCCGGAAACACCCGGCGCGCACCGCTGGGCTCCAGATCGGTTGCGAGCACCCACCGCCGGCCCGCCGGCGTGTCATAGACGGAATAGAACAATCCTTCCTGATGCGGGAGGATCGTTCCGGAGTATTCAATCTCCAGCGCGTGGCGTCCTGCAGCCAACGGCCGCAGCGGCGTCAGGTGCACGATCTGGTGTCGCTGGTCGATTTCGACCCTCGCTGCGGCACCATCGATCGTCGCCCGGACGATGGAAATGTCCTGTGCGTTGAGGGAAATCGTTCCGGCCGGCTGTAGTGCTTCAAACTGGATCTGCACGTGGCCTGTAAATCCAACCGTCTCCCGGCCGGTTGCCTCGGAAAGCCTGGCGAGGTCGGGGACCAACGAAATTCGGTACGCGTGCGGCACGATCTCTTTCGGGCAGCTTTCCGGCAGCTTGTCCGAGGCCAGGGCCCGACTCCTGAGCCTCTGCACAAGCGAGCGAAAAAGTGAGCAGCGCCACATTGAGTATCAAGTGAATACGCATGATCGATGATCTCTTTACCACTTCAGCGACACCGCACAGGACATGTCGAGCGTGAACTGCGGCATCAATTGGCGGGGTCACGGCCATCGGCGTCTGTCTATACCTTCGACTTGCTGCTGTCGGTCATCAGTGTCCTCCGCAGCACTTCGAAAATGACCGCGGTCGACCAGCCAGACAACAGCACACCGTTCATCGCCGTCATTGGCCCAAGCAAATGCCAGCGCTCCACCGGCGTCACGTCGCCGTAACCGAGGGTCGCGTAATTGACAAAGGCGAAATAAATGAGATCGGTGCCTTTGGGTGCAACGTCGAAGATTGCGTAGGCCAATGACCAGACGAGCACCTCGGAAAAATGCGCGGACCCCAAGAGCGAAACGGTCGCAATCATGACGGTAATCAATCGAAGCGTTTGATGCGACGTTTGGAACTCAGCCGCGATGCGAGCCGCCCATATGACAGCCGCCATCACACATGCATGGATCGCAATATTGCAGCCGCTGACGGCAGCACCCACGAGAAACTGGCGCAACATGCCGAACGCTCCTGCGTTTCACTGTAGCCGGGGAGGCAACAGGTAAAGCGTCATGGCGAAAATCAGGTACACCATCAATACGAGCACTCCGACGAACCACGCCGAGCGCCCGCTGTTGGTCACCAGCGACACGGTCATGGTGGCGATGAGCATCATGACCACTGCGCCCGGCCAGAATTGCAGGTTCATCGGTGTCGGGCCGATGACGTAGCTGAGCAGCACCAGCACCGGGGCGACGAACAGCGCGATCTGGGTCGCGCTTCCCAGAGCGATCCCGACGCTCAAATCCAGGCGGTTTTTGCGTGCGCCGGCAAACGCCGAAGCCATCTCTGCCGCACCTCCCACCAGCGCCACGACGATGAAACCCACGAATGCGGGGGTCATTCCGAACGTCACCGCCGCCTGCTGCACCGATTCGACGAACACCTCGCTGACCAGCGCGACCAGCACCGTGACGCCGGCCAGCGTGGCGAGCGCCAGGCCCAGTGGCCACGCTGGTTCGCCGGCCTCGGCGTGTTTTGCGCTGCCGAAGAATTCGCGATGCGTCTTGAGCGAGAACAGCAGCCCCAATCCGTAGACGGCGATGAGAAGCACGGACAGGCTGACGCCCAGCTTCTCGACGAACGCCGACCCCGCCGTGGAATCGGCTTCGGAGACCGCCGAGGGGATCAGCAGCGCGATGGTGGCCACAAAAAGCAGGCCCGCCTGCAGGCGGGCGCTGCCCCGGTTGTATTCCTGGACGTGGTGCTTGAGCCCGCCGAGCAGGAACGACGCGCCCAGCATGAACAACGTGTTGGTGACGATCGCTCCCGCGATGGATGCCTTCACCAGCGCGTATTGCCCGGCGCGCAACGCGGCCAGCGCGATGACAAGTTCGGTCAGGTTGCCGAGTGTGGCGTTCAGCAGACCGCCGACCGTGTCGCCCGTCCTGGCCGCCACGGATTCGGTGGCGTGGCTCAGCAGCGCGGCCAGCGGCACGATGGCCAGGACCGACAGCACAAACAGCAGCGTGTGGGCTTCGGGTTTGATCTTGTGAGCGGCGAACAGCACGGGCACGAAGATCAGCAACCAGAGCAGGGGATTGTGACGGACTTCTTTGAGCAGGAGGTTCATTGGGCAGCAACCGCGAGAAGGTTGACACTCGAAGAGCCACCCAAGGGCGGCCCTTCAAACGTAAGTGCTGGAGATTGCTGTTTGCGTCGCGCTTCTACACCGTGTCTCACAACGCCGGAAGAAAATACTGTACGTATGTATAGTCGGATCGGGAGCGCCGATATCCGGTTTGGGCCGATATTGCCGAAAATCGGCATTCGACGGGCTCGCTTGGGCCTCGAAGCTCGCATTCTTTCACCTTGGCCCGGGCATTCGATTCCGAACAGGCCTGAGAACCCGGGCGAACCTCCGGACTGCGCGACTAGCTCTTCCACAGCTCCCGCGACGCCAGCCGCGCGCCCTCGACCAGCGCTTCCAGCTTCGCCCATTGCACCGACGGATGGCAGCGCACGATGTTGTAGCTCTGGGCGAAGCCGCAATCGGTTCCGGCTATGACGTTCTCGCGCCCGACCACGCTGGCGAAATTCCTGATGCGCCACGCCACCAGCTCGGGGTGCTCGACCACGTTGGTCGAATGGGTGACGACGCCGGGAATGAGAATCTTGCCGTCCGGCAGCTTCACATCCTTCCACACCATCCATTCGTGCTCATGCCGCGGGTTGGCGCTTTCCAGCGAATAGGCCTGCGCCCGGATCTGCAGGATCAGGTCGCAGATGGTCCGGAGCGGCACGTCGGTGGTGTGCGGCGCGTTCCAGCTGCCCCAGCAGACGTGATAGCGCACCTTGTCCTCGGGGATTCCGGTGAGCGCATAATTCGTCAGGTCGACGCAGCGCTGGGCATACTTGTGCGCCTCGCGCTCGCTCATCAGGCCGCGCAGCCGGTCGTATTCGTGCGCCAGGAACGCATCGTCGAGCTGCAGGATGAAGCCGGCGTCGACGATCGCCTTGTATTCCTCCTTCAGCGCGTCGGCCAGCGCCACGACGATCTCCTCGTCGTTCTTGTAGAAGGCGTTGAGCCACAGCCCGCGCGCGCTCATTGGAGCAGCGACCGGCATGAAGGCGCCGGTGACGTTGAGGCCGTTCAGCGCCGACTTGAAGTTGGCGATATCCTGCGCCACCGCCCCCTGCCCCTTGTAGGTGATCGGCGCGACGCATTCCCACACCATGAGATTCTGGCGGAGCGCCGCGACCGTATTGCCGAGCCCGGTCTTGGATTGGCCGGGCGGCAGCCAGTCGTAATACTGGATCGGCGTATAGGCCTCGTAGAATTCCTTGAACTTTTCCGCCTCGCGGATCAGGTAGACCGGGTTCTGCTCGCGGTCGCCGGTGCGGAATTCGCGATGCACGAAGCCGCCCAGCCGCTCGGAGACATAGCGGATCCAGCCGGCCTTGCCGTATTCGCCGTCGCTGACGATGTCGATGCCGGTGTCCGCCTGCTTGCGCACCACGCCGGCGACTTCCTCCCGCAGCGTCTTTTCATAGGCGGCCTCGTCATAGGGCTCGCCATGGTCGCGCGCCCACAGGATGTTGCGGATCGACATCGGGCGCACGAGGCTGCCCACGTGGGTGACAAGGGTTCGATCGGTGCTGCGCTTCATGGTCTTCCTCAAATGCCCTTCCTTGGGCCTTTCATTTCATCAGGTTCGGCAGAAACAGCGAGATTTGCGGAAACGCGATCAGCAGCGTCATGATGACGACTTCGCAGCCGAGGAACCAGTAGCAGCCGCGATAGATCGTCTTCAGCGGAATGGAATTGCCGGTGGCGGTCGCGACCACGTAGATGTTGAAGCCGACCGGCGGCGTCAGCAGGCTGATGCCGATGTATTTGACCACCAGCACGCCGAACCAGACCAGGTCGAGACCGAGCGCCGAGAACATCGGCACGAACACCGGGATGGTGAGCAGGATCATGCCCAGCGGGTCCATGAACGTGCCGAGGATGATGTAGACGATCGACACCGCGATCACCAAGCAGCAGCGGATCGAGCGCCCAGGTGCCGATCATCTCCTTGAACATGTCGGCGGTGCCGGAGAGCGCCAGAAACTTGGTGTAGAGGATCGCACCGACGCCCACCAGGAACAGCTGCGCGGTGGTGGACATCGCGTCCTTCAGCGCGTCGATGAAGCCCGCGACCGTGAGCTTGCGCTGGACCATGCCGATCACGGCGGCGAGGAACGCGCCGCAGGCGCCGCCCTCGGTCGGCGTGACGACGCCGGCATACAGCCCGCCGATCACGCCCGCGATCAGCACCAGGATCGGCCAGATGCCGGCAACCGATGCCCCGCGCTCGCGCCACAGCGCCGCGCGGTCGGGATATTCGACCGGCGGGCCGAGCGACGGGTTGAGCCGGCAGCGGCCGATGATCATCAGCATGTAGACGACCGCGGTCAGGATGCCGGGAGCGATGCCGGCGATCAAAAGCCTGGGCACCGACACTTCGGCGAACACCCCGTAGATGACGAACAGGATGCTCGGCGGGATCAGCGCGTCGAGCGTGCCGCCGGAGGCGCACACGCCGGTGGCGAGCCCCTTGTCGTATTTCCGCTTCAGCATTTCCGGCACGGCGAGCCGCGCCATCACGGCGGCGGCGGCGACGCTCGAGCCGGAGGCTGCGCCGAAGCCCGCGCAGGCCCAGTTGGTCGCGACCGCAAGCCCGCCGGGCAGCGCGCCGAACCAGGCATGCGCCGCGCGGAACAGCGCCGTGCCGATGCCGGAATTGCTGGCGATCGCGCCCATCAGCAGGAACATCGGGATCGCCGAAAGGTCCCAGCTTGCGGCGAACACGAACGGCGTGTCGCTCAACGCACTCAGGGCGACGTTGAAATTGCGCAGGTACCAGAAGCCGCCGAACGCCACCGCCCCCATCGCGATGCCGATCGGCAGCCGCAGCGCGATCAGCACCATCACGGCGCCGAGGCTCGTGAGCGACAGCGTGAGCGCGTCCATGCCTCAGCCCCGCAGCCGGGCGCGGACGTCGGCGATCACCCGCAGCATCAGGTAGAGCGCCATCAGGCCGCCCGCCAGCGGCAGCAGCCAGCGGCAGGGCCAGACCGGCAGGTACATCGTGCCGGCGATCCACACCTCGCCGGCCTGCGTCTGGCGCAGCGCCGCGAGGAACGTCTGATAGGTGAACACCGCGACGCAGATCGCGGTGAAAATCTTGGCGACAATCTCCAGCCAGAAATCAAACGCCGGCGTGCCGAACTGCTGGAACAGGCCGGCAACGATGTGGCCGTCGCGTCGCGAGATCCAGGCCCACGGCAGATAGGCCACCATCACCATGTAGTAGGCGGCGACGATCTCGGTGGTGCCTTCCAGCGGGCGGTTGAACAGGGTGCGGCCGGTCACGTCGGCGGTCACGTGCAGCATCATCAGGAAGCCCGCCAGCAGACCGAGCCAGAACAAGGCGTCGATCGGCCATTTCAGCCAATTCAGCAGGCGTTCCATCGATGCCTTGCTTGATTATTTAGAGCGCTTCTCCGTAGGCCTGCGCTACGAGCCACAACGGCGGTGTCATCGCCGGGCTTGACCCGGCGATCTATGAGCGGTTGCAGCGACGGAAGTCGTAAGAGCGTGTGTTGTTGCGGCATCGCATGGACCCGCGGGTCATAGGCGAGCGAAGCGACGCCGTCCTTCGGACGGCTAAGCCCGCGGATGACAGTGTGTGTTGCGCGGGTGTGCTTCCATTCAAGTGGGAAATGCACCGGACCTGCCACAGCTCACAGCTTGTCCGGATCGACCTTGGAGAAAATCTCGCGGTTCAAGAGATCAGTGTATTTGCCGATGTCGCGGCCCACCTCTTTCGACACCGGCCGCCAGCGCTCGATCGCCTTCTCGTAGGTGTCGATGATCTTGCCCGGATCGGCAACGCCGAAATTCCGGGCGGTGGCGACATTGGCGTCGCGCTGCACCTTCCTGTAGTTCTCCGCGACCGGATCGAGACCGTTGCCGACCTTCACCAGTTGAACGCCCTTGTCCCGGATCACGGTGTTGAGCGAATCCTCGTTGGCGACGATGAAATTGCCGATCGCCTGCCGAGCGCTCAACGAGGCCGCCTGCGTCAGATGGATTTTCTTCTGCTCCGGCGTGAAGCTTTTCCAGGTGTCGCGGTTCATGAAGAAACCGATCGCGGGCCCGGTGAGGCCGAGCGGAGTGTCCATCACGAACTTCGCCACGTCGCCATAGCCGAAGGTGCGCAGCCAGTCGTGGATGCCGTGCTGGCAATCGAGACCACCGCGTTGCAAGAGACCGACCGCCTCGACCAGCGTGGCGCCGACCGGCACCATTCCGGCCATCTTGAACATCTCGGCGTTGCCGCCGGTGGCGCGGACGCGCTTGCCCTTCAGCTCAGCCATGGTTCGGAGCGGCTCGCGGCAGGCGAGCATGTAGGCCGAGCTGGTCCAGCCGCCGACCAGCACGGCATTGTATCTCCTGGCCTCCTCGAGGCAGGACGGGCAGTGGAAATAGATCGTCTCCAGCGCCGCGAGCGTCGCCGCCACCGGATCGCTCTCACCGAACACGATGGTGCTGTAGATGGCGTAGACCGACGGCAGCGCGTTCGGCACGTAGGTGACGATGCCGAGCCCCGCCTGCATCAGTCCGTCCTTGACGGCGGTGAACGTCGTCTTGCCGTCGGCAATCTGCCCGCCGGCGATCAGCTTCCACTTGATCGCGCCATTGGTGTCCCGCTCGATATTGCGGAACAGTTCCGGCATCACCACCCGGTTCTGGTATTCCTGCGCCGGCGTCCAGTTGCCGTAGATCAATTCGGCCGCGGACGCCTTGCTTGATACTTGGCTTTGCGCGATGGCGACCGCGAGTGCAGCGGCAGCCGTCAGGGAATTCCGGTACCTGCACATGGAAGAACCTCCCCATAGCCCGTCGAAGACGGGCGTGAACGCCCTTTGCTCGTTCCGATCGAACGATCAATTTCTATTTTGATGTGGCACTTGCTGTGCTTTGCGCAGAGGCTACCAACATGCGGAGCCTTTGCAACCGCGGCGGAGCGGGGGCCGCTGCCCACGGGCCGCCCCTTTTGTCTGGTGCTGTATGCGTCCCGGATTTTGCCCGAGCAACGCCGACAGCTTTCTGCATCCCTTCGGGCCGCCGGTTCTACAGGTTTCCAGCGAGGAGGCGGCCTTCCTCGCTGAATGCGCACGACGGGGCGCGAAGGCCCTGCTGACAGCGGACGTTGAACGCACGCAGCCCAGGAATTCAACGTCGTCACGATGGTTTCCGGAACAAACAAGAGCCTTGCGCCCCTGGTCGTGATGACACCGCGAAGCGGCTGGTGGTGGTGCGCGAGCGAGCGCTGCGGCGGCCTGGCTTGCTGGCTGGAGATCATGCGCGCGATGCGCGACGCCAAACCTGCCCGGGACGTCCTGTTTGTTGCTTCAAGCGGCCACGAGCTCGGCCACCTGGGCATCGATACCTTTATCGAGCGCCGGCCCGGACTCGTGCCGGATGCAAAAGCATGGATCCATCTGGGCGCCAATATCGGCGCGGCTCAGGGTCCCGGCAACAACCTGCAGGCCTCCGACGACGGGATGGAAGCCATGATGGCCGAGGCGATGACCGACGCCGGCCTGCGGATTGACCGGCGTCTTCCACGCGGCGTGGTGCCGCGCGGAGAAGCGGAGAACGTCCACCGCGGCGGCGGACGATATGTCTCCATCATCGGAAACAACGACCTGTTTCACAACACGATCAATCGAGGCGTGGACGCGGTCGATCTGAATGTCATCGAACGGTTTGCCAGGACTTTTGCGAGGGTCGCGACATCGCTCGCCAGCGCCTGAAGCAGCCTACTCCATTGCGATCTGCTGCTTCAGCCGGAAATGCTGCACCTTGCCGAGCGCATTGCGCGGCAGTTCGTCGAGGAAGACGTAGCGGCGAGGCACCTTGTAGCGCGCAAGCTCCTTGAGACAGAACCGCTCGATCTCGGCGGGGTCCGCCTCGACACCCACGCGGCGCACGATGCAGGCGACCGGCACCTCCTGCCACTTCGCATCGGCGGCGCCGACCACCGCGGCCTCCGCCACCGCCGGATGCGCCAGCAGCACGCGCTCGACCTCCGCGGGATAGATGTTCTCGCCGCCGGAGATGATCAGGTTCTGCTTGCGCTCGTGGATGGTGAAGTAGCCGTCGGCGTCGCGGGTGCCGATGTCGCCGGAATGATACCAGCCGTCGCGCAGCGTTTCCGCCGTGGCTTTGGCGTCGCCCCAGTATTCGGTGAACACGTTTCGACCGCGCACCACCACCTCGCCCGCTTGTCCGGCGATAACCTCGCTGTCGTTGTCGTCGACGATCCGCGCCTCGCACAACAGGCCCGGCAATCCGGACGAGCCGGTCCGTCTCCAGTCGCCGGAACGCCGCGTATAGACCGCGATCGGGCAGGTCTCGGTCGAGCCATAGACATTGAGCACCGGCACGCCGCGAGCGGCAATCACATCGACCAGATGCTGCGGTACCTGCGTCGAGCCGGTCGCGACGGCACGGAGGCTGTCGAGCCGGGTTTCTTTCCAGCGCGGATGCTCGATGACGGCCTGGATGGTCGCGGGCACCAGCACGGTGAGGGTCGGCCGCTCGCGCTCGATCGCTTCGAGCACCGGCCCCGGCGCAAAGCGCGAATGCAAGGTCACGGTCGCGCCGAGCTGCAATGCCGGCGTGGTCTGGATGTTGAGGCCGCCGACATGAAAGATCGGCAGCACCGTCAGTACGTGGTCGTCGGCGGTCATGTCGTGCAGGTGCTGGCTCATCGTGGCGTTGGCGATGAGCGCGTCCTGGCGCAGCACCGCGCCCTTGGGCCGGCCGGTGGTGCCGGAGGTGTAGACGATCAGGAGCGGCGCGTTGAAATCGGCGCTTATGGCGCGGCCGTCGCCGGTTGAGCCTTCAAGCAGCGCATCAAAGGTCGTCCCGCCGTCGGGCGTAAAGTCGAGCCCCGCGACATGCAAGTCCGAACGAGCCTGACGCAGCGGCGCGACAGCGCCGGCGAGCGCCTGCTCGACCGCGAGCGCCTTCACCGACGCATCGTTGAGAATGTAAAGCTGTTCCGGAACCGCGAGCCGCCAGTTGATCGGCACCAGCATCGCGCCGAGCCGCGCGCAGGCATAGAGCAGAACGAGCGTATCCGGACGATTGAACGCAAGAACCGCCACGCGGTCGCCGGGCGCGATACCCCATTGCGATTTCAATGCTCTCGCGGCATCGGCAATGCGCCGCGCGAAACCGGCATAGGTCAGCGTGCGGTCGGCAAAGCGGATCGCGGCCTTGTCCGGCGCGAACGCTGCATTGCGGTCGATCAGGTCGGAAAGGTCCATGACGCCGGTCCCGCTACTCGTCCTTCTCGCCGGGCTCATAGAGCGTTTCGCGGCCGAGCCGGTCGAGACAGATTTCCGCGGTCCATGGCAGCATCAGCGAACCGCAGCGGCTGTCGCGATAGATGCGCTCGAGCGAAAGGCTCTTCAGCATCGCCTGCCCGCCGCAGGTGCGGAGGGCCTTGGCGGCGAGCGCGTTGGCGTTCTCCATCACGGTGAACTGCGCCGCATAGGCTCGCAGCACACGGTCCTTGCCGGGATTGGCGCAGGCCTCGCTGACCGACTGGAACCAGAGCACCTTGGTCTGCTCCAGCATCACCCGCATCTCGGCGACCGCGATCTGCTTGGTCGGATACATGCGGCGCTTGACGGGTGGCGTGCCGGGAAGCTCGCCGCGCAGGTACGACACGGTGAAATCGTAGGCCGCCTGTGCGAGCCCCATATAGGTCGGCGTCAGCGTCAGAAACATGTGCGGCCAGGACGTGGCCGCCTTGTAGTAGACGCCGTGCGGCATCAGCATTTCCTGCTCGGACACGAACACGTCCTTGAGCAGCAGCGTCCGCGACACGGTTCCGCGCATGCCGAGCGGGTCCCAGTCGCCGACCACCGAGACGCCCGGCGCGTTGGCGGGGACCGCGAGATAGATGGTGTTGCGCCGCGAGGCCGCCTCGCCCTCGCCGCGCTCGGTGCAAAGCACGCCGTAATAGTCGGCCGCGCCCGACAGCGACGCGAAAATCTTCTTGCCGTTGACGACAAACCCGCCATCGACCGGCCTCGCCTCGGTGCCGAAAGCGACCACGCCCGCGGCGGCCGCGCCGCCTTCGGAAAACGGCTGCGAGTAGATCGCGCCGTCCTGCACGATCCGCCGGTAGTGCAGCCTGCGGCGTTCGTTGTGCTCGGCACGCTCGCCCGCCGTCATGTCGAGATCGTCGGCGAGCGAGCCGGTCCACAGCGTGGAACTGACATGCATGTTCCAGGACAGCGCCGTCGCGCCGCAGTAGCGACCAAGCTCGGCGGCGGCGAGACAATAGGTGCGGAAGCTCGCCCCCGCCCCGCCCGCCTCGCGCGGCACGCAGATCGCGAGCAGGCCCTCTTGATGCATATCGTGGAAATTCTCGATCGGAAACGTCGCGTCTCGGTCATGCTGCATGGCGCGCGGCGCAAGGACACGTGCGCCGAACCGGCGGGACTTTTCGATCAGATCGGCATCTGCGTCCGCAAGACGAAAGCTCGCGCGATCGAAGATCGTTGCTGCGGTGTCGTGTCGGTCGAGTTCGCGCAGTGTCATTCTTTTTTTCCAAAATGTCGCAGCACACTCCGGCTACCTCTCCCATAGGGAGAGGTCGGCGCGCGTCAGCGCGCCGGGTGAGGGGGTTCGGTTTATCGAACGACCGTACGCCCTCACCCCAACCCTCTCCCCACGAGAGAGGGAACTCGCCGCCGATACCTCACGCACCGCAGACTAAGGCAACAGCACTTCAATTCAAGAAACGTTGCGGATGAATTCGATCACCGTTGCATCGAACGCGGCCGGTGCTTCGAGGTTCGGCAGATGGCCGAGACCCGGGAGGCACACATAGCGGGCGGCCGGAATGCGTCCGGCCATCCGCTCCATCATCGACGGCGGCGCATTGCGATCGTGCTCGCCGGCAAGGCAAAGCACCGGGACGCGGATCGCGCCAAGGTTGGCGCGCTCGTCGAATCCGACGAGGCATTGCACCGCGGCGCGGTAGGTTTCGGCAGGCACCGCGCCCATGCACGCCACCGCAAGATTCCGTCCGGCCGCGTCCGGCGCGGGCCCGACGATTTCCCCGATGATGCCGGCGGCGAGATCGGCCATGCGCTTGCCGCTGTCCAACGGCGCAAGCCGGTCGGCGACGAACTTCTTCTGGAAATCGCCGCCTGGATTGCCGAACGCCGGGCTGGTGCAGCACAGCACCGCCGCGGCATAGCCGTCCGGCCGCCTTCGCAGCATCGTCTGCGTGACCATGCCGCCGAGCGAATGACCGACCAGCACCGGGCGTTGCAGCCCATGCTCGGCAATGGCCGCCTCCACATCCGCCGCGAGCGCGTCGAAGTGCATTTCGCCGACTGGTGGCCGCGCGCCATAGCCCGGCAGGTCGAGCGCGACGGGTGCAAAGCCCGCGCTCGCAAAGCTTTGCATCTGCGGGGCCCAGGCGCGGGCCGCCCCGCCCACCCCGTGCAGGAATACGACCGCGGATGGAGGAACGGCGGCTTCGCGCATCGGGTCCCCGGCGGCGAGCGCTCACCGCGGCCGATTGCCGCTCCGGTTGTGCGCCGCCAACCCATCCTAAGCGGCGGTCGGCGTTTCAGAAAACCGCACTTTGGTCGCGGTGGCAGGGTCAGGGGGAGCGTGATACCGTTTGCCGAACGATCAATCGTCCAGAAGCGGGAGGCTTCGATGAAGTCCGGAAGGCTTGCTCTTGCGATGCTCGGCGGCGCGATGCTGTGGCCCGCGGCCGGCGCGAATGCCAACACCGTCCTCAACGTCAACGCATGGGTACCCCCGGCGCATCTGCTGGTCGCCGACATCACCATGCCGTTCTGCAAGGACATGGAAAGCGCGACGCAGGGCCGCGTGAAATGCAACCTGCTGCCCAAGGCGGTGGTCGCGCCGCCGCAAACACTCGATGCGGTGAAGGACGGTCTCGCCGATCTTTCGTTCATCGTGCACGGGTACACGCCGGGCCGGTTCGTTGCGACGGACGTCGCCGAATTCCCGTTCCTGGCCGACACCTCGGAGGTCAACTCCGTCGCCTACCAGCGCGTCCACACCAAGCTGCTCGCCAAGCAGGACGAGCACAAAGGCGTGCGCGTGATGGGCGTGTTCACCCACGGACCGGGCCAGATCTACAACACCAAGCATGCGGTCAATTCGCTGAAGGATCTCGAAGGTCTGAAGATCCGGGTCGGCGGCGGCCTCGTGAACGACGTCGCCAAGGCGCTGGGCACGGTGCCGATGCTCAAGCCCGCGCCGGAAGCCTACGAACTGTTGAGCCAGGGCGTGGCCGACGGTCTTTTCTTTCCCAAAGAATCGGTGCTCTCGTTCAAGCTGGTGCCGCTGCTCAAGCACGTCACCTACGTGCCGGGTGGCCTCTACAACGTGACCTTCGCGCTGATCATGAACGAGGCGAAGTGGAAGTCGATTTCGCCGGCCGACCAGGCGGCGATCGAGAAGCTGTCCGGCGAGGCGCTCGCCTTGCGCGCCGGCAAGGCCTGGGACGCCGTCGACACCAGGGCGGTGCAGGCCGTGCAGGACGCCAAGATTCCCATCGTGATGGCGAGCCCGCAGTTCATCGCCGAGATCAAGAGCAAGACCGCGCCGCTGGAGCAGGCCTGGTACGACAAGGTCAAGGCCAAGGGCGGCGACGGCCAGGCGATGCTTTCGGCGCTGCGGAGCGAGATCGCCACGCTCTCCAAGAAGTAGCCTGCACGACAGCCGTCGCAACGGGCCGCGGGCGGGTTCGCTGCGACAAACCGGCTCTCGTGTTGCGATCTGGGGGTCGTGCATGGATTCTGAGAAGCAGCCGCTCGCAGTGTTCGATCGCGTGATCGGCCCGCTGCTCGGTTATGTCGCCGGCATCCTGCTGTTCTGCCTGATGACGCTCACCTGCGTCGATGTGATCGGGCGATACTTCTTCAACATGCCGGTCACCGGCGGCTTCGAACTGACCGAGATGATGCTGGCGGCACTGATCTTCTTCGGCCTGCCGCTGGTCACCATCCGCAACGAGCACGTCATGGTCGACCTGCTCGATCCGGTCACGCCGGACTGGCTGTTGCGCATCCAGCATGTCGTCTCGTGCCTGGTCTGCGCGGTCGCGACCGGCTATCTCGCCTGGCGGCTCTGGCTTCGCGCCATCAACATGGCGGCGGCCGGCGAAACCACGGCGCAGCTCAAGCTGAATATCCCCTACCTTACCTTCTCGATGAGCGTGCTGATGGGTCTGACGGCGCTGGCCCTGGTGATCCTCGCCTGCCGGCGTCCGGTGCGTCACAGCGCGTCGCAGGTCTAGGCGATGCTCGAAGCGCTCATCGGCCTTCTGGCCTTCATGATCCTCGCCATCGCGCGAATTCCGATGGCCTTCGCGATGGGCATCGTCGGTTTTGCCGGCGTCGCCTACAAGCTGAATTTCAACGTCGCCTCGGCGATGATCGCGCAGGTGACCTACGAAACCGGCCTCGCCTACACGCTTTCGGTGGTGCCGCTGTTCATCCTGATGGGCAACTTCGTCGCCCACGCGCGGATGTCGGAGGAACTCTATCACGCGGCCTATTGCTTCCTTGGCCACAAGCGGGGCGGGCTTGCGATGTCCACGGTCGTCGCCTGCGCGGGCTTTGGCGCGATCTGCGGTTCGTCGATTGCCACCGCCGCGACCTTCACCAAGGTGTCGTACCCCTCGATGCGCAAGTATGGGTACAAGGACACACTTGCCGTGGGCTCGATCGCCGCCGGCGGCACGCTCGGAATCCTGATCCCGCCGTCGGTCATCATGGTGATCTACGGCATCCTCACCCAAACCAATATCGGCAAGCTGTTCGCCGCCGGCATCATTCCGGGACTCGTCGCCACCATCCTTCTGTGCCTCGCGGTGAAATACATCACCTGGCGCGATCCAGCCGCGGGCCCACCGGCCGAGCCGCATTCGTGGACCGAGCGATGGGCGTCGCTTCGCTACGTCTGGCCGGTGATCGCGCTGTTCGTGCTGGTGATCGGCGGCATCTATGCCGGCGCCTTCACCGCGACGGAAGGCGCTGGCATTGGCGCGGGCGGCGCATTCCTGTTCGCGCTGGCGCGCCGCGCGCTCACCTGGAAGATCCTGTTCGACGTGCTGGTCGAAAGCGCGCGCACCACGTCGATGCTGTTCATGATCCTGATCGGCGCGCTGCTGTTCGCCAATTTCATCAACTACACCACGATGCCGTCCGACCTGAAGAGCTTCGTGACGCAGTTCAACGTGCATCCGACGCTGGTGATCGTCGCCATCTGCTTCGTCTATATCCTGCTCGGCACGGCGATGGAGGAGCTGTCGATGATGCTCCTCACGGTGCCGCTGTTCTTTCCCGTGATCACCGCGCTCGGCTACGACCCGATCTGGTTCGGCATCATGGCCGTGATCGTGGTGCAGATCGGCATGATCAGCCCGCCGGTCGGCATGAATATCTTCGTGGTCAAGAACCTGCTGCGGCATGTTTCGATCATCGAAGTGTTCCGCGGCGTGACACCCTTCACCGTCGCTCTCGTCGCGCTTCTGGCGGCAGTCGTAGCCTTCCCGGGCATCGTCACCTGGCTGCCGGGCTTCATGCGCTGACGCCGCGCTCGCGATGGGAAGAAAGAATTGCGAATGCGCGCCCGGAACCGAAATCACCCGGCGGCGCGCATCTCGGACGGAGAACCGGTCAATTTAATCAGCGCACTCCTGAACGAATGGAGTTCGGCGGCCGAGAGCGAAGAAAACAGATGCTTTTCCATCCGATCGACCGCGCGATCACAAGCCTTCAGCAACTTGGCCCCTTCGGGAGTCAGATTGATTTGCAAAGTTCTGCGTTTTTCCCCGCCAACGGTCCGAGCGACGAGCCTTTTCTTTTCCAGCCCAGCGATCATTTCGTTCATTGATTGAGGCGAGATCGTAAATCGCCGGGCGAGCGACGCCGATGACATTTCACCGCCGCGCCTTGAAAGACTCAGCATCAGGTACTGCGCCGGTGTAACATTGTAGTCATGAAGGCAATCCGTCAGATTCCGCGTTATCAAGATCTGAGCGCGGCGAACGAGATACGTGGTCAGCGGCGGCTCTCTCATGCAATTCCTTCAATTGAAGACGAAACAAACACGGCATCGTCATTCGTGCACGGCTGATTTGCGTGTATCTCCCCGCCTCTTGATTTAATAGAAGGGTACTTGATAATCAACAAGGTGCAAGCGGCTGGAAACGGCGCACCGGCGGGCGAACCGGTGAAGGCAGTCAGTTCACTCGCGCGGGTCTCGCATCGGTAGATTGTTCACGGCCAATCACAAATGACTTCTCCTGATCCCGGTACCATGGAAGCGCTGTCGGACACCGATCGCGATCTGTTGCGCCGGTCGATCCGCGAATTCCTCGCTGCGCGCTGGCCGGCGGAAGGCGCGGTTGAACGCTCCGGTGAAACGCAAACCGTCACCGCCGTGTGGCGAGGGCTCGCGGATCAGGGTCTGGGTGCGCTCGGGGCCAACATGGCCGAAGCGGGCTTGCGCGAAATCGCCCTCGCCTTCGAGGAGCTCGGCCGCGCGTCGTGCCCGGCGCCGCTGCTTGGCGCGGTGGCGGTCAATCTCGCGTTTGCAACGCAACAATCGAACGCGATGGGCGCGCTGCTTGAGGATTTGCATCAAGGCAAGGCCTCAGTTGCGCTGGCGCTCGGCGCGTTCGATGGCGATCCGTCCGCGGGCAAGGCAGAGTTGCGGGGCGATGCGCTGTCGGCCAAGCTTGCGTTTGTCGAGGGTGCGCAGGCGGCGACACATTTCGCCGTGTTCGCCGGCGAAGGCATCGCAGTCGCCACAAGCGACGCGCCCGGCGTGACGATCAAGGCCACGCCCGGCCTCGCCGTGCCCTCCCTGTCCGAGGTCACCTTTGACAACACGCCGGCGATCCGCGTCGCCGTACCGCGCGAAACACTCGCCGATATCGCGCTGATGGTACGGCTCGCCTGCGCCAGCCGGGCGCTCGGCGCTGCGCAACGCTCATTCGAAATGGCCGTCGAGCATGCCAAAATCAGAAAGCAGTTCGGGCAGTTCATCGGCCAGTTCCAGGCGATCCAGCACAAGCTTGCCAACTGCCTGATCAGCCTCGACGGCGCGCGAATGACGCTCGAAACTGCGGCCACGGCGCGCGACGGCGGCAATCCCGACTGGCGGACCTTTGCCTCGTCGGCGCTCGCGTTCGCCGGACCGGCGCTGCGCACCGTGTCGATCGAGTCGCACCGGGCGCTCGGCGCCATCGGCTATGCCGAGGAGCACGAGGCGCCGCGGCATTTCCGCCGCGTGCATGCCGACCTCGCGCGCTTCGGCGGCGTGCAGCGCGCACGCGCCGAGCTTGCTGAATTCCTGCTCGGTCCCGCCTCATGACCGCCCTTCCCGCCCACGACATGGGTCCCGCAGCCAACGCCTTCCGCAAGGAGGTGCGTGACTGGCTGGCCCGGAACTGGACGCCGGAAAAGCGCGCGGCGCACCAGAACAAGCCATTCAAGGATCGCGGCTGGGATGCCGAGGTCTCCAGACTGATGGGACGCGACGGCTGGATCGGCGTGGGATGGCCGAAGAGGTTCGGCGGCCAGGCGCGCAGCCCGACCGAGCAGATCGTTTTCGTGACGGAACTGGCCAACGCCGGCGTGCCGTATCACGCGCACAACACCAGCGAGTCGATCGTCGCGCCGTCGCTGTTTGCCTACGGCACGCAGCAGCAGCAGGACGAGTGGCTTCCGAAAATCCGCAATGGCGAATGCCACTTCGCGCTGGGCTACAGCGAGCCGGAGGCCGGCTCCGATCTCGCGGCGCTGCGCACCCGCGCGGTCCGCGACGGCGACGACTGGGTGGTGAACGGCCAGAAGCTCTGGTCCACCGGCGCCGACAAGGCGCAGTACATGTGGCTCGCGGTGCGCACCGACCCGGAGGCGAAGAAGCACGCCGGCATCAGCATGCTGATGGTCGACCTCAAATCGCCCGGCGTGACGATCCGGCCGAGCATGGCCCTCTACGGCAGGACCTTCAGCACGCACTTCTACGACGACGTGCGGGTGCCGGCGAAGAACATGGTCGGCGAGGTCAACAACGGCTGGAAGGTGATCACCGATGCGCTCGCCTCAGAGCGCGTGATGATCGGCGGCACGCGGATCGCGACCATCGAGCGCGCCTTCGACCGCTTCACCGAATATGTGAAGACCGCAACGGTCGGCGGCAAGGCGCTGAAGAGCGACCCGCTCATTCGCGACCGGATCGGCGCACTCGCCGCCGACCTCGAAGTGGCGCGGCAACTGCAGATGCGGAGCCTGCGGGTGGTCGAGCAGGGCCGTTCGCCGATCCACGAAGCCGCGATGGCCAAGGTGTTCGCCAGCGAATTGCAGGAGCGGCTCGGCCAGGCCGCGCTTGACATCCTCGGCACCGGCGGCCTTTTGTCGGAGGATGCGGAAAGCGCCCCGCTCGGCGAGATGGAGCAGTTCCTGCGCCACTCGCTGATGGGAATCATCGCCGGCGGCAGCAACGAAATCCAGCGAAACATCATCGCGCAGCGGGGGCTGGATTTGCCCCGCCAATGAGGAGCAGTTCATGAGCGAAGAAGAGAAGAACATCGTCACTTACGAACTGGAAGGCGAGATCGCCCTGGTCGGGCTCAACCGCCCGGACAAGCGCAACTGCTTCAACCCGGACGTGATGAAGGCGCTGCGCGCCGCGATCGAGCGCGCCGGCGAGGAAGCCAAATGCGGCATCATCTTCGGCCATGGCGATAACTTCTGCGCCGGCCTCGACCTGCGCTGGGCCGCGGAAAGCTGGAAGACCGGACGCTCAGAGCGGCTGCCGTTTCAGTTCAACCGCAACAGCTATTTCGAGGCGATGGCGCGCGGCAACATTCCGTTCATCGCGGCTCTGCACGGCGCGACGCTGGGCGGCGGGCTGGAGACCGCCTCCGCGGCGCACATCCGCGTCGCCGACGAGACGACGTTCTTCGGCCTGCCCGAAGGCACGCGCGGCATCTTCATCGGCGGCGGCGGCTCGGTGCGCGTGGCCCGCCTGATCGGTTTTGCCCGCATGCAGGACATGATGCTGACCGGCCGCGTGCTCAAGGCCGACGAGGCCGAGCGTTACGGCATCGTGCAATATGTGGTGCCGAAGGGGCAGCAGATGGCCAAGGCCAAGGAGCTGGCGCTGAAGATCTGCAAGAACGCGCCGCTGTCGAACTTCGCCATCACCAACAGCCTGCCGCGGCTGCAGGACATGAACTACGACGACGGCCTCTACTTCGAGCGCATGGTCGCCGAATACACGCGCAGCCCCGAGTTCGATCACCCGGCTGCACCAGTTCCTCGACAAGACCGCGCCGCGCGTGCGGCCGAACGAGTAACCGGATGTCGCCACACGGTCATTCCGGGGCGCGCCAAAGGCGCGAACCCGGAATCCAGAGGCGCGCGCGGAGTCTGCATCTGGATTCCGGGTTCGGCGCTGCGTGCCGCCCCGGAATGACTACAGAGAGTTTGATTTGAAGGGAGTGAAATATGGCTTTGCGTGACAACGCCATCGTGGCTTACGCCGAAACCAAGGTGATGAAGAAGAGCGACCGGGACGTCTGGGTCCTGATGGGCGAAATCCTCGAATCGCTTCTGGACAAGAGCGGCTTCGAGAAAAGCGAGGTCGATGGGCTGGTGATGTCGGGCCTCACCGGCACCGGCGGCGCCAGCATGTTCTGGGCACAAAGCACCTGCGACATGCTGGGGCTCGAGGTCGGCTTCTGCGAGCAGGTGCACACCGGCGGCTGCTCGGCGATCGGCGCGGTCGCGCGCGCCGCGGCCGCGATCGACGCCGGGATGTGCGAGGTGGCGGTCTGCATGTTCGCCGACACGCACGTGCGCGAGCACAACGGCCGCAATGACCGCAATTACCGCCGCGACTGGACCGACCCCTACGGCGTGCTCGGCCCGCCGGGCGCGTTCGGCCTGCTGCAACGGAGCTACGACGCCAAATACGGCGTCGATCTCCAGGCGCTGGGCAAGCTCGCGGTCACGCAGCGCAACCACGCGATCCTCAACGAGAACGCCTGCGAAGAGCTGCGCGTGCCGATCACCATCGACGACTACATCAACTCGCGCATGATCGCCGACCCGATCCGGCTGCTCGATTGCGTGATGCTGGCCGACGGCGCCGCGGGGGTGATCGTCACCAGCAAGAAGCACGCGAAGGAGAAGGGCCTGAACAAGTGCGTGATCCCGATCGGCTATGCCGAGCGCACCAATTTCCTCGGCGGCGAGGGCCTGGTCGACGTCACGCGCAGCGGCCACGAGGTCGCCGCCAAGAAGACGCTGGCCCAGGCCGGCTGGAACATCAAGGACGTCCGCTCCTTCCACCCTTATGACGACTTCCTGATTGCGCTGGTGATCCAGTTCGAGGCGTTCGGCTTCTGCAAGCCGGGCGAAGGCATGAAGTTCGTCCGCGACACCGACATGTCATTCAACGGGACGCTGCCGATGAACACCGGCGGCGGCCAGATCTCGGCCGGCCAGGCCGCATCCTCGTCGCACAACCTGATCGAGGCGGTGCGCCAGCTGATGGGCGAAGGCGGCAAGCGCCAGGTGAAGGACACCACCAATGCGATGGTGACCGGCATCGGCTGGATCAACTACGGACGCAACTGGGGCTCGAGCGCCGCAATGGCGCTGGTTCCGAACCAATAGTCATCCGGGATTTGTCGAGGACATCATGGCTCTCACATTGAACGATACGCTCAACGTCAAGCGCGAGATGAAGGCGCACTACGATTTCGGCCAGCCGTTCTGGGACGCGACGAAGCAGAAGAAACTCGTGATCCAGTATTGCAAGACCGCGAAGAAGTACCAGCACTTCCCGCGCCCGGTCAGCATCTATACCGGGCGGCGCCGCGACATCGAGTGGCGCGAGGTGTCGGGCAAGGGCAAGGTCTATTCCTTCACGATCGCTCACCGGGGCCCGCCCGCGTTCCAGGGCGCCGAACCCTATGCGGTCGCAAGCGTCACGATCGACGAAGGCGTCAACGTGATCGCCAATGTGGTGAACTGCACGGCCGAGGACCTCAAAGTCGGCATGCGGGTGAAGCCTTACTGGCATCCCATCAACAACGGCGAGCACCTGCTGATGTGGCAGCCCGACAAGGATGCGAAATGAGCGAACCGGACGACGCGCGCGGCAAAAAGGCCGTCACCAAGTTCCTGCGTCCACGGTCGATTGCGATCGTCGGCATGTCGACCCGCGCCGGCAGCGCGGGCCAGGTGATCCTGCAATCGCTCAAGCTCAACAACTTCAAGGGCGACATTCATCTGGTCGGCCGGAGCGACGAGCCGATCGACGGACGCCCGGTGCTGAAAAGCCCCGAACGGCTGCCCGAGGGCGTAGACCTCGCGGTGTTTACGCTGCCGGCGGCCGGCGTGCAGGAGGCGGTCGCGGCCTGCACCAAGCGCAAGGTCGGTTCGGCGATGATCTTCGCCGCGGGCTTCGCCGAGGTCGGCGAGCAGAAGATGCAGGACGACATCGCGAAAATCGCGCGCGACGGCGGGCTCGCCATCATCGGTCCGAACTGTCTCGGCGTCACCAACAACGTGGACGGCATCATGCTGCACATGTTGTACGCGCAGGAGGCGTTGCGGTTCGGCAAAGATTCAAAACCCGGGCTTGCCTTCGTCGGCCAAAGCGGCGGCATGCTCGGCCATTTCCAGCGCGCCGCCGATGCGCGCGGCACGCCGTTGTCCTATGTGATCTCGACCGGCAACGAGATCGGCCTCGAGTTCACCGATTTCATCGAGTTCCTGGCAGACGATCCGGCGACCAGCGTGCTGGTGGTCTACACCGAGCAGGTGCGGCGTCCGCGCGAATTCCTCGAGGCGATCCGGCGTTGCCGCACCAACGGCAAGCCTGTGGTGCTGATGTTCCCCGGCCGCAGCGTAAAGTCGCGGCAGGCCGCGCAGTCGCACACCGGCGCGCTGGTCGGCGACTACGTCACCATGAAGACTCTGGTTGAGGATGCCGGCGCCATTGTCGTCACGACCATGGACGAAATGATCGACCTCGCCGAAATCCTGGTGCGATTCCCGAAGCCGCCGGCCAAGGGCCCGGGCATTCTGACCGCGTCGGGAGCGTTCGTCGGCCTCGCCAACGATATGGCGGAAGAACTTGGGTTCGAATTTCCGCAAGTCGAGCCCGAGACGCTCAAGCGGTTCGAGGAAATCCTGCCGCCCTACGGAAACTACGGCAATCCGCTCGACGTCACCGCGGGCTTTACACCGGCTTCGCTGCCTGCGGCGACGAAGGCACTGATCGACGATCCGAACATCGGCATGCTGTTCATATCGTTTCCGATCCGTTTGGGCGTAGTCGTGCAGGGCTTCAACAGCGGCATGGCACACTCCGACAAACCGAAGGTTCTGGTGGCGCTCGGCGACACCTCGCCGCTCGGCCCAGATGTCGTCGAAGCGGTGAAGCAGGGCCCTGCGGTGTTCAGCCGTTCGTCGGACCGGATGATGCGGGCCATCGCACTCTATGCCCGCTACGGGCGCCTGCTCGCTCGTCCGCCCGCGCCGAAGCCCGAGCCGATCAAGGGCCTGCCCAAGATCGGCAAGGGCACGCAGCCGGAATGGCTCGGCAAGAAGATCCTCGCAGCCGCAGGGATCCGCGTACCCGACGGCGAACTCGCCCGCAACGCCGACGAGGCGGTCGCGGTCGCCAGGCGCATCGGCTACCCGGTTGTGCTGAAGGCGCAGGCCGCGGCGCTGGCGCACAAGACCGAAGCCGGTGGCGTGATCCTCAATCTTGCCGACGAAGCGGCGGTGCGCACCGCCTTCGACACGCTGGTCAAGAACGTCAAGCGCGCCGCGCCGAACGTCACGCTGGACGGCGCGCTCGTCGAGAAGATGTCGCCAAAGGGCGTCGAGTTGATGGTCGGCGCCAAGCGCGATCCCGGCTGGGGCACGGTGTTGCTATTGGGCCTTGGCGGCATCTGGGTCGAGGCGCTGGGCGACGTGCAGTTGCTGCCGGGCGACGCTGGCGAGGCGCAGGTGCTCGAAGCGCTCGGCAAGCTCCGCACCGCCAAGCTTCTCAAGGGCTTCCGCGGCGCACCGCCGGCGGACGTCGAAGCCGTGGCCAAGGTGGTCACGGCGATCGGCCGGCTGATGGCGACCGTACCGGAATTGACCGAGATTGACGTCAATCCGCTGATGGTGCACGGCAAGGGACAGGGCGTCACGGCGCTGGATGCGCTGATCGTCGCCGGGTAGTCTCGAATGAAATAAAGAGAAGTGCGGGGCGCCATCCGCATTCAATCGAGAGGGAGGAATGCCGTGACAATCAAGACCGTCGCCTGGATTGCCGCAGCCCTCGTCGGCACGTGCCTGTCGGCCGCGGCGCAGACCTACCCCACGCGGGAAATCCGCATGGTCGTCGGCCTGCCCGCGGGCAGCGGCGGCGACATCGTCGCGCGCTACTACGCCGACAAGCTGTCGGGCCTCGCGGGCAAACCGGTCATCGTCGAGAACCGGCCCGGCATGATCCTGTCGATCGGCGCCGACGCGGTCGCCAAGGCGCCGCCCGACGGCTACACGGTCCTCATCACGTCGGTGACGTCGTCGCACGCGGCCAACGTCTTCAACTTCAAGAAGCTGCCCTACGACCCGATCAAGGACTTCACGCCGGTCGCGATGCTGCAGAAGAGCTATTTCATGCTCATGGTGCGCTCCGAAGCACCCTGGAAGACCGTGGCCGAACTGACCGAAGCGATGAAGGCGAAGGCCGAGAAGGCGACCTACGGCTATGGCGCGCCGCCCGCCTTGGCGTCCGCCGAGCTTTACAAGGCCCGCAAGGGGTTGAAGGCGGTCGGCATTCCCTACAAGACCTCGATGGCATCGCTGCCTGAGATGTTCAGCGGCGAACTCGATTTCCAGTTTATCGACTCGACCGCAGGCACGCCGCTGCGTCAAAGTGGCAAGGTGCGCGCGCTGGCGGTTTCCTCCGGACAGCGCGTGCCCGGTGTCGACCTTCCGACCATGGCCGAAGCGGCAGATATTCCGGAGTTCGATATCGCGCCGGTATGGGGTGTTCTGCTGCCGGCGGGAGCGCCTGCGCCGATCGTCGCGAAGCTCGAATCGTGGTTTGCCGAAATCAGCCGGATGGATGCCACCCGGCAGTATCAGGCCAACACGCACGCGGCGCCGTTCGCCGGCAACGCCAAGGCCCTGGCCGACTTCATCCCCAAGGAGATCAAGAAGTGGGAAGAGCTGGCCAGGCTCGCGAAAATCGAGCCGCAGTGAGGCCTGAACACCAACGTCAGTTCACCTTGATGTTCAGCTCCTTCACGAGCTTTTCGAACTTGGCATAGTCGTCGCGCACCAGCTTCGCAAAGGCTTCGCTGCTGCCGCCGACCGGTTCCTGCGCGGAGTCCTCGACATTCTTCTTGATCGCCGGATCGGCCAGCGCTTTGCCGATCTCCTCGTTCAGCCGCGCAACGATCGCGGGCGGCGTGCCCTGCGGGACGAACACGCCCAGCCATTGATCTGACGTCAGGGCCTTGATTCCCGCCTGTTCGAAGGTTGGAACATCCGGCAACGCCGGCGATCGCGCGGCGGTCGACTGCGCGAGCAGCAGCAAACGGCCTGCCTTGTAGTGCGGGATCAGCGGCGTCGATCCGAGCGTCCCGAGCTTGATGTGGCCCGCGATCAGGTCGTTGATCGCCTGGCCGCCGCCCCGGTACGACACCTGCTCCAGCTCGATGCCGGCGATCTTGGCGAACCACGCCGTCACCATATGTTGCTGCGATCCCGCGCCGCTGCCCGTCCCGTAGCGCATGCCGGGCTCTTTCTTCGCGAGCGCGACCAGCTCGGCGATGGTCTTGACGCCAAGCGTCGGATGCGCGGCGAGCACGATCGGTTGCCGGGAAATCTGCGCGACCGGCATGAAGTCCTTCAAGGGATCGTAGCCGACCTTGTAGACATGCGGATTGCTGATGATCGTTTCCGGCACGATCAGGATGGTGTGGCCGTCCGGCGCCGCTTTGGACGCGAGCTCGATGCCGAGATTGCCGTTGGCTCCGGCCTTGTTCTCGACCACCACCTGTTGGCCGAACACGCGCCCCAAATGCTGGCCGACCAGCCGGGCCGCGATGTCGGTGGAACCGCCCGCCGCGAACGGCACGATCACCTGGACCGGACGGTTCGGCCATTGCTGAGCCTCGACCGGCAACGAGCTTGCGAACAGCGCCGCCAGCAAGGCGACGATACGAGCAATCGGCATTTTCATCCCCTCTCCCACTCGACAAATACCGCCCGAACTCCCGATCAGGCGCGCTCCGCAACGTTCCGGATATCGAACAGCCCTTCCGCCGCGCCCGCACTCTGCGTCGAGCAGAACAGCTCGTAGCGGTCGGAGCAGAACCACACGCGCCCGACCTCCATTGCCGCTCCGTCGGCGCTCAACGCCTTGCGCCACAGGCCGAGAACCGGCGCGCGCGGCGACAGCTTCAAGAGCCGGCCCAGGCCCGCGCCCGCCGCCTCGGCCCGCACCGAGACCTCGGTCGAAGCAATGCGGATGCCGACCGCAAGCATCATGTCCTCGGTCGAGATCAGCTCGGCCTTGGCGCGCGGCAGCGCCGCCACGGCCGGCAACAGCCAGGCTTCGGTCATCGCCACCGGCGTGCTGTCGATCAGATAGAGCCGCTCCAGATACAGCGCCTTTTCACGCGGGCGCGTGCCGAGCGCGTCGGAAATCTCCGAAGACGGCACGCGCAGCTCGTAGCGAAGCAGCCGCGCGCTCGCACCTTCGGCCTGCGAGAACAAGGAGCCCAGCAGTCCGTGCAGGCGCTTGAGATCGTGGCGCACGGCGGGCGCGGTGACGAACGTCCCCTTGCCCTGCTTGCGAACGAGAATCTGCTTTCGCACCAGCGACTGCACCGCCTGCCGGAGCGTGATGCGGCTCACGCCGTAGCGCTCGGTCAGCACGGTCTCGGAATCGAAACGGTCGCCGGGCTTGAGGCCGCCGTTGCGGATCGTGCGCTCCAGGACACCGGCAAGCTGACGGTACAGCGGCTCCGGACTGGAGCGGCGCAACGCGGCCGGCGACTGGTCTGCTCTGGCCCTCACTCTGGCCCCCTTGGCGCTCCACCTTGGCGAACGCTCGTTCGGACGGCATAGTAGGTCGTCTTATAACGTCTTAACAAGAGCCCTTCCGCGCCATGCCCTATTCCACCTACCTGCCGGAACACATGGGATCGATCCGGCTGACGCCGGCCGGGCCGTTCGTCGCGGGCTCGTTCGCCGAACTGACGCTGGTCTACGCGGCGGGCACCTTCGGTATCGACGACACCGGCATGGTGAAGGTGTCGTGGCGCACCACGTCCGACATGGCCAAGCCGCAGTTCGACAAGCCGCAGGCGGCGAACTTCACCACTGTCGAGGCGAGCAACGGCGCCAAGCTCGAGGTCTGGTACGACCGGCTCAACATCCGGCCCTATGTGAACACGCTCCTCATTCGTGTGGGCCGCGGCTACCTGCGGGCGGGCGACACGCTGACGATCCGCTTCGGCGACAAGCACCAGGGCTCGCCCGGCTGGCGGCTGCAGACCAACGTCGAGAAGAACGTCGAGTTGAAGACCTCGATCGACGCGTTTGCGACCTACGAGTTCTGCGAACTGCCGCAGCAGCCGGCATTCGATCTCATTCCCGGCCCGGCGAAGACGTGGAAGGCGATCGTTCCGTCGCTGGCCGTCACCGGCCAGCCGTTCCGGCTGGCGATCGTCGCCGAGGACATGTGGGGCAATCCGACCACCGACGCCGAGCAAAATCTCACGCTTACGGCCTCTCAGGCGCTGCGCGGCCTGCCGCCGAGCGTCGCCATCAAACGCGGCGAAGGCCCGCGCGTCATCGAAAATCTCGTGGCCGAGCGCGAGGGCGACGTCGAACTGCGCGTCATGGCTGGCCGCAAGGAGTTGACGCGCGCCAATCCGCTGCGCGTGGTGAAGGCCGCAACGCTGAAGCGCTACTGGGGCGACCTGCACGGCCAGAGCGGCGAAACCGTCGGCATGGGATCGGCGGAAGACTACTTCCGCTTCGCGCGCGATCTGGCGTTTGTCGACATGACCGGCCACCAGGGCAACGACTTCCAGATCACCGATGCGTTCTGGAAAAAGCTCAACGAATTGACCGCCGCGTTCGACAAGCCCGGACAGTTCGTCTGCCTTCCCGGCTACGAATGGTCCGGCAACACCGGAATGGGCGGCGACCGCAACGTGTTCTACCGCCGCGAGGGACGGCCGATCCGCCGCTCGTCGCATATCCTGGTCGAAGGCCAGACCTCGACCGACGCCATCTACACCGCCGACAAACTGTTCGAGGCGCTGAAAGACGAGGACGCTATCGTGATCGCCCATGTCGGCGGGCGCTACGCCGACGTGAAATACGCCCACGACGGAAGGCTGGAACGCGCGGTCGAGGTGCATTCCTCCTGGGGCACATTCGAATGGATCCTGCACGACGCCTTCGAAAGGGGCTTCCGGGTCGGCGTGGTCTGCCACAGCGACGACCACAAGGGACGGCCGGGCGCCACGCGGCCCGGTGCATCGAGCTTCGGTGCGATCGGCGGGCTCACCTGCTACTTCATGCCGGAACTGACGCGGGATGCTTTGTTTGCGGCGCTGCGCCAACGGCATCACTACGGCACCACCGGCAACCGGCTGTTCCTCGACCTGCGCGGGAGCTTTGCGTCCGACGTGGTTCGTCTCTCCGACGATCCGCTGCTCGGTCCCGTCACCGAACAGAAGACGCGCGAGGTCAGGATGGGAGATATCGTCCGGCCGGGCCCGGTGCCGATGCGGCTCGATGCCGAGGTGATCGGCACCGCACCGATCGAGTGCTTCGATGTGCTGCACGGAACCAAACTCGTCAAAACCGTGCGGCCCTATTCCTCGGCCGATCTCGGCCGCCGCGTTCGCGTCCTCTGGGAGGGCGCCGAATACCGCGGCCGCGGCCGCGAGACCGTCTGGCAAGGCAAGCTTACGCTCAGCGGCAACCGCTTCAGCCGGTTTGCCGAGGTCAACTTCCTCAATCCCGAGCGCAAGGTGCTAGAAACTGCTTCGGGCACCGCGCTCGCCTGGACTTCCGTCACGACCGGAAATCTCACAGGCATCGATCTTTGGCTCGACGAAGCGAAGCGGGGCACGCTCAAGATCGAAACCAGCGTCGTCTCGGGCGAAATCGACCTCGCCTCGCTTGCCGACAACACCGTCGCGTTCGACGGTGGAATGCTGGGCCGCAAGCTGAGCGTCTACCGGCTTCCCGAAAACGACTGGAGCCGCCATGTGACGCTCGATCACACGGTGACATTTTCGGGCGGATCGGATCTTCCGGTCTATGTCCGCGTCACGCAAGCGGACGGCAATCAGGCCTGGTCGAGCCCGATCTACCTGATCGCGTAGAGGTGCGCCCTATTCGGCGGCGGGCGCCATCATCGCTGCCTTCAGGAAGGTCGGATCGAACACGCGGTCGGCCATCACCTGGCAGCGCTTGATCAGCCGGTGCTCGTCCGCCGAATAGTCGGGGATCGCATTGTGCAGCGTGCCGATGTGGTCCCACACCAGAACGTCGCCTTCCGTCCAGACATGGGCATGCTGGTACTTCGGCTGTAGCTGGTGCTCGAACAGCTCGGCCAGAACCTCGTCGCTCTCGGCTTCGGACAGCTCGTTGATGCGGATGGCGTAGCCGGGATTGGCGTAAAGAACCTTCCGCCCGGTGATCGGGTGCGTCAGGAAAACCGGATGCACCGACGGCGGCCGCTTGGCGCGCTGCTCCGGCGTCAGCGCCGGACGCGTGCTGCCCGGCCGGCGGCGCATCTCCTCCCAGAACTTGTTGAAGTCGTGCGTCGCGGTCGCGTTTTCCAGGCGGCTCTTCAAGGCAGGCGACAGACCGTCATAGGCCGCGTGCATATCGGCAAACACCGTATTGCCCAGCGGCTTGCCATTGCGGCGCGGGATCTTGATCGCGTAGAGAACATTGATGAAGCCGATCAGCTCGTTGTACGACATGTCGGTGTGCCAGTCCTGACCGGCATCCGCCAGACCGATCGGCTGGCCGTTCTCGACGATATTGGACAGCAGCATGACCTCGGGCACGCCCGGCTCGCAGTAGGTGCCGGTCGGCGACCCTTGCAACGAGCCGAACCGCTCTGAAAACGCCTTCAGCGACAGCGCGTCGAGATTTTGCCGGGGAAAGCAGAGAACGCCGTGCGCGCCCAGCGCATGAAAGATGCCGGCGAAGCTCGCCCGGTCCAGCGGCTTCGACAGGTCGATGTCCTCGACCTTGGCACCCAGCGTGCCCCGATTGGGTGTGATCTTCATGTTCGGTCGCCCGTCGTTCAAAATCCCGGCCCTGAAAGTCCAGACTTGCCGGTTGCCCGGAATATCGGGCAGGCTTGGACCAATGAAAAGACCGGAATCCGGAGACAGCTTGTTTCAGTTCGCGAAACGAGCGGCCCCGATCCCGGCGACGGGAGGTAAGAATGACGGTCACGCAGGCTGACAGCGCGCCACAGGCGGCCCGGAACGTCGCGGTTCGACAGCCGCCGTCCGCCGATAGCCGCTTCGCCGGATTTCTGGCGCTCGAAGACTTCGAAGCCGCGGCGCGCCGGCACCTGCCCCGCATGCTCTATGGCTTCATTTCGGGCGGCGCCGAGACCAACGCCGCGGTGCGCGGCAATCTCGACTGTTTCCAGGACTATTCGTTCGTGCCCCGCGTGCTGGCCGACGTCTCGCGCCGCAGCCACGCCAAGATGCTGTTCGGCCGTTCCTACGCCGCGCCCTTCGGGATCGCGCCGATGGGAGCTGCCGCGATCTGCGCCTATCGCAGCGATCTCGTCAGCGCGCAGGCTGCCGCCGCTGCGAACATTCCGCTGATCCTGAGTGGGGCGTCCCTGATCCGGCTTGAAGAGATCCGGCAGGCAAGCCCGACCGCCTGGTATCAGGCCTATCTGCCGGGCGACGCCGCGCGCATCGAGCCGCTGGTCGATCGCGTGGCGGCCGCGGGCTACGAGGTGTTCGTGCTGACCGCGGACGTTCCGGTGTCGGCCAATCGAGAGAACAATGTCCGCAGCGGCTTCAGCATTCCGATCAAGCCCAGCGCCAAGCTGGTCTGGGACGTGGTCACGCACCCCGCCTGGTCGCTCGGCACCTTCGCGCGCACGGTCGTACAGCACGGCATGCCGCACTTCGAGAACATGGATGCGACGCGGGGCCCGCCGGTGATTTCGCGGCATCTCGAGCGCGCCGTCGGAAACCGCGATCAGATGTCGTGGGAGCACGTGAAGCTGATCCGCAAGCGTTGGAAGGGTCCCTTCGTCATCAAGGGCATCCTCTCCGCGGCGGATGCGCGCGCCGCAAAGGACTGCGGCGTCGACGGCATCATGGTGTCGAACCACGGCGGCCGTCAGCTCGATTCCGCGATTGCGCCGCTGCGCGTGCTGCCGCAGATCATCGAGGCGGCGCGCGGCATGACGGTCATGCTCGACGGCGGCGTGCGGCGCGGCACCGACGTTTTGAAAACGCTAGCGCTGGGCGCCGACTTCGTGTTCATCGGGCGGCCGTTCCTGTTCGCGGCCGCGGTTGGCGGCGAAGCCGGCGTGCGGCACGCCATCGAGCTTCTGGCCACCGAAATCAGCCGCGACATGGCGCTGCTCGGGGTAACCGACCTTTCGGAGGTTCGTCCCGAACTGCTGTCCCGCAACCGATAGGGGTCCGCGCCTATTCCAGCTTCAGGCCGAGCTTCTTGATGACCGGCGCCCAGCGCGCGGTTTCGCTCTTCACGAAATCCCGCGCTTCGTCCGGCGTCGAGCCTGCAAGCTGGATCGAGGCAATCCGGTCGCTGAGATTGGGTATCGTGAAGATGCGGCGGAGTTCGGCGTTGATCTTGTCGACAATCGGCCGCGGCGTCTTCGCCGGCGCGACCATCACGTACCATTCCGACGCCACGAGATCGACGCCCTGCTCCTTGAACGTCGGCACCTTCGGAATCGCCGGATAACGCTGCTCGGCCGTGACCGCGAGCGCGCGCATCAGCCCCGCCTCATACTGCGGCAGCGCCTGCACCACGGTCCCGAAGGTCATCGGGATCTGGCCCGCGAGCACATCGTTCATCGCCGGCGTGCCGCCGCGATAGACCACGTGCGTCATGTCGATGCCGGCCTGCAGCTTCAGCATCTCCGCCACGAGATGCGTCATACTGCCAATCCCGGCCGAACCGAAATTGATGGTGCCGGGCTTGGCCTTGGCCAGCGCGATCAACTCCTTGAGGTCGGTCGGCTCGAACTTGGGACTGGTGTAGGGAATGAGCGGGATCTTCGTCACCATGCTGATGAATTCGAAATCGGCGAGCGCGTCATAGGGCAGCTTGTCGTTCAGCGACGGATTGGTGGCGTGATTGCTGACGGTGAGCAGCAGCGTATAGCCGTCGGGATCGGCCTTGGCCGCGGCCTGCGTGCCGATCACGGTCGCCGCGCCCGGCCGCGTCTCGACCAGGACCGTCTGGCCCCATTTCTCGGTCATCTTCTGGCCGATGATGCGGGCGATGATGTCGGTCGAGCCACCCGGCGCGAACGGCACGATGATCTTGATCGGCTTGTCCGGGTATTTGTCGGCTACGGATTGTGCCGTGGCGCTCGCCGAAAAACCCGCCGTCGCTGCGGCACACAGCGCGCCAAAAAGCGCGTCTCGCATCCTCGAACATTTGCCGATCTGTTTCACGCATGCCTCCCGGTCGTGCTTTCATTGGTCCCGGCCGCGTTGGTATTGTTTTCGTCGGGCCGGACGCGCACCAGTTTGGGCTGGATATGATGCCCCGCCAACCGGGATTTGGCTAAACTTACTGTTTCGATTTCGGAAACGAGGGAAAAGTGGACCGTCTCCGCTGCATCGAGGTGTTCGTCGAGGTCGCCCGCGACGGCAGCTTCACCGGGGCGGCGCGACGGCTCGGCATGTCGAAAGCGGCGACCACCAAGCACGTCGCCTGGCTCGAGCAATCGCTCGGCGCCAAGCTCCTCAACCGGACCACAAAGCATGTCGGCCTCACCGAGGCCGGTGCGCATGCGCTGGCGCAGGGCCAACTCCTGCTCGAGGGCTATGAGGAGATCGGCTCGGGAGCCCGGGAACTGCTGGAGAAACCGCGCGGCATCATTCGCGTCGGCACGCCGCCCTCGTTCGGCACACACCATCTGCTGCCGCTGGTGACGCGGTTCACCGAGCGCTATCCCGAAATCCGCATCGTGCTGATGCTCGACGACGGCAGCGCCAACCTGATCACGCAGGGGCTCGATCTTTCGCTTCGCATCGGCCCCGCGCCCGACGACGCCGGCCATATCGCCGTGCCGCTCACCAAGGCACCGCAGGTGCTGGTGGCGTCGAAGAGCTATCTGCAAAAGCATGGCATGCCGAAGACGCCGGCCGAGCTCGCCGGTCACAACTGTCTCGTCCATTCGCTGAAGTCGCCGACCAACATCTGGCGGTTCTCCAGCAAGGCCGGCGAGGTCTCGACCCGCGTGCGCGGCACGGTGGCATCGAACTTCGGCGAGTCGCTCAAGCAGGCCGCCCTGCTCGGCCACGGCATCGCGATGCACCCTTATTACATGGTGTCGGACGACCTGAAGGCGAAACGCCTCGTCGCCGTGCTGCCGAACTACGAGCCGCTGGAACTCGACATCTACGTGGTCTATCCGACGCGGGAACACCTGCCGGAACGCACGCGCCGGTTTCTGGAATTTCTCAAGCGCTGGTCAAAAACGCCGCCGGACTGGTCGAAACCCGCAGCCGCCGTGCTGTAGTATCTGCCGATGACCCACCTGTCGCCCTTCGAGGGCACCAACCTCAACCTGCTTCTGGAAGATCGTGCCCGGCAGCGGCCCGATCACCCGTTCCTCGTCTGGGCGCCGTTCGAAGGCCCATCGCGCAACTGGACCTATGGTCAGTTCGCGACCGATGCTGCTCGCCTGGCGGGCGGCCTGGCCAAGCGGGGCATCGGCCCGGGCGACCGCGTGCTGGTGCATTTCGAGAACTGTCCGGAGACGCTGCTGGCGCGCTTTGCGCTCGCCCGGCTGGGCGCGATCTGCGTCGCCACCAACGCGATGGCGGCGGGTCCCGAGATCACCCACTACGCCGGTTCGTCGCGCGCGACGGCCGCGATCACGCAGGCGAAATTCGCAGAACTGGTGGCGTCGCACGCTCCCGACGTGAAATGGATCGCGGTCGCGGACTCCGCGGGACCGAACAACGGTAATGGCTCCGACTCGTTCGGTGAGCTCTTTAGAGATCCGGCACCGGCTCACCCGGCGCGGCATTCCGACCCTGCATCCATCATGTTTACGACCGGCACGACCGGAAAGCCGAAGGGCGTCGTGTGGACTCAGGCGAATTTGCTGTGGGCCTGCAAATATGGCGCGCAGGTCTACGGGCATCGGAGCGAGGATGTGAGCCTGATCTCACTGCCGCTGTTCCATGTGGTCGGGCTCTGCTGGTCGTTCCTGCCGGTGCTCTGGGCCGGCGGCACCGCCGTCCTGCAGCCGCGGTTTTCGGCGAGCCGCTTCTGGCCGGCCTCGCTCGAGCATCGCGCTACGCTCGCCTCGCAGGTTCTCTTTACTTCGATGGCCCTGCAGCAGCAGCCGGTGCCCGAGCGGCACTTCTATCGCCAGTGGACCGTCGCCCGCGGTGACAGTGCTTCGCAGGCGTACAACCGGATTCCGTCGTTCGTGCCGTCCTGGGGCATGACCGAGATGATCGCGCCGACCATCTATGGCGATCCGCTGGTCCAGGCCGCAGAGGGCGCGCTCGGCAGGCCTTCGCTCGCGCATGAAATCCGCATCCGGCACGCCGACGGCCAACCGGTCAGGCCGGGTGAAACCGGCGAACTGACCGTGAAGGGAATTCGCGGCCTGTCGGTGTTTCTCGAATATGACGGCAATCCGGACGCGACGCGCGCGGCGTTCGACGACGAAGGCTTTTTCCGCACCGGCGACCGCGTCACTCTGCTCGATGCCGGCTGGATCAGGTTCAGCGAACGTGCGAGCGACATCATCAAGGTCGGCGGCGAAGGCGTATCGCCTTCCGAGATTGAAAGCGTCGTGCGCAACGTAAGCGGCGTGCGCGAGGTGGCCGTGGTCGGCGTGCCGGACGAAAGCTACGGCCAGGTGCCGGTCGCGTTCGTTGAGGCCGACAGCCGCCCCGGCGGCGAGCTCGAAGCGGACATTCTGGCGTCATGCCGAGGCGCCCTGGCCAAATTCAAGGTGCCCCGGCGGATCGTGATCCTTCCCGAATTGCCGCGCATCGGCAATGCCAAGATCGCCAAAGCGAAACTTCGCCAGATGATACAATCAGAAACGGAATCCCATGGGAGCGACAAACAATGCAGCGTAAAAGTCACTGGTCCGTAGCGCTTGGAATCGCGGCGGTTGCGACGCTCACCGCGACGCAAGCCGCGCTGGCCGACAACTACCCGACACGCCCGGTTCGCGTCATCACGCTGACGGCGCCGGGCGGCTCGCTCGACATTCTGGCGCGCACGCTCGCCCAAAGCCTTTCCGAAGCGGCCGGGCAGCAGTTCTATGTGGAGAACAAGGTCGGCGCCGGCGGCAATCTCGGCGTCGCCGAGCTCGCGCGGTCGCCGGCCGATGGCTACACCATCGGCATGATCACGGTCTCGACGCACGGCATCAATCCGGGCCTGCTCGGATCGAAGCTGCCGTTCGACGCCCTGAAGGATTTCGAGCTTCTCGCCGTGGCGGCGGAACTCAAGAACGCCGTGGTGGTGAATCCGAAGGTGCCGGCCAAAAACATGCAGGAGCTGGTCCGCTACGCCCGGGACAATCCCGGCAAGGTCAGCTTCGGCTCCGCCGGCATCGGCACCTCGCAGCACATGGCCGGGGAATTGTTCAAGCATCAGGCCAAGATCGACATCAGCCACGTGCCTTATCGGGGCGCAGCACAGGCCGCGCCTGATCTCGTCGCCGGCGAAATCCAGCTCATGTTCTCAAGCATTCCCGACGTGCTGGGGTTCATCCAGTCGGAGAAGCTGCGCGGCATCGGCATCTCGACCAAGGCCCGCTCGGCCGTGCTGCCCGACCTGGTGCCGGTCGCCGAGCAGGGATTTCCCGATTTCGACGTGAAGGCCTGGTTCGGCCTCGCCGCACCCAGGGGCACGCCGCCGGAAACCGTCGCCTACCTGAACCGGCAGATCAACGCCGCACTCGCCAAGCCCGACGTGAGGGATCGCCTGTCGAAGATCGGCATGGACCCGAGCGCTCCGCTCACGCCCGACCAGACGCGCGACTTCGTCCGCCGCGAAATCGATCAGTGGACCACGGTGGTGAAGGCGGCCAACATTCAGGCGCAGTAAACGGACGGGCCACTAGGCATGCCGCCAGGAATGGTGGCGCGCCCAGTGCTCGACCATCCACATCCGGTCGACGCCCCAGATCGGCTGGCCGTCGACGACAAACCAGGGCACGCCGAATACGCCCTTCTGGATCGCGGCATCGACCGCCTGCTTCAGCGTGCCCTTGGCGTGGTCCGTCTCGATGTCCCGCAGAAGTGCCTGCGCGTCGATGCCGAGCGCGCTCGCCTCCTCGGCAACGGCTTCGGGCGGGGTGATGTTCAGCCCACGCACCCACAACCGGTCGAATATCCTCCGGGCGAAGGATTTTGCCAGCGCCGCGTCGCGCTGCTTCAACATCAGAAACGCCCGAAGCGCGGCGAGCGCATTGATCCCCTTCAAGCCGTGATAGCGGAACGGCACGTCGAAATATTCGGCCAGCCGGACCGCATCCTGCTGCATATACGGTCCCTTCAGCGGCGTCTCCGGCACGGGCTTGAGGCCCATCACCTTCAGGACGGTCACGCCGATCAGCACCGGCTTCCAGTCGACCTCGCGGCCGAGCCGCGCCGCCACCCGCTCGATCTGGACGGAGCCCAGATAGGCAAACGGCGAGATCGGATCGAAGTAGAATTCGATGGCCTGCATTCATCTGCTTCTGGTTGAGTGCTGCCCACGCGGACCGAGCAAAACGATCCGCATTCTAGGGCCGCAGTTCCAGGTGGGCGAGGCCTGCCCGCGCCGCACGACAATTCGGATGGACCGGCCGCCAAAGCGCTGCGAAACTGGCGCCATGTCCACCCTGCGCCAGCCCGACATACCTCTCGATCCGCCGACCCGCGCCGTCCGTCTCGGCCGGCCCGCCTATGACCTGGAACGCCGTGCCGACGGATCGGTCCTGCTCCGGGCTCGCGAGACGCTTCAGCCGTACCCGGCGCGGATGACCGACAAGCTGGTCGAGGGCGCAGCCCGGCATCCCGACCGGGCGCTGTTTGTGGCGCGCGGCGCGGATGGCGCGTGGATCAGCATCAGCTACGGCGAAGCCTTGCAGCATGCGCGGCGGATCGGCCAGGCGCTGCTCGGACGCGATCTATCCACTGAGCGTCCGGTGGCCATTCTGTCGGGCAACGATCTCGATCACGCCATGCTGGCGCTCGGCTGCATGTTTGCGGGCGTTCCCTATGCACCGATCTCGCCAGCTTATTCGCTGATCTCGTCGGACTTTGCCAAACTCAGGCACATTGCCGGATTGCTGACGCCGGGGCTGGTGTTCGCCGCCGACGGCCGTACGTTCGAGCGCGCCATCGAAGCCGCGATCCCCGCGGACATCGAGATCGTGGTTTCGCGCAACCCGCTGTCCGCGCGCCGCTGCCTCGCTTTTTCGGAGCTTGCGAAGACCGCCGCAACGGCGGCGATCGACGCCGCCCAAGGCCGCACCGGCCCCGATACCATCGTCAAGTTCCTGTTCACCTCGGGATCGACCGGCGAGCCCAAGGCCGTCATCAACACCAACCGCATGTGGTGCGCCAACCAGGAGATGCTGCGGGCGGGGCTTGCGTACATGCAGGACGAGCCACCCGTCATCGTCGACTGGGCGCCATGGCACCACACCGCCGGCGGCAATCACGACGTCGGCCTCGTGCTCTATAACGGCGGTACATTCTACATCGACGACGGCAAGCCCACGGCCACAGCCATCGGCGAGACGGTGCGGACGCTGCGCGAGATCGCGCCGACCTGGTACTTCAACGTGCCGAAGGGCTTCGAGGCGCTGCTGCCTTATCTTCGGAGCGACGAGCCCCTGCGCCGCAAGTTCTTCAGCCGGCTCAAGGTGCTGTGGTTCGCAGGCGCAGGCATTGCGCAACATGTGTTCGACGAGGTGCAGCAGCTTGCGGTCGAGACCTGCGGCGAGCGCATTCTGTTTCTCACCGGCTTCGGCTCGACCGAGACCGCGCCCTATGCGCTGGCCCGCACCTGGCATTCCAACAATGCCGCGAATGTCGGCCTGCCCGCGGTCGGCCTCGACATGAAGCTGGTCCCGACCGAAGGCAAGCTCGAAGGCCGCGTGCGCGGGCCAAGCATCACGCCGGGCTATTGGCGCAGACCCGAGATGACTGCAGCCGCATTCGACGACGAAGGTTTTTACCGGCTCGGCGATGCGTTCCAGATGCACGACCCCGGCGACATTTCCAAGGGCCTGTTGTTCGAAGGACGCACGGCGGAAAACTTCAAGCTCGACACCGGCACCTGGGTGCATGTCGGCCCGCTGCGCGCGGAGTTCATCGCTCACTTTGCGCCGCTGATCCGCGATGTCGTCATCGCCGGCGCCGACCGCAACTCTGTCGCAGCGCTGATCCTGCCCGACGTCGAAGCGTGCCGGGCACTTGCAGCTGCCCCCCAATCGGCATCCGCGGACGAAATCATGGCGGCACCCAAGGTGCGCGAAGCGTTGCGCGAGCGGCTTCGTTCGTTGGCCGCAGCCAGCACCGGCAGCTCGAACCTGATCCGCCGCGCGATGCTGCTGCTCGATCCGCTGTCGCTCGACCTCGGCGAATTGACCGACAAGGGCTCGATCAACCAGCGGATGGTGATCCGCAATCGCGGGCCGATGATCGAGCAGCTCTACGCACCCAGGCCGGGCGGCGAAATCATCTCGATTGACGAGCGCGCCTGACGGCGGCAGCCAGAAGAAACGATCGGAGAACATCGGCATGCTCAAGCTCAGCGAGCTTACCGCCATCGACATCCACACCCATGCCGAGGAACCCTGCGGCACCCACGCGGACGACGGCTATGACGATTTCCAGGCCGGCATGCACGCCTACTTCAAGTCGCCGTTCCAGCATCCGCCGACCATCCCGGAAACCGCCGCATATTTTCGCGAGCGGAAGATCGGCGCGGTGATCTTTCCGGTGGACGCCGAGCGCGAGACCGGCTTCCGGCGCTACAACAACGAGGAGATGGCCGAGCTTGCCGCGCAGCACAGCGACATCCTGATCCCGTTCGCCAGCATCGACCCGGCCAAGGGCAAGATGGGCGCGCGCGAGGCGCGGCGGCTGGTCAAGGACTTCGGCATCCGCGGCTTCAAGTTTCACCCGACCATGCAGGGCTTCTATCCCAACGACCGCAGCGCCTACGTGCTCTACGAGGCGATCGCCGAGTGCGGCGTGCCCGCCCTGTTCCACACCGGGCAGACCGGCGTCGGCGCAGGCATGCGGGGCGGCATGGGCATGAAGCTCAAATACTCCAATCCCATCTTCATCGACGACGTGGCGGCGGATTTTCCCGACATGCCGATCATCCTCGCGCATCCGTCGTTTCCCTGGCAGGAGGAAGCGCTGTCGGTCGCGACCCACAAGCCGAACGTCTATATCGACCTGTCGGGCTGGTCGCCGCGCTACTTCCCGAAGATTCTCGTGCAGTACGCGAACTCGATCCTGCGGCACAAAGTGCTGTTCGGCTCGGACTGGCCGGCGATCATGCCGGACCGCTGGCTTGCCGACTTCGAGAAGATCGAGATCAAGCCCGAGATACGCCCGCTGATCCTCAAGCAGAACGCGGCGAAACTTCTGGGGCTCAGCTAGTCCGCGCGTCACGCGCGGACATGCTTCTCCAGGAATTCGGCGAGCAGCGCGGTCAGCGCCTCGGGCTGCTCGACCGGAATCATGTGCCCGGTATCGGGAATGAGCCGGTATTGCGCGCCGGGAATGAGCGCCGCGATTTCCTCCATGCCTTCGGGCCTGGTCAGCACATCCTCCCGGCCGGCGATGACCCAGGTCGGAACGGAGATCGACGGCAGATCGCCGGACAGGTTGAAATCGTAAAGCGCGCGGGTGGCGGCATTGAGCGGCGCCATCGGCATGGCCGCGCGCCATTGGTAGAAACGCGCGAGCTCGGCCGGGTTCGCCGAACGCCAGGCCGGCGAGAAGATGCTTTCGGCCGCGATCTTAGCCGCCGCTTCCGGCCCCGCCTGATCCATCGCCGCAATGCGGGCCTCCATGTTGTCGCGCAACGAAGGCGCGGACTTGCAGGACGTCGAGACCAGCACGAGCGCCGAAACGAGTTCGGGCCTGATCAGCGCGAGCTTCTGCGCGACCATGCCGCCCTGCGACAGGCCGATGACGCAGATGCGCTTCAGTCCGAGCGCATCGGCCAGCGCCGCATAGTCGCGCGCGAACATCGCCATGTCGTACGGACCGTCGGGCTTGTCGGTCTTGCCGTGGCCGCGGGTGTCGGCCGCGATCATGCGGTAGCGCGGCGAGAACCGCTCGACGGTCGGATTCCAGAGCGAATGATCCCAGCCCAGCCCGTGAAGCAGCAGCACGGCCGGACCGCTGCCGGCCTCGACGATGTTGATCGCCAAGCGATCGGTCGCGACGCGGCGTTCGACCGCCGCCGCAGGCTTGGGAAACCAGCCGCTCATGCGCGGCACCGTGCTTGCATGATAGACATGGACGTTTCACTCCCTGAGGTCGATATCATGGCGTTTACGGAAAAAGTCAGCAAGCCGCGTGCCAGCCGCCGCAACGATGAAAGTCCGTGCCGTATGACCGACCGTCTCGGCTATCGCCTCAAGCTCGGCATCGTGATCCCCTCCACCAACTCCATCGTGCAGCCGGAAACCGACGGCATGCGGCCGCGCGGCGTCACCAACCACATCGGCCGCATCCATATTCCGGACCTGCCGCTGACCAACGATTCGGAATTCGAGCAGATCATGACCGCCATCGGTCCCGACCTGTTCGGGGCGGTCGACCGCGTGATGTCCTGCAAGCCGGCGCATCTGATCATGGCAATGTCGATCCCGACCTTCTGGGGCGGGATGGCCGGCGCGATGGACCTGCAGAAGCGCCTGCAGGCGCGCGCCGGCGTCGGCGTCTCGCTCGGATCGCTCGCCTGCGCGGAGGCGCTGAAGAAGTTTCCGCAGGTGCGCAGCATCGGCATTCTCACGCCCTATCAGCCGGTCGGCGACCGGCAGGTCGCGGGTTTCTTCGAGGAGAACGGCTTGAGGGTCGGCGCGGTGCACAGCCTCAAGCGCCCGAGCGAGGTGCTGATCAGCCACGCCACCACGGCGGACCTGCGCGACGGGCTGAAGACGCTCGCCGCCAAGGGCGTCGATGCGATCGTCCAGGCCGGAACCGACCTCGCGATGGCCGATCTCGCGGGCGAAGCGGAACGCTGGCTCGGCATCCCGGTCATCGCCATCAACGTCGCGACCTACTGGTCGGCGCTGCGGGCCAACGGCATCGCGGATCGGATCGATGGCTTCGGCAGCCTGCTGGCCGAGCACTGAACCGGCCCACGCGTTTATATGCCGAGATAGGCCTCTCGGATCGACGGATCGTCGGCGAGGGCCGCCGTGCTGCCGGTCCTGCTGACACGCCCGGTCTCGATGATCAGTGCGTGGCGCGCGATCTCAAATGCCGTCATCACATCCTGCTCGACCAGCAGAATGGTCAGCCCGTTGCGGTTGATCTCGAGCAGCGCCTCGCTCAGCCGTTCGACCAGCCGTGGCGCGAGGCCCAGCGACAGCTCGTCGATCATCAGAAGCTTCGGCCGCGACATGATTCCACGCCCGATCGCGCACATCTGCTGCTCGCCGCCGGACAGCGTGGTCGCATCCTGCTTGCGGCGATCCTTGAGGATCGGGAACAGCGTGAACACGTCATCAAGGTCGCGCTGCACCTCGGCAGTGTCCTTGCGCAGATAGGCGCCGAGCAGAAGATTGTCGTGCACGCTCAAGCCCCGGAACAACCGCCGCCCCTCCGGCACATGCGCGATGCCACGGCCGAGGATCTGGTCCGGCGCGAGCACCGTCGTGTCTTCACCCTGAAACGCAATGCGGCCGGATGCGGCCGGCACCAGCCCCGAGATGGTCCGCAGCAGTGTGGTCTTGCCCGCGCCGTTCGAACCGACGATGCAGGTGATCTCGCCGGCTGCGACGGTGAGATTGATGTCCCACAGCACGCGGACGTCGCCATAGCCGGCGGCGAGACCCTCGACGGTCAGGATCGGCTCAGCCATGGGCGGCCTCCGCCGTGAAGCGGCGCGCGAACTTCTCGCCCAGATAGGCCTCGATGACGCGGGGGTTGCGCACGATCTCGTTGGCGCTGCCTTCGGCGATGAGCTGGCCATGGTGCAGCACCAGCACGCGCTGCGCGAGCGAGAGCACGACCTTCATCAGATGCTCGATCACCAGGATGGTCACGCCGCGGTCGGCGATCTGCCGGATCAGCCGCAGCGCGCCGTCGATCTCGCTGCCGTTCAGGCCGGCATTGACCTCGTCGAGCATCAGCACCTTGGGATTCATCGCCATGCTTTTCGCAAGCTCGAGACGCTTGCGGCCGGCCAGCGTCAGCGCCGCGGCGGAGCGTTCGGAAAACTGGGTGAGCCCGGTGAATTCCAGCTGCTCGCGCGCCATCGCCATCGCGGCCGCGACACTCTCCTGCTTGCCGCCGAACAGGGCAGCCGCTGCGACATTCTCCAGGACGGTCATCTTCGGAAACGGCTGCACGATCTGGAACGTGCGGGCGAGCCCCCGCCGTGCCGCCTCGAACGGGCGCTGCGCCGTCACGTCCTGGCCCTCAAACCGGATGTGACCGGAGGACGGGCGCAGCACGCCGGTGAGCAGATTGACCAGCGTGGTCTTACCGGCACCGTTCGGCCCGATCAGGGCGACGATCTCGCCCTCCTTGAGCGCAAAGCTGAGATCGTCGATGGCACGGATGCCGCCGAAATTCCGGCTGACGCGCTCGGCGACCAGGATCGTCATGCGGCGGCCTTCGTCCGGCCGAACATCCCGCCGATGCGCGCCATGGCATCCCGATACGACAGCCCGAGAAGACCGCCCGGCAGGAAGAAGATCAGGATGACGATGACCACGCCGAGAATGGCGCGGTTGTAGTCGAGGAAGTTCGCCCAGAACACCTCTTCGAGCAGCGTGAAGGCCGCGGTGCCGATCACCGGTCCGAGGATCGTGCCGGGACCGCCGAGCAGGCACATCACCGGCACCTTGATCGACATCAGGATGGAGAAGGAATCGCTCGGGTCGATGTAGCCGGTCCACGAAGCGTAGGCCGCGCCGATGGTTCCACAGAACAGCGCGGACAGCGTGAAGGCGATCACCTTGTAGAGCGTGATGTTGACGCCGGCCATGTTGGCGGCGTCCTCGTTCTGCTGAATGCAGCGCAGTCCGAACCCGAGCCGGCTGCGGTCGACCACCACCGTGATCAGGAAGGTCACGATCATGATCGCCAGCATGACGGCGAGAAAAATCCGCGCCACCACGTTGGGACCGCCGGCGAGCAGCGGCAGGTTGAGGCCGTCGCCGCCGCCGGTGAGGCTTCCCCACGACGAGATCACGAGCCGCACCACCTCGACCACGCCGATCGAACCGATCGCGAAGTAGTGTCCCTTCAGCCGGAGGATGATTGCGCCGAGCGCCGCCGCAAACGCCCCGACGACCAGCGTGGCGATGCCCCACGCCAGCAGCATCGGCACCCCTGCCCGCTCCGACAATGCGCCGGCATAGCAGCCAAGCCCGAAGAACGCCGCGGTCGAGAACGACGGATAGCCGGTGAAGCCGCCGATGAAGTTCCACGACAGCGTCAGCGCCGTGAACATGGCGATGGTCACCGCGAGGCGGACCACGTAGTTCGACGCCCAGAGCGGCGTCGACGCCAGCAGGATCACCCAGAGTGCGAACAGCAGATACTGCGTGCGGCGCGACATCACTCGTAACCCTTGACGCCGGTGAGGCCCGTGGGCCTGACCACCAGAAGAACGAGCATCAGCAGGAAACCGACCGTCAGCGCATGCTGCGGCCCGAAGAACTGGCCGGCGAAGCTTTCGATGATGCCGAGAACGATGCCGCCGACCAGCGCACCCTGGACGCTGCCGAGACCTCCGACCACGCACACCACGAAGGCCTTGCCAAGATACGCGCCGCTGAGATTGGTGGTGACCGGATACACCATCGCGAAGATGGCACCGGTCGCACCGGCCATCAGCGATCCGATGCCGAAGGTGATGGCGTAGATGCTGTTGACCTTGATCCCCATCAGCGCCGCCGCAGCGCTGTCCATGCGCACGGCGACGATGGCGCGGCCGATCTTCGACCGTTTCATCATGAGATAGAGGATGCCGGTCAGGATCAGCGCCAGCGCCATGCCGAGCAGGCGGTCGAACGGGATCACCACGCCGCCGAGATCGACCACGCCGAGATCGAGTGTCACGCGGCGCGGCGTCGCCGTGTAATAGACCGTCATGAAATTATAGAGGATGAGGTCGAGGCCGAATGTCAGCGTGAGCGTCGTCAGCACCGGCTGGTTGACCACCCGGTTGATCATCGTGAGTTGCGTCAGGTAACCGATGGCAAACATCAGCAGCGAAACCGCGGGCAGCGCCAGCAACGGATGGATGCCGTAGCTGTGCCAGGCGAAATAGGTGAGATAGCCGCCGAAGATGATCAGCGAGCCGTGCAGCATGTTGATGACGTTCAACACACCCCAGACCAGCGAAAAGCCCACGGCCAGGCACGCGTAAAGCGTGCCCAGCACGATCCCGTTGACCAGCGTTTGCAGATAGTCCATCGCGTCCGTCGCCTAACCACCAGCTCCCGGTCAGGCGACCGGGCAATGCGTCACTTGATCAGGGCCATGTCGCCATTCTTGATGTCGGACGGGGCCAGCACCTTCACCGCCTTGTCCTGCACCTGGATGATCGGCAGATCGCGCGGCTGGTTCATGCCGTTCGGGCTGAACTTGATCGGTCCGTAGAAGGTGCTGATGTCGGTCTTGGCCAGCGCCTCGCTGACCTTCTTCTTGTCGATGGATCCGGCCCGCTCGATTGCGTCCTGCAGGAGGACCGTGGCCGCCGCGCATGACGCGTGGACATAGTCGGGATCGCTTTTCTCCTTGGCGACGAACTCGCTGTAGAAGGATTCGGTCGTCGGCCAGACGCCGACGCCCTTGTAGCTCGTGGCCTGATGCCACCAGCTCGAGCTGGTGATGCCATTCGCAAGATTGCCGAGGCCGTCGATGTATTCCTTGTAGGCGGGACCTGCGAGCATCGTGATGATCGGCGCCTTCACGCCGAGGTCCTGCATCTGCTTGCGCGCCAGGATCAGGTCCTGGGTGTAGCCGGTGACGTAAACCCAGTCCGGATTGCCGCGCTTGATCGCCGAGAGCGACGCCGAGTGGTCCATCGTGCCGACGGCGTAGAGCTGGTCGTAGTAGACGTCGAGGCCCGCAGCCTTGGCCGCGGCCGAAATACCCTGCGCCGTCGCCTTGGGGAACACGTCGTCGCGGCCGAGCACGGCGACCTTCTTCAGCGAGGGCAGTTTCTCGCGGAAATGTTTGATCATCGGGGTGAACAGGCCGACGTTGGGCGACAGCGTGCCATAGAGAAATTTCGAGCTTTGGTCGAACACCGATTCCGACGAGGCCGCGCAGGCAATGACCGGGGTCTCGTAACGCGTGGCGATGGTGGCGACGATCTTGGTGTGCCCGGAGCCGAACGGCGAGAGCAGGAAATCCACCTTGTCGTCGGTGATCAGCTTCTCGGCGAGTTGCGCGGCACGCTGTCCGTCCGACTGGTAGTCGTACTGAACGAGCTGCACCTTCGACTTGGTGCCGCCGACATTGATGCCGCCCGCGGCATTGACCTTTTCGAGCCACATCTTCCAGACGACTTCCTGCTTCTTGGCCTCGTCGGCCAGCGGGCCGGTCAGCGCCAGCGGCGCCCCGATCTTGATGTCTCTGGCTTGGGCAAGAGCGTCGGGCGACGGCAGCGCTCCAATTGCGACGCCGGCGGCAAGCAGCAGCGCGCCCGACAATTTCGATGAGATCGATTTCATGATGGCCTCCGGGTTGAACTCGTTCGGTCAAAGTCCGGCGAAGGACTGCTGAGCGCACTGCTCAGCAGCTCGAAAATCCTCGCGCCCCCGGCCAGGGCTCGCACCATGCTACCGTGACCTTCATGGTGCATGCCGACCAAGTTTTGTGCAAGCGCCTAGGCAACGTGATGATGATTGATGCAAACTGGCGGGCGGATTTCTCTTTTGAGCAATACCGCTGGCGCTAAAGTAACATTGTGCGGTGCATTCGGAGCATCCGCATTTCGGAGGCCTGAACTTTGAGCAAGACCGGCGTCGGGGCCAGACTGCGCCGCAGGGAAGACGAACGCTTCCTCCACGGACGCGGGCAGTATATCGGCGACCTGCGCTTTGCCCGGATGCGCGAGGTCGCGTTCGTCCGCAGCCCGGTCGCGCATGCCAAGCTCACCGGCGTCCGCATCCGCGATCATCTGCGGGATTCTGTTTTCATCGCCCAGGACTTGAAAGGCGTCGCGAATATCCGTGCGGTATCGCCCCTGCCCGGCTTCCAGGCGTCGGAGCAGCCGCCTCTGGTCACCGACCGGATCCGCCATGTCGGCGAGTTGATCGCGATGTGCGTCGCCGACACCCGCGCCGAAGCGGAGGACATCGCGGCGCAGGTCGCCGTCGACTACGAGGAACTGCCGGCGGTCGTGGACATGCTCAAGGCGCAGCAGCCGGGCTGCATCCAGATCCACGACACCATCAAGCGAAACGTGTTTCTCGAAGTCGGTTTCGACGGTCCGGTGGAGGCCGCCGCCAGGACCGCGCCGGTGAAGGTGACACGCGAGTTCCGCACCGCGCGCCATGTCATGTCGCCGATCGAATGCCGCGGCTTCGTTGCCGTGTGGGAGGCAGGACAGCGCCAGTTGACGCTGCACGGCGCCACCCAGTTTCCGCACGTCGTCCGCACCGGCCTTGCGCAGGTTCTGCAGATTCCCGAGATTCAGATTCGCGTGGTGTCGTCCGACGTCGGCGGCGGCTTCGGCTACAAGGCGATTCTGGCCGCCGAGGAGGTCTGCCTGTGCTGGCTGGCGATGCAGTGCGGCCATCCGGTGCGCTGGCTCGAAGACCGGCGCGAGCAGCTCACGGCGAACGCCAATTGCCGCGAACATCACTACGCGATCTCGGCCTACACCGACGAGCAGGGCAAGTTCATCGCGTTCGAGGCCAAGGCCGCGGTCGATTCCGGAGCCTACTCGGCCTATCCCTTCACCTCCGCCATCGAGCCCTCGCAGGTCGCGGCGATCCTGCCCGGCCCGTATGATATTCCGGTCTATCGCTGCAGGTCCGCCGGCATCGTGACCAACAAGTGCCCGCAGCTTCCCTATCGCGGCGTCGCGCGCCCGAACGTCTGCTACGCGATGGAGCTGATGGTCGATGCGATCGCGCGCAAGATCGGCAAGGAGCCGTACGAGGTGCGGCTTGCGAACCTGGTGCGCGCCGACCAGATGCCGTTCGACAACGTCACCGACAAGCACTTCGACAGCGGCGACTATCCGGAGATCCTGCGCCGAACCGTGGCGGCGATCGACCTTCCCGCCGTGCGCGCGCGGCAGAAGCGCGGCGAGCCGGATGGCCGCCTGATCGGGCTCGGCATCTCGATCTTCTCCGAGCAGACCGCCCACGGCACCACCGCCGACGGCAAGCGCCGCGTGTTCTACGAGCAGGCGTTCGCCCGCATCACGCCTGACGGCCGCCTCGAAGTCCGCGCCGGCATCCAGAGCATCGGCCAGGGGCTGGAAACCACGCTCACGCAGATCGCCAGCGAATGTCTCGGCGTCGATCCGGCCAACGTGGTCGATCAAGCTCGGCGACACCGAGAACTCGCCCTATTCGAGCGGCGCCTGGGGCTCGCGCGGCATCGTCTGGGCCGGCGGCGCCACCGCGCGCGCCTGCAAGGAACTGGCGAAGCGCGTCGCCGCGATCGGGGCTGCGATGCTGCAGACCGACGTGAATTCGGTGCAGGTGCGCGACGGCGGCGTGTTCGGCCCGCGCGGCAATGTCTCGCTCGCCGACATCGCGCGCGCCTACTACCTTGCGCCGGCGGACCTGCCGGGCGACATCGACGCCCACGGGCTCGAAGTGACCGGCGGCTATGCGCCGGAGCGGCTGACCGGCGTGCACACCGGCTCGGCGCACGCCACCGTGGTCGCGGTCGATGCGGAAACCGGCGGCGTCGAAATCCTCGATTACGTCGTCGTGGAAGACGCCGGCGTCCTGATCAACCCGATGATCGTCGACGGCCAGATTCACGGCGGCACCGCGCAGGGCATCGGCGCGGCGCTGTTCGAGGAAATGCCGTTCGACGCGCAAGGCCAGCCGCTTGCTTCCACGCTCGCCGACTATCTGCTCCCCGGCAGCGCGGAGGTGCCCGACGTTCGCGTGTTCCACATGGAAACGCCGTCGCCCTATACCGAGTTCGGACAGAAGGGCGTCGGCGAAGGCGGCGCGATCGGCCCGGCTGCGGCGATCGCCAACGCCGTCAACGATGCCCTGCACAAGCTCGGCGTCGAGATTTGCGAAATCCCGATCACCCCGCGGCGCATTCTCGAAGCGATCGCCAAAGCCAGACGCGCGTCATGAAGCCCGTCGCATTCGACTACGAGCGGCCGACCACGCTTTCCGACGCCGCGATGCTGCTCGGACAGGCGAACGGCTTTTCGAAAGTTCTGGCGGGCGGGCAATCGCTCGGGCCGATGCTGAACCTGCGTCTGGCGCAGCCCGAACTGCTGGTCGACATCACGTCGATTGCCGAACTGACCGCGGTCGACGACAGCCAGGATCATCTCGAGATCGGCGCCTGCGTCACCCACGCCAACATCGAGGACGGCCGCATCCCCGATCATTTCGGCGGGCTCCTGCAGCGCGTGGCCGGCCGCATCGCCTATCGCGCGGTGCGTAACCGCGGCACGGTCGGCGGCAGCCTCGCGCATGCCGATCCGGCCGCCGACTGGCTTTCGGCGCTTTCGCTCGCGGGCGCGGACGCGACGATTGCCACGCCGCGGGGGAGCCGCACCGTCGCGGTGGCCGATCTCGTCCTGTCGTCCTTCACCACCGTCATCAGGCCGGACGAGATCATCCGCTCGGTGCGGATTCCGAAGTTTTCGGCCGGCGCCCGCTGGGGCTTCTACAAGTTCAGCCAGAAGGCCGGCGAATTCGCTCACGCCATCGGCGGGGTGCTGCACGATCCGGCGCGCGGGCGCTTTCGCGCGGTGATCGGCGCCATCGAGACGGCGCCGATCGTCGTCGCCGACGCGAGCGCGCTGTTCGGCGGCACGTTCCGGCCTGACGTCGCCGAGCACCTAGACGAGCCGGCCGTGTTGCAGCTTGCTCGACCAACGAAACGTCAAGGACGCGTATATCCGAAGCCTCGCGCTGGTGGCCTTGAAGCGCGCGGCCAAACAGGCGGCCGCACCGTGAAGGCACTCTCCCTCACCATCAACGGCCGGAACGTGAAGGCCGAGGTCGCGCCGCGCCTGAACCTTGCGGATTTCCTGCGCGAGCATCAGGCGTTGACGGCGACGCATGTCGGTTGCGAGCATGGCGTGTGTGGCGCGTGCACGATCCTGATCGACGGTGCGCCTGCGCGATCCTGCATCACCTTCGCGGCGGCGGCGAACGGCGCCGAGATCACGACGCTGGAAGGGTTCGAATCCGATCCCGTCATGGCGCTGCTGCGCGAGGCCTTCGCCGAAAATCACGGTCTGCAATGCGGTTTCTGCACCCCCGGAATGCTGATGACGGGGCGGGACATCATCACGCGGCTGCCGGACGCCGATGAAAAGCGCATCCGCCTGGAGCTGTCCGGCAATCTCTGCCGCTGCACCGGCTATGTCGGTATCGTCAAAGCGATCCAGAGCGCGCAGGCCGCGGCCAGCAAAGCCGGCCTCGCCAGGCAGTCCGCAAGCCGCGGCATCGGACCGGTCGGCTCGCACCCGCCTGCGGGCGCGCAGGACTATTCGCAGCGACCGGCCGCCAGTGCCCGCACGCAGCCCGTTGCAGCGCCGGCGGAAAACTTCGGCGCCATCGACTGGCCGTCGGTCGAGCGCGAAGGCGTCGAACTGCACCAGTCGTTTTCGGTGCCGTTCCCGCGCGACCAGGTCTGGCGCTTCTTTGCCGATCTGGATCAGGTCGCAAGCTGCATGCCCGGCGCCCGGCTGACCGGGCCGATGACCGGCAATCGCGCCGAGGGCGAGGTCAACGTGAAACTCGGGCCGATCGTCAGCGCGTTCCACGGCGTGCTCGATGTGGCGCGCGACGACAGCGGGCTTCCGCGGAACCGTGCGCGGCGCCGGCCGGGACGCCAAGAGCCCGTCCAGCGCGCGGGCGATCATCACCTACACTGTCGATTCCCCGACCGCGGCCGCATCCCGGGTCGACGTCTCGGTCAGGTTCCTGCTGAGCGGTGCGCTAGCGCAATTCAGCCGCTCGGGGCTCGTCAAAGACGTCGCCGACCATCTGACGCGGGTGTTTGCGCAAAATCTCGAAGCCCGGCTGTCCGGCAGGCCGCTCGCATCCGAGAGCGCCGATACTCTCGATGCCGGCGCCGTCGGCGCGATCGGCGATCTTCGGTCCGCATCGCCGCTTTCTTCCGCAGGCTTTTTGGCGGCTAGCACCCATGCAGATTTGCCCGCGATGCTCAGGATTGAGGCATGGACACGCGGGACCGTGCTGGAAAAATCCCGGCGCCCTCTCCTATAATTCGCTCAACCCCGGTTTCGCTGCTGACGATGGAGACCCGCCATGACCGACAACAAGCCCTATGACGTTCTGCTTCGCGGCGGACACGTGATGTGCCCCGCATCGGGCATCAATGGCGTGATGGATGTCGCGGTCCGCGACGGCAAGATCGCCGCCGTGCAGAAGGACATTCTGCCCGCGACCGCAAAGGAGACGATCGACCTTCGCGGCCGCATCGTCCTGCCGGGCATGATCGACACGCACGCCCATGTCTATCGCTATGTCAGCGGCCGTTTCGGCATGGATGCCGATCTGGTCGGCGTCCACTCGGGCGTGACGACCCTGATCGACCAGGGCGGCCCGTCCTGCATGACGCTGCCGGGCTTCCGGCATTTTGTCGTGAACACGGCGAAGTCCCGGGTCTATGCGTTCCTGTCGTCGTATCTGGTCGGCGGGCTCGAAGGCCACCTCTATCCGAACTCTCTACAGTCCGGATTGCATCAACATCCAGGCGACGGTCGACGCGGCCAAGGCCAATCTCGATATCGTCCGCGGCATCAAGGGCCACGCCGAGATCGGCGGCTTCGCCCGCTGGGGCATCAAGGTGCTGCAGATGTCGGCCGAGATCGGCCGCAAGACCGACCTGCCGCTCTATGTCCACTTCGGCCAGCTCTGGGGCCTGCCGCGGAGCGGCGCGAACGGCGAGGACGCCGATACGATCCTGGAGCGCGTCATTCCCGAGCTGCGGCCGGGCGATATTCTGGCGCATCCGTTCACGCGCCATCCCGGCGGCTTCGTCAACCGCGAAGGACAGGTGCACGAGGTGATCCAGGCGGCGCTGGCCCGCGGCCTCAAGGTCGACGTCGGCCACGGCAGCCACTTCTCCTATCGCCTGGCCCGCAAGGCGCTCGACGCCGGCATCGTTCCCGACACGCTCGGCGCCGACATGCACGGCTACAACACCTATGTGCCGCCGCCGCCCGGCACGCCCGCCGAACATGCGGACGACGAGGCGCATCCGTTCGCCGGGCAGGCGAAGTTCAGCCTGACGCAGGCGATGAGCTCGATGCTGGCGCTCGGCCTGACCATGGAGCAGGTCGTGCCGATGGTGACGGTCAACGCCGCAAAGATGATCGGCATGGAGGACGAGATCGGCTCGCTCAAGCCCGGCGTCACAGCCGACGTCTCGGTGCTGTCCGATCAGCGCGGCAAGTTCCTGCTGCGCGACAACGAGAAGAACGAGGTCGTGGCGGAGCGTCTGCTGCAGCCGCTGTTCTGCCTGCGGGAAGGCAAGCGCTACGATGCGACCGCCAACATCCTGCCGGAGGCGATTGCGGCCTGAAGACCGTTTCGACCGATACCAGGCGGGCGCGCAGCCACCGTGCGCCCGATTGGGGGTTGGCGTGAAAATTCCGCCGGCATCCGCGAGACCAAATGCCGCGACGTCCTCTAAAGTCCCCCACTCGACGCGACCTGGGGCGCGGCAAAGAATTTGCTTCTCGCAGCCTCGAGACCGAATGGAGGATGCAATGAAGTTTTTGGGGCGAATGCTGCTGGCGCTGGGCCTTTTCGCGGTGCCGAACACGTTGAATGCGCAGGCAAATTGGCCGGACCGCCCGATTACCCTGGTGGTGCCGTATGCACCGGGCGGCTACACCGACCTGACCGGCCGGCTGACCGCCCGTTTTCTCGAAAAGACCCTGGGCAAGTCCGTCATCGTCGAGAACCGGCCGGGCGCCGGCGGCATCGTCGGGACGCAAGCGGTCGTGAGCGCGGCGCCTGACGGATACACATTCTGCGTCTGCAGCGTCGGTGCCGTCTCGGTCGCGCCGTTCGCGCAGAAGGTCGGATACGATCCGGCGAAGGACATCGCGCCGGTCGGTATCATCAGCACCATCGTGCAGGCGGTGATCGTCAAGAAATCGCTGCCGGTCAATTCGATGGCTGAGCTCGTCGCTTACGCCAAGGCCAATCCCGGCAAGCTCAACTACGGCTCGAGCGGCGCCGGCGGCCTGACGCACTACGCCGTCGAGCTGTTCGAGGCCCGCACCGGCACCCACATGGTGCACGTCCCGTTCCGGGGCGGCGCGCCCGCAACCGCGGCGCTGGTGGCCGGCGACATTGACCTCGCTTTCGCCAACATGACCGATGCCCTGCCGCAGATCGAGGCCGGGACGGTACGCGGTCTCGCCGTCACCTCGAAGGAGCGCAGCCCCTACTTCCCGAATATTCCCTCGATCCACGAGGCGGTGGTTCCCAATTTCCTGGTCGAAACCTGGAACGGCATCATCGCGCCGCCTAAGACGCCGGAGCCGATCATCGCCAAGCTGTCCGAAGCGCTGATCAAGATGGCGGACGATCCGGAGTTCAAGGAGGCGATGCGCAAGGCGGGCGGCAGCGCGGTGAAGAACACGCCCGCGCAATTCCGCACGCAGATCGACCAGGAAATGGCGCAGTGGAAGCCGATGGTTGCGGAAATCCTGGAGAAGGAAAAGAAGAAAGAGGCAAAGAACTGAGCAGGGCCGGCGTCAGAGCTTGACGCCGGCGCTTTCCAGGAGCGAACGCGCCCGCGCCCGCTGCTCCTCGGAAATCACCAGCCGCTCGGCGAAGTCCTTGCCCGACGGCCGGGTCGCGTCGATGCCCATCTTGGTCACGGTGAAGGTCTCCGGGTCCGACGTGGGGTCGAGAATCGCGCTTTTCGAGCCAGGCACCAGGACGATGTCCTTTTCCGCGCGGACGCGCGTCGCGATCGCCCACATCACGTCGTTCATGTTGTAGATGTCGACGTCGTCGTCCACGACGATGACGTATTTCGTATAAAGCTCGGTGCCGAACGTCGCCATCATCGCCATCTGCGGCTCGCCCTCGGCGATCTTCTTCATCGACACGATGGCCATGAAGGCGCCGCAGGTGGTGTGCGGCACGTGCACCGCGCGCACGTTCGGAAGATTGCGGCGAAGCGCGTTGAGGATTTCACCCTCGCGGGTGATGCACGACACCAGGATATGATCCTGCGACATGCCGGAGACGACGCTGTGATAGATCGCGTCGCGCCGCATGCGGATACGCTTGGCAACGAACACATTCTGCGTGCTGCGGTACGATGCGTAACCGGTGAACTCGCCGAACGGCCCCTCCGGCTCGTGAACGCCGGCCAGGATCTCGCCTTCGATGACGATCTCGGCGGCCGCCGGCACCTCGAGATCGGCGACGCCGCAGCGCGCCAGGCGATAGGGCTCGCCGAACAACCCGCCGATGATCTCGAACTTCCGCACGTTCTGCGGATAGGCATAGACCATCGAGCCCATGTAATGCAGCGGATGAACCCCGAGCGTGATCGCCACGGGCAGGTTCTCGCCCTTCTCCTCCGCGCGGCGATGAAACTCGTACATGCGCCGCCGCGAATGCAGCGACACGCCGAGCCGGTTCTTGTCTTTCAGCATCAGCCGGTGGAAGCCCGTGGTATCGACGCCGGTGACGGGATCGCGCGCGCTCAGCTGGCCCGCCGTGATGTAAGGCGCGGCATCGACCGTGAATTGCAGCGGCACCGGCAGCAGCTTGGTCAGATCGATGTCGTCGCCCTCGATGACGACCTCGTCCCAGGCCGCCGAGCTGACCACCTCGCACGGGATGTACTTCTGGCAGCGCTCGCGAAACGCCGTCGGCAATTCCGCCGGCTTCACGCCGAGGCATGCCGCGAGAAGCTTGCGGTTGCCTGCCGCGTTGGTGACCACCGGCATCTTGTGGCCCTTGATGTTCTCGAACACGACAACCGGGCTGCGCCCTGCCCGGTCGAGTTCGAACATCATTGCGGTGGATTCGAACTTGAGATCGATCTCGTTTCGAATGCGCAGGAACTCGTCGGGATGGTCGGATTCGACCATGCGCAGAAAGCCGCGCAGACTCTGGTTGTCGATGTTGGCCAGCGGGCTCATGTCGTCTCCAATACGCTCAAGGGTCATTTGATTGCATCGCCGCGGCGCATGGCAAGGGAAATCCATGGCGTCATGCGTGCAGCCGACGCTCGGTAGTCAAAAATGAGAGGCTGGCCGGGGCGCACTGATTTACCAACTCTCCGGGTGGCCAATTGCGTGATACTTTCCGGACAATCGGGGGTTTGAACTTGAAAAACATCCAGGACGGCGGCGAAGCCATACTCGAAGCGCTCCGGGGTTTGAACGTCGAGTACGTCATTTCGTCGCCGGGCTCGGAGTGGCCGTCGTTCTGGGAGGCACTCGCGCGCCAGAAAAAGAGCGGCACACCCGGCCCGGCCTATCTGGATTGCGGCCACGAGACGCTCGCGGTCGCCATGGCCACCGGCTACACGCAGGTCACCGGCCGCATGCAGGCCGTGCTGTTGCATGCGGGCGCGGGCCTTCTGCAAGGCAGCATGGCGATCTACGGCGCGCGCGCCATGGAAACGCCCATGCTCGTGATGTCCGGGGAATCGCTTGGCTATGGCGAGAGCGAATTCGACCCCGGACCGCAATGGTATCGCAACCTGAACGTGGTCGGCGGGCCCCAGCGCCTGGTCGAACCGGTGGTCAAAGCGGCGTTTCAGTCGCCGTCGGTTGCGACGCTCTACAACAGCGTCGTACGCGCCGGCGAGCTGGCGCAACGCGTCCCGCAGGGACCGACATACCTTTGCGTATCGATGGATTCGATGATCGAGGAATGGTCGAAGCCCGAGACGGCGCGTGCCGTTGCGCCGGCGCCCAGATCCCAGCCGGCTGCCGCCGACATTGCCAATGTCGCAACCTTGCTCGCCAAGGCGCGATGTCCGTTCATCCTGGTGGAGAACGCAGGCCCGGACCCGGAGACGTTCGAGGCGCTTATTGCGCTCGCCGAGCTTCTCGCGATCCCGGTGCTCGATGCGCCCGGGCGCATGTGTTTCGAACTTCCCGAAGTCGCATGACCTTTATCTCGGGCTCGATACGACGCCCTATCTGGAGGAGATGGATTTCGCGCTGCTGGTCGAGAATGAGACGCCCTGGTATCCGCCCAGCAATTCGCCGAAGAATGCCAAAATCGTCGCGATCGGAAGCTGCCCGATCAAGGACACGCTGGTCTATCAGGTCACCGGCGCCGAGCACTCGCTTGAGGGCGACGTCGCGATCACGCTCCGGCTTCTGATCGGCGCGCTTCGCAGCATGAAACTCGACGGTGCCGCCATCGCCGCGCGCCGTGCCCGCTGGAAGGCGCAGCACGACCGGCTCCGGCAACGGCTGGAGGCAGCCGAATTGAAGGCCGCGGCAGAGTCGACCATCACGGTGCCGCTGGTTGCGCGGCTGATGCGCGAAGCCGCGCCCGACGCTATCTACGTTGACGAGACGATCGTACACGCCAGGCTGATCCGCGAGCACATCAACTGGGACGAGCCGTTTGGCTTCTTCCGGGCGCCGAGCGGCCTCGGCCAGGGCATGGGCTATGCGCTGGGCATCAAGCTCGCTTTGCCGAAACGCCCCGTCGTGGTCACCATCGGCGACGGCACGTTCCTGTACAACCCGGTGCTCCCCGCGCTTGCGTTTGCCGACGAGCACAAGCTTCCGCTGCTGATCCTGGTGTTCAACAACGCCAAATACGCCGCGATGCAGTACTACCACGACAAGTTCTACCCATCGGGCACGGCCATTGCGGCCAAGGACTACTACGGCGTCGATCTCAAGGGCGTGAAGTATGAGCAGGCGGCGGCAACGGTCGATGGCTATTCCAGCCGCGTCGAGACGCCGGCCGAATTGAGGACTGCCCTCGGCGAAGCGCTCCGCTGTCTGGCTTCAGGCAAGAGCGCGATCATCAATATGATCATGCCGGCCAAGGTGCGTTAGCGGCTGCTGAAAAACTCTTGGCCGTCATTCCGGGGCGCGTCGAAGGCGCGAACCCGGAATCCAGAACGTCGGGATTTCCTGCTTTTCTGGATTCCGGGTCCGCCGCTTCGCGGCGTCCCGGAATGACCGCGGAGAGTTTTTCAGCAGCCGGTTGGTCGTATTCCAGTTCGCCCCCATGCCGGGCGGCTTGCAGGCGAACCGGAAACGCGAAAATTCGCGGGAGTTCGGACGTCGGTCCGAGAACCCGGATCATCCGCGCATATTCGGCAAGGTCTGATGAGCATCTACGCATTGCAAAAGCTGATCCGAGACGTCAATCGCGACGCCAGGCTCCGCGAAAGCTACTTCGCCGGACCGGAGCAGTTCGTGACAGGCTATGAACTGACCGACGCAGAGCGATCGGCGCTGCTCGCGGTGGACCTGACCAGGCTTTACGGACTCGGCGTCCACGGCCTGCTGCTGAAGCCGTTCAGCATCCTGCATTCGGTCCCCGAACCCGAATACCTGGCAAAGATCAGGGAGAGTGCGTAATGCCCATCGTATTCGCCGGCGCCGGCAGCCACGCGCCCGGCATCACCGCCTGGGCCGAGGCCGCGCCGGTCGAGCAGAAGCAGCGGCTCTACCGCGCCTACGACGACGTGCAGGCCGCGCTCGCCGGGAGCCGACCCGACGTCCTGATCCTGCTGACCTCCGAGCACTGGTCCAACTTCTTCCTCGATCACATCGGCGCCTTCTGTGTCGGCCGCGCCGGGCACTTCGACGGGCCGGTGGAGCCGTGGCTCAAGGTGCCGAAGAGCCGCGTGCCGGGGCATCCGGCCTTTGCGGCGGAGCTGATCGACGCGCTCTATGCGTCCGACTTCGAGCCGAGCTTTTCGCACTCGATGGAGCTCGACCACGGCTCGATGGTGCCGCTGCATTTCCTCACGCCGTCGATGACTACGCCGGTCGTGCCGATCATGTTCAACACGCTGGCGTCGCCGCAGCCGAGCGCGCGGCGCTGTCTCGCGTTCGGACACGCGATCGGACGCTTCGCGGAGCGGTCACAGCTTCGCGTCGCGCTGGTCGCGACCGGAGGCCTGTCGCACGATCCCGGTGAGAAGAACCACGGCGTGATCAATCCGGAGTTCGACCGCCGGTTTCTCGGCGAGATGGCAGCCGGCCAGACCGACCGTCTCGCCGCCTATTCGACCGCGGATCTGATGTCGCAGGGCGCCGGGACCATGGAGCTCCTGAGCTGGGTCGCGCTGGCCGGCGCCATGCAGGGCCACAAAGGCGAGATCGTCGCCTACGAAGCCGTGAAGCCGTGGGGAACCGGGATCGGCCTGATCCGCTACCCGGTCGGCACGGCTGCGGCCTGACGCGGTCGCACGGCGAACTCGACAACCAGAACAACGACCGGCCCAGCCGCGTCACGGGAGAAGCGCATGTCTCATGTCGTCAGTCGCACCGCCGGCCGCTCGATCGGCATCGCCGCGGCGGCGATGACACTCGCCGCGATTGCCTCGCCGGCGCAGGCGCAGGACTGGCCGGCGCGGCCGGTCAGGATGATGATCGGCGCGGGGCCTGGCGGCGGCACCGACATCATCGCCCGGATCGTGGCGGACCCGCTCGCCAGGCAGCTCGGTCAGGCCGTGGTGATCGAGAATCGGCCCGGCGCCGGCACGACGCTCGCCTCCGAGATGGTCTCGAAATCGGAGCCGGATGGCTACAGCACGGTGCTGATGAGCGCCGGCCATGCGGTCGCCGCGGCGATCTACAAGACGTTGCGCTACGACTCGGTGACCGACTTCCAGGCCGCATCGCTGGTCGCCGCAATCCCGCTGGTGCTGATCACCCGGAATGATTCTCCGATCAAGGACGTCAAGACGCTGATCGAACACGCGCGCGCCAAGCCGGACGAACCGTCCTATGGCACCGGCGGCGTCGGCACGACCATGCACCTGTCCGCCGAATTGCTTCAGCAGATCGAAGGCATCAAGCTCCGGCACATCCCCCACCGCACCGCGCCGCAGCTCGTGCAGGCGCTCGAAGCAGGCGACGTCGATCTCGTGTTCGAGACGATGCCGGCCGTGCTCGGCCAGATCCAGGCCGGAACGCGGCGCGCCATCGCGGTGACGACGCGCGCGCAATTCCCCGGCCTGCCGAACGTCCCGACGCTCGCCGAAAGCGGCGTGCGCGACTTCGACGTTTCATCCTGGTATGCCGTGGCGTTCCCGGCCAGGATCCCGGCGGCCATTGTCGACAGGATGAGCGCCGCGGTCGCGGCGACCGTGAAAGATCCCGACGTCGCCAAGCGTGCGCTCGACATCGCATTCGTGGTCAGGAGTTCGACGCCTGCCGAGACGCAGAAGCACCTCGAGGCGGAGGTGCGGCGCTGGCGGCAGGTGGTGGAAGCGCGCGGCGTGCCGCAGCAGTAGGCCTTACGGCTTGATCACGCCGCTCTGATAGGCCCGGGTCAACATCTGCTCGCACTCGACCGCGCGCGAACGTGCCCCTTCGGTACCCCAGTACGTCAGGATTTCGCGCAGATCGCGGATCGCCACGTCGATCGCGGTGACGATATCGCACTCGCCGTCATCTGGGGGGGTGGAACGAAAATCGGCAAGCCGGACGATCTCGGCACTCATGCGGGCACTCCACGAATCGCTGGTGTGCACGATGCAGGCGCCGAGTTAACGGGCGGTGACCGCGGGCGTCACCGCCACAGGCCGTAATTCTCCCATTTGGATTCCGGTATCGCCTTGCCGGTCTGGTACTCGAAGGACACGACTTTCATATGATCCGGGGAGGCTTGGCAGACGAAGGAAAGCTCGTACCAGGCGCCCTTGCTTCTGTACGCCCCACCTGTCGCGGTCAGCGTGTGCCCCTCGGTCTTGGGCTCGGCGCTGGCCGCCCCCTGCGCCCGGTCGGCGGGCAATTTCTTTTCCCGTTTGATTCGCTTGATCGCCTCCAGGTCGCAAACCTGCTCGAGACGCGTCTGAGGGTCGAGACGGCCGAGCGCCGTCTGAAACCTCGCCTCTGACGAGACTTTGCGCGCCTTCGACTTCGATTTCGTCGCCGCCATTGCCGGTGCCGCAAAGCAACAGATCAAAGCCACCGCGAGAATCTTCCGCATTGCAAAACCCATGCTGGACAAATCGAAATATCAAAACCCGCCCGGGCGAGCCGGGCGGGTTTTACACGCTCTGGAAAGCGACTGTCCATATCGGGAGCGGGGCGGTCACGGCCCGCTGTTCACGGCCGGATTCGTGCCGATAAAACCTCAGTTTTGGGCCAACGACGACGGCGCGGCCGCGCCGGCGTCGGCGTAGACGGCCGGCACGATCGGATCCTTGTCCCAGGCGCCGACCGGATCGAATCCCCAAACCCACTCGGAGTTGCCGTGGGCACTGCCTTTGCCGGAGGCGATCAACTCCTTCTGCGCCGCGCTGTCGCGCATATGCTTGAAGCGGGCATTGGAGAGAGAGAGCCGCTGCACCCCGTGTACGCGGGGGATACGGACGCGGCGGAAATTGGCAAACGCCTCGACCGGATCGCGGCAAGCCTCGAGCCAGCGCGCCAGGATATAGGCGTCCTCGAAAGCCTGGCAGGCGCCCTGCCCGGCATTGGGCAGCATGGCATGCGCAGCATCGCCGATCAGCTGGATGCGGCCGCGGCCCCAGTTCTGCGTCAGCGGCCGCGTGAACAGGCCCCATTTCGAGCACGCGGTGACGAGGCTGAGGAGCCGCTTCAGGCGCGGCTCCGGGTTGGGAAAGCTCAACCGCATCTCGTCGGGATCGCCGCGGGTCGACCAGCCTTCCTCGACCCATTTGTCGGTGTCTTCCTGGGTCACGATGTTCACGAGCTTCTTGCCTCGGATGTAATAGGCAAGGAGATGGCAGCCCGGCCCGAGCCATTGGATATGGCCGGTCGGCTCGAGCACCTCCTCCGGCACATCGCTGGCGTTCAGCAGCGCGCGCCAGACCATCTGACCGGTGTAGGTCGGGTTGTCGTCGCCATAGAGCGCCTGGCGGATAACCGAGCGCACGCCGTCGGCGGCAATCACGATCTCGGCCTCGACGACTTCGCCATTGGCGAACGTCAACAGGATGCGGTCGCTCCGCTCCTCGATTCCCGTCAGGCGGTGTCCCAGATGGACGGCGCTGTGGTCGAGACCGCTCGCGAGCGCGTCCAGCAGGTCGGCGCGGTGAAAGGTGTAATAAGGAGCGCCGAGACGCGCCCCGGTCTTGTGCCGGTCGTTGAATTCGAGGAACTCGCCGGTCTGCATGTTGCGCGTCTGGATTCCCGGCGATGCGGTGCCGATCGCGGCGAGCTTGTCGCCGACGCCGATCGCTCGCAGCGCCTTGACGGCCTGCGGGCTGACATTGACCGCGGCGCCGATCTCACCCAGAGCCGGCGCGGTCTCGAACACATCCGCCTTGATCCCGAGCGTCTTCAGCGCATGCGCGGCGGCGAGGCCTGCGAGTCCGCCGCCGACAATCGCTATCTTGCAGCTTGATGACATTCGTTCCTCCACCACCACGCTATCGCTTCGATTGTGTTTGATCGAGCCCGAACTGCGCGATCGACGGCCAAGATCGCAACGGATATCAGAACTCTTGCCAGGGCTTGCAGCATTGGAAGCCTCCCTCAAGCGCCGATGCCGACACGGCATTGCGCCGCGGCGTACGTCAATCAACCGAAACCTTTGTTGCTTCGACAATGCGCGCCCATCGCGCATGGTGCTCTGCCAGGTAAGGAGCAAGCTGCTCCGGCGTGGCCGGCCGCGCGCTGGCGCCGATTTTTGCAAAGGCCTGCTTCACTTCTTCGGCCGCGAGCGCACGGGTGACCGCTTCGGCGAGCTTCTGCCTGACGGCAAGTGGCGTGCCCGGAGGCGCGACAATGAAATTGATCGATACGGTGACGAACTGATCGAACCCGCTCTCCACCATGGTCGGAATGTCCGGCGCCAGCGGGCTGCGGACTGCGCTGGTCACGGCCAGTCCCCGCAATTTACCTTCGCGGACATAGGGGAGCATGTGGACCAGGGATGAGAAGAGAAGATGAACCTCGCCGCCCAGAAGACCGGTGAGCGCCGGGCCGCCGCCACGATAGGGGACGTGGGCAATGTCGATCTGAGCGCGCGCTTTCAGCAGTTCGCCTTCAAGGTGAGGCAAGCCGCCGGTCCCTGCCGAAGCAAATCTCAGCATTCCCGGCTGCGACTTCGCCAGTTTGACAAATTCGGCGACGGAATTGGCCTGCACCGACGGATGCAGAGCCATGACTTCGGTCGCCTCCGAAATTCCGGCAACCGGCGCGAATGTTACCGATGTGTAGCCGGCACTCTTGTGAACCAGCGGTGCGATGATCACCGCGCTGGTGCTGCCCATCAGCAGCGTATAGCCGTCGGGCTCGGCGGTCAGGACCGACCTCGCGCCGATCGTGCCCCCTGCGCCACCCGGGCGGTTCTCCACGATGACCGGCTGCCCCAGAGCCGCGCCCATTTTGTCCGACAGGAGCCGCGCCATGATGTCCGGGGGCCCCCCGGCCGGTGTCGGCACCACGAGCTTGACGGGCCGGTCGGGGAACACTTGCGCGCTCGCACTTTGCAGGGACAGCGGCTGCGCAACGATCCCACCCAACGACAAAGCCAGGAGCAGCTTCAATTTGAAAAAGGCTCGCATTGTCTTTCCTCCCGAGATGCGCATTGCGCATCTCTCGATTGTGCATTTTCTCTTGCTTCAAGTGCCGTTCATTGTTGAAGCCTCGCCTCTTTGCGGGCGACCTTGAATGCGGCGCTGTGCGGGTATCCGAACAGCGCCGCGTAATCACCTAAGGCGTCGCGTAGCCGTGAAACTCCTGCGGCGCCCGGGGGCCCCATTGCGAACGATAGGCTGCTTCTCGCGGCAAGGTTCTGCTTTCTCCCTGCACATTCATGCGATCGCTGTCGGTCCAGTGCTCATGCACGCGACCCCACGGATCGCACCAGTAGTCGAAGACCTGCGCGCCAAGCAGATGGCGCCCCACGCCCCACATGTGCCGGTACTTCTTCGACTGCAAGAGATCGTGACCCAGCATCAGGTCATCGAAGTCCTGCACCTCGAACGACACATGATTGAGACCGTTCGCCTTTCCGTCGCGGCAGAAGAAGACGTGATGGTCGACATACGTGTCGCCGCGATCGCAACGATTGAACGAGCCGATGATATTGGCTTCTTCGCCGGAGTAAATGTCTTCCGATTGCACCAGTCCCAGCGTTTCGCGATACCACTGCACCACGGGCGGCACGTCCGGCGTGGTGAGCACAACGTGGGCGATCTTCTTCACTTTCGAAGGTCGGCTGTCGAAACGCTGCAGCGTCTTCCGGGCCAGTCCATCCCAGCCGAAATTGAGCGCGACCGGTTCGACCGGGATGGCGGCCACGGGCTTCCGTCCGTGGACGAGTTCGACGGTGTAGCCGAGCGGATCGGCGATACGGACCCGCCGGCCGCCGCCCGGCCCATCCAGGTTCTCGATCGGTGACGCGCCCGGCATCCGGGCCGCAGCCTTGAGATCGTCTTCGCTATCCACGTGCCACGCAGACGAAAGAAACCGCGGCGAGTCTCCGAGGTGCGCGACGTAGATGAAAGGATCGGGATCGGTCCCGCGCATGTAGAGGGTCGTCGCGGTGCGCTCGACAGGCTGCAGTCCGAAATCGAGCAGGAACCGCTCGGCAACATCCATATCCGGCACCTGAAGTCTTGCAAATGCGATGTCGGAAGCTTTGACGACTGGCATGGCTCTCTGAGGCTCCTTGAAATTATCCGCGCTTCAGTTGAATCCGAAAAGCTCGGACGGATTGTCGATCATGATCCGCCGCCGCGCCGTCTCGTCCGGCGCCCAATCGAGCATGAGGTCCAGGAGATCGGCGTCGTTCGGCATCGGATTGAAGCAGTTGGGATGCGGCCAATCGGAACCCCACAACAGGCGTTCGGGCGCGCGCCTGACGAGCGCATGCACGAAAGGAAGCACGTCATCGAACGGAATGACCGGCTGCGCCGAGCAGCGCGGCGACAGCTTGACCCAGCAGCGCCCCGTATCGAGGCACTCGAGCGTGAACCTGAAGCAAGGGTCGTCGAGGCCGCGCTCGACCTGCGGATAGCCCATATGCTCGATCACGAAGCGCCCCGGGGTCGCCAGGATCTGCTTCCCCCACGCGGCGATTTCCGGTTCGCCGTGAACGAGGTAATGGGGCTGCAGGCCGAAGCTGCTGTAGCGGTCGAGCATGCGGCGATCGATCGACTTTGCGGACTTGAAACCGAAGCGCGTCGCGACGACGCCCGCATCGGCGAGCATCTTCAACTCGCGATCGGTGATATCGGGCGCGGGAATCATGCAGCCGCGAAAGCGCTTCGGATCGCGGCCGAGCGCATGAACCATGTACTCGTAGGAAAAGCCGTGCTGGAACGACTGGACGATCAGCCCCCGGGTGATGCCGAGGGCGTCGTGCATCGCGATGAGGTCGTCGATGGTGCAATCCTCGACTTCCAGCCGGCGCCCGGGGCTCAGCGGAAACCGGTTCTGCGGCCCGAAGATATGGAAATGCGTATCGCACCCCCCTGGAGGGAGTTTCAGCCGGGGCGTCCTGGTTTGCCGGTCGGGCGGCGGCGACTTGACGTAGGCCATGCAGGTTACGAGGTGACTGGCTCAAGCAAAGCGAACGGCCGGATCATTCCGGCGTGATCCCGGCGGACGCGATCGCGTCTTTCCATTTTTGCAACTCTACGGCGATATAGGACTTGAATTCCGCAGGCGAAAGCGGGCTCGGCGCGCCGCCGATCCGCTCGAGCGTTTCGCGCACGCCCGCGGTCATCAGGCCGCTGTTGATCGAACCATTGAGGGCCGTGACGATGGGTTCCGGCGTGCCCGCCGGCGCAACCACGCCGGTCCAGAACGTCGCCACGTGATCGATCTTGCTTTCGACCAGGGTCGGAACTTCAGGAAGCGCCGGATGCCGTTTCGGCCCGGTGATCGCGAGCGGCTTCACCTTGCCGTCCCTGATCAGCGGCAGGAGGATCGAAATGTCGGTGAACGAGATCTGAACCTGATTGCCAAGCACCGCGGTGACCATTTCGGCGCCGCTCTTGTAGGGGACGTGCACGATGTCGATGCCGGCCCTCGCGCGAAAGACCTCGGCATTGAGATGGGTCTGATTGCCGATTCCGGCTGACGCATAGTTGAGCTTGCCCGGATTGGCTTTCGCGAACGCGATCAATTCGCCCAGCGTGTTCGCCGGAAGCGACGGCGGAACAACCAGGACCGCCGTGCTCTCGGTGAGCTTGGCGACAGGCGCAAAGCTTTGCACCGGATCGAAACCCGGATTCTTCGTCACGGCCGGAAGCGCGCCGAGCGTCGCGACCGTTCCGAGCAGCAGCGTATATCCATCCGGGTCGGCAGCGGCCACGAACCGGGTGCCAATCGCGCCACCGGCACCGGGCCGGTTTTCGATCACAACGCTCTGACCGAGATTGCTCTGAATGATTTGCGACGCGAGCCGCGCCGCGACGTCGGTCGGACCGCCAGGGCCGAACGGTACGACAAGTTTGATGCTTTTGGCCGGATAGCTTTGTGCCGCCGCGGGGCCGCTCACGGTCAGAGCCAGAAGCGCGGCAAAAGCGAAGCCGCCAGCCGGTCGAATCAACGAGAGGCGGCCGGGATAACCGCGACGAATGCTGATTTTCCTGATTGGAACTTTTCGGAACATGCTCCCTCCGCCGGCCCCCAGAGGTCGAAACGCCGGGCGACACTAGGGCCCGCTGTCATATTCTTCAAATTGATCGTATAAATGGGGTACCATTCACTGAATGAATGATGCCCATGCGCCGCAAGGAATTCGACCTCAACCTGCTCACGGTCCTCGACACGCTGATCGCCGAGCGCAATGTCACCCGGACCGGTCACCAACTGAGCCGTTCCCAGCCCGCGATCAGCAATTCCCTGCATCGATTGCGCGATCTGCTTCGCGACGATCTGCTGGTGCGCGGGCCCGACGGACTGATTTTGACGCCGCGCGCGGAGGCCATTCGCGAGCCGCTGCGCGAGATCATGACGCTCATCGACGCCAATATTCTTCAGGAAGCGACGTTCGATCCCGGCCTTGCGGCCGGCGTGTACCGGATCAGCATGCCCGACCGGTTGGCCTTGGCCGTGGTGCCGCCGCTGATGGCGCGATTCAAGAAAATGGCGCCGGCGATCGATCTGCATTTAATGACAGCCGACCGGCGGCATGCCCTGGACCTGCTTGAGCAGGACCACGTTGACCTGGCACTGGGCTGGTTTGACGAAAAGCCGCGCAACACCAATTCGGAATTTCTGGGAGACGAGGAATTATACTGCGTCTTCCGAAAAGGTCACCCGATCGCCAAGTTCAGGACGAACAAGTCCAAGGCGAAGGCCGGCATCGACCGCATTCTGTCATACCCTCACCTGATCGTCAGCGCGACCGGCGGGCGCAGCGCGATATTTGACGATCTTCTGGCGCGCTACAATCTCAGGAGACATGCACACGTGTCGGTCTCGAACTACACGGCCGTGCCGCACCTGCTCAATCAGAGCGACATGATTGCCGTGCTCACCAAATCGCCTTCCGATGTGCTGGAACGGTCGTTTGGCCTGATGAAATTCCGTGTCCCCTTCGAGGTCGGCAAGATCGCAACCAATATGATCTGGCACTCGCGCAACGAACGGGACGGCAAACACGCCTGGCTGCGGAAACAGATCAAGGCAATCTACACTTCATTGTAGTACGGCTACTTGCCGAGATTGGCGCCCTGCACCACCGCGTCCCAGCGCGCGGTGTCGCTCTTGATCAGCGCGGTGAACTCTTCGGCGCTGCCGCCCATCAGCTCCATGCCCTGCAGTTTCATCTGGTTCGCAAAATCATCGGCCTTGATCGCCTCGTTGACCGCCTTCGACAGCATATCGACGATGGCCTGCGGCGTGCCGGCAGGCGCGAGCAGCCCGATCCAGATGCGCGCATGAACTCCCGGCAATCCCGCTTCGTCGATCGAGGGCACCTGCGGAATCAGCGCGGCGCGTTGTCCCTGAGCTACGGCGAGCGCGGTCAGCTTGCCTTCCTCGACGAGCGGAAGCACGTTGGCCGCGGTCGCAAACGCGATCGAGATGCGTCCGGTGATCAGGTCGGTGGTGGCCTGGGCGGTGCTGGGATAGGGCGCGATGGCGAGACTGGTGCCGGCGTGCCGGTTGAACAGTTGCGCCACGAGATAGCCGGTGGTCCCCGCCGCCGTACCGCCGAAGGTGAGCGTATCGGGCTTGGCCTTGGCGAGCGCAATGAAGTCCTGCAGCGTCTTCGCACCAAGCCCGGGATAAGCGGCAAGCACGAAAGGCGCGCTGGCAATGGGCGCGATCGGCGCCAGATCCGCGGCGAAATCAAATCCGAGGCTGGCGGAGGCCGTGCCCCGGATCGTGCTCGACGAGGTGGCGATGAACAGCGTGTAGCCATCCTTCGGCGAACGCACCACGTGCTGCGCGGCAACGTTGCTGCCGGCCCCCGGGCGCACCTCGACGATGAACGGCTGGCCGAGCGACGAGCCGAGCTTCTGCGCAAGCGCGCGCGCCACCAGATCGGAAACCGAGCCCGCGGCGAAGCCCACGACGATGCGCACCGGCTTGGTCGGATAGTCCTGCGCCGCGACAGGCGACGTGCCCAGCAAGGCCACCGCGATGGCGGCCTGCGCCCATTGCGCAATAGTCAAGTCTTCCTCCCGCCGCGCGTTCTATCGTTGAAGGCAATCATGCGTCACGGGGGCCTTGCGTCAAGGGCATCGGCAGACAACTAAAGCTCGTCAGGGAACAATGTTTGGATTTCATTCACGCACGCCATGTCGTGGAAGTTGTGTGACCGACCTTCACGCGATCGATTTCGAGTCATTGCTCGCCTCGGCGTTGTTCGTGCGGCCAACAAGAAGTTCCTCTGAAAACCGGGCAATTCCATCAAGCAGATCAGAACCTTGGGATTTTTCACACTTACGTCAGCGGCGGCTCGCCGGTATCTCTCTCGCTTCATACCGAAATGATATGTTCGCAAAAGCACGTCGCATAATGAGAGAAATCGTATATTGATAATTCATTATCGATTGAAGAGAATCGAAAACTTTGTGTGAGGCGTCGTATCGAATTGCTGATTTCACATTGGGAGAAAGGCCATGAAAAAGCGATTGGTTTTCTGTTTTGATGGAACGTGGAACACCATCGACGCCAAGAATCCGACAAACGTTCTTTTGACCGCCCAGAGCATTTTGCCGCTCACGGCGAATGCCGCACAGCTGGTTTATTACGATCAAGGCGTTGGTACCGGAGGCGGCAAGATCGATGAAATGAAAGGTGGTGGTCGGGCTGGTCTGAACAGCTTTTCCGCGTCGCTAAGTGGAGCGTTTGCCGGGTTTAGGCCGCCATGCGGAATGGCAGCGGATTGAAGTAGGCGTGATCGGGTATCATGTCGTCAAGGCTCGAATGCGGCCGGCGCTGATTGTAGAAGTCGAGGTAGCGGCCGATCGATGCGCGGGCCTCGGACACGCTGTCGTAGGCCCGCAGATACACCTCCTCGGATTTGACGGTGCGCCACAGCCGCTCGACGAACACGTTGTCGCGCCGGGCACCGCATGCCCGGTCCACAATACCTCCACGAGGTGAGCTTTAGCGCGCGTCGGCGCTGGCTCGAGGATTCGAAATTATTGCCGGAGGGCGCGGCCTATCGTCCCGCTACTCTGGGCAGCGTTTCCTCTCAACTCGACCGGCTCGACCCAATGGAACTGGGCGTCACCGATAAATATCGCAAGAAGATAGAAGCAGAGGAGCACGAGACTTACGTAGTGAAACCGAAAGACAACTTGCGCCTCATTGCCAAGCATTTTTATGGAAACTTCGACGACACTGCGAAGATTTTCGACGCCAACCGGGACGTTCTCGATAACCCCGATTTGATCTTCGCAAATCAACCACTGAGACTACCCAAAAACGGCATGATCAGCCGGGACAATGCCGATCCTGCGGTGGTCGCTTAGATTTTTCTGGGTTGTCCGTCGCAAAAGGACGCGCCTGATCGGGTGGCCGACCTGTCGGATCGCCGTGACTGACGGAGTGGCGACCGGCGTCACGGTTCTTTCGTCAAATTGAACGTTCCGCCGTCGGTCGCCGAATTTCCATTGCCCCACGTCCCCTGATACGCGGCACCCTGCATCGTCATGATGCCTGCGCCTTTGTCCGCCCCCAGGCTCCAGCGATAGGCCAGTTTGTTGCCCTCGACGTTTCCTTCCATCACTCCGAAGCCGGCACCGTAGCTGAACGTGCCGGAGGCCTGTCCGCCATTTTGCTCAAGCACCACGTCAAGATCGAAATCGGTGCTGCCCGCCAGGAATTTTCCCCGCCACGTGCCTTCGAAGGGACGCCCCGATGCCGCCCGGCTGTTGCACGGCGCGGAGAGATGCCGGCCCTTGGGGCGCGGTGCAAGGTCGATGGGCCGAACGGTCCGCCCGATCCGTGCGGACAGCCGCTGGATATCTCCATCGCCAAGCAGATAGGCAAACTGCGTCAGCTCGAGCGAGAGCCGCAGGACCGAAAGCTGCGCACCGCGGAGGAACGCCTTGCCGTAGGTTTCGGCTTGCGCATTGAGGTTCTTGGCGAAGGCCTGAAGCCGGGCCGGCGAAAGCGGGTGGGTGCGCGCCGCGAGCGTTGTCCGGTAGGCGTCGTCGCTGCCGTAGTCGGATCTGTTTTCATGCAGATACGACATCGTGAAGAAGAGAATGGTCACGCCAATCGGCGGCTCCTTCAGCCGCGTAAACACTTCGAGCGCAAAGCGGTCCGCGTCCTGCTCGTTCACCCGCGAGATCGCCGGCACAACCGCCGCATTGCCGGGATGGCGATGGAAGATATGACCGTATTCGTGGAGCAGCACGAAAACCGTCGCCACGTCGAACACCCGCGTCGCCAGGTTGACGATCTTGGGATCGATCGATGACTCGGGAGGAATGCAGAGCGCCTCCAGCGGCTTGGGCGCGCGACCGCGGCGCGGGTCCCAATAACGCAGCATCATCAGATAGTCGCCGAGGCTCTGCGTCGCGAACCCGCTCATATCCAGCCACGTATAGGCAAGCGCCACGTCCTGGAGAAATTTTATCGATGCAGCCGAAGCAACGACCTCGTTGCCCCCGGCAATGAAGCCAAACGGCTCGCGGTCTACAATCCGCCTCTCCATGCGAAAGCGAACGCTCGCGAATCGTGCTTTTTCCTCGGCGGTAAAGACCGGCATCATCACGCCGTCGTAGTTGCTGCGCCAGCCGCGTTCGTAGCTCGGCTGCAGCGCCGCGAGCTCCTGCTCGTCGTAGATGTCATCCAATTTCCCGGCAAGGCCGGAGTCCGTCAACGTGCAGACCGACAGCAGGGCAATCCCGACGAGATGGAACACGCGCATGGCCGTTCCTCCTCACTACAGCGCCGCATTGAAAATCCTGAATGCATCTCCAACGATTTCGCGTGGCGGATCCTTGTCGCCGTGATCGCGCGCCCAGCTTTCGAATTTCGCGCGATCGCCCCATTCCGGATTCCAACGCCCGAGCATGATGGCGAACTTCGCGGCGCGGATTGCATCCGCCAGCTCCGCGGCCTGAGGCGTGCTCAATCGCTTCTGGGCTTCCAGGTAGAAGCCGTTCAGCTTGGCGACGGCGTGCTCCGGTTCGGGGCCGGCAATCGGGATCGATGACGCCCGCGGAGGCGGAGGCGGCAGGTCGCGTTGGCCTGCGCCGGAATATGTCACAGCGCCGCCTGCAACGTTTGTCGAAACGCTCGGGAAATTCAACTGGACCGGCTTCGTCACCGAATAGCCGATGACCGCAATCCCGAACAACGCGAAGAAGACACCGGGCCCGATTCTTGTCAGGAAGATCGATACGCCTCCCGGCAACTCGATCTTGCCCTCGCCAAGATGAGCGCCCTTGGCCGCATTCGGAATTTGCCGGAACAGGCTGTAGCCGAGATAGATGGCAAGCGCGCCGACCAGGACGAGAAGGATGCGCTCGGTCGCGCGCGTCAAAACGACGGCTATGAGACTAGCGAAATACGTCTGATCCATGGAACCCCCAGGAACAGGCCAGTCAACGGCAACCAGTCCACACCAACCGGTCAGTCGTGGCAATAGCCTTCACGGTGGTCACCGATCCGCAACCAGCGTTGCGGTCTGTCGGCTTTGGTAAACAGTCTCTATTTTTTGAAGAGCAGATATCCGACCGGGTCGGGCGGCAGATCCCAGTTGAAGCCGGCCTCGGCAATCACCGACAACAGGTTGGCCACCACGATGAAGACAAAGGCGCCGGCCGTCACATTCGTCATCCGCCAGGCCATGCGTTCGTTCTCCTTGAGCCAGGCCGATCCGATCAGCATCAGGGCCGATGCCGTAATCTGACCGACGAACGCAATCAGGCACCACGTATACAGGTGAAGGCCGAGAAACGGGCTGCCGAAACCCGGGTCGCCCGGCAGGATGTGGAGCAGCACCTGGCGTGTGGAGACCGCGGCTCCGAGCAGAGCAGAGATGATGGCGATGCCGCTGCCGACGGCGATGTCACGACAGGCAAGGACACCATCGCGGGATTGCCGCAGCACGGACAGCGGCCCCAGCGCGCACATCATCAGGGCGATGCGCTGCACGACGCAGAGCGGGCACGGCGGCTCCCCGGCAACCAGCTGGAAGCCGAAGGCCGCGGTCAGAATGAGAACCAGAACCCACACGTTGACGGTCGCGGCGAGCAGATAGAGCTGGGCCATGCGGTCCCTCAAAAGCTCAGCGTGAGGGGTGTCGTCATGTCCGACACGACGTGCAGAAGCACCACGGCAACTGTCAGAAGAAACAACGGGATTTGCAGCACATGCGCTCGCCACATGGCGCAGAATGTCAGCAGCACCAGGATCATGAACAGCGCGTAAACCATTTGCCATGCCCTCGCGTGCGAGTTCTGTACCGAAGCAATCACAAATGAATTTGGTGGGCCCGGCAGGTATCCCCCGGAACTGTAATTCCAATGACTTAGATTTACAAACCACTGTAACCGCACGCTTTGAGCGAAAAGGCATTTTCGGAGCAGTTACAAACCAAGCGCCCAACTCACCATCGAAGCTAAGCGCCGCGTCAGAAACAACAGCAATTGCCCAGCACGCAAAGACAGCATTGCGGGCCGGACGGCGGTCGCGCCACCTTCGACGGCAGGCACGGTTTGATGAAGCCGGATGTGCGCTGAAACGCCAAGCTGCGAGGCGATGAACGCGATGCCGTCCGCCTGATGCTGTCTGCTCTGCCTGCCGGAAAGCATCACACCAATATTTGTGGGGCGTCGTGATCGACGCGATGGCTGCACCGTGCTGACGCATCGGTCTGGGATTGCGGCACGGTGCAGTCGTGACAGGGTGGTCCGCGTGGCGATGATAACCAACACGCGGTGCTGTTGGTGTTGTGTGAACGCTCACACACGACAACGGCTGCGCCGCGTTCGGCCTACGTCCCGTAGGCCACTCGGAAGGGTGCGCGTGTTACGAGCCGCGCGCACCCGGCCTTGCTCGATCGGCCGGGGGGCGGGTCCATCTTCCCAAGATTGGGGGGACCGACCGGTGGCCAAGCACTCTTGCGCGTTCACATAATGGGAAATTTCGGCGGCCATATCATTCAGGACGCCATCGCGCGCATCCCTCCGCAAGCTTCCGGTTCAAGACTTCGATTTGGCGATCAAGCTCTTTGATTTTCGCGGCGACTCTTAGGTGTACGACGGCGTCAGGCGCTTCGGGGTGGCTTTCGGATTCAACAGTGAGCGCATCCGCCCCCGCTTGAAGGATCAGCCGCAGCTTTGTGAGTTCTGCCAGTTTGACTAACATCGGCTGAACAATAACACGGGTCCACTGACTCGGCCGCCAACTGAGACTGCCTACTTCAACATTGCGACATTTTGCAAATAGACCTCATGAACGATTGTGCCATCGGTCTTGGAGGCGACGATCCGCTCATTGATCGTGGGGGCTCTGTTCCGCACGATATCTCGCGCGATCAACTCCGCTTCCACGCGCGCCGCGTTGTCGTCGGGAAGTTCCAAACCTTGTTCATCAAGGATTGGGCCGGGAGCCAAGTTGAAAGTGTAAAGCGGCATGCGCGCAAATGTATTGCGCGGGATTTCGTTTGTCGGTTCGGTGGCGGACACAAGCACCTGAAAGAGGCCGCCAATGAGGCGGCCTACTCTTTCTTCTGGGATTGCTGTTGTTGCTGCGTGTGCCGCCACGTTGCCCAAGTGTAGCGTTTGCAGGACTCGCAGAAAAAGACCCGGTGGCCGGGGTCGCTTCCGAGTGGTGCCAACTCGGTGGTGAAGATCGTTGGGCCTGCACAACTCTGGCAGGGGGCTACTTCCAACATGACGCTGCGCCCCTACTGCTCTAGGGTGCAACTTGCACTCAAACGCATCGTTCCTGCAAATCAGAGGCGGCTCACCAGCCGCATCGGTCAAATTCGCAGGCATAAGCTTGCGGCGCGGTGATGCTGATCGCAGCGGCGCTCGCGAAGAACAAAGTGGCGCAGATGATGATGGTTCGCATGTTCAACTCCCCAAGAGTGAACTTCCATGTGACGACCATATCAGGGGGGTGGCAAAGCGATGTGTTGGCCATCACAAAAATGTGGAATTCAAACTAGGCCACTCTCGTTTTCAAAACTGGCCACCGGGGGTCGAAACAGGCCAGTACCGGCACCAACGGCCGCCAAAAAGAACCCCGCCACGGGCGGGGTATCGGGGGCTGTGCCGTGGCGGGGGAGAAGCCTTGGCGGCCTATGCGGCGTGCTGCTCATGCGGCACGGTACGCTTCTCGGTCCTATCGCAAACCATGCACTCGAATTGCTGCCGGTCGGCTACATCGCCAACCATGACCTTTACGAGCCACATCGGCACATCGCAGGTCGGACAGCTTGGATGGATTCCTCTCTGATCGACCATTGCTTCCTCCCTGATAGGGGCGGGAGCGCGCTATCGCGTCTCTCAGTCACCGAGGCCCGAAGCTGTTTCGGTGATGAAGAATGCTAGGGTTCCCTGTGGGAACAAATCTGTTCCAAACGGAACACTTGCAACGCAATCCACTTCAATATTTCGAAGGCACTACGATAATGCGATTCATTGGAATCAATGTGTTGCCTCCCGCGCCGCCAGCCAATCGGCCGCGCTGACCGCGCTGCGGTTGTCGGCAAGCGTCGGTGATGTTCAGCACGCTTAGCGGGGCGAACCAATCGCCAGCCACAACGAAAGAGGCCGCCAACGCCGGTTGGTACCGGCTGGCCTACCGCCTGTATCGCTTCCTTCGGCCGGTCTAGAGTTGAAGCGAGTGCCTCACTGCATTTCAGCGGGCACTGGCCGCGATCCCCGTCGAGCCTGCCAACTGAGCCGGTCTCCATCGTCGCTGCACAAAAAATCGTAGATCACGATTTCGCACAGCGGGGAGTAACCGGTTTGCCTCATTCCCTTGCCGCAAGAGGGGCAAGGAAGAAAAAAGGAAGTTGCTTTTTCCACACGCATAAAACTTCTCCTACAAGCGGTCTCCCTGTGGCTTAGGCTTCTGAGGTAAGAGCGCACATAGCTTGCGCTGTTAGAACTGCGCGATGGAAAGCGTATGCAACGCATGGCCCGCGGTAGGCGCTCGCAGCGGTGGCCCGCAAGGGCGACTGATTGAACATACCCACCACGCGACCGAGCCTTCGGGGGGATTGGGGGGACGGCCCAGCCGCGCGGTGGTACTTGGAGTGAACAGCCTCGTGACTGCGTTGTTCCGTTAATAATGCTGGGCTGTGGCGACGCATGGCCAGCAATGGCCCGTCCCGCGTTATTGCAGCGCCGAGCAACGTCGCGTCGGCAGAACCGGGCGACGCAACAAGCGGTCTGTTTTGAACAGACCTATCACTGAACTACTTGCAGAATTGCCGACTGTGCTGCCGGACTTGGCCTGACACCTCGTTCCGGTAACCCCGCCATGTTGTCGCTAAAGAGGAAGGCCCAGCCGGGGGCTATGGCTGGGCCTCCTTTGATCCGCGCAAATCGGCGGGATCACAGCATCGGTCAGAAAACTTCCGGGGATCGTGACCTACGCTGAATGGGTTTTGGGCGTTTCTGGCCTGCACCCGGTTCCGGAGACACCAAGTTAGGTGTTTTGATGGGACCGGAGGTGGGAGATGGAGCGAAGACGGCACGGGCGAGAGTTCAAGCTGGAGGCGGTACGGCTGGTTCGCGAGCGAGGCGTGACGGTCGCGCAAGCTGCGCGCGATCTCGGCATTCATCCGAATCTGCTACGCAACTGGACAAAGGCTTTTGAGGCCGATCCGGTGGATGCATTTCCGGGCCAGGGCCGCATGAAGCCGGAGCAGCTCGAGATCGAGCGGCTGCGGCGTGAAGTGCGCAAGCTCAAAGCCGAGCGGGACATCCTAAAAAAAGCCGCGGCCTACTTCGCGAAGGAGAGCAAGTGAAGTTCTCCTTCATCGCGAAGCACCGGGGGATCTGGCCGGTCGGATGGTTGTGCGGGACGCTCGGTGTCTCGCGGGGTGGCTTCTATGCCTGGCTGACACGACCGCGCAGTCGGCGCATCCGCTGCAATGAGGAACTGGGCGCGAAGGTTCGCATGAGCTTCCTTTCGAGCGGACGGACCTACGGCGCCAGGCGCGTGTGGCACGACATGCTGGCGGAAGGCATCTCGTGCGGCTTGCATCGGATCGAGCGATTGATGCGGATTCAAGCGCTGCGGGCGCGTCCGCGACGGCGGCGCCTGCCGCCCGACTTGGGTGAGCGGCAAGCGACCGCGATCGCTCCCAACGTGCTCGATCGCAGCTTCGAAGCGCCCGCGCCCAATCGCAAATGGATCGCCGACTTCACCTATCTCTGGACGGCCGAGGGCTGGCTCTATGTGGCGGCCGTGCTCGATCTCTTCTCCCGACGTGTCGTCGGCTGGTCGATGAGCGCGAGCATGACGGCGCAGTTCGTCACCGATGCCCTGGTCATGGCGATCTGGCGGCGTGGCAGGCCGGATGCGCTGCTGCATCACTCCGATCGCGGCAGCCAATACACCAGCGAGCAGTTCCAGCGGCTGATGGCCGATCACGGCGTCGTCTGCTCGATGAGCCGCTCGGGCAACGTCTGGGACAACGCGGCGATGGAGAGCTTCTTCTCTTCGCTGAAGACTGAACGGACAGCGCGTAAAATGTATCGAACGCGAGACCAAGCCAAGGCCGACGTGTTCGATTACATCGAGCGCTTCTACAATCCCAAGCGCCGGCACTCTACGATCGGTTATATGAGTCCAATGGAGTTCGAACGGCAGGCGGGATTAGCTTAGGCGGGTGTCTCCGGAACCGGGTGCAGGCCAATGAAAGAAGTATCTCATTGAGCAAGCTTGCACCCGAACTGGGCTGCTTTTCTGATCCAAACCGCTCACAGGCTGCTCCGGCTAGCTAGCGGCGTTTGGCCGCCAACCCCGCATCCACTAGCGCCCGGATCGCCCGCGGCCGTGTCGGCCTAGGCGGTGGCTGGCGCGCGATCCAAGCATCTAAAGCGGCGAGTTGACTCGGGAGAACCCGCACTAAAAGAGCGGTCGCTCCTGCCGACCGAAAACGCCTCGCACGGGAGGCGATGAACAAGCTGATCGAGGGCGGATCGTGAACACCGACTTACAAACCTGAGGGCCCGGTTTGTAAAATTAGAGGTCAACCCGTTGAGATCTAATGGGCACAAAATGCGAATGGTGGCGGACGCAGTCGCTGTCGAACCGGTCTCTTCATCCAAATTGCCTGATATGCCGGAATCTGCAGGGAAATTCTGCAATCTGCAGGGAATTGGGCTTGAGACGCACCGGAAAGAACGGCCAAAATCAGGAGGTTACCGCCAGAATTCCCTAAGCCAATAAATCAGCGAATTTTCGCTCCCGATTTGGGACTTTTGAACGTCATGAGTGTCATGAGGGCGCGAAATTGTGAGTAAGGAATCTCCGCGCCTTTATTTTTCAGGCCCCCATGGCGGCGGCGAAGGACACAATTTCGTGGTCGAGGGTGGCCGCCAATTATGCAGCCGCAATGCCACGACGCTGGTCGTCACGAACGCTCTCAACTTGAAAAACAGGTCGGCTGAAACTATAATTTGATATCAGCTTTGCGAACCTGATCAGGTTCGTGAAGCCCACCTCCAGGCGGAAGCAATAGCAACAGGATCGCTTGTGAGGGCAACGGAATGCTGGGCGTATCCCGGCATTGATCGCTGCTCTTGCGAAGTTTGTTGCTCGCCAGCACAGCCTCATTGTCGGGACTAAAACGACGCTCGTTACGCCGCCGCGGTGCCCTTGGCGTGCGCTAGCGAAGCGCCACGTGACGATGGCACCGAGCTGTCCGAAGCAAGGGCTTTACAGCTCCAGCCGATAGACAGCCTGGCTTTGGAGCAGACCATGCGCGTAAATATACCGACTGACCCGACATTACCCAATCCGCAAGATCCGAAGAATGCGACCCGGTCGCACGCCGCTGAGGATGGTGATTTCATGCCCTACGTTCCGGCGTGGGAGCGCCTCGCAGACGCTATAAACCGCGTCACGGCGGGTGGGCGCCCGATAGAAATGGCAAAAACTGACCTCTGCCGAGCTATCGCTGATCGAACCATCAACATTCGGGGCAAACTCAAAAGGAACACGGGGGGGCTTACTTCAAAGGCCGTACTTGAGGGGAAGGACTTTGACATTCCGACGGAACTTAAACCGAAGGATATGAACTGGGAGACGTCATGCCCGATAAAGCGATGGTTCGTCCCAAGCGGTCGCCATAGGGGACACTGGGATCTGGAGGTGCTCGAGGTTTCCAGGGCCGACGTTACGAAAGTCTTATGCGTCGCTAAGGAGCAAGCCGCACTTGAAACGCCAGCAACAAGCACAAGCCTGACGCTCGACCGTCAGGAGCCCGTTGGCTCTGGCCGAACATTGACCGCCGGGCCGCGAAAACCAGCGCCGGCTGGATCTGGACGCCGTCCCGGGCGAAGGCCAGAGAAATTTGAGCGGACCAAAAACGCCATGTGGGACGACATCCGCCAACAGAATCTCGCCATCATGGATTTGGAGAATATGATCGAAAAGAACTCTTGCAGCAAGGTACGGAGTCTCGCGCGACACCGCGCGAAAAGTCCGCGAGGCCGTTTTGTCGGAATTCAATTCCCGACAAATTCCGACAAACGACAAATAGCCACAGAGGCAAAGGGACCCCAGCTGATCGATCCAGAGGATCGGGTCGTTGCTGGCTGGGGCCTGGTGCTGGCCGCCCGGCAGCAGGGTCTCGGCGAGGTGCCGGCGGTCCGCCTGACGGACTTATCCGAGCCGGACCTGCGGATGCTGCGGCTGGCGCTCAACCGGATTACCGACGACGCCGCATGGGACAGTGAGGCGCTCGCCCTTGAGTTCTCCGACCTCTTGGAACTTACGCCGCGGATCGATCTCGGGGTCAGTGGCTTCGAGATGGGCGAGATCGACGTCCTGCTGGACGGCAGCGGCCTGGAGCAAGAAGACGAATTGCTGCCGATCGACGCCAGTGCCGCAGCGGTTAGCCGCGTGGGCGACCTGTGGGTGCTTGGCGAACATCGGCTGCTCTGCGGCGACGCCTTGCATGCCGAGAGCTACAGCCGGCTGCTCGGTGCCGACCAGGCGGACATGATGTTTGCCGACCCGCCTTACAACGTGCCGATTGCGGGTCACGTCTCCGGATTGGGAGCGGTCAAACACGCCGACTTTGTCATGGCATCTGGCGAGCTCTCCTCGGCGGAATTCCAATCATTTTTAAGAACCGCCCTTGGCCACGCGGCGAGCCGATCGATCGACGGTGCGATTCATTTCGTTTGCATGGATTGGCGGCACCAGCGGGAGGTCCTTGCCGCCGGGGAAGAGGTCTACAGCAAACTGATGAATTTATGCGTTTGGAACAAGAGCAACGCCGGGATGGGTTCGCTCTACCGCTCAGCGCATGAGCTCATTTTTGTGTTCAAGTTGGGCAAGCGCGCGCACATCAACAACGTCGCGCTCGGGCGCTATGGGCGACACCGGACCAATATTTGGCACTATGTCAGCCAAAACGCATTGAGCCGCACCGGCAAGGGCAAGCTCGCCTTGCACCCAACCGTCAAGCCGGTAGCCATGATCGCAGACGCGATCCGCGACTGCTCCAACCGCGGTGGCCTGATCATTGACCCCTTCGGAGGCGCCGGGACGACCCTGATCGCAGCGGAGCGGACTGGTCGCCGTGCTCGCGTGATCGAGCTCAACCCGATCTTCGTGGACGTCAGCATCGAGCGCTGGCAGCGGCTTACCGGCAGCACCGCACGCCATGCCGCCAGCGGGCAGCCGTTCTTGCAGTCCGGCAACGTCCCGGCGGCGGATAGTCAGGGATAAAGCTCATGTCGAGGCGTAAAACCACTGGATCGAGCGACGGCAACAAGGGTTACGAGGTCGGGTATCGCAAGCCCCCGAAGCACACTCAGTTTCGACCCGGACAGTCGGGCTACCCGGCTGGGCGCCGCAAAGGCGTGCGAAATCTCAAGACCGACGTGAAGCGCACCTTGGCGATGAAGGTCAAGGTGAAGGAAAACGGCCGCACGCGCACGAAATCAACGCAGGAGGCTGCTCTCATGGTTTTGCGCGAGAAGGCGCTCAATGGCGACGTCCGCGCGTTAAATAGTTTTCTTGATTTTGCGCTGCGCTTCAACAATGACGAGGCCGGACAAGCCCAACCGCTGCCCGCCGATGCGCGAGCGATCCTCGATGCGTATGTGGCCAAACACGCGGCTGCCGGAATGACTTCAGCAACCGGCAGCTCCGCCGACGGTCCGGCCTCGAAAACCGGCTCCGGCTCAGGCCGGAAAGCTCGCAAATGAAGGAGCAGGCCGCTTTTGACGCGCTGCTGCAGAGCGACCTGAGCTCTTTCATCTGGCAGAGCTTCCAGACCATATTGCCGGGCACACCTTACCTGCCGAACTGGCACATCGATGCCATCGTCCATCAGTTGATGCGGGTGCACGGGGGCGAGATCTCGCGGCTCCTCATCAATCAGCCGCCGCGCTCGCTGAAATCGATCAGCGTGTCAGTTGCCTATGTGGCATGGTTGCTGGGCCACGATCCGACCCGCCGCGTCATTGTGGTGAGTTACTCCAACGAGTTTGCCGCTGAACTGCATCGCCAGTTTCGCATGGTCATTGACGCTCTTTGGTATCGGGCACTGTTCCCGGGCATGCGTCCGGCAAGAGATACCGGCGCCGAGCTCGTTACCACGGCGGGAGGCAGCCGCTACGCCACCTCGATCGGCGGCGCGCTCACCGGGCGCGGGGCCGATCTCATCATCGTCGATGACGCGCACAAGGCCGAGGAGGCGATGTCGGAGACGGCCCGCAAACGGGTGATCGATTGGTACGGCGGCACCCTGGTATCGCGCCTCAATGACAAGGAGACCGGGCCCATCGTCGTCGTCATGCAGCGCCTGCACGAGAACGACCTTGCCGGCCACCTCCTTGAACAGGGTGGTTGGGAGCACCTTGACCTGCCGCAATCGCCGTGGACGACAGCGTCATTCCTCTCGGCCCTGGCAAGCAGATGACACGACGGATCGGCGACATCCTGCATCCAGAGCGCGAGAGCAAAGTCGCCCTGGACCGTATCAAGGCCGAGATTGGCAGCCTGATATTCTCAGCGCAGTATCAGCAGCGGCCTGTTCCTGTCGAAGGCAATATCATCCGACGCGCCTGGTTCCGGTACTACGATCACCTGCCCCACGATTCCGCCAAGCGCATCGTGCAGAGCTGGGATATCGCCATGATGACGGGCGATGCCAACGACTATAGCGTTTGCACAACTTGGTGGATGGTCAAGTCCGACTACTATCTCGTCGACGTGTTCCGTGCCCGGCTCCAATACCCTGATCTTCGCCGCAAGATTAAGAGTCTCGCAGCCAGATACGGCGCCGAAACCATCCTGATCGAAAATGCCGGACCTGGCATGTCACTCCTGCAAGATCTGTGGCGCGATCCGTCGTGGGGACTGCCGCGCCCAATCGGCCGGAAGCCGGAGGCGAGCAAGGTGGATCGCATGGTGGCGCAGTCCGCCAAGATCGAAAATGGACACGTCCATCTGCCGAAGGAGGCCGACTGGCTCGACATCGTCCTGCATGAACTTCTGGCGTTCCCGACCGGCCGCTATGATGACCAGGTCGATAGTGTTTCACAATTCCTGAAGTGGACCTCACAACAAGATCCTTTTGGCAACATGCCGATCGGGCTGGGAGCGAAAGTTTTTATCGGTGGAATTCGGATTAACGGCGGCGACGACCTACCTTAAACCGGCGCAACCGAGTGGCGCCGCCCTGATAGCAATTGCGCCACTTAGTAACGTCATTGTGGCCTTTAGCTGTAACCCTCCCCCGAAGACCGCGGTTAGCGAAGCCGCGCGATAGCGACAGACGAGAACGCTGCTCCCGCAGCCAAGCCTCCAGCGCCACCAGCAGAGGAGCGCTCTGCTCCTTGCGCATCCACAGGCGCTCCTCGGCGCTCTCCCCGTTGAGGCCGCGCTCGATGTTGAACAGCGCGTCGATGCGCCTGACGGCCTCCAGCGCGATCGGCGAGCATCGCCGCCGCGTTCCTGCCGCGCCGCGCATTGGCCGCGATGTCGAGCTCGAAGAACTGTCGTCGCGCGTGCGCCCAACACACAGCGGGAGTGATTGGCCCCGGCGCGCGACAGGCGTCGTAGAGCTCGTTATAGCCGTTATAGGCATCGGGCTGCAGGATGCCGGCGAAGCCGTGAAGATGCCGGGCAGGATGCTCTTGCCGGCGATCGCGCGAGGCGACGCGCAGGGACGTGAGCGGAAGCCTGCGCTCAAGTTGATGGCGCGGCAAACCCCCGCCGTCCATTTGCCGGCTGCAAGTTTCGGATCGACCTGCAACCGGCAGCAAAAGGCCGGCCTTGCGCTCGCCAATAGATTCAAACCTTTTCTGAGCGATCTGGTGGCTCAAGCGAGAATTCGCTCACGGTTGTATCTTGGGCGGCCCCTCCGGCGCGATTTTTTCACCAACTGCTAAATCCGCTGCGGCTTCCACGGGCCCCTTTGCTAGCTTGGACAGGACCGCCGTGCGTTGCTCCGCTCGCCTTGCCAACAGCTCGTAATCGTCCGCAATTCGTAATAAGCCCTGCTTAGTTTCAGGATAAACTGCCTTATCCGCCCGCCCTCGCATTCCCGCGGCGCGCATCCGCAAATGTTCAGCATCGTCGATCAATGCCATTCAGTCGTTCTCAGGCGAAGCGAAAAAAACGACCCGGCACGGCGTCTTCGATCTGTATCTGATTCGACCGACTGGAATCTCCATCGAAATCGTCCTTCGACATCTCCTGAAATCATTGCTGATGCTGCGCTTGGCGTCATGTATTTCTACCGGCTGGTCTGATGCCGATCCTCGTCAACTCTAATCGCCCGGGGCTGCGCACCGTAGCCCACGTCCGTCTCTTCAACTCGGCAGAAACCGCGGGTACTTCAGATGGTCGGCCGGCATCGCCAGCACCCATTCCAGCCAGCGGTCGAACGCCGTTCTATTTCGGCATAGCCCTGAAGTCGGAGTGCAACCGTCACTTCAAGCGAATTCGATTGGAAGCTGGACCGCTGTCGTGGTAGGCGGAGTTCTTCAGCACCGGCAACAGAACGTCAGGCTCGCTTGCTACCTTCACTTCCCGGACGATCTTGCCCGTGTCATCCACAATGCAGACGCTGGTCTCCTTGACCGAAACGTCCAGTCCAGCAAAATGCTCCATGTGCGTTTCTTCTTCTGATGCTTGAGGCCGTACACACGGACCTCGTTTCACCATCAGCCTGAAGCGCAGCACCCAACATCTTCAGCTATCCAAAAAATGACGCAGAAGGCGGCGCCAACGCCCGCCGCCTCTGATGGCGTCGCGACGCCGCCATAGAGTACGTACATCACGCCAATGACGATGATGAGGAAAGGCGCAACCTTGGGAACGGACTGAAATTTTTCCTTCCATGAATAGCGGAAGTCCGGCGCGTAGGCCCGGAAGCCCTTCCTCCAGAGATAGAACAGCGTCCAGAGGATGAATAACCCGGTGAGCAGCAGGCCCGGCATCACCCCCGCCAGGAACAGCCTCCCGATCGACGTCTCGGTTGCGATGCCGTAGAGGTCGCGATGCCGTAGAGGATGAAGGTGATCGATGGCGGGATCAGAATGCCGAGCGTCCCCCGAGCGCAGACCCGGTTGCGACCTCATCCGGATAACCGCGACCGCGCATCTCCGGGATGCTCATCTTGCCGATGGCGGCCCAGGTCGCGGGCGAGGAGCCGGTCAGTGCCGCAAACAGCGCGCAGGCCCGATGTTGGAAATGACGGGCCCTCCCGGAACTCGGTAAAGCCAGCGGTCGAGCGCAATGTAAAGATCGCGGCCCGCGGGCGAAGAGCCGATCGCAGCTCCCGTCATGATGAACATGGGGATCGACACGAGCGTGAAGTCGTGCAGCCCGGAATAAAGCGTTTCCGCCGGGATCAGGTCCCGGTCAATAGCTCGCGTTCGACAATGCGAGATGCGGGCCATCGAGTACGGGCGCAATGGCGCGCTCGAAATCGGGCCGCCTTATCCAACCGCCAATGTTGCTATGGCCGAAGCCTCTCGATCTCCGCCTTGAGCGCGGCTTCGATCGTCCGGTACGACGCCTCAACGGCGATCACGCGCGACCCGGCATCGGCGATACAGCCAGTCTGGCCGACGCGCTCTATCTCCGCACATTGCTCCGAGAGTTCGCGAGCGCCCAGGATTGAGCTTGTACCCTTGATCATATGCGCGGCCCGCAGGATGCTCGGGACATCGGATCGTGCCGCTGCGTCGCGCAGCGCCGAGAGAACGGATGGGGTCTGATCGAGGAAGCTCCTAATCACCTCCCGCAGTGCCGCCGTCCCTCCGAGATCTTCGCGAAGCTGATCGAGCACCTCGCTGTCGAGTGCGGTGCCGGCCGCGATTCTCTGTTTCTCGACCGGCGGTGCGGCCGCAGCTTCGGGTGCGGTGGCGGCCGCCAAAGGCCGACATTTGGCGAGCGCCGCTGCGAGTCGGTCCAGCGTCACCGGCTTCACAATGTAGTCGTCCATGCCCGCCGCCAGGCACTTGTCGCGGTCCCCTTGCATCGCCTCGGCGGTCATCGCGATGATGCACGGACGCTTGCTTGCAGCCCAGCGCGCGCAGATGGCGCGGCTCGCCTCGAGGCCATCCATCTCGGGCATCTGGACGTCCATGAGTATGACGTCGTAGGCGGCATGGTCGAGCCGCGCCAGCGCCTGGCGTCCATCGCCAACGACGTCGGCCCCGTATCCGAGCCTTTCGAGCAGGCGAAGCGCGACCTTTTGGTTGATCGCGTTATCCTCGGCGAGGAGGATGCGCAGCGGCACCGGCGAGCCCACATCGCGCACCATCGGAGGAACCGCGCCGGCCGACGTGTCGCGTTGGTCGCTGATCGTCTCGAGTAGCCGATCGCGCAGATGCGAGAGCCGCAAGGGCTTCGACAGCCCCGCGGCAAAACCGGCGTCGGCGTGGGCAGACGCCACCGACTGGCCGGTGGACGACAGAAGGATGAGCACCGGCGCGTGTGCGCCCCGCACGGCGCGAATTTCTCGGGCCAGCGCGATCCCGTCCATCTCGGGCATCTGGTAATCGAGAAGTGCCACGTCGAAGGGATCGCCCTGTACGATCCATTCGAGCGCCACGGCGGGAGAGTTCGTATCCCGGGCGCGCATGCCCCATCGCTCGGTCTGGAGCTTCAGCAAAAGACGATTGCTGGCATTGTCGTCGACGATCAAAACGCGCTTGCCTGCCAGTTCCGGTTGCTCACCGTCGGCGGCCGCACGCTCTAAAGCCTCGACCTCATCTGCGACGATCGTAAAGTGGAACGTCGAGCCTTTCCCCGGCTCGCTCTCCGCCCAGATCCGCCCGCCCATGAGTTCGCTCAGTCGCTTGCTGATGGCCAGTCCCAAGCCTGTCCCGCCATATCGGCGCGTCGTCGAGACATCCACCTGGCTGAAAACCTTGAATAGACGGTCGAACCGATCCTTTGGGATGCCGATCCCGGTGTCGCACACCGCGAAGTGAACCTCCCGCCGCGAGCCCTCGAGCTTCCGAACCGAGACGGTCACGCCGACCTCGCCCGCCGGTGTGAACTTGATCGCGTTGGCCAAAAGGTTGACGAGCACCTGCCGTAACCGTGCGGCATCGCCGACGACCCACCTCGGCACCGCGTCGTCGAGCGCATAGGTCAATTCGATGTCGGTACCCGCCACTTTTGGCGCCACCAGCTGCAGCGCCTCCTCAATGCAGTCGGCTAGATCGAACGGCGCCTGCTCGAGTTCGAGCTTCCCAGATTCGATTTTGGAGAAGTCGAGGATTTCATTGATGATCGTCAGCAGATGCTGGCCGCTCAAGCGGATCGTCTCAGCCATCTCGCGCTGCTGGGGCTCGAGCCGGCTGGTCGTCAGGAGATCGGACATACCGATGATCGCGTTCATCGGCGTCCGGATTTCGTGACTCATATTGGCCAAGAAGTCTGACTTCGCCTGCGTCGCAGCTTCGGCGGCAACCTTGGCGCGCTCGAGCTCAGCCTCCGCACGCTTGCGCTCGATGAACTGGCCGACCTGCCCGCCGATACCATCAAACAGAGCGAGCACCGCGGCGTTTGGCTCGCGGATCTCCGTGCTGAAGAACTCCATCACGCCCAAAAACCCGCCGGGGCCGATGATCGGAAAGCCAAACGAACCGTGCAGGCCGTCCTTCGCCGCCGCCGCTGCCCGTGGGAAGTTCGGGTCGAGGACAACGTCGGCAATCCACGCGGCTCGCCCGGTGCTCCAAACCCGGCCCGGAAGCCCAACGCCGTGCGGGAATGTGACTCGACGATTGACCTCGACCATTTCTTGCAATAGCCGCGGCGGGGCCACGTGCATCTCCGCGCAGCGAAGCACGTGCGCCTGGGAATCCACGCTCCAGCGCACTCCCATGACCCAATCGAGGCTTTTGCAAACGGCCTCGAGAACGCGTGGCATGGCCTCCGCCAGGGTCGCCGATTCCACGAGCACGCATGTCGTCACGTTCTGCGCGGCGAGATGACGTTCGCTCGCCTTCCGGACGCGGTCAGCCCGCGAGAGTGAGCGGGCTGTGGTCGCGATGAACGCCGCGAACGCGAAGATTGTGACCGCCGCGGCGATGGCTTGGCCAGTTGCTTCGCTGAAAAGCGCGGCTCGCTGTCCCGACAACGTGAGCCAGCCGAGGCCGGCGGGGACGAGGATCGCGACGGGCAGCATTCGACGCGCGAGGACTCCGCCCGCATGATCGCTGACAATCACGGAAACGAATCCGCTGTCGGGACGAGCGCAGAGGATGCCTATCCCCAACACGAAGAGAGACGCCGCCGTCGGCAACGCCATGCGTTGCAATTCGCCGAGTCCGTACATTCCCTCCGCGCTATAGGCGTAGCCGAGCAGCGAAATCAGGGCGACCCCGATTGGAAACAGCGCCACCGGTTGCTCAAGCGCGCGCCGCAAGCGGCGCGGCGAGTTGAGCAGCCATACCGCGACGCCAATCAGCAACAGAGCAAAGCCAGTATTGGGCGCAACGCGATTGCCGGCGAGTTGCGCTCCAAACAGGACCTGGTCAACGCGAAGGTTGTGACCGATGAAATAGCCAGTGAGTGTGATCACGCCCAGCGCGATGACGAGTGAAGCGGCGGTCACGGCCAGCCAGCGAAACGGTGCAGGGTCGGGTCTGCCCCTCGCTTGGTGATGCATCCAAAGCGCGCAGGCGGCTAAAAGCAACGCGAGCGCTGTTGCCGGATTCACTGGCGTGCGGCCAGGTAATCCGGCCCGGAGCAGCTCGATGTCGAAGTACCATCCGAGGAGTACCGCCAGACCAACGGCCGCAATCAAGCAGCTCGACGCCCGGCTCAACGCCTCGAGCGATGACAGCAGCCGTTGGTTGAGGCCAGCCCCTCCTGAGGGCGGGATCGGAGCATGGCTGCTGTCATTCATGGGTCTCGCGGAGCCTCAGCCGGGCGGCGCAGCAGCCACGCTTGAACGCGGGCCCGAACATGCGCAGGCCGGAAGGGCTTGGTCAGATAGTCGGTCACGCCGGCGGCAAATCCCGCCGCCGTGTTCTCGGGCCCGGACTGTGCCGTGATCAGCACGACGGGCACGTCGCGCAGCGCAGGATCGGGCTCGTCGCGAAGTCGGCGTGTGACCTCCATTCCGTCGGCGCTCGGCATCTGCCAATCGAGCAGGATCAAGTCCGGGTGTTCGAGCCGGGCAAGGCGCAGCGCGCCCTCGCCGTCACCTGCGGTCACGACGCGGAATCCGTCCTGCTCGAGGGCGAGCGTGAGCAGACGCACGATCGTAGGGTCATCATCGACGACGAGAATGGTATGCGAACCAACCTTCCTCGCCGGCTCCGGTGCGCGGGCGGCTACCGGCGTTTTGGCGTCGCGTTCGATGAACCGCAATTCTTGCCCTTCGGCCGCGGCGAAAACCTCAAGTCCGCTCCCGGCAGCGCCGGCGCGCCGGCGACACATCTCCACGACGCGATCGACCGCTTCATCGTCGCGGAGCGGATCATGGTGGGTGAGAGCCAGTCGCTTGGCGCGCGCGGCGACCGCGTAGTCGACCGCCCACTCGGCGGGCGTGTGGCCCCAGCCCGTCTTCTGCGGATACTCCGCAATCGTGTACTGAGAATCGTGAATGACGAGGTCCGCGTCCGCAAGGAAATCGATGTGACGCTGGTCCTCCTTGTGCCTCGGTGGCTCACCCTCGGCTCTTGCCGCCGGGTTCGGGGCATGCGGCTCGTGATCCACCGAGTACACAACCGCATTGCCGCCGGACTGCAGGCGATAGCCCAGCGTGAGAGCCGGGTGATTGAGATATTGGGTGATGACGCGCATTTCACCAATCGCGAATTCTCCCTCGGCGATATCGTGAAAGCGAATCGTCGCTGCCAACTGCGCCAGCGTGATGGGGAAGTAATTGTACTCCATCTGACCCGCCAACGTCCGTTCGAGCTGGAGTTCGAGCGCCCCTGGAGCATAGATGTCCCACGTGTTACCGGGCACGAACAGTGGTGCGAAAAAGGGGAACCCCTGGATATGATCCCAGTGCGTGTGGGTGATCATGAGGTGTCCGTCGCAGCGCGGCCCGGCGGACAACAGCGCTTGGCCTAATCCGTGGGCGCCGGTGCCGCAATCGAGGACGATCAGCGTGCCGTCGTCGCCCCGCACCTCAACACACGACGTGTTGCCGCCGTGGCGCAGCGTGATTCGACCAGGCTTGGCCAAGGATCCGCGGGTACCCCAAAACCGGATATCCATCCTTGTGCCCTCGCGCGCGTCAGGGGTGCTGCACCGAGGACGGTAGGGACGACGCCAGTCCCCGCCCTCCCTTAGCAAGGGTATCGGGGAATGAACGAACGACGCAATACGAAATACCGCCCGATGTTGCGCTAATGGGATGGTCCGGCCGTGCTCCTGCCCCTACCAGCGCTGTAATTGCCGTGATTGGCATCGATATCGGCAAGAACTCGTTCCACATTGTAGGCAACGAGGACATGCGCCTTCGATCAGGAGGTGGCTGCGGCGGACGCCGGGGCCAAAGGAAATTGCGCGTCATTGCAAGTGACGCAATTTCGAGCCTGCATTAATCGACCGTCATACCAAGCTCTTGGAGCGCACGCGCGCAGAGGGCGCTGCCGGCGCGATGGTCGGTCTCCGCAATCTCGATGATCTTTTTTGCGATGACGGTTTCGGCAACCGGATAGTCGCCGTCCTTGAATTGAAGGAGCATCAGCGCCCGTCTATAAGCCGCAACGATCCGGTCCACATCCGCTGGATCAACCTCGGCCTCACTCACTATCCGGTGGATGGGCATCGCAAGCTCCCTCAACAACCCGTTGGTCTAGAAACGACGGCGGCGCTCGACAGTTCCGGCCGATGTTTATCCGTATTTCCAAAAGGTTCGCCGACGCGCAGGCCCCCGCGTCACGTTCGTCTACGTGTGTTGGAGATTCTTGCTGTCATAGGTTGGGCCAGCCCAGCGGAGGTACTGGACTGGCCCTCGACCGAAGCGAGGTTTTCGGCACATTCCCAGCAAGTTTAAGACTTCACCCGGCTGGCGTGTCTCACGTACGGCGCAGGCCGCGTTAGTGCTCGATGCATTGGAGCAGGCCCTTCACGACCGGCGGCCGACGCGCCGGGGCCGCCTGATCCATCACAGTGTCCGCGGGGTTCAATACGTGTCGATCAATACACCGAGCGCCTGTCGGAGGCTGGCATCGAGCCGTCCGTGGGTGGACTGGTTCAATCATCGCCGGCTCTTGGAGCCCATCGGCAACATCCCGCCGGCCGAAGCCGAGGAGCGCTACTACGCCATACTGAAATCCCCGGCCATGGCAGCGTGACTCAAACCAACCGCCCTCCGGCAAACCCGGGGCGGTTCATTAGGCCCTGCTGTTCGGCAAATATATGGGTTATGAAGCGCTCGCTCCTATCACCAAGCCCGCCACTGGCAGGCCGGCCTCCATGCGTAGCTCGGCGTGCATTACTATTGAACGGAGACCAAGGGATTCAAGCAACTGCTCGACGTAGGCCTGGCCATGATTATAACGACCGTGCAGCTGCAGTTGATAATCCGGATTGCTTTCTTCCACCGAGCGCTCGAGCGTGAACACCAAAAGTCCCTGCGGGCGCAGCGCTCTTGCTAATGCCGCGACAATACCGCTTAGCTCGCCGAAATACACAAGCGTGTCTGAGGATACAATCAAATCAAAGGTCTCATTGTTGTCTCGCAAGTACTCCGTCAACTCCGCTTTGACCAGCTTGTGATAAATGTTCTTACTCTTCGCGTGATCAAGCATCCCTTGTGACATATCCATGCCGACCAAGCGCTGCGCATAAGGCGCGACAACCGCTCCGCAGAGCCCTGTTCCGCATCCCGCATCAAGCACATCCAGCCGATGCAACTTCTCTAGGCCGACCTGCTCCAGCATTGTCGCGACAAGCCCCGGCGCACGATACGATAGCGTCTCAAGCTTCGCCTCGAAGGTGGAGGAAAAACTGTCAAAGGTCTTTTCGACAAATTCATTTGACGCACGTTCAGGAACATTTTCGCCCGTGCATGCCGCCAGCATGTGGGTAGCAATCGGATCCGCTGGCTCTTCGTCAAGCCATTCCTGTAGATGCTCGCGGCCTTCGTTATCTCGCCCAGCACACAATGCGTCAGCGCCAGAAGCTTCCGCGCTTCGCGATGCTTCGGTCTTAGTGTGATCACTTTGCAATAACATGCCGCGGCTTCGTCTGTGCGCTTTAGTCCATTGAGGAGAATGCCAAGATTGGTGTATGCGTCAATATGTTCGGGGTCTATTCGGATAGCGGCGAGATAAGCGGCTTCCGCTTCGAGCGGATAACCGGTTGCCCGCAACAACACCCCCAGATTATTATGCGCATTCGCATGGTCTGGATCGCTAGCTATCGCTCGCCGGTACGTCTGGATTGCCAAATCGAGCCTGTCGTCTGACTGGAAGACGATACCGAGGTTGCTATACCAGTCCGCCTGCTCAGGCATGAGCGATATGCTGCGCTCGATGAGCGCAACAGCTTCCTGGTTTCTTCCTTCTTGATGCGCGAGCACGCCGGCGTAGTGCAAGGCACGAGGATGATCGGGCACGGCCTCCAATACCCGACGATAGATTTCATGAGCGTCGATCAGCTGGTTGTTTTTCTGCAGCAAAATCGCCAAGGAGACTGCCTCCTCGAGCGTCAACTCACGGGTCACTGATGTTGATGGCTCCATGAGCGATCCAGCACCCCTTCGGGCAGTGTACTGTTGGACGCTAGCCGACCTTGTTCGCTTTGATATCGAATTTAAAGTGCACCCCCGCATCAAGGGTCCCATCCAGCTTTTGCGGCTTGTATTCGAGATGAACCTTGGCAAACGCTAAGCTCACGTTCTCAGATCCCGCGTCGTTGCTGTCGGACAATGCGACACCGGTGACAACGACGTCGCTCATTTTGATAATGAGATATTCCTGTTGTCCTTTTCCCGCCTTTCGATGTGTGATGGTGGCTTCCTTCAGGTGCATCCCTGTTGCGCAGGCCTTCAACAAATTTGGTGATGCCTTATCGATGTTGTGCAGAAAATTCAGATCGCTAAACGTTGGCCTTCCCTGCACCACCTCCGGGCGATTTAAAGTCTGCAGGATTTGTGACGCCCCAGGAGAACGACAACACCTCGATTTCGTCTTTGTGTTTGGAGTCGACGGACTCTCCTTTGATATCTCCGATTTTTGCAAAGATGTTTGTTGCCATCTGGATTCACCTCATCGCTAAAGAGGATTAAATAAGGACCACAGAGGTGGTCCCGGTTGTCTGAACAGATTTTCCGCTTCGATAAGTGGAGCCTCTGCCGGGTTTAGGCTGCCAAGCGGAGTGGCAGCGGGTTGAAGTAGGCGTGATCGGGTGTCGTGCCGTCAAGGCTCGAATGCGGCCGGCGCTGATTGTAGAAGTCGAAATATCGGCCGATCGAGGCGCGGGCCTCGCTGACGCTGTCGTAGGCGCGCAGATAGACCTGTGTGTACCGAAAATTCAATTCGACGTAGACGCAGGGAACGAACGAGGTAAGCTCGCGGCCTGATGTCTGATCTGTTCAAGCTGATTCTCGGCTTACTGGCTTCGCTCTTCAAGTCGAGAGCAAAGCTGGAAGCAGAAGTCCTGATCCTACGGCAACAAATCAACGTGCTTCGCCGGCGAGCCCCGCAGCGACCGCATCTCAACAATACCGATCGTTTTCTGTTTGTTTGGCTTTATCACTGGTTCCCCACCGCCATTGGCGCGATTGCGATTGTGAGGCCGGAAACGATCATTCGCTGGCACCGCGCTGGGTTTCGAGCGTATTGGCGCTGGCGGTCGCGCAACCCTGTTGGCAGACCGAAGGTCTCGGCTGAACTGCGCACGCTCATTGGCGAGATGAGCCGCGCGAACCCGCTCTGGGGCGCTCCACACATTCATGGTGAGCTGCTCAAGCTCGGCTTCGAGGTAGCTCAGTCGACGGTTGCTCGGTATATGTGCCGCCGCTCGCGGCCACCATCTCAAGGCTGGCGCACGTTTCTGAGCAACCACGCCGACGGCATCGCCGCAGTCGACCTTTTTGTCCTGCCAACGATCACGTTCCGGATCCTCTATTGTCTTGTCATCATGCGGCATGGACGACGAATTTGGGTGTCGTTTGGCGTGACGGCATATCCGACTGCGGAGTGGATCTCGCGCCAGATCACCGAGGCTTTCCCATGGGACCACGCCCCGCGATATCTCATTAGGGATCGGGACACCTCGTACGGGCCAGTCTTCGTGCAGCGTCTGCGCGCCATGGGCATTCGAGATCGGCCGATTGCGTTCCGATCGCCCTGGCAAAACGCTTACATCGAGAGGCTCATTGGCTCGATCCGTCGGGAGTGCCTGGACCACATGATCGTATTCGGTGAAGCGCACCTGCGCCGGATTCTCGGCGCATATGCCGCCTACTATAATGAATCGAGGACCCATCGTTCCCTGAACAAGGACGCTCCGTTCCATCGCGCAATTCAACGCCTCGGCGACATCACATCACAGCCCGTTCTCGGCAGCCTTCACCACCAATATTGCAGAATCTAATTTTCGGTACACACAACAGCGGTCCGTCGATGTTCTTGGCCATGTCGTGCCTCCCTCATTGCCGGCGCAAGTCTAGCCTGCAACCCGAACAAATGTGACCGTTCGCCTGCATTGACGGTAGGCGGCAGCGGTCCTAGCCTCTCCGCCGGCTCATCATGGAGGCTCCCGATGCACCGCTACGCCACGCCGCAATCGATCAAGGACCGTGTGCTGCGCCGTCAGGGCAAGCTGTTGAGCCACGATACGATCGACGCCGGCCGCACCGCGCTGGTCGTGGTCGATATGCAGAACTATTTCGTCGCCGAAGGCTTTGCCGCCGAAGTGCCGGAGGCGCGCGACATCGTGCCGAACATCAACCGCATGGCGAAGGCGCTTCGCGCGGCAGGCGGCACCGTGGTGTGGATCCAGACGACGGCGGTCGGGGCGCTGGAGCACTGGGGCAATCACCACAAGCACATGCTCACGCCCGATCGCGTCGACAAGCGGCTGGCGCAACTGGAGGAGAACCATGAGGGTTTCAAGGTCTTTCCGAAGCTCGAGGCGCTGCCGGGCGATCTTCGCGTGAAGAAGATCAAGTACAGCGCCTTTATCGCCGGTTCGTCGGATATCGACGCGCAGCTCAAGGAGCGCGGTATCGAGACGCTTCTGGTTACCGGCACGGTCACCAACGTGTGCTGCGAATCGACCGCTCGCGATGCGATGATGCTCGACTACCGGGTCGTCATGCTTTCCGACGGCAATGCCTCGCTGACCGACGAGGAGCATGCAGCGTCGCTGAACAATTTCCTGGTGTTCTTCGGTGATGTCATGACCACCGACGAGGCCGCCGCCCGGCTCGTGCCGGTCGCGCAGCGCAAGACGGCTTAGGGGCGCGCTACCTTCGCCGCATCACCGCGGCTTCGAGCCAGGCGATCGCGAGATACATCAGCGACGACACGATCGCCAGGAGCGTGATCGCGGTCATCACGATGTTCATCTTCAGGATCTGGCTGCCATAGACGATGAGGTAGCCGAGGCCGAGATTGGCCGACTGGAATTCGCCGACCACCACGCCGACCAACGAGAGGCCGGCGTTGACCTTGAGCGCCGCGATCAGGGTCGGCACGCTGCCAGGCAGCACCACCTTGGCCAGTATCTGTCCTTTGGATGCGCCGAAGGTCTGCGCCAGCTTGATCTTGTTCGGGTCGATGCCCTGGAAACCGCTGTAGATCATCAGGATGGTGATGAACAGCGAGATCGCGAGCGACATGCCGTAGATCGACAGCGCTGCGCCGAGCCAGATGTAGAAGATCGGCACGAACGCCGTCTTCGGCATGGCATTGGCGACCACAAGATACGGGTCGAGCACCTTGTAGAGCGCGTCCCACCACCACAGCGCCGAGGCGATCGCCACGCCCAACGCCATCGCCGCGGTAAAGCCGACCACGGTCGCCAGCACCGTCGCCCAGGTGTGGGTGAGAATGCCCGGCTGCTGCGGGGTCGCCTTCAGCATTTCGACGAATGTTGGCCAGATCGCCGACGGGTAGCTGGTGAACAGCGGATTGATCAGGTGCGCGCGCGGCAGGATTTCCCACAGCACGACGAACACGATCAGGATCGCGAGTTGTGCCGCGCGGATGGTGAGGCGGGTGCGGCGCTCCTGCCGCAGCCAGTCGCGATATTGCGGGCTCGGGATGGGCGTCGCGCCCGCGGCCGGCGCCGTTTCAACCTTGCTTGTTTCAACCTTGGACATGGACTTCGAGCTCCTTCCAGAGGGCGTTGAAATAGCCGTTGAACTCGGGCGCATTGCGCGCGGCGAATGGCGCAGGGCGACTTCCATCGGCGCTGGCGAAGCGGATGGCGTGGTCCGACTTCACGCGCCCCGGCCGCCGCGACAGCACTATGACGCGCTCCGCCATGCTGACCGCCTCGCCGATATCGTGCGTCACCAGGATCGCGGTCTTGCCCTCTCGGCGCAGGATCTCGGTCACCTCATCGGCCAGCGCGATGCGGGTCTGCGAATCGAGCGCCGAGAACGGCTCGTCGAGCAGCACGACGTCCGGCTCGGTGCAGAGCGTGCGGGCCAGCGCCACCCGTTGGCGCATGCCGCCCGACAACTGGCGCGGCAGGTGATACAGGAACTGTCCGAGCCCATAGCGCGTGAGCAGTTGCACCGCGCGTTCGCGGGCGCCGCCCATGTCGGCGCCCTGGATTTCGGCGCCCAGCACCGCGTTCTCCAGGATCGTGCGCCACTCGAACAGGTAGTCCTGCTGCAGCATGTAGCCGACCTTGCGAGTTCGGCCCGGTGACTGCGACGCCGTCGACCATCACCCCGCCTTCGGTCGGTGCCAGGATGCCGGAGATCAGCGACAACAGCGTGCTCTTGCCGCAGCCGCTCTGGCCGATGATGGCGACGAACTCGCCCGGCGCGATCTTCAGCGATATGTCCTTGAGCGCCTCGGTCTCGCCCTCGCGGCCGAAATATCGTAGGCCCACGCCGCGCAGCTCGACCTTGGCTTGGCCGGTAACTGCCGATGTCTGCACGGATCACTTCGCCTTGTCGGCGAATTCGGTCAGCACCAGGGTTTCGAACTTCACGCGCTTGGCGTTGTCCAGCACGTTGCCCAGCACCAGGATGTCCTGGAACCTCTCCATGGCCTTCGGCTCGATCTTCGGCGTGCTCTTCCAGATGTTGAGCTTGCGGTAGCGCTCGGCCGCGGCGGCAAGCGCCTTGGGATTGACGCCCTGGAAGAACGGCTCGATCGCCTTCGCCACGTCCGCCGCCGACTGGGACGCGGTCCACTTCTGCGCCTTGTAGATCGCGTCGGTCCAGGCCTGGATCACCGCGGGATTTTCTTTGATGTATTTGTCGGTCGCCATGAAGGTGGTGTAATCGGCTGGCCCCACGGTCTCGCCGATCGAGGCGAGGAAGTGCGCCTTGCCGTCCATCTCGAGCTGCGAGGCGTCGGGCTCGATGAAGATGGCGAACTGGTTCTGCCCCGCGATCCAGGAGCCGACGCGCGCCGGAATCGCGACGTTGTTGTTGAGCTTGACGTCCTTCAGCGGGTCGATGCCGTTCTGCCGCATCGCCGCCTCGAAGAACAGGATCGGCGTGCTGCCCGGGCGGAAGCCGAGGATTTCCTTGCCCTTGAGCATGCTCCACTCGAACTTGTTGATCTTCTCGCGGCTGACCAGCATGAAGCCGTCGGTGGCGGTGAGCCCGCAGAAGATCGGCGTCTTGGTCGGCGATTCGCTGTTCTGCACATAGATCGCCGACTCCGGCCCGATAAGCGCAATGTCGGCGCTGTTGGACAGAAGCGCCGCGACCGACTTGTCGCCGCCCTGGGCCGTGGTCAGCGACACGTCGAGACCCGCGTCCTTGAAATAGCCGTTGGTGATGGCGACGTAGGCCGGCGCGTAGAGGATCGCGCGCACCACTTCGTTGTATCTGATCTTGACCGGGGGCTTACCCTGCGCGCGCGCGCCAAACGGCGCGGAGACGCTCAAGGAACCGGCGGCGGCGAGACCGCCCTGGACGACGCGACGGCGATTGAGCATGGGATCCTCACAATCGAAAGAGTGGGCGAAGCCGGCATCCCGACCGCCATGCAAGATTAGCACCAGCATTGGGGCGTTGCCACGGGGCTCAGCCGCGAGCCCGGATCAAAGTGAGCACCGCTCCGGCGTCAGCGGCAGGTCGGTGATGCGCACGCCGAAGGGTGTCGGCGCGTCCTCGATCGCCGAGACGATGACCGCCGGCGCCGCGATCATGCCGCTTTCGGCCGCGCCCTTGACGCCGAGCGGGGTGAGCGGGGTCGGTCTCCATGTGGACCACCTCGATTGGCGGCGCGACGCGCCAGCGGAGTGGTCACTTCAGTTCGAACGACTGGGACTGTCGCTGCCAGAGTGACCAAAGCCGTTCGGAACCGAGATAGCCGAGATGGGCTTGATCGATCCGCTTCAGAGTAAAAAGCATCGTGCACCATTGTTCCCTTGTTCGCCTGTGACGGCGTCCAGGCGGAGGGCGGCCCCCAGGAACGAGAATTTTTAGGGCGGAGACCAGCCACCCAATTCAACTCCACGGGCCCTTCGGAGACTGAAAACCCAAAGGCTAATCCGAAATGCCCGCAAAATGCGGGCACATCTCGCAAGTCTCCACAAATCCGCGAATAGCCTGAATGCGTGGTGGGTGCGACAGGGATCGAACCTGTGACCCCTACCATATCAACGTAGTGCTCCTCCGCTGAGCTACGCACCCATCCAACGCGGGTAAGGTCTTATCGGCTACGCGCAGGTCAAGTCCATTGCAAGGACGCCAAGCCCCACGTTTTGTCCTCAGCCGCCTGAACTCCAGGCGCAGATGCCAAGTGGTGTCGCCAATGCTCTCATTCTATGGGAGCGGCTGGGAAGCGCCTGCACCATCTGGAAAAGTAGAGGAGGCATAGCCGCCTGATCTGCAACCGGGTCGCCCCCCCGCCCGATCATCCCATGATCGAGCATTTGGATATTGAGCAACAACATTATCCAGAAAGGACTGGCATTCGGCCGCGAACGGAGCGGTACTGTCGTCAATCTCGGGAGCTGAGCGCGCTCCGAGATCCTGCCCCGCCGGCTTCATCGGCCGAGGTGGGGCTTCGGTGGTGCGGCAAGACGCCGCGTCAACCGAACGGAGGATCTCAATGGCAAAGTCTGCGAAGAAGTCATCAAGCGCAGCGCCGATGCGTGCGCCCGTTACAAAGCCAACGTCCCAGACCACTGGCGAGCCGGAAAGCAAGAAGCCCGATCCTGGCTCGAAGCAATCTCGTCGTCATCGCGATGCTGCGGTCGCCGGCCGGCGCAACAATCGCCGCAATGATGGCGGCCACCGGCTGGCAGCAGCATTCGGTGCGCGGCTTCCTGGCCGGCGTGGTACGCAAGAAGCTGAAGTTGAAGCTCGCTCGACAAAGATCGACGGTCAGCCGGGTCTATCGCATCGACCAGTGGCAATGGGGTCGAGCAGCAAGCGATCCAAGCGCCGCGCTGCCTGACCGGCATGCCTCGCGTCAAGGTCGGTCCGGCGCTGCCGGATGCGAAGACGCTGGATGTCGAGATCGCGCGCCTGCGCGATCTCGACATCGGTGCTCTCCAGGCCCGCTGGCGGAACGTGTTCCGACGGCGACCGCCCCCTCACCTGCCCCGCCATCTGCTGTTCCGCGTTCTGGCCTATCGGCTGCAGGCCGATCATTTGGGCGACCTTGATGCCGAAAGCCAGCGACTGCTCGATGCAGCAGCCTCGCCCGAGGACGCTGGCAAACGCGCCGTCGAATCAAACGACTGACCACTGACTATCTGCAACCCGGCACGATGCTGGCCCGCGAATGGAATGGCCGGATGCAGAGGGTCGCGGTTCTGGCCGATGGCTTTGCCTGGAACGGCAAGACCTATCCGAGCCTGTCGAAGGTCGCCCTCGCCATCACCGGCACCCGCTGGAATGGGCCCAGGTTCTTCGGCCTGCGTCGACAAGCCATCGAAAGAGCCCCGCACTCATGAAGAGCGGCATCAGCCAAACCGGTTCGCTGCGCGATCTATACCCGGGTCTCGACCGACCAGGGGCTGGAGCAGGACTTCAACTCCCTCGATGCCCAGTACGATGCATCACAAGCCTATATCCGAAGCCAGGCCCATGCCGGCTGGACCCTGATCCGGTCCAAATATGACGACGGCGGCTTCTCCGGCGGCAACACCGACCGCCCGGCCTTGCAACGGCTGCTGGAGGATGTCCGAGCCGGCAAGATCGACGTCATCGTCGTCTACAAGGTCGATCGCCTGACCCGCTCGCTTGGCGGACTTCGCCAAGCTGGTCGAACTGTTCGACCGTCATGGCGTGTCCTTCGTCTCGGTCACCCAGCAGTTCAACACCACCACCTCGATGGGACGATTGACCCTCAACGTGCTGCTGTCCTTTGCCCAGTTCGAGCGCGAGGTCACCTCCGAGCGGATCCGCGACAAGATTGCGGCCTCCAAGCGCAAGGGTCTCTGGGTCGGCGGCATGGCGCCGCTCGGCTATGACACCAAGGACCGAAAGATCACCGTCAATCGAAGCCGAGGCCGAGCGGGTCCGAACCATCTTCCGCAGCTATCTCAAGCTTGGCAGCCTGAACCTGCTTGATGGCGGACCTGCGCCAGCGGGGCATCGTCACCAAGGTCCGCACATTGAAGACCGGCGAAACCGTCGGTGGCATTGCCTTCACCCGAGGTCCGCTCGCCCATCTGCTTCGCAACCGCTTCTACATTGGAGAGGTCTCATTCAAGGGAGAGATCTTGGCGGGCGAGCAGCCCGCCATCATCGATCGAGACCTGTTCGATGCGGTCCAGGCCAAGCTGACCGAGCAGGTGACAAATCACAAGCTCACACGGGCCAGGTCCGAGGCGCTCCTGTTGGGCCGCATCTTCGATGATCGCGGCAACCGCATGAGCCCGAGCCATGTCCGCAAACAGGGCATCAAGTACCGGTACTACCTGTCATCGGCTCTGCTGCAGGGACGAGCCCAAGCAAGCCGGTACCGTCAGCCGGGTCCCGGCCCAGGAGGTCGAAACCCTCGTTGCCAAGGCGGTCCGAGGTCACCTCGACGATCGCTGCAGAGATTGAGGACGCAGTCCTTATCAGCAGCCATGTCGTCCGGGTCGAGGTCCAGCCGGATCAACTCGTCATCGAACTCGCCGGTGCCAAGGCTGCCAAATCCAAGCGGACGCAACACCACCGCAACGTGATCACGGTGCCGTGGCGCAAGACACCCTCGACCCGGCGCCGCGAGGTGCTCGTGCCTGAATCCGGACCGCCCAAGGAGACCCGCCCGATCCGATCCGAGAGCCGCGCGCTGCTGGTCGCATCGATTGCGCGAGGGCGCCGCTGGCTCGAACGAGCTTATGACCGATCCCACGGCCAATACCCAAAGCATCGCGGCCCGCGAGGGCTGCACCGTGCGAAAGATCAACATGACAATCTCGCTCGCCTTCCTCGCGCCCGACCTCGTCAAGGCTGCCATCGATGGACGTCTTCCCCATGGGATGGGAGTGGCGCGTCTCTGCGACCTGCCCGCCGAATGGTCCCGTCAGCACCAGATGCTTGGGCTTTCCGCGCGGTAACCATCACATTCGGACCAGTTTCCACCGAGAGCGATCTGCATCGGGGAAACGGGATTCCTCGGCCCAGAGACAGACCGCCCAAAATCGCTTCTCGGGCCAGAAACGGTCTCCGCAGAGACCGAGATCGCCGACGCAAAAGCCCGCCAATGGCGGGCTATTTGGCAGTCTCCAGGAAATCTCACGGTTCGAAAGAATGCGTGGTGGCGGACGCAGTCGTTATCGAACCCGTCTCTGCATTCCAATTCCCTGCTAACAGGGAAAAGAACAGGGAATTTTGCAATTTCGAGGCGACTTCGCGCATCGAACAGCCTGCGAGCCCAATGATGTCGGGACTTTTCCTCCAAATTCCCTACGCAGCGGAACAGGGAATTTCCTGAAAAGAACAGGGAATTTCAGTCGCCGATCAGGGATTTCCGCCGCGCTATCGATTGGCTAAGCGCGCGCCCGCAACTGGATCACGCCAGATCCGTCGCAAATCTCGCACGCACGGTGCCGAGGCCTTCAATATTCGCCGTGACGTCGTCGCCCGGGGCGACCGCAACCATCGGGCCCAAGGCGCCTGTGAGGACCACATCGCCGGCGCCAAGCGGGCGGCCGCGCTTCGCCATTGTGTCGGCGAGCCATGCGGCCGCGTTTAGAGGGTTGCCCAGGCACGCGGCACCAGAGCCTCGGGAGATGACTTCGCCGCGCCGCTCCATCGTCATCTGGCAGCCAACCAGGTCAACGTCCGCCAGCTTCTTGCGCTCCGAGCCCAGAACGTATCCGCCGCTGGATGCGTTATCCGCCACGGTGTCGGCGAAACGGATGTCCCATTTGGCGATGCGGCTGTCGACGATCTCGATCGCGGCCACCACATAATCCGTCGCGTTGGTGATGTCTTCTATGGTGTGGCTGTCGTGATCGAGCGACCTCTTGAGGACCAGCGCGATCTCCGCCTCGACGCGCGGCTGCATAAATCGTGCACTGGGCAAGGCCTCGCCATCGCCACAGTGCATATCGGCGAACAGCATTCCGAAGTCGGGTTGATCGACGCCCAACTGCTGTTGCACGGCTTTCGAGGTGAGGCCGATCTTGCGGCCGGAAAGCTTGCGCCCCTCTTTGAGCCAGCGGACGGTGTTGGTTTCCTGCACCGCATAGGCCAACTCGACGTCCGCCACGCCGATGACGTCGCGCACCGGCGCGCACGGCACCCGGCTTTGATAGACGTTCCAGATCCGCTCGGCGGCGTCGTTGACTGCGTTGGCCATCGCTATTCCTGTTGCGTCCGCCGTCGGCCTGCTCAACGCAGCCGCCGCGACGTTTGCACGAAGTGCCCGCGGAATTGTCCCTCGGAATGGTAGATGAGGGTGTTGTTCTGATCGTAGATCCAGCGCGTCACGATCGCGACGCAGGAGCCGAGCGGCGCGTCGAGCAGATAGGCAATTTCTGCGCCGGCTGTGCCCAATGTCAGCGTCTGATCTCCACGCGTCGGCCTGCTGTTCTGCGACATCTGCAGGAAGCGGTAGATCGACCGTGTCTTCAGCGCCTTCAGCCCGACCGCATCGACGATACGCTGGTCGAGATACGACGTGCCGACGATGTAGGGCAGTCCCTCGCGGCGGAGCAGGCGCCGAATAACGTGGTAATTCGGCGCAAGGTCGCCGTCTCTGCGGTCCGGCGATTTCGGCAACCGGGTCGGCCGCGCCAGCTCCAGCATGTCGCTCTCCAGGCTGTCGGCGCTGTCGACCAGCTCGGCCCAGGAACGCGGCAAGTCCCGCCACAGGATCGTCTTCGGCTGCGCGGCGACGATGGTGCCGCGTCCCTGCCGGCTGCTGACAAGTCCCTCGCGCTTGAGAAACTCGACGGCTTGGCGGACCGTCAATCTCGTCACGCCGAATTCCTTCGCCAGTTCCTCCAGCGTCGGGATCTTCTCGCCAAGCGCCCATTGGCCGCTTTCGATCTGCTGGCGAAAGTGCATGATGAGCTGGACGTAGATCGGCATCGGGCTGCTCAGCACGATAGAACGCTGCGCCGAACCCTTCTTCCGCTGCCGTGACTTCGCCGCACTCATGCCGCTGATCCCACAACCCTAACGCTGCTTGTCGAATTTGATGGGTTCATTGATCGAGACGAGATCGCCGCGCACAAAGCTTCGCCCATGATAGTGAAGACGCCCGCGCTCGCCGACCACGGTGTGGTAGACGATGGCGATCGGTGCATTGAGCGGCGTTTGCAGCAGCTCCGAAATCTGGCTGTCGGCGATGCCGAAGCGCACGGTCTCGTCCGCGCGGACGATGGAAATCGACGACGATTGATCAACGAGCTGCAGCGGCGGCGTCTTGCGCACTACCGAAGCGCTGCAAGCCTGGATCGCCTGGTGTCCGACATAGGCCTCCTCCACCAGCACCGGGCCGCCATCGGAACGATAAAGCGAATGAAAAAAGTCGTAGCGGGATTCGCGCTCTTTGTAGGCGTGGAGCGGTTTCGTCAGATCGGCATTCCGGCGCAGCGCCAACAGTTTGAATCCGAGCGTTGCAAAGTTGTGCAGAAATTCGCGCCAATTCGAGCCGACGCGAAACGCCTGGGTGACCACGGGCTTGGCGATGACGATCGTACCGCTGCGCCGGCTGCGCTTGACCAGGCCTTCATCCGCCAGAAGCGATATCGCTTTGGCGATCGTGGCCGGATTGACGTCGAGCTGAACCGCCAGTTGCTCGTGCGTCGGAGTTCTTTGGCCCACCGGCCATTGCCCGGTGACGACCAAACGTCGGAACAGCGTCGCCAGTTGGATGTAGATGGGCGTGCGGTCGTAACTGAAATCGACCGTAGCCCCCAGAAAGGCTGGCAAGGGACGCACCTTTGGACGGATGAGCTCGCCCGCTTTTTCAAAACTTCCGGGAACGAGCGGAGATCGGCCCAATGCCATAATAGCGCGCGATCTCCCGTGCAAGGGATGAGCCATCGCCGCGCCAGGGCTCGGCCGTAACCGGACCGCCCGCTGCAACAACCCGCTCCGTCGATTTCGGAGTTTCTGCATTTGTGGCATCGATCCGGCGCGCCTGTCAGGGTTTGTAGGGGCCGAGTTTCTTTAGCGCGACTTGGCGGAAGCGGTCGTCAACCAGGCCGTCGACCTCGGTCCTCTGGATGACGCCGGCCGCCTGGTAGTAATCCAGGACCGCCCGAATGTATTTCAGATTGATAACGCCATCGGGATCGATGTGCGACATGCCCATGCGGTCGTAGAGCGATCGATCCTTCACCGACGTGTTCTTGATCAGAATATCGATGACATCGGCCTTTCCGTCGCCCGTCGCCATCGCCTTGGCGTAGTCGCGCGCGCCGCGAAGATAGGCGATCAGAAGCCGCTCCCCGACCTCGGGCGTCTTGTTCAACAGGTTGGGGCCATACGACAGCATCGATGGATTGAGGCCCGGGATGTACGAAGACGCGGGCTTCCACTTGATCGCGGAACCATTTCCGACAGCCACCGTCGAGAGCGGTTCTGACGTATGGGCGCCGTCGACACCGCCTGTCCGCAGCGCAACGATCATCGACGACAGCGGAACCTCGACCGTCTGCACGTCCTTCAGCGTAAGGCCGCCGAGCGCCAGCGCCTGCTCGACGATGAAGCCGTTGAAGTTCGGTTGAGCCGGCGCGATGGCGATCTTCAGACCCTTGAGGTCCTTCCAGTCCTTCACCTTGCCCGCAAGCTCGTTGCGGATCAGGAAGAAGCTGCTGTTGCCGGAATCTTCCCAAGTGCTGGTGCTGGTCACCATCTTGACCGGGATGCCGCGCTTGGTGGCGTTGACGACGCCGGGCGTGATGCCGCCGCCGACCGCGTCAAGCGTCCCGGACGTCAGCGCCGGCAGCGCCTCCGGGCCGGCGGCGTTGCCGATGAACTCGACGCTGAGGTTCTCGGCGGCGAAATACCCGCGCTCCTGCGCGATGAACAGTCCAGCCTCGGGCAGGATGCCGTAGATCCCGATCTTGACCTTTGCCGGCGCCGACTGCGCCAACGCGGTTCCTGCTGGGAGACACAAACTCGCCAACGCCAGGCCGGCGACCATCGCTCGACGACTCGATTGGGCCAACATTCCATCCTCCCGGTTGTTCGTATCGACGGGACCTTCTCGGTCCTCTTCTCAGCCTTGCTTCCAAGGAATGAGCTTGCGTTCGACCCAGTTCAGCAGCACCGTAAATCCAAGACCGAGCAGCGCCGACACCAAGAGGCCGACGTACATCTTCTCGACCTGGAACACCTGCCAGCTCGTCCAAATCAAAAAGCCGATGCCGCTCTTCGCCGCCAACGACTCGGCGGACACGATGATGATGAGCGAGACGCCCATGCTGATCTTCACGCCGGCCATGATGGTCGGCAGCGCGCCTGGAAACGCGACGTCCATGAACATGAGACGGCGGTTGGCGTGATAGTTGCGGCCGACGTCGAGATAGATGCGCTCGATCTGCCGCACGCCGGCGACGGTATTGATGACCACGAGGTAGAAGCACGAAATCGCGATGATAACGTATTTCGACGCCTCGCCGAGACCGAACAGGATGATCACCAGCGGCAGCAAACCGACTTTCGGGATCGGAAACGTCAGATCGATCAACGGCTGAAACATCGCGGCGACTGTCTTATTGAGGCCGATGGCGAGCCCGAGCGCCATGCCTAAAGCGGTTCCCAGCGAGAAGCCGACGATGATGCGCGTGAGGCTGATCATGGTGTGGGTCAACAACTCGCCGGTGCGCAGCATGTCGTAGAACTCGACAAGGATGGCCGTCGGCGCGGGAAAGAACGCGACGTCGATCATGTTGGTTCGGGCCGCGAGCTCCCAGATCGCCAGCAGGACAAGAGGCGTCAGCACCGAGAGACTTCGATCGAGCAGGCTCATTGCGCTCGCTCCGCTTCCTGGCGCGCGGCATAGACCTCGTCGCGAAGCTCGCTCCAGATCTGGCCGAACAGCTCGCCGTATTTCGGGCTGGACTTCACCATTTCGACGCTGCGCGGACGCGGGAAGAAGTACGCCACATCGATCAAACTCTTGATCTGTCCCGGCCGTGCGCTCATCACCAGGATTCGATCCGACAGAATGATCGCCTCGTCGATCGAATGAGTGACGTAGAGCACGGTCTTCCGGGTCTCCTCCCAGATCCTCAGCAGTTCGACCTGCAGAATTAGTTTGGTCTGCTCATCGAGCGCGGCGAAGGGCTCATCCATGAGGAGAATTTCAGGATCGTTCGCAAAGGCACGCGCTATCGCGACGCGCTGCTTCATTCCGCCGGAAAGCTGATAAGGCAGCGCATCCTCGAAGCCCTTGAGGCCGGCGCGATCGAGGATCGGCTGGACCATGGCGTAGCGGTCAGCGGCGGAGAACCCTCGTGCCTTCAACCCGAACGCCGCGTTGTCCCGCACGCTCATCCAGGGAAAGACCGACTCCTGCTGAAACACCATAGAGTTGGCTGGGCGAGTAGAGTTCTGGCGCTCGGTCGATATGGACCGAGCCGGATGTCGGCGTTTCGAGTCCGGCAACGATGCGCAACAATGTTGTCTTGCCGCATCCGGACGGCCCGACAATCGCGAGGAACTGGCCTGCCGGGACATCGAGATTAATGCTCGACAGCGCGTCGATGGATCTCGCGCCAATCTCAAAATGGCGACGCACATCGGTAACCCGCACCTTGCAGTCACTCGTCACGAGCCCGCTCATGTCCTGCACATTCGGTCATCCGGTCGCATCCCGCGGCCACCTCCGCCGCGTCACGTTGTTTGTTTCGTCGGCTCCCAAGCCGCGAAGCCAACGCCCGTAATGATGTGATGCACCGGCATGTAATCGATGATGCGCGCCTGGCACTCGCCCATGGCACCTCCGACCACCAGCCAATTGCGGATCTCGCCGGTGCCACCATGGTAGGTGTCGGAGTTGATCTTGTAGAGCGCTTCCAGCCGGTCGGGCTCGCCCTCGGCGAACGCCTCGAGCACCGCGTGGTCAAGGGGCTCGTCGATCCAGCCCGCACGGGCGCCGCGCGGATCGTGCGAAAGACCGCCGCTGGCTAGAATGGCGATGCGCTTCTTGCTCTTGGCGCAGATTTCCGTCAGTGCCTTGCCGAGATCGAGACAGCGACGCGCCGTCGGTAGCGGTTCGAAGTAGCAATTGAGCCAGATCAGCACGGTCGGGATATCGAGCTCCGGCATGATCATCGGTGCAGCTCGGGTGAACCCGTGGCCCATGCCGCGATCCGTCGGACCGATCGATTTGGTTTCCTTAGTCCGAGTCACCGTCACGTCAAAGTGGCGGTCCATCAGTCCTTTGGCGATGAACTTGGACAGCTCTTGATCGCATTTGAGATTGACCTTCGGGACTTTGGCCGGGTCGTCGTTCAGCGAACGCAGCACCTGCGAGCCGGTACCGGTCTCACCGAGAAACATCGCGATCGTCGGCTGGCACAGGTTCTCGTCGTACATCTCGTTGTGGTCGTCCGACAACATGATCAGTGCGTCGGGCTTGTAATCAGCGAGTGTCTTACGAAGGTCCGCAAAGCCGTCCTCGATGCGCTTGGCATATGCGCGCCGGACCTCCAACGTCTCCAAGGCGGCCGCCGCGGGCTGCGGCACATTGCCGATCGCCTGCTTGTAACGGGTTTCCCAATTTTCCGGTTCGATGAAGACGTTGGGCGAGTGGGAACAAGCCAGACCAAGTCCGATCGGCATTTCAAATCTCCTTCGTTGCTGTGGCGACTTAGGGCGCCAGAGCGATGACATCCAAAGCGTAGTGAGCCTTGCCGCCCGGCGCCGCATTGGCGTCGGCAACGCCAATGGCGATGCGCGCGGGCGGGTTGGTCGGGAAAAACTCCATCCACACGCGATGGAATTCCTTTCGCCGTTCGAGGTCGTGCAAATAGAGCGTGACTTTGACGACATGGGCCAAGGTCGCGCCGGATCCTGCGAGCACCGCTTCGAGATTGCGCAACGCTTGCCGTGCTTGCTCCAGCGGATCGTCCGCCATACCGCCGCCCTTTGGATCGCGGCCACGGATGGCTGACAGGAACAAAAAGCCGCCGGCCTTTACGCCGGGCACCATCCCCTCCATACGGTCGGGCGCGTTCGGGGCTTGCGGCATCGACTCTCGGTTCATGGACACCTCCGCTGAATGGAGCTTGCGATGCGCGCTTCTCAGCCGCGCACGAACTTGCGGATAATGTCGGCTGATTCCTTGGGCTTGTCCGTCTGCACCTGATGACCGGCGCCCGGCACCCAATGGAATTTCGCGTCGGGCAGAAGCTTCTCCAGCGCGCGACCAGTCTCGGGCAGCGCGAAGGTGTCGGCTTCGCCCCAGATGAAGATCGTCGGGACATGTTTGGTGACCATCGGCAGCATTTCCCGCAAATCCATTTGCTTCGCCAGCAATGGACTGTTGCGAAGGGCGCCGGTGTTCTTGGCGAAGGCCTTGCCTGCCTCGATGGCGCCGGGCCGCGTTGCCGAGACCTGGCGGCGATCGATCAGCGCATCGGTGATCTTAGCCTTGTCGATGACAATCGCTTCCAGCAGCTTGCGCATGCCTTCGCGAGTGCCATCATAGCCCTGCAGCGCCGTCAAGGCAGGGGTATCCGCCTGCTTGACTCCCATTCCGTTCGAGATCGTCAGCGATGACACCAGAACAAGCTTCTCGACGCGATCCGGATGGATCGCCGCATACTGCGCTGCGGCCCATGCTCCCTGCGAGTTGCCGGTTAGCGTGAACTTCTCAATGCACAGCGCATCGACGAAGTCTTCGAGATGGGTCACGCGGTTGATCAGGCCATAAGGCACCGGCGCGAAGGCATCGGTCTGCCCGTAGCCGCCGACCGAATCCGGTGCGAGTACACGGAAGTCGTCCGCAAGATGCGGCATCATTAGCCCCATGCCCGACTTTCCGGACGATCCGGCGCCGCCGCCGTGCAGGGCGATGATCACCGGGCCGTTGTCGCCGACTTCGCTGTAGTGCGTCTTGACGCCGTTCGCCACGACCCAGCGTGAGCGCAATGTGGATGTCGCCATGGTTATCCTCCCTTGATGAGCGGCGTTTCTGTTGCCCGTTCGTCGTCTAGCCGGCAGCGGCGCGCGCCTCTGACACACCCGTCAAATGCCGGTTAAGAAAGTCGATCGTTCTCGTCCAGCTCAACGCCGACGCTTCCACGTGATGATGCGGATGCGTGTCGTCGTGATAGGCGTGGTCGGCGCCGGCATAGATGTGCGCCTCGACCGGCTGGCCTGACTTCTTCAGCGCCGCGACCATGCGTCGCGACTCGGAGATATCGACCGCGCGGTCGACGTCACCATGATGGATTTGAATGGGGCAACGCAGCAGGTGTGCTTTCTCGGCGCGATCGAGCGGTTTGCCGTCGGCGCGGGATAGCGAGTTGGTGACGACCGTGCCGTAGAAGCAGACCGCGGCCTTGATATTAGTCGAGTGGCCGCAGAGCCAGCTGTAGAGGGTGCCGCCGCCCGAACAGTATCCAATGGCGCCGATGCGATCGCGGTCGACCTCGTCCATCGACTCCAGATACCGGCAGGCAGCCTCGGCGTCGCCCACACCCTGCTCGTCAGGATTGGCGAGGCTCGCTTTGATGCGCCGCTCCTGCGGAGTTCTTGAAGTCGCGAGGCGACTGCCCGCCGATGCGGCTGTAGAGGTCCACCGTGATTGCGGCAAAGCCTGCCTTGGCCAAGCGACGCGTCACGTCCTGACGATGTTCGATGACGCCGAGGTTCTCGTGCAGCATCACGATCCCGGGCAACCCGCGACCGCCCTTGGGCTTGGCGAGATAGCCGCGGATTTCGTCGGGGCCGCTCTTGAACACAACCCAACCGCAGTCGAGGTCGCGTTCCCATTTCGGCGGCAGCGGAAGGATATGCTCAGGCATAGCTTGCTCCAGACCTACAGACTTGAATTCCATGTCGTAGAGTGCGTCTTCGCTTTTGAGCTTGATCTCGACCCAGTGCAGTCGCGCGCAGCTCGGACACGCGTAACGGATAGCTTCGAGCTCTTCGTGCAGAGCGATGCGCGGGCCGAGCTCGGTCGCCGTCGTCGTCGCCTGACGCGCGTAGTCCTTCCAATTCTCGTCGGCAGGGGCCATCGCACAGCCGCAGTCGCAGCGCAGGTAGTTTCGCCCAGCGACCCGCACAAACTTGGCGCGGTCGCCGAACAGAGCGAGGGCGTCGCCCGGGGCGCCATTGGCGGGCGCGTTGCTCAGCACTTTCTTCTGCGGCCAACTCAGCCGCTCGGCACGCATCGCGGCGCGCCGCGCTTCGGTCGCGCGGGAATCAAGCGATGCGTCTGCGCCAACCGCCACGCCATAGATTTCGCGGGCCGCTTCGCGCGACACCGCGTTGGTGCGCACGTCCTCCGCCACCAGGGCGGCCTCGCGCTCAATCGGATCGCCCCATCCGCCGCCGGCGCTCGGCGTCGCCTCATGATAGTCGTCCTTGGTGAAGTCGATCCCGCCCTTGATCTTGGCCGGCAGATGCTGGAGCTCGCCCGTGATCGCCGTCGTGTCATAGGGAATACGGCCCGCGTCGATCGATTTGCGGACCGAGGCATTCTTCAACATGCGGCGCGTGTTGCATGCCGCAGGGTAGCCGCCGAACATGCCGGTCGAAATTGGCGACTCGTAGCAGTGGCAGGCGAAGCGCGTCTGCATCCTCTCGGATTTGTGCAGCACGTAGGCGTGGCCCACGGAAATTCCGCCGCGATGCCGACCCGGCCCGCCGGTGTCCGGGATGAATTTCCGGTACATGTACATGACCGGCGCGTGGGACTCGTTGCGTTCCACGTTCTGAAGGCGGATTGCCGGAATGTGCCGGTGCCCCTGCGGGCTGAGACCGTCGTGATCGAAGTAGGCGCCGCCGCCGACATAGATTTGGTCGAGGAAGCTGCCATGGGTCTGCTCGCCGTGCTGGTTGACGCCGTGCACCGAAAAGCCGTCCGGCCCACCGTTCGGCGCAGCCTGCGCCTCGACGATGCTCTTCGAATTGGTGGCCATCATCAACGACAGCGCTTCGGTCACGACCATCTCGACCAGCCACATGGCGCCGAGCGGGCCTTGGCTGACGGGCGCCGGAAACCGGGCGGAAACGATCGAACCCTCGCGCGCGATGACCTTCATCGGGTTGAACACGCCCTCGTTCCAGGGCACGTCGTACGCCAGGATCGGCAGCAGCGCGGCGCGGATGCCGGCCAGCATTCCGGACTGCGCGTGCGAGTTCATGAAACGGCGTGACTGATCGGCCGACCTGCTGAAATCAAGGATCAGCGAGTCGCCTTTCTTGGTCATCTCGACATGCACGCGAAATAGCTTGTTCTCGGTGCCGTCATGATCGAGATATTTTTGCGAGCGATAGACGCCGTCCGGCAGCTCGCGCAGCCGCTTGCGCACGGCCTGTTCGGACAGCTCGATGGCGCCGTCGATCACCGACAGGACCGCGTCGATGCCGTATTGATCGATGGTCTCGTGCAGCCGTTTCGACGCAACGCGATTGGCGGCAATCATGCCGCGGAAGTCGAGGCTGAGGTTTGTCGGCATGCGGCGACATGCCAAGGATCATCGACAGCACGTCGTGCCGGATCTCGTCGTTCTCCACGACCTTGACCGGCGGGATCAGCATGCCCTCCGCGAAGACGTCGGTCGCTTCGAGTGCCGACGCCCGCCGCCGACGTCGAGCTGATGGGCGCAGACGCCGATCCAGCCGATACGCTGTCCGTCGTAGAACACCGGCGCAACGATGCCGAAGTCCGGCTGATGCAGCGCGCCCTTGTAGGGATTGTTGACGATGAACATGTCGCCGCTGCGGATGCCGGGATTGTCTTCGCAATCCTCGATGATGTGCTTGATCATCTCCGCGACCGAAGCGGCGTGGAACAGCACGGTCTTCCCGATGCGTCACGATCTCGCCGTTGGTGCGGAAGATCCCGGTGTTGAAGTCGGTAGCGTCGTTGACCAGCGGCGAGCCCGAGATGGCGGCAAGCGTGGCCGCCTGCTCGTCGCTGATCGAGATCAGGCGGTGATGGATCACCTCGAAGGTGATCGGATCGGCCTCGACGCGCTTGTATTCGTAGACTCTTGGGCTTGTTGCGAAGCGCCACCTCGGCCATGTTCACGCCGCCTTCTCGTCTTCAAGATGGATGATCAGGTTGCCGTAGGGCTCGACTTCCAGCCGCTGGCCGGCGCCGACGACGATCGTGGTATCGGGCCGCTCGACGATCGCATGGTCCGGTCAGGCTGTGACGCCGGGCCGAGATCCTCGGAGCGATACACCGGCGTCTCTACGAAGCCTGTGCGGTAGAAATAGACACGCCGGCGCTGCACCGGCCGCGGATCGCCGACCTTCTTCGCCGCCTTGGCCGGCTTCGGCTTGGGCACGGGCGACAGCGCCTCGGTGCGCAGCACCGTGAACTCGACACCCGAACTGCGCAGCGCACTGCCCTTCGCCGTAGATGCGCTCGTATTTCTGCTCGAACGCGATCGACCAGGTCGTCCAGATCGGCAGCGGTCAACGTCTTCTGCGGCACCTCGATCGGCACCTCGTGGACCTGCAGGCGAAAGCGCATCGCGACCAGACGCTGAATCAAGCAGTCCTTTCCGAGCGCGTCATGGCAGCGTTTCTCCAGCGCCTCGAAACCGGCATTCAGCGCTGCGGCATCGACGTGGTCCGACGCGCGTTTGAAGCGAGGCGGCGCATGCTGCCCAAAGGAATATGAGAACGAACGGTGACGGTCGGCCGTCACCGATCCCAGGGCGGAGTGCCCCGAGGCCGTCGTCGGGACCACGACCGTGGCGATGCCTCCGATCGAGCCATACGGATGCGCGTGGGTCGGTCCCGCGCCGCCATAAGCGAAGATGCACGAAGTTGCGCGGGTCATAGCCCGAACGCGTGCGTCACCCGGCGCAACAGGTCGGCCATCTGGTTGTTGGCGACTTCGCGGATGCCCGCCGCGGCTTCGTGAAATGTCGAGCCCGAGCGGCTTTGCGATCTTTTGTTCGATCGCCGCTTTCGACTTCTCGATGCTCAGCTTCATCTGTCCGCCAAGGAAATAGGCAGGATCGATGATGCCGAGCACGATGTCGGCGTCGGTGATGGTCGGGCTCCGTGCCGCCGCGGCCGTAGCAAGCCGGCCCTGGCTCCGACCCGGCGCTTTCCGGCCCGACGGTGAGGTGGCCGTCGCGTGACGCGCGCGATCGAGCCGCCGCCGGCGCCGATCGCCGTCACCTTGATCGACGGCAGCGCCACATGGAAGCGTCCGACCTCGCGCGTGCGTCTCAAGGATCGGCTGACCGTCGACGATCAGGCCGACGTCGAAGCTCGTGCCGCCCATGTCGGTGGTGATGATGTTGCGGTAGCCGAGCTGCTCCCCGAGCTTCTGCGAGGCGAGCACGCCGCCGGCCGGCCCGGAGGTCAGGAGATTGGCGGCCTGGAACGCGGCTTCCTCCGCCGGCAGCACGCCGCCACCGGATTCCATGATCGAGATCGGACCGTCGTAGCCGTAGCCGCGGATCGATTTCTCGAGGCCGTTGATATAGCGATGAATGACAGGCCCAAGATAGACTGTTGATCGACGTCGTCGATGCGCGTTCGTATTCGCCGAGGATCGGGATCAGCGACGACGAGACGGTGACGAACATGCGCGGCGCTTCCTCGCGCACGATTTCCGCCAGGCGTTTCTCGTGGGCCGGGTTGCGGAACGACCACAACAGCGTGATCGCCACGGCCTCGACGCCCTGCGCAAGCCAGCCTGCGCACGCTCTCGCGCGCCGCATCCTCGTCGAGCGGCGCGATGACGTCGCCGCTTGTCATCGACGCGCTCGGCGATTTCCTCGATCAGATCCAGCGGAATGATCGGCACCGGGATCCTGCGTTGGGAGAAATGTGCGATCTCGTGGTCGGCCAGGCCGGCCCAGCTCGCCATGCAGCGCTGGATGCGCAACGTATCCGCAAAGCCTCGCGTGATCAGAAGGCCCGTCTTGACGCCCTTGCGCTCGATGAAGGCGTTGGTGGCCGCCGTTGTGCCGTGCGCGAAATACTCGAGATTGATGATGAGCTCTTTGCGTGGGATACCGATCTGCTGCGGCCGCGCTGCCGAGCGCGTTCAACACGCCCTGCGTTCGATCGCTCGGCGTGGTCGGCGATTTCACGATGGTCACGTCGCCATCGTCCGAAAGCATGACGAGGTCGGTGAAGGTGCCGCCGATGTCGGTGCCGATGTAGTAGCTCATCCCTGCTCCAAAGACGCGCGCATTCCCCGCCGCTTTGCGCGTCGGATGCTATCTCGTGGACCGGGCGGATCGTTCTCACCCAGCGACGTTTCTTCCCTGGCAAGAAGCGAAGCACACACCGCCGTCGGCAGTCAATACATTAGTCTTCTATACTTTTATTATTATGATCGGCGGCGGGTGCGAACCGCGTTGGTGCAAGCAGAAAATCTCGTAGCGTCCGTGAATATCAGCGAGGCGAGGTTGCGCTGACGGATCGTCGTTCTAAGACTCAACGATTAGACGAAATAAGCGGTTATCTGATTGATAAGCTTTTGCTAAATTCCGTATCAGTACGCGATCCGCGCTTACGACCAGACGCTAGTGCGCTGGAACGTTCACCGCAGAATGTTGATGAGGGGGCGATGATGCTCAGTCGCAGGACGTTAGGGACGCTTCTCGGCGCGACGGTACTCGGTGGTCTGGCCGCCCCTGCCAGCGTGCGATCCGCGCTTGCCCAGAACCAGCCCGCGCTGGTGTCACGCGGAAACTACATCATCAAGAACGGCTCAATCGTAACTGTTGATCCGGTGCTCGGCGCGCTCCCGCGCGCTGACGTGCACATCCGTGACGGCCGGATTGAGGCGGTCGGGCCCAATCTCAGCGCTCCAGGCGCGGAGACGATCGACGCATCAGACATGATCGTGATGCCTGGCCTCGTCGACACGCACTATCACATGTGGAGCGCGCTTGGGCGCAACTTCATCGGCGACGGCTACGGCTATTTCCCCGCCAAGAACGCGACTTCCACGCTTTTCACTGCGGAGGACTTCTACCGAAGCGTCACTCTCGGCCTCGTTGAACTGGCCAACGCCGGCGTCACCACCGTGCATAACTGGTCGCACAACACGCGAACGCCGGCGCATGCCGACGCCGAGCTGCGTGCACATCGCGACTCGATGCTGCGGGCGCGCTACGCCTATGGTCACGTCGACCAGATGCCACGCAACGAGGCACTCGACTTCACGGATATCGATCGCGTGAAGCGCGAGTTTTTCGCCAATGGCTCGGCGTTCGAGGGCCTCGTCACCTTCGGCGTCAACTTGCGCGGCGTCTCGCAAAGCGAAGAAGCGACCTACCACAAGGACATGGCCGCGGCCCGCGAACGTGGCCTCCGGGTCGCCATCCACGCCAGCCAAGCACCGCCCAACGTCGTCGACATGGAGGACTATGAGCGGAGGGGCTGGGTTGGGCCGAATCTGCTGATATGTCACTACATTCCGGCTCGCGACATCGACGCCCAGATCATGGCGCGAACCAACACGCCGCTGAGCTTTGCCACTCACTCCGAGTTTCGCCTGGGCCGCGCCGGCGATCCGCGTGTTGCCCTGCTTCGCATGCGAAAGGCCGGCGTTCTGGTTTCGCTTTCTTTTGACGCCTCCTCGATCGCGCCCCCGAATATGTTCGAGACGATGCGGTTTACCTGGAATATGGGGATCCCGTGGCGTGGCACGCCGTCAGAAGGACAACCTGAGTTGGGCTTCCGAGATGTGATCGAGATGGCCACTCTTAACGGCGCCAAGGCGCTGGGGATCGGCGACGTCACCGGCTCAATCACGGTCGGCAAGCGGGCTGACATCATCCTGATCCGGGGCAACGACATCAACATCGCGCCGGTCGCGGACATTGAGACCAGCGTGGTGCAGTCGGCGACTCCGGCCAACGTCGACACCGTTATCATCGACGGCCGCATCGTTAAACGCGGCGGGAGACTGATTGCTTACGAAGTGGAGAAGATCGTGCGCGACGCCAAGGTATCGGCCCTGCGTATCCGGACAGCTGCCGGTGGGCGACTGGCGCCGCCGCAGCTTCCTTGATCAGCGTGTTTCCTGCGGAAACGGCTTGTCGGCATACTCACGAACAGTAATTGAGCGACCTCACACGCACCGAGAAATAACTTCAATGCCACGAAAGCCAAAAGTTGCTGTCATCGGCGCCGGTATCGACTGAGCACCGTGACTAATCGCCATAACGGGTTAATGCCTGATATGCTTGGTGCGCTACTTGGACACTACCGCTGTGACGTCGATCTCCAATAGCATCCCCTGGATCGCGAGACCGCTGATCACCAGGAACGTGTTAGCCGGGATCGGCATCCCGGCGTAGGCCTCGCTGCGGCATTTGCCGACTGCGGCCTGATAGCGGATGTCGGTGACATAGACGACCTGCTTCACGGCGTCGGCCAGCGTGCCGCCATGGGCCGCGAGCGCCCGCTTAATCTTGTCGTAGGCGTATTTGCACTGCTCGTAGGGGTCGCCATGATGGCGGATCGGCGCGCTGGCACCGGCCGGGGCATTTTCCTCCTCGGCGCCGATCCCGGCGAGATAGATGGTCTTACCAGGACCGTTGACCGTCACGATCTCACTGAACCGTCCCTTAGTCCATTCGGACGGGTTGTAGCGTTTGATCTCGAGATTCTGCGCCCTCGCCGAGGTGCAAAGGACGAGACCAGCAACGACGGAACAGGCAATCAGTTTCCATATTCGCAACATTTCCTTATCAGTTGCGAACTGGATAGATTTGGCCAATTTCCTTATCAGTCGAACTGAATAATTTGGACTGGACATCTTTTGCTCTTTTCTTATCAGCGTTAAGGGAAATGCCCCTCGCGCGGGGGCACTCTCTCAATTCGATTAATCCGAGATATTCCAGAATCTGTCATTGTGCGAATCTGATTTCCGAGCTGACCCAAGATCGTGCGGCATTAAATATTATGCCGCCTAACAGGATCTATTTGGCGTCAATCGCAGCGCATATTGTGGCTTTCTTGCTAACGCCCTTCGTGAAGATTGCGCCCTGCGACCAACGCTCGCATTTTGCCATCCGCGATGCCGCGCTTGAGCATCCAGAAACCGCAATCTGGATGTACATAGCGGATGCGCCCCGAGCCGATCAGGCTTTCGGCGCGCTCGATGTTGCGGGCAATCACCTCTGCGGATTCAATCACGGTCGATTTGACGTCGATGACGCCAAGGCCAAAGCCAATCTCCGGCCGCAGATCGCGGAACGCTGAGAGCTCCTCCGGCGGCCGGTGCGCGGTTTCCATGACAATATGATCAACGTGAAGGGCATTGAGATAATCGATCAGCTTCGCCCATTCGCCCTTCTGGATTGTCTGGCCGCCGTAGTTGCCGAAGCACAGATGCACCGCGGGGGTGGTTTTGACGGCATCCAACACCCGATTCATGGCAGCCGCGGCCCAACGCCATTCGTCGGGGCTACCCGGAACGTTTGCTTCGTCGACCTGCACCACGTCGGCGTCAACGTGTTTGACCTGCGCGGCCAGTGCGTCCGCGATCGCCATCGCGAGGTCGGGCCCGTTGCTGTAATGCTTGTCGATCACGCTTTTCGCCAACATATGCGGCCCGGTCAGCGTGAACTTGAATGGCTTCGACGCGAGCCGCCGACCGCGCGCGCAGGCTTGCGGCAGGTCGAGCGTGCCCGGCCCGATCGCGCCGTCCACCACCGCTGGCGGCCGGGTGCGGAAGCCCATACCACGCTGTGAGCGGTAGGCGACCAGTTCGTCGAAAGTGATGGCGGTGCGCATGCCCGCCATCGGCCGCACGAAATATTCGATCATCCCGTTGGTTTCGGGATGATTGACATCGAAGCGCGAAAATTCGCCGTCGCACACAAGATCGATGCCAGCCTGCTCCTGGGTATGGATCACGACGCGCGTCGCGTCGATCAAGGCCTGCTCTGAGGGCAGAGCCAACAGCCAGTCCGGTACCGGATACGAACCCACCACTGTGGTCATAATGCGAGGTGCGGCGGCCATCGGCAGTGGTCCCCTTGTTGCGCGCAAAGCGGGCTGTTGGTATCCAATTAGTCACTTATAGCTTTGACGCGAAAGCCCGGCCAGCCGCGCACCGAGGACGCCAATGACCGCTGCCGCAACAATTGCCGTTGACGCGGCGCTGCCGGATCGGTTTCGCGACGTCGATCACCTCGAAGAGGTGATGACCGCGCCATCGGCGGCGCTCGTCGCGGACATGGCAAAACTCTCCGGCGACCTTCTGATCCTCGGCGTCGGCGGCAAGATCGGCCCGACGCTGGCACGATTGGCCAAGCGCGCCGCGCCGAACAAGCGTGTCGTGGGCATCGCGCGTTTCAGCGAGGTCGGCCTTCGCGACAAGCTGACGGGCTGGGGCGTCGAATGCATCGAAGCCGACCTCCTCGACAGGGCACAGGTCGAGAAGCTGCCCAAACTGCCGAACGTGGTGTTCATGGCCGGCCGCAAGTTCGGATCCGCCGGCGCCGAAGACCTGACATGGGCCATGAACGCGCACGTCCCGGCACTGGTCGCCGAGGCCTACGCGGGTTCGCATATCGTCGCCTACTCTTCGGGCTGCGTGTACCCCTACGTCGACGTCAAGCAGGGCGGCGCCAGCGAGACCACCCCGGCCGTCCCGCCGTCCGGCATCTATGCCTACTCGTGCGTCGCCCGCGAGGCCATGTTCCAGCATTTCTCGCGGCGGCATGGCACGCCGGGCCGTATCATCCGCCTCAACTACGCGATCGACATGCGCTACGGCGTATTGTTCGACATCGCGGCGCGGGTGCACACCGGCGCCCCGATCAATCTGACGATGGGCCACGTCAACGTGATCTGGCAGGGCGACGCCAACGAATTCGTCTTGCGCGCGCTCAATCATTGCACTGTGCCGTCGAGCCCGCTCAACGTCAGCGGCCCGCCGACCAGTGTCCGCTGGCTCGCCGACCAGTTCGGCCAGCGCTTCGGCAACAAGCCCGTCCTCAAGGGCACGGAGGCACCCGACGCCTGGTTGATCAACGTCTCCGAATCGATCCGGCTGCTCGGACAACCTCACGTATCGCTGGCACGCATGATCGACTGGACCGCCGATTGGGTCGCGCGCGACATGCCGAGCCTTGGCAAGGACACCCATTTCGATACACGTGATGGCGCCTTCTGAGCCAATCATCGGCGCGGCGCTGACTGCGGCGGAATTGTCCTACGCCGAAGCGCTCGTGCGCGAAGCCGGCTGGAATCAGGTTGCGGCCGACTGGGAGATATTCCGCGCGCTCGGCACTGTCTTCGCGGCTCGCGTTGGCAATCACGTGGTCGCAACCGCCGCGATACTGCCCTACGGACAATTCGCCTGGATCAGTATGGTGCTGGTCGCCGGCGAACAACGGCGCCGCAACCTCGGCACCCGGCTGCTTAAGCGCTGCATCGACGCCCTTCGCGAACAAGGCTGCGTGCCCGTGCTCGACGCGACACCAGCCGGCCGCCCGCTCTATCGGGCGCTCGGCTTCGCGGAGACCTGGGGTTATCACCGGTTGGCGCGAGACAATGCAACGCCGCTGCCCGGGACTTCACGTACGGCCGGCGGCACGATTGTTCGCCCGATCGCCGACGCGGACTGGCCCGCATTGTGCGCCTATGATGCCGCATGTTTCGGTGCCGACCGCAGCGCATTGTTGCAGCGGCTGCGCGGGCGGCTGCCGGCTGCCGAACTGGTCGCGGAACGGCACGGCCGCGTGGCCGGCATTCTCCTCGGCCGCAACGGGCGAACCGCGTCCCAGATCGGCCCGCTGGTTGCGGAGGACGACAGTGTGGCGCTTGCGCTGCTGGCGCACGCTCTGCCCGCCATTGAGGGTACGGTTTATGTCGACTTCGCCGACAGCAAGATCGCCGTTCGCGCCCGGCTCGCGGAATGCGGATTTGCGGCACAGCGACCACTCACGCGGATGCAGCTCGGCCGCTCGTCCGGCTTCGATGACGAGACGCGAACCTTCGCCGTGGTCGGACCGGAGTTCGGCTGAAACAAAAAGGCCGGCCGCGTTTGCGGCCGGCCAATGCAGATCTTTAAATCCGCTCAGTAAAGCTTCGGCGGATTGATCGCCGGCATTTTGACGCCCTTGTCGAGGAACTCGTTTGTGTAGGCCGTCTTGATATCGTACGGCTTCTCCATCTTGAGATATTCGTCGACAAGTTTGTAGTCGCTCGCCATACGAGCGTCGTCGTGCCAGCCGAGCGCGACTTTTTGCGAAGTGTCGTCGCTCATCAGGATGCTAACGAGGTGCCAATTGGTCAGCTCGTTGTCGTAAAGCAGCCCGCTGTTCGCCTCGACCAGCGCTTTGACGCATGGATCGGGACTCTTGGCGCATTCAGCGAAAGCCTTCTGCGTCACCTTGATGAACTTCGCCGCGGCGTCTTGGTTCGCCTTGAGCCAAGCGCCGTTGGCAATGATCGAATTGCCGTAAGGGTTGATACCCGCGTCCTTCCACGCCAGGAAGCCCATGTCGTCGCCGAGCTCGCGGGCAAATACGTGATGCAGGTTGAAGAACGAGGTCGTGGCGTCGACCGTCTTGGCCTTCACGGCGCCAAGCTTTGCGTTGGCGTCGATATTGACCCAAGTGACCGAGTTGGGATCGATGCCCACACTCTTCGCCAGCGCCGGCCACATGGTGCGGGCGCCGTCGCCGGCCGGATTGCCTATTTTCTTGCCGGCCAGGTCCTTGACCGACTTGATGCCGGAGCTCTTGAGCCAATAGAGACCCTGCGGCGAATTGGCATAGACGTTCATCAGGCCGACCAGATCGAGGCCCTTGCCGCGGAACAGCACCACCCCGGCCATGTCGGACAGGCCAAGCTGAGAAGAGCCCGCCGCAACCTTTTGCGCGGAGGCGGCGGAGCCGCGACCGGTCTCGAACTCGACGTTGACGCCGGCGTCTTTGTACCAGCCCATTTTCTGCGCGTAGAAGTACGGCGCATGGTCGCCACCGGCGACCCAGTTGAGGGTGAACGTGAGCTTCTGCTGCGCTGAGGCGGCCGAGGCGCTCAGCGCCAAAGCGGCTGCAATGGCGACTGCGAGCTTCCAGGTTTTCATGCTGATCTCCTCCCGGAGTGAACGGTGCACGCAAACCGATTGATCCTCGCTGAAGGCGAAGATCCGAGGTCACTGCGTGGTCAGCTAAAACGATAGGGTTGCCCATATGGCCCTGTCAACGGCACCGATGTACGCTGACGCATCTCTGCCAATCTTGGACGCCGCGCAACCGAGTGGCTAGTTGAGAGAGCGATGGCTTTGCGTTGGACCGATTGGCCGCCGGAGGTGCTCGCGCTGGTGCGCAAGGGCGTGGTGATACCGGCGCATCCTTTGGCATTGGATGCACAACGCAAGCTCGATCCGCGGCGGCAGCGTGCACTCACCCGTTATTATCTCGATGCCGGCGCCGGCGGGCTTGCGGTCGGCGTCCACACCACGCAGTTCGCGATCCGCGAGGTTGGGCTCTATCGGACTGTCCTTGAGCTTGCGATGAAGACGTCGGCTGAATGGGCGCAGCGTCCCGCGGTCATGGTCGCCGGCCTCGTCGGCCGCACCGCGCAGGCGGTTCAGGAGGCGCAACTCGCACGTGAACTCGGCTATCACGCCGGCCTGCTTTCCCTCGCCGCGATGAAGGGCAGCAGCGAAGATGAAATCATCGCCCACGCCACGGCGGTCGCCCAGGAAATTCCGCTGGTCGGTTTCTATCTCCAGCCTGCCGTTGGCGGCATCGTGCTGCCGACGTCGTTCTGGCGCCGCTTCGCCACGATCGACAACGTGGTGGCCATCAAGATCGCGCCGTTCAACCGCTACCGCACCCTCGACGTGGTTCGCGGCGTTGTCGAAGCCGGCGCGGTCGATCGCGTCACGCTCTACACCGGGAACGACGACCACATCGTCCCGGACCTGGTGACGCCGTATGCCGTCGCGCACAAGGGCACGGTCGTGTCCGTGCGCATTCGGGGCGGGCTGCTCGGACATTGGAGCGTCTGGGTCCGCAAGGCCGTCGAACTGCTCGACCAGGCGCATCTGGCCGCAGCAGCCGACGCGGTACCGGCCGATCTCCTGGCGCTCGACTCGCAGGTGACCGACTGCAACGCCGCGATCTTCGACGTTGCCAACAATTTTCACGGCGTCATTGCGGGATGCCACGAAATTCTCCGCCGGCAGGGCCTGCTGGAGGGCATCTGGTGTCTCGATCCCGCGGAGTCGCTCGGACCCGGCCAGAAGGAAGAGATCGATCGCGTCTGCGCCGCCTACCCCCATCTCAACGACGACGCTTTTGTCCGGCAGAATCTGGAGCGCTGGCTGGCATAATACTCTGCCGTCAACTGGCCGCTCGGGTGGGGCTGTCGTACAGTCACGGCCAATCAAAAGTCGAGGGGGAGCCGTGGGCGGAAACCGCGAGATGCTGCAACGCTACGCCCTGGCGGTTGTCAGCCATCTGCTGCTGGTCGTGGCGTGGTATCTCTTCGTCGAGATCGGACACGTGCCAAAGTTCGTTTTGCCGTCGCCCGCCGCCACAATTCAGGCCCTGCTCGTTCCGAACTACCGCTGGGTCGAGAACGGGCTCGTCACGGGCGTCGAGATCTTCGGCGGCTACATCCTTGCTGTCGCCTTCGGCATCGGCACCGCGCTGCTGTTCTCTTGGTCGAGAACCCTCGAAATGTTCGTGATGCCTCTCCTGGTCAGCCTCAACATGATCCCGAAGGTGGCGCTGGGCCCTCTCATCATCGTCTGGTTCCGCTATGGCATCGGGCCCAACATGATGATGGCGTTCGCCATCTGCTTTTTCCCGATCGTCCTCACCACGGCGCGGGGACTGCGCGAAGTCGAGCCCGACTTGATCGACCTGGTACGCTCGGTCAAGGGCTCGCGCTGGCAGATTTTTACCAAAATCCAACTGCCCAACGCGCTGCCCTATATCTTTTCCGGCATGAAAGTGGCGGCGATCCTCGCGGTGGCCGGCGCCATTGTCGGTGAGTTCCTCGGCTCCGACCGCGGCCTCGGCTATCTGATGCTCCAGGTGCAGGTCACGCTCGACACCGCGGCGATGTTCATGGCCGTGATCCTGATCACGCTCATTGGCATGGCGCTTTACGGAATCGTGCTCGGACTCGAGCGCCTGCTCGTCGTGCGCGACGCACGCATCCAGTAGGCGCACATGGGCGAACCATTCATCCATCTGGCCGGCGTGAAGAAAGTCTACCGGACCCGCGGCGCCGATTTCACGGCGGTCTCCGAGGCGAGCTTTGACGTCGAAGCAGGAGAACTGGTTTCGCTCGTCGGCCCCTCCGGCTGCGGCAAGACGACCTTGCTGAAAATCCTTGCCGGCCTGCATTCCCATGAAGCCGGCGACGTTCGGATCGGCTCACCGGAGCAGCCGTTCGACCCCTCGCGCGACATCGGCATGGTGTTCCAGCAGCCACTGCTGCTGAAATGGCGGCGTGTGATCGACAATGTGCTGCTGCCGGCGGAAATCCTGGGCCTGCCGATGGTGGCGAGCCGCGCGCGGGCGCGCGATCTGCTGACATTGGTCGGACTCAAGGGCGCCGAGGACAAGTTCCCCTATGAGCTGTCCGGCGGCATGCAGCAGCGCGCCGCAATCGCGCGTGCGCTGATCCACGATCCCAAGTTGATCCTGATGGATGAGCCATTCGGCGCGCTCGACGCTCTGACTCGCGAAAAGATGAACCTCGAATTGCTGCGCATCTGGCGTGAAGCGAAAAAGACCATCGTATTCGTGACGCACGGGATCAGCGAAGCGGTCTTTCTCGGCACTCGCGTCGTCGTGCTCACGGCTGGACCGGCCCGCATGGCCGACAATTTTCGCGTCGACCTACCGCATCCGCGCACGCTCGACATCAAGACCGGCGAGAAGTTTGGCGAGTACAGCCGCCGGATCTATCGCCTGCTCGGTATGGAATAGCCGGGGCGCGAGGCGCGGTATGTCGACCATTTACGACGGAATCATCCTTGGTGCCGGCCACAATGGAATGATCTTGCAGGCCTATCTCGGCAAGACCGGCATGAAGGTGCTAGCGATCGAGCGCAAAGCAGTGACGGGCGGTGGCCTTTCCACTCTGGAGGACCCGCGCCACCCGGGCTTCCTGCACAACACGCACGCCTTCTTCCAGCGCGCGATCACCGCCATGCCGTGGTACGCTGACCTGGAGCTCGACCGCCATGGCGCCCGATATATCGAACCCGAGCTCAATGTCGCGTTGCTGACGAGGGACGGCGGCCTGCTCGGTTGGTGGACCGACATCGATCGCACCGCACAGTCATTCGAACAGTTCAGCCGGAAGGATGCCGAAACGCTACGCCGCTGGCATCACGAATTCGTCCCCATCGTCCGGGATATCCTTGCGCCCGAGGCCAAAGCGCCACCACTACCGCCCGACGAGCGGCGACGGCTGCTCGAACGCAGCAGCGCCGGGCGGCGCCTGCTCGAGGTAAGCGCGCTCTCACCGCTTGAATTCGTGCAACAGGAATTCGAGCATCCAACGGTGCGCGCAGGACTCCTGTTCTTTAACGGGCTGCGCGAAGTCGATCTGCGCGTGCGTGGCTTCGGCCATCACATTGCCGCCCTGCTGGCGAGCCCAGCCAAAGCACAGATGTCGCGCGGCGGCACAGCGGCCCTCGCCCACGCACTAGAGGCGGCTGTTCGCGAAAGTGGCGGCGAGTTTCGCACTTCGACTGAACTCAAACGAATTGTCGTTGAAGGCGGCCGCGCTGTTGGTGTTGAAACGGCCGAAGGGGCGTTTATCCGCGCCAAGCACTTAGTCGTCTCATCGCTCAACCCGCACCAAACTTTTCTTGATCTGCTCGACGATGCACTCGTGCCAACCGACATCCGCGACCGTGTCAAAGGCTTCCAGTACAACCTGCTCGCACCGTTGTTTGCGCTGCATCTCAATTTGAGCGAGCCGCCACGATACACGGCCAGCGCCAGCTATCCCGCCCTGAACCAGGCATTCATGGTCATCATGGGCCTCGATCATTCTGATCAATTCGGTGACATCGTACGTCACCATGAAAATGGCACGATCCCTGGAACGGTCATGTGGGGAGCCTGCCCGACTTTGTTCGACCCAAGCCAAGCACCGACCGGCCAGCACACCGGTTTCATGTGGGAGAAGCTTCCCTATCGGCTCAAGGGCAAAGATTGGTCGGACGTGCGCGAGGAACACGGCCGCGCGATGCTTGCGCTGTGGCGAAAGCACGCGCCCAATCTCACGGACGCCGTGCTCGATTCATTCACGCGGACACCGACGGACACCGAACGATCGCTGCCGAACATGCGCGAGGGTGATTTACTGGTTGGCGCCTTCACCAATGGCCAGATCGGCTTCCATCGCCCCTTCCCCGGCGCTGGTTCCTACCGCACACACATACCCAGTCTTTATCTTTGTGGTTCGAGCAGCCATCCCGGTGGAAATATTACAGGCCTCCCCGGTTACAACGCGGCCCAAGTCATATTGGCCGACGTCGGCATTATCACAGATTGGTTTCCACCCCTGATTTCAGACCACTTAGCGGCCATTTCCTGACTCTGTGCTCAGCCGGCCCGTAAGTTCCGTAACCTTGTCATTCTGCGAATGGCCTCACCTTGCCACGATGACGCCATCGACCGGGACTATCGTCGGTGGACCGATCGAGGCGATCAATCGATGGGTCTGTTTGCACCGCCGGTTCACGATTTTGACGGCCGCAAGAGCCTGCGTTCCCTCGCGGACGCTCTTGAGAAACTGCGCGAACTCGATGGGCTCGCCGATGATGAGAATGCAGTCATCCGAACTATGGGCATGCGATTGCCCGATGGCCGCTTAACAGCCATCGTCTCCGTGGTGGGGCCGAAGCGACCGAATGGTCAGTTCTCGATCGCCCGGATGCCTACGGCTGGAAAGTTTGCCGCAAGAACGAGACTTGGGGAGAGGCAGACCTACGACGTTCCCGTACTCGATCAAGCGTTGAGTGACGCAGAGGGGAATGTCCGATTGGCGGACGGACGCTCGCTAAAGCAGATCGATTTGATTCCCGTTGTGTGTACCGAATATTCGATTCAGCATATAGACGCAGCGAACAGACGGGTTAAGTTTGCGACCTGATGACGGATCTGTTTAAGCTGATTCTGGGCGTCATGGCTTCGCTCTTCAAGTCGAGAGGAAAGCTGGAAGCAGAAATCCTGATTCTACGGCAACAGATCAACGTGCTTCGCCGGCGGGCACCGAAACGACCGCACCTCAACAATACCGATCGATTCGGTACACACAA
>CAWHLG010000011.1:0-15000 GCA_963830015.1 uncultured Alphaproteobacteria bacterium
GCTCGGCAAGCTGACAGTCAGCAATCCTGATAAAGCAACCGCTCGAGATATCGCGGTGAGGTGATGATGACCAAGCTTGAGATGATCGCCAACAACATCGTCTCCGACATCGAACGGGGCGCGCTGCGCGAGGGCGACCAGCTTCCTTCCGAAGAAAAGCTCGCGGAACAGCACGGCGTGAGCGTAGGCACCGTGCAGAAGGCCCTGGCACGACTGGCGCAGTCCGGAATCGACCCCTCGCGAACACGGACGCGGCACGTTCGTCAAGGGCAACCGGATGGCGCCGGCTGATCTTCACTATGTACGCTTTCAGGATCTCGAAGGCCGTGACCTGACGTCCTATGTCCATGTGAGATCCGTCTGGTCAGACCAAGCACAAGGGCGCTTGGTCTGACTTCCTCGGCGGCAATGCCTTCGTTCGGGTCGAGCGAACGGTGAGCTTTGGAGCTCACTTGGAACTCTACAGCGAGTTCTGGCTCAGAGAGGAGGAGTTCGTTCGACTGGGTGGCATCTCCGATCGCTGGTTCGCGAGGAGCTTACGCTCTCTGCTCGACAAGCAGTTGTCGCTGCCCACATTGCGGGTCGACCAATGGATCCGCTTTGCACCATTGCCAGCGAATGCAGCTCGCGTACTTGAGCTCGAAGCTGGACAGCCGGGGTTTGTGATGGAGTTGCGCGGTTACACGCTGCGCGATCGGCCACTGTCCTACCAGTGTCTTTTTTCCGGACCGTTTTCCGAACGATTCGTTGTCGTGCGCTAGCCGCCCTCAGCCAAAGGACAAGACTATCTTCTCTCCGCCTGGAAGGCGCCCGCTGCGCGGCAAGCGTTTCGATCACGCATCGAAAGTGAACTCATGAGCACGCCAATTCAGGAGCTCTTCCAACTCGACGGCAAGGTCGCTCTTATCACTGGCGGCTCACGCGGGCTGGGGCTGCAAATCGCAGAGGCGCTCGGCGAGGCGCAAGCCCGATTGATCATCACTTCGCGCAAGACTGCGAACCTGGAAGCCGCGGCAGCCAAGCTTCAAGAGAAAGGCATCACGGCTGAACGGATTGCCGGGGACGCCAGCGACTCCGAACAGTCGCAAAAGATTGTTGAGACCGCGATGGCCCGCTTCGGTGCCATCGACATCCTCGTAAACAATGCCGGAGCCACCTGGGGCGCGCCAGCCGAGGACCACACGTTGGAGGCTTGGGACAAGGTCATGAGCCTCAACATGCGCAGTATTTTTATCATCAGCCAAGCTGTTGCCCGGGCGAGCATGATCCCACGTCGCAGCGGCCGCATCATCAACGTTGCCTCGATCGCGGGGCTTGGTGGAAACCCGCCGGAAATGACGACCATTGCCTACAACACCAGCAAAGGTGCAGTCGTCAACTTCACCCGTGCGCTCGCTGCCGAATGGGGCAAATACGGAATCACGGTCAACGCGCTGGCGCCGGGCTTTTTTCCAAGCAAGATGTCGAAGGGCCTGCTGGACAAGTGGGGCCTCGACACCGTGGCGAGCAAGGCACCGCTCAAACGGCTCGGCAATGACGACGATCTCAAGGGCGCAGCATTGCTGTTCGCGTCAGCCGCTGGCAAGCATATCACTGGTCAGATCCTAGCGGTCGACGGCGGGATCAGCTGCTTGTGGGAGGGTAAAAAGCTGTAAAGAACTCCAGCGCAAGTATTAACGCCAAAGCGCTTATTTGGCTGGATGGTCGTCGGTACAAGATGGCGCCTCGGGGGCCGCGGTGGCGGGGGCCTTAGCAATCGCCACGAGCGCAGGCCGCAGCACGCGGTCACCGATCTGATAGCCGGCCTGCATTACCTGGACCACATTGCCGGCCGGAACGTTGGCATCTTCCAGCTCTTTGTCCGCCCGGTGCCTATTCGGGTCAAATTTGTGGCCGAGCGGCTCGATCCGTTTCACGCCGTTCTTCTCGAGCACCTTTATCAACTCGCGCTGAGTCAGTTCGACACCCTCTAGCAGCGCCTTAGTCCCCTCGTCCGCCTGAGCGCGCACCTCCTCGTCGAGTGCCTGCATTGCTCGGTGCATGTTGTCGGCAACCCCCACGATGTCACGGGCGAAGGCGGATATTCCGTAGGCGCGCGCACTGGCGACCTCGCGTTCGGTCTGCTTGCGCATGTTGTCCATTTCGGCCAGCGCGCGCAACAGCCGGTTTTTGGTGTCGCACAGCTCTCGCTCGAGTGAGGCGGAGAACTCTGGCGCGACCGCTGGGTCAGGCTGCTCGGCCGACTGCGGTGCCGCTACAGCCTGCTGGGCTGGTTCGCTGCTGAGCACACCCTCTTTATCGCTCGAAGGCTGAAAGTCGCTGTCGTTCATAGTGGCCTTCGGCATACGGTGAAACCCTGAGGTCGACTTCGGCCTCGCTCATGGGCGCTTCGTGCAGTGCGCCGGCGCCGGGGAATTTCGGCGCCGGCGGATCAGGCTCACGCCCGAAGTCCAATCGTACGATTTTGCCATCGCGCTCGATCACGTACGTCTCTGCCCTGTACATGGTCGCCTCTTACGCCATCCCGATGCGGTCGTCATTGGTCAGGGCGAGGGCGAGCAGCGCTAGGCATGTCGAGATAAACAGTGAGACCAACAGCAGCGTCATGGCGCCCTCCCCACTGCGGCAGCCGTTTCGCGATTCCCGGCTGGGCCGCGACGGCGGTAGAGATCCTTCCAGCGGCGGACACGTTTAATGATCCTGGACTTACCAGCATCTTCGCCGTCCAGCCGTTTCAGCGCATCCATGATTTCGTCGAAGCGCACCAGGGGGCCCGGTGTCGGCCTCCGCAGGTCCGGCGCCGCTTCAACCGCGCAGGCGTCAGAGGCCCAGGAGGCGAGAATCGCGCGCTTCTCCTGAACCGTCATGTCCGGATCGTTGACAACCTCCATGGGGGTCCGGAATGCCCCGGCGGGGCGGAGGAGATAGTCGAGGTTAAAGTCCTTTCCCTTTGCTGTTTGTGTCATGGCCACATCCTCGTAAGCGACATGGGTTCTGCGGGGGCTCCGGACACCGCCGGCGCCCGCAACGGTCCATCTGGTTCCGTCGGCGGAGGGATTTAGAAAACGATTTGGAAATTTCAAGTCCTGGTCACCTCCCTGGGAAAATGCAGCCGTCATCGTCCGCGCCTAGAGGAGGCGCGTGAGCCACTTTCCGCAGGCGCGATCGCAAGCTCCGTGTTCTGCAGGACGCCGTCGCGGCGGATGGTGACCTGGACCTTCTTGCCGACCGGCGTGAGCCCGACCTTATTCCGCAACTGCGCGCCGCTGCGGATCGGCATCCCGTCCGCCTTAACGACAAGATCGCCCTTGCGGATGCCGGCCACCTCAGCCGAGAGCCCGGGCTTACCTCGGCGATGAGCGCACCCTCGCCAATAGCCCCTGCCGCCGAAGCGTCCTGGATCGAGACGCCGATGCGACCGCGGTGCACCCGCCCGGTCTGGACAATCTGCTCCATCACCTGCCGGGCCATATTGATCGGCACGGCAAAGCCGATGCCGACATTGCCCCCAGCGGGCGACAGGATGGCCGTGTTGATGCCGACGAGCTCGCCGTTAAGATTGATCAAGCCGCCGCCGGAATTGCCGGGATTGATCGGCGCGTCGGTCTGAATGAAGTCTTCGTAGCCTTGCTTGCCGAGGCCGGTACGGCCCAACGCGCTCACGAGCCCGGACGTCACGGTCTGGCCCAACCCAAAAGGATTACCCACCGCAATCACAAAATCTCCAACCTCCAGCCGATCGCTGTTGCCCATCGGCAGCGCTTTGAGGTCCTTGCCGTTTTGAATTTGCAACACGGCTATGTCGGTCGCCGGATCGCGGCCAATGAGCTTCGCGGCAAACTTTCTGCCGTCCTTGGTCGTGATCTGGGCTGTGGAGATTTTGTCGACCACGTGGTTCGCCGTGAGCACATAGCCGCGCTCCGCATCGATAATGATGCCGGACCCGGTGGCGTTCACCTCCTGCTCGAGCTGCTTGGGTATGTCAAAGAACTCGCGAAACAACGGATCCTTGTAGAGCGGGTTGTCCTGGCGGACCTTGCCGCGAACGGAGATGTTGATGACGGCCGGTGTGACCTCGCGGACCAGCGGCGCGAGGGTGGGAATGCGTCCGGAACTCACATCGGGGATTTCCCCTGCCGCGGGAAACGCCACGACCATAGACAGCAATGCAGCGGCGAAAATGACGCTCCATCGCCTGATCGGATTGCGTGCAATCATGGCGCGTTCGTTGATGAGTGTGCAGCCCTATCCCGGTTCGAGAGAAAAGCGGGAGCTTGCTCCCGCTTATTTATCGTTGATCGCGATGCGCTTGACCTTGGAAAGCTGATCGCTGCGCGGCAGCTTTATCGTCAGCAGCCCGTTCTTGAAGGACGCGCTGACCTTGTCTTCGTCGACACCGTCGAGCGGGATGCGCCGCTCGAACCGCCCGTAATAGCGCTCGCTGAACAGCCGTTCCTTGTCTTCCGAATCCGATTTTGTCTCGCCGCTGATGATTAGAATACCGCCGGCAAGCTGAACGTCGATGTCTTTTTCGGCAAGCCCCGGCAGTTCTGCCGTCACCGTGATCTCACCGGCGGCTTCGCTGATCTCGACGTTGGGCCAGCCTAGTCCTTGATTGAACATGCCGTGGTCGGCGATGCGCTGTCCGAACGGTGAGAGATCGAAGCCACGGAAGACGTCGTCGAACATACGATTTATCTCCCGGTGCAACGTCAGCAGCGGGTGTTGTTCTTCGGCGCGACGCGCCGTCACGTCACGCTTACGGTTCAAGGGGATCAGGTCTCTGATAGACATGGCGGTTCTCCTGTAGCCAGGGCCATCCGCGGCGCTGGCGCGCCGCGGATCAAGCCGCTCCACGCTCCGACAGCGTTACGCAGCCTGCTGGTCGATCGTTTTCGCTGGATTGCCGTTGCCGATGGCGATCTTGCGGGGTTTCATCGCCTCCGGAACCTCGCGCACCAGGTCAATCATGAGCAGCCCTTGCTCGAAGGACGCGCCCTTCACCTGGACATAGTCCGCCAGGTTGAACACGCGCCGGAACGGGCGGGCCGAGATGCCCTGGTAGAGGTATTCGCCGTCAGCCTTCTGGTTCTTAGCGCCTTCGATCGTCAGGACGTTCTGCTCGGCCGTGATGGTGACCTCGTCCGGCGCGAAGCCAGCGAGCGCGAGCGTGATCGAATAATGGTCGTCGCTGACGCGTTCGATGTTGTAGGGCGGGTAGTGGTCCTCGGTCCAGCGGCTGGACTGGTCCATCAGATCGAACAGGCGATCAAAGCCAACGGTCGACCGCCAGAAGGGTGTGGGATCGAAGGTCCTCATTTCCATATCCTCCATTGAGCAACATGGTCATCAGGAGCGGCGGACAGCATCCGCCGCCCGGTTTGCCGGGCCCTAGCGGGCACCCGACACCGCATCGCGTGCGGCGCCCGACGAGGTAGAAAATGAGGAATGGATTTCAAGAGGGGCAGACCGCCCGCGCAGCGAAATTTTCATCCGCCAGCGATCGGGCAGCCACGATAATAGGCGTACGCCCCCGATACTGCCGACGAACTTCGTCGACGGATGGCGGCCTCATGTTCGTAATCCACGCCAGCGACCGGCGGACCGCAAGACAACTAGGCCATCCAGGCCGCCAAGCATTGATGCAATCGTCTGTAAAATTCCTACCGCGCTGCGCGCCAACTCCTTGATTCACCTACAATTACGCTCCCTCTTGCTTCCACAGTGCTTCCTGGAGCCGGGTCGAGACACAATCGCGAAAATGAAAACGCCGCTAAGTCACTGACTTAACGGCGCTATTTGGTTGCGGGGGCAGGATTTGAACCTGCGACCTTCAGGTTATGAGCCTGACGAGCTACCGGGCTGCTCCACCCCGCGCCAATCGGTGGATCGTGCCATTTCAAATAGTTGGCGGTGGCACAAATGTAAACCCGTGCTGAATGCGCTGATTTTGTGCCAATTTTTGCCACGTCAGTTCCACCATAAGTCAGGTCCATCAATAGCGCCGGTGACCCGCTCAACACGGCGCGGAAAAGACTTAAGGACAGCGATGGCCCGCGTGAATCCCGGCCTGTGCAGCATGGCGCTGATCGCAGGCCTTGCGTCCGCGCAGGCGCAGCCGCCGTCGAGTCTCGCCTGCGCCGGCCCGTTCGCCAGGAATACTTCGCACGCGAAGGTCGTCGCGGCCTTCGGCGAGGCGAACGTCGCGTTCATGACGGTGGACGGTCCGGAATCGAGCGAGACCGAGGCGACGGTGATCTTCGGCGACGATCCGGCGCGCCGCATCGATATTGCCTGGAAGGACGCCGCGCGCACACGGCCGGACGTCATCCGCATCGAGGCGCCGTCGGCGTGGATCGCGCCATCCGGCGTGCGGATCGGCACGACGCTCGACAGGATGGTGAAGCTCAACGGCGCGCCGTTCCGCATCAATGGTTTCGGCTGGGACAACGAGGGTCTCGCCGAATTCCGCAGCGGCGGGCTCGCCCGGATTCCCGGCGGCTGCATGCTCACCGTCCGCTTCCAGGCGGCGCAGAATCCGCTCGGCCCGCGCTTCAAGCGCATCAGTGGAAACCGCAAGATCGCCTCGAACGATCCGCTGATGCGCGAGGCAGCGCCCACGGTGATCGAGATCTTCCTGAGCTACAAATAGCGGGTGACTTGATGCGACGCTGCGCCTTCGCCCCCTTCGCCGTCCTCGGCGTGCTGCTCACAGCGGCGCCTGCCGCGGCCGCCGACGTGATCGACTGCGAGCGCACGTTCGGCCGCGACACCACCCACGCCGCGCTCGTGCAAGCCTACGGCGCCGGCAACGTCACGTTCGGTGAGATCCCGGGACCCGAAGGCACGACCGACACCGCGAGCGTGCTGTTCCCGCGCAATGCCAGGCGCCGGCTCGAAGTGGTCTGGCACGATCACGAAGCCCGCGCGCGCCCGGCCCGCATCCGCATCCACCGCGGCTCGGCCTGGGTGGCGCCCGGCCCGGTGAAGCTTGGCGACCCGTTCGCGGCAGTCGAGAGGCGCAACGGCTTGCGGCTCGCGCTTGAGGAGGTCGGATGGGAGTACCAGGGCTTGATCGACAACTGGAAGGATGGAGCGTTCGAGCGTCTGCCCGGCGGCTGTACGCTCATGGTGTTCCTCGCGCTGCCCGGCCGCCACCGCGACCCCGCCTTCCGAAACCCGACCGAAGCCAGGCTCCGGGCTCGCAATCCCACCGTGATCGAGATCGTCGTCGGATATCCCACGCCGGAGAATTGAGCGGATCGCCCGCAACGCATGAAAAAACCCGACAGCCGGCGCATAAGCACCTGATCTGTCGGGTAAATTTGGTTGCGGGGGCAGGATTTGAACCTGCGACCTTCAGGTTATGAGCCTGACGAGCTACCGGGCTGCTCCACCCCGCGGAAACTGGGCCGCAGGCACTTCCGGCGCACGGTGGCCGCTGTGTAACAAGCACCGGCCGGAATGGAAAGGGCGCAGCGGGTTCCAAACCGTAGATTGTGACAAAGCCCCATAATAGGACTGTCGCATGAGTAAGCCGGGTTTGCGTCCGCCTGAGGCGGTGGGGGAAACGTTGCGTGCCTGCGCCCGGTACATCCTGGCCGAGGGACGCGGCGCGATCGAGGACCGGCAGCGGGTCGAGGCGGTCGCGGTGCACGATTTCCGCGCCACGATGAAATGGTGGCGGGCCTATCTGCGGCTGGTCGAGCCGTTTCTGAGCGCCGAGGACCATCACTGGCGCACCGAGGCGCGCGACATGGCGCGGCTCTTGGCCGGCGCCCGCGACGCGCAGGCCGCCCTCGATGCGGTCGCCGACATGGAGCACCACACGGCGTCGCACCGGCTGTCGGCGAGTTCGTGGGTGACCATCGTCGGCAAGCTCGAAGACCTGCGCGCCCATGCCGAGATCGCGAGCCTCACGCCGACGCTGCGCAAGCGGCTTTCGGCGGCGCTCGACCGCGCCGAGGCGCGCATCGAACGCTGGCCGCTCGACGATCTGAAGTTCAGCGACGTGGCGGAAAGCCTGAGCGAGGGTTACCGGCGCGCGCGGCACATGATCCCCGACGACTGGCGGGCGGCGAGCGCGGTGGAGCTGCACGACTTGCGGCAGCGCGTGGTGGTGCATCGCTACCAGATGGAGGTGGTCAAGCCGCTGTGGCCGCGGCTCGGCAAGAGCTGGGTGCGCGAGGCGCAGAAGCTGCGCGACCGGCTTGGCAAGCATCAGGACCTCGCGGTGCTGGCCCGCTACGCCGAGCCGCACCAGCCGCTGGCGCGCTGGCGCTCGCGGCTGCAATCGGTGATCAGCCAGCGGCAGTCGCAGCACGTCTCGATCGCGCGGCGCATCTCCGGGCGGATTTTCGCCGAGCGGCCCAAGGCGTTCAAGCATCGGCTCGAGGCGATGTGGGACGGACTGACGGCGAGTCATTAGGCCGTTTTCACTTGCGCAGAACTCGGCGGTTGTCATGACCGGGCATGACGTGGAGAGAGCGACGCAAGCCAACTGCTGCCCTAACCCACAGCAGACGGCAGCGCATCTCGCACGCGTGCGATCGCGCTGTCCCAATCGCGGGGCGCGGCCTGGCGGAACAGCCGGATCGCCGGATACCACGGGCTCGCGTCGCGATCGAGCATCCAGCGCCAGTCCGGCTGGAACGGCAGCAGCAGGAAGGCCGGCCGCCCGAGTGCGCCGGCGACGTGGGCGACCGAGGTGTCGACGCAGACGACCAGATCGCACAGCGCCAGCACCGCGGCGGTGTCGGCGAAATCATCGAGCTCCGGCCCAAGCTGCAGAATGCCGGGCTCGTTCGACAGCGCCTGCGCATCCTCGTCGCGCAGGTCGCGCTGCACGCTGACGAAGCTTATCCCCGGCGTCGAAAAGAGCGGCTTGAGCTGGGCCAACGACAGCGAACGGTTCTTGTCGTTCGGATGCGCAGAGCTCCCGGACCATGCCAGCGCCACGCGCGGCGACGGCAGCTTCTCCAGGCGTGGCCGCCATTTCGCAAGCGACGATTCCGGCGCGCGGAGATAAGGGATATCGGCCGGGATGTTCGATGCATCTGTCTTGCATGCGAGCGGCAGGCTGCCGAGCGGGCAGTGCAGATCGTAGGGCGGCAATTTTTCGCCCCGCGCCACGATTTCGGCCACGCCATCAAAGCCCCTGAGCAGCGTCTTCAGCCCGGCGGGGACTTCGAGCACGACCTTCGCGCCCATCCGCGCGACGTGGGGCACATAGCGCGCGAACTGCACGGTGTCGCCGAGCCCCTGCTCGGCATGCAGCACGATGGTCTTGCCGCCGAGCGGCGTTTCGCCGAGCCATGGCGGCCGCCGGAATTCCTTCCGTCCCGTCATCCCGGTTCGCTTCCACCGCCATTCGTATTCCTTCAATCCCCGCGCATAGTCGCAGACCGTCAAGAGCGACAGCGCCGCGTTGAAATGCGCGTCGGCATGGTCGGGCTGCAACGCCAGAGCCCGGTCGTAGCTCGCGACCGCGTCGCGATGCCGGTTGAGCGCGGCGAGCGCATGACCGCGGTTGAGCCAGGCGTTGAGGTGCTGCGGCGCGCCGGCGAGCGCCCGGTCATAGGCGGCAATCGCCTCAGGCTCCCGGCCCAACAGCCGCAGCGCATTGCCGCGGTTGTAGAGCGCGAGCGGGTGGTTCGGCACAAGCCCGAGCGCCGCGTCGTAGTCGACGATCGCTGCGTCGGCGCGGCCCAGTTCCGTGAGCGCATTGCCGCGACCGACGAGCGCCTGAGGGTGGCGCGGGTTTGCCTTGAGCACCGCGTCGAACGCGGCGACCGCCTCCTCCGCGCGCTTGAGCTCGAGCAGCACGTTGCCGCGGTTGTTCAGCGCGTCGGGATGGCCTGGCGCCGCCGCCAGCGCCCTGTCGGCCGCGGCGAGCGCCTCGGGCGCGCGCTTCAGCGCAATCAGCACCATGGCGAGATTGGCGAGCGCGTCGGTCGATTTCGGATTGACCTTGAGGGCAGCCGTGATCAGGCGATGCGCCTCGCCCGCCTTGCCGCGCTGGTGGTTGAGCAGCCCAAGCAGATGCAGCGCGTCGAAATTGTCGCGCTCCAGCTTCAGCGCCCGCGCATAGAGCTTCTCGGCCTCGTCGAGACGGCCCTGCTGATGCAGCGCCACCGCCTGTCCGATGGTCTGCGCCAGATGCGCGGGCGGCTGGCCTGGCAACGCCATGTTACAGCCGGTTGATCCGGGCGATCCGGCGCGTGACATCGGCCGGCGTCCCCTTGTCGGCCTGCGACTTCAGCGCCAGCGCCTCGCGCGCAGCCGGCCGGTCGAGGCAGCGGTTGAGCCATGCTTTCAGGTTCGGCGATGCGCTTAAATCCATGTCGACCGCGCGGCTGATGACGGCGGCGACATTGAGGTCGGCAACGGTGAACTCGTTGCCGATCAGATAGGGCTGCTTCGAAACAGCCGCGTCGAGCACCCGGAACGGCGCGACCAGCACCTTCAGCGCCTCCTCGCGCTTGCCGGCATCGCGCTCTGCCTCCGGCAGCCGCACCGCGTGCAGCGACCAGATGTTGACGCCGCGATCCACCTCGGTGACGGCCCACAGGCTCCATTGCCAGGTCCGCGCCTCGCCTTCGAGCGCGGCGGGATAGAGCTTTCCGGGCGAATGCTTCTTGGCGAGATACATGGTGATCGCCAGCGACTCGAACAGCACGAAATCGCCGTCGACGATCACCGGCAGCCGGCCGTTCGGATTGATCGCGAGGAACTCCGGCGTGCGCGCACCGGCGTCGCCGATCTCGATCGGCAGGTGCTCGTAGTCGATGCCGAGCTCTTTCGCGATCCAGAGCGCGCGAAATGCGCGGGTGCGGGCGATGCCGTAGATCTGCAAACTCATAGACGTTCCTTGGACGCTCCGTGATTTCGGGCGGAGCATACTCGACAATCGTATCGCCCGGCCAATAGGCTTTCGGCTTCGCCGCAGGGAGGAAAGCGCATGGCCAGTCCAGCTTTGGCCAATCCGAGCCGCGCCGTGCTGCTGACCGGCGCCGCCGGCGGCCTCGGCCGGGTGATGACGCAGGCGCTGCTGGCCGACGGTCACAAGGTCGCCGCGGTGGACCGCGACTTCGGTTCGCTCGAACGACTGAAAGCACTGTGCGGCGGTCATGAGCGGTTGCACGCGATCCATGCCGACCTCACCCAGGAGAGCGGCTGCCTGCGGGCGGTGGAAACCGCGCGCGAGCGCTTCGGGACGGTCGAAGCCGTGATCAACAATGCCGGCGTCGGGCAGAGCTCGATCCGCCCCGACGCGGAGGTGCGGCATCCCGGCATCGCGGAGCTCACGCCGGAGATCTACGACCGCTTCTTCGGCGTGTTCGTGCGGGCTCCCGCGACACTGGTCCGCGCGGCTCTGCCGATGATGCAGGCCGCGGGCTTCGGCCGCATCGTCAACAACACCACGAGCTATCTGACGATGCTGCGCGTGCTGCCCTATGGCGCCGCGAAGGCAGCCTTCGAGTCCATGTCGGCGGTATGGGCGTCGGAGCTGAAGGACGGCCCTGTCACCTGCAACGTCCTGGTGCCCGGCGGCCCAACCGACACGCCGCTGATCGCCGACGAGTCCGGGTGGGATCGCACCAAGATGCTGCGGCCGGAGATCATGGGCCCGCCGGTCGTCTGGCTTTTGTCGGACGCGTCCGCTTCGTTCAACGGCCAGCGCATCACCGCGGCGCGCTGGGACGCGAAGCTGCCCGGCGCGGACGCGGCGAAAAAGGCCAGCCGCGCCATCGGCTGGCCGGAGCTCGGCTCCGACGCGGTGTGGCTGGCGGGCTAGCCCCGCCGTCATTCCGGGGCACGCGCGCGAGCGCGTGAACCGGAATCCAGACAGACAGGGACTTCCTCCAAAGCTGGATTCCGGGTTCGCGCCCACAGCGCGTCGAAAACGCGCGTAAACGCGCTTATGGGCGCGCCCCGGAATAACGGCGGAGTGCTACTGCGGCTCGATCTTGGCGGCCTTGATCAGATCGCCGCGCACCGCGATGCCGTTGCGCACGGTCTCGGCGAGAGCTTCCGGCGTGCCGGCCGCGACCGAAAGCCCGAGTGACCCAAGCCGCTCCTTCACCGTGTCGACATTGAGGATTTTCACGAGTTCGGCGTTCAGCCGCGCAACGATCGGGCGCGGCGTTCCGGCCGGCGCGAAAAAGCCGAGCCATGACGTCATCTCGTATCCCGGAACGGTTTCCGCGACCGTCGGCACGTTCGGGATCGCCGCGTAGCGAGCCTTTTCGACCACGCCGACAATCCTGATCTTGCCGGTCGGCAGCACCGGCGCCGCCGACGAGTAGCTGAGAAACGCAACGGCGATATGGCCGCCGACCAGGTCGTTCGCCGAAAGGCTGCCGCCGCGATAGGGCACGTGCACGATGTCGATGCCGGTCTTGATCTTCAACAGTTCGCCGGCCAGATGATGCGGCGACGCGACACCCGAGGAGCCGAACTGCAGCTTGCCGGGGTTGGCCTTGGCGTGGGCGACCAGTTCCGCCACCGACTTCACCGGCAGGTCGGCATGCACCGCCAGCACGATGATGTTGGCGCCGCCGTTGGTGATCGGCGCGAAGTCCTTCACCGGATCGAACGGCATGCTTTTGAACAGGTGCACGTTCGACGTCATCATCGCGTCGGTGCCGATCATCAGCGTGTAGCCGTCGGGCGCAGCACGCGCGACGGCTGCCGCGCCGACATTGCCGCTGGCGCCGGGCCGGCTTTCGATCAGGACCGGTTGGCCCAGCGCTGCCTGCAGCCGCTCGGAAACCATGCGGCCGATGGTGTCGCTCGCGCCGCCGCCGGCCTGCGCCGAGACGATGGTGATGGGCTTGGTAGGCCAGTCCTGCGCGGTTGCGGGACCAGCCGCGGCACCCAGCGAAAGCACGAAACCGCTCAGAAGCACAACGCGGACATTCATCCTTTTCCTCCCCGGGATCGTTTTGAGCACTATCGACGAAAGCCCGGCAAAAAGACAGGCGCGCCAAGCGCTTGAGAACCTGCGCAGCGCGGCGCATTGCCACGCGCAGGGAACACGGGCCGTCCGTGCCGTGTTGAACAGGGCCCCTTCGCGCCTGCGACCGAAGGGCATTTCCGAAACACCCCCCAAGGCAGACCAATCATGGTGCTCGACTTCGATGACATTGCGCTCCGCCTCAGCGCCGCGGCGATCATGGGCGTGCTGATCGGCATCAACCGCGATCTGCACAACAAGCCGATCGGCGCACGGACGCTCGGTCTCGTCGGGCTGGGGACCGCGACGGTCGCCGTCTCAGGCATTCAGTTTCCCGGCATGGCCGAAAACCCGGACGCCGCAAGCCGCGTGGTCCAGGGCATCATCCAGGGCGTGATGACCGGCATCAGCTTCATCGGCGCGGGTGTCATCCTGCGCGACGCCAGGACCAAGATGGTGGAGGGACTGACCACCGCGGCGACCGTCTGGGTCACCGCGGCGCTCGGCGTCGCCTGCGGGCTCGGCGAATGGCGCAGCGTCGCCGTCGCGGTGCCCGTCGCGCTGGTGCTGCTGGTGATCGTGCCGTGGATCGAGAACGCGCTGTCGAAGGACAAGAAGCTTCTGGAGTGACGCGCGGCCCGGCTAGCCGAGCGCGTCGGCGACCGCCTTGCCGCAAGCGACGGTGTCGGCCGGCCCGCCGAGATCGCGGGTGCGGAGCTTTTGCTCTGCCAGCACCTTCTCGATCGCCTTGACGATCGCGGCGGCGGCTTCGGTTTCGCCCAGATGCTCGAGCATCATCGCGCCGGACCAGATCTGGCCGATCGGGTTCGCGATACCCTGGCCTGCGATGTCCGGCGCAGAGCCGTGCACCGGCTCGAACACCGAGGGGAATTTCCGCTCCGGGTTGATGTTGCCGGACGGCGCGATGCCGATGGTGCCGGTGCAGGCCGGCCCGAGATCCGACAGGATGTCGCCGAACAGGTTCGACGCCACCACCACGTTGAAGCGGTCGGGCTTCAGCACGAACAGCGCGGTGAGGATGTCGATGTGGTACTTGTCCCACTTGATGTCGGGGAACTGCTTCGCCATCTCCTCGACCCGCTCGTCCCAGTACGGCATGGTGATGGCGATGCCGTTCGATTTCGTCGCGGAGGTCAGATGCTTCTTTGGTGTCTTGCGGGCCAGCTCGAACGCGAATTTCAGCACGCGGTCGACGCCGATGCGCGACAGCACCGTCTCCTGAACCACGACCTCGCGCTCGGTGCCCTGAAACATGCGGCCGCCGATCGCCGAGTACTCGCCCTCGGTGTTCTCGCGCACGACCCAGAAGTCGATGTCGCCGGGCTTGCGCCCCACCAGCGGTGACGGCACGCCGGGCATCAGCCGCACCGGGCGCAGGTTGACGTACTGGTCGAACTCGCGGCGGAACAGGATGAGCGAGCCCCACAGCGAGACGTGATCCGGCACCTTGGCCGGCCAGCCGACTGCGCCGAAGTAGATCGCGTCGTGCTTGCCGATCCGCTCCTTCCAGTCGTCCGGCATCATCTTCTTGTGCTTTTCGTAGTAGTCGCAGGAGGCGAAATCGAAATCGTCGCTGCGCAGCTCAAAACCGAATTTTTTGGCCGCCGCTTCCAGCACGCGCATGCCCTCCGGCACGACCTCCTTGCCGATGCCGTCTCCCGGGATGACGGCGATGCGGTGGACGCGGTTGGTGGGCATGGGATTCTCCAAAGTGCAGCTGACCAAAGATACGCAAGTACCAACAGGCGTGTAAGGGTGGCAAGTTTGCGCCGGCCCGGCCGTGGCCGTGGCGCGGATGGCGGCCTATATACACCGCTCGAAGGTGAGGGCCATGCCCAGCTCGACCTATGAGTTGTTCGAACGCGCCATGCGCAGCCGCCAGCAAATCGTCTGCACATACGGTGGTCATCGCCGCGAATTGTGCCCGGTCATCCTCGGCCACTCGCAACATCAGGAAAAGGCGCTCACGTTCCAGTTTGGCGGCGACAGCAGGTCAGGACTTCCGCGCAGGGGAGAATGGC
>CAWHLG010000011.1:20000-709838 GCA_963830015.1 uncultured Alphaproteobacteria bacterium
GTACTTGTTCGCTATCGGTCGCTGAGGAGTACTTAGGCTTGGAGGGTGGTCCCCCCATGTTCAGACAGGATTGCACGTGTCCCGCCTTACTCAAGGATAATCCATCGCGTTACCCGTACGGGGCTGTCACCCACTAAGGCACGTCGTTCCAAACGTTTCCGGTTGTCTTTGGATTATCACTGGCCTGGTCCGCTTTCGCTCGCCACTACTAGCGGAGTCTCGGTTGATGTCCTTTCCTCCGGGTACTGAGATGTTTCAGTTCTCCGGGTTTGCTTGAAATCTCCTATTTTATTCAGAGATCACATACCTCCTTTTGATAACGGAAGTCCGAAACCACACACCGCCTCACCCTTTCGAGCGAGATGATGCAAGGCGGTCAGACGAATCCGATCCCGTCGTGAATCAGGCTGTGCACCTGGCTCACATGGTCTCGGAATTCCGTTATCGGAGGTGGGTTTCCCCATTCGGAAATTCACGGATCAAAGCTTCTTCGCAGCTCCCCGTGACTTATCGCAGCGTAGCACGTCCTTCATAGCCTCTCAGCGCCAAGGCATCCACCGAACGCCCTTAAGGCACTTGATCGCTCTCATCATCAATGCCCACTCACCTCGGCAGGTGACCCCACAAACACCCGCATCGCCAGTGTTACCTGGCAACGAAAGAAGCTCATGTGGTTTGGGCACTGACAGAAAGACCAGCTTGCTTCGAGATCGGTCCGCGAAGGCGTGCGGTCAAGCGCGCCTAGATATGGGTGTCGGCCGCAGCTCATCACTGCGTACAACTGCGGATCGATCTCCTCTTCACGATGTCAGACAACCTGCATCGCGTGATCGAAGACCAACGCGATACAAATTCAGATGCATGGACGAGTGTTCGGGAAGGGAAGCGCGAGATCTCGATCAAACCGATCGACCGTCATCCGCTCCAAAGCTTGCACTGAAGCTTGGTGGAGCCAGACGGGATCGAACCGACGACCTCCTGCTTGCAAAGCAGGCGCTCTCCCAGCTGAGCTATGGCCCCGTTGAAGACGCGCTTGAAAAAGTGGTGGGCCTGGGAAGACTTGAACTTCCGACCTCACGCTTATCAAGCGCGCGCTCTAACCAACTGAGCTACAAGCCCCCAAAGCCGCGAGGTCATAGAACCCCACAGCCCAAAGACCGTCCGGCCTCTATCCCGGATGGATAAAGAACGGCACGGGCTCGTCCATGAAAGAAAGAGAAAAGAAGACGGCGGTGTCCTGCCAATGGACCTAACCGATCCTGAAACCGGTTGGCCCTGATGTCTCTAAGAGATCCGATAGAAACTCGTGAGGAGTCTCTGAAGGATCATCCTTAGAAAGGAGGTGATCCAGCCGCAGGTTCCCCTACGGCTACCTTGTTACGACTTCACCCCAGTCGCTGATCCTACCGTGGCCGGCTGCCTCCTTGCGGTTAGCGCACCGTCTTCAGGTAAAACCAACTCCCATGGTGTGACGGGCGGTGTGTACAAGGCCCGGGAACGTATTCACCGCAGCGTGCTGATCTGCGATTACTAGCGATTCCAACTTCATGCTCTCGAGTTGCAGAGAGCAATCCGAACTGAGACGGCTTTTTGAGATTTGCGCAGGATTGCTCCATTGCATCCCATTGTCACCGCCATTGTAGCACGTGTGTAGCCCAACCTGTAAGGGCCATGAGGACTTGACGTCATCCCCACCTTCCTCGCGGCTTATCACCGGCAGTCCCCTTAGAGTGCCCAACTGAATGATGGCAACTAAGGGCGAGGGTTGCGCTCGTTGCGGGACTTAACCCAACATCTCACGACACGAGCTGACGACAGCCATGCAGCACCTGTGTTCCCGCCAGCCGAACTGAAGGGTTCCATCTCTGGTACCCATACGGGACATGTCAAAGGTTGGTAAGGTTCTGCGCGTTGCTTCGAATTGAACCACATGCTCCACCGCTTGTGCGGGCCCCCGTCAATTCCTTTGAGTTTTAATCTTGCGACCGTACTCCCCAGGCGGGATGCTTAATGCGTTAGCTGCGCCACTGACAGGCAAGCCTGCCAACGGCTAGCATCCATCGTTTACGGCGTGGACTACCAGGGTATCTAATCCTGTTTGCTCCCCACGCTTTCGCACCTCAGCGTCAGTACCGGGCCAGTGAGCCGCCTTCGCCACTGGTGTTCTTGCGAATATCTACGAATTTCACCTCTACACTCGCAGTTCCACTCACCTCTCCCGGACTCGAGACTCTCAGTATCGAAGGCAGTTCTGGAGTTGAGCTCCAGGATTTCACCACCGACTTAGGAGTCCGCCTACGTGCGCTTTACGCCCAGTGATTCCGAGCAACGCTAGCCCCCTTCGTATTACCGCGGCTGCTGGCACGAAGTTAGCCGGGGCTTCTTCTGCGGGTACCGTCATTATCTTCCCCGCCGAAAGGACTTTACAACCCTAGGGCCTTCATCATCCACGCGGCATGGCTGGATCAGGCTTGCGCCCATTGTCCAATATTCCCCACTGCTGCCTCCCGTAGGAGTCTGGGCCGTGTCTCAGTCCCAGTGAGGCTGATCATCCTCTCAGACCAGCTACTGATCGTCGCCTTGGTGGGCCATTACCCCACCAACTAGCTAATCAGACGCGGGCCGATCCTTCAGCGATAAATCTTTCTCCTTACGGACGTATTCGGTATTAGCCAAAGTTTCCCTTGGTTGTTCCGAACTGAAGGGTACGTTCCCACGTGTTACTCTCCCGTCTGCCGCTCCCCTTGCGGGGCGCTCGACTTGCATGTGTTAGGCCTGCCGCCAGCGTTCGCTCTGAGCCAGGATCAAACTCTCAAGTTGGATGAGATTGATTCTGGCAGATCACACGTTTTGACGAGGTCCACCCACTGATTGATCGCCTCCGCAGGCTTGCGCCCACAAAGACAAGCATTCAGCGATGTACCTTAAACGTTGACCGCCAAAGTCTCTTCCATGACCGCACCGCAAAAAGGTTGCCCTTTCCGAGGTGGCGGTCCGCAAGGACTCCGCCGTCCACGTTTCTCTTTCTTCCGATTCACCTGTCAAACAGCCCGGAAACCCTGCGGTTTCCTCTCCCCGACCGGCCAGAAGCCTGTCAGAAAGCCGACGAAGCGAAACCCCCGACGTCTTCTCGGAGATCTATCCCACACGAAAGTGAGGAGCTTCAGAGGCGCGCCATCGCGCCGATAGCGGGCGGCGCGCCGTATGACCGGGGTTATATGGGCGACACACAGGTGTTGTCAACCGAGAAAAGTCCGAAAACGCACGCCGCGAAATTGCTCGCGATTGCAGCATTTAAGCCGTTTTTAACAACTCGGCCGCTGTGCAAAGCCTCCTCGCTGCGCCGCACTTGAGCCACATTCCTCCGCCGTTCTTTGCACATCGGGACTGCAGGGGAGCCCTTTCAAGCACCGTCGGCCATTTGGGCCGCGCCACCGGACCGGTCATTGACCGGAGCACAGGCGGCACGGCATCGTCACCTCCGGATTCGGTCTGGGCAGGACCGGAGCGGTGGGGACCGCAGTACTTCAAATGAGCCGTACGTCGCTTGAAGTGCTTTGACGTTCAGGGGATCGGGTTTTGGATCAAGCCAGGCCGCGCACGCATCGTCGGAACGGAGCGGAATCCCTGGCCATAGACCTGGGCAACGAGCCGCCGCTTTCAGTCGACGGCGGCAACGGCAACGTCATCGATCGCCGTCGCATCTCGGTGCAGTGGTTCTCCGGCACGATTCTCACCGGCGTGTGCGGCGCGGCTCTGATGGGCGGCGCCGTCTTTGCGTCGCTCGACGGCGAGACCAACTTCGCCACCATTCCCGAGCGGGTCGAAAGCGCGCTGCGCGGCGCCATCGGCGGCATGGGCGAGAAGCTCACCCGCAAGGCCGACCGCCTGCCGCCGGTCAGCGAGTCGAGCGGCCAGCGCCAGCTGGTCCGCATCAGCACCACCGTCAAGGTCGGCGACCGCGAGGTGGTGCGCGTGCGCCCGTATCACCGCATCTCCGCGAACCTCGTGCTGACCAGCACCGAATACGCGTCCAGCGTGCCGCCGTTCAACGCGCAGAAGATGCTGGCGCAGGCCGGCGCCGACGGCGTCGCGATGGACGAGCAGGCCGGCGCCGAGCCCGATGCCGAAGTCTCCTACGTGACGCGTGAGCTGGCGCTGATCCTGCCGCGCACCAAGCTCGCGGGCGCCCTTCCGGTCGACGAGATCGTCGCCCGCGTGCGCGACACCGCGAACTGGACCGGTGGCGGCGCCCGCTACCAGGTCGCGAGCCTGCCGCCGGGAAGTCCCGCTCCGCTCGCTTACGCGGCCGACGGCTCGCCCGATCCTTACGCCGGTTTCGAGACCCGGATCGTTCCGGAAAACATCACGCTCTTGCCGAAGACCGCCGGGCAGGCGACCGGCGGCAACGCCTGGAGCGAGCGCGCGGTGACGGTGAAGAAGGGCGAGAGCATCGAGTTCGATCCTCAAGGAGATCGGCGCGCTGCCCGACGAGATTTCCGCGATCGCATCCGCGCTCGGCCCGCGCGGCCGCAAGAACGGGCTCAAGGAAGGACAGAAGCTCCGCATCCTCGCCACCGGCGAGGGCGCGCGCCAGCGGCCGATCCGCGTCATCGTCATGGGCGACAGCACGGTCGAAGCGGTGGTCGCGCTCTCGGACGCGGACCGCTACGTCTCGGTGGACGTCGCCAGCATGAACACGGTGGTGGCCGAGCCCAGCGACGACGAAGACGACGGCAAGGCCATGCGGCTCTACCAGAGCATCTACGAGACCGCGCTGCGCAACAACATTCCCAAGCCCGTCATCGAGGCGCTGATCCGCATCTACTCCTACGACGTCGATTTCCAGGGCAAGGCGCAGCCGGGCGACTCGTTCGACGTGCTGTTCGCCGCCGACGAAGACTCCGCGGCCTCCAGCGAGACCAAGAACGACGTGTTCTTCGCTTCGCTCCAGACGGGCGGCGAGCAGCGCAGGTACTACCGCTTCCAGACCACCGACGACAGCATCGTCGACTACTACGACGAGACCGGAAAGAGCGCGAAGAAATTCCTGGTGAGAAAGCCGCTCGCCTCCGGCATCATGCGCTCCGGCTTCGGCTCGCGAAACCATCCGCTGCTGGGTTACACCAAGATGCACACCGGCGTGGACTGGGCGGCACCGCTCGGCACTGCGATCTATGCATCCGGCAACGGCACCGTCGAGAAAGTCGGCTGGGAATCGGGCTACGGCAAGTATGTCCGCATCCGCCATTCCAACGGCTACGAGACCGCCTACGGCCACATGACCGCGTTCGCCCGCTCGACGCAGCCCGGCGCCCGCGTGCGCCAGGGCCAGGTGATCGGCTATGTCGGCTCGACCGGGCTCTCGACCGGCCCGCACGTGCACTACGAGATCCTGGTCAACGGCCGCTTCGTCGATCCGCTGCGCGTGAAGCTGCCGCGCGGCCGCGTGCTCGACGGCCCGATGCTCGACGAGCTTCGAGCGCGAGCGCGACCGCTACGAGGGCATCCTCGCGCGCTCGGCGCCGCGCGTCGCGCAGGGCGCGGCGGCGGCGCCCGCGCGCTGATCAGATCGTCCCGGATTTCCATTTCGCGGTGATCGCGTTGCGGAGCGCAATCGGAAACGGTTGAACCGGCTCAATCCCCTGCCCGGACGCCAACTCCGGTCGCGGCGCGCCAGGACGAAGCGGCGGCAAGGTGAACGTGCCGGACCTGAGTTTTCAGGGAGGATAGGTCAAATCATCCGCGCCGCCGAAAAGACGCGCTTCGTATTTTCGCCGGCGCACCAGTCCGTTCAATGTCTTTCCGCCAGCTTTGACCCATTTGCCGAATTCCTGCTGCGCGCCGCTGAAATCTTGCGAATTGACTTTCTTGAGCAGCGTCGATTTGGCGAGGTTTCCGTTCCCGCAATTGTAAGCAAACGACACCAACGCATCGAATTGAGACTGGTTGAGGGGCACCTTCACCAGCTTCCGCACATGCCCCTCGAACACCGCCATGTCGCTCCGGAACTCTGCGTCGCACTCTGCCTGCGTCCAGACCGCACCCATATCGAACTGGCGCCCGAGATGGTTTGTATGACCCCATCCAATTGTGGGCACCCCCACGGCGTCCAGATAGGCGTGGAATTTGCCGCCCCCGGCAGCCTTGAAACAGCTCTCGAACGCCTTGATCAGCCTCTCGCCGCGAGGCCCGAGCTTCATCGGCGCTCCAGCCTGCTGAGGCGCAGGGGCCTGCTGTGGCGCCGGGGTCTGCTGTGGTGCCGGGGTCTGCTGTGGTGCCGGAGTCTGTTGTGGCGCCGGAGTTTGTTGTGGCGCCGGAGTCTGTTGACCCTGCTGCGGTGTGTCGGGCTGAACTGCGTCGTTGCTGGTGGGTGTCTGCGGCGCGCCATTCGCAGCATTCTTTCGCGCGACAATGGTCCAGAGACCACCAAGCTGCGGCTTGACCTCGATGACGGCGTAACCCTCGAATTCGTAGTCCCCCAACACCGTTTGCAGTTGGTCCAGGGCAACGTCTGGAAGGATTTCGTCGAGCATGTCGCATTCCCCCTGTTGGCGTATCTACGCGAAGCATCGGACGCATGTATCGAGGCATCCGCCTAACGGGACTGTTTCAACTTCCTGCCAGCAGTTCGGCAACGCGCGCCCGAAAACGATCGCCGACCGTCCGTTTAGGTGTGCCTGGCTCCCATGGCAGGACCAGCGGATCCCATTTTTGCTTCTGCGCTTTGTTGAGCAGGTCCTGCACCTCGCCATGGCCTAGAATCGACTCGTTCGCGTCACCGGGATGCCATCATCGCTTGGCGAGCTGTGCCGCGACCTGTGCCAGCACCTCCCATTGTTCGCGCGTCATCGGACAAGGACCGGTCTTGAACGGCGATTCCTCCGCGTTTGCCATGCAGCAGACCGAAATGCCGATCGATTGGGTGTTACAGCCCAGCGTGTGCGCGGCGTAGTCATCATCGCCGGTGCTGACGTTATCGTCGATGCTGTGATCGCCTCGGACCAGCCTGCCATCGCCTTCGACGAGGATATGGTAGCACTCCCGATCGTGATCGCCCGCACGGTAGCCGCCTGCCGTCCAATGACAGATGATCCGCTTCATGGTGCAATTGGGCATCCATTCGGGCGGCACAACGGCCTTTGCCACCGGCGGAGTTCCGGTCTGCGGCTTCGAGGCCCTGCGCACCTTAAATGTCCAGGAGCCGTCAGCCTGCTTGGCCGCCTCGACGACTTCCAGTCCCTCGAACTTCAAGTCACCCAGGACCACCTGCAACTGCGCATCCGGCACATTCGGAATGGTCTCGATCTCCGCCATTCATCGCTCCTGACGTTTACTTGATGTCCAGTTCCTTGATCATCTTCTGGCGATTGTCCTCCTCGGTCGGCTGCAGAAGGAAGTTTGTCACCGAACTGGTGACCCCCTTATCGTTCAGCCATTTCTGAACCTTGGCCCGGTTGGTATCGTTGGCTCGCCAGAATGACCGGATCAGGTCTGCCGATGATGCAGGCGCCGGCGATGTTGTTGCGGGCGGCGACGTTGACGTTTGGCCCGGCTGAATGCCGAGTTCCTGGATCATCCGCTGGCGGTTGTTCTCCTGGCCCGGCTCCTGCAGGAACTTCGTCACGGAAGCGGCAATCCCATTGTCGGTCAGCCACTTCTCAACCGCGGCGCGGTTGGCCCGCCAGAACAGCCGGATCAGGTCTGCCGACGATGCAGGCGCCGGCGATGTTGTTGCAGGCGGCGACGTTGACGTTTGGCCCGGCTGAATGCCCAGTTCCTGGATCATCCGCTGGCGGTTGTTCTCCTGGCCCGGCTCCTGCAGGAACCTCGTCACCGAAATGGCGATCCCATTGTCGGTCAGCCACTTCTCAACCGCGGCGCGGTTGGCCCGCCAGAACAGCCGGATCAGGTCCGCCGACGATGCAGGCGCCGGCGATGTTGTTGCAGGCGGCGACGTTGACGTTTGGCCCGGCTGAATGCCGAGTTCCTGGATCATCCGCTGGCGGTTGTTCTCCTGGCCCGGCTCCTGCAGGAACCTCGTCACCGAAATGGCGATCCCATTGTCGGTCAGCCACTTCTCAACCGCGGCACGGTTGGCCGCCAGAATGGCCGGATCAGGTCTGCCGATGCTGTATCAACCTGCTGCTTTTTCTCCTGCTCAACTTGGATCGGGCGGGAGGGGCCGACAATCCTTTGACCCGGGGCCAATCTCATCGCATTCCCGGAACGGCGCAACGCGTGGAATACGACGTTCGGCTCCGGCAACGGCAAAGCCGTGACGCACTGCTTCAACGCATCAGGTTCTTTGGTAATGAGGCCGCAAACGTATTTCATCAGCACGCTGAGTTCGGCAAAGAACTTCGGATGGGGCACCGGCTCCAAACCCCGGCCCCTCAGCACCTCGATTTCGGCGAGCCAGGCCGGGAAGTCATCATTCCGGCGTTCGTAAATCTCCTTCAGCCTCGCAATATCTTCGCGAGTGACCCGGTTGGTCGGACTCCGGTAATCGATCTCCGGAGTCGACAACCACAACTGGACCTCGAGTTCAACCGTGTCACGATAAAGCGCGCCGACGACGCGGCCGTACTTGATCGCGTCCTTCCCGATCGCCAGCAGCAAATCCAGCACTTCGATGATGTTGATCGGATTGACAACGCTTCCAGCGACCGAGTTGATCAGTTTTTTTGCGTCCTCGACCGGCAACGCGACCATCGCGAGATCGAACAGACCGGTCGAATACTCGACCATGGCGCTGTCGTAGTAGAAGCACGGATCCCGCTCCGCTCCGGGCACGCCCAGCGGGTTGGTGTCATATGCGCAAAAGTAAATCGGCAGGAAGCGTGGCGTCAGCTTGCCGATGCGGGAGGCCAACAGCTGCCGGTCTTCATCGTTCTTTGCAGCGACAGAGGCAATGCGTGCCAGCGAAACCTGAATCGCGAACGCGCGCAACGCGCGCATGCCTTTCGAATCGGCCTTCATCCAATGCCGGTCGATGACGTAGTCGAGATAACCGCCGCGGTTCTTCAATTCCTGTTCAATGACAGTGCAACCGCCAAGCAAGAGCGAAAGCACTAAAGCAACCGATGTGACAATACGCATCGAACGCCCCCTACCCGCCATCGAGTGTGACGCGAAGGCAGCGACGGAACCACTTCAAAATGGAACCATCCGGACGCATCGGCCGCATGTTGCAATTGCGCAACAATTTCAAGCAAGCGGTTGAAAAGATAGGTGTCCCGATGCTCGACGGCAGGAGCAAGCGAGTGGATTATGCATAGCCCGATACCAGCGGTGCGAGCGCGAACCGCTACGACGGCATCCTCGCCCGCGCGGCGGCCGCATCCGTGCGCTGACGGGCCTTTCCGCTATCTCTGTCACTATCGCGCAATGATCGCGTTGCGCAGTTTGAACGGCGCGGCGATGCGGCGCACGTAGATCTCGTTGGTGCCGCCGGTGCCCATGATCCGGATGGTGCCGTAGTCGAACACCCGGCCCGGAATCGACTGGCCGACGTCCACCGTTTCGACCTTGTCCATGTTCATCTCTTCGGTGGCGCGCCAGATGAAACCGCGCTTGGAAATAACGCGCCGGTTGGTCACCGCGAACTCGGTGATCCAGCGGATGAACCACGAATAGGCGAAGAATATCACGAACAGAGCACCGAACAGGATCGCCGTGACCGCGGTCAGGCTGTGGTGGTCGGGCAGATAGCGGAATTCCAGAATGAGCAGCACTGTGCCGAAGATCAGGGACAGGATCGCCCAATCGTAGATGATCCAGTGGAGGCGGCCCGTCGCGACGATAGTCTCGCCGGGCTGCAACACGGATTGGGCGTAGCTCATGGAAGGCCTCAGCGCGCGATGTCGAATCGCGCGCCGAGTGTATCGGTCCACAACGGGCTTGCCGAGACGGCTTACGCCGCCTGCTGCGCCAACTGCCCGTTGAACGTCACGCCCTGCTTGTTGGCGGACACCGCGACCGTCTCGCCGTCCTTGACCTTGCCGGACAGGATCAACTCGGCGAGCGGATCCTGCAGCGACTTCTGGATCACGCGCTTCAAGGGACGCGCGCCATAGGCCGGGTCGTAGCCCTTCTCGGCCAGCCAGTCGCGCGCCTTGGCGTCGAGCTTCAGCTCGATCTTGCGCTCGTCGAGGAGCTTGCCGAGCCGCTTCATCTGGATGTCGACGATGCTGCCCATGTTGTCCCGCTTCAGACGGTGGAACAGAATGATCTCGTCGACGCGGTTGAGGAATTCAGGGCGGAAGTTCGCCCGCACCTCGCCCATCACCAGATCGCGCACCGCCTCGGTGTCCTGCCCCTCCGGCTGGTTCACCAGGTGCTCGGAGCCGAGGTTCGACGTCATTACAATGAGCGTGTTCCGGAAGTCGACCGTACGGCCCTGCCCGTCGGTGAGCCGGCCGTCGTCGAGCACCTGCAGCAGGACGTTGAACACGTCCGGATGCGCCTTCTCGATCTCGTCGAACAGCACGACCTGATACGGCCGTCGCCGCACCGCTTCGGTGAGCGCGCCGCCCTCGTCGTAGCCGACATAGCCCGGCGGCGCGCCGATCAGGCGGGCGACCGAATGCTTCTCCATGTACTCTGACATGTCCATGCGGATGAGCGCGGCCTCGTCGTCGAACAGGAACTCCGCCAGAGCCTTCGTCAGCTCGGTCTTGCCGACGCCTGTCGGGCCCAAAAACATGAACGAGCCCAACGGCCGGTTCGGGTCCTGCAATCCGGCGCGTGCCCGGCGAACCGCGGTCGAGACCGCACGCACCGCTTCGGCCTGGCCGACGACGCGCTTTCCGATCTGCTCCTCCATCTTGAGCAGCTTCTCGCGCTCGCCCTCGAGCATGCGGTCGACCGGAATGCCGGTCCAGCGCGAGACGACCTGTGCCACGTGATCAGCGGTCACCGCCTCCTCCACGACGGCGCCGGCGTTCTTTCCTTCGACGTCTTTCAGCTTCTTCTCAAGCTCGGGGATGCGGCCGTAGGCCAATTCTCCGGCCTTCTGGTACTCGCCGCGACGCTGCGCGTTGGCGAGTTCGTTGCGTGCTTGATCGAGCTCGGTCTTCAGCTTCTGTGCGTCGGACAGCTTGTCCTTCTCCGCCTTCCAGCGGCTGGTGAGGTCGGCCGATTGCTTTTCCAGCGACACAAGCTCGGTTTCGAGCTTCTTCAGCCGCTCCTTGGAGGCCGCATCGCTTTCCTTCTTCAGCGCCTCCTGCTCGATCTTCAGCCGCACAACTTCGCGGTCGATCGAGTCGAGTTCGTCCGGCTTGGAATCGACCTGCATCTTCAGTCGCGCCGCGGCCTCGTCGACAAGGTCGATGGCCTTGTCCGGCAGGAAGCGGTCGGCGATGTAGCGGTGCGACAGCGTTGCCGCCGACACAATCGCGCTGTCGGTGATGCGGACGCCGTGATGCTGCTCGTACTTGTCCTTCAGGCCGCGCAAGATCGAGACCGTGTCCTCGACGCTCGGCTCATTGACGAATACCGGCTGGAAGCGCCGCGCCAGGGCCGCGTCCTTCTCGACATGCTTCCTGAATTCATCGAGCGTGGTCGCGCCGATGCAGTGCAATTCGCCGCGCGCGAGCGCGGGCTTCAGCAGGTTCGAGGCGTCCATCGCGCCGTCGGCTTTGCCCGCGCCGACAATGGTGTGCATCTCGTCGATGAACAGGATGATGCCGCCGGCCGAGGCCGTGACCTCCTGCAACACGGCCTTGAGCCGCTCCTCGAACTCGCCGCGGTATTTCGCGCCGGCGATCAGCGCGCCCATGTCGAGCGACAGCAGCTTCTTGTCTTCCAGGCTGTCCGGCACGTCGCCGTTGACGATACGAAGCGCCAGGCCCTCGACGATGGCGGTCTTGCCGACACCCGGCTCGCCGATCAGCACCGGATTGTTCTTGGTGCGCCTCGACAGCACCTGAATCGTGCGACGGATCTCTTCGTCGCGGCCTATCACCGGATCGAGCTTGCCGTCGCGGGCGGCCTGGGTGAGATCGCGGGCGTATTTCTTCAGTGCGTCATAGGCATTCTCCGCCGATTGCGAGTCGGCGGTACGGCCTTTGCGCAACTGCTCGATAGCGGCATTGATGTTCTGCGGCGTGGCGCCCGCACGTGCGAGGATTTTCGCCGCATCGCTGTCCTTCTCCAGCGCAATCGCCAGCAGGAGCCGCTCCGCCGTGACGTAGCTGTCGCCGGCTTTCTCCGCGATCTTCTCCGCATTGGCGAACAGCCGGGCGGTCGCGGCCGCGAGATAGACCTGGCCGGAGCCGGAGCCCGAGACCTTGGGCATCTTGCCGAGGGCCTCTTCGACGGCCAGCAGGGCCTGCCGGGAATTGCCGCCAGAACGGTCGATCAGGCCGGCGGCCAATCCTTCCGGATCGTCCAGCAGGACCTTCAAGAGGTGTTCGGGCGTGAACTGCTGATGCCCCTCGCGCAAGGCAAGGGACTGCGCCGATTGAATGAAACCACGGGCGCGGTCGGTGTACTTCTCGATATTCATGCATCGCTCCCTCGGGCCCAAGCTGCAGCACCCGGATCGCGGACCTCATACGAGCATCCGCCGAAACGGATGTAAGAAGCAACTTAAGGGTCCGGAAGGGGGATTTCCTTGATTTTCCTCAATCGACCCGGCCAACTCAAAGACCGTTAACAAGGGCCGGAAGCCGCATGGCCGTATCCGCGAAAATCCAGTCGATCTACCGCTACCCGGTGAAGGGCCTCTCGCCCGAAAGCCTGGCCCGCACCGACCTGGCCGCCGGCAAGGCGGTCCCGTTCGACCGCATGTATGCCATCGAGAACGGCCCCTCCGGCTTCGATCCGGCGAACCCCGCCTACCTGCCCAAGCAGCGCTTCCTGATGCTGATGCGGAACGCCCGGCTCGCCGAGCTGCGCACCCGGTTCGACGCGGAGAGCCACGTGCTGACCATCCGCGCCGAGAACCGCGAGGCCGCGCGCGGCAACCTGCGCACGCCCGAGGGCCGCGCCGCGATCGAGCATTTCTTCGAGGAGCATTGCGCCGACGAACTTCGGGGGCCGCCGAAGGTGCTGCAAGCCACCGGTCACAGCTTCTCGGACGTGGCGAAGAAGGTGGTGTCCATCATCAATCTCGCTTCGGTGGCGGATCTGGAGAACGCCACCGGCGCTCCGGTCCATCCGCTCCGCTTCCGCGGCAATCTCTATCTCGAAGGCTGGCCGGCGTGGCGCGAGTTCGACCTGGTCGGCGCCGAGATCGCAGTCGGCGAAGCCGTGCGGCTGAAGATCGTCAAGCGTATCGTGCGCTGCGCCGCAACCGAGGTGGACCCGGACACCGGCATCCGCGACCTGCAAATTCCGCGCACGCTGATCAAGACCTACGGCCATGGCGACTGCGGCATCTACGGCGAGGTGATCGTGGGCGGCACGATCGCGGTCGGCGACGCCGTCGGCGGCTGAATCCAGAAATTCTCTTGAGTAGAGAAGAAGGATGGAGGCCGGGCCTTGGAATCGAACCAAGGATAACGAGGTTTGCGGGCCTCTTGCGTAGCCTCTCCGCCACCCGGCCGTGGCCCCAAGCTAAGGTCCGGCGTCCTAAATTTGCATGAACGCAAGTTCCCGATTTGCCTGACGCGTTAACCCTACGTCGACCAAACCGGACACGGCCGCGAACCGCGGCAGGCCTGTACCCGTTGAAGGGTCATGCCTGTCTATTTCCTGCACGTCGAAGGACGTATCCGCGTCGAGGACGAGTTCGGCCTGGATTTGCCGGACGATGATGCTGCGCGGCGCGAGGCGCGCCGCATGGCGCGGGATCTGTCGCGGCATCAGACCGGGCCGGTTCCCTGGCGCGTGGTTGTTGTCAACGCGGCGGGCGATCGCATCGGTGAAGCGATCTCCAAAGCCGCCTGAGTGCCCGGGCCCTCAACCCGCCAGCGCGACCCGCTGCCCGAGGGATTCTCGAATGCCGCCGGGCCGGATTTCCGCGATCACCGGGAGATGGTCGGACAAGAGCCGCGCCTCGGGATCGGTGCGCACGCTCAGCAGCGCCGAGGCATGGCTGCAATACACCCGGTCGAACCGGAACAGGGGGAACATTGAGGGGAACGTCCGGTGCCGGCTGCGCGCCGGAAGCCTTGCCGCAAGAACCTTCCGCACCGAGCCGGCCCAGAACCAGTCGTTGAAGTCCCCCATCGCCACCGTCGTCACCGCCGCCTCGCCGATCAGCCCAAGCAGCGCCCGCGCCTGATCGCGGCGCTCACCGACGCTCAGTCCGAGATGGGTCGCGATCACCCGCAGCGCGCCACACGGCGCATCGATCATGCAGCGGATGGCGCGGCGCGGCTCGCGCTCCTGGTACGAGATGTCGTGCACCTCCGCGTTGCGCATCGGCCAGCGGCTGATCAGCGCCTGGCCGTATTCGCCGTCCTGGGTGACGATGGACTTGGCGCCGATGCCGTGGAAGCCGAGCGCCTCCTGCAGCATCGCGAACGGCTCGGCCATCCCGCTCTCGCGCGGCCGGCGCGAGTCCACCTCCTGCAAGGCCACGACATCGGGGCTGTGGCGCTCGATCAACGCGATGACACGGTTGAGGTCGAAGCGCGGATTGCGGCCATGGGCGCCGTGGATGTTCCACGTCATCACCCGGACGGTGGGGCGGAAACCGGCCGTCACGACGCGCGCCCGCGCACGCGGCCGACCAGCGCCTGCGCGCTCCATGCCAGCGCGAGCCAGCCAACGATGCCCGCCAGCAGCAAAGCGAAGTTCCTGGCCGAGAAGTCCGTCACCAGCGCCGTGATCTGGTAGCCCAGCACCGACATGGCGATCAGGCCGGGCAGCATGCCGATCAGCGTGCCAGCCAGATAGTCGAGCACCGAGATCGAGCTGGCGCCCGCAATCAGGTTGATCAGGCTGAACGGCGCGACCGGCACCATGCGGATCGCGGCGATCGCAAGAATGCCGCGCCGGTCGATGGCACGCCGCGCCCGGTCCCAGCGGGTGCCGAGCAGCGACCGCACGGCGTTTCGGCCGACCGACGCGCCGATGAAGAAGGTCACCAGCGCGCTCGCCAGCACGCCGATCAGCGCATAGGCGAATCCGAACAGCGGCCCGAAGGTCGCGGCGGTCGCGGCGATCAGCACCACGACCGGAAACGCGATCAATCCGCCCGTCACATAGATCGCCAGCACCCACAGCGGCGCCCAGCCGCTTTCCGCCACTGAGGTGAGAAATCCCTGGATGCTCTCGCGGGTCACCAGCCCCGACGCTGCGGTCGACGACCACACCACGGTGCCCGCCAGGATCACGGCGGCCAGAAGCAGGATCGCGATCACCGGAGTTCGCCCTGACAGCGCCTCGCGGACGCGGGTCCAGGTCCGCGACGACGCCAGAGGCTTTTCCGGATCGATCAACCCCGTGACCACTTCGGCAAGTTCGCTCGGCTCCGGCTCCGCGGATTCGATGCGGCAAAGCCGGTGACCGTTGCCGGACAGCCGATCCACCGCGGCAACCAGCGAGCCGGGTTGCATCTGCCGTGCGACGGCGTCGGCGGACACGCCGCAATGATCGCCGAGAAGCCGGTGATGGATGTCGACGATCGCCGCCCGCTCGCTTTCATCGCGCGCCTCGATCGCCAGGTCGCATTCGGTGTCCGCGCCCATCGATCGGTTGTTCAGGTTGGCCGAGCCGACCCGGAGAAACCGGTCATCGACGATCATCACCTTGGAATGCACCATCGTGTCGGCGCGAGCGCCGCCCTGCCGGACGGCCGGATAGACGAGACGCACGCGGTCGCCGCCGGCCTCCTCGAGCATCCGGTGAAAGCGGGCCCGCTCGGCGCCGAGCGTGCGCGAAACGACCCACGAGTCGTAGTCCTTGGGTTCGACCGCGACGAGTTCGAGTGCCGGACGCTCGCGCAGCCTGAGCGCCAGCCGCTCCGCGACCGGCATCGCGGTCATGAACTGGTTCTCGATGTAGATCGAACGCTCTGCCCGGTCGATCGAATCGAGAAACAGCGTCTCGACCTCCTTGACCTGCTCCTGGCTGCCGAACTCCGGCTGCGTCCGCGCAATGCCGATCTCGACATCCGTAAATTGCGGCTCGAACCCTTGCGGCCAGGGATCGCCGCATGGCTCGACCGGCGGCTCGCTGCCATGCGCATTGCACCAGCGCCGGCGCACCAGTTGGGCCAGCGCCTGCGCCGCCTCGCCATCCACCATCATCTGCACGTCATGAAACGGCGGATAGGGCTGCCCCGACGCATCGACCCGCTCCGGATTGTCGGCGGCATGGTCGCTGCTATCCCAGCGCCGTACGGTCACGTCCAATCCGCCGGAAAACGCCAGCGCGTCATCGACGACGATCAGCTTCTGATGTTGCGAGGAGCCGAACGGGACCGCGTTGTCCATGCACAGCGTCACCCGCGGCGGCGTCTGCCATTGCAGCGACAGGCGCGGAAACAATTCGCGCTCGGCCGCATAGTTCAACGAAAAGTCCCAGAGCAGGAGATAGACCTCCAGCGAGGGCTTGTTTGCCACGATCTCTGAGAGGAATTCCGCGAGCATGGGCGAAAAGCCGTCATCGGCGCAGTTGCCCTCGCCGACCAGCCGCGTGCGGCTGTCGATGTCCCATCCGGCGATGAAGATGCGGCGCTCCGCCTGCAGGAACGCGCGCCGGACCGCGTCGAAAAAGGCAGCCGCGTCGATCAGAACCGCCGCCCGGGCTGCCCGCTCGACCCGCCACACGTTCCGTCCAGGCTTCAAAATCCGCGAATTCATCCAGCAACAACGCGGAACTGCGGAATTGGTTTAGGTATTTCGGTCCGCTGAAAAGAGGCGATCCGCGGGCCGGCCCTCGGCGGATCGCTGCACAGGGCGAAAATCGGCCGGTCCCGGGCGGGTGCTTCAGCCCGCTTCGGCCTTTTGCAACGCAGCTGGCGTGGGTCAGGGATCCGGGGGCGATGCCCAAATTCGCAGTGCTTGGTGCGGCAAACCTGGGCCTGCAGTCGAGGCACCCTGCGCACCTAGTCGACGAATCCCAGCGGCCGCGCGACCGTCTCCAGCGGCCGGCGCTCGGCGCGCACCGCGAACAGCGCCGCGATCACGCCCGCGCCGATCATCAGCGCCGCGCCGAGCAGATAGCCGCCGAACAGGCTCATGCGCGAGCCGGTGTCGATCAGCGCGCCGAACAGCCAGGGCCCCGCGATGCCGCCGATACCGGTACCGATCGCGTAGAAGACCGCGATGGCGAGCGCCCGCACTTCCAGCGGAAACGTCTCGCTGACGGTGAGATAGGCCGAACTGGCCGCGGCGGACGCAAAGAAGAAGATCGTCGACCATGCGAAAGTCTGTTGCGCGGCGGTAAGAACGCCCTGCGCGAACAAATATCCACTTGCCGCCAGCAACACGCCGGAGGCGATATAGGTGAACGCGATCATGGTGCGGCGGCCGAGCGCGTCGAACAGCCGGCCGAGCAGCAGCGGCCCAAGAAAATTCCCGGCGGCGAACGGCAGGATGTACCAGCCGACATGGCTCGAGGGGATGCCGTAGAAGTCGGTCAGCACCAGCGCATAGGTGAAGAAGATCGCGTTGTAGAAAAACGCCTGCGATGCCATCAGCGCGAGGCCGACCAGCGCGCGGCGGCGGTGCAGATGAACCAGGGTCGCAAACACCTCCTTCAGTGGCGTGTGAGTGCGCGCCAGCAGCCTGACCGGCGTGAGCTTCTCAGGTATTGGACGCCAGTTGTCCGCGAACACGCGCTGCTCGATGCCTTGCACCACCCGTTCGGCCTCCGCGGCACGGCCGTGGGTCATGAGCCAGCGCGGGCTCTCCGGCAGCCACAGCCGCATGAAATAGATCACCAGCGCCAGCAGCGCGCCGATCAGGAAGGCCACCCGCCAGCCGTATTCGGGGTCGATGACGCCCGGATCGAGCAGCACGATCGCTCCGAACGCGCCGAGCGCCGCGCCGATCCAGAAGCTGCCGTTGATGACGAGGTCGGTCCAGCCGCGAACCCGCGCCGGGATCAGTTCCTGGATTGTCGAGTTGATCGCCGCATACTCGCCGCCGATGCCGGCGCCGGTCACAAATCGGAACAACGCAAAGCTCCAGAAATTCCAGGACAGCGCGGTCGCAGCGGTGGCGACGAGATAGACCGAGAGCGTGATGAAGAAGAGCTTCTTGCGGCCGAGCCGGTCGGTGAGCCAGCCGAAGAACAGCGCGCCGAGAACCGCGCCGGCGAGATAGGCGCTCGCCGCCAGTCCGACGTCGGTATTGGAGAATTGCAGCACCGGGCTCGCCTTCAGGGCGCCTGCGAGCGAGCCCGCCAGCGTCACCTCGAGCCCGTCGAGAATCCAGGTAATGCCGAGCGCCGCGACCACCAGGGTGTGAAAGCGGCTCCACGGCAGGCGATCGAGGCGGGCCGGAATGTCGGTCTCGACGATGGCTTGTGCCTGGGCTGGTGCTTGAGCTTTTGCCCGAGCCTGCACCGGCGCCGTGGCGGTCCGCTGGTCCATCAACCGCGAACGCGCTACGCCCGAATGGGTTCCTAGTTCTCCAGGCTCTCCGGCGACACGTAGGCAATGATGCGGTTTCGCGCATACACCGCTTCTGCGACACGGCGGCTGTAATTGCCTGAAATCACGATCGGATCGCCGTCCTTGTCGAAGCCGCTGACGACGCCGACATGGCCGCCGCTCTTGCCGCGGTTCATGACGGCGATGGCCCCGACTTTCGGCCCTTGCAGCCGCGTGCCGTACGAGGCGAACGATTTCGCCACATCCGATGCCGTGCCCGGCAGGCCCAGGCGCTCGAGCACGAAGTTCATGAACCGGGCGCACCAAAGCGTAGGTCTGGTCGTCGGATTCGTCCCGATCCAGCGACGCGCCTCGGCGACGATGCGCGCGCCCGGGGCATTGGCCACAAGCTCAATTCCCGGGTCATCGCCGTCGTTGTGGACGGTCAGCGCACGCGCGGGCAGGCCGGTCTGGCGATCCTCGGCGTCCACGGCCCGGCGATGGCGGGTCCGCTCACGCTCGCGGAGCGTCATATGGCGCGCTTCGGCGCGTTGTCCGCTGCGCTTCACGAAGCGCTGTTTCGCCGGCTTCACTGCGTCCACCCGCGCGATCGGCAATGGGCGCGCGGCCTGCCCCTCCTGCCCCGTGACATGCGAGCCACGCATGTTCGGGGACGCCTGCGCGACGCCCGCGGTGGTGAATGCCAGCGCGAGCAATCCCGCAGCCAATTTGACCTTCATTTCTGGAAGTCCCCCGTTTTTTTGAATGCGCCCCCGCGCGACACCGAGCAGCGTCGCGGAGGGCGCAAGTTCGGGACTCGCGTGGCGTATTGATGATCTGATCGGGGCGAATTCGGAACGCTCAATGGCGCAAAAAAGAACGCGCCACCGCTCGACCGGCCTTCGAACACAGACCGGTCACAGTTCCCAGTGATTTACGGAAATTTGCCTGAAAAAGTTCCGCGGGCTCACAATCGGCAATGAATATTGAGCGACATGAAGGAACGAAATGACCGATCAATCTCAGCCGCGCCGGCTCAGCAGGAACACCGCCTGCTCGCCGAACAGGTTCCAGAACCACCACGGCGCATTGAAGCGCAGCGGCGTGCCCCAGGCGTTCAACGCCAGCGCGCGTTCCATCTTGGCGCCGGTGACATCGCAGAGATCGCGGAAGTCCTTGATGGTGCAGAAATGGATGTTCGGAGAATCCCACCAGGCGTACGGCAGATTGTCGGTGCGCGGCATGTGGCCGCCGAGCGCCACCTGGCCGCGGATTTTCCAGTGTCCGAAATTGGGGAACGACACGATGGCGTGCCGGCCGATGCGCAGCATGTTTTCCAGCACGGTCCGCGGATGGCGCACGGCTTGAAGCGTCTGCGAGAGGATGACGTAGTCGAACGCGTCGTTTGGATAGTCGGAGAGGTCGGTGTCGGCGTCGCCCTGAATGACGGCAAGGCCCTTGGCGACGCATTCGTTCACGCCCTCGCGCGAGATCTCGATGCCGCGCCCGTCGACGCCGCGGTGCTCGCCGAGAATGCGTAGAAGCTCCCCGTCGCCCGCGCCGATGTCGAGCACCTTCGCGCCGAGCGCGACCATCTCGGAAACGAGCACGAGGTCGACGCGCGCGCCGCCCGGCACGCGGGCGGTGTCCGCCATGGTAAGATCGCGCTTGAGACGCGACAGCATGCGTCATGCCCCGCTCTTGAGACCGCGCACCTTGGCGGCGCCGTCGAGGAAGCCGCGCACGATCGCAAACAGCTCGGGCTCCTCGAGCAGGAACGCGTCGTGGCCCTTGTCGGTGACGATCTCCGCGAACGAGACACGCACGCCGGACGCGTTGAGCGCGTGCACGATGGCGCGGGATTCCGAGGTTGGGAACAGCCAGTCCGACGTGAACGACACCACGCAGAAGCGCGTATCCGCGCCTTTGAACGCGTTGGCGACCACGCCGTTGCAGTCGGCGGCGAGATCGAAATAGTCCATCGCGCGGGTCAGGTAGAGATAGGAGTTCGCGTCGAAGCGCTCGACGAACGAGCTTCCCTGGTGACGCAGATAGGATTCGACTTCGAAGTCGGCGTCGAACGAGAACGTCGGGTTCTCGCGATCCTGAAACTTGCGGCCGAACTTGCGATGCAGCGCGGCGTCCGAGAGATACGTGATGTGCGCGCCCATGCGCGCCACCGCGAGCCCGCGCCGCGGATTGGTGCCCTCGACGAAATAGCGGCCGTGCCGCCAATCCGGATCGGCCATCACCGCCTGCCGGCCCACCTCGTGGAAAGCAATATTCTGCGCCGAGTGGCGCGTCGCGCAGGCGATCGGCAGCGCGCTGAACACGCGCTTGGGATAGCTCGCGGCCCATTGCAGCACCTGCATGCCGCCCATCGAGCCGCCCGCCACCGCGAACAGCGAGTCGATGCCAAGCTCGTCGAGCAGCATCGCCTGGGCACGCACCATGTCGCGGATGGTGATGACCGGGAAATCGAGGCCCCACGGCTTGCCGGTCTGCGGATTGGTCGAAGCCGGACCGGTCGAGCCCATGCAGCCGCCGATCACGTTGGGGCAGATGATGAAGTAACGCTCGGTGTCGATCGGCTTGCCGGGACCGACCATCGTCTCCCACCAGCCGGATTTTCCGGTCACCGGATTGGGGCTTGCAACGTGATGGTCGCCGGTCAGCGCGTGGCAGAGCAGTACTGCGTTGCTGCGGTCGGCGTTGAGCGTGCCGTAGGTCTTGTAGGCGATCTGGAACGGCGCAAGATCGACGCCGGCGTCGAGCTTCAACGGCCGGCCGATGCGCGCCACGAGCGAATTGCGCGGCGTATCGGCCTCGCGGCCGCGCGCAACCGTTTCCAATGTGGTACCGACGTCGGCCATCCGTATCCCGGCAGCGGCTTTTGCAGCGGGTAGGTAGGGATCGGGCAGCGCTTATGTCAATGTTTTCTTTGATTTAACGCTCTGGCCCACCTATCCATAGCCGTACAAAGGAGGGTGTCGCTTCGCTCGCCTATGGAGCGCCGGATTACCCATGCCAGACAAGCCCAGAAACGCGCCGTCCCTCGCCGATCTCCGCAAGGACATCGACCGTATCGACGAGGCCATGCACCAGCTGCTGATGGAGCGCGGCCAGATCATCGACCGGCTGATCGCGACCAAGAAGACCCAGGAGAGCGGGTCGGCGTTCCGGCCCGCGCGCGAGGCCGACATGATGCGGCGGCTGGTGCAGCGGCACAAAGGCATCCTGCCGCTGGACACCGCCGAGAGCATCTGGCGGGTCATCATCGCCACCTTCACCCACGTGCAGGCGCCATTTTCCGTTCATGCGGATCTCTCCGCCGGCGACGCCATGATGCGCGACAGCGCGCGGTTTCATTTCGGCTTCACGGTGCCGTTCGTGGCGCATGTCGGCGCGGCCGCGGTCGTGGAAGCGGTGTCGGAATCCAAGGGCGATCTCGGGCTGGTGCCGGCCTTTGCAACGAACCGCGGCGCCGCATGGTGGAACGCCCTGGAGTTCACCAGCGCTCCGAAAATCATCGCGCGGCTGCCGTTCATCGACCGGCCCGACCATCCTGCCCCGATGAACGTGTTCGTGGTATCGCGGGCATCGCCCGATGCCATGGTGACCGAGGTCGAAACCTGGAGCGTGCGGGTCTCCGGATGGGGCGCCGCGGCAGCAGCGGCCGCAGCCTCGCTTGCCGAAATCGTCGCGGTGCCCGACACAGCCTTCGACGGAGCGGCGCTGCTGGTGTCCGTGCCGGCCGGCGGCGACCTGACGGACGTCAAAAAGGCCCTCGTTAAGGCTGGCGCCTCGGTGCGCTCCGCGGCCCTCGTCGGCAGCCACGCGACCCGCTATACGGTTCCGTCCGAAAAGCCTTAGATCCACGGATTGACTGCAATGACCGCCACCCGTCCCCAGCCGCGCCCCGGCGTGCTCGACATCGACGCCTATGTGCCGGGCAAGAGCTCCGCGCCCGGCGTGGACAAGGTCTACAAGCTGTCGTCGAACGAGACGCCGCTTGGGCCGAGCCCCAACGCGATTGCCGCCTACAACGCGGTCGGCAAGCATCTCGAGGATTATCCCGACGGCTCGGCATCGGAACTGCGCCAAGCGATCGGCCGCGCCTTCGGGCTCGACCCGGACCGGATCGTGTGCGGCGCGGGCTCCGACGATCTGTTGAACCTGATTGCGCGCGCCTATCTCGCCGACGGCGACGAGGCGATCCACACCACGCACGGCTTCCTGGTTTACCCGATCGCGACGCTGGGGACCGGCGCAAAGCCTGTCGTCGCGCCCGAGAAGGACTACACCGCCGACGTCGATGCGATCCTTGCTCGTGTCACGCCCAAGACCAAGGTCGTGTTCCTCGCCAACCCGAACAATCCGACCGGGACCTACGTGCCGTTCGACGAGGTGAAGCGGCTGCACAAGGGCTTGCCGCCGCATGTGCTGTTCGTGATCGACGCGGCCTATGCGGAATACGTCACCCGCAACGACTATGAGTCCGGCATCGAAATGGTGGCCACCAGCGAGAACGTCGTGATGTGCCGCACGTTCTCCAAGATCCACGGCCTCGCCGCGGTGCGGCTCGGCTGGATGTACGGACCTGCGCACGTGATCGACGCGATCAACCGCATCCGCGGGCCTTTCAACGTCAATGCCTCGGCCATCGCGGCGGGCATTGCGGCCATCGAAGACAACGCCCACCAGCAGCGTTCGCGCGAGCACAACACCAGGTGGCTCGACTGGCTGACGATCGAAATCGGCAAGCTCGGCCTCAAGGTGACGCCGAGCGTGGCGAACTTCATCCTGATCCACTTTCCGGAGACCAAGGGCCGCACCGCCGGTGACGCCAATGCTTTCCTGATGAAGCGCGGTCTCATCCTGCGCCAGGTCGGCGGCTACAAACTGCCGAACGCGCTTCGCATGTCGGTCGGCAGCGAGGAGGCCAACAGGCTCGTGGTGAAGGCGCTCGCGGAATTCCTGGGCAAATCGGCGTGACGGACACCCCCATCTATAACCGGCTGGCGCTGATCGGCTTCGGCCTGATCGGCGGCTCGATCGCGCGCGCGGCACGGGCGCAGAAGGCGGTGCGGTCCATCGTCGCCACCGCGCGCTCGCTGCAAACGCGCCGGCGCGTGGCGGAGCTCGGCGTTGTCGACCAGGTGGTGGAGAGCAATGCCGCGGCGGTCGAGGGCGCCGACCTTGTGATCGTCTGCATTCCGGTCGGCGCCTGCGGGCCGGTGGCCCAAGAGATCGGCCCGCACCTGATGCAGGGCGCGACGGTATCGGACGTCGGCTCCGTCAAAGGCTCGGTGGTGCGGGACATGGCCCCTCACCTGCCGGCCCATGCGCATTTCGTGCCGGCGCATCCGGTGGCGGGAACCGAGAATTCCGGGCCGGACTCGGGCTTTGCCGAGCTGTTCGTCAACCGCTGGTGCCTGCTCACGCCGCCGGACACCACCGACCCGGCGGCGGTCGAAAAGCTCGCGTCGTTCTGGCGGCTGCTCGGTGCCAATGTCGAGACGATGCCGCCCGATCACCACGATCTGGTGCTCGGCATCACCAGCCATCTGCCGCACCTCATCGCCTACACCATCGTTGGTACCGCCGACGAACTCTCCGAGGTGACGCGCTCCGAGGTATTGAAGTTCTCGGCCGGCGGCTTCCGCGATTTCACCCGCATCGCCGCGTCCGACCCGACCATGTGGCGCGACATCTTCCTCGCCAACAAGGATGCGGTTCTGGAGATGCTCGGCCGTTTCAGCGAGGACCTCTCGGCGTTGACGCGGGCGATGCGCAGCGGCGACGGTCAGACGCTGTTCGACCATTTTTCGCGCACGCGTGCGATTCGCCGAGGCATCATCGACATCGGCCAGGATTCGCCCGCGCCGGACTTCGGCCGCGCGCATCCGACGCTCCCGGCCGAGCCGCTGCCGCGGCCGTACGCTGCTGACAACGAGTAGCTAGAACAGCGGCGGCGTCATGCCGAGCTTCAGCGGCCCGAGCGACGCCATCCCGTCGTCGAAGCGCAGCGGCAGCGCGACCGCGCGCTTGCCCTCGAGCTCGGTCGGCTTGCCCATGAGATTGATGCCGGCGACGATGGCCGGCCCCGCGTTCTGCCGCGCGACGTTGCCGAGTCCCGGCATGATGCGGTCGAGCGCACCGAACGTCTTGTTGAGCCGTTCCGGCGCCTGCTGCTCGGACAGCATCTTGTCGAGGCCGAGCACCGGCAGAAGCTTGTCGAGATTGGCGACGGTGAGCCGGAGCTGGCCGTCGAGCCGGCCGGCCGGCGAAAGACCCAGCGCGCCGTCGGCGATCGCGATCACCTCGCGCTGCTGCACGCGCGCCTTGGTAATCTCGATACGACCGCCGGCCGCCTGAAGCTCCCGAAAGCGCTGCGGCCATGGCTTCGGCGAAAAATCCTTGAGGCCTTTGAGCACCGCCGTGATGTCCGCATCCAGCGGAACAGCCGCCGCCGGATGCCAGTACGGCGCGGAAGCCGAGATGAGCTTGAGCACGATCTCGATCACCGGGTTGTCCCGGACCGTGCCCGAGACGAGGCGTCCGTCGATGTCGAGACGTTCCGCCTTGAAGATGTTCTCCGAGCCGCCCGTGCGGTCCACCACCGCCTGCTGCAGACGGACCGTGACACTCTCCGGCGAAACCGGCAGGCCGTGCACCTGGGTCTGCGCGTGTTTCCAGGTGGCGGTGGCGAACGGAGCCTGTCCCGGCTCGGCAACGGTCAGCGGGCCTACGAATTCCGTCGTCAGCACGGTCGGCTGCCAGACCTTCGCGGTGACCACCATGTCCCTTGCCTTGACGGCGAGCGGCGGGTTGTTCGATTTCAATTCGGCGGCGGCATCGGCGCAACGCACCTCGATGCCGAACGGAAAGCCGCCGATGCTCTGGCTAGCGCAAGTGTAGAGGCGCCCGGACCGCGCCTCGCGCGCCTTCCAGCCTTCGAGGGTGCGCTCCGCGACACCCGCGCCGTAGTGCCATACGCCGGCCCACACGCCGCCGAGCACGATCAGCAGGGCGACGGCCACCAGCGGCCACCGGCGGCGGCGCGGAACGGGATTTGCTTGGATCATGGGTGCTGTGAAGCGTTGGAATAAGGCGTTTCAAAGGTGTGCAGTGTCGAGCCGCCCGCGGAGGCTGTCCAGCCCATTGCGGCCCCCAATCCAGCCTGATACGCGAGCGCTCGACCGGAAAATGACTGCCATGGACCCCGCCTTCGATCACGCCGCCGAGGACCTCTGGGTGTTCGGCTATGGCTCGCTGATCTGGCGGCCGGGCTTTGAATTCGCCGAGCGCGTTCCGGCGCATATCCTCGGAATGCACCGCTCGCTGTGCGTCTACTCGTTCGACCATCGCGGCACGCCGGAACGGCCGGGCCTGGTGCTCGGCCTCGATTTCGGCGGCGCCTGCCGCGGCATCGCCTACCGGGTCGCGGCGAAGCAGCGGGTTGCGACGCTCAAGTATCTGCGCGACCGCGAGCAGACCACGGCGGTGTACCGGGAGTTGGTGCGCGGGATAGCACTCGACGGCAAGCCGGAGCGCCGCGTCGATGCGCTCTGCTACGCGGTCGATCGCGGTCACGCGCAGTACGCGGGCCGCCTGACGCATGAGCGGCAGTTACAGATCGTACGCCAGGCGCACGGGCGGTCCGGCAACAACCGCGATTATGTCGTCGAAACCGCGAAAGCGCTCGATGCGCTGGACATCGTGGATCACGACCTCCAGGTCCTGGCGGAGCGGCTCAAGAGCTCGCAGGACGCGCATGTCGGTCGGGCCTAGTCTATTCCAAGGCGCTTGAGTTCGGCCTGGCCTTCCGCCAGCAGCCGTGCGGTTGCGGTCTCGATGTCGTTCTGCAGGCGCTGGAAGAACGCGGTCTTGTCGAGCCCCGGCGGAATCGGCGGCAGGAACTCGACGACGATGGTGCCAGGCAGCCGCAGGAACTTGCGGCGCGGCCAGAACAGCCCCGAATTGAGCGCGACCGGAATGCAAGGCACGCCGATCTCGGCATAGAGGTGCGCCACGCCGAACTTGTAGCGCGGCTCGGCAAAGGCCGCGCGGCGCGTGCCTTCCGGAAAAATGATGAGCTGGCGGCCGGTGCGGATTTCCTGCCGCGCGCGCGCGGTCATGTCGCCCAGCGCCTGGCTGCCCGCGCCGCGGTCGACCGGGATCATGCGGCCCTTCGCCATGCACCAGCCGAACACCGGAATCCACATCAGCTCGCGTTTGACGATGAAGGTGAAGTCGTCGAACAGCTTGAGCAGCGCGAACGTCTCCCAGGTCGACTGGTGCTTCGCGGCGATCACGAAAGGCCCCTGCAGCCGCCGGCCGGCCAGATGCTCCAGGCCGCGAATTTCCATTCTGGTGCCGCAGACGACGCGCAGCATCCACACGCTGGTGCGGCCCCACAGCTCGGCCATCTTCAGCACGGCCCGGCGCGGCAGCAGCAAGGTGAGCAGGGCCACCAGCAGCAGCACGCCCAGATTCAGATAAAACAGCACGTTGTAGATGATGGACCGGACGACGATCACGATGGCTGCCGCTCAAGCTTTCCAGAAAGGCTTCGCCGGATCAGGCGGTGGACTGGGGAAGTACCATCCGGCTCCGGGCAACGATATACTTCAGATATTCCAAAAAAAGGAGCCGCGCCGTCAGCGGATTGTCCCACCAGTTCTCGATGCGGACCCGATCCGACACCACCGCATAGGGCACAAGGGCCACGCCGGGAAGCTCGTGCTCCAGCTCGGCCATGGCGCGCGGCATATGATAATTCGCGGTGACGACGATCAGCGACTTGAAACGGCGCTCCGACACCCAGCGGCGCGTCTCGATCGCGTTGCCGATCGTGTTGGTCGCCGAGTGGTCGAGATCGACACAGCACGAGAACCAGCGCTGATGTTCCGGGACGAGGCGGGCGATCTCGGTGGATCGCGTCGCGCGATTGACGCCGCTGATCAGCAGGCGCTGGCCGTGTCCCGATGCCAGAAGCTCGAGGGCGTCGCTGATGCGGAGCGCCCCGCCGGTCAGAACGACAATACCGTCTGCGTTGCGGGAGGGCGCGGCCTCAACCACGGGCATCTGGCGGACGAACCAGTAAAATCCTCCCGCCAGCAACAGAACCGCAAGACACACGACAAGCAGTGTCGCGCGATACACGCGCCGCCAAAGCCGCTTTCCGGCCGTTCCTGCCGCTGTGCCCTGCCCTGCCGAGTGCATCGCTCTCACGTCCCCGGCCGATGATAGCGCAGATTCCGGCTACCGGATGGCACGGTCCTACTCCACCATGTCCAGCGTCCGGTTGACCGTGCGGCGGGACGCGATCGCGGTCACCACCGCCATGAGCGCGATCTGCATCGCGATCGCGATGTAGCCGCCGAGGCTCAACGAAAATGTGCCGAACAGTGCCGCGAGTTGATCGCCGCCGGCCGTGCCGACGCTCATATTCGCGGCAATGCTGGCAATGCCGAAGGCCAGCATCGCAAGCCCCCCGCCGATCAGCCCGCCTTCGAGACCGAGGACCAGAAAGTGGCGTTGAAACTGCTTGGCGATGAATCCGCTTTTCGCACCGATGAAATGCAGCACCTCGACGATCGGCCGATTGGTCGCCATCGCGCCGCGTGTCGCAAAGATCACCGACAGCACGGTAGCAGCCAGCATCAGCAGCAGCACACCGATGCCGCCCGCAATGGTGGTCCGCGCCATCGTGCGCATCCGCTCAATCCAGGCGCGATGATCGTCAAGCGTCGCGGCGACGACGCGCTCGGCCAGCACCTTGCGCAACGGCGCCAGGTCAGCGCCGCCGTCGGCGAGCCGGACGACGATCATTCGCGGCACCGGCAGATCGTCAAGCGCGAGCCCGCCGCCAAGCCAGGGTTCGAGCAGGCGCGCCGACTCGTCCTTGGAATAGGGCCTGACGTCGGTGATGCCGGGATAGGCGCGGGCGATTTCGACGGCGCGGCCAACGTCCGCCTCGATGTCGCGGCCCTGCGCCGGCCGCACCTGGATGGTGACCTCGCGCGACACCTCGGACTGCCAATCGGCAGCCTGGGACCGCACCAGCATGACGGCGCCGGTGGTCAGCGAGGAGAGGAACGTCATGATCGCCACGACGGCAACGAGCGCACGCCCGGCAATCGAACGCTTCGGCACGATCGGCGATTCATAGCGCGGCAGCAGGCCCGACATCGCCCGCGGCGCCATCATCTCCCGATCCATCGGCTCCGGGTTCACGCGAAGCTCAGACATTTTCGCTCCGCTCAGTCGTAGACATGCAACCGGCCTTCATGCAGCACGAGACGCCGGGAGTCGTACTGGTCCATCAGGCTGATGTCATGGGTGGCGATCAACACCGTGGTGCCGGACTTGTTCAACTCGATGAACAACCGCAGCAGGCGCTGCGCCAGATTGGGATCGACGTTGCCGGTCGGCTCGTCGGCGAGCAGCAGTTGCGGGCGGGCGATCACGGCACGCGCGATCGCCGCCCGCTGCTTCTCGCCGCCCGACAGCACCGGCGGCAGCGCGCCCATCCGGTCGCCGAGGCCGACCCAGTGAAGCAACTCGACCACCTCGTTGCGGTAGCTTGCCTCTTCCTTGCCCATGACGCGAAACGGCAGCGCGACGTTCTCGTAGGTCGTCATGTGGTCGAGCAACCGGAAGTCCTGGAACACGATCCCGATGCGCCGCCGCAAGGTCGCCAGCGAATCCTTGCTGAGCGTCGCGACATCGTAGTTGAACACCGAGATCAGGCCGCGGGTCGGCCGCATCGAAAGAAACAGCAGCCGCAGCAGCGAGGTCTTGCCGGCGCCGGACGGCCCGGTCAGGAACTGGAACGAATGCGGCTCGATGTGGAAACTGAGGTCGCGCAGGACCTCGGGCCCAATCCCGTACCGCAATCCCACGTTCTCGAATCGGACCACGCTGTCTCCCATCCCGGTCCGCCCCGCGAATCGTCCGCCGCCCAGGATAGCGCGCGGAAGATAGCCGACCTCGACCCAGTCAGGCCGTATTAACCCGGCATTAACCGGGCGGCCACAGGCCGATTTTCAGACCGGATATCCGGGCCAGTATCGACATCATGCCTGCATTTGGATGGTTTCCGGTCCGTTAACGGACGGCTGCTAGGTTTCGGAGCCAACCCAGGCTCGCGGCGAATCGTCCGGGCCCTGTCAGAGGCGTGCAAAAGACTTCGACGATGCAGATTGCCTGCCCGAACTGTTCGACGAACTACCAGCTCACTCCCACGGCCATCGGGCCGGGCGGGCGGACGGTGCGTTGTGTCCGCTGCCAGAACGTCTGGTTCGTCCCGGCTCCGGGCGTCATGCCGGCCGTTGCCGCAGGCGAAGCAGCAATGCCGGATGCGCTGCCGCCCGAGCCGGACGCGGGATGGCCGCCCCACGACAATTTTCAGACACCGCCGCCGGATGTGACGGCTGAGGACCAGGCCGCCGACGGCGAACCGCCGCCCAACGACCGCACCGAGGCACCGGCGCCTCCGGATACCGGCAGCCACGACACGGGCCAATGGTCTGCGGCGCTCTCCGACGTTCCCATCCCGGTGACCGAGGCGCCGCCGCTGGCGCCCGAACCGGGCGACGGCATTTCCCGCGAAAGCGCCGCCATCGACAACGACGCCCGCGACATCGAGCATGCGGCCGAGCGCCGCCGGGCACGGGCCGCGGCCCGTCGCAAAACGAGAAGGTTCCGGCTCCCGTTGCCGGTGATCATCGTCCTGCTGCTGTTCATCTGCGGGGCGCTGCTTGGGCTGCGCAAGGACATTGTGCGCCACGTGCCGCAGATGGGGTCGTTCTATGCCGCAATCGGCATGCCGGTAAACCTGCGCGGCCTGGTGTTCCACGACGTCAAGATCAGCAACGAGACGCATGACGGTGTCCCTGTGCTGGTGGTCGAAGGCGTCATTGCCAGCACCGTGGGCGTGCCGGTCGACGTGCCGCGAATCCGCTTTGCGCTCCGCAACGCCGCAGGCGCCGAGGTCTATTCCTGGACGGCGCAGCCGTCGCAGCCGGTCCTGGAGCCGGGCGACGCCATGCCATTCCGCAGCCGCCTCGCCTCGCCTCCGCCGGATGGACAGGACCTGCAGGTCCGCTTCTTCACGCGGCGCGATTCCGCGGCCGGCGCACGCTGAGGCCATCGTGGCGCGCATCCTGATTGCGGAAGACGAAGAGCCGGTGCGGGCCCTGGTCGCGCGCGCGCTCGCCTCCGACGGGCACGAGGTGGTGACGGCGGCGGACGGCGCCGAAGCCCTCGACAAGCTGCAAAGCGCGGGCGGCGGGTTCGACCTGCTGCTGACCGACATCAAGATGCCGGTGATGGACGGGCTTGCGCTCGCGCTCGCCACCGCCCGGGATTTTCCGAAACTGCCGATCCTGCTGATGACCGGCTTCGCCGACCAGCGCGAGCGCGCCTCGGGCCTCGAAGCCTTGATCAGCGACGTGATTTCGAAGCCGTTCTCGGTGGCCGAGATCAGGTTTGCGGTCGCCGCCGCGCTTGCCAAAGGAAAGCGATAGGGCGAACGCAGCAAGGCAAATGCAATAGGGACGCCAGCAGGAGCCCCGCGCCCGATCGCGCATTTCGGCGCCCTCCGGAGCCGTGCTAAGCCGTTCGAATCCGATCAAGTATCCCAATCCAGGATTCCCGATCCCAGGTTCCGATGCACGAACTGATTCACGACCTCGCTTTATCCATCGTCATGGCATGGCTTCTCGGCGTCGGCGCCTACCTCGCCCGGCAACCCCTGATTCTCGCCTATCTCGTGGCCGGCTTTGCGCTGGGACCGTTCGGGCTGAAATGGGTCCATTCGGAGCAATCGATCCACACCATCGGCGAGCTTGGCCTGATCTTCATGCTGTTCATGATCGGGCTGGAAATCGACCTGAAGAAGATCGTCCGCGCCGGCAGCGTCATCCTGGTGACGTCGGCGGTGCAGATCGCCGGCTGCTTTGAACTCGCGCTCGGGCTGTTCCTGCTGATGGGGCTCACGCTCGGCGGCGGCAAGTTCGATGCGCTCTACCTCGCGGCCGCCGTGGCGCTGAGCAGCACCGTGATCATCGTCAAGGTGCTCTACGACAAGTTCGAACTCGACACCCTGCCCGGCCGGATCACGCTCGGCGTGCTGGTCCTGCAGGACCTGTTCGCGATCCTGTTCCTCGCCATTCAGCCAAGCCTCGGCGACTTGCAGATCGACATCGTGCTGCTGTCGATCGTGCGCGTCTGCGTGCTGCTGACAGCGGCGCTGCTGATCAGCCGGTTCACGCTGCCGCACCTGTTCCAGATCATCGCCCGGCTGCCGGAGCTGGTGCTGGTCGGCGCGCTGGCGTGGTGTTTCGCGGTCGCCGAATTCGCGGAATTTCTGGGCCTGTCACGCGAAATGGGCGCGCTCGTCGCGGGCGTGTCGCTGTCGACCTTCCCCTATGCGCTCGATGTCACGGCCAAGGTGACGTCGCTCCGCGACTTCTTCATCACGCTGTTCTTCGTGGCGCTGGGCATGACCATCCCGCTGCCGACCGCGTCGGTGCTGGGCCTTGCGCTGGTCGTCGTCTTATTTACGCTGGCGAGCCGGCTCCTGACGGTATTTCCACCGCTCTACGCCATGCGTCAGGGCATCCGCGCAAGCCTCCTGCCGGCGATCAACCTGGCGCAGATCAGCGAATTCTCGCTGGTGCTCATTCAGGTGGGCGTGCAGGCCAATCAGGTCCAGCCGTCCACGGCGAGCGCTGCGTCCACGGCCTTCGTCATGCTGGCGGTGCTGAGCACGTTTTTCATCATGCGCAGCGACGCGATCTCGCGCGGCGCGATCCCGGTGCTCAAACGCTTCGGCCTGAGCGACCTCGATCACAAGCATGCGGAAGCGGAGCCTGAAACCGCAAAGGAGCGCAAGCGCCGGATCGTCGTGCTCGGATTCTACCGCGTCGCAAGTTCGTTCCTGGCCGAGCTGGAGCGAACTCACGCGGCTCTGGTCGAGCAGGTGTTCGTCGTCGATTTCAATCCGATGGTCTACCATTCGCTGCAGGCGCGCAGCGTCAAGGTCTACTACGGCGACATCGCGCATGCCGACACGCTGGCGCATGCCGGCATCGCCGACGCCGAGATCGTGATCTTGAGCATCCCCGACACGCTCCTGAAAGGCACCAGCAACGAGAAGCTCGTGAAGCACATCCGCTCGGTCAATCCGGCGGCCAAGATCATCGCCACGGCCGACGTTCTCTCGGATACGCAGGCGCTCTATGCCGCAGGCGCCGACTACGTCACGATCGCACGGCTCGATCAGGCAACCGAGCTTGTCGAAGCGGTCACGGCGGCCGAGGCCGGGTTGATCGACGACATGCGATCGCGGCTGGAAGCACGGATGCGCGACCGGCGCGAGGTGCTGCCCTGACAGCGGGCGGCGGCACGCGGCGGGCCCCGCCGCAGGCTTCGATCAGGGTTTGATCGGTGAAATCCGGTCGAACTTGATCAGGTTGGCGTTGGCTGCGCCTTCCCGGTATTCTTTGGCGATCACCAGCTTCAAATCCGGCGAATAGTAATCGGTTCCCCGCAACCTGAACGGCCCGCCGCCGCGCGATTCGTTTCGCTCGATCTTGAGCACATTGTACTTGCAACGACCGATATAGAGCGTGTCGGCTGCCTTGACCGAAATCCGGATGGCCGACGTCGAAGGCCACCCGTCACCCTCGACATCGAATTCCACTGTCGCGGTCTTGCCCACCGTCAGCGGAAACACGGCAGACAGATCGGACTTGGGCCGGAACACGGCGCGGCGGCCGCGATCGATGCGCTCCAAGTCAAACACGCCCTGGAATTGCGTCGTTTCGAGCAGGATCTTGTCGTTGAAGCGCATGATCGTGCGCACGACCGAATCGTCGCCAAACAGCACATCCGTCTTGGAGCCTGTTTCACGCTCGACGACGTAGCCGTTTGGGGCGGACTTGGCTGTCGGACAGTCCTGTGCGACAGCCGTCGAAGCGCCACACAGCGCCGGTGCGCTGGCCGCGAAGCAAGCCAGGAAGACACAGGCCAAATGCCGGTTATGAAGCCCCATGCGCGGTCTCGCGCCGAAATGGAAACAACAATCGGTTCGGTCAATAATCCTTGAGCAGCCGCTCAATATAATCGAGTTCGAGCTGCGGGCGGAAGCTCTCGCCGAAACGCCGGCGCAGCTCCTCGAGGATGCGGCGCGCGCGCTGCACGTCGATCTCGCCGGGCACCTTCACGGTGGTGTCGTCGCCGTAGTCGCGGCCGCGCAACGGCCGGCCGAGCGGATCGGTCTCCTGGTTGGCGCGCGCCTGGCCGGTGCGGCCGGGATTGCCCGGTCCCGGACCCTGGCCCATCTGCTGCTGCATCGACTGCGCCATGCCCTGCTGGCCCTTGCGCAGCGCTTCGAGCGCGCGGCCCTGCGAGTCGACCGCGCCGTCGGCATTGCCCTCGCCGAGTTGGTCGCCGGCCTCGCCCATCGCGTCGCCGGCACGGCCGAGCGGGTCCGGCTCGCCGCCCTGCTGGCCTTGCTGGCCCTGCTGGCCCGGTTGGGGGAAGCCCTTCTTGCGCAGTTCCTCGAGCAGCTTGCTGAGCTGCTCGCGCAACGCCTGCTGGTCCTGGCGCAGATCGCCCATCTGGTTGCGGTCGCCCTGCTGGCCTTGCTGACGCTGCTGACCGCGCTGGCGGCGCTGATCCTGGCCCTGCTGGAAGGTGCGGTCGCGCAACTGCTGCTGCCGCTGGATCATCTCGCCGAGTTCGTCGAGCATCGACTGCATGTCGTCGTCGCTATCGCCCTGCTCGCCACCGGGCCGGGCCATCTGCAGATTGTCGAGCATCTGGCGCAGCTGGTCGAGCATCTGCTTGGCGGCATCGCGCGCGCCGGAGCGCGCCAGGCGCTCCATGCGGTCGAGCATGCTGCGCAGATCCTGCGAGCGAAGCTCGCGCATCTGGTTGCGGTCGAGCGGCCGCGCCATCTGCGGGTTCTTGCGCAGTTCCTCGGCCAGCGCCTGCATGAACTTGTCGAGCGCCGCGCGAAGCTCGTCCATCAGCTTCTTGATCTCTTCGTCGGATGCGCCGCGCTCTAGCGCCTCGCGCAGCGCGTCCTGCGCCGCCCGAAGCTGCTTCTCGATCTCGGAGACGTTGCCGTCTTCGAGCATCACCGCCATGGCCCAAAGACGGGTCACGACGTCGCGGAGCGAGTCGTCGTTCCCGGCGCGCGTGAGCTGCCAGTAGATCGAGCGAAGCCCGAGATAGACGTTGGTCTCCGGGATGAACCGCTCCGGCGCAATCGTCAGCGCGTCGAGCGCCATCAGCACATGGTCCTTGGCATGGGCGTCGAGCGCGAGATTGCGGCGCTGCTCGATCAGCGCGCGCGGCAGCGGCTTGCTGAACGGCCGCTCCGGCAGCCGCATCTCCTGCGCCGCCGAACGCCCCTCATTGTTGCCTTCGTCGCGGGCGACCAGCGTCATGTTCACGTCGACGCCCGCCCACGGATGCTCGGACAGGTCCTTGGTGGTCGAGCCGGTGCCGTTGCGGGTCCGCGCCTGCGGCAGCACCAGCGGGAAGTTCGGCGCCTCGTAGAGCGGGCGCGGCTCCTTGCCGCCGGTCGAGGACGCGGCCTTGCGCTCGAACGTCGCCTGCGCATCGACCACGCCGTAGTCGTCCTCGATCTTGTAGTTGAGCAGCAGCGAGCCGCGAAGCTGCGGCTCCGGCTCCTTGGCGAGCGCGATCGTCGGCGGACGGTCCGGAATGGCGGTGAAACGCCAGGTGACGTTCTCGCCGGCGCCCTTCACGGTGGCGCTGCCCGCGTCGGAGATCGTGAAGTGCTTCTCCTCGGTGCCCTTCGGCGCCTGCGGCGCGGCGCTCGCATTGGTCTTTGCCTCGGCGAGGCCGCCGGCCACCGCGATTTCGAGACCGGTCTGTCCGGTGGCGCGGACCACCAGGGTCGAGCCGGCCGGCACCGTCACCGCAGCGGTGCTGCGCATCTGCGACTGCTCGCCGGGGCGCAGGCCCTGCAGGATCATCGGCGGACGGCCGGTATAGGCCGGCGGCGTGACCCAGGCGTCGATCCGGTAGTTCGCCGCCATGACGACGCCGTACCAGTCGAAGGCTGCGGCCACGCGCTTGAAGCGTTCGCTGCCCGCGGCGACGAAGGTTGCGGCCACCAGCACCATCACCAGCGCGCGGAGCGCGAACGGATCGCGAGCCGAAAGCCTTGGCGACGGATTGCCCGACTTGAGCGCGCGCGCAGCACGCAAGGCGCGCTCCAGATGCGCGCGCCAGAGTGCGACCGCGAACTGATCGCCCGCCTCGGGCGCCATCCGGTCGGCGATGGCGGTCGCAGGCCGGTGCGGCAAAAGACTGAAACGGTCGAGACGCCGCAGCCCATCGGTCCGCGTCGGCCACCGCACCTGGACCAGCGGCAAGGTCGCGGCGACGGCAAGGATGAAGAACGCGCCCACGCCGATGGCCCGGCCGATCGGCGGCAGCCAGAGCCAGAGCCCGACCCAGGACAAAGCAAGGAACAGCCCGGCAACCGTCGCCATCGAGGCCAGCGCCGGCCACAGCCGCTCCCACAGAATCGCCGCCCGTGCCCGGAACAGCCCGCGGGAGAGCATGGCCTCGCCCGCGCGGGCGAGGCGGTGGCCTTCAGGGGTTTCGGCGGTCGTTTCGGTCAACTCGGCCCTGCGATAGAATCTTGAAGGGACAATACCTTACCACGGAGCCTGTTCCGGGGTATGGCGCTTGGAGATTTCCCAAGCAATTCGCACGCCATCGTGATGGCAAAGCCACTGATCCGGCCGGTCAAAGCCAGCCCGGAATCCGATCGAGCGCGATCAATTGGTCGGCTTCAAGGCGGGGCCGCACCAGCGCCCATTCGCTATTCCGGACAAGCACTTCCGGGATCAAGGCCCGGGTGTTGTAGGTGCCGGACTGGACAGCTCCGTAGGCCCCGGCCGTCATGATCGCGAGGAGATCGCCCGGCCTCGGTTCCACCAAGCCCCGGTCCAGCGCCAGATAGTCGCCCAATTCGCAGACCGGGCCGACCACATCGGCCACAATCCGGGGCGCACCGGGGGCGGTTTCGGTGACGGGGCGGATATCGTGATGGGCCTCGTACAGCGTCGGCCGGATCAGGTCGTTCATGGCGGCGTCGATGATGACGAAGGTCTTGGCCTCGCCGCGCTTGTTGTAGAGCACCCGTGTGACCAGTATTCCGGCGTTGCCGACGATCAGGCGCCCCGGCTCGAAGATCAGCCTGCAGTCGAGCCCCCGCGTCGCCCGCTTGACCACATCGGCATAGGCCGAAGGATCGGGCGGCGGGTCGTTGTCCTCGCGATAAGGAATGCCGAGACCGCCGCCGAGATCGACGTGGGAAATGGTGTGCCCGTCGCTTCGCAGTTCCCGCACGAAGTCCGACAGCAACGCGAAGGCATCGTCGAACGGCGACAGTTCGGTGATCTGGCTGCCGATATGCATGTCGACGCCGGCCACGCGGATGCCCGGAAGCTTTGCGGCTTGAGCATAGACCTCGCGCGCCCGGCTGATCGGAATACCGAACTTGTTTTCCGAGCGGCCGGTCGCAATCTTGGCGTGGGTCCTGGCATCGACGTCGGGATTGACGCGCACCGAGACATGGGCGGTCCGGCCCTTGCTTTTGGCGATGGACGACAGCAATTCCAGCTCGGGCTCGGACTCGACGTTGACGCAGAGAACGTTCTCATCGAGCGCCATCGCAAGCTCGGCAGCGGTCTTGCCGATGCCGGAGAACATGATCCGGTCCCGCGGCACGCCGGCCGCCAGCGCACGCTTGAGCTCGCCGCCCGACACCACGTCGGCGCCGGCGCCGAGCCTCGCAAGCGTCGCGATCACCGCCTGGTTGGAATTGGCTTTGACCGAATAGCAGACCAGCGACGGCACGTCGGCAAAGGCGCCGGCGAACACGCGATAGTGTCGCTCGAGCGTCGCGGTCGAATAGCAATAGAAGGGCGTGCCGACGGTCTGCGCGAGGTCTGTGAGATTGACCGCTTCGGCGTGCAGCACGCCGTTACGATATTCGAAGTGGTGCATCGGGCGCTCAGTCGATCAGCCAATCGGCGGGTGTGCGCCGTCTCGGGCCCTCGGGTGCGATCGGTTTGCCTTCCTCGTCGTAGACCGTCTCCTTGCGCGGCGGCAGCGGCTCGCCCCGTGTGGTGACCGGTGTGGTGGTTGTCGTACGCTCGAGCACGTAGCCGCCGGGCGGCGGGTCGAGCGCACCCTTTCGGCCGCAGCCTGCAAGCGCGAGGGCGAAAGCGCCGACCAGGGCAAGCGAGATCAACGAAAGATTCGGCCGCGGCACCTTCGACTCCGGATTTCGCCCACCATACCAGAATGCGCGCCTTTTACGAAATTGGCGGCTCCCGGCGTTAACCATGCAGCTTGGCTCCCCGCCCATTGATTGCCGCCAATCGTGAGCGAATCGTGACGCACAGCCCAAGCCGGTGAATAGAGAGATCAATTGCGTTCGCGCTCCAGCGTCTTCAGCCATTTCTTCGCCTGGGCGCGGACGTTCTTCGGCGCGGTGCCGCCATAGCTTGTGCGGCTCGTCACCGAACGCTCGACCGAAAGCACGTCGAACACCGCCTGCGTGATCTTCGGCTCGATCTTCTTCATTTCCGCGAGCGGCAGCTTGTCGAGCGGCAGATCCTGTTCGGCCGCCTTCGCCACGATGCGCCCGGTGACATGATGCGCGTCGCGGAACGGCATCCTCAGCGTCCGCACCAGCCAATCGGCAAGGTCGGTGGCGGTCGCGTAGCCCGCGCCGGCCGCTTGCTTCATGCGCTCCGCATCCGGCTGCATATCCCGCACCATGCCGGTCATTGCGTCGATCGACAGCGCCAGCGCGTCGAACGCCTCGATGGTGCCTTCCTTGTCCTCCTGCATGTCCTTCTGATAGGCGAGCGGCAGGCCCTTCATCACCATCAGCATCTGGCTGAGCGCACCGACCACGCGGCCGGTCTTGGCGCGCACCAGCTCGGCCGCATCGGGATTGCGCTTCTGCGGCATGATCGACGAGCCGGTGGTGAACTTGTCGGACAGCTTCACCAGGCCGACCAGCGGCGAAGTCCAGAGCACGATCTCTTCGGCGAAACGCGAGAGATGTATGGACGCGATCGCCGCGGCCGACAGCGCCTCCATCACGAAGTCGCGGTCGGACACGGCGTCGAGCGAGTTCGCCATCGGCGCGTCGAACTCAAGCGCGTCCGACGTCATCTGCCGATCGAGCGGAAAAGACGTGCCGGCGAGCGCCGCCGCGCCCAAGGGCGACTCGTTCAGCCGTGTGCGCGCGCCGGCGAACCGGTTGCGGTCGCGCCCGGCCATTTCGACGTAAGCGAGAAGATGATGCCCGAACGTCACCGGCTGCGCGGTCTGCAGATGCGTGAAGCCCGGCATCACGGTGGCGGCGTGCTCCAGCGCCTTCTCGGCCAGCGCCTGCTGGTAGTCGCCGAGCAAGCCGTCGATGTCGTCGATCCGCGACCGGACCCACAGCCGGAAATCGGTCGCGACCTGATCGTTGCGCGAGCGCCCGGTGTGCAGCCGGCCGGCAGCCGGGCCGATCAGCTCGGAGAGCCGCGCCTCCACGTTCATATGGATGTCTTCGAGCTGCCGCTTGAACTGGAACTTGCCCGAGCCGATCTCTGACAGGATCGTGTCTAGACCTTGCACGATCCGGCGGGCATCGTCCGCCCCGATGATGCCCTGTTTGGCCAGCATCTCGGCGTGGGCCTTGCTCGCGGCGATATCCTGCCGGTAGAGGTGCCAGTCGAAGTCGATCGAGGTGTTGATCTTCTCCATGATGGCGGCCGGTCCGGACGCAAAGCGCCCGCCCCACATCTTGTTGCCTACGGATTTTTTCTTCTTCGCCACCGGAATTCATCCATCATGACAGAGCCGCAAAACACCACGCCAAGCTACGCCAGGAAGCGGCTCGCCGTGGTCCTTCTGGGCGGCGTGGTCGGCGTCACTGTCGGGCTCGCGGGGGTATACGGGATTGGCCGCCTGATGGGCAATGCGGGGGCCGATCCGGCCTGCAAACCCGCGGTGGAAACGGCCCGCCGGATGGCGCCGTTCGCCCGCGGCGAGGTGGCGGCGGTCGGCGTGAGCCAGACCCCGAAAACCTTGCCGTCGCTGGCCTTCAAGGACGCCTCCGGCGCGGACAAGACGCTGGCCGACTGGCGCGGCCGCACCGTGCTCCTGAACCTCTGGGCAACCTGGTGCGTGCCCTGCCGCAAGGAGATGCCGGCGCTCGACGCGCTCCAGTCGAGGCTCGGCGGAGCCGATTTCGAGGTGGTCTCGATCAACATCGACACCCGCGACGTCGAGAAACCCCGGACCTGGCTGAAGGAGGTCGGCATCGCGAAGCTCGGCTACTACGCCGACAACAGCGCCAAGGTGTTCCAGGACCTCAAGGCCGTCGGCAAGGCGTTCGGCATGCCGACCACGCTGCTGGTCGATCGCAACGGCTGCGAGCTTGCGACGCTGGCGGGACCCGCGGAATGGGCGAGCGACGACGCGGTCACGCTCGTCACCGCGGCGCTCGGCAGGTAGCAGACCCACCTAGACGGAGATATTCAGGTTCTGGCCAACGCCGCTCGCGACATTGGCGAGGCTCTTGAGATTTTGCTGTGCCGCGTCGAGCAGCTTGACCGCGTTGGACGCGGAGTTGGCATTCATCTTCAGCATCTTGGCTGCCACCGCGGTCTGCACCTGGCTGGCCTGGGCTGCAATGAAGGCTGCGGCGATCGAGGCGACGTCCATGCTCAATACTCGTTACACGCCGCAAGCCGGACCGGCTTCAAACGGTGATCTGCAGGCCGGTGATGGTATCGATCTTGATGCCGTTCGACAGCGTCATGATGTTTTTCTTGGTGTCGATATAGGCACCATTGGCAAGGTTGATGATCGAACTGAGGTCGACCACCTCCTGACCGGTCGTGATGTCGATCTGGGTGCCGTTCACCATCGTCATGATGTTGGTGGTGGTGTCGATGTTGGAGCCGTCCTCGAAGTAGATGAACGCATCGAGCTCGGTCGGCGGGTTGTAGTTGGTCTGCTGCGCATTGAACTTCTGCGCTTGCGCCATCTTCTCTTCCATCCGCTTCGCCTGGGCGGCGTCCGCCATCTGCAAGGTCAGCGTGGCGGCTGACTGCTGCGTACCCTGCGTGATCAGCGCAAAGTTCTGAGCGGTCTTCTGGCTCTTGGTCAGGAAGTTCTGGATGCTCGCCGGATACTTCGAATCCTGCAACATGCCCATCAAGCCGCCGGGATCCTCCGCGGCGGCTGTGGCTTCCTGCGCTTCCTTCAACCAGTTCACGCCGGTTGCGGAAGCAATGTTGATCGGCGAAATCGCCATGTCCAATCCGGATTCGTCTGCCTGCCGTCATAAGGCAAAGACGTTAAAATTTTCTCACCGGTTAATCATGGATTAACGATGCCGGCCTGGCCCGGACGCCGGTAACCGGGTGGTCTGCCGGGCCCGGATCGTGCAGGGTTGCCGCGTTTTGCCGGAATTTCCATGACAAATCGCCCCTCCCAGCCCAAGCCCGGCTTGTCCATGTCGGCCACCGACTGGATCTTGCTGCTTGTCCTGTCTGTGCTGTGGGGCGGCTCCTTCTATTTCGCCAAGATCGCCGTGCCGGAAATCCCGCCGCTGACGCTGGCGCTCGGGCGCGTCGGCATTGCTGCCATAGCCCTTCTGATCGTGGCACGGCTCGTCGCAGGACCGGTTCCGCGCGATCCGGCGGTCTGGCTGCAGCTTGGCGTGCTGGCCGCGCTCAACAACGCCATTCCTTTCACGCTGATCTTCTGGGGACAGCTCCACATCTCGATCGGGCTTGCCTCGATCCTCAACGCAACGACGCCGCTGTTCGGCGTGCTGGTGGCGCATGCGCTCACGCAGGACGACCGGCTGACCAGGGGCCGCGTCGTCGGCCTGCTCGCGGGCTTCGTCGGCGTCGTGGTGCTGATCGGACCGGGGCTGATCAGCGAGCTTGGCGCCGACGTGCTGGCGGAGTTCGCCTGCCTCGCGGCCTCGTGCTCCTACGCGTTCGGCGCGGTGCTGTCGCGGCGGCTGCGCGGGCTGTCGCCGATGATGGTGGCGAGCGGGCAGCTGACGATGTCCACCCTCCTGTTGCTGCCGGTGGTTCTGCTGTTCGGGCGGCCGGCGGCGTTCTTCACCGCGTCGAACGAGGCGCTGGCGGCACTGTTCGGCATCGCGCTTCTCTCGTCGGCCGCCGCGTACTTCATCTATTTCCGCCTGATCGCGCGTGCCGGCGCGACCAACGCGCTGCTGGTGACGTTCCTCATCCCGGTCAGCGCGATCCTGATGGGCCTCGTGCTGCTGGATGAAAGCATCGGCGCGCGGCAGCTCGCGGGCATGGCCGCGATCTTCATCGGCGTTGCCGCGATCGACGGCCGTGCCGGGCGCTTCATCGCGCGGAACCTGCAGCGCACGAATGGTGTCGCGGGTTGACAGGAAAACGTCGCGCGCTTAAACTTAACTATATGGTTAAGTATCGAGAGGCCACGCTGGACCGCACATTTGCGGCGCTTTCGGACCCGACCCGGCGGGCGCTGCTGATGCGGCTTGCCGACGACGAAGCCGTCTCGGTGAGCGAACTGGCGCAGCCGTTCTCGATGTCGCTGCCTGCGGTGATGAAGCACCTCGACGTGCTGAACGACGCAGGACTGGTCTCGCGCACCAAAACCGGTCGCACCGTGAGCTGCCAGCTCAAGGCCGCCCCGATGGAGGAAGCGATGCACTGGCTTTACCGCTACCAGCGCTTCTGGACTTCGCAGCTCGACCGCCTTGCCGCATTCGTGGAGGACAATTCATGGCCGCCAACCCCGCCGTCAGCGCCCCCGTCAAGCCAAGCCTCACGCTCAAACGTCGTCTCAATGCCGCGCCGGAGAAGGTCTTCGCCGCGTGGACGAAGCCCGAAACGCTAGCGCGCTGGTTCGGGCCGGTCGAATGCACGAGCATCGAGGCCCGCATCGACCTGCGGGTCGGCGGCCGCTACCACGTTACCATGATCGTGCCGGGCGATCAGCACGACGTGATGGGCGTTTATCGCGAGATCGTGCCGAACCAAAAGCTCGTCTTCACCTGGCACTGGAAGACCACGCCGGAGCGGGAGTTGCTCGTCACCGTCACATTGAAACCAGACGGCGGCGGTACGCTGCTGACGCTGCTGCACGAGATGTTCTTCGACGAGGAAGCCCGCGACCGTCACAGCAAAGGCTGGACCGGCACGCTCGACAAGCTCGAAAAGTTCTTCGCGTAGGCAGGGAGTATTCATCATGCAACCGCACAAGATCGTTTCGCGCGACGAATGGCTTGAGGCGCGCAAAGCGCTGCTGGCCAAGGAAAAGGAATTGACCCGCCAGCGCGACCGGCTCGGCGCCGAGCGCCGCGACTTGCCGTGGGTCAAGGTCGAGAAGATCTATGTGTTCGATACACCGAACGGCAAGCGAACCCTGGCCGATCTGTTCGAAGGCCGCAGCCAGCTCATCGTCAAGCACTTCATGCTGGCGCCCGGCCAGAAGGACGGTTGCGTCGGCTGCTCGTTCGAGGTCGATCACGTCGAGGGCGCGCTGGTGCATCTGGAGCATCACGACGTCACCTGGGTCGCGGTGGCGCGCGCGCCGTTGCAGGAGATCGAAGCCTACAAGGCCCGCATGGGCTGGCGCTTCAAGTGGGTGTCGTCGTTCGGCAGCGACTTCAACTACGACTTCGATGTGTCGTTCACGCCCGAGCAGATCGCGAACGGCGAGGCGTTCTACAACTACAACAAGGGCAAGCTGCCGCTGGAAGACCTGTCGGGATTCAGCGTGTTCATCAAGGCCGCCAGCGGCGAGATCTTCCACACCTACTCGACCTTCGGCCGCGGCGGCGAGGAGGTGCTCGGCACCTACATGTTCCTCGACATGACGCCGAACGGCCGCAACGAGAACGGCCCGAACCACAACCTCACCGACTGGGTCCGCCAGCACGACCGCTACGACGACGCGGGCTTTGTCGACGCCACCGGCCGCTGGCGGGCTTCGGAACAATCGCAGGCCGCGCCTGCCTGCTGCTGCGCCTGACAGCCGCGCACGAGCGAAGAAAACCACATCAAGGAAACTGGAAATGCCCAGCAAGATTTTCGTCAACCTGCCCGTCAAGGACCTCGACAAGTCCAAGGGGTTCTTCGGCAAGCTCGGCTACACGTTCAACGCCCAGTTCACCGATGAAACGGCCGCCTGCATGGTCATCAGCGACGACATCTACGCCATGCTGCTGACCGAAGCGAAGTTCAAGGACTTCACCAAAAAGCCGATCGCCGACGCCCACAAGACAACCGAAGTCCTGATCGCGCTGTCGGTGGACAGCAAGGACGCGGTGAACGAGCTGGTCGACGCCGCAGTCAAGGCGGGCGGCAGCGAAGCGCGCGATCCGCAGGACCACGGTTTCATGTTTCTGCGCAGCTTCGACGATCTCGACGGTCACACCTGGGAGATCCTCTGGATGGATCCCAAACACGTTCAGTGACGGCGGCTGGCCGCGGCACATTCAAGGCCGCAAAGAGAGAGAGGAAGCCCAATGAGCTACGTTGACGGTTTTGTCGTTCCGGTGCCGAAGAAGAGCATGAAGGCCTATCTCGGCATGGCCCGAAAGGCCAGCAAGGTCTGGAAGGATCACGGCGCGCTGGACTACGCCGAATGCGTCGCCGACGACGTGAAGGTCGGCAAGTGGACGTCGTTTCCACGCTCGGTGAAGCTCAAGCGCGGCGAGACGGTGGTGTTCTCCTACATCGTCTACAAGTCCCGCGCGCACCGCGACAAGGTGATGGCCAAGGTCATGAAGGACAAGCGCCTCGCCAGCATGATGGACCCGAAGGCCATGCCGTTCGACGGCAAGCGGATGATCTATGGCGGCTTCAAGACCGCCGTCGCGATCTGAGGAGGCCGCGATGGCCGCGCACGGACACTTCCACTGGAATGAACTCCTGGCGCGCAACATCGACGGCGCCAAGGATTTCTACGCAAAGGCCATCGGCTGGTCGTACCAGCCGATGGCCATGGCCGATGGCGCGACCTACTGGCTCGCGATGCTGGACGGGCAGCCGGTCGCCGGGATGTTCCCGATCGACCGGCCGGAGTTCGACGGCGTGCCGGAATGCTGGATGTCTTACCTCGCCGTCGACGACGTCGACGCGCGCGTGAAGAAGGCCGTCGCCGCCGGTGCCAAGCTGATGAAGCCGATCTTCGACGTTCCCGGTGTCGGGCGGATCGCCATCCTGACCGAGCCAGGCGGCGCGGGCGTCGGCTGGATGACGCCGGTGAATTGACCGGCGAGTTGAACTTCGAAGTTACGAACTCATGATCAAGGTCAGCGCATTCCGCGCCGGCCTCGTGACCTCGCATTGGAAACCAGCGTTCATCAACCAGGGAGTACGCCTATGAAGCTCTACGGATTTACGCCTTCCCCCAACACCTGGAAGGTCCGCGCAGTTGCGGCCCATCTCGGGGTCGCGCTCGACTATGAATACGTCGACCTGCTCAAGGGCGCATCGCACACACCGGCTTATCTCGCCATCAATCCCACCGGCCGCACGCCGGCGCTGGTCGACGGCGACTTCAAGCTCTGGGAATCGGAGGCGATCATGCAGTACATCGCCAGCCGGAAGCCCAATGCGCTGTTTCCGGACGACGCGCGCACGCGCGCGGACATCATGCGCTGGCAAAGCTGGCAGCTTGCACACTGGGGCAAGGAAGGCTGCGACCCGCTGATCTTCAACCGGCTGGTGAAGAAGCTTGCCAATCTCGGTCCGCCCAACGAGGCCGAGGTCGCCAAGGGCCTTGAATGCTTCAACCGCGAAGCGGCCGTGCTCGAAGCGCTTCTCGGCCGGCAGCCTTACCTGGTGGGCAAGGATGTGACGCTGGCGGACTTTTCGATCGCTGCGCCGCTGTTCCACGCGCAGGCCGCGGATCTGCCGCTCGCCGCCTATCCCAAGGTCCGCGAATGGTTCGGCCGCGTCTCGGCGCTGCCGTGCTGGAACCAGACTGCGCCACAGTTCCCGGCTGCCGCCGCCTGACCTGCAATCTGCGGCCGCCGGCCGCTGGCGCCGTCCCGCGCTGCCCGGGGCGGCGTCGGCGCCTTTTTCTGGCGCGCACTCGCGACTACAGTTCGGCCTATGGCCGAACACACAGACAAGCGCACCGCCACCCAGGCCGCGAGCTGGCCGAAAACCGCGTCATGCATCTGCGGCGGCCTGACGGCCACCGTCGCCGCGCCGCCGCAGATGACGCACGCCTGCTCGTGCCTCGACTGCCAGCGCGGCACCGGCAGCGCGTTTTCCTATTCGGCCTTCTTCGCGGAAGATGCGGTCCGCAGCAGCGGCGAAGCACGGCGCTATCGCCGGCCCTCCGATGCGGGACGATGGCAGGAGACGAACTTCTGTCCGGTCTGCGGGGTCTGCGTCCTGACCCGGCTCGAAGCGCTGCCGGGCCTGGTCGGCGTCTCCGTCGGGTGCTTCGCCGATCCGACATTCGAAAAGCCGCAGAAGCTCTACTGGACGGTGAGCCGCCACCATTGGCTCGACACGTTGAGTGGCGTCGAGCCGGTCGACACCCAATAGCGCTGTTGAACCAGTAGGTAACAGCACGCCTTATTCTCTGGGCTCGAAACTGCAAGCCGGTGTCACGCCGCGGCCATTCGATCCCTCAGAAGTTCGGACAGCACCCTTTCCTCTCGGGCGAGCTTTTCCCGCACCGCAATCCGCTCCCGATCGCTCATGTTTTGCTTAAGCAGCCGGTTATAGTGCTCTACCACGCGTTGCTGGATGCGAATGAGCGCAGCATGGAGGTCAGGCGTCATAAGCGCTGTTCCCAGTGTAACGCGGCAGCGCGCTTCTCTCGCTCAGCCAGCGGGTTGCCAGCAACAGGCGGAGGCTCTCGTAGGTTCTCCGCGGCGTCCTCCAGGCTCCTCAATTCGGCGCGCTCTTCGGCGATGCGCCGCATGATGTATTCGCGCTCGACGCGCGTCAGCCTGCCAGCCAGGAGTTTACGGTAGCGCTCAATGTTCGCCCGATGGGCCTGCACTCGGATACTGCTGCTCAATGCGATCATCGTCGTCATCCTGACGGTCGTTCAAGGTGCCCTATTTGGCGCGCCGGAACGGCGCGATAACATTTTGTGCAAGCTCCGCCGTGTTTGACGGCGGAGCTTGCAATGGCGGCGACGCTACAACCCGCTTGGAGCCTCGGCGTCGCAGCCGATCCTTAAGCTGTCGAAAAACGGTCCGGGCCATCGTCGCCGGAGAGCGCAACCGCTCCCAGCGCCAGGATCACCGAACCGAACAGCGCGAACATCAACATCACTTCCATGACGTCCCTCGCTTAGTCCGCGCTACTCTGGAATCCGCCCGCCGTCGCCGCGGCGCTTGGCAAGCTCGCCTGCCGCCAAAGAGGCTTCCTCAAGCAAGCCCGGCTCTTCCTCCTTGATCGCCTTCAGCGCATCAAGGATGCGGCGCATGCCTGGCCGACGCGGTTCTTCGCGCCGAGTCCATTTGTCCGGGCGCATGTCAGCCTCCACCCAAGGCGAATGCTGCGAGGTCCGCATGTTCGATCTGGGGGGCGCGAAGCACAAAGGGCGCCATCTCCGCGTTCCGGCCGATCGGATAATCACCCCTGGGCAGCCGGGTCTTTGTATCGAGGTTCAACCACGGTACCGAGGGAGATACCGGGGGCAGGAGCGATTCGAAGCGGCCGGAATCCTGCGCGTCGATCCTGCGGACCAGGCTTTCGGCCTTCGCATCCAGAACCAAGGCGACACTCGACAATGCCAGCGCAATAAGTGCACCTCGCCCGAATGGCAGGCGGCCCCGGCGATCGGCACGATAGAGGTCCTTCCAGCGCCGTGCCCGGTTGATGAATTTGCCGTAGTTGGGGCTGTCGGCAGCTTCGCCATCAAGGCGCTTCAAGGCATCCATGATGTCATCGAAGCGAACCACCGCGGCGGGCGACGGCTCGCGGAGCTCCGGCGAAGCTTCCACCGCGCAGGCGTCAGAGGCCCAGGAGGCGAGAATTGCGCGCTTCTCCTGAACCGTCATGTCCGGATCGTTGACAACCTCCATGGGTGTCCGGAATGCCCCGGCGGGGTGGAGGAGATAGTCGAGGTTAAAGTCCTTTCCCTGTGCTGTTTGCGTCATGGCCATATCCTCTTAAGCGACATGGATTCTGCGCGGGCTCCGGACACCGTCCGGCGCCCGCAACGGACCTTCCGGCTCCGTCGGCGGATCGATTTAGAAAACGACTTCGGCTTTTCAAGACCCTCCCTCGCGATAAAAAGCAGCCCTCATCGTCCGCCCCTATGGGAGGCGCGAGAGCCGTTTTCTGCAGGCGCGACCGCAACTTCCATGTTCTGCAGACTGCCGTCGCGCCTGATGGTGAGTTGGACCGTCCTGCCGACCGGCGTGAGCCCGACCTTGTTGCGCAGCTGCGCGGCGCTGCGGATCGTCACGCCGTCCGCCTTCACGACAAGGTCGCCCCTGCGGATGCCGGCTGCCTCAGCCGGAGAACTTGGGCTCACCTCGGCGATGAGCGCGCCCTCGCCAACAGCCCCTGCGGCCGAGGGGTCCTGAATCGTGACGCCGATGCGGCCACGCTGCACGCGCCCGGTCTGGATGATCTGCTCCATGACCTGCCGGACCATGTTGATCGGAACGGCGAAGCCGATGCCGACATTGCCACCGGCGGGCGACAGGATGGCCGTGTTGATGCCGATGAGCTCGCCCTTCAGGTTGATCAGCCCGCCGCCCGAATTGCCGGGATTGATCGGTGCATCGGTTTGAATGAAGTCCTCATAGCCCTGCTTGCCGAGCCCGGTTCGGCCCAATGCGCTGACGAGCCCGGACGTCACGGTCTGGCCCAGCCCGAAAGGGTTGCCCACCGCAATCACAAAATCACCGACCTCCAGCCGATCGCTGTTGCCCATCGGCAGCGCCTTGAGGTCCTTGCCGTTTTGAATCTGCAGCACGGCGATATCGGTTGCCGGATCGCGCCCGACCAGCTTGGCGGAAAACTTTCTTCCCTCCTTGGTGGTGATCTGGGCCGTCGAGATTTTATCGACCACGTGGTTCGCCGTGAGCACATAGCCGCGCTGGGCATCGACGATGACGCCGGACCCGCTGGCGCTTACCTCTTGCTCAAGCTGTTTCGGAATGTCGAAAAACTCGCGAAAGAACGGATCCTTGTAGAGCGGATTGTCTTGGCGGACCTTGCCATGGACCGAGATGTTGACGACGGCTGGCGTGACTTCGCGCACCAACGGCGCGAGCGTGGGAACACGTCCAGGCAGCGCGTCGGGTACTTGCCCGGTCGCGGGGCTGACCCCGAGAAGCAACATCAAGACGCCGGCGCAAACGGCGCTCCATCGCCCAATCGAGTTGCGTTTCCATGGCGGGCCCCCGGCAGCCATTACGACTGGGGAGATGTATTGTTCTATAGAACTATTGTTCATGACCGGTCGCGCAACTTTGTTCCTCGTTTGAAAAAAGCGGGGCTTGCGCTCCCGCTCATTTGCCGTTGATGGTGATGCGCTTGACGTTGGCAAGCTGAGGCTCGGCGCGCGGCAGCTTGACCGTCAGCAGCCCGTTCCTGAACGACGCGCTGACCTTCTCCTCATCGACGCCGTTGACGGGAATGCGCCGCTCGAATCGCCCGTAATAGCGTTCGCTGAACAGCCGATCCTTGTCTTCCGATTCGGACTTCTTCTCGCCGCGGATGATCAGGACACCGTCGACAAGCTGAACGTCGACATCCTTCTCGCCGAGCCCCGGCAACTCCGCCGTCACCGTGACCTCGCCGGCGGTTTCGCCGATCTCGATGTTCGGCCAGCCGATGCCCTGATCGGCCATGCGCGATCCGAACGGCGAGAGATCGAAACCACGAAATACGTCGTCGAACAGCCGGTTCATCTCCCGGTGCAAGGTCAAGAACGGATTTGGCTCTTCGGCGCGACGCACCGTCACGTCACGTCCGCGATTCCATGGAATCAGGTCTCTGATAGGCATGATGCGTTCTCCCTATAGGGTGCGCCATCCGCGGCGCGCTGCCGCGCCGCGGATGAAGCCGCTCGACGCTCCGAGAGCGTCAGGCCGCCTTCTTCTGCTCGATGGTTTTCGACGAGGCGCCGATGGCGATCTTGCGAGGCTTCATCGCCTCCGGCACCTCGCGCACCAGTTCGATCTTCAAAAGCCCTTGCTCGAACGATGCGCCCTTCACCTGGACATAGTCAGCCAGGTTGAACATGCGCCGGAACGGGCGGGCCGAGATGCCCTGGTAGAGGTATTCGCCGTCAGCCCTCTGGCTCTTGCTGCCTTCGATGGTCAGGACATTCTGCTCGGCCGTAATGGCGACCTCGTCCGGAGTGAAGCCGGCCAGGGCGAGCGTAATCGCATAGTGGTCGTCGCTGACACGTTCGATGTTATACGGCGGATAGTGGTCCTCAGCCCAGCGGCTGGACTGGTCCATCAGGTCGAAGAGGCGATCAAAGCCGACGGTCGACCGCCAGAAGGGGGTGGGATCGAAGGTCCTCATTTCCATATCCTCCATTGAGCAACATGGTCATCAGGAGCGGCGGACAGCATCCGCCGCCCGGTTTGCCGGGCCCAACCGGGCACCCGACGCCGCAGCACGTGCGGCGACCGACGAGGTAGAAAACAGCGTTTGGATTTCAAGAGGCCGCGCCAAACGCCCGGATAAAATTTTTTGACCGACTGAGGCGTCGACCTGACGGCGGTTGCCTCAGCAGATTTGCAAAGGGTCAAAAAGTGGAAAGCCTTAGACCGAGCATAAAAAGCCGGCTTTCCCCGAACCGGACATTCTTTCGCGTCAATGAGTACGCGCCCTAGCGCGTCGGAACCGGCTTGGCGCCGCGATAATCGTAGAAGCCGCGGCCTGCCTTCTTGCCGAGCCATCCGGCCTCGACATACTTCACCAGCAGCGGACACGGCCGGTACTTGGTGTCGGCGAGCCCCTCGTGCAGCACCTGCATGACCGAGAGGCACGTATCGAGCCCGATGAAGTCCGCGAGCTCCAGCGGCCCCATCGGATGGTGCGCGCCGAGCTTCATCGCCGTGTCGATTCCCTCGACGTTGCCGACGCCTTCATAGAGCGTGTAGATCGCCTCGTTGATCATCGGCAGCAGGATGCGGTTGACGATGAAGGCCGGAAAGTCCTCGGCCACCGCGGCGGTCTTGCCGAGATTCTTGACGAACTCTTTCGCGGTCTCGAAGGTGCCGTCGGCCGTGGCGATGCCGCGAATGAGCTCGACCAGCTCCATCAACGGCACCGGATTCATGAAGTGGATGCCGATGAACTTCTCCGGCCGGTCGGTCGATGCGGCGAGCCGTGTAATGGAGATCGACGAGGTGTTGGTCGCGACGATCGCGTCGGGCTTCAGCACCGGGCACAGATCGGCAAAGATCTTGCGCTTGACGTCTTCCTTCTCGGTCGCGGCCTCGATCACCAGGTCGCAGTCGGAAAGACCGTCGATCGTTTCGGTTGTCGAGATGCGCTTGAGCCCGGACGCCTTGTCCTCCTCGGTGATGCGCTTGCGGGCCACCTGGCGTGCCATGTTGCCGTTGATGGTCGCCAGCGCCTCCCTGAGGCGCGGCCCCTGGACGTCGTGCAGGACGACCGAAATGCCGGCCAGCGCGCAGACATGGGCGATGCCGTTGCCCATCTGGCCTGCGCCGATCACACCGAGCTTCCGAATGGTCTGCGCCATGATTCCTCGTCCGAAACCTTGAGCTTAGCCGATCTTCAGCGCTTGATCTTGGCCAATTCGGCCTCGAGCTCGGGCATGGCCTGATAGAGATCGGCCACCAGCCCGTAGTCCGCTACCTGGAAGATCGGCGCCTCTTCGTCCTTGTTGATGGCGACGATCACCTTGGAGTCCTTCATGCCGGCGAGATGCTGGATCGCGCCGGAGATGCCGACCGCAATATAGAGTTCGGGGGCGACGACCTTGCCGGTCTGCCCGACCTGCCAGTCGTTCGGCGCGTAGCCCGCATCGACCGCGGCGCGCGAGGCGCCGACCGCGGCGCCGAGCTTGTCGGCCACCGGCTCGATATACTTGGCGAAGTTGTCGCGGCTCTGCATCGCGCGGCCGCCGGAGATGATGATCTTGGCCGAGGTGAGTTCCGGACGGTCGCTCTTCGACAGCTCTTCGCCGACGAACGACGAGATGCCCGGATCGGCGGCCGCCGCCGCGGTCTCGACCGGAGCCGAGCCGCCCTCGCCGGAGGCCTGGAACGTCGAGGTGCGGATGGTGAGAACCTTCTTGGCATCCTTCGACTTCACGGTCTGGATGGCGTTGCCGGCATAGACCGGGCGCTCGAAGGTGTCGGGCGCGACGATCTTGCTCACGTCGGAAATCTGCATGACGTCGAGCAGCGCCGCGACCCGCGGCATCACGTTCTTGCCGTTGTTGGTCGCGGGCGCGGCGAACGCGTCATAGGAGCCGGCGAGCGACACGATCAGCGCCGCGAGCGGCTCGGCGAGCGCATGCTCGTAAGCCGGGGCGTCCGCGAGCAGCACCTTCTTGACACCGTCGAGCTTGGCCGCGGCGTCGGCCACGGCCTTCGCGTCCTTGCCGGCGACCAGGATGTGCACGTCGCCGCCCAGTGCCTTGGCCGCGGTCAACGCCTTGCTGGTGGAGTCCTTGAGCGACTTGTTGTCGTGCTCGGCGAGCAGCAGCGTGGTCATCCGAGCACCCCCGCATCCTTGAGCTTGCCGACAAGCTCGGCGGGCGAGCCTACCTTGACGCCGGACTTGCGGCTCGCCGGCTCAACGGTCTTCACCACTTCCAGCCGCGGCTTGGCGTCGACGCCATACGCGTCGGGGGTTTTTTCGTCGATCGGTTTTTTCTTCGCCTTCATGATGTTCGGCAGCGACGCGTAGCGCGGCTCATTGAGCCGCAGGTCGGTGGTGACGATCGCCGGCCCCTTGAGCTTGACGGTCTGCAGGCCGCCGTCGACCTCGCGCGTGACCTGGATGCTGTCGCCGTCGATGACAAGCTTCGATGCGAAGGTGCCCTGCGGCCAGCCGGTCAACGCCGCGAGCATCTGGCCGGTCGCATTGCAGTCGTCGTCGATCGCCTGCTTGCCCATGATGACCAGGCCGGGCTTCTCCGCATCGACCACGGCTTTCAGGATCTTGGCGACCGCCAGCGGCTCCACCGGCCCGTCGGTTTTGACGAGGATGCCGCGGTCGGCGCCCATCGCGAGCGCGGTGCGGATCGTTTCCGAGGCCTGCTGCGGGCCGATCGAAACGGCGATGATCTCCGTCGCCTTGCCGGCCTCTTTGAGACGGATTGCCTCTTCGACGGCGATTTCGTCGAACGGATTCATCGACATCTTGACGTTGGCAAGCTCGACCCCCGAGCCATCGGCCTTGACGCGAATTTTGATGTCCTTGTCCACCACCCGCTTCACGGGCACCACGATCTTCATGTTTTTTATCGGCTCCTCGGGCCACCTTGTCCCCGGATTCCGGGCCCGGAATTGGTGCGGCGCACCCTAATAGCCGCGTTATTCGGGGTCAACGCCGGGCTGGCCGCGCCGCCGAGTGGCGCCACCAGCGCGTTGACGCGCGTCTTTGACGCGCTATGGCGACAGGAGGAGCCGGCGCGGCCGCTAGACGGGCCCGCGCTGGCCGCTCGCCATAGCGCGTCGAAGACGCGCGTAAACGCGCTAACGGCTCGCCAGCGCGGGTCGGACCGCGCGGGGCACCGGTGTCCAGGCCCGGATATCAGCGGTTCTGGCCCGGCGCCCAAAGCACGTCGCGGTTGCCCTTGTCGTTGGCGTGGCGGCCTGCGACGAACAGGAAGTCCGACAACCGGTTCACATATTTCAGCGAGGCATCGGTGACGGTTTCGCCCGGCTGGTCGCGCAACGCGACCATGATGCGCTCGGCTCTGCGGCAGACGGTGCGTGCGAGATGCAGATAGGCCGCGGCCGGCGTGCCGCCCGGCAGGATGAACGAGCGGAGCGGCGCGAGGTCGGCGTTCAGCCGGTCGATCTCGCCTTCGAGCCATGTCACCTGCGCATCGGTGACGGTGAGCCGTGCACCACCCGGGCCTTTCTCCGAAAGGCAAAGATCGGCCTCGACGTCGAACAGATCGTTCTGGATGCGCGCCAGCGCCGGATCGAGCGCCGCATCGTTTCCGGTGTACAGGCGGACGAGGCCGATGGTTGCGTTCACCTCGTCCAGCGTCCCGTAGGCGTCGACGCGCAGATCGTACTTCTTGCGGCGGTCGCCGGAGCCGAGCGACGTCGTGCCGTCGTCGCCGGTGCGGGTGTAGATGCGGTTCAGAACCACCATGATGCTCTCAAGCGTTGTTCGCAAGCATTGGTTCAGACTTGCCGGCTTACTTGCCCATCATCCAGATCGTCGCCATGATGACGATGATGGCGACGAACTGCAAAAGCACGCGCATCCGCATCAGCTTCTGCGACGTGTTCGGTGAGCCGCCGCGCATCATGTTGAAGAGACCGAGCAGCAGCACCACCGCAACCGCGCCGATGGCGATGGGCACCGCAATTTGCGACATGAAATTCATGATCGGCATGTCCTAGCATTTTGGCCGGGCAGCGGCCACCACACTTGTCGGTCCCCCATGCACAGCCGCCGGGCCGCGCCCTTCTCGCGACATTTTTGTCGCGGTCTTTTCCTCTTCGACATTATATAGGTCGTGTCAGCGCCAGAAGCAGTAGCTCCAAGATCAAGCTCCAAGATCAAGCTCCAAGATCAAGCTCCAAGACTAGCTCCATGACCAGCTCCCTAGCTCGTTTACCCACTTTGCACTTCCGCATGAGCCTCCTCACCTCTCCGGCAATCCAATGAGCGGACAAATTCTCGTCCTGGGCGCCGCCGGGCGTCTGGGCGTTTGCGCATCGGAAGCCTTCCGCGACGCCGGCTGGACCGTGAAGGGCCTGGTGCGGCCGGGCCGCAAGCTTCAGGTCGCGCGCGGCGTCGAGCCGATCGAGGCCGTGACCCGCGACGACGCGGTGCAGGCGGCGCGCGGCTGCGACGTGGTGCTCAACGCATTCAATCCGCACATCACGCTCTGGCAGAAGAACGCGCTGTCGCTGGCCTATGGCGCCATCGCGGCCGCAGAAGGAAACGGCGCGACCTTGCTGTTTCCCGGCAGCGTCTGGAACTACGGCCGGGGCATGCCGCCGGTGCTCGACGAGAGCACGCCGATGCATCCGACCACGCGCAAAGGCGCGATGCGCGTCGAGATCGAACAACGCATCAAGGAGGCGTCCGACCGCGGCATGCGCACGATCGTGCTGCGCGCCGGAGATTTCTACGGCGGCGGGCTCGGCTCGTGGTTCGACCTCGTGATCTGCAAGGAGATGTCGCGCGAGCGGCTGACCTATCCCGGCCCGCTCGACGTGATGCATGCCTGGGCCTATCTGCCGGACTACGCCGCAACGCTGGTGCGGCTGGCCGAGCGGCGCGCGGATTTTGCGCCGTTCGAGGCCTTCGGTTTTCCGGGGCATTCGCCCACCGGTGCCGAGTTGATCGCGACCATCGAAGCGGCGATGAAGAGCAAGTTCCATCTCCGCATCATGAGCTGGTGGATGATCAAGACGTTCGGCCGGTTGCTGGTGCTCGGCCGGGAACTGTCTGAGCTCGAATATCTCTGGCGCGTGCCGCACCGGGTGTCCGGCGAAAAGCTCAGGCAAGCGCTCGGTGACGTTGCCGATACGCCGCTGCCGAAGGCCGTCGCGGCAAGCCTGCGCGAGTTGGGCTACCGGCGCTGAAACAACCGCCTAGCGCATGTCCCGGAAAAGTGGATACCGGTTTTCCGGAAAGGACATGCGCCAACGCAAGAATCTCTGAGTTCGACCCGTCGAGCAGGCGCCGCGCGATGACCTGCGCCTGGATTTCGGCCGCGCCCTCGAAGATGTTGAGAATGCGCGCGTCGCACAGGATGCGCGACACCGGAAATTCCAGCGCGAAGCCGTTGCCGCCGTGAATCTGCACGGCGTTGTCGGCGTTCGACCAGGCGATCCGCGCGGCGAGCAGCTTCGCCATTCCGGCCTCGAGGTCGCAGCGGCGGCCGGAGTCCTTCTGCCGCGCCGCGTAGTAGGTAAGCTGCCGCGCGATCATGATCTCGACCGCCATCATCGCGATCTTGTCGGCCACCCGCGGGAACTTGACGATCGGCTCGCCGAACTGCACGCGGTTGCGCGCATAGTTCAACGCCTGCTCCATCGCCGCCTGCGCCACGCCGATCGCGCGCGCTGCGGTCTGGATGCGCGCCGACTCGAACGTCGCCATCAACTGCTTGAAGCCCTGTCCCTCGACGCCGCCCAGGAGATTTTCCGCCTTCACCTCGAAACCGTCGAAGGCGATCTCGTATTCCTTCATGCCGCGATAGCCGAGCACTTCGATCTCAGTGCCGGTCATGCCCTTGACCGGGAACGGATTGGCGTCGTCGCCGCGCGGCTTTTCGGCAAGCAGCATCGACAGCCCGCGATAGCCGGGCTCCTTCGGATTGGTGCGTACCAAGAGTGTCATCACGTCGGCGCGGACCGGATGCGTGATCCAGGTCTTGTTGCCGTAGACCTTGTAGACATCGTCTTCGCGCACCGCGCGGGTCTTCAACGAAGCGAGATCGGAGCCGGTGTTGGGCTCGGTGAACACCGCCGTCGGCAGGATTTCGCCGGACGCGATCTTCGGCAGCCACCTGGCCTTCTGCTGGTCGGTGCCGCCACCTAAAATAAGCTCCGCCGCAATCTCCGAGCGCGTACCGAGCGAGCCCACGCCGATATAGCCGCGCGAAAGCTCCTCGGAGACGACGCACATCGACTCCTTGCCGAGCCCCATCCCGCCGAACGCCTCGGGGATGGTCAGGCCGAACACGCCCAGCTCGGACATCTGCGCAATGATCTCGAGCGGGATGTAGCTGTTGGTGCGGTGCCAGCGATGCGCCTCGTCAACCACCTCGCTGTCGGCGAACTTGCGCATCTCCTCGCGGATCGATTCCAGCGTATCCTCGAGACCGCAGACCCCGACGGTCGCGGCGTGGCCGTCGCCGATCAGTTCGACGAGCCGCGCGCGGTTTTCCGCCGTATTGCCCGAGGCGATCAGCGCGAGGACCTCCGGCGTCATCCGCGCGGCAGCCGCGGCGGGGGACAGGCCCAGGTCGGAGAGCCGCACGATTTCGCTCTGGCTGATCGGGATGCCGCCCTGGATCTGGGCGAGGTATTCGCCGAGACCGATGCGAACCAGCAGTTCTTCGGTTTCGCCAAGCTGGGCCGCATCGCTCGACCGTTCGGCATAGGCGGCCAACTGCCGCACCGCCTCCACGTAGGTTGCCAGCCAGGACAGACCGTGCGTCGCCCGCTGTTCGCGATCGAGCAGCCGTGGCGCGAGGCGCCCGTCCATCACCACGCGCTCGCGCACCTTGACGGTGGCGTCGGCGAGCAGCGCTTCCGCGGCTTCCGCCGCGGCACGCGCCGACGTCACAAGGCCCTCGGCTGGGCTTCGTCGCTGGGCGGCTTGCGGCATGACAGAGGTCCCGCTGTTGGGTCGGAAAAGCAAACCCTAGTGTGCAGCGCACAATTTTTCCTCGCAATTGATTTCCTGACCAAATCGGCGGCAACCGACCCAAATTTCCGACATTTTTAACCACTGGGGCTGCATTTTCGGCCAGCGAAAAGTGCAGCCGGTCGCGCACCTGCCTGGAGCGCCGCGCAGTCCATGATCCGCACGATCCTCCGCCTGATCACCAGCATGACGGTGCGCGCCCGCATCATCGTGCTGGCGGCCATTCCGGTGACCGGATTTCTGGTCAACGGCATCGTGTTCATGGTGGGTCAGTACGACGTCGAGCGTGCGTTTCACGCCGCCGCGCGCGTCACCGATGTCTCCGAAGCGAGCCGCGAGTTCCGCTCATCCGTCAACGCCATGCGGGCGCGATCGCGCGACTTCGCTGCCTCGCCGTCGCCGGATCTCGTCCAGCAGTTCGAGGCCGCGCAAGCCACGGCGCTCCGCGCGCTCGCGGTCATCGACGGCGCCGTCAGCGAGCGGGAGCGGCAAAACATCGCCCCGCTGAAAAGCCAGCTCGAGGAAAACGCCGTTCAATTCGGCGAACTGGTGCAAAACCAGAAGGTGCTCGGCTACACGGAATCGGAAGGCACCCGCGCCCGGATGAACCGCGCCGCGGTGGCGGTCGAACGCATCATCCACGACGACATGTCGCAGCTGACCGAGCGCGACGGGTTCCGGCTGGTGAATTCGCTGCTGAAGATGCGGCGACACGAGGCGGACTTCCGGCTGAACCGCGAAACGATGATTCAGACCGCATTCTTCGATGAAGCCAGGCAATTCCGGCAGCTCCTGGGCGAGACCAGCGCCTCGCCCGTCATGATGCAGAAGCCCGCTGAGCTTGTGAAAATCTATACCGACACATTCGCCGAGTGGATCGAAGTCACCGACAAGGTCGGCCCGCCGGTGGCGGTGATCGACTACAATTCGCGCAACATGCTGCCGGTCGCCGACGAAATCGCGACGCAGGCGAAAGCGCGGACCAGCGCCGTGTGGGCCGCATTGACCGCCTCGCAAGCGCGAACGCGAAACATCATCATCAGCGTGGGCATTGCCACCGTCATTATCGGCCTGGCGCTGAGCGTATTGATCGGCAGCAGCATTGCCGGTCCGCTCAGGGGACTGGCGGACGCGATGAAGCGGCTCGCGGCCGGCGACACAACCGGCGCCATTCCCGCAACGCGCGCCAACGACGAGATCGGCGACATGGCGCGCACGGTCATCGTGTTCCGCGACAACATCATCGAGCGGGAACGGCTGACGTCGGACCAGGCCAATTCGGCGCGGGAAAAGGAGCAGCGCGGCGAAAGCGTCGCGGCCGCCATTGCGGCATTCCGCAATTCGATCAAGCTCGCGCTGGCAAATCTGCACGGCACGGCGGAGCGCCTCGAGTCGTCGTCGGCCATGCTCAACAAGGCGGCCGACGCGGTCACCGCAGAATCGAAAACCGCAGAAACGCGCGCCACCGCCGCGTCGCAGAACGTGACCGACGCCGCGGGCTCGGTCGACGAGTTGGCGGCGTCCATCAACGAAATCGTCACCCAGACCGCCAAATCGAGCGAGGTGGCGAGCAACGCCGTCTCCGAGGCGCGGCGGACCGCCAAGACCATGACCGAGCTTGGCTGTGCCGCGACCCGCATCGGCGAGATCGTCGGGCTCATTCAGGCGATCGCCGGCCAGACCAACCTGCTGGCCCTGAACGCGACCATCGAGGCGGCGCGCGCCGGCGAGGCCGGCCGGGGCTTTGCCGTGGTCGCCTCCGAGGTCAAGTCGCTCGCCGCGCAGACCGCCAAGGCGACCGAGGACATTGCCAGCCAGGTCGGCGCGATCCAGGCGGCCGCGGCCGATTCCTCGGCGGCGATCGGACAGGTCAACACCATCATCAACGACATGTCGGCCATCGCAGCGGCCGTGTCGACCACGATGGAAGAGCAGAACGCGGCGGTCGCCTCGATCGCCGACGGCGTGAACCGCGCCTCGATCGAGGCCCAGTCCGGAGCCGCGGCGATGAGCCGTGCGGCAGGCGCAAGCACCGACGCCCGCGGCACCGCGGCCGAAATCAAATCGCTGGCCGACACGCTGGCAACCGCGGCGGAAAATCTCGACGCCGAGGTGCAGCAGTTCCTGAGCAGCGTGCAGGCGGCCTAGGCTGACGTTCGCACGGCTCGGCTATTTCGCTTCGACCGAAAACATTCCGATCGCGATAACCCGGCATTCCCGGTCGCGCACACCGCAATCGGCGAGCGCAGCCGCGATCGATTCCTTCTCGCTGCCGGCCTTGAGCGCGAGCCCGGCATAGCCCCGGATGCCGACCGCGACCGCGCTCCAGCCGCCGGGGTTGTCCTTCAGCCGCCGCGCCACGTCTTCGCGTTCGCCGGTTGTGATCGCCCGCGCGGCCGCCGGCTGGAAAAATCCTGTCGCCTTCATCGATACCGGCACTGCGACGGCAAAGACATTGTCGGTCGCAAGGATTGCGCAGGAAATGCCAGCCGTGAGACCGCAGTATTCGAGAGCGCGGCGCGACGCTTCAACGACGCTCCCCTGATTGATGAAATATCCAATCTGTCCGCTCGGCGCCAAAGCCACGGCTTTGTGAGTGGGAGCTGGAGCGTAGCGTTGCGCCAATGAGTTACGCGCGTTACTGTTGATCAGCGGTGCCTCGTCGGCGTTGAACGGCCGTTCGGCAACAGGATTGCTGATAAGCCAGGGCTCAGGCGGCAGCGGCGGATGCGTGCGCGCCGACACCACAACGTCGCCGACGGCAAAGACCTCGCAGGTGAAATGCGGACCGGCGATGGCATCGGTCGAAGCCTGGCACGAAGCGATCGCGCCGGCCTTTGCAGTTTCTTCGTCAGGCTGACCGGTCAGGAACGTCCCCCGCCGCGGGCTGATCGCAATCGCCTTATGGCCGGGCGCCGCCATGTAGTTGTTGCGGATGCTCGCACGGTCGCGATCGGGGATCATCGGTATGGTTTCCGCGACGAGCTTGACCTGCGGCGGCGCGGTCTGTGCAGGCACGGCGGCCCGCGGCGCCGAGGGGGCGGCCGCAACGACCGCCGGAGGCTTCGCCGGCGGAACGGCGAAGAAATACACGACCGCGGCGATGGCTATCGCAGCGGTTCCGCCGATCGCCGCGATCAGCGGCATCGCGGTCTTCCTGCCTCGCTGCAGCGGCGCTGCTTTCTGGCCTTCGCCATCACCGCCCATCGCGACGGTGAATGCATGCACCGGATTGGGAATGTTCTTGATCTGCTGCTCGCCGATGTCGGCAAACTGCACCGACAGCTTGTTGGCGACCTGCTCGTAGACGTTGCGCGACACGCAAATGCCGCCGACCGGCGCGATGCCTTCGAGCCGCGCTGCGATGTTGACGCCGTCGCCGAGCAGATCGCCTTCGCGCTCGACCACGTCGCCGATGGTGATGCCGATCCGGAAGTTCATCTGGCGGCTGGGCGGATAAGCCATATTGCGGGTGCGCAGGCTCTCCTGCACGTCGATCGCACAGCGAACCGCCTCGACGGCGCTGGAGAACTCCGCCAGCACCGCGTCGCCCGCGGTGTTGAAGATGCGGCCGGAGGCTTTGGCGACGAAATCGTCAAACACCTCGCGATACGCGGCGAGACGGCGCAGCGTCTCTTCCTCGTCCTCCGACACCAGCCGGCTGTAGCCGGCGACGTCGGCCGCCATGATTGCTGCGATCTTGCGTTTCATCGGGACGGTCCGGAAAAAGCAGCCGTCAGGACAGCTTGAATATGGGGAACCGGTAATTCACAGCCGCAAGAAATCGACGGCCTGCAATACCATACCGCAGACCCGCACGGTGGTATCCGGCTGCATTTCCCCTTGCCAAGTCCGGATTTATCCGCGATTCCAGATAGATCGCTCCGCACGGAGAATGCGATGCCCCTCCTGCGCCTCTGCTATCGCATTGCCGTGGACGCCTTCTATCGCTTCAACGCCGACGACGGCTGGGCGATCGCGAGTCACATCGCGCTGTCGGCGCTGATGTCGCTGTTTCCGTTTCTGATCCTGGTCACGGCGCTCGGCGGCTTCCTGTTCGGCTCGGCCCAGCTTGCCGACGAGGTCGCGAACATCCTTCTGGAAATCTGGCCGACCGAGGTCGCGTCTCCGATCGCCAATGAAATCCGCAGCGTGCTGCTCGGGGCGCGCAGCGACCTGCTCACCATCGGCGTGGCGCTGGCGATCTATTTCGCCTCCAGCGGCATCGAAAGCCTGCGCATCGGGCTCAACCGCGCCTATGGCGTGGCCGAGCACCGGACCTGGTGGGTGCTCCGGCTGGAATTGATCGGCTATGTGCTGCTCGCCGCGGTCGGGCTGTTGGCGCTGTCGTTTCTGGTCGTGCTCGCGCCGCTGATCTTCGCGACCGCCGTCCGCTATGTGCCGCTGCTGGAGCCGCTGTGGCCGATGTTCAACTTCCTGCGGATCACGGTGGCCTCGCTGGTCCTGATCTTCGCGCTGGTGATCGTGCACTTGTGGCTGCCCGCCGGGCGCCGGCGCCTTGTCCAGGTGGTGCCGGGGATCCTGGTCACGCTGATGCTGTGGCTCCTCGCCGGCGAGCTGTTCGGCGACTACCTGGCCCGCTTCGCCTACACCTATGTCAGCTACTACGCAGGCCTTGCGTCAGCGATGGTGGCGCTGGTGTTTCTGTACGTGATCGCGTCGATCTTCATCATCGGCGGAGAGCTCAACGCCTCGATCCACCGCTTCCGGGAAATGCAGCGCATGCGCGCAACGGTCAGCCCCGACGAGGGATGAAAACTACTTCGTCGCCTCGATCACGTCGTCCAGGTTCTTCAATCCCGGATGCGGTGCGTTGACCAGCACCGCCATGTTGCCGGGCTTGTGCTCGTTCTTCCACATCATCTGGTGCGCGCGCGGAATCTCCGCCCACGGCAGCACTTCGCTCATGCAGGGATAGATGCGGCGGTCGAGCACGAACTGGTTGGCCGCCGATGCCTGTTTCAAATGCGCAAAGTGCGAGCCCTGGATGCGCTTCTGCCGCATCCAGACATAGCGCGCGTCGAACGTGATGTTGTAGCCCGAGGTGCCGGCGCAGAACACCACCATGCCGCCGCGCTTCACCACCAGGCACGACACCGGGAACGTCGCCTCGCCGGGATGCTCGAACACGATGTCGACGTCGCGCTTGCCGGTGATGTCCCAGATCGCCTTGCCGAACTTGCGGGCCTCTTTCACCCAGTCGTTGTACTCGGGCGTATTCACCTTGGGCATCTGGCCCCAGCACTTGAAATCGTTGCGGTTGATGACACCGTAAGCGCCGAGGTCCATCACGTAGTCGCGCTTGGAATTGTCGGAGATGACGCCGATGGCCTTGGCGCCTGCGGCCGCCGCAAGCTGCACGCCGAACACGCCAAGGCCTCCCGAGCCGCCCCACACCAGCACATAATCGCCGGGCTTGAGCGTGTGCGGCGAATGGCCGAACAGCATGCGGTAGGCGGTGGCAAGCGTGAGCATGTAACAGCCTGCTTCCTCCCACGGCAGATGCTTGGGCTTCTGCATCAACTGCCGCGACTGCACGCGGCAGAACTGCGCGAACGAGCCGTCCGGTGTCTCGTAGCCCCAGATGCGCTGCGAGGGCGACAGCAGCGGATCGCCGCCGTTGCAGTCTTCGTCGTCGCCGTCGTCCTGATTGCAGTGGACGATGACTTCGTCGCCGACCTTCCAGCGCCGGACCTTGGAGCCGATCGCCCAGACCACGCCCGCCGCATCGGAGCCGGCGATATGGAACGGATTCTTGTGCCCGTCGATCGGCGAGATCGGAATGCCGAGGCCGGCCCAGACGCCGTTGTAGTTCACGCCCGCGGCCATCACGTAGACCAGCACCTCGTCCTCGCCGATCGGCCAGGTCGGCACCACCTCGAGCTGGAACGAACTTTCCGGCGGCCCGTGCCGCTCCTTGCGGATCGCCCAGGCGTGCATCTTCTCGGGCACGTGGCCGAGCGGCGGGATTTCGCCGATGCCGTAAAGGTCTTTATGCGCCGCCGATTGCGCCGCGGCTTTGGGCGGATTGAGCTGCGTGACGGTCGCCATGCCCACAACTCCGATTGCCTGCTCGCCGGTCAACCGATCGAGCGCGCCAATTCTCGCTCCAAGTCTGCGCCAGCTCTTTTTGCATGGCAATAAGATTTATGTCGCGTTGCAAAATAACGCCTGACGCGCCCATAGATTTCAGCTATTCTGTTGTTTGCATTGCGAAATGCCCGTTCCATCCGGCGGCCGGGGCCCCCTCGGAGCAAGGCGGACAAAGATGCGCGACAAGGCGCAACGCGACAAACCCTGGATCTTCCGAACCTATGCGGGCCATTCCACGGCCCGCGATTCGAATGCGCTGTACCGGAAGAACCTTGCGAAGGGACAGACCGGGCTTTCCGTCGCGTTCGACCTGCCGACGCAGACCGGCTACGACAGCGACCACGTGCTGGCCAGGGGCGAGGTCGGCAAGGTCGGCGTGCCGGTTGCGCATCTCGGCGACATGCGCGCGCTGTTCAGCGACATTCCGCTCGCCTCGATGAACACCTCGATGACCATCAACGCCACCGCGGCGTGGCTGATGGCGCTCTACATCGCGGTCGCCGACGAGCAGGGCGCGCCGCGCACGGCGCTGACCGGCACGATCCAGAACGACATCATCAAGGAGTATCTCTCGCGCGGCACCTATGTGTTTCCGCCCGCGCCATCCATGCGGCTGATCAAGGACGTGGCGATCTTTACCACGACCGAATTGCCGAAATGGAATCCGATGAACATCTGCTCCTATCATCTGCAGGAAGCCGGCGCCACGCCGGTGCAGGAGCTGGCCTATGCGCTCGCCACCGCGATCGCGGTGCTCGACACGGTGAAGAAGTCGGGCGAGGTCGCGCAGGAAAAATTCGGCGAAGTGGTCGGCCGCATCTCGTTTTTCGTCAATGCGGGCCTGCGCTTCGTCACCGAGATTTGCAAGATGCGCGCGTTCACCGAGTTGTGGGACGAGATCACCCGCGAGCGCTACGGCATCACCGATCCCAAGCAGCGGCTGTTCCGCTATGGCGTGCAGGTGAACTCGCTCGGCCTCACCGAGCCGCAGCCCGAGAACAACGTCACCCGCATCATGATCGAGATGCTGGCGGTGACGCTTTCGAAGAACGCGCGCGCCCGCGCCGTGCAGCTTCCGGCCTGGAACGAGGCCCTCGGGCTGCCGCGCCCATGGGACCAGCAATGGTCGCTGCGGATGCAGCAGATCCTCGCCTACGAGACCGACCTGCTCGAATACGGCGACCTGTTCGACGGCTCGCCCGAGATCGCGCGCAAGGTCGACGAGCTCAAGCGCGACGCCAGGGAAGAGCTCAAGCGCATCGACGAGATGGGCGGCGCGGTCGCCGCGGTCGAAAGCGGCTACATGAAACGGCAGCTGGTCGATTCCAACACGGCGCGGCTGGAAGCCATCGAGCGCGGCGACCAGGTCGTGGTCGGCGTCAACAGATATCTCGAAAGCGAGCCCTCGCCGCTCACCGGCGGCGTCGAGGCGATCATGACGGTTTCCGAAGAAGCCGAGATCGATCAGCTTGAGCGGCTGAAGGCGTGGCGCGCATCGCGCGACGCGAAAGCGGTCGCGGCGGCGCTGGCCGACCTCAAGCGCGCGGCGAAGGACGGCAGCAACATCATGCCGGCCTCGATCGCCTGCGCCAAAGCCGGCGTCACCACCGGCGAATGGGGCTGGACGCTGCGCGACAGTTTCGGCGAGTACCGCGCGCCGACCGGCGTCGGCAGCGCCATGCGCAACGACGTCGGCGGCCTCGACGACATCCGCGCCGACGTCGATCGCCTGTCGCGCAAGCTCGGCCGCCGCCTCACCTTCCTGGTCGGCAAGCCGGGCCTCGACGGACATTCCAACGGCGCCGAGCAGATCGCAGTGCGGGCGCGCGACGCCGGCATGCAGGTGGTCTACCAGGGCATCCGGCTCACCCCCGAAGAGATCGTCGAGGCCGCGCGCGAGCAGAAGGCGCATGTGGTTGGACTCTCGATCCTTTCGGGCAGCCACCTGCCGCTGGTGCGGGATGTCATCGCGCGGTTGAAGCAGGCCGGCATCGATGACGTGCCGGTGGTGGTCGGCGGCATCATCCCGCCGGAGGACGCCGAAGAGCTCGAGCAGGCCGGCGTCGCCGCGGTCTACACGCCGAAGGATTTCGAGCTGAACCGCATCATGTCGGATCTTGTGCGGATCGTGGACAGCCGCACCGGCGACGGCTGACAGCGCCTTGCCCGAAGGATATTCTTCCTTGTCGCGCAGGCGAAGGCCGTCGGGGCCCGCCGCGCAGGGAGGACCGCCATGGGTCTTGAGGCAATCATCATTGCTCTGGTCGTCGGTGCTGTCGCGGGCTGGCTTGCAGGCCAGATCGTGCGCGGTGTCGGCTTCGGGCTGATCGGCAACATCATCGTCGGCATCGTCGGCGCGTTCATTGCCGGATGGCTCCTGCCGAAATTCGGCATCCCATTGATCGGCGGCAGCATCATTGGACCGATCATTTACGCCACCATCGGCGCGGTGATCCTGCTGTTGATCATCGGTCTGTTCAAACGCGCCTGATCAGGCACGCCTGACACGTCCGACCGCCTGCAAGGCCGCGTGCAATTCGGCGGGCGAGGCGGGCTTGCGCAGATAGGCGTTCATGCCGGCGGCCCGCGCCGCCGCTTCATGGCCCGCTTCGGTCCGGCCCGATACGCCGATGATCGGGACGCTTGCGGCCGGGGATTCAAGCGCGCGAATGCGCCGTGTCGCCTCGATGCCGTCGGCGCCGGGCAGCGCCACGTCCATCAGCACCACGTCGTGCTCGTTGCGCGCCACCATCTCGACCGCGACTTCGGCGCTTCCGGCAAAGCTGACGCTGTGGCCGAGCTCGCGAAGCACGGTGCTGAGCACGACGCGGCCATAAGGGTTGTCCTCGACGCAAAGCACCCGCCGCAGGAATACGGTCGATGGGCCGGCGTCCGCGTTCGCCGCCGGGGGCGTTTCATTTCGCACCGTCACCGTCATGCGAAACGTGCTGCCGCGTCCGGGCCGGCTGCTGACCTTGAGCCCACCGCCCATCGCCTCGGCGGCCCGCCGCACGAAAACCAGGCCGAGGCCCGCGCCGCCATAGCGCCGCGCGATGTCGGCATTGGCCTGCGCAAACGGACGGAACAGCCGCTTGAGCTCGGCGGGCCCGATGCCGATGCCGCTGTCGGTCAGCGCAAATGTCAGGCGCGTGCGGCCCGGTCCGGCGCGGGCGGACCTGACCGCCAAGGCGATGCGGCCGCGATCGGTGAACTTCACCGCGTTGTCGATCAGGTTCTCCAGCGCGCCGCGAAGCCGCACCGGATCGCCGATCACGCGGGCCGGCAGGCCGCCGCCGATGTCGGCCGCGACCTCGAGTCCTTTGCTTTCGGCGCGCGCCGAAAGCAGTCCCGCGACAGACCGCGACAGGTCCCTGGGCGAAAAGCTTTCCGCGCCAAGTTTTTCCGTCCCAGGCGCAAGGCCGGAGGCATCGTCCTTGGCGGCATCGACCACGAGCGTGGTCAGCCGGGCCAGATGATCGGCGGCCCCTCGAATCGCCTCGGCCCAGCGCCGCTCCCGTTCGGGCAGATCGGACGTGTGCAGCAGTTCGGCGAGCGCGAGGATGCCCGTCAGCGGCGTGCGGATTTCATGCGCCAGCGAAGCGAGCGCGACGTCGGTCTCGGAGCCGCGGCGGCGCGAGGATTTTCTCCGCCGTTTTGCAGGCTTCCTGTTCGCAGATTTCTCTGCAGTTCTTTTGCGCGTGGTCTTTGCCATGAGCCCCCCGGCCCCCGGGCGCGCCAACATGGCACGCCACCGCCGATTGAGCTATGCGGGAAGGCCTACCATCCGGCGGATATCCGCAGGAGAAGCACCTGCCGCCCGAAGCTCGCGCAGGCCGGTGGCCTGCGTGGATTTCGAGAGCTTGCGGCCCTCTGTATCGGGAACCAGCCGATGGTGGTGATAGACCGGCGCCGGGAGATCGAGCAGCGATTGCAGCGTCCGGTGCACGCTGGTCGACCAGAACAGGTCCTGGCCGCGCACCACGTGGGTGACGCCCTGGATCGCGTCGTCCAGCACGACGGCGAGATGATAGCTGGTCGGCGTCTCCTTGCGGCCGACGATCACGTCGCCCCAGGCCGCGGGATCGGCCCTGATCTCGCCCGTTTCGCCGCAGGGCCCGGCGCCGGACTCGGTCCAGCGCAGCGGCCCGGTCCATTCGATGGCCTTGGCCATGTCGAGACGGATCGCATAGGGATCGCCCGCAGCGATGCGCGCCTGCCGGTCCTCCTCCCGAATCTGCCGCGCAGCGCCCGGATAGACCGGCACGCCGTCGGGATCGCGCGGCCAGCGCTCGCGCACGTCGCGATCGCCGACCATCCGCGCCAGGTCGGCGCGGCTCTCGAACGCCGGGAAGGTCATCCGCAGCGCATCCAGCGTCGCCAGCGCGGATTGGTACTCGTCGAAATGGGCGGACTGCCGGCGCACCGGCTTCTCCCACTCGAGGCCGAGCCAGGCGAGGTCTTCGGTGATCGCGGCCTCGAACTCGGGCCGGCAGCGCGTCGCGTCGATGTCCTCCATGCGCAGCAGCAGCCGCCCGCCTTGCGCACGCGCCATGTCGAAGTTGAGCAACGCCGACAGCGCATGGCCGAGATGCAACGGACCGTTCGGACTGGGCGCAAATCGAAAAACGGGTTGTGTCATCGATCGGAGGGGCACGACATTGTTACAGGTTCATCTTTGCATTCCCACGAGAGTGCCGTGCAAGCGGCAACCCGGTGAAACTGTCTGCCATGACAATACCTAAAGCCGCGCCCACAGGTTTTTGCGCCGCTTCCATGCAAGCCGTGATTTGACGGCGCGGCGCGTGTAACGTCGGCCTCATGTCGTTTCTGCACACCGAAGCCGATCTTCAGGCCGGAATGGCCGCGCTGGTCGCCCAGGACCCGCGGCTCGCGCCAATCCTGGAAAAATCCGGCATGCCCGCGCTGCGCCGCCGCGAGGGCGGCTATGCCGGGCTCTGCGCCATCGTCTGCGGTCAGCAGCTTTCCACCGCAAGCGCGGCCGCGATCCGCAACCGGCTGATGGCGGCGTTCGATCCGTTCCACCACGACACCGTGCGGCTCGCGCGCGCCGACAAGCTCAAGCGGCTCGGGCTGTCGAACGCCAAGATCAAGTCGATCAAGGCGATCGGCAAGGCCATTTCGCAGGGCCACGTCGACCTCGATGCGGTGGCGGCGATGGAAGCCGATCAGGCGCATGCCGCACTGACCGCGCTGCACGGCATCGGGCCGTGGACCGCCGACATTTATCTGCTGTTCTGCCTCGGCAATGCCGACGCCTGGCCCGCGGGCGATCTCGCGGTCCAGGAGGCGGTGCGCCTCGCGCTCGGCCTGAAGCAGCGGCCGGATGCCAAGGCCATGATCAGGCTCGCCGAGCCGTGGCGGCCGTGGCGCGGCGTGGCGGCGCATCTGTTCTGGTCCTACTATCACGTGGTGAAGCGGCGCGAGGGTGCGCCGGTTCAGGTGCCGGTCAAGCCCAACCTGCAGCGATTGCCTTGGCCCGTTGTGAAGGCGAAGTCGGCGGCGAAGAAGGCGACCAAGAAGGCCGCCAAAAAGACAACCACGAAACTGAATGGAGCAGCGCGTGCGCGTTGAAGCAAATGGCCGGTGAACTCGACGGACCGCGACTTGAAGCTCTCGGCGGGCCGGCCAAACGGCTGGTGGTTTTCCTCCACGGCTATGGCGCCGACGGCAACGACCTGATCGACATCGGCCGGGCATGGCAGGGAATGCTGCCGGAGACCGCGTTCGTGTCGCCGCACGCACCCGAACCTTGCGGCCAGGCGCCGATGGGCCGGCAATGGTTCAACCTCACCTTCCGCACCCCGAACGAGCGCTGGGACGGTGCCCGCAAGGCCGCCCCTGGGCTCGAACGCTTCCTCGACGCCGAGCTCGCCCGCCACAAGCTGCCGCCGCAGGCGCTGGCTCTGGTCGGCTTCAGCCAGGGCACCATGATGGCGCTGCATGTGGGGCTCCGCCGCGCCGTGCCGCCCACGGCGATCGTCGGCTATTCCGGCCTGTTCGTGCTGCCGGACGACGCCGAGCCTTCGGCGGTCGCGGGCGAGATCAAGAGCCGTCCCCCGGTGCTGCTGGTGCACGGTGACGAGGACCAGCTCATCCCCCCGGCCGCGCTGTTCCAGAGCGCGCAGGATCTGGCGGCGCTGGAGGTGCCGGCCGAGTGGCATATGTCCACCGGCGTCGGCCACGGCATCGACCAGGAGGGGCTGCGCCATGGCGGCGAATTCCTGGCGAAGCGATTCGGCCTGCGCCGATAAAGCCGCCCGGAAAGCCGGCGCCGGCCGCCACGATTCGCGCACTGGTTTGATTTTCGCCCGCTTCACAATCCGGTCATGCTGCCTGTACACTGTGGCGGAGCCGCCGCTGCGGCGGCGGCGATCCGGGGTTGTCGGAGGGACCCGCGCTTGAACGTGCACGTTAATCCTGGAAATGGATTTCCCGCGCTCGTGCTGAACGCGGACTTCCGTCCGCTGAGCTACTACCCGCTTTCGCTGTGGTCCTGGCAGGACGCGATCAAGGCCGTGTTCCTCGAACGCGTCAACATCGTCGAGGAATACGAGCACGCGGTGCGCAGCCCGACCATCGAGATGAAGCTGCCGAGCGTCGTCTCGCTCAAGACCTACGTGAAGCCCTCCTCGCACCCGGCCTTCACCCGCTTCAACGTGTTCCTGCGCGACCGCTTCTCCTGCCAGTACTGCGGCTCGCGCGACGACCTCACCTTCGACCATCTGATCCCGCGCTCGCGCGGCGGCCAGACCACCTGGGGCAACGTCGTCGCGGCCTGCTCGGGCTGCAACCTGCGCAAGGGCAACCTCACGCCGCACGAAGCCAAGATGTGGCCGTCGCAGCTGCCGATGCAGCCGAGCGTGCAGCACCTGCACCGCAACGGCCGGCTGTTCCCGCCGAACTACCTGCACGACAGCTGGCTCGACTATCTCTATTGGGACACCGAGCTCGATCCCTGATCGTCGTTCGGACGCCGTAACGCCTGGGCGGGCCTTCGGCACTGTCGATGTTACTGCAAGTCCGTCGCCTGCGCCGAATTGAGTGCAAGCCGGGCGTCGATCTCGGAGCCGATCATGTCCGCTGCAGCCTGCACCTCGGGAAGATAGCGCGCGATCGCGGTCGGCAGATCCAAAGCGGCGACCAGCCAGATCAGGTTAATGCAACCGACGATCCTGTTCCGCGACATGACCGGAACGGCAAACCCGTCGGACTTTTCCTCGCCGGCCTTTCGCAAGGTAAAGCCGGCGACACGCGTACCGTACCCCTGCTGCCTCGTTTCCGCGATCAGCTGTTCGACCAACTGCGCGTTGTTGGCGGCGCGATCGAACGGACTTTCGGAGGCCCTCAGGCTGGCGAGAATGTCTTCCCGCTCTTCATCGCTGCAATAGGAAAGCCAGGCGCGGCCCAAACCGGTCTGCAGCATCGGAACCCGATAGCCGATGCCGGTCCAGTTCACGGCGTACGGCGTCTTCCTGCGCGTCGTCTCGACGATGGTCATCGAGCCGGCGTCATAGACGGCAAGATCTGACGGCCATCGCAAGCGGCAGCAAAGCTCGCCGAGGATGTCGCTCCCGGCATCGAGCAGCAGACCCTCTAGCGAGCCTTTGTCCGGGCGCCGCGCACGGCACCGCCATACGCCGTCGGCGATACGCCGACGAACATAGCCGTGCGTTTCCAGCGTTGCCAGAATCCTCAACAAGGTGGGTTTGGGCAGACTTGTGTTGCGGTGCAGTTCGCGCAGTGTCAATCCGCTGGAAACGCTCAGCGCGTCCAGGACGAGCAGGCCGCGTTCCAGGCCTCTGAGTGTGTCACCCGCCATCGCACAACGCATTTCGAATGGCCCAATTCTGGCGAAGCTACCAGCAATTGGCAACGTTCCGATGGCCGGAACGGCGTGACATTCCTTTTTTAGCGGCGTGCCCGGCGTGTCCTCATGCTGCGAAAGGCCGGACAAGGCGCACACAGCCGGAGGGAAGCACGATGAAACGCCCGCTCGCTTGGCTCATGGCAGTCGCTTTGGCGGGAATTGCTTTCACGCCGCACAGCGCGCCGGCGCAACTTCTCCAGCAGCCCGTTAAGATCGTGTTCCCATTCGCCCCGGGCGGAGGCGGCGACGCCCTGGCACGCATGATGGCTGAAGAGCTGCGAACCGGACTGAACCGGAATGTGGTGGTCGAAAACAAAACCGGCGGCGCAGGCCAAGTCGGCGTTCTTGATGTCGTCAATGCGGCACCGAACGGCGACACACTGCTGATCACACCGATCGCGCCGGTCGTGGTCTATCAGAACGTCTACAAAAACCTGAAATACGATCCGTTCAAGGATTTGAAGCCTGTCTCGCTGATCGCCGACTTCGAATTTGCGATTGCCGTGGCACCGAATGTCCCCGTAAAGACCCTTCCCGAGCTCGTTGCCTGGCTGAGGGCAAACCCCAAGCAGGCGAACTTCGGGACCCCCGGTGCCGGCACCCTGCCGCACTTCTTCGGAATACTTTTCGGCAAGAGCATCGGTGTCGATATCAACCACGTCGCCTATCGCGGGTCCGCATTGGCGCTTGTCGATCTGATCGCGGGCCAAATACCCATTGTGGTGACGACCACCACCGATCTGCTCGCCACGCATCAGGGCGGCAAGATTTGGATTCTCGCGACTTCGGATTCCCAGCGCTCTCCTCTCGTCAAGGACGTGCCGACGTTCAAGGAGATGGGCCACGACATCATGGGGACCGCCTGGTACGCGATATTTGCACCGGCAAGGACTCCGGATGAGACGGTGGACAAATACAGCAGGATATTCTCCGATTCGCTCAAGACGCCGGTGATGAAGGACCGCCTGTTGCAACTGGGACTTTATGCGAGGGGCTCGACGCCTGCCGAACTTGCAATGTTGCAAAGGCGGCATGCCGATCTCTGGGCTCCTGCCGTCAAGGCATCCGGTTTTTCGCCGGCGGACTGACTGGCTCGACGTGGATTTTTTTGCGCCGACTGCGCGGATGCCGGCCCCGCCAGCATCGCGCCGAACATCAGCGCAACGCCGGACGCAACGACTCGAAACATGATCTCCCAGCTTGTGATGCAAACGCCGTTGGTTTGCGGTCCCCTCGTTATGAGGGCTTGCTTGGAACAACCCCGGCGAAGCGGGGCTATTCGGCCGTCATGCGGCGGATTCTTCAGCGGTCCGCGATTTCCAGGCGGCGGCCGCGCCCCATAGCGCAACAAGAGCCAGCGCCAGCGAGATCAGCACATTGTAACCCGCGAGCGACAGGCCGAGGAAGCGCCATGCCGCCTCGTCGCAACGGACCACCCGCGTGCGGTTGATCTGGTCGATCAGGCTGCCGCCGGTGGAGAAATCCGGCGCCGCGCCCGAGCAGTCCTGCGGACCCGGCCACCATTGCCATTCAACCCCAGAGTGATAGACGCCAAGCCCCGCGTTCCAGAGCATCGCCGCGGCAATCGACAGCAGCGCGAGCGTGATGACCTTGTGCGAGGGGCCGACCGAGAGCCGGAGCAGGATCATCGCCGCGAGCGGGATCGTGACGTAGTAGGCGAGGCGCTGCTCGAGGCAGAGCGGGCACGGCCGGTAGCCCAGCACATACTGGAAGTAGTAGGCGCCGAGAATGGTGAGGATGCCGACCACGGCGATCGTGGCGGCCGAGGCCACCACCGGCTGCGTGCGGGCGAGATTCAAGGCGCGTGCGACCATTCAGGCTTCCCGGCTCTGGCGTGGATCGAATAGCGCCGGGCGGCGCGGGAGTCGATGCAAAAGCCTGTGAGGCCGACGGACGGGCGAAAATCCGGCAACATTGACCGCCAATCTTCCGTAGCTATTATCGCCGCCCTATCCGCGCCCATGCCCCTGTGGCGGAACTGGTAGACGCGCCAGACTCAAAATCTGGTGGTGGCAACACCGTGCTGGTTCGAAACCGGCCAGGGGCACCAGCCTTTGCTGTTGGCGGCTATGGCGCGGCAGGCGAGCCGCGGCGTGCCCCTCGGTCAGTTGCCAGCTGCTCGTCTGTTTGACCGGCGCGCCTCGTCCTGAACCGGCGCGCGACGGACTGTGTCCGAAACCACCTTGCGATACTGTCCCGGAGGAATTCCAAACTCGCGCTTGAAGGCGCGATTGAACGCGGCCTCCAACTCATATCCGACCTCGCCGGCAACCTGCAGCACGGTCTTCCGCGTTGTCTGGAGCATCCGCACCGCCAGTTGCAGCCGCCAGCGTGCAAGATAGGTCAGCGGCGGTTCGCCGAGATACCGGATGAACCGCTCCGCAACGACCGAGCGTGACGCTGCGCACTCGGCGGCGAGGTTTTCCAGGGTCCAGTGATGCGATGGCTTCCGGTGCAGGGCCGCGAGCGCGGCCCCGACGACCGGATCCCGCGCGCCCGCGAGCCAGCCGGTCTGCTCTGACGGCAACTCCTCCATGTAGCGCCGCAGCAACTCGATGAAGAGCGCCTCCGCCATCTTGGCCAGCAGCACGGAATGCCCCGGCCGCTGCGACCCCGCCTGGGACACCAGGTGACGCACCGAGCTTTCCAGCCACTCGCCGCCGGGATCGCGCCGAAGATTGATCTTGATGAGCGGCAGTCCTGCGAGAAACAGTTTGTCGGCATGGCGTTCGCAGCCGAAATAGCCGCAGACGAACCGGGTTGTTTCGCCACCGCCGCCCAGGCGCATCGTCGTGCGCTCGCCCGACAGAACACGGCCGAGTTGCGCGCCGCTGTCGATGAATTCGGACGGCGCTCCGTTGGAAACGGTGTGCGGATCGCCTTGAGGGATGATCAGCACATCGCCGGCGATCAACGAGATGGTCGTGTCTGCGAACTCCGCGACGGCCTTTCCTTCGGTGACAAGATGATAGGTGACCAGCCGCTCGGTCCCGGGCGCAAGAATGTGGGCCACCGTATCGAGCGGCGGCACCCGGAAGCCCCACGGGGCGCTGCACTCTGCGTGATAAAAAATCGCACCGGTCATGCGGACCGACGCCAATGCTTCCGAAAGAGCGTCCATCGCCTGCTCCCATCGAACGCCGGCAATCGCTGCAAACAAATACGGATTTCCGGCAAAGCTTCGGATTCGCTTTTCGCGTAAACGCCGAGACCTTGCTCGGCTCCCGTGGCGAATGCGCGGCAACCGAAAAGCCAATTGGCCGACGCGCTTGAGTTCCGCCGCCGGCATCATCCATTCGGAGGAGGTCGCGATGACAAATGCATTCGATGCAATCGTCGTGGGTGCGCGCTGCGCCGGATCGCCGGTCGCCATGTTGCTGGCCCGGCAGGGATACCGGGTCCTGGCGGTCGATCGCGCCTCGTTTCCGAGCGACACCATATCGACCCACTTCCTGCATCCGCTCGGTGCGGGTTCGCTGGCCCGATGGGGACTGCTGGACCGGCTCACCGCCACCGGATGCCCGCCGATCCACACCTACGCCTTCGACTTCGGCCCGTTCACACTGTCCGGTGCGCCTGGCTCGCCCGAATGCCCGCTCGGCTACTGCCCGCGGCGCACGGTCCTCGACAAGCTGCTGGTGGATGCGGCAGCGGAGGCTGGCGCGGAAGTCCGCGAGGACTTCACCGTCGACGAGGTTCTGATCGAAGACGGAGGCGTGGTCGGTATCAAAGGGCGATCGAAGCACGGCGAATCCGTTTCCGAGCGTGCCAGGATCGTCGTCGGGGCCGACGGCCGCAGCTCGCTTGTTGCGGAGGCAGTGCGGCCCGAACAATACAACGAGAAACCGCCGCTGCTCGCGGGCTACTACAGCTACTGGAGCGGGCTGCCCATGGAGGGCCGCCTCGAGAACTACATCCGCGACAAGCGGGGATTTGCCGCGGGTCAGACGCATGACGGCCTGACGCTTGTCATTGCCGGATGGCCTTACGCGGAGTTTGCCGAAAACAGGAAAGACATCGAGGGTCACTACCTGAAGGCGATCGAACTGGCGCCGGCGTTTGCCGAACGGCTGCGGCGTGCCACGCGGCAGGCGCGGTTTGCCGGCGCTGCCGTGCCGAACTACTTCCGCAAGCCCTATGGCCGCGGCTGGGTGCTGGTCGGAGACGCGGGCTACAACAGGGACTTCATCACCGCGCAGGGGATTCTGGATGCGTTCCGTGATGCCGAGCTTTGCGCTGCCGCACTCGACAGGTTCTTCTCGGGCGGCCAATCGTTCGAAAATGCAATGGCCGAATACCACCGCACCCGCGACGCCCGGGTGGAGGCGATGTACGGGCTCACATGCCAGTTGGCGACGCTCGAGCCTCCACCGCCCGACTTGCAGCAACTGCTCGCCGCCGCACACGGCAATCAAAGCGCCATGGACGGCTTCGCGCGGATGAACGCGGGCACAATATCGCCCGCGGAATTCTTTGCACCAGAAAACGTCGAGGCGATCATGAGCGCCGCAGCTGCAAGCCCGCGCGGTCAGGCGCGGCGATCGTCAAACTGAGGCGTTCGGCCGCTTGTCTTTTCTCGACCAGCTGAAATCGCTCGCCGGACTTGCCGGCGAATATCGGCGCGCCCTCGCTGCCGCGCGCCGCTATGACGAATTGAAATCCGGTCGCGCGTCGATCGCCCGGCGGCAAGACATATCCCGACAGGTTTTTGAGGAGTTTTATGCGCCGATCGATGGCAAGTCCGGGCTGCGTCAGGCGTCTCCATTTGCCGCCGTCCATTGCGGCAAAGCCGTCTTGGCCTGGCGAATCTGGTCAAGCTCGACCGGAACGTATTGGACCAAGGGCCAATGACGACCTGCGACAATCTTATTGTGATTGACCGCTGCGGTTCGATCGTCAGCGCTTTCCAGCCGCAGGCCGCGAGAGCGACAGCGAGGGAGACCAACAAAACGAGGGAGATCAACGATGAGCATCTTCAGCAGCATCGTGAACGCGATTTTCAAGGCGCCGGCCAAGGTGGCGGAGGCGCGTCGGCCGCCGTCGGCGGCGGCTCCTCCCCGGCGGCGCCGGCATCCGCGCCGACGTCGCAGGTCGACGTCGCCGCCGTGCTGGCCGGGCTTGCCGCGCAGACAAGGAGAAGCTCGACTGGCGAAAGTCGATCGTCGACCTGATGAAGCTCCTGAAGCTCGACAGCAGCCTCACCGCACGCAAGGAGCTTGCGAAGGAGTTGCACTATTCCGGCGACATGAACAACTCGGCGTCGATGAACATCTGGCTGCACAAGCAGGTGATGCAGAAGCTCGCGGAAAACGGCGGCAAGGTGCCGGAGGATTTGAAGAGCTAAAGCCGTTTCCGGTTGATCTGTGCGGGTTGACAATAATCCTTTTCGATGGACTATATGCCTCAACCCTGCTCACCCCTGCTCATTGGGGCGACAGCCGGGCAAGGATCGCGACGGCTGGGCGCCGCCAATCCCGCAACGGAGACGCTTGCCTGCCGGGCTGTTTGAAATTGTAAATCCGGAATAGACGACACCACCATCCGGGCGGTGACCACCTCGCGCGCAAGTCATGCATGCGCTCACCGCCCGGACGGCGCCACCCGCTACAGTCGCGGCATTCGGATGCATCAATCTGAGGTTGCGAAAAGACCAAACAAACCCATTTTGGTCAGTGCCGTATCAGCACTTACCGCGCCTGGAAGCCCGACTCCTCGATCAGCTTCTTGCCGTTGGCGCGCTGGCTCAGGATGTACGCGCCGAACTGCTCCGGTGTGTCGAACACCGGCACGATGCCGATGTCGATCAGGCGCTTTTGCCGGAACGCCGGATCGTTGCCGATCGCCACAATTTCCGCGCTGAGCCTCCTGATGACGTCCTTCGGCGTGCCGGCCGGCGCGACGAAACCGAAATAGACCGGCGCGAGATTGGGGAAGCCCAGTTCCTTCAGGGTCGGCACGCCAGGAAACAACGGCGAGCGCTGATCGGAATCGACCGCCAGCGCCTTCACTGCGCCGCTGCGGATGTGCGCGATGAAGTTCGGCAGACCGACAATGGCGATCGGCGTCGTGCCGGTGAGAAGTCCCGTCACCATGTCGCTGCCGCCGCGCGACGGCACCATGACCACGTCGGCGCCGGTCGACTTCTTCCAGTTCTCGAAGGTGATCTGCATCGGGATCGCCAGCACGCTGTAGCTCAGCGTGCCGGGCTTGCTCTTCGACAGCGCCGCAAGCTCCGAGAGCGAATTGACGCCGAGCGCGCTCGACACCACCAGCACCTGGGTGTTGATGAAGCAGTTGGTGATCGGCTCGAAGTCCTTCGGATTGTAGGGAATCGACTTGTAGGTGAACTCGTTCAGCGTCAGCACCTCGTTCGGCAGGATGCAGATGTTGTATCCGTCGTTCGGCGCTTCCGCACAGGCGCGGCCGGCGATGTTCATGCCGCCGCCGGAGCGGTTCTCCACCACGATCGGCTGGCCGAGCCGCTTCTGCATTTCCTCGCCGAGCGCGCGCACGAAGATGTCGCTGGTGCCGCCGGCGCTGTTGGCGGTGATGACGCGGATGGGCTTGGAGGGGTAGGACTGGGCGTGGGCGGCGGTGGAAAGAGCAACGGCCGCCAGCAGCACGATTGCGAACAGTTTCACGTTCTACTCCTATCGATGCTTGTGATCCCGGCGGCGCCACAGCGTCCCCTCCCCCGCTTGCGGGGGAGGGATAGGGAGGGGGCCGCCGAAAACTCCGAACTCAATTGAGCCCCCTCCCCAACCCTCCCCCGCACGCGGGGGAGGGAGCGCACCGCCCGTGCTGCAACAATTCAGTTCAGCTTCAACAGCCGCCGCGCGTTGCTCCAGAAGATCTTGTCCTTGTCGGCGGCGGGAATGTCGAGATCCTGCACCAGCTTGATGGCGCGCGGTTTGAGCGAGGTGAGCGGCGGCGCGTCGCTGCCATACAGCACATGGTCGGGCCCGAGCCACTCCAGCACCATCTTCACCGCCGGCACGTTGTAGCAGACGGTGTCCATGTAGAGCATCTTCATGTACTCGCTGGGCTTCTTCGTGATCTTCAGCGGCTTGTAGGGACCGAGGAAGAACGCCTCGTCCTGCAGCTCGTAGGCGTAGTCCATCCGGCTGATGGTCTCGCAGATACCGCCGCCGCCATGCGAGGCGACGATCTTGAGCTTCGGGAAATCCTCCAGGATGCCGCGCACGATCAGGCGGCCGAGCGCGAGGCAGAGATCGAACGGCCGGCCGATGCTCGACGCGAGGCGATAGTCCTTCATGCGCTCCTCGCCGAAGCCGAGATGCGGCGGATGGATCATCACCGGCACGTCGAGGTCCTGCACCAGCTCCCAGAACGGGCGCGCCTCGTCGTCGTCGGGATAATGGCCCTTGTGGCTCGAGTGGATGAAGATGCCTTTGAGGCCGAGCTGCTTGATGGCGCGCTCGGTCTCCTTGATGAAGGCCGGGCCGCCGCAAGGCAGAATGGTGGCAAAGCTGTAGAGCTTGCCTTTGTGGTCCTGCTGCACCTTCGCGGCGTAGTCGGTCCACGCCTGCACCGAGGCAAGCTCCTCGCTGTCGCGCTTGCCCTTGAGGTAGTGCGCGGCGTTGGTGACCACGCTGATGTCGATGTTGTTCTCTTCGTGGGCGCGGACGAAATTCTCCAGCACCATCGGACAGCCGCGCTCTCCCCACGAGGGGCCGGTGTTGCCGTCCCAGGTGCGAAGGTCATCCGCGGCTTCTTCGGGCGTGTAGATATGGGAGTGCCAGTCGAGGATCATCGGGACGTCCGGGTTGCAGATGAAGCTTTGCTGCGCCGTCAGCCTTGCCGCACGCCCATCCGCGCGAGCCGCGGCAGCACCTCGTCGCGGAAGAACGGCAATTCGTCGAGGTAGTTCACCATCGAGAAGGCAACACCGCGGATGCCGCCGCCGCTCAGATAGGCAAGCTCCTCGGCGACGTGATCGGGGGAGCCGACGAACGGGTAGCCGCCGATCGCGCGGGAGGCGAAATACTCGCGCTTCTTCTTGTATTCCTCCTCGCCGACCGTGGCCGGCGTGATGTTCTTGATCGACAGCATGCCGTCGACGGTGCCCCAGTCGGCCTGCTCGATGATGGCGTAACGGTAGTAGTCCTCGGCCTCCTTCTGCGTCGGGCGGCAGATCACCTGACCGACGGTGAAGACCTCGATCTCGCGGCCGAGCGCCGCGGCCTCGCCCTTGACGCCCGCGACCATCTTTTTCATCGCCTCGACGCCGCCCTTGCGCGATTCCGAGGTGGCCGTGAAGTAGGCGTCGCAGTTGCGCATGGCGAAGGCCTGGCCGGGACCCGACGAGCCCGCGTTCATGATCAGCGGCCGCGTGCCGCCGTAGGGCTTGGGCTTGGCGCGGACCTTCTTGAGCTTGATCTGCGCCCCGTCGAAGTCGAAGTCGTCCTCCGGCCCCCACGCCCTCTTGATCGCGGTGATCCAGTCCTGCGCATAGGCATACTTGTCTTCGTGCTCGCGCTGCGTCACGCCGAACATCTCGAACTCGCCCTCGTTCCAGCCGGCGACGATGTTGAGGCCGAAGCGGCCCTCGCCGACGTGATCGGCGGTGACACATTGCTTGGCGGCGATGATCGGGTGGAACAGCGGCGCGTGCACGGTGCCGAACACCGTGATGCGCTCCGTGTGCGCGAGAAGCCCGGTCGCCCAGGTGATGGTCTCGAGCGACTCGCCATGCATGTCGGTCGCGCCGCCGTAACCCTTCCAGCGCCCGATCGGCAGGATGAAATCCATGCCGGCCTTGTCGGCCATCTGCGCCAGCGCGAGGCAGTCCTCCCAGCTCGCCGACCAGCGCTCCGGCACCTTGGTCGGCGCGCGGCCCGAGGAGCAGTTGACGCCGAACAGGCCGAGCTTCAGCGCGTTGGCGTTGTGCATGTCGAGGCGCGCACGCTGGGACGATGCGGGGCGGTCGAGCAAGGCGGTTCCTCCGGGTTTTTGTCGGGTGCAAGATAGCAGGCTGAGGCGGCCTCTCCACTACCGTTCTGCAGGGCTGCCCCGTGTCCCGGGCGCAGCGCAGCACGAAGCGCAGCGGAGTGGTGCCGTAAGCGCGTTTACGCGCTGATGGCGATGCACCGCTGATCCGGGACACGCCGCGCTAAACGTTCGGCCTTGCGAACGCCGCTTCCATCTCGCGGCGGATGCGGACGGCGGTGTCGTTGGGGCCATACTCCACGTCCGACCATTTCAGCCGCTCGCCCTCCTTGACGCCGCGCTTGAGCCTGACGTTCTGCGCCAGTCCCAGCGGAAAATAGCCCTTGCGCGAGCGACACGTCGGCCGGCGTCTGCTTGCCCCAGACGCAGAAACCGCCCTCGCCGTCCAGAACCTCGCCGGCCTTGAGGTCGCGCTTGGCGGTGGCGGCCACATCCGACCGGAAGCCCGTCGGCGCACCGGTCGGCTCCTTGCGAAGCGCCGCGCTTGCCACCGAGATGCCGAGCTCGAGCCCGATCATGTGGATCGGACGATACAGTGCGGCGTAGCGCCCGGACTTGTCCGGCAGCATGGCGTATTCCTTGAAGCATTGTCGCGCGTAATCGGTCTCGCCCTCGATCACGACGTAGGTGCCGAGCGCGAGATGATGCGGCACGTCACGACCGTCGCGGTAGACGGAAGACGTCACCTCGGTGACGCCCTCCTTCTCCAGGCTGCCGCCCGCGCTTTTCGGCTTGCACACTTCGGCCAGCTCGAAGCGCGTCGCCGGCGGAAAACCCAGGCCTTCGGATTGCGGCACAAGCCCGGTGGCGTTGCACACCGCGGTCATCTCGATGCCTGACTTGGTGCCGTCGACGAACGAGTTGAACATCTTCGGATTGATCGACTTGCGATCGGTGATGTTCAGGTACTTGTCGAGGATGTCCCAGACGTTGTCGGGATTGGAGCGGTGATAGTGCGGCTCGTAGCGCGTGCCTTTGCCGGCGGCGACCACCTTGAAGCCCGCGGCGCGCGCCCAGTCGACATGCTCGCAAATGAGTGCCGGCTGATCGCCCCAGGCGAGGCTGTAGACCACGCCCGCGGCCTTCGCCTTGCGCGCAAGCAAGGGCCCGGCGAGCGCATCGGCCTCGACGTTGACCATGACGATGTGCTTGCCGTGCTCGATGGCTTTCAGGGCATGGGCGATGCCGGCCTCGGGGATACCGGTGGCCTCGACGATTACCTCGATGCCCGGATGTTTGATGAGGGATTCGGAATCGGCGATGACGTGCGTCGCGCGCTTCTTGAGCGCATCATCGAGTGATGACGCGTCGATCTGCGCCGCAGGCCAGCCCGCGGTGGCGAGCTGGCTTCTCGCGCGCCCGACATCGAGATCGGCGACACCGACCACATGCAGGCCCCGCGTGAGGCGGGCCTGCGAGAGAAACATGGTGCCGAATTTTCCCGCGCCGATCAGGCCGACCGTGACCGGCCGGCCCGCGGCTTCGCGTTGAAGCAGGAGGGAGTGGAGATTCACCTGCTACGCCACGCCGTCCTTGATCCTCTGCACCAGCGAGTAGCGCTCGTCGGCCGCCAGCACCTGGGCCTCCGGCGCGCCGAGCTCCTTGCGAACGATGTTGGTGCCGAGCACCAGCGAGACGGTCTTGTAGGCGGCGTGCCGCCGGCTCATGCCCTCGCGGCCCATGCCGCAGTCAGTGGAAATGACCAGCCGCTCTGCCGGAATGTGCTTGAGGGCTGCGCGGATCTGGTCGGCGACCTGGGAGGGCTGCTCGACCTGCAGCGTGTGATGGTCGATCACGCCGATCGAGACCTTCTTGCCGGTGATGCTCTTGCCGATGGCTTCGAGATCGATGCCGCCGGAGCTCGACGACTCGAAGGTGACCACGTCGGCGTCGACCTGGTTGTACAGCTCGAGCGACGCCTTGTAGCTCTGCACCGATGCAAACATGCGCTGCTGCGAGGGATTGCCCCAGCACGAATGCGCCCAGACCTCGGTCTTGGCCCGCAGGCCCTTCACCGTCCGGTTGAAGACCTCGAGCATCAGCTTGGGATTGATCACCGGGTCGGTGACGCCGCGCGCCGCCAGCAGGTGCATCTGCGGCTCCTCGATCTGGATCACCGGGCATCCGGCGTCGGCCAGTTCGTGGTATTCCTCGTTGAAGGCATCGGCGATCGCGAATATGCGGTCGACCGGACTCTTGTAGTGCTTGTCCTGAACCGCGAAGGCGACGATCTCGGCCGACACCGCGCCCCACTTCATCGGTTTCTTGGTGAAGCGCTGCGCGGCCTTCCACATCTCGGTGTATTGGAGATCGCCGCGGCCGATCGGCCCGACCACCGTCGGCATCACCCGCGACTCCAGATAATCGTGCAGGATGTGCCCGCGCGGAAACATGATGCCGCCGCGGCCGGCCGGCGTCGGCCGCGGATTGTCGCGCTCGAAGCCCGCCATGTGCATCGGCGGATAGGCGGTCCAGCTCTGGCCGCCGACGTCGTCGTCGAACCGGCAGTCGCCGTCGGTGAGGATGTCGAGGCCGGCAATCTCCTGATCGCGAATGTAGCAGCAGAGCGCGTCCTCGTACTGCTCGCGGAAACGCCGCGTCACCATGGCTTCGAGGAAATGCCGGGTGCCGAGATTTTCGGTGTACCAGCTCGGCCGCGGCAGCGAGCCGGTGATGGTGGTCGGCAGAACGATGTCCTTGGTGGCGCGGAACATTGGAAACTTCCTCCCTGCGGTTTTGGTTTTTGTGGGGAGAGGATAGGCGAGCGGCGCGGTGAAATGAACTACGGTAATGTGAGCGCCGCAGCGTTCGCGATATCGGATGGGCCGTTGCCCAAGCCATCGCTCTCGTGCCCCGGATGCGATGCAGCACGCAGCCATAAGCGCGTTTACGCGCGTCTTCGACGCGCTATCGCGGAGTGATGCGTCGCTGATCCGGGGCCGTTCGAAAGGCGGTATCCGTAACGGTCCCGGATCAGCGGCGCACCGTTTCGCGCTTCGCGCTCACGCTGCACCGCATCCGGGACACGAGTTGCAACGGCGCTCCCCGCGTCAATGACCCGCCTTGTGGGCCTTCGCCTTATCGACCTATGCTCCACATCATGGCCGATACGACCGCCGCTCCGGGCGTCATTGCCGCGAAACCGCACGCCAACGAGAACGCCCGCTGGCGGATCATCGCGCACAACGCCTTCCCCTTCATCGTCGTGCTCGGACTGTGGGAGATCGTGGCGCGGACAGGCGTATTTCCGCCCAAGCTGTTTCCCTCGCTGGTGACGATCGCCGAAACCTTCGTGAACCTTACCGCCAGGGGCATCCTGCCGCATCACGTTCTCGACACGGTGCTGCGGCTGTTCACCGGCTTTGCGCTTGCCGCAGCCGTAGGCGTCGTGCTCGGCATCCTGATGGGCCGCTCGCGGCGGATCGAGGACATCTTCCTGCCGCTGGTGAGCATTCTCGCGCCGATCCCGGGGCTGGCCTATGCGCCGCTGTTTCTTCTCTGGTTCGGGCTTGGCAACAAATCGGCGGTGCTGCTGGTCGCCTTCGTGTCGGCGTTCCCGATCATCTTCAACACCTGGACCGGCGTGAAAGCGGTGAAGGAAATCTGGGTGCGCTCGGCGCAGGCGATGGGCGCGGACGACCGGCGGCTGTTCGTCAAGGTCATCGTTCCCGGCGCGCTGCCCTACATCCTCGGCGGCCTGCGGCTTGGGCTGGCGCAAGCATGGCGCATCCTGGTCGGCATCGAGATGCTGGCCGCCGTGCCCTGGGGCCTCGGCTGGATGATCTTCGGTGCGCGCGAATTCCTCAACACCGACGTCATGCTGGCCGGCGTGTTCGTCATCGGCGTGCTCGGTGTCACGCTGGAAAAGCTCGTGTTCCAGAAGCTCGAGGAATTCACCGTGATGCGCTGGGGGATGGTCCGATGATCGCCCTCTCCGACCGCGCCCGCTCGACGCTCCGCGCCACCGTGACCATCGCGATCGCCTGCGCGATCTACGAGGCGGTCGCGCGCACCGGCACTTTTCCGCCGGCGCTGATGCCGACGCTGCCGAAGGTGTGGAACGCGCTCTGGAGCTCGCTGATGGACGGCAGCATGATCGGGCACGCGGCCGGCACGCTCTACCGCGTCCTGGTCGGGCTCGGCATCGCCATCGTAGTCGGCATTCCGCTCGGCATCCTGATGGGCCGCTTCAAGCCGATCGAGAATTTCTTCATGCCGCTGGTCAGCGCGCTGATGCCGATCCCTTCGCTCGCCTGGGTGCCGCTGTTCCTGTTGTGGTTCGGGCTCGGCAACACGGTGGCGATCCTGATCGTGTTCTACGCGGCGCTGTTCCCGATGCTGCTCAACACATGGTCGGGCGTGCGCGCGGTCAATCCGCTGTGGCTGCGCGCGGCGGGCGCCATGGGCGCCGACGAGAAGGCGCTGTTCTGGAAGGTGATGGTGCCGGGCGCCGCACCGTTCATCATCACCGGGTTGCGCCAGTCTTTCCTGCGCGCCTGGATCGCGGTGATCGGTGCCGAATTCCTCGCCGCCTCCGACTGGGGGCTCGGCTGGGTGATCTTCGACGCCAAGGAATTCCTCAATGCGGACCTGATGCTGGCCTCGCTGATCGTGATCGGCGGCATCGGGTTTGCGTTCGAACGGCTGGTATTCGGCTCGATCGAAAGGGCAACCGTGCAGCGATGGGGTATGGTGCGTATGGCGAAGGGGTGATTCGAAAAGGGGATGGGAATGAGGGGACGGTTTGGGGTTACCGTTGCCTGTAGCGTGTTCCTGGCAATCGCAAATGCGCCGGCGGCCTTTGGCCAGCCGTTCCAGAGAATCAGCACGTGCTTTGAAGAGACGATCGCCGCGCTGCGATTGAACCAGCTCGACCAGCTCACCGAGCTTTGCGACAAGATCATCAACGACGCATCGGCAAGGCCGGAGATGCGCGGTCAGGCGCTGGCGCAGCGCGGGCACGCGCATTTCCGGCGCTGGGCGATTCTCGAGGCATCGCACGACGCGACGCGCGGCATCGCCGACATCACCGAAGGACTGCGGCTGCACACGCCCGGCAAGGAGCGCAAGCATCAGCTGCTGGTGATCCGCGCGCAGCTGCTTGGCGCCACCGGCCAGCTGCGCCGGGCGAGCGACGACTACCGGCTGGTGCTGTCCGAAGATCCCGGCAACGAGGCGGCACGCATGGGATTGAGAAGAATCAGCACGCCCGAGAGCAACTGACCGCGCCTCGCGGCGGGAACCTCGATCACATTCGTGAACGCTCGCGTTAACACTGGTTAACGCCGCACATTCGTCTTCGCCCCGTCGCGCGATTCATCGAGCCGTCGCAGAAGAGTCGAGGCGCTGTCAAACACCATCGGCATTATCCGCCGCGAATCGCCGGCGGAGGTCCGATGGTTGCTGCTTCGCGCACGCTTCTCACTCGTCGCAAATTTCTCGCCCGGGCCGCATCGGCCGCAACAGTCGCAACGCTCGGCAACATCGCCAGACCCTATATCAGCCACGCCGCGAGCCGGCCGCGGATCACACACGGGATTCAGTCGGGCGACGTCTCGACGGACTCGGCCATGGTGTGGGCGCGCGCCGACCGGCCATCGCGCATGCTGGTCGAGAGCCGCGACCACGGACAGCTTCAAGGACATCCACAGCGCGGTCGCCATCGACGCGCTGCCGGAAAGCGATTTCACCGCAAAGGCTCTGTTGGAGGGTCTCCCGGCGGGTCAGGACATCTTCTATCGCGTGCGATTTGAGGACCTGGCTGCGCCGACCATTTCAAGCGAAGCGCAGGTCGGGCGCTTCCGCGCGGCTCCGAACGACCGGCGCTCGGTGTCGTTCGTCTGGTCCGGCGACACCGCGGGCCAGGGCTGGGGCATCGACGAGTCGCGCGGTGGCATGCGCACCTACGCGACCATGCGCAACAGCCAGCCGGACTTCTTCATCCATTCCGGCGACAGCATCTATGCCGACTGCCCGATCGAACGCGAACTGAAGCTGCCGAACGGCGAAATCTGGAAGAACATCGTCACCGAGGAGAAGTCGCGGATCGCGACATCGGTCGCCGACTACCGCGGCAACTACAAATACAATCTTCTCGACGCGCACATGCGCCGCTTCAACGCCGAGGTTCCGGTGTTCGCGCAATGGGACGATCACGAGGTCGCCAACGACTGGTGGCCGGGCCAGACCCGCGGCGACTATGCCAACACCAATGCGTCGCTGCTCGCAGCGCACGGCCGCCGCGCGTTTCTGCGAATACATGCCGGTGCGGCAGACCCAGGCCGAGACCGGGCGCATCTACCGGAAAATCGCGTACGGACCGCTGCTCGACGTCTTCATGCTCGATATGCGCAGCTACCGCGGGCCGAATCACCACGACAAGGATGACGCGGCGGCGCGGGAATGCCGCATCCTCGGTGCCGCTCAATGCGAATGGCTCAAGCGCGAGCTCACCCGCTCCAACGCGACCTGGAAGATCATCGCCGCCGACATGCCGCTGTCGATCGTCAGCTCCGACGCCATCGCGCAGGGCGACGGTGAGCCACTCGGCCGCGAGACCGAGATCGCCGAGCTCCTGTCGTTCATCAAGCACGCCGGCGTGCACAACACGGTGTGGATCACCGCCGACATGCACTACACGGCGGCGCACTATTACGATCCGAACCGCGCCGTGTTCCAGGACTTCGAGCCGTTCTGGGAGTTCGTCTCGGGGCCGATCCATGCCGGCACCTGGGGACCGGGCGATCTCGACAACACGTTCGGGCCACAGGTGATGTACCAGAACGGATGCAGCGCCGAGCAAGGCGAGAACCTCGCGCCGTGCTTCGGCCTGCAGTTCTTCGGCCATGTGGAGATCGACGGCGCGACCGAGGCGATGACGGTGACACTGAAGGACGTGAACGACCGCGATCTGTGGTCGACGCGGATCGAGCCGAAGCTCCTGCGCTGGACCGGCGGGGCTGTGGCGCGGCGCATCTAGTCCACCGCGGTCATTCCGGGGCGCCGCGCAGCGGCGAACCCGGAATCCATAACCACCGCAGCGGAGTATGGATTTCGGGTTCGCGAGCTTCGCTCGCGCCCCGGAATGACTGCAGGGAATTCTCGCACCTGCTATCGAACTGTCACAAAAGCGGCCTAAGCCTCGGGGCGTCACGCCCTGAGGATGAAGCCCATGCGCTTGCTGTCCGCCACCGCCGCCGTTCTGCTCGCGGCCACCGCCGCCAATGCCCAGACCATCTACCCGCTCGACCGTGCCGAAATCTTAAGCGGCGCGAAATTCGACTTCAAGGTCGAGTTCCCCGGCAAGCTCAGCCCGGACCGGGTCAAGGTGACAGTCAACGGCGCCGATTATGTTTCCGCTTTCGGCAAGGCGGCGGAGTTCATCGAGCGCGAGGAAGGCAAGGACCAGTCGGCGATCATCCTGCGCGATGTCGCATTGCAGAAGCCCGGCACGTTTCAGGTGCGGGCGACGGATGGAACCAGCAGCCGCGAGGTGGCGTGGACCGTCTATGAAACCGGGCCACGCCGGGCCAAGAACGTCGATCCTGTTCATCGGCGACGGCCTGTCGCTCGCGCACCGGGTCGCGGCGCGTTACCTCTCCAAAGGCATCGCCGAGGGCAAGGCAAAAGGCCGGCTCGCCATCGACGACATGCCGCACATGGCGCTGGTCGCGACCGCGGGCAGCGATTCGATCATCACCGACTCGGCGAACTCGGCCAGCGCCTATGCCACCGGCCATAAGACGGCGACCAACGCGATGGGCGTCTATGCCGACCGCACTGAAAGCCCGTTCGACGACCCAAAGGTCGAGACCGTTTCGAGCCTGGTCAAACGGCGGCATGGCATGGCGGTGGGCATCGTCACCAACACCGAGATCGAGGATGCGACGCCCGCCGCGATGATCGCGCATACGCGGCGGCGCGCGACGTTCGACCAGATCGTCGAGCAGTTCTATGCGGCGAAACCCGAGGTGCTGATGGGCGGCGGCTCGGCGAACTTCCTGCCGGCGGGGGCGCCCGGCGCGCGGCGGAAGGACAACGCGGACTACATCGAGAAATTCCGCGAGGCGGGCTACGCCGTGGCCCAGACCGGGCCGGACATGACCGCGGCCGCCAAGGCCTCGGGCACAACCAGGCTGCTCGGCCTGTTCCACACCGGCGCGATGGACGGCGTGCTCGACCGGAAATTCCTCAAGGGCGGCACGGTGAAGCGGTTTCCCGAGCAGCCCGACCTGACCGAGCAGATGCAGGCCGCCCTCGACGTGCTGTCGCGCAACGACAAGGGCTTCTTCCTGATGGTCGAGTCCGGGATGATCGACCGCTACAGCCATGCGCTCGACATGGAGCGCGCGGTCTATGAGACGATCATGCTCGACAACGCTGTGAAGCTTGCGAAGGACTGGGCCGGGAAGCGCGGCAATGACACGCTGATCCTGGTGCTGGGCGACCACACCCACCCGCTGAGCCTGATCGGCACGATCGAAGATGACATGACGGCCACACCGAACGCGCCGCTGCGCGAACGCGTCCGGACCTACAACGAAGCCAGATTCCCGACCTATCCCGCCCCGGACCAGGACGGCTACCCGAACCGGGTCGACGTCGACCGCAGGCTTGCGATCTTTTCGGCGGCGGCGCCCGACTACTACGAGACATTCCGCCCGAAGCTCGACGGCCCGAACGATCCGACCGCACCGGCGCCCGAGCCGCGCTCCTTCGAGGCCAACGACCGCTATCGTGGCGCGCCCGGCGCGATGCTGCGGCTCGGCAACCTGCCGAGGTATCTCGCTGCAAGCGTGCATTCCGGCGAGGACGTGGTGCTGACCGCGACCGGACCCGGCAGCGAGCGCGTGCACGGGCAGATGGACAACACCGAGGTGTTCCGGGTCATGGCCGAGGCGCTGGGACTGGGACACAGGGATTAGCAACTACCCAAGCGATCGCGTCTATTGCTCCGGCTGTCATTCCGGGGCGCCGCGAAGCGGCGAACCCGGAATCCAGAGCAACATTGCTTAGATCAGTTGCGTGGCTCTGGATTCCGGGCTCACGCGCTGCGCGCGTGCCCCGGAATGACGCCGGAGCCAGCTAGTTCCACAACTGCTTTGACGCGAGCCGCGCACCTTCGGCAAGCGAGGCAAGCTTCATCCATACGATCTTGGTGTCGACCTGCACGCGTCCAGCAAAGGTGCCGAAGCCGCAATCCACGCCGGCGATGACGTTCTCGCGGCCCACCGCCCGCGCATACTGCACGATGCGGTCGGCGACCAGCTCCGGGTGCTCGACGAAGTTCGACGTCGAATCGATGACGCCCGGAATGATCGCCTTGCCGTCCGGCAACTTCACGTCGTTCCACACCTTCCACTCGTGGCCGTGGCGCGGGTTGGCGCCGGGGAACGACACCGCCATCGGCTTCGCCTTCAGCACGATGTCGACGATGTCCTTCAGCGGAATGTCGCCGTGGTGCGGGCCGAGCGTCGAGCCCCAGCACACGTGCATGCGCATGCGGTCGGCCGGCAGGTCCTTGATCGCCGCGTTGAGCGCCTCGACGTTCATGGCGATGATCTTGCGGTAGTCGGCGAGACTGATGCCGGGATAGAGCGCATAGGACATCGCAAGGTCCGGGCAGTCGAGCTGCACGATGAAGCCCGCGTCGACGATCGCCTTGTATTCGCGCTTCATCACGTCGGCGAGCGCGAACAGGTATTCCTCGTCGGTCTTGTAATAGTGGTTCTTCAGATACCGCGCGATCTGTCCGGGCGACGGCGAGGTCATGAAGTATTCCTCGACGCCCGCCTTCACCATGCCGGCCTTGGCGCGGGCGATGTCGGCTTCCGCCGCGGCGAAATCCTTCCACGCCACCGGGCCGGAACACGCCGGACGATGCTGGAACGGCGAGGCGAACTGCTTGAGCAGTTCGGCGAGTTCGGGAAACTCCGGTTCGCCGTGGCCGAGCGGCGGCGTCGACTGGCCCTCGAAACCGGTGAGGCGGTCGACGACGTGCACGGTGTAGTCGGCGCGGCCCTGTTCGCCGTCGTTGACGATGTCGATGCCGGCCGAGCGCTGTTTTGCGATCACATCTGAAACGGCCTCGCGCACCGCCAGGTTGAAAGCGTTGCGGTCGGCGTCGCCCTTTTTCACGGCGAGGAGTTGTTCCACCACGTTCCCCGGCCGCGGCAGGCTGCCGGTGTGGGTGGTGATGATTCTTGTTGTGCTGCGCCGCATATACTCTCCCTGCAACCGGCGCGTTGTCCTCGCGCCCTTCGTTGGATGGGCTATCCTGCACCGTCCCAACCCGTGGGCGGAAATGAATTCCTGCCCACCCAGCCAAGCGTAAGGCCAATGACCCTGCCATCCCAAACGACCGGTCCGGTGCTGTGGAGCGTCGACCCGCGCGGCGTCGCGACCGTCACGCTCAACCGGCCCGAGGTCAACAACGCCTATAACGGCGAACTGATCGAGGGCGTGCTCGCGGCGCTCGACGCGCTGGGCGGGTTGAAAAACCTCCGCGCCGTGGTGCTGAAGGGCAACGGAAAACACTTCCAGGCCGGCGCCGACCTGAAATGGATCGACGCGGTGCGGACCTCGTCGAGGGAAGAGAACGTTCGCGTCTCGCGCGCCACGGCCGAGGCGGTGCGGCGGCTCAACCTCGCACCCATACCGACGATTGCGCTGGTGCAAGGCGGCTGTTTCGGCGGCGGCACCGGCGTGGTCGCGGCCTGTGACGTGGTGATCGCGGCCGACAACGCGCTGTTCTCGATCGCCGAGGTGCGCTGGGGGCTCACCGCGGCGATCATCGTGCCGCAACTCAACGACGCGATCTCGGTGCGGCAGATGCGGCGCTATGCACTGACCGGCGAGCGGTTCGATGCGCAGGAGGCGCGGCGGATCGGGCTGGTGCATGAGGTCGTGCCGCTCGCAGAGCTTGCGGCGGCCGGCGAGCGGGTCGTCGGCCATGTCCTGGACAACGGGCCGGAAGCCATCGCGGAAACCAAGGCGCTGACGCTGCAGGACGCCTATGGCAGCTTGAGCGCCACCACGTTCACGCGGCTGATCGAGAGCCACGCGGCGAAACGGCAGTCGCCGGAGGCCGAGGAAGGGCTCGCGTCGTTCAAGGAAAAACGCGCGGCGAAGTGGACACCGGGGAAGACTTAAGCTCTCGATGCACGATCATTCCGGGGCGCTCGCTACCAGCGCGTTCACGCGCGTCTTCGACGCGTTATGGCGAGCGAACCCGGAACCCAGTTACAAATCGGAACGCGTATCTGGATTCCGGGTTCGCGCCTTCGGCGCGCCCCGGAATGATCGCGCTTCAATCCACCACGATGTTGTTTTTCCTGATGACCTCGCCCCAGCGCTGCGCTTCGCTCTTGATAAACGCCGCGGTCTCGGCCGGCGAGTTGCCGGCCGGCTCGACGCCGGTGTTGCGGATCCGCTGCTGCACGTCCGGCATCTTCAGCACTTCGATGAAATCGGCGGCGATCCGGTCCCGCAAGGCCGGCGCCATCTTTGGCGGCCCCGCGACCGCGAACCAGCCGGTCGAGACGAGATCGGGCAGGCCGGCCTCGGCTGTGGTCGGCACATTCGGCATTTGCGCCGAGCGGGTCTTGTCGAGCACCGCCAGCACCTTGACCTTGCCGTCCCGCCACTGCGGCAGCGCCGCCGAGACATTGCCGAAGAACAGATCGACGTGCCCGCCGAGCATGTCCTGCAGCACCAGCACCTCGCCGCGATAGGGTACGTGCACCATGCTGGTGCCGGTCATGTTCATGAACATGTTGGCGGTGAGATGCGGCGTCGCCCCATTGCCCTGGCTGCCGTAGACCATCTTGCCGGGATTGCTGCGGATGAGTTCGACCAGCTCGCGCAGCGAATTGACCGGCAGCTCCTTCTTGACGATCGCGACATTGGGCACGCTGCCGACCGTGGTGATCGGCACGAAGTCCTCGGGCTTGTAGGTGAGCCTCTTGTAAAGAGTTCCGTTGATCGCAAGAGGACCGGGCGGCGCGATCAGCAGCGTGTGGCCGTCGGGCTCGGCCTGCGCCGCGAGGTCGGCGCCGATGTTGCCGCCCGCCCCGGTCCGCTGCTCGATGACGATGGGCTGGCCCCATTTCGCCTGGAGCTTGTCGGCGACGATGCGCGCTAGGATGTCGTTGATGCCGCCGGCCGGGAACGGCACGATCAATTTGACCGGCTTGCCCGGAAATGCCTGAGCGGCGGCAAGCTCCGGCAGCACAGTCACCACAAGTGAAGCAAGCAGGCCGATTGCAATGCGTCGATTCATGCCCTTCCCCCGTACCGCACCAACTATTCCGGCTTCACGCCCAACTCCTTGATGATCTGGGCGTACTTGTCGCTTTCCGACTTCGCGAACGCTGCGAACTGCTCGGTCGAGCCGATCCGCACATCGGCGCCGGCTTCGCGTAGCTTGGTCTGCATCTCCGGCGAGGCGAGGATCTTGTTGATCTCGGCATTGAGCCGGTCGACCACAGGCCGCGGGGTCGCGGCCGGCGCGAAGAAACCCTGCCAGAGCGTGAGATCGAAATTCGGATCGTTGATCGCTTCCGCGACCGTCGGGATTTCCGGCGCGGCGCTGGAGCGCTTCGCCGACGAGACGGCGAGAAGCTTCACCGTGCCGGCCTTGAGCAGCGGCGTCGCCGCCGGGAAGCCCGGGAAATACATGTCGACGTGACCGCCGATCAGGTCGTTGAGCGCGGGCCCGGCGCCCTTGTAGGGCACGTGCGCGAGGCTCGCCTTGGCGCGGAGCTTCAGGAACTCGCCGGCGAAATGGCCGGGCGTGCCGGTTCCGGCGGAAGCGAAGGTGAGCGGCTTTTTGTCGACGAGGGCCTTGGCGAGATCGCCGATCGAGGAATACGGCGCCTTGGCTGGAACGACCAGTGCGAGCGGCACGACGGACGCAAGCGCGACCGGAACCAGGTCCTTCTGTGCGTCGTAGGACAGGTTCGCAATCCAATGCCTGTTGATGGAAATCTCGCCGGTCTGCCCCAACAGCAGCGTGTGGCCGTCGGCCGGCGCCGACACCACCGCCTGCGTGCCGATGGACCCGGTCGCGCCCGCGCGGTTCTCGATCACCACGGTCTGGCCGAGCGCCGCGCCAAGCTGCGGCGCGATCAGACGCGCGACGATGTCGCCGGTGCCGCCGGGCGCATAGGCAACGATGATGTGGATATTCTTGCTCGGGAAGCTCTGCGCCGACGCAGACAACGCGGTGAGCATGGTACCGGCAGCAATAAGAGCAAAACGAGCAATCATTTTACCGATTCCTTTCGCATTGATTGTCGGCGGCAGAATCGGCCCTGTCCAGAGGCTAAAAATCGTAGAGCCGCACCGCGTTATCGCCCATAACCCGCGCGGCGCAATCGGCCGACGGCAGCGCGGCGATGAACTCGTCGACCAGCGTTGTGTAGGACAGTGTGCGATACGGCGCTTCGAGGTTGGCGCCCTTCTGGTCGTCGTTGTGCGGCGGATGCGGCCAGTCGCTGCCCCAGACGCAGCGATCCGGCGCGGCCTCGAGCAGCGCCGCGATCCATTCGCGGTCGGGGACCATGTTCACCGGACCGCGGTCGTGGCGGTAGGGCGCGGAGAGTTTCATCCAGACGTGCGGCAGGCGAACGAGGTCGAGCAGGCGACGACCCTCCGGACTGTCGGGGCACTTGTCGCCGTAGAGGCCGTAGTGGTCGATCACCACCGGCACCGGCGACTTCGCCAGCACGTCGGCGTTGCTGAGCAAGCCCGGCAGCGGCGCGATCACCTGCACGTGCCATTGGTTCATGTGCGCGGCGGCGGCGGTCGCGGCGAACGAGGCTTCGAGCGTATCGCCACCCGGCGCCTTGACAGGACTGTAGAGATTGATGCGCAACCCTCGCACGCCACGGCGGTGGAACATGGCGAGCGTCTCGGGCGATGTCGCCACCGGATCGATCACGGCGACGCCGCGGCCGTTGCCGGAAAGCTCGTCGAGCGCGTCGAGGGTGGCGGAATTGTCGGCGCCGTAGAAACTCGGCTGCACGACGACGAAGCGCGCGATGCCGCGCGCTGCGCCGAGCGTCTTCAATGCTGCAACGCTTGCGACACCCGCGAGATAGGTCCGCTCCGGCAGCTGTGGGTATTTCGCACAAGGCCCGACGACATGGACATGACAATCGCAGAGGGCATTTCCCACCAAATCACTCCAGGTTGTCGATTGTACGAAAATCGTCTCTACTCACAGCGGGCGACTGAGCTTGGGGCAAAGTATGTACAGACCCGGATTTAAAGGTTGCGTGCCTGTTTGTCTCATTGTTCTTGGTCTGACAAATCCAGCGTGGTCCGACTACGTCGTAGATACTGCTTCTGCAAATCGATAAAGAACGACAAGGAATGCGTGGACGCCATTCCCGCCGGATCCACAATTGGGCTGCGCGACTTACGAAGCAGTACGGAAGGAAGGCTGGTCCATTTCTGGGTCAAGGTGCAAAACGAGAATGCCACAACGGTGGCGATCCTGATGGTGCGCCAGGGCACTTGTTACGGCGATGCGGTCAGTCTTCCGGAAGAAAAATTCAAAGCCAGCCGCAGCCGCCTCCGGACCATCTGGAGCTTTGTTTCATCGCTCACGCTGGCAGACGTCGTAACTCGCCTGGGGCTGGATATAAAAGGCGAGATCGCAACGACAAAAGGAATGCCGGTCGACGCCAAGGCTTCCATTGCCTTCACCAAGCCGTCGGAAGGCTATCGAGTTCATACTTATCGAAACGTCGGATGCGCCGGCACCATCACGGCAAGAGCGTTTGACAGCAACGGCGAAGCTATCCCGGGCAACAACCCGGTCAAGGTCCTGACCATCAGGGAGTAGCCTGAGCCTGTACCGTTGATTGCATCACACCGAACGCCTTGAGCCCGGCATTCGCCACTGGACAGCCGGCAGAGCTGCTCCCCGTCTGGCATCACCAGCCGGACCCGCCGCCCCCTCCTCCGCCGCCGCCCGAAGAGCCGCCGCCGCTCGAGCCGCCACTGGAACCGCCGCCATCGCTGCCGCCGCTCGATCCCGGCGGCGTCGACGCCGATGAAATCGTGCGCGAGAGATTGTCGCTGACGCGCTCGGTGAAAGAACTTGCACGCTCTGCGCTGAATTCACGGCCGTCGTACCAGGACGACACCGCGGCGCCGACGCCCGCGGCCGCCAGCACGCCGGTGAAGCGGTTGGCCCAGCTGTTCTCGACGTGCAACGCGATGGCATAGGGCAGGAAGCGCTCGAACAGCTCGGGTGTCTTTTTCGGCGGGTTGAGCAATTCCAGCCGGTCTTCCTCGGCGACGCTGAGGTACTGCTTGAAGCCGTCGATCTGGTCCATGACACGGCGGCCTTCCCGGTTCGGCGCCTGCAGCCAGCGGAAGCCGAGCGCGGCCAATGGCGCCAGCGCATAGGGCACCATCGCGGGCCAGATCGCCGGACCGAAGCCCGCGTTGTACGAGACGATGGCAAGGCCGATCGCGATGAATACGACCGCCACAGCAAGCCCGATCAGCATGCGCATCTGGCCACGGCCGCCGTCTTCCCGCCAGCCGGAGCGAATCACCACCGCGGCGATCATCAGTGGTATGAGTGGGATGGAAATTCCTATGACAATGCCCTGCGCGTTGTCTCCGTAGCTGATGCCATACGCGGTCATGATCGCCGCGGTCGCGACGATCGCGCCAAGCAGACCCAATCCCGAAAACCAGAAATTGTTGCGGAACAGCCCGCCGTAGGACCGCTCGAGCGCCTCGTGAAGCTTGCTGCGCGCGCCGGAGATGATCTCATGATTGGCGTCGTCGAGTTCGATCGAGCCGCCCTTGGCAAACAGCGCAGTCTCGGTTGCCTGCTCGGCCGCGTCCGACGGCTTGCCGCTCGTCTGATGCCGCAGCACCTGCTTCTCGCCGCGATCAACCAGCTTGAGACGACCGTTGACGCCGAGCCCGACGACCGCCGCAGCGAACGTCCGCTCGTCCATGCCGAGGCCGTGCACAAAGCCGACGCCGGCAGCCGACATACCCTTGGGCGGGCCGAACAGCGGAATGATGGTACCCTTGCGCGGATCGCGGCCGATCAGGAACCAGGCGAGCAAATAGAAACCGATGACGAGCCCGCCGCCGATGCCCGCTGCCAGCAGCGCCGGATCGTCCTTGAGCATCGCCTCAATCTTCTGCATCTGCGTGGGCTCGTGCACCACGCCCTTGAGCCAGCCCGCCGCGACGGTGAGGCCGTTCGCCACCGGTAGCGGCCTGGTCGTGCGAAAGACGATATAGCCCGGCTCCAGCTGGACGACGGTGGCGTCGCGCCCGCGCGCGCCCTGCGGCCCGGTGTAGATCGCGTTCTGCAAGATCGGCGCCTTGTCCGGCAGATGGATGCGCGCCTCGGCCATGTCGATCGGAAACGTCCAGCCGGTGCCGGTCGCGTTCCAGTAGAGCTCGTCGTACCTCTCGAAGAAGCCGATCTGCCGCGTGGTGCGGTACTTGATGACATAGAGGTGCGAGCCGGTGCTGATGGTGCGGCCGGAACTACCGATACGGACGCGAACACCGTTTGCCATCCTCTCGGTGACGTAGTTTTCGTGGCTGCCGTCGAGCGTCACGAACTGGATTTCGAAGCCGACCTCGACGCGCGAACCGTCGGCCCGGCGATAGCTGGTCGGGAAGTCGCGCAGGATACCGCGTTTGATCTGTTGGCCTTCGGCCCGAATCTGGATCGAACTCGGTGACGATCAGGTCGCCGTTGCGCTGCACGTCAACCTCGCTGATGAAGCGCTCGATGCGCTCCTCCGCGAAAACCTGTGTGAGGGCTGCGGCGAAAACCAGCGCCGCAAGCAGCATCCGTCTGAGCTTCATTTCAAGGACTCGTCAATTTGACCGACGGAACCGCGGTATCGTCCGTCTCGAAAAAATGCTCTTCGTGAAATCCGGCAACGCGGGCCAGCAGCAGATCGGGAAACGACTGGATGCCGATGTTGTAGTCGCGAACGGTGCCGTTGTAGTAGCGGCGCGCCATCTGCAGCTGATCTTCCAGTTCGGCAAGCTGCCTCTGCAGTTCGAGAAAATTCTGGCTGGCCTTGAGCTCCGGATAGGCCTCGGCGACGGCGAGCACCCGGCGGACCGACACCTGCAAGTCCTGCTCGGCTGTCGCGCGCCCCGATACGCCGGTGGCGTTCAGAGCCTGCGTACGCTTCGCGGCCACTTCCGAGAACAGCGTCCGCTCATGGCCGGCATAGCCTCTGACGGTCTCGACCAGGCTGGGCACGAGATCGCTGCGGCGGCGAAGCTGGACGTCGATGCCGCTCCAGCCCTCGCGCACCAGGTTGCGGGCACGGATCAGGCGGTTGAAGACGACAATAGCGTAGAGACCCACGGTGGCCAGAACGGCTGCGGCAATCCACTCGGCGCGCATGGCAGTCTCACCGCCCCAGACAATCGGACGCGCATCCCGGCAATCGGACGCACCAGTGGAGCTTAGTCGCACGAAACGGCCGGAAAGTTCAAAAGATCAATCGACCTGAAGCCCACCGGCTTTTGATCGGGCCTTCCCAGCGCGCCACCTCTTCGGCGACGAATTTGGCAAGATATTCCGGCGAGCGCCGGTCGGGGCTGACCCCGGTCACGCCACTTTCCAGCATCCGCTGCTTGACCCGCGGCGTGTCCATGGTCGCGTGGGTGACCTCGTTGAGCTTGGCGACGATCGCCGGAGGCGTGCCCTTGGGCAGAAAGAACGCGGTCCAGGTGGTGACGTCGAAATCCTTCAGCCCCTGCTCGTGCGCGCTTTTGAGATCCGGCATCAGCGGCGAGCGTCCTTTCGACAGCACCGCGATGGCCTTGACCTGCTTGCCCATGATGAGCGGGGGCCGCCGCGCCGAGGTTGCCGCACAGGTAGTCGATCTGGCCGCTGATCAGGTCGTTGGCGGCGGGCGCCGAGCCGCGATAGGGCACGTGCGTGACGTTGACGCCGATCTCGGAGTTCAGCAGCGAACAGGCGAGATGCGTGGTGGAGCCGGCGCCAGCCGAGCCGTACTGCATCTTCGTGCTGTTCGCTTTCAGGAGTGCGGAGAATTCCGGGATCGTGTTGGCGGCAAGCTCCTTGCGCGCCTCGAGCACCATCGGCTGCCCGGACCACAGCGTAACCGGGGCGAAATCGGTGACGGCGTCGTAGCGGCGCTTCTTGTAGATGGTCTGGTTGTAGGCATGCGTGCCGGTCGAGCCGAGCAGGAGGGTGTAGCCGTCGGGCGCGGCGTTCATCACGCGCTGCACGCGATGATGCCGCCCGCGCCGGTGGTGTTCTCGACCACGACCTGCTGGCCGAGAAGCTCGCTCATGCGCGGCGCCATGATGCGGCCCATCACGTCGAAGTGCCGCCCGCGGCAAACGGCACGACCATGACGATCGGCCGGTTCGGGTAATTCTGCGCCGACGTCGCGAACGGCCACGCCGCGATTGCGAGAACCAGCACACTCAAGCGAACCAGCCATCCCATGCCGTCCTCCCGGAGCTTCAGGCTTGCCAGAGCTTCAAGCTTGCGAAGTCACTCGACCTTGATGCCGGCCGCAGCGATCACCTTGCCGACGTGCTCGGCCTCGGTGGCGAGATACTTCTGGAAGGCCGCAGTGCCCTCGCCGGACGGCTCGATGCCCGCCGCTGCAAGCTGCTTCTGCGTCTCCGGCATTTTCACCACGGCGGTCGCCTCGGCCGCGATCTTGTCGAGGATTGCAGGAGGCGTGCCGGCGCGGGCGAAGATGCCGACCATCGTCGCAAGATCGAAGCCCGGGATCACCGACGCGATCGGCGGCACGCCCGGCGCCTGCGGCGACGGCTGCGCGCCGTTGGTCGCAAGAAGCTTCACGCGCTTGTCGGCGATGGCGGCTGCAAGCGACGGATAGGCGGAAAAGATCACCTGCACGTGGCCGCCGAGCAGCGCCGGCACGGACTGGCCGGTGCCGCGATACGGCACGTGCGTCATGTTGAGGCCGAGGGCGGCCTTGATCGCCTCCATGGACAGGTGATGCGCGCTGCCGACACCGGAGGAACCGTAGTTCACCTTGCCGGGGTTCGCCTTGACGTAGTCGATGAACTCCTTGAGCGAATTCACTGGCACGTCGGAATGCGCGACGAGGAACAGCGGCGCGCGGCCGAGCAGCGCCACGCCGGGCACGTCCTTCGCGGTATACGACAGCGACTTGAACAGCGCCGGGTTGACGGTGACCGTGGAGCCATCGGTGACCATCAGCGTGTAGCCGTCGGCGGGCGCCGCATTGATCGCGGTAACCGCGACGCTGCCCGCGCCGCCGGGACGGTTCTCGACGACCACCGTCTGGCCGATCTTCTCCTGCAGGCGGGCGCCGACGATGCGAGCGGTCGTGTCCGGCAGGCCGCCCGCAGCATAGGGCACGATCAGCTTGATCGGCTGGCTCGGATACTGGCCTTGGGCGCTGACCGAAAACGACAGGACAATGAGCGCAGCGAGCGCTGCGGCAATGCGAACAATCATAAGCATTTCCTCGGGATTGAGCTTCTTGTTGCGCCGATCCTATCAGGCATCGGCGCTACCTCGATAGTCATTCCGGGGCGCGTGCCGGAAGCGCGTCCACGCGCGTCTTCGACGCGCTATGGCACGCGAACCCGGAATCCAGGGCCACATGAATCGTGTGTAGCTCTGGATTCCGGGCTCGCGCTGACGCGCGCCCCGGAATGACTCGCTGGAAGTTCAATGGGTCACCATCGGCAGGCTTTGCAGCCGCAGTTCGCCGACCGCGCCGCGATAGACCGGCGTGAAGTCCGGATCGGCCAGGCGCGCCTTCGGGAAGCGCGCCAGCAGGCGGCGAACCGCGATGGTGATCGCGGTGCGGCCGAGGATGTTGCCGATGCAGTGATGCGGGCCCGCGCCGAACGACAGGATCCGCTTGGGCTTGCGGTGGATGTCGAAACGAAGCGGATCGGGAAACACGTCCGGGTCGTAGTTCGGCGACAGCGGTGACGGCCGTACCACCATGCCCTTGAGGATTCGCGTGCCGCCGACCTCGGTGTCTTTGGTCGCGACACGCGGGAACGTGAAATAGCCGTTGCTGCCGAGGCGGAGACACTCTTCGAGAGCATCCGGGATCAGGTCCGGGTTGTCGATCAACTGCTGCCGCTGGTCGTCATGGGTGTAGAGCAGCAGCAGCGCGCCGCCGGCGGCGCGGCTGGTGGCCGACAGCGAGCCTCCGGCGAGACCAAAGATCTGATCGAACAGTTCCTTGTCGGTGAGCTTGTCGCCGGCGTCACGGGCGTTGACCAGGTCGCTGATGAAGTCGGAATGCGGCTTGGTGCGGCGCTCGTCGATGATAACCTTGATCTCGTCCATCACGCGCTGCATGGCGACCCGGCACTCTTCCGGGAAGGGCTCGCCGGGCTTGGTGTAGGTGGTCGCCGGCAGCACATCGTGAAACGCGACGAACACCGCCTTGCGCCGGGGATCCATCTGGATCATCGCTTCGAGCAGTGCATCCACCACAAGATGCGAGCCGAGGTCCTGCATGCCATCGAACTCCGGCCCGTTCGCCTCGATCCGGTCGAGCAAGCCGTCGATGATCGTCGTGATGCTGGCCTGCAGTTGTTCGATCCGCCGCGACGAGAACGCCGGCATCAGCAACCGGCGCAGGCGGGCGTGCTGCGCACCGTCCATCTGCGTGACGAACTGCGCGTCCATGAACTTGTGGAATTGCTCCCAGCCCGGACCTTTCGGCATCTCGGAGTTGAAGGTTTCGGTGTCTGAGAACACCTTATGTACGTCGGCGTAGCGGCCGACCACGACCTGCGGCGGGCCCTTGCCGACCACGTAGAACGGCGGGCGGCGTGCCCATTCGGCCATATGCTTGTGCGCGTTGGCCTTGAACTCGTCGCTGCCGAGGTCGACGTCGACGACGTTTCGGCGGTCGAGTTCGGCGAGGCGGTCGAATGCGGTGAGCGTCGACATTGGAAGCTCCGGATCTGTTTCCAATGATTAGATATCTAAGGATTATCGCACTGGACGGTGCTGGCCCGCAACTCGATTCGGGCCCGGCCCCGGCGTCTGCAATGATCCTGGCCACGGCAGCAATTCCGTGGCGCGACAGCCTTCTTGACCAAATCCGCTGCTTCGCCCATCGGTTCCTTGGTTGAACCTGGACTTAAGCCCAATGAATTCATCCCGGCCGGTGCCGATCTTCGACGGACATAACGACGCGCTGCTACGCCTGTGGAAGCGCAAAGGCCCCGATGCCCCACGCGCATTCCTCGACGGCGAGGGCAAAGGGCAACTGGACTTGCCGATGGCCCGGCAGGGCGGGTTCGCCGGCGGGATGTTTGCGATCTTCGTGCCGTCGTCGCGCAACAAACCTGCTGCGCCGACCGGCGACACCGCGCCTGCGCTCGACACCGCCGCGGGGGCGCCTTTGCCGCCTCCGCTCGATCTCACCACCGCGCAAGCGGCCGTGTCGAGCATGGCGTCGATCCTGTTCCGCATCGAGCGCGAAGCGGATGGGCGCGTCCGCATCTGCCGGACCATCAAGGACATTCGCGATTGCATCGAGACCGGCGTGCTGGCTGCCGTCCTGCATATCGAAGGCGCCGAGGCGATTGATCCGGAGTTCGAAACCCTGGATGTGCTGCATCAGGCCGGGCTGCGTTCGCTCGGCCCGGTGTGGAGCCGGCCGAATGCGTTCGGACACGGCGTGCCGTTTCGCTGCCCCTCGTCGCCCGACACCGGACCGGGCCTGACCGATCTCGGCAAGGAGCTGGTGCGCGTCTGCAACCGGCTGAAAATCCTGATTGACCTCTCGCATCTCAATGAAAAAGGCTTCTGGGATGTCGCCAAGCTCAGCGATGCGCCGCTGGTCGCCACCCATTCCAACGCCCATGCGCTGAGCCCACACTCGCGCAATCTCACCGACGATCAGTTGAAGGCGATCCGCGAAACCCAAGGCATGGTCGGGGTGAACTTCGCGGTGAGCTTCCTGCGCGAAGACGGTCGCCAGGACAGCAACACACCTGTCGCGATCATCGTCGATCACGCCGAATACATGATGAAGCAGGCCGGCGAGGACCATGTCGGCCTGGGGTCGGATTTCGACGGCGCGATGATTCCAAAGGGCCTCGGAAATGCCGCGGGATTGCCGGCGCTGGTCGAGGCGATGCGGGCGCGCGGTTATGGCGAGCCGCTGATCGAGAAGCTTTGCTATCGCAACTGGCTGCGCGTTCTGGAGCGCACCTGGAAATGAATTCGGGGCGGGTCAGGCGCCCGCCCCGGTTTCAGCAATCTGTCTTGCAGCAGCCGCTTACAGGAACCGGGTCGGCCACATGATGGTCCGCCACATGTGCGCGGACGGGCTGTTGTCCCAGCCGAGGCCTTCCTTCGGCTGCCTGAAGTTGCGGCCGATGATGTCCTCGAACTGCTCGAGGTTCACCTTCGCATTGGGATCGAAGGCGTAGACGTCGTTCACGCAGATCAGCCGCGAGGTCTCGTAGTACTTGCTGTCGCGGGCGCGCTTGTACTCCTCGACGATGTAGGGCTCCGGCTTGTAGTCGTCGCCGAAGTACTTCCGGTACATGTCGGGATAGGCATAGCCCATCGACTCGTCGGGGAAGAAGCGCAGCGCCTGGTGCATGCGGATCGCTTCGCTGACCTCCTCGTCCACGTAGGGCGCAATCATCTGCGCGCCCCAGTAGCCGTGATCGCAGCGGATGAAGCTCACCACCGCGATGTCGTGGAGCAGACACGCCAGCACGACCTTCTCGTTGTGGCCGTTCTTGATCGCCAGCGCCCCGCTTTGCAGCAGGTGATTGGTCGAGGCAAAACGGTTCTTGAAGTAGTCCAGCAGCGTCGGCTTCTCCGGCATCGGCGGCAGCCGCGGGTCGGCGCCCATGTTGAAGTACTTGCCGGGATGCTTGGCCTGCAGCGCCGCGCCGCCCTCCATGGCAACCTCGCCCTCGGTCAGATGGCTGAACACCGACTTGGTGATGATCTTGTCGAGTTCATGCATCATCTCCTCTTCGAGATGATCGGCGCGCTCGGACAGCGTCATCTCGCTGGTGATCGTGTTGGAGTTGGCAGCCTGAGGTCCCATCTGACCCCTCCATTCCATGATTGCGGTTCGGCCCACCGGCCGGGTTGCCCAAAGGTTACACCGAATCGGGCCCCCTGCGACATCGAAAGCCAATGTATCTCCTATTCAAAAACCGGGCATAATGGATGCAACAAAAAGCGCTTTTGGGGCGGGAACGGGTTCGGGACTGTAATGGCGCACATTGAAATCCGCGACGTGTCGCTCGTCTATGACACGCCGGCCGGACAGGTCACCGGTGTCGACAAGGCCAGCTTCAACATCGAGCAGTCGGAATTCCTCTGCATCGTCGGCCCATCGGGCTGCGGCAAGTCCACGCTGCTGAACATCATCGCAGGCTTCCTCGCGCCGACCGGCGGCGAGATCAGGATCGCCGGCAAGGCGGTGTCCGGCTACGGCCAGGACCGCGGCGTGGTGTTTCAGGATTTCGCGCAATTGTTTCCATGGCGCACCGCGCTCGGCAACGTCACCTTCGGTCTCGAGATGAAGGGCGTGGGCAAGAGCGAGCGCGAAGACATCGCGCGCAAGCAGCTTGCACTGGTCAAGCTCGAAAAATTCGCCAACTCCTACCCGCATCATCTCTCGGGCGGCATGCAGCAGCGGGTCGCCATCGCCCGTGCGCTCGCCTACAATCCCGCCGTGCTGCTGATGGACGAGCCGTTCGCGGCGCTCGACGCGCTCACCCGCGACGACATGCAGCGGCTTCTCGCCGACGTGTGGCGGGAAACCCGCAAGACGGTGATCTACGTGACGCACAACGTCGCCGAAGCGGTGTACCTCGCCGATCGCGTGGTGGTGATGACGCCGCATCCCGGCCGCGTGAAGATCGAGGTGCCGATCCCGCTGCCGCGGCCGCGCGACGCATTGAGCGTGGAATTTCTCGACTACCAGAAGCAGCTTCTGAGCCAGCTCGGACAGGAGACGCACGCATGATATTTTCCACGCGGTCATTCCGGGGCGCCGCCATAAGCGCGCTCACGCGCGTCTTCGACGCGCTATGGCGGCGAACCCGGGATCCAGACAATGCCTCCGAGTGCAGAACTGGATTCCGGGTTCACGCGCTACGCGCGTGCCCCGGAATGACGCGGAGAGTCATCGCTACCATCGCCAGCGCCGCGGCAATCTTGTCAGCTACTCCTGTCATCGCGCAGGACACTTATCCAAGCCGCCCGGTCCGGCTGGTGGTCGGTTTCGGCGCCGGCGGACCAACGGACATCCCGGCCCGCTTCGTTGCCGACAAGCTGGGTACGCTGCTCGGTCAGCGCGTCATCGTCGAGAACAAGACGGGCGCTGCCGGCATGCTCGCAACCCGCGACGTGCTTGCCCAGCCGGCCGACGGCTACAACCTCCTGCTCTGCACGCACTTCGAGTCGATCAACACGGTTCTGTATAAGAATCCGGGCTTCAAACTTTCGGAGCTTTCACCGATTTCGCTGATCGCCAAGTATTACTACGGCCTCGCGCTCTCCAACTCGATCCCCGCGAACTCGATCGAAGAGCTGATGGCGTACGCCAAGGCACGGCCGGGCGAAGTGAGCTACGGCACGCTCGGCGCGGGCTCGGCACAGGAGATCATGGCGCGGCAGTTCGAGAAGCTCGCCGGCATCTCGATGAACCGCGTTCCCTTCCGCACCGGTTCTCAGGTCATGCCGGACCTGATCGCCGGCCGGGTTCATTTCTACGTCTCGCCGACCATCGCCGTCGTACCGCCGCACCAGGCCAGGCAACTGAAGATTGTAGGCGTGACGAGCCCCGCGCGGCTGAACGGCCTGCCCGACGTGCCGACGCTGAAGGAGAAGGGCATCGACTATGTGCGTTATGGCTTTCTCGGCATCTGCGCGCGCGAAGGCACGCCGCAGGCCATCGTCAGCCAACTCAACCGCCACATCGTCTCGATCGTGGCGAGCGGCCGACTATCGCGAGCTGATCGAGAAAGGCGGCTCGCTGCCGGAATCCTCGAACCCGGCCGGGCTGGGGCAAGTCATCGCACAGACGTTGGACGATGTTGCGGCTACAATCCGCGAGTTCGGATTGCAGCAGGAGTGACGCCTATTGGGTTGGTAACCAGGAACTCACAAACAGACGCCAGGGAGAACGCGACATGACAAGGAAATGGGATGGGCTCACCCGCCGCCACGTTCTGGCCGCGACCGGGGCTACGGCATTAACGGCAGGCTTTGGCGGGATCGCCGCGGCACAGGCCGGCATCACGATCCGCCAGGGCTACCAGACCAACATCTGGGGCATGCCGACCTACTACCTGATGAAGTCCGGCTACCTGGAAAAGCGCGGGCTCAAGACCGAGGACTTCGCGGTGCCGTCGGGTAATCTGACCATGCAGCAGATGGTGGCGCGGCAGGTCGACATGGGCACCTACGCCGGGCCGTCGCTTCTGCTCGGCCACGACAAGGGCGGCCTCGTCGCCATCGCTCAGATCGAGACGGTCGGCGCCACCGCGGGCCTGGTGGTGCGCAAGGACCTCGGCATCACCAAAGCCTCCGATCTCAAGGGCAAGAAGATCGCCAACCAGACCGGCTCCTCGATCGGCAATATCTTCGTCGATCAGGTCGGGCCGGCGAACGGGCTGAAGAAGGGCGACTACCAGGAAGTCCGCATGAACGTCGACAACATGATCGCGGCGCTGACCGCCAAAACCGTGGACGCGATGGTCAACATCGAACCCTACAATGCCATCGCCGAAGCGGAAGGGCTCGGCACCATCATCATCAACCTGGAGAAATACGACAACGTGCCGGTGTTCATGGCCGCCACGCCCGACTTCGTGGAGAAGAACCCGGATGCCGTGGTTGCCTATCTCAAGGCATGGCTCGAGGTGAAGCGCGACTTCAAGGAAAACCCGAAGAAGGTGTCGGACGTGATCTATTCGTTCTTCACTTCCAAGGGCTACAGCATGAAGCCGGAGACGTTCGCAAAGGCCATGGGACGCGTCACGGTCGATCCGGGCTTTCCGAAGGATCTGGTGCCCTACATGACCAAGCACGCCGAGGTCCTGCTGCAGGAAAAGAAGATTTCGGCGATGCCGGACTTCAAGAAGGTGCTTCGCACCGAATTCATGGACAAGGCGCAGGCCGGTTCCTGACGACAAAACAGGCAGCCCAGCAATATGACAGGGCCGGCGCGCATGCCGGCCCTGTCTGCATTTTGGGGCCTCCCCCCACCGCGCGAAACGCGCTAAACGTGTCGCCCACGCGGTCAGTCCGCTGTAGGGGAGAAGCTTATGAAGCGTGCCAAGAAGAAAGCTGCAAGGCCGGTTGCCAAGAAGAAGGCCGTGAAGGCCAAGGGTGCAAGCAAGAGTGCAAAGCCCGCCAAGAAGACCGCGAAGCCGTCCGTCAAGAAGCCCGCCGTCAACAACGGCGGCGGCCGCACCAAGGCCGACGGCACCGTCACCTGGAATTTCAAGCTTCTCTCCCACCACACGCTGCAGGGCTTCGGCGGCATGGGCGAAGGCATGTCGGTGCAGATCGCCCCCGACGGCCGCCGTGTGATCTGGCTGGCGCATGAGAGCGCGCCGAAGAACTTCACCGCGGTCGACGTCTCCGACCCGCGCAAGCCGAAGGTGATCTGCCAGACCGACCTTCCGACCAGCCATATGCGATCCAACTCGCTGGAGACCTGCGGAAACATCATGGCGGTCGCCTACCAGACCCAGAAGAAGGGCCAGCAGCCGGCCGGCATGGAGCTGTTCGACATCTCCAACCCGGAGAAGCCGCGCTCGATCTCGTTCTACGACTGCTCGGGCGAGCATTCGCGCGGCGTCCACCAGCTCTGGTTCTGCGACGGCGAATACGTCCACATGGCGTCGAGCTCGGCGGACTTCGTGCCGACGCATCCGCAGGACGACCAGTTCTACCGCATCATCGACGTGCGCAACCCGTCGAAGCCCACCGAAGTCGGCCGCTGGCACATGCCGGGCACCAAGCAGGGCGACAACGTGCCGCCGCCGCCGCGCCATCCGCTCGACAAGGGCTACCGCGCCCACAACTGCAACGTCTATCCGCAGCGGCCGGACCGCTGCTACCTCGCCTATATCGACGGCGGCATGCACGTGCTCGACATCTCGGACAAGTCGCATCCCAAGCGCATCTCGTCCTGGACCAACTCGCCGCCCTACACCGGCTTCATGCACACGGTGGTGCCGCTGTTCGACCGCGGCCTGATGCTGGTCACCGACGAGTTGACCGAGAACAACGCCAAGGACTGGCCGAAGCTCGTGTGGATCCTCGACGCCCGCGACGAGAGCAACCTCGTGCCGATCGCGACCTGTCCGCTGCCGGACCACACCGGCTACGCAGCGCGCGGCCGGTTCGGCGCCCACAACATCCACGAGAACGTGCCGCTGCCGACCTGCTGGCAGAACGATCAGGTGGTGGTCGGCACCTTCTTCAACGGCGGGCTCCGCGCCTTCGACATCTCCAACCCGTACCAGCCGCAGGCAATCGCGACCTTCGTGCCGCCGGCGCCGGCCGGCGCGCCGACCGGCACGATCCAGATGAACGACGTCTTCATCGACGAGCGCGAGGTGGTCTATTGCGTCGACCGCCACATCGGCGGCCTGTACTGCCTGGAGATGGATTTCTAGCTTTTGCGTAAGCGATGCCGCTTGCTCGGCCACCCTCCCCTGGAGGGGGAGGGTCGGCCGGCGAAGCCGGCCGGGGTGGGGTGAACGGTGCCAACCTCACAAAATTCGATGATGAAATTCCGGCGCGCTACGGCGCGCCGGCTTCGCGCCAACCAGACCGGCGCGGAAGCCACACTGTGGCGACAACTTCGTAAGCTTGAAACGAAAGGCACGCATTTCCGCCGCCAAGTTCCGATCGGCAACTATGTGGCCGATTTTGCGTGCCTTGCTTCTCGCCTCGTGATCGAGCTTGATGGCTCGCAACATGGCGAAGCCTCCGTAAAGATTTATGACGACGAGCGAACGCGATGGCTCGAAACGGAGGGCTATCGCGTGCTGCGTTTCTGGAACAACGACATCACGAAAAATCTTGACGGAGTGTTGGAGACTATCTACGGCGCTCTTTATGGATCGCGAGATGCAGAAGCAGCGCCGCTGAAGCATCTTCGCCGCACCAAAGATCACCCCACCCCGGCGCGCTCTGCGCGCCGACCCTCCCCCTCCAGGGGAGGGTGAAGAACAGCGCAAGCGGCGACAGATGAGCGACACGATCTTCGATCTCTTCCCCTCCTCCACCGCCACGCGTTTCGGGCGGCGGCAGAAGCGCGAGCGCGGCTCGCGGCTGCCGGTCGTCATCGTCACGGGTTTCCTCGGCGCGGGAAAGACCACGCTGGTGCGGCGCTTCCTCGAAACGCCGCAGGGCCGCGGCACCGCGCTGGTGATCAACGAGTTCGGCTCGGAAGGCATCGACGACGCGCTGCTGCGCGAGAGCAGCGATGAAGTGACACTGCTGGGCAACGGCTGCCTGTGCTGCAACACCCGCTCGGACCTTCAGGTCGCGCTCCGTAAACTGGTCGCCGACCGCGATCGCCACAAGATCCCGCATTTCGAGCGCGTGCTGATCGAGACCAGCGGGCTCGCCGACATCAGCCCGATCCTGCAGACCTTCTCCACCGACCGCGCGCTCGGCGGCGAGTTCGCCATCGAGGTGGTGCTCGCCGTGGTCGACGCGGTGTCGGGGCTGAAGAACCTCGACAAGGCACCCGAGGCGCGCAAGCAGGCGATCCTCGCCGACCGCATCGTGGTGTCGAAGAGCGATCTTTCCGACATCAAGACGGTCAAGAAGTTGACGGCGCGGCTCAAGGAATTGAACCCGCGCGCCATAATCGACGTGGCGGTCAAGGGCGACATCGATCCGAAGGTGCTCACCGACACCGGGCAGGCCGACGCCATCGAGCGGCATTCCGGCTTCATCGCCGAGGCCTCCCACAGCGACGGCGTTCTCAGCTTTGTCATGCGCGAGGACGCTCCGCTGGAATGGCCTGTGTTTCACCGCGCGGTGGAAACCCTGATCACGTTGCGCGGTCCCGATCTGCTCCGCATCAAGGGGCTGCTCAATCTCAAGGGCAGCAAGGGCCCGGTGGTGTTCCAGGCGGTGCAGCACCTGATTCATCCTCCGGTCGAGCTTTCGGCGTGGCCGGACAAGGACCACGGCAGCCGCGTGGTTTTCATCACCCGCGGGGTGAGCGAGAAGCAGGTCCGCGACCTGTTCGATGCCTGCAAGGCGTTGGGCTACGTGACGGGGGAATAGACCGGCAGCCATGAGCACGCTGATCGGCCAGCGCGAACGCATCGCGGTCGAGTTCGAGCTGAAGGAGGTCGAGCCTGAATTGCGCAAATGGCTCTACGGCACGATGAGCCTCTGGGCTGGCGGCCACCGCATCAGCCGGCATGGACGGCATGACGAGGTCTGTACCCTGACCGTCGCGTTGACCTCCTACCCGGGAATTCTGCGCGACGCCGGCAACCGCAGCGACCCGCGCCTGATGGCGATGCCTGCAGCCGAAGCGTTCGAGGTCATGCACGAGGCGATCTACGGCGACGAGCCGGGATCGACATATCAGCAGACAGTGGAACTCAGCCGGCACTTCGGTCGCTTTGAGGTGTTTCCCAATGGCTTCGAGGTCTTCGACGGCCACCACGGCTTCCTGATCGAGGACCGGCTGGCGGGACGCCTGATCTGGCGCGCCACGGCCGACAAGGTCGTCCACGAAGCGCGGATCGGCGCGGGCGAATTCGACCGGGTCATCGATCGGTTTCTCACAGAACTCGAAAAGACATCCGGGCAGACCCGCGTCAAAATCGATCGCTAAAGCAGAAAGCCGGTCGCGTGGTACGGCCGTTCCCTCGCTCTCCGATTTGGATTAGTCTCATTCCAAATCACGACCAACTTCGAGGGAGGCCCGTCACCATGGCTCAGTTCACGCTCAACGTGAACGGCAAGACGCACAACGTCGATGCCGATCCGGACATGCCGCTGCTTTATGCGCTGCGCAACGACGTCGGCCTGAATAATCCGAAATTCGGCTGCGGGCTGGCGCAATGCGGCGCCTGCACCGTGCACGTGGACGGCAACGCGGTGCGCTCCTGCATCACCCCGGTGTCGTCGGTCGGCGGCGCCAAGGTGGTGACGCTCGCAGGCCTCGGCACGCCGGACAAGCCGCATCCTCTGCAGACGGCTTATGTCGAGGAGCAGGTGCCGCAATGCGGCTACTGCATCAACGGCTGGATCATGACGGCGGCGGCGTTCCTCGCCAACAAGAAGAAGCCGACCGACGCCGAGATCAAGTCGGCGCTGGAAGGCGTCAAGTGCCGCTGCGGCACCCATGTCAGCATCATGAAGGCGGTCAAGCGCGCCGCCGCGATGATGGGTTGAGGGAGGCCAACATGACCAAGATGGACAAGCCCACCAATCTCTCCCGCCGCGCGGTCCTGATGGGTGCGGGCGCGCTCGTGGTTTCGGTCGGCGCGCCGCTCAGCGTCGAGACGCTGATCGGCCTCAACAGCGCCTATGCGCAGGGCACCAAGCCGCCGCTGACGCCGGATCAACTGTCGTCCTACATCGCCGTGAACGCCGACGGCACGGTCTCGGCGTTCTTCGGCAAGATGGACATGGGCCATGGCCTGTTCGTCGCCATCGGCCAGATGGTCGCGGAAGAGCTCGACGTGCCGTTCAAGGCCGTGAAGGTCTACATGGGCGACACCGCGACCAGCGTGAACCAGGGCGGCGCATCGGGCTCGACCGGCATCCAGTTCGGCGGCAAGCAGATGCGCATGGCCGCGGCCGAGGCGCGCCGTGTGCTGCTGGACATGGCGGCCGAGAAGCTCGGCACGCCGGCGGCCCAGCTCATCGTCGTCAACGGCACGGTGAGCGCGGCCTTCAACCGCGACAAGAAGACCAGCTATGCCGAATTGATCGGCGGCAAATACTTCAACGTCCAGCTCGACTGGAACAAGCAGATGGGCAACGCGCTCTATGCCCCCGGCAAGGCGCAGCCCAAGAAGCACACCGAGCACAAGATCGTCGGCAAGCCGATCAAGCGCGAGGACGTGGCGCCGAAGGTGTTCGCGCAGGAGGACTTCGTCACCGATATCAAGGTGCCGGGCATGGTGCATGGCCGGATGATCCGGCCGGCGGTTGCCGGGCAGGTGCCGGTGAAGGTCGACGAAAGCTCGATCAAGGGCATTCCCGGCGCCAAGGTGGTCTGGGACAAGGGCTTCCTCGGCGTGGTCGCGGACAAGGAGTGGGACGCGATCAAGGCCGCGGAGACGCTCAAGGTCGAGTGGTCGGAGGTCAATCCGCCGTTCCCGGACCAGACCACGCTCTACGACCACATCCGCAAGGCCCCGGTGCGCAAGGCACAGGTCGACAAGCAGAACGGCAATGTCGACGACGCCTTCAAGTCCGCGGCGCGTGTGATCGAGGCCGAGTATGAGTGGCCGTTCCAGTCGCATGCCTGCATGGGACCCGCGTGCGCGCTGATCGAGATCAAGGACGGCAAGGTCGATTGCTGGAGCGGCTCGCAGAAGACGCACTTCGTGCAGCTCGGGCTTGCGGCGCAGCTTGGCGTACCGCCCGCCAACGTGCATGTGCGCTGGATTCCGGGACCAGGCTGCTACGGCCGCAACGACGCCGACGACTGCGCGGCGGACTGCGCGGTGCTGGCAAAGGCGGTCGGCAAGCCGGTGCGGCTGCAATACTCACGCAACGAAGGCACCGGCTGGGACCCGAAGGGCCCCGCGTCGGTGCACAAGGCCCGCGCGGCGATCGACGCGCAGGGCAACGTCATTGCTTATGAATTCATGAGCAAGGGCTTCTCGCGGATCGACGTCAACACCAACGGCAGCCGGCTGCACGACACGCTGGCCGGCCACGCGCTCGGCGTCGAGCTCAAGCCCGGCGAGAACTTCGGCGTGCCGGCGGAGTCCTACGAGTTCGCCAACAAGAAGATGGGATGGGAGACCATCCCGCCCCTGCTCGACCGCTCTTCGCCGCTGCGCGGCGCGCACCTGCGCGATCCGGTCGGGCCGCAGATCCACTTCGCGAGCGAGTCCTTCATGGACGAGGTGGCGGCGGCGACCAACCAGGACCCGATCGAGTTCCGGCTGAAGCACGTCAAGGACCCGCGCGACCAGGCGGTGATCAAGGCTGCGGCGCAGAAGTTCGGCTGGGACACGCGGCCGTCGCCGAGCCGGAGCCAGACCGGCACCAAGGTGGCCGGGCGCGGCATCGCCTACTCCCAGAGAAATGGCACCAAGGTCGCGGTGATCGCACAGGTCGAGGTCGATCGCACGACCGGCAAGATCTGGGCGAAGAAATTCACCGTCGCCCACGACTGCGGCCAGATCATCAACCCGGACGGCCTGGAGAAGTGCATCGAGGGCAACATCATCCAGGGCATTTCCCGGACACTGTGGGAAGAGGTCAAGTTCGACAACAAGAGCGTGACCAGCGTCGACTGGATGACCTATCCGATCCTCGACATCACCGAGACCCCGGAGACGATCGACTTCGCGCTGATCAACCATCCGGACCAGCCGCCGACCGGCGCCGGCGAGCCGAGCATCCGGCCGGTGGCAGCCGCAATCGCCAACGCTATCTTCGATGCGACGGGGGTGCGGATCAGGCGGGTGCCGTTCTCGCCGGACCGGGTGAAGCAGGCGCTGTCGTAACCATTGCAAGCAAAACCCAAAAGGCCCGGCGAAAGCCGGGCCTTTTTTTGCATGCTCTCACTGCACGTGTCCCGGGCGCAGCGCAGCACGAAGCGCGTTAGCGCGAAGTGGTGCGCTGCAGACCCGGGACCGTTGCGAAGGCGGTGCGTGAAGCGGTCCCGGATCAGCGGTGCAACACTCCGCGCTTCGCGCTCCGTGCTGCACCGTATCCGACCGGTTACTTGGCACGCTTCAACCCAGCCGCTTCCTTGATGACGTCGGCCATGGCGCCTTCGTTGCCCGGCGCCATGATGTGCACGCCGGCGACGCCGGGAATGGTGGCAAGCTCACGCATCAGGTCGATGCAGAGCTTGCGGCCCTCTGCGACAGGATCGGCGGCGGCTTCGAGGCGAGCGACGGTTGAATCCGGGATGATGGTGCCGAACAGCTTTTCACGCATCCAGCGCGCGGACTTCGCCGAGCGGATCGGCGAGATGCCGATCAGGAACGGCACCTTCACGCCGTGTTCGGCAAGCCGCGCCATATAGCGGCGCACCACCGCCGCATCCATGCAGAACTGCGTCTGCACGAACTCGCAGCCGGCGGCGAGCTTGGCCTTGAGGCTCTTCGGCTCCCAGCCGGCGGGCGGATCGGTCGGCACATCGGCCGCGGCAATGAAGAATTCGGCATGGCCGCCGACCTTCTTGCCGGTCGGCAATTCGCCCTTGTCGCGGATCGCGACCGCCACCGCCGTCAGCGCCGCGGTGTCGTAGTCGAACACCGGCTTGGCGTCCGGCTGGTCGCCCTGCTTGGGATCGTCGCCCTTGAGCAGCAGCAGGTTGCGGATGCCGAGCGCCGCAGCCCCCATCAACTCGCCCTGCAGGGCCAGCCGGTTCCGGTCGCGGCAGGTGAGCTGGAGGATCGGCTCGATGCCGTTCTGCAGCATGATTGCCGCCGCCGCGACCGGGCTGAGGTGCGCGCGGGCGCCCGCGCCATCGGTGACATTGACCGCGTCGGCCAGGCCCTTCAACGGCGCGGCCTTGGCGACCAGGTCGCCGGCGTCGCAGGTGGCGGGCGGCGCGATCTCGGCGGTGACGACAAAACGGTCGGTGGCGAGCTTGTCTTTCAGAGTCGGCATGATTTTGTTGTTCTCCAGATCCTGCCCCGTTTCAAGCGTGGGCAGGATTTTGGCACGAAGCCCACTTGGCGTGGGGTACGCCCGATCATAAACTCGCCGCATGCCGACCATCGCCCGCAACCTCGATGATGCGCTCGCGCCCATCGCCGACGGCTGCGTGCTGGCGGTACCGCGCGAAAGCTCCGGCGTACCGATGGAAGCGACGCGGGCGCTGATCCGGCGCGGCATCAAAAAGCTGCATCTGATCGCGCTGCCGACCTCGAGCTTGCAGGCCGACCTGCTGATCGGCGCAGGCTGCATCGAGACGCTGGAAACCTCCGCGGTCAGCCTCGGCGAGTTCGGGCTGGCGCCGCGCTTCAGTGCCGCGATCCTCGCGGGCAAGATCAAGATGAAGGACGCGACCTGCCCGGCGCTGCACGCCGCGTTCCAGGCCTCCGAAAAGGGCGTACCGTTCATGCCGCTGCGCGGACTGATCGGGTCCGACGTGCTGAAGAACCGTCCGGACTGGAAGATGATGGACAATCCGTTCGGTGACGGCGACGACCTGGCCGATCCGATCGTGCTGCTGCCGGCGATCAAGCCCGACGTCGCGCTGTTCCACGCGCCGATGGCGGACCGCGACGGCAATGTCTGGATCGGGCGGCAGCGCGAGCTGGTGACGATGGCGCATGCGTCCGAGAAGACCATCGTGACGGTGGAGAAGATCGTCGACGACAATCTGCTCGCGGACAAGACGCTCGCGGCCGGCACCCTGCCCGGCTTCTACGTCGAGAGCATCGCGGTGGCCGAGCGCGGCTGCTGGCCGCTGCCGCTGCCGGAGCACTACGCCTGGGATGCCGACCACCTGAAGGAATACGTGACGCTCGCCGCAACCGACGAGGGCTTTGCGACGTATCTCGACAAATACGTTCATGAACGCCGCGCAGCCTAGCTCGTTCCGCGACGAGGAGCTGCTGGCGGCGACGGTCGCCGACCTGATCGGCATCGTCAAGCACATCGCGGTCGGCAACGCCTCGCCGATCCCGGCAACCGCCGCGCTGCTCGCCCGCGCCCGCGGCCGCGAGCTCAATCTGGATCGTCCTTACGTGTCGCTGCTCGGCAGCCAGAAGCACACCTTCTGGACCGACGGCGGGCGCGAGCTGTTCGATTGCGCCGGCCAGGGCCGCATCGACGTGTTCTTTCTCTCCGGCGGCGAGATCGACGGAGAGGGCAACATCAATCTCGTCAGCATCGGCGATCCGGAAAAGCCCACCGCGCGTTTTCCCGGCTCGTTCGGCTCGTCATATCTCTATTTCGTGGTGCCGAAGGTGATCCTGTTCCGCACCGAGCACAGCAAGCGCACGCTGGTGCCGAAGGTGTCCTATATCAGCGCGCCCGGCGGCAGCGACGACGGCGTCTACAGGAACGGCGGGCCGATCGCGCTGATCACCAACCGCTGCCTGTTTTCGTTCGACCAGGAACGGCGCAGGTTCAGGCTGGAAAGCGTGCATCCCGGCCACACGCTGGCCGAGGTGATCGTCAACACCGGCTTCGAGTTCGACCGCCCGCCCGAGGTGCCGGTGACGCCCGTGCCGTCGGCGGAAACGCTGCGGCTGATGCGGCAGGCGGTCGCGCCGGAACTGGCCGAGGTCTATCCGCAGTTTGCGGCCCGGGTGTTCGGGTTCAAGGCTAGCGCTTAGACCGCCGGTCTCTCACACGGTCATTCCGGGGCGCGCGTCACAAGCGCGTTTACGCGCGTCTTCAACGCGCTATGGCGAGCCCGGAATCCAGAGCCGAGCACCGTTGTGTCTCTGGATTCCGGGTTCGCCGCTTCGCGGCGCCCCGGAATGACGGCGGAGAGGATTGCAGACAGCGGTTGGGCGTGGTTGTTATGCGCCCATCAAAACTCCCATGGTAATTTTTCAAGAAACGGGGATGGAAGCGTGAAGACAGTGGAAGTCGGCGCCATCGGCGTGGGTTGGGTCGGGGGCACGCGGGTCGAGACCCTCTCGCGGACGGCGCTGGTGGACAAGCTCCACATCTGCGACATCAAGCCGGATCGCCTCGCGGAGCTGAAGGCGCGCTACAAGCCCGCAACCGCGACGCTCGACTATCAGGACATCATCCGGAACGACAACATCTCGGTGGTGTTCATCTCGACCACGCCGGAGTCGAACCACTACCCGATCGCGCGCGACTGCCTGAAGGCCGGCAAGCACGTGATGCTGGAAAAGCCGATCGCGCTGGAGCTGTGGGAGGCCGACGAGCTGATCACGCTCGCCAAGCGCAACAACCTGAAATTCACCATCGGCTATTCGCAGCGCTTCAACACCAAGATCGCCTACGCCAAGAAGAAGATCGAAGACGGCACGCTCGGCAAGGTGGTGTCGGTGCTGGTGAGCCGGCATCTGTCGCGGGCGCTCGGCAAGAAGATCGCAAGCCGCGTGCGGCTGTCGCCGGTGGTGATGGAGAGCACGCACGACCTCGACTTCGTGATGTGGCTGCTCGAGCCCGCCAAGCCCATCCGCGTCTATTCGCAGGGCGCCTACGGTTACATGGAGCCGATCAACGGGTCCCATGACGTGATGTTCACCACCGTGACGATGGACAACGGCGTGGTGGTGATGATCGGCGGCGGCTGGAATTTCCCGGAGAGCTTCCCGAACTACTGCTCGACCTGGATCGAGATCACCGGCACCGACGGCGCGCTGGTGCTCGACGACACCCAGCGCGACAACTGGCTCAACACCGAGAAGACCGGCCAGGTGTTCCCGATGTCGACCATGCCGGGCGAGCAGGTGGACCACGTGTTCGCCGGCGGCATGGGGCCGGAGACGATCCATTTCATCGAGTCCTGCATCCAGAACAAGCCGGTGATGGTGAAGCCCGAGCATGCGCGCATGGTGATGGAAACCTATTCGGCCGCCGACCTCTCGGCGGATCGCGGCGAGCCGGTGAACCTGCCGCTGACCAACGAGACCGTCGCGGCGATCGCCGATCTGAAAGCGCGAGTACAGGGCGGGCGACAACCCGGCGATGCAGAAATGAGAACCGCAAGCACGCAGAGAAATCGGTCTCGCCATCATCGGCGGCGGCCGCGTCGGACTGTTCCGCGGCGAGGTGGCGAACCGCCATCCCGCCGTGAAGTGGATCGGGCTTGCCGAGAAGAACCCGAACCGCGCCGGCGAAGTCGCGCCGAGGGTCGGCGCGGATTTCGTCACGCAAAGCCATGTCGAGCTGCTGAAGCGGCCCGAGGTGACCTGCGCCATCATCGCCACCGACGAGCACCTGCACGTCGATCCGATCATGGTCGCGGTCGAGCGCGGCATTCCGCTCCTGATCGAGAAGCCGCTCGCGACCGACCTCGCGCAGTCCGCGAAGGTGCTCAAGGCGATCAAGGACGCCAAGATCGACGCGGTGGTGGGCTACACGCAGCGCTTCCGAAGGAAGTGGCTCGCCGGCAAGGAGAAGGTGCGCACCGGCTCGCTCGGCGACGTCACGCTGGTCACCTCGCGCGCGTTCATGAATCGCCTCGTCGCGATCGACAACTACAAGCGCACCGACGATCCCAAGAGCATCTCGCCGATGGTGATCTCCGGCACGCATGCGCTCGACATGTGCATGTGGTACCTGGAAAAGAAAACGCCGGTCGAATGCTACGCGCGCTCGGTCGACAAGGTGCTGGGCCCGCTCTACCAGGGCATCGACGCCACCGCCGGCATGATCATGATGTCGGACGGCTGCATCTACCATCTCAACATCTCATGGGCGCTGCCGGTGACGTGGCCGGGCGCGGTCTATTCGCTCGAGGTCGGCATCACCGGCACCGACGGCGTGCTGACCATCGACGACACGCACCGCGACATGGTGCTGGCGGTGAGCAAGCCGCAGGGCGAAGGCTACGCGCCGGACCAGACCCGCCTCGTCGACTTCCTCGGCAGCTATCCGCCGGGCGACATGGCGCTCGGCGAGCTGCGCGGGCCGATGGCCGACGAGACCGTGTCCTGGCTCAACCGCGTGGCGCTCGGCCTGCCGACGCCGGCCGCGACCGTGGAAGAGGCGCACAACAACCTGATGCTGACCAAGGCGCTCGACCTTTCGGCCAAGCGCAAGCAGCCGGTCAAATTGCCGCTGGATCCCGACGAGGAGAAACGCGCGGCATAGGCTACAATCAGACCAGCCAAGATCTGCCTGACCAGACCGGCAAAAGCCGGCGAAAGCTCCGGGAGGAATGGGATATGCGAAAACTGCTGCTGGCGCTGCCTTTGCTGCTTGCCGCCCTGCCCGCTTCGGCGCAGGACGTGGCCGAATTCTACAAGGGCAAGAACGTCCGCCTCGTCGTCGGCATCGGCGTGGGCTCGGGCTACGACATCAACGCGCGGCTGCTCGCCCGCCACATGTCGAAGCACATCCCCGGCAATCCGACCATCATCGTGCAGAACCAGCCGGGCGCAGGCTCGCTGACGATGACCAACCAGCTGTTCGCCGCGGGTCCGTTCGACGGCACCGTGTTCGGCGCCTCGTTCAACGGCCTGCCGACCACGCCGCTGCTGCAGCCGACCGGCGCGCGCTTCGAGCCGACCAAGCTCAACTGGGTCGGCAGCACCAACCGCGAAACCCAGGCGATGTATGTGTGGGGCGCGTCGCCGATCATGACGCTCGCCGAACTCACCAGCAAGGAGTTCATCGTCGGCGCGCAGGCGCCGGGCTCGACGCAGTACGACTATCCGAAGCTCGCGGAAAAGCTGTTCGGCTGGAAGGTAAAGGTGATCACCGGCTACGAGGCGACGCCGAAGATTCATCTCGCGATGGAGCGCGGCGAGGTGCACGGCACCTGGGCGAACTGGTCGACGCTGAAGGCCATTTCCGAGCAGTGGATCAAGGAAAAGAAGATCCGCATTCTCGCGCAATGGGCGCTGCGCAAGCATCCCGAGATGCCGGACGTGCCGCTGATCCTGGAACTCGCCAAGACCGAGGAGCAGAAGCAGTCGATGGCGCTGGCGCTGGCGCGGCTGGAATTCGGCCGGCCGTTCTTCCTGCCGCCGAACGTGCCGGCCGACCGCGTGAACGCCATCCGCCGCGCGTTCGACGCGACGATGAAGGACCCGGAGTTCCTGGCCGAGGCCGAGAAGCTGAAGATCGAGGTCGATCCGCTGACCGGCGAGCAGGTCGCGGCGCTGATCGTCGATATCTACAAGACGCCGGCCGCGACGGTCGAACGCGTGCGCGAGGCGATGGCGCCGAAGTGACGCGATAGCGTATCGACATACACTGCTGTCATTCCGGGGCGCGCGAAGGCGCGAACCCGGAATCCAGAGCCAAAAAGCGAGTGCGCAATCTGGTTCTGGATTCCGGGCCCAGCGCTTCGCGCCGTCCCGGAATGACGGCGGAGCCGCAACAACACGGCAGCCGCTATCTGGCCAGCGGCTTGATCTTCAATTCGCCCGCGAGCTTGTCGAGCAGTTCGATCACCTCCGGAAACACCGGCACGCCCTTCGCCATCCGCTCGGCGCGGCGGGTGCGGCGCTGCTCGCCGGGCAGGCGGATCGAATCGAAGCCCGGGAGAACCGGCGAGGCCTTCAGATCGCGAAGCTGGCGATCGATCTCGGATTTGAAGGCGGCCAGCGGGAGAAAGCGCGCAATATCCAGCGCGATGATGAAATGGCCGGTGTTGCAGGCGCTTTCGTCGTCGGCGTTGAAATCGACCACCTCACGGCCGAACGCCGCGCCGTTCAGCACGCCGGCCAGCAGGCCCAGCACCAGAGCGAGGCCCGCGCCCTTGTGGCCGCCGATCGGCATCAGCAAACCCTCTGCGCTGCGCGCCGAGTCGGTGACCGGCTTGCCGTCGGTGGCGCTGACCATCCAGCCTTCCGGCATCGGCTTGCCCTGAAGCTTGTAGGCCTTCACCGTGCCGTAGGAGACGACCGTGGTGGCGATGTCGAGCACCACCGGCGCCTCCTGCCCCGCCGGCACGGCGATCGCGATCGGGTTGGTGCTGAGCAGGCTTTCGGCCGCGCCCCAGGCCGGCATGTGGTTGGCGTTGGCCACCGCCGAATAGATACCGATCATGTCGTGCGGCAGCGCCATCGCGGCGTAGGTTCCGGCCGCGCCTGCGTGATTTGAGCGCCGCGCGCCGACCCAGGCGACGCCAGCCTCCTTCGCCAGCGCGAACGCGGTGTCGGCGGCGCGCTGCATCACCAGATGGCCCATGCCGTTGTCGCCGTCGACGATGGCCGTGGCCGGTGCGGTCTTCTCGACCGCGATGTTCGGCTTCGGATTGACGCCGCCGGCCTTGATGCGGCGGATGTATTGCGGCAGGCGGAACACGCCGTGCGCGTCGGCGCCGGCGAGATCAGCTTCCAGCATCAGCTCGGCGATCTTCGCGGCGTCGGCGGGCGGCGCGCCAACCGCCGTCATCGCATCCCGGATGAACGCCGCAATCGCGGGCGCGGCGACCCGCGCCCCTTCCGCTTCCGCCATTACTTCACGCCCGCCAGAAGCTTCTGCACGATCCCGTTGAGCATCGTAACCTTGTCGAGCTCGCCGCAGGACAGCGCCTTGACCTGCCGCGCGCACTCGAAGGTGCCCATGTCGTACGGATAGTCGCTGCCGAGAATGACGTGGGCGGCGCCGAATTCCTGCACCAGGAATTCGAGCTGCGGCTTGGAGTGCAGGATGGTGTCCCAGTAGAACGTGCGGATCGTCTCGGCCGGCGGATATTTGAGGTGCTTCTTCGGCTCCGGCCGGACGTGCCAGCCGTGCTGCCAGCGCCCGGCCTGATAGGGCGTGAAGCCGCCGCCATGCACCATGTAGAAGCGGATGTTGGGGAAGCGCTCGATCACGCCGCCGAACACCAGCGAGGCCGCGGCGATGGTGGTGTCGAGCGGATTGCCGATCAGGTTGTTGAGATAGTAATTCCGCAGCCGGTCGACGCCCGCGACGTTGTTCGGATGCACCATGCAGAACGCATGATGCTGGTTCGCCACCTGCCACACCGGCTCGAACTCCGGCTCGTCGAGATTCTTGCCGTTGATGTTGGAGCCGATCTGCATGCCCTTGAGGCCGAGCTTGGAAATCGAGCGTTCCAATTCGTCCGCCGCGGCCTTCGGCGCCTGCATCGGCAGCGTGGCGATGCCGTAGAAGCTTTTCGGATAGTCGCGGACGTGCTTGGCGATCTGGTCGTTCTGGATGACGCAGGCCGCGGTCGTCATGCCGGCGTCCTGGTTGTACATGAAGGTCTGCGGCGTGTTCGACAGCACCTGCATGTCGACGTCGGACGCCTTCATGTCCTTCAGGCGCTGCTCGATGTCGAAGCCGCCGCGCGGCAGCGGCCGGTACGGCACGCCGCAGACGCTCCACTCGAACACATCCTTTTCGTATTCCTTGAGGCTCGATGCGACCTTCGGTGTCGCCTTGTTGAGGAGATTCATCGTCTCCTCGGTGCAGATGTGCGCGTGGGCGTCGATCGCGAGCGGATTCGGCATTTCAATCCCCTTTAACGCAAAAGCCGGGCTGTTCCCGGCCGTTATTATTGACGATTAGCAAGCCATGGATGGTTCGCACAACCCTCCCCGCGGTCATTCCGGGGCGCGCCGAAGGCGCGAACCCGGAATCCGCCGCACGCATTGGATGCCGCTCTGGATTCCGGGCTCGTGGCTTCGCGACGCCCCGGAATGACCGTGGAAAGGTCTTACTAAAGCAGGAAACTGACAGCCCCCATCGGGCCGAGCTCCTCGGCATCGAGAATGGCGCGGCGCTCGAAAATCTTCAGGCCGGTTTCGGTCTGCTTCAGCTTGTGACGGTAGCGGCCGATGAACTGGCGCGGCGCCTGCTCGTTCCGCCGATGGCGGAAGATCGCGAAGTTGGCCGACACCAGGATGAGATCGCCTTCCATCCCGGTGATCCGCACATTGGTGATCATCCGCCGCGTATGCGACGGCGGATATTCGGCGTGGCAGTTCGGGTCCTTCAGCCGGATGATGCGCTCGCGGAGCCGCACGATGTCGTCGGCGACGGTGAACAGCGTGAAGCGGTGATCGCCGTCCGGCTTGTCGTTCGGCGGGACGTAGTAAGAGGCGTCGTCGGTCAGGAGGCCGAGCCAGTCGTCGAGCCGCCAGGCATCGAGAAGCTCGGCTTCGGTGTAGAGGAAATCCTCCACCTCGGCGCGCGTCACGGTGGAGGCGGGATCGAGCGGCTTGTTCATGCCGGCGCCTCCGTTCATCATCGCGTCCCACTTGCGCCAGAACACGCGCAGATGGCCCTCGTCGGTGGCAAGCTGCTCCTGGCTGCTGCCCATGCCGCGCGAGAGATCGGTCCACGGGACCTCGCGCCACGCCGCGTAACCCTGCTGCGCCAGTTCCAGCGCGGCGACATCGTCGGGGGTGGCGAAGCCGCCGGGCCCGTAGAACGTGAGGAACGCGTGCAGGCGCCGCGCGCGCTGCGCCTCGGTTTCCTCGACCGGGCCGAGCGCCCAGGCGCTGACCTTCATCAGGCCGGGCTCGACCGGCGTGAAATGGCGCACCGTCACCGACGAGCCGTCGTTGATCACGAGGTTGGGGAAGATGCAGAGGTTGCGGTTGGTGTCGGCGACGCGCGCCGCCCGCGCCTCGCCCAGACGATCCACCAGCTCCTTGCGGATCGCGTCGATGTCGGCCTTGGCCTCCTCGCCGTAAACCGAAATCCAGCGCGCCACCGGGCGGCCGCGATAGTTCGGATTGTCGGTGGTGAGATGGCCGTTGCCCAGATCGAGGCCAAAGCCCTTGGTCGGCAGCATGTGGCCCTTGGCCGGCGTGATGTTGACGCCGGAGTTGCGCATGTAGTTCAGCCACGTCGAATGCGTGGTGACGAGGTGATAGTCGTCGACGCTGTTCTCGACCAGGAGCTTCCAGTTCGCCTTGATGTCGTACTCCTGCACGCCGGAGATGATCTCCATCTTGCCGGACGGCGACTGGTCGACCACCAGATCGATGTAGTCCTTGGCGCCGGCCAGATAAGTGTGCAGATCCTGCGCGTTCGGATCGAGATTGGCGAAATAGAAATCCTTGTAGTGCTCGAGGCGCGGCACCGGCACGAGGCCCTTGCCCTGCTTATCGAAGCCCGGCGGATAGGCGTCGTCGCCCGGAATGCCCTTGATCGAGCCGTCGGTGTTGTAGGCCCAGCCGTGATAGATGCAGTAGAACTGCCGGGTGTTGCCTTCGCGCTCGCGGCAGACCAGCGCGCCGCGGTGGCGGCAGACATTGAACAGCGCGCGGACCTCGCCCTTCCTGTCGCGGCAGAAGATCACCGGACGGTTGGCGACGCTGCGGGTGCGGAAGTCACCGGGGTTCTTCACCTCCGAGGCGTGGCCGACATAAACCCAGCACTTGTCGAAGATCGCGCGATTCTCGTCCTCCAGGATTTCCGGCGCGACGAACACCTTGCGGTGGACCGAAAACGTCAGATTCTTGAGATCCTCGACGACGTACTGGCCGTTGCCGTTGGAGTGGCCGTTTTGATGGGGTTTATCGAGCATGTCGGGCTCCAGCGAATGACGCGCGGGGGCGGAAATTTGAGGTTTCTCTATATCTATCCCGGCGAACGGTCCACCGCCACCTGATGTTCCAGCATGACGTCCCTGCCCTCCCGCGATGAGCGCAGGATCGCGAGCGCGACCTCGACCGTGGCCTTGCCCCAGCGGCCGTCATGAACGGGCCTGCGCCCGGTGCGGATCGCAGCGCGCCAGATCGTCCAGCACCTCGCGGCGGCCCGGCATGCTGCCGCCGCGCGGGATCGGGATTTCCCTGACGCCGTCGCGGCCATAGATCGTGACGCCGTCGGCGGAGGCGCGCATGTCGCCGTTCGCGCAAGTAACGATGGTGATGCCGAAATGCGGCTGGTGCGGCGGCAGCGCACTGGCGGTGTTGCCATAGGCGAAGGTTTCGGTGCGCGCTTTTGTCTCGTCCCGTGCCTTCTCCAGCGCGCGGCGGGCCGCGCCATGCGCGATCGGTTTTGGAGCGCCGCGCTCGCCGATGCCGAAGTGCCATTCGTCCGTGTCGAAGTGGTCGTAACCGCTGTAGACCAGCGAGGCAGCGGCGCCGCCCTCGAATTGCAGCAACGCCGCGCAGCTCCCTTCGGTCGGCCGCGACGGATCGAGCACGCTCGCCAGCGCCCGCACGCTTTTGACCATGCCTCCTGCGAGCAGCCGCGCGGTGTCGATCTGATGCGGCACCTGGTTGAACAGGATGCCGCCGCCCTTCGCGGTGTCGAGCTCCTCGGGGCGGCGCGGGCGATAGAGGAAATTCGTGTAGTTGAAGCTGTTGATCAGACCGAGCCTGGCCCAGCTCACCGCGGGCGATGATGTCGCGCATCAGCCGCACGTTCGGATCGAAGGCGTGGGTGTGGCCGACCACGAGGTGCACCTTGTGCCGCTCGGCCGCCGCGACGATCGCGTCGCAATCCGCGAGCGTCAGCGCCATCGGCTTTTCCAGGATGATGTGCTTGCCGTGCTCGGCGGCAAGCTGGGCATGCGGGGCGTGAAACTGGTGCGGGGTGGCGATGTAGACCGCCTCGACCGCGGGATCGGCCACCAGTTCCTTCACGTCGGCATAGGCTCGCGCATTGTGGTCGCGGGCGAAGGCCTCGCGCGGGCCCGGATGCGGGTCTGCCCCTGCCCTGAGCACATAGCCGGGATGCGCCGCGGCAGCATGGACCATGACCGCCCCGGCCATGCCGAGACCTGCGATCCCCAAGCCGATACTGTCTTTTTCCGCGCCACTTTGGGTCATTGCACGAGGCATTTCTGGCCGTTATTCCTTAAGTTCCTCCGAAGCTTACCCGCCCTCCCTGGAAAGCCCTAGCCGACATGGACCAGACCACTTCCCACCGCCCCACCATTCGCGTCGAGGACGACTACCTGCTGCGCGGCGCGGGTCGCTACATGGCCGACGCCCCGCTGCCCGGCCAGACCTATGCCTGCTTCGTCCGCTCGCCGCACGCCTTTGCCACCGTGAAGTCGATCGACACCAAGCCCGCGCTGGCGATCAAGGGCGTGGTCGCGGTCATCACCATGGACGACATCAAGGCCGCCGAGGTGAAGAACCTGTCGCAGCACCCTCCGGTTGCGGGGCGCAACGGCGGCAAGCTGGTCATGCCGGTGCGGCCGGCGCTGGCTGGCGACAAGGTGCGCCACGTCGGCGAGCCGGTGGCGATGGTGCTCGGCGAGACCTATGCGGCGGCACAGGACGGCGCGGAGGCGGTCGAGGTGGAGTACGAGGCGCACGACGCGGTGACCGATCTGCGCGAGGCGATGAAGCCCGGTGCGCCGCAGGTGTGGCCGGAGGCGCCGGGAAATATCGCCGTCGATTGGGCAGGCCTCGCGCCCAATCCCGACGAGATGGCGGCGAAGGTGGACGCGGCGATGAAGTCCGCCGCGCATGTCGCCAGGGTCTCGCTGGTGCACCAGCGCATCAACGTCGCCTCGATGGAGCCGCGCGGCGGCACCGCAAGCCACGACAAGGCGAACGACAGCTATCTGCTGCGCGTCTGCTCGCAGGGCGCCCGCGCCATGCGCGATGCGATGGCGGGCGTCATGGGCATTCCGCCGGCGAAAATCCGCGTGACGACCGAGGAGGTCGGCGGCGCGTTCGGGCTCAAAACCGGTCCCTATCCCGAATACGTCGCGATGCTGGTCGGCGCGAAGAAGACCGGCCGGCCGGTGCACTGGATGTCGGGCCGCAACGAATCCTTCGTCAGCGACAACCACGCCCGCGACGCCTACAGCGACGTCGAGCTGGCGCTCGATGCGAACGGCAAGTTCCTGGCGTTTCGGCTGCGCCACCACGGCAGCCTCGGCGCCTATGTCGGCGCGGTCGGCGCCAACATCCACACCGCCAACATGACGCGCTGCCTGCCCGGCATGTACGACATCAAGCTGATGGACGTGCAGGCCAAGTGCGTGTTCACCCACACGACACCGACCGCGCCGTATCGCGGCGCGGGCCGTCCCGAGGCGAGCTACTGCCTGGAGCGCGTGGTGGACGAGGCGGCGCGCGTCACCGGTATCGATCCAGTCCGGCTGCGCAGGAAGAACCTCATTTCCAAGAAGGCGATGCCGTACAAGACCTCGATCGGCACCACCTACGACAGCGGCGACTTCGCAACCGTGGTCGAGAAGGGGCTGGAGCTTGCGGACTATGCGGGCTTCAAGGCGCGCAAGAAGGAGTCGAAGAAGAAGGGCCTGCTGCGCGGGATCGGCGTCTGCTTCGTGCTGGAGCACTCCGGCGGCGCGCCGACCGAAGGCACGCAGGTGTCGTTTCCCGGCGGCGACAAGATGACCTTCACGATGAACGTGCAGTCGACCGGCCAGGGCCATGCGACGATCTTCCCGCGCATGGTCGCCGAGCGGCTCGGCATCAAGGCCGAACAGGTCGGCCACGCGCACGGCGACAGCGCCCACGAGATCGCGGGCTATGCCTCGGTCGGCTCGCGCACCGCGATGACCGCGGGACACGCGATGGTGAAGACGCTCGAGGCGATGCTCGCCAAGGGCAAGAAAGTCGCGGCCGCCGCACTCGAGGCCGGCGAAGGCGACATCGAATACAAGAACGGCGCGTTCAACGTGGTCGGCACCGACCGCCGCATGTCGCTGTTCGACGTGGCGGCGCGCGCCAAGGAGATGAAGAAGAAGGGCGAGATCGAGGAAGACCTCGACACCAAGGTGGTGACCGACACGCCGCTCACCTTCCCCAACGGCTGCCACATTGCCGAGGTCGAGGTCGACCCGGCGACCGGCTTCTCGCGGCTCGCGTCCTACTCGGCGATGGACGACAGCGGCAACATTCTCGATCACACCATCGTCGCGGGCCAGGTGCACGGCTCGGTCGCCATGGGCTTCGGCCAGGCGATGATGGAGCAGACGGTGTTCGATTCCGGCAACGGGCAGCTCGTCACCGCGTCGTTCATGGATTACGCGATGCCGCGCGCCGAGGATCTGCCGATGTTCAAGGATGAGGTCCACATCGTGCCGGCGACCACCAACCCGCTCGGCGTCAAAGGCGCGGGCGAAGCCGGCACGACGGCGGCAATTGCGGCGATCATGAACGCGTTTTCGGACGCAATCCCGGGATCGGGGCACAAGATCCAGATGCCGGCGACACCCGAAAAAGTGTGGAAGGCTTGTCAGGAAATGACGAAGTAGGAATCCAGCGCGGCGTTTCCTGCGCTCGCGGCATGGTGTTGCTGTCAAGACAGAGACGAGGCCGATTTTACAGCACCTGATTCATTTCATTCAGGAACTCACATGGCGAAAGATATTGCGCCGCTGCTGCAGTCTCCGATGGCCCGCCGCCTGCTTTTTACCGCAGGCGCGCTTCTGGTCTACCGGCTTGGATGCCAGATACCGGTCCCGGGTCTCGACACCGACGGGCTGCTCCGCCTCGGCGGCCAGTTGGGCATCGAAACGGTCTCGATCTTCGCCCTGGGCGTAACGCCGTCCCTGTCGGCCCTGTTCGTTTTCGAATTCATCAAGCTGATCGTACCGCCGCTCTCCCGCTGGGAAACGGCAAAACTCGAAAATACGCGACGGCTGAGTCGCTACGTCTATTTCGTGGCGCTGGTGATGGCAGGCGTTCAGGCCCGCGGCGTGGCGAGCGCGCTGCTCGAAATCTCGGGCCTGATCGACGGGCCGGAATGGGAAATCCCGATCACCATCACCTTCGTCGCGGGGACCATCCTGCTCGGCTGGTTCGGCGAACGGATCACGGCCCGCGGGCTGGGCAACGGATTCTGGCTGCTGGTGATCACGCCGACCTTGGTCAACCTGCCGATGGCCGCTGCCGGCAGCCTCGAACTCGCGCGTACGGGCTCGGTCAGCGACAGTATGCTCATAGCCGCCTGCCTGTTTCTGGCGGTGGCGACCGCGCTCATCGTCGTGACCGCCCCGACAGGCCGTGCCACGACGGAAAGCCGGGTGAGCGGAGCGGATTTCGCAATCGTCTGGCCACCGCTTCTGGCGACCACCATCGCTGCGTTCGTCGTGCCTTTCTTCGCGCTTCAGGCGGGTGGCGCGGCCCACCTGATCCTGATCGCGGCCCTCATCGCTGCGTTCACATGGCTGCAAAGCCTGGGCACGTCCCAGCAGGCATTGCGGCCGATCTGGATCGTGGCGGTGGTTCAAATCCTGATCTGCGCCGGCGGCGAGTGGCTGACGAGTTAGATTTCGCTGCCTTTCAACGGAAGCTGGCTCATCGTCGTCGTCACGACCATGATGAGCCTGCTGCGCAGCAAGGATGCGGCGGCCTAGTCGCCGGCATGCCGCTGCGGCGCTTCCGAGGGCGCCCCAGAAAGTCGACGATTGCGATCTCGATATTTGTCCTCGTGAGTGCTAGCCTCGCTGCACAATCCGGTGGGGGCGATGTCTTCGGACACCACAGCAGGCCACGACAGCACCGGAAGCCGCGTGGCCGGTGGCGAACGCGCGCCCGGCACCGCGGCCGCCGAGCAGGAACGCCAGTTCCGCGAGATGCTGGAATTCTGCCCGGCTGCAATCCTGATCGTCGATGAGCAAGGCCGCCTGCTGTTTCACAACGCGCGGCTGCGCGAATTGCTCGGCTACCGCAAGGACGAACTCGAAGGCATCGAAACGAGTACATTCTGGCACGACGTCGAACAACGCGCGCGCATCATCGAAGCGTTGCGCGAACACGGTGGTCAGTTGCTCAATCAAAAGGTGACCTGGCGGAGCAAGACCGGCCGACTGCTTCACCTGCTGCTGTCTTATGTGCAGGTGGCCTACCAGGGCGGCCAAATCGGCTTCGCCGGCGCCAAACGCGTGTTCTGGGTCTATGACGTCACCGCGCTGACACAGCACGAGGCGCAGGTCGCCGAGCAGGAACGGCAGCTTCGCGAGATCCTTGAATACTGTCCGGCCGGATTGTGCGTGGTCGACGAAGACGGACGGCTGCTGTTTCACAATTGGCGGCTGCGTGAACTGACAGGCTATGAAAAAGACGAGCTGGAGTTGTTCGATACCAAACTCTTCTGGCACGACCTCGATCATCGGGCACGCATTATCGATATATTGCGGACCCGCGGCGGCCAGTTGCTCAACGAAGAGGTGATCTGGAAGACCAAGCGCGGCGAGTTGCTCGATCTCCTGATTTCCTACGTTCAGGTTGCCTATGCCGGTGGACACGTTGCCATCTCCGGCGCCAAGCGGCTGTTCTGGCTCTACGACATCACCCCATTGCGCCGGGCCGAGCAGGCGCGGCTGCGCAGCGAGCGGCGGCTCGCCGAAGCGATCGAGAGCATCTCCGAAGGCTTCGTCTGCTATGACGGGGAGGATCGGCTTGTCATTTGCAACTCGTGCTACCGTGATCTGCTGTATCCGAACCTGGACATCGACCTGAGCGCCGGCACCACGTTCGAGAGTGTCATCCGGCGGGCGGCGGAACGTGGCTACGTCAAGGATGCGGAAGGCCGCGTCGAGGAATGGATTGCGCAACGACTGCAACAGCACCGCAATCCCGGCGAGCCGCAGGTGCAGCGGCGCGAAAGCGGCCGCTGGGTCATGGTCAGCGAGCGCCGCACCGAAGACGGCGGCACCGTCGCGGTCTATTCCGACATCACCGAGTTGAAGCAACGCGAACAGGATCTGACCGAGAAGTCCGCGGCCCTCACCGCGCTGTCGTCCAAGCTCGCGAAATACCTCGCCCCGCAGGTCTATGATTCGATTTTCACCGGCCAGCAGGACGTCAAGATCGTCAGCAAGCGCAAGAAGCTCACGGTCTGCTTCTCCGATCTGGTCGGGTTCACGGAAATTACCGACAAGATGGAGTCGGAAGACCTGACCCATTTGCTCAATCATTACCTCACGGAAATGTCGAAGATCGCGCTGCAATATGGCGCGACCATCGACAAATACGTCGGCGACGCCATCGTCATGTTTTTCGGCGATCCGGCAACGCTGGGTGTGAAGGAGGATGCGCTGGCCTGCGTGCACATGGCGATTGCAATGCAGAAGCGGGTCGCCGAACTGACCGAAGAATGGCGCAACAGCGGCATCGAGACTCCGTTACGCTGCCGGATCGGCATCAACACCGGCTATTGCACGGTCGGCAATTTTGGCAGCGAAGACCGCATGGACTACACCATGGTCGGCGGCACCGTGAACCTTGCATCGCGACTGGAGCACGAGGCGGCGCCCGGCGGCATCCTCGTTTCGTTCGAGACCTATGCGCACGTGAAGGACGAGGTGCGTTGCGAGGAGCGTGGCCGCATTCAGGTCAAAGGCATCGCCGAGCCGGTCGCAACCTATGTGGTGACCGGGCTGAAGCCCGCCGGTGAACAGGCCGGTGCAATGCACTTGCGGCTGGAGCTTGACGCCGACCGCATGTCGGATACCGAGCGCAGCGCGGCAGCCGATACGCTGCGGCGGGCGCTCGAACAACTCGAAAAAGGCAGCCGGGGTTAAGCGCCGCGGTTGCGGATGACGCAGTCCGTGAACGCTTGATTGGTTGGCCTGCCACGGTTGGTCTGGCGGGCCGAAGCCCAGCGCGTGCCGCCGGAACAGACGCGCCCTCCTTCTGGAGAACGCAGGTGCATCCGATCTTGTCACGCATCTTCTGGCACTTGGGATCCATGGTCAGCGCGTCGGCGCCGGCTGGGACAAGTGCCCATCCGATCAGCAGCGCACCGAACAGGCCGTCTACTCGCCGGCTTCCTTATCCATGTCGACCATCACCTGCCCGTCCTGCACCGCGACCTTGTAGGTCCGCAGCCGCGTGAAGCAGGGGGCCTGCACGGCCTCGCCGGTCTTCACGTTGAAGGCGCCGAAGTGCAGCGTGCACTCGATGATATCGTCCTCGAGAATCCCCTCGGCCAGGCTCGCCGCGCCGTGGGTGCATTCGTTGTCGGTGACGAAGAACTCGCCGCCGACGTTGTAGACGGCGAGGACGCTGTTCCCCACCTCGAAGCTTTTCACGGAACCTTCCGCAACCTCCGAGGTGGGGCAGAGCTTCACAAGTTCAGCCATGATTTTCTTCGATGCTCTATTCTTAATTCTGCTCGATCCTCTCCCGGCCTCATGGTGAGGAGCGTTGCGAAGCAACGCGTCTCGAACCATGGGGCCGCCCCATCCTTCGAGACGCCCGCCTTCGCCCTTCGGGCTTCGGCGGGCTCCTCAGGATGAGGGCGGGAAGAGGCTTCAACCCTGCGAGATGAACTTGGTGACGAGATAGGCGCCGAGACCCTCGATGCCGCCCTCGCTGCCGTGGCCCGACTCCTTGACGCCGCCGAACGGCGTCTCCGGTGTCGAGATGGCGATCGAATTCACACCGACCATGCCGCATTCGAGCGCGTCGCCGATCGCGGCGGCGGTCGAGTTCGACGTGGTGAAGGCATAGGCCGCAAGGCCGAACTCCAGCGAGTTGGCGCGCTCCACCACCTCGTCGAACGACTTGAAGGTGACGATCGGCGCCACCGGGCCGAACGGCTCCTGCGTCATGATCTTGGAGTCATCCGGAATGTCGGTGATCACGGTCGGCTTGTAGAAGTAGCCCTGGTTGCCGCCGCGCTCGCCGCCGGTCTGGATCTTGCCGCCGCGGCTCTTGGCGTCGGCGACGATGGCGTCCATGGCGTCGAGACGCCGCGCATTGGCGAGCGGGCCCATGGTGGTGCCCTTCTCCAGCCCGTCGCCGAGCTTGATGCCGTTGGCGTACTCCGTGAAGCGCTTGAGGAAGCGCGGATAGACGTCTTCCTGCACGTAGAAGCGCGTCGGCGAGATGCAGACCTGGCCGGCGTTGCGGTACTTGAACGCCGCGATGGTGTCGGCCGCCTTCTCGGGATCGGCGTCGGCGAACACCACGACCGGCGAATGGCCGCCGAGCTCCATGGTGGTGCGCTTCATGCCCTTGGCCGCGAGCGCGGCGAGATGCTTGCCGACCGGGATCGAGCCGGTGAAGGAAATCTTGCGGACCGCGTCCTTCGCCATCAGATGCTCGGACACTTCGGCGGGAACGCCGAACACCAGGTTCAGCACGCCCTTCGGCAGGCCTGCGTCGACGAAGCAACGCACCATCTCGACGCAGGCGCCAGGCGTCTCTTCCGAGGCCTTGAGAATGAGCGAGCAGCCGGCCGCGAGCGCGCCGCCGACCTTGCGGGCCGGCGTCAGCACCGGGAAGTTCCACGGCGTGAACGCCGCAACAATTCCGATCGGCTCCTGCACCACGAGCTGGCGGATGCCCTTGCCGCGGCCCGGCACGATGCGGCCGTACGAGCGCCGGCCCTCCTCGGCGTACCAGTCGATGATGTCGGCGGAGACGATGACCTCTCCACGCGCCTCGGCATAGGGCTTGCCCTGCTCCAGCACCATGATCTTGGAGATCGCATCGTGCCGCTCGCGCATCAGGTCGGCGGCCTTGTGCATGATCTTGCAGCGGTCGTAGGCGGAGGTCGCGCGCCACACCGCAAAGCCCTTCTTGGCGGATTCCAGCGCCTCGTCGAGATCGGCCTTGCTGGCATGCGGAAGATGCGCCAGCGGCTTTTCGGTCGCCGGATTGATCACGTCCTCGCCCTTGCCGCCGCCGTTCTTTCTCCACGCACCGTCGATGAAAAGGCCCAACTCGCCGTACATGACAAACCTCTCTTTTTGGGTGTTCCTCGTGCAGAGGATTTAGCACTTCCGGGCCGACGCGGCCACCCGTCCGCCTGCTTGGCAGGTTATTTGGCAGGCCGGTCGGGCACGCGATCGATCCCATAGAGCAGTGGGACGCAGGCCAGGCTGAAGGCGGCGAGGATGAGATAGGCAATGTCGTACCGGTTGGTGACCGCGATGAAGGCCGCGAACGCCACCGGCGTCAGCATGTTGGACATGAAGATGAGAATGACCGAGCCGGCCGCGGACTCGGCGATCAGCTCGGGCGACGAGCGCCGCGCCACCTCCGCGATCTGCACCCCGTTCCAGCCCGACACCGCAATGCCGGCAAACGCCGACAGCAGCAGGAACGCCCAGAGCGGCCAGTCCGGCGCGCTCAGCGCCAGCGCAATGGTCGAGATCGCCGAGCCGAACGAGGCGATCATCAGCGTGGCTGGGCCCGAAGCGATGCGATCGGCGATGAAGCCCAGCGTGACGCGGCCGAACATGCTGCTGGTCTGCATCACGGCGAACACCAGCCCGGCGGTGCTCAGCGACATGCCGAGGCCGACCACGAGATAAGTCACCATGAAGGTGACCCAGCCGGCCTGCGGCGTCGCCAGCAGGCAGCCGACCCACGAGGCCCGCCACAGCCGCTCGCCGCGCGACAGCGACCGGAGCGGAACGAGAATATCCGTCAGCCGGAAACTGACGAGGCGCTGCTTCGCCCGTTCCTCCGGCGGCGGATCGATGCGGGTCCGGAACGGCCAGGTCGCCATGATCGCGACGATGGAAATTCCGGAGACAACGGCGGCGGCATAGCGCCAGCCCAGCGCATCGATCAGCGGCGGGATCGCAAGGCCACCGATGATGCCACCGAGCGGCACGCCGGCCTGCTTGATCGAAAAGACGATGTTGCGATGTTCCTTCGGCGTGAGCCGCGTCAGCACTTCGCTGCCCGCCGGATTGGCGGTGCCGCTGCTCAGTCCCACGCAGACGCTGGCGATCAGCGCCAACCCGATCGAGGGAACGAGATAGAGCAGCAGGCTTGCCGAGCCGACCAGCAGGCTGAGCTGCAAGGTGTATACGCCGCCGAGGCGATGGATCACGCCGATGCCGGAGGTCAGCACGAACAGCGCGCCGACGGTGGTCGCCGCCGTCAGATAGCCGACCCAGGCCTGGTCCCAGCCGAACTCCGCGGTGAACGCAGGCCCCGCGACCGGCACCAGCCGGCCGTGCGTCGCCGACACGGTCTGCAGGACGAGAATGACCCCGATGACGACAATCCAGCTCGGAGGCGATCGCGTCATCAGCCGCTGTCTCTCGCTGCCTGTCCCGTCTCAGACGTTGAAATACGTCCCGCCGCTGACGTTGATGATCTGACCCGTGATGTAGCGACCGCCCGGCCCCACCAGGAGGCGCGCGAGCGGCGCGATATCGTCCGGCCAGCCGGCGCGCCCGAGCAAGGGCCGGTAGACCGGGTGAGCCGGAATGTCGTTGGGCTTGTCCGGCCGCGCCAGCATGGAGGGGACGATCGTGTTCACGGTGATCTTGTGCGGCGCGAGCTCCATCGCGAGCGCGCGGGTGAGGCCGGCGATGCCGGCCTTGGCGGTGACCACGTGCGCGCGGTCGGGCGCCCCCATCGCGCCGGTGAGCCCGCCAATGTTGATAATCGAGCCGGCATCACTCTTCTTGATCGGCTCCAGGCAGGCCTTCACGCAATGGAATGCGCCGTCGAGGATGACGCCGGTGATGAATCGCCAGTCCTCGAAGGTCATGTGCTCGATGGCCTTTTCCTGACGCAGCGCGGCGTTGTTGATGAGATAGTCGATCCGGCCGAACTTTTTCAACGCCGCCTGCGCCATGGCCTGGACAGCGGGCGCATCGGTGACATCGGCGATGCCGGCCATCGCCTTGCCGCCCCTCCCTTCGATCTCCTTGACGACGCCTTCGGCCTCGGCGCGGTTACTCCGCACGTTGACCACGACGGCACAGCCGCCCGCGGCCAGTTCCAGCGCCATGGCGCGCCCGATGCTACGGCCGGCGCCGGTGATGACGGCCACGCGACCGGCGAGTTCCTGTTCTGCCATTCAGTTGACCCCAATCCCCTCCACGTCATTCCGGAGCGCTCGCGACAGCGAGCGAACCCGGTCCGTAGCTGTCTCTGGATTCCGGGTTCGCGCCTTCGGCACGCCCCGGAATGACGGAGAGAGCTAGCCCCTCAGCGCGGACAGATCGATCCGTCCGCCAAATGCGTTCGACGCAAGCTTGAGCGCCGCCTGGGCGCGGGCGGCATCGTAGCCGCCGTGCTTCGCGTTGAGCAGAAATTTGTCCTCGATGTCCTTGCGGGTCAGCGGCTCGTGCGCGCCGCCGCGCATGTGCGGTTGGCGTTCTTCGATGACGCTGCCGTCGCGCAACGTCGCGCGGATGTGGCCGGTGAAGTTGTTGGGATAGGGATTGTCGGGGTCGATGCGGTAACGAACCTTCTTTGCCAGCGCGACGACGGCGGGCTCGCTCACCGCCGCATCGGAGAAGTCGCCCAGGCCCACATTGCCGCGGATGAAGCCCGCGGCAATGCAATAAGGCTGCGAGAATTTTCCGGCATAGCCGTTCTTCGGCGTCTGCTTTCCGGCAAGCGGCTCCCACAGCCGGTGCACGGTGCCCTCGCCCACGTCGCAGACCATCTCGACGACGTCGTCCGGCTTGATGCCGCGCGCGCCGAGACGCCGCGCGCAATCGATATACGGATGCGTCATGGTCCCGCAGGGATAGAGCTTGAAGGCCAGCGTCTGCGTCAGCCAGCGAGTGCCGAAGTCGCCGGTCACCGCATCGAAAACGCCTTCCGTCGTATTGGCGAAGCCGTGGAAGAAGCCGTGCTCGCCCTCGAACACGGTGCGCGGGCCGGAAAAGCCCGCGCGCGCAAACAGCGCCGCGCGCATGCCCGACTGCGCGGCCCAGCCGGCATGCATCCGCTTGGTCCAGGTGCCCTCGGCGAGATATTCGATGATGCCCGACGCCATCGAGCCGGCCACGCCGAACGCATCGACGATCTGCTTCTGGTTCAGGCCGAGCGCCTTGCCGACCGCGGCGGCGGCGCCCATCGCGCCGAACACGGCGGTCGGATGGAAGCCCGCCCTGTGCACCATCTTCGGCGCGACCAGTCCGAGCCGGCACATGATCTCGATGCCGACCACGATGCCTTCGAGCGCGGCCTTGCCGCCAAGGCGGTATCGCTCGCCGATCGCCAGCACCGCCGGAACGATCACAGCACCGGCGTGCACCGGCCCGCCCTCGAACGTGTCGTCGAAGTCCTCCCCGTGCGCCGCGGTGCCGTTGCCGAAGGCCGCTCCCGCGGCACTCAATGCACGTTTGTGGCCGATTGCGGTGCAGGGTCCGTCTTCATCCCAGCCCGCCAGCGCGCTGCCGACATAGTCCTCGTTGCGCGCGGCGATGCAGAGACCGACGACGTCGATCAGCGTTTCCTCGCATTTCGCTCGCGCGGCGGCCGGGAGCGTTCCGGCGTCGACGGCCACGATACGCTCAGCGAGCTGCTCGGCAATTGCAATGTCGGGAAGTTCTGCGTCCATCGTCAAATTCCTAGCACAATGAATACCGCCCCCGTCATCCCGGGATGACAGCGCAACGCATGAACATCCTGGGGCAGAACCGGTTCAGTTGTCCCGCAATCTCACATTGCCGCCGCCGATGCGGAGCCGATTGGCCAGCGTGACAATCGCCGAGGTGATGACCAGCAGCGTCAGGCCCAGCACCGAGATCGCCGCGAGGTCGCCGCTCTCGTTGAGATCGAAGATCAGCACCGAGAGCACCTTGGTGTCCGAGGTGAACAGCATCACCGCCGCCGACAGCTCGCGGATGGTGCCGACGAACACGAAACACCAGGTCGCAATCACCGAGGTGCGAAGCAGCGGCGCGGTGATCTGGCGCAGCGCCGTGAGCCGGGTCGCGCCGAGGATGCGGCTGGCGTCCTCCAGCTCCGGATGGATCGCCTTGAACGCCGACTGCATCTGCTGGTAGGCCGCGGGCATGGCGAGCGTGAGGAAGGCGAACAGCAGGATCCACAAGGTGCCGTAAAGCTGGAATTTCGAAGCGAAGCCGTCGCAAGACCATCCGGCCTTCCCGCAGATGAACGAAATCGCGCCCGGCAAGCTCGTGTAGCTCAGAAACAGGCCGACACCCAGCACGATGCCCGGAATGGCGACCGGCGCGGTGGCAAGGAAGCCCAGCGCCTTGTGCCCCGTCACCGCCTCGCGCGATGTCAGATACGCGATCACCACCGCCAGCACCGTGCCGATGGTCGCGGTGGCGATGCCGAGCACGAAGGTGTTGTAAAGCGCAAGCTTGGTTGCCGACAGCTCGAAGAACACGAAATGGATGTTGTGGGTGGTGAAGTTCGTGAACGTCACGAACTGCGAGGCGACCTTCGAAAACGTGGCGTTGAGCAGCGCGCCATACGGCAGAAACACCGGATTGAGCAGCACGATGAAACAGAAGGCGAGCGCCATCCATTTCAGCTTGCCGAGCGGGATGATGCGAGGCGCGCTGTTCTTGCCGCCCAGAACCGCATAGGAACGCCGCCCGAGGATCATGTGCTCGGCCCGCAACAGCATCACGGTGATGATCAGAAGCGGCAGCGAAGCCGCGGCGGCGAGCTCCGGTTTCGGCGGATACTGGAACAGGCTCCAGATCTTGGTGGTCATGGTGTGGAAGCCCGCCGGCAGCGCGAGAATCGCCGGCGAACCGAACAGCGTCATGGCTTGCAGAAACGCGACCAGCGCGCCGGCCAGCAGCGCCGGCAGCGCGAGCGGAACGGTGATGCGCCGCGCGGTGACCCAGGTGCCGCCGCCGAGCACGGACGAGGCGTCCTCGAGCTCGCCGGGCGTGCGGTCGAGCGCGTTCGCGACCAGCACGAACACATAAGGAAATGTGTAGCAGGAGACGACGAAGATCAGCCCGGGGAACGAATAGATGTTGAACAGCACGGCGTCGGATTCGGCGCCGGTGACGATCCGGAAGACCTTGTTGATCAGGCCGCTGTTCGGCGCCGCCAGAAGCTCCCAGGCGATGGCGCCGAGAAACGGCGGCGTCACGAACGACGCGGTGACCAGCAGCCGCACCGTGCGCCGGAACGGCATGTCGGTGCGCGCGACAAGCCAGCCCATCGGCGCGGCAACCGCGCAGCAGATCAGGCTGACGGAGGTCGCAAGCGTAAACGTGGTGATCAGCGGATCGAGCAACGTCGGGTCGTTGATCAGCGTCGCGAAGTTTCCGAGCGTGAACGCGCCGTCCTTGGTCACGAGGCTGTAATAGACCAGCCACGACATCGGCAGCACGATCAACATGACCAGCACCGCCGCAAAAGTGTAGAGCACGAGCTTCGTGTAATCGAAGCCGTGCCTTACCCCGGCAGGCATCTCTGTCGCTGCGACGGTCATGCTGGCCACAAGCCCGTGTGCGGGCGCAATCGGAGTTGATGACCTCCTCTGCAGCGGAGGAGGGAGCGTACCGCCTCAGGCGGCCAGTTCCAGGCTTGCATCGATTGCGCCATCAAACCTTGAAGATCTGCGCGTAGCGCTTCTTGATGTCGTCGGCGGTCTTCTCGACGCCTTCCGGGTCTTCCTTCATCAGCTTGATCTCGGAAATCTTGCGGACGCCGGGTTTTTCCACGGTCTGCTTGTGGGCGGAATACTGCCGCGCCACGTTGACGATCATCTGCTGGCCGTCCCGGCCGTGCATGAAGTTGAAGAACAGCCGGGCGGCATTCGGATTGGGCGCCCGCGCGAAAATGGCGCTCGGACCGGTCGCGAGCGGCGTGCCTTCGGTCGGATAGACGATCTCGACCGGCTTGCCCGCCTCCTTCTCGCGGATCACGAGATAGCCCGCGCCGTCCACCATGACGGCGCGTTCGCCGAGCGCGATCTTCTTCGGCGTGTCGGTCGCCGACTGCACCTGCAGGATGCGCTGCTTGGCCAGCTTCTCGAAATAATCCCAGCCGAGGTCGCGGGCGCACTGGAACGTCGAGTTCATGATCGTGCCGCTATAGGCCGGATGCGCCTTCACCATCTTGCCGGCCCATTTCGGATCGAGCAGGTCGGCGAAGCTCTTGGGCGCATCCTCCTTCTTCACCAGGTCGGTGTTGTAGGCGATCGGCGACACCAGGATGCGGGTCACCACCGCGAAGCCGTCGGCGTCGTAGTACGACTTGTCGAAGTGCTGCGCGACGTCCTGCGGCATGTAGGCCGCGAGCCACTTGTTGCGCTTCCAGACGATCACATGCGCCGCATCCGCGGTGTTGACCACGTCGACCGCGGCGATGTTGCTCTGATACTCCTGGGCGATGCGCGTGAACACGCGCTCGGCGCCGGAGCGCTCGACCTTGACGCTGATGCCGGGATACTTCTGCTCGAACGCCTTGCCGAGCTGCTCGGCGAACTGCAGGTCCATCGCGGTGTAGAAGGAGCACTTGCCCTCCTTCTTGGCGGCCTCGATCAGTTGCGGCGTGATCGCCTCGGCCGCAGGCGCTGCAGCCCGCAGCGGCTCGGCGAACACGGTGGTGCCGACGGCAAGCGCCGTGGTGCCCTTCAGAATGTCACGTCGTGTGAAACGGTTGTCGCGCATGTCGTGCCCTTTCATACCTTGAAGATCTGTGCATAGCGGGCTTTGATCTGCTCGCTTTCTTTTTCGACCGCGGCCGCGTCGTCCTTCATCACCTTGATTTCGGACAGCGCCTTGCGGCCCGGTTTGTCCTTGACCAGCTTGTGCGCCGAGCGCAGCCCGCCGAAATCGACGTTGAACTGCTGGCACTCCGCCGAGAGCGCGAAGTTCTGGAACAGGCGAGCGGCGTTCGGATTCGGCGCGCTCTTCATCACGCCGTTCGGGCCGATGATCAGGGGCGAGCCCTCGACCGGATAGATCACGTCCACCGGCTTGCCGGTTTCCTTGGCCTGGAACACGCCGTATTCGATGCCGTCGGCCATGATCGCACGCTCGCCGAGCGCGAGCTTCTTCGGCGGATCGGACGCCGACTGCACCTGCATGATGCGCTGCTTGGCGAGCTGCTCGAAATAGCCCCAGCCCACGTCACGGGCGGTCTGGTAGGTCGCGGTAAGGATGGTGCCGCTGTAGCCCGGATGCGCCTTGACGATCTTGCCGGCCCATTTCGGATCGAGAAGATCCTTGTAGCTTTTCGGCGCGTCCGCCTCCTTCACCAGGTCGGTGTTGCGCGCCATCACGCAGAGGAACACGCGGTAGCTGGCGAACATGCCGTCCGGGTCCCTGTGCTCGGGCGGATAGTGCTTCGCCACGTCCTCGGGAACGTAGGGCGCAAGGAGACCGTCGCGCTTCCACACCACGAAATGCGCGGCATCCGACGACTGCACCACGTCGCAGGCATAGATGCGGCTCGCCTGCTCCTGCGCGATGCGGCTGTACACCCGCTCGGCCCCGGTGCGCTCGATGCGGACGGAAATGCCCGGATACTTCGCTTCGAACGCCTTGCCGACCTTCTCGGCGAGCGGCAGGTCGACCGAGGTGTAGTGAACGACCTTGCCTTCCTTGCGCGCCGCCTCGATCAGCGCCGGCGTCACCGCTTCGGCCGGAGGAGCCGCCGCGCGGATCGGGGTCGCAAACGTGGTGAGAGCGAGCGCACTCGAGCCCTTGAGCACATCGCGCCGCGAAAATCGCCCGTTCATAAATCACCTCAAATTTTGAAGATTTCCGAATAGCGTTTCTTGATCTGCTCGCTGTCGCGTTCGACCGCGACCGCGTCGTCCTTCATCAGCTTGATCTGCGACAGCGACTTGCGGCCGGGTTTTTCCTTGGTCTGCGAATGAACCGAATGCATGCCGGCGGTGTCGATCAGCACCTGCTGGCCCTCGGCCGAGAACATGTAGTTCTGCAGGAGCTTTGCCGCGTTCGGATTCGGCGCGTTCTTGAACATGGCATTGGGTCCGACGATCAGCGGCGTGCCTTCCGCCGGATAGACGATCTCGATCGGGTCGCCCTTCTCCTTCAAACCGAGCGCAACATATTCGCCGCCGTCGGCCATGATTGCGCGCTCGCCGAGCGCGAGCTTCTTCGGCGGATCGGTCGCCGACTGTACCTGCATGATCTTCTGCTGCGCGAGCTTCTCGAAATAGGACCAGCCGATGTCGCGCGCGATCTGGTAGGTCGCGGTGAGGATGGTGCCGCTGTAGGACGGATGCGCCTTGACGATCTTGCCGCTCCATTTCGGATCGAGCAGATCGGCGTAGCTCTTCGGCGCATCCGCGGCCTTCACAAGATTGGTGTTGTAGCAGATCGGGCAGAGCGTGACGCGGACGCTGGCGAACGTGCCGTCCGGGTCCTTGTGCTCGGCCGGGAAGTGCTTCGCAACGTCTTCCGGCACATACGGCATGAGCCAGCCGTTGCGTTTCCACACAATCACATGCGCCGCATCCGACGTGTTGACCACGTCGGCCGCGAAGATCCGGCTCTGATACTCCTGGCCGATGCGCTGGAACACGCGCTCAGCGCCGGAGCGCTCGACCTTGACGCTGACGCCGGGAAATTTCGCCTCGAAGGTCTTGGCGATGCGCTCCGCACCGGCGAGATCGATCGAAGTGTACCAGACGACCTTGCCTTCCTTTTTCGCGGCCGCGATCAGTTGGGGTGTGATGGCCTCGGCGGCAGGCGCAGCGGCGCGGATCGGCGAGGCGTAGACCGTGAACGCGGTCGCCGCGGTACCGGCGAGGACCTCGCGTCTCGTGAACTTCTTGCCCATCTTGCAGTCCTCCCTGTTGTCCTTCGACCCGATGTTTTTTTGGCTTTTTGTTTTTGGGTCGCCGGGTCGCTATCGGGCCAGTGCCAGGCATTTCTCCGGCGGCAGCCGGAGCCAGACCGCGGAACCCGGCGCGACGCTCTCGGCCGCCGACGTCACCAGCCGGAGCTGCGTGCCGTCCGCGATGTCAACCATATAGTCCCGGCTCGATCCGAGAAAGACTTGCCGAACCACCTTGGCCGGGATGACGTTGGCCTTGTCCGCCGGTTCCTTCGCCAGAAGCTCGATCTGGTGCTGCCGGATCGAGACCGGCGTGTCGGCGCCGCCCTTCAGCGTTTCGCCCGAAACCCGCAGCGGCACGCCGGCCAGCGACACGGTGCTGCCGTCCAGCGTCTTGCCCTTGAAGACGTTGCTCATGCCGATGAAGCGGGCGACGAATTCCGACACCGGCCGATCGTAGATCTCCTGCGGCGAGGCGGTCTGCTCGATCTTGCCGAGATTCATCACGCAGATCACGTCGGCGGTCGTCATCGCCTCGGATTGGTCGTGGGTGACGTAAACGGTCGTATAACGGAACGCGTCATGAAGGCGTCGCACCTCGAAGCGCATCTCCTCGCGCAGGTTGGCGTCGAGGTTGGACAGCGGCTCGTCGAGCAGCAGCGTCTCCGGCTCCACGATCAGCGCGCGGGCGAGCGCCACGCGCTGCTGCTGACCGCCGGAAAGCTCGCCCGGATAACGCTGCGCCAGCGGCGCAAGCCGCGTGGTCGCCAGAATGTCGTCGAGCTTCTTCTTGATGATCGCGCTGTCGATTTTCCGCAGCTTCAGTCCGTAGATGATGTTTTCCGCCACGGTCATGTGCGGCCACAGCGCATAGCTCTGGAAGATCATCGACATGTTGCGCCGCTCGGGCGGCAGCGTCTTCTGCGGCGACGACACCATGCGGTCGCCGACGAAGATTTCGCCTTCGGTCGGCTCGACAAAGCCCGCGATCAGCCGCAGCGTCGTGGTCTTGCCGCAGCCGGACGGCCCAAGCAGGCAGACCAGCGTGCCATGCTCGATCGTCATCGACACCCGGTCGACGACGGCAAGCGGTCCGTATTTTTTCGTGAGTCCGCGAAGCTCGACTGACGCCAACTTACATCCCCCCGTTCGCGCCGCATTCGCGTGCGGCGTCAACCCGACTTAAACACCGTATGCGGCGCGATTCTTCCGTCAGGAACCGGTGAAAACCGGCTTTCGCTTTTCCATGAAGGCCTTGCGGCCCTCTTCATAATCGCGGCTCCTGAAGCAGGCGTCCACGGCATCCTGTGCGCGCTGAAGATCGCGCTTGGTCTCGTCCTTCATCATCTCGCTGACGACCGCCTTGACCGCCCTGATGGTCAGCGGAGCGTTTCCGGCGATGGTATCGGCATAATTCTTCACATAGCTTTCCAGTTCGCCGTCGGGAACCACGCGGTTCACCAGGCCCATGGTCAGCGCTTCGGCTGCGGTGAATTGCCGCGCCGTGTAGAAAATCTCCATCGCGAACGACGCGCCGACCACGTCGACCAGCCGCTTGAGGCCGGAATAGCCGTAGCCCAGGCCGAGCTTCGCCGCCGGCACCGCGAACTTCGATCCTTCGGTGGCGATGCGGATGTCGCAGCAGGTCGCGAGCCCCATGCCGCCGCCGATGCAGTAGCCGCGGATCATGGCGATGACCGGCTTCGGGAATTCGTGGAACGCGGCGTAGCTGGTCTCGACCACCTTGTTGTAGTGCGCGACCGCGTCTTCCGACGAGCGCTCCTGCGCGAAGCGCGAGATGTCGGCGCCCGAGACGAACGCCTTGCCGCCCGCGCCGGTCACCACGACCACCTTGATGTTGTTGTCGTTGCGGAAGTCGTCGAGCATCTGGCCCGCCGCCGCCCACATATCGAGCGAGACGGCGTTGTGCCGCTCGGGATTGTTGAAGATCACGTAGCCGATGCTGCCTTCCTTTTTCGAAAGCATCTTGTCGGTCTGCGGGACGATCGGTGCGCTCTGGTTCATATCGGTCTCCTGAAATGCGGTACGCGCGTCGGCGCGTCAGATGGCTTTGGCCTGACGCAGCGCGGCGATTTCCCTGGCGCTGAATCCGAATTCCTTCAGCACCTCGTTGGTGTGCTGGCCCATGTCGGGCGGGGGTGCCGCGATTTTGCTCTTGGTGCGCGACATCGCGAACGGCTGGCCGACAACCTGCATCGTCGACTTGTCGCGCTTCTTGACGCTCTGCGCGATGCCGAGATGCTTGACCTGCGGATCGGCGAACACCTGATCGATGTTGTAGATCGGCCCGCACGGAACGCCGGCCTGGTTCATGATGTCGATCCACTCGGCGCTCGACTTGTGCTGCGTGTAGGTGCCGATTTCCTCGTTGAGCGCCTTGCGGTTTTCCGAACGTGCCTTGGCGTTGGCATAAGCGGGGTTCTTCAGCATCGCGTCGGCGCCGATCGCCTTGCAGAAGCGCTCCCAGATCGCGCCGCCGGTGGTGGCGATGTTGATGTGGCCGTCGGTGGTCTTGAACACGCCGGTCGGGATCGAGGTCGGATGGTCGTTGCCGGCCTGCTTCGGCACCTCTTTGCTGATGAGCCAGCGCGCCGCCTGGAAATCGAGCATGAAGATCTGCGCCTGGAGCAGCGACGTCGAGATGTGCTGGCCCTTCTTGGACTTGTCGCGCTCCAGCAGCGCGGTGAGAATGCCGAGCGCGCAGAACAGACCGGCGGTGAGGTCGGCGACCGGAATGCCGACGCGCACCGGGCCCTGCCCCGGCAAACCGGTGATCGACATCAGCCCACCCATTCCCTGGGCAATCTGGTCGAAGCCCGGACGGTTCTCGTAGGGCCCGTCCTGGCCGAAGCCGGAGATGCTGCCGTAGACGATACGCGGGTTGATCTTCTTGACGTCCTTGTAGTCGATCTTCAGCCGCCGCTTCACGTCGGGCCGGAAGTTCTCGACGATCACGTCGGCCTTCTTGACCATCTTCAGGAAGGCTGCGCGGCCCTCCTTGGACTTGAGGTTAAGCGTCATGCTCCGCTTGTTGCGGTGCAAGTTCTGGAAGTCGGAACCCTCGCGCGGACCGCCCGGCGCGTCGCCGCCCGCCGCGTCCGGCGGCATCTCGATCTTGACGACATTGGCGCCCCAATCGGCGAGCTGCCGCACGCAGGTCGGGCCCGACCGCACGCGGGTCAGGTCGAGGACGGTGAAACGCGCAAGCGCTTGGGATGCCTTGGGAATAGCCATTTCAGAAACACCGGCAGGGGTTACAGATCCGGCAGGACATTCCCCGATATCGGAAAGCTTGTCCATGGCTCTGCCGTCCCGCGGCGCGGAACGTTCCAGCGCTCAGCCTGCGGCTTCGGCGCCATTGCGCGCGCTGGCGGTTCCCCTAGACTTGCCGCGTCTGGATTTGCTGCACGAATGAGCATGAGGCGCATTCCATGAAACACATTCGAGTAACGCTTGCGGCAGTCGCGGCACTCACCGTCGTTACGCCGGCGATCGCCGACGACTGGCCGTCGCGGCCGGTGCGCATCCTGAGCACCTTCGCCGCCGGCGGCGCCGCGGATGTGCTGGCGCGCGTCATCGCCGAGCATCTCTCGACAGCACTCAAGCAGCAATTCTTCGTCGAGGTCCGCGCCGGGGCAGGCGGCCAGATTGCAGTTCGCACGATTCTCGAATTCGCCGCCCGACGGGTACAACTTCGTCCTCGTCAGCGTCTCGCATCTGGTCATCCACCCGATGTCGCGCGCGGACGCGACCTACGATCCGCTCAAGGACCTGACCAATGTGGCATTCGCCGGCGGCTCGCCGGTCGTTCTGTCGGTCAATTCCGAGAAGAGCGGCCTGAAAACGTTCAAAGATCTCCTGACGCGCGGCAAGACGGAATCGATGAACTATTCTTCGTCCGGCCTGGGCACCATGGGGCATCTGGTCGGCGAGAACTTCGTCGGCATGTCCAAGATCAAGAGCTCGCACGTGCCGTACAAGGGCGCCTCGCAGGCGCTCGCCGACCTGGTCGGCGGCCACATCGTCTGGTGCTCGCAGACGTTGACCTCGACATCGAGCTTCCTGCGCTCAGGGTCGCTGAACGGCCTCGCCGTGACCAGCGACAAGCGGCTGCCCGACTGGCCGGATATCCCGACCTTCAAGGAGCAAGGCTATGACCTCACGGCGTCGATCTGGTTCGCCTTGTCCGGCCCGGCGAAGCTGCCGCCGGCCATCCTCAACAGGATGAACCAGGAAGTGAACAAGGCCATGAGCAGCCCTGAGGTCGCGGCGCGGATGCGGCGCGATGGAATGATCACCAATCCGATGAGCCCCGAGCAGTTCCAGCAGTTCCTCGCCAGCGAAAAGAAGGTCTGGTCGCCGGTCGTGCAGCAGGTCGGGCTCGCGGTACAAAACAAATAGCGGCGTTCGCCGCTCGCGACGGCAAAAAACAAGAAAAGCCAAGCTTTGGGGAAACCAACAGCCGGTAACGGTATCCGGCACAGTGAGGGCGACATGACTTCGACGATCAGCAGACGCGGCTTTCTCGCCGCGACCGCCGGCGCATCGGCGCTGGGTTTTTCCGGCATCCGTCCCGCGCACGCCGCATTCCCTGAGCGCGGCATCACCGTGGTCGTCCCCTACGCCGCCGGCGGCGGCAGCGACATCTCGGCGCGGCTGCTCGCCAAGGACCTCGAGCCGATTCTCGGCAAGCCGGTCACTGTCGAAAACCGCGCTGGCGGCGGCGGCTGGGTCGGCTGGGGCTCGCTCGCAAACTCCAAGCCCGACGGCTACACCATCGGCTACATCAACGTCCCCAACATATTCGCCGGCTATCTCGACAAGCAGTCGGGGGGAACGCGCAAGGAGAACCTGGAAAGCTTCACGCCACTCATCAACCACGTCACCGACTACAACATGTGGTCGGTGAAGCCCGACAGCAAATTCAAGACCGTGAAAGACGTGATCGAGGAGGCGAAGAAGCGGCCGGGCACGATCACACTGAACGGCGGCGGCCATGGCACCGACGATCACGTCGCAGTGCTCGGCATCGGCGCCAACAATGGCACCAGCTTCCAGATGGTGCACTTCCGCGGCACGCCGGACGGCAAGACCCAGGTGCTGGGCGGCAATATCGAGGTCTACGCCTGCAACGTCAGCGAGGGCGCCGAGGACGTGAAGGCCGGCCTGATCCGCCCGCTTGGCGTGATGTCGCCGGCCCGTTCGAAGTTCATGCCCAACGTGCCGACGTTCCGCGAGCAGGGCATCAACGAGGTGTGGTCGACGTCGCGCGGCGTGGCCGGTCCGGCCGGATTGCCGAAGGACGTCGAGACCGCGCTGATCGCCGCGCTGGAGAAGACCATCAGCTCCCCCGACCACAAGGCCAAGGCCGAAGCCTTGTCGCTCGACCCGGACGTGATCAAGGGAGACGCCTACCGCAAGTTCCTGAAGGACAGCGAGCAGGCCACGAAGAAGCTGATGAACTGGTAGTTGGTTCGAGTCCGTCTTCGCTGCGCGGGGGCGAGGCGACAATCCTCGGCCCCCGAACATTGCGGATCACAGATTCACCTTTCAAACAGCGCGGCAGGCAAGCGTCGTCGTTGCGGGGATTTGCGGCGACCAGCCGTCTTCGGTTCTTGCCCGCCTCGAAAGCAATCGAGGGAGGTGAAGCGCCGCAAAGCGCTGGTGCGGAACGCCGCACCCGTGGCCGCCTTGAGGGTGGGCCAGTCCTTGAGCGGAAGGGACGGCCGGTCCATGACGCGGGCCGGCGCGCCTTCGGCGTTTCACAAGTGGATTTTCGTTGGCCTGGTCCCACACACCTCGGGCCGCGCTTCCCAATCTCAGCTTGTTGACCGTTGTTTTAGCAGGCTCCCTGCACACGGGTCATAGTGCCCGCAGGGCGGGGTCCCGAGGCGCCCCGGGGGTGTCCGGCTGATGAGACCGAACCCGCAGGCGCCGTACCCGCTCCACCAAACGACATCACCGGTTGATGCCCTCGAACGAGCGGGGTTGGCGCTTATATTCCTTGGGAATTCTGATTTCTTGCTGAACGCCGCACCGGAAGCACGAACGGCGGGCTTCGCTGGGTCGGTTTTGTGTGCTCGTGACGTCGGTTAAAACATCGTCGCCAAGTCAATACAAGAAGACGATCGCCTCCCGCGCGCATCTCCAGGTGATGGAACTGCTTCGTCCATGGAGAGGCATCAGGCTTCCGGCCCTACCGTCCCAACCGGCCAGCCGGTAACATGGCTCCATTGCTTGGGGCATGCGATTGCAGATTTTTCTTAGACTTTTTCCTGGAAGGAAGTGCGTCGCCGGCGAGGTGATCGAATGAGGCGGCGCGCGTTCATTGCGGCTTTCGGCGGGGCGCTCTTGCCGCTGCACGCGCTGGCGCACAGCGGATTCGGCGAATCACCTTTCAAACATCGTATCGGGAAGCGACGCAGAATCGCGGCTGAGGTTCGCGGCTTCCGGCAGGGACTTCAGGAGCAGGGCTGGATCCAGGAGCAAGAATCGCGGTCGAATACCGCTTCGCCGCAGGCGACAGCAGGGTGGTGCGCACGGCCGCCGCCGAGATTGCCCGCATGGGCCCGAGGTCGTGCTGACGAACGGCACGCCGGTCACCCGCGCGATGCAGCGGGAAACGAGCACCATCCCCATCGTGTTCGCCAATGCGACCGATCCGGTGGAAGCGGACTGGTTGCGAGCCTCGCAAGGCCCGCGGGCAACGTCACCGGATTTACCAACTATGAGTTTTGATTGCGGGAAAGTGGCTCGAAACGCTCCGCGAAATCGCGCCGCGTATTTCACGATTGATGGTGCTGGCGAACCAGTCCAACGCCTCGTCAGCAGGACTATTGCGACAGATCGAAGGCGTTGTGAGCTTTCTCGGTATAGCCCTGCAGGTCGAAGCGTCGGCCGATGCGGGCGCGCTCGAAAAGGCAATCCTCGTATTCGCCGACAACGGGCTGGGCGGAGGGCTGCTCATGCTGCCGGACGCGACCGTCCTGGTGCACCGGGCGGTCATTCTTCGCAGCGTGGAGCGCGGCGGCTGCCGGTGATCTATCCGTTTCGGCATTTGGCCAACGAAGGCGGTCTCATGGCCTACGGCGTCGCATGCATCCGACGTATTTCGACGGGCTCCGCAGTACATCAGCCGCATTCTGAAAGGCGAACGGCCCGCCGATCTGCCCGTGAGAACCCGACGAAATTCGAACTGGTGATTAACCTGAAGACCGCAAAGGCGCTCGGGCTGACGGTGCCGTCGAAGCTCCTGTTCACCGCCGACGAGGTGATCGAATGAGAAGGCGCGATTTCCTGGGTGCATTCGGAGGCGCGGCCGCCTGGCCGCTGTCGAGCCTGGCGCAGGAACGCGACAGCACGAAGCTCATCGCCGTGCTGATCGGCGGCCTCGACAACCCAACCGTTCGCCTGCGGGTGACGGCTTTTGTCCAGGAGTTGCAGCGGCTGGGATGGACCGACGGCGCCAATGCGCTCGTCCAGCTTCGCTTCGGCGGTCCCGACCCCACGGCGCAGGCGCGGGAGCTGGTGCAACTCAAGCCGGACGTGATCGTGGCCGGCCCCACCAATGCGTTTCTCCCGGTGCAAAGGGAAACGCGGACCATTCCGATCGTGTTCGTGGGCGTGTCCGATCCGCTCGGCCAGGGCTTCGTGCAAAGCATGTCGAAGCCGGGCGGCAATGCCACCGGCTTCAGCAATCTTGAATTCTCACTGATCGGCAAGTGGCTGCAGATCCTCAAGGACGCGATCCCGAGGATAGGGCGCGCCGGCCTCCTGATCTCGACCAGCAACGCGTCGTCTCCGCGCTGGTACCGGACGTTCAGCGAAGTGGCGCCGACCTTCAGGATCGAGCCGGTCCCGCTGCCGCTTCCCGATCCCGCCGCGCTGGAAGGCATCCTGACGGCGTTCGCTCGCGAGGCGAACAGCGCGCTGATCGTCCCCGGCGAACTCGGTGGTCGAAACACCCGGTGTCCGCCGGACCATCATCGAGTTCGCGGCGAGGCACCGGCTGCCGGCGCTGTCCGGCGGGCTCCCGTTCGCGGCGGAGGGCGGGCTGATCTCCTACGGCATCGAGCCGGTCGATCCCTACCGGCGCGCCGCCGCCTATGTCGACCGCATCCTCAAGGGCGAGAAGCCTGCGGACTTTCCTGTGCAGGCGTCGGACAAGTTTCACTTCATCATCAACCTCAAGATCGCCAAGGCGCTTGGGCTCGAACTTTCGCCGACTCTTGTTGGCAGCGCCGACGAAGTGATCGAATAAGGCGGCTTCGTCGCGCTACGAGACATGCCGCATATACGCGGGCAGGATGACGCGCGCCGCCTCATGACTTCCTGATCCGGAACGTCAGCACGCGGCCGCTCTTCGCGCTGTCTTCGATCTTGTCGCCGGTCTCGCGAACGAGATTGGGAATGTCGATGGTCGTCAAGCGGATCGGTGCACTCGATGACCAGGATTTCGCCCGCCGTCATCTTCGACAACAGCTTGCGGGTTTTCAGCGCCGGCAATGGGCACTTCAGCCCGCGCATGTTGACGGCGGGCGGGCCGGCCGCGGGCGGTTCGGTTTCCGGTTTTCGAGCCGGTTTCCGAAGCGGTTTCTGGAGTTTGGATTTCGCCATGAGCGGGCCGCGACACTGTGATCGACTGACACTGGACACCCCAGCCGTATCACGTCAAGTTCCTCACATGCTTGAGGATTCCGATATCCAGCGGATCGCGCGGCTGACCCCGCTGGCCGACGTGCTGGCAAGCTTCGACCTCTCGATCGGCCGGTCGCGCCGCGCGAGGAAGCGCTCGCGAAAGCCGCAGGGCTGGCGCTCGCCGCCGACGTGAAGGCCGCGGCCGGCCATCCGCAGGCGACGCTGGCGCTGCGCGACGGTTTTGCCGTGCGCTCCGAGCAGACGCTCGACGCCAGTTCGTACGCACCGGCGCCGCTCGCCGGTGCGCCGGTCCGCATCGACACCGGCGAAGCCCTGCCGGACGGCGCCGACGCGGTCGCCACGCTCGACTCGGTGCAGACGCGCGGCACGACCGCCGAAGCGCTCGCCGTGGTCGCGCCGGGCGAAGGCACGCTGGCGCCCGATGCGGACGCTGCCGCCGGCCTGAAGCTTCGCCTGTCGGGCGCGGTGCTGCGGCGGATCGACGTGGCCTTGCTGGCGGCGTTCGGCGTCGAACGGGTGATGGTGCGGCAGCCGCGCGTCCGTGTCGTGTGCGTGAGCCCGGGCGCGATCGCGAAAAGCGCGGCAAAGCTTATCGCCAGCGCCATCGACGCCGAAAGCGGCGCGGCGGTCACCGGCGACATGACGCTCGAGGCTGCGCTGAACGACGACAATGCCGACGCCGTGGTCGCCATCGGCGGCACCGGCAGCGGCCGCAACGACCAAAGCGTGCGGACGCTCGCACGCATCGGGCAGGTCGCCTATCACGGCATCGCCATCACGCCGGGCGAGACCACCGCCATCGGCTTCGTCGGACAGCGCCCGGTCTTGCTTCTGCCCGGCCGCTTCGACGCGGCGCTCGCCGGCTGGCTCACCGTCGGACGGCGCATGCTGGCGAAACGCGCGTTCCGGCTGATCGAGGAGCAGCCGTTCGCGGCCGAGCTTGGCCGCAAGATCGCCTCGCCGCTCGGGCTTTCCGAGGTGGTGCCGGTGCGGCGGCGTCTCGGCCGGGTCGAGCCGGTGGCGTCCGGCTATCTGCCGCTGCAGGCGCTGATCAAGGCCGAAGGCTGGATCCTCATTCCCGCCGACAGCGAAGGCCATCCGGAAGGCGCACGTGTCATCGTGCGGCCGTGGCCGTGAACACCGCGTCGCAGACGCCGCGTGACGAGTTGCTCGCGGCCGTCCGCGCCGCGGCCAGGCAGGAGCAGTTCCTCGAAGTCGTCTCGGCGGAAGAAGCGCGCAAGCGCTTCGAGAGCCATGTCGACCGCTCTCCCCTGCCCGCCGAGCGCGTGAGCCTTGCGGCGGCGCTCGGCCGCGTGCTCGCCGCCGATCTGGCGGCGCCGATCGACGTGCCGCCGTTCGACCGCGCCAATGTCGACGGCTTCGCGCTGCGCGCTGCCGACACCACGGGCGCCACCGACCACGCACCAAAGCAGCTCTCGCTCAACGCCGAGGTGATCGCCTGCGGCCATGCGCCGAAGGTCGAGGTCAGACCCGGCACCGCCACCACCATCGCCACCGGCGGCGTGCTGCCGCGCGGCGCCGATGCGGTGGTGATGATCGAGCACACCGAGCTGATCGAAAGCGTGCCGGCCGTCGAGCTGCGCCGCGCCACTGCCGCGGGGCAGTTCATTTCCTACGCGGGCTCCGACATCGCGCGCGGCGAAACTCTCATGCGAAGAGGCCAGGTGATCCGCTCGCGCGAGATCGGCATGCTGGCGGCGTGCGGGCTCGCCCATGTCGACGTGGTGCGAAAGCCGAAGGTCGCCGTGCTCTCGACCGGCGACGAACTGGTGCCACCCGGCAATACGCTGCGGCCCGGCGGCGTCTACGATTCCAACGGTGCGATCGTTGCGGCAGCCGTCACCGAAGCGGGCGGCGAGCCGGTGCCGTTCGGCGCCTTCCCCGACGATCCGGTGGCGCTGGAGCAGGCGGTGCGCCGCGCACTCGCCGATTGCGACATGGTGGTGCTGTCCGGCGGCACATCGAAGGGCGCGGGGGATCTCTCGCACCGCATCGTCTCGCAGCTCGGCAAGCCCGGCATCCTGGTGCATGGCGTGGCGCTGAAGCCCGGCAAGCCGCTGTGCCTCGCGGTCGCCGACGGCAAGCCGGTCGCCGTGCTGCCGGGCTTTCCGACCTCGGCGATCTTCACCTTCCACGCCTTCGTCGCGCCTGTGATCCGCGCCCGCGCAGGCTTGCCGCCCGAGGCCGCGCAGACCATCGAGGCGCGCGTGCCGCTGCGCATTGCGTCGGAGATGGGCCGCCAGGAGTTCGTGCTGGTGTCGCTGGTCGCCGATGAGGGCGGCGCGGTGGCGTTTCCCTCGGCCAAGGGCTCGGGCGCGGTGACGAGCTTCTCGCAGGCCGACGGCTTCATCGAGATCGATGCGCTGGCCGCGACGCTCGACGAAGGCACGCGGGCGCGCGTCACGCTGATCGGCGACAGCGCGCGGGCGCCCGACGTCGTCATCATGGGCAGCCACGACATCGCGCTCGACGTGGTGGTCGGCGCGCTGGCGGAGCGCGGCTTCAGCGCGCGCACCATCGCGGTCGGCAGCCAGGGCGGCGTGTCGGCCGCGACGCGCGGCCAGTGCGACGTGGCTCCGGTGCACCTCGTCGACCCCGCGACCGGCGTCTACAACCGGCACCTGCTCGCACCCGGCCTGTCGCTGGTCAAAGGCTGGCGGCGCATGCAGGGCGTGCTGTTCCGGCCGGGCGACAAGCGCTTCGAGGGCAAGACCGCCGAGGAGGCGGTGAAGACGGCGCTGGCCGATGCCGCGTGCCTGATGGTCAACCGCAATGCCGGCGCCGGCACCCGCATCCTGATCGACAAGCTGGTCGGCAGCGTCCGTCCGCCGGGCTATGCCAACCAGCCACGCTCACACAATGCGGTGGCGGCGGCGGTGGCGCAGGCGCGCGCCGACTGGGGCGTGGCGATCGAGCCGGTCGCCAACATGTACGGGCTCGGCTTCCTGCCGCTCGCGCCGGAGCATTACGACTTCCTGCTGGTCGAGAGCCGGCGCGAACGTCCCGCCGTGAAAGCCTTCCTCGCGGCACTGCGCGACAGCGGAACGCGGCAGCGCATCGCCGCGTTGGGCATGCAGCCGTCCGATGACTAGGCTCACGCTTACATTCGTTGCATTGCTCCTCGCCGGCCCCGCGCAGTGCGTAGGGTGGGCCAAGGCGCGTCAGCGCCGGGCCCACGCTTTCTTGCTCGGTGCAAAGACGTGGGCACGCTGCTTCGCAGCTTTGCCCACCCTACGATTGCTGGCGTTCGTCTTGCCGGTAATGTTCATCAACCCCGCGCAGGCGCAGTTGCGCGGCCATGGCGGCCCGGTGCGCGCGCTCGCGGTCTCGCCGGACGGCACGACCGTCGTCTCCGGCAGCTTCGACACCTCCGCGATCCGCTGGTCGCTGACGCGCAACGCCGCCGAACAGGTGCTGCGCTTTCACGAAAGCGCGGTGAACGCCGTGGCGCTTGCACCCGACGGCAGGATCGTGACCGGCGGCGAGGACGGGCGCGTCGGCGTGTGGCAACCGGGCTCGCCGACACCCGTTCTCGTGCTCGAAGGCCACACCGCACCAGTGGTGGGCCTTGCGATTTCGCCGGACGGCAAGCTTATCGCGTCCGCGTCGTGGGACCGGACGATCCGGCTTTGGCCGCTGGCCGGCGGCACGCCGCGCGTGCTCGAAGGCCACCAGCAGAACGTCAACGGCGTGGCGTTCACGCCGGACGGCCAATCGCTGGTCAGCGCGGGCTATGACCTCACGCTCCGCATCTGGCCGCTCGACGGCGGGCCGGAGACGACGCTCACGCTGCCGACGCCGCTCAATTCGGTCGCCGTTGCGCGCGACGGCGAGATCGTTGCAGGCGGCGCCGACGGCCGGGTGTTCTTTGTCGGGTCCAAACGGGAGACGTGCGCGGCGAGCTCGACAGCGGCCAGGTGCCGATCATCAGCGTCGCATTGTCGCCCGACAGCACGCTCGCCGCCGCGGCCGGTATCCGCGGCTCGGTCGCGATCATCGAACGGAAGGCACGGACGCTGGTGCGCACGCTGGTCGGCCCCGGACTGCCGGTTTGGGCCGCGGCGTTTCTGCCGGACAACCGCACGCTGATGACCGGCGGCACCGACCGCATGATCCGCCGCTGGAACGCTACGACCGGCGACCACATCGGCTCGGTGCCGATGGCGGACAACAGCGATCCACTCGCGGCCTTTAGCGGCGACCGCGGCGCCGAGGTATTCCGCGCCTGCATTGCCTGCCACACGCTCACGCCGGACGAAGGCAACCGAGCCGGTCCGACGCTGGCCGGCATCTTCGGCCGCAAGATCGCGAGCCTGCCCGGCTACAATTTTTCACCGGCGCTGAAGCAGCTCGACATCGTCTGGACACCGGAAACCGTGTCAAAGCTGTTCGAGATCGGGCCGATGCAATACACGCCGGGCACCAAGATGCCGGAGCAGACCATCGGCTCCGCCGAGGACCGCGCCGCGCTCGTGCAGTTTTTGCAGAAGACGACTGGGCCGCGCTGACAGGGCATTTTCCAGCGAAAGTTTTCCGCTTTCAGGGGCATAGCCGAACCTGCGGGATCTGCTGCCGGCCTCGTCCCGGTCGAAAATGGCATACAGCGGGCATCGCCATGGACATTGAAAACGCGCACTCTTGAGCGAAGCAGACGGGTGCAGCAGCCGATGCCGGCGCGATCGTCGGCCAGAGGGACCTTGGTCGCAACATGAAAAGTGTCGAGATCATCTATCGATATGGCGAGGGCGAAACGGTGCGGGCTCGTCCGGCGGATTCCGACGAGGCGCGGCATCGTCTCGACCAGGGCAGTCTGGCCTTTGCGGCGCTGATCGAAAACCTTGCGGACGACAATGGAACGGCAAGCCGTGTCATCGATGTCGACCTGCAAGACCTTGGACTGGTGGCAGGCAATGCGGTCGGCCCCAAGCAGCGACCCTTCGCCGCCGTGCTCGGTTGTTCGGACGCGCGCGTTCCGATCGAGCTCATATTCAATGAGGGGCCCAATGACCTTTTCGTCATCCGGGTCGCGGGCAATGGTCTCGGCCACGATGTGCTCGGAAGCTTGAAGTACGCCATCGAACATCTGGGCAGCCTGAAGGTCGTCGTTGTTCTGGGTCACAGCGGCTGTGGTGCGGTGTCGGCGGCGGTCGACGTGTTCCTGGAACCGGCGCGATACCTGTCGCTCGCCAGCAGCCATTCGCTGCGCAACATCGTCGATCGCCTGCTTGTCGTGGTCCAGGCTTCGGCGAAACAGCTGAGCGATGCATTCGGGCCCGACATCGCGCGCAATCCCGGTTATCGAAAAGCGCTCATCGAGTTGTCGGTCGTGACCAACGCGGCGCTCGCCGCCCATACCGTGCAGCAGGAACTGGGAATCAGTTCAGGCGGCATTTGCGCCGTCTATGGCGTCTATCTGATCGAGACCCGCCAAGTCTGGGCGCCGCATCGTGGCACGGCGGCGTGGACCGGACTCGCCGATCCGCCGGGCGACCCCGCGGCGTTTGCCGAGTTTGGCAAAGCCGTGATCCATTCGGACCGCATCATGTCGCTTCTCAAGGTGGAGTGACTTCGCTTTCGGAGCGAAGCGGACATTCAGCAAGCCGCGTTTAGAGTGTTTTCCCCTTGCGCGGAATCAGCGGCTGTCATGGCCGGGCTTGACGTGGAGAGAGAGGTGCAAACCAACTGGAAAACGCTCGAGAGAACCGGATTGATGAGTACGCGCCCTAAAGCGCATCCATCAGGCCGGAATCGATCATCTGGCGGTGGAACTTGAGGATCTCGCTGCGCGCTTCGCAACCCCGATAGTGGCCGTCGCACAGCTTCATCAGCCGCTTGCGCTCGCGATAGACATCCGACAGCGGCAGGCCGGCGGCTTCGAGAATGACCACGCCGAGATACGGCACGTCGAGCACATCGACCGGCGGCAGCGGCGGCGGCGCATAGCGCACGCCGTCCACGGCATAATAGGTGATGAAGGCCTCGTCCTTGCCGCTCCGCATCACGACGTCGACCGGCGCATCCTTGTCGAATCCGAGCAGCGGCTGGGTCGCGGTCGGCTGATGGTCACCGTAGTGCACGATCAGGAAACGTTCGCCCGGAAATCTCCGCTCGAGGTCGCCGCGGAATGCATTGAGATCGATCTGCGCCATCGAAAGCCGCCGCAGATACTCGTGCATGCGCGGCAGCGTCCCGGGACCGCCGCCCGGCACGTTTTCCTCGTGCATGTAGGTGAAGTCGTAGCTGCCGTGCGCCGCCATGGTCTCGATGAACATGAACATCGGCTGTTGCGACGCCTTGAGATGGCGATCCAGCGCGCCGAGCGCGTTGGCGAAATAGAACCGGTCGCGCTCGTTCGGCAGCACGGCGCGCTGGTCCCTGGCGTCGAGCATTTCGGGAATGCCGACGGCTGCGAAGAAGCGGTCGATCGAAAGATAGATCCGCAGCATCGGGTAGAGCGCGATGTTGCGGTAGCCGCAACGCGCCAGCGCCTGCGGCAGCGTGTCCCGCACCTTCCCGGCCATCACCGACTGCACGAAATTGCGCAAGCCCCCCGAGAAATGCGCCGACAGCCCGGTCAGCACCGAGAACTCGGTGAGCCAGGAGGCGCCGCCATAGGTCTCGACGCGCAGCTTGTGCAGCTTGCCGTCATGCGAATGAAAGAACGGATCGACGCTCTTGTCGTAGCTGAGCCCGGGAAATTGCGACGGCTGCGCCACCAATTCCTCGTGGATCAGGATGATGTGCGGCGGCTTCGCCGAAGGATTGCAGGCGGCGGGAATCTGGAACGGGGCGCCGCCGGGGCCGGCCGCCGCTTCGACCACCTGTCCCCGGATCAGCGCCTCGGACGTCTCGTTCCACGAGGCAAAGAACAGCGCGAGGCGGCTGTTCACCTCGAACATCTCGTCGTGCATCCGATCACCGCGCACGGCGCTCGCGAACCAGACCGACGCAATCGAGACAGCGACCGCGGCCAGCGCATGCCGGCGGCGCACGCGCGTACCGTCGAACCGCCAGGCGACAGCGGCCAGCACCGCCGACAGGGCAACCGCCGCAATCAGTCCCAAAATCCAGGGTCGATGATTCATCCACAGCGCGGCCTGCGCGGGCCACGACATCGACAGCGTGACAAGGTCGTAGGCATGCAGCGGCAGGTCGGTGACGCCCTGCTTGGCGACGGACGCGGTGCGAAGGATGGCCAGCAACGCGCCGGCCAGCACGACCGCGACCAGCACCCGCCGTGTCGTCAACACGAAGACGGCCATGGCGGTCAGCGCGACCGCCGCCACGAACAGCGATTCGGCGGGCCGGAATTCAGGCCACCAGCCGTCGGCGGAAGCAGCCAGGATGGCGACCGGCGCAATCGCGAACACCGCCAGCGGCCGCAGGCGGCGGGGCGAACGGACGGGCGATGTCAGGGAGGACGAGACGCTGACCATCCGGTCATTCTTCAAGACGACAGGAATGTATACAAGTCCGAAATCGCCGCAGCGTTAAGTCTCGCCGTCGCGCGCCTTCCTGTCGCGCTCGCGCAGGTAGTCGTCCGTGGTGCGCGGCAACGGCCGCGGGGCGCCGTAGGGGTCGAAATCCTCTTCCGCCATCACGGCGACGCGGCAGTCCTCGCACATCTTGATGACGTCGAGGCGGCGCGCCGAACCCTTGAACATCCAGTGCTTGCCTTCGAGCTTGGCCGAAACCCGCTCGATGGTGCTTCTGACGCCGAACGGCTTGCTGCAGCGGATGCAGGCGAACGGCTCTTCTTCCTTGAGCACCCGGGCCGCGGCGGTGGCGGCGTGGAAGTCGATCTGGGGTTTAAGCGTAATGACCTTCTCGGGACAGGTCGCCTGGCACAGCCCGCATTGCACGCAGGCGTCCTCGGTGAACCGCAGCATCGGACGTTCGGTGTCCGCCGACAGCGCCCCGGTCGGGCAGGCCGACACGCAGGCGAGGCACAGCGTGCAGCCTTCGACATTGAGCTCGACGGTGCCGAACGGCGCGCCCTCGGACAAAGGCACGATGTCGGACGGCGCGGGCGACGCGCGATGCAGCTCCCGAAGCGCCAGCCGCAGCACGTCGCGCTTGCCGCCGGCCGGCATGAAGCTCGCAGGCCGCGGCGCGGGTTCGAGCGGCGCCAGAGTGCGCAGCGTTTCGCCGAGCATGTCCGGATCGTCGGTTTCGATCGCGGCAACGCGACCGTCGCCGAAGCCGAGCCCGCGCAGGACCGGATCGGCCAGCGCGATGGTCCTGCGCAGTCCCGCGATGTCGTGGCGTGGCCTCGCCCGGAGCAGAAAGCGCAATGCGCTCGCTCCGTAAGCAAAGGCCGCGGCCACGGTTTCCAGCCCGACCTGGGTCAGTTCGTTGACGGCCAGCGGCAGAACATTCGCCGGCAGGCCGTCGCCATGGCGCGCCAGCGCGTCGATCAGTTCGGCGCCATGCGCTTCGTCGTGCAGCAGAACGACCGGCTTCGCGCCACCCGCCTCGCGATACGTGGAGAGCAGCACGCGCAGCTTGCGGATCAGCGCGTCGGCCGGCGGCAGCGCATAGGCGGCCGCTCCGGTCGGACACGCCGCGGCGCATTGCCCGCAGCCGGCGCAGACCTGCGGGTCGATGGCGACGTGATCGCCGGCAGGCACGATCGCGCCCGCCGGACAGAGATCGAGACAGCGGTGGCAGCCGACGATCTTCGAGCGCGAATGCGCGCAGAGATCCGCGGTGAACGTGATGTAGCGCGGCTTGTCGAAGGTGCCGACGAGATCGCGCGCCTTCAGCACCGCGCGAAGCACGGCCGCGGGATCGCCGGGATCGGCGCGGAGATAACCGTCGCGCAGGTCGGGCGCGGAAAACAGCGGCGCACCGCCGGACAGGTCGAGCACAAGGTCGCAATGCGAGACCGCGGCATTGCGCGACGTGCCGAATTCGAGCGCGCCGCGCGACGACGGCGCGGGCACAGCGTAGTCGTCGACGGTAATCTCGAAAGCGCCGAGATGCCCCTTGGCCGACCGGATGGTGCCCTTCACCACCGGAAACTCGGTGACGCGCGGCGCGGCCAGCGTCTTCGGCCGCGAGACCAGCACGGTGATGTCGAGATGATCGGCCAGCAGCCTGCCCGCCTCGATGGCACGCTCGTCGGTTCCGTAGATCAGCGCCACGCCTTCGCTCGACATCGCAACGAAGGGAATGTCGGGCAAAGGCTCGGCGGCGACCGCCAGCAGCGCCGCCATCTTGGGGCCGGCCTTGGCGGCATCGGCCGACCAGCCCGCGGTCTCGCGCACATTGGCAAAGGAGATGGTACTGCCGGCCTCGGCGGCCAGCTCCGAAAACAAAGGCGCCTCCTGCGTGCAGCCGACCGTGAGCGCTCCGCCGCTCGCCACCGCAGTGCGGAAACGTTCGATTTCGGCACGGCACAAGTGGTTCGCCGTCTGCACCCGCGCGCCGCGGCAGCCACGCCCAATGGCGTCCGTATCCAGCGGCATGGTCTTTTCGCAGGAACACACCAGAACGGTGCGTTTATCGGCCATTTTTGCTCCGGCTTTCGCATGACGGCCCATCCCCGCTGGCCGCTGCGCCGGCTAGGTTATAATTATCCCAACGTAAAAGTGCGAATCCGGGACCGAACCGGCACCATGCCGTCCATCACACGCCCAGCCGCGCCGCGTTCCAAGGCGCTCGACCTGCCGCCGGTGTTCCGCGCCGTGACGCTGCGCGAGGTCGGCGACGCATTCAAGCATGCCCGGGCCCATGCGGCGGAGCTTGGCGCCGGCGCCCTGGTGTTCGTCGGCCGCTTCGACCTTGCCGAATTCGCGGTGGTGCTGGAGCCGGACGAGCCGCTGCGAACCGCCCGGCGGGCCTTCTATGCGGGGATGGCGGCGCTCGCCGATTCGCTGGCGACCCACGCCCCGCCGGAAAAGCCCATCACCTTTATCTGGCCGGATGCGATCCAGATCGATCGCGGTCTCATCGGCGGCGCGCAATTGGCATGGTCCGAAGGGCCGGAGGACGAACCGCCGCAATGGCTGGTGTTCGGCGGCATGATCCGCACGGTGTCGATGAGCGACACCGAGCCGGGGCTCAAGCCGCTGTCCACCGCCATCGAGGAAGAGGGCTTCGACGACGTCGGCGCGACGGGCCTGGTCGAGAGCTTCGCGCGGCATCTGATGGTGCACACCGATGCCTGGCAGGAGTTCGGCTTCAAGGAGGTGGCGAAGAGCTATCTGGCGCGGCTCGAACCCGAGAAAGGAATTCGCCGCGGTATCGACGAGAATGGCGATCTGCTGATACGGCGCACGGGCAAGACCGACGACGAGCGGCAGCGGCTCATTCCCGCGCTGGCCAGGCCGAGCTGGCTCGACCCCGAGACGCGGGGACCGAAGTGATACGCGGAACCTGCAGCACGTGTCCCGGGCGCAGCGCAGCACCGAAAGCGCGTTCACGCGCGTCTTCGACGCGCTATGGTGATGCGCTGCAGACCCGGGACCGTTACACACGCCGGCGTCTGGAACGGCCCCGGATCAGCCATAGCGCGTCAAAGACGCGCGTGACCGCGCTTATGGCACCGCTATCGCGCTGCGCCGCATCCGGGGCACGGAGCTGTGCCCTGTGAAACTTCTCCGCACCATCCGGCTCGACCCGTCCGACACGTTCATCTTCGAGCGCGCCGCCGAGCCTGGCGAACTGGCCGTCACCGGCACCTTCATGTTCGGCGGCGACCCTGCGGCGCTGGAGGGCAAGGCGCGCGCGGCGTTTCGCGCGGGCTTTCTCGGCGTGGCATCGCTGGGCTGGTCGACGCTGGTGCAGATCGTCGAGGCGAGCGACGACGCCCGTCTCGCCGCCATCGATGCGCTTGCCAAGGAGCTGTTCGCGTCCTTCGGCGCGCCCAGCATCGAGGAAGCGGTCGCAGCTGCCGAAGAGGAGTTCGAGTTCGCCTCCTCGCTCTGCAACCATCCGCTCGACACGCTGATCGCCATGCATCGTTCGGCCGATGGCGGCGAAATCCGCGAAACGTTCCGCACGCTGCGCCCCAAGGACGGACCAAAGCCGCTCCGCGCATTCGCATTCCTGGATGTCGAGGGCGAGGAAGAACCGGCGGAGACGGTCGACCTGACGGCCATGGCCAAAAAGACCGATCCGCCGCTTTGATCGTTGTCGCCGGCCGCTTCCCTGGGCGCTGCCTGGCGTGGTCTTAGGCGCTGCCCTGCGGGGCTTGGGTTTCAAGAGTCGCGGCGAGGAACGCCTCGATCGCGTCGTCGAGCTGGGTGCAGTGCCGTGCGAGCAGCTCGCACCGGTCGGCCAGACGGGCATCGGACTCCGCGACGGCGGCCAGAACCTTGGCCTTGGCCTGGATGTCTTTGCGGATTTCCAGCAGATGTACAAGTTCGTGAAACATGATCGATGGGTAACAGGCCGTCGCAAAATTGCTAAGTGCGGTAAGTCACAACGCGCGCCGTTAACGCACATCCATGACACGACGTCACGATGGAATTTTTGGCTGTGTGCATTCCGCAACAGCGTGCTTTGCCCATGAAACCGGCGTGCGGCACGACATCTGCGCCTGTTTGTTGCCCATGGTATAGTCCGCATCTGCACTCGGCTTGGTCGCAACCAATGGACACCACAACGAACAAAGACTTCTGGCTCTCCTGCGGGCACCACCTGCTCGACCGCGACGCGGGCGGCGGGCTGGTCGCGACCGACGAGTTCCTCAAGGTCTATCTGGCGCGGCCGGAGCTTGCGCCACCGCCGGAGGCCTGCGCCGCCGAGCGCGCGCTGCACGGCGTGCTGCTCGCGGAGCCGCGGCGGCCGGTTTCGGCCGGCGAGATCGCCTCGATCGCCGACGCCGACGCCCGCGAGAACTGGCAGGTGATGCTGGCGTTCCGCGACCATCTGCTCAAGCACCGCACCATCGAAGCCGCCTATGTCGAAATCGTCCGGCGCGGCCTGAAGGTGCCGCACCTGTTCATCAACCAGCTGGTCCACGTGATCCTGCGCAACGCGCTCGACGGCTGCGACGATCCGTATGTGCTGCGTGCCGCCGAGCTGTTCTTCCGGCCGCAGCGCATGACCCTGCACGAGGGATCGCTGATCGCGGCCGACGAGGAAGCCATTTCGGGCAAGAATGAAACGCCCGCGTCGCCGCTGGTTTCGATGCTCGGCATTCCCGCCGAGGCCGAAATCGACGTCATGAACGACGACAACGCCGCCTTTTACTTCGAGCACAGCGACCAGTTCCACGTCGCGCTCGATCTCACCGGCGGACGCCGCGGCCTGCAGGCGCTGGGCACCGTGATCGCGCTGTGGATCAGGCACCTGCTGGCGACCGAAGCCGACATCGAGCCGCTGATTGAAATGCGCGAGGAAAAATTCACCTGGTATGTCGGGCTCGATGCCGACGGGACGAAAATCGGCGACGCGCTGTGGAACGGCGAGGAGCTCGATGAGGTGACGCAAAGCCGGCTGATCGGACTCTACCGGCTGACGTTCCGCAATCCCGACGTCGCCATGGAGAAGGTGAAGGGCGAGCCGATCTTCCTGATCATGGCGATGGACAAGGACAAGATCCTGCGCCTGAAGCCGCAGAACCTCGTCACCGGCCTGCCGATCAGGCATCTCGAGGCGGTGACATGACCGTGCTGCAGTCCATACCGGTCGGCGTCATCGTCGAGCGCGTGAAGGCCGAGAGCCCGTGGATCGACTGGATCTGGCGGCCCGCCGCGGCGCTGGCGGGCGAGCCCGGAACGCCGCCCTGGACCAAAATCGCGGAGGCGAGCGACCGCACGACATTTTATGCGGGCACCGCCCGTGTGGAATTGCATCCGACCGAGACGGCAAACTACCGTGACAATCTCGCGAGCGGCGCGCCGATGCTCTGGGTGGTGCTGCGCGAAACCGGCGCGGAGCCGCCCTATGGCGTCTACACGGTGACAGCCGACCCCTCCGAGGGCGAGGGCATGACCTTCGCCGGCAACGACATCGTCGAGCCGGTGCCGATGCCCGACCCGGTTCGCGAGATGGTCGAAGCCTTCGTCGCCGAGCACCATGTCGACCAAGTCTTCATCAAGCGGAAGCGCGACCGTGCCAACACGGAGGCGCTGGGTCGCCGGCCTCCGGCGCGACGGGACGAGCCATGACCGACCGGGAGAACGACCGGGGCAGTTTTTTGGAGCGTTGGTCGCGCCGCAAGATCGATGCGGAGCGGCAAACTGCGGACGCCGCTCGCGAGCAGGACGCAACGCAAACGCCGGACGAAAAGGCTGGTGACAAAGCGCAGGCATCCGCAAGCCAGGAACCTGCAAACATTGCGCAGCCGCCGAATCCAGCAAGTGACAAGACGTCGACCGCGCCCGACTCGAAGCCGAAGTTCGATATCGCGAGCCTGCCGTCGCTCGATTCGATCACCGCCGCGACCGACGTTCGCGCGTTTCTTTCACCTGGCGTTCCTGTGGAATTGACCCGTGCGGCGCTTCGACGCGCGTGGGCGGCCGACCCCGCCATCCGCGACTTCAAAGGGCTCGCGGAATACGATTGGGACTTCACCGACCCCAAGGCGATGGCAGGGTTTGGCGACCTTCCCGCGGATTTCGACGTTCGGAAAGTGGTCGCACAGCTGTTCAGTGAACCGAACAAGATTGCCGAGCCCAAGGCGGCGGAGCCGGAACCGACCATCACATCTTCGGTGCAACAGCCCGATCCGTCGGCGAAAATTACATCCGGCACCGATGCTGAGCCGGCGGAAACCGACGCCGAGGCGGTCGCGGAAGCGGGCGGCCCGGAAGCAGCCGCGCCGGCGGAAGCCGAGGCGGAGGATGTTGTGCATCGCAACAGTAATGTTGCGTCGCACAGCAGTGTTCCGCCCACTGAGGAAGATGAGACCAAGATTCGCCGCACCCACGGCCGGGCTCTCCCTCAGTAGAAAGTAGTACCCATAGCTTCGGGCTATTGACCCGCTCTTCGGTGGGCGGATACCTTTGAATTGCAATCATTATAAAGAAAAAAGAAGAGCAGCCGGGATGCGGGATCGAGGCCTCGAGCAAGCGGTGCAGGCCGTTGGCGGCATCAGCGAGCTTGCGCGGCAACTCGGCATCTCACAGCCGTCGGTATCGAACTGGACCCGGGTACCCGCCGAGCGCGTGCTCATTGTTGAGGCAGCGACCGGCGTCGACCGGAAAATCCTGCGGCCCGATCTTTACGGCGAAAACAACGCCGCAGCCGTGGCGGTCGACGAAGTGTCGGCGGCGCGCGCCCAGGAATACGCGCTGCTCGCGGCATTGCTGGTTCGCGCACCCAACGAGCAACTGCTCAAGAAGCTTTCGAAGCTGCGCGGCGATCCGACGCCGCTTGGCGTTGCTCATGCCGCCCTGTCGCAAGCCGCAAGCGAAATCACGGTCGAGCGCGCCGAACGCGAATACTTCGACCTCTTCATCGGGCTGGGCCGCGGCGAGTTGCTGCCCTACGCATCGTATTATCTCACCGGCTTCCTGCACGAGCGCCCGCTGGCGCGCCTTCGCAGCGACCTCAGCTCCACTCGGCATCGAGCGCGTCGACGGCAACAACGAGCCGGAAGATCATGCCGCGACGCTGTGCGAGATCATGGCAGGCCTGATCGGCGGCCTGCTGCCGGCGCCCGAGGGGACCGATCAACACATCTTCGAGAAGCATCTCTCGCCCTGGATCGGCCGGTTCTTCGCCGATCTGGAGCAAGCCGAAACCGCCAAGTTGTATCGAAGCGTAGGCGCGCTCGGCCGCACGTTCATGGAAATAGAAACGCAAGCGTTTTCGTTGCCGTCGTGAGGCGGTGCGCCAACGCTTATCCCAAGGAGGGAATGCGATGAAACAACGGGACAAGTCGAACGTCGCGCGGCGCGACTTCCTTCGCGCGCTCGGTGCAGGCGCAGGCGTCGCGGCCACCGCCGCCGCGCCGCTCGCGACACCGGCCCACGCCGACAACGAGAGCAACGATGAAAAGCGGAAGGCCCGCTACAAGGAAACCGATCACGTGAAGGCGTTCTATCGCGTGAACCGGTTCCCGTCGAAGTAAGGAGGCGCCCGTGCTGATCAAGAGAACAGACCGTCAGGCCCGCCGCGGCACGCTCGCCGGAGCCCTGGCAACACAATCGCAAGGCGCACTCGACCGCCGCACCTTCCTGCGCCGCTCCGGCCTCGCGGCCGGCGGCCTTGCCGCGATCGGCGCGCTGCCGCTTGCGACCGTCCGCAAGGCGGACGCCGCAGGATCGATGGTGACGTCCGGCGCCACCATCCGCAAAAACATCTGCACGCATTGCTCGGTCGGCTGCACGCTGCTCGCCGAAGTGGTCAACGGCGTGTGGGTCGGCCAGGAGCCGGCCTGGGATTCGCCGATCACCCGCGGCTCGCACTGCGCCAAGGGCGCCGCGACCCGCGAGCTGGTGCATGGCGACCGCCGCCTGCGCTACCCGATGAAGCTGGTGAACGGGCAATGGACCAAGGTGTCCTGGGATGTCGCGATCAACGAGATCGGCGACAAGCTGATGGAAATCCGCGGCAAGTCCGGCGCGGACTCGGTCTATTGGCTCGGCTCCGCCAAGTTCACCAACGAAGGCGCGTATCTCAACCGCAAGTTCGCCGCGTTCTGGGGCACCAACAACTCCGACCACCAGGCGCGCATCTGCCATTCGACGACCGTCGCCGGCGTAGCCAATACCTGGGGCTACGGCGCGATGACCAACAGCTACACCGACATCCGCAACGCCAAGACCATGGTCATCATGGGCGGCAATCCTGCCGAGGCGCATCCGGTGTCGCTGCAGCACGTGCTGGAAGGCAAGGAGATGCAGCGGGCGAACATGATCGTGATCGACCCGCGCATGACCCGCACCGCGGCGCATGCCACCGAATACGTGCGCATCCGCTCCGGCACCGACATCCCGGTGATCTACGGGATGCTCTGGCACATCTTCAAGAACGGCTGGGAAGACAAGCAGTTCATCGAGCAGCGCGTCTACGGCATGGACGACATCCGCAAGGAAGTCGAGAAATGGACGCCTGAAGAAACCGAGCGCGTCACCGGCGTGCCGGGCGCCCAGCTCGAGCGCGTCGCCAAGACTGTTCGCGACCGAGAAGCCTTCGACGCTGATCTGGTGCATGGGCGCGACCCAGCACACCGTCGGCACCGCGAACGTGCGGGCGTTCTGCATCGCGCTGCTCGCCACCGGCAACGTCGGCGCGCCCGGCACCGGCGCCAACATCTTCCGCGGCCACACCAACGTGCAGGGCGCGACCGACCTCGGCCTCGATATCGTGACGCTGCCGCTCTACTACGGCCTGGTCGAGGGCGCGTGGCGGCACTGGTCGCGCGTCTGGGAGGTGCCCTACGACTGGTTCGTCGAACGCTTCGACAAGACCACCGCGGCCGACGGCAAGGTCACCAACACGATGAACACGCCCGGCATCCCGTCGACCCGCTGGTTCGACGCGACGCTGTACGACAAGAAGGACGTGTCGGCAGAAGGACAACATCAAGGCGATGATGGTGTTCGGCCACGGCGGCAACACCGTGACGCGCATGCCGCAGGCGCAGAAGGGCATCGAAGCGCTCGACCTGCTGGTGGTCGCCGACCCGCATCCGACCACCTGGGCGGCGCTGGCGCCGGCGCGCAAGAACAACACTTATCTCCTGCCGATCGCGACCAGCTACGAGACCGCAGGCTCGCGCACGTCGTCGAACCGGGCGATCCAGTGGGGCGAGCAGATCGTCAAGCCGATCTTCGAGTTCGAAGGACGACAACGAGGTGATGTATCTCCTCGCCAAGAAGCTCGGCTTCGCCGACCTGATGTTCAAGAACATCAAGGTGGAGAACAACCTTCCCGTGGTCGAGGACGTGCTCCGCGAAATCAACCGCGGCGGCTGGTCCACCGGCTACTGCGGCCAGTCGCCGGAGCGGCTGAAGTCGCACATGGCGCATCAGGCCGACTTCGACATGCTCACCCAGAAGGCCACGACCGGCCCGAACAAGGGCGACTACTACGGTCTGCCCTGGCCGTGCTGGGGCACGCCGGAGTTCAAGCATCCCGGCACGCCGCTGCTCTACAACACCACGCTTTCGATCAAGGAAGGCGGCGGCACGTTCCGGCCCCGCTTCGGCCTGGAGCGCGAGGAGACCTTGCCGGACGGCAGCAAGCGCAAGGTCAGCCTGCTCGGCAACGGCTATTACTCCAAGGACTCGGAGATCAAGGACGGCTATCCGGAGTTCACGCTCGGCGTGCTCAAGAAACTCGGCTGGGACAAGGATCTCACCGAGGCCGAGCTCGCGGTGATCAACAAGATCAATCCGACCACTCCGGACGCGGTGTCCTGGGCGATCGACCTGTCGGGCGGCATCCAGCGCGTCGCGATCGAGCACGGCTGCACGCCCTACGGCAACGGCAAGGCGCGCGCCAATGCGTTCGGCCTGCCGGACGCCATCCCGACCCACCGCGAGCCGATCTACACGCCGCGCCCGGAACTGGTCGCCAAGTATCCGACGCTGCCGAACGCGGTTCAGTTCCGCATGCCGAACATCGGCTTCGACGTGCAGAAGGCGGCGGTGGAGAAGGGCATCGCCAAGAACTTCCCGCTGATCCTCACCTCGGGCCGTCTCGTCGAATACGAAGGCGGCGGCGAAGAGACGCGATCCAACAAATGGCTCGCCGAGCTTCAGCAGGACATGTTCATCGAGATCAACCCCGCGGACGCGGCCGAGCGCGGCATCAAGGACGGCGGCTGGGTCTGGGTCACCGGCGCCGAGCTCGAACTCGAAGGCGCGCATGAAGGCGCTTGTGACGGAGCGTGTCGGCAAGGGCGTGACCTGGTGTCCGTTCCACTTCGCCGGCTGGTTCCAGGGCGTCGATCAGCGCGGCAACTATCCGAAGGGCACCGATCCGGTCGTGCTGGGCGAGAGCGTCAACACGCTCACGACCTACGGCTTCGATCCGGTGACCGGCATGCAAGAACCCAAAGCGACCCTCTGTCAGGTCCGCGCGGCATAAGGAGCAACGACAATGGCCCGTATGAAATTCCTCTGCGACGCCGACCGTTGCATCGAATGCAACGCCTGCGTCACCGCCTGCAAGAACGAGCACGAGGTGCCGTGGGGCATCAACCGCCGCCGTGTCGTCACCATCAATGACGGCAAGCCCGGCGAGCGTTCGATCTCGATGGCCTGCATGCACTGCACCGACGCGCCCTGCGCGGCGGTCTGCCCGGTCAACTGCTTCTACACCACCGCCGACGCGGTCGTGCTGCACTCCAAGGACCTCTGCATCGGCTGCGGCTATTGCTTCTACGCGTGCCCGTTCGGCGCGCCGCAATATCCGAAGGTCGGCAACTTCGGCTCGCGCGGCAAGATGGACAAGTGCACCTACTGCGCCGGCGGCCCGGAGGCGGACGGCTCGCAGGCCGAGTACGACAAGTACGGCTCGAACCGGCTCGCCGAAGGCAAGCTGCCGCTGTGCGCCGAGATGTGCTCGACCAAGTCGCTGCTCGCCGGCGACGGCGAGATCATCGCGCAGATCTACAAGGAGCGCGTGGTGAAGCGCGGCTACGGCTCGGGCGCCTGGGGCTGGAAGACGGCCTACAAGGAAACCATCGCGACTTGAACGATCGAACGGCGGCGCCGCATCGCAAGCGCGGCGCCGCACGAGTCTTCCAGGGGGCAAAAGAACAAGGAGGACGTGGCATGGCAAAATTGCTGGCACACGCTCGTACTGTCATCGGCGCACTGGCTTTGGTTCTTGTGTTCGCGCTGGCCGGACCGGTTTCCGCCCAGCAGCCGTCGCAGGTCAATCCGACCGCAAGCTCGGTCAACGAACAGAAATTGCTCGACGCGCTGCAGGCGCCGGGTCCGGGCGGCGGCGGCGCGATCAGCGGCCGTGTCAGCATTCCGGACGCCAAGTCCGGCACGCTGATCCAGCCGGCCGGCCAGACCTGGCGGGAGTTCCACGAGGTCACGCTGCGCTGGCTCGGCGCCATCGCCATCCTCGGCATGCTGGCGATCCTGGTGCTGTTCTACCTGGTGCGCGGCATGGTGAAGATCGAAGCCGGGCGATCCGGACGCACGGTGGTGCGCTTCAATGCGTTCGAGCGCACCGTGCACTGGATGACGGCGACCTGCTTCATCGTGCTGGCGCTGAGCGGCCTCAACATCACGTTCGGCAGGGCGCTGCTCCTGCCGGTGCTCGGCCCCGAGGCGTTCGCAACGTGGTCGCAGTGGGGCAAGTATGCCCACAACTACCTGAGCTTCCCCTTCACCATCGGCGTCGTGCTGATCCTGCTGATGTGGATCGCCAACAACATCCCCAACAGCACGGACATGGCCTGGATCAAGCGCGGCGGCGGCATCGTCGGCAACGATCACCCGCCGGCCTACAAGTTCAACGCCGGCCAGAAGATGATCTACTGGATCGTCGTCATCGGCGGCGGCCTCTCGGCGGTGACCGGCTATCTGCTGATGTTCCCGTTCTACGGCACCGGCATTTCGGGAATGCAGACCGCCCAGGTGCTGCACGGCTGCGTGGGGGCGCTGTTCATCGCGGCGATGCTGGCGCACATCTACATCGGCACCATCGGCATGGAGGGCGCCTTCGAGGCGATGGGCACCGGCGAGGTGGACGAGAACTGGGCGAAGCAGCACCACGCGCTGTGGCTGGAGCAGGAAAAGAACCGCGCTCCCTCGGGCGCGACGCCCCGAGCCACCCCCGCTGAATAGCCCTGCCGAATAGACCGGCCGAACAGGCCCCAATCGAGCGCCCGGCGGGTCCCCCGCCGGGCGCTTTTGCTATATAGACGCCCCATGAACGGCCAAATGCGCATCGTCGGGCTCGCCGGCTGGAGCGGCTCGGGCAAAACCACGCTGATCACCAAGGTGCTGCCGTGCCTGATCGCGCGGGGCCAGCGCGTCTCCACGCTCAAGCACGCGCACCACGGCTTCGACCTCGACCAGCCGGGCAAGGATTCGTTCATGCACCGGCTGGCCGGCGCGACCGAGGTGGTGATCAGCTCGGCGAAGCGCTTTGCGGTGCTGCACGAGTTGCGCGACGAGCCGGAGTGGGACCTGCCGGATCTGCTCACCAAGCTCTCGCCGGTCGACCTGGTGCTGGTCGAGGGCTTCAAGCGCGACGCCTTCCCCAAGGTCGAGATCCACCGCGCGGCGAACGGCAAGCCGCTGATTCATCCCGACGATCCGCACATCATCGCGATCGCGTCGGATACGGCGTTGCCACAGGCGAGCGTGCCTGTGGTCGATCTCGACGACATCGAGCAGATCGCCGACGTGCTGCTGAAGCACGCGACGCCGCTGCAGAGCGCGGCGCAGGCGATGCGGAGAGCCTGATGGCGCAGCTCACCGACGACTGCTTCGCGTTCTCGGGTCCGCTCCTGCCGATCCAGGACATGGAGCGGATGATCGCGGAGCGCGTGCAGGCGGTGGGCGAAACAGAGGCGGTGAGCCTTGCGGCGGCGCGCGGACGGGTGCTGGCCGCAGACGTGATCGCGCCGCTCGACCTGCCGCCGTTCGACAATTCCGCGGTCGACGGCTACGCGGTCCGCCACGGCGATCTCGATCCCGAAGGGGAAACGAAACTCCTCGTCACCGGCCGCATGACCGCGGGCAGCGCGGCGGCGGCGCCGCTCGGCGCGCACCAGGCGACGCGCATCTTCACCGGCGCGCCGATGCCTCCCGGCGCCGACACCGTGTTCATGCAGGAGGACGTGCGCACCGAGGGGGACGCCGTCGTCGTTCCGCCCGGCCTCAAGCCCGGCGCCAACCGGCGGCTCGCCGGCGAGGATGTGCGCAAGGACGCCGTGCTGCTGCCCGCCGGGCGGCGGCTCGCGGCCCAGGACGTCGCGCTGGCGGCGGCCGTCGGCCTGACCTCGCTGACGGTGCGCCGGAGGGTGCGGGTTGCGCTGTTCTCGACCGGTGACGAGATCGTCGATCCGGGCAAGCCGCGGCCCGCCGCCGCGCTCTACGACGCCAACCGCTATCTGCTCGACGGCATGCTGGAGCGGCTCGGCGCGGCGGTGACCGATCTCGGCATCCTCAAGGACGATCCGGCGGCGCTGGAGAGCGCGCTGGCCAGCGCCGCGCGCGATCACGACCTGGTGCTGACCTCGGGCGGCGTCTCGACCGGCGAAGCCGACCATGTGCGCAGCGCCATCGAGAAGATCGGCCGGCTGGTGTTCTGGCGCGTCGCGATCAAGCCCGGGCGGCCGGTGGCGATGGGCGTCGTGCCGGGGGGAAACCCGGGCGTGGCGGCCGCGTTCGTCGGCCTGCCGGGCAATCCGGTCGCGGCCTTCATCACCTTTGCGCGCGTGGTGCGTCCGCTGTTCCTGAAGCTCGCCGGCGCGGCGCCTGAGCCGCTCACCGCGCTGCCGGTGCGGCTCGCCTTCCCCTACAGGAAGAAGACCGGACGTAGGGAGTATGTGCGCGTGGCGCTTCGCCCCGCCGCGGACGGCACCATCGAGGCGTTCAAGCATCCACAGGATGGCGCGGGGGTGCTGACCTCGCTGACCGAGACCGACGGGCTTGCCGAGTTTCCCGAAGACACGACGACGGCCGAGCCGGGCTCGACCGTCGGGTTTCTCTCATACGCGACCCTGATGGGCTGACGCGTGGTGCGCTCAGATACGAGCGCCGGTCGTGGCATAGGCCTGTTCGGCCGGCTTCTGGAAACGATCCAGCACGACGGCGGCGCCGACGGCAATCACGACAAGCGCGATGCAGGCGACAATAAAGCTCTTCATGGCATCCCTCCGGCTCCCATAGCCCCAGTCCATGGGTTGGAATCATTATGATCTACGGGGCCATCTAAGCAAGGGTTCAGGCATCCGGATACTGCGCCGCAAGATCTCCGGCCGCGGCCGCGTCTTCCGGCGTATTCACGTTGTAAAACGGGTCGACCGGCTTGTCGGGCCAGTCCGCCAGCGCGACGCCATGCCGCGCCGTCCAGATCTCGATCTTGCGCAACCCCTCCTGCGTCAACGCCCGGCGCAGATCGCCGCGCAGCGCCACCGGCCACAGCCCGACCACCGGGTGCCGCCACTCGCCCGAACGTGCGCAGGCGAGCGGCTGTCCGGCTTCGGCGCGGGCCCGGTGCAGCCGTGCGACCAGATCGCGCGGCAGGAACGGGCAGTCGCCCGGCACGCTCGCCACAGTGGCGATGTCCGGCGCATTCGCCGCGGCCCAGTCGAGGCCCGCGAGAATGCCGGCCAGGGGGCCTGCAAAATCCGGCACGTCGTCGGCGATAACCGGCAGGCCGGTGTCGGCGAAGCGCGCCGGGTCGCCGTTGGCGTTGAGAATCAGCCGTGAGCATTGCGGCGTGAGCCGTTCGAGCACGCGCGCGAGGATGGTTTGATTGCCGATCTTGGTCAGCGGCTTGTCGCCGCCGCCCATTCGCCGCGCAAGCCCGCCGGCCAGAACGAGACCCAGCGTTGCGCTCTCAGTCGTCATGCACCGCCGCTTTGCGCCGGTGTTTGGCGCTCTCTTCCTCGACGTAGGCGAGATCCTGGTCGAACACGATCCGGCTCTCGCCCGCGAGCGCGGTGAAGCGCTTGCCGCGCGCGCGTCCGATCAGGGTCAGGTTGGCCTTGCGCGCAAGCTCCACGCCCCACGCTGTAAAGCCCGAGCGCGACACCAGGATCGGAATGCCCATGCGCACGGTCTTGATGACCATTTCCGAGGTGAGGCGGCCGGTGGTGTAGAAAATCTTGTCGTCGGGCCGCACGCGGTGCTTGAACATCCAGCCGGCGATCTTGTCGACGGCGTTGTGACGCCCGACGTCTTCCATATAGACCAGCGGCCGGTCCTCGGTCGCGAGCACGCAGCCGTGGATCGCGCCGGCTTCGAGATAGAGCGACGGCGTGGTGTTGATCTTGTTGGTCAGCGAATAGAGCCAGGAGGTGCGAAGCTCGGCGTCCGGCAGCTTGACGTCCTCCAGCGCCTCCATCAGATCGCCGAACACCGTGCCCTGCGCGCAGCCCGAGGTCTGCACCTTCTTCTTCAGCTTCTTCTCGTAATTGGTCTTGCGCTTGGTGCGCACCACGACCACCGCGAGATCCTCGTCGTAGTCAACCGCGGTGACGGTGTCGTTCGGCAGCAGCATGTGCTGGTTGAGCAGGTAGCCGATGGCGAGATATTCCGGATAGTCGCCGATCGTCATCGCGGTGACGATCTCCTGCGAATTGAGGAAGATCGTCAGCGCGCGCTCGACGATGACCGCCGTCTCGACCTTGGCGCCGGTCTGATCGACACCGGTGACGCGCTCGGTCAGCCGCGGATCGAGCGGGTCGGGCTTGATGAGATAGTTTTTCGGCTTGCGCATCGCTTTCTTATATAGGGCCGCGCCGCCGGCCCATAGCGAGGCAAATAGTCTTTTCAATTCATATATTTAACCGAGGCCGTAGCGCGCAAAGCAGACGCGCGATTCGGGCTCGGTGAGGAACGACAGGAACGCGCGGGCCGGCTCCACTGCGGCATCCTTCGCAATCGCCCCGGCATAGCCGTTCACATAGGCGATCTCATGCGGCAGCGCGCCGACCACGCGGGTGCCCGGCACGGCGATGAACTCGCTGGTGAAGGTGATGCCGATCTCGGCCTCGCCGCGCACCAAAGCGAGCGCGCACTCGCGGCCGGTCTTGTAGAGCTTCAGCTTCGGCGACACTTCGGCGGACAGGTCGATGCGCTTCAGCAGGTCGGCGAGATAAATGCCGGACGAGCCGCCATGCGCCGGATCGTTGGCAGCAATCGAAACCGCGAACTTCAGCATCCGCTTGAAGCCGTCGACCGTCGCGATGTTCGGCATCATCATGCCGTCGCGCACGGCGACGCCGCATGTGGCAAGGCCGAGATCGGTCCGGCTGCCGGAGACGACACGGCCCTGCTTCTCGACCGCTTCAATCGCCGGAAACGACAGGATGATGACGTCGGTCTTCTCGCCACCCTCAAAGCGCGCTTTCAGCGCGCCGACGGTGTTGAAGTTCAGATCGACATCGATTCCTTTGGCTTTTGTGAACGCCGGAGCAAGCTCCGTGACCGGGCCTTCGACCGCGCCCGCACTCATCACTTTGATCTTGCTCATACGTCGTGAAGCGCCTTCCTACTCGGGCCCGTCCCAGATGTGCGGATTGCGACGCATGAAGGCGCGGATCGACGGATCGGGATCGCGGCCCACCAGCTCGTTGCCGACATAGACGTCGCTGAAATTGTTCTGCTTGTAGTGCACCGCGCCGGACTGCGTGCGGTGGTACGTCTTCTTCTTTTTCTTGGAGGCCGCATCGGCCGGCATGGCCAGCGCAACAGAAGCAACGAGGGCCGCCACCAGAATATGGATTTTCATGCGAGTGATCCCTGAAGCAATGCCCGGCGGGCATCTTAATGGCATTAGCACCTGGATCAACACGCCGGCCGGCCGTTTATTCCGCCCGGCTGCGCTTAACCCGGCAGAAATGCGCTGATACCGGAGTGCGTATCGGTGACGATATCGACCGGGGCGCCGTACAGCGCCTCCAGTTGCGTGCGGGTCAGCACCGCGCCGGTCGCACCCTCGGCGAGGCTCGTGCCCTGGCGCAGCAGGAACGCACGGTCGGCGGCGCGCATGGCGTGATTCGGGTCGTGGGTGGTGAACAGCACGCCGTGGCCGGACGCCGCCAGCGCGCGGATCTCGCGCATCACCTTGCCCTGGTTGCCGAAGTCGAAACTCGCGGTCGGCTCGTCCAGCACGATGAACTGCGGCTCCTGGGCGAGCGCGCGCGCCAGCAGCGCGAGTTGCCGCTCGCCGCCGGAGATCATGGTGTAAGGGCGTCCGGCAAGATGCGCGATGCCTAAACGCTCCAGCACGCGGGCTGCGACCGCGCGATCCGCTTCGGTCGGCCGGCTGAACAGATTGCCATGCGCAGTTCGGCCCATCAGCACGACGGTCTCGACCGTGAACGCGAAGGTCGCCGCGTGCGACTGCGGCACATAGGCGATCAGCCGGGCGCGCTCGCGGCTGCCGTAGCTCGAAAGCACCTTGTCGCCGAGCCGCACCTCGCCGGCTTTCGGCGCGAGCAGGCCGAGCAGGGTCTTCAGCAGCGTGGTCTTGCCGCCGCCGTTCGGACCGAGCAGCGCCAGGACTTCTCCCGTGGCAAGCCGCACATCGAGATGCTCGCCGACCAGGCGGTCGCTGTAGCCGATGCTGAGATCGTGGCCGGAGAGCTGCATGGTCACGACCACGTCTTCGAAACGCTGGCCAGCAGCCATATGAAGAACGGCGTGCCGATCAGCGCGGTGAGAATGCCCAGCGGAATCTCGATCGGCGCCATGGTGCGGGCGAGCGTGTCGATCACCAGCAGGAAGCCGCCGCCGAGCAGTGCCGCGGCGGGAAGGAGCCGGGCGAAATCCGGGCCGACCAGCGAGCGCGCCATGTGCGGGATCACCAGGCCGACCCAGCCGATGATGCCCGCGGTCGCGACGCTCGCCGACGTCACCAGGGTCGCCGCGGCGACGATCGCCACGCGGAGCGGCCCGGTCGGAACGCCGAGCGCCCTCGCCTCCTCGTCCGGCAGCGACATCACGTTCATCCGCCAGCGCAACGCCACCAGCACCGCCGTGCCGGTTGCCACGGGCCCGAGCAGCGGCACGAGATCGGCAACGCCGGTCGCGGCGAGACTGCCGAGCAGCCAGAACGTCATCGCCGGAAGCTGGTTGTAAGGGTCCGCCAGATACTTCACGAGACCGACACCCGAGCCGAGCAGCGCGCCGATCACCACCCCGGTCAACACCAGCACCAGGATCGGATCGCGCGAACGCACCGCAGAACCGATGGCATAGACCGCGGCGACCGCAATCAAGCCGCCGACGAATGCGAAGGCCTGGATCGCCAGCACGCTGAGCGAAAAGAAAATGCCGAGCACGGCGCCAAGCGCCGCGCCCGACGACGCGCCGAGAATGTCGGGCGACACCAGCGGATTGCGGAACAGGCCCTGAAACGCAGTGCCGGCCACCGCCAGCGCCGCGCCGACCAGCGCCGCGGCCATCACGCGCGGACCGCGCACCTGCCAGATGACGTTCTCCACCGCGGCGGGCACGCCGGCAGGGCTGCCGGTCAGCTTCCCCGCCAGGACATTCCAGAGATCGCCGAGACCGACAGGATAACGTCCGACCGTGAACGCGAGCAGCAGCCCCGCGACCAGAACGGCGAGAGCGATCAAGAGGCCGGACGCGGCGCTTCGGGTCATACCGGAAAAGTATCAGTCCCGCCCGGCGAGCACATGGTCAATCTGCGCGTCGCTCGGCGTCATGTGATAGAACTGCGTGTAAAAATCGCGGGTCAGCGTGCGGATGTCCTCCGGAAACTGCTCCGGGTAGAGGATCTTCGCGAGCCACCACAATCCTATCAGCCGGTTGACCGACGGCGGGAAGTCGACCCAGCCGAACGGTATTTTCGGCGACAGATGCACCCGGCCCGACCGGACCGCGGCGATCGACGACCAGACCGGATCGCTGCGCACATTCGCCGCGAAATCGCGGTCGATGGTGACGATCACATCGGGATTCCACAGCAGCACCTGCTCGACCGAGACGTTGGCAAGCCCGCCTTTCCGTTGGGCCGCCACGTTCTGCGCGCCGAGGAATTCGATGGTCTCGACATTGATCGAGCCGCCCAATCCGGTCTCGAGCCCGCGCGGCCCGCGCGCGTAATAGACGCGCGGCCGCCGGTTCTGCGGCACCTTGTCGATCCGCAGCCGGATCGTCGCCATGGTTTCCTCGGCATAGCGCGCGTGGGCTTCCGCCCGCGACCTGCGATGCACCAGTTCGCCCAGCTTGCGATAGGTGGGCGCAATCGCATCGAACCGGCCATCCAGCAGCGCGTAGGAAATGCCGGTCTGCTCCTGCACGCGCGTCGCGAGCGACACGAAGGTCGGCGCGGTCGAGCCGACGTCGAGGATCAGATCCGGCTTGAGCGCGAGAACGACTTCGAGATTGGCGGTGTTGCCGCGTCCGGTGATGCGGCCGATTTCGGGTCGGGCGCAGACATCCGGCAGCATGTAGATGCATTCTTCCGGCCGGTTGGCCCGCGGCCAGCCGAGCAGCAGATCGGGCGCCAGCGTATAGAGAAGGATCGCGGCCGGCGGTCCTGCCGGAAACACGCGGGCGACCTTTTCCGGCACCGGCACGGCGCGGCCCGCCGCATCGGTGACGGCCGCGGCACGGCCGGCGCGCGGCATAAGCAGCGCGGCCGAGCCGCCCAGCATCAGCGCCCGCCGGTCAAGTTGCATCGCCTGCCTCATCGCTTCGTGCCGCGAACCGAGATCTTGCGGGGCCCGGTCCCGCCCGCCTTGCGCGGTTTCTCCAACGCGGATTCGAGGCCGCGCAACTTCGTCTTCGCCGACTTCACCGCGGCCCGCTCGATGGCGCGGTAGTCGCGGATCAACTCAGAGCCGAATCTCGTCAGAACCGCTCCGCCGCCCTGCGAGCCGCCGGGCTTCGCATTGATGACCGCATGGCGGAAGCACCGGTTCATGTCGTCGATCAGCAGCCAGGCCCGGCGGTAGGACATGCCGAGCGACCGGCCGGCCTTCGCAATCGAGCCGGTGGCGCCGATGGCCTCAAGCAGGCGGATCTTGCCGGGCCCGACCGACCGGCGCGCGCCAAAGTCGATCCGCAGTGTCAGTTTGGTGTCGGTCACGGCGTCCGCTCCCATCCGGGAGCGGCACGATACCTCCGGACCGGCGTTTTCCGAAGCGCGCCAGTGGTGCCGCCGGTCACGCGCCCGGCGCAGTGGCGTTGGGGAAGAACAGTTGCTGCCCGCCGATCTTGTAGTCGGCAATCGCTTTCTGGCCCTCCGGCGACACCAGCCAGTCGACGAACGCCTGGCCGAAGTCTTTCTTGACGTGCGCATGCTTCGAAGGATTCACCAGGATCACGCCGTACTGGTTGAACAGCTTGTCGTCGTCCTCGACGACGATGTCGAGATCGCCGCGGTTGCGGAACGACAGCCAGGTGCCGCGGTCGGCCAGCACATAGGAGTTTGACGCGGACGCCGTGTTGAGGGCGGCGCCCATGCCCTGGCCGATCTCCTTGTACCAGGGACCCTTGTCGGCGCCCGCGATGTCGATGCCGGCGACCTTCCAGAGCGAAAGCTCGGCCGCATGCGTGCCGGAACGGTCGCCGCGCGAGATGAATGGCGCGCTCTTCCCCTTGATCGCTTTGAGTCCCGCGACGATGTCCTTGCCCCTGGCGCCGGCCGGATCGCTCTTCGGCCCGATCAGGACGAAGTCGTTGTACATCACCGCATGGCGCTTCACGCCGAAGCCGTCGGCGACGAACTTCTCTTCCTGCGGCTTGGCATGCACGAAGACCACGTCCGCGTCGCCGCGGCGGCCGGTGTCGAGCGCCTGGCCGGTGCCCTGCGACACCACCTTCACGTCGATGCCGGTCTTGGCCTTGAACATCGGCAGGATGTGGCCGAACAGGCCTGAGTCCTGTGTCGATGTGGTCGAGGAAACCACGATCGATTTGTCCTGCGCGGATGCGGGCGCGACCCCCGCGAGCAATGCGAGCGCGGCAAAGCCGATCACGGTGCGGCGGGATTGTATGGCGCGAATTTGCATGGCGGTGTTCGTTCCCGTGTTGCTTTGTTGAACGTCAAACCAGCAGTTCGCCGCCGATGAAGCGGCGGGCTTCCTGCGTTCTTGGACCGGCGAAGAATTCCCCGGCCGGTCCGCTTTCCAGAACGCGGCCGCGATGGATCAGCACGATCTCGCCGGCAAGCCTGCGCGCCTCGCCGAGATCGTGCGTCGACATCACCACCTTGATGCCGCGCGCGGCGATTCCCGAGATGACGTCCTCGACCGCCTTGGTGGAGGCCGGGTCAAGGCTCGCGGTCGGCTCGTCGAGGAACAGGACCTGCGGGTCGCGCGCGAGCGCACGCGCGAGCGCCAGCCGCTGCTGCTCGCCGCCGGAAAGCCGCCGCGCGGCCCGTTCCTCCAGACCGGAAAGCCCGACGGTGCCGAGCAGATCGGCGACGCGCGCCGCGCGGTCCGCGCGCGCGACGCCTGCGCCGGCCAGCGCATAGTTGAGATTGCCCGACACGCTGCGCCGGAGCATGACCGGCCGCTGCAACACGATGGCGCGCCGCGTCGGCGGCACGCCGGTGCGGCCGCCGAAGCTGACCTGCCCGCCGGTCGGCTCGACCAGCCCCATCGCGATCCGCATCAGCGTGGTCTTGCCGCCGCCATTCGGGCCGATCAGCACGGTCGGCGCACCGGGCACAAAGCTGAGCGAGATGCGGTCGAGGATCGCGGTATCGCGCACGCGGTAGCTGACGTCTTGCAGGACGATCGGAAGGTCGGTTGCGGGCGCGCGCATGTCGGTCACCCGGCGAGCCGTTCGCCGGCCCGGCGGGCGAACCAGGCGAGCGCATTGATGACGATGACGATCGCGATCAGCACGATGCCGAGCCCCATCGCCAGCGGCAGATCGCCCTTCGAGGTTTCGAGCGCGATGGCCGTGGTCATCGTGCGGGTGAAGCCTTCGATATTGCCGCCGACGATGATGATGGCGCCCACCTCGGCGGCCGACCGGCCGAAGCCCGCGAGCAACGCGGTGACGAGGCTGAATCGCGCGTCCCAGATCAGCGTCGTGAGCCGCCGCGCCGGGCCGACATTCATCGCGGCAAGTTCGTCGCGGTACTCGAGCCAGAGATCCTCGATGGTCTGCCGCGCCAACGCCGCGATGATCGGCGTCACCAGGATCGCCTGCGCGATCACCATCGCCTGGGGCGTGAACAGCAGCCCCCACGATCCGAGCGGCCCGGAGCGCGACAACAGCAGATAGACCGCAAGCCCGACCACCACCGGGGGAAGGCCCATCAGCGCATTGAGCGTGACGATCACGGCCTCGCGGCCCGGAAAGCGCAGCAGCGCGACGGCGGCGCCCAGCGGCAGGCCGATCAACGTGGCGATGCCGACCGCGGCCAGACTGACCGTCAGAGAGAGACCGACGATCGCCAGCAGCGCCGGGTCGGCGCCCAGCACAAGCTGAAGGGCGGAAGCGTCGGTCTGCATTGATCCCATTGCTGAATTTGAGCGGTAAGTTGGCTGTATTTTCTTGCATCCACGCCAATTTTGGTCAAACGTCGGAAAATCTGCAGGTTTATACATAAAGGCACAGGTGCCCGACCTCCTCACCACCGACGAAGCCGCGGCCTACCTGCGCATGTCGGAGCGCAAGCTCTACGAGCTCGTGGCCCATGGCGCGGTGCCGTGCAGCAAGGTGACCGGCCGCTGGCTGTTCCCCAAGACGGCGCTCGACCGCTGGGTCGCCGCCGGCCTGCCGGCCATGGCCGCGCGCCACCAGCCCGCGCCTCCGATCGTCGGCGGCAGCCACGATCCGCTGCTCGAATGGGCGCTGCGCGAAAGCGGCTGCGGGCTCGCGAGCCTGCCGGAGGGCAGCGAGGCGGGCCTCGGACGGCTGGCCCGCGGCGAAGTTGCGGCGGCCGCCATTCACATCCACCGGATCGAGGGCGACGACGACCGCGCCAATGTTGATGCGATCGCCGGCGCCGCGGGCCTGCACGACGCAGTCCTCATCGCCTTCGTCCGGCGCGAGCAGGGCCTGCTGATCGCGCCGGGCAATCCGCTGAAGCTGACGGATATCGCCTCGGCAGCCGGGCGACGGGCCCGGATCGCGCTCCGCCCCAACGGCGCCGGTGCGCAACTGCTGCTGCTCGCCTTGCTGGCGAAGGCCGGCATCGCCTTCGATGCACTGAACACCGTCAAGCCGCCCTGCCCGACCGGCCCGGACATCGCGCAGGCGGTCCGCACCGGCCGCGCCGATTGCGGCATCGCCACGCGGGCCGTGGCGCTGTCGGCCGGCCTCGATTTTCTTCCGCTGACATGGGAGCGCTTCGACCTGGCGTTGCGCCAGCGTGACAGCTTCATGCCGGGCCCGCAGGCGCTGTTCGAATTTTTCCGCACCCCGGGCTTTCGCGACCGCGCAGCGGAACTGACCGGCTATGACGCCACAGAGGCCGGCCGGGTCCGGCATTTCAACTGAGGCGCGCGCCAGGGGCCTCGCGGCTTGCAAAAAACCCCGCGCGTCGCCATGAGAAAGGCGCCGGAGAGAGGCCTAAATGGCTTAAGGCGCACAAGCGCGCCTCCGGCGCGCATCTGGCTTGCAAAATGATGCGTGCGCCTTCATGACACGGGCGCCGGAGAGATGGCCGAGTGGCTTAAGGCGCACGCTTGGAAAGCGTGTATACGGGAAACCGTATCGTGGGTTCGAATCCCACTCTCTCCGCCACAAGGGGAATGTTTCGCAATAAATTCAAGTAGATAGGTTTTTTAATCTACACTACCCCCCTTCCTACCCGCACGAAACCAGCACCAGTGTTTCTTCCTCGAAAAGCCTGGGGAGCACTGTTGGAGTTTTGCGCGAACATGGCGCGAACGATACGCGCGAGCGATAAAACTAAGGCCTGAAATCCAGGGGCCAATATGCCGAATCGGAACGACACACGCCTTAACAGGCGGAAGGAGATGTTTACTCCATCAATTCGGTACGAGACTTTTTTTAAATTAGCTTGTGAGGTGATTTCAGCTCAAGCAGCAGAATTTGGATTTTATCGTTTTCCGACTCCCTCGCGCGATTCGCACGGCCGACTTCTACGTTGGCGCGACCAAGAAGGCCGAATGCATAGAGGAGTTTTTGTTCAACATGAAGTCAAACATAATCTACGACCCAAAGAGTTAGTAAAATTATACAGAGCGGCTTTTCATTTAGGAGGTGACGATCCTTTTTGCGACGCATTAAGCACTGCATTTCACGAGCTCAAGCTTGACCCCGACGATCCACTTTCCTGGCGACTCCTAGCATCACTCTTCGCCTATATCGAATTCGGAAGACGCCCTCGTCGGAAGGCTAGTGCACCAAAAAAATGGGATGAGAAAAGACTAGAGCTGTTGAGCGCCGAAGTTGAGCATTTGAAGGAAAAAAAGCCTAATATAACAGACAAAGAAATTGCCCACTTGCTGTATCTCGACCCTCGCTTTGGCGCCAAATCTAGCATCGGTGCCGGTGGGCGCGAAGGAATCAGACGAGCCATACGGAAGGCGCGTACCGACCGGTTGGGAAGGAATCGTCACTTATTTTGAGACTATTAATTCCCTCGTAGCAGTTCGAAGTTGTCCGCACGCAATCGAATCGAGGCGGGCAATGAAAACGCACCACGAACCATCAGCGACAAATCGACTGGCCTTTCGTGTTCAGCTCTTTTGCAGAAGCATGGGCATTGGACGCACGAAGTTTTATGAACTGGTCCGCGACGGCAAAATCAAAACCATCGTTATCGGCGGCCGTCGGCTAGTCCCTGCCGAGGAGGCACAGCGCCTATTGCGGGAGGGCTGCGAATGATGCGCCGCTCCCTCGACTTCTCGAAAATCAATGCGGCTGCACTCCCCGCCCTGCCGGCGCTGTGTGCCCGTTGGTTGCCAGGCGGAAAGCGTATCGGTAGCGAGTATGTCGCCTTGAACCCGACGCGGGCGGATCGGCGGTCGGTTCGTTCAAAGTCAATTTGCAAACCGGCCGATGGGCCGACTTCGCCACCGGCGACAAGGGCGGCGACGCGGTGTCGTTGGCCGCCTACTTGTTCGGACTTCGCCAATCAGAGGCAGCCCGACGACTGGCGGAAGCACTCGGCATATCGGAGGGCGCGCGCCATGGATGACATTGCCGAAGTTGATCGCACCATTCGCGTCGCTCAAGGCCGATGAAATTGACCCGGTGGCTACGCCGTCGTCCGATGGCGAGCTTGTGTTGCCGGTTCCGGCCGAACGCGCCACCGATGCCAGACAACACATTTCGACTGGGCTGCCGTCGGCACGGTGGTGCTATCGCGATGCTACCGGCGCGGTGCTGTTCTGGATTCGCGATTCGAAAAGCCCGACGGCGTTAAGGAATTCTGGCCGCTGACTCTGTGGCGTGACACGCAAGGCTTGCACTGGCGCTGGAAGTCGGTTCCAGCACCGCGCCCGCTCTACAATCTTGACAAATTGGCCGCAACGGCCCGACGCGACGGTGGTGGTTTGCGAGGGCGAGAAGTCCGCCGATGCTGCGTCGCTGATTTTTCCGAAGGCGGTGGCGACGACTTCGCCCGGTGGGGCGAACGCGGCCGATAAGGCGGACTGGAGCGTGCTCCGCGGGCGCAAGGTTCTGATTTGGCCCGACGATGATACGCCTGGGCGCACCTATGCCGCGAAAGTCGGTGCAATGCTGGCGGCGCTCGGTTGCGAGGTGTCTGTCATTGACGCGGCGGCGCTCGCGCGGACTGCGCCTGATGGCGGTAAACGTGAACCGACGAAACATGGATGGGACGCGGTCGACGCGATAACCGAATGGGCCGACATGGCTGCGTTGGAGAGGTCGGGCGTCGCGTGTGCCAAGCCGTTCGATGCAGCCGAAAACGCCCAGTTTTATATATCGTTTGGAAAATACAAAATGAATGCGGATGGCCTTTATACTGAAGTTAAGCGAGGTCGTGGTGACAATTCGACAATTGAAATCGTGCGGGTATCCGCATCGTTCGAGATTCTTGGGCTTGGACGCGATCCGCACGGGCGCGCCTGGGGACGTTTTCTGCGCTGGCGCGATTTGGATGGGCGGACGCATGAGAAATTCGTTGCAGACGAGGTTCTGCAGGCTGACGTCGCGGCTATTTGCGCACCGCTTGGCGGCCGACGGGCTTCAAATTGTCCGAAGCAAGCAGCGCGAATTAGCCAACTATCTTTCAGGTGCGCAAACGACGGCGCGCGTAACGGTGGTGCACCGCACGGGTTGGCATGAAATCGCCGGCGAAAGCGTATTCGTGCTGCCGAGCGAGAGCATCAGCCGTAAAAGTGTCGGCCGAGTGCTGCTCGACGGCACGGCGCACGGGCCATATGAGGCGAAAGGCACCCTTGCCGAATGGCAGGATGGCGTCGCTACGCTGACGGCGGATCATATAATCCCAATGCTCGTCATATCAACTGCGTTTGCGGGGCCGCTGTTGTATCTCGGCCGGACTTGAAGGTGGGGGCCTCAATCTGTTCGGGCAATCAAGCCGGGGCAAAACGACATGCCTGCAAGCGGCCGCGAGCGTTTGGGGGCGCGGTGAAAAGGAAAACGGTGGCTACGTTAGAACGTGGCGCGCGACGGCGAACGGACAAGAAGGCGCGGCGGCGCAGTCCAATGATACCCTTATGGTGCTTGACGAACTCGGCCAATTGGACGCCCGCGAAGCACAACAAGCCGTCTACATGCTTGCCAATGGACAAGGCAAACAACGGGCGGCCAAAGATGGTTCGGCGCGTGATCCGAAGTCATGGCGCGCGCTCTATCTTTCGTCGGGGGAACTGCCGGTTGACGCTAAGTTGGCCGAAACGCCGGGCTGTAAGGCGCGCGCGGGGCAGCTTGCGCGGTTGCTCGACATCCCGGCTGAGCGAGGCGCAGGATTTGGAGTATTTGACAACGGCGGACCAGACGATGATGCCGGCGCTCTCGCGAAGTCCATTAAGCAGGCGGCGGCTTCCAAGTACGGGACAGCTGGCCCTGAATTCGTCCGACGATTAATCGCGGACGGCGTGACTGGCGAGGATGTATGCAGGCTGATTGAGCAATTCGTCAGAGAAACAGTTCCGGCTGGTTCTGATAGCCAGGTTGAGCGGGCCGCGCAACGGCTCGGCCTCATATGCGCAGCTGGCGAACTTGCGATCAGTCTTGGAATCGTACCCTGGCCGATGGGCGCGGTGCGTGAGGCGTCATCTTGGGCACTGGCAAAGCTGATTGAACATCGCGGTGGCACGGAACCTGTCGAAGCGAGGCAAGCGGTTGAGGCGGTTCGGTTGTTTATTGAACAACACGGCGAAGCCCGCTTTGCAAGCACCGTCGACGATGCTGATGCGCGGCCGGTGGCAAACCGGGCTGGCTATCGCAAAGGCAGGGGCACAGAGAGCGAGTGGTGGATTTTTCCGCAGGTGTGGCGGGTTGAGATTTGCGCCGGGCATGACGCTCAACTCGTCGCGCGCGTGCTCGCCGATAGGGGGATGCTGCGGACACAATCATGCGGAAAGTTGCAGTCATCCGTTCGCGTCGGCGGCATCACTTTGAGAGCTTACGTCATAACGGCAGCGATCCTGACGGGGGAGGGGAGCGATGAAGGCTAATACGCTGGCGCGTTGGGGAGAAATCGCGCGGGGCGAGGTCGCGCTAAAATGGGGTGTAACAGGTGTAACAGGTGTAACAAGTGTAACAGGTGTAACACCATGCGTTAATACACCGCGAAAACTCGCATCGTTACACCTGTTACACCTGTTACATCTTGAAAGCGGAAAAAGGGACACCGCGCATTCTGGCGGTGTAACTACCAATGTAGCGGTCATCCACGCTGGTCCGAACAATCGTTCGTCCCAGGCAAAGGTGCTCATCGCGCCGGCGGAGGAATGGCCAGAGCTGCCACACAGGCTATCGCTGAGCGCAGGGTGGAACCGGACTGGAGAAGGTTCCAAGAGTACCGCGTCGTGCGAGTGATTAGCGACAGGCAACAGCGGTTCGTCGATGAATACCTCGTCGATTGTAACGCCACCCAGGCGGCCATCCGTGCGGGCTACAGTGTTAGAACGGCGCAGGAGCAAGGCTCGCGGTTGTTATCAAATGTTATGGTTTCGGCAGCGATCGCCGAGGCGCAGATAAGCCGATCTGAGCGGACCGCGATCAAGGCCGACCAAGTCCTTCGGGAGCTGGCGCGGATCGGCTTTGCCAGCATGGGCGATTTCATCAAGATCGGGCCCGACGGCGTGCCCTATACCGACTTGGGCGCGCTCTCGACCGACAAAGCCGCGGCGATCCAGTATATCCATGTTGAGATCATCGCAGCGCGAACCAGCGATGATGCCGACCCGAGCAGGGTTAGCAAGATCCGCCTCAAGCTGCACGACAAGCGAGCCGCCCTAGTCGATCTTGGCAAGCACCTGGGGCTATTTAAGGAGCGGGTAGAGGTTGGCGTCGACGACCGCATAAAGCGGCTATTCGAACAACTCACCGGCAAAGTGTTTCGCCCGACCAATGGCTGACGATCTACTGGCCTATGAGACGGAGGTAGTCGCCCGCCTCGACGATCCGGCGTGGCGCATCCGCAATCTTTATTGGATCACGGACAAGGACGGCCGGGAGGTCAAGTTCACGCCCTGGCCGGAGCAGGAAAAGCTCCTCACCAACCTGTGGTTCCGCAACATCATCCTGAAGGCGCGACAACGGGGATTCTCAACGCTGATCCAGCTCGTCATTCTGGATACCTGCCTTTTCCACCCGAACGTCAACGCATCCGTGATCGCTCAGGACAAGGACACCGCTACGGCGATCTTTCGGACGAAGATCAAGTTCGCCTACGACCGGCTCCCAGAGGGCGTCCGGGCGGCAAACCCGCTCACAAAGGACAGCGAGAGCGAGCTGATCCTGAAGAACGGCTCGACATTGAAGGTCGCCACGTCTGCCCGCGGCGGCACGCTGCAATGGCTGCACGTTTCTGAGTTCGGCAAGATATGTGCGCAGTACCCGCTCAAAGCGCAGGAGATCATTTCCGGCGCGCTGCCGGCGGTCGACCGCAACGGCATCATCTGTATCGAGTCGACGGCGGAGGGCCGCGAAGGCCCGTTCTACGACATGACGTTGCGGGCCCAGGAGTTTCGGGACCAAAGCAAGGAGCTATCGAAGCTCGATTATCGGTTTCACTTTGCGTCCTGGTGGGACGCCGAGGAATACGAGCTCGATCCAACCAACGTCGTCCTCACGCCGCAGGACATCGCCTACTTCGTCCGCACCGAGGCGCAGATCGGCCGGGAGCTGACGCCGGCCAAGCGGGCCTGGTACGTCGCCAAGCGCAACAGCGACTTCTCAGGCGATCGCGAGACGATGTTTCGCGAGTACCCATCGACGCCGGCCGAGGCGTTCGAGCAGTCCACCGAGGGCTGCTACCTCGCCGACCAGCTTGCGCTGGCGAGGCGCGAGGGCCGTATTACGACCGTGCCTCACGATCCAGGCCGGCCGGTGAATACGTTTTGGGATCTGCACCACGGCGGCAATGACGCGGTGGCGATATGGTTTCACCAGCGGGTTGGCCTGCGCGACCATTTCGTGCGCTACCTCGAGGGATCGGGCGAAGCCTACGGCTACTACACCAAGTACATGCAGGAGCTCGGCTACACCTGGGGGACGCACTACCTGCCGCACGACGCCGATCGCCGCTTCCCGGGCGCCGAGACCAACCGCACCATCAAGGACATCCTCGAGGAGCTCGGGCTGCGCAACATCGAAGTGGTAGCGCGCACAGCCGACTTGACGGCCGGGATCCAGGAGCTTCGCGACGATTTCACGTCGTTTTGGTTCGATGAGGCCAATTGCGCCGACGGGCTGAAGCACCTCGGCCTCTACCGGAAGGAGTGGAACGACCGCCTTGGCTGCTGGCGTGACACGCCGCGCCAGGACGGTCACCAGCATGCTGCCGACGCGCTCCGCCAGAAGGCGCAAGGCTACGCTCCGCCCAGCAGACAGCCGAGACAGTGGCGCAGGCGCAACCGGTCGGCGATGGCGGTCTGACAAATCCGCAACGGATAGTCTGTATGGGGCAGCAACTGCAGGTCTGCCAGGAAGGGGAGCCTGTGAACCTGCATTGCAGAACCGGAATGAACCGGAACGCGATTGGAAATCCGAGAACTTTGTGGGTAAAGACGTGGGTAAGCGAGCGGCGGGCCGGAATTCAATAAGAAAACCAGTGAGCTCGGACGGACGCTCGCTCCGCCAAGTGGCCGTGTGAGTAGGCGCGGGCGGAATACAGACTGATCTGCAATCAGACGAGTTCAATTCTGCGGCGCCCGCGATTGTTGGTTTCCTCGGTGGCTCGGGTATCACGGCCACAGGTCATTAATGTTGTGTAGTCCGCTAGCGCCGATCGGCGTCGTGCGGCAGGTAGTGTGTGCCCCAGCAACTCGCGAAGGCTGGTGCTCGAGTGGGCCCACCCCCAAGAGCTTCTTGAGATTGTACGTGACGTTCGCTCCAAGATAATAGCCGCGCGTGCGCAATTCGCCGATGCAGAGCTCCTGATCGCCAATGCTGTAAAGCATGAGCGCTTAAATCGCCGTGACATCTCGGCGGCCACGCGACCAGCGCCTGAAGTAAACGAATGGAAAATCCCAACAAAGAGTAAACATGGATCGCGACGACGGCGTCGCCTAGTCTCACGAGAATACGTCAATTTGAGCGAAGACGAACACCGCAGCAACAGCAACCGATGCACTCACGGCTGCCTCTGAGCCGATCCATCCGTTTCAATCCAGCTTGAGACCGAGCTCTTTTATTAGCGGCTCCCACCGGCTCAGATCGGAGCGGATGTATTCTTGCACTTTCTCGGAAGACGAATTCGGATCTGGCCGATAACCCGCGTTGAGCAGCTTTTTCTGATAAGCCTCCTGGGCCATCGCCGTCCGGGCCGCCTGTCCGATGCGTTCGATCACAGGCTTTGGTGTCCCGCGAGGGGCAAACAGACCGATGAAAGCGAATACGACCAAGCCGGGAACGCCCGACTCGACCGCAGTGGGAATCTCGGGCGCGACGAACAGCCGGCCAGGACTGGTGACCGCAAGTATCTTGATCTTGCTGACTTTGTGCAGCTCGATAACCTGGTCGGTCGCCGGCACAATCATCATTGAAATCTGCCCGCCTGCCGTGTCCATGATCAACTGGTTCCCGCCCCGATAAGGCACGTGCACTATTCCGGACGTTTTGGTCAGCGACTTGAACATCTCTCCGGTGAGATGTCCCATCGAGCCGACGCCTGCAGAGCCGAAGGTCACTTTTTGACCATTAGCTTCGGCGTAATCGGCAAGCTGCCTGAGCGAGTTCACGGGTAGCGCCGGATTAACGGCCATGACCAAGGCCGAGATGGCGAGATTACAAACCGGCACCAGCTCCTTCACAGGATTGTAGACGGGACGCCGCTTGAGAAGTGTTTCCAGAACGAAGGTCGTGGTGGCTGCAACGAGGAGCGTGTGCCCGTCCGGCTTGGCCTTTGCCACCCCCACGCCACCGATAGAACCAGCTCCGCCGCTCTGATTCTCGACGACGAGGGCGCCGAGATGCGGACGCACACTCTCCGCCCATAACCGTCCGACAAAGTCGGAGCCGCTGCCCGGGGCAAATGGCACGACCAGACGGATTGGTCTGCTTGGAAATTTTGCGCTTGCAAATGCGCAAGTATCCCCGAATGGGGCAGTTACTGCCGTGACTCCGCCTAAAAGAAAATCACGGCGTTTCATTCCCGTTCCCCCATTATTTGCAGCGCCATGCAGCAATAATGGGTTTACCCCGGGGTCTAAAGGCCGAGCAGAAGAGATTTCGATCCGGCGGCCCGCTCTCCGCCGTCCGGGCGTCCGCGCTCTGCCTTAAGCTGGAGCACTCACGGGCAGTGAGGCGGCCTTCCCCATTTGATGTCGCTGAACTTTTTGGATTTTAACCCGAGCGAGCCCCGGTCCGAGCCCCGTTAACCCGAGCGGCTCGGACGCGATGCAGATGAGTACTCGGGCCTGCATCCGTCAAGCAGGGCTGACCGTTTCACGCGTCGGGACTGTGACTTATCGCACTTCAGATTTGCGCTGATCTGGCTGAAAGTGCACGCGAGGGAAAGCCAAAGGGGACTTCCAATGCGCGCCACTCATGAACGTGAGGTTACGTTGCTCAGCGGCGAATGCGTTACTCCCGGCTATCGGGGACGCCGCAGCGGTTCACAAGTTTCCAGGCAGACCGGCCGGCGGATGGCAATTGTTTTCGGCGCACTACTGATCGGGATTGCTAGCGCAGCGACCGCTGTCACCGTTCGTCACTCAGTGGTGACGGAGCACAACGTCGCGGCCGGTGCCAATCTCAGCGTGCCCGTCGGTTCGTTGCATCTCGCCTCTACCTTCTGGTGATACTTAACTAGGCGAGCGTCCCGGTTCGCCGTACGGCGGCCTGGCTTGCGGGGCCAATCACCGGCCGTTGTTTCGTCCGCGGACCAGCCTGCCGCTAAACGAAACGACCACAGTCTGGCCCGACAGGTTTAAAACCGCCCAGCAACTGAGCAACCTACCTCTTGAGTTGGAGCAGCCAACGTTGGCCTCTCGATCACGGCGGAACTAGCTCGTGCGACCATCGGAACCGTGCCATCCGGATGGAGTTCTCTGGAGGTTGTCCCCCTGATGCTACTGTAGGTGGGGCATTCGAATATTAGAGAAGTATCGATGCGGCAGCACAAATTGGCGATATTTTCCTGCACCGGATTGCTTATCGCTTGTGGCATCGCGATGGTGGTGTTCTCGCGGTCAGGAGCAAAGATTGGCGCTTCGCTGAGCGTTCTCAAAAGCTCATCGAGTGCCGTTATTGCCGCCCCATCAAGACCGGCAGACTGGGAGCTACCGCGGCCTGTCGTAGGAACGACGCTTGCGGATGGCGGCGAGCCCGCTCGTCCTGATAAGCCCGGAGGCCCCAACGCAGGCGGCCCGTTCGAAGTCCTTGGCGTTGAAATCGAGCCAGAGGTGCAGGTGCAGGCGGCGGCGGTGCCCCCGCCCACCCGCAAAACGGAGCCCGCGCAGCCGGAGGCCGACGCCTACCAGCGGGCGCGTGGCGATGCGCAAAAGCTGAGAGCGTATATTACGTCGTGCGAGACCTGCGAATTCGGCGCTGCGGCAGTATCGGAAATTTACTCACTTCAGCAGCAACGGCGGCAGGCAAAAGCCGCGGGCCAAATCGCCCCAAGCACTTCTGTGCATTCGTCGGAACAACCGGCAGCCAGACCATAAGTCAAACCCGCACCGCCGCTGCTGATCTTACCATTCCTGAAGGTGCGTTCGACGCGAGACCGCGGCTGCGACGCCGGCTGTGGGAAAGCGCGAACATGGAAAGCCGTGGTCTGGTTTCTGTTCGTGAAGCGGCAGATCAACATCTATGAAGGCGCAATCGTGCGGTTTCACTAGCGAGTTCGACACTCTCAATGACATCCAGCTATCGCGTTCGTTACAGATTTGGTTACGAACGTCAGGCATGCTCGTTCGAGTTTATGGTAACCGGCGCGTTAACGGCCACGTCAGACGGAGGAAGGATGATGGTCAAGAGATGGCGTGTGGCGCTGATTGCAGCAGTTTTAAACTGGGCTTCCCCAGCATGGGCCCAGGAGATGCGGGCGATCGAAGCCCGGCATTTCATCGTCGGCGACCATTTTGCCTATACCTGCTTCGACGGGACGCGCGGCAACGGCCGCGTTTACGCCGATGGCTCTGCCGCGGGCTATATCCAGCCCCGCGGCACGGGGCCGCGCCATTACGTGGTTCTGCCAACCGGCACGTTAAGGGCGGACGGCGAACGCTACTGCGCGTCCCTCCGCGGAATTGCGTTCGAGCCCTGCTTCAAAATTGAGCGCACCAGCCAAGTGAGCTTCCGCGGTTCGGTCTCAGGGCTAGGCTTTGCCTATTGCACTTTCACGCGGCTCGGAACGCGCTCGGATGCGCCGGAGTTTGCGAACTATCGGCTGCGTGGTGTCCGTACGTCGGTGGGCCTGGACTAACGCGTCGCGTCGTCCGCCTCGGTCCGTCTTGTGAGATTAAAGGTCTTAAAATCGAGGCATCAAGGCTGTAGTCTTTACGGCAGCGTTCCCGAGTCTCGAATGTCGACGTGCCGACCGCAATCCGCGGTAATTGACGATATTTTTCTTTTCCAGTCGCCTGAGCCTTAATGTCTCACCCGTATGCCGTGCCCTCCAACGCAGGAGGAGCAATGACCAAGCCTTCAATTTCATTAAATCGGCCCCAGCGCGCGGGAGACGGCAGGGTTACTGCCTTCCATTGCGTCCTTGAATACAGCGGCGCCGAGGCGCAAGTGTGGATTCTTCCGACGGAGCTGCCGCGCCCACACGCAATGCAGGACTCCGAAATGGCTCAGGTGGAGGTGCTGCGGTTTTTAGAAGCCCTCAAGGAAGCCTTAAATGGCGGGTCCTTCGCGGCCGCAGGAGCCCCCAGCCAGAGTTAATCACGCGGCGGAAGGTCACTGCTTCTCTGCCGGCTCCACCGTCTGCCGCTCTGCGCAATCTGCCTTTGCCGACCCTGACGCAGGTCAGTTTGCGGAAAATAACCTTCACGACCTTATCGGCGTGTTCGACACGCGAGACATGCCCGAGGCGCTGCGTGAACGAAATAGCCGGCGAATTGCCGGGCATTTAGGAAGTCTTAATCGTCGTTGACTCAAATGTGCCAGTCACGAATGCCGAGGATGCCGACAGCAGGCGCTGAATGAATGCACAGCAGCAGCGGAATGTGTCCATCAAGCACCCGAGCAATTACGGCAACAACCATATGCAGGCCGAAACTCACGCGGTACGCGCAAGCTTTCAGGAGTGGAGTGCTCATCAAGAAAGCTGGGAAATCAGAATGTGGTGCAACATCATCGCCCGCCATCTCGATCTACTCACTCGCGAACCTCACAACTTAACACTGCGGCAGCAAACGGCAGCGAAGGTGGAGCAGCTACGCCTAGTAGCTCTAAGAGTAGCTAAGCTCAAGAACTACAAAGGGGCCCGCACTGAATTGGCCCCCGCCCCTCGGCCTCCTGCAGCCCCGAGGAGCAGAAATTACCGTCCGGCGGCCCCCTAACCACCCTCTGCCCTCGAAACTCTGTCTGTCAGCCCCGGCGGACTCCTCGAAGGTGACGATTGGGCAGGCGGTAGTGAGGCCGCCTCCCCATTTGATGTCGCTGAACTTTTCGGATTTTAAGCCGAGCGAGCCCCGGCGCGAGCCCCGTGCAAGTGTCGGCTGACGAGCGCTGCAGCTCGGCGATGATCGCCATCCACCGCTCGCGCTCCTCGCCGTGGCGCGCCCGCTCGGCCAGCAGCAGAGCGCGTAGCGCATCGGTATCGGTGGGGAGAGAATCAGGAGCGGTCATCACGTGCGAATGACATCATGACATTCGTGTCGCAGCACAGATCTGAGTCACTGTGTCGCTTGATCAAAGCGTCGCCTGCGGCGCGGGCACCCGCACAGCCCGCACCCGCGTCCAGTCGAGACCTTCGAGCAACGCGAAGAGCTGCGAGGAGGTCAGACGCATCACACCGTCTGAGGCAGCGTCAACTGGCCGGCCCGCGCCGCCTTGCGCCAGGCAAATAGATGCTGCGGACTGATCTCGTGCCGGCGCGCCACCTCCGACACCACCGCGCCCGCCGCAAACGATTCCGCAACGATCCGCCGCTTCTCCGCGTCGCTCCAGCGCCGCCGACGGCGAACGCCACTGCGAATCTCGACGCGCCCGCGAGCAACCGAAGCCTCAACTATATGGTCGACCATGTATGCAAACCCATCTCGTCAACAGGGCTCGCATCTTCCTGGCTACGCCGTGCGCCGCAAGATGGGGTCAAAACATCGCTTATTATCAACCGGCAAGTATCTGCCGCTAGGAACGAGTGCGGTCCCGCAAGGATTCGGCCTCAGCTGCAAATTCTGGAAAGCTGTCCCATACAATAACTTTGTCAACACTATCAATTATCTCTTTTGCTTTTGCTTTTTCGCCCTTGCGCAGAAGCCCTCGATTGATGTGGACAAGGATCATTTCAATTGCTGCACGCAATTTCTTGCTGTCCGCTAGCGGTAGCTGCGCCGCCTTTGCGAATTCTTGAATTCGCTCCAGAAAGATATCGACGCTGGGTTGATCAACACCGATGAGATGGGCCAGGGCTATCGCATAGTTCGGCCTCCCGGGCATACCGCTGGGGAGCGTCCCTGCGCTGCGGGCAATGGCCACGTTGATTTCATCTGCGCTGGCTTCCGGCATAGCAGAGATCAGCATGGCGGCAGCGCCGGAATGGTATGCCGCCGAGAACGATGTGCCAAATATCTTCCGGTCCTCAGGACGTTCGTCATAAAGGGCCTGATCTTTGGAACTTAGTATGGCAGCAATAGTAGTCGCACCCTCAGCACAACCGGGACATTCAATAGTATCCTGAGCTGGGCCCGTATTCCCGGCAGCTACAACAGGCATGATGCCGACATCTTTAGCTTCATTAACCTTGTTGCACAGCGCGCATCGGTTTCCTTCTCTGCATCGAAAGAATTTACCGCGGGGAATCGCAAAACTCATATTTACAATGCGGATTTCGGGCCACCGAGCGATACAATGCTGGAGTGCCTCGGCGGCCGCTGCGCGAACTGACGCGTTATATTGGATCTTCGATTCTTTCGGAAAAATATTCATCCCGATAACACGACATTCGGGTGCCATCCTTCTGATCAAGCTTGCGATATGAGTACCATGGCCATCCAACCTTGGGATTGCGTCGCCAGCAAAATCAAGACATTCGACTGCGCCATGTAGATCTGGATGTGCTGGATCGATCGCGGTATCGAGTACCGCGATCGTCACTCCCTGGCCACGTGCATCTCGGCTCCATGCAGCCGAAATGCCGTGCTTTTGGTCGAAGTCAGCCGGAAACAGTGAAACCACGAGACTATACGTTGTGAAGCTTTTGCAATGTTGAGTCCCATGCATATCCAGCCAAAATAGCACCTTGTGGCGAGGTAATTTGGTCGCCCAGAACGGCCAACAGCAGGACACTTGTTAATGCTGAGGCAAGGCCCAGAGCGAAATAAGGTTTGACGGCTTTCCAGACCGCCGACCACCGACTTTTGCCAGCTACGCCGGCGGGCGCCGCTTTAGGCAACCAAGTTCGAACCGTGGCCCAAAGTGACGGCAGCACAACGCTGATGACCACCCCAAGTACACACCAAGCGAAGAGGCTCCAATTCATTGCTAAACCCCCATGACAATTAAGTTAGAATGTTCGGAATCTCTTTATTGATCAAGATCTTTAGGCCCTGCGCGTTGCGGGCGATTTCTCGGCCTTCACATCGGCCAGAGCGAGGGCTAAGTCATCAGCCGAAGGCTCGAGCCCTTTTCGAATTGCGACCTTGATCACGACGGTCACGCACCTACTCTCTAAGAAACATTACCAATTCGCGCTATTATATTCCGCCGTGCTAGGCTTGGGCAACGACAGTCGATTCAAATGCGAACACAGCGCGTGCTTGGTCGAGCACCGCAGTCGACCACGTACCCAACGTGTACATCCGGTCGATGTTCGTCTCGCGGCTGCGGGGCGCACCGTGGCGCCGAGTGCTGGCACGCACTTCTCCTGAAACCTTCATCTGCCCGGCCTCGAAGGTGGGACATTCTGCTGGCGATTTGATAGGCGGGCACTCAGGTCGCGGCTCACTGCCATTTGGGTCAGCCGTCGTTTGACATCGAAAAACGATAATGGAGCCAAGTGGTGTGAAAACAGCTTGGAGCCGGTTAATATTCCAACCGGTTCATATTCCAACCGGTTCATTCAACAATGGTCATCTAGATAGCGCGGACCCGGCATCTAGAGGTCATTTCAATCAACCCAGAAATTGAGACATCGGAATTGTTGCATTAGGCTCGGTCCCACATGCAGTTCGCGACAAATTTGGTGAGAGAAACGGGCTCGCCGGGCACCCTTGCCGGAGGGTCGTAACTCGGTCCAACGGCTGTGTGTAGGATACGCATACCATCAGCCCAACCCAAAAGGAGCAACTTCTCGAACGATTCGACACGCGGGTCCTGAGCCCATCCATCGTACATATCGGCAAGATTCACCATGTCGTCCGAGGTCAATTCATCGATTAAGGCGACCCGCGGAACCGAGTTTAGATGTTGGATCAGTCCTGCTTCCGCTTTCCCAATTGAGTTCTCTTCATGAGATCTGTCTCGTTGGAGCATAAGTGTTTGGATTTCTGGAGAGAGCCGCCTCAGTCGGCGAGACCGCTCAAGGTCTGCCTCTACAATCGCTGCCTCATATAGGTGATGAAGCAATCTTTGTTGGCGTAACCCCTCATCGATAGTCGGAGCAAGCCGCAATTTCCGCAGCGTTGCCGCATATCGGCCCGCGCATAGCAACACAGTTCGAGATCATTTTTTATAAAAGGGATCTTCTGCACCTGAACTTGAAACATACGCTCGCAGCGCCTTCTGTTTCAACGATGCGAGGGGCCCTAAGGTAGCGCAGACAAGGATTTGGGGGTAGGATCGTGGGTAGGCGAACGCGGCCCGCAGTTTCTCAAAACAAATCAGTAATTTTCGACGGAGGCTGGCTCCGCCAAGGGGCAAATGGCTTGGGCGAGGTATCCAGATTGATTTGCAGGCTCGGGCCTTTGGAGCACCTGCGCCCGCGGCACCAATTTCCATGAGTGAACGGCCGGGAGGAGATGCAATTGCGGCCCCGTCCGTTGGCACGTTGAGCGTGACAGAGCGAGGGCTTGGGTTTCAGGCCAGGGCTTTGCCGATCATCCAGCCGGTGCCGCCGTCGCTGGCGGGCTCACAAGGTCCGTTCGATGCCACCGGGATCCAGGTAGGATGTCGAGGTCCGCCTGACGCGCCGAGTTGGTAGGATGTACGGGCATCGTTCAGTTCCTATCGCGTCACGTTTTTAAGGAGCAACAAGCCATGCGCACATCACCAACTCGGATCTCAAGCGTCGGGCGTTCGTTCCTGGTGGCAGTTATGATCACGGCAGCGGCGTGCGTGGCGCCGCGGGCTCAGCCGGCGCGCTCTGCTGATCAAGGCCCACCATCACAGGCGGCAGCCGCGGCAGGGCCGCAGTGCCGTCACGAGTTCACCGTCACCACCACGCAGGATCGGGCAACGGTCTGCAAGCTCGGAGACTGCTCACTCCGGGAGGCCGTCATGGCGGCGAACGCCTGCCCGGGACGCAACCTCATCGACGTCCCGGCCGGTCGATTTAAGCTGACCCTTGGTCCTGGCCTTGAGATCACCGAGGAAGTGACCATCATCGGTGCGGGCAGGGATACGACGGTGGTCGAAGACGTCTCAGGCGGGGGCGCCTTCGCGGTTCAGCACGGTGGCGGAATCGACCATCTCAGCGTCATTCGAGGGATGACGGTCGAAAACTCGAAAACTGCACCTTGCGTCGTGGTTGGCCGGGAGGTCGGCACCGACACCGTGCTCTTGTTGACCGTGGCGCGGTTGCAGAACTGCCGGTCTCCTCGCGGCCGTGGCGGAGGAATGCGCATCTTCAGGGGCGGCTCCGCGTGGCTGATCGATGTCAATGTCTTCGGGAACCACGCGCTCCTGGGTGGCGGCATCGCCAACACGGAAGGGAAGCTCGAGGTCTGGCAGTCGCGCTTCAGCAATAATTCCGGGGGCCAGGGGGGAGCTATCTATTCGGAGGGGCCCTATTCCCCGCCCACAACCACAATCAGCGACGACAAGGTGATCATTCGCGACTCCAACTTCTCGAACAACAACGCAGTCAAAGAGTTGGGCTACATAGCCCAGGGAGGCGCGCTGCACGTCTATTGGCACGCCGTGCGAGTAACGAGGACGCAGTTCGAGCTCAACGAGGCCGAGGACTGGGGCGGGGCCATATCGCTCATGGGAGTGGGTCCGGCCACGCTCGAGAACGTCGAGATGCGGAAGAACCGCGCCCGGCTCGGGGGCGGAGGCCTGCTCGGGGACATGGATCTCAAAGCTTCGAGACTCGTCGCCGTCGACAACCAAGTGCTCGGGGGCGACGGTGGGGGCCTGTACCTGGGCAACGACTTCGTGGTGTCGGATTCACTGATCAGGGGGAACGTCGCGGAGCCGGTGCAAAGCCCCACCGGAGCCTGGGTGGGCGGCGGCCGTGGCGGGGGCGTTGCCGTGGTTAACCGCGGCCGCGGCGAGATACGCAACGCCACCATCACAGGAAACCAAGCCCAGGAAGGAGGCGGCCACTACAACTACGGATTTTCGGCTCTGTTCAACGTTACCCTCAGCATGAACAGAGCATCGCAAAGCGGCGGTGGCGCGCGCAACTACTTGGGCGAGTTGTGGATCAGGAACGGCACCATCGTCGGGAACGACGCTCCCGAGGCCAGTGCGCTGTCCTCCTTCTCGTCCTATCCGATATTGATTGGTTGGCCGGACTTTCCGCGCACGTACATCAACCACACCATCCTGGAGGCGGGAACAGCCGCCCAATTCGCCTGCCGCGATGACCACTTCATCCGCACCGGTGGCGGTGACCGAGGCCTAATCTCGAATGGATACAATCTGCCCGGCGACTCATCATGCGGAACGATCCAAAGCACGGACATTTCGCCGACACCTCCGCAGCTGGGGCCTCTGGCGGACAACGGCGGCTTTGCGCCCACCCATCGACCCGCGCCGGGCAGCGCGGCGCTGGATGGCGGTGCGAACATTTCCGAGCCGTACTACAACCAGAATGGTTGCGCGTCGCAAGATGCCCGCGGGGTTGCGCGTCCGCAAGCGTCGGTTTTGGGTGGAGAGGTTCGCTGCGACATCGGCGCGCTCGAGCTCGCGCCGTTCGACTAGGTCTTCAGTTAGTCCGTGAGGACGGATTTAGCAGAGTAGAGGGCAACGGGGTTTCCCAATCAGTTTTTCTGTGACTCATGCGCGGTCGGCTTGAGGAGGGCCGACCGATGCGACCGCTGTGTAGGATTACGGCGGCCTTCGGCTTGACTCTCGAAGTAGGTGCCGCTTCTGGAACCAGACACACTTTTCGCGATCGCGCTTGAACCTTTCTCAGTTTGTCTTCGACTAACAGAGGATTGGGTTACGCCTGAAAGGACGGTTCAGTCATGTTGTCGGCTCGGATCCTTTTCATCCTCAATTTGCTGATCGCTGCTTCCCTGGTGACCACCGCGTCGATCCTGACTGCGAAAGGTGGAGCCCTTGAGGGTTGCTTCGCGATTGGTCGCACTGAGCTAGCTTGAACGATTTCGATTATGGAGAATATCATGAATAAATATGTGCCCTACATTTGGCGGAAGAATTACTGCACTGACGGACCTTGGACAAAAAACGTTCTACAGACCGCGCACGAGCAGGCTCGGCAGCTAATTAACCGCGCCGCTGGCTCATCGGCTGGTGACCTCACGCACGAGAAATAGGTCGAAGCGCCCGCGGCAAGATCTTCGCGCGGCAAGGCTCGTGCGCATTCTAGCCTTCTCTCAACACGGGTTCCCGTCTTGACGCCGGTGCCGCGCCGCGACAACTCTCTGCTGTCTACTGCTTGAAGATGGATTTCGGAATCATTCCATGTATGCCCTTGGTGCCGTCGACGACCTGTGTGACATGATAATCCACGGCGACGCTGGCGATCATATAGGCTTCCTCGCGCGTCAGATGCGGGAATTTGCCAGTAATGAAGTCAATGGTCTCGCGCACTGCGATCTTCATCGCCTCGTCCAAATCGGGATTCAGTCCCATCACCATCCAGTGTGTCGCCGTCTCGGCGCGCGGCCAGCGTAACTTCATGTCCTTACGAACGATGAACTGGAACTTGCCTCTCATTCCGGTTTCGATCGCAGTAAGATCGACCTCGCCGTGCCCTTGTGCAGCATGCGCATCGCCTGCAGAGAACAGCGCGCCCGGCGCATGCACGGGTATGTAAAGTGTCGTGCCGGCAATCAGGTCCTTGTTGTCCATATTGCCGGCATGAACCCCGGGCGGTCCGCTGCTGATCCGGCCGGTGTCGGGCGCAACGCCCATGATTCCGAAGAACGGCCGGTCAACCGGCACCACCACTCCACGTGCGACCTCGGCGGTCTTGGTGGAACGATTGATTGGGATGATCCGATTCCAAAGTGCGGGAAACTCGTCGGGGAGTGTTCCCGTATATGGCCGTTGCCGATTGTATCCCCAATCGAGGGCGAGCTGGACGTCGAGGATACGGACTTCCAGCACGTCGCCGGGCATCGCGTCCTTAATCTCGATCGGGCCGGTCAACACATGCGGACCGGGGCCGCGGTCCTGCACGGTGCCATAGATATCCCTTTGATATTGTGGCACCGCGGAGGGGGGCACCACACCGGAAGCGTCAACGACCGAAGGAACAATCGAGGCGGTGCTTTCAATCGTAACAATGTCGCCGGAATCGATACTCAGGACCGGTTTCAACAAGGCGAGAAAATGCCCGATATGCACGGTCTGCGGAGTTGGCATCAGGGTGTGTTCGGCCGCGAGTACGGCCGTGCTGCCGGCCCATGCAAACACCGCCGCCAAAGCGTAGTGATGACGAAATCGGCCCGCAAGCATCGGCATGACCATCTCCCAGTGATAACGCGCATTGAGCGGTGAACTGTACCAAGCGTTCGCGATCATGGGGAAGAGAAGGAGCTGGGGCAAGCACTACTTGCCGCATGACGCCGATCGGCGCTTTCCCGGCGCCGAGACCAACCGGACCTGTCCGCCATCAGCGCCTGTGAGACAGATTTAGTGGCTTGAGGAATGGAGGATTTCTGACTGATCGTAACCACCAAGGAGTAGAGATGAGACAGAAATCGTGCATCCTGGATTCGCCTTCTGAGCGGATCGTGAAGAACATCCGGCATTCGTCTGAAGAGATTATCCGCATCGTGCTGGATGGCTTCCGGAGCGAGTCCAGCATTGCCGCGTTGTGTCGGCGTGAAGGCATAGCCGAGGGTCTCTAAGTTCCTGGAGGCTGGCAAGCGCCGCTTGGCGGGTGACACTGCGCGGGCGGCGACCAGTGGCGAGGTTAAGGACCTGCGGCGTGAGGCGCAGGAGCTCATCACGCGGACCGGTGGCCGACCGCTTCAGAATGAATGGCTTTGCTAGTCATCATAGGACTAGCTGCGCTCACTTGAGCAAAGATGATACTCGCGCCGCAGCTCATCCACGACGGCAATTTTGGCCCGCGCGCATTCATACAGGACGCTCATACCCATCTTCGACTCTATTTCGGCATCCCAGCCACCATCTTCGCCGACCGGAATGACGCGTACTCGATAAAGAGCGACACAGGCCGGGCGGTGGCGCAACTTCTCCAAGATCATGACCTCCAATTCACTCGCAGTCTTGCCGACGGTCATGCCTCGCCTCCGCTCAAAGAATGTTCCAGAACCTAAGCCGCCACGGTCAACCTCGACCCGCAATTGAATTATCAATTTGTGTAGTGAGCGGGACCGCGGTTTTTCCCACCTCGTTGTCTTCGGTCTCGTTCAGCTTTATCAGCGGATTTTGCGCATATCTGTTTGGACCTCGACGGTGATAAGTCGGAAGCCCGAGCCCGCACCATCCGGTGCTGGACGCCAGAAGCTTAATTGACGCCAGGAAGGTACAGTTACACCTCACACGGGATTGGGCACGACCAAATCAGCACAATCTCAAAACGCGGGTGTTAGCTTCAGTCATCCTTTGGCCGTGGTCTCGCCCTGATCGACCTGTCGGATATGGTTAACGGGGAGAGCGGGACATGCCTTGTAGGGGCGGCAGCCGATTTTTGGACCTCGCCATTGGGACTGGACGCTTACTTGTCGACTCATCATCGGCACGATGCCGTCCGAGAATCCACGCGCAAATTGTTGTCGTTGCTATCGCGGCAGTGACGCTTGCGGCTTGCGGAGGCCCTACCGTCGTCAGCAACAAGTCTGAATGGGGCACGACTGGCGATCATCATCCAGCATCAGCAAGGACGGCAAAGCCCATCGTGTCTGCACCGATGAAGGCGTCCTCCCACGGGGTCGCGAGCTTTTACAAAGACGATACGGAAACGGCTAGTGGCGAAAAATTCGATCCTCATCAATTGACCGCCGCTCACCGAACACTGCCATTTGGCACGCGGCTGCGCGTCACAAACATAGAGACCGGGCAGTCCGTGACGGTTCGCATCAATGACCGGGGTCCGTATATCGCCGGACGATCTGTCGATTTGTCTTATTCTGCTGCCGAGACAATCGGCATGGTCGAACGCGGGGTTACGAAGGTGAAGCTCGAGGTCGTTAGATAAGCGCGAGCCGGTAGTCTGACAGCGTCCGGCGCAAGTGGTGCGCACGACCCGCGGCATACCAGGGCTAGCGCCCGCATTGCAGGCGACGCAGGTGCCTCCGATCAAGGCCGCGCCGGTGTTAGCCGATACGATCGATTTCAGCGGCACTACGATCCGGGTGCCGCAGTAAGCAGTAAAGAGACCTGGCATGCAGCCTGGCGCTTTCTGTCGCGAACCTCGTCGTGGATGATTTTCTCCGTCCTGCTGATGACTGCCGCAAAATCTGCTTTGAAACGGCGGACGCAGCGTCCGACACTATTGCCAAGAATGCACTACGGTTCAATCATTTGGCCATCGAGGTGCGTTCTACCCTCACGACTACCCACGTTCGCCCGCCTACGGCCAAAACGCAACAACGCCGTGAGCAAGCGTTTAGCTGGCGGGAGATGCTTGAGAGCGGCGAGTACGCCACCATCCGCGAGATCGTCGCGTCAGAGAAAATCAACGAGTCCTACGTCAGGCGCGTGCTGCGGCTCACGCTGCTGTCGCCGGAGCCTGTCGAGGCGATCCTCAACGGGCGGCAGCCGGCGGTTGCAGTTGGATATGTTGATGAGGAGGTTTCCGGCGGGGTGAGAGGAGCAGCGGTCGGCGATGTTATTAGTCTCGGAGCGGAGGTCTTCGAGAGGCCAATTTGACGATGAGCAAAGGGGATAAGCACACTCCGGTGATCTTCCGGAGTGCGTAAATCGAAAGCTTAATTAATGCCGGCTCTTTTGTCGTCCGTTAAGAAGCCTGATTGAGCGCTGATTTGATAACGAAGGCGCGCAAGATTGCGATCAGGATTTTGCGCAAGAGAGCCCTCAGCCAGGCGAGGATGCGTCGGAAGTTATAGCCGACCGCGGTGAGGATGATGTTGGCGGCATCGCCGGAACGGCCTTTGAGGTAGCAGCGGCCGAGATGACCTTCGGCTTTCATGTGGCCGATTACGGGCTCGATGGCGGATCGACGTCGCAGTTCGCGTTTGATCGCGCCGAAGACGCCGCGCTTCTGTCCCGAGATGAAGACGCGGCCTGGATTTTGCGCATCATGGCCGCGGTAACCCTTGTCGACGTAGGCGCGCTCGATCTCGCAGCCGGTGAGCTTTTGGGTGTCCTCGATGACGTCCCGCAGGGTGTGGCCGTCGTAAGGATTGCCCGGCAATGACTTGGCGTGCAGCACGAACAGGCCGCCGGGGGCACGGCGGTTAGTGGTGACGATGGAGGCCTTGACCCCGAACTCATAGGGCGCGCTGGCTTTGCCTTTGCCGATGCACTCGGTCTCGGGGGCATGGAAGGAATAGAGCTTCCAGCCGCGCTGGCGCTGTTGCTGGGAGCGGATCTGGGAGGCACGAGCGAGCGGGGCTTCGAACACCGCCGCGGTGTGCTCCTGGCCATCGATCTTGCGGCGGATGTCACGGATCAGCCGGCCGAGCCGGGTGCGCAGGATGCGCAGCTGCCGACGGTGGCGGTTAAACTGTTTGGCATGGGCATAGCGTCCCGCCATCATCGCCGCGCGCTTGGCGATACGGATGTAGGATTGCCGCAGCCGCACCCCGTGCTTCTGGGCCAGGCGGGTTGAGCCCTTTGATCGCAGCGTGCAGCAGTTTGGCATCGGTTGGGAAGCTGATGTTCTTGGGCTGCACCGTGGTGTCGACCGTGACCCGCGCCAGGTCGCGGGTCCGCAGCGCGCCGCTGGCATGGGCCACCCGCAGGCTCTCGGCCAGCAACAGTTCCAGCTTGTCGCCGAGGCGCTTCCTCCAGTGGCTCAGGTCCGAGCGCTCATGCGGGAAGCTGTGCTGGAAGAACTCCTCGCCGGTGAAGTGCTGGAAGTACGGATCATAGACCCAGCGCTCGCACACGCCTTCGTCGGACAGCCCATAAATGTGCTTGAGCAGCAGGAGCCCGATCGCAAAGCGCGTCTCGATCCCAGGTCGCCCCTTGTCGCTGTAGAGCGGCGCGATCTCGCCATCGATCCAGTCCCAGTCGATCGCACCTGCGAGCTGTGCCAGTTCGTGCCGGAGGTTGATGATCTGGTCGAGCCGTGCCCGGAACAGATCGTCCGATCTCGTTGTCTGGAGCTTCTTCGGCCGCATCGCTCGTCCTCCGATCGTTGAGCGAGAGCGAGAGAATCACGGCTTCAAATTCGAGGAAACCCTGAAAACGAGATTGCAGGGTTCCGGGGCTTCAATCCCCAAAACCTTGCAATTCAAAACCGACCTGTTCGTCAAAAACCGACTCTCAATCAATGGCCTAGCCGTAGTTCACAGACGACTCTTTTGATCAATAGCAAAATTGTTGCCAGTACGCGTTGATAGAAAGAGATCCATTGGGATCATTTCTTGCTTCAGGCCGCCGCGTTGCGGCAGCTTTCCGTTACGCACCATTTCGATGGTGGCAACAGCCGATGACGAGGTCGTCCAGGCGATGGCAGAACGGCGCATGCCACCAATGTCCATCGGATAGTAGGCTCTGACAAACTCCTTATCGCCGCCGCGCCGCCAACCGTAGCAATGAACTCCCGTCGCCTCACTCGATCACCTCGTCGGCGCGGGCGAGCAGTGTTGGGGGGATACTGATGCCCAGCGCTTTGGCGGTCTTGAGATTGATCGTAAGCTCGTACTTGGTCGGCGCCTGCACCGGCAGGTCGGCCGGCTTCTCGCCCTTGAGGATACGATCGACGTATCCCGCGGCTTGTCGGTACTGGTCGACCACATCCGGCCCGTAGGAAATCAGACCGCCGGAGGCGGCCAAGAGTCGCCGGTGGTAGACCGAGGGCAATTTATGCTGGGCCGCAAGCCTGATGATCAGATCGCGGTGAACGACGGTCAACGCGCTCGCGGTCACGATCAGTCCGCCCTTCGGGACGCGCGCGAAGGCAGCGATGGCAGGTTCGATCTCGCCCGCCGTTCGTAAGTTAACCGGGCTAATGTCCAGTCCGAGCGACGAGGCCACAGACTGGATGGCGCCAAATTGTCCGGTCCCGCCCGTCACGGCGGGATCGCGAAGCACTGCGGCGCGCGTCAGGGCGGGCGCGATCTCCTTAAGCAGTTCCGCCCACTTCCCGGCCAGGCTGTATTCGAACATGACGAACCCAGTGGCGTTGCCGCCCGGCCTCGCCATGCTGTCGACGTATCCGGCACCGACCGGATCGGTGACCGTCGTGAACACGATCGGGACGGTGCGGGTGACTTGCAACAAATGAGGCATCGGGGCGGCGCCACCCACCAGGATGACGTCGGGCGCAAGTGCTGACATTTCCGCTGCGTATTTGCGCAGGCTTTCGATATTGCCCGACGCAAAGCGAGTGTCGATCCGCAAATTGCGGCCTTCGATCCAGCCCAATTGCTCCAGCCCCTGCCGGAATACCGCCATGCGGGCCTGCATGTCGAGATCGTCTGTGTCCACGCCCGAGCCAAGCAGTACGCCGATGCGTCGCACCCGCTCGCCTTGCTGCGCCCGCACCGACAGCGGCCACGTTACCGCCGCGCCACCGATGAGACCGAGAAACTCTCGTCGCCTCATGTGCTGTGTCCATCACCCCGGCTCAGGAAACGACATCGTATCGGTTCAAGCGAGGACTCGGATAGGGGGCTGAGACCCGCCTCGCCACTGCAATATAAGTTGCTGGCCGATGGTCGAGTTGGGTCAAAGCACATGAGCGTCACTGCCGCCGTCTCGGCATGTCCGCTCCGCCTCGGTAACCAGACATGAAATCAGAGCGTTGGGACTTCAGCGACGCACAAGCGCGACAGTTTCCCCGCGCAAATCAGTGAGGCCTTCGCTGGGGCGTGGCGCCCCTAGTCCATCTCGATTTGAGTGCCGTTTGCTCCATTTAGGAGCCGCTTGAGGTGAAAACTGGCAAGCTGATCATCGGCGTGCTTGCCGACATGCGCTGCGAACGCCGCCATTGCGCCGGGGTCGGCGACCTCCAGCTTGGCGAAGGCTTCGAGATAGCTCTTTGTCGCGGGGTCTTCGTATTGCTTGACACTGAGCGGCTCGAAGGCAGGCAGAGCCTCGGTCCTGCCCCTCAGCATCAGATCGCCCACCGGTCGGCCCCGGAACTCCTTTACCTTTGCCGCGAGGATTGCGCTGACACAAATGCGGGTGCCGAGTTGCTTGTTGGCGGCTTCCAGTCGTGCTGCGATGTTGATGGTGTCGCCATAGGCTGTGTAATCGAAGAAGCGATTACCACCGAAATTGCCGACGATCGCCGGGCCTGCATGAACACCAATACGAGTAACTCCCAGCACGATGCCCTTGTCACTCCAGCGTTGCCGGAATGACTGTGAGTATTCGTCCAGCGCCAGTGCACAATTGACTGCACGGTCGGCCTGGTCTGGCTGCTCGCCGGGGGCACCGAACAGCACGTGCAAGGCATCACCCACGATTTTTGAGACCGTTCCATCGTGGGCAAACACAATGTCGGTCATACCCGTGAGGTAATCATTGAGTAGCTGCCCAAGCACGTCGGGCTCCAGCGCCTCCACAAGTCTGGTGAAGCTCTCAATGTCCGTGAACAGCGTTGCGAGTTCGCGGCGCTGGCTACCGAGATTGATCGCATCCGCGTCGCCGGCAAGCCGTTCCGCCAAATTGGGCGAAAAGTAACGCGAGAGAGAGGCATAGGCCCGTTCGGCATCCGCCTGCCGCCGCCGCGCGTCGCGCAAGACTTCTACGTGTCGAATGGTCTTGGCGACGGTCGTCTCGAAATCAAGGAAATCGATTGGCTTGATCAGGAAATCGAAGGCACCCCGGTTCATCGCGGTGCGAATGTTAGACATATCGCCATAAGCTGAGACGACCACGGTGGAGAGCTTCTCTTTATTCTCCTGCAGCTTTTGGAGGAGAGATAGCCCGTCCATCCTCGGCATATTGATGTCGGTGACCACCAGATCGACGTCTTGCTTTGCTTCCAGCACGGTCAGGGCTTCGATGCCGTCGCGGGCAAACAGAAAGCTGACTACGCCATCGCGGATCTGATGCCGGAATTTCTGCTGGATAAGCGCCTCCAGGTCCGGCTCGTCGTCAACCACCAGGATCCGGGTGGTCATGCGGCCCGTTCGACCCGCGTTTCAATCTCCCCCCGAAGCGACACGAAGTCGATCGGCTTGGTGAACAGCGCGTCGGCACCGCCCTCCAGCGCCCTGCGCTTGGTCTCAGCATCGCCATAGGCGGTGATCATGATCACCGGGACATTGGGCCGGGCCGCCTTGGCCTTGGGCAACAGCTCAAGCCCGCTCATCCCAGGCATGTTGATGTCCGACAGGATCAGGATCAGTGACACGCCGGCCGCATGGCGCAGCGGTGGGCAAACTCCATGGCAAAGCGGCCAGCGCGCAGATCGTGCCGGAATTGCTGGCGGAACAGCAGTTCAACGTCCGGCTCGTCATCAACCACGAGAATGAGAAGGTTCACGGCCGTCCCCCGATTTGGCAATTGTCGCCGCGGCGCGCGGCAGAATGATTCGGAATTCCGTGTACTCACCGGGTTCGGTATCGACCTCAATGGTCCCGGCATGTTGCTTGACGATGATGTCATGGCTCAGGGACAGGCCAAGCCCGGTGCCTTCGCCGGCGGGCTTGGTGGTAAAGAACGGATTGAACATCTTGTCCTTGACCTCGGGCGGGATGCCGGTGCCATTGTCCCTAATCCTGATCTCCACCCGGTCGCCAAGGTTTTTGGTCGTGGCAGCAAGCGTCGGCTCGTAGCCACCATCACCCATCTCGCCCTTGCGCTTGGTGGCGGCATAGAAGCCGTTGGAGATCAGATTGAGCAGCACCCGGGTGATTTCCTGGGGGAACACGTCGATCTCGCCGGCCGCTGGGTCGAACGACCGTTCCAGTGTGATGTTGAACCCCTGTTTTTCGGCGCGGGCACCGTGGTAGGCCAGATTGAGGCTTTCCTCGACCACGGCGTTGATATCGATCGGCCGGTGCTCGCCCGAGCCCTCGCGCGAGTGCAGCAGCATGTTCTTGACGATGGAGTCGGCGCGCTTGCCGTGCTGCTCGATTTTGTCGAGGTTGGCCCGCAGCGTGTCGGTCAGGTCATCGATCTCAGCGCGGGTCTTTTCATCAGATTGCACTCGCTGCAAGGTCTCCTGCAGCTCATCGAGCATCTCGCTGGAAAGCGCCGAGAAGTTATTGACGAAGTTAAGCGGGTTCTTGATCTCGTGGGCGATACCGGCCGTCAATTGACCGAGCGAAGCAAGTTTCTGAGTCTGAACCAGCCGGTCTTGGGCTGTCTGCAAGTTGTCAAGTGACTGTGCCAATTCGCGTGTTCGTGCTTCTACGCTTTCGAACAACCGCACGTTCTCGATTGCGATCACTGCCTGGTCGGCAAACGTTGTCGCGAGCGCAATTTGTTGCTCGGTAAACGGTTTTACCGTGGCGCGGAACAGGAACAGGATGCCAATGGGCACACCCTCGCGCAACAGCGGCACCGCAACTCCGGTTCGATAGTTGCCCCGTCGCTGCGGTTCGCGGAATGTGTATTCCGGATCGGCCAGAATATCGACGATTTGGACCGGCCTGCGTTCGAGCAGGACGCGACCGCCCAGCGACTGGCGTCCCTCCTGCATTGGCACTGTCGCCATATATTCACCGAAACCGGGCGGAAAACCGTAGCTGGCGGCGACGTGATATTTGCCGTCCCTCGGGCGGGCGATCGCGGTCATGTCGGCTTCGGCCAGCCGCGCCGCGGAGCCGACCAACGTGTTGAGCACGGTCTGCAGGTCGAACGTTGAGCGGCTAATGACCTTGAGCACGTCAGCGGTCGCGGTCTGCTGCTGCAGCGACTCGCGTAGCTCGTTGAGCAAGCGGGTGTTCTCGATCGCAATCACCGCCTGCGCCGCGAAGTTCGAAACGAGCTCCACCTGCTTGTCGGTGAACGGGCGCACCTCCTGGCGGTAGATGGCGATTGCACCGATCAACTCATCGTCCTTCAGCACGGGCACGGCTAGCACGGTGCGAAAGCCGCCAAGATCGACGCCGGCCTGAACGAATCGGTTGCCCTCGACATACGATTGCGTGGCTCTGGCATCGGCGATCTGGGCCGCCCGCTTGGTGGCGAGGATACGTCCAAGCGGCAGGTCCGGGGGCGGACGGTACAGCACATCGGCCTCACGTTCCTTCGCGTACGCAGCCGGAGCGTTGTGCATGGCCACTGGCCGATATGCATCGTGCTCGTAAAGATAAAGCATGGCGAACTTGGCCTCGCAAATGCGAGTGGCGCTATCCAGCATCGTATTGAAGACCGGCTGCAGGTCGCCCGGTGACGAGCTGATGACTTTGAGAACGTCGGCAGTCGCGGTCTGCTGTTGCAGTGATTCGCGTAGCTCGTTGAGTAGCCGCGCGTTTTCGATGGCTATGACGGCTTGATTGGCAAAGTTCTGCACCAGCGCGATCTGCTTGTCGGTGAAAGTGCGAACCTCCTGACGATAGATGGCGATGGCGCCGACCAGCTCGCTCTCCTTGAGCATCGGCACCACAAGCAGCGTCCGGGCGCCGCCGACATCGGCCAGCCTAACGAACGGTCGAAAGCCGTTGACGTAGCCGGGCTCCTCCCTGATGTCGGCGACATGTGCCAGTTGCTTTGTGATCACAACCCTGCCAAGCGGCACATCCGGACCAAAGCGAAGCACGCCTTCATAGCTTCGCTCTTCGGCGAGAACAGATGGCACGCCATGCGTCGCGACGGGCCGCAATCCATCGCCCTCCGTCAGCCACAGCATGCCAAACCCGGCACCGCAAATGTCAGTCGCGTTCTCCAGAACCGATTCGAACACCGGCTGCAAATTGCCGGGCGAACTTGAAATGACCTGAAGCACCTCCGAGGTCGCCGTCTGCTGCTCCAACGCCTCGGTGAGATCGTCGGTCCTCTGGCGCAATTCGTTGAGGAGACGGGTGTTCTCAATCGCGATCACTGCCTGGGCTGCAAAGTTTGATACCAGCTCAATCTGCTTGTCGGCAAAGAGACGCACCTCCTGACGATAGATGCCGATCGCGCCGATCGGCTCGCCCGCCTTGAGCATTGGCACAGTTAACAGTGTCCGTGCACCCCCCAATCTACAGATGGGCGAGTCGGGCTCATCTACCTGCATATCGGCAATCTGGACCGGCTGCTTTGTCTCCACGAGCCGGTCGAGACTCGGCACCTTACGACGATCAAGAAGTGGCGACGTCTCGTTAAATTCAGCATATTTCGGCGGTGGATTATGCAGCGCGACGCGTCGAAACATCTCGTCTTCGTACAGCATCATCGAGCCGAACGAGGCTTCGCAAATCCGAGAGGCGTTCGCCAGCATGGCTTCAAACACTGGCGCGAGTTCACCTCGTGACCTTGAAATGATACTGAGTACCTCCGAGGTCGCCGTTTGTCGCTCCAAAGACTGGTGCAACTCGTTGAGCAGCCGCGCGTTCTCGATGGCAATGACGGCTTGCGCGGCGAAATTCTGTACCAACTCAATCTGCTTGTTACCAAACGGTGCCGCCTCCTGCCGGAATATCACGATGGACCCGATCAGCTCGCCGTCCTTCAAAAGCGGCACGTTGAGAAGCGCCTTCGCGCCGCCAAACTTGGCAAGGGTGGGCGCCGCCTTCGGATCGCTTGAGAGGTCCGGAACGTGGACGACGTCCTTCGTGCGCAACAGACGATCCAGATTATGTCCAGGTGTAGGCTGGATCAAAGGATTTCGTCGGCGCGCTTCGACGAGCGCAGCCGGCGCTTGATGGGTGGCGATGACGCGAAAGCCATCACCCTCACGCAACGACGTGACGCCGAACTTCGCACCGCAAATTCTGACTGCGTTGGCCAGCATGGACTCAAAGACGGGCTGCAATTTTCCAGGCGAACTCGAAATGACTTTGAGCACCTCCGACGTCGCGGTCTGCTGCTCGAGCGATTCGGAAAGATCGTCGGTGCGGTGGCGCAGTTCGTTGAGCAGCCGGGTGTTCTCGATGGCGATCACTGCCTGCGCGGCGAAATTTTGCACCAGTTCGATCTGCTTGTCGGAGAAAGGTCCCTGCTCCTGTCGATAAATCAACAGCGAACCAATCAACTCGCCATCCTTTAGCAGCGGCACGTTCAGCGCTGCCCGCGCGCCCGCAAGTTCGTATGGAAGAGGTGCCTCATCGTGCTCGAGATTAGGGATGTGAACCACCGCCTTGGTACTTACCAGCCGCTCAAGATTGTGTCCTGGCGTGATTCGAATGATGGGGTCTCGCTGAATTCGCTCTGCGAATGGTGCTGGGGCTCCAATCGTGTTAAAAGCTCGAAATTGATCTCCCTCACGTAGCGAAATGGCCCCGAACTTCGCACCACACATGCGAGTTGCGTTGGTGAGCAAAGTGTCAAACACCGGCTTCAATTCGCCCGGTGAGCTGGAAATGACCTTTAGCACCTCGCTCGTTGCAGTCTGCTGCTCCAGCGACTCTGTGAGTTCGCGCGTTCGCTGTTGCTCCGCCTCAAATAGACGTACATTCTCAATGGCGATCACGGCTTGGTCGGCGAAGGTTTCCAGCAGTTCGATCTGCTTCTGGCTGAAGGCTCTTGCCTCGTTGCGGATGACCGTGAGCACGCCGATCACGTTACCCTCACGCATGAGCGGCACACCGACCCCCGCGCGCACGGCGGTTGCCCCAAGGGCCGCCTCCGCCTGCCGGTATGCGGGATCGGCCAAGACATCTGGAATATGAACCGTGCGCCCTTCCACGAGAGCGCGACCGTGAACCGATCCCGTATCCGGCGTCGTCGGGCTCTGGTCACGGTAGACGCGTTGCTCTGAAGAGAAGCCATAAGTCGCGGCGACCGGGTAGGTATCGCCCACACGACGCCGAATGACTGAACGATCCGCTGCGCACAGTTGGACAGCTGACTCAGCCAAGGTATCGAGCACGGCCTGAAGGTCGAACGTCGAACGGCTGATCACACCGAGTACGTCGGCGGTCGCGGTCTGTTGCTGCAAGGACTCCCGCAGATCGTTGAGCAGCCGTGTGTTCTCGATGGCAATCACGGCCTGGGCGGCGAAGTTCTGCAACAGCTCGATCTGCCTGTCGGCGAACGGCTGGACCTGCTGGCGGTAAATGCTGATGGCTCCGACCAGTTCGTTATCCTTGAGCATAGGCACCTGAAGCTCGGTACGAGCGCCACCCAGCACGGCAGGCGGGATCAAGGCGTGCGAGACGAGCATGTCTGCAGTGTGGACGAGCCGCTTTGAAGTTATAAGCAGGTCGAGGTCGGAGCCGGGCTGCGGCTTACGGCGGCCTCTTTGACGGAGATGTTCCTCGAACGCCGCTGGCAGATCAGACCAGGCGACCGGGAGCATGCCTTGCTCATTGTAGTCAAAAAGCAAACCGAACTTGGCCCCGCAGATGCGAATTGCATTCTGGAGCATCGCCTCGAATACCGGCTGAAGATTGCCCGGCGAACTGGAAATGACCTTGAGTACCTCGCTGGTCGCAGTCTGCTGCTCCAACGACTCGGTGAGATCGTCGGTGCGCTGGCGCAGCTCGTTTAGCAGCCGCGTGTTCTCGATGGCGATGACGGCTTGAGCGGCGAAGTTCTGCACCAGTTCGATCTGCCTTTCAGTAAAAGGGCGAACTTCTTGGCGATAGATGCCGATAGCACCGATAAGTTCGCATTCCTTAAGCATCGGCACCACGAGCAAGGTCCGGGCGCCGGCGACCTCAACGAGTTCCACAGGCGCCGGATCGCGGTGGATGGTGTAGGCGGACTCGCGGCAAGATCTGCGACGTGGACGACCCGTTTGGTCTCGAGCGCTTGCGCGAGGGATGAGCTGGGGCCGGCCATAATGACAGAGTTGCGTTTCCGCAACTCTGCGAAGGTGGGCGGCGCGCCATAAAGGGCTATATCGCGGAATACGCCATTCTCGTAGAGAACGAGGTTGGCGAATTTGGCTCCGCAGATTCGGGTCGCGTTCGTAAGGATCGACTGGAACACCGGCTCCAGCTCGCCCGGCGAACTGGAAATGACCTTGAGCACCTCGCTGGTCGCGGTCTGCTGCTCCAGCGCCTCGGCCAAAAGCTTTCGCGCTTCAGCAAGCTCTCGGGTTTTCTGCTCAAGTTGTACCTGGAAATCAGTATCGGGTGATGGGCGACGGCTACTTGCGGCAGGTGCAGCCCGGTGTTCAGGCTTTTCGGCCTTGAGCCGTCTTGCCTTGGCTTTCTTGTCGGTCGTGTTATGTCGCGTCATTCACGACACCCAAGCTTTCACGAATACATACACGGGCTGCCGGCGCCGCAAGGGAGAGCGACCAAGCTCACGCCTGCCCTCCCGATTTTGCCAACGACGCCGCGGTGCGGGGCAGGACGATCCGAATTTCCGTGAACGCTCCGGGCGCGGTATCGACCTCGATAGAACCAGCATGTTGCTTGACGACGATGTCATGGCTGATCGACAGGCCCAGCCCGGTGCCTTCGCCGGCAGGCTTCGTAGTAAAGAACGGGTTGAACATCTTGTCCTTGACCTCGGGCGGGATGCCGGTGCCATTGTCGCGGATCCTGATCTCCACCCGGTCGCCGAGGTCTTTGGTCGCGGCCGAGAGCGTCGGCTCGTAGCCATCGCCAAGCTCGGCTTTGCGCTTGGTCGCCGCGTAAAAGCCATTTGAGATCAAGTTCAACAGGACCCGCGTGATGTCCTGCGGAAACGCGTCGACTTCACCAGCGCTCGGATCGAGGGACCTTTCCAGCGTGATATTAAAGCCCTGCTTCTCGGCCCGCGCGCCATGATAGGCGAGGTTGAGGCTCTCCTCGACCACGGCGTTGATGTCGACCGGCCGGTGCTCGCCCGAACCCTCGCGCGAGTGCAGCAGCATATTCTTGACAATGGAGTCGGCCCGCTTGCCGTGCTGCTCGATCTTGTCGAGGTTGGCCCGCAGCGTCTCGGTCAGCTCGCTAATCTCGGCGTGGGCTTTTTCGTCGATTGGTAAACCCTGCAAGGCCTCCTGGAGCTCATCGAGAAGTTCGGTCGAGAGCGATGAAAAGTTGTTGACGAAATTAAGTGGGTTTTTGATCTCGTGGGCAATGCCGGCGGTTAGTTGGCCGAGCGAAGCAAGCTTCTGGGTCTGGACCAGTCGGTCCTGTGCTGTCTGCAGGTCCTCAAGCGACTGCGCCAGCTCACGCGTACGAGCCTCAACGCTTTCGAATAGCCGCACGTTCTCCATTGCAATGCCCGCCTGATCGGCAAAAATGGTTGCCAGCTCGATCTGTTTATCGGTGAACGGACGGATGGTTTCGCGCTGCAAAATGATCACACCGATGGCAGCGCCCTCGCGCATCAGCGGCACGCCAAGCAATGTGCGAACATTGAAATTATATTTGTCAGCTAACGTGTATTCTTGATCCTTCGTAACATCTGGAATGTGTACCACCTTCCCTTCGAGAAGGACTCGACCAGACACAGAGCCCCGATCTGCAGGGATGGGATGCGTTCGCATGTATTCACTGTGTGCGGGCGGATAGCCATAGGAGGCAAGATGTTCGAAGTTGTCTCCCATTGGACGAGAGATGGCCGCCTTGTCTGCTCCGCAGAGACGGGTTGCCGACTCCACCAGTGCATTCAGTACCGCTTGAAGGTCAAAAGTTGAGCGGCTGATCGCCTTGAGCACGTCGGCAGTGGCAGTCTGCTGTTGCAGCGACTCGCGAAGCTCGTTGAGGAGGCGGGCATTCTCGATGGCGATGACGGCCTGCGCGGCGAAGTTTGATACGAGTTCAATCTGCTTGTCGGAGAACGGGCGTACGTCCTGGCGGTAGATGACAATACCTCCCGTAACCTCGTTGTTCTTGAGCATCGGTACTCCGAGCAAAGTTCGGACGCCCGCAAGTTCAACAAATGCAATTCCATCAGGGTCGCGCGGCTGTGAGCCCGATTGCCAAGAAGATAGGTCCGCGATCTGAATCACTTGCTTGGTGGCGGCCATGTGCATAAGCGGCGGGGGACGGATCACCGGCTCGCGCTGCCGCAGCCTTGCGAGCCTGGGGGGGGCATTGTGCATCGCAACGAGACGAAACGCATCGCCCTCCCGCACGAAGAGGTTTGCGAATTTTGCTTCGCAGAGCCGCGTGGCGTTTGTCAGAATCGCTTGGAATACCGACCCCAGCTCGCCGGGCGAGCTTGAGATGACCTGCAGTACGTCCGCGGTAGCGGTCTGCTGCTGGAGTGATTCGCGCAGTTCAGTAAGCAGTCGCGTGTTCTCGATGGCGATGACGGCCTGGCTGGCGAAGTTGGTCACTAACTCAACCTGCTTATCGGTAAACGGTCTAACCTCCTGGCGGTAGATCCCGATGACTCCGACCACGTTGTCATCCTTGAGCATGGGCACCGCCAATAGTGTCCGCGCACCCGCCGCATCGACGAGGGCAACCGTGCTTGGAATGCCGTCAAGGTACGACTGATCTGTACGAAGATCGGCAATTTGCACCGCCTGCTTGGTCGCCATAACACGGCCGACGCCGCTGTTCGGGCGAGGACGAAACGTTGGATGGCGCTGCCGCTCTTCAACAAATGCAGGCGGCGCGTGTTTCAGTCCGACGCCGCGAAACTCATCACCCTCGCACAACGCCATCGAACCAAATTTGGCTCCGCAGATCCGGATGGCATTGTCCATGATGGCGTCAAAAACCGGCTCTAAGTGTCCAGGCGACGAGCTGATAACGCGCAACACCTCGGATGTCGCGGTCTGCTGCTCCAGCGACTCGCTGAGATCGTCGGTGCGCTGGCGCAGCTCGTTGAGCAGGCGGGCGTTCTCGATGGCGATGACGGCCTGCGCGGCGAAGTTCTTTACCAACTCGATCTGTTTGTCGGTGAACGGGCGGACCTCTTGGCGGTAGATGACGATTGCACCGACCAAACCGTCATCCTGAACCATCGGCACCCATAGTATGCTACGCGCCCCGCCAAGCTTGGCTGGAGGTGATGGATCTGGTTCAGCAAGATCATCGTCAATGTGGATGACGGCCTTCGAGTGCAACAGGCGATCGAACTTGCTGTTTGGCGGAGCCGCAAGTGGAAACCGATGCTTCTGATATTCGACCAGTGGCGGTGGTGTACCGATGCCAGCAACTCGGTGGTACATTCCGTCGTAATATCGATACATAGTGCCGAACTTGGCATCGCACAGCCGAGTTGCATTTTCGAGCATTGCTTCGAAAACAGGATCGAGCTCGCCTGGCGACGAACTGATGACTTTCAACACCTCGGCGGTGGCGGTTTGCTGCTCCAGTGCCTCGCCGAGATCGTCGGTGCGCTGGCGTAGCTCGTTGAGCAGCCGGGTGTTCTCAATGGCGATGACGGCCTGGGTGGCAAAACCCGACACAAGTTCGATCTGCTTGTCGGTGAAAGGGCGTACCTCGAGCCGGTAAATACCTATTGCGCCGACCGGTTCGGCGTCCTTGAGCATGGGCACGACCAAAAGCGTCCGCGCACCGCCAAATTTCATAATCGGCGTATCGGAATCCCCGGTGTCGACGATCTGCACCGCCTTCTTTGTGTCGAACGCGCGATCGACGGCCGGTGCGTCCCCGCGCCGGAGTAGCGGCGCGCGATCGTTGAACTCGAGGAACGATTTTGGGGCGTTGTGAAGCGCCACCCGGCGTAGCACCTCACCGTCGCGGACAAGCATGGCTCCGAATGTCGCCTCGCAGATTCGGGTGGCGTTTTCCAGCATCGCACTGAAAACCGGTCCAAGTTCGCCGGGAGAGCTGGAGATGACCTTCAGCACTTCCGAGGTCGCGGTCTGCTGCTCCAGCGATTCGGACAGGTCGTCGGTGCGCTGGCGCAGCTCGTTGAGCAGCCGCACGTTCTCGATGGCGATCACCGCTTGGGCGGCGAAGTTCGAAACCAGTTCGATCTGCTTTTCTGTGAACGGCCGCACCTCTGTGCGGTAGATGCCGATCGAACCGATTAGTCGATCCTCGTTCAGCATCGGAACGTTTATGATCGTCCGTGCTCCTGCAAGTTCGACGAGCGCCGAACCGGGATAACCTGGTGCACGCGCATCGGCGACCTGACAAACCTGTTTTGTCCTGGCCATCTCGAACACCGTGCTTCCTGGAAGGGGGTGAAATACCGGCTCACGCCCGCGCTTCTCCGTAAATGCCGCCGGTACGTTGTGCATCGCAACCATCCGGTGAGCATCGCCTTCGCACAATTCCAAGACGCCGAAGCTGGCATCGCAGATGCGAGTCGCGTTAACGAGGATGGAATCAAATACCGGCTGTAAGTCCCCGGGCGAACCTGAGATGACCTTCAGCACCTCGGAGGTCGCGGTCTGCTGCTCCAGCGCCTCGGTGAGATCGTCGGTGCGCTGGCGGAGGTCGTTGAGCAGCCGCGTGTTCTCGATGGCGATAACGGCTTGGGCGGCAAAGTTCTGCACTAGCTCGATCTGCTTGTCGCTGAATGGTTTCACTTCCTGACGGAAGATCAGGATCGCGCCAACCAGTTCATTGTCCTTGATCATCGGAACGGCTACGACGGTTCGCGCGCCAGCGAGCGCGGCAAGCTGCGTCCCCGTACGCTCGGAAGGCGCAATGTGATCGGCTTCCTCGCGTATGTCGGCGATTTGAGCCACTTGCTTCGTCGAGACCGTGCGCCCGAAGACGGTGCCTGGTGCAGGATGGATTACGGGATTACGGAGCCGCTCTTCGGCGAAGGCGGGCGGTGCCCCGTGCATGGCGACAATGCGAAAGACATCGCCTTCGCAAAGATAGAGCGTGCCGAATTTGGCATTGCAGAGCCGGGTGGCGTTTTCCAGCATGACTTCGAAAACAGGCTGCACGTCACCGGGGGCGGAAGAAATGACACGCAGCACCTCGGAGGTTGCCGTCTGTCGCTCCAGTGCTTCGCTCAGATCGTCGGTGCGCTGGCGCAGCTCGTTGAGGAGCCGTGCGTTCTCGATGGCGATGACGGCCTGAGCGGCGAAGTTCTGCACCAGCTCGATCTGCTTGTCGGTGAAGGGTCGCACCTCTTGACGATTGATAGTGATGGCGCCGACCAGCGCCCCGTCTCGCAACATCGGAACCGCTAGCAGGGTTCGATAACCCGCAATTTCCACGCTGGTGACTGAGGTCACATCTCGCGCGGTGTACGCGGAGAGCTGCCTGATGTCAGGGATATGAGCAATTTGTTTGGTGCGAATGATTCGACCGAGACCGGTATCGGGGTGCGGATTAACGATTGCTGCTCGTTGCCGACTTTCGATCCACGCCTGGGGCGCGTTGTGTGCAGCCACAAAGCGCATAGCGTCACCCTCGGACAGATACATAGCGCCGAATTTTGCGTCGCAGATGCGCGTGGCATTAGACAGGAGCGAGTTGAAGACCGGAGCTAATTGGCCCGGCGAACTGGAAATGACCTTGAGCACCTCGGACGTCGCGGTCTGCTGCGCGAGCGATTCGGTTAGTTCGTCGGTACGTTTCTGCACCTCCTCGAACAACCGCACGTTCTCGATGGCGATCACCGCCTGGTCGGCAAAAGTGGCCAGCAGCTCAATCTGCTTCGCGGTGAACTGCTTCACCGAATTGCGCTGTAAAACGATCACGCCAATCGGCGTGCCTTCACGTAACAGCGGCACGCCCAACATCGTACGGACGCCACCAATTTTCGCGGCTTCGCTAAACGTAAACTCTGGATCGGACAGCACATCGGCGATCTGGATAATCCTAGCTTCCTGCAGGGTACGGCCAACGATAGACCCTCGGCCGGCCGGAATGGGATGCGATTGCATGAACTGAATGAGTTCAGGTGATTGGCCGCAATGCGCGACCTGCCGCAAGTGCTCGCCCACTTGGCGATTGATCGATGCAGAATCCGCTTCGCACAATCGCGCTGCCGAGTTAACCAGGGTATCAAGCACCGCCGCAAGATCGAACGTTGACCGGCTGATGATCTTGAGTACGTCAGCGGTGGCGGTTTGCTGCTGAAGCGACTCTCGTAGCTCGCTGAGCAGCCGCGTGTTCTCGATCGCGATGACCGCCTGCGCGGCGAAGTTCTGCACCAGCTTAATCTGCTTGTTGGAGAACGGACGGACCTCGGTGCGATAGATGGTGATGGCGCCGACCACCTCCTCATCCTTGATCATGGGCACCGCGATATGCGAGCGAGCACCGGCGAGTTTGGCCGAAGGAGGCGGGACCGGCTCTGTTGCCTGATCGACCGAAGTGATCACCTGCCTGGTTTGTAGCAGGCGGTAAAGAGGAAAGCCGGGCTCGGGCACCGAAGGCCCCCGTTGCCGAAGGTGGTCGGAATAGGCGGCAGTGGGGTTATACATAGCCACGGTGTGGAAGGCGCCGTCGATCAAGCGATGCAATACTCCGAACTTGGCATCGCAGACGCGGACCGCATTCTCCAGCATGGACTGGAACACCGGCTTAAGCTCGCCCGGCGAGCTGGAGATGATCTTGAGCACCTCTGATGGTCGCGGTCTGCTGCTCTAGCGATTGTGAGATCGTCGGTGCGCTGGCGCAGCTCGTTGAGCAGCCGCGTGTTCTCGATGGCAATCACGGCCTGGGCGGCGAAATTCAATACCAGTGCGATCTGCTTGTCGGTGAAGGGTCGCACCTCCTGACGATAGATAATGATGACGCCGATCAGGCCGCCCCCGGCAAGCATCGGCACGGCGAGCAGGCTGCGGACGCCGCTGGTCTGCACGAAGCTTGTTCGCGCCTGAGCCGAGGTGCTTGTGTAAGCACGTTCTGTGAGTACATCAGCGACTTGGACCGGTGCGAGCGTCTCGCGCACCATATCCAGCGCGTTACCTTTCTCGACTCCGCGGATCATGGGGTCGCGTTTTTTGGCAGCTGCGTAGTCCTTCGGGGCATTGTGCAGCGCAACCGTGCGGAAGTTCTCGCCCTCGCAAAGATGCAGAACACCAAATTTGGCTTTGCAAAGACGGATTGCGTTGCTGAGGACGGTTTGAAATACGCGATTGAGGTCGCCGCCAGATGTGCTGATAGCTTGAAGCACATCGTTGGTCGCCTTCAGCTGTTCCCGCAACTCGCCGAGCTCGCGTGTCCGTAGGTCGAGTTGTGTCTGCAGATCGACGTCCGACGTGCGGCTACGGCTTACGGCTGCACACGCAGGTTTGCGCTTGGGATTCGCAGCCTTGCGACGCTGCGTTTTGCCCGACTTGTCGTCTGTCGTGGCACGCCGTTTCATAAAGGCCGCCCCAGAGCTTCAGGATCTGGCCAAATCCTATGCAAAAGTACTCGCGCACGCCATGGCGGCATAGGGAGCTAAAAAGGTTCTCATAAGGGAAAAGGTGCCGACAATTCGGGATTTCACTCGGGCTAGGCGATCGGCGGTCGAAATTCATCTCAGCCAAGCGCCCGACCATGGCATCATCTTCGCCACCAACCCCGACGCCAACCCGGCCACGCCCGCGGGCCCCACGCGCGTTGCGGCTTTGGCGGACAGGCGGTCGCTCCTGGGGCACAAAGCGGACCTAGATGACGTTCGCTGTCACGCGCTTTCGTCGGCACCTTCGATCTTCGGTTGGAAAAGCATTTGACTTGATCCCGTTCGACCCGTTGCATCGCGTCGCTGCTCGAAGCATTCTTATTCCGGGACAAGGGGGCAAAGATGCATCTCGTTGGCAACCATTCGCGCGGGGGTGCCGCGCTGGCAATCGCATTGGGACTGGCATTGGCGACCGGCGGGGCTTCCACTGGGCAACCCGCCTATCCGGAAAGATCTATCAAGATCATCACCATCACGGCTGCGGGCAGCCCAGCCGACATTGTTGCACGCCTGATCGGCGACAAGTTGTCCGCGTCCTTGCGTCAGCCGGTGCTGGTGGAAGCGATGGCAGGCGCCGCAGGCAACCTTGCGGTTGGATATGTCGCGAAAGCAGCACCCGACGGCTACACGGTGGTGATGTCGGGCGATGCGGCCGTCACTACCAATGTGACCCTGTATAAGGACCTGCCGTACGATCCCCTAAAGAATCTGGCACCAATCACCCAAGTGATGGCCACGCCGAACATTTTGGCCGTGCATCCCGACGTGCCAGCCAAAACTGTACAGGAGCTCGTCACGCTGGCGCGATCGCCGTCCGCCAACCTCACCTATGCGCATGGCGGCATCGGATTCTCGACACATCTGGCCGGGCAAGTATTCAACATCATGGCCGGCACCAGCATCCAGCATATCCCGATCCGCACCACCGCGGCGCAGATCACTGACCTGCTTACCAACCGCGTCAACATGTGCTTCTGCAACATCGCCCAGGTGCTGCCGCTGATCCGCGATGGCAAGATGCGGGGGCTCGCCGTCACCTCGCTTAAGCGCGCCCCCCAATCACCCGACCTCCCGACCATGGACGAATCGGGCTTTCCGGGCTTTGACGTGACATCTTGGTTCGCCCTGCTGGCCCCGGCCGGCACACCTGCCCCGGTGATCGTCAAGCTGCACAGCGAGACGGTTCAGGCCCTCGCCCAGCCCGAGTTGCGCCAACGGCTGACCCAGTTGGGCATGCAGGTGATCGCAAACTCTCCCAACGAACTGGCGGCGGTGATCCGAACGCAAATTCAGGATCGCAAAAAGCTTATCGAAACCGCGAAGATCGAGTTGCCTTAAGCAGCCGCGGGGACAAAATCGCTGCCATTCATTCAGGTTTTCGATCGCCTAATCCTTCTCGACGCGGCGTAAATACGGCGTCATCTACGCCGATCCGCCATGGTCATTTCGCAACTGGAGTGCGAAGGGCACCGGGCGAAATGCTGTATCCCATTAGACTGTCTGGATTTCGCGGCACTGTCCCGGCTGCCTCTCGGCGACTTGGCTGCCGCGAATTGCGCGCTTTTCCTCTGGGCGACAGATCCTCTATTACCGACGGCGGAATAATGATCGACCGCGAGCAGGAGGAGCCCACCAAAGCTCGGCTCCAACAATTCCTGTTCAAATATCCCCAGGTGCGGTCGCCGCTTGCTCTGACAGACATGCGTGCCGAAAAAAAGGGGTTCGCCTGGCTGGGCAAACTCAATGACAGCGATCGAGCTCGATTCTGGTCCGATTACCGAACGTTCCTTACCACTGTGCCGGTTGCAGGAACGGCATGCGTCATCGACCGTCCTAGCTATGTGGCGCGAGGTTACGGAAAAAGATACGGACGCTGCCGAAAGTTCGAACATAAAAGGCACAGGGTTGAACACCGTCCGGATCTCCGACGGTGAAGCGCACGCTGTTTCCGAAGCAATCGTGCTCTTGACTGAAATTAGCCAAATGTCAGAGCTGAGAGCAATTGGTTGGCCAACACCGGCTCTCGGTCAGCGAGACCCCTAAATGGCAACGCAATAGCGGCTGAATGTGCACGAGCTCTGAAGCAGGGGTACACCAGGGGCAACAACTCTAATCGAGAATGGCTGGGACCTGCCCTCAGCGTGGGTAGCTACGAGGGTAGAACAAAAGTGCATTTCCTAACCCACTGGCACCTTTCATCATTATCGGAGTGGTGTCGGACGCCACTTCCGCCAACTTCTTCCGCGCGAGCTTGCAGCGTCCGCGCGCGAACTCATCCGAGACCTCATGCATCTCAATGTAGTTCACGGCTCGGTATCCGTTCGCGGTCCAAATCGCGCTCTCGGATCAACCGGGAGCGCCCAATATCCAGCCCTCAACCCGCGCCAGCGGGCGCTCCGGTGGCGAAAGGTTGCCTTCAATGTCGGGCACCTGCAATCGAACCCACTGCGACGTCGAAAGTCAGCATCCGGTCAAACAAGGCCGCCTTGCGATAAAAATGGTGCTCGCCGAACCGGCTATCCGCGATCTTTTCGCTGCGGTGTTCGAGCAGTCCGAACCAGAGCAGCGGTCGGAGGATTTTCGCCTCCATCGCGTAGGACGTCCTGTCCCACGTTCCCGAAAACATTGCAGGTTCGGGGATGGTGCAGAGCCGCGTGAGTTTTTCGCTGGATTGCCAGTCGCCTGCCGAAACCGATAACGACCACAGCACGATGCCAATATCCGTCTGCGGCCAAGAGCCGAGCAGCCCGCGACCGAAATACCCGAGATCCATGTGCCAGAGCGCAAGATGAAACAGGATTGCCGGCAAGCTGCCTCGCCGGGTATCGCTGAGCATCGATTTCCCGAGCGGCGTCGCCACCAACTTGCCGCGCCGGGTGCGAACGAGCTTGGTCGCCTCCGCGAGCAATCGAACGATATGCAGCGGCAGGAAGTCAGGCTCGTTGATGACCTTATTGAAGCTCGAAACGCATCGGCCTGGTCATAGTCCGGCCATTCGATCAGCTCGCGCATCTCGGCGACCACGGCACGTGACAGGTTGCCGGTTGCGGTCAGCGGCAGGCCACCGCGCTCGATCGCCTGCTTGCAGCAGGATGAACGTATTGCGGGCCACAGCGGAGCCGGCGATCTCGTCGGCATTGAGATCGTTGGCGATCCGGATCGCGGTCGCGACGGCGGATGGCTCCTGCCGCAGTGCCCGCAAACTGTCGAAGGTGAGCAGCGTCCAGGCTGGCTCCACCCCATCGAGCCACTTCCGCACTTGCGGGTCCTGCAGAAAGTCCTCCGCGACCATGGCTCAACTCGCAATGCCGAACTGTCGTGAGACAGGCGGTTTTGGCCGCAGCCACTCGCTGAGTTTCGACCATCGACGCCGGCCCGAGACGTTACGCACCGCGATGGCGACGGCCTTCTTTTGCCCCACCAGCACGACCAGCCGCTTGCCGCGCGTGACGCCGGTATAGAGCAGATTTCGCTGCAGCATAGGCGTAATGCTGGGTGAGCACCGGAATAATCACGGCGGGATATTCCGAGCCCTGGCTTTTGTGGATGGTCGCAGCATAAGCGGGCACCAGCATGTCGAGCTCGCCAAATCCGTACGTCACGGACCTGCCGTCAAAGCTCGCGAAGATCTCGCCGGCGTTGGGATCGACGTCGTCGATATAGCCGATATCGCCATTGTAGACCTCCTTGTCGTAATCGTTCTCGATCTGCATGACCTTGTCGCCGGGCGCGAAGGTCCAGCCGAACCGCTCGACCTTGCGGTCGCCGGCGGGATTGAGCGCGGCCTGCAGTTCGATGTTCAACGACCGGGCACCCACGCCACCGCGGTTCATCGGGCACAGCACCTGGATGTCGCGGATGGGGTCGAGGCCGAACCGTTTCGGGATCCGCGTCTTTACGAGCTCGATAATGCGGGCGACGGCCGTCTCAGGATCCTCGGCCTGCACAAAGTAGAAGTCGCTCTCGGCTTCGGGCGGATTGAGATCGGGAATCGAGCCCTGGTTGATGCGATGGGCGCTGGTGATGATGCGGCTCTGCGCGGCCTGCCGGAACACTTCGGTGAGGCGCACCACCGGCACGGCGCCGGATGAGATGACGTCGGCCAGAACCTGCCCCGGCCCGACCGAGGGAAGCTGGTCGATGTCGCCAACGATCAGAAGAGCGGCCCGGTCCGGTATCGCCTTCATGAGCGACTGCATCAGCATGACGTCGACCATGGAGGTTTCATCGACCACCAGCAGGTCACAGTCGAGCGGGTTGTCGTCGCCGCGTTTGAAGCCGCCACCCTTGGGGTCGACCTCCAGCAGCCGGTGGATTGTCTTGGCCTCGAAGCCGGTCGCCTCTGTCATGCGCTTGGCGGCGCGGCCGGTCGGCGCGCACAGCAGGATCTCGGTCCCCTTGGCGGCGAGGACGCGCAGGATGGCCTTGACGATGGTGGTTTTGCCCACGCCGGGTCCGCCGGTCATGACCAGCACTTTGGACATCAGAGCGAGACGGATGGCGGCAACCTGGCTTTCGGCTAGCGCCAGGCCAATGTGCTTCTCGACCCACGGTAAGGCCTTGTCCGGATCGATCCAGGGCCACGGCAGCGTGCCGTTGGCCAGCCGCTTCAGCCGCTCGGCGATGGTGCGTTCCGCTCGGTGCAGGCCGGCCAGGAATACGCACGGGGTTTCGCCGACCCGGTCGGCGACCACCGTGCCCTCCTGCAGCTCGAGATCGAGCGCGGTGCGGATCAGTTGCTGCGGCACCTCGAGCAATTTCTCAGCCAGCGGGATCAGCTCTTCGGTCGGCAGGCCGCAATGTCCTTCATCCATGGCCTCGGTCAAAGCATAGGAAATCCCCGCGCGAACCCGGATTGTCGCGGTCTTCTCGATGCCAAGCTTCATCGCAATGACGTCGGCGGTCTTGAATCCGATGCCCCGGATATCCCGCGCCAGCCGATACGGGTTCTCGGTCATGACCTGGATGGCGTCTGAGCCATAGGTCTTGAAGATCCGCACCGCCCGCGCCGTGCCGACCCCGTGGCTGTGCAGGAAGACCATGATTTCCCGGACGGCCTTCTGCTCGGCCCAGGCGGCGAGAATGCTGGCAGCGCGTACCGGTCCGATGCCATCGACCTCACGCAGCCGGTCGGGTGTTGCCTCGATGACGTCGAAGACCTTGTCGCCAAAGGCACGAACGAGCCCCTTGGCATAGACCGGGCCCACACCTCGGATCATGCCGGATGAGAGGTACTTCTCGATGCCGTCAGCCGAATCGGGAAGCGAGGTGCGCAGGAACCGTGCCTTGAACTGCTGGCCATGGGTGCGGTCGTTGATCCATTCCCCCGAGGCGGTGATCCACTCGCCGGCCGCAATGGTCGCGGCGTGGCCGACGATGGTCACAACGTGGCGATGCCCGCGCGCTTTCGCCCGCAGAACGCAGAAGCCGTTCTCGGCGTTATGGTACGTGACGCGTTCGACCAGGCCGGCCAGTACTTCCTGGGCTGATGGTTCCGGCTGCGACTTCATGGCGATCGTCACTTCATCGGTTCTGTCGCTGCGCGCCAATCCCACGGCATCTCGAAGTCGCTCGACCAGATATTAATGATTCCGTCGGGCGGCGTCCTCGTCAGCAACGTAATCTACCCAATATCGCCGGCAAGCGGCGGCCCAACCGTTTCGCCAACATCCAGCGGTTCAGGTCTTCGGTTTCCTTGAAGCAGACGGCAAAGCGGTCCCGGTCGCGGGCCTGACAGCGAACGGTCGCGCGTCTGATTCGATCCGACAGCGCAAAACCTAATTGCTGCCCGCAACGCCAACGCTCGCTATTGGGGCGCACGCAGAGTTGGCCGCCTTCCGGGGCGTCAATGCCAAACAGGCGAATGCGTTGACCGTGGATTTCGATGGTGTCACCGTCGATGACGGAAGCGGCGCCGGCGATATCCTGTTGCGTGGATGCCGGCTCAATGGCCGAGAGCACCAGCAACAAAGCAAAGACCAGGCATTCCATGCGTTTATCATCGCCCAATCCTTGTCGGCTCGGCGACTTCCTCGGCATCGCCAGTTTCGCGGTGCACTTCCTCGCGAATGACCTTCTCAGTGATCTCGGAGAGGTAGGCAATCAGCGCGGCATTCAATTCCTGGAATTCCGGCCATAGCACCTGCTCCATGAAACTCTGCGGCGCCTTGATCATGATGGATTGACGGTGCATTCGCGGATGTCGGTAGGGTCGCAGGCCGTAACGTCGGCACAGTGCGATGAACAGCTGCCGCGACCAGACATCGGGAATCGAGAACTTCAGCTCGACTGACTTTTCCGTGCCCGCGGTTTTTCCGAGACGCTCGCGGATGCGTTCCGCAGCGGCGCCCGCGGCGGCCTTCTCGCCCGGTGTAGCCGCACCGGCGAACAGAGATTCGATCTTGCGCAGCTTGTCGCGGAGGATTTCATCGGGGGTCATTGGAGGCGCATGAAACATCTTGAGTGCCAAGGGCGCAAGTCAGGCAGGGCACGCGGGAAACTTGCCAAGCTTTCCCGAGTTGCGAAGGTGTCACGTCAGGCTACGGCTCAGAAAGCCACTAGCGAAAGCCTGGGACGGGATCTCGCCGAAACCCGAAGGCAGCTCTCGGAAGCGTTGCAACAGCAAAACGCCACCTCAGAAGTTCTGAAAGTCATCTCAAGCTCACCGGGCGAGCTTCAGCCGGTGTTCCAAGCGATCCTGGAAAGCGCCACACAATCGTCCAATGCGAAGTTAGTAAGGAATGTTCTGGCCCGGCAGACATCAAGAACGCGCGAGCCAATCGACAATTTTGTGATGGTCAGCAGCCTGATCGCTTGCAACGGATGTCGTGGTACGCAGAATGTTCAGACCAGCCCCCGCTTGCCCATTCGCTCCGCGGACGGCGAGGGCAGTATGACGACCTTTGTCCCAACGCGCGTACGGTCGTAGAGGTCGGTGATGTCGTCATTCGTCAGGCGTATGCAACCCGAGGAAACATTTCGGCCGATCGTCCCTGGCTCATTGGTGCCGTGAATCCGGTACAAGGTGTCCTTGTTGCCTTGCCAAAGGTACAAGGCGCGGGCGCCAAGCGGGTTTTCGGGCCCGCCGGGCATTCCTAGCCCACTCTGCAATTGGGTCATTGCTCTTCTGAGTTCAGGCTTGCGCTGAAGCATCTCCTCGGTTGGATACCAATCCGGCCATTCCTGTTTGCTGCGCACGGTCGCCACACCAGACCAGCCAAAACCCTCCGCGCCGACGCCGACTCCGTAGCGCAGCGCACGGCCGTTTTTTTGTACCAAGTACAGGTAGTGGTTTTGTGGATCAACGACCAGGGTACCGGGCGCCTCGCGTCCGTTGTACGGCACTTCGGTGCGCAGATAGGCGGGGTCGATAGTTAATGGTGGTGGCGTCGTCGCGCAGGCTCCCAGACCCAAACCGATACCAACGGCAGATGTCTTTGCGATAAATGCACGACGGTCCAGAACCAATGCGGTCGCCTCTTTCGGATCCATCGGAATAAAGTCGGCCATGGATGCCTCAAAAAATAACAGCACTGTCTCAAATTGCGTGGTTACGTCTCGAGTCTCCGTGGTTCGGTCGGCTCCCACGACTGCGACTTCCCCAGCTGGGAGGTATGTTATTCCCTGGTGCGGCGGTGCTGAGGTAATGGAGTAATCTTTGCGCGGCCTGCTGCGTGCTGATCCTGATGCTGGCCGACCATGCGCAGCCCAGCAATTGGGGATCGAGTTCGTCCCGGTGGAGGTTCACCGTGGAGAGGACATCGCAATCGGTCTAGATGCGATCAAAGACAACGTCGATGGAGATTTCGATGAATGGCGATTTTGTCTCGATTCGGGGCCTATCGTTGCCGCGGCGGATGGTCCTGCAAGGCGCGGCATCGCTATTTGGATGCGCGGTTACCCCGAGCGCCTTTGCCGCTGCCGCCAAATCTTGCAAGCTGACAGAACGTGACATTATCGGACCGTTCTATCGCTTCGGTGCGCCGTTCCAAACCAAACTGGCTGGACCGAACGAACCTGGCGAACGGCTGATCATATCGGGCAAAGTCCTTAGTTCTGACTGCCGCACCCGATTGCCCAGCACGTTGATTGAAATCTGGCAGGCCAACAAAGCTGGTAGGTATGACACCGATAAGCCCGGCAACTTCACGGAGCGCGTGGATTTCCACCTACGAGGTATGATGCTGACCGATCAGCGAGGGAATTACGAATTTGAAACAATCATGCCGGGACGATACCCAGTCCCGCCAAATCTTCCGGGGCTAGAGAAATATGCCGGCCTGACCCGACCGGCTCACATCCATTTTCGGGTTTCGGAGTCGTTGCACGTGCCGCTTACGACGCAGCTTTACTTCAAGGACGATCCTTACATCGCGAAAGACCCGTGGGCCGGTCGCAAGCCATCGATGGCGATCAAACTCAGACAGGATGGCCAATTCATGCGCGGCGAGTTTGATGTTGTACTCGCCAGGGGCTTCTAACCAGTCCGTGATGTCTGATGATGGCACAAAGCTGACATCCTCGGATGTCTGCTTTTCCGCCGCTTCTGGGGGCAAAGCGGAGTGCGCCGGGAGACCGGCAAGGAGTAGATGGTGGAAGTCCATCACGATGAAGGAGTAGCGAACCGCATCGACCCCGAGTCATGCGCGGTTGCCCGCGAGGGCAACGGCGAAGCGTTGACAGGGGAGCGCATAGGCCAGCCATTGAGCCGCGAAAGTCCCCTCATCCCGGGTGCCGACGTCGTTCCGCTGACGGAAGGCAACACAGATGGGCGCGATATCGCGAGCGCCCAGACGGCCCGGCGTGGTCGAAGACACTGGCATGTGCGGAAGCTCCTTGCGCGGGAACCGGGAGATCCCACGACCGACCAGCGGCACGTTGCTGTCTGGTCCGCATCGGGAAGGCGAGGAGCCGTAGCCGATGATGCACGGACGTGGGGAGTCAGACTCCGCCACAGTAGCTGGGAAGCCGACGAACAAAGCGGAGCGATCCGCTGCGGAGCCGGTGGAGCCAAGGGCGGAGGCCGAGGGGAATGCGAGCCAGCAAAGCACGGGCCGGGCACAGAGCCGGGAAACCGTGTCACAAGCGCTGGAGCGCATACGGCAAGCAGCAAGACAAAGGAAGAAGGAGAAGTTCACCGCGCTCCTGCACCACATCAGCATCGAACTACTCGGCGAGGCATTCTTCGAGCTTAAGGAAGATGCCGCACCGGGCGTTGATGGACTGACGTGGCGAACCTACGAAGCAGACCTTGACCGAAACCTCACTGATCTGCATGAGCGGGTTCATCGGGGAGCATACCGGGCACTACCATCACGGCGCGTCTACATAGCCAAGCCGGACGGTCGGCAGCGCCCGCTCGCAATTGCCGCCCTGGAGGACAAGATTGTCCAACGGGCGACTGTTGCGGTGCTCAACGCGATCTACGAGGAAGACTTCCTCGGGTTCTCGTACGGATTCCGACCCGGGCGCGGCATTGCAAGCCATCAAACAGGAACTGCGGCGGCGTATGCATCAACCGATTCCCGAGCAGGGAAAGTGGCTGAAGCAGGTCGTCACCGGTTACTTCAACTATCACGCGGTGCCGACAAACGGTCCGACACTGACGCGTTCCTCTTCCACGTCACCAATCTATGGCGGCGCACGCTGCGGCGGCGGAGCCAGAAGGACGGGACGACTTGGGAGCGGGCCGCGCGGTTGGCCAATGACTGGCTCCCAAAACCGCAAATCCTTCACCCCTGGCCCGATGTGCGCTTTGCAGTCAGATACCCAAGGTGGGAGCCGCGTGCGGAAATCCCGCTTGCGCGGATCTGTGCGGGGGGCGCGAGGTAACTCGCGTCCCTACCGCGATCATGGCCGATTTAAATGAGTACACGCCCTAGCACTACTTTGGCAGATTTTGAGCGGCTCGGGATTCCCAAATCAGTTTTTCAATGATTCATAGGTGGTCGGCTTTTGGAGGGGTCGACCATGGTTGGCATGACGTCGGATTGGAAAGAAGAGCTTGGACGCTGGCTCAAGCCGTTTCTGGATCGGTTGGGTCATAAGGCGCGGCGGCAGATGTGTCCGCTCTACGTGTCGGGGCTGATCGGCCCTGGCGATCGCAAGAGCGTTGCAGCCGATGGCGGAGCGGGTTGCGCTTGGTGACTATGATCAATTGCACCACTTCATTGCCGCCGGCGTCTGGGATGCGGCGCCGGTGGAGACAGAACTGCTTGTTCAAGCGGATAGGCTCGTCGGCGGCAGCGATGCCGTGCTGGTGATTGACGACACCGCGACTTCCCAAGAAGGGCACGCATTCGGTGGGTGTCGCCGCGCAATATGCTTCGGCGCTGGGCAAGACCGCCAACTGCCAGACGATGGTGTCGCTGACGCTTGCGCGAGGCGAAGTGCCGGTCATGCTGGCGTTGCGGTTGTTTCTGCCCGAGAGCTGGACGAGCAAACGGGCTTGGTTGGAGCGCGCGGGTGTTCCGGGCGAATATCGAACGGCACGGACGAAGCCAGAGATGGCCCTGGCTGAGATCGATCGTGTCATCGCGGCCGGTGTGCGCTTTGGCTGCGTGTTGGCGGATGCCGGTTATGGGATGAGCGCGCCGTTCCGGCAGGGGCTCACGGCTCGCAAGCTTGCCTGGGCGGTCGGTATTCCGCGTCACCTCAAAGTGTACCCTGCCAATGTGCAGATGATCTGGCCGGTAGCTGGGCGCGGCCGTCCCCGTAAGCGGCACATTCCTGACATTCTATCGATGGCGGCCGAAGACATGCTGGCCGACGCCAGATGGCAGAACATCAGTTGGCGCACCGGCACGAAAGGAAAGCTCAAGGCTCGTTTCGCCGCTGTCCGCGTGCGGGTCGCCGACGGACCACCGCAGCGGATCAGGGACAAGGGTCAGCAACATCTGCCAGGGGACGAGGCTTGGCTCATCGGCGAACACAGGATGTCGGGAGAGAAGAAATACTATCTCGCCAACCTGCCGGCGAAGACCGACCTGCGCACCTTGGCGGCCACCATCAAGGCGCGATGGATTTGCGAGCAGGCTCACCAGCAGCTGAAAGAAGAGCTCGGTCTCGATCACTTCGAGGGACGATCCTGGCAAGGCCTTCACCGTCATGCGCTCATGACGATGATCGCTTATGCCTTCCTCCAGCATCGCCGACTTGCAACAGCGAGGCGGGAAAAAAAGAATCGACGGGCCACCGCCGCAGCCAACTTTGCCGGCCGTGCGCCACGCCATCCTCGAAATCTTCGCTCGGCCACCGCCGCAGCGATGCCCGCATTGCCGAAAATGGATTGGCAACGAGCAGCGGCGTGAATAAATCTGCCAAAGTAGTGCTAGCTAGTAACGCAGGATCGGGTGCCAGCAAAACCGTGGTTCATGCGACCAAAGGCGTGAGAAGTTCATAATTAAGCCAACGTAATGCCGCGTCGGTGGAGTTGAACCGAGCCTTCGAGTTCGGGCGCGTGCTTTGGCCCACCCGCGCAGCCAAGCCAAGCAATGAGGCGCCCTGAAACGCCACCTAGGCGAAGAAGAAGTTCCGAGGGGAGGCATCCATGAATGTTCGGCACAATCCAGTTTTGACCCCGCAGCCCTATGAAAACGTTCCGCACACGACAAGCGATCGTATATCTGCGGACGACGCCTCGCACCAAACCAGCACGGTTGAGCAGCCAAAAGAGGTTGACCAGAACAAGGCGTCCCCGATGCTTGGTCGTGACGCCGATCTGAATGAGCAGGTGGTTCCGGTTGCTGAATTGCGACTTTTAGCAAAAACGCGAGAAGGCAATTCTAGCACTGATAAACGCGCTCGTTTTCGTCTGTTTGTCGTTGCTCTTCTGGTTATCGGGGTTGGAGTTGCAGTCGCCCGTTATCTTTATCCTGAAGTAGGGCCTGTCTTCAGTTGAGCAGGATCATGGCGCAGGCGAGCTGGACGCCGGCGAGGAAATTTGTGGCGAGTTTGTCATAGCGGGTGGCGATGGCACGAAAGTGCTTGAGTTTGTTGAAGAAGCGCTCGACGAGGTTGCGCTCGCAATAGAGCACGAAATCACAACTGCGCGGCACCTTGCGGTTGGCCTTGGGCGGAATCACCGGCGCGATGTCGCGCCGTTCGAGTGCGTCAATGAAGGGGTCGGCGTCGAAGGCCTTGTCGCCAAGCACCGCCCCTGGATCGACAGATTCCAGCAGCGGCTCCGCGCAAGTCAGATCGTGCGCTTGTCCGGGCGTGAGCATCACCTGGACGGGATTGCCGAGCGCATCGACCAGGGCGTGGATTTTGGTGGTCAGCCCGCCGCGCGAGCGGCCGATCGCCTGTTCGCCGTTTTTTTTCGTGCGCCGGCGCTGTGCTGGTGAGCGCGCACGATGGTGGCGTCGATCATCATGTATTCGTTATCATGGTCGCTCGCCAGCAGCTTGAAAATGCGCTCGAAAACTCCGCTCTTCGCCCACCGATTGAAGCGCTGATAGACAATCTTCCAGTCGCCGAAACGCTCGGGCAAATCGCGCCACGGGATACCAGCTCGGTATCGGTACAGGATTGCTTCGATGAACAGCCGATTGTCAGCCGCCGTGCCTCCTACATGGCCTTCGCGGCCGGGTAGAAAATCCTTGATCCGGCCCCACTGGTCGTCGCGTAATGCATAGCGTCGCATCGGTCGGCCCTCCTCAAGCCGACCGCCCATGAGTTACAGAAAAACTGATTTGGGAATCCCGTTGCCCTCTACGGGGCTAAATCCGTCCTCACGGACTAACTGAAGACAGGCCCTAGTCGAATTGGGGGCGCAGAGCGTTGAGGCAGTATTGCCGGAGCAACCCGTATCGCAGCCGCCCCCGCCGCAGACGGCAGAGGTTGAGCAGCCAAAGACTGACATCTTGTCGCACAAGCCCGCAGAACTACCACCCCCATCTACGGCGACGGCTGATAACTCCGCTGAATTGTTGAACCAACGTCTTGAGATGGTCGTGCGTGACCTGGCGGCAGTCCAAGCATCAGTACAGCAATTGGCGGCCAAGCAAGAAGAGATCACGCGCAGCATTGCCGGGCCTCAGAAGGGTAAAAATGTTAGGCCAACGCCTTTACCGCCGCCGCCAGCACGTGCAGCCGCCAGAACTGCTAATTCGTCACCCATTGCATTGCCGCTTCAACCCGCGAATCCAGCGGCTAACGCCGACGTGCAGCAACCATCCTCGTCAACGGTGTCTCGTGATTCTCGCACGCAAGTTCCCCGGCCTCCGTTGCCGATCCGAGGGGACTGAGCCAGCGGCTCACTTCCTATTGAATGTGCAACTGTAGTCGACATTAATACTTATGTTGACAGCGCCACGCGCGTATTCTCAAAGGCGCAAAGGCGGTTGTGAAGCTCTATGAGCTCATGGAATAAGCTCGGCTGAACGCGGTTTCTTCGGCAGAAGCGGTAGCTCTCATGCGCAAAGTTCTTTGGCCAATTGTCATGGCCGCTGCGTCGATGTCTTCCATGGTCGGGGCGGGCTCTGCTGACCCTTATAAATGGTGTGCGGTTGAAAGCAGCGGCAGTACCAACTGCAGCTTCATGACTATGGATCAATGCCGCGCCACTATCAGCGGCAATGGCGGATCGTGCGAGCCAAAGCAGATCCTTCCAACGAATTTATCTCCAGCGGCACGAAGCGCAGCGCCAAAAATCGCCACGAGTGGGAACAGAGGCAATTCATTGATGGAGTGCGTGACAAATTCCTGCAGGATCAACTGTTCTCCCAAGATAGCGAAACGATTTAGACCCAAATGGTGCGTGTACTTTAAGGAGCCAGCTTAACCGCAATACCAAAAGGCCGCACTTAAATAAGCCTTCCGCTGTTTGTACTATCTCTGCCTCCCGGCAGCGACTTCTTTTTTAGAGCTTCCGTTTGGCTGAAGGCCCTCTTTTGATCTCGGGATGGCGAGGGCAGCGCGCACAATTTCCGCCTGGACTTTGGCGCTCTTGTCGATGGTGATGTGGGTGACGGTAAGTTCGGAGGCGAGATCAATGTTGGAAATCTTGCCGCGGAAGTCACGGTCGGCGCTGGGGGGGCGAGCCCCATCCGGGGTTCTGGTAGAAGTTCAACACCCGGACCACATTGGCCGGAACGGGGTTCTGCATCGAGGGAACGAGCGTGACCAGGAGATCGACCTGGATTTTGTGGGTCTCGAGCGCGCGTACGATCTCGATCACGTTGATCGCGCCCTGCGAGTGGCCGACCAGCACAAGCGCTCCAAGCTTGCCGGAAGCCTTGTCTTGAACGATCATGGATAGAGTTGACTTCCAGGACATATGCCTGATCGCATCGGCGCCGCGAAGCCATCGCCCGGCGCGAGGCCGGAGAAACCCTGGACGAGATCGCGCGGTCCTACAATGTGTCACACCCGACGATTTCGCGCCTGGTTTAACGTCCGCATTTGCAGCGGTGGGGGAACAAGGCCGGGACGTTGCAGGGGAAGCCGCAGCAACATAACGACCTGGGGGCGCCAATTGGGCGCGCAAACCGGCGCGAAAACCGACGGGTCCAGATCGCACTACAGTCTCCTTCGTAACCGCAAACCTCGACCTAACCCCACATCCGGCGCATCTTGGATTGCACGTCGATCGGCGGGCGGGTCCCACGTGTCGCGGCATCATCACTCGATTTATTTTTCGGCCAGTAACGGCTTTGGAAATGCTTGGTGAGGGTGTTGGGAATGAAGCGCGTCCGCTGCGCATAAGGGACTGCTTGCAGTGTCGATCACGATCAGCGCCTGAACTGGCCGGAACGCGAGTTCATTCGGCAGATCGGGGAGAAGCTTTATGGCAAGAAGCGGGAGGCCGAGCTTGGATAACTGGACCGTGGAAATGGTGGAGGAGCGTTTGGTCGAAGCCGCTTCGGTGATCCGGCGTCTGCCGCCGGTGCGCGTGCCTGGCTACTTCAACACCTGGCCGAAGATGGTCGTGGAGTTCGCCGATCGTGTTGCCAGCAGCCCGAACCGACGCGGTTGCCACCGCCGTCTGCGGCTGCAATTAGCCGGATGGAGGAAACTCTTGGCCTGGCTGCGTTGGCTCGAAGCTGATGATGCCAAGTTGGTCTGGGCGCGGTCGGATCGCACGGGGTGGAAGGCCATCTGCTGGCGGTTCGGCGTTGCGCGGGCGACGGCCAATCGTCGGTATCAGTACGGCCTCAGCGTGATCGCGTGGCGACTCAATGGTTGGAAGGTGCCGGGGAAGCGGTCGAGACATACGTGGTCGCGTTGGCGGAGGGGGTGCTGTCGATCAAACCGCTGAATCCACGTCCGGTATCGGGGCATAGCGGAAATGAGAAAATGACCCCTACGCGGACCTCAGAGAGGCACCTAAGGCTCATGCTCGGGGGGCGACACCACCATGGTCCCGTGGCGCTTTCAACGCAGGCGCTAAAGGCCTATAAGGCCACCTAGTCGTTCCAGATGCGCTCGAGGGAGGGAATTCATGCGGAAGTCTTTATTAGGCGTCAGCGTCGCGGCCCTAGCGCTATCATCGTCACAGCCACTGGTCGCGCAGAGCGATGTCGATCAGCAGCTGGGCAACGTGAATTTCAAGACCTCATGCAACGAGGTGGCGCAGCGCCGCTTCGATCGCGGGATGCGCTATCAGCACTCCTATTGGTACGTCAACGCCAAGGAGGTTTTTGAAGAAGCCATCAAAGCCGATCCGACCTGCGCCATGGCGTATTGGGGGATAGCGCTCACGCTGATGGACAACCCGCACAACGCAATCCCCCGGCCCAATCTCGCGCCTGGTCTTGCTGCAATCACGAAAGCGAAGGAGATCGGCGCCAAGACTGAGCGCGAGCGCGATTACATCGACGCGCTGATGGTGATGTATGCCGATTACGACAAACTCACTCACGCTCAGCGCATGCGCGCGTTACGCGACGCCCAGGCAAAGGTCGCGGCCAAATACCCTGACGACGACGAGGCTCAGATTGCCTATGCCATCACACTCAATACGTCCGCGGACTTAAATGACAAAACCTACGCGCAGCAGACCAAGGGCGCCGCAATCCTAGAGCCAATTTCCAAACGACTGCCGCAGCATCCTGGCGTCACGCATTACCTGATTCATCTCTATGATTATCCGGCGACTGCGGAAAAAGGTCTCGATGCCGCCAATCGCTACGCCAAGATCGCGCCGTCCGCGCCCCATGCCCAGCACATGCCGTCGCACATCTATACTCGTGTTGGCTATTGGAAGGAATCGATCGACTCCAACGTCGCCTCGGTGAAAGCTGCGAAGGCCGAAAAGTCGGTCGGCAATTATCTGCATGCCCAGGATTACATGGTTTATGCCCATCTTCAGCTCGCCCAGGACCAAAAGGCGCGGGCTGTCATAGATGAAATGATAAAAGAGACTAACTTCAAAGCGACCGTCGCCGCTGCCGACTACGCGCTAGCGGCTTCACCGGCGCGTTATACGATCGAGCGCGGCGACTGGGATGCCGCCTCACAACTGGCTGTCAGGCCGAGCGGCCTAAATTTCGCGATGGCGATCTCGCACTTCGCGCGCGCGCTCGGCGCGGCGCGCTCTGGTAAGCCAGAACTCGCCAAGGCCGACATCCAAAAGCTCGCGGAACTACGTGACAAGTTGCAAGAAGCCAAGGATAGCTATTGGTCGGAGATCGTCGATATCCAAAGGCAGGTGGCCGCTGCTTGGGTGCTGCACGCTGAGGGCAAGCATGAAGATGCCCTCAAGGCCATGAGTGCTGCAGCTGATGCCGAGGATAAGACCGAGAAACACGTCATCACGCCCGGCCCGCTGGCGCCGGCCCGCGAGCTCTACGGTTTCATGCTGCTTGATCGCGGTATGGTCAAGGAAGCCCTCGTAGCGTTCGAGGCCACCAAGGGCAAGGAGCCGAACCGCTTTCAGGCCTACGCAGGCGCCGGGAGGGCAGCCGAAAAGCTCGGCGACAAGGCCGCGGCGAGACACAACTATCAGAAGCTTGTAGCGCTGACCGCCAACTCGGACGTGGAGCGGCCCGAGGTTGCGGCAGCGAAAAAGTATCTCGCAAGCAACTAGCTCAACCGGGCTAAGTGAAACCGGTGGTGCAATGAGACGGGTAATTGCTATCGCCCTCGTCGCCTTGCTGGTAAGCGTACTAGCGGCGGCGCTGGCTTGGTTCGGCCTGCCACAGCGCGCGGCCGCGACTGCGCCGGCGTGGGTTGAGGTGGCCTGGCCGTTCCCCATCGACCAGTGGGGCAAGGGCAAGGCGTTCCGTTGCAAAGCGGCGGATTGCGGTGCCGAGGTGAATTTATATCTGCGCGCTAAGCTTGGCTTCTGCAATTGCACCACCGGTGTGGCCGATGACGAAGATCTTGATCGCATGGGAGATCTTGATCTCGTCGGCGAAGTTTCGCCGCTCGGAGCCGGCCGTCCGATCAGCATTGCCTGGATGAAAGGTCGCAGCCGCGCCTACACCCTCAGCGCTCCCTATCCGCATGGCAAGACGGTGATATCGGTCGTCTTTAACGAACGCTGCGACATGGTCGCAGCGACTGCCGTGTTCGGCCACGACCGGTCGGGAGCTATCGAGCCCGGCGTGATCGAATTCCTCAACGGTAACACGGTGATGCGCTGGGCCGAGATAACGCTCGGCCTCTAATCTGAGTGCGCCAGCGAACCCAGCGCCCTTTTCTCGCGTCCATTTGCGTTTGGGGCATCACGCTCCTTGTCTCTGTTGGCACATCGCTTCAATTTTCGGCACCGCATCAGTTCGGTCGCAAAGGGAGTAAGGGGGACATCGATCAAACGACTGCACTGTCAAGTGGATTTGTTGAGGTGAGACATTTTTCGGTGAGACATCGGGAGGCGAGACAGTCGCTGGGTCGAGATGTATATCTGTGCTGCAAGCTCGCGAGAGTCGCGCAAGCAGGACAGATCAACGGGTCCTCCCTGACAAAGTAACGCATGCGGGGGGCAAGGGCGCGGGACTTCGCTACCGACAGCCGCAAAATTTGAGTTACCACCTAATGTGGTTACCAGCCGACCGTCGCCAAACGGGGCTCAATACGGGCATTTTGGCTCGCAGAGCGCTGGTACAAAGGGTGGTAACTGACCGAGTTTGGTTACCAGGCGGGTGTGGCTAATTGGGTGCGATATTTGTGGCCCGAACAACCTTGCCCCACTTTTCAGCCTCAGCCGCGATGAACTTGCCGAACTCCGAGGCGGAGCCGAGAAGCGCTTCACTACTGAGCTTCGCAAACCGTTCTTCGATCACGCGATCTGTGAGAACCTCGTTGAGCTCGGCGTTGAGACGATCAATGATTTCACGCGGCGTACCCTTAGGGGCGCCAATGCCCAACCATGAGCTCACCCGGTATCCCGGCACATACTCGGCGACCGTCGGGACGTCTCGCAGGGTTTTCGAACGGGCGTCCGTGGTCACGGCCAATGCGCGCAGTCTACCCGACTAAATCTGCGGCAGTATCGATGTCATCGCATCAAACATGACGTGAACCTCGCCCGCCAACAACCCAGCGTGCGCCTGCACCGCGCCCTTGTAAGGAACATGGACCACGTCGATGCCAGTCATCATCTTAAATAGCTCGCCGGCCAAGTGGCTTAAATTGCCTGCGCCTGTAGACGTTAGATTGATCTTGCCCGGACTGGATTTCGCGTAGGAGAGGAATTCCGGCAGAGTCTTTGCGGAAAGAGATGGACTTACCACCATCACGAAGGTGCCAGTGTAAAGCCCCGAAACCGGGTCAATATCTCGTGTCACGTCAAGATTGCTCGTCCCATAAAGCGTGACATTGACCGCATGCGGGGCGCCGATCAGCAACAGCGTATAGCCGTCAGTTGATGAGCGTGCGACGGCCTGCAAAGCCAGATTGCCGCCTGCGCCAGGCCGATTCTCGACGAGAACGCTTTGCCCCAGCCGTTGAGAAAGAGCATCTGCGACAATGCGTGCGCTGATGTCGGGCGCACCGCCTGCAGGTACGAAGACGACCAATGTAATTGGCCGCGACGGATAGACCTGCGCCCAGCCGAAGCGAGGCAGCGTTGGAAGTGCCGCAACACCGGCAGCCATTTGAATCAATCTTCGGCGGTGAAGTGTCACCGTACCTCTCCTGACTGATGGCGACGCAGTCATCCTAGCAAGCTCAGCATACCATGCCATTAGTGTTATCAGCCAAGGTGGAGCGCTGGCCGCTCGACCGATTAATCCCGCACGCGCGCAATGCCCGCACCCATTCCGAGGAGCAGGTGGCGCAGATCGCGGGATCGATGCCGAGTTCGGGTTCGTCAATCCGGTACTGGTTGGAGACGACGGCGTGATCGTTGCGGGGCATGGCCGGGTATTGGCCGCGCGCAAGCTCGGGCTGTCAGAGGTGCCGGTGATCGTGCTGTCGCACCTGACGCCGACGCAGCGCCGCGCGCTGATGATCGCGGACAACCAGATCGCCACCAATGCGGGCTGGAACGATGAAATGCTGGCCGCCGAGCTATCGGCACTGAAGGACGACGCGTTCGATCTCGACCTACTGGGCTTTGACGATGCCGAACTCGATCGGCTGCTCGCGGCAGACCTTGAGCCAGGCGATGCGGCCGACGAGGCGCCCGAGCCGCCTGCAGAGCCGATCAGCCGACCTGGAGATCTCTGGATTTGCGGCGAACATCGAGTGCTTTGTGGCGACGCCACTGTTCTGTCCGATGTTGAGAAGCGCTTCTGGCGGCGAACTCGCCGATATGGCGTTTACGGACCCGCCCTACAACGTGAATTACGCCAACGCGGCAAAGGATAAGCGGAAGGGCAAGAAACCGTCCGATCCTCAACGATGCGCTTGGCGACGACTTTGGCGCGCTGCTGTACGATGCCTGCGTCAACATCCTGACCGTCACGAAGGGCGCCATTTACATCTGCATGTCGTCATCGGAGCTCGACCGGCTGCAGAAGGCGTTCCGCGACGCTGGCGGCAAGTGGTCGACCTTCGTGATCTGGGCCAAGAACACTTTCACGCTGGTCGCTCAGATTACCAGCGCCAATACGAGTCCGATCCTTTACGGCTGGAAGGACGGCACCGATCACTACTGGTGCGGCGCGCGCGACCAGGGCGACGTCTGGTTCTTCGACAAGCCACACAAGAACGACTTGCACCCGACGATGAAGCCGGTGGCCTTGGTCGAGCGGGCGATCCGCAATTCTTCCAAGAGCCGTGACATCGTACTCGATCCATTCGGCGGTTCAGGTACGACGCTGATCGCGGCGGAACGTGCAGGACGCCGCGCGCGCCTAGTTGAACTCGATCCGAAGTACGTCGATGTCATCGTGCAGCGCTGGCAAGACCAAACTGGTGACCTGGCAACTCATGCCGCGAGCGGACAGAGTTTCGCAAACTAGAATTACAATTCAATCTGAGTGACTCGCCCAGAGGGGGACCACGCGTCCAAATGATACGGAGGCAGAAGCAAGAGGGGTTAATTCGCTGAGGCAGGTTGCAAGGGAACAATCAGTGTAAAAATGGACCCCTCGGTGGACGTCGGTCGCGTCAATTCGGCACCCAACTGCGTTGCCAGCGCCTTGATCAAACGAGTGCCCAGCCGTCTGCTTTTATCGAGATCGAAGTCGTGGGGCATGCCCACGCCCTCGTCGCGAACCGAGATTGTTACCGTCTTTGAATCTCGTTGAGCGAACTGTATCCAGACTACGCCGCCATGAGAATCGGGGTACGCGTGCTTGGCGGCATTGAGCACAAGTTCGTTGATCACCAATGCAACGAGGATTGCTCGGTCTGCAGCAAATTGAACTTGTTCGGACGCTTCAAGATGAATTGTGCATGGAGCAACCGCGGATTGCAGATCGTCCATGACTTCCCGAAGGTAGGCGATCAAATCGATATTTTCATGGTCAGGGTTATAAGCGAGACGATCGTAAGCACGGCCGATTGCTGAAATGCGAGTGGACGCTTCGTGAAGCCGTTCACTTAGGATCGGATCGCCGACGGTATTGGCCTGCAATTGAAGCATGTTGATGACCACCTGGAGACTGTTCTTAACTCGATGATTAACCTCCTTGAGCAGAACTTGATGGCGATCGAGCGCCGCTTTCAGTTTTTGCTGGGATTGCTGGTGTTCAATCGTCATCCCAAGAATATTCGCGGCGCCCTGCAAAAAAGCGATGTCATGCTCGCTAAATTCGCCATCGGATCGGCTGTCTACTTCCAGAATTCCAAAGGGCGAGCCGTCGCCTTGTAGAATTACATTCATGGCGCGGCGAATGCCGTGCTGAACAAGCAGCTCGGGAGTTCTGAATCGCTGCTCATTTTCAAGATGGTTCGATATTACAGGACGACCGGTACGCAATGCATAACCTGCAGGCGAAGCCAAATCAGCTCCGACAGTCGCATGGCCAACGACGCCCTCCTCCCAACCGACGCCGGCGCGCACCAGAAGGCGACCTTCCACGGGTATGTATTCCATGACTTTGCAGTATTCTGCGGCCAGTCCCTCCGCCGTCATTCGTGCGGCGTGATTTAGCATGTCGTCGAAGCTTGTGCCCTGCAGGGCGAGCACCCCCAATTCAGCGAGCAACTCTTGCTGCCGAATGCGCAGACGTAACGCACGTCCAGTCAAGTCCTCGGGACCATCGTTGTCTTTTTTCGCCTCAATGACGGGTGAAGGTTCGGATGGCTGGGTCATCACTATTCCTAGCACATTCCCCTCGAGAGAATCTCGTTGCATCGAGATGACGCCCTCCAGAGACAACCAACCTCCATATTTTCTATATGGGCCGTTCCGCCCCCAAATGCGCCGACAGCCTCTGTCCTTCAATCACCACGGCCTAAAGAGAGGGCATGGCGCGGCGCCATGTGTTCGGTCAGTTTTAGGCATCAGGTTACTCTGACGCCCCTGCTATAATCGCTAATCTGATTCGATTTGGTCGAGATTAGAAGAATGGCAAAACCCAAGCGATGGAGAGAGTCCAAGAGCGCCGTCCTGCAAGAATGGGATGCATGGTCGAAGCTCAATTCGGATGACGATTGCAGCCGCCGTTTTTTTGAATACCTGCAAACCGAACGTCCGGACTTGTTGAATTTTAATTATCCGGGTGACAGAGGGATGATTGTGCAAGCTTGGCTCACGAGTACCGGCCGCCTTGATGGACAGATTAATTCTACGTCGACGGATCGTCGCCTCGTGCAGCTATCGGTCGGAAAAACCGGCTACCGACCCAGGCAGCACAGCGCGTAAGTCATGGGACTCTCAATCCGCGCCTACGCGCGGCAGCGTGGCGTAAGCCACGTTGCGGTGTTGCGCGCCGTCAAGCAGGGCCGCATTGCGGAGCCGGACGGCACCGTTGATGCAGCCAAGGCCGACGCGTCCTGGGAGAGATCGAGCGATCCAGGCCGCCGCAAGCCGGCTGCCGAGAAGTTTGCGACCCGTCGCAGAAGCGGCCGTCGGCTCGGTGCGCGAGACGCTGAAAGAACAGGGTTTTCCGTCCAGCGGCAATCTCACCGTCGTCCAGGCTCGTACTGCGCACGAGATCGCCAAGGCGCATCTTGCCCGCTTACGATTGCAAGAGCGACGTGGCGAGTTGGTCAATCGCGTAAGCGCGGCCGCGCTGGTCTTCCGCCTTGCGCGGGAGGAGCGGGACGCCTGGATCAACTGGCCGGCGCGGGTGGCGGCCTTGATGGCAGCCGAGCTCGGCGTCGAGGCGCATCCGATGCAGAAGGCTCTGGAGACGCATGTCCGGGCGCAGGACCGAGATCGCCGAAGTCATGTTGGAAGCGGTCGGCGCGTTGCAACATAATTGTCTGTCACAGAAGGAGGCCGCGCTAGAGACCTTTGATAAGCGCGCTCGGTGCTCGCGGCCGGCGAGTGGCGCGCCACCGCGGACGGCGCCGAAGCATTCCTCGGATAAAAGCTCGAACCCATCAGATTGGATGGAGGAGGGCAAAGATAGAAAGCACTGGATGCGAGCGAAAGCTCAAGTGCTCGCCTGCAAACCCACAAAATGAACCGTAACGGCGGCTGACCTCGCGGGTTTTTAAACTCATCGTTCGATCATGCCGCGTCGGTTTGCAATTTGATTACTTGTCCGACTTTTGGCGCCTTCGTCGCGAATTCCGCCCAAGCATCCATGAGCCGCACGCGCTTCTCGAAAAGGTCGCCTCGACGATAGGCTGCTTCAACCTTGTTACCAATAGTGTGGGCAAGCGCCATTTCCACGACGTGATTTGGAAAATTGGTCCGCTCGGCTGCCCAATCGCGAAGGGTGCTGCGGAAACCGTGGACCGTGACGTCACTGCGCCCGAGGCGGTTGAGCGTCTGGAGCATCGCCATATTCGACAGAGGCTTTCCGTCACGCTCACCAGGAAACAGAAAGTTAGATGTCCTGCGGAAGGGCCGCCAAGAGTTCTACGACGTAATCGGACAGAGGAACGCGATGTTCACGTTTGGCTTTCATGCGCTCGGCGGGCACTATCCAGAGTTTGCCACGCAAGTTGAATTCCCGCCAGCATGCGCCGATCACTTCGCCGGTTCTTAGCCCAGTCAAAATAGTGAGCTCAAGCGCGCGGGCGCCGCTGCCCTGGCAGGACCGTAGATTGGTCATGAAGATCGGCAGTTCGTCGAAGGGGAGCGCAGCATGATGCTTGACGGTTCGCACCTTGCCGCGTGCAGGTAAGAGCTTGTCAAGATGGCCTTTCCAACGTGCCGGGTTATCGCCCTGACGAAAACCACGCGCTATCGCCCAATTCAAGACCGATTCTATTCTGCCACGGACACGGGAGGCAGTCTCAGGCTTTGTTCGCCAGATCGGCTCGATGATTTTGAGCACCGAACCCGTGTCAATGGTTGCAACTGACAGTGCTCCAATAACTGGTGTAGCATATATCTCAAGCGTCGACTTCCATTGCGCTCGATGCTTCTCATTGCCCCAGCTCGCTTCGTGGGCGGCTATGTACCTAGTTGCAGCGTCGGAAAACGTGACTGCCTTTGCAGCCTCTAGTTTCTTCAGCGTGGCCGAAGTGCGCTTTGCTTCGAGCGGGTCGACCCCCATCAAGCGCTGCTGTCGGCACTCTTTAACGCGTGCTCGGGCATCTGACAGGCTCAGAGCGGATAATGCGCCTAGTCCCATTTCGCGCGAGCGGCCGCCGTTGCTGTATCGGTAAATCCAGCTCTTCGTTCCGGTCGAGCTAACTTGCAAGTAGAGACCGTCGCCATCCGGGTAGTACCTTGGTTCGCTTGCGCGATTGACAGCTAGGGCGCTGAGCCGATGAATTTCGCGTGCCATTCGTACCCCCAAACGTACCCACGTTTGCAGCGTGGATTGTGGTGGATGTTCGTGAACATGCACGCATAGACGATTCGTCTAACTATCAGAAACTGCAGAGCATTTCGGACGTCCACGAACAACTGCGGACGCATCTTAATCGGCCTCCCTCTCCGCCACTTCCTTCATTGTCCGGCCCGGGCACATCGGTGACAGAACGTACCTAAGACATGGGTGACAACCTCGTGCCGAACGGGTTGTCGAGGGGTTGCAAGGTCCTCTACATCTACAGTGCCGGAGTGCTTCATGAGGCGACCAATCAGGGCGATAGCTGCTTCTTGCGCGATACTCGCCATCATTGCTGTTGTGGGCCTTGTCCGCCCGCTCTGTGCGGCCGAGTTCAAAGACGCCGTCAGCGCCTACAACTCCGGAGACTATGCAACCGCATTACAGATTTTGAAGCCGCTGGCTGACGGCGGTGACGTCCAGGCGCAGATCGCAATCGGGAGCCTCTATGCCGACGGGCGTGGGGTCGATCAGAATTACACCGATGCCAAGGCATGGTTTCAACGTGCCGCGGATCAAGGCAGTTCACGCGCGCAGTTCAACATTGGCTCCCTGCATTATCACGGACAGGGCGTGGTTCGAGACTACGCCGAAGCGGTCGCATGGTTTGAACGTGCTGCGTCACAGGGCTACCCGGATGCGCAGTTCATGCTCGCGACCATGTTGGCGGAAGGCAAGGGGACGGCAAAAGGCGATGCCGCTGCCGTAAAATGGTATCAAATGGCGGCCGGAAACGGTCACTCCGGCGCTCAGTTCAACCTGGCGCTTCACTACGCGAAAGGTAAGGGAGTCGCGCAAAGTGACCAGGAAGCCGCCAAATGGGTCGTGCTTGCGGCAAACCAAGGGCACGTCCTGGCCCAGTACAATCTCGGGATTCTCTATTCGGCGGGTCGTGGCGTGTCTCGCGATGAAGCTGAGGCGACCAGTTGGTATCGACGTGCCGCCGAACAGGGCTATGTGCTTGCCCAGTCCACGCTGGGGCTTCGAATATCCGAGGGGCGAGGCGCAACGCACGACAAAATCGAAGCGTTCCTGTGGTTGAATCTCGCGTCAGCTCGTGGCGATTCCCGAGCCACCAGGCATCGCGATTCGCTGGCGCAGACAATGACGGGTGGGCAACTCGCCGAAGCGCAACGACGGGTTCGCGATTGGAAGCCGCTGGTCCCTCAGCCCAAGCAGTGACGTTGGCGACCGGGTTGCGATGTAGCGCTAACGCAATCCGTACCGGGCAAATTCGGCTGCGATGCCGCTATTGATGCGAACTGCAGCCGCACTATCCGCATCGGCGCCCGCATTGTCCCCGGACCTTCTTTTCGCGAGACCTCTGCCATACAGCGCGCTGGCCAGCCGCGGGTCGATGGCAAGGGCAGCATTGTAGTCCGCGAGCGACGACGTCAGGTTTCCAAGTTTCAGGTAGGCAAGCCCGCGCGAATCCAGTCTCGCGGCCGTCGCAGGACCCAATCGGATTGCCTCGTTGCAATCGCTGATCGCCTGCTCCGGCGCCGGGCCGATGGCCCGAAGCCAGCAGCGTTGACTCCGAAATAATCCGGAGGACGGCTGAAGCTGGATCGCTCGACTGAGATCGGCGATCGCTCGATCGGTGTCGTCCAAAACCTCATAAAGCTTGGCTCGGTTGGCCAGCGCGGGCACGTAGTCGGGTGAGATGCTGATCGCTTGCGAAAAATCCGCGAGAGCTTGCGCGCGGTCGCCATTGCGTTGATGGGCAATTGCACGATTGTTGAACACTTTCGCGGAAGTCGAATTGTGTCTTATGGCTGCGGTGTAGTCGTCGATTGCGCTGGCATATTCGCCGTTGACGACACGAGCCGTGCCCAAGTTGTTGTAGACCAGTGCAAGCGACTGCGGCTTGTCCACGTGCGTGTCAGCCAGCGATTTGCACGCATCGATTCTCCGGACGGTGGTGGCCACATCGCGACTGTTGCATTGTTCGAGAAGCTCCAGGACCTCGGCTCTGCCGGACACGGACGGAGCATTCGGCTGATCTTTCTTGAATTCTTCAATCAACGTCGAAAATTTGACGCTTCCGTCTTCCAGGATTTCCACGCGCGGCGCGGTTCCGCGGATACCCATGGTTCCGACCGGCGTTTCGATTTTCATGTCGCCGATCCTGGCTGTGGCTCCGGCGATGAAGGTGAAAGTTCCCTTTTGCAGGTTGAAAAAGGTCGAGTTCGAATTGCTTCTCGGATTGTAGATGAGCTCGCTGAGTTCGATATGCGCGTTTCTGGATAAGTTGAAAGAAGTTCCATCAAGGAACACGATGCCAACTAGGCCGTCGGTCCCGGTTTCGACAATGTCCCCTTGGTAAACGAGATCGCCAATCCTTGCCGCACTGTTGCCGTCTCTTGCGAGATTCGCCTGCAAAATCACCGCGGTCGTGTGCCGGATCACGACCGATCCGCTCACCGAAAGTACCTTGCCGATCGGCTTGAATTCAGTTGCGCCGCCCGGCGCAGCGCCTTGCGCTAGCGCAAATTTGTCTTGCCATCCGCCGAGCAGGAAACCGGCAGCCAAGAATAAAATAACCGGCCAAGAGCGCATAACGGGTGACACGACAATTCGCCAAGGGGCGCATGCCCGGCACGAGTAAGCTTAAGGGGTCAATTGTTCTGACTTTAGACCAAATTTCGATTACAAACTAAAAACAAAACGATTTTTTTACCGTAACCCTTAATTGGGGCGTCCTGGGCGGTGTTTCGCAGTTCTGAAAACCCTCGTGCCGGCGCGGTTCGCGCCGGGCCACGCGAACAAGCTGTGGCCAACCTGCTGGTCGCGGTTGGCGATGTCAGGATCATTCGAGGGAGTATAATCCGCATATTGTACTTGACGGACCCATTTTAGACCCTTATAGTCTAGGGCCTGTCTTCAGTTGAGCAGGATCATGGCGCAGGCGAGCTGGACGCCGGCGAGGAAATTTGTGGCGAGTTTGTCATAGCGGGTGGCGATGGCACGAAAGTGCTTGAGTTTGTTGAAGAAGCGCTCGACGAGGTTGCGCTCGCAATAGAGCACGAAATCACAACTGCGCGGCACCTTGCGGTTGGCCTTGGGCGGAATCACCGGCGCGATGTCGCGCCGTTCGAGTGCGTCAATGAAGGGGTCGGCGTCGAAGGCCTTGTCGCCAAGCACCGCCCCTGGATCGACAAATTCCAGCAGCGGCTCCGCGCAAGTCAGATCGTGCGCTTGTCCGGGCGTGAGCATCACCTGGACGGGATTGCCGAGCGCATCGACCAGGGCGTGGATTTTGGTGGTCAGCCCGCCGCGCGAGCGGCCGATCGCCTGTTCGCCGTTTTTTTTCGTGCGCCGGCGCTGTGCTGGTGAGCGCGCACGATGGTGGCGTCGATCATCATGTATTCGTTATCATGGTCGCTCGCCAGCAGCTTGAAAATGCGCTCGAAAACTCCGCTCTTCGCCCACCGATTGAAGCGCTGATAGACAATCTTCCAGTCGCCGAAACGCTCGGGCAAATCGCGCCACGGGATACCAGCTCGGTATCGGTACAGGATTGCTTCGATGAACAGCCGATTGTCAGCCGCCGTGCCTCCTACATGGCCTTCGCGGCCGGGTAGAAAATCCTTGATCCGGCCCCACTGGTCGTCGCGTAATGCATAGCGTCGCATCGGTCGGCCCTCCTCAAGCCGACCGCCCATGAGTCACAGAAAAACTGATTTGGGAATCCCGTTGCCCTCTACGGGGCTAAATCCGTCCTCACGGACTAACTGAAGACAGGCCCTAGGAAAATAGGGGTTGGCGATGAAATCCGTTCTTTCCGACAAGCACTTCCACGACGAAGCCGCAGCCTATAAATTCCTAGAGGCGCGCGTTTGGCCGAACGGCCCGGTTTGCCCGCATTGCGGCGGCGTCGAGCGCATTTCCAAGATGGAAGGCAAGTCTACCCGGATCGGCACCTACAAGTGCTACCAGTGCCGGATGCAGTTCACCGTGAAGGTCGGAACCGTGTTCGAAGCCTCGCATGTGAAACTGCAGATCTGGTTGCAGGCCGTTGCCCTGCTCACTTCCTCCAAGAAGGGCATCAGCGCCAACCAGCTTCACCGGACCTTGGGTGTGAGCCTGAAGACCGCATGGTTCATAGGCCATCGCATTCGTGAAGCGATGCGCGACGGCAAGCTTGCCCCTATGGGCGGCAACGGCTCGACCGTCGAAATGGACGAAACCTATCACGGCAAGGTTGCCAACCCGCGCGACGTGACCACCAGCGGCCGTCCATACACCAAGAGCGGCAAGACCGGCCCATCGAACAAGCGCGCGATCATCTCGCTCGTCGAGCGCGGCGGCAAGGTGCGGTCATTCCACGTTGAGCATGCGGACAAGTCGTCCGTTACCAAGATCGTGAACCACAATCTCGACCGCGAGTCGCGCGTGTTCACTGACGAAAGCCGCATCTACAACGATGTGCATGAGCAAGTCACCGGCGGGCACGAGACTGTAAATCATAGCGGCAAGCAGTACGTGATTTACAATCACACCTTCGATGTGAACCGGAAGCTGCACACCGAAGCGATCCACACCAACACTGTCGAAAGCTACTTCTCAATCTTCAAGCGCGGCATGCGTGGCACCTACCAGCACTGTGCCGAAAAGCATCTGCACCGCTATCTGGCGGAGTTCGATTTCAGGCATAATGCGCGGGTGGCGTTGGGCGTGAACGATCAGGAGCGCGCCGAGAACGCGTTGAAGGGTATAGTCGGCAAGCGGTTGACCTACCGAACAGCTCGTAACTGAGGAAGGCGAATGCCTCAAAAGTCCAAAGCTCGCGCAAGTGCGAGCAAGGCTGGCAAGATTGGCGCTCGCAAGAGCGCGTCGAGCGATGAGAAAACGCAAGCTGAGCGGTTCATAGAAACCGCTCGGTTGCTTGGCGTTGATGAGAGCGGCAAAGAATTTGAACGAGCGCTGTCGCGTATTGCTCCAGCGAAGAAAACATCAAGAAAATAGTTGTTTAACTCGGTGCAGTGCGCGCTGGATCAGCGGCGGGCGGCCCAGCGTGGCCGGGTCCGCACCAGCGGCTACCCGCGTGGCAAAGTCTGCCCTGAATCGTCGCCATTGCGATTTGCTTTGAAGCCCTTCCACGCCGGGAAGATTTCGGTTGTGGTCTGCCCAGCGCTGCGCCACGTCGTTTGGAATCTCGGTAACGAGATGACGGCCGCTAACCCTTAACAAGTCGGTCAGAGGTAGACTTATAGAGTCCTCGTGTTCGCGACGAAGATGCCAAGCGAGCATGTCGGCAGCTTGAAGTGGGCGGAAAGCTTTATCGTCCACAAATTTTGGTACCCCTTCAATCTTTCGGCGTATGCGCCGATGAAAGTGCGGAACCATTTGGGCAAAAAACATCGTAATGTCATCCTCAACGCCATCCTGCTTGTCGAAAATGAATTCAACGGGGCCATCGAATTTCGCTGCTGCGGCGAAATCCGCCACCTTAGCGACCACCGCGCCGACACAATCGAAATACGGATTCGCGAGCCCCCGAGGTGAAACTGGCGTGACCGTTCGATAGAAAAACTCCCTGTCTATCGACACTTGAAACGAAATTGGCTCAAAGTGGCGAATAACCCGCGCCAAGCCTCGCAATTTTTGTTCTCGGTTTTGCTCATTCCAACCTTTGCGCCACGAAAACTGATCCCGCAGGTTCTGCGCTTCCACCATTTTGAAATATTCGATGGCTGGGTCTGCTCGCAATTCCTCATCCCACGCCTCCGAGAACAGTGCCCAACTTTCCGCTCGATTGATGTATCCAGCAAGGAACAGGCGTCGATCGCCTATCTCGCTCGCGAAGTCGTCAAAGAAGGCTCGAATAAATGCCAAGGGCTTATCGCAGCGGGTCGGCCAGGAATAACCGCTGACGCGTTCCCAAATCGGGGCAGCCGCTCGCGACCAAGGGGGTAAGCCCGCCAACCTCACGACTCACCCGCCCGCCAAGTCTGGCAGTTGGGTCCGTAAAGTACAATATGCGGAGTATAATCCTAGATCAGGTTCGCGCCGGCTGTCGCCTTTATGAAGGCGATCTGGTTGAAACAGGTGCGGACGGCTACACCGAAGTTGCATGCATTGACGGCTCGACATTCCACGTTCGTGCGAATTCAAGCCTGTCGGTGGAGGCGCTCGAATTCGCCGACAGCTCCTCAAAATCGTCGCTCGTCAGAATCACGCGCGGAGTAGTCGGCTTTTTGGCGGGCCGAATGGCTCGCGACGGCCGCCTGGCCGTTGAAACTCCGTCCGCGACGGTACGAGTGTTGCCTTCGGCTTTGGTGACCAGCGGACTTGCAACGCTGCTTCTGCTTTTCATCATCGATAGCGCGCGCGCCGCCAGCGAAGAGATTCTGGTGCTCGATTCTGACGACGTGACATTCAAGGATCTTCACTACGGCACGTTTGAGATCGTCACCAAGGGGCAAAACCCGCAGGTCATCGTTGTTGACGATCCCGGACAGTCGGTCGTTCTTCGGCCTCGCGGATCCGGTTTCAGTGTCGAGTTGGTCGCCAACTCGCTCGGTCAAATGCGCGATCTGCAAGCTGCCTATAAGAATGCGTATGATATTTATGCGAGGGGCCAGCTGGATCCGTTTTTTCAGCTGCTTCAGCGTACGGCAGGTGAGCTGGGCTCGGGAGATTATTTCGATCCGAACGATCCAAGATACGCAAAAAAATTTGCAGCGCTCTTCGATAACGGATTTCAATCCGAAATTGTGCGCTCATCACATGTCTATCAATCGATCGACCTGAAGCAGGCCGTTATCGTACCAGGAACAAACCCTGTCACCATTGCTGCAGTCGTACATGTCTTGCCAATCAGCAAGTTTCAAATCGGAGAAGTCCCCTTCTGGCCGCATGTCTCCGTAAGCTTTCCGCCTCTGGTTTTTCAACGCTTCGTATCGATCACGATCTTGAATGTACCGGCGGGGTACATCTTCAAAGACACCTCCGGGATTCAATACCAGGGCTCGTCCATCACCATCCCGGCCGGAAGCCTTCCCGGACTGACGCTGACAACGCCGGCATCAGGCGTCAACGAAACGTACCTGGAAATCTACGCGACGATGGAAGGCCTGTCGGGGCTGCTGGATTCGGTCCATGTCCGTTTGCCGCTGACTTTGGACCTGGATTCGACGCGCAAGGTCGAATGGGTCGGCGGTGCTGTCGGAGCATGGAATTCGCCCGCAAATTGGAGCACCGGCGCGGTTCCGCTTTTGACGCAAGACGTGGTTATTGACGGATTGGGTGTTGCTGTTGACGTTACATCTTCAACCGATGTTGCCATCAACAGCCTGCTGATTGGCGCTGGAGCGACTTTCAAGATCTCTGGCAGTGCGTTCAGGGTTAGCGCCGGTGATGCCACGCCGCTTTCAAATGCCGGCGCGATCAGAGTTGAAGCCGGTGGACAGTTGGTCGTCGGCAATCCTCTGAACCCAGGTCAGTCGATTCTCAATACGGGAAGCATTCGGATTGTCGACGGCTCACTGGAATTCAATTCTGTTACGGTCACCAATTACGATATCAACAATCCTCTTGTTCCTGGCTTGATCCAGGTCGACGGCGGTGCCGAGTTTGAGTTGCTGACGGCCTCGATTGACGGGGGCACTGTCACCAACGCCGGTACCATTAACGCCAGCAATGCGGGCAACGCGCTGCACCATGTCACCGCCATCAACAGCGGTACCCTCAACGTGCTGGCCGGCGCAGCGCTGCTGATCGATGCCGACGGCTCGCTCAACAACTCCGGCGACTTCAACGTCTTCGGCACCGCCGAGTTCGACGACACCGCCGTCACCAACACCGGCACGATCGACGTACTGGCCGGCGGCCAGCTCATCCTCGACAACACCACCACGCTCAACAACGATGCCGGCGACATCACCGTCGCCGCGACCGCCACCCTCAATCTCAACAACGCCGCGATCGACCAGGACGACGGCGTCGGCGCCAACCCGGGCACGCTGGCGGTTTCCACCGGAGGCACCCTCAACCTGCAGGGCTCAGCCCAACTGACCGACGGCACCCTGACCAACGCGGGCACCGTCAGCGTCAGCAACGCCGGCAACGCGCTGCACAATGTCGACGCAACCAACACCGGTAGCCTCGACGTGCTGGCCGGCGCAGCCCTCCTGATCGATGCCGACGGCTCGTTCAACAACTCCGGCGATTTCAACGTCACCGGCACCGCCGGGATCGACGACACCGCCGTCACCAACACCGGCACGATCGACGTGCTGGCCGGCGGCCAGCTCATCCTCGACAACACCACCACGCTGAACAACGATGCCGGCGACATCACGGTGGCCGGCACCGGCATCCTCAATCTCAACAACGCCGCGATCGACCAGGACGACGGCGTCGGCGCCAACCCGGGCACGCTGGCGGTTTCCGCCGGAGGCACCCTCAACCTGCAGGCCTCGGGCCAGATCTACCGACGGCACGCTGACCAACGCCGGCACCGTCAACGTCAGCAACGCCGGCAACGCGCTGCATCACGTCACCGCCACCAACTCCGGCATGCTCAACGTGCTGGCCGCGGCAGCCCTCCTGATCGATGCCGACGGCTCGTTCAACAACTCCGGCGACTTCAACGTCACCGGCACCGCCGAGTTCGACGACACCGCGGTCACCAACACCGGCACGCTCGACGTGCTGGCCGGCGGCCGCTCATCCTCGACAACACCACCACGCTGAACAACGATGCCGGCGACATCACGGTGGCCGGCACCGGCATCCTCAATCTCAACAACGCCGCGATCGACCAGGACGACGGCGTCGGCGCCAACCCGGGCACGCTGGCGGTTTCCACCGGAGGCACCCTCAACCTGCAGGGCTCCGCCCAACTGACCGACGGCACCCTGATCAACGCCGGCACCGTCAGCGCCAGCAACGCCGGCAACGCGCTGCACAATGTCGACGCGACCAACACCGGTAGCCTCGACGTGCTGGCCGGCGCAGCCCTCCTGATCGATGCCGACGGCTCGTTCAACAACTCCGGCGATTTCAACGTCACCGGCACCGCCGGGATCGACGACACCGCCGTGACCAACACCGGCACGCTGGACGTGCTGGCCGGCGGCACGCTCACCCTCGACAACACCACCACGCTGAACAACGATGCCGGCGACATCACGGTGGCCGGCACCGGCATCCTCAATCTCAACAACGCCGCGATCGACCAGGACGACGGCGTCGGCGCCAACCCGGGCACGCTGGCGGTTTCCACCGGAGGCACCCTCAACCTGCAGGGCTCCGGCCAGCTAACCGATGGCACCCTGATCAACGCCGGCACCATCAACGCCGGCAACGCCGGCAACGCGCTGCACAATGTCGACGCGACCAATACCGGTAGCCTCGACGTGCTGGCCGGCGCAGCCCTCCTGATCGATGCCGACGGCTCGTTCAACAACTCCGGCGATTTCAACGTCACCGGCACCGCCGGGATCGACGACATCACCGTGACCAACACCGGCACGCTGGACGTGCTGGCCGGCGGCACGCTCACCCTCGACAACACCACCACGCTGAACAACGATGCCGGCGACATCACGGTGGCCGGCACCGGCATCCTCAATCTCAACAACGCCGCGATCGACCAGGACGACGGCGTCGGCGCCAACCCGGGCACGCTGGCGGTTTCCACCGGAGGCACCCTCAACCTGCAGGGCTCCGGCCAGCTAACCGATGGCACCCTGATCAACGCCGGCACCATCAACGCCGGCAACGCCGGCAACGCGCTGCACAATGTCGACGCGACCAATACCGGTAGCCTCGACGTGCTGGCCGGCGCAGCCCTCCTGATCGATGCCGACGGCTCGTTCAACAACTCCGGCGATTTCAACGTCACCGGCACCGCCGGGATCGACGACACCGCCGTCACCAACACCGGCACGCTGGACGTGCTGGCCGGCGGCACGCTCACCCTCGACAACACCACCACGCTTAACAACGATGCCGGCGACATCACGGTGGCCGGCACCGGCATCCTCAATCTCAACAACGCCGCGATCGACCAGGACGACGGCGTCGGCGCCAACCCGGGCACGCTGGCGGTTTCCGCCGGAGGCACCCTCAACCTCACCAACTCCACCATCCGCGGCGGGGTATTTGCCGGTGCGGGTACCATCGCCATCCTGGGCAATGGAAGTAACAGCACCTTGGATGGCCTGACTATCACCGGCGGTACATCGGTGACCGTCAATCAAAACACCACACTCACACTCAAAGGTCCCATAGATGGTGGCGGGGAAATCCTGGTCGCCGGCGCTTCCACCATTGTTGCAATCGGAACAATCTCGACCTTGGTCAACGCAGCCGCGCTGGCCGACGACGCTCTTCTGACATTGCAAGGATCCTCGGCGCTGACGGTGATCAACTTGGACGGCGATCTATCTGCCGGCAGTCACACTGGAAACATCACCGTAACCGGCGGTGCGGTGGCCAACATCATCACCACAGGGAAGGGCGCTGATTCGATCGTTGGCTTTGTCGGCAACGATCAAATCGACGGCGGAAATGGCAGTGATACGGTCGTTTTGGCCGCGACTTCGACCGACCTGAATGCGGCGCTCGATACGGACATTGTCAATGTCGAGGTCGTATCGGCGGAAACGGCAGGTTCCGGCGTTACCATTGACCTCGCCAACCAGTCCGACGGCTTCCATATTATCGGCAGCGCCAGTGCCGATATCATCATCGGCAGCTCGGACGATGATAGCATTGCTGGCTTCGTCGGTGCCGATCAGGTCGACGGCGGCAATGGGCGTGACACGGTCGTTTTGGCCGCGACTTCGACAGACCTGAATGCGGCGCTCGATACAGACATTGTCAATGTCGAGGTCGTATCAGCGGAAGTGGCAAGTTCCGGCGTCGCCATTGATCTCGGCAACCAGTCCGAAGATTTTCGTATCATCGGCAGCGCGAGTGCCGATGCCATTGCCGGCGGCTCGGGCGACGACATCATCAAGAGCGGCGTGGGCGACGACGCGCTTTACGGCAAAGGCGGCAACGACAGGATGTTTGGCGGCGACAATGACGACGTGCTGACCGGCGGAGCAGGCAAGGACGTCATGACTGGTGGTGCAGGCGCCAATCGTTTCGTGTTCGAAGCTGTGTCCGACAGCCTATGGGGGGGATCGGCGCGTGATGTGATCAAAGACTTCAAGGCCGGCGTCGACAAGATCGACCTGAATGCGATCGATGCCGACACCCTGGCGGCCAACGATCAGGACTTCACCTTTATCGGCAGTGGTGCATTTTCCCAGCAAGCCGGCGAACTTCGGGCGAGCGCATTCGGCGCCAACACCATGGTGTCGGCCGACGTGGACGGCGATGGCAATGCGGATTTCCAGATCCTGCTCATCGGGACCGTCCCGTTGCAGGCGACGGATTTTGTCCTGTAGGGAGAAAAGCCGGCAAAAGCGAAAGTGGATCGCAGCTCGATTTGCTACACTGGGAGGTGCCGCCTTAACCAGCTTCGGTTCCTACCGCCCCCGCCACAACACTCACGTGCTGTGCCGATGCGGGCTCTGTCCCGCTCCTTGCGTCCGGACTGGTTGCTGCCTCGGCTTCGGGCCGCGCAGCGCGCCTGCGGCCTTAGGGAGCAATGAAAAAGCCGCGCCCAGAGATACGGGGACTTAAGCGGCGCGCCGGGTTATTTTGTGCCAAAGGCTTGTTGGTGTGGGCCGGGTTGAATGGGACCAAACAATCGACAATCACGCCGCGAGGCTTCTGGCCGTCGCCGGAAGCATTGGCTGCCAAGTGCCGGCGGCCTCAGCACCCGCCTGGCCTACGCCCGCGCCAAGGCAGCGGGGGTCGCACTCGATCCGATTTTGAACAAAGTCGGTCTGACCCGGCAGCAGGTCGAAGACCCGGCAAGTCGCATCAAGGTGCATGATCAAATCAGGTTTCTAAGTCTCGTCGCTGATGCATTGAACGACGATTTGTTCGGGTTTCATCTCGCCCAAGCACTCGATCTTCGTGAGATCGGTCTGTTTTATTACGTCCTCGCCTCCTCAGAGACACTCCTTGAGGCGCTGCAGAGGGCGGCGCGATACAGCTCCATCGTCAATGAGGGAATTTCGCTGAGGTGCATCACCGGCAACACCTTCGGCACATCGTTTCATTATGTCGGCGTCAGCCGCCACCTCGATCAGCATCAAATCGAGTTCTGGATGACGGCATTGGTGCGGATATGCCGACAGCTGACGGGTCTTCATGTTCTGCCGAGCCGCGTGCGCCTGACCCATCGTCGAGCATGGAATGAGGAGCTTGCTGCATTTCTCTGGCGACAATGTCGAACTCGGCGCAACCGCCGACGACATCAGCGTTTCCCGACCGCATCAAGCACGCGCCCGTGGTCAGCGCGGACCTGCATCTCAACAAGCTTTTGCGCTCCTATTGCGAGGAGGCGCTCTCTCAAAAGCGAAGAGATCGCGGCTCATTCCGGTCACGGGTCGAAAATGCCATTGTCCCGCTGCTGCCGCACGGCAAGGCTCAAGCTGGCGAGATTGCGCGGCAGCTTGGCGTCAGTCAAAGAACGCTTGCGCGGCGACTGATCGCCGAAGAGGTTTCGTTTTCCGAGGTGCTGGAAAACCTTCGATCCGACCTGGCCAATCGGTACTTGGCCGACCCGGAGCTGGCGATTTCGCAGATCGCCTGGCTGCTCGGCTATCGGGACGTCGGTGCGTTTTCTCATGCCTTCAAGCGCTGGACCGGCAAGACGCCCGGCCAGGCGCGCAGCGAACACGCGCACTGAATTAACCGCCGCGTGGAAACTGTCAGCGGCCGTCAGCATTGCAGCCATCCCATGGTCCGGCGGCATCGCCGAGGCGGTGCGACGGCCTGGCAAGCGTGAACAAGTTTTTGGCCGAAGATAGCAATGGCGCCTTTGGAACACCGTACCTAACTTCCCGCCGACACCCGCTGATTCATAAGCATCGGGTGTGTGAGCACTATTGGACTCACCTCCTCGGCCCCAGAGGACTTGCCACAGCTCTTTGGGGCCAATTTTTCCAGGGGGAATGAGGATCATGACTGTCGCTACTCGTGCGACGGACAGGCAATGCCAGGACCTTCACGATGGCGAAACGGCACAAAGTTATTGCGATTGTCGATGATGATGCAGCGGTGCGCGGCAGCCTGGAAGGCCTGCTTGGCGCTTTTGGCTATCGCACCGAACTGTACGCCTCAGCCGAGGAGTTCATTCACGCTGCGATAACGACAGAAGCCTCGTGCCTGGTTGTCGACATCCAGCTTGGCGACGTTTCGGGTATCGAATTGGGTCGGCAGCTTTCAGCGACCGGGTTCGACTTTCCGATCATATTCATCACGGGCTCGCAGGACGAAACGCACCGCCGGCAAGCCATGGATTTTGGCTGCGTTGAGTATCTCAACAAGCCGTTCAATGCAGATCAATTGATGACGGCGATCACCAAGGCCATTGGCTGCGCTTGCAGCTAGTCTAGCAGTCTGCTGAAAAACCCTCCGCGGTCATTCCGGGACGCCGGGCCAATTCTGGTTAACGCAACCTTAATCCCATCTCGTCAAACTATTCGAATCCACACGAGCTCCCCTTTCTGAGGCGGGGCGTCGCTGGTGTCGATGATGGCAGTCGCAGGGGCGACCCGGTTCTGCGTGTGGAAGTCCCTGCGTATCGGCGTCGAATTGGCATTCGCGATGCACGAGACTTCGGTTCCCGGGCTCGAGTGACTCACGTTCACTCGGATCGGCCAATGCCATTTTCCATTTCGTTGCTGACGCCAAGACAGGTTGCGGGGCTTTCCACTACCGCGATTATCAGCCTCACGACCACGGACATCGCGGCCCTCAGCACGGCCCAGGCCGCGGCGTTGACCACGGCGCAAGTCAACGCGATGGAGACCACCGACCTCCAGTATCTGGCGACCACGCAGGTCGCAGCGCTTTCGCCGGCCGTCATCGGCCACCTGCTGACGCTCCAGTTCGACTCCTTCCTCGACACCCAGATTGCAGGGCTCACCGCCGCGCAGGTCAGCGTTTTGACGTCGAGTGAGATCGGGGTTCTCACCTCGACCGAGATTCAGGCATTCACCACCACCCAGGCCAATGCGCTGACCGCGAGGCAGCTTGGCAGCCTGTCCACCACCGCACTCGGCAACTTCTCGACCACGCAGATAGGCGCGCTCCGCACCACCCAGGTGCAAGGCCTGACGACGGTGCAGCTCAATGCGCTGTCCGTCGATGCATTCAATGCAGTCGATGTGGTCAAGCTGACCGGTAACCAGCTCCGCGGTCTGACCACCACTTCGGTCGAGAACCTGACCGAAACGCAGGTTTCCGCGCTGGCCTCAACCCAGGTTGCCACGCTGAGCGCCGTGCAGCTCGGAGCCCTGTCTTCGACCGAGGTGCAGGCTCTCACCACAACCCAGGCCAGCGCGCTGACCTCACGGCAACTCGGCGGACTGAGCACGACCGATCTCGGCGACCTCTCGACCACGCAACTTGGCGAGCTGAGCACCACGCAGCTTCGGGGCCTCACCACGTTGCAGCTCAATGCGCTAACCACCGGCACGATCGACGCGGTTGACGTCACCAAGCTGTCCGGCACTCAGCTCCGGGGGCTCAACACGACGTCGATCGGCAACCTGACCGATACGCAGGTCGCCGCGCTGACCTCCACTGAAGTCGTCCTTCTGAGCGCCACGCAGATCGGCGCGCTGTCATCGACCGAGGTGCAGTCCTTCACCACCACGCAGGCGAGCGCGCTGGCTGGCCGGCAGCTTGCCGGCCTCACCACCACGGCGCTCGGCAATTTCTCGACCACGCAGCTCGGCGCGTTCAGCAGCTCCCAGATACAGGGACTGACGACGACCCAGCTCAATGCCGCGTCCGACGATGTGCTCGAAGCCGTCGATCTGACCAGGCTGTCCACCGGGCAGCTCCGAGGGCTCAACACGACGTCGATCGGCCGCCTGACCGAAACCCAGGTCAGCACGTTGACCACGACGCAGGTTTCGCTGCTCGGCACCGCACAAATCGGCGCGCTCACCTCGACCGAGATCCAGGCGTTCACCACCACGCAGGCCAATGCGCTGACCGCCCGGCAGCTCGGCTCGCTGACCACCACGGCGCTCGGCAATTTCTCGACGACGCAAATCGGGGCCTTCACAACGACCCAGGTGCAGGGCCTGATGGCCCACCAGCTCAATGCGGTGCCGAGCGACGTGCTCGGCGCCCTCAACCCGGCCAGGCTGTCGTCGGGCCAGCTCATCGGCCTCTCGACCACCGCCATCGGCCGGCTGGCCGAAACCCAGGTCGCCGCGTTCAGCACAACCCAGGTCGCACTGCTCAGCGCCGCGCAGGTCGGCGCATTGACGTCGACCGAGGTGCAGGCGTTCACCACCACGCAGGCCAATGCGCTGACCGCCAAGCAGCTCGCGGCCTTGACCAGCACCGCATTCGGCGACTTCTCGACCACGCAGGTCGGTGCGCTCAGCACGACCCAGGTCCAGGCCTTGAGCGTTTCGCTGCTCAATGCGGTGTCCAGCGAACAGCTCGGTGCCGTCGACCTGACCCGGGTATCCGGCCTCCAGCTCACCGGGCTGAACACCACCTCGATCGGCAATCTGACCGAGACCCAGGTCGGTACGTTGAGCTCGGCCCAGGTCACGCTGCTTTCAACCCTGCAGATCGGCGCGCTCAGCTCGACCGAGGTGCAGGCCTTCACCACCACGCAGGCCAACGCATTGACGTCGACGCAGCTCGGCAGGCTGACGACCACCGCGCTCGGCAACTTCTCGAGCACCCAGGTCGGCGCGCTTTCGACCACGCAGGCGCGAAGCCTGACCGGCACGCAGCTCAACGCACTGTCGATCGACTCGCTGGACGCCGTGGACCTGACCAAGGTCACCACGGCGCAGATCATCAGCCTGACGAGCACGGCGTTCGGCAACCTGACCGACACGCAGGTGGCCACGCTGAGCTCGACACAGCTGGGCTATCTCGCCGCCGCACAGATCGGCGCGCTGACCTCGACCGAGGTCCAGGCCTTCACCACGACACAGGCGGATGCGCTGTCAGCGGGGCAGCTCGGCGGCCTTACCACCACGGCGCTGGGGCTGTTCTCCAGCACTCAGATCGGCGCGTTGAGCACCACCCAGGCGCGCGGTCTGACCACGACCCAGCTCAACTCGCTGTCGCTCGACTCGCTCAATGCCGTGGATGTGACCAAGGCAACCTCGACGCAAATCGCAGGTCTGACCACGACCGCGATCGACCAGTTGACCGTCACCCAGATCGGCGCGTTCTCCACGGCGCAGATCGCGAGGCTTGCGGCCAGCCAGATCGGGGTGCTCACCTCGACCGAGATCCAGGCGTTCACGACCACGCAGACCGGCGCCTTGACGTCCACCCAGTTCGGCACCCTCACCACCACGGCGCTTGGCTTGTTCTCGACGGACCAGATCGGCGGGCTCACCACCACGCAGGTCCAGGGCATGACCACCACGCAGCTCAACGCGGTCGACGCCGAGGTGATACAGGCGGTCGATATCGGAAAGCTGAGCTGGAACCAGCTTCGCGGGCTGACCACCACGGCTTTCGATGAGCTGACCGAGACCCAGATCGGAGGGCTGACGTCGTCCCAGATCGCCCTTCTCTCCACCGAGCAGATCGGGGTGCTGACCTCGACAGAGATCCAGGGCTTCTCCGAAACCCAGGTGAATGCGCTGACGACGAGGCAGCTCAGCGGGCTTACGACCACCTCGCTCGGGCTGTTCGCGAGCGACCAGATCGGCGCACTGACCACGCTCCAGCTGCGCAGCCTGACCGCCACCCAGCTCAACGCATTGTCGGTCGACGCCCTCAATGCGGTGGACATCAGCAAGGCCACCTCGACACAGGTCGCAGGCCTCACGACCACGGCGATCGGCGATCTGACCGAAGTACAGGTCAGCGCGTTCTCCACGGCGCAGATCGCAAGCCTCTCGGCCGGTCAGATCGGGGTTCTGTCCTCGACTGAAATCCAGGGGTTCACCGCCACACAGACCGGCGCGTTTACGGCCGCCCAGCTCAACGCGCTCACCACGACGGCGATCAACCTGTTCGCCAGCGATCAGATCGGCGCGCTGACCACCAATCAGTTGCGGAGTCTGACCACGACCCAGCTCAACGCGCTGTCCGTCGACTCGCTCAACGCGGTGGACGTGAGCAAGGCGACAGGCGGACAGATCGCCGGCCTGACGACGACTGCGATCAGCCAGCTGACCGAGGACCAGACCGGCGCGTTCACCGCGGCGCATGTCGCGAGCCTGTCGACCGGGCAGATCGCGGCGCTGGCTACGACCGAGGTGCAGGCCTTCACGACCACCCAGGCCAACGCGCTGACGCCGGCGCAGCTTGGCGGGCTGACGACCACGGCTCTCGGGTTGTTCGCGGCCGACCAGATCGGCGCGCTTTCGACTGCGCAGCTGCGTAGCCTGACCACGGCGCAGCTCAACGCCCTGTCGGTCGATGCATTCACGGCCGTCGACATCAGCAAGGCGACCACGACCCAGGTCGCGGGCCTGACGACCACGTCGATCAGCCAGCTGATCGAAGATCAGGTTGGCGCGTTCTCCGCGGCGCATGTCGCAATCCTCTCAACCGGCCAGATCGGGTCGCTCAGCTCGACCGAAGTCCAGTCGTTCACGACCACCCAGGCGAATGCGCTGACCACAACGCAGCTCGAAGGGCTCACGACAACAGCCATCGGTCTGTTCGCGAGCGATCAGGTCGGAGCGCTGACCACCAACCAGTTGCAGGCGCTGACCACGACCCAGCTCAACGCGCTGTCTGTCGATGTGCTCAATGCTGTCGATGTGAGCAAGGCCACTTCCACCCAGATATCGGGCCTGACCACCACTGCGATCGGCCAGTTGCTCGAGGAGCAGGTTGCCGCGTTCGCCACGGCGCATATCGCGAGCCTCTCCACCGGTCAGATCGGGGCGCTGACTTCGACCGAGATCCAGGCCTTCACGACCACTCAGGCGAATGCGTTGACGTCAACGCAGTTCGGCGAGTTCTCGGTCACGCAACTGGGGCTGTTCTCCACATCGCAGATCAGCGAGCTTTCCCTGGACCAGGTGCAGGGCCTCACCACGACGCAGCTCAACACCGTCGGTCTCGACCTGTTCGAGGCGCTCGACCTCGGCAAGTTCAGCACGGAGCAGGTTGGCGGGCTGACCACCACGTCGATCGTCAACCTGTCGGATACGCAGATCGGTGCGCTGACGTTCACGCAGGTCCCGGCGCTGTCCGTGGAGCAGATCGGGATGTTCACCGAGGCCGAGTTCGGCAATCTGACCGCCGACCAGGCGGGCGCGCTGACGTCCACGCAGATCGGAAGCCTCACCACAACGATCTTCGCTGCATTGTCGGCGACAACCGGCATCCCGTCTCTGAGCCTCGCGGCGATTGCCGGCATCAGCACGGAAGGCATCTTTGCCTTGACCACGGAACAGGCCAACGCCTTTGCACAAACCCAGATCGACGTCATGTCGACCGAGCAGATGGCGGCACTGATCGAGTTGTTGACGCCGTAAAAAGTATTGCCGATTTCTGCGTTCATTCACACTTGCGAAAGGCCGGTCGGCTTCCTGAAGCCGTTGGAGCCAATGGTATGGCTGCTGCTGCATGCCGCCTCGCAGATGAGCCGAGTGCAACAGACATGTGGACTGTGATAGGCAGGTTTTCGGAGAACGAAAAATGCCGAAAAAGCCGCTTGTCGTCGATTTTCACGCCCACATTCTCGAGCCGCATGTCCTGAAGGTGTCAAGCGGGCGCACGGTAACGACAGGCTTCGGGGCGATTGCCGAACTGCCGCGCACGCCCGGCTCGCGCCGCGAGCAATGGTATCGACAGATGATGGATCCCGGGGCACACATCGAGGGCCTTGATGCGATGGGCGTCGATGTCTCGGTGATCTCGTCGTCGACGGTGATCCAGAACACGGCTTGGGCCGATGCCGCGACCGGGCTTGAACTCGACCGGCGCTGCAATGACATGATCGCCGATTGGGTGCGACGCTTTCCGGACCGTTTCGTCGGCACGTTCACGATGCCGCTCAAAGACCCGCACCTTTCCTTTCAGGAGATGGAGCGGGCCGTGAAGCAACTCGGTTTGAAGATCGCGAACCTGCCCGCCAACGTCGAAGGCGTCTATCTGGGCGAGCCGCGGTTTCGGCCGCTTTGGGAGGCGATCAACGAACTTGGCGTGATCGCGTTCATCCATCCCGATGGCGTGCTCGATCCCTGGTTTCAGAAATACAGCCTGTGGAATTCGGTCGGTCAGCCGATCGAGGAAGCCAAGGTGATGTCATCGCTCATCTACGAAGGTGTTCTCGAAGCGTTTCCCGACTTGAAGGTCGTCATGGCCCACGGCGGGGGCTACATGCCGCACTATCACGGGCGGCTGGACCGCAACGTCAAGAACCGCCCCGATACGATGGCGAATATTAGCCATCCGCCGAGCTGGCATCTCAAGCGGTTCTACTACGACACCTGTGTGTATGACCCCGTCACCCTGGATGCGCTGATCGCGAGGGTCGGTGCCGACCGGATCCTCATGGGTTCGGATTTTCCGGTCGGCGAAGCCGATCCCGTTGGGTTTCTCCGGCAATCCGGGAAGATCGACGATCGCGCCTTCGCGCAGATCTCCGGCGAAACCGCCTGTGAGCTGATCGGTATCCGCTGACCGGGCGGCTATTCCGGCTGAATGCCCGCGGCCTTGATGATTGTGCCGTACCGGTCGAGACCATCCTTGAGAAGGTCGGCGAACTGCTTTGGCGTGCCGCCGATCACCGCATAGCCGTTGGTGTCGAAGCTCTGCACGACGTCGGGCTCCTTGAGTGCCTTGTTCATCTCGGTGTTGAGGCGCGCGACGATCGGCTCCGGCAGTCCGGGCGGCCCGAAGAAGCCGAACCACGACGACGGCTTGCGGAACGCCGGGATGATCTCGGACATGGACGGCACGTTGGCAAGTTTCGGGTAGCGGCTCGGCTCCAGAACCGCGAGAATCTTCACCTGACCGGCCTTGGCTGCGGCGTCCGCATTGGCCACCGAGATGAACACCATCGGAATGTGGCCGCCGATCACGTCCTGCATGGCCGGCGCGACGCCGCGATAGGGCACATGCTTGATCTTCACGCCGGCGGTCTGGTTGAACAGCTCACCCATGAGATGGAACACCGAGCCCACGCCCGAACTGCCGTAGGACAGTTCATTGGGACGCGCCTTGGCATAGGCGATCAGCTCCTGCACCGAGTTCACCGGCAGCGAGGGGTGGATCGCGAGACATGTCACGGGCTCCACCGCGGCTACAATCGGCGTGAAATCCTTCACCGGGTCGTAGGGCAGGCTTTTTACCAGATAGGGCGCCGTGACATGCGTACCGGCCGTGGCCGCAAGCAGTGTGTGGCCATCGGGCGCCGAGCGCGCCACGCTGTTGGCGCCGATGGCTCCATTGGCGCCGGTGCGATTTTCGATCATGATCGTTTGCCCGAGAGGGCTCGCGATCTTCGCTGCGACGAGCCGCGCCACCTGGTCAAGCGCGGGGCCTGGCGGAAACGGCACAATCATGGTGACCGGGCGTGACGGCCAGCTTTGCGATTGAGCGGCGCAAGGGCTTGCAAGTGTAGCGATAGTTGCGATCAGTGCTGTAAAGGCTCGCATGGCGTCGGGCATCTCCTCGGTGCTTTGGATTTCTGGGCCATAGGGCCACTCTACTGATCTTAATCGCTGCCCCGGCGCCATCAATTGGCTGATACGCCAATTTCAGATTATCGGGGCGAATGGGGTCTTGGATGCATGGTCCCGGCCCGATCAAGCTGTTCAACCAGATCGGACCTGCGATCCTTCATGACGCATGGCTCGCGGCCCATCGGCTTTGGTAGAGTGACTGTATGGCAACCCGCCAACATCGCCTGAGCGAGTTTAACGCCGGTCCGCCACCGCCAGACCAGCCGCTGCAGGTGTTGTGCGAAGATCACAACGGCACGTACCTGTTGCCGTTCCGCTGCGAATGGCGCGATGGAGCCTGGTACGCCGCTGAAAAGACCAAGCCCATCCAGGCAGCGGTCGTCGGCTGGCGGGCGGTGCGCTGATCGGAAGTCTCCGTGCCGATCGGTCGTTCATGCCGATGCGTACGACGGCCCTAGCAGCATGCCTTGAACAGGTTAGCCTCTGACTGCCGATAGCTGCCCGCCCGCTTCGTCTCGCCGGCTACTTCTGCAGGCGTTCGCGCACGATATCGATATGATTGCGTAATATGTAGAGCATGCTCGCATAGGCGAGCGGGATCCTCAGCTGGTTGGCTTGCTCTTCAAGATGATCGAGCCGCGCGGCCATCGCACCCAGGTCGCCTCCGTTTCGGTGGGCCTCGATGATCTCATCCTCCAGAAATCGGAGCTCTCCATAGATGCGCGCAATCTTCGAACGCATCAGCCAGTCATACAGAGGCGGCAGGAATTCTCAGGATCGGGTAGAGCACACCCAGAATGGGAATGAGCAGAACGATCAGCTTGCCGAACAGGTCCGCCGCCCAGAACGGAAGATAGTTGTGCAGGTATGGCCGGCCGGACTTGTAGAACTGCAGCGCCTCGCTGCTCAGCGGGATGTCGATGGCTTCGGCGGCGGGGAATTGGTTGGCTTGGTGAAAAACGCTCTGCCTTGAGTGGATCTGCATCGCCGCGTTGAGCAGCAGGTACTGGATCGCGGGATGCAGATCCTTGTTCACGACGAGGCTTGCCTTCGGCGCGACCAGGATCACATCGTTTGGCGGCAGGTCCTTCGCCAGATCGCCTATCCCCCTCGGAACCACGACTTTGTTCAGGAACGGAAAGAGCGCGACATACGCATCCGCGCGCGGGAACGTCGCAAGCTCGATCTGCTCGGCGGCAAGAAGCTTCTGCACGACGGGTGCTTCCCACGCGCTCAATATGAACGCCGCGTCGATTTTTCCGGCCAGGAGCGCGTCGCCCGCTGCTTGTGGCCCGAGCGCCAGCAATTCGCTGACCTGACCGTCAATCTCGTTGCGTTTGAGTAGTTCGAGCGACAATGCACGGGTGCCGCTGCCCAGGGGACCAATCGATATCCTGCGGCCTCGCAGGTCGCTCGAAAGCCCTGTGTTTCGCAACCCGCGTTTGTGGAACAACCACAAGGGCTCGTAAAAAACCGTGCCAAGCGATTCAAGCCTGGATGGCGCTTCCGTGCCGGTCGTGCCGCCCTCAATCAGACTGACGCTTACGCCCGAACGCGGGTCGAGCAGCAATGCGAGGTTTTCCGGTGAGCCGGCTGTGGACACCAGTCGCACCTCGACGCCGGCCCGCGCAAGCACGGCGCGATAGCGTTCACCGACCTCGGAATAGGCGCCGCCTGCGGCTCCGGTCGCCATCACGATCATGCGCGGCGGCATGGTGCGCAGCATAACGATGACTGCGATGACAATCGTAGCAGCGGTCAGGGCGATTGCGACGACCGGCCATTTGTTTCTCAGAAAGCCTCTGAGAGCCATGGTGCCTTTCTTCTCGCTCTGCGTCATTCGACGACCTTGGCGGCAGACGTGTGGCCGGGACTGTTACGTCTTGCGAGTTTTCGCGCGAAACACGCCTACAGCCGAACCCGGCGCAGCCTGAGCGAGTTCGCCACGACGCTGACCGACGACAACGCCATGGCCGCGGCACCGACGATCGGCGACAGCAGGATCCCGATGAAGGGATACAGCACACCTGCAGCCACCGGCACCCCCAGCGCATTGTAGACAAACGCGAAGAACAAATTCTGCCGGATGTTGCGCATCACGGCCTGTGAGAGTTTGCGGGCCCGCACGATGCCAGTCAGATCTCCTTTCAGCAGGGTGATGCCGGCGCTTTGCATGGCGACGTCGGTTCCCGTGCCCATTGCGATGCCAACGTCCGCCGCCGCAAGCGCCGGAGCATCGTTGACTCCGTCGCCTGCCATCGCGACAACTCGTCCGTCCGCTTGGTAGCGCTGCACCACCGCGCTCTTTTGATCGGGCAGAACCTCGGCTTCCACATCGTCGATGCCAAGCCGGCGCGCCACGGCCTTTGCCGTGGTCCAATTGTCACCCGTCAGCATCACGACGCGAATGCCTTCGGCCTTGAGACCACTCAACGCTTCGGGCGTGGTCGATTTGATCGGATCGGCAATCGCAAGCACGCCGGCGACGCGGCCGTCGACGGCCATGAAGATGGCAGTCGCTCCGTCTTTCCTCAGGTCCTCGGCATTGCTCTCAAGCGCGCTCACATCCACGCCGATCTCCTTCAGGAACCTGGCGTTCCCGAGTGCAATCCGCCGGCCTTCGACGGTGCCCAGCGCTCCCTTTCCGGTCGGGGAGTCAAACTCCGAAACCCCGGCGGTTGCGATTTTGCGATCGTCTGCGGCACGCACCACGGCCATCGCGAGAGGATGCTCGCTCGCCCGCTCAACGCTTGCGGCAAGACGCAGAACTTCCGTATCGCTGAAACCGGCCGCAGGCACAATCGCCGTTACCGCGGGCTTGCCCTCCGTCAGCGTGCCGGTCTTGTCGACCACCAGAGTGTCGACCTTTTCCATCTGCTCGAGCGCTTCCGCGTTCTTGATGAGAACACCGGACTGCGCGCCTCGTCCGACGCCAACCATGATCGACATCGGAGTGGCGAGGCCAAGCGCGCAGGGGCAGGCGATGATCAGCACGGCCACAGCCGCCACAAGTCCGTAGGAGAGCCGTGGTTCGGGGCCCCAGACCGCCCATGCGCCAAATGCCAGGAGCGCCACGGCCAGGACGGCCGGGACGAACCATCCCGACACCTGATCGGCCATGCGCTGAATCGGCGCGCGGCTTCTCTGCGCCTCGGCGACCAGTTGTACGATCTGCGACAACATCGTGTCGCGGCCGACTTTGCGCGCCTCGATCACCAACGCGCCGGATTGGTTCATCGTGCCACCGATGACGCCGGCTCCAGCCTCCTTGGTGACCGGCATCGACTCGCCCGTCACCATCGACTCGTCGACGGCGCTGCGGCCCTCGCTGACGAGGCCGTCGACCGGCACCTTCTCGCCCGGTCGGACGCGCAGGCGATCGCCCACCTGAACCTGATCGAGTTGCACCTCCTCCTCGGTGCCATCGCGGCTCAAGCGGCGGGCGGTTTTCGGTGCGAGGTCGAGAAGTGCGCGAATAGCCCCACTGGTGCTTTCGCGGGCGCGCAGCTCAAGCACCTGTCCGAGCAGCACCAGCACGGTGATGACCGCCGCGGCTTCGAAATACACCGCGACGGCGCCGCCATCGGCACGGAACGCTTCCGGAAAAATCTCCGGCGTGAGCGTGGCAACGATGCTGTACGCCCAGGCGACACCTGTCCCCATGGCGATGAGCGTGAACATGTTCAAATTGCGGGTGAGCAGCGATTGCCAGCCACGCACGAAAAACGGCCAGCCCGCCCAGAGCACGACCGGCGTGGCCGGGATCATCTGGATCCAGTTTGAAGTGGATTGGCTGACATGGTGACCGAGACCGGTCAGATGTCCGCCCATTTCCAGCGCCACGACCGGAAGCGAAAGAACGAGGCCGATCCAGAATCGGCGATTCATGTCGATCAGTTCGACGTTCGGTCCCTGCTCTGCCGATACCAGAACGGGCTCCAACGCCATGCCGCAGATTGGGCACGAGCCGGGGCCGACTTGCCGGACCTCCGGATGCATCGGGCAGGTGTAGATCGTGCCCTCCGGAACGGCCGGCGTGCTACCGGGCCTATTGCCGAGATATTTGTGCGGATCGGCCATGAATTTCGTGCGGCATCCGTTTGAGCAAAAGTAGAACGGCCGGCCGGCATATTCATACCGGTGAGACGTCGAATGAGGATCGACGGTCATTCCGCAGACCGGGTCGAGAACGCCATTCTCGACCTGTTGAGCGGCGTGTTTGGTGTGGGCATGACCGGGCGCGTGGCCAAGCGTGTGTGTGCCGGCTTGATGATGATGATCATGCGCCGCGATTGCTGTGGCCCCCGGTCCCGGCGGCGAGCAGCAGGAATGACCGGCTGCCGCATGCTTCGAGGGATGATCGCCTGACATGACAGTTTCCTGGAGAATTCGGCTGCTAATATACCCTAACCGGGTATAGTAATTTTGTCGGGTGACTTCAAGTCGCTTGCCCGCAGATTCGCCGGAAATGCCTCGTAATATACCGCAGAAACGCGACGCGAACCCCATACTCGCCGGTGCGGCCTTGATAATATACCCCATACAGGTATATAATAAATCCATGAGAAACGAGATCAAGAATTCATGCGCGAAGCGCCTCAACCGGATCGAAGGGCAGGTCCGGGGCCTCGCCCGCATGGTCGAGGACGATCGATACTGTATCGACATCGTGACGCAGATCGCCGCCGTCCGTGCTGCCCTGCGACGGGTCGAGGAGGAAATCCTTCGCGACCATGTTGGTCACTGTGTCGAACACGCCATAAACGCCGGCAGCAAGGCCGATCAGCGCCGGAAGATCGAAGAGCTGATGGCTGTGGTCGGCCGCGCCGACCGCTAAGAACGGTACGCCGCACAAAAACCGGCGTTTGCCCGAGGCTTCGGATTTCAACTACGATGCGTGTGGACGGATTGCGCAAGGCATGATCTGCGAATTTCCATAAGAGCCGCGCAGGGAGAATTCTATGTCGGAAAACGTCACCGGGGTGCTGGCCGGCTTTGCAGCGTCGCTGCAATACGACAATCTTCCGGGACAAGTCCGCGATCACTGCAAGAACGTCCTGTTGGACACATTGGCATGTGCGGTCGCCGGGCATCGTGGCGAGGAGACGCAAAAGCTCGCGGCGCTGGCTTCGGGACTGGCGCAATCCAGCGAGAGCAGCGTCATTGGCGGCGACCGGCTGTCGCTTGCTGGCGCGACACTTCTGAACGGTTATCTCGTCACCGCGGTCACCATGTGCGACATCCATCGCTCGACGCTGACCCACGTGACGCCGGAGGTGATCCCGGCCGCTTTGGCCATCGCCGAACGCGACGGTGCCTCGGGCCGAGACCTCATGGTCGCGCTCGCGGCCGGATTCGAGGTGACGACGCGGGTCGGGCTTGGAGTTCGATTACCCGGCCTTCCGCGCCAAAGGTTGGCACGGCCCGGGCGTGCTGGGGCCGTTTGGCGCCGCGGCAGCGGTCGGCCGGCTGCGCGGGTTTGACACCGACACCATGGCGAAAGCGTTCGGCCTCGCCGGCAGCCAGGCAGCCGGCACCTTCGCGGCGTGGGGAACGCCGACGGTTAAATTCCACCAGTGCCGCGGCGCCCTCTCGGGGCTGATGGCAGGTTTGCTGGCCGAGCAGGACTTTCTGGCGACTCGCGAATTCCTCACCGCCAAGGACGGCGGCCTGTTCAATACCTATGCGAACGGAGGCCGTCCCGAGGCTGTCACGGCCGGTCTCGGAAAGCGCTGGGAACTCGAACAGATCGCGTTGCGCCTGTGGCCGTCAGCCTCGTCGATCCAGGGCATGAACACGGCGATGTTCGATCTCATCGAGCAGCACAAGATCGATCCGGCCCGCGTGAAAAAGGTCCGGGTGGCATTGAGCCAGCCGGTGTTCGATCTGCACGGCAAGCTCGCGAAGTACAAGGCGAAGTTCGACGCACTGATTTCCGGTCACTACACCGCGGCGGTGATCCTTCACGATCAGGAGTTGACGCTCGACCAGTTCGAACCCGCCCGCTACGACGATCCGAAATTGCGGCACGCCGCAGCCGAACAGGTCGAACTGCGTCCCGATGCTGCGTTGAGGGGCGTGCAGGCTGTGGTCGACATCGAGATCGACGGCAAGACGCTCACGGCCCGCTGCGAAAATCCGCGCGGCTCCGCCGAAAATCCGCTTTCGCGCGCCCAGCTCGAGAGCAAATTCCGCACTTATGCCGACGGTGTGCTTGCCCCGTCCGCCGTCGCGGAGACGATCGAAGCGGTCGGCAATCTGGAAAATCTGGGCTCAGTGCGAAAACTCATGGACATGCTCCGCGCCGCGCCGCGGCGCGGTCAAGCCGAGCGTGCGACGCGGGCCGCAGCCCGCGGGTGACCTGGCCGACAGACTGGGCCGCAAGCTCGCCGACGCCGAAGTCGACGTCATTGTGTTCGCAGCGACCGCGCCGACGCTCGCGAAGGGACAAGGTTACGACCGCGAGTTGATCAAACGCATGGAAGACGCCTCGGGCCGGCCCGCGACCACGGCCGCGACCGCATTTGTCGAGGCGCTGCGGCTGCTTGGCGCCAGAAAGGTTTCGATCGGCGCACCGTGGAGCAAGACCATGGACAAGCCGATGGTCGAGTTCATGGAGACGAATGGATTCAAGGTCGTGCATAGCGAGGTGGTTGGATTTGTTGCATCCGTCGATCTTGGCCGGGTCGGTCCCGAAACCGCCTACGAGCTTGGACGCAGGGCGGACCGGCCGGACGCGGACGCGATTATCATGCCCGGCGGCAACTGGGCCTCGATGCCGATCGTCGAGCGATTGGAGAACGAACTTGGCAAGCCTGTCCTGGTGAACAACGCCGTCAGTCTTTGGGCCGGCCTGCGGCTGCTCAAACGAAACGACAGCATTTCCGGCTACGGCCGGCTGTTGCGAGATTTTCTCGCTGCGTAAATTGAACGCGGACTCTGAATGTCCGCCAAGTTCTGACGGCCAGGTGCTGACGGCTGCTTCAGCCATCATTCCGGCAACCCGGCTCGCCGCAATCGTCCGCGCCGCTCCCTTTGTATCCTTGAGGAAAATACGTCCGACAATCAGCTCCATGGCACGACGTCGATCGGATACCGGAGCCCGGCGCAAATATCGCGATGCAGCTGGATTATGCTCCCACCTGAACAGGCGCCATTCCGCATCTCATGAACTGGACGGGCTGCGCCGGGCGGTAATTCGGTAGGTATTAAGCTTTTGTGCCACCTTAACGTGCTTGCGTTACGGTTGAATGGGGCTATCAACACCTCTTACATAATCCATTGCTGGAGATAACTATGGCCAAACTTGCCTCAATGTCGGTCGACGCACTTTTAAAAATGCGTGATGAGATCGGTGAAATTCTTTCGCGTCGCACCGATGACTTGAAACGGCAGCTTTCAGCGCTGACCGGCATGGGCAAGGCGCGTCAGGTGCGCCGCAAGACCGGCAAGCGCAAAACCCTCAAGGGCCGAAAGGTCGCTGCGCAGTTTCGCAGCAAGAAAGACCCCAAGCAAACCTGGTCCGGCCGCGGCGCGACACCGCGTTGGATGAAAGCCGAAATGAAGGGCACGAAACTCACGAAAGAGAACTTCAGAATTAAGTGAGTTGTCGCGATTGAGTTATAACCTTCGCCTTCGAGCATGGACTGATCTGAGGCTGGTCGGCAGTTTCGGCGTGGCGCGTCCTCCTGTCAGACGACGCGCTGCCGGACAGATCATTCGGAAATTCAGGACGGATGCCGCTCCAGGCCGCTCCACTTTCCGGTGGAATTTAATGTGCGCTTACGGTAACGCGGCTCAGTGCAACTATAGACTTCTTTTCAAATAATTCGATTGTCCTGGACCTGCGCGACGGTGTGCCGACATTCACTGCATTGAAAGGTGACCTCGCTGCGGCCCGGTTGGCTCCAGGCAGGACCTCGCTTTTCAATTCTCATCATCCCGACGTCGCAACGCGGGCATAACGAACCGTATTTTATACGCTGGTCCAATTCCATTGCGCGATTCTAGATCTGCAATGTGGAATGGGCGTGGCCATTCGATGGCGAGGCGGACAGAGAGCCGAGCCTCGTGCGAGCCGCATCTTTGTTGGCACTGGATGCAACCTCTCGGTCTTCCGCAAGTTAGCTGCGGTTGGGCGCCGCATTCGGCGGGCGTCCGGGCGCTGGGCATGAAAGGAAGAACTGAATGCGAAAGTGGCTTTGCGTGGTGTTTGTCGTTCTGTCCGGCTCAGCACTTGTCATGGCTGGAAGTCAAACTGAGGCGCGTGCCCGGCACGACCAAGTGGTGGCTCACCACCAGAGCGTTAAGCAACTTGCTCGAACCAAGAAGTATCGGACTACCAGATCGGCTTACGACCGGAAGAAACTCGGAAATGCCGCGAAACGGCACAACGCAAAGGGCCGGTCCGTCTCATTGACGGGCGTGACACCAGTCCTCGCCGCGAAGGCCAGGCAGATTGTCGCGCACTGCGGCAGCACGATCGTCAGCGCCGTCTCTCGCCGCGGCATCCGGAGTAACCATCCGACCGGCCGGGCGGTGGACATCAAAGGCAATCCGGGCTGTGTGTATGCTCAGCTGAAAGGCTGGCCCGGCGGATACTCAACCGACTATTCGGCCATTGGCCATGTGCATATCAGTTACAACCCAGGCGGCCAGGAATGGGGCCTGCGCTTTGCGCACGGTATCCACGGTCATGGCACGAGGCGCTACGCCCATCATGGTGCCAATCACCGTGCCAAGCGCTACGCCAGGGCGGGCGTTGCCCGTTACGCGATGCAGTCGCTCGTCGATGTCGGCGCGATGCACACTCCTCATTGATTTCATGGACGGCGAATGCGGGACCCGTCGCGGCTGGCTTTGGCTTGCTTGCGACGGGTCTCATCGTCACACGTGGAGGCTTGAGGAGCGGCGCGGCAGTCTCATTTGCGCGGACAGGCCGCCTCAACCGAACGGATGATGCGTTGTTGGCCACGAGCCGTTAATTTCAAACAAGAATGCCGTCACCGGCTCGGTACACGCATACCGACGGTGACTTCAACTCCGCTCAGCCACCGCACGATACTCGCGCGACGCCTAATCTCACTCTCTAACGATCGGTGCGTGCCGTATACACGAACGCCACCAATCATCTGTCGTGATGAAATCGCGGTGTGGACTGTACGATGAAGAACGAATTGCTCGAGATGTTCGCCGCTTGTGTGCGTTTGCACACTTTCAATGTCAGCGGCCGCACACGATGCTTGAATGCAAATCGGGAGGCTCGCCGTGAGAAACGAAGGATCGTTTGTTGTAGCAGCCAAACAAGAGATTCCGCTGGAATCCCAGACGAACATTATTCTGGGGTTGGTTCGATCACCAAAACTACGCGTCGCGCTTATTGCTTGCGGCATTGCCGGCTTTGTTTTCACGGCACGTGCCGGCTATTTTGCGGCAATCGATGCGCAGCTTGCCGTTGCGATCCTGGCGATTGTTGCCGGCGCTATCACTGCAGGGCTCGCTGGATTTGCATTTTCGGCGATTGCCGGAGCCATCCTCTTTCACTGGCTGCCGCCCGTCGAAGCGGTGCCGTTGCTTCTTGCGTGCAGCATCACCACGCAACTGTTCAGCATGGCCACGCTTTGGAACGCCATGCGATGGCGTGCCTGAATTCCCTATGTTTGTGGCGGCTTGCTCGGCATTCCCCTTGGAGCGATGCTGGTGAAGCAAACCAGCGCCGGTGTGTTCGCCGCGGGTTTTGGCGTGTTTCTCATCGCTTATTGCACATACATGTATTTTCGTCCGGACTTCTGCATCCGGCGAAGCGGGCGGGCCCTCGAACCGTTCGTTGGATTCGGCGGAGGCGTCATCGGCGGCGCCACCGCTTTTCCGGGAGCGCTATCGGCGATCTGGTGCAATGCGCGCGGGCTTACAAAGCTGGAACAGCGCGGACTGGTTCAGCCCTATATCCTGCTGATGCAGATTGCGGCGATCATCTATTTTTCCAAAGTGGGCTGCTCGCGTCCGCAACCTGGGTGACTTACCAGTGGTGCCTGCCGGCCGTACTGGCCGGCACCTTCCTGGGCCTCTTTCTGTTCGACAAGATCGACTAAGCCAAATTCCGGCGCGTCGTGCTGATGTTTCTCTTTGTCTCAGGCGTTCTTCTCGCGCTTTAGTTTTTTAGCGTTTCGCCGAAGAATTTTTGCGAAGACCGGATTTCATGGCGTGGCGGCAACGGGCGTCGGCATGCCGCCCATCTGACGCCGGCAAGAGCTTTAAGCGCCGCTGGAAACTGCATTTTCATCGGCCCCTTTGATCTGCATCAAGAAATCGGCCGCCCCAGGTCCGTAAGTTGGACACTCAAAGCCGTCCACCTTCATGAACCGGACAAGAGCCGATCTATGTCTGCTGCAATCCGCAAATCGATGACCACGGCCGAAATGGGGAGTGCGCTGGCGTTCGCGGCCCTCGCGTTCCTCTCCATCGTGGTGGCCGCCAAGGCACACACGCCGGAGTATGCGTTTCATGCCTATCTGTTTGCGGCGGCGAGCGTGGCGGCCGTGTTCAAGATTTTCGACCGCTACTTCGAGCGTCCCGCCGAGCAACCGCCGCTGACGATCGACGGCAAGCCGAACTACAACATGGGGCCGGTCAAGTTCGCGACCGTCGCGGCAGTCGTCTGGGGGATTGCGGGCTTCACGGCCGGCCTCTGGGCTGCGCTCGAACTGGCGTTCCCGGTGCTCAATTTCGATCTGCCGTGGATCTCGTTCGGCCGCATCAGGCCATTGCATACGTCCGCGGTGATCTTCGCATTCGGCGGCAACGTCCTGATCGGCACGTCGTTCTACGTCGTGCAACGCACGTGCCGAGCGCGTCTCGCGGGCGATCTTGCGCCGTGGTTCGTGGTGCTGGGCTACAATTTCTTCATCGTCATCGCCGGCACCGGTTATCTGCTCGGCATCACGCAATCGAAGGAATATGCCGAACCCGAGTGGTACGCCGACCTGTGGCTGACCGTGGTGTGGGTCGCATACCTCCTGGTGTTTCTCGGCACCGTCATCCGGCGCAGCGAGCCGCATATCTACGTCGCCAACTGGTTCTATCTCGCGTTCATCTTGACCATTGCCGTCCTGCACCTCGGCAACAACGCCGCCATTCCGGTGTCGCTGTTCTCGCCGAAGTCCTACATCGTGTGGGCGGGCGTGCAGGACGCCATGGTGCAGTGGTGGTACGGCCACAACGCGGTCGGTTTCTTCCTGACCGCGGGCTTCCTGGCCATCATGTACTACTTCATTCCCAAGCGCGCCGACCGGCCGGTCTACAGCTACCGGCTGTCGATCATCCATTTCTGGTCGCTGATCTTTCTCTACATCTGGGCCGGTCCGCATCACCTGCACTACACGGCGCTGCCCGACTGGACGCAGACGCTCGGCATGACGTTCTCGGTCATGCTGTGGATGCCGTCGTGGGGCGGCATGATCAACGGCCTGATGACGCTGTCGGGCGCGTGGGACAAGCTGCGCACCGATCCGGTGCTGCGCATGATGGTGGTGTCGGTGGCGTTCTACGGCATGGCGACCTTCGAGGGGCCGCTGATGTCGGTGAAGGCGGTCAATTCGCTCAGCCACTACACCGACTGGACCATCGGGCATGTGCATTCCGGCGCGCTCGGCTGGGTCGGCTACGTCTCATTCGGCGCGATCTATTGCCTGGTGCCGTGGCTGTGGAATCGCGAGCGGCTCTATTCGCTCCGCCTGGTCAACTGGCACTTCTGGATCTCGACGCTCGGCATCGTGCTGTACATCTCGGCGATGTGGGTGTCGGGCATCCTGCAGGGCCTGATGTGGCGCGCCTACACCAGCCTCGGCTTCCTCGAATACAGCTTCATCGAAACCGTCGAGGCCATGCACCCCTTCTACGCGATCCGTGCGCTGGGTGGTTCGCTGTTCCTCGCCGGTGCACTGATCATGGTCTGGAATCTCTGGAAGACGGTGCATGACGAAAGCGCGGTCGCGCCAGCGACCGGTCCCGCACTGCAGCCCGCCGAATAAGGGAAACTCACGCGATGTCGCTCTGGGCGAAACACCAGATCTTCGAGAAGAACTCGATCGTCCTGCTGATCGGCGTGCTGATCGTGATCGCGATCGGCGGCCTGGTCGAGATCGTGCCGCTGTTCTACCTCAAGAGCACGATTGAGAAGGTCGCGGGCATCCGGCCCTATACGCCACTGGAGCTTGCCGGCCGCAACATCTACGTGCGCGAGGGCTGTTACAATTGTCACTCGCAAATGATCCGCCCGCTGCGCGACGAGGTCGAGCGCTACGGCCATTATTCGCTGGCGGCCGAGAGCATGTACGACCGGCCGTTCCAGTGGGGCTCGAAGCGCACCGGGCCCGATCTCGCCCGCGTCGGCGGCAAGTATTCCGACGACTGGCACCGCGATCATCTCAAGGCGCCGAAGTCCGTGGTGCCAGGCTCGGTGATGCCGGCTTATCCCTGGCTTGCGGCGACCGAGCTCGATTTTGCGCACATCGCCGATGACCTGAAGGTGCAGGCGCATCTCGGCGTGCCCTATACGTCCGAGATGATCAGGAACGCGGTCGCCGACGTCAGGACCCAGGCAACCACCGACGCGCCTGACGCGACAGAGCTTGAGAAGCGCTACGCCAAGGCGCAGGCGCGCGATTTTGACGGCAATTCCGACCGCATCACCGAAGCCGACGCATTGATCGCGTATCTGCAGCTGCTCGGCACGCAGGTGAACTTCAAGCTCTACGACGGCAAAGCCAACATCCGCTAGGACCAAACCGATGTCCGCGACCTATCTGGCACTTGCGAGCTTCGCCCAGACCTGGGGCCTCATCTACTTCGTGACGGTCTTCGCGATCGTCGTGATCTACGCGCTGTGGCCCTCGCGCCAACAGAAATTCGACGAAGCCGCGCGCATGCCGCTGCGGGAGGACTGAGCGTCATGGCCAACTCTACGCATCACGAGATCGACAAGGTCACCGGAACGCCGACCACCGGGCATGAGTGGGACGGGCTGCGCGAGCTGAACACGCCGCTGCCGCGCTGGTGGTTGTGGATTTTCTACGCGACCATCGTCTGGTCGGTCGGCTACTGGGTGGTCTATCCGTCCTGGCCGCTGCTGTCCTCTTACACTTCCGGCACGTCCGGCTGGCAGTCGCGGTCCGCCGTGGTGCGCGATCTTGAAGCGCTGAAGGCGATCCGCGGTCCGATGATGGACAAGCTCGCGGGCGCCTCGGTCGAGGAAATCAAGGCCGATCCGCTGCTGCTGGACTTCGCGCGGGCGCAAGGCCGCACCGCCTTCGGCGACAATTGCGCGCCGTGCCACGGTCCGGGCGGCGGCGGCGTCAAGGGCTATCCCAATCTCAATGACGATGATTGGCTCTGGGGCGGCAAGCTCGGCGACATCGCCACCACGATCCGCCACGGCGTCCGGTCCGCCGACGCCAAGACCCGCCTCGGCTCGATGCCGGCATTCGGCCGGGACGGCATGCTGAAGCGTGACGAGATCGAAGCCGCGGCGGACTACACGCGATCGATCGCCGGTCTGCCGGTCGATCCGAAGGCCGATCTCGCGGCGGGAAAAAAGGTCTTTGCCGCGAGTTGCGCCTCCTGTCACGGCGACGACGGCAAGGGCAAGCGTGACGTCGGCGCGCCCAATCTGAGCGATCAGATCTGGCTCTACGGCGCCGAAAAGTCAGTGATCATCGACGGGCTCTGGAACGGCCGCGGCGGCGTCATGCCGGCCTGGGCCGAGCGCCTCGACGAGACCACCATCAAGGCTCTCACCGTCTACGTTCACACCCTCGGCGGGGAGAGATGAGCCGTGACGGTGCACCAGCGGCGGCAACTGGTGTCCAAAGGCCGGGCCCCCAAGGGCGCCGGGTCGGAGCCGGTGGTGACTGAACCGGCCGTCACGGGCCATCTTGAACTGCTGGTGCGTGAGGCTGTGCTTCCCGAGCCCGAAATTCCGCTCTATGAGGCGCGCCGCAAGGTCTATCCGCAGAGCGTGCGCGGTACGTTCCGCCGCATCAAATGGGCGGTGCTGCTGATCACGCTCGGCATCTATTATGGCCTGCCGTTCGTGCGATGGGATCGCGGACCGGCGGCACCCGACCAGGCGGTGCTGATCGATCTGGCGAACACGCGCTTCTATTTCTTCTTCATCGAGTTGTGGCCGCAGGAGGTCTACTATTTCACCGGCCTGCTGATCATCGCGGCCGTGGCGCTGTTCCTGATGAACGCGATCGCCGGCCGTATCTGGTGCGGCTATCTCTGCCCGCAGACCGTCTGGACCGATCTCTTCCAGGCGATCGAGCGCCTGACCGAGGGCGACCGGCGCGAGCACGTTTTGCGCGAGCGGGGCCCTTGGACCGCCGAGCGGGTCATGCGCGCGGGCGCCAAGCACTTCCTGTGGCTGATGGTGGCGTGGTGGACCGGCGGCGCATGGGTTCTTTATTTTGCCGACGCGCCGACGCTGGTGCGCGATCTCGCGACGCTGCACGCGCCATTCATCGCCTATGCCTGGATCGGCATCCTCACGGTCACCACGTATTTCCTCGCCGGCCATCTGCGAGAGCAGGTATGTCTTTATATGTGCCCGTGGCCGCGCATTCAGGCTGCGCTGACCGACGAGCACGCGCTGAATGTCACCTATCGTTACGACCGGGGCGAGCCGCGCGGCTCGGTCAAGAAGAGCGAGCTGTTGCGCGCGCAGGGCGGGACGGCCGGCGACTGCATCGATTGCATGCAGTGCGTGTTGGTCTGCCCAACCGGCATCGATATCCGCAACGGACCCAATCTGGGCTGCATCCAGTGCGGCCTCTGCATCGACGCCTGCGATTCGATCATGGCCAGGATCGGCCGGCCGCCGAAGCTCATCGCTTACGACACCGACGTCAACATCCAGCGGCGGCAATGCGGCGAAGCTCCGGAGTACCGCATCCTCCGGCCGCGCACGGTGCTCTATGCCGCGGTGATCGCGGCGGTCGCCCTGACGATGCTCTATGCGCTGGTGACGCGCCGGACCGAGTCGATCAGCGTGATCCATGAGCGTAGCCCGATGTTCGTGCGGTTGTCCGACGGCGCAATCCGCAATGCCTATGTGGCGCGGATCATCAACAAGAAGCTCGAGCCGCGTGAATTCGCGCTCAGCGTCACCGGCTTGAGCGGTGTGTTCGTCGAGGTGATCGGAGCGACGCGGCGGCCCGCCCGCAGTCCGGTCATCGAGGTGGGGCCGGACCAGACTCGCGAGGTCCGCGTGCTGGTGACCGACTATGACGACAGCCGCACGCCCTCGACACCGATCCGCTTTCACATCCTCGACGTTTCGGGCAGCGAGCGCGCACAGGCGTCCGACCATTTCCGGAGACCGCAATGACCGGCATGGCGAAATCCGGGAGGGGACCGGAGCGGCGCAAGGAGGTGACGGGGCGGACCGTGCTGGTCTGTTTCGTTGCCTTCTTCGCCGTGGTCGCGGGCGTCAACGCAATCATGATCCGCGCGGCGGTCTCGACCTTCGGCGGTGTCGAGACCGAAAGCTCCTACAAGGCGGGCCTGGCCTTTTCCCGCGAGGTCGCCGCGGCGCGGGCCCAGGATGAGCGCCGTTGGGACGTTCGCGCGACGGTCACGCCTGCAAACGATGCGCAGCAGGTCGAGGTGACGGTGCGCGACGCCTCCGGCCGGCCGCTTTCCGGCCTCGCCGCGATCGTTCGTTTCCATCATCCGACCGACCGGCGCGCGGACGTGATGCAGGAGGTTCGCGAGATTGCCCCCGGGCGTTTCACCGGATCCGCCGTGCCCGCGGCGGGGCAGTGGGACCTGGTCATCGAACTCCTGCGCGGCGGCGAGCGGGTCTTTCTCTCCAAAAGCCGCGTTGTCATCAAGCGGGGCTGAGCCATGGCGGAAGCGCTCGATCTGTCGATGTTCGTGACGCGGGCTCTGGACGGCACCGCCCACATGGAGCTCGCCGTTGACGGCATCGCCTGCGCGGGTTGCATCCGCAAGATCGAGAGCGGGCTGAAGCAGACGCCGGGCATCGCGCAAGCGCGCCTGAATTTCACCGACCGCCGCCTCGCGGTCGACTGGCGCGAAGCCGAGCAGAGCGCGGGCGGCGTCATCGAGGCCCTGGAGCGCATCGGCTATCACGCTCATCCGTTTCGGCCGCAGCAGGCCGAATCGGACGAGGCGCGCCATGCCCGCTGGCTGATGAAATGCCTCGCCGTTGCGGGCTTCGCCGCGATGAATGTCATGCTGCTGTCGGTTTCGGTCTGGTCCGGCCACTCCGGCGACATGTCCCAGGAGACGCGCGACCTGTTCCACTGGCTGTCCGCGGCGATCGCGCTACCGGCCGCGGCCTATGCGGGCCAGCCGTTTTTTCAGAGCGCGTTCCGCGCCTTGCGCGCCGGGCGCACCAACATGGATGTCCCGATCTCGATCGGCGTCGTGCTCGCACTCGGCATGTCGCTGGTCGAGACGGCGATGCACGCCGAGCACGCCTTCTTCGATTCCGCGATCATGCTGCTGTTCTTCCTGCTCTGCGGGCGGGCGCTCGATCACGCCGTGCGCCGCAAGACCCGGGCGGTGGCGGGCAATCTTGCTGCGCTCAAGGCGGACGTCGCGCACCGGTTCGACGACAAGGGCGAAATCCTCACCGTGCCGGCCGCGGCGCTCAAGTCCGGCGACCGGCTGCTGGTGCGGCCGGGCGAGCGCATCCCTGCCGACGGCGTCGTGATCGCCGGTACGACTCAACTCGATGAAAGCCTTGTCACCGGCGAGACGGCGCGGCGCGCCGTCGTCCCCGGCGCCCAGATCTATGCCGGCAGCCGCAGCTTTTCCGGCGCCATCACCGTGCGGGTGACTGCGGCAGCGGGCGGCTCGCTGATCGACGAGGTGCAGCGGCTGCTCGACGGCGCCGTGGCCGCAAAATCGAAAATCGTGCGGCTCGCCGACCGTGCGGCCGCGCTCTACGCCCCGGTCGTGCATCTCACGGCCGCGCTGACCGTGTTCGGATGGTTGATCGCGGGGGCTTCGTTGCACGATGCGATTGTCACCGGCATCGCGGTTCTCATCATCACCTGTCCCTGCGCACTGGCGTTGGCGATCCCGGCCGTGCAGGTCGTCGCCTCCGGAGCGCTGTTTCGCAGCCGGATCATCGTCAACGCCGGCGACGCCATCGAGCGGCTGGCGGCCGTCGATTCCGTCGTGTTCGACAAGACCGGTACGCTGACGCTGCCGGAGGCGCGGCTCGCCAACGCCGCGCAAATCCCGTCCGACATGCTCGAGCACGCGGCGCGGCTCGCTTTGTCGAGCCATCATCCGTTGGCTGCGGCGGTGGCGCGGCATGCCGCGTTGCGCACGCCTTATGACGGCGCCGTCGAAGAAGCGGGCCGGGGCGTCCGCGCCACGATCGACGGCGCCGAAGCGCGTCTCGGCAGCCCGGACTTCTGCGGCGCTCCGGCGCCCGCCCCGGGCGATGCCGGGGCGTCATCGATCATGTTCGCACATGGCGGCCGATTTGTCGTCTTGTCGGTCCGCCAGGCGCTGCGTCCGGGAGCCGCCGTGACCGCGAAGGCGCTCGCGGCGCTGGGCCTCGACCTGCACATTCTCTCGGGCGACCGCCTGGAAGCCGTGATGCCGGTGGCCGAAGCGCTGGGGATCTGGTCGTGGCACGGAGGGCTTAAACCCGCGGACAAGATCACGTTGCTCGAGGAGATGAAGGCCTCGGGCCGCCGTGTACTGATGATCGGCGATGGTCTCAACGACGCGCCGGCTCTTGCGGCCGCGCATGTCTCCTTCTCGCCCATCAGCGCGGCTGACATCACCCAGGCGCAGGCCGACGCGGTCTTTCTCGGCGAGCCGCTCACGCCGGTTCTGGACGCGGTGTTGATTGCCCGTCGCGCACGCGCGCTGATGGTGCAAAATCTCTGGATCGCGGTGCTTTACAACCTGATCGCCGTGCCCATTGCGATTGCGGGTGGCGTGACCCCCTTGATTGCCGCGGCGGCCATGTCCGGTTCATCCATTATCGTGACGCTCAATGCGTTGCGTGCCAGGGGACGTGCTTCGCCGGATCCATTGCTCGCCGCCGCGATGGAAGCGGCGGTTCCCGACACGGTCCGCCCATGAACGTGCTCGTCTACCTTGTGCCGATGGCGCTGGCGCTCGGTCTCACCGGCCTTGCGGCGTTTCTCTGGTCCATGCGTGCCGGCCAGTACGACGATCTCGAAGGTGCGGCCATGCGCGTGCTCTCAGACGACGATGTGGATTGGGTCAATGCAACTGGTAGGCCCAACCTGCCCAGGCGGGATACCGAACACGAGCAGCTTTTGGCGAAGTGAGAGCTGCTCACCAGATCAGCCCATCGAGTCCGGGGCAATGATCACATCCAGGCCATCGAGTTCGTCGGACATCAGCAATTGACAAGAAAGCCGGGAATTGGGCCTGCGGGTCGCCAGTTGCTCAAGGTGATCGATTTCCTCGCCGGTCATCTCCGGCAGATGTTCGAGCCATTCGTCGCTCACATAGACATGGCAGGTCGCGCACGAGCAGGCGCCGCCGCACTCCGCCTTGATGGGCACATCCCAGTCACGGATGATCTCCATCACCCGCCAGCCCGGGAGAGCTTCGAGTTCGTGCTGCGCGCCGCGGTGATCGGTGACGTTGATCTTCATGCGACCTTGAGCCTTTGCTGAAGTTGCGTGGACGACGTGGTGTACTGAAACCGCAGCCGCTCGCCCGGCCGGCAGATCTGGAATGCGGCCTGCGACATTAGCGCTGCCTCGTGAAAGCCCGACAGGATCAGCTTCAGCTTGCCGGGATAGTGGTTGATATCGCCAATAGCGAAGATGCCGGGGACGGAGGTCTCGAACTTCTCGGTGTCGACCGGGATGAGGTTCTCGGACAGGTTCAGTCCGAAATCCGCGACCGGTCCAAGTTTCATGGTGAGGCCGTAGAACGCGAGCATGCGATTGGCCGGGACGATCTTTTCGCCTTCGGCGGTGGTCACCGAAACACCGGTCAACTTCGGCGCGGGTCCCACGAGCTTGTTGAGCTTGCCGACCACGAAATCGATCGCGCCTTGCGACACCAGGTCCTTCATCCGCGCCACCGAATGGGGCGCGGCGCGGAAGCCGTCGCGGTGATGCACCAGCGTGATCCGCTCTGCGACGGGCTGGAGATTCAATGTCCAGTCCAGCGCGCTGTCGCCGCCGCCGGCGATCACGATGTGCTTGCCGCGATAGGCCTCGACCTTACGCACGGCGTAGAAGACGCTTTCGTTTTCGTAGGCTTCAAGGTGCTCCAGCAGCGGCTTCTTCGGCATGAAGCTGCCGCCGCCCGCGGCGATGACGACGACGGGCGCTTCGATGCTGGTTCCGGCATCGGTTGTGATCCGCCATTGGCCTTCGGCGGTTTTCACGAGACTTTCCGCCAGCTGGCCGAGATGGAACACCGGGGAAAACGGCTTGATCTGCTGCATCAGCCGCTCGGTCAGATCCTGGCCGGAAATGACCGGCCAGGCCGGAATGTCGTAGATCGGCTTCTCCGGATAAAGCTCGGCGCATTGCCCGCCGGGCTTGTCGAGAATGTCGATCAGGTGGGTCGAGAGGCCGAGCAGCCCCAGTTCGAACACCGCGAACAGGCCGCAGGGGCCTGCGCCGATGATGATCGCGTCGGTGCGATGGAGCTGCGCACTCTCTATCGTCTGGACATTGCCGGTATGCACGTCAGGCCCCCGTCCGGTCGCTCAAGTTGGCAATTAATTGCATGATGTCAGCTGCTTAACTGGCGGCGGATGGCACCCGCTCTGGCGCTGAAAATGCGCTGAACGTCCCGCCGTGTCGGTCAACTAGTTGCTAGTGCACCTTCGCCTTCATCTGGCACGTTTCCCGCATGAACGAGCAGGAACCGTCTGGGGCGCGAAGCCGATGAGCCGGACCGCTTTGCATCCAACCGAAATTCGCCTCAACCGCGAGCGCACGGAGCTCACGGTCCGCTGGGACGACGGCGCGGTCACGACCTACGCAGCCGCGCATCTCCGGAACAACGCCCGGGATGCCACGTCGGTCCGCCATGAGGTGGACGGTTGGGCGGTGCCGGCGGCGCGCGATCTGACCATCACTAGCGTCGAGGCGGTCGGCGCCTATGCGGTGCGGCTTTCGTTTTCCGACGGCCACGATCGCGGGATCTTTCCGTGGAGCTATCTCGGCAAAATTGCTGATGCGCGCCGGCCCGGTTCAACGCGCTGAGCAAGAGAGGAAATGACATGGACGAAATTCGCAGCGGCCTCTCGCAAGTCGAATGTGATGTGCTGGTGATCGGCGGCGGCACCGCGGGCCCGATGGCAGCGATCAGGGCACGCAAGAAGGATCCGAACGCCAGTGTGATCCTGCTGGAAAAGGCCAACGTGAAGCGCTCGGGCGCGATCGCCATGGGAATGGACGGGCTGAACAACACGGTCATTCCCGGTCACGCGACGCCCGAGCAGTACACCAAGGAAATCACCATCGCCAATGACGGCATCGTCGATCAGGCGGCGGTGTACAAATACGCCAAGAACTGCTTCTCCATCATCCAGGAGCTCGACCGCTTCGGCATCCGCTTTCAGAAAAACCAGAACGGCGACTACGATGTGAAGAAGGTGCATCACATCGGCACGTACGTTTTGCCGATGCCGAACGGCGAGACGGTCAAGAAGGCGCTCTACCGTCAGCTCAAGCGCGAGCGCGTGCTGATCTCCAACCGCTTCATGGCGACGCGGCTGCTCACTGGCAAGGACGGCCGGGTGGCCGGCGCGATCTGCGTCAACACCCGCACCGCGGAGTTCCTGGTGATCCGCGCCAAGGCGGTCATCCTGTGCATGGGTGCGGCCGGCCGGTTGGGCCTGCCGACCTCGGGCTACCTCTACGGCACTTATGAGAACGCCGCCAATTCCGGCGACGGCTACGCGATGGCCTATCATGCGGGGGCGGGGCTTGCGAACCTCGAATGCTATCAGATCAACCCGTTGATCAAGGACTACAACGGTCCGTCCTGCGCCTATGTGGCCGGCCCGTTCGGAGGCTACACCGCCAACAACGAGGGCAACCGCTTCATCGAATGCGACTACTGGTCCGGCCAGATGATGCAGGAGTTCTACAACGAGCTGCAATCCGGCAAAGGGCCGGTGTTCCTCAAGCTCAATCACCTCGCGCCGGAAACCGTCACAGAGATCGAGCGCGTCCTACATATCGTCGAACGGCCGACCCGTGGCCGGTTCCATGCCAATCGCGGCACCGACTATCGCGAGGCGATGATCGAGATGCACATCTCCGAGATCGGCTTCTGCTCCGGTCATTCGGCGTCGGGCGTTTATGTCGACGAGTTTGCGCGCACGACGCTGCCCGGTCTCTATGCCGCCGGCGACATGGCGAGCGTGCCCCACAACTATATGCTGGGAGCGTTCACCAACGGCGCGGTCGCAGGCGAGCACGCCGTCGAATTCGTCAAGGATGTCGATTTCGCCGACTACGATCCCGCGGTGGTCGCGGCCGAGCAGGAGCGCGTCCTGGCTCCGACCAAACGCGAGGACGGCCTGCCGCCCAACCAGGTCGAATACAAGATCCGCCGGCTGGTGAATGACTATTTGCAGCCGCCCAAGGTCACGCGCAAGATGGAACTGGCGCAGACGCGTTTCGCAGAAGTGCGCGAGGACCTCGAAACATCGATGTATGTCCGCGACAGCCACGAGCTGATGCGCGCGCTTGAAGTCCACTCGATCATCGACTGCGCCGACATGGCGGCCGCAGCTTCGCTCTATCGCACCGAGAGCCGCTGGGGGCTCTATCACAACCGCGTGGAATATCCCGGCCGCGACAATGACAACTGGTTCTGCCACTCGATCCTGACCAAGGGAGACGATGGCAAGCCGGCTTTGACCAAGAAGCCGGTCGCGCCCTACGTCATCGAGATCGAAGAGCACGAGCGCGACGCCTACTACAAGCAGCGCATCCACGCCTCGGTGGCTGCGGAATAGACAAGACAGGACCAATCACATGCCATTGGCGAACACAGCAACCAGCGTTCCCGTCGTCGTCGACGAGGCCAAGTGCATTGCCGAGAAAGGCTGCACGGTCTGCGTGGACGTCTGTCCACTCGACGTGCTGCGCATCTCCGAGCTGACCGGCAAGGCCTACATGAAGTACGACGAATGCTGGTACTGCATGCCCTGCGAGGCCGATTGCCCGACCGGCGCGGTCACCGTCAACATTCCCTATTTGCTGAAATGAGGGCTGCGATGAGCGTGTCGAAGCCGTTCGAGGATTTCGGCGACGTCGAAGCCATCGCCGAGGGGCTCGATGACCGCGATCCCGGCACCCGGCGGGTGACCGTCATGGACCTCGCCGATACGGCGGCGCCCGAGGCGATTCCGTATCTGAGCCGTGCGGTTGCCGATCCGGCGCCCGAAGTGAGATTGCAGGCGGCGATCGCCTTGTCGGGCTTCGACGGACCGGAGGTCGCGGCAGCGCTCGCCGGCGCGCTTTCGGATGCGGACGAAGCGGTCGCCCGCGCCGCCTCCGACAGCCTGTGCGAACTGAAAGATCCGAAAGCGGCCGATCCGCTGTTTGCGTTTCTGACGCATGACAAACCGTTCGTGCGGATGTCGGCGTTCCGCGGCATCAAGGAGTTGCGCCGCCCTGAATCGCTCAAGCCCGCTGTCACGGCGCTCGGCGATGCCGATGCTTCGGTGCGCGAGCAGGCAGTGGCAGTGATCGGCTGGCTGAAACTCGAAGAATCGCTGCCGGCGCTGATCAGTGCCTGCCGCGATCCGAGCCCCGCGGTCCGCCGTTCGGCGGTTTCCGCGCTCGGCTTCTCTACCAGCCCGCATGCGGCGCACGCCGTGATCGCGGCATTGGACGATGCCGACTGGATAGTCCGCGAGATCGCCGCGGAGACGCTCGCCCGCACCGGCGCGGCCGATGCTGGCGGGCGATTGATCCGTGCGCTGTCCGATGAATACTGGCAGGTGACGCTGAAGGCGGTGCGCAGCCTCGGCAAATTGCGGGTTGCGGAATCGGTCGCCGCGATGGGCCCGCTGCTGGCGCACGAGACCAGCAATCTGCGCAAGGAAGTCGCGGGCGCGCTCGGCGAGATCGGCCATGCGTCGGCCTTGGCGTTTCTTCAGAAACATGTCGATGATCCCGATCCGGACGTCCGCAAGAACGTCCGCTGGGCCATCGGTCGACTACGGGAAGAATAGCGGACGGGAAGGGGTCAGCCGGCAGGGTTGGTGACAACGCCGGCGATACGGAGCCTCGACGATGTCGATGCCGCGGATTGAGCCGATCAAGCCTGGCGCGCAAGCGGCGGGTGAGCTTGCCGTAACCGCTGCGCCCGTCACGCCGAAATACATTCGCATCCGCGACTGGCTGATGGACCGAATTCTTTCAGCAGGCCTCACCCGCGGCGACCGGCTGCCGTCGGAAAGCGATCTGGTCCGGCAGTTCAATGTCAGCCGGGTCACGGTGCGGCAGGCTTTGGAGGCGCTACGGACCGACGGTGTCATCGAAAGTCATCACGGCAGGGGCTGGTTTCTGCGCCGGGTGAAGGCGGTGCAGAATCTCGGCAAGCTTCAGGGGTTTGGCGAGATGCTGGCGCCGATGGGCGTGCGGGTGCGCTCGGAGGTTCTGGACTTCACCGAATGCGAGGCGCCGGAAGCGGTGGCGCGCGCGTTCGGCGTGACCGATGGCAGCCGGCTGGTCCGCATCGCGCGGCTGCGCCTGGCCGGCGGCCGGGTGATGTCCTACGACCTCAGCTATTTTCCGCTCGACGTGGGCCGCAGGCTCCGCGAGCAGGATCTTGCCGGCCAGGATATTTTCGTGTTGCTCGAACGCGCGCTCGGCATCGCTCTGGGATTTGCCGACGTCACCATCGAAATCGCGCCGGCCGAGGACGATCCCGCCTCGCGGCTGCATATCGCGCCGCTGTCGCCGATCTTCAAGATGACGCGGCTCACCCACGACCGGCGCGGCTTTCCGATCGATTTCGAATATGTCTACGGTCTGCCCGAGAGCCATATGTTCAAGGTCCGGGTGCCGCGGCGATGAGCGCGCTCGCGTGTTCGATCGACCGCCGACGGTTATTGTCGCTCGCTGTCGCTACGACATTGCCGGCGAGCGCGTTCGCCGATGCGCTTTCGCTCGCGCGGCTGCCCGGCGAGGTGGCGGCACCTGAATTCGAACTGTCCGATCTGTCCGGCACGCCGCATCGGTTGTCTGCATATCGTGGTCGCCCGGTGCTCGTGAATTTCTGGGCGGTGTGGTGCCCGCCGTGCCGCCGCGAGCTGGCAGCACTTGCGGATCTCCGGGCGCGCGTCGCAGGCGACGGCATCGAAGTGCTTGCGGTCAATCTCGGAGACAGTGCGGAGCGGGTGGTGCGCTTTCTGGTCGAGCATCCGGCGCCCGGCCTGCCGGTGTTGCTCGACATCGAAAAAACCTCCGCCCGGGCCTGGCATGTGCCGGCTCTGCCGGTCGGCTTTGCCGTCGACCGCGCGGGCATCCTTCGCTTCGGTGCTCTGGGTGAACGCGACTGGCGCTTTCCGGAAATCGAGCGACAGTTGCGAAGCCTACTATCGTCGTGACAGGCCGCCCGGCCGTCCGTCGTGCGGCGGATCGGAACCGGTCCGGACGCCCAGCTTGTATTACTGCTTGTGTGTGACTTTGCCTGCTCCATTCGCGCCGGGCATTGGTGGCCGCCCAATGGCTGGGCAGACGCGGTTTGGCCGGGTCCTCCGCGCCCGGGCCAGACTCTGGAAAAGAACAATAAAAAACAATAGCTTAAGGAAGTCCGCAGGGAGGCTCACAAGATTGGCATGGCGCTTGCGGCATCAGAAGCGGAGCTGAGAACAAGTTTCAGGCTCGACACAAGGGGATTTGGTCATGACCCGCTCGAAACTCTTGCTTGCGACCACGATTGTGCTCGCGTTTGCCGCGACCGCTGTCCCGGCCGCACAGGCCCAGAAAATCCAGGTTGGCATCGGCCACCAGAGCATGTGCACCGACACCTACACGGCCGGTCTCGTCATCAAGGAGATGAAGCTCCTCGAAAAGCATCTGCCCAAGACCGGCAAATACAAGGACGCCCAGTACGAGATCACCTGGGCCGACTACTCGTCCGGTGGACCGATCACGAACCAGATGCTGGCCAACAAGCTCAGCATCGGCGTGATGGGCGACTATCCGCTGATCGTGAACGGGGCAAAATTCCAGGCCACCAACAGCCTGCGAAGTCTCTACGTCGCCGGCACCGGCTACAACGTCAAAGGCTCGGGCAATGCCATCGTCGTCCCCGTCGCGTCGAACGTCTATTCGATCGAGGACCTGAAAGGGAAATCGGTTTCGACACCGGTCGGCTCGGCGGCCTGGGGCATGCTGTTCAAGGCGATGCAGGACGCCAATATCCCCGCCAATGCGTATGAGCTGAAAAACCAGGCGCCGGCAGTTGGAGCTGCCAACATCGCGGCCGGCAAGATCGACGCCCACGCCGACTTCTGCCCGTGGTCCGAGATCATGGAATTCCGCGGCACCGGCCGAAAGATCTACGACGGCTCGGAAACCGGCGTCCCCTATCTGCACGGCGTCGTCGTGCGCGAGGACTTTGCCAAGGAACATCCGGAGGTCGTCGTCGCGTATATCAAGGCGGTCTATGAGGCCGGCGTCTGGATCAAGCAGGACCCAATGCGGGCCGTCGAGATGATGGAGAAGTGGTCCGGCGTGGAGAAAGAGGTGCTGTATCTCTATTTCTCCAAGGGCGGCTTCCTCACCCTCGATCCGACCATCAAGCCCGCCTGGGTCGACGCGCTGAAGCTCGACCACGGCGTGCTGGCGAAGGAGCAGCAGATCCCCGTCCTCGACTTCAACGCGTGGATCACCGAGAGCTACGTCAAGACTGCCTACAAGGAGCTGGGCGTCGATTACGAAGCTGAGAAGGCAAAGATCGTCGATCCGGTGAAGGCCAACCAGGGCTTGCCGATGGAAATCTGGCATGCCCGCGACGGCATGAAGAGCTTTCCGACCATGACCGACTTCCTGAGGGCGGTCGCCAAATACAATGCTGAGGGCGCGAAGCTCAACTCCACTTACGTCTACGACAAGGAAACCGGACTGAAGCTGTTCGGCAAGACCGCGTTCTATGTGAAGGGCGGCGACGGCGAGTTTGCCACCTTCCTGCGCAAGCGTGAGGCGGAAGCCTATGCCAAGAAGGTCGGCGGCGCCGTCGTGACCTACGATCAGGCTTGGGGCTCATTCTCCTCCTGACGAACGTTCGAGACCCGTCCCTGCGGCGAACGCGCCGCCGGGGCGGACGGCTCCACCGGATCTTCGTGCGGTGAAGCGACTGGTGTTCGGGACGTGACGGCCGGGATACGGACCATGAAAAACTCCACGCTCGCTCTGGCGAACGAGGTCAGTGTCAAACCGCAAAAGGCGCAAGATCCGCCGGCTGCGGAGCTCGTGCAGCCCATGCCGGTAGAAAGCGCCGCTGCTGCCGCGCCGGAAGCCCGCGAAAAATTCGGCGATCTTTTCAAGCGCACGGTTGCGGAAATCGACTGGAGCGGTCTGGCGAAAGGCTGGGCGGTGAGTCTCGCCTCGCTCGCCCTGGGCGTGTTGCTCTGGCATCTGGCCTGCGCATACAAGCTCGACTTCTTCGTCAAGTTCGAGAATGTGCCCGCGCCGCTTGTGGTGCTGACCGCGTTCCTGAAACACATCAACGAAGCCAAGTTCTATATCCACATCGTCGTCAGCATCAAACGCATCCTGATCGGGTTCGCGCTTGCGACCGTGCTCGGCATCTGTATCGGCGTGGTGATGGGCCGTTCGCGCATCGCCCGCGATATGGTGACGCCCTACATCGAAATTCTCCGGCCGATCCCCGCGGTCGCCTGGATCCCGCTGGCGATCCTTATGTGGCCGACCGAAGAATCGTCGATCGTCTACATCACGTTCCTCGGCGCATTGTTTCCGATCGTGCTGAACACCGTGCACGGCGTCGAGCAGACGCCGGAGGTCCTGGTGCGGGCCGCGCAATCGCTCGGCGCGTCGCGGCTCCACATCTTCTGGCACGTGGTGATGCCCGCGGCGTTGCCGTCGATTGCCACCGGGCTCGCCATCGGCATGGGCGTGTCTTGGTTTTCGCTTCTGGCCGGCGAAATCATCTCCGGCCAGTACGGCATCGGCTATTTCACCTGGAATGCGTATTCGCTGATCAACTATCCCGACATCGTGGTCGGCATGCTGGTGATCGGCGGGCTCGGCACGCTGTCGACGCTTGCGGTGAAAAAGCTCACCCAGCCCATGCTCTCCTGGCAAAGGAAATCCCGATGAGCGTCCTTGCCGAACGTGACACCGATCGTCTGTTGGCGCCACGTCAAAGCCTGTTAACCGCACTTGCCAGACAGCGTGGCCTGCTGCTCGCATTCGCGGTTGGATTTCCGATTGCATTTTATCTGGTGCTGCTCGGCCTGCTGGCCGTTCGCTTCGGTCACCTGCCGAACTACGTGGTTGGTTTCAACTGGCCGAAAAACGTGATGCACATCGTCGCCAGCACCGGCTCCATCGCGGACATGGTTCCAATCGTTCTCAACGAATGGGTGCTGGAGATCGGCTACATGAATTACGACTATGGCCGGGGCGTCTCCGAATGGAGCCTTGCGATCATTCCGCACAAGGTCGCGATCGTCGCCCTGATCGGTGTTCTGATCGGGTTCAATTTCATTTTGCTATGCGAGCAGGAGCAGCTTGGCACTATGATGCGGCAGTCGCTGCAGTCCATCCGGACCGGTTTGATGACGGCACTGGGTGCGCTCTGCGCGAGTCTCACTTGCATCACGCTCTATTGGGTGGTGTGCCACTCCGGACCGACCTGGGTCGTGAGCCTCGCCATTCTCGGCATCGACGTGTCGACGGCCTATGCGCTTGAGCCGATCGGTCCGGCGGTGTCGCTGTTCGGCGTGGCTTTGCTCGGCGCATCGATATTGCTGATCGTTCGCGACGGAAAGATCGCAGGCAGCAGCGCGAAAGCGGAGGCGGTGCAATGCTGACGCGCGTCGTCTCGATGCCAATGAAAAGCGCGCCGGCCGGCAGCCCGGCGGCACGCATGGGGATAGACAAGGGGCTGGTGGAGATCGATCGCGTTTCCATCGTGTTCGGCAAGGGCCGGCAGGCTCATAAAGCCGTCGAGGAAACCTCGATCCGGGTCGAGCCCGGCGAATTCGTCTGCATCCTAGGACCGTCCGGCTGCGGCAAGTCGACCTTGCTCAACAGCGTCGCGGGCTACGTCAGGCCCAACGGCGGAGAGGTTCGCGTCGATGGCGAGTTGATCACCGCGCCGGGGCCCGACCGGGGCATGGTGTTTCAGCAGTATTCGCTGTTCCCTTGGAAGACGGTGAAAGAGAACGTGGCGTTCGGTCCCAAGATCGCCGGCAAGCCGGCGGACCAGGTGGCCAATACGTTTCTCGACATGGTTGGGCTGTCGCGTTTTGCCAACCGTTATCCCGCGGAGCTGTCCGGCGGAATGCAGCAACGTGTTGGCATCGCCCGCGCGCTCGCCAACTATCCGCGCGTGCTGTTGATGGACGAGCCGTTCGGTGCGCTCGATGCGCAGACCCGCCTGATGATGCAGGAGAACCTGCTGAAGATCTGGAATGAATTCGGCACGACGGTGCTGTTCGTCACTCATGACGTCGACGAGGCGATTTTCCTGGCCGACCGGGTGCTGATCATGAGCGCCAGTCCGGGCCGCATCATCGCCGACCTTGCGGTCGGGCTGCCGCGGCCGCGATTGCCCGAGGTGACGGCGGAGCCTGAATTCGCCGAGCTGAAGCGGCAGTGCATCGCGTACATCAGGGCCGAAAGCGTCAAGGCCTTCGAGCAGCAGAACCGCTGATGCCATGGTGGCCGGTGCGCATCTGCGTTTTTGCATGCCGGTCGCCGTGTTGATCCTTGGCTTCCAGCCGGCGCCCGCGCGAGCCGACATGATCGACATGACCGGCGTTGAGCCGCAGCACATCTGCGCCGATTGCCACGGCCTCGATGGCGCCGGCAACCGCATCAAGTTTCCGAGGCTTGCGGGACAGAATCCGAAGTATCTGGCCAAGCAGCTTCGCGACTTTCAGCTTGGTCACCGCAAGAACGATGGCGGACAGATGCAGCAGACCGCGACCGAAGCGGTGGAGAAAGACATCCCGAAGATTGTGGAATGGTTCTCCGGTCAGGAGGCGCCGTGGCCCGCCCCGACGATGGAAGGCGAATTCGATCTGGCCCGTGCCGAAAAGCTCGTAACCGTGGGCGCCGGCGGCGTACGTGCCTGTACGTCCTGCCACAGCGCCAGCGCGCCCTATCTTGCCGATCAGCCGGTGGAGGCGCCGAGGCTCGCCGGCCAATACGACTACTACATCGCCAAGCAGCTCAGGGATTTCCGCGATGGCCGCCGCGGCAACGATCCCGATGGCATGATGAGCGCCATCGCGCGGCGGCTGACCGACGCCGACATCGCAAGCCTCGCGGTGTTCCTGTCGCAGAACCCCGCGCTGCACGAGGTCAAGCCGTGAGGATCAAGCCGTGAACCGTCCCGTTCCACCGCCCGATGTGCTTGCCGCCGGGTCGGCGCTGTTTCTGGCACAGTCCGCGGGCGAGTTGAACGAAGGCGCGAATTTCCTGTCCCGGCTCACCCGCGAGCAATGGGACAGCATGCGCCGGCTTGGCAGCCAGATTTCGATCAATGTCGGCGGCAGCGTGTTTGTTCAGGGCGACGACCACAAGGGCATCTGGCTGATCGAGGAAGGCATTGTCCGCACCTATTACTCGGCGCCGTCGGGCCGCGAGATCACGCTGGCCTACTGGACGCCGGGTCATTTCGTCGGCGGCCCGGAGATTTTCGGCGGCGGGCAACATGTCTGGTCGGCGGATGTAACCAAAACCTGTGACCTGCTTTATCTGCCGGGCGGTGCCATCCGCAGCCTGATCGAAACCCAGCCGGCCTTTGCGCTATGCCTCATTGAGGGTCTGGTCGCCAAGGGCAAATGCTATTCGGCGCTGGTGCAGATGCTGGGCACGCGCTCCGTGGTCGAACGGCTCACCCAGCTTCTGGTGATTCTCGCCGAAAACCACGGCCGTCGCGACGGAAACCGTCTGGTCATCGAGCGCAAGCTCACGCACGAACAGATCGCCACGATTGTCGGATCGACCCGTCAATGGGTGACGATGACACTCGACAAATTCCAGAAGCAGGGGATCATTTCGGTCGCGAGGCAGTCGATCGTCATCGAGCGATACGATCTGCTGATGGCGCAACTGGAATTTGAGTGACGGCGCATCCGGGCGGCCCGCATTTGCGGCCGCGGTTGGGTCAAGCCGGACAAGCATTGCGGCACCGCTGCGTTCGGACTGTCCTTGCTTCGCAGGCTGCAGACGAGGCCGCCTGGCGGTTTCCCGTGACATCCGCGCGGTGTACATTGCGGCGACGAGCCGGGATGACCTCCAATCACAGGTGGTTGCAGGAACCGGTGCGGAAAATGATTTGTAATGCACGGAAAGCTATTGACCTCCAGAGCTGCGTTCCGGCCGGTATGTCTCGGAGCCGCGCTGCTGATTGGCCTGGTCGTTTCGGCCCGGTCTCAGGAGCAGCCGGCGTCTTCGCCGTTATCTTGGCCGTCGCGGCCGATCAGGATGATTACCCCGCTCGCCGCAGGCGGCGCCACGGACGTTCTGGCCCGTGCCGTCGGCGATGAACTGTTTGCAGCGCACAAGCAACCGATGGTGATCGAGAACCGTCCGGGCGGCGGCGGGGTGCTGGCCGCAAGCGCGGTGGTGCGTGCGCAGCCCGATGGTTACACGTTGTTCCTTGGCACCGCGGGTTCGCTCACCATTACGCCGGTGCTGTTCAAGAATGTGCCGTTCGATCCCATTAATGATTTCACGCCGCTGACGCTGGCGCTGGAAACGCCGATCTGTCTCGTCGTGCACAAGTCCCTGCCGGTCAATTCGGTCGCCGAGCTTGTCGCCTACGCCAAGGCCAATCCCGGAAAACTGTCGTTCGGTAGTTCGGGGCCGAACACGACCCATCACCTGGCCGGCGAATTTTTGAAGAACCAGACCGGCATCGACATGGTTCATGTGCCGTATCGCGGCGGCAATCCCGCCATGACCGATTTTCTGGCGGGCCAGATTCCCGTGCTGTTCGCCACGTTGTCGACCGTATTGCCGCACATGCAAAGCGGCAGCTTCAAGGTTCTGGGGACGGTCGAGGCGAACCGTTCGCGGGCGCGCCCGGAGATTCCGACGATCGGCGAGAGCCTGCCGGGCTATGCGGTGCCGTCGAGTTTCCTCGGTTTTCTCGCGCCGGCCGGAATGTCCGACCCGCTGACCCGTCAGTTGAACGCGGCCTTCGTCAAAGCGATCGAAGCGCCCGCGGTGCGTAAAACGCTGGAGGCGAGCGGCTTCGAGGTCGCGACCAGCACGTCCGCCGCATTCGGAGCTGTCATCAAAGCGGCGCTCGAGCGCTACCGCACGATTGCGGCCGACGCCCGTCTCGAGCCGCAATAGGCGTCGCCATGGCCACGCACCGTCTCACCCGCGAAATTCCGGTTGACGAGAGCTACGACATCCTGGTCGCCGGCGGCGGGCCGGCCGGCATCGCGGCAGCGGTCTGTGCCGCCCGGCTTGGCGCGAAGGTGCTGCTCGCCGAAGCCAACGGCTGCCTCGGCGGCATGGGCACATCGGGCCTCGTCTCGACATTCGGTCCGGTGTCCGACGGCAAGCGCATGCTGGTCGGCGGTTTCATGAAAGAGCTGATCGAGTCGCTGTACCAGCGCGGCGACCTCGGTCCGCACGTGGTCCCGGAATATCTCTACAGCCAGCTCAATCGCTGGGTGCCGTTCAAGCCGGAGGCGCTGAAACGCACGCTCGACACCATGGCGCAGGATGCGGGCGTCGACGTGCGCTTCTTCACCCGCGTGATCGACGCCGAGGCATCGGACGGGACCGTCGACGGCGCGGTGATCAGCAACGTCGAGGGTTATCGCTTCATCCGCGCCAAGGCCTTCATCGACTGCACCGGCGACGCCGCTCTGTCGGATCTCGCCGGCGCCGAGTGCAAAGTGATCCTGCGCGACATCGATGCCATCGCGCCTTCGACGCTGTGCTCGATGTTCTCGGGCGTGAACTGGGACGATCCGGCCTATGGCGACGACTGGCGCGGCATCGACAAGGTGAAGGCGCTGTCCAAGAAGCAGATTCTGCAGGCCATCGAGGATGGCCATTTCACCCAGCCCGACCGCTTCATGCCGGGCATGAACAAGATCGGCAAACGCGCAGCCCAGCTCAACGGCGGCCACATCTTCAACCTCAACGGCTTGGACAGCCGTTCGTTGTCAGAGGGCATGATGTTCGGGAGGAAGCTCGCGGTCGAATACACCGAGTTCTTCCGCAAATACGTGCCGGGCTGCGAAGAGATCGAGCTGCTCACCACCGCGCCGGTGATGGGCGTGCGCGACACCCGCCGCGTCGTCGGCGAATTCGAATTGACGATCGAGGACTTCAAGTCGGCTCGGCAGTTCCCCGATCAGGTCGCGGTTTACAACCGGCCGACCGACGTTCATCCGACCGACACCTCCGAAAAGGAATTCAAGCGGTTCCTCGACGACTTCGAAGGCTTCCACGGCCTCGGCGAAGGCGATTGCCTCGGCGTGCCCTACGGGATCCTGGTGCCGAAGGGCTGGAAAAATCTCTGGGTGGCGGGCCGCTGCCATTCGAGCGACACCAAGGTGCACGGGTCGATCCGCGCGCAGTCCGCCGCCTACATGATGGGTCAGGCGTCGGGCACGGCCGCCGTGCAGTCGATCCACACCGGCCAGCCGGCCTGCGATCTCGACACCTGGACGCTGGTAGAAACCCTGCGCGGGCAGGGGGCGTATCTGCCGCAAGAAAAACTCAGCCGCGAGATGACGCGCGACTGAACAAATCGTCAGTTCACGGAACGCGAGTCCTGCTTGACGGAAGCGACCTGCAAGCACGCGGCTCCATCCCGCTGCACGCGCGCGAAACGGACGCCGAACACATCGTCCAGTCGTTCGTCGTGCACGACTTCGGATGTCGGGCCGTCGGCGACGATCCGGCCTTCGTTCATCAGAACGATGCGATCGAACAATTGAAACGCAAGCTCGAGGTCGTGCATCACGACAATCGACAGCTTCACCTTCCCGCGGCGCGCCAAGGCCCGGCTCACCGCGATGCGGTGCCTGATGTCCAGGCTTGCGGCCGGCTCGTCGGCCAGCAGCAGCGGTGGGTCGATCGACAGCACCGTGGCGAGCAGGGTGCGAGCCCGTTCGCCGCCGGACAGCGTCGACCATCTTCGCCGCCGGAACGGCGTCAATTCGAACTCGGCGATCGCTCGTTCGATTTCGGATTCTGCCGCGGGACCGGTTCGTTCGGCGCCGAGACGGACCAGTTCCGAAACCGACAGGTCCCAGTGCGGCTGAAATTGCTGTGGCAGATATCCGATCAGCTTCGCACGCGCGGCGCCGGAGAGCCTGGCCGGAACGTGGTCGTTGAGGCGGACCTCGCCGCTGCTGGGCGCTTCGATGCCGGCCAGGACCTTCAAAAGCGTGGATTTTCCCGAGCCGTTGGGTCCGATCACCGCGACGGCTTCGCTCGCGCCGAAATCGACGGAAACGTCGGCCAGCAGCGTCGTATGCCCGCGCACCACTCCAATGTTGCGGGCGGACAGAAGCGTCATGACCTGAGCCGCTGAGCCAGAAGCACGATGAAGAACGGGCCGCCCGCCACCGCTGTAATCAAGCCGAGCGGAATCTCGGCCGGGGGCAAAGCCGAGCGCGCGAGGGCATCGGCCAGCGTGACGACGATTGCGCCAACCAGTGCGGATGCCGGCAACAGCGGCCGATGCAGCGGGCCGACCAGCCAGCGCGCGATGTGCGGCGAGGCGAGGCCGACGAATGCCACCAGTCCCCCATATGCAACCGCGGCGGCCACGACGACCGAGCCGGCCAGCACCGCAAGGGCAATGAAGTGGCGCACATCGAGACCGAAGCTTGTCGCCATGGTCTCGCCGAGGCCGAGCAGATCGAGCCCCCTGGCAAGGGCCAAAGTCAACGCCAGACATCCTGCAGCGACGGCCAAAAGCATTCCAAGCCCGAGCCAGGTCGGGGTCTGAATGCCGCCGAGCGTCCAGCTCAGGACAACCTGCAGGTTCACGGTCTCGTCGGAAAGCGCCAGCATCAGAAACGAGCGCATGGCACTGAGTATTGCCGCGATCGCCACGCCGGCCAGCAACAGCCCCGCTGCATCGACCGCCCCGGCGATCCGCGAAACAACGACCACAGTTGCCGTCGCGCCCCAGGCTCCCGCGAAAGCCAGCAACGGCAACAGGAGCCATTGCGGCACGCCGAAAGGCACCAGCAGAGCTATGGCGGCGCCGAGCCCCGCGCCGCCGGCCGAACCGAGCAGATAGGGTTCGGCCAACGGATTGCGGAACACGCCCTGAAACACTGCGCCGCCGATGCCGAGCAGGGCGCCGACCAGCGCGGCCGCGAGCACACGCGGCATGCGCCATTCGACCAGCAGACGGCTGCGCATGCTGTCGTCGCCGGCAGCGGCACGAAGGAGTTCGGAGGGCGTCGCCCAATCGTGTCCGGCGCAGGCGGCGATCGCGAGCACGGCCACAAGATAGACAGCCAGCGTCAGCCACGGTTTCATGGCGCAAACGCCTGCGGATGAAACAGCGTCGCGAGATGCTCGATGCCGTCGACGGTACGCGGCCCGGGGATGAGCAACTGGGCGCGGCTGACCGCATGGGCGCGATGCGTGCGAACCGCGCGCAGATCTCTCCAGCCGGGACGCGAAATCAGCTCGTCGAGATCGCGTTGATTGCCGGCAAACAGCAGCACATCCGGGTCGGCGTTCAGGATGGCTTCCGGCGAGACCTGGGCCAAGAGCCCGTCGCCCGCGAACCCGGAACGTGCACCCGCGAGTGCAACGGCATCGCCCGTGTAGGTGCGCGTCCGGGCGACCAGCAGCAGGCCGCTGCCGATCCGGCCGGTGATCATGATCGCACGCGGTCGCTCGCGGTTGCTCACCCGGCGCACGACATGGTCAATTCTGGCCTTAAGCTTCGCCGCGACATCGTCGCCCCGCTGCGATATTCCGGTTGCGCGGCCGAGCAGCCGGATGTTGGCGAGGACCTCCGCGACAGTCCCCTGCTGCAGTACGATGACCGGTATGCCGATCCGCTCCATCGGATCGATCAGCTGGTTGGCAGCCTGCCGGGCCGGGGTGACGATCACCAGATCGGGCCGCTGCCGCACGACCGCGTCGACCGAAAAGCCAAGCCGCCCGCCGACCAGCGGTTTGCTCAAGACGTCCGGCGGATATCGCGTGAAGGCTTCGATCCCGACAATACGGTCGGTCAATCCGAGCGCCGAGATCATTTCGGTGTTGGACGCAAAAATCGTCACGATCCGCTGCGGTGGCGAAGGCAGCGTCACGGCGCGATTGAGTGCGTCTTGCACCGTCATCGCCTGTGAGTTCGCGGCAGCAAGATCGCAAAGCAGCAAGGCGGACGCGACGAGCGCGGGGGCAACCGCGCGCATCACCAGCGACTTTGCAGCCCGACAATGAACTCGCGTCCTGGCATGGAATTTCCGCACGCGCCATTCTGGCGGGTGGGGTTCAGGATGCAAGGCGTCTGGTCCAGCCCGATGAAGATCGGATGCCGATTGAGATCGAAGATGTTGTTGACCGCGGCGTAAAGCTTGGTCTGGCCGGTGATGGTGACCTCACCGCGCGTGTTGTAGACCCAGAACCCGCCCTTGCGGTGGATGAACGTCGTCGTCGGTTCGATGCCGGCGATGAAATTCTCCTCGGAATCGTACCACATCGGCCCCCGCCAGACACCGGAGATCTGGACCGACCAGTCGTGCCACGGGCCGCCGGTCTGTCCGAAGCGCGTTCCGAGTTGAGCCTGTGAACGATAGATTCGCTGCGGATTATGGGTGTTGGCCGTCAATGGCGCGCCCTTATCCTCCATGTCGAAGTTGTAGTAGCCGTTGCCGAATGCAGTCCAGCGCCAGGGGCCCGGACGCGCAACCCGGAAGGTGCGCATCAGGTCGGTTTCGGCCTGAAACTCGACGCCGCGCACGACGATGTCGCCTGGATTGTTGATCGTGTCGGATATGGTAGGTGTGCCCGCGCGCGCCAGTGGCGTGATGCGATCGCTGATGATGTTTTGGAAGGCCACCAGGTCGAGCCGCCAGGGATTCCAGGTGAGCGTTGTGCCGATTTCGACCTGCTTGCTGGTTTCGGGCCGTAGCGACGGATTGCCGAAGATGGTGTTCCCGGTAAACGTGATGGTCGAGCCCGCCGACAGGTCGGTTGCGGTTGGTGCACGGAAGCCCGTCGATGTGCCGAGGCGGAAGCTCAGCCAGTCCAGCGCCTGGTAGGCCGTGCCGGCCGAGTAGGTCGTGAGTGCATATTTCCGGCCTCCTGGCGGCGGTGCCTGGAACGGCGTCGGTTCGAACGCCGTCTCGCCGAAGGTGCGGCGAACGCCGCCGCGCAGGATCCATCGATCGAACAGCGTCTGCGAGTCCTCGAAATAGAACGCGTTGACGTCTTCGGTCTGGTTGTTGTCGAACGGCGTTCGCTGCACGACCGCCGCGCCGTTGAGCCCGACCATGGCGCGGTCCGAACGCAGCCGGCTCTGCTCCCAATCCCATCCGACCAGCAGATCGTTGCCTTGCCAGAGGTTGACGCGCGGTTGCACGCGCGTGCCGAGGATATATTGGGTCCGTCTGTTGTGATCAACCAACGTTCGGGTCGTTCCGATGTTGAACGGATTCGGATTGTTGAGATCGTCGATGTCGATGACGCCGTAGTGCTGGAAGAACCAGTTGGCCCGGCCGTCCGGTAGGCGGCCGGTATAGGTCAAATCGTACGATTGATTGGTGCGGTCGTCGAAGGCGTAGACGTTGGAGCTCGACCCGCGAAAGCCGGCATCGTAGATGCCGTCGGTGCGCATGTTGAGGTCGACGCGGTTGGTGTCGTTGATCTGCTTGCCGAACGACGCCGATGCACCGCGTCGGTTCCACGCGGTGTTTTCTTCGTTCTTGCCGCCGCCGATGTGGAAATTGTCGCGGCGGCCGCCCGAAAGACCAACGTAATAGTCGAACCCTTGCTTCACGCCGCCATGCTGGAGCTTTCCTTGTCCGAGGCCCCACGAGCCCGTGCTCGCGTCGAGAAACGAACCGGGAGAAGACAGCCCGGTCTTCATGATCAGGTTGACCACGCCGCCCATATTCTGGCTGCCATAGACCACCGACGAAGGGCCGCGAACGATCTCGATCCTGTCCAGATCGGCAATCGAAAGCTTGGAAATGTTCGCCGTGCCGGCGCGGTGTCCGTTGATGAGGACCAGGACCTGGCTGCGGAAATCGCGCCCCTGGCCTTCAGTGGCCGCTCCACGGATGTTCAGCGAGGTCTGTCCGGGCGTCCACTCGCTCAGAAACCCCACGGCGTTCTCGGCCATCAGCTCGGCGACCGATCTGGCCGTCGAACGCTCAATGGCTTCGCGCCCGATGACCTGTGTGGTGCCGACGACGCGACTGATTGATTCGGTGCGTCCGGTCGGTGTCGTCACATAGATCGGCTGGGTGTCGGTGATCGCAGGCGATGTGCCTGCTGCCGGCGTGCTGGGCCGAGGCTCGACGCGGCCCGATGGCGTGACCACGATGGCCGGCAACTGCACCGACTGTGCGCGAGCCTCCGCCTGCCATTGCAGGGCGGACGCGACAGCCCCCGCGGCGAACACCCCACAACGCCCCCACCGCATTTACAGCCTCCAAACGAGCACGGCTGAGCGCCGTGCGATCTCCAGGCAGAACCCTTTGGCATGTGGTTTGGCCTGCGCCGAAAGATGCGCTGCAAGCGCGGTCCTCCGGATGTCGTCCGCGGGCCAGCCAAGCCGGTCCGCCAGAAAGCTTGCGAGCTCAATCAGGTTCTCGATAACGCCGGTGAACGTCCACTCAGCGAAGTCGACTTGATGGGGCTGGTCGGCAGGCGGCAGGCCGCGAAGCGTCACATCGACGCCCGGCGTTTCGTCTTCGCCATGCCAGTGGCGCGGCAGGCATCCGGCAAAGCAAAGGCCGCGCGGTCCGTCTTGCGCAGGCACCACCCACACAACCTGGCGCCGCACCCAACGCCGGCAGTGCTTCAGGAATGTCCCGGGATTTTCCATCGTCGCGGGCATCGTCGCGGCGAGCACCGTGTCGTGCGTGCCGGACGCGATATCGGACGTTTCCCATCCGCAAGACAGCACCACGGGCGGATCGGAAAAACGCACCAGCCGGCGGCGCATGGTCGGCGACGGCTCGATCGCGGTCCATCGCGCGTTGGCCGGCCGCAAGGCATGGCCGAGCTGTCCGCCGCCTGCGCCGACATCGAGCAGATCGCCGATGTCAGGCGCAACGCGCCGGACCAAAGGCGCAACAGTCGCGACGTAGTCGGACGCGTCCATCGCCGCGGCGTAGAGTTCGAGCGGGTCGAACACACTCGCGCGCATGGACGGCGACTGAGCCAGCATTTCCGCGTTGGCAGTGAGAAAACTCAAGACGCGACTCGCGGCAGACGTGGACCGTCACCGCGTGCATGTCCGGCACTGCGTGCCGCTTGCGCGGCACCGCATCAGCCGGCCATCGCTTTGGGACACCCCGCCCAACGCGTTCGCGCGTGACCACGGCTGGTGGCAGGTTTCCTGGCTCGCGGGTCGTCGCCTTGGGCCACCTTCCCAGGGACATAGTGCCCCCAGTGGCATTTATGGCCTTCGGCTCGCCGCATACAGTTGCGGGGGCAGCTGCGGAATTGCATCCGTTACCGGACGCGCACCGCATTCCCTTTGATATCCCTTGCGGGCACCACCGGGAACAATGCTTGCATCGGGCCGTAGTCGAGTCAAGAACGTGCGAGGCCGCGCACCTGCGCAGCGCGACTTCGTTTTATGTTGTTGTCAATTCGCCACGCGGTCGAGCGCCGCGATCAGATGCGCACCCGCGCACCGACATAAACCGACAGCGGCTGCGCCGGCGTCTGCATGCGCGGGTCGGTCGGCGGATTGGCGAGTGCGTTGGCGATCTGGCCCGGCTCGAAATAGGTGGCGAAGGTGCTGAAACGCTTGTCGAACAGATTGTTCACGAGGCCGAACACCTGCAATTGCTTCGTCACCTGATAGCTCGTGTGCAGGTTCACGACGACGTAACCCGGCAGCTTCTCGTTCTGGTTGGCGTCGTCCCCGACATAGTATTGGCTGCCGACGGCGACGAGATTTCCGCCGAGCGTCCAGGCCGGCGTCATCGCGTAGTCGACGCGCGCCTTGAACTGATGCTGGGGGATGCCGGGGATGTTCTTGCCGGGTGTGATCTGGATATTGCCGTCCGCGTCGGCCGCGGGATTGTTCGGCGATGCGATGCTGCCGGTGAACCGGTAGGTCGCGTCGATGAGGCTGTAGGAAAGCAGCGTTGACCAGGGTCCGGACTTGATCTCTGCGCTGGCTTCGAAGCCCTGCCGCCGTGTCGCGGCTACGTTTTGAAACACGCCGCGTCCGGGAATGGCGCTCGCCACCCGGATGATGTCGTTGCTGCTGTCGGTGCGAAAGGCCGCGAGCTTCCATTCGAGCCGCCTGCCCGGGATCGGCGCGTTTCCGCGCAGTCCCATTTCGACGGTGCGGGCAACCACCTGTTCCAGCGGCGGGTCGGCCACCAGAAAGCCTTCGAGCAGGCAGGGCCGCATCGGATTGGCGCAGCCGAGTTCGAGCGGTGTCGGCGCGCGGTTGGATTCCGAATAGACGGCGTGGGCGCTCATCCGCGGGTTGAACATGTAGGCAAGCCCGATCATTGGATTGAAACGGCTGAAGCTGTGCGATCCGTTCAGGTCCGGGCTGGTGCCGAGCTGGTCGGCCATCGAGATCTGGGCAAGATTGAACCGTCCGCCGGCGGTGACCGAGAGCTTGCTGGTTGATGTCGAACGTGTCGCGCGCATAAAGACCGTAGTAGGTATTGCGCGCATTCAGCATCACCGGGGCGTAGCCGATGTTGCCCGCGGTGTGGATCTGCGATCCGGTCCCGGGCACCGAGCCATTCGGTCCGACAAACAGGTCGGGATAGATGTATCCGAGTTCGCTGCCGGCATCGAACCTGATCCGGCCGTGGTCGATGCTCGCGCCGGCGATGAACGAATTGCCGTGCCCGAACAGCTTTGCGTCATTGGTGAACTGCAGCGAGCCGCCGAACACACGAGAATCGGTCGAGGTGCGATCGACCGTGCCGTACGGCGTGCCGGCGACGAACGGGATCGGCGCGCCGGAGGAATTGAGAATCTGGAAATTGCCGGGAGGCTGGCCGGAAAACCCGTCGTCGTCCAGGCACAGGGTGCCGTCGAGCGGCGGGTCGCACTCCTCGATATCAGCGTCGTTGCCGTCGACGTGCTTCTGGCGAAAGCGCCGCATATAGAAGCCGGTCTGCATCGACCATGGCCCACTCAGGTCGAACTAGCCGTTGACGGCGGCGAACGCCATTTTGTTTTTCGTGGTCTGCGGCCACGTGTAGATTGACTTGTAGTCCTGCGCGAGCATCTGCACCGGTGTCGGCCCGATCACGCCGAAGAAATTCGAAGCCGCGCCCGCGCTGACATGGATCTCGTGCCCGTTGGCCTGAAATCCTAAGTCGCCATAGACGCGCTTGAGCTGTGACGGCGACTGGTAGCGCCAGCCGCGATCGGTGAGGCCTTCGGCGATCGCATAGACCGCGACATTGTCCTTGCGGCCGCCATACTGCACCGAGCCGCTGGCCCGGCCGAACGAGCCGACCTGGGCTTCGAAGGCGGTGCCTTGATAGGTAAAGCCATTCTTCAGCTGGACGCTGACCGAGCCGCCGAGCGCGTTGAGGCCGAACACCGGATTGGCGCTCCAGACGTCGGCGCGGTCGATCGCGCCGGCCGGAATGAGGTCCCAGTTGACCGTGTCGCCGAACGCTTCGTTGAAGCGGATGCCGTTGACGTAGACGGCGAGCCCCTGCGGCGTGCCTTGCAGCGGCGAGCCGTGAAGCCGCGATAGCGAAGGTCCTGGAAAAAGCCGTTGCCCTGGACGTCCTGCAAATTGACGCTCGGCACCCGCTGCTGAAGCGCCTCGGTCACCGACATCGAGTACGTGCGCGAGATGTCGGCCGCCGTCACCGTGTCGACCATTTCGGGAATCTTGTCGACTTCGACGGCGCCCGGCGGCGCAATCCGCGCGGGGCGTCCCGGCACGACGGCGCGGCCTGCCGTCATCGGGGTTGCCGGAACGACGCGGATGGTCGGCAGCGTCGCGTCGCTTTGCGCCTGCGCCGTGTACGACGGCAGCAGCAAAAGCACGGCAGCTACGCTCACACGCACACGCAACGCCATTTCACCGGCCCGGCACACGCACCTCGCGCGGAACACATCCGCACATGCAGGCCGTGACCGGCCGCGAATCACGCTCGCGCCGCCGTCCGTCCGATCACGCCCCGTTGCGGATCATAGCCCGCGGCCGCGGCAATAAAAAACAGCAATCCGCTGCCCACCACCACGGCCGCGGCGGTGGGATGAAACTGCCCATAGAACGCGAAGCGAACCAGCTCGACCGCGTAGGTGAACGGGTTGGCGAGCGAGATCCAGTACACGATCTCCGCGCCGCTCTCCTTGAGCTTCCAGAGCGGGTACAGCGCCGACGACAGAAAAAACATTGGAAAGATCACGAAGTTCATCATGCCGGCGAAGTTCTCGAGCTGCCGGATGTGAACCGAGAAAATCAGACCGAGCGAGCCGAGCATCAGCCCCGCCGACGATCATCGCCGGCAGCGCATAGAGCCATCCGCTCCACGGCACCGTGATCCCGAACAGGGCTGCAACGATCAGGAACGCATAGGCTTGCCCTATGGAAAGAAGCACGCCCGAGGCCAGCTTGCAGAACAGGAGATACCAGCGCGGCATGGGTGCGGTCAGCAACAGCCGCATCACGCCCATCTCCCGGTCGTAGACCATCGAGAGCGACGACTGCATGCCCTGGAACAGCAGCACGATCCCGATCAGGCCCGGAAGAATATAGACCTGATACTCCACATAGGTGTCATAAGGCGGCGCGATCGACACGCCCAGCACGTTCTGGAAACCGGCGGCGAACACGAACAGCCAGAACGCCGGCCGCACGATCGCCGAAAGCAGCCGTCCGGTCTGGTTGAAGAAGCGGACCCACTCACGGCCGGCCACCGCCCAGAGGGCGCGGAACGCATGCGCGGCGTTCATGGTTGTGTCCCGCCCATGCGGCACGTGCTCTCGGGACGGTCGGTGCCGAGCGTGTCGAGGTTCTCGGTCTGATGCAGGAACTGGGCGAATGGCGCCTGTGCGATCACTGCGTCGCTGGTGGTCAGCTGGACCGGTTGCCGCAGCTGATTGTCCCACGGCCGGAACGTGAGCGCCTGTCCCTTCGAGCCGTCGACGCGGAAATCCGCGCTCTTGAGATGGGCCGCGACTTTGGCGAAATCGGCGGTGCGCACGCGCAGCACCGCTTCGACAATCGACTTCACGCCGATCCACGCCGCCCAATCTTCGCCGAGCATGGGCCGTTGCGCCAGGCGGCGGAACCGGCGCGACAGGTTAGCGCCGCCGTCGCGATCCCAGGCCCAGTGCCAGGTTTCGGCGGTGAGTCCCGCCGAGCCGATCACCGGCCGCGGGCTGAGTGTCTGATAGGGCAGGAAGCGCGCCACCTCGCGGCTCTCGTCGGCAATGAACACCACGTCATAGGCCGGCCCTCCGGTCAGCAGCGCCAGATTGTTCTGGTCGCGCTCGCGCGGATCGCTGCCCAGCACGAACGGCCGCTTCGCCACGATCCGGGCGCCGAAGCGTTTGGCGGATCGCTCGAGCGCGCGCACCGCGTCCGCGTCGCGTGCCTCGGGGCCTTCGAGCACCAGGATGTCGCGCCACTTGCGGGCGACGACGAACTGAGTGAGCGCGTCGGTGCGCATCGCGAGGCTCGGGATCGCGTGCATGATTTGCGCCTGGCAGTCGGCGCCGCGCAACGCATCGGCGTCCGCCGCGACGTTGAACAGCATCGCGTCGCGGGTGCGCGCGGACGCAATCAACGCTTTCGCCGGCGCATCGATCAGGATGAAACGGGCGCCGCGTTCCCGGCGCAGCTTTTCGACTTCGCCGGCAACGGCGTCCGCGTTCTCCGCGCGCGCCTCGGCCAGATCGATCTCGATGTCGAGCGAGCGCCCGACCGCCGCAAGATCTTCAAGCGCGAGCTTCGCTCCGTCGATTGCCCGGCCTCGCTGTTCCAGCAAGATGCCGCCGAAGCCAATGCGGTTCTCATGACGTGGGTCATCCGCGCGATCGACATAGCCGATGGTCATGCGCTCGGCCGCCATGGCCGGCGACAGCGCCAGCACGAGCAGTGCGGCCAGAAACCTAGTCATCGATGGCCACGCTGTGCGGCGAGCGTCCGACCGGCGCCGACCGGATGACCTTGCCGGCTTTGACGTCGATGACGGTGATGTCGTCGCTCGTGCCGTTGGCGACGAACAGGCGGGTCTCATCGCGGCTCAGCGTGACGTCCCACGGCCGGCTGCCGACCAGGATGTAGTCGCGCACCTCCTTGGTTTTGCCGTCGACCACGGCGACACGGTTGGCGGCGCCGAGCGTGACATAGGCGGTCGCGCCGTCGCGGGTGAGCTTCAGGCCGACCGGGCGGATGTCGTCGCGGCGGAAGCCGCGCGGCTGAAACTCGATGCGCTTCGTCACCTTGTTGCTCGCTGCGTCGATCACATAGACGATGCCTTCCACTTCCGCCGAGACCCAGACCTCCTTGCCGTCGGAGGCCTGCGCGAACCGGCGCGGCCGGCTGCCGACCGGGATATCCGCCTTGATCGTGCCGCTGGCCACGTCGATCACATGAACGAGGCTCGCGGCTTCGGATGCGACATAGACGGTTGCACCGTCCAGCGACACCAGAACGCCCTCAGGTTCCTGCCCGACCTTGATCGATTTCACGACTTTCCTGGTCGCGAGATCGACGATGGAAAGCCTGCCTTCGTCTTCATTGCTGACGAACAGCTGGCGGCCATCCGGGCCGATGTCGAACACCTCCGGCTCGTCGATGCCGCCGATCCGGTCGACCACCGCGAGCTTTTCCACGTCGATCACGTCGATCCGGTTGTCGTCGCCGCACGCGACGTAGAGCCGCGTGCGTTCCGGATTGAGCTTGAGGTCGCGCGGACGCTTGCCCGTGCGAATGGTGGCAACCGGTGCGTAGGTCTTGCCGTCGAGCACCGTGACGGTGTTGCTCTTCTCGTTGCTGACGAAAATGCGGCCAGTGTCCTTCGCCGTGGCTTCGCCGCCGCCCACGGTGAGACTCGCGGCGGCAAGCATGATCCGCACAAACCTGTTCATGGCGCAGCTCCCTCCGCCGCGGCCCCCTCCGCCGCGGCCTTGGCCTTTGTCTCGATCAGGCCGAGAAACGCTTCCGACAGGGTAGGCCTTCCGGCTTTTTGCATGATGGCCGCGGGCGGCGCGCTCTCTACCACCCGGCCGCGGTGCAGAATCACGACACGGTCCGCCCGTTCGGCTTCTTCCACCAGATGGGTCGCCCACAGCACCCCAAGTCCGCGTTCCCTGCAAAGCCTGCCGACGTACTCCAGAAGGTCGCGCCGCACCGCGGGGTCGAGCCCGGCGGTCGGCTCGTCGAGCAGCAGCACGCTCGGGTCGTGCATCAGCGCGCGCGCCAGCTCGACGCGGCGGCGGTTGCCGCCGCTGAGCTTTCGCCCGATCATCGTCGAGCTTTCACCAATCCCGAGCCGGTTCAACTCTTCGCCCATGCGGGCCTTGGCGGCCGCGCACGGCAGGCCGTGGAGGCCTGCGTGGAAATAGAGGCTCGACCGGACCGGCAAATCGAGGTCGAGCGTCGAATCCTGGAACACGATACCCAGGCCCCGCAGTCCCGCCACCGGATCGCGGCGCATGTCGGCGCCGTTGATCACGATGGAGCCTGCGTCCGGCACGAACAGCCCACTGAGAAGCTGAAACAGCGTGGTCTTGCCTGCGCCGTTGAGGCCGAGCAGGGCGACGAATTCTCCAGCGCCGACATGGAGATCGATCCGGTCGAGCGCCTTCACCGGCCCGTACGATTTGGTGACGCCTTCGGCCGACACCAGCGGACCGGGCCTTGATTGGCGATCAAAGGCAGCGGCCGAGGCCATGCAGGTTTCCCACCCATTCCGCGCCCGGTTACCCGCCGGCGCGACGCGCGCTCAAGCAACTATACCGCGGTAGCATCCCACCGGACATCGCTGGCCGGGTGGCCGGTTCGGTGACCGCGCCGGGTGGGCAGCCGTGCCCAACCGCATTGCGGCCGTGCAGCCATATCCTGTCAATCCACTTTACAGACGCTCCAAAGGGGCGCGATCATTCGTCATAGCTTTGAATTCCGGCACCAGACCGTCCGCGGGCAACCGTGGCAAAAATTCAAAGTGGCCACAACGGCGAAACAAGTCGATGGGCTGCGTGGAGGAGGCGACCATGAGGAAAGCAGTATTGCTGGCTGCAACGATTGCTTTTGCAGCAGGACTTTCGAGCCACGCGTTCGCGCAGTCGAACGACGATCTCAAGAACGATGAAAAGACACCGGGCGACGTTCTCGTCTATGGCATGGGCTATTCGGGCCAGCGCTTTAGCCCGCTGACCCAGATCAACAAAAGCAATGTTGCAAAGCTGGTCCCGCTCTGGGGCCATGCGATGACCGACAACCGCGGCGCCGAAGGGTTCCCGGTCGTCCACAACGGCGTGATCTACACGACTGTTCACAACGCGACCGTGGCGATCGATGCGCTCACCGGCAAGCAGATCTGGCGCACGGCGCACGAGTATCCACCGGAGACACTGCGCGTCGTGTGCTGCGGCGTGGTGAATCGTGGCGCCGCGATCTATCAGGGCAAGATCATTCGCGCCCTGATGGACAATCACATCATCGCGCTCGACGCGAAGACCGGCAAGGAAGTGTGGAAGACCAAATCGCCGGCCCCGACCTCGGTCGAGAACGGCTACGCCATGACCGGCGCGCCGCTCATCGCCAATGGCGTGGTGGTGGTCGGTGTCGCGGGCGCGGAATACAGCCATCGCGGCTTCCTGGAAGGCTACGATCCGGAGACCGGCAAGCATCTCTGGCGCAGTTACAACATTCCGGACAAGGGCCAGAAAGGCTCGGAAACCTGGAAAGCCGACACCAACCTGGTCGGTGGCGGCTCGAGCTGGGTGACCGGCACCTACGATCCGGAGCTCGATCTGGTCTACTGGGGCACCGGGAATCCGTCGCCGTGGAATCCGCGCACCCGCGAGGGCGACGCGCTCTGGACGAATTCCATCATCGCGCTGCGTCCGAAGACCGGCGAGCACGTCTGGGCGTACCAGACCACGCCGGCCGATCCGTTCGACTATGACGGCGTGCACACGCCGGTGCGTGCGACGCTCAACATCGAGGGGCAGCAGCGCAAGGTGGTGATCCAGGCCAACCGCGGCGGCTTCCTCTATGTGCTCGACGCGGCCAACGGCAAACTTCTGGCCGCCAACGCCTACGGCAAGGTCAACTGGGCCGACGGCGTCGACCTGAAGACCGGGCGTCCGAAGTGGACGCAGGTCTATCACGACGCGCTCCTCGGCAAGAACGTCACCGTGTGGCCGTCGGTTTCCGGCGTCACCAACTGGCAGCACATGTCGTTCAATCCGGGAACCGGCTTGCTCTACATCAACACGCTGCACATCGGCATGACCTACGAGGCGCCGGAGCCGCAGGCCATGGTGCCGGGCAAGCCGTCGGGGCCGGGCACGGTGAAACGCACCACCGTGCTGGAAGACCCGAACGTGCGTGGCTATCTCAAGGCGGTCGATCCGATGACCGGCAAGTCGAAGTGGGAGGCGCCGTACAAGAGCCCGAACTACTCTTCCACGCTGTCGACGGCGAGCAATCTGGTTTTCACCGGCGTGATGACCGGCGAATTCCAGGCGCTCGACGCGGATACCGGCAAGGTGCTGTGGAGCTTCCAGACTCCCTCCGGCATCCTCGGCCAGCCGGTGACCTGGGAGCGCGACGGCAAGCAGTACGTCACCGTGATGAGCGGCATCGGCGGCGTCTACGCGCTGCGGGCTGGCGATCCGAACCTCGCCAACGTGCCGGCGGGCGCTTCGGTCTGGACTTTCGGCCTGTTCGACAAGTGATGCAGGCTTCGACGAGAAGTGCGGGAGGCGCCGCTGGCGCCTCCCGTCGTTTCGATGGGTCATCGTCCAGCAGTTGCGAACCACGTCGGCAATGACGCGTTGCATCTCCGCTCTGAAGCCTTTCCTGAGGAATGCCGGATTCGGCGTCGTGGCGGCCGTTATCGTGACGGCTGCCGCCCATGCCGCCTGCGATTTTCCCGCCGTCAAGCAGCAGATCGATGCGGTGCTCGACCGCGACGCCGCGCGCGGCGAAAAATTCCGCCGCGAGGTCGCCTCCGGCGCTCGACTCCATCGCGATGATGGAGTCGCTGGTCGCGCCGGAGATGGCGAAAAAGATCGACATCTGCCGGTTCGAGACCGCCGAGTATCTGACCAAGCGCGGCTTCCCGCCGTTTCACTGACAGTCGCAAAACGGAGCCCGGCAAGACGATGAATCCGGAAATACGCGAGAGCCGTGGCCGACGTTCCAGGCATTGCCTGACCGGCATGATACTCGCCGCGATGGCGCTGGCCGCATCGGCAGCAACGGCGTGCGCACAGGACCAGAAGAAGATCGACGCCGGCGAGCAGATCTACAACGACTATTGCTTCACCTGCCACGGCGAGAAGCTGGTCAGCAGCGGGCAGACCTTCGACCTGCGCCGCCTGACGGTCGCGGACCGCGCGCGCTTCGAAAATTCGGTGCTCGCAGGGAAAAAACCAGATGCCGCCGTGGCGGGGCGTTATCTCCAGCGAGCAGATCGAACTGCTGTGGCAATTCGTCCGCGCCAATGCGAACGACAAATAGTTAACGACAAACAATTTGTAGGCAATCGGCAAGGCGGCGTTGCAGCACGCCTCTAGTGCATCAGTTCGCGCGGTGGCTTGATCTTGTGCAGCAGTTCGGGCCAAAGCTGTTCGACGACGCGACGGAGAATGGGCGGCCCGTCCACGATTTCGTGCGTGGCGATCAAATGGCGAATCTTCTCCAGTTCGTCATCATCCATCGTCTCATGCACAAGCTGCGTCATCTGCGCCTCCAACAAGGGGCCGCCTCCACGTAATAAACGACGATTTGCGGGATCGGTTCCCGAGTTCGGAAAGTGTGCGCAGAGCAGCGCTATCGCGCGCCTGCCGCCGCCCGCTGTTCCCGCATCGCCTCCAGCGAACGCGCCAGCCGCTCGGCAAAGATCGCCGCGGGGATCGGCAGATTGCGCGACCGCAACTGTCCGAGCACGAGGTTGGCGCGCGGCACATCGCGGTCGTCGATGTCGCGCGCGACGAGACCCAGCCGGTTGCCGGACGGCATGGTGCCGATGCGGATCTGAAACGAGATCAGGTCGGCTTCGAGGACCAGGCCGCGCAGCAGCTCGAATGAATTCAATTCGGCGGCGATTTGAAACGAGATCCGGCTGCGCGCCATCACCTCTTCGAGCAACTGTCGCCCGCCGATGCTGCGCTCCGGCAGCGCCACCGGATAGGCCGCGCAGTCGCGCAGCCGCACCGTCCGCTTCGCCGCGAGCGGATGATCCGACGACATCACCGCGACGACCCGCTGTTCCAGCGACATCAGCGGGTGGAAGTTGGCGAGAAACGGCGGCCGGAACACCAGCGCCAGGTCGACCTCGTAGGTGGCCAGCGCATTGATCGCCTGCTCGTGGTCGAACACTTTCACGTCGAACGCCACGAACGGATGCCGCTTGCGGAATTCGCCGATCTCGCGCGGCAGGAATTCGAGCGCGAGCGCCTGGCTGCAGGCGATCCGCACCGTGCCGCGGCGCATGCCCTTGAGGTCCTCGATCTGCGATTTCATGCGCTCGACGTCGCTGTCCTGCTGGCGCAGGTAGTTGACGAACACCTCGCCGGCGGCGGTCAGGCTCACGCCGCGCGGCCGCCGCTCGAACAGCGGCGCGCCGAGTTCTTCCTCCAGGTCCATGATGCGGCGGTTCACCGCCGACGCCGTGACGTTGAGCTGGTTGGCCGCCTTGCGGATCGAGCCGGTGCGCGCGACTTCGTCCACATAGCTCAGGATCCGCAAATGCTTCATGGGACTAAGTGCCTCATTTGACAGCCCGATTCCGAGTGATGCTTTTTCGGCACCACTATAGCAAGAAATCAGCGGCAGATGCGATCACTCAAACGGGCTAGCGTTTGCGGGCCGGGACAGCCTCGAAAGGGTGCGCCCAATGAATTCGGTTCTTCGATCCGCGCTGCTGGCCATGACCGCAGCGCTTGCGCTTTCGGCGTTTGCGGCGGCTCCCGCCGCCGCCCAGACCACCAAGCTCAAGTTGGTGCTGAACTGGAAATACCAGGGTCCGCAGGGAATGTTCTTCGTCGCGGAGGACAAGGGCTACTTCAAGCAGGAAGGCCTCGAGGTCACGCTCGACCAGGGCAACGGCTCGGGCGCCGCGGTCCCCCTCGTTGCCAACGGCACCTATGACGTGGGCTTCGGCGACATCAACGCGCTGATCGAGCTTGCGGCGAAAAAGCCGGAGGACGCGCCGATCGCGGTCTACGTCATGTTCAACCAGCCGCCGTTCACCGTGGCGGTGAAGAGCGGCAGCCCGATCCGGACGCCGAAGGACTTCGAAGGCAAGACGCTGGGCGGCGCGGCCAATGACGGCGCGCTGAAGCTGTTCCCCGCGCTCTGCAAGCTCGCCAAGATCGACTGCGCCAAGGTCAACATCACCAACATGCAGCCCAACCTGCGCGAGCAGATGTTGATGAACGGCCAGGTCGACGGTGTGTTCGGCTACGTCAACACCATCCGATTCTCGGCCAAGCTGATGGGCGTCGAGGACAGCCAGCTTCGCTTCATCAACTACGGCGACTACGGCATGGACCTCTATTCCAACGCCATCATCGTCTCCAAGAAGCTGGTGAAGGAAAATCCCAAGGCGGTTGCCGGTTTGGTGCGCGCGATCAACCGCGGCCTGATCAACTCGCTGAAGGACATCGATGCCTCGGTGGCGGCGGTGGCCAAGCGCGAGGCGCTGATCAAGATTCCAGTCGAGAAGGAGCGCTTCATCCAGACGCTCAAGGACGAGATGAACCATCCGGAGATCGCGAAAATCGGTCTCGGCAACGTCGATCAGGAGCGGTTGAAGAAGTCGATCGACATCCTGGTCGACGCCAGCGGCCTGCCGCGCACGCCGGCCGTCTCCGAAATCTTCACGCCCGCGTTCCTGCCGGACGCGAACGAGCTTGCGAAGAAGCTGTTCTAGCCAACCCCGCGGAGCCCGCTTCTTCCGGGGGGTAGGAGCGGGTGCGCGCGGGCCAAAATCACTTGCGGAACCAGTCATGGACCTTCAGCTCAAAGGACGCGTTGCGATGATCACCGGTCCGGCCAAGGGCATGGGCGCGGCGATCACGCTGGCCTTTGCGGCCGAGGGGACCAGGCTCGCGCTGGTCGGGCGTGACGTCGCGGCGGTCGAGCCGGTGGCGCAGGAGGCAAGGGCGGCGGGCGCGCAAGCGATCGTCGTGCCGTGCGATCTGACCGATGCGAAGCAATGCGAGAAAGCCGCAGCCGCGACCTGCGAAGCCTATGGTCGCGTCGACATCCTGGTGAATGTCGCCGGTGGATCCGGCCCGATCGGCAAGACCGGCGTCGAGACCACGCCGGACGAGTTCGACGACATCGTCACGCTCAACATGAACGGCTGCTTCCACACCATGCGGGCGACGCTGCCCGCCATGATGGCGCAGCGCTACGGCAAGATCGTCAATGTCGGCGGCACCTTCGGCATGCGCGGCCGCGCCGGACGCATGGCCTATTCGGCGTCGAAGTGGGGGCTGCGCGGCATCACCAAGAGCTTCGCGCTCGAGGTCGGCGCCTACAACATCAACGTCAATTGCGTGGCGCCCGGCATGGTCGACGGCCCGCGATTCCGCGACAAGGTCTGCGCCAGCATGGCGGAAAAGCTCGGCATCACGGTCGAGGAGGCGATGGAGCGTCATGCTGCGGACTATGCGCTCAAGCGCGTGACCGTCGACGGCGACGTCGCCAACGCGTGTTTGTTCCTGGCGAGCGACGTGTCGCGGCAGCTCACCGGCATCGATCTTCCGGTCGATGGCGGCTGGGCGATGCTGTGAGGAGATGACGATGACGCAAGCCGATCTGGTCATTCGCGGCGGCAAGGTGGTCTCGCCGGACAGCGTGATCGAGGCGAGCGTCGCCATCAAGGACGGCGTCATTGTCGCGGTCGGCGCCGACGCGGCGATGCCGCAGGCGAAAGAGACGCTCGATGTCAAAGGCATGCACGTTCTGCCCGGCGCGATCGACGTGCACGTGCATTTCCGCGATCCGGGCTATCCGCACAAGGAGGACTTCGCCAGTGGCACTGCGGCTGCGGTCTTCGGCGGCGTCACCACCGTGTTCGACATGCCGAACACGATCCCGCCGACCGGAACGCCGGAGATCCTCGCGGCCAAACACAAGATGGCCGCCGAGAAGGCCCATGTCGATTTCGGACTCTATGCGCTGCTCGGCGAGGACACCATCGCGCACGCGCCGGAGCTTGCGAAGACCGCGATCGGCTTCAAGCTCTACATGGGCAACACCTTCGGAGCGATTCCGACGCCCGATACGGGTGCGATGCTGGAGGCGTTCGAGGTTGTCGCGCCGACCGGCAAGCGCGTCTCGCTGCATGCCGAAACCAACTCCATCATGGTGCGCCGCGAGCTGCGGATGCGCGAAGCCGGCCGCATCGATCCGCTGGCGCACATCGCCTCGCGGCCCGCGGTGGTGGCGATCGAGGCGGTGAGCCGCGCCGCCATCCTGTCCGAATGGACCGGCTGCCGTGTCCACATCCTGCACATCTCCTCGGCCGAAGAGCTGCGGCCGCTGCGCGAGGCCAAGGCACGCGGCGTCGACATCACCGGTGAGACCTGCCCGCAATACCTGTTTCTGTCGACCGACGACTACGCGCGGTTCGGCGGCGTCATTCGCGTCAACCCGCCGGTGCGCGAGAAGCGCAACCAGGAACCGCTGTTTGCGGCGCTGGCCGACGGCACGGTCGACGTGATCGCGACCGATCACGCGCCGCACTCGGTCGAGGAAAAGACGCGGAACGACATCTGGACCGTCGATTGCGGCTTTCCCGGCGTGGAGACGCAGATGCCGATGATGCTCACCGAGGTCGCCGCCGGCCGCTACAGCGTCTCGGACTACGTCCGCTGGAGCGCGGCTGGCCCGGCGAAGATCTGGGGACTCTATCCGCGCAAGGGCGTCATCCAGGCCGGCGCCGAGGCCGATATCGCGGTGGTCGATCTTGACCGCGAGTGGACCATCGACGACGCCAAGCTGCAGTCGCTGTCGCGGATCACGCCGTTCCACGGGCGCCGCGTGAAGGGCCTGCCTATCCACACCCTGGTGCGCGGCCGCTTCATCATGAAGGACCGCGTGCTCCAGCCGGACACGCGCGGATTCGGCCGTTCGGTTCACGCCATCCAGCAGATGTCCGCACCGCAGCCGAAAAACACCGACAACATCATGTCGGCCATCGTCAGTGCCGGAGTGCCGGCCGGACGGGAGCACGCCGCATGAGACTCGCCGCCGTCGTCGACAACACCGTGCCCGCCGCGCCTGCAAGCTCCCGCTCGGATGCCTTCGTCGAATTGGAAAAGGTCACGCACACCTATGGCCGCGGCGAGCGTCAGGTGCATGCGCTGACCGAAACGTCGCTGCGGATCGAGAAGGGTGACTTCGTCGCGCTGGTCGGGCCTTCCGGCTGCGGCAAGTCGACCATCCTCAAGATGGTCACCGGCCTGATCACCGCTTCGTCCGGCTACGTTTTTGTCGCGGGCCGGCAGGTCGGCGCCGAGCCGGTGCGGGTCGGCATGGCGTTCCAGAACCCGACGCTGCTGCCGTGGCTGACGTTGCTCGACAACGTGATGCTGCCGCTGAAGATCGTGCCGCCCTACCGGCAGGAATACCGGGCCAAGCGCAAGGGCGAGTTCCGCGACAAGATCGAGGCGCTGCTGGCGCAGGTCGGCCTCGCCGGCTTCAGCAACAAGTATCCGTGGCAGCTCTCCGGCGGAATGATGCAACGCGCCTCGCTGTGCCGCGCGCTCATCCATGAACCGCAGCTTCTGATGCTCGACGAACCGTTCGGCGCGCTCGACCAGTTCACCCGCGAGGAGCTGTGGGGCGTGATGCAGGAACTATGGATCACGCACCGGCCGACGGTGCTGCTCGTCACCCACGATCTGAAGGAGGCGGCCTTCCTCGCCAACCGCATCTGCGTGATGGCGGCGCGGCCCGGCCGCATTGTCGACGACAGTGTGGTGCCGTTCGCGCGGCCGCGCACCGTGACGATGACCTATGAGCCGGATTTCGTATCGCTCACGCAAAAGCTGCGCGAAATGATCGTTCACGCGCAGCCGCCCAAAGACGCAGCGAAGGGGACGCCGTAATGGATTCGCAGCTCAACCGCCGGATCGCGTCCGCCGCCCTGATCATTGGCTTCTTCGTCATGTGGGAGGTGGTCTGTGTCGGATTCGGCATCAAAGACATCGTCCTGCCGCGGCCGTCGCAGGTCATCCATACGCTGGTCGTGCGCTTCCCCGCGATCTGGCCGCATGCGGTGCAGACGCTGTACGAGACGCTGGTCGCGTTCGGGTTCGGCATCGTGCTGGGCGTGGCGCTGGGCGTGCTGGTCGGCTCGTCGCGGCTTGCCTACGACGTGACCTATCCGCTGCTGATCGGATTTTCCAGCATTCCGAAGGTCGCGGTGGTGCCGATCTTCGTGCTGTGGTTCGGCGCCGGCACCGTGCCGGCGATCCTCACCGCCATCACGCTTTCGTTTTTTCCGATCGTCGTCAACGTCGCGACCGGATTGGCCACGACCGAGCCCGAGCTCGAGGACGTGATGAAGGCGATGAAGGCGACCAAGCTCGACATTCTGTTCAATGTCGGCCTGCCGCGCACCATGCCGTACTTTTTTGCCTCGCTCAAAGTTGCGGTGACGCAGGCCTTTGTCGGCACCGTGATCGCCGAGACCGTGGCGTCGAACCGCGGCATCGGCAACCTGATGATGATCGCAAGCTCGAGCTTCGACGTGCCGCTGGTGTTCGCCGGCCTCCTGATCCTCGCAGCGCTGGGCGTCGGCCTCTACGTGATCTTTTCGCTGATCGAAGTCCGCGTGACGGGCTGGGCCCGCCGCAACGACGAATTCGCCATGGGCTGACGAGACAGTGTGCTGACTTAACAGACCGGCTGCCGGGCCGGTCGCAACAGGAGCGTCAAATGTTCTCCAAACTTCGGCTGGCGGCCGCAGCGCTGGGGCTTGCGCTGTCCGCGACGACCGGCTTCGCGCAGGATGTGACCAGGATCAAGTTCACGCTCGACTGGAAGATCCAGGGCATCCACGCCTGGTACTACCTGGCGCAGGACAAGGGATATTTTGCCGCCGAAAAGCTCGACGTCACCATCGACCAGGGCGAAGGCTCGGCCGCGACCGTGACGCGCATCATGTCGGGGGCCTATGACGCGGGTTTCGGCGACATGAACGCCATCATCCAGAACGCGGCGACCAAGCCGGCTGACGCGCCACTGATGGTCTACATGATCTACAACCGCGCGCCGTTCGCGCTGTTGACCAAGACATCGAGCGCGGTCCACTCGTTCAAGGATCTGCCCGGCAAGAAGCTCGGCACGCCGCCGGGCGGCGCCTCATTCAAGCTTCTGCCGCTGATGGCCAAGAAGAACAGCATCGAATACGCAAAGATCAACGTCCTCAACGTGGCGCCGAACCTGCAGGAGCAGATGCTGTTGCAGGGCCAGGTCGACGTGATCGCGATCTTCACCGCGACCAGCTACATGAACATGGTCTCCCTGGGCCTCGATCCGGACAAGGACTTCCGTTGGATCTACTATGCGGACTCCGGGGTCGACCTCTATTCCAACGGCATCATGGTTTCGCAGAAGCTCGCCAGGGAAAAGCCCGAGGCAGTGAAGGGCCTAGTGCGCGCCATCAACCGCGCCATGAAGGAGGCGATCGCCAATCCGGATGCCGCGATCGACCTGCTGGCGAAGAATGAAGCGCTGATCAAGAAGGACATCGAGAAGCGCCGGATGCTCTATGTCTACAAAACGCTGATCGACACGCCTGAGTCGCGTTCGTTGGGCGTCGGCGACGTGAGCGATGAGCGAATGGCGGGAGCCGCTGCGACCATCGCCGAAGTCGTTCGAGCTGCCGCGCGTTCCCAAGCCGGCCGACGTGTTCAGCCGCGACTTCCTGCCGGCCAAGGCCGACCGCATGCCGACGGTTCTGTCCAATTGACCCAAGTGAAAGAGCCCGCAATCATCCGGTTGCGGGCTTTCGCTTGCCGGGACGGTGCGGATGCGTGAACTGACGTGTACATACATCCAGCCGAACGCCGCGGCGCCCGCCGCGGGCGCGCACGTCATCCGGATCGACGGCGATCGCATCGTCGCGGTCGAGCCGGCAAAGGTAGGCGCCGCCCGGCGCCTGCTGGCGCTGCCCGCGCTCACCAACGCCCACGATCATGCCCGCGTCACCTCGACCACGGCCTATGGCGGCGCGGGCAAGCCGCTGGAAACCTGGATCGCCTATCTGGCGCTGCTGCCGTCGGTCGATCCTTATCTTGCCGCCGCGGTATCGCTGTCGCGCAGCGCGCTCGGCGGCGCGGCGGCCGTGATGGTGCACTACACCCGCGTCCAGGGCCTCACTGATTTGCCGACCGAGGTGGCCGAGGTCGCGCGCGCGGCGCGCGATGTCGGCGTGCGCGTGGGCTTTGCGGTCGCGATGCGCAACCGCAACCCGCTGGTTTACGGGCCGTCCGAGCCGATCCTCGCCGCGCTTTCGCCGCAGGCCCGCGCCGAGGTCGAGAAGCGGTATCTGCGCCCGCCGCTTTCGGTCGAGCAGCAGATCGCACTGGTCGATGCGGTGGCCGAGGCCTCGGCCAATCCGATGTTCGACGTGCAGTATGGTCCGCAGGCGGTGCAATGGTGCACGCACGAGCTCCTTGAAGCGATTGCGGACGCGTCGAAGCGTACCGGCCGCCGCATCCATATGCACCTCCTGGAGACCAGCACGCAGCGCGCATGGCTCGACGCCAACTATCCGGGCGGTATCCTGAAATTCCTGGACGGGATCGGCCTCGTCAGTCCGCGGCTGACGCTTGCTCATTGCACCTGGGCACGGCCCGAAGAGCTGGAGTTGATCGCCGCGCGTGGCGCCACGATCTCGGTCAACACCAGCTCGAACCTGCATCTACGCTCGGGCATCGCCCCGCTGAGGGAAATGGCGAAGCACGGCTGCCGCGTGGCGATTGGCCTCGACGGCTCGACGTTCGACGAGGACGACGATGCGCTGCGCGAGATGCGGCTCGCGCATCTGCTGCATCAGGGCTGGGCCTTCGCCACCGACGTCGACCGCCCGTCGATGCTGCGCATGGCGTTCCACAACGGCCGTCTTTCGGTCACCAACCGGGACGACGGCGGTGCGCTTGCGTCCGGCATGCCGGCCGACATCCTGGTGCTGGACTGGGATGCGGTCGATCACGAGCGGCTGCGCGCGGACCTCGATCCGCAGGACCTGCTGTTCTCGCGAACCACCATGCGCCACATCCACGAATTGATCGTCGCCGGACGCCCGGTCGTGCGCGATGGAGAGGTGCTGGGCATCGACTATCCGGCGATGCGCGACGACATGCTGGCGCGGCTTCGCGCCGACATGCAGCACAACGCTGGCCTCGTGTCGGCGATCGGCGAGCTCGAGCGCGCGGTCGCGGCGCACTACCGGTCACAACCGCCCTGCTGTTGAAGGACACCATGCCGATCGCCAAGGTTCACCGCATTTCCGCCGCGTCCCCTGATGACGTCAGCGGTATCGAAGCCGCCATCGCAGCGGGCCACATGGATCCTGCGGGTGTGATCGCGGTGTTCGGCAAAACCGAAGGCAACGGGCTGGTCAACGATTATGCGCGCGGCTATGCGGCGTTCGCGCTCAACCTGATGTTTCAGCGCCACCTGCCTGCGGACGCGGCTGCCAAAATCTGCCTGGTGATGTCCGGCGGCACCGAAGGCGGCATGGCACCGCATTGGACGGTCTTTGAGCGAAGCGAAGAGGCCGTCAGCAAAGGCCCGGCGCTGGCGTTCGGCCGCGCCCACACGGCTGCCTTGCCCGCGGAGCATATGGGACGACTGGCGCAGGTCGATATGGTCGCGGCGGCGGTGAGGGCGGCGATGGCCGATGCCGGAATCGGCGACGCCACCGATATTCATTTCGCCCAGGTGAAATGCCCGCTGCTGACGGTGCAACGCGTCAGCGAAGCCAAAGCCCGCGGCGCCGGTGTTGCGACCAGGGACACTCTCAAGTCGATGGGGCTGTCGCGCGCGGCGAGCGCCCTGGGCGTCGCGGTTGCGCTTGGCGAGATCACGCGCGCGGGCCTGACGGACGATCGGATCGGCGCCGACTGGAACGTCTGGTCGGGGCGCGCGAGCTGCTCGGCGGGCGTCGAGCTTCTGGGGCACGAGGTGGTGGTGCTCGGAATGTCGCCCGGCTGGGGCGGGCCGCTTTCGATCGATCATGCCGTGATGGCGGACGCGATCGACATCGAGCCGGTTCGCGGCGCGCTGGCGCGTCTCGGCCTTGCCGCAGGCGGCCAGCTTTCCGGTGAGCAGCGCCGCCGCGTGCGCGCCGTGCTGTCCAAGGCTGAGGCGAGCCATGACGGGCGGCTGCGCGGGCATCGCCACACCATGCTCGACGATTCCGACATTTCATCCACGCGCCACGCCCGCGCCTTTGTGTGCGGCGCGCTGGCCGGCCTGATCGGTCATGCGGAGATTTACGTCTCCGGCGGGGCCGAGCATCAGGGCCCGGACGGCGGCGGGCCGGTGGCGGTGATCGTCGATCGGTCCTAGCCGGCTGAATTGCGACGGGGCCAAGACAACGGCCGAGAAACAGCCATGAAAAAAGCCGCTATCCCCGATGATGATTTTGTTGCGCCGATTGAGGGCTGCTAAAGCGGTCCAGACGCCCTACATATCGCCTGGGCCGTCGCGCCGCGTGGAGCTGCCCTCCGAGCGGTTAAGAGGCAACTCGCGGCGGTCCACCCTTTCCGGGTGCGGGATTCGCAAGGCCTAAAGCGGCGTTTCGCGGATCACCGCGTCCATCTTGTCGTCATCGATTTCATCGTCGTGTCCGCGCTGCCCATCGGTGGCGCCGTCCTTGGGCGCCGTTCGCGTCAGCGTTTTTTGCGGGGAACCCGCTTGCCCTTCTTTCTCGCCTTCGAGAGTCCGATGGCAATGGCTTGCTTCCGGCTCTTCACCTTGCCTCCCTTGCCGCCGCGGCCGCTCTCCGCCGTGCCGCGTTTGTACCGCCGCATCTCGTTCTTCACTTCGTTGCCGGCGCTCCTGCTGTAACGCCGCTTGCGTTTCTGCTTGGCCATCAGCCTTATCCTCCGTCGTCATGTGGCGCTTGCGTTCGCGCGGAGCTGTACGCGCTGCATCGAATTGATGTCCTTGGTGAAGAGCCCCAGGACTCCTTGGTGGTTTTTCAATTGCCAACGCCACGCAATGACCGATGTTCCTATTTCGGCTTCCGCGGGAAGCGATGCACGGTGGCCGATCGCCCGGCGCTTTTCTGCAACGCCGCTTTCAGACCGACAGGCCGGTCATGCTTCTTCAGCACGTCGGCGAACGCCTCCTCGGCCAATTCCTGGAATGTCTGCATGCGGTCGGAAGCGAGGAGATCGAGCGCCTGCCATGTCTCGTCGTCGAACTGGATACGCTTGCCCGGCATGTGGTCGGCCATTCCGCAGAAGGGAGGGCGCATCGAGAATGGGTTAGACGCCACGCGTACCGATGCGTTGCTGCCGCAGCCAGAAACCGGCAAAATCAGCTGCGTCCGTCATCCCCATTGTGGCCGGTTGCCACTCGATGCACCCCCGCTGATAACGCGCTCGCCGTTCGGTGGTTTCGCCCAAGTGAGATGGAAAATACCCAATTCCGCCGGTCCCGGCGGGTTGGCGCGGGATCGGTTCTCCATCATGGTTGGCGGTCGCTGGAGCGGGGCTGCGCCTCGGAACATTGAGTGGAATTCCGCGAAATTCGCTATGCGCTGTCTGTCGCCAAGGAGCGGAGCTTCACCAAGGCTGCCGCGCGGCTGAATATTTCGCAGTCCGCGGTGAGCGAGCAGGTGCGCCTGTTGGAACAGGAAATCGGCTTCTCGCTGTTCCGGCGCACCTCGCGCGGCATCGAATTGACCGAGCAGGGCCGCACCTTCCTCTATGAAGCCGAGCGCGTGGCCGGCGATCTGCTGAGCCTGTCCGACACCGCGCGGCGCCTGCGCGGGGCGCCCTCGGACACGCTGACCGTCGGCATCGGCTCCGGCATGGCGCAGATGTTCATGCCGCGGCTGTTCGGCAATCTGAAGACGATCCTTCCGGGCGTTCGCCTTGAGATATTGACCGCGCCGACCCGGACGATCTTCGACGATCTGCACGAGGAGCGGCTCGACGCCGGCATCGCGATCGAATCCGATCCCGACCGCGTGCCCGCCGGGCTTGTGTTCGATCGCCTGACCGACGCTGAGATGGCGCTCATCGTCCACCCGAAGCACCCGCTCGCCCGCTCGCGCCAGCCGGTCGACGTCGGCAAGCTCCTGGTCGAGCCGATCGTCATGAGCGAACTCACGGTCGGCTACGGGCAGGTTATCCTCTCGCTTTTTGCCGATCTCGGCATCCGGCCGAACATCCTCGCGGTCGCCGACAACATCGAAACCATGAAGGTTATCGTGCAGTCGGGCAGCGGCATCGCCATCGTGCCCCGACGGTCCGCCGACAACGAGGCTGCGCTCGGCGTGCTCAAGGTGTTGCGCATTGCGCCGGCGCGCAGCGTCGCCTTGAGCCTGTTCCGCCGCCGCCAGCCGCTGTCGCGCCGCAAGGAGGGGTATCTCGCGGCGCTGCGCGATGCGCTGAAGGACTGGGGCGGCCTTTAGAACTTACGACCCATATTCAGAACTTTCCGGCACGCCGGGGCCGCGGCTGACGCGCGGCTAACCGTTCCTTAACGCTGCAACAATTATAACAAATCGAAGGTGTAATTTAGCGATTTGGCAGAGGGTTAGAGCCCATAATCGCCGCTCGCGATCCGCCTGGCGCCGTCTATTACAAACTGAAATTGTTGACGCAACGGATTCTTGGCGCGCGCGGAGAACACCGTGAATCCCGACCCGGCCTTACCGACAAACGAAGCCGCGCGAGACATTTCCGATTCGCTCTCCGCGACGCCGATCCGGCGCATGCGGGCCGAACATTGGCTGATGGCCTGCGGCCTTTTGCTGGCGATCGCGATCTTTGCGGGCGCCATCGGCATGGTCGTGAATCTTTACAGCCGATCCATGACCGCGCACGCCCGCGAGCTGGAAAACACCACGCAGGTTCTTGCGGATCAGACCGACCGCGCCTTCGAGGCGGTTCTGCTCATGCAGGCCGGGCTGGTCGAACGGATGAAGGACCTCAATGTTGCATCGGCCGCAGACTATGAGCGGGCAATGTCGGGCTACAGCAATCACCTGATGCTCAGGGACAAGGTCGGCAATTGGCCGCACGTCGGGTCCCTGACACTGATCAACGCCGAAGGCAAATTGTTCAATTTTTCCCGCTTCTGGCCACTCCCGGACATCGACGTCACGGATCGCGACTTTTTCCAGGTGCTCAAATCCGACCCGCAACTGACATTCTTCATGAGCAAGCCTGTCCGGAACCGGGCGACGGGATCCTGGACCATCCATCTCGCGCGCAAGATTTCCGGTCCGGAGGGCGAGTTTCTCGGGCTGGTGACTGGCGCGATGGAGATGGAGTACTTCACCAAATATTTTGGCAGCCTTCGCCTTGAAAGCGGCAGCAGCATCTCGCTGTTCCGCAATGACGGCGTGTTGCTTGCAAGCTTCCCCCATATCGATCCGACGCAGGTCCGCTCCCATCAACAGAATGCCCCGCTTCTCGATGTCATCAGCCGGGCAAAGGACGGCATTTACGAAGGCACCGTCACGCGCGACGGCAGCGATCATCTGATCGTCGCGCGAAAGCTCACGCGCAATCCTTTTGTCATCACCGCGAGCAAACCGGTCGATCAGGTTCTTGCCGAATGGCGCAGGGCGGCGATCTACATTGCGCTGGCAACCGGCCTGTTGATCGCAGTGGTCGCCATCGTCGTCGTTCTCGGAATTCGGCAGATCAGGAGCTACGAGACCCTGTTGAAGGCGCGCGCCGACCACAATCAAAGAACGCACCTCGATGCGGCCATCAACAACATGCCGCAAGGCTTGGTAATGTTCGATGCGTCGGAGCAAATGGTCATCTGCAACAGGCGCTATCTCGAGATGTACGGGCTGTCGCCCGAGATCGTCCGGCCCGGCTGCACCGTCGGCGATCTCCTGTTGCACCGGCAGGCAACCGGATCGTTCACCGGCGACATCGAACGATACCGCCGCGAAATCCGCGAACGGTTCTTCAACGGAGCGTCTTACGATTCCATCGCTGCCACCAGCGACGGGCGCCTGATCCGCATCATCAACACCCCGCTGGCGTCCGGCGGATGGGTCGGAACGCACGAGGACGTGACCGAACGTCAGGGCATGCTGGGCGAGCTCGAACGGACCCAGACATTTTTGAACACCATCTTCGAAAACGTACCGGTCACGATCTACGTCAAGGATGCCCGCGACGGCCGGTACATTCTCGTCAACAGGGCGGCAGAGAAATTGTGGGGCAAGGGCCGCGACGAAGCGCTGGGAAAAACCGCACACGAACTGTTTTCGCCTTCGGCCGCCGATGCAATCGCGGCGCGCGACCTGGAGTTTCTGAGGAGCCGGCAACGGACGTTGAGCCATCTCATGCACCGGGTCGAAATGCCGGACGGCAGTTCCCGCCTGGTGATTTCGAAGCGACTGGCGATTTACGGCGAGGACAACGAACCGCGGTATTTGCTCGGTGTGATCGAGGACATCACCGAAAGCGAGCGCGCCAACGAAAAAATCACCTTCATGGCGCATCACGATTTGCTGACCGGACTCGCCAACCGGGCCTTGTTCAAAGAGAGGATCGAGCAGGCGCGAGCGCGCCTGCATCAGCACGGCGAAGCATTTTCGATCCTCATGATCGATCTCGATCATTTCAAGGACGTCAACGACACTTTGGGACATCAGGTCGGCGACGCTCTGCTCAAGGCCGTTGCGGAGCGCCTGCAAGCCACGCTCCGCGAGACCGACGTGCTGGCCCGACTGGGCGGCGACGAATTTGCCATCCTCCAACCCGCGCCGGCGGACCACCACGCGGCTGCGGTCGACCTCGCAAACAGGATTCTCGAAAGCGTTGCAAGGCCTTTCGAAATTGAAGGCGCGATGCTGACTGTGGGGGCAAGCATCGGCATCGGACAGGCGCCGGGCGACGGGACTGAATTGAACGATTTGATGAAGAAGGCCGATCTGGCGCTCTACCGGCAAAAATCCGACGGCCGCAACGGCTATCGCTTCTTCGACGACCAGATGATGGCGGATTTCGACGCGCGACACCGGCTTGGAAACGAATTGCGCAATGCCATCCACAACAACGAATTGGATCTCCATTATCAGCGGATCGTCGACGCGACGACACGCAGGCCTTGCGCGGCAGAAGCGCTCATCCGCTGGAACCGTCCCGGCCGGGGGAATGTTACGCCGGACGAGTTTATCCCCCTCGCCGAAGAGAACGGCTTGATCGTCCCGATCGGAGAGTGGGTCCTGCTGAGAGCCTGCCAGGACGCGGTGAACTGGCCGGACCACATCAAGGTGGCGGTCAACCTGTCGCCCGTGCAGTTCAAGAAGGCCAATCTTTTTGACGTCATCCTGTTTGCGCTTGTCGAATCCGGTTTGCCGCCCGAAAGGCTTGAGCTGGAGTTGACCGAATCGATCCTGATCGAAAATCATACGGAAATCCTGCCCACGATCCGGCAGCTCAAGAACCTCGGGGTATCGATCGTTCTCGACGATTTCGGGACGGGATATTCGTCTCTGCGCTATTTGACGATGTTTCCGTTCAACAAGATCAAAATCGACCAGTCTTTCACCCGCGACATGACGAAGCGCGCGGAATGTGCGGCCGTCATATCGTCCGTCCTGACGATCGGCCGCATTCTCGACATCTCGGTCACGGCGGAAGGCGTCGAGACGGAGCAGCAATTCACTGCGCTGCGCGCGGCGGGCGTCAACACGGTCCAGGGCTATTTGTTCGGCAAGCCTTGCCCCGGATCCCAACTCGATTTCCGCCATTCCGGCGGAGATCAACTTGCTGAAGCCGTGGCCTGACCACCTATCGATGGAAACCGGACAAGAGCGCTGCGTTGTCCGTACCGGAATTGAATGATGACAGAACAACGGACCCAGCTTGATTTCCTCGACGGCCTGATCGCAGGCAAGGGGATCGGACATCGGGCCGACGCCTTGCGGCGCATTACCGATCTGTTCGTATCGATTTCGGGAAATATTTCGGACGACCAGGTCGCTCTTTTTGACACCGTGATGGTAAAGCTTGTCGAAGAGATCGACGTTTCCGCCCGCGCCACCTTCAGCTCCCGGATCGCCTCGATGTCCGATACACCGCCGGACGTCGTCCGGATGCTGGCGCTGGACGACGACATCGAAGTTGCCGAACCGGTCCTGACGAATTCCGGGCGGCTCGATGAGGCGACCTTGGTGGAAGGCGCGAGGACTAAGAGCCAGGACCATCTTCTCGCCATTTCCCGGCGGACCAGCCTGTCGGAGGTCGTCACCGACGTGCTGGTCGATCGCGGCAATCGCGACGTGGTCATGAGCACGGCCAGCAATCGAGGTGCGCGCTTCTCGGAATTTGGCTATTCGACTCTGGTCAGGAAATCCGAAACGGACGGCGATCTGGCGGCCCAGGTGTGGGCGAGGCCGGATATCCCGCGTCAGCATCTTTTGAAACTGTTTGCGGATGCATCCGAGGCCGTTCAATCCAGGTTTGGCGACGTCGACCGCAACAAAGCTGCTCTGCTTCGCAACATGGTGTCGAAAGCTTCGGAACAGATTCAAGCGAAATCGCGAGAGCATTCGTCCGCCTATGCGGCGGCAGAGGCATCGGTCAAATCGTTGCACGCGGCGGGCCAGCTGTCGGAAGCGCAACTCGCCGCGTTTGCCCGAGCCGGTCAATTTGAAGAAACCGCCGTGGCCTTGTCGATTATGTGCAGCCTGCCGATCGACGCGGTTGAACGCGTATTTGCACAAGGGCAATGGGGACATATTCTGGTGTTGGCCAAAGCCATCGGACTGGCGTGGGGCACCACGAAAACGATTCTCAGATTGAAGCTGCAGGCCACGCCCAGCCCCCACGACGAGCTTGAAGCGTTGTGCCAGAAATTTACCGAACTGACGCCGGAGACGGCGGTGAAAGTCATGCAGTTCTATCAATTGCGTGAACGCGCGGCGGCGTCCAAATCCGGATCTTGAAGCTGTCTTTCCGCTTTCGCCAGGGTCCACCCGCCGGCGAAACAATTCTGCGGCGCCATCTCGGGGCCTGCCGGTTGACAGGATCGAATTCGCAAGGAATATAAGCCGAAACCCGGCTCATCGAGGGGCGCCAACCGGTGGCGCTGATTGACGGAGCGGGGTGCGGTGCCTGCGGGTTCGGCTTAGCCAGCCGGACACCTCGGGGCGCCTCGAGACCCCGCCCTACAGGCATAACGACCCGTGTGCAGGGAACTCTGATGGACTGCCGGTGGGCAATTCTCACCGGTTGGCAAGCGCGGCCCGAGCGTGTGGGACCAGGTCCCACGGAAATCACCGCGGTGAAGCGCTGCAATAGGCGAGCGAAGCTTCGGACGGCCACGCGCCGCGGCAACGAGAAACTGCCCTGAACCCAGCCATCTGATTTTCCGATAGTGCTATCGCCAAACCGTCTTTGACTTAGGTCTTTGGCGCTCCCCATACTTCGGCGGTCGGGATCAAGGCCGGGGCGCCGGCCGGCGGGGAATTCAAGGATTTATGCAGGTTTCAGCCCGCCTGCGACGAGGCTATTCATGGCACAGGCCGCAAGCCAGGCGCGTTACCGGATCGGCATCGACACCGGCGGCACCTTCACCGATATCGTTTCGGTCGATACCGCTTCGGGCGCCGTCGCCGTCACCAAAGTGGCGAGCACGCCGGCCAATCCCGGCATTGCGCTGGTGCGCGGCGTCCGCGCCATCCTCGAGCAGGTCGGCGGCAACTCCGGCAGCGTCGTCGGCTTGGCGCACGGCACGACAGTCGCGACCAATGCGTTGCTTCAAGGACAGATCGACTCGCTCGGGCTGATCGTTACCGAGGGCTTCCGGCACATTCTGGAAATCGCGCGTCAATCGGTGCCCGAGGGCTACGGCAACTCGTACTTCTGGGTGAAGCCCGATCGCATCGTGCCGCTGCGTTTCGTGCGCGAGGCCGGCGGGCGGCTGAATTTCCGCGGCCGGGAGCTTCGTCCGCTCGATGAGGCCAGCGTCCGCGCCGCGGTGAAGTTCTTCCGCGAGCACAACATCCGCGCCATCGGCGTCTGCCTGATGCACTCCTATGCCAACGCCGCGCATGAGCGTCGCGTCGCCGAGATCGTCGCCGAGGAATACCCCGACTGCGCGCTGTCGCTGTCCTGCGACGTGCTGCCCGAGTATCGCGAATACGAACGCGCGGTGACCACGCTGGTCGATGCGTTCGTGAAGCCGCACATGGAGCGGTATCTGCGCCGCGTCCACGACGAGCTCGGCGATCTGAAAGACAAGCCGTTCCTGGTCATGCAGTCGAGCGGCGGCGTCGCCAGCGCCGGCGAAGTGGTGCGAAAGCCCATCACCACGGCGCTGTCCGGCCCCGCGGCAGGCGCGCTGGGCAGCGCGGTGATTTCCGAAATGGCGGGTTTTCCCAACATCGTCACGCTGGACGCCGGCGGCACCTCGACCGATCTCTGCCTGATCGAAGGCGGCAAGCCGCACGTCACCAACGGTGGCGCGGTCGGCTCGTTCCCGGTGCGCATCCCGATGATCGACATCGAGACCATCGGCACCGGCGGCGGCTCGATCGCCTGGATCACCCGCGAAGGCCATCTCAAGGTCGGCCCGAAGAGCGCGGGCGCCGAGCCCGGTCCGATGTGTTACCCGAAGGGCGGCAGCGAGCCGACCATCACCGACGCCAATCTCGTGCTCGGCCGCATTCCGGCGGCCCTGATCGGCGGCGGCATCGGGCTCGACGTGGCGCGCTCCCGCGCCGGCATCGCAGCGCTCGCCGCGCGGCTGCCCGGCAACATGAGCGCCGAGCAGCTCGCCCACGGCATCATCGAGATCGCCAACTGGAACCAGGCCAACGCGATCCGCCAGATGACCATCCAGCGCGGCATCGATCCGCGCGGCTTCGCGCTGCTGTCGTTCGGCGGTGCGGGACCGGCGCAATCGCCCGCGGTGATGGACCTGCTGAACATGCAGGCCTGCATCGTGCCGCCGAATCCCGGCAACCTCTCGGCGTTCGGATTGCTCGCCGTCGATTGGCGCACCGACCAGATACTCACCAGGGTGATGCACCAGGACAGCCTCGATCTTGCCGCGGTCGCCGGCATCTACGCCAAGCTGGAGCACGAGGCGGTCGAGACGCTTCAGCGCGACGGCATCGAGCGTTCGCGCATGCGGCTCGTCCGCGAGGCCGACGTCCGCTACGCCGGGCAATCGATGGAGGTGCGCGTGCCTGCGCCGGGCGGCGCGGTCGATGCCAAGTTCCTGGCCACGCTGATCGACGCCTTCAACGCCGCGCACCGGCGCACCTTCGGCTACGACTATGCCGGCCGGCAGAAGATCGAGGTGGTCAACTTCTGCGTATCGGGCTTCGGCCTGATCGAGCGGGCGGAGCTCCCCAAGCTCGCCAAGCGCGACGGCGCGACGCCCGCCCGCAAGTCGGTCCGCCCGGTCTATTTCGACGGGTCGTTCCGCGACACGCCGGTCTATGACCGCGCGGCGCTGCTGCCCGGTTTCCGGCTCGACGGGCCAGCCGTGGTCGAGGAGTTCGGCTCCACCACCGTCGTGTTCCCCGGCCAGTATCTGGAGGTCGATCCGCACGGCGTGCTGATCGTGCGATCCAGCCGCCGTCCCGCTGAGGTCAAGCGATGAACGCGTCCACCGGCGCCGCGAAGCCTCAGCACCCCTGGCCGGTCGCGCCGCAGCGCGCGCCGAAGCCGGTCGACCCGATCGTGCTGCAGATCGTCGAGGGCACGCTCAACTCGATCGAGGCCGAGATCGAATACGCCATCGAGCGCACCGCGCGCAGCCCGATGATCCGCGAGGCGCACGATTACCGCGTCGGCCTGTTCGACCGCTACTGCCGGAAGCTCACCGGCCGCTCTTACTCCGCAATGCCCAACGCCGTGGTGCGCGACTTCCCGCCCGAGACGATGCGGCCGGGCGACGTGTTCCTGATGAACGACACGTATCTGACCGAAGGCAGCATCGGCCATCTGCCGGACCTGTGCAGCACCGTGCCGGTGTTTCACGGCGGCGAGGTGGTGGCCTACATCCAGGCGTTCGGCCATCACGACGACATCGGCGGTCGGGTGCCGGGCTCGATGCCGGGCACCGCCGTCACCGTGTTCGAGGAAGGTCTCGCGATCCCGCCGGTCAGGCTCTACGACGCCGGCGTGCGGAACGATGCGGTGTTCACCATCGTCAAGCGCAACACCCGGGTGCCGGAGATGCTCGCGGCCGATCTCGACAGCGAGGTGCAGGCGTGCGTGATGGGCGCCAGGCGCATGGAATTGCTGTTCGAGCGCTTCGGCCGCGACACCGTCGAGGCCTGCTTCCAGGCCATTCTCGACAAGTGCCGCGACATCTACCGCAACGAGCTGCTGCCGAAGATCGCCGACGGCGAATATGTCTGGGAAGACTACGTCGAGCACGACGGCGTCACCGATCCGAAGCTGCACAAGCTCAAGCTCAAGATGGTCAAGCAGGGCGGGCGCCTCACGCTCGACTTCACCGGCACCGATCCGCAATCGACCGGGCCGATCAACTGGCCGGCGGATTACGCTGGTGGCGCCTTCCTGGTGAAATGGATCGCGCCGATCCTGCGCAATCTCGCCGACACCCCCGAGCGCGCCGCCGAGATCCACGTCAACGAAGGCGTCTGCGAAATCTTCGAGGTGGTGTTTCCGCCCAAGGGCACGCTGATCACGCCGGAATGGCCGGCCGCCACCAATGCGCGCTCGTTCGTGCTGCTGCGCTGTCTCGGACTGCTGGCCGGCGTCGTCGCACAGGCGGTGGACGGCCGCATGCCGGCGGATCAGGAGACAATTCGCTACACCGGTTTCTTCGGTAATGACGAAAACGGCAAGCCGTTCCTGTCCCGTGAGGTGCTGGGAGGCGGCTCCGGCGGCCGGTACTACGCCGACGGCAACGATGCCATCCACATCGTGCCGGATTCGCGCAACCAGCCGGCCGAATTCACCGAGACCCGCTTTCCGCTGCTGGTCGAGAAGCTCGCGCTGCGCACAGATTCGGGCGGCGCCGGCAAGCGCCGCGGCGGGCTCGGCTATGAAAAGCACTATCGCGCGCTGGTCGATTGCCGCACCATCGTCACGGCCGATCGCGTGCGGCTCGGCTGCTACGGGCTGAACGGCGGCAAGGCCGGGCAGCCGTTCTGCGTGACGGTCGATGCGGCGGGCGCCGGGCGCGATCTCGGCGGGCTGGTCGACGGCGAAGAGGCGTTGGCCGGGCAGGTCGTGCGCGTGGTGACGACGGGCGGCGGCGGCTGGGGCGATCCTCTGGAGCGCGAGCCGGAACTGGTGCAGCGCGACGTGATCGACGGCAAGGTTTCGGCGGAAGCCGCGCGCGCCGACTACGGCGTGGTGCTGGGCGGCGGCAATGTCGCGATCGATGCGGCGGCGACGGCGAAGCTTCGTGCCGATATGCAGGCAAAGCGCGACAGATCGCCCGCGATGATCGACCGTGGACCGGGCTACGATGTGATGGTGAGCGGCAAGGCCCTGCCGCGCATGAAGGCGTGAATTCAGGAGCGTTGAAGAATGGCGATTGAGGTTGCAAAGGTCGAGTTGAAGACCGTGAAGGATGCGTCGGGTCTCGAGGCGTGCATCGCCAAGGGCCAGTTCGCGGCCGACGAGGTGATCGCCGTGATCGGCAAGACCGAGGGCAATGGCGGCGTCAACGACTTCACCCGCATTCTCGCCGACGAAGCGTTTCGCCGCGTGCTGCTGAAGAAGGGCAAGCGCAGCGAGGCGGACATCGCCAGCATCCCGATGGTCTGGTCGGGCGGCTGCGACGGCGTCATCACGCCGCACGCCACTGTGTTCGCCAGCAACGGCAAGACCGGCCCTGCGTCCAAGTCGCGGCTTGCAATCGGCACCGCCATGAGTGTGGAACTGCTGCCCGAGGACATCGGGCGGCCCGCGATGGTCGAGAAGGTGGCCGACGCGGTGAAGGCCGCGATGAAGGACGCCGGGATCAGCGACCCGAAGGACGTCCACTACGTGCAGACCAAAACGCCGCTGCTCACCATCGACACGGTGATCGACGCCGAGAAACGTGGCCACCACGTCGCCTGCGAGGTGCACGACTCGATGGGCGTGTCGAACGGCACCACCGCGCTCGGCATCGCGGTTGCGCTCGGCGAGATCAAGATGCCGCGTGCCGAGCAGATCTGCAAAGAGCTCGACCTTTATTCATCCGTCGCGTCATGCTCTTCGGGCGTTGAGCTGACGCAGGCGCAGATCGTGCTGCTGGGCAACAAGCCCGGCGCGGGCGGCCGCTATCGCATCGGCCACGCCGTGATGCGCGATGCGCTCGACATCGACGGCATCTACGATGCCATCCGCAACGCCGGCCTCGAATTGCCGGAGCGCCCGCGCTCGAGCGATCTCGGCGGCAAGGTGGTCAACTGCTTCATGAAATGCGAGGCCGACAGGCGTGGCACGCTGCGCGGCCGAAGGCAGATCATGCTCGACGATTCCGACGTGCATCATCACCGCCACTCCAAGGCGGCGGTCGGCGGCGTGGCCGCTGCCGCAATCGGCGATCCCGCGGTGTTCGTCTCGGTCGACGCGATGCATCAGGGCCCGCAAGGCGGCGGTCCGGTCATTGCGATCGTCGACGCGGGCGAATGACAGTGGGCACGGACCTTGCTTTGAGATCGCATACCAGGCTGAACCGGAACTGAGTTTCAAAGAGGGGAGTATCGAAATGAGCAGGCATCTCCGACTGGCTGGCCTTCTGACAGGCCTCATCATCGCAATCGCTGGGCCGGCGTCCGCGCAGGACAAGGTCAAGGTCGGCGTGTTCCCGGTCAGCTCGTCGCTGCCGTATTTCGTCGCCCTGGAGAAGGGCTACTTCAAGGAGCAGAACATCGAACCGGAGATGGTCCGCCTGATCGGCGGCCCGCCGAACGTCGCGGCGATGATCGGCAACCAGATCGATGCGTCGGCGGTGCTGGTCACGATCGAAGGCATCAACGCCAACATCAAGAAGCCCGGCGTTGCGATGTACATCTCGATCAACAGCCAGAACCAGAAATACCAGATGGAGCAGTTCGTCATCCGCAAGGGCCTCGAGGCGAAGACGCTCGCCGACCTCAAGGGCAAGAAGATCATGTCGGCGCCGGGCCCTGCCAACGTCACGATGGCGAAAGCGGCGCTCGCGGCGGCCGGCCTCAAGGAAGGTGACTACACCATCGATCAGCTCGACATGGGACAGCACGTCAACGCGATGACCGCGGGTACGTTCGATGCCGGCTACACGCTCGAGCCCAACGCGTCGACCATGAAGAAGATGGGCGTCGCCACCACGCTGGAAGCCGGCGTGATCGCCCGTTATGTGCTCGGCGATCAGAATGCGAATGCGTTCGTCGGCGGGGCTGCGCTGACCTCGGACTTCATCAAGAACCGGCCGGACGTCGCGCGGCGCTTCACGCTTGCGTGGGGCAAGGCGGTCGACCTGATCAACAACAACCCCGCCGAGGCGCGCAAGCATCTCGTCAAGAACACGTTCACGCCGGACGATGTCGTCGATACCGTGCCGATGATCCGCTACTTCATGGCCAAGGATCTGACCGCGAAGGACAAGGCCGACTACCAGAAGTTCATCGATTTCTCGGTGAAGGCGGGCACGCTGGAGAAGCAGGTCAACGTCAACGACTATCTCAAGGCGTTCTGATCGCCATGGCTGACGGCGCGGTGCTGTTGCGAACCGGAAGGGAGGATGCGCCGTCGGGCGCGTCCTCCGCTTCGGCGGCCGCGCCGCATGTCACGGTTCGCGGATTGACCAAGCGCTTCGGCACGGCCTCGATCTACGACCGGTTCGATCTCGACATTCCGCGCGGCAAGCTCGTTTCGGTGTTCGGGCCGAACGGATGCGGCAAGAGCACGCTCATCAACATTATCGCCGGGCTCATTCTTCCCGACGCCGGCGAGATCCTGTTCGACGGCAAGCCGTTGCGGGCGATCAAGTTCGGCTATGTGTTCCAGAACTACCGTGAGGCGCTGTTTCCCTGGCTGCGCTCGGTCGACAACATCGAGTATCCGCTCAAGCTGATGAAGCTGCCGAAGGCCGAGCGGCGGGCGCGGGTGGAAAAGCTGGTCGCGCATCTTGGCGTTAAGATCGATTTGAAGCGCTATCCTTACGAGATGTCCGGAGGACAGCAGCAGCTCATCTCGATCATGCGGGCGCTGGTGGTCGAGCCGGAGATCCTGTTTCTCGACGAGCCGTTTTCGGCGCTCGACTACGAGATGACGCTGTTCATGCGCGAACAGCTCCAGCGCATCTTCATGGAGACCGGCACCACGACGGTGCTGGTTTCGCACGACCTCGAAGAGGCCGTGTATCTGGCCGACCGTATCCTTCTGCTGTCGCGCGGTCCGGCGCAGATCGCCGACTTTGTCCATTTCGATGCGCCGCGGCCGCGCGCCGACGAAACGCTTTCGGAAAAGGGTTTTATCGCCACCAAGGCTCACTGTCTCGAGGTGTTCCAGCGCGAGGTCCGCAAGGGATGAAGCGCGCGTTCGACCCGTTTCTGCCGGCGCTGGGCGTGATCGGCCTGATCGCGCTCTGGTACTTCGCGGTCTGGAAGCAGATCGTCGATCCGGTGCTGTTGCCGTCGCCGGTCGACACGTTCCAGGCCATGTATAAAGGCATGGCCGGCGGCAGGCTGGGCTTCGACTTCCTGAAGACAGTGGAGCGGACGATTCTGTCCACGGTGATCGCCGCCGCCATCGCCATTCCGCTCGGCATTTTCCTCGGCGCCTCCGAGCGGCTGTATCGGTCGGTCGAATTCGTGATCGACTTCTTTCGCTCGACGCCGGCTTCCGCCATGTTCCCGCTGTTTCTGGTGCTGTTCGGGGTCGGCAACGAAACCAAGATCTCGGTCGCGGCGTTCGGTGCGGCGCTGGTGATCCTGTTCAACGTCGCCTATGGCGTGATGAACGCGCGCAAGACGCGCCTGCTCGCGGCCAAGGTGATGGGTGCGTCGCGGCTGCAGGTGCTCACCGGGGTGGTGCTGCTGGAATCGATGCCGCAGACCTTCATCGGGCTGCGCAACGGCGTGTCGCTCGCGCTCGTGATCGTCGTCGTCGCCGAAATGTTCATCGGGTCGACCGACGGGCTTGGGCATCGGGTGTTCGAGGCGCAGCAGTTGTTCAACATGTCCGACATGTACGCGGCGATCTTCGCCGCAGGCGCCCTCGGCTATGGCCTGAACCTGCTCTTCCTTCTGGTCGAGCGGTATTTCGTTCACTGGTCCGGCAAGTAGGCAGATGGCCGACGAAACCCTGACCCGGAAGCCGGCCCGCGAACTGGCTTCGCTGATCAAGTCCCGCACCGTCAGTCCCGTCGAGGTGCTCGATGCGCATCTGGCCGAGATCAGGCGGAAAAACCCGAAGCTCAACGCCATCGTCACGCTCGCGGTGGACCAGGCGCGCGTTGCCGCGCGCGCGGCCGAAGATGCGGTGATGCAAGGCGCAGCACTCGGTCCGCTGCACGGGCTGCCGATCGGCATCAAGGACGTCACCGTCACGGCGGGCATTCGCACCACGTTCGGCTCGCCGCTGTTTGAGGACAACGTGCCGGCCGAGGACGCCGAGGTGGTGCGCCGCCTCAAGGCCGCGGGCGCGATCGTGCTCGCCAAGACCAACACGCCGGAGTTTGCAACCGGCGCCAACACGGTCAACGAGTTGTTCGGCGCCACGCGCAATCCCTGGAACCCCGAATTGAGCCCGGCCGGCTCCTCGGGTGGCTCGGCCGTGGCCGTGGCGGCCGGGATGCTGCCGCTCGCGCAAGGCACCGACTTCGGCTGCTCGATCCGGATCCCGGCGGCGTTCTGCGGCATCGTCGGCATCCGTCCGACGCCGGGGCTGACGCCGAATTATCCGATGCCGCTCGCCTGGGATCCCGGACAGGTGCACGGCCCGCTGGCGCGCACCGCGGAAGATGCGGCGTTGATGCTCGATGCGATGATCGGCTTCAGCCGGCTGTCGCCCATTTCGGTTGCTCCGCCGTGGCAAAGCGCGCTCGAAGCGGTCGAACGGGCAACCGACGCGAAGGGGCTGCGGATCGCCTATGCGCCGGACATCGCCGGCATCGGCGTGGATTCAGAGATCGATGCGATTTGCCGCCGCGCGGTGCGCGGGTTGCACGATGCCGGCGCCACGGTTGAGCCGGTCGCTTTCGATGTCTCCGACGGCCGCGATCCTTACCAGACGTGGCGCGGCGCCTGGATGGTCGGCCAGCAGGTCTCGCGCCTGTCGATGCTGGCGCAGTTCGGCGCAAACCTGAAGGGCAATATCGAAGCGGGCCTGAAGGTCACCGCACTCGATCTCGCGAAGGCCGAAGAGACGCGGCAGCGGGTGTTCCACCGTTTCCGTGACCTGTTCGACCGCTATGACGTTCTGATGACGCCCGCGGCGCCGGTGCGGCCTTATCCCGTGACGATGAATTTCCCGCGCGAGATCAACGGCCAGACGTTCGAAAACTATATCGACTGGATTGCGCCTGCGTTCCTTGTGACCCTGGTGAGCCTGCCTGCCGGAAGCGTGCCGGCCGGCAAGACGAGCGACGGGCTGCCGGTCGGGCTCCAGATCGTAGCGCCGAGATTCGAGGAACCGCGAATCCTTTCGCTCGCAAAACTCATTCAACAGGCAAACCCGATTGGTTCGCCGCCGGACATCGCCTAGGCCAATTCCAAAACCCTGCTGGGGAAGGTTGCGCGCTGAAACGATAGATCGGTGTCTTTTCGAGTTCCGTTGGCCAGAATATCCAGAATATAGAGAGTTACATTTTATTCCCCCTTTACGTCCGGCAAGATAGCATTGTGCTGGTCCCTGGGTCGCTGGAAGCCAACTGAATGAACCAGGATGAGGTTCTTTCGCTGATCGACGCGATCTACGGAGCCGCAACCGATACGTCCGGCTGGCCCGCGGTCTTGCAGCGTGTCGCCGACGCCTTCGGCGCGGCCGAGGCTTCTCTCAGCGCGGTCTCGACCACGTCGGTTCCCTGGCTGTTGGCGCCGCGCAGCGATCCGACCTTCCTTGCCAGCTACATCGCCTATTACCATCCGCTGAACCTGTTCTGGCAGAAGACGTCCCGTCTCCCGGTCGGCACGGTCGCGACCGACGCGATGGTGCTGCCGCGCGAAAAGCTGCAGTCCAGCGAGTTCTACAACGATTGGTCGCGGCCGCAGGGCTATCTGTCTGTGATGGGCGCGACGCTGCTGGCCGAAGACGGATGGCGCGTCGAATTCGTGGCGCCGGGCAAACGCGAATTCGGACCCGAGCAGTTGAAGCTCTATCATGCGCTCGCGCCGCATCTGACGCGCGCGGTGCAGCTGACCCAGCGCCTCGGACGGACCGACATGGAGCGTGCGGTTGCGGGCGACGCACTCGACCGGCTGTCGCAGGCGCTTCTGGTGGTCGATGCGGGCTCGCGCGTGCTGTTCGCCAATCGCGCAGCTTCGGCATTGTTCGGCAACGGCCTGAGCCTGCAGGACGGTGTCCTGCGCGCGGGACTTAACGGCGAAACCGCGGAACTCCACGGCATGGTGGGTGGCTGCGCCGAGGGCGGTCCGCGCGGTGCGGGCGGCCATATCGCCGTGTCCCGCGGCGAAAATCGGATGGCGCTGTCGCTGCTGGTGATCCCGGTGCGATCGCAGCCGCCCTGGCTCGTGGCGCAACAGCCGTGTGCCATGATCTTCATCACCGATCCCGAAACGATCACGGATCCGGAAGCGGCGTATCTGCAGCGTCAATTCAAGCTGACGCCCGCGGAAGCCGCGCTGACCCGCGAACTGCTCCAGGGCGACGGGGTCAACGCCGCGGCCGGCCGGATCGGCATTGCCGAGGCGACGGCGCGCACGCAGTTGCGCAGCGTGCTGGCAAAGACCGGCGCCGGGCGGCAGACGGAACTGATCCGTCTGGTTCTGAACTCGGACAATCGTTTGAAAATAGATTGATACCTTGAAGGGCGCCGTCGACCGGCAATCATTGTCATTCCAAACGACAATTAGGCATCTAAGCAAGCATGCAACATCCCGATTGGCGTCGATCGGCATCTCGCTCAATGTGGCGAACTCGGTGCGGGTCGAGATCCTGACGCTGACGGGCGGCGCCAGCGTGGCCGCGACCGGCAACGTCAGCGACAACATCATCACCGGCAACACCGGCGACAACGTGCTGTCGGGTCTTGGCGGCGACGACGTGCTGGAGGGCGGGCTCGGCAACGACAAGCTGGTGGGCGGGGTCAACGGCACGATCGGCGACACCGCGACCTACCTGAACTCGGCCGCGGGCGTCACGGTGACGCTGGCGCTCACCACGGCGCAGGACACCGTCGGCGCGGGCCTCGACACGATCCAGCAGGTCGAGAACCTGACCGGCTCGACCCACAACGACACGCTGACCGGCAACACCGCTGCCAACGTGCTGATGGGGCTGTCCGGCGACGACATGCTGGATGGCGGCGCGGGCGGCGACACGATGTATGGTGACACCGGCAACGACACCTACGTGGTCGACAACATCGGTGACCGGACGATCGAGGGCTCGTCCACCGGCGGCATCGACACCGTGCAGTCACGGGTGACGTTCTCGCTCGACAGCGCGGACGGTCAGTTCATCGAGAAGCTGATCCTGACCGGAACGTCGTCGGTCAACGGCACCGGCAACGGGCTCAACAACACGCTGACCGGCAACAGCGGCGGCAACACGCTGCTGGGCCTCGACGGCGACGACGTCATCACCGGCGGCGGCGACGGCGATCTGCTGACCGGCGGGGCGGGCCACGACCAGTTCGTGTACGCCGCGCTGACCGACAGCGGCAGCACCAAGCCGACCCGCGACCAGATCACGGACTTCGTGCAAGGTGACGATGTGATCGAGCTTTCGGCGCTCGACGCCATCACGGGCGGGGCCGACGACGCGTTCTCGTTCATCGGCACGGCCGCCTTCAGCGGGGTCGCCGGCCAGTTGCGGCAGTCCACCTCGTTCGGCAACACGATCGTCTCGGGTGACGTGGACGGCAACGGCGTCGCGGACTTCCAGATCCAGATCAACGGCGCCTACACGCTCAACGCGACCGACTTCCACCTGTAAGCGGTTCGCCGCGAAGTCAGGCGCCATGGCGCGGTGTCATCCGGCGCGTCGATCGGGAATGGACCCATGGTTCCGGCGGAAGAACCGTCAGGGTTTCCCGGACTGCTGGCTCGTTCATGCACCGGCATTATGCCGGATAACTGTGCGTGCTGGTTTGAGCAGCAAAACTATTGCGCGGTAAGATTGACGTGATGGCTTTAGAATACTGAAGGTCATATTGCTTTCTTAATTTTCGGGCCCCGTGCTAATTCGTCATTTCTGGGGATTGGTCAACTCGACGCATTCTGCGCCAAATGCGGATCGGTCGTCCAAGGGGGAACAATGTCGACGACGCCAGTGGGATGGCGCAGCGAATTTATTGTCAACACGACAACCGCTGGCAATCAGGCCGAGCCGTCCGTAACCGCGCTTGCGAACGGCGGATTCGTGGTCGTCTGGCAGGACAACAGCCATGCCGGCGATGACACGACCGGCAGTTCGGTCCGCGCCCGTTTCCTCGATGCAAACGGCAATCCCCTGGGCGCCGACTTCGTCGTCAACACCACGACCGTCAGTGACCAGTTCAGCCCGGTGGCGGTTCAGCTTGCCAACGGCAACGTGGCCGTCGTCTGGACAGACGCCAGTGCCACGGGCGGAGACACCAGCGTCTGGGCGGTCCGCGGCCAGATCCTCTCGCAGACCGGGGCCAAGGTCGGCGGCGAGATCCTGATCAACAGCGACGATCCGTTCGGCAATCAATATCTCGCCGATATCATCGCGCGCCCCGATGGAGGCTTTGTCGCGGCCTGGCGATATTCGGACGCATCCAATGAACATCTCGAGTTGCGCCATTTCAATGCCGACGGCCAGGCGCTCTCGGGCACCCGGATCTTCGGCCATGACTACGATAACGGCGGCAAGGAGCGAAATGTCTCTCTCGCCACGCTGTCGAACGGCAACTTCGTCGCGGCCTGGACGCAGACCACGCCGGCTGCAGGCGATGGAAATCTCTGGACGGTGGAAGCGCAGGTTTTCTCGTTCAATCAGACGTCTCACACGAACGTCAGCGCGATCCTGACGGTCAATACGACCGCCACTGGCTACCAGTTCAATCCGAGCGTCACGGGATTGACCGGCGGCGGCTTTGTCGTGACCTGGATCGACGGCAGCGCGACCGGCGCCGACACCAGCTCCTGGGCGATCCGCGGCCAGGTCTTTACGGCCACCGGCGGCAAGGTCGGCGAGGAGTTCGTCGTCAACACGGTCACGGCGGAGGCGCAATACTATCCGTCGGTCACCGCGCTGCTCGACGGCGGCTTCATGGCAGTGTGGGACGACTGGAGCCAGACGGCGACCAACAATGTCGATATCCACGGCCAGCGTTTCGACGAGCTGGGCAACAAGGTCGGCACACAGCTTCGCCTGAATGCGTTCACTGCCGGCGGCCAAACGGATGCGGACACCGCGACGCTGGCCGACGGGCGTGTCGTGGTGGTGTGGCAGGACGGCAGCCACGTCGCCGACACATCGGAATTCGCCATCCATATGGCGATTGCCGATCCGCGCGAGGGTGTGCCCACCTCGCTGCCGCACGTCCTCGTCACCAACGCCAACGGTGCGGGCGATCCTCTGGCCAAGCTCTCCGCGGTGCTGGCATCCGGCGTCTATGGCGCCGGCAATGTCGGCCAGTTTTTCTACAATACTCCGACGGACGCCGTCGTCTTCTACGGATCGAACTTCACCTACGGCGCCGGCTCCGCCCTGACCGGCGGCCTGATCACCAACTTCCGGATCGGCATCGACGGCGTCGAAATGGCGCTCGCCACCAACTGGATGCAGGACGCGGTCGCGCTGGTCGACGCCGTGGCTGCGGCGCAGGGCGGCAATTCCACCGCGCTCGATGCGATCCTGACCTCGCGCAGCTACACCATCGAAGGCGCCGCGGGCGCGGACCTGATCGCCGGCTTCTCCGGCGACGACCGGCTGATCGGGCGAGCCGGCAACGACACGCTGGTCGGAAATGCGGGTGTCGACACCGCCGTCTTCTCGGGAGAACGCGACGACTATGCGGTGACGCTTTCCGGCGGCAGCGTCAGCGTGCGCGACCTGCGCGTAGACAGCCCCGAAGGCACCGACACCGTTTCCAGCGTTGAGAACTTCCAGTTTGCGGACGGGACGGTCGCGCTCGCCGATCTCAACCACGCGCCGACGTCCATTTCGCTGTCCGCAAAGAAGATTCTTGCGAATTCTTCCGCCGGCACGGTGGTGGCGACGATATCGGGCGTCGATCAGGACCCGGGCGACCAGGTGGCGTTCTCGCTGTCGGATCCCTCCGGCAACTTCGAGATCGTCGGCGGCAACAAGCTGGTTGTGAAAGCGGCATCGGCGCCGCTCGGCAACTACGCGATCGACGTGACCGCCACCGACCTGAGCGGCGCGACGAGGACGCAGACCTTCACCATCCAGGTGACGGCGGGGACGCCAGCGACGGTCTTTACCGCCAACGATGGAATTCACGGCAGCGAGTTGTATGTGAGCGACGGCACCGAGTCCGGAACCGTTCTGCTCAGGGATATCAACCCCGGCTCCGCTTCATCCAGCGTCGGTCAGATGTGGTACCTCGGCGACAAGGTGTACTTTGCCGCCAATGACGGCGTCAGCGGTTCGGAGCTCTGGGTCACCGACGGCACCGCGGCGGGCACCGTTCTGCTGAAGGACATCAATCCGGGCAGCGCAGGGTCGTCGCCGCAGAATCTGGTGGCGTTCGGCGACAGGATCTTTTTCACCGCCACGGATGCGGCTCATGGGCAGGAAATGTGGGTGACCGACGGCACCGCGTCGGGCACCGTCCTGTTCAGGGATTTCAATCCAGGCACCCTGAACTCCGGTGCCGCTCCGACGACGGCGGTGCTCGACGGCAAGATGTTTTTCCGCGGCACGAACGGCAGCGGCTACGAGGGCTTCAACGGAATTCGAGCCCTGGGTCACCGACGGCACCCAGGCCGGCACCGTGATGCTGAAAGACCTGCAGCAGAGCGCGACGCTCGGCATCTACGATTCCAGTCCCTCCGGGTTCACCGTTCTCAACAATCAGGTGTTGTTCGCGGCCACGACCTTCACCTCCGGGACCGAGCTCTATGCCAGCGACGGCACCTCCGACGGCACGATCCTGCTGAAGGACATCAACGCCGGTTCGGCGAGCTCGAATCCGGGCTCGTTCGTCCGGGTCGGCAACCGGCTGGTGTTCGCCGCCACCACGGCGGCGAACGGCCAGGAGCTGTGGGCGACCGACGGCACGGTCGCCGGAACAGTGCTGCTCTCGGACATCAACACCGGCACGTCCTCCTCGTCGCCGAACTCGTTCTTCCTGCTGGGCGAAAAGCTGGTGTTTCGGGCGGCCGGCTCGACCGGCATTGAGCTGTGGGCGACCGACGGAACGCCGGGCGGAACCGCGCTGCTCAAGGACATCAATCCCGGCACCTCGAGCTCGAACCCGGACAAATTCACGCAGCTCGGCAACAAGCTGATCTTCGTGGCGACCACCGCATCCAACGGTCAGGAGCTGTGGGTCACTGACGGAACGGCGGCCGGCACCTTGCTGCTCAGCGACATCAATCCGGGCACGGCAAGCAGCTCCCTGGGATACCTCACCCAGTTCGGCAATCGCGTGCTGTTCACCGCGACGAATGCGGCCAACGGCAGCGAGCTTTGGGCGACCGACGGAACGCCGGAAGGCACCTCGATTCTGAAAGACATCGTTCCGGGGGCGGGGAGCTCCACACCGTCCTGGCTGATCAAGGTCGGCAACGCGGTTCTGTTTACGGCGAACGACGGCCCGACCGGTGCAGAACTCTGGAAAACCGACGGCACCGCCGCGGGCACGGCTCGCATCGCCAACCTCAATCTCACGACCCAGGAACTTCGGCCGGCCGATCTCTGGTCGGTGGGCGGCAAGGCGGTGTTCCGGGCCAACGACGGCATCAACGGCATCGAGCTCTGGGTCACCGACGGCACGGCCGCAGGAACGGTCTTGCTGAAGGACATCAATCCGGGTCTGGCGGACTCGACCCCGCAGGCGTTCCAGTCGTTCGGCGGACGGCTGTTCTTCCAGGCCACCACCGCGGCGCAAGGCAACGAGCTGTGGGTCACCGACGGAACGGCGGAAGGCACCGTCCTGCTGAAGGACATCGTTCCGGGCACGACCGGATCGGGCCCGCTCCGCTTCACGTCGTTCGGCGACAAGCTGCTGTTTGCTGCCACCGGGGCCGGAACCGGCCAGGAGCTCTGGATCACCGACGGCACCGAAGCCGGCACGGTGCTGCTGATGGACATCAACCCCGGCGCCAGCAGCTCCTTTCCCGGGTCGGCGGTCGTGGTCGGCACAACAGCCGTGTTTCTCGCCAATGACGGCGTTCACGGTACGGAGCTGTGGGCGACCGACGGGACACCGGGTGGGACGGTGCTTCTGAAGGACATCAACCCCGGCTCGGCCAGTTCCAATATCTCGCAGCTCGTCAGCTACGCCGGCAAGGTGGTCTTTGCCGCCAGCGGCGGCAGCGCCACCGGCACCGAGCTCTGGATCAGCGACGGCACGGTGGCCGGCACGACGCTGCTTGCGGACATCTATCCCGGCTCGGGCAATTCCAGTCCCTCGCTATTTCGCCAGATCGGCGACAAGCTCTATTTCACAGCGGCCGATCCCACCGGCGGCAACGAGCTCTGGGTCACCGACGGAACGGCCGCCGGCACGCGGCGCGCGGTCGACATCGAAACGTCGACCCTCGATTTGTCGCTGTCGGCGGTCGCGGGGCTCAACGGCCTTGGCTTCTTCCAGGCCACTGACGGCGTCAGCGGCAGCGAGCTTTGGGTGAGCGACGGTACGCTCGACGGCACCGTCCTCCTGAAAGACATCAACCCAGGCAGTGCCGGCTCCTTCCCCGACAGCTTCATCCAATTCGGTGACAGGCTCATTTTTCGCGCATCGGACGGGGTCAATGGCTCGGAGCTTTGGTCGACCGACGGCACCACGGCGGGAACGTCGCTTTTCAAGGAGATCGTACCAGGTGCGGCAGGCGGCGCTGGTCTGAATTTCGCGGTGGCGGGCAACAAGCTCTTTTTTTCAGCCAATGACGGCACCAGCGGAAGTGAACTTTGGATAAGCGACGGGTCGTCGTCCGGCACGATGCTGCTCAAGGACATCAACAGCGGAAGCGGCAGTTCGATCTCATTTTCCAATATTTTCAGGACGCTGGGCAACCTGGTTGTCTTCAAGGCCAACGACGGCGTGAACGGGAACGAGCTCTGGGTGACCGACGGCACGGCGGCCGGCACATCATTGCTCAAGGATATCTACCCGGGAAGCAGCGGCGACGTTCGCTTTTTCGTCGGAGAGGCTCAGCTCGGCTCCAAGCTGTTCTTTTATGCCTTCAACCCGACGAATGGTCAGGAACTCTGGACCACGGATGGCACCGTCGCTGGTACAACCCTGTTCAAGGAGTTCAGCCCGGGGTCAGCGAATACGACTTTCGACTCCTCAGCGGTCCTGAACGACAAATTGTTGTTCTACGCCGCTACGACTGCGAGCAACGGTACGTCTACCGGCATTGGGCTTTGGTCGACCGACGGCACCGTAGCCGGCACCTCGCTGGTGCTATCCGGCGTCTCACCGCAATATCTGACCAGGTTTGGCGATCGCGTCATATTCCGTGGCGGCGACGCAACCTACGGCCAAGAGATCTGGATCACCGACGGGACCGCCGCGGGCACGCAGCTCCTGAAGGATATCGCTCCCGGAACCGGCAGTTCGACCGCCGACAATTTCACCGTTCTGGGCAGCCGTCTGGTGTTCACCGCCAATGACGGCATCAGCGGCAACGAGCTCTGGATCACCGACGGGACCGCGGCCGGCACCACTCTGCTCAAGGACACCAATCCGGGCGCCAGCAGCGGCTCCCCAATCAATTTGACAGTCGTCGGCGACAAGCTTTTTTTCAAGGGTTACACGCCTCAGGCCAGCGCGGAATTGTGGGTGACCGACGGCACCGCGGCCGGCACCATGCTGGTCCGGGACATTAACAACGCGACGGCCGGATCCTCCCCCCAGCAAATCGTCGATCTGAACGGCACCGCGATCATCGCAGCCTTCACCGTTCTGACCGGGCAGGAGCTGTTCAGGTCGGACGGTACGCCGGAAGGCACGGTGCTGCTCAAGGACATCAATCCCGGCACCAATCACTCGTTGCCGCAATCGTTCACGGTCGTCGGCAACAAGGTTTTCTTCACCGCCAACGGCGGCGCCAGCACCGGCACCGAGCTTTGGGTGACCGACGGCACGGAGGCCGGCACCGTACTGGTGAAGGACATCGCGCCCGGTGCTGCGAGCTCCAGCCCCTCCAGCCTGACGGCCATCAACGGCAAGGTTGTGTTCCTGGCCAACGACGGGCTCACCGGCACAGAACTGTGGGTCACCGACGGCACCGGCCCGGGCACGTTCCAGCTCCGGGATTTCTATCCCGGCTCCTCGAGCGGCAGCCCGCAGTTCCAGGGCACCTATGGCGGACGATTGTACTTCTCCGTCTATGAACCCGCGACCGGGGTGGAGCTGTGGGCCACCGACGGTACGATTGCGGGCACCGTCCTGGTCGACGACATCAACACGCTGGACTACGGCGCCTCTCCGAACAGCCAGTTCGCGTTCAGCCTCGGCAACCGGGCGCCGACGGACATCGCGCTGTCGTCGCTGACCGTGACCGAGAATGTCGCGCCGGGCACCCTGGTTGGGACGCTCTCGGCCACCGAGCCCGATGCGGGCGACACGTCAACGTTCTCGCTGCTGGACGATGCGGGCGGGCGATTTGCCATCAGCGGAAATTCGCTCGTCGCAGCGGGGTCGATCGATTTCGAGACGGCTGCGACCTACGGCATCGTCGTTCGGGTGACCGACTCGTTCAACGGCACCTTCGACAAGGCTTTCACCATCGGTGCCGCCGACGCGAACGAAGCGCCCACCGCGGTTTCGCTTGCAAACGTCACGTCCTCGATCGCCGAGGACACGTCCACTGCGGGCGCCATCAAGGTGGCGGACATCGTGGTGACCGACGACGCGCTGGGCAGCAACGTGCTCGCGCTGGGCGGCAACGATGCCACGTCGTTCGAGATCGTTGGCGGCTCGCTCTATCTCAAGGCGGGAACCGTACTCGACTTCGAGATAAGATCGGCGCTCGAGGTCGAAGTCTCCGTGGACGATGCCGCCGTCGGCGCCAGCCCGGACGCGGTCAGCGCGACCTATTCGTTCCATATTGGCGACGTCAACGAGGACCCGATGGACATCGATCTGTCGGGAGCGGCGACCGTCGTGGAGAACAGCCCGTCGGGGACGTTCGTAGGGTCCCTGTCGGCTGTCGATCCCGATGCGGACGAGACTTTCACATACTCGCTGGTCGACAACGCCGGCGGCCGGTTTGGCGTCGATGGCTCCAACTTGGTGGTTGGGGGTGCGCTGGACCACGAGCAGGCCGCATCGCATTCGATCACGGTCCGTGTGACGGATTCTGCGAACAATACGTTCGACAAGCAGTTCACGGTCAACGTGTCGAACGTCAACGAGGACCCGACGGACATCGATCTGTCGGGAGCGGCGACCGTCGTGGAGAACAGCGCGGCGGGGACGTTCGTAGGGTCCCTGTCGGCTGTCGATCCCGATGCGGACGAGACTTTCACATACTCGCTGGTGGACAACGCCGGTGGCCGGTTTGGGATCAGCGGCTCGAACCTGGTGGTGACCGGCGCGCTCGACTACGAGCAGGCCACGTCCCACAACGTCACGGTGCGGGTCACGGATGCCGCCGACAACACCTATGACGAGGTGTTCACGATCTCGCTCACCAACGTGGTCGGCGTAACGATCAACGGCTCGGGCGGCAACGACACCATCAACGCGACGACGACGGTCGCGGGCCAGCCGCTGCCGACGTCGGAGGAAGATGCGATCTTCGGGCTGAACGGTAACGACAACATCCAGGGGCTGGGCGGCAACGACACGATCGACGGCAACGGCGGCGACGACACGGTGGAAGGCGGCCCCGGCGACGATACGCTGGGCGGCCAGAGCAACGGTTCGGTTGGCGACACCGTTTCGTACGAGCACGCCGCGGCGGGGGTGACGGTCAGCCTGTCGGTGATCACGCCGCAGGACACGATCGGCGCCGGCATCGACCTGGTCCGGACCTTCGAGAACCTGAAGGGCTCCAACCACGGCGACAACCTGACCGGCAACGGCTTTGCCAACGTGCTGACCGGGCTCGACGGCAACGACACGATGGACGGCGGGTCGGACAATGACACGCTGGACGGCGGGTCGGGCGACGACGTGCTGGAAGGCGGCACCGGCAACGACGCGCTGACCGGCGGCGCCCACGGGGCGGGCGGCGACACCGCGAGCTACGAGCACCTGGGCGGCACGATGGGCGTGACGGTCAGCCTCGGCGCGGCCGGTGCGCAGAACACCGTCGCGGCGGGCCTCGACACGCTGTCGGGGATCGAGAACCTGACCGGCAGCAGCAAGGCCGACGTGCTGACCGGCGACGGCGGGGCGAACCTGCTGCGCGGCCTCGACGGCAACGACACGCTGAACGGCGATGCCGGCAACGACACCCTGGACGGCGGGGTCGGCAACGACACGCTGAGCGGCGATGCGGGCGACGACACGCTGGACGGCGGGATCGGCAACGACACGCTGAACGGCGGCGCCGACAACGATGCGCTGACCGGAGGCGAGGGCAACGACCTGCTGGATGGCGGGACCGGCCTCGACACGCTGACCGGGGGGCTCGGCGACGACACCTATGTGATGGAAGGCACCGACACGGTGGTCGAGGCGGACGGCGAGGGCACCGACACGATCCGGTCGGCCGCGACATTCACGCTCAACACCACGCCGCTGCAGTTCGTCGAGAACCTGGCGCTGACCGGGCTCTCGGCCATTAACGGCACCGGCAACGGGCTGAACAACACGCTGACCGGCAACGATGCCAACAATACGCTGTCGGGCGGCAGCGGCGATGACGTGCTGGAGGGCGGGCTCGGGGACGACACGCTGAACGGCAATGGCGGGGGCGGCGACCTGGCCTCCTATGCGAGCGCCACCTCGGCGGTGACGGTAAGCTTGGAGATCGTGGGGGCGCAAAACACCCTGGGCGCCGGAACCGATACCCTGTCGACGGTGGAGGGCCTGATCGGCTCCGCCCACGGCGACACGCTGACCGGCTCGAGCGGCGGAAACGCGCTGATGGGGCTTGGCGGCAGACACCCTGAACGGCGGCGGCGCGGCGGATACGCTCGACGGCGGCGACGGCAACGACTGGCTCGACGGCGGCACCGGCGGCGACGTCATGACCGGCGGGGCGGGCAACGACACCTATATCGTCAACACCGGCGCCGACGTGGTGAACGAGGCAGGGGCATCGGACGGCATCGATACGGTGTTCGCCTCACTGGGCATCTCGCTCAATGTGGCGAACTCGGTGCGGGTCGAGATCCTGACGCTGACGGGCGGCGCCAGCGTGGCGGCGACCGGCAACGTCAGCGACAACATCATCACCGGCAACACCGGCGACAACGTGCTGTCGGGTCTTGGCGGCGACGACGTGCTGGAGGGCGGTCTCGGCAACGACAAGCTGGTGGGCGGGGTCAACAGCACGATCGGCGACACCGCGACCTACCTGAACTCGACCGCGGGCGTCACGGTGACGCTGGCGCTGACCACGGCGCAGGATACCGTGGGCGCAGGCCTCGACACGATCCAGCAGGTCGAGAACCTGACCGGCTCGACCCACAACGACACGCTGACCGGCAACACCGCCGCAAACGTGCTGATGGGGCTGTCCGGCGACGACACGCTGAATGGCGGTGCGGGTGGCGACACGATGTACGGCGACACCGGCAACGACACCTACGTGGTCGACAACATCGGTGACCGGGCGATCGAGGGCTCGTCCACGGGCGGCACCGACACGGTTCAGTCCAGCGTGACGTTCTCGCTCGACAGCGCGGACGGCCAGTTCATCGAGAAGCTGATCCTGACCGGAACGTCGTCGGTCACCGGCACCGGCAACGGGCTCAACAACACGCTGACCGGCAACAGCGGCGGCAACACGCTCTTGGGCCTCGACGGCGACGATGTGATCACCGGCGGCGGCGACGGCGATCTGCTGACCGGCGGGGCGGGCCACGACCAGTTCGTGTACGCCGCGCTGACCGACAGCGGCAGCACCAAGCCGACCCGCGACCAGATCACGGACTTCGTGCAGGGCGACGACGTGGTCGACCTTTCGGCGCTCGACGCCATCACGGGTGGGGCCGACGACGCGTTCTCGTTCATCGGCACAGCCGCCTTCAGCGGGGTCGCCGGCCAGTTGCGGCAGTCCACCTCGTTCGGCAACACCCTCGTCTCCGGCGACATCGACGGAAACGGCACCGTCGACTTCCAGATCCAGATCAACGGCGCCTACACGCTCAATGCGACGGACTTCCACCTGTGAGCGGGCCGCCCTGAGCCGCGGCGTTATGGCACGCCATGGCATCCTGCCCGGCGGCGGGGGCCCCGTGCCGGCGGCAACACACCTGAATCTTTGCGATTCCTGCGCCGCCTTCCTGTTGGCGATTTCAACGATCCGGCTTAGCCTCTGGACCTCGGTCCGACGGGCTGGGCCGGACGTGTTTTGAGAGCATCGAGCCGCGCGCGGGAGACAGCGATGACAGCGACCCGAACGGCGTGCGCCGCCTTTCTTGTCGCATGTGGTGTCTTGTGCGGTTTCTCGCCGGTCCCATCGGCGCAGGCGCAGCTCGCGCGTCTGACCGACAGGGACATTGTCGATGCCTATCACTACATGCTCGGCCGCTGGCTGGTGCTGCGGCAGGAAACCCTCGATTTCAAAGAGGGCTTCAAGTGGAATCAGATTATCCATCGCGAACCCGGCGGCTCAGGCTCGGCCAGCCCGAATCTCGACATTGCCTTGAGCGAAGCCTGGGTGGCGGTAGACGAGACAAGCTGCACGCTGATCGAGCTGCCGGACATCAAGGGCCGCTACTACACCGTGCAGGTGCTCAACGGCTGGGCCGAAGTCACCGCCAACATCAACGAACGGAACTATCCGAAACATGCTTCCGGAAAGTTCGCGCTGTGCCTCAAGGACGCCAAGCTGCCGCTGCCGAAGGGAGTGCGGCGGGTCGATGTTCCCAGCCGGAAGTCACGCGTGCTGGTGCGGATCGAGCTTGGCGCCAATCCCGCCGAGGCAATTGGGCTGCAAAAGAAGATCACCATGAAGGCGACCGGTTCGCCAAAGGTCGACAAGGCGGTGGTTGAGTTCACGTTCGGCAACGACAAGCTGCCGGGGGTCGAGGGTTTCGAAAAGACCCAGGAAATTCTCGCCAGCGAACCGGACATCAACCGGGGCATGGTCGGCGTCCAGGAGAAGGCGATCGCGGTCGCCAAGGCCGTTGCCGATCCGGCGGAGCGCGCGCGGATCGACGATGCGGTCCGCAAGCGGGCGATCCCGGCGTTTCTCGCCGCGATCCCGAAGATGGGCAAGGCGGTGAACGGATGGATGCATCCGCGGGCCGCCGGCAACTGGGGCAGCGATTACCAGATGCGGTCGATCGCCAACTTCACCGGCATCTGGACGAACAATACCAAGGAAGCGGTCCATATCGGGGCGCAGGGCTTTGACGGCAACCTGACATATCTTCAGACTCATCCGGCCGACGCCTTGCCGGGTTCGAAAGCGCGCTACTTCTGGTCCGTCATCGCGGTCGATAGCGACAAGCTTCAGGTCCTTGCCAACCCGCTCAATCGCCACCGTCTGAGCAACCAGTCTGCGCTCAAACCCAATGCCGACGGTTCGCTCACGCTGGCGTTCGGACCGAGGCAGCCCGAGGGGGTTCCCGAATCCAACTGGCTGCCGACGCAGGCGGGCAAACGATACAACCTGACATACCGCTTCTATGGACCGGCCAAGGAGGTTGCCGGCGGCGCGTACCACCCACCGCCGCTGGTCAGAAAGTAGTCGCGGAAATCGGGCGGCGCTCTATGCGGGTCCGTCCAGGAAGAACGTCCGCATCGCGCCTGCACCTTTGACATCGATCAGGCCGCGGTCGACGAACGAAAACCGGCCGGCCAGCGTCTGTGCGACGGCTTCGCTGACGTGAATTTTTCCGGGCTCGCCAAGCGACTCCATGCGGCTCGCGATGTTCACCGTCGTGCCCCATACGTCGAACGAGAACTTTCGCTGGCCGATCACGCCTGCGACGGCGGGCCCGGTGTGGATGCCGATCCGCAGGCTGATCTCCGCACCGTCACTGGCGCGAAACCGGCCGATCTCGCCCAGCATGGCTCGCGCCTGAAGCACGGCGGCCTCGGCATGATCCGGGCGCGGGTCGGGAAGCCCAAAGGCGACCATGTAGGCGTCGCCGATGGTCTTGATCTTCTCGCCGCCGAAGCGGGTCGAGAGTTCGTCGAAGGCCGTGAAGATGGAATTGAGAAACCGGACCAGTTCGCCCGGCGTTTGGCGCCCGGCCATTCGCGTGAAGCCCACGATGTCGGCAAACACGATGCTGACCTCGTCGGCGTGATCGGCAATCATCGTTTCGCCGGCATTGATGCGGTCGACAACGGAACGCGGCAGGATCGACAGCAACAGATTCTCCGATCGCGCTTTCTCGCGGCGGAGCTCTTCGACCATCAGTTTTTCGCGGTCACGAAGGATCTTGTTCTCCACGCTCGATCCGATACGCGCCCGCAGCAGGGTAGGATCGAACGGCTTGAGCAGATAGTCGACTGCGCCGGCCTCGATGCAGCGCGTGACGCTCCCCAGATCGTCCAGCGCCGAGATCATGATGACCGGAATGTCGAGCGTGGCGGATTTGGCTTTTAGCCGGCACAGGACTTCATAGCCGCTGATGTCCGGCATCATCATGTCGAGCAGGATGAGGTCGAAATCTTCGCTCTCGAGCCTGGCCAGCGCCGCCTCTCCGCCTTCCGCCTCCGCGACGGTGTGGCCGGCGCGGACCAGTTGACGGCCGAGCAGATCGCGGTTCGACGCGTTGTCGTCGACGATCAGAATGCGTCCGCGGATATCGGACTCGACCGCGACCGTAGCAACGTCGCGAATGGCCCGGACCGCTTCCACGGCGCCGCTCATGCCGGTCGGCGGCCGTGTGCCGGCGCCGTCCGCCGTGTCGCCACGAAAATCGACCAGCGCATCGATGAGCCTGAGAACGCCGTCCGCGGCCGTCAAAAGCTTGCCGAGGTCCGCCAGCAACACCTCGTGCTGGCCTGCCGCATCCTCCGCAAGCATTTCGCCGTATCCCTTGATGGCGTTGATGGGCGTGCGGAGGTCGTGCCGGAGCTTGGCGCGGTCGAAAATGACCTGGTCATTGGCGTGTTCGTGGGCGAGAACCGATTGCAGAAGGGAATGCAGTGAACGGCCCGCACTCTGAATCCGCTCGAGATCGGGAAGATAGGCATCGAGCGACAGCTTTCTCGCATCCTCGATCAGGATTTCGGTATAGCCGACAATGGCTGACGCCGGTGCGAGGAACTCCTGCCGCAAATGCGCAAGCAGAGCGCGCTGGATGCGCCGTGCTTCGTCGCTGCCGTCGGGAGCGGTCATGGTGTTATGCGGCGTGTCGATCTGGAGTGCCTGTTTGGTGCGTTATCTGCCGAGCAGTGCCTGGATCTTCCCAAGCAGGCGCGGCAGCTCGACCGGCTTGGTGTCGAAATCGTCGCAGCCAGCCGCAAGCGACTTTTCCTTGTCTTCGGCCATGGCGTGGGCGGTCAGCGCGATCACCGGGATCGCCTTGGTCGCTGGGTCGGCCTTCACCCGGCGCGTGGCTTCCCAGCCGTCGAGCACCGGCAGGCTCATATCCATGAGGATCAGGTCGGGCTTCTCGGACGTCGCCATGGCCACGCCCTGGCCGCCGTCGACCGCGATCACCACCTCGAAGCCGTTGCGCGCGAGGCGGCGCGACAGCATGTCCCGGTTCATCTCGTTGTCTTCGACCAGAAGAATTTTCGGCATTGGCCACCGTCAGTTTGACGCTTCCTGAATTCGCGTCCCGGGATTGTCGGCATTGTGCTTTTGCGTCGCGATCGCCGACAGAACCGTCGCGAGGCTTGCGATCGGCTGCGAGGACTTGCCGAGCACCAGAACGGTTCGTTCCGCAAGAAAGGCTCTTTCCGCGGCGGTCAGGTCCTTCGCGGTCAGGACGACGACCGGCATCTTGAGCTTGTCGGGATGCGCCTGCAGATGCTCGAGGAACTGGAAACCGTCCATCTCCGGCATCATCAGATCGAGCAACACGAGGTTTGGCGGCGGATTTCCGGCCAGCCACTCGATCGCCGCCCGGCCGTTGACCGCCTCCGCCGCCTTCAGGCCGGCATTGCGCAGCGTCGCGCTGACGACGTTGCGGACCTCGGGATCGTCGTCGACGATCAGCACCACGGCGTCCGCGCTGCGATTGGTAAAGCGATGCACCAGCGCCACCAGCCGTTCGCGGTCGATCGGCTTGGTCATGTACTCGGAGGCGCCGAGCGACCAGCCGAGATTGCGATCGTCGACAATGGTCAGCATGATCACTGGGATGTGCGCCAGCGCGGGGTCCGATTTCATTTCCGCCAGCACCGACCAGCCGTCCACATTCGGCATCATGACGTCGAGCGTCATGACGTCAGGCGGCGATTTGCGGAGTATTGCCAGGGCCTCCGCGCCGTCGCGCGCATGGATGACGCGATAGCCGTTCTTGGTCAGCGTCGGCGTGAGCACGTCATGCACCGCGGGGTCGTCGTCGACCACGAGCACGGTCAATCCCACTCCCTCGGCGCCGCCCGCGGAAGCCTTGAACTGCGGCGCCAGGGTCGCCGCGATGACCGGATGGTCCGGCAAGTCCAGGATGAAGGTCGAACCTTGGCCGGACTTGCTTGTCACGCTCACCGTGCCTCCGAGCAGGGTGGCAAAGCGCTTGGTGATGGCGAGACCGAGGCCCGTGCCGCCGAAATTCCGGGTGGTCGAGGAATCGGCCTGCGCAAAGGCTTCGAAGAGCCGGCCCATCTGCTCATCGGTCATGCCGATGCCACTGTCCGACACCTTGAACGCGATGTGAGAGCGGCCGTCGGCAGCGTCCCGACGCGCGACGCTCAGGCCGACCTCGCCTTGTTCGGTGAATTTGGCTGCATTGCTCAGGAGGTTGATCAGGGACTGCTTGATCTTGGTCAGGTCCGTGCGCATCGCGCCGATGCCAGACGGACAGTCGATCGCCAGCCGGTTGCCGTTCTTTTCGACCAGCGGCTGAACCATGACGCGGACCTCGTCGACCAGCTGCGCGAGGTTGACCTGCTCGAGATAGACGTCCATCCGCCCGGCCTCGATCTTGGAGAGGTCGAGAACGCTGTTGATCAGCCCGAGCAGATGCTTGCCCGCGGATTGAATTTTCTGAAGGTCGCGCACGCTCGCGTCGTCGCCGCGGTCGGTCGCGTCTTCGGCCAGGATTTCGCTGTAGCCGATGATCGCGTTGAGCGGGGTTCGCAGCTCGTGGCTCATGTTGGCGAGGAAGCTCGACTTGGCGCGGGACGCCGCCTCGGCCTCGGTCCGTGCCGCGATGGCCTGATCCCTCGCGGTCTGGATCTCGCGCGCGTTGTCGCGGAAGACGCCGAGCGCCCGGCTCATTTCTCCAAGCTCGTCCGGGCCGGCCGCGGGAATAGGCGTTGCGAGGTTGCCGCGGGCGATGCCGAGCATGCTGTCGGCGAGCGCGTCGAGTCGCGATACGACGTAGCGATGCACGAACAGCCAGACGATCAATCCGGCGATGACCAGAGTCGAGAGCGTGATCAGCAGCAGCCAGATGCGGCTCGCATCGATGGCGCTGGCGGATGCTCGCTGCGATTCGGCGGCCTGCTTTTCCGCGTCCGCGACAATGGTCGATACCATCTCGCGGAGCTTCGTGCCGTCGGCTTTGAGCGATCGGGTAATCGATGCGATTGATGCCCTGACACGAAGGAATTGCTCGCGTAACGCGAAGACGCCTGCGCTGACGGTTGCGTGAAAAGCCAGGGCCTGCGTCGCGGCTGCAACGGCGTCCACCGCGTCCCTGGCGGCATCCTGGTCCTGCTTCAGCTTTTCCAGGCCGGTCTGGAGTTCATTGAAAGTCTCGTCGAACTGCTTGCGCAGCACGCGGAGTGCATCACCGCTGTTGGCCTGGCGGACGCTGTTCATGATTCTGACAGCGTCGTTGAAGTCGCTGCGCAGGTCATGAAGCTCCGCGAGTCGGATACTTTGTGTCGCGCGGGGAGAGGTCGCCTGAGCGGTGTTCAGCTTTTCGAGAAGAGAGGCAAATGCAGAATTCGCCGTGGTGGTTGTGGTGCCAATTTGCTGAAAGATCCTTGCCGGCGCCTGGCTCGCCGAGATCCCTTCGCCCACGGTCCGATTGAGATCGCCGACCTGGGAATCGATGCGGGCGACCAGCGCCTGGATCGGCAGCATCGTCTGCTCGTCGGCGACGATGGCCCGAAGCTTTTCGATCGCCTGCCACAGGATGCCGATGCGCTCGGTGGCCGCGACCATTCCATTGAAGCGCTCGATCTCATCCTGCGCGTTGCCGACTTCTCCGGCGGTCTCGATTACGTCGGATGCCCGGCTCTGAACGTCCATCGACAGCTTGAGCGCTGGCATGCTGACTTCGACCAGGCCGTAGAGGACGGTCTCGATCTGGTTGAAGCGCATCAGCGAAAGAAAGGTCGCGCCGATGGACAACCCGGCGATCAGGCCGAAAGCGATCAGGAGCTTGCCGCCGATGCTGTGATGCCAGGCCCGGCTGTTGCGGGACGCCGGCAAGGCGGCCTCGGCGGACCCATCGACCGGCCGTTTCGATGGCGTATCCGTGGAGGCCGTTTCCGATGCAGGCATGTCGCGGGGCTGATGGATGGAGGATGCGGGTTACCGCCCGGGACGTTCCGGGCCGGCGAAGCAGTTTGCGCGAACAGGATACCACAGCGATCCGCACCGCAAGGACCGCAAAATCCGGGCGGCCGGCGCGTGGGCCGGCCGCTTGGAAAGCCCGGATGATGCGCCTTAGAGCGTCGCGATCGAGGCAGGCCGGGCGTGCTGCGGATGCGTATGGCGGGTGCCGCGCATCAGCACGGCTCGCAGGGCGTTGGGCTCGATCGGCTTTTGCAGGATTGGGACCGTGGAAAATCGGCTGTCGAGCTCTTCGCCGCCATAGCCGGTCACGAAGATGAAGGGGATATTCTCGGCCTTGAGGATATCCGCCAGCGGGTACACCGATTCACCGCCCAGATTGATGTCCAGCACGGCGGCGTCGACCCGGTTGTGCCGCAGCGCGACGACGGCCTCGGTGATCTTGCTGCAAGGCCCGACCACCGAATATCCCAGCGTGTCGAGCGATTCGCGGATCGCCATCGCAACCAGCGCTTCGTCCTCAACGACCAGGACGCGATTGCCGAGCACCGCAATGGGGCGTTGAACCGGCGCGGTCTGATTCAGCGGGGCGTGCTGTCCGTTGCCTGAGATATGCGACGAGACGCCGTTGCCGAGCGGCACGGAAAGGTAGCATCGGACGCCCTCCGTGGCCCACTCGAAGGCCGTTTGCCCGCCGAGCTGTCCTTCGATGCTGGCTTTGATGATCCGCGTGCCGAAGCCGGGGGCCGTCGGCGCCACGGTTTCCGGCCCGCCGTGTTCGGTCCAATGCAGCTCCAGGTTTCCGGATGTCAGTGACCATTTCATCTCGACGCGGCCGGCCGCTGCGGACAGTGCTCCATATTTGGCGGCGTTGGTGACAAGCTCGTGGAGGGCGAGAGCCAGGCACTGGGCGGCCGCGGGCCGCAGCGACACATGGGGGCCTGAAGCCTCGATCCTGGAACCGTCGCTGGTGCGATAGGGGGCCAGTTCCTCGTCGACCAGGCCGTGCAGATCGGCGCCCTGCCAGCGCGACAGCGACAGAATCGTGTGCGCCCGCGAAAGCGCGCGGATGCGGCCTTCCACCGCGGCAATGAAGTCTTCGATGGTGGGCGCGCGGGTCAGCCGGACAATCGATTGCACGACGGCGAGCGCGTTCTTGGCGCGATGATCGACCTCCCGGGCAAGCAGCGTCTGACGCTCTTCGGCCTGCTTGCGATCGGTGATGTCGACCGTCACGCCGCTGATCCGCACAACCTTTCCGGTCGGGTCGAGACTTGGCGCGGCGCTCCCGTGACACCAGCGCACCTCGCCGTTCGGGCGCTTCACCCGGAACTCCGCCTGCGTGGGTTGGCGGTCCTTGAGAAGCTTCTGCACGGCATCCTGCAACTGGCTCCAGTCGTCGGGGTGAACCAGCGCGCGCACGTTCTCGGCCGACACGGCGAAATGGCCTCGGTCGACGCCGAAGATGCGGTACTGCCCGTCGTCCCACAGGCAATCTCCGGTCTCCTGATTCCAGTCCCAGGAGCCCATGTTGCCGGCCACCAGCGCGAGACTGCGCCGCTCTTCGCTTTGCCGCAGTTGTTTGGTCGAAGCTTCCAGCTCCGCGGTCCGCGCGAAGACGCGCCCTTCGAGCTCGGCATTCACCCGCTCGAGCTGGCGTGTCTTGCGGTAAAGTTCCGCGAAGACCTTCACCTTGGCCCGCAGCACTTCCGGAATGACCGGCACCGGAACATAGTCGACCGCGCCCATCTCATAGCCGCGCAACCGGTCCATGTCGGTCAGATGAATGGCGGAAATAAAGATCATCGCGGTCTTCTGGAACCGCGGGTGCTCGCGGATCATGGCCGCGAGCTGGAACCCGTCCAGGTCGGGCATGCAGACATCGACCAGCACCACTGCAATTTCCGACTTCAGCAGATGCTCCAGCGCCTCCCGGCCCGAGGAGGCCTTGATCAGGTTCTCGCTGAGGTCGTGCAGGATGACCTCGTAGCTCAGAAGCTTCGACGGCTGATCGTCGACCAGCAGAATGTTGACCTTCTCGTGATCCGGCATCATGCGTCTCTGTCCTACCGATGGAGCCACATGCGCAGCGCCGACAAGAGCTGCTCGGTGTTGACCGGCTTGGCGAGATAATCGGACGCCCCGGCCTCCAGGCATTTTTCGCGGTCACCCTTCATGGCCTTGGCCGTCAAGGCAATGATCGGCAGGCGGCGGAACTCCGCCTTCTTCCGGATCGCCTCCATCGTCTGATAGCCATCCATCTCCGGCATCATGATGTCCATCAACACGATCGCCACGTCGTTTGTCGACTCCAAGATGGTGATGGCCTCGCTGCCGGTGGTCGCGCTCAAGACCTTCATGCCACGGCGCTCCAGCACGCTCGACAGTGCGAAGATGTTACGGGCATCGTCATCGACCAGCAACGCGGTCCGGCCGACCAGGTCTTCGTCCGAGCTGTTCAGCCGCTCGAGCATGCGCTGCTTTTCCTGCGGCAGTTCGGTGATGACGCGATGCAGGAACAGCGATGTTTCGTCGAACAGCCGCTCCGGCAACTCGACGCCTTTCACCACGATGCTGCGCGCCATGGTGTGAAGCTGGGCATCCTCCTCGGCCGACAGCTCCTGTCCGGTGAACACCACGACCGGGACTTCGGACAATGAGGCATCCCCGCGGATTCTTTCGAGCACCTCAAAGCCCGTCATGTCGGGAAGCTTGAGGTCGAGCACGACGCAATCGCACGGATCCTCGCGCAGAATAGTCAGTGCGTCGGCGCCGGTCCCGGCCGTGACGATCTCGATGTCGTCATAGCCGAGCAGTTCGCGAATGCTCATCCGCTCGACTTCGTTGTCTTCCACGACCAGCAGCCGTTTGCGGCGGGGCGCGGCATAGTCCTTGATGCGGTTGATCGCTGCCTCGACGCCTTCGGCCGTGGTCGGCTTGGTGACGAACGAGAATGCGCCGCGCGCGAGCGCGTGCTGGCGGTCCTCGTCGAGCGTGATGATCTGCACCGGGATGTGCCGGGTCAGCGGGTTCTGCTTGAGCTGGCTCAGCACGGTCCAGCCCAGCATGTCGGGCAGGAACACGTCGAGCGACACGGCCGTCGGCTGGAACTGCTTGGCGAGGTCCAGCGCGTCGGCGCCGCGCATCGCGACGAGAACCTTGAAGTTGTTGTCGCGGGCGAGGTCCATGATCACCCGCGCGTAGTGCGGATCGTCCTCCACGATCAGCAGGATCTGGTCGCCCGGCTCGATGGTAAGCCGGTCGTCGGGAATCTGCTCGACGGGGCGGTCCGCGGTCGCAGCCGCCGCCAGCGCCGCCTGGTTCTGGGTGAACTGGTTGGCGCCGGCTCTGGGTGCCTGGGCCAGGCTGGTGGACGGCCCGACATATTTCAGCGGCAGGTAGAGTACGAACGTGCTGCCCTTTCCGGGCGTGCTGCGAAGCTGGATTTCGCCGCCCAGCAGGTTGGCCAGCTCGCGGCTGATGGCAAGGCCCAGTCCGGTGCCGCCATATTTGCGGCTGGTCGAGGCATCGGCCTGCTGGAACGCCTCGAAGATGATCTTCTGCTTCTCCAGCGGAATGCCGATGCCGGTGTCGGACACCTCGAATGCCACGACGGCGGGCGACTGGTTGAGGACCGGATGCTCCGGGCTCCAGCCGCCGACGGCCGCCGTGACCGACAACCGGACGCCGCCCTGTTCGGTGAACTTGAAGGCATTCGACAGCAGGTTCTTGAGCACCTGCTGCAGGCGCTTGGAATCCGTCGTGATGCTGCGCCCGAGATGCGAGTCGATCTCGACGTCGAACGCCAGCTGCCGGTTGTCCGCCTCGTGCCGGAACGGCCGGGCGATCGCTTCGGTCAGGTTGGTGACGAACACCTCCTGCGCGTCCACCGTGACGGTGCCGGACTCGATCTTCGACAGGTCGAGAATGTCGCTGATCAGGTTGAGCAGGTCGGTGCCCGCGCCATGGATCGTGCGGGAGAACTCCACCTGCTTGGGTGTCAGGTTGCCGTCGGGATTGTCGCTGAGCTGCTGGCCCAGGATCAGGATCGAGTTCAGCGGCGTGCGCAGCTCGTGCGACATGTTGGCGAGGAATTCCGACTTGTACTTCGACGTGAGCGCGAGCTCCGAGGCCTTTTCCTCGAGCGCCCGGCGGGCCTGCTCGATTTCCTGGTTCTTGCGTTCCACCTCGACGTTTCGTTCGGCGAGCTGCTGCGCCTTCTGCTCCAGCTGGTCGTTGGTCTGCTGCAATTCGCGCTGTTGGGTCTGCAATTCGCCGGCAAGCTGCTGCGACTGCTTCAGCAGGCCTTCGGTCTGCATCGTCGCCTCGATGCTGTTCAGCACGATGCCGATGCTGTCGGTGAGCTGCTCGAGGAAGATCATCTGCAGCGCGGTGAACTGCGTGATCGAGGCGAGCTCGATCACCGCCTTGACCTGGTTCTCGAACAACACCGGCAGCACGATGATGTTGCGCGGCACGACCTTGAACAGCGCCGAGCCGATCGGCACCGCATAGGTCGGCAGTTCGGTGATCAGGAGCCGCCGCTTGTCGGCGGCGCATTGCCCGATCAGGCCTTCGCCGACGCGCAACCGCACCGGGTGGCCGTTCGCGCCATCGTCGGCATAGGCCGCGAGCAGACGAAGCGTCTGGGTTTCCTCGCTTTCGATCTGGTAGATGGCGCCGAGCTGCGCGTTGACCAGCGGCGTCAGCTCCGAGAGCAGCAGCCGCCCGACCGTGGTCAGGTCGCGCTGGCCCTGGAGCATGTTGGTGAACTTGGCGAGGTTGGTCTTCAGCCAGTCCTGCTCGGTGTTGCGGTCGGTGGTGAGCCGCAGGTTGTCGATCATCGTGTTGATGTTGTCTTTGAGTTCGGCCACCTCGCCGCGCGCCTCGGCCTGGATCGATCGCGTCAGGTCGCCCTTGGTCACTGCGGTCGCCACCTCGGCGATGGCGCGCACCTGGGTGGTGAGGTTGGTGGCCAGGAGGTTCACGTTGCCGGTGAGGTCCTTCCAGGTGCCGGCGGCGCCCGGCACGTTGGCCTGGCCGCCGAGGCGGCCTTCGACGCCGACCTCGCGCGCCACCGACGTCACCTGGTCGGCGAAGATCGCAAGCGTGTCGGTCATGTTGTTGATGGTTTCGGCAAGCGCCGCCACCTCGCCCTTCGATTTCACCGTCAGGTTCTGCTTCAGGTCGCCGTTGGCGACCGCGGTCACCACCTTGACGATGCCGCGCACCTGCTCGGTGAGGTTCGCCGCCATGACGTTGACGGTGTCGGTGAGGTCCTTCCAGGTGCCGGCAACGCCGGGCACCTCGGCCTGGCCGCCGAGCTTGCCCTCGGTGCCGACTTCGCGGGCGACGCGGGTGACTTCCGAGGCGAAGCCGTTGAGCTGGTCCACCATGGTGTTGATGGTGTTCTTGAGTTCCAGAATTTCGCCCTTCACGTCGACGGTGATCTTGCGCGACAGATCGCCGCGCGCCACCGCGGTGGTGACTTCGGCGATGTTGCGGACCTGGGTGGTGAGGTTCGCGGCGAGCAGGTTCACGTTGTCGGTGAGATCCTTCCACGTGCCGGCGACGCCCGGCACGTTGGCCTGGCCGCCGAGCCGGCCTTCGGTGCCGACCTCGCGCGCGACGCGCGTCACTTCGCCGGCGAACGAGCGGAGCTGGTCGGTCGTGGTGTTGAGCGTTTCCTTGAGCTGCAGCAGCTCGCCGCGCACGTCCACGGTGATTTTCTTGGACAGGTCGCCGCCGGCGATGGCGGTCGCCACCTCGGCGATGTTGCGGACCTGCGCGGTCAGGTTCGAGGCCATGAAGTTGACGTTGTCGGTCAGGTCCTTCCAGGTGCCGGCGACTTCCGGCACCTGTGCCTGGCCGCCGAGCTTGCCTTCGGTGCCGACCTCGCGCGCGACACGCGTCACTTCCGAGGCGAACGAGTTGAGCTGGTCCACCATGGTGTTGATGGTGTTCTTGAGCTCGAGAATTTCGCCCTTCACATCGACCGTAATTTTGCGGGAAAGATCGCCGCGCGCCACCGCGGTGGTGACTTCGGCGATGTTGCGGACCTGGGCGGTCAGGTTGCCGGCCATCGAATTCACGCTGTCGGTCAGGTCCTTCCAGGTGCCGGCCACGCCCGGCACGTTGGCCTGGCCGCCAAGACGGCCTTCGGTGCCGACCTCGCGGGCGACGCGCGTCACTTCGCCGGCGAACCGGTTGAGCTGGTCCACCATCGTGTTCAGCGTTTCCTTGAGCTGAAGGATTTCGCCGCGCACGTCCACGGTGATCTTGCGCGAAAGGTCGCCGCCGGCGATCGCGGTCGCCACCTCGGCGATGTTGCGCACCTGGCCGGTCAGGTTGCCGGCCATCGAGTTCACGCTGTCGGTCAGGTCCTTCCAGGTGCCGGCGACGCCGGGCACCTGCGCCTGGCCGCCGAGCTTGCCTTCGGTGCCGACCTCGCGGGCGACGCGGGTGACTTCCGAGGCGAACGCGTTGAGCTGGTCCACCATGGTGTTCAGCGTTTCCTTCAGCTGAAGGATTTCGCCCGACACGTTCACGGTGATCTTCTTCGACAGGTCGCCTTGCGCCACCGCGGTCGCCACTTCGGCGATGTTGCGGACCTGGCCGGTGAGGTTGGACGCCATCGAGTTGACGTTGTCGGTCAGGTCTTTCCAGGTGCCGCCGACGCCGCGCACCAGCGCCTGGCCGCCGAGCTTGCCTTCGGTGCCGACCTCGCGCGCGACGCGCGTCACCTCCGAGGCAAACGCGTTGAGCTGGTCCACCATGGTGTTGATGGTGTCTTTGAGCTCGAGAATTTCGCCGCGCACGTCCACGGTGATCTTTTTCGACAGGTCGCCGCCGGCGACCGCGGTGGTCACCTCGGCGATGTTGCGCACCTGGGCGGTCAGGTTCGACGCCATCGAGTTCACGGAGTCGGTGAGGTCCTTCCAGGTGCCGGCGACGCCGAGCACGTTGGCCTGGCCGCCGAGGCGGCCTTCGGTGCCGACCTCGCGCGCCACGCGCGTCACTTCGCCGGCGAAGGCGTTGAGCTGGTCCACCATCGTGTTGATGGTTTCCTTGAGCTGAAGGATTTCGCCCGACACGTTCACGGTGATCTTCTTCGACAGGTCGCCGCCGGCGATGGCGGTCGAGACCTCGGCGATGTTGCGGACCTGGGCCGTGAGGTTGCCGGCCATGAAGTTGACGCTGTCGGTCAGGTCCTTCCAGGTGCCGGCGACGCCGGGCACGGCGGCCTGGCCGCCGAGCTTGCCTTCGGTGCCGACCTCGCGGGCGACGCGGGTCACCTCCGAGGCGAAAGCGTTGAGCTGGTCCACCATGGTGTTGATGGTGTCTTTCAGCTCGAGCACCTCGCCGCGCACGTCCACCGTGATTTTGCGCGACAGGTCGCCGCGCGCCACCGCGGTGGTGACCTGGGCGATGTTTCGCACCTGAGTCGTGAGGTTGCCGGCCAGCAGGTTGACGTTGTCGGTGAGATCCTTCCAGGTGCCGGCGACGCCCGGCACGATGGCCTGGCCGCCGAGCTTGCCTTCGGTGCCGACCTCGCGGGCGACGCGCGTCACCTCCGACGCAAACGAGCGGAGCTGGTCCACCATCGTGTTGATGGCTTCCTTGAGCTGAAGAATTTCGCCGCGCACGTCGACGGTGATCTTCTTCGACAGGTCGCCGCTGGCCACCGCGATGGTCACGTCGGCGATGTTGCGGACCTGGGCGGTCAGGTTGGACGCCATCGAGTTCACGCTCTCGGTGAGGTCCTTCCACACGCCGGTGACTTCCGGCACCTGCGCCTGGCCGCCGAGCTTGCCTTCGGTGCCGACCTCGCGCGCGACGCGCGTCACTTCGGACGTGAACACGCTGAGCTGCTTGATCATGGTGTTGACGATCGACGCCGAACGCAGGAATTCGCCCTGCAGCGGCCGGCCGTCGACATCGAGGCGTACCGTTTCCAGCAGGTCGCCCTGCGCCACGGCGGTGATCGCGCGCGTCACCTCGGTGGTCGGCCAAAGCAGATCGTCGATCAGGGTGTTGACCGACGATTCCATCTCGCCCCACGCGCCGTTTGAAAGCCCGAAGCGCACGCGCTGCTTGGTCTTGCCTTCTTTGCCGACCCGCTGGCCGACCCGCTCGAGCTGCTGCGCCATGCGCTCGTTGGCGGCGGCGATCTCGTTCAGCGTATCGGCAATCTTGCCTTCGATGCCGAGCCGGCCGCCCGAGATGCGAACCGAGAAGTCGCCGACCCGCATCGCCTGAAGCGCGGGGAGCAATTCGTGAATATGGAAAGATTCCGCCCCGTTGGCGCCATTGGCGGCGGCCTGGGGAGTGGCGGCACTTTTCTTGTTGGCTGGTGTTTCAGAATTGGACAGCATCGATGATCTCCCCTGACCCGCCCGCTAAGCGTGTCTCCAAATCCCGGTCAAAAAGCGCAAATGAGGCTGGCGGCGGATGACGCCTCGCGGTTCGACAGCGACCCGGCTCCCGTTGCGGATGGATGCCATCGTGGCGACGTCGACTTGCGTCATCGAACCCCCTGAACGGCCGGTCGGTTTTTTTGTTTGGCAAAGACCGGACCGACGCCCAGAAGACGAAATGCGGCAACGGCGAATTGGTTCCGGGCGGTATCAAAATAATGTTGATCTTGGGTCCGAAGCCATAGGGCCGGGCGCTATGATCAAGAAATACGCTTGAATTCAATGGCTTAAATGCCGATCCGGCTGCTGACGGATCACCGCGAAAGCTCAAGAGACGAGCGAGGAACCGGCCGTTTGAGTGAGCCCGGACTCGGGGGCGACCAGTTCCCAAACCAGCCCGGTCGGGGCGTAGGTCACCGCGACCGAGCCCAGCACCGACCGGGCGATCATGCTTTCCGTGATCGCGCTTCCGAAGCCCTTCTTCCTGGGCTGTACGACCGCAGGGCCCCCGGATTCCCGCCAGGTCAATTTGAACTCGCGCGAGCCGTTCGGCTCCGTCACCTGCCACTCGATGTGGATCCTGCCCGAGGGGGACGACAGCGCGCCGAACTTGAGGGCGTTGGTGGCGAGTTCATAGATGGCCAATCCCAAAGCCTGCGCGACACGCGGCGTCATGACACAAGGATAGCCTTTCAGAACCACCCGGCGGGCGTGGTCGTCAATGACGGAAGCCAGTTGCCATTGGATGACCTGCGCGACGTCGGCTCCGCGCCAATCGTGTTCGATCATCAGGTCCTGGTTGATCGACAGGGCGTGCAGCCGGCGGCTGATCCGTTCGACGAACTCCTTGGGCGACGTGCTTTTGGCCGTCTGGCGCACGATGGCGTCGGCCACCGCCAGGAGATTTTTTGAACGGTGATTCAACTCCCGCAACAGCAGCGTCTGCGTCTCCTGCGCCAGCTTCTGTTCGGTGATGTCGCGTGCGATCTTGGAGACGCCGATGATCCTGTCGTCCGCGTCGCGAATCGGAGAAACAGTGAGCGAGACGTGAATGAGCCGTCCATCCTTGCATCGGCGGATGGTTTCGAACTGGCTGATGCGCTCGCCGCGCCTCACCTGTCCGAGAATGTAGTCTTCTTCGCTGTGCCGCTCGGGCGGGATCAGTTTCAGGATCGATTGTCCGACGATCTCCTGCGCCTGGTAGCCGAATATCCGTTCGGCGCCGAGATTCCACGACGTGACGACGCCGTTCAGATCCTTGCTGACGATTGCGTCGTCACTCGACTCGACGATGGCAGCCAGCAGGGCGTTGGCGTCCGGTCCGGAATTGTAAGCAACCATGTCTTGGACCGGGCACAGCCGAATGAAATGACCCCTAAAATATGGGCTTTGCGTTACCAAAGGACAATCGTTTGGATTTGTTCCGCGGCCGGACGGGACGCGCGGTCCGGCGGGACTTCGCAGCGAACGACGGCGCTAGTCCTTGCGGCCGCCCGACGCCGCGGCGGGGAATTCGGGGGTCTCCGGCGCAAGGTCCGGCACCGTCTCGATCCCGAGAATTTCCGCGAGACGCAGCCTTGCGCGGTTGACCCGGCTCTTGATCGTGCCGATCGCGCAGTCGCAGATTTTTGCCGCCTCTTCATAGGAGAAGCCGGAGGCGCCCACCAGGATCAGAGGCCTCACGCTGATCGGCCGACAGCTTCAACAACGCTTCGCGCAACTCGCCGAACTCGATGTGCGACGTCTGCTCCTCCGGCGCCGTCAAGCGCTCGGCATATCCGCCGTCGGCGTCCTCCACCTCGCGCCGGCGCTTGCGGTACTCGGTACGGAAATGGTTGCGCAGGATCGTGAACAGCCATGCCGACATGTTTGTGCCGGGCTCGAACGAGTCCAGGTGAGACCAGGCGCGCAGCAGCGTTTCCTGCACGAGATCGTTCGCGCGGTCGACATCGCCGCACAGCGAGATCGCGAACGCGCGAAGGCTTGGCACGGCGGCCAACATGGCGCTTCGTACGTCCTCGCGAGCGTCGTTTCGATCGCTCATGATCCCGGCCCTATTTTTGATCTTGTTTGTCGAGACGTTGAAGGAGCTCGGCGAAGCGGTCTGGGACGCCTTCGTTGACGACGTCGGTGTACATGGCGCGAAGCTGCTGGCCGATCTTGTGTTGGATCTCTGCACCGAGGCGGCCCTTCTTATGCTTGGTTTTGTCAGCCTTCATTGTGTTGTTATCCGGCGGCTGTTTTGGTCTCTCGTTCATTTCATCGTTCCCCCATGCCCGATGGAGCCCATCGCGGCGGGATGGCCGCTTTCCCTGTGGCACCAACAATCAAACTCGGGTTTGGTTCCATCATGGAACTTTCTTCGTTACCTGGCGTTTTATGGGGGCGGTGTCCGCGGTGAGGGACGGCAATGCCCGGGGCGCTAAAGGGTTAAAAAGGGAAAAATATGCTGACATCTCAATCGGTTAAGGATCATCTTCCGGTCCTGAGGCGGTATGCGCGTGCTCTGACGGGCAGCCAGGCGTCCGGCGATAGCTATGTGACGGCGGCCCTCGAAGCCTTGACCGCGGACCCCTCTGTGGTTGGGGACCAAACGTCAGCGCGGGTCGGAATGTTCCGGGTTTTCTCGAAAATCTGGAATTCCGTGCCGGTGAACGCCGGCAAGGAGCCGATCGATCCGAACCCGGCCGATCGCCGGTTGAGCCAGATCGGGGCGATGCCGCGGCAGGCGTTTTTGCTGGTCTCCCTCGAGGGCTTTTCCGAGGAGGACGCCGCGAAAATTCTCGATGTCAGCGTCAGCCAGCTGCGGTCCCTGATCGATGAGTGCGGCAAGGAGATCGCCAGCCAGATCGCGACCAACATCCTGATCATCGAGGACGAGGCCCTGATCGCGATGGATCTGCAGTCGCTCGTCGAAAATCTGGGCCACGAGGTCCAGGGTATTGCGTCCACCCGCAGCGAGGCGGTGGCGCTCGCCAAGAACAAGAGGATCGGCATGATCCTGGCCGACATTCAGCTCGCCGACGGCAGTTCGGGCGTCGACGCGGTCAACGACCTCCTCAACACGTTCGAGGTGCCGGTGATCTTCATCACCGCCTACCCGGAGCGGTTCTTGACCGGCGTGCGTCCGGAGCCGGCTTTCCTGATCACCAAGCCATACCAGCCGGCGATGGTTTCGGCGGTTATCAGCCAGGCCCTGTTTTTCGAGCGCAATGCGCACAAAAACAAAAGCCGCGCGGTCGGTTGAACCGCGCGGCCTTTTCGAGCTGAGCAGCTGTTTTAGTTGATGCTCTTCACCCAGGAGTCGATCTGCTTTTCGGCTTCGTCCTTGGCGTAGCCGTAGCGCTCCTGCAGGCGGCCCGCGAGTTCGGTCCGCTTGCCCTCGATCACATCGAGGTCGTCGTCGGTCAGCTTGCCCCACTGCTGCTGGACCTTGCCCTTGATCTGCTTCCAGTCGCCTTCGACCCGATCCCAATTCATGATGCTCTCCTTCTGTTTGTTGGCTTATCAGTGCGAACGCGTGAATTCCGTCCGTTGTTCCGGCCGGCCGCATGCGTCCGCGTGCGTGAAATAATCGAGGCGTCACCGACGAACGCCGGTGACGCCTCGAATTGACCGGCCACGAGGGGGGGAGGGGGCGTGACCGGATACCGAGGAAACGGGGCAAGCGCCCAGTGGTTCCAAAAAATTCAGACATGTCGAATGGAACCGGTCTGCCGTGAGGCGCTTTTAGAGCGGAATTGACCGAGAAGCCGGAAAACAGCCGCGATCGCGCCGAAATACGGGCCTAAATTTGGACTGTATGGACAACGTGGGGGACAACATGCCCATGACGAGATACGCTTCGGCTATGCGGTCGTGCCATCTGCGTCCGCCGGCTTGCCGGATTTGAAACCGTTCCAACCCAGAATTGGCGTTTGACGATGCAGGAAGCCGGCCGCTGCGCGCTTGTGGTTGAAGACGAAATGCTCGTCGCGATGGTCGCGGTGGATGCGCTCACCGAACTCGGCTTTGAGGCCATCGAAGCGTCGTCCGCCGCCAAGGCCCTGCAACTGGCGGAAGACAACAAATCGAGGATCGTGCTCGCGCTGGTCGATCTTGGATTGCCCGACCTTCCCGGCGAAGAGCTGGTGTCCCAACTCAGGACCAGATACCCGAAATTGCCGATCATCGTCGCGTCCGGCAGGGGCGCCGGCGACATGGGGGCCGGCCTGCAGTCGCTGACGAACTCGGCGGTGCTGCCCAAGCCTTACGATTTTGAAGGGCTGCGCCGGATCGTCGAACAGCTGGCCGTCATTCGACGTTGAGGTCGAGCCGCTTCGAGGCAGGTTGCCTGCGGCCGGCGCCATTCAGCAACCAATCCGGGTCTTGGCCGTTATAGAGGCGGCCGAACCATTCAGCGGCGTTCAATCGGATATTGGATGATCGCTCAACAGATCAACGAAATGAAACGCGGGGTCAGGTCCACGGCCGTCATGGCGGCCTGGGGATTGCTGGCTGCCGTGGCCGTCGGCATCGCGGTCCTGTGGTTTGCGGTGGCGTTGTTCGTTTTCCTCAGCAATCGATACGACGCCGTGACCGCGAGCCTGTCGGTCGGCGGCTGTTTCCTGGTGCTGGCCGGGATTGCGGCGCTTGCCATCCTTTACATCCGCAGACAGCGTGAGCTGGAGCACCGGGCTGCTTTGCGGGCTGCTGCGAGGACGGCCAATTCGATGCCGTGGCTCGAGCCGGCGATCATCGCCGCCGGTCTTGATGTGGCGAGATTGATCGGCGGGCGGCGCGCGGTGTCGCTGGCGGCGGGTGCGGCGGCCGTGGTCTGGCTGCTGAACAAGTCCAACAGCGAAAGCGCCGAGAGGCGGCGGGCCGCAAGACATCAATCGTAAGACGTCCCGCCCTCTCGTGGGCGGCGACGGATTGCGAAGCAAAAGCTCCGCTCGATCGGTCGCGCGTCCCGTGATCGGCGCGCGCAATCCTTCGACAATGCCGGCCCGGCCGGCACGCGCCTGAACGGCTGCGGAACAAAAACCGGCAACGAGCAACCAATAGTGTGCTCAGGCGTTTACAGACCGACCAGGCACACATCGGTTCACAATCGGGAGGTCTCATTTCATGGCGCGTTCAAGCACGAACGGCACGGCGTCGATCAACGTGAAGAATCTGAAGAAGGACCTGCAAAGCCTGCGCGACGACGTCCTCGATCTCACGAAGCAGGTCGAGGGGCTTGCCAACAGCGCAGGCGGAGAGGTGCTCGACGAGGTGAAAGCCAATCTCGCGAAGTTCGGCGAGACCGTCGACGACCTGCTGGCAGGCGCCGGCGCACGCGGCCGTGAGGCCGTCGATGCGGTGGGAGAGATGGGCGGCAACGTCGTCGATACCGTCGAGGACGCGGTTCGCGAGCATCCGCTTTCGGCGCTGGCGATCGCGGTGGGATTGGGATTCGTCCTGTCGTCGACAATGCGGCGATAGCCGCAATCCGCGGACGCAAGTGCGCCGCGCCTGCTGCAGCCGGCTCAGGTGCGCGCCGGCTGCTCGCGGCGGCTTTCGAGCGCTTCGCCCGCCGCGTCCGCGTGCGCACACAGCTTTTTGTGCAGCTCCTCCAGCTGTTCTTCCGGAAGATCCTCGATCGTGGCGACGCTGTTCTCCGCGCCTTTCATCGCGATGATCAGCTCGGCGAGCTTGAGCTGCAGCGCAAGGGTGTCCCGGTTCTGCGTGTGCTGGATGAGGAACACCATCAGGAACGTGACGATCGTCGTTCCTGTATTGATGACGAGCTGCCAGGTGTCGCTGAATTGAAAGATCGGCCCGGTGATGGCCCATATCAGGATTGTCACGGTTGCGAGCGCAAACGCCGTGGCTGTCCCCATCGCATGCGCGACCGCCTGGGAAAATTTCGAGAAAGCGGCTCCGAGCGGATGGTGGCGCGTGGTGCCGGTGTTGCGCTTTGGCCGGTCTCGCTGATCACGCGTCGATTTCACGTGCTGGTCCATATCGCTTGGCCGCTGGTGTCCGCCACTTGGCTGAGCGCGCGTCAATGACAGAGCAATCATCTGCCAACCTGAACGCGGGTTCTTGGTTCCGGCGCGGCGCAGCCGCCTCGCGCTCGACGGACATGGAACTTTTTTGCCGCAAAACCATTGAAAACGTGACAAAGCGCGCCCGACGGCAACGCGCGCAAAGTGAATTGGCATCTGCCCCGGACGATCGGAGTTGTGCATGACGGCCGATCAGTCGAGTCGTCCATCGGTGGCGTTGCGGCGTGTTGACTCCAAAATGGAGAAGTCGCGTCCGGCGCCCGAGGCGGATACCGCATCCGTCACGTCGTGGAATCTCTGGCGCGATGCGCCGCGGATCGCGGTGATCGGAATATTCGTTTTGCTGCTGGGTGCGTTTCTCTACGCCGCGCACACCTTGATCGCACCGATCGTCGCGGCGGCGTGCGTCAGCATCACGTTCGGACCTCTGGCGGTGCGGGCGGCCCAATATCGCGTCCCGCCTGCGGTGGTCGCGCTTGGTTGCGTCGGTCTTGTCATCCTGGTGGCCAATGTCGGAATGATCCTGCTGGCCGGCGTGCTGGCGGACTGGGCCGACAGAATGCCGGAATTTGTCGCGGCGCTCAAAGAGAAGGCGGTGTTTCTGGAGCGCCCGCTCGCAACGTGGCGCGAGCTGCAGATGTCGCTTGCGGCGGCGCTGGGGACGCCGGTCGAGCCGGTCAAATTCGAGCTGCCGGCCAAGGAGGTGATCGCTCAGGTGGTCAATTTTCTCACGCCCGCCGTCGGCGAACTGGTGGTCTTCTTCGGCAGCCTGTTCTTTTTCCTGTTGTCGCGAAACAGCCAGCGCCAGAGTCTGGTGCTCATGTTCGATAGCCAGAATGCGCGATTGCGCGCCCTGCGCATCCTGAACGCGCTGGAAGCAAACCTCACCCGCTATCTGGTGCTGGTCAGCCTGGTGAACGTCGTGGTTGGCATGGTGGCAGCGGCCCTCGCCTATGCGTTCGGACTGCCAAGTCCGGCATTGTGGGGCGTGGTTGCGTTCATGCTGAACTATATCCCGTATATCGGGCCGGCGATCGTTGCGATCATATTGCTTGTGCTCGGGTTGATTTCTCTTCCGACGGTGCCGGCTGCCCTGCTTCCGCCCGCGTTGTTTGTTGCCTTCACCACGATCGAAGGACATTTCATCACGCCGAGCATCATCGGCCGGCAGTTGACCGTGAGTCCGCTTGCGCTGTTTCTGTCGCTGGCGTTCTGGACGTGGCTGTGGGGACCGCTCGGGACGTTTCTGGCCACGCCCATTCTGATTGCGATGGTTGTGATACAAAATCACACAAGGACGTCCGAAGACGTCAAATTGCCTTGAGCCACTGTCTGACACCGGGAAAAATTGCGAGAGCGATGCAATGAAGCTGTTTGAGTGTCAGAAGTGCGGTCAGCTGCTCTACTTCGAAAATACACTTTGCGAGAAATGCGGATCGCGGCTCGGATATCTGCGCGCACGCGAAACGCTGTCGGTGGTCGAGCCGGCCGGCAAAGTTTGGCGGGCGCTCGCCGAACCGGAGAAACGCTACCGCTTTTGCGCCAATGCCGAATATGACGTGTGCAACTGGCTGGTCGACCAGGAGCAGCCCAGTCCCTATTGCCTGGCGTGCCGGCACAACCTGACAGTCCCCGACCTTGCGGTGCCGGAAAACGTCACCCGCTGGCGCAAGATCGAATACGCCAAGCACCGCCTGATGTATTCGCTGCTCAAGCTGCAACTGCCGCTGGCCACGCGGGCGGAAGACCCGATCGACGGCCTTGGGTTCGAGTTCCTGGTCCCCGGCGCCGCCAGGCCGGACGGCACGGTGACGCCGGTGATGACCGGACACGCCAACGGCGTGATCACGATCAGTCTGACCGAGGCCGACGACGCCGAACGCGAACGAACCCGCAGCGAAATGGGCGAAGCGTATCGCACGCTGCTCGGTCACTTCCGCCACGAGATCGGCCATTACTATTGGGACCGGCTGATCGCCGATACGGGCCATCTCGAAAAATTCCGAGCAGCCTTTGGCGATGAGCAGCGCGACTATGGCGAGGCGCTGCAGCAGCACTACGCCGACGGTCCGCCCGCCGACTGGCAGAGCAATTTCGTCTCGGCCTATGCCTCAACCCACCCGTGGGAAGACTTCGCCGAAACCTGGGCGCACTATTTTCATATCATCGACACGCTGGAATCGGCGCGGGCCTTTGGCATCATCGTTCTTCCGCGGGTGCCGGCCGGCGCCGAGCTTGCCACGACCATCAGTTTCGATCCGCACAAGGCCAAGGTCGGCCAGATCATCGATTCCTGGACCGGGCTGTCGATCGCCGTCAACGAGATCAACCGCAGCATGGGGTTGCCGGACCTCTATCCGTTCGTCCTCGCGCCGGCCGTCGTTGCCAAGCTCACCTTCATCCACGAAAGCATTCACGCGCCGCGTCAGCCGGCCGTGCCCAAAGACACGCCAAGGACACGCCCAAGGACACGCCCAAGGACACGCTCAAGCACGCGGCGGAGCCGGTCAGCACGGCCGCGCCATAGGGACGCGAGGGGGTTGTCGCGGGCGGATTTTTGCTAGACTTCGGGCAGTTCGATCCCCGGAGCGGCCGCCATGCATGAATCCATCAACCCCGCCAGGCTCGCGATGCTGTTCCGGCGCGAATTCCAGCTCTGCAACGTGCAGAAGGGCGAGACCATTGTCCTCCTCAGCGATCTAGGCGCCCGGCGCGACTACGTGTCGGCCGCATTCGCCGCCGCGGAAGACCTCGGCGCCGACGCCTACGAGATGTGCGTCAATGCGATGCCGTCCTGGACCAGGGTCGGCGTGGAGACGGTCGGCCGCTGCAAGGGTACGCTCGATGCCATCAAGGCCGCCGACATGCTGGTCTGCCTGCACATCCCGCTGTTCACGCGCTGGCTCAAGGAGGCGCGCGACTCGGGCACCCGCGTGCTGATGGTGATCGACGGGCCGGACGAGCTTGAAGAATTGATGGCGCCGCCCGGCCTGAAGGAGGCGGTCATTCACGCCGATCAGCGGCTCAAGCGCGCCAAAACCATGCGGATCACCCGCCCGGGCGGCACCGACCTCACGGTCAATCTCGGCGAATATCCGACCATGAGCCAGTACGGCTATTCGGAAACCGCCGGCCGCTTCGACCATTGGGGCGCGGGCCACGTCCACACCTTCCCGAACGAGGGCTCGGCCAACGGCACGGTGGTGTTCCAGCCCGGCGACATCATCGTGCTTCCGTATTGCCGCTACGTGCAGGACGAGGTCCGGCTCGATATCCGCGACGGCTTCATTCGCAGGATCGAAGGCGGGCTCGACGCCAAGCTGATGAGCGACTGGCTCGACGGCAACAAGGCGCGGCCCGACGACAGGGACGGCCACGCGATCTCTCACTTGGGCTGGGGCCTCAATCCGCAGGCCCGCTGGGACGCCATCGCGCTGAACGGCGCCGACCCCAAGCGGCATCATGCAGGCGCCCGCTGCTTTGCCGGAAATTTCCTGTTCTCGACCGGACCGAATTCGCAGGGCGGCGGCAAGCGCACCACCAAGGGCCACTACGACGTTCCGATGCGCGACTGCACGGTGACGCTCGACAACGACGTGATCGTCGAGCGCGGGCAGATCGCCGACGACAAGATGCGCGTCATGCGCGTCGCGCGCTAATCTTGCTGCGTCGGAAGAGCCGAAGCGTTGTTATTGTGCCCTCTCCTTTTGGGAGAGGGCTACACGGACCGCTAAACGATAAAAAATGGGTGAGGGGTTACGGTCCATCGATGGATCTTAACCCCTCACCCATTCGAATTTGCTGCACCGTTCGTGTTGCCCTCTCCCACAAGGAGAGGGCACAGTAACGAACGGCAGCGTTTTTTGACGCAGTAGAGCTAACCGGAGCTACGGGGGCATGGCTGCAGCGGCCGCGAGTGCGCGCGGAATTTTCAAGCATTTCGGAGCAACGCACGCGTTGAGCAGCGTCGACTTCGACGCCATGCCGGGCGAAATTCATGCGCTGGTCGGCGAGAACGGCGCCGGCAAGTCGACGCTGGTGCGGATCTTCGGCGGCGTGCATCGCGCCGATCGCGGTGAAATCAGCCTTGATGGAAGCCCTTGCCGGTTCGGCAGCCCGCACGATGCGATCGTCGCCGGCATCGTCACCATTCCGCAGGAGCTGCGTCTGGTTCCCGCGCTGTCCATTGCCGAGAACCTGACGCTCGACGGCCCGCCGGTGCGGCGCCTTCTGGGCCTATCCGTCATCGACCGCAACGCGATGCGGGATCGGGCGCGCGAGGCCTTGGCGCAGCTCGACTTCGCGCCGGACCCTGACACTCGCGTCGACCGCCTGTCGTTCGCCGAGCGCCAGCTTGTCGCCATCGCCAAGGCGTTGCGCCGGCGCTGCCGGCTGCTGATCCTCGACGAGCCGACGGCGGCGCTTGAATCCCGCGAAATCGAACGGCTGTTCGCGGTGCTCGGGCGCATGAAGCAGCAGGGCGTCGCGATCGTTTATGTCTCGCACCGGCTGGATGAGGTCGTGGCGTTGGCCGACCGCTGCACCGTGCTGCGCGACGGCCGGGTGGCGGCGCACCGGGAGCGCGGCGCGTTCGCCGTCGCCGATCTGGTTCAGGCCATGACCGGTCGCGCCGAAACCGGCGTTGCGATCGATACGCCCGTGGCGGGCGATGTCACGCTGGAGGATACCGGCGAGCGGCCGGATGCCATTCGTCTGCGCGCCAACGAGGTGCTGGGGCTTGCGGGCCTGCTGGGAAGCGGCGCCGACCGCGTGCTGCGGCGGCTGTTCGGCCTCGAAACTGCAGGCAACGACGTGCGGACCAAGGCCGGCGTCGTGCGGCTCGCGCACCCGACCGACGCGATCCGCGCCGGAATCGGCATGGTGCCGGGCGAGCGCCGGCTCGGCCTGGTGATGAACCTTTCGGTGCGCGACAATATCCTCCTGCCCAATCTCGACGCCCTGACGCGGGGCGGCCGCATCGACCGCGCCGCCGGCGACCGGCTCGTGACCGGGCTGATGGAGCTCCTGGACATCCGGCCGCGCGACGCTTCGCTGCGCGCGGCCTCGCTGTCGGGCGGCAACCAGCAGAAGGTGATCCTCGCCAAGTGGCTCGCCCGCAACGTCGGCGGTTCTTCTGCTCGACGAGCCGACCCAGGGCGTCGACGTCGCGGCCAAGGCGCAGATCCACGCGCTGGTCCGCGACTTCGCGAAACGCGGCGGCGCGGTGCTCCTGAGCTCCAGCGATCTCGCCGAATTGACCCGCGTCTGCGACAGCATCTGCACGCTGCATCGCGGCCGCGTGACCGCGCGGCTCGACCGCGCGGCAGGCTTCGACGAAGCGCGGCTGCACGCCGCCATCGGCGGATGACGATGCACAAGCGCTTCAATCTCGCAGGCCAGATCCCGCTCATCACGCTGGTGGCGCTGTGCGTCTTCACCGCCTTGCTCACGCCGCGCTTCCTGTCGCCGCTCAACCTCACCAACATCCTGGTGCAGTCCTCGATCATGGCGGTGATCGCCATCGGCATGACCTTCGTCATCATCGGCGGCGGCTTCGATCTCTCGGTCGGCTCGACCGTGGCGCTGGCCGGCTGCGTCGCCGCGATGGTGATGGTGAAGTTCGGCATCGCCGCGGGCGTGCTGGCCGGTGTCGCGACCGGCGCCGCGGTGGGCCTCGCCAACGGCCTGATCATCGCCAGCCTCGGCGTCAATCCGTTCATCACCACGCTCGGCACCATGGTGCTGGTGCGCGGCCTCGTGTTCCTGGTGACCGGCGGCGCGCCGGTCGGCGACGACGGCATGCCGGCAGCCTTCATCGCCTTCGGCTCCGGGCGCTTCCTCGGCATCCACTATCTCGTCTGGGTGCCGGCGATCCTGCTGGTCGTTCTGTCGTGGGTCATGCACGCGACGCCCTACGGCCGCCGCATCTACGCCACCGGCGGCAACCGCGAGGCGGCCTATCTCTCCGGCGTGCCGGTCGAGCGGATCGTCGCCTCGACCTACGTCTGGTGCGGCGCGCTCGCGGGCGTCGCCGGCGTGATGCTCGCGGCCCGCCTGCAGTCCGGCCAGCCGACCGCCGGCGAGTTCTACGAGCTGACCGCCATCGCCGCCGTGGTGCTGGGCGGCGCCGCGCTGCACGGCGGCGAAGGTACGCTCTACAAGAGCATCATCGGCGTCTTCATCATGATCGTGCTGGGCAACAGCCTCAATCTCCTGAACGTCGATTCCTACTGGCAGCGGGTCGCGATCGGCGCGGTCATCATTGCCGCCGCCGCCGCAGATCGGCTACGCTCCCGGCAGATAGAGAGCTATCGCATGTGCTTCAGCGCAGGCGGTGAGCTCCCTCTCCCCGCTTGCGGGGAGAGGGTCGGGGTGAGGGGGAGTCTCCAGGAGTTCGGTGCGTGGAGAGTCCCCCTCACCCGGATCGCTTCGCGATCCGACCTCTCCCCGCAAGCGGGGAGAGGTAAAGCGACGGAGTGCCACAAGGGGTCGGGTAGAGACCGTTTGCAGCAGTCCTGCACCGATAGGTCAAAAGGGGAGACAGCCATGCTGACGTTCCGTCGTGCGTTCCTCGTGGCGGCGCTCGCGCTGCCGGCGGCTTTGATCGCGGCGCCCGCATCGGCGCAACAGAAGATCACCATCGGCGTCTCTCTCGCCCAGGACGACAACCCGTTCTACATCGCGATGCTGCGCGGCATCCGCGCCCGCGCCCAGGAGCTCGGCTGGGAGGTCGCGACCGTCTCGGCCAACGAGGACAAGGTCAAGCAGATCAACGGCGTGCAGGATCTCGTCGCGCGCGGCGTCAAAGGCGTTCTGATTTCGCCGATCGACGCGGTCGGCGTCAACGCCGCCTATGACGCCGCCAAGGCCGGCAACATCCCGATCGTTTCGGTGGCGCGCGGCTCGACCTCGCCGAACCAGACCCTGCACGTCGCAATGGACGAAAAACAGATCGGCCGCGACATCGCCGAATGGACCGCCAAGCAGATCGGCGGCGAAGGCAAGGTTGCGTTGCTGATGGGCCCTAGCGGCGCTCCCACTTTCCGCAATCTCGGCGACGGCTACACCGAGGTGATGGCCAAGCATCCGAAGATCCAGGTCGTCACCAAGCATGACGGCCCGCTCACCCGCGAGCGCGGCGTGAAGCAGGCCGAGGACGCGCTGGTGGCGCATCCGGACCTCAAGGCGATCTACACCGCCAATGACGACGTGGCGCTCGGCGCGATGCAGGCCGTGCTCGCCGCAAACAAGACCACGCTGGTCACCGGCATGAACGGCGTGCCGCCGGCGCTGCGCGCGGTCAAGGACGGCAAGCTCGCCATGACCATCGAGCTCAACCCGGTGCTGTGGGGCCGCCTCGGCGTCGATGTGCTGGCGCAGGTTCTCAAGGGCGACAAGGTCGAGCCGCGCGTGTTCATCAAGCACGTCATCATCGACAAGACCAACATCGACGAAAAGCTGCCGCGGACCTGAGCGCTGGCAGGCCGTTGAAAAGATAACGGGCTGTCATTCCGGGGCGCGCCGAAGGCGCGAGCCCGGAATCCAGAAACGCAGGGAGTCCCGATGTACTGGATTCCGGGCCCGCCGCTTTCGCGGCGTCCCGGAATGACCGTGGAGAGTTCTTCAGCAGCCTGCTAGAATCTGCTGCGGAGAAGTCCCGCATGGCCGACACGGCCGCATTGAAGAAGCAAGGCTCGGATTTCGTCGCCCAGCTCGAGGCGGCGAACCTGCATCCGTTGTGGGACCGCTTCCGCACGCTGACGCCGGTCAAGCCTGCGGCCAAAGACCCGCCGCTGATCTGGCGCTGGCGCGACATCGAGCCGTTCACCGGGCGCGCGGTGTCCGAGGTGCCGATCGACGATGTCGAGCGGCGCGCGCTGATCCTGGTCAATCCGGCGTTCGGCGGCGAGACCGTCACCACCTCGAACCTGATCGCGGCCTTCACCGTGCTCGATCCCGGCGATCGCGCCCGGCCGCATCGCCACACCTTTGCGGCGATCCGCTTTGCGACGCGCGCCGAGGGCGCGGCGACCATCGTCAACGGCCGCCGCTGCGACATGCGCAACGGCGACCTGATCCTCACCCCGCCGATGTGCTGGCACGGTCACATCAACGAAAGCGACCGCCGCATCATCTGGTTCGACGCGGCCAACATTCCGCTGATCCGCCAGCTCGACGCCAACTTCTTCGAGCCCGGCGATCCCAAATCCAACCAAGCGTCCAGCGAATTCTGGCAGGTGGACGCCGGCGACGAGAAGCTGTGGGCCGAATCCGGCATGGCCGGCGCCGACCTCACGCATGCGCCGGCGCATTCGCCGAAGTACCACTACTCCGGCGCTGCGATGCGCCGCCTGCTCGCCGAGCTGCCCGCCGGACCCGACGGCGCGCACACCATGCGCTACACCAACCCCGCGACCGGCGGCGCCGTGATGCCCGCGCTCGACTGCACCGCGGTCCGCCTGCCGCATAACAAGACAACCCGGCCGAAGCGCACCACCTGCAACATGATCTGCCTCGTCGTGTCGGGCTCCGGCCGCTCGACGGTCGGCGAGCACACCTTCGACTGGTCGCAGAACGACGTGTTCTCGATCCCGCACTGGAGCTTCGCCAGCCACACCGCCAAGGACGGCGACGCAAGTCTCTTTGTCGTCTCCGACCGCTCGGCGTTCGAGCGCCTCGACCTGTTGCGCGAGGAACTGCAATGACTCTCCAGCGGTCATTCCGGGGCGCGCCGAAGGCGCGAGCCCGGAATCCAGTATCGCGGGGAATTCCGATGTGTCTGGATTCCGGGCTCGCCGCTTCGCGGCGTCCCGGAATGACGCCTTGGGCCACGTGAGCACTCGGACAAATCCCCGCGATGGCATCGGCGCTTCGGTTCTGCGCGTCGAAGACCCGAAATTTCTGCGCGGCCAGGGCTGCTACGTTTCCGATATCAGCCTGCCGGGAGAGCTGCACTGCATCCTGGTGCGCTCGCCGCATGCCCATGCCCGGATCCGCCGGATCGACCGGACGGCCGCAGCGGCGCTGCCCGGCGTCGTCGCCGTGTCTCACCGGCGCCGACATGGCGGCCGACAAGGTCGGCCCGATGGCGCCGCTCTGGGCCATCGCCACCTCCGACGGCAAGCCGATGGCGGAGCCGCCGCGCTGGGCGCTGGCGCGCGACACCGTGCGCCACGTCGGCGAGGCGGTCGCCGCGGTGATTGCGGAGACACGCGCGCAGGCGGAGGGTGCCGCCGAGCTTGTCGACGTCGAATACGAGCCGCTGCCGGGCGGTCGTCGACGGTCGCAAGGCAATCGAAAAGGGCGCGCCGCAACTGCACGACTGCGCGCCCGGCAACATCTGCTTCCGGTTTGCGCGCGGCGACGTTGCCGCCGTGCAAAAGGCGTTCGAAGGCGCGGCGCATATGGTCAGGCTCGATCTCGCCAACAACCGGCTGATCGGCGCGGCCATCGAGCCCCGCGCGGTGCTGGCGGATGGCAGCGCCGGCAAGCTGACGCTCTATTGCTCGACCCAGGTGCCGCATCACATCCGCCGCTCGGTCACCGAGCAGCTTGGCCTGCCGCAGACCGCGATCCGGCTGGTCGCCCCCGACGTCGGCGGCGGCTTCGGCTACAAGGGAAAGCACTATCCGGAAGAAACGATCGTTGCATGGGCCGCGCGCCGCCTGCGGCGTCCGGTGAAATGGGTGGCGTCGCGCAGCGAATGCTTCGTGTCGGACTATCAGGGGCGCGGGCACCAGACCCGTGCCGAGCTCGCGCTCGACCGGGATGGAAACTTCCTGGCGCTCAGGGTCGACACCGTCGCCAACATCGGCGCCTATGTGTCGACCTTCGGCGCGGGGATTCCCAGCGCGATCTACAGCGCCTTGCTGGCTGGCGTGTACCGCACGCCTGCGATCTCTGTGCATTCGACCGGCGTGTTCACCAACACGGTGCCGACCGACGCCTATCGCGGCGCCGGGCGGCCGGAAGCCTGTTACGTGCTGGAGCGGCTCGCCGACGAGGCGGCGCGGGTTCTCGGCATCGACCGCGCCGAGATCCGTCGTCGCAATCTCGTGCCGGTCGAGGCGATGCCCTACAAGACGCCGATCGGACCGACCTACGACTGCGGAAACTTCCCGAAGATGTTTTCGCGGCTCGCCGAGATTGCCGATTACAAGGGCTTCGCCAAACGCCAGGCTGAAGCCGCGCGAAAGCAAAAACACCGTGGCTTCGGCTTCGCCTGCTACGTCGAGTCATCCGGCGTCGCGCCGTCGCGCTTTGCCGCCGCGCTCGGCGCGCGCGTCGGCTTCTTCGAAGCCGCGTCGATCCGCGTGCAGGCCGACGGCAGCGTCCAGGCGCTGCTCGGCACCCACAATCACGGCCAGGGCCACGCCACCACCTTCGCCCAGATCCTCGCGTCGCGCCTCGGCGTGCCGATGGCCAGCATCGAGATCATCGAGGGCGACACCGACCAGGTGCCGTACGGCTCCGGCACCTTCGGCTCGCGCTCGATCGCGGTCGGCGGCTCGGCGCTCGACCGCGCGGCTCTGAAGATCGTCGAGAAGGGCAAGACGATCGCCGCGCATCTTCTGGAAGCCTCGGTGGGCGATATCGCGTTCGAAGACGGCATGTTCGGCGTCGCCGGCACCGACCGGCGCGTGACGCTGCGCGAGGTCGCGCGCGTCGCGCATCATCCCACCAGCTACCCGGCCGGCCTGGAGCTCGGCCTGCAGGACAGCGCGGTTTACGATCCGTCGAGCTTTGCCTGGAGCAACGGCGCGCATGCCTGCGAGGTCGAGGTCGATTGCGACACCGGCGTCATCGACATCGTCGGCTATTGGGGCGTCGACGACGTCGGAACGGTGATCAATCCGATGATCGTCGAAGGCCAGATCCAGGGCGGCATCGCGCAGGGTCTCGGCCAGGCGATCCACGAGCGTTGCGTCTACGATCCCGCCAGCGGGCAACTGCTGTCCGGATCGTTCATGGACTACGCGGTGCCGCGCGCCGCCGACATGCCGGCGATCGTCTCGGAGCTCGACGAGAGCCAGCCCTGCACCCACAATCCGCTCGGCGCCAAAGGCTGCGGCGAGGCCGGATCGATCGGCGCGCCGACCGCGATCGTCGGCGCCGTGCTCGATGCGCTGCGGCCGCTCGGCGTGACCGATCTCGAAATGCCGCTGACGCCCGAGCGGGTGTGGCAGGCGATCCAGGCGGCGCGCCGATCGTAGCCCCGGTCATTCCGGGACGCCGCGTAGCGGCGGGCCCGGAATCCAGACACATCGGGACTTCCTGCTTTTCTGGATTCCGGGTTCGCGCCCATAGCGCGTCGAAGACGCGCGTGAACGCGCTACCGGGCGCGCCCCGGAACGACCGCGGGGAGTTTTCAGCGGCCTGCTGGCCAGTGACGGATGCGCAGGACTGCCCTGCGACCGCGAGGGCATGCTCCTTGCTTTCTTCAGGGCCCCCGCCGGGATAGCATTCATCAAATCCGCATCGGAGACCGCCCATGCTGCTCAGTTCTCGAACTGCCGCCCTTCTCATCGCCGCGGCGATAGGAGCGATGGGCGCACTGCCATCGATGGCGCAGGACACCTGGCCGTCGCGTCCGCTCACCATGGTCGTCCCGTTTGCCGCCGGCAGTTCGTCCGACACCGCCGGGCGCGTGATCGCGGCGCGGATGTCCGAGGTGCTGGGCCAGCAGGTCATCATCGAGAATATCGGCGGCGGCGGCGGCATGACCGGGACCGCGCGCGTCGCGAAAGCTTCGCCCGACGGATACCAGTTCGTGTTCGCCAGCGTCGACTCGATGGCGATCGTGCCGACCATGCACAAGCGGCCGCTCTACAACAGCGTGACGGATTTCACCGCGGCGGGCCTCGTGGTCGAGCAGCCGATCGTGCTGGTCACGCGCAAGGATCTGCCGGTGAATTCCTTGCCGGAGTTCGTCGCCCACGCCAAGGCGAACCACAAGCAGATGCAGTTCGGCTCGTCCGGCGTGGGCTCGGGCTCGCACTTCTCCTGCGCGCAACTGAACGCCAAGCTCGGCATCGAGCCGCAGCACATTCCCTATCGCGGCTCCGGCCTCGCCATGCAGGACCTGGTCGGCGGGCGCATCGACTACTTCTGCGCGCTGGGCGCCGCCGCCATGGGTCCGGTCGAAGGCGGGACCGCCAAGTCGATCGCGCTCCTGACCAACGAACGGTCGCCCTTGTTCCCGAAGCTGCAGACCGCGAAGGAACAGGGCATCCCCGGCGTCGACTCCTATTTCTGGACCGCGTTCTTCTTCCCGAAGGGCACGCCCGACGCCATCGTCCGGAAGCTTCACGCCGCGACCACGGAAACGCTCAAGACCCCGGTGGTGGTCGAGCGGCTGCAGAAGGCGGGCGTCACCGTGATCGCGCCCGAGCTCCGCACCCCGGAATACCTGCAGAAGTTCGTCGGCACCGAGGTCGAGCAGTGGGGCGCCATGATCAAGGCCAGCGGCATCACCATCGAATAGGCTGCGGTGCATGCCGGGCAATCGCATCTGGTGCCCCTCGGGCGGTGCGCTCCCTCTCCCCGCTTGCGGGGAGAGGGTCGGCGGTGAGGCGGAGTCTGGCGACGAGACTGCGCGTGGAGAATCCCCCTCACCCGGATCGCTTCGCGATCCGACCTCTCCCCGCGAGCGGGGAGAGGTAAAGGCGGCAGCGTGACCCAAAGCAAAGGCCACATCGGCCGCCGCACCCCGCGTGCCGAAGACCCGGCTCTGCTCCGTGGCGCCGGGCGGTTCGTCGATGACCTTCACCCGCCCGATCTTCTCGAGGCCGCGTTCCTGCGCAGCCCGACCGCGCACGGACTGATCCGCTCGATCGACACCAGCGCAGCGCGCGCGCTTCCGGGCGTGCACGCGGTTTACACGCTGGCCGATCTGCGCCAGGTCCTGACCGCGGATCGATTGCCGCTGCAGTTTCCCAGCAACGTGCTGCCGCCCGACATTTCGCCGTTCATCCTGGCCGGCAGGGAGGTCGCTTACGTCGGCGAAGCGATCGCGATGGTGGTGGCCGACAGGCGCTATATCGCCGAGGACGCGCTGGCGCTGATCCAGGCCGACATCGAGGAGCTTCCCGCCGCGTCGGACTGCCGCGATGCGCTCGCGCCCGGCGCGCCCGACGTGCACGTCCACCGCAAGGGCAATCTCCTGATCGATTTCGTCCAGAGCTATGGCGACGCCGATGCGGCCGTCGCGGCCGCGCCGCACCGACTGACCGTCAATCTCAAGCAGCACCGCGGCGGCGCGCACCCGATCGAAACCCGCGGCCTGGTCGCGAGCTTCGACGCGGCAAGCGACGTGCTGACGGTGTGGAGCTCGACGCAGCTCGCCCACGAGGCCCGCTTTTTCATCATGAAGATGCTCGGCCTCGACGAGAACCGCATCCGCGTCGTGACCCCCGACGTCGGCGGCGGCTTCGGCGCCAAGTTCATTCTCTATCCCGAGGAGGTCGCGATCTCGGCGGCCAGCCTCCTCCTCAAGCGACCGGTGAAATGGATCGAGGACCGGCGCGAGCATTTTCTCGCGTCGATCCAGGAGCGCGACCAGTACTGGGACGTCGAGGCAGGCTTCGACGCCGACGGCCGGCTGCTCGGCGCGCGCGGCACCATGATCAGCGACGCCGGCGCGTACACCTATCAGGGCATCAATCTCGCCTACAACGCGTCGACCAATTTCCCCGGCCCCTACGTGCTGCCGCACTACAAGCTTCACGTCTCGGTGGTCGAGACCAACAAGGTGCCGACCGCGCCGGTGCGCGGTGCGGGCTATCCCGAAGGCTGCTTCGCGATGGACCGCGTGCTCGACGCTATCGCGCGCGACCGCGGCATCAGCAGTGTCGAGGTGCGCCGCCGGAATCTCGTGCCGGGCAGCGCCATGCCCTACGCGACGCCGATGCAGGCGCGATCCGCCAGCACCATCGTCTATGAAAGCGGCGACTTTCCCGCGTGTCTCGATCTGGCTTTGCAGAGCGCCGACCATGCGGGCTTTGCGGCGCGCCGGAAGAAGGCGCGCGAAGCGGGACGGCTGCTCGGCTTCGGCATCGGCGCCGGCATCAAGGGCACCGGCCGCGGCCCGTTCGAATCGGCGATCGTCCGCGTCGGCCGCTCCGGCCGGGTGTCGATCTACACCGGCGCGATGGCGATGGGGCAGGGGCTGAAGACGATCCTGGCCCAGATCGCCGCCGACCAGCTCAGCGTGCGGCCGGAAGACATCACGGTGGTGAGCGGCGACACGTCGACCATCCAGCTCGGCCTCGGCGGCTTCGCCAGCCGCCAGACCGTGACCGCCGGCAACTCGGTCCATCTCGCCGCGAAAGCCGTACGCGAAAAAGCCATCTCGACCGCGGCGCTGATGCTCGACGTGCCGGCCACGAGCCTGGACATCCGCGACGGCATCGTGATCGCGACCGGCAAGAACCTGTCGCTGTCGCTGCGCGACGTCGCCGATACGCTGGCCGGCGCCCCGGGCTACAAGTTTCCGGCGGGACTCGCGCCGGGGCTCGACGCGGCGGTGAATTTCGAGACGGCCGCGCTGACCTATGGCCTCGGCGTGCACGCGGTCGAGCTCGAGGTGGACCCGGCGACCGGCGGCGTCACGCTGCTCAACTATGTGGTGGTCAACGATTGCGGACGCGTCATCAATCCGATGACCGCCGAAGGCCAGATCCACGGCGGCGCGGTGCACGGCATCGGCAATGCGATGTTCGAATGGATGGGATACGACGCGAACGCCCAGCCCCTGACGACCAACTTTGCGGATTATCTGCTGCCCGCCGCGCCCGAGGTCCCGCCGATGGACGTGCACCTGGCCGAGTACCCGAGCACCAAGAATCCGCTCGGCGTGAAAGGCATCGGTGAGTCCGGCACGGTGCCCGCGGCGCCTGCGATCATCTGCGGCATCGAGGATGCGTTGAGCGAATATGGCGTGCGGATCGACGAGACGCCGATCAGTCCGGCGCGGATTTTTGAGTTGATGCGCGAGAAGGCGACCTGACCGGGATTGGATTGGTTGCAATTGCCGATTGCCTCCACGGCGGTGAGGATCAGACTCGACATGAACTGCGACGATGATCCTTTCGGTTCTTGAATGCCCTTGTCGAGCACGACCTTTGATGCGTGCCACAGTTCCGAGTACGTCCGCACGTTTTGCTCGCGGGTGATAATCGCCTTGCGTCGTTTCGGCATCTACAGCTCATCGAGGTTGTCGGGCACCGTACCAAACGTGCGCAGCACGGTAGCGTCACCGAAGTTGCCTAGACTCGGATCACCGGTTCGCTTGAATGCGAGCGCACCGACATTGACAGGGTTACGCGACATCGCTTCCGCGCGTCTGATTGCGGCGGGTTCATTCGGCATCTCCTGCGCCTGCCCTGCGGCGATCCCCTCATCCGTCTGGATGAACGGCAAGGCCACGTAGTAGGTCACGGACACGGCTGCCTCTTTACAGCAGGGGTTCGGTTTAGAACAAATAGAGAACTGATGCTCGGCATGTCAATGCTCACGCAGGGCATCCACTTTTCAACCAGCCTTTCGATGCACATATTCGCAGAATATTTTGCAAATACTGTTGCAGATCAGGTGGCACATAGGTATGCAAGGATCGAAATATATTCGTCAAATAATCATCGAGAACGCGCCGTGACCACCACCAAATCCGCAGAGAAAAGTCAGAAATTTCGTGCCTTGGCGGAAAGTCGCACCAACAAGGCCATCGAAGCGATTGCGCGGATCGGCAATCTCTCGAACCGCCAGATTTACGAATACGAGGAAACAGAAGTCCGTAAGATCGTCCGGGCACTTAGGGACGCAGTGTCGGCAGTTGAAGCTCGTTTCGCTTCCCCGCGCGCCAAGGGCGGCGGCGGTTTCAAGCTGTGAGGATGGGGAACGTATGAAGACGAATGCCGTAACCGCACTAGAGGTGGAGGACGAGGAGTTTCTCGTAGCCAGCCTAGGGCCTGTCTTCAGTTGAGCAGGATCATGGCGCAGGCGAGCTGGACGCCGGCGAGGAAATTTGTGGCGAGTTTGTCATAGCGGGTGGCGATGGCACGAAAGTGCTTGAGTTTGTTGAAGAAGCGCTCGACGAGGTTGCGCTCGCAATAGAGCACGAAATCACAACTGCGCGGCACCTTGCGGTTGGCCTTGGGCGGAATCACCGGCGCGATGTCGCGCCGTTCGAGTGCGTCAATGAAGGGGTCGGCGTCGAAGGCCTTGTCGCCAAGCACCGCCCCTGGATCGACAGATTCCAGCAGCGGCTCCGCGCAAGTCAGATCGTGCGCTTGTCCGGGCGTGAGCATCACCTGGACGGGATTGCCGAGCGCATCGACCAGGGCGTGGATTTTGGTGGTCAGCCCGCCGCGCGAGCGGCCGATCGCCTGTTCGCCGTTTTTTTTCGTGCGCCGGCGCTGTGCTGGTGAGCGCGCACGATGGTGGCGTCGATCATCATGTATTCGTTATCATGGTCGCTCGCCAGCAGCTTGAAAATGCGCTCGAAAACTCCGCTCTTCGCCCACCGATTGAAGCGCTGATAGACAATCTTCCAGTCGCCGAAACGCTCGGGCAAATCGCGCCACGGGATACCAGCTCGGTATCGGTACAGGATTGCTTCGATGAACAGCCGATTGTCAGCCGCCGTGCCTCCTACATGGCCTTCGCGGCCGGGTAGAAAATCCTTGATCCGGCCCCACTGGTCGTCGCGTAATGCATAGCGTCGCATCGGTCGGCCCTCCTCAAGCCGACCGCCCATGAGTTACAGAAAAACTGATTTGGGAATCCCGTTGCCCTCTACGGGGCTAAATCCGTCCTCACGGACTAACTGAAGACAGGCCCTAATTGAGCGCTGCCCCAAGACGGCAATGATCCGCGAGCTGATGATGAATGCCATCGAGGCGGCACAACATGCGCCGCTGGATCGCCGGTTGATTGAGATTAGCGCGCAGCAGGTCGACGGCATTCCAAAATTGGCGATCTGGAACACGGGACCGGGCATGGATGGCGTAGAGCTTCAACGCGTCTGCAACATCGCGTCGTCGCTCCGGAAACAAAAGAGCCTCACTAGCAATTTCGGAATGGGCGCAAAGGTTGCGTCGCTCCCATCAAATCAGCGCGGCATGCGGTACCGTTCGTGCAAGAACGGCGTCGTTCACGAGGTCATCCTGTGCAAGCGCGACGGAGTGTATGGCTTGCTGCGTCGTTACAATGAGACGACCAACGAGTATCAAGAAGTTGCCGACGTAACTGACCTCGCCAAGAGCGACGGCCGTTCGTGTGACGAGGATTGGACCGAGGTCGTGTTGCACGGGAACACTGCCGAACAAGATACGGTCAAGGACCCGTACAACGGCGACCCAGAGCAGGACACACAATGGCTCGCAACCTACCTTTACCATCGCTTCTATCGACTGCCTGACGGCGTGAAGGTCACGCTGTTGAAAGGGACGCATAAGCTAGACGGCAATCGTCCGTTCCACACCATCCCCTCACGGCTGCATTTCTTTGAACGGCATGAACCCGTTGCATGCGCGAACGGCATCAAGGTCCACTATCTGTACGACGCACCGTATGCGGGTACCGGACACAACAAATCGATAAGCGGCGCCATCGCCTCTGCCGTCAGCACATGCGCGGTCATCTACAAGACCGAAATGTATGATGTTCGGCGAGGTAAAAACTGGACCTTCGACGCACCCATCTTCGGCATCCCTTTCGGTGCTAAGCACATCTCTGTGCACATCGAACTGCCGGACAACTATCCGATCGTTCCTGATGGGTATCGTCAGTTCCTGCGCTACGCTCAAGGTGAGCAGCCTAACGTGGCGGCAACCGATTTTGCCGAGATCGTCCGAGAGCATCGCCCGGCTTGGCTTGTTGAATTGATCCGGTCGCTGGCTCCTGACAGCGTGTCAAGCGACGACATTCGCAACGAACTTCAGCGACTTCTGAACAACCTTCGCGTTATGCGAGTGTCGCCGAAGGTCATCCCACTGGGAAGCACTGTGGTGACGAACGGCTCAGGTGCAGCAAGCGAGCCCGATCCTGGTTCGTCGTCCGGAGCCGGTGGTGATGGTATACGGCACAAGCCGACTGATCTCTCGATATTGCCGAGCGGGGCAAAGCGCGCCGAAATGTTCAAGAACATTGAGCGCGCACCAGAGATCATTCCCCTGTGGGAAGATGCAGAAATCGAGGAGAAGGGCATCAAGGGCCGCGCCGCGCGGTTCGTAATGGAGTCGGGCATGTTATTCGTAAACATGCAGTATCCCGCCATTGCTGAAATGCGAACTCAGCTTGAGACGGAATACGCGGATGCGCCTGATCCGGAAGTGATGCGCTCGCTCGTCAAGCAGCACGCGGAGCGAACAATTATACTCCGCGTCGGGCGCACGGTGGTCTATGCCCTCGCGAAACAGCTCAACAAGGAATGGAACCAGACCGCACTCGAAACAGCGTCGTCACCGGAGAGCCTGAGTATGGCTGCCGACGATTTTGCCGATGCTTTGCAGAATGTGCGGCGTGATATTGGACGCAAACTCCGCGTGAGCCGAGTCGAGGCGCCCGAGGCCAGTTTGGTGGCATCGACCGCCTGACGTGTGCCGGGCTTCCACGGAAGTCACCACGATGAAGCGCAAGGTGCGCCGGCCCGCGTCGTGGGTCGGCAGTTTCTTCCGCTGAAGGGAGCGGCACCGACGGCAAGGCGGGCCACGGCGTGCGGCGTTCCGCACCAGCCCGTTGCGGCGTTGCAGAGTTGCAGAGTGGTGCGACGACGTGACCTTTGGCAGCGTTATCACGACGCCGGAGGAATTCGCCGCCCTCCTGCGCGCCGACCACAAGTGCTACGGCGAGCTGATCAGGTCGATCGGCTTCAACGCGGACTGACTTGAGTCCGTCACCGGACGTCCGGTCAGCGGGTTGACAGGCATTAATTCCGTTCTATATTCGTTCACATCCTGCTTGCTGAGAGGCGCCATCCGGGTGGTACCCGCTGGCAGAGGCAGGAACGGTCAGCCTGCGGGTCCGCCTAACCATCGGGCTCCCGGGACGCCTCGGACACCGACCTACGGGCACTAGAAGACCCGTGCGCAGGGAGCCTGCTGGACTACCGGGTGAACACGTCAGTAGCCCGGGGAGGAAAGCGCGGCCCGAGAGCGAGTGAGGCCAAGGTCTCACGAACACCGTGGTGAAGCGCCGCAAGGCGCGCCGGTCCGCGTCATGGACCGGTAGTCCCTTCCGGTGAAGGGACTGGCCCAACCGCAAGGCGGCCATGGGTGCGGCGTTCCGCACCAGCGCTTTGCGGCGCTTCGCTCCCCTCGATTTTTTTCGAGGCGGGCCAGAACGGACGGCGGCCGGGTGCCGAACGATTTCCCGGGGCGCTGACGTTTGCCTGCCGGGCTGTTTGAAACGTGAATTTGTGATGGACGTGAACTCGCCGTAGCGATGTAGGACTTCCTACCATTGATCAAGCACGATTTGCGGGGCGGTAACCCCGCGGCTTCTGTGGTCCCCGTGCCGGCTATGGTAGCGCCATGCTCGCCACCGTCCAGGACGCTTCGCGCCGGCTTGGCCGGTGCCGCAAGCGGCATCCTGGACGGCGGCTGCGCGTGGCGCTCTGCCGATCGGCAGGTCGGGACGAAGGGATGTCGCCTATGGTCGAACAAAGGGATGGGATTTAGGCGACCGCCCGTTGTGGGTTCTGGTAGTTCGGATCGAACGGTGTTTGGCGCTCCAGCAACGTGCAGAGGAGATAGAGCAAGCGATCGCCGAGGCTGCGCAATGTGCGGCCGTGGCTGTGACCGCGAGCTCGCAGTTCGGCATAACGACGTTTGCTGATCGGGTCATGCTGCATGGCGACGCGGGCCCATTGATAGAGGACGTTGCGCAGCCGGTTGTTGCAGGCGTGTCGCCTCAGCACGATGCAGGTCTTACCGCTGCGGCGCGTCACCGGAGCCTGCCCCGACAAGACACGCAAGGCGTGGTAATCTCGTAGCCGCAGAGGCTCGCAGGCCTCGGCGAGCAGCGCGGCGATGATGATCCTTCCGAGCCCTGGCATGGATCGCAGGATCTCGACGTCGCGCTGCCCGCAAATCTGCCCCGGTGTGGTCTCCTCGATTGCGGCGCAGAGCTCGTCCTGCCGTCGTTCGGCCTCCTTGATCTGTTGATTGACCAAGCGGATGCGCTCCACCAACGAACCGATATGGGCGCTGGCGGCTTCCGTGGTGCCAGGCGCGACCGACAGCGGCGGCTGGCACAGGATGCGCAGCACATCAGCCGCCTGCAGACGACGAATGCGATGCGCCTTGAGGATGCGAGCGATCGACTTCTCGGTCGCGCGCGCGGCTTTTGCCGGGGTGGGGAGCAGTTTCCACAGCTCGAGGAACCAATTCGCAGCAAGGTCCCTACCACCGAGCTCCAATGCTTGCGGATAATAGCGCCATAGCTGATCGCGCACGCGATTGGTGAGGCGATTCTGCTCCTGCCTGAGCTCCTCATGCATGCGCGACCACTCGCGCAGCTCGATCACCAGCGGGTCGTCGAGCGTCAGCTGACGAAAGGCACGACCATCGGTGCGCAGCGAGTTGGCCAAGACACGGGCGTCACGGCTGTCATCCTTGGCACCCGCGACACTGAACCGATCACGGAAGCGATCGAGTTGCTTCGGATTGGTGGCGAAGACCTGGAAGCTGCGCTCCAGAAGCACTTCCACCACCGGTCCATGCGGCGTCTCGATCGCGACCGCGATCTCCGCTGGCTCCGCTTTGCTCCGCTCAACCAGCCAGGCGCAGAGCTCCGCCAGGCCGGTGCCATCATGCGTCACATCGCGCTCGGCCACGTGCCGCCCATCGGCATCGAGTAAGCAGATGCGATGCTGCGTGCTCGCCCAGTCGATCCCGACAAACCAACGAACATCACCCATGCACTCACCTCCTGTGTGCTCGGGCCGCCGCAACGCTGTTCAATCCCTGTACTGGCGCTCAGGGCGCAAACTTCCTACCGGACCTGCGTCGCGGCCGTCCGCCGGGGCACGTGTCCTACGTTGGTGCTCGCGGCACGGGGTGGGCCATGGTGGCTCCCGGCAGATCGGCCCGTCCGGTCAGTCTACTTCGAGACCAATTCCGAACGACGGGAGTGGTACAGGGTGGGCCAAGGCGCGTCAGCGCCGGGCCCACGTCTTCTTGCACGACGCGAAGACGTGGGCGCGCCGCTGTCGCGGCTTCGCCCACCCTACGCTACGCTTGCAGCGTCTGCAGCAGCTCGGCAATCGTCGTCATCTTCGCCACCGGCTTCAGCCCCTCGATCGCGGCGCGGTGCATGTCTTCGCCGAACGCCGCGCAGCCGTCCTCGATCACCGTGCATTCGAATTCGCGGACATGCGCGTCGCGCACCGTCGAGGCGACGCCGCCATTGGTGACGATGCCGGTGAAATAAAGCTGCTCCACGCCGCACTTGCGCAGCGTCCATTCGAGCCGCGAGGCGTGAAACGCCGAATAGGCGATTTTTTCGATGCCGACATCGGCGGGCGCCAGCGCATCGACGAGCTGCTGGCCCCATCCGCCCGGCGCGAAATCGCCTTTCCTGAGGAACGGCCGCAGCGCCGCGAGATGCGGCGAGATGATCGGCTCGCCGCCGCGGCCCGGCACCAGCGTGAACATCGTCGCGACGATCAGCACGCCGCGCTCGCGTGCCGCGCGCACCAGGGGGCTGAGCTTTTCGGGGAGCGCGGCAATCGAGGGGTGGCTTTGCTTCGCGCGGCCGTAGGCGCCGTCGGGATGCAGGAAGTCGTTCTGCAGGTCGCCGAGGATCAGGGCGCTGGTGGCGGGATTCATCATGCGCGCTCCACGATCAGGTTGCCGAGCTTGTCGACGCGCCCGGCGAGGCCCGGCTCGATCACCGTGGTGGCGTCGGGCTGTTCGAGAATGGCCGGGCCTTCGATCCGCGCGCCCGCCGGCAGATCGAGCCGCGACCAGATCGTGGTGTCGCGAAAGCCGCCGGCGAACCAGACCCGCCGGGTGCCGCGCGCAGCCTTCTCCAGCGAGGCCGACGCGCCGGGCGTGAAGACCGCGAAATCGAAATCCGGCCGCCGCCCGATCGCCGCGACCCGAAGCGAGACGATCCGCATCGGCAGGCCGGGCAGCAGCCGGCTGAACGACGTGAGATAGGCCGCTTCGAACGCCGAACGGATCATGGCTTCGGTGACGCCGAGGTTTCCCGAGCCAATGCTTCCAGTGCTACGTGTCACCGGCAGCGGCACCGACACCGTATGCGTCTGGCCGACATAGTGCATGTCGAGCTCGTAGATGATGTCGGTCCGCTCGACCGGAATGTCCGCCGCTCCGATCACTGCCGCGGCGTCACGACCCGTCGCCTGCATCCGCTGCTCCAGCGCCGCGGCATCCAGCCCTTCGAGCATCACGTTGAGCGTCTGCACCGTGTCGTGCCGCAGATCGGCCAGCACGCAGCCGAGCGCCGAGGTGATGCCGGGGAAGCGCGGCACCAGCGCGGCCTTCAGCCCGATCTCGCGGATCAGCGCGCCGGCGTGCAGCGCGCCGCCGCCGCCGAACGGCATGGCGACGAAGCGCGCCGGATCGTGGCCGCGCTCGATGGAGACCAGCCGGATCGCGCCCGCCATGCGCGCCTCGGCGACGCGGACGATCGCCGCCGCCGCATCGTCCACGCCGAGCTTCAGCGGCTCGCCGACATGCGTGGCGATGGCGTTGCGCGCGGCCTCGACGTCCAGCGATTTCAGTTCGCCGCCGAGCGGGCGTTCGGCGTTGATCCGTCCGAGCACCACCTGCGCGTCGGTCAGCGTCGGCCGCGTGTTGCCCGCGCCGTAGCAGGCCGGGCCCGGCACCGAGCCCGCGCTTTCCGGGCCGACCTGGAGCAGGCCGCCGCGGTCGACCGATGCGATCGAGCCGCCTCCCGCGCCGATGGTGGCGATCTCGATCATCGGCGTGCGGATGACCAGGCCGAAATCCACCGTGGTCTGCGCGGCGATCGCGGCCTTGCCGCCGGCGATCACCGAGACGTCGAACGAGGTGCCGCCGAGATCGCAGGTGATGACGTTGTCGTAGCCGGCGGCCCTGGCGATGGCGGTGCGCCGCGACCACGCCGGCGGCCGGGCCGGACAGCGCGGTGCGCACCGGCAGCCTTCGCGCCGTCGCGGTCGACATGATGCCGCCGTTCGACTGCACGATGTGCAGCTTGCCCGGAAACTTCTGCGCCGCCAGCGCCGCATCGAGCTTGCCGAGATACGACGCGACGACCGGCTGCAGATAGGCGTTCAGCGCCGCGGTCGACGAGCGCTCGAACTCGCGGATCTCCGACAGCACCTCGTGCGAGGCGGTGACGAATTCGTTCGGCCACACCTCGCGAACGGCGGCGAGCGCGCGGCGCTCGTTCTCGGCATTGGCGTAGGCGTTGATGAAGGTGATCGCCACCGCCTGCGCGCCATTGGCGAGCAGCGCCTTCGCCGCCGCACGGATTTCCTCGAGGGTCTGCCGCCGTGCGGACCGTGCCGTCGGCCAGCGTCCGCTCGTTCACCTCGAGCCGCATGTCGCGGTCGGCGATCGGCACGAAATCGCCCCACAGGCCCCAGGTCCTGCGGCGGTCGCGGCGGCGCATCTCCAGCGTGTCGCGAAAACCGCGCGTGGTGATGACGCCGATCTTCGGCCCGCGGCGCTCCAGCAGCGTGTTGGTGCCGACGGTGGTGCCATGCACGATGGACTGCATGCCGGCCGCACCGCCCAGCGCCGCGAGCCCGTTGAGAAAGCCCAGCGCCTCGTCGCCGCGCCGCGACGGCACCTTCGCGCTGCGGAACGTGCCGCTGTCGGAATCGAGCAGGAACAGGTCGGTGAACGTGCCGCCGACATCGACCCCGACGATGACGCCACGCCCGCTCATGCGCGACGCTTCTCGATTGAATCACTTGCGGCACCGGCAGTGCCATCCCTCCCCGCGAGGGGAGGGTGGCCGCGAAGCGGCCGGGTGGGGAGAAGCCTGTGACAAACGCAGGCCTCTCCCCACCCCCGCGCTTCGCGCGGACCCTCCCCTCGCGGGGAGGGATGAGACCGCCCGTGTCGCGAACGGTCCCGGCCCAAAACAAGCGATTGTGCTGCCGCGGTCATTGGCGCCTCGCGCCTTTGCCGTTGCGTCGGCATCGACCGCGCCGTCGGCTCGCAGCACGACCTTGTACTGAGCGAGCGCGGCCTCGCGCGAGACATAGCCGAGCCGCACGTCGCGGGCGACGCGCACAGGATCGCGCCGGGCCGGATCGCCGAAGCCGCCGCCGCCCGGGGTTTCGAGCCGGACTTTCTGGCCCTGGCGGATCCTGATGTCGGTGACCTTGGACACCAGCGGCGGCGTGACCTCTCCGCGGTCGGTTTCATAGACGAAGCGGTTGAGCGCCGCGCTGCCGCCGCCATTGACGCCGAACGGCGGATACTTGCCGCGCTCGCCCAGCAGGAACACCTCGGCGCCGCCGTCGGCCAGCGCCTCGACCTCGTAGATCGCGCCGAGCCCGCCGCGATGCTGGCCCGGCCCGCCGGAGTCGGGCCGCAGCGCCCACTGCGTGAACATCACCGGATAAAGCGACTCCAGGATTTCGACCGGCGGGATGGTCGCGGTCGAGATCGGGTTGTTGCCGTGGTTGAGCCCGTCGCCTTCGGGATTGCCGCCGAGGCCGCCGCCGAAGAAGCAGAACATCACCCAGCGCCGGCCATGCTCGCGCCAGCCGGCGAGCGACAGCGCGTTGATGGTCGCGAACGGGCTGCCGTTGGCGCGCTCCGGCGCGGCCTGGGCGAAGGCGCCGAAGATCGTGTCGATGACGCGCAGGATGGTTTCGGTGTAGCCGCCGACCGGCCTGGGCGCCGACACGCCAAGCAGCGTCGTGTCGGGGATGACGAATTCGATCGGCGCGAGGCATCCGGCATTGGCCGGCACGTCGGTGAACAGGTGCTTGAGCGCGACATAGCAGCAGGCGACCGTGGTCGAGCGCGCGATGTTGAGCGGGCCGTCGCAGGGCGGCGCCGAGCGCGAGAAATCGAGCGTCATCCGGTCGCCGGCGATCGTCAGGTCGAGCGCGATGCGAAGCGGCTTGTCGGTGACGCCGTCGTTGTCGAGGAAGTCGTCATAGGAGTAGGTGCCGTCCGGCAATGCCGAGATGTTGGCGCGCATCAGCGCCTCGGCGCGGGCGCTGAGCTGCGCGGTCGCCGCCGCGATCGTGTCCTCGCCATATTCGTCGAGCAGCGCGTGCATCCGCCGCTCGCCGAGATCGAGCGCGTTGAGCTGGCCGTTGAGATCGCCCCAGTTCGATTGCGGCACCCGCGAGTTGGCGCCGAGGATATCGATGATGTCCTGCTGCAGCGCGCCGCTCGCGCACGAGCTTGACCGGCGGAATCCGGAAGCCCTCCTGGAAGCTCTCGGTCGCCTTGGCGTTGAAGTTGCCGGGCACGTTGCCGCCGACATCGAGCCAGTGACCGACCGAGGCGAGCCAGACGAACACCTTGCCGCCGCGCATCAGCGGCCGCACCAGCCGGAAATCGTTGAGATGCGTGCCGCCGTCGTAGGGATCGTTGAAGATATAGGTGTCGCCCGGCTCGAGCCCGCCGTCGCGCGCGACCTTGTCGATCACGGCCTTCACGGCGAACGCCATGGCGCCGACGAAGATCGGCAGGCCGGATGTGCCCTGCACCAGCGTCGCGCCGGTCTCGGCATGATAGAGGCCGTGGCAGGCGTCGTGCGCCTCGGCGATGATCGGGTTGAAGGCGGAGCGATAGAGCGTCGCGTCCATCTCGTCGGCGATCTGGACCAGACGGCCGTTGAGCACCGCAAGCGTGACGGGATCGAGCTCGCTACGGTCGTCACCGGCGCCCGCCCGCTTTCTTGTCGGAACCGGCTGCATCCGTTTCATAGCGCTTGCCGAGCGCGAGCATCTCGGCCGTGCCGATCAGCGCGTTGATGCCCTCGAAGTCGAGCATGCGGTTGCGGAACGGCTCGTTGGTGCCGTGCTTGGCGAGCGATCCGTAATAGTCCATCGCGGTGCAGGCCACCGCGCGCACGATGCCGCCCGGAAAGATCACGAGGGCGAAGCCGATGGCTTCCAGCTCGGCCGCGGTCAGCAGCTGGCGTCTTGCCGCCCTCCACCATGTTGGCCATCAGCGGCACCGTCGGCGCCGAGCGTCGTGACGATGCGGGCGAGATCGTCGCGCGTTTTCGGCGCCTCGACGAACAGCATGTCGGCGCCGGCCTCGCGATACATCGCGGCGCGCTCGATCGCGCGGTCGAAGCCTTCGACCGCGACCGCGTCGGTGCGCGCGATGATCAGCGTCTCGCGCGAGCGGCGCGCGTCGACCGCGGCGCGGATCTTGCCGCACATCTCCTGCGCCGGGATCAGCGCCTTGCCGTCGAGATGGCCGCAGCGCTTGGGGAAGTCCTGGTCCTCGAGCTGGATCGCGTTGGCGCCGGCGCGCTCGAACTCGCGCATGGTGCGATGGGTGTTCAGCGCATTGCCGTAGCCGGTGTCGGCATCGACGATGAGGTGCGCGGACACGCGGTCGCGGATCAGCGCCAGCGTCTCGGCCACTTCGGTCATGGTGACGAGCCCGATGTCCGGCCGGCCGAGCCGCGTATAGGCGATGGCGGCGCCGGAGACATAGAGCGTCTCGAAGCCCGCCTGCGTCGCGACCAGCGCGGTGAACGGGTCGTAGACGCCCGGCGCGACCACGATGGGCTTCCGGGCGAGGCGGGAGCGCAGAGGTTGGGCGTGTCCGGCATGGTCACATTCCGAGATAGGCGCGTTTCAGGTTCGGGTCGTCGCGGATTTCGGCCGCGCTTCCCTGTAGCACGAACCGGCCGTTGTCGAGGATATAGGCGCGGCGCGCCACCTCCAGGCTCTGCACCACGTTCTGCTCCACCAGCAGGAGGGCGATGCCCTCGGCGTTGATGGTCTTGATCAGGGCGAACAGCTCCTCGACCAGCAGCGGCGACAGCCCGAGCGACGGCTCGTCGAGAATGAGCAGCCGCGGCTCCGCCATCAGGCCGCGCCCGATCGCCAGCATCTGCTGCTCGCCGCCGGACAGCGTGCCGGCGCGCTGCCGGTGCCGTTCGGCGAGCCGCGGGAAAGATCGAGAACACCTTGTTCGCGGTTGATCCGGCGCCGGGCGCGGCCGCGGCGGTAGGCGCCGAGATCGAGATTTTCCCGGACCGTCATGTTCGGGAAAGATGCGCCGCCCTTCGGGCACGTGGATCAGGCCGCGCGCCACGATGTCCGCCGGCCGCGCCGCTCCGATCGGGACGCCGGCGAAGCGGATGGAGCCGCTGCCAGGGCCGCACCACGCCGGAAATCGTGCGGTTGAGCGTCGACTTGCCGGCGCCGTTGGAGCCCAGCACGGCGACGATCTCGCCGGCCTGCACGCTAAGGTCGACGCCGCGCAGGATTTCGGTCGCGCCATAGCCGGTGTGCAGGCCCGCGACCGTAAGCAGGGGCTCAGCCATGTGCGGCCCCCGCGGTCATGCGCTGCGCCGCGCCGTGGCCGAGATAGGCCTCGACCACGCGCGGATCGGCGGCGATCTCCTGCGGCGAGCCCTCGGCGATGATGCGCCCCTCCGACAGCACGAACACGTGCTCGGCCAGGCTCATCACCGCCTGCATCACGTGCTCGATCATCACGATGGTGACGCCGCGGTTGGCGATGGCGCGGATCACCGGCACCATGTCGCGGACTTCGGACGGATTGAGCCCCGCCAGCACCTCGTCGAGCAGAAGCAGCCGCGGCTCGATCGCGAGCGCGCGCGCGAGCTCCAGCCGCTTGCGGCCGGCGACGGTGAGCGCCGTCGCCGCGGTGTCGAGCAGGTCGCCGAGACCGACGGCGTCGGCGACCTTGGCCGCTGCGGCGAGCGCGTCGGCGCGCGCCGGCCGCGTAGAGATGCGAGCCGACCGCGATGTTCTCGCGCACGGTCAGCCCGGCGAACGGCTGCACGATCTGGAACGTGCGCGCGATGCCGCGCCGCGCAAGCTGGTGCGGCGGCTGGCCGGTGATGTCGGCGCCGTCGTAGAGGACGCGGCCCTCGGTCGGCGCGAGGAAGCCCGAGATGATCGCGAACAGCGTGGTCTTGCCGGCGCCGTTCGGTCCGATCAGCGCGGTGATGCGGCCGGCGTTCGCGGCAAACGATGCGCGGTCGACGGCGAGCAGGCCGCCGAAGCGTTTCGAGACGTTCTCGACGCGAAGCAGCGGCTCAGCCATGGCCGCGCTCCACGCCGCCTTGTCATGGAAACGCCGGACCAGGCGGCGCACGTCGGCGATCAGGCCGGCGATGCCGCGCGGCGCGAACGCCACGACGAGGACCAGCACGCCGCCATAGATGACGAGATCGAGGCCCGGCGCGTCGCCGGTCACGAGCTTGGCCAGCTCGCCGAGCGTCTTGACCACCAGCGCGCCGAGCAGCGGGCCGAACACCGTGCCGACCCCGCCGATGATCGGCGCGAGCAGCGCCTCGACCGAGATCCACGGCCCGTAGGCGATGCCGGAATCGACGAACAGGAAATACTGCGCGTAGAAGCCGCCGGCCGCCGCGGTGATGGCGGCCGAGACCGTCATGGCCGCGAGCTTGACGGCGTTGACGTCGACGCCGAGCGCCTTGGCGGCGTCCTCGTTCTCGCGCACCGCCACCAGATAGGCGCCGAACCGGCTGTCCTCGATCATCCGCACGATGATGAGCGACGCCGCGACCAGCGCCAGCGCGATGAAATAGAACGGCACGCGGCTCTGGAACTGGAACGCCTCGGGCCGCAGATCGAGCTTGATCAGCGTGCCGACGCCGGCGCCGGTGATCGGCGCGACGCTGGCGATGATGCGCAACACCTCGGCAAAGGCGAGCGTCACGAGCGCGAAGTACGAGCCCTTGAGGCCGGAGCGGAAGCTCAGCGCGCCGATGATCGCGCCGACCAGCGCGCCCGCCGCGATCGCCGAGCACGAAGTCCGAGCCAGGCGTTGACGCCGTAGCGCATCTGCAGGATCGCGGTGACATAGGCGCCGGTGCCGAAGAACGCCGCGTGGCCGAACGAATACTGCCCGCCATAGCCGCCGAGCAGGTTCCAGCCCTGGCCGACCAGCGCGATCAGCAGCGCCGTCACCAGGAAGTTCAGCACGACATTGCGTGGTGGTCAGCACCGGCACCAGCGCGAGCAGCGCGAGCACGACCAGGATCGTCGACGTCGCCCTTCATGCCCGCGCCCCGAACAGGCCGCTCGGGCGGAACAGCAGCACCAGGATGAACATGACGAAAATGCCGATCTGGCCGAGCGATTCGCCGAGATAGAGGCCGGACAGGCTCTCGACCACGCCGACGAACAGCCCGCCGATCAGCGCGCCCGCGACCGAGCCCATGCCGCCGAGCACGACGATCGTGAAGGCGACCAGCACGAAGGCATTGCCGGCGTGCGGATTGACGTAGTAGGTCGGAATCAGCAGGCAGGCGGCGATCGCGAGGCACGCGGTGCCGAGGCCGAACGTCACCGCATAGATGTGCGCGACGTCGATGCCCGACAAGCTCCGCGCCGAGCTTCTCCTTGGCGACCGCGCGGATCGCCTTGCCGGTGTCGGTGAATCGCATGAGCAGCCACAGCAGCGAGCGCCACGGCGATCACGGTGCGCGAACGCGATGACGCGCGGCACCGCGAGGAACGCGGTGCCGATCTCGACCACGTCGAAGGCGTAAGGCAGGTTGATGGTGCGGGTGTCGGCGCGAAACGCGTAGAGCAGCGCGTTCTCGATGACGACCGCGAGCCCGAGCGTCACCAGCAGGATGTTGCGGTCCTCGCCATGCGCGGCCGGGCCGATCACGAAGCGCTGCAGGCCGTAGCCGAGCAGGAAGAACAGCGGCGTGAGGCCGATCGCGGCGACGTAGGGATCAAGGCCGAGCAGCTTGTGCGCGAAGAACGCCGCGAACATCGCCGCCGTCAGCAGCGCGCCATGCGCGAAGTTGATGATGTGCAGGACGCCGTAGATCAGCGTCAGCCCGAGCGCGATCAGCGCATAGACGGCGCCGGTCATCAGTCCGTTGAGCACCGCGGGAACGAGGATGACCGGTGTGAACATGGCGACGCGCCGCCGCCCGGACGGACGTCAGGCCGGCGGCATCGGGAACACCGCCTTCGCCGATGCGAATTGCGCCGGCAGGATCACCTCGATGTCCTTTTTCAGCACCTGCGTGTTGACCGGCACCGCGCCCTGGTTCTGGCCGTTGACGAACTTGGTCGGGCCGTACGGCATGGTGTGACCGGCGAAGGTCGAGCTTTCCAGCGCGCGCGATGATCTTGGCGCGGTCGGCGCTGCCGGCGCGCTCGAGCGCGTCGGCGAGCAGCAGCACGCAGGAATAGTTCATGTAGACTTCGTAGGTGTAGAACTCGTTCCGCGCCTCGATCTTCTTCTTCAGCGCCAGGGCCTTCGGGTTCTTCGGATCGAACCAGTGATTGCAGTCCATGATGTATTGCGCGGCCTCCGGGAATTCCTTGACGAACTTGTAGGACGAGGCGGCGCCGCCGAGCACCGAGTAGATGCCCTTCGGCCGGATCCTCTGCTGCTGCATGGTGCGCGCCAGCAGCACGTATTCATTGTAGTAGTTGGCCGGGATGACGATGTCCGGATTGTTGGCGCGGATTTTCAGCGCGACGTTGTTGAAGTCGCGGGTCGGCGTCGGGTGCGAGATGGTTTCGAGGACCTTGAAGCCGCGCTCCGGCAGCTGGGCGTTCAGGAGCTTGGCGAGGCCTGCGCCGAACGCCGAGTCCTCGTGCACGATCATCACCGTGCTTCGCGGGCTTGCCGGCCTGCTCGTTGATGGCCACGAGGTTGTCGATCGCGGTCTTGGCGATCACGCCGAAGCCCGGACCGAACCGGAAGGTGTTCTTCAGGCCGCGGGTGACGATGGCGTCGACCACGCCGACGTCGACGATATAGGGCAGGTCGTAGCGCGCGGCGGTCTGGCTCGCCGCGAGGCAGATGCCGCTGGCATAGCCGCCGACCACGGCGGCGACGCCGGCCGCGTTCATCTTCTCGACCTCGGCATTGCCGCCGTCCGGCGTCGACTGCGCGTCGCCGAGCACCGGCTCGATCTTCGCGCCGCCGCAGCGCCTTGATGCCGCCGGCCGCGTTGATCTCCTCGACCGCGATCTGCGCGCCGATCCGGCCCTGCTGGCCCGAATAGGACAGCGCGCCCGACACCGGATGCAGGATGCCGACCTTCACGGGCGCGCCCTGCGCGCGCAGCACGGCCGGGGCGTGCAGCGCTGAGCGGCGGCGCCGAGCGCGGTGGTTTGCAGGAACCGGCGGCGGGTGACGGACAAAATCGGACGAGACATGCATGCCCCCATGGGTGACGTTTCCACGAAAGCCTAACACTTGTCCGGACAGGCTTCTATATTAGTCCGGCTCCGCGTCATTCCGGGGCACGCGCGCGAGCGCGTGAACCCGGAATCCGGGCTACAGAGTGCGCTTGTGGCTCGATCCGGGTCGGCCCGCCGCCCCGGAATGACTGCCGGGAGTAGAGCAATGAGCCAACCCCAAACCCTGGTCGACAAGCTCTGGGCCGCGCACGAGATCGTGCGCCGCGAGGACGGCGAGTCGCTGCTCTGGATCGACCGGCACTACGTCCACGAGGGCTCGTTCCACGCCTTCGGCAAGCTCGCCGAGCGGGGCGTGCCGGTGGCGGAACCGGGGCTCACCTTCGGGGTCGCCGACCACTACGTGCCGACGCGCGGCTCGCGCACCAACATCGCCAATCCCGAGCTCGCCCGCATGGTGCGGCAGGTCGAGGAGAATACGGCAAAGCACAACGTCAAGCTGTTCGGCCTCGACGACCCGCGCCAGGGCATCGTCCATGTGGTCGGGCCGGAGCAGGGGCTGACGCTGCCCGGCCTCACGATTGTGTGCGGCGACAGCCACACCTCGACCCACGGCGCGCTCGGCGCCTACGCGTTCGGCATCGGCGCGTCCGAGGTGGCGCATGTGCTGATGACGCAGACCATCTGGCAGAAGAAGCCGAAGCTGATGCGCGTGACGGTGGACGGCGCGGTGGCGCCCGGCATCTCCGGCAAGGACATCGTGCTGGCGATCATCGCCCGGATCGGCGCGGACGGCGCGACCGGCGGCGCGCTGGAATATGCAGGTTCGGCGATCCGCGCGCTGTCGATCGAGGGACGGCTGACGCTCTGCAACATGTCGATCGAGGCCGGTGCGCGCGCCGGCATCGTCGCGCCCGACGCGACGACGTTTGCGTATCTGAAGGGCCGGCCCTACGCGCCGAAGGGCGCGGACTTCGACAAGGCGGTCGAGGAATGGTCGGCGATGCAGACGGACGCCGGCGCCGTGTTCGAGAAGGACGTGACGCTCGACGCCGAGTCCATCGCGCCGATCGTCACCTGGGGCACCAGTCCCGAGGACGCGCTGCCGATCGATGCGCAGCGTGCCTGATCCCGCGCGCGAGCCGGACGAGGACCGCGCCCAATATCTGCGCGGCGCGCTGGAATACATGGGCATCGCGCCGGGCAAGAAGCTGACCGACATCGCGGTGGACCGCGTGTTCATCGGCTCCTGCACCAATTCGCGGATCGAGGACTTGCGCGTCGCGGCGGCGGTGCTCGCCGGGCGCACCAGCAAGGTGCCGGGGCTTGTCTCGGCCGGCTCGACGCTCATCAAGCGGCAGGCGGAGCAGGAGGGCCTCGACCGCATCTTCCGCGACGCCGGCCTCGAATGGGGCGAGTCCGGCTGCTCGATGTGCGTCGGCATCAACGGCGATCTCGTGGCACCAGGCGAACGCTGCGCCTCGACCACCAACCGCAATTTCCGCGGCCGGCAGGGGCCCGGCGCGCGGACCCATCTGATGTCGCCGGCGATGGTGGCGGCCGCCGCGGTCACCGGTCATCTCGCCGACGTGCGGCCGATGCTCGACGGCCGGAAGGTCTAGGAACATGGACAAGTTCACCAAGCTCACCGGCGTTGCCTGTCCGATCAATCAGGCCAACCTGAACACCGACCAGATCCTGCCGGCGCGCTATCTGAAATGGACGCGTGCGATGGGCATCGGCAAGGTTCTGTTCCAGGACCTGCGTTTCGACGCCGACGGCAACGAGAAGCCGGACTTCCCGATCAACAAGCCGGCATGGCGCAACGCCAAGGTCGTCGTCGGCGCGCGCAACTTCGGCTGCGGCTCCTCGCGCGAGGCCGCGGTCTATGCGCTCTACGATTACGGCGTGCGCTGCGTGATCGCGCCGTCGTTCGGCGACATCTTCTCCGGCAACGCCGTGCAGAACGGGCTGGTCACGGCGATCGTCACCGACGAGGAAGCCGCCGAGATCATGGAGACGCTGACCCGCACGCCGGATCTGCCGGTGACGGTCGACCTGGAACAGCAGACCATCGTCTGCGGCAACAAGACCACCAATTTCACGATCGATCCGGTGCGGCGGAAGCGGTTGCTCAACGGCTGGGACGACATCGCGCTGACGGAAAGCTTCCGCGACCGGATCGCGTCGTTCAAGGCGGCCGACAAGGGCAAGCGATCCTGGGCGGTTCCGGCTGCCGGCGCATGAGCGATCGGGCGAAGGTTCTGATCGCGGGCGCGGGCCCGGTCGGGCTGACCGCAGCCCTGCTGCTCGGCAGCAGGGGCATTCCCGTCACACTGCTCGAGGCGGAGGACGCGATCTCCGAAGAGCTTCGCGCCTCCACCTTTCATCCGCCGACGCTCGACATGATGGCGCCGTTCGGCATCACGGCGCGGATGCTCGACGCCGGACTGGTCTGCCCGACCTGGCAGATCAGGCTGCATCCGTCCGGCGACCGCGCGGTTTTCGACCTGTCGGTGCTGAAGGGCGAGACCGATCATCCGTACCGGCTGCAATGCGAGCAGGCGAAGTATTGCCAGCTCGTGCTCGACGCGGTGAAGACGCTGCCGAGCGTGACGGTGCATTTCAACGCGGCGGTGAGCGGGCTTGAGCAGAAGGCGGACGGCGTGACGGTGAAAGCCACGTCGCCGGGCGGCGAGCGGGAATTTTCAGCCGACTATGTGATCGGCGCGGACGGCGCGCGCAGCGCGGTGCGCCGCGCGATCGGGGTTGAGCTATCCGGCGACATCTATCCGGAGACCACGATTCTGGCGACCACGCTCTATCCGTTCCACGAGAAGCTCGAAGGCCTCTCCAACGTCTCCTATTGCTGGAAGCCGGACGGCACCTTCAGCCTGCTGCGGCTGCCGGGCGTCTGGCGCGTCAGCCTCTACGCCCGCGACGGGCAGACCACCGAGCAGGCGCTGGAGGACGATGCGCAGCAGGAGTTGCTGCACGACATCGTGCCCGACGCCGGCCGGATCGAGGTGCTGGAGACGCGGCCCTATCGCATCCACAAGCGGCTCGCCTCGACCTATCGCCAGGGCCGCGTGCTGCTCGCGGGAGACGCCGCGCATCTCAACAGCCCGTCCGGCGGCATGGGCATGAACGGCGGCATTCACGACGCGTTCAGTCTGTGCGAGAAGCTGATCGCGGTGCTTCAGGACGGCGCCGACGCCGCCGTGCTCGACCGCTACGAGCGGCAGCGCCGCCCGATCGCCGAGGAGGAGATCATCCAGCAGGCGCACCGCAACCGCACGCGGATGCAGGAGCGCGACCCGGCGCGGCGGCGGGCGATGCTGGAGGATTTGCAGAAAACCACGAGCGACCCCGTGAAGCTCAAGGCCTATCTGATGAAATCGTCGATGATCGACGGGCTGCGCCGGGCCGAGGCAACGGCATAGAATATGCAGGTCACAGCCGGGACGTTTGAACGAGGACAAAGAAGATGAAGCGCAGTTTTCTGCAATCCGGACTTGCAATCGCGGCGATGATCGCCGCGATCGGCGGCCGCCATTCCCGTGCAGGCCGACGACTATCCGACCCGCCCGATCACGATCCTGGTTCCGTTTCCGCCGGGCGGCAGCTCCGACATCGTGATGCGGCTGGTGGCGAGCAAGGCGTCCGAAGCGCTCAAGCAGCCGATCGTCATCGAGAACCGCCCCGGCGCGGCAGGCAACGTCGCGGCGATGGCGATCAAGAACGCGACGCCCGACGGCTATCTCCTGATGCTGGGCCATACCGGCACCCACGCGATCAATGCGACGCTTTACACCGATCTCAAGTTCGATCCGGTCAAGGACTTCGCGCCGATCACCGGCCTCGTCACGTTCAACAACATCCTGAACGTCCCGGCGTCGAGTCCGGCCAAAACGCCCGCCGAACTGGTCGCTCATGCCAAGACCAAGCCCGAGGGCCTGAGCTACGGCTCGCAGGGCGTGGGCACCGGCGGGCATCTGCTCGGCGTGCTGTTTGCCAAGCATGCGGGCGTCAATCTCGTTCACGTGCCCTATCGCGGCATCGCGCCGGCGGTGACCGACACGGTCGCGGGCCGGATGGATCTGTTGTTCGCAGGCTATCTCTCCAGCGGCGCGCATGTGGAGGCGGGGCGGCTGCGGCTGCTCGCCATCGCCGGCGCGAAACGGCATCCGCGCCTCCCCGATCTGCCGACCATGGCCGAGGCCGGCTATCCCGAGGTGCAGATGGAGCAATGGTTCGGCCTGTTCGCGCCGGCGAAGACGCCCACGGCGATCGTGCAGAAGCTCAACGCGGAATTCGTCAAGGCGCTGCGCAGCGACGAGGTGCGCGACAAGGTGCTGCCGCAGGTCTTCTCCGTGCTGCCGACCACGCCGGACGAGCTTGGCGCGATTGTCGCGCGCGACATCGCCCGCCTCGGGCAGGTGGTGAAGGATTCCGGCGCCAAGGCTCCGGATTAGATTCATGACGCTTGAATACGCACCGCGCGGCCTGGTCGGCATGCTGACGCCGCAGGCCAACACCACGGTCGAGCCGGAGTTCAACATTCTCTGGCCGCGCGGGGTGGCGATGATCAACGCGCGGCTGATGAGCGGCAAGGCGTCGATGACCGACCGGCTGGTCGATTACTTCGACAACTACGGCGCGTCGCTGAAGCAGTTCGCCAACGCGCCGGTGGGCGTGGTGGCGGCGGCCTGCACCGGCGCGTCGTATCTCGCGGGCCGCGAGCGCGAGGCTCAAGGTGACGCGCGAGATCGCGGAACGGCACAAGCATCCGTTCATCACCGCGGCTTTGGCGGTGGTCGATGCGTTGACGGTGCTGAAGGCAAAGCAGCATCGGTCTGGTATCGCCCTATCCCGACGATCTGAACAAGGCGAGCGTGGCGTACTGGACAAGCCACGGCTTCGAGGTGGCGGAGGTCGCGACCGTCTTCAACGAGGGCAGCGCGTTTCATCCGATCTACAGCCTCGGCGGCTCCAGCGCATCGCAGGCGCTGCAATTGCTCCGGGACAAGCCGCTCGACGCGATCGTCATGCTCGGCACCGGGATGCCGACGCTGCGGCCGATCGCCGACGCGATCGGCTGGAACGGCGCGCCGGTGATGTCCTGCAATCTGTGCCTCGCCTGGCGGGCGGTCGAGGCGCTGGACGGCCAGACGCCGGGACGAGCGTCGCTGGAGCCGTGGCTCGAAGGCGAAGGCTGGGTGGCGCAGCTCAACGAGCGGCAATAGGGCCCGGGTTCTCCTGACAGCCCGCCGCAATTGCAGGGAAATCATAGCAATTCTGTCATGAAACGATTGCACGCCGCATGGATGATGCGGGCGCCGATCGTACGCATATGTGTTGCGTCAGAGTTGTGCTGCTGCGACGGGCCCGCGCGCAACGCCCGGAAGCGTTCAATGTGCGAGGAAATTGCGGCTGGCCGGCCCTCCGGCCAGCCGCAGGCATTTTCAGAGATCGCGGACCTGGGGCAGGACCTGGTCGGCGAACACGCGCAGCGAGCGCATGATCTCGGCATGCGGTCCGAATTTCATCGCGCTCTCTCCAATCCGGCGAGCGGCCGGCGGATTGTCGTCGTGGCCTGTTGTCAGCGATACTTCCTGGCTGCGTCCAGCAAGGCTTCGTAGTCCTGCTTCACCCGGGGATTGGCCGACAGGATCGAGGCCGCGACCGGCGCGACGGTGTCGACGTAGCGCTTGGCTTCGGCGGGCGCCATGGTGATGACCTCGCCGCCGTTCTTCCTCCAGATCTCTTCCTTGGCCTTGATGTCGTTGATGTTCCAATCCAGGAACACCTCCTCGGCCTTTTTCGAACTCTGCGCGAACGACGGCCTCGAGCTCGGCTCCGATCGACTTCAGGAACTGGCGGTTGATGACCACGGGCGCGGCGAACAACGTCGCCGGCAGGTATGTCATCGGCTTGGCGATGTCGTAGTACTTGAACGCGACGTAAGGGGCTGCCGCGCCGACCATGCCGTCGATGGTCTTGTTCTGCATCGCCGGCAGCGCCTCGCCGAGCGGCAGCGACACCGGAATGACGCCGACTTTCTTCAGCGGCTCCACCTGAATGGGCGCGCCGCCCTGGGTGCGGATCTTCTGGCCCTGGAAGTCGCCGACGCCGCGGATCGCCTTGTGGCTGAGCAGCATCAGCGGGCTGTAGAGGCAGGGCGCGAGAATCTCGATGCCCTTGTCGGCGCCCCATGTCGCCATCCGCGCGCGGATCGCCGGGTCGTTCAGCATCTTGAAGCCGTGCGGGATGTCGTCGAACAGGCCTGGCGCGTCGAGCACCTGAAAGCGCGGCTCGAGGCTGATCCAGAAACCGTTGGCCGACGACGCCGCTTCGATGGTGCCGAGCGCCACGCCTTCCACGACGGCGGGAAGCTGGCCGAGCTGGTTCGCCGGATAGATGTCGACCTTGATGCGGCCCTTCGATCCGCTTTCGATCCCCGCCTTCATCCGCTTGAAGTATTCATGCGTGACGTCGTTGATCGTCGGTTGCGACAGCTTCATGGTGAACTGCTGCGCATGGACCGGCAGCGCTGCGAGAGCGCCACAGGCCGCGATGGCGGCCGCGGCGAGCGTCTTCAGTGTGGTGTGCATGGAAACGTTCCTCCCAACTCGTTGTTTGTCATTTGGCCAGCAGATAGCGAACGCCGATCAGCGAAATGTCGGGGATGTAGGTGATGAGCGCAAGCGCGATCAGGTAAATGACCACGAACGGAATGATGCCGCGATAGATCGTCTCGAGCTTCAGGCCCAGCACCGTCTGCGCGACGAAGATATTGATGCCGAACGGCGGGTGAAACAGACCGATCGCGAGATTGACCGTGACCACGATGCCGAAGTGCACCGGATCGATGCCGACCGCCTTGATCATCGGCACCAGGAGCGGGCTCAGCAGCAGGATCGCCGACAGCGGATCGAGGAAGCAGCCGACCGCCAGCAGCAGCAGGTTGATCGCAAGCAGCAGCATCCACCACGAGATGTTCAGCGATTGCAGCCACGCCGTCACCGTGGCCGGCACCTGATTGACCGTGAGCAGCCATGCGAACACGCCGGCGCAGGCGACGATGATCAGGATCTGCGCGGTGAACATCACGGTCGAGGCTGCCGCTCCGAGGATGTCGCGCCAGCCAAGTTCGCGGAAGACGAAAGCGGTGACGAACGCCGCGTAGACGCAGGCGACCGCCGCGGCCTCGGTCGGCGAAAACACGCCGCCATAGATGCCGCCGAGAATGATGACCGGTGCGCCGAGCGCCCAGACGCTGCGGCCGGTGGCGCGCAGGAACCGCTTGAAGTCGAACGCCTCGCCAAGCCCGAAGCCCTCGCGCTTGGCGCGCCACATCACATAGGCCGCAAGCATGCCTGCGATCATCAGCCCGGGAATCACGCCCGCGGCGTAGAGCCGCGCGACCGATTCTTCCGCCGCGGCGCCGTACACGATCATCGGAATGCTCGGCGGAATGATCACGTCGATCGCGCCGACGGCCGTGATCAGGCCGGCCGTGAACGTCTCCGGATAGCCGGCGCGCCGCATCGCCGGCACCATCACCTTGCCGACGGTCGCGACCGTGGCTGCGCTCGCGCCGGAGATCGCCCCGAAAATGGCCGACGTGCCGACCGCGGTGACGCCGAGGCTGCCGCGCACCGAGCCGACGCCGGCCTGCACGAAATCCACCAGCCGCTGCGCGACGCTGCCGCGGCCCATCAGTTCGCCGGCATAGATGAAGAACGGCACCGCCAAAAGCGGCGTCGCATTCACCGAGGCGAACAGGTTCTGATGCACCACGACGAGCGGCACGTTCATGAAGAACACCAGCGCCACCGTCACCGCCGTCAGCAGCACCATGAAGATCGGAAAGCCGAGCAGCAGCAGCGCGATCGGCACGACGGCAAGCGCGAAGGTCATGACGCGGCCTTGTCGCCGGCGGATGGCTGCGGCGATCGGCGGACAATTCCGATCAAGCGCCACAGGACGACGATCAGAATGAGCGCGAATCCCAGAGCCACCGCGCCATGCGGGATCCACATCGGAACGCCTGCCATGTCGCTGGTGCGTCCGATCCGCAGCATCTGCCGGGCGTAGAAAAACGACTGCGAGATCACGAAGCCGGCAAGCACGATCAGCAGAAGTTGCTCGGTTGCGCGCAGCACGAGGCGCAGCGGCTCAGGCATGAATTGCACCAGCACGTCCATCCGCAAGTGCTGGTTGCGCCGGGTGACGACCGCGGCGCCCAGGAACGTGACGCCGACGATAATGAACACCTGGAGCTCGTCGGACCCCAGAAGCGAGATGCCGAACAGGTAGCGGCCGACCACATTGGTGAAGTTGAGCAGAACCGCCAGGATAAAGGCGAGGGCGAGCACCAATTCGATCACTCGCGCGATCCAATCGAACGCCCTGTCGATCAAACGAGCCCCCCGCTGCCACGTTATTCGTTGTTGGGGGGATACTCCGCCGGGACGACAGCGTTGACAAGGCGGCATGCCGGGTTCCGGCCATGCCGAAAAAGCAAACGGCGGCGCCGGGGCGCCGCCGTCCGGGTTTCGATCCGTAAAGCGATCAGCCGAACAGTCGGAGCACGGCCTGGCTGGCTTGCGAGGCGAGCGACAGAGCCGTGGTCGACAACTGCTGCCGGGTCTGCAAGGCGAGGAGGTTGGCGCCTTCCTCGTTGGAGTCGGCGAGCGTGAGCGCGTCGGCGCCGGTCTGCAGCGTGTTGATCATCGCCTTGGTGAAGTCCTGGCGGATCTGCACGGTCGACAGGTTCGAGCCGAACGCCTGGGCCTGGGAGCGCAGCGTGCTCAGCGCGGCGGTCAGGTCTGCACAATTGAGGGAACTCATGCACCATGATGCCGACGGCTACGAGGACTTCGGCACCTACGGGGTTCTGCAGATCGAGTACGGTGACGACCTGACCCAGTCGCTCGTGTTCGAGGGCAGCTACACCTTCGCCGATTTCCATCTCGCCGGGCTCGGCGAAAATACCTGGGAAATCTCGTTCGCGGAAACCGCAGGGGTGGTATTCTCGTTCCTGGCCGCCAACGGCACGACCTTCAGCTACACCGGTGATAATCCGACCGGGGGCACTATCGGCGCCATTGCGATCTACGATCTGTCGTTCAACCGGCTTGCTGGGTTCAGCGGTATCAATGCCTCGATTGATGCGCTGGTTACCCAGGTCCAAGCCTACGCCAGTTCGCAAAATTCGGCCGGGCTGGACGCGATCTTCTATAACAACGCGACCATCCGCTACAGCGGCATCGGTGAGAAGCAGACGATCGTCGAGGACAACCAATTCGGCAGCGATACCTTCGTCGCCAGCCAGAACAATGACTACTTCAACGGCTTGACCAGTCCGTTCGATGGCGGCTCGTCCGGCGGCGGCGATACGGTCGACTACTCGCACACGCCGGGCCCGAACGGCGTGACGGTGGACCTGACGATTGCTGGCCAGCAGAACACCATCGGCTCCGGCATGGACTCGCTGTTTAACATCGAGAACCTGCGCGGCTCGAACCAGAACGACACGCTGACCGGCAACCATCTGAACAACATTCTGGAAGGCGGGCTTGGCAACGACGCCCTCGCCGGCGGCGACGGGCTTGACCGCGCGCTTTACGCCGGCGCCACCGGGCCGATTTCGGTCAACATGGCGGCCGGGACGGTGAGCGGGAATGGTGTCGGCAACGACACGATCTCGTCGATCGAGTCGATCCGTGGCACGAGCTTCAACGACATCTATGTTTCCACCGGCTGGGCCGGCGCCAGCGTGATCGGCAGCGTGCCGGCGACCTTCAACGAATTCGAAGGCATGGAAGGCGACGACCAGATCACCGGCAACAACGGCAGCACCAAGCTGTCTTATCTGCATGCGACATCGGGGGTGGTCGTCGATATTGCCGCGGGGATCGCGGACGGAGACAGCTCGGTCGGTCACGACACGTTCACGGGCGTGTCATTCATCCGGGGCTCGTCATTCGGCGACGCCTTGCGCGGCAGCAACAATGGGCCTGGCGTTGTGGAGGTGTTCGAGGGCGGCCGGGGCAACGACCTGATCGATGGCCGCGGCGGATTCGACCGCGTGATCTACGGGGCGCGCCTGGACGACGACGTCTTCGGCGGCATAACGATCGACCTCGCGGACGGTACGGTCACCGGCGATTATACGGTCGGCATCGACACGTTGCGTTCGATCGAAGCGATCCGCGGTTCACAATTCGACGACGTGTACGACGCCACCGGGTTTACCGCTTTCAGCGCCAATGCGGGCAGCGCCGGCGTCAACAACACCGGCGCCGCGTTCAACGAATTCGAAGGTCAGGGCGGCAACGACGTCATCACCGGCAACGGCAATACGCGCCTCGCGTATGTGAATGCGACCGGCGGCGTGACCGTCGATCTGGTGGCCGGAACGGCGATCGGCGATGGCTCGGTCGGCAACGACACGTTTACCGGCGTCAGCCAGGTCCAGGGCTCGGCCTTCGTTGACACGTTGCGTGGCAGCAACAATGCGGCGAACACCAGCGAGAACTTCGAAGGCCGCGCCGGCAACGATACCATCGACGGCCGTGGCGGCTTCGACCAGGCGGACTACGGCAACGACAACACGGTGACGAACGGTATCTTCGTTCAATTGGCTGCCGGCACGGTGCTGGGCGATCTGTCGATCGGCAACGATGCGTTGTTTGCGGTCGAGGCGGTCCGCGGCACGAGCTTCTTGGATCACTACGACGCGACCGACTTCGGGATTTCGGGCAGCAACGTCGGCAGCTCGGGCACCTTCAATCAGTTCGAAGGTCTGGGCGGCGACGACGAAATCATCGGCAACAACAACACGCGGGTTGCATACAACAGCGCCACCGGAGCGGTCGTCGTCGACCTGCAAGCCGGAACCGCCGACGGCAATCTCTCGGTAGGCCACGACACGCTCACGAACGTGTCACAGGCCCGCGGCTCGAATTTTGGTGACACGCTCTCGGGCAACGGCAACAACAACACGCTGGACGGGCAGGGCGGCGCCGACGAACTGCATGGACGCGGCGGCAACGACACCCTGACCGGCGGCGCGGCCGGCGACACCTTCGTGTTCACGGCCAATGGCGGCAACGACACCATCACCGACTTCCAGGACGGCCAGGACCTGTTCCGGCTGGACGGCATCTTCGCCAGCAGCAGTGATCAGGCGTTCCTCGACTTCGTTACGAACCTGCAGGCGTCGGCGAATGGCGATCACACCATCGACGGCCTGCCCGGCGTCACCATCACGCTGACCGGCGTCGAGGTGAAGACGCTGGGCGCGAACGATTTCGTCATCCACGCCTAGCCGTCTCGGACCTGCTGCAGGTGCTGACCGGAGAGCGCACGGTTCCGCGTCTGCCACGGCACGATCACCGACTTTACGATCGGACAGGATCTAATCCGGCTGGATGAAATCTTCACCGGCAGCAGCGATCCAGCGTTCACGGCCTTTGGTGGCGGGCACGAACATCACGCTCGCCGGAGTGCAAGTACACCAGCTGAAGGCGACCGACTTCGTCATCCAAGCATAGTTTCAAGTGCGATGGGCGTTTTCAATTGACGCGAACTCAACCGCCGTCATGGCCGGGCACAAGCTGATTATTCCGCTGGCGGGACCGTTCCCAGAGCCGTGTTGCGATTGTGAGTGGATCGATGTCGTGGCTCACGGCCTTCCACCACTCGACTTCACTGCCCGAACGATGCAGCTCCCGATGATGAGTGCGGCATAACGGTACGGTGAACTCGTCGCTCACTTTGCGACCCATGGCCGATGGCTGTGCAAACTTTAGATGATGCGCATCGGATGGCTGGCGTCCGCAGACCAGACAGGACTGGGCGGCGACGAACCGTAGATGCGCCTTGTTTCGGCGGCGCGGCGGATGGCCAAACGCAAGTTGAGTCCGGTCTTGGGTCGCCAGGAATTCGCGATCACCTTCGGGATCGGACCCACCGTTCCCGGATTGTGTTGACAATCCCGATTGTGCGGGAAGGATAGCATCAGTTTCCTCCACGCCGTTGCCCAACTGTTTGGTCTTGGCTTCGAGAGCGGCTTCGATCTCGCGGGCGTGTCCTGACGTCAGCGTGTTCTTGGTCGCGATGACGCGCTTGGCCCACTGGGCTGCGGCGTCAAATGAGACGATTGACGAGATTTCTCCGATTAGTTCATCCCGCCGTTTCGCCGATGCATCAGGCTTCAGAATTTCTATCTCCTTGGGTTGTAGTTTTCCGTATTTCCCCCGGATTGGTGGCGACAGCGGAGGTTCTGGTAATGGCGACGCTGTCTCTGGCTGCGACGGCAGGTCGGGTGCGTCGAGGTCATCTTCCCCGGCAATACCGACTAGCGTGAACAGCGCATAGCGACGGGCATAGGTCAGTGCCGCCCCCATCCGCCGCGGTGACGACAGGTCTGCCAGTGGGCAGATCGGCCAGTCTGAGGCGATCCATTCTCCCGAGCCATGGGCCAAAGTCGTGGTGAGTTTGATCGTGCCGCTATCCCGGTCCATAGCGGTTGTTTGGATGGTCGCGATTTCATGCCGGCCAAGCGTCTTGCGCACGATATCGAGCCCACTCGCTAGCGAAGCATAACGAAAGCTGCGTTCTGGCTGCCCTCGGTCCGCTGGCAATGTGGCAACCAGCGACTTTTCCGGATTGACCAGTTCGGCCTGGGCTTTCGCCAGAGCCGAGGCGAGGGCTGATACCGTCTCACTGGACCGTGGCATCACGCGACCTCCAACAGATCAATGCTCACCGCGCCCGATTTCGACCGCTTGGCTCGGATCCCATGGCCAATGGCTTCCTTGGCGTCTTCCGGCATCAGGATTTTGAGCTCAGACTTCGAGCGTTCATGGTCGAGAAACGCCGGCCGGGTGTCGCGGAACAGTGCGGCAAACTCCGCCCAAGCATTGGACGTATTCATATCGACGACCTTCACCGCTTCGATGCGCACCCGCGGCGGCTCGGCATTGAACAGAGCTGGGGGCTCGCCTCTACTTACAGCCCGCCAGAAGGCACGCTCTGCATAGATCAGTGCGGTCTGGTAGACCGCATCGGCCGAAATCGAGATTTCGACCCACTTTCCACCGCCGGTGATGATCGACAGCACGGCTTGCTTTGACCCCACCACCAGCATGTTGTGCTGGAGTTGGGCCATGTGTTTCTCGGCCGCCGCCTGTTCAGAGAACGACCAAGGCAGCATGAACTTGGCTTCGAATACCGCGCCGGTTTCCTCGACCAGGCCATCCAGCGTAGCCGCCATCCAGACAATCGAGGGATGGAATTTCCGGGCCTGCCGATTTCCGACCCGCTTGCCGGAGATCCGCTCGTACCACGCTCGATTGAGATCCTCGGTCACTAGGCCGAGCTGGACGATGAGCTCGCCAGACAAGTCGGCTGGCGCGATCTCGCCGCGCTTCTCCTGCCACAGCCGGATCAGTGCATCTTCATCGCCGCCCATGATGACCCGGGCGTCGGAGCCGCCGACAAAGTGGCGGCGGTCGGTCTGGTTCTCAGGATTCTTGTCTCGCATTGAAGCTCTCCAATAATAAATAAACTATATAAACATATAAAATATATGCTTTCTAGAGTCAATATATTTTCTATGGAATAGAAGAAGTCATATGTTTCTGGCACTCTCTTTGCGATGATTTCGCCCGAACAGTGCCGAGCAGCTCGAGGTCTCCTAGGATGGAGCCAAGCTCAGCTTGCGGATAAAGCCCACGTGGGTGTTGTCACCGTCCATCAACTGGAAGCCCAAACGAGCCAACCTCGAAGGGCGACGCTGGAAGTGATTAGACGAGCCTTTGAACAGGCGGGCGTCGATTTCATCGACGAAAATGGCGGCGGCCCCGGTGTCCGCCTGCGCAAGCGCCAGCGCCCAAGGCTATAAGATAGGAAGCAGATCCGCTCGCCTCTTCATAATCGCAATGCGGACAGTCGACGATTTCGACCGGGCATTCGCGGCGAAGGCAGCAGCATGTCGATGGATTTCGTATCGGCACTCACTCTGTCGCAGCGCGCGCGGCCGAACTCGGCTGCGATATCGATTGCCCGGGATGTTCGGGGCCAGGGACAACGTGACCGCGGGCGAGCTTAACTCCACCCCATGACGCGCCCACAAAAGGTGACCCAGCATCGCAGCTGACAACTTTTAAATGTATTGTCCGTCATTACTACCAAATGAAAGAATTTGGCAGAACGAACCCAACGAGGCTCTTTTCTAAATTCATCAATCTTCTGCACGCTTTAATCAGCGACAGCACCGGCACTGCATCGCGAATGCGACGCGCTCCTCCTCGGTCATCTTCTCGTGCTCCGGCGCTCTCGGCTGTGGCGCGATGGGGAACGGGATGATGATCTCGGTGATCGGCTCGTCGTGCGGCAGGCCCTGCCGCTGCATGTCGGCGCGGTGGGCCTTGGTGGCTTCGATGTCCAGCGCAAGCGTGTCGCCCTGGAACACCGCGCCGTAGTAATTCTCTGCGGCTTCTTTGGTCACATAGCCGCAGCGCACGTCGCGTTCGAGCGTCGCGAGATCGCGCTCCAGCGGCGAGCCGTAGCCGCCGCCGCCGCCGGAGCGGATGATGTAGGCGTCGCCCGGCTGCAGCACCTGGTTGAGCGCCTTGGCGCTCGGGAATTTCGTCTCGTCGGTCTGGTTGAAGCGGTGCACCGCGACCGCGTTGCCGTGGCCGGACAGTCCGCCGTACAAGCCCCAGGGCTTGCAGCGGGCGCGCTCCATCAGCGACGAGAAGCGGATCGGATGGCGCGCCTGCACCACCTGCTCGGCACCGAGCCCGCCGCGGTACTTGCCGGCGCCGCCGGAGTCGGGCCGCAGCGAATAGCGCTCGACCAGCAGCGGATACTTGGCCTCGACCTGCTCGGAGGGGCCGTTGTGGGTGTCGCCGTCGTTCATCGCGATGACGGCGTTGCGGCCGTCGCTGTTGTACTTCGCGCCCCAGCCGCCGCCGATCAGCCCGCCGAGATAGATGTAGAAGCTGTCGTCCTTCGGCCGCCGGCCGTTGATGCGGCCCACGCACAGGTCGGCATGGTGACCGGCGATCACGCGGTCGGGCAGCGCCGGCGCCAGCGCCTTGAAGATCGTGTCTACGATGGTCATCGGATAGGTCATCCACATGCGCATGGCCGCGGGCTTGGTCGCGCTCACCACGCGGCCGGGCGGCAGCACGATATCGAGCGCGCGGAACTGGCCCTCGTTGATCGGCAGGTCGAGCGAAGACGTCAGGCACTTGAACGCCACCTGGGCGCAGGACAAGCCCGCGGTCTTGCCCGAGTTGTAGAAGCCCTGCACCTGCGGCGAGACGCCGGTGAGGTCGACCGTCATCTTCTCGCCCTTGATCTCGACCCGCACCTTGATCGGCACGCGCTGGCCGACATTGATGCCGTCGTCGTCCATGAAGGACTCGGCCTCGTAGACGCCGTCCGGCATGTTCTTGACGCGGGCGCGCGCCACCGCCTCGCTCTGGTCCATGATCGCGTCGATGCCGTTCAGCACGTCGTCGCGGCCGTATTTGCGCACCATCTCGGCGAAGCGCCGCTCGCCGGTCTTGACCGCGGCGAGCTGGGCGCGGAAATCGCCCATCGCGCGCTCGGGCAGCCGCACGTTCATCTTGATGAGGTCGATCAGCTCCTCGTTCGGCTGGCCCTTGCGATAGATCTTCACGATGGGCATCTGCAGCCCTTCGGAGAAGATGTCGGTGGTGCCTTCCATGATGGTGCCGCCGACGTCCGGCCAGTGCGCCATGCAGCAGGAGAAGCCGACCAGTTCGTCGTCGTGGAACACCGGCACCGTGAAGGTCATGTGGTTGAGGTGCGAACCGGTGATGTAGGCGTCGTTGGTCAGCAGCACGTCGCCCGGATCGATGTTCTCGATGCCGTAGTGCTCGATCTTGGCCTTCACGGTCTCGCTCATGCCGCGGATGAACATCGGCAGGCCGAGCCCGATCGACACGATGTTGCCGCGCGCGTCGAACAGCCCGACCGTGAAGTCGAGGGCCTCGTAGATGATCATGTTGTAGGCCGTGCGCATGAGGTTGATTTTCATCTCCTCGGTCACGGCGACGAGGCCGTTGCGCACGATTTCGGTGACGACCGGATTGGCCGCTTTCCTGGCGGTCTTCGGCACGGTCTTGGTTACGTCGTCCATGGTCAGCCTCTCCGAACCGTAATGACCAGATCGCCGAACGCGTCGACCTCGACGTTGTCGCCGGGATGCATGACCGTGGTCGACGCGTGCTCCTCGATCAGCGCCGGACCCGCGATGCGGTTGCCGGCCTTCAGCGCCGGGCGATCGTATGTGGGCGTGTCGACGAAGCCGGTGCTGGCGAAATACACCGGCCGCCTGCCGCGGAACGCCGCGGCGTCGGGCTCCGCATTTCCCTTCGCGATGTGCTCGAACGGCGGCTTGGCAAGCTGGCCGACCACGGCGCTGCGCAGGCTGACGATCTCGGCCTTTTCGTTGGCCACCGAGAAGCCGTATCGCGTCTGGTGCACGGCATCGAACAGCGCCTTGATGCCGGCGCGGTCCTCGTTCTTGAACAGCCCGATCGGCAGTTCGACCGTGACGGCATGCTCCTGGCCGACATAGCGCATGTCGGCCGAGCGGCGCACCTCGACGCCCGAAAGGCTTTGCCCGCGGCCGACGGTTTCGCGGCCCTGCCGCTCCATCTCGGCGAAGATCGCTTCCATGTCGGCAAACGAAGCCTCGGCCAGCGGCTTGAACCAGGTGTTGACGAAATCGCGGCGGAGGTCCGCCACCAGCATGCCGCAGGCCGAGAAGTGCCCCGGCGCGCGCGGGATGATCACGGTGCCGATCGAAAGCTCGCGCGCAACGGCCGCGGCATGCAGCGGTCCCGCGCCGCCATAGGCGACGAGGGCGAAGTCGGCGGCATCGAGACCGCGCTCGGTGGTCACCCAGCGCACCACGTGGGCCATCTTCGTGGTGGCGATGCGCAGGATGCCTTCGGCGGCCTCGATCGGGTCGATGCCGAGCGGGACGGCGACCTTCTCGGTCAGCGCCTTCTTCGCGGCGGGAAGATCGAGCGGCATCTCGCCGCCGAGGAAGCGGTCGGCGCCGAGCCGCCCGAGGATGAGATTGGCGTCGGTGATGGTCGGCTCGGTGCCGCCGAGGCCGTAGCAGACCGGGCCGGGCGCGGCGCCCGCGCTTTCCGGGCCCACCCGCAAGCGCATTGCCGACCTCGACGCGGGCGATGCTGCCGCCGCCGGTGCCGACCTCCTGGATGTCGATCATCGGCATCTGCACGGGCAGGCCCGTGGCATAGCCGCCGATCAGCGCCGAGCCGGTCATCAGCACGGTGCCTTCATAGATCACGCCGGCCTTGGCGGTGGTGCCGCCCATGTCGAACGCGATGGCGTTGGCGAGGCCGATCGAGTCGCACAGCACCTTGGTGCCGGCGACGCCAGCCGCCGGTCCCGATTCCAGCATGCGGATGCAGGAGCGCCGCGCGTCGTCCACGTCGAACAGCCCGCCGGTCGACTGCACGATCAGGAAGTTGCCGCCGAAACCCGCATCGCCGAGATGCGTCTCCATCTCGGTGAGATAGGTCTGCACGCGCGGGCCGATATAGGCGTTGGCCGCGGCGGTCGAGGTGCGCTCGTATTCGCGGTATTCCTGGCTGAGCTCATGCGAAGCGGTGACGAAGAGCTGCGGGAATTCCTTCTGCACGATCTCTTTCGCGCGGATCTCGTGCGCCGGGTTGCGGTAGGAGTGCAGGAACAGGATGGCGATCGGCCTGCACGCCGGCATCGACCGCTTCGCGTGCGAATTTCAGGACCTGCTCCTCGTCGAGCGGGATCAGCACCGCGCCCTGCGCGTCCATCCGCTCCATGATCTCGAAGCGCATGTCGCGGTCGATCAGCGGCGCGTGCTTCTCGAAGAACAGGTTGTAGGACTCCGGCCGGTTGACGCGGCCGATCTCGTAGATGTCGCGGAAGCCCTGCGTGGTCAGCAGCGCGCAGCGCGCGCCCTTGCGCTCCAGGATGGTGTTGATGGCAACCGTCGTGCCGTGCAGGAACAGCCCCGCGGCGTCAAAGCGCGAACCGGCCTTGCCGACGCCGTTCTCGATGCCGGTGACGAGGCGCTCCGGTGTGGTCAGCGTCTTGCCCAGGCGAAGCGCGCCGGTCTTTTCGTCGAACGCAGCGACGTCGGTGAACGTGCCGCCGACGTCGGCGGACAGGCGGATTTGGGAATCGCGCAATGGGGCGTTCACTGTTTGGTACTCCTGTCCATCAACGCGTCATTCCGGGGCCGCGCGCAGCGCGGAACCCGGAATCCAGAGCCGAGAATCCAGTGCAGTTGTTCTGGATTCCGGGCTCGCGCCTTTGGCGCGCCCCGGAATGACCGCGTTGTGAGTTCTGAAAATCATCTTAAGCACTCATCAAGGCTTGCGACGGCATGTCGGTGATGAAGCTGTGCGCCGGGGCGTGCGCGATGAAAATCGGCAGCTTTGCATTCTCGGCGGCGCTCTGCGGGGTAACGCCGCAGGCCCAGAACACCGGCACGATGCCGGGCGGGGTCGGCGGCACCGGGCCGCCGAACAGCGGATTTTTCAGGTCGGCGCCGATTTCGGCCGGATCGCCCAGGTGAATCGGCGCGCCGTGGTTGAACGGAAAGCGTGCCGTCACCTGTGTTGCGGTGATGGCCTGCGCGCCGGAGAGCCAGCGCATGGTGACGATCATGTCGCCGCGGAACGGCCCGGCCGGTTCGGTCGGCAGCGCCGTGCGCAGCACCCAGCGGTCCTTGTGGGTCGGCACGCCGGCATTCTCCAGCGCACCGTCGATGCTGATGCCCGAGCCGATCAGGAAGGTGACGAGGTCGTCGCGCCACAGGTCCGCGATGTCGGTGCGGTCCTCGGTGCGGACGCCGTCGCGGTAGACCGCGTAGCGGGCGCAGTCGGTGCGCAGGTCCGCGGTCGGCGCGAGCTTCTTCGGCGTGACGCTGCCGGGATCGGTGACTTCCAGCACCGGGCAGGCGCGCTGGTTGCGCTGGCAATAAAGCGAAAAGTCGAACGCGTATTCCTTCGGCAGGATCGCCAGATTGCACTGCACGAAGCCATGCGCGAGCCCGCGGCTGGTGCCGGTGATGCGGCCGGTGCGGATGTCCTGCCGGACCCGCTGGCTTTCCAGCATGGCCGGGCCGGTCACAGCATCACCTCGTAGATCTGCGCATGGCCGGTCTTGTCCGAGGTGAACACCACGCGCGAGCCGTCCGGCGCAAATCGCGGATGCGGATGGGTGTGCTGCGCGGCTTCGACCGCGACCGGCCCGTTGTTGTAGGGAAACGGCCCGCCCCAGTGCCTGCCTTCCGACGATGCCTCGCTGGCGCAAAGCGGCATGGCCGCGTCGGCCGGATCGTCGTCGAGCTCGAAGGTGTGCAGGCCGCGGTCAGGAAAATTGGTGTCGCAGACGAATCTCTCGCCCGCGTCGTCCGGCGCCGCGTGCCACGCCGGCGAATAGGTGATCTGCCGGACCACGCCGCGATCGACGTCGATCATCTTCATGCCGCGCGGCCAGTCGACGAAGGCGACGGTGCGGCGGCCTGGCACCCAGACCTCGTGGGTGACCCACTGCAGGTCGTTTTCGCGCTGGTAGAGGCGGCGGTTCTTCGCGCCGCTGCGGTCGGTCACCCAGACCCGGTCGGTCAGCGGCCCGGCATAGAGGATCAGGTCCTCGTCGTCCGGGCAGAACTGCGGATGGCCGATGGTGTCGCGCTCGAGAAACACCGACGAGGTCTTCTTCTCGGTGTCGATCAGCACAAAGCGCGTCACCGGTCCGGCCTTGACCGGGACCGCCCACCATTTGCCGCTCGAAGACAGCGCGGTGGTGCCCATCGCGGCGCCGACCATGCCCTTCTCGCGCATCTCGACCGCGCCGAAATCGGCGAGTTGTTCCTCCTCGAGCGTGTCGAGGTTGACGCGCCAGCCCGCGGTGCCGGCGGTGAAATAGACGTACTTTCCGTCGCCCGACGGGATGATCGACCAGTCGGCGAGGTCCGGCCGGTCGGTCGCCTGCACCAGCTTTCCGCTGGCGCGCTCCTCGAAGAAAATCTGCGGCTTGCCGGTGCGGTACGACACGAAGATCAGCCGCTTCATCGCGCGGTCGTAGGCCGGCACGAAGAAGAACGGATGATGGTGGATCGACGGATGGCTGGTCACCTGCCGGATACGCCGCCCCGATTGCGGGTCGGTGGTCTCGCGGGCTTCGGAAGGAAAATGTGCGGCTTTACTCACGTTATTCCGGGACTTTGCAATTTGGTCATTCCGGGGCGGCCCGAAGGGCCGAACCCGAAATCCAGATACAGACGAGGTGGGTACTGGATTCCGGGTTCACGCGCCATAGCGCGTCGACGACGCGCGTAAACGCGCTGGCGGCGCGTGCCCGGAATAACTCGGGGTTAGATCTTGTAGGACTTCGCCTGCTCGATGATCTTGCCGCGGTCGTAGTTGTTGATCTCGTCGATCATGTCGTTGGTGTAGATCGGCTTGAGGTCCTTGATATCCAGGCTGAGGAACTTGGCGTCAAGCTTGAGCTCCTCCTCGCGGATGAAGCCCATCTTGGTGTTCTGATAGGGCGGCCGGTAGAGCGGGATGCGGCGCTTGGCGGCGAACAGCACCGACTTCACGGCGTCCGCTTCGCTCGCCCCGCGCGGCGCGGTCTCCGGATACATCTTCAGGAACACGCGCGCGCCTGCTTCCGGGTTCGCCAGCAGGAATTCGGACGCCTTGTTCACCGCGCGGGCGAAGCCGATCGCGACCTTGCGGTTCTCCTTCAGGAAGCTGTCCTTGGCGCTGATGAACAGCCCGCCGATCAGCGGAATGTTCTTCGGGCGGTCCAGCATGCGCATGGCGATGCCGGCCGCGTCGATCTGTCCGAAGCCGGTGTCGAAATAGGCGAGCGCGTCGATCACGCCGCGCTGCAGCGCGACGCCCGCGGTGATGCCCGCGCCGACCGCGGTCCAGGTGACGTCCTTGTCCGGGTCGATGCCGAGGTTCTGCAGCACCGCGCGGGTCACCGGATAGTCGGTGGTGCCGAGGTCCGACACGCCGATCTTCTTGCCCTTCAGGTCCTCGTATTTCTGGATGCCGGATTCCGGCTTCACCGCGACGTCCCACTTATAGGGATAGGTGTATTCGTAGAAATTCACGATCGGCGGCAGCTGCGCCCTTGGCGAACAGCGGGAACTGGAAGCTCGGCGTGCCGACCGCGAACTCGGTGTCGCCCTTGTCGACCGCGATCATCGCGTTCGAGTTGGTGCCGAGCGCCGCCGGCGTGAACTGCAGGCCTTCTTCCTTGGTGTAGCCCAGCCCTTCCGAGATCAGGATGTTGATGATGATCGGATTGACCGACTTGATGCCGAAGCCCATGCGGATCTTGCGCAGCTCCTGCGCCCGCACGATGGACGGCATGGCAAGAACGCCCGCGCCCGCGCCGATGCCTTGAACGACCTTACGCCGATTGATCATGACCCATTCCTCCCTGTGGTTTTGCTCTCTCTGTCGAGCATGACCTGATCCGAAAACCGGTATCCACTTTTCGGGGTCATGCTCAGTGTTGTCCGCGATCGACCCAGTGAACCAGCGAGCGCTGCAGCCGCCGTACGATCAGATGCAGCGTGACGCCGGTGGCGCCGAGAATGACCAGCACCGCAAACACGCCGGCGACGTCGGTGACGGCCTGCGCCTTGGTGATGACGACGCCCATGCCCTCCTGCGCGCCGAGGAACTCGGCGACGATGGTGCCGAGCAGCGCATAGACGATGCCCATGTCGAGGCCGGCGAAGATGTAGGGCGCGGCCGACGGCAGCTTGACCAGGCGGTAGGTCTCGAGCCGCGAGGCCGACAGCACCTTCATCAGTTCGACGCGCTCGACGTCGGCCGAGCGCATCCCGGCGAAGCTGTTGACCAGCATAGGGAAAAAGGCGAGCAGCGCGGCCATCGCCACCTTCGAGCCGTCGCCGAAGCCGCACCAGATGACGATCAGCGGCGCGATCGCCACTTTTGGCAGGCTCTGCAGCGCGAACGCGTAGGGCATCAGCGCGGTTTCGACCGGGCGGAATTCCGCCATCAGCGAGCCGACCACGAGGCCGAGGCCCGCGCCGATCAGAAAGCCGAGCAGCGCATTGGACAGCGTGCTCCACAGCGGCAGATAGAAGCCGAGCGGGCTTGCGGGCGACACCGCGATGCCGCTCCACAGCGCGGTGAACACGCCCTCCGGCGCGGGCAGGATGTAGGGCGGCACATTGAGCGCCATCACGCCGACCTTCCAGATCACCAGCAGCGCGAGCGCACCGGCGATGCCGATGCCCACATTGGTCGCAGCCGCTCGCGGCGGCGGCGCGACTGCGCATTCGCCGCGGAGACGGCGATGAGATCGAGGGCAGGTTCCTGCGAGATGGTCATGCGTCGGCCTGAAGTTTGGCGCCGTCATTCCGGGGCGCGCCGAAGGCGCGAACCCGGAATCCAGTAACACCGGGACTTCCCGCTTTTCTGGATTCCGGGTTCCGGCCTTCGGCCGGCCCCGGAATGACGGCTGAATGCGCTGCGACCTTCATGCGTCGGCCTCGAGCAGGGAGCGGATTTCGCGCGACAGGCGCACGTGCTCCGGATGGCCGAAGGTCTCGGCGGCGATGCGCGGCCGCGGCAGGTTGACCTTCAGTTCGCGGATGATGCGGCCGGGACGCGGCGACATCACGATCACGCGGTCGCCCAGGAACACCGCCTCGTCGATGGAGTGCGTGATCAGCACCACGGTCTTCCGGCTGGCGAGCCAGATGCGCTGCAGCTCGGCGTTCATCTTCTCGCGGGTCAGCGCGTCGAGCGCGCCGAACGGCTCGTCCATCAGCAGGAGCTTGGGATCGCGCGACAGCGCGCGGACGATGGCGACGCGCTGCTGCATGCCGCCGGACAGCTCATACGGATACTTGTTCTCGAAGCCCTGCAATCCGGCGATGCGAAGCAGGTCGCGCACGGACGCCTCGCGCCCGCCGATGCTGTGCCCGCCGACCCGCAGCGGCAGCGTGACGTTCTGCCAGACCGTGAGCCACGGCAGCAGCGTCGCCTGCTGGAACACCACGCCGACTTCGGCGGTCGGACCGTCGATGGTCGAGCCCGCGAGCGAGAACGTGCCGGCGTCGGCGCGGTCGAGGCCCGCGAGCAGGCGCAGCAGCGTGCTCTTGCCGCAGCCGGACGGCCCGACCAGACAGACGAATTCGCCGTCGTCGACCGCCATGTCGAGATGGTCGAGCGCCAGCACCGGCTCGCCCGAAACGGTCGGATAGATTTTGACGATGCCGTTCGCCTCGATCAGCGCGCCGGTGCGGGCGACTGCGCCGGCCAAAGGCGTACCGGCTTGCATGGTCATCGTCGCCGCTACGGTCATCGGGGGGCCGTTCCTGCCGGAAGCTGCGCTTCAGTCGTCATTCTATCCGGCTTCCTTGCCCGGGTCAGACCGCGGTCGAGATGGATCCGCTCGCCTGCACGGCGAGCGCAATCTGCTTTGCCGCCGCGCGAACCGGCTCGAGCGAGCGGGCGCGGAAGTCGTCCATCGACATCCGTATCACCGGCGCCGCAAGGCTGATCGCGGCCACCGGAAAGCCGTCGCCATCGAGCACCGGCACCGCGAGTACGCGCAGCCCGTTGCCGAACAGTGAATCCTGCAACGCAAAGCCGCGCTGCCGGATCGATTCCAGCGTGCGCACGAGCTCGGCTTTGCTCAGCGACTGAAGCGCCGCATCGTTCCTCCGCGGCGGGGTTTCGAGAATGCGCTCGCGGTCGGCGGCCGGCAGGAAGGCGAGGATCGCGTGGCCGATGATGCCGCTCGCCGCGGGAATGAGCGTGCCGATGCGGATGTCGACGCCGAGCCGCGTCAGGCCGGCGCGCACCCGCTCGACATACAGCACGTCGCCGCCGTCGAGCACGCCGAGGCTCGCCGCCTCGCTGATCTCGTCGACCAGCGAGCGCAGGATCGGCCGCGCCAGTTCGCGCAGGTCGGAGCGGCCGATGGCGTGAAAGCCGAGATCGACCACCTTGAGCGTCAGGCGGAAGCGCTTGCTGCCCGGCACGCGGGCGACGTAGCCCAGCATCACCAGCGTGTTGAGCATGCGGAACGCGGTGCCGGGATCGATGCCGGCGGCGCGCGCCACCTCGCTCAGCGTCATCTCGTTGCGTTCGGCGCTGAAGGCTTCGAGGACGCGCAGGCCCTTGGACAGCGAATTGACCAGATTGCGGGGGTCTTCGCCGGTCCCGCCGTTCTGTTCCTCGCGGCGCCCGCGCGATGCGGGCTTGAGACGCGGCGGCGCGGCCTTGTCGCGGCCGTGTTCGGTGGTGGTGGTTCGGGAGACGCTCAACGCAACGCTTCCTGCCCTGTCGCAAGCCATTTTTCGGATTGCGAAAATATTTTTACAAGTTCGAAATTGCCCAATCCGCGCCATGGCGTCAACCGGACAGCGCGCCGCAGAGGGATGCATGCCGCGCAGGCGGGCGCCGGCCGCTTGTTGGCCGCGGCGGGTTTCGGGTTAGATTGCCCGCGTCCAGGCCTCACACGTAGTCCGTCCCGGCATGATGATCGACATCTTCAACCACTTCATGCCCAAGGCGTATCTCGATCGCCTGGCGACGCTCATTCCCGGCCAGCCGGCGCTCACCGCGTTCCCGCGGCTGAAGACATTGTGGGATGTCGATGCCCGCCGGGCGCTGATGGACGAGTTCCCCGGCACCCAGCATGTGCTGTCACTGGCCAATCCGCCGCCGGAGCTGATCGGCCCGCCGGACAAGACGCCCGAGCTGGTGCGGTTCGCCAACGACCAGCTGGCGGAGATCTGCCGCAGGCATCCGGATCACTTCCCGGCCTTCATCGCCTCGCTGCCGATGAACAACCCGGAGGCCTCGGCCGCCGAGGCCGACCGCGCCGTCAAGGAGCTGGGCGCCCGCGGCGTTCAGGTCTTCACCAACGTGGCGGGCGAGCCGTTGTCCGCGCCGAAGTTCCGGCCGGTGTTCCAGCGGATGGCAGCGCACGACCTGCCGGTCTGGGTGCATCCGATGCGCACCGCGCAGTTCTCCGACTATGCGAGCGAAAAGGAATCGCAGAACGAGATCTGGTTCAGCTTCGGCTGGCCCTACGAGACCACCGCCTGCATGACGCGGCTGATCTATTCGGGAATTTTCGACGAGCTGCCGAACCTGAAGATCGTCAGCCACCATATGGGCGGCATGATCCCGTACTTCGCCGGCAAGATTAAGCTCGGCTTCCGGCAGATTTTCTTCGGCGCCGCCGACCGCAATCCGATGGCGGAAGACGCCAAGCTGAAGAAGCCGCCGATCGAATATTTCAAGATGCTCTACGGCGACACGGCGCTCGGCGAGGTCGGCCCAACGCGCTGCGGGCATGACTTCTTCGGCACGGACCACAGCGTGTTCGCGACCGACGCGCCGTTCGATTCCGAGCAGGGCCGGGCGCTGATCCGCAACACGATCGCCGCGGTGAACGCGCTGGAAATTCCGCAGGCCGAGAAGGACGCGATTTTTTCGGGGAATGCGAAGAAGCTTTTGAAACTCTGATCCCTCCACGAGTCATTGCCGGGCTTGACCCGGCAATCCATGATCAGGCGCAGCGAAGGCAGCGGTAAGAATAGAGCGAGTTGCGAACGCTCATGGATGCGCGGGTCAAGCCCGCGCATGACAGCGGAGAGAGTTGCGCAAGGGACAAAGAAAGACGGGCAAGGAAATGCGAACCGAGAATATCAAAGTAAAACTCCGCGACGGCACCATGGGCGCTTACATCGCCTATCCGGACAAGAAGCCGGTCGGCGCGGTCATCGCCATCATGGAAATCTGGGGCGTCAACGACACCATGCGCCAGCACGCCCACGAGTTCGCGGAGGCCGGATTCGTCTGCCTCGTGCCGGACCTGTTCTGGCGGCAGGAGCCGGGCGTGGAACTCTCCGACCACAATCCCGACCACGTGCAGAAGGCGTTCGATCTCTACTACGAGTTCGACTACGACCTCGGCGTCCGCGACATGGAGGACACCTGGCACTACCTGCAGAAAATTCCGGAATGCAACGGCAAGGTCGGCGCGGTCGGCTACTGCCTCGGCGGCAAGCTCTGCTACCTGATGTGCTGCCGCACCGACATCGACTGCGCGGTGGCCTATTACGGAACCTACATCGAGCACCGCATCAAGGAGGTGAAGAACCTCCACCGGCCGTTCGTGCTGCACATGGCCATGAAGGACCGCTGGGTGCAGGCCGAGGTCAACGACATGCTGGAGCGGCGGCTCTCGCCCAATCCGCTGGTGACGATCCACAAATACCCCGGCGCCGACCACGCCTTTGCCCGCCACGGCGGCCGGACCTATTCCAAACCGGAAGCCGACCGTGCGCTGGGGTTGACCGTGGACTTCTTCAAAAAGCACCTCGGTTAGGGGTAGACTCTGTCCCTCGGTCATTCCGGGGCACGCGCGCAACGCGTGAACCCGGAATCCAGAGGCGAGTTCAGTGCTTGTTACTGGATTCCGGGCCCGCGCCTTCGGCGCGTCCCGGAATGACGGAGCGTGACGAGGCATTCGCGCATGATGAAGCTCGGCTTCTTCCTCTACGGGACCGGCCACCACATCGCGTCGTGGCGCGACACCGGCGTCATGCCGGACGCCAACCGGAGCTTCAAGCACTACATCGAGATAACCCGGACCGCCGAGCGCGGGCTGTTCGACTTCGTCTTCAACGCCGACAGCAACTCGACCTTCGGCCCCGACGATCCGGACATCTGGAGGCGCACCACGGTGTCGATGCGGCTCGAGCCGCTGACGCTGCTCGGCGGGCTTGCGGCGGTGACGAGCCATATCGGCCTGATCTCGACCGCGACCACCACCTATCTCGACCCGTTCCACGTGGCGCGCATGTTCGCCACGCTGGACCAGATGAGCGACGGCCGGGTCGGCTGGAACGTGGTGACCTCGTCGGCCGCCTCCGAGGCGCTGAACTTCAGCCATCAGGCGCATGCGCCGCACGACCAGCGCTACGAGCGCGCCGCCGAATTCATCCAGGTTGCGCAGGGCCTCTGGGATACCTGGGAGGACGACGCCCACGTCCTGGACCAGAAGACGGGACTGTTCTTTCATCCCGAAAAGCTCCATCTGCTGCATCACAAGGGCAAGCACTTCCAGGTGCGCGGCCCGCTGATGGTGCCGCGCTCGCCGCAGGGCCAGCCGGTGATCGTGCAGGCCGGCCAGTCAGAGGCGGGGCTCGAGCTTGCGGCGCGCACCGCCGAGGTGCTGTTCACGGTGTCGCAGAATCTCGAAACGTCGAAGAAATTCTACACCGATCTCAAGGCCCGGACCGCGAAGTGCGGGCGCTCGCCGGATTCCATCAAGGTCATGCCGGGCGTGCTGACCGTGGTCGGCGGGACCCGCGACGAAGCGAAGGAAAAGTTCGAGCGGCTGCAGGCGCTGATCCATCCGGAGCTCGGCGTCGCGATGCTCTCCGATATCGTCGCTCTCGACCTTTCCAAATATCCGCTCGACGGCCCGATGCCGGACGTGCCGCTGACAAACAGCCAGCAGGGCCGCCAGAAGGTCGTGATGGACATGGCGCGCGCGGAGAACCTGACGATCCGCCAGCTCTACATGCGGGTCGCGACCGCCCGCGGTCACCGCGTGGTGCACGGAACCGCTGCCGATATCGCCGATGCGCTGGAGGAATGGTATCGCGGCGGCGCGGCCGACGGCTTCAACATCATGCCGCAGGTGTTGCCGGAGGGCTTGAACGAGTTCGTCGAGCTCGTCATTCCGGAATTGCAGCGGCGCGGATTGTTCAGAAAACAATACGAGGGCAAGACGCTGCGCGAAAACCTCGGGCTGCCGCGCCCCGCCAACCGCTTCGCGGCGTCGTCCGCCGCGGCTGAGTGAGACACGCGCTGGCGCAATTGGCTTGCACCGCTCTCTCGACGTCATGCCCGGGCTTGACCCGGGCATCCATGAGATGGTGCGACAAAGACAATCGTACGAATTGAACTTGCTGCCGCTTGGTCATGGATGGCCGGGTCAAGCCCGGCCATGACGTGGAGAGGCTGGAGCAAACCAACTGGAAACCGGTTTACACCTCGACGACGACGTATTCTTCCTCGACCGACACCGGAAACGTCTCGGCGACATACGGCCCTTTCACCAGCTTCTCGCCGGGCTCGACCGTGACCTGAAACTGCCGCGCCCGCGTCGATTTGGGATCGCACCACGACTGTCCGGTGCGGATGTCGAACTCCCAGCCGTGCCACGGGCAGCGCAGGAATTCCCTATCCCGATCAAGGCGATAGGTGCCAGGCCCGTCGGACGTGACCAGCGGCCCGATGCGGCCCTGGCAGAGCGGTCCGCCTTCGTGCGGGCAGCGGTTGGCGAGCGCGAAGTATTGTCCGCCGATGTTGAACACGCCGATCTCGCGGCCCGCGACGGTGACGAGCTTGCACTCTCCCGGCGGAACATCGCCCGCGCGGGCGACCACTTGGCGCTTCATACTTGGCGCTTCATCGCTGACGCTTCACGGCAGGTTGTACAACGCGCGCGCGTTGTCCCGGAACACCTTGCTCTTCTGCGTCTCGGTCATCGCGAACTTGAACGTGTGCTGCGGATGGTCGAAGTCCCAGTGCGGATAGTCGGTCGAGAACATCAGCCGGTCCCAGCCGATCCACTCGATCACCTCGGCGAGGTGCTGCGGATTCTCCGGCTCCTCGATCGGCTGCGTGGTGAACCAGACGTGCTCGCGGATGTATTCCGACGGCGGGCGCGTCACGTGCGGCGTCTCGCTGCGCATCCGCTCCCAGTGCTTGTCCATGCGCCAGCACAGCGCCGGCGCCCAGGCGAAGCCGCCTTCGATCAGCACCACCTTCAGCTTCGGAAAGCGCTCGAACACGCCCTCGAACACCAGGCTCGTCACCGTGTTCTGCATCCCGGTGGTCGCGGCGTAGTGCTCCTCCATGTAGTAGGTCGGCCAGCCCGACGAGGTCGAGGCGTGGCCGCCGCTGAAGCCCTGCACGTGCAGCGCGATCGGCAGGTTGCAGCGCTCCGCCGCCTCGAAGATCGGCCAGTAGCGGCGGTGGCCGAGCGGATCGCTCGAGCGCGGCGAGATGATGATCTGGGCGAACGAGCGGTCCGCGGCGCGGTGCTCGATCTCCTTCACGGCGAACGCCGCGTCCTCCTGCGGCACCACGATGCCGGCGCGCAGCCGCGGCTCGGGCTTGCACGAACGTTTCGAGCTGCCATTCGTTGATCGCGTGCGACAGCGCCGCCGCGAATTCCAGATTGCGCTCCTCCATGCCGCCCTTGGAGAGCTGCATCAGCATGCCGTACTCGACGCCGTTGGCGTCGAGATGCTGCCGCCGCATCAGCTCGAGATCGGAGCCGGGCGGGCCGTCGCTCGGGAAACGCATCGACCCGCAGCCCGCCGCCATCATGCGCGGCCATTGCAGCTGCCCGGACAGGCCCTGCCGCAGATGCTCGCCGAATGTCGTCATGTGCTCGCGCCAGCGCGCCGCCATGAACGGATAGAGGTCCGACGGCTTGCGGAACGCCGGATGGATGTCGCAGTCGACAATGGCGAGCTTCGCCGCCGCGGTGGCGTGCCGAACCGGAATGTTCATCGCACGGCCTCCTTCTGGGTTGCCGCATTATCGCCGATTTGCGCCCCCTCGCGCAAACGCGGATAGGTTTCCGTGGGATTGTCGACCAGGATCCGCTTCACAAGATCGGCCGGCAGTCCGTCCGGCAGCACGTCGTCGCCGTCGAACTGCCAGTGCGGATAGTCGGTCGAAAACAGCAGCATGCGGTCGGAACCGATGTGTTCCAGCGCCTGCGTCAGCGTCTCTGGCGTCGCCCTTCGGCGCATCGACCGGCTGCAAGCGTCACGCGCACGTGCTCGCGGATGATCTCGGCCGGCGAGCGGTCGATCCACGGCGTTTCCGGCCGCATGCCGCGCCAGCCCTTGCTGGTCCGCCAGAGCAGATTGCGGCAGCCAGGTGAAGCCCGACTCGATCAGCACCAGCCGCAGCGACGGGAATTTCTGGAACACGCCCTCGGCGAGGAAGCTCAAGAGCTGCGATCTCGAACGCCGCCGACTGCGCGATGTAGTCCTCGACGCGATGGGCCGGCCAGCCGGACGCCATCGGCGCGTGCCGGTAGGTGCTGCCGGCGTGAATGCCGATCGCGAGGCCGTGCTTCTCGGCCGCGGCGTAGATCGGCCAGTAGATGCGCCGTCCGAGCAGCATCTCGTTCATCGCGAACAGCAGCACCTGCACGAAGCGTCGGTCCTTCGCGACGCGCTCGATCTCGGCGACCGCCAGCTCGGTATTGTGCAGCGGCACCAGGATCGACGCGCGCAATCGCGGCTCGCGGTCGAGCAGTTCCTTCGCCACCCAGTCGTTCACCGCCGAGCACAGCGCCATCGCCATGTCCTCGTTGAACAGCGCGACCGCGCCGTGCAGCACGTTGCAGATCGCAATCGAGCTGCCGAACGGATCGAGCGCCTGGCGCCGGATCGCGTCGAGATCGCCGGCAGGCGCCCCGGCGGCTGCCGCCAGTCCGGCCGCGCGCTGAGCGGCGAGTTCGGCGGATAGCTCGTCAGCGTGAACGGATAGCGGTCGATGTGGCGGTCGACGATCTGGTCGCGCCAGAATTCGTCGACGATAGGGCAGCAGCGCCGTGGCGCTCGGCATCGCCGGATGAAGATCGCAATCGATCGCGCCTTTGCAAGGTACCTTCATCTCTCGGGCCGTGTTTGCCGGTCTGCCGCGCCGCTCGACACACAATGCCATGGAAGCCACCGTCACGTCAGGCCCGGTCTTCCCAATCGACCCACTCCACCGGATGGGTTTCCAGGTAGCGGGCGACGGCCGCGCCGATGGTGGGAAAAAACGACTGTTCGCCGAAATGCGCGAACAGCTCGAACCGCCTCAACTTGTCCTTGACCGGATCCTTGAGCTCGGCGAAGTGCAACTCGATGCCTCTGTCGTGCAATTCCTTGTCCAGTTCGGCGATCATGTCGGCGGCGGTGACGTCGATGCTGGTGACCGGTTCCGCTGCGACCACGAACCACCGCACCGCGGTGGGCGACTGCGCCACCGCGTCCAGCACGCGCGCGTGGAACAGTTCGGCATTGGCGAAAAACAGCGGGGCATCCCATCGGAACAGCACCAGGCCGGGAATCCGGCGGGCGCCGGGATAGCGCGCGATGTCGTGATAGCCCTTAACCCCTTCGGCGCGGCCCAGCACGGCGTAATGCGGGCGCCAGCCATCCCAGAGAAACTCGATGACCGCGAGTACGATGGCGAGGCCGATGCCGGGGATCACGCCGAGCACGGCTACGCCGGCGAAACAGGCCATCGACAGCCAGAACTCCCATTGCTGGATGCGATAGATCCGCCTGAGGTCGGTCACTTCGAACAGGCTGATCGCCGAGGCGATGACCACCGCGGCCAGCGCGGCGGTGGGCAAATGCTTGAGGAGATTCGGCGCCACGAGCAGCAGGATCGCGATGGCAAGCGCTCCGACCACGTTGGCCAGCTGCGTGCGTGCGCCGGCGGCTTCAGCGACCGGGGTGCGCGAACTGCTGCTGCTGATCGGAAAGCCCTGGAAGAAGCCCGCGGCGAGATTGGCGGCGCCAAGCCCGACCATCTCCTGGTTGGGATCGACGCGGGTTTGGATTCGCGCCGCATAGGCCCGCGAGAGCACGCTGGTGTCGGCGAACGACACGAGCGCGATCGCTGTGCCTCCGATCAGCACCGGAACGATGTCGTCTGTTCTGATCCAGGGGATCGCGAATGCGGGCAGGCCCTGCGGCAGCGGCCCCAGCACCGACACGTTGCTGTGCGTCCCCAGATCCAGCGTAGCGACGATGACGGTCGCCGCGACAACCGCGATCAGGATGCCTGGCACGCGCTTGTGACGTCTTAGCAGCAGGATCGCCGCCAGAGTTCCCGCGCCAACCGCGAACGAGATCCCGTTGGTCTTGCCCTCCAGGATCGCGCCGCCGATAGCCCACAGGCTTTGCAGCGGGCCGTCGCTTTCGATCGAGAAGCCGAACAGCTTGGGCGTCTGGCTGATCAAGACCGTCAGCGCGATGCCGTTCATGTAGCCGTAGCGGATCGGCTTGGACAAAAGCTCGGTCACGAAGCCAAGTCGCGCAATGCCGGCCAGGACGCATATCGCCCCGGACACGATCGCCATCGCGCCGGCGAGCATGATTGCGCGCTGCGGGTCCCCGCCGGACAGCGGCACGACGACGCCGAAAATGACGGCAACGAGCGCCGAGTCCGGACCCAGCACAAGGATGCGACTGGGGCCGAACAGCGCATAGGCGAGCAGCGGCACGATCGTCGCATAGAGACCGTAGATGCCCGGCAGGCCCGACGCCGTCGCATAGGCAATTCCGACCGGTACCAGCATCGACGCGAGCACCAGCCCGGCCATCACGTCGTGCGGAAGCCACGCCGCTTCGTAGTGACGCGCGGTCTGTAATCCGGGCAGCCAACGGTTCCAGTCGCTTCGATCCGTCATGCGGATCATGTCCCTTCGGCCGCCGTATTCCGGCAGTCCCCGTAGCTACGTTTCACGTCATTCCAGCAATCGCTTGCGGTTTGTCCGTCGTTGCGGAATTCTGGCGGCAACCACGAAAATGAAGGTGAGGGAGGTAACGATGTTCAAACTCCGCACTCCGGTCGCCGCGGCCGCCATCGGGCTCGCGGTTGGGCTTGGTCCCACTTCAACGCATGCGCAAAATCCTGCACAGGACATCGAAGTTCTGGTCGCGCTGCCGGCGGCGACGCTCACCTTCAGCTCGGCGTTCATCGCCGAGGACGCCGGATTCTACAAGAAAGAGGGCCTCAAGGTCTCGCATCGCACCATCGTCGGCGTGGGCTCGCCCAATGCGGTGATCGCGGGCGCGGCCGACTTCACCATCGGCACCGGGCCGGTGTTCCTGCGCGCGGCGGCCTCGGGGCAGCGGCTGCTCGCCATCGCCAATCTGATCGACCGGCCGCTGGTCGAACTGGTGCTGCGCAAGGACGTGGCCGACGCCGCGGGCATCACCGAAAAAACGCCGTTCGCCGAGCGCGCCAAGGCACTCAAGGGCAAGACCATCGGCATCCAGGGCGTGGGCAGCATCGTCCACGCCTGGGAGCGGCTGGTGGTCAACCGCGGCGGCCTCGACGTCGAAAAGGATGTCCGCATCGCGCCGATGGACCCGCCCGGGATGCTGGCGGGCCTGCAGACCAAGGCGCTCGACGGCTTCGCCACGTCGTTGCCGTTCACCACCGAGGCGGTGGTCAAGGGTGCCGCCATCATGCTGGCGAGCGGGGCGAGCGACGCGCCCGACCTGCTGCCGTTCGCCTACGGGCTGATCTACACGCGGCCGGACATGTGCTCGAAAGAGCGGGAAAAGTGCCGGCGCATCACCCGCGCGGTCGCCGCCGCCAACAGGCTCATTCTGGAGAAGCCGGCCGAGGCGCTGGAAATCCTCAAGAAGCGTTTCGACAAGATGGACCAGCAGGTGCTGGCGGCGGCGTGGCAGACGGTGTCGAAAGCACACGCCAAGGACCTGCGGGTCACGGTGGCGGGGCTCGACCATTCGCAGAAGGTCAGCATCGAGGCGAAGCTTCTTGAAGCAAAGAACGAGCTGAAGAGCTTCGACGGACTCTATACGGACGAGTTCGTGCGCTGACTGTTTGACGGCGTAGGGTGGGCCAAGGCGCGCACCAGCGCGGTTACGCGCGTCTTCGACGCGCTATGGCCGGGCCCACGCCTTCCTGTGTGGCGCGACGACGTGGGCACGCCGCTCGGCAGTCGGAGGGCTTTAGCCCACCCTTGGTCTGTAGTCCGGATCGAGCCCGATCTTTTCCAGCAACGGCAGCGATCGCGGGCGAGGTGCGCAACTTCGGCAGCGTGCTGTGCCGCGGTCCCATTGTTCGGCGTTTGCTGATCGGCTCATGCCGTAGACGATCACCGTCTGCAACTCGCCCGGCAGGTTACCGCTGTAGAGGCTGCCCGGAATCGGCAGCAAGGCGTCGTATCTGTTGCACGCAGATCTCCGCCTTGCCGTCGGCGACCAGGGGTGTCCGACCCGCACGCCGAGATCGGGCTGCCCCATCTTCGCTTGTCTCCTCGATGCGGCGATCTGCCGATCTTCGCCATCGTGTTGAGCAGATGCGACGCCGCTCGGGCCGCGGCTGATGCCCGACCGACATCGCGGCGAGGAACGCGGCCTTCAGCCGCCTCCGGCGATGCCTGGATGTCCGACTTCGGCGCGCCGGCTTTTGCGGCGATGCCGACCCTCGCATGCGCGAAATCGACCCGCGTGCCTTCGACCAGCTGCCTGGAGCTCATCAGCGCCGCAAGGTTGTCCGGCGTCGTCATCAAGACATCGGCCGTCACGCTGTCCTTGACCTTGGTCACCCGCGACAGACCGAACGGAAGCGATCGAGTGTCTCATCGCGACCTTGTGCCCGCTTTGCTTCTCGACCTGCCGGCACGAGCTCGTCCAGCGTCCATCGCGCATCGCGCTCGAGCCGAGCCGCTGGATTTCAGCGGCAGTAAGCAGAGGCGATGCTGCGATGCGCATTGCGATGCCCGCGGCAACCAGAAAAGTCCGATGCACGCATGGTGTTCTCCCCAGTCCGTGGTTTGTTTTGCGAGAGCCAATTCCGAAAAGTGGTAGGGTGGGCCAAGGAGCGCAAGCGCCGGGCCCATGCATTCTTGTGCGGAGCAAAGACGTGGGCATAATGCCGCTTCGCGGCTTTGCCCACCTACGCACTTGATCAACCGCGGCAGGCGCAAAAGAAAGCGGGGCGGCACCTGGTGCCGCCCCGCTTCGCATTGAGTGCTGGGCGCTCAGGCCGCCGCGGTGTGGTTGCCGAACTTGACCAGGTTGTCTTTCTGCTTGTCGTTGCGCGGCTTCAGCTTGAACAGCCGCGCCGCGGTGCCGCCGAGGATGTTGTGCTTGGCCTTCTCCGACAGGAACGGCAGGTCGGAGATGGTCGACGGCAGGTCGAAGTCCCAGTGCGGATAGTCCGAGGAATACATCAGCTGGGTTTCCGCGTTCATCATGCGGAACGTGCATTCCAGCGCGCCCATGTCCTGAATTTCCATCGGCTGCGACGAGTAATACATGTCGCGCATGTATTCCGACGGCTTCTTCTTCAGCAGCGGCGCTTCCGACGGACGCAGCATGTACTCGTGGTCGAGCTTCTGCATCAGGAACGGCACCCAGGCGAGGCCGGACTCGATCCAGACCACCGGCATCTTGGGGAAGCGTTCGCCCATGCCGTTGATGACCCAGTTCGACAGGTTGACGATGTTGTACCAGCTGAAGCCGAGCGCATGCGCGGTGAGGAAACGGTTGCAGCTCTTGAAGATCGGCTCGCCCCAGTTCGGGCCGGAGTGGAACGACAGCACCAGGCCGCGCTCCTCGATCGCGCGATAGACCTTCATGTAGCGGTTGTCGTTGACCGCGAGGTTGTTGCGCACGGTGGTGACCATGAAGCCGCCGACGTGCTTGCGGTCGCCGAACTTCTCGACGTGGCGCAGGCACTCGTCGGGATCGGAGAACGGCAGCGTCAGCATCGAGAAGAAGCGATCGCCGGAATCCGGCAGCACCTTCTCGGTGAGCCAGCGGTTGTAGGCCCAGCACAGATCGGCCTCCATCTCGGCCTGCGGATGCAGACCGATCGAGAGCATGCCGGTCGGAAACAGGCAGGAGTAGTCGACGCTCATGGCGTCCATCCAGCGATGGCCCAGCTCGACGTCGCGGGCGTAGCCGTCCCTGGTCTTCTCGGTGCCGCGCAGCGGATAGCGCGTCACGCGGCCGCCCATGTCCTGGAAGCCGACGGTCTGCGGCGTGAGGTTGGGGCGCGCCCTGGTGCTGGCGCGGCCCGACTGGGCGAGCTGCTTGAGCACCTCGTTTTCCATGAACGGCAGGATTTCGGCAAAGTGCTCGTTCTCGTAGTGGTGCGCATCGACGTCGACGATCAGCATGTCGTCGAACTTGCGCTGCACCGCCTGCTTTCTGGCGTGAGACAGCAAACGGCTTGTGTTCAATTCCTCAACGGTTACGCGTCGGCCGCGATCAGCAATGAGATCCATGGCGTTTCTCCCAGTCCAAAGTTCCTGTTGGTGACGGTCCTAGCGGCCCGTCCAGCTCTGCCACATTCCGAGTTCGAACACCGCGAGATTTGCGGCCTTCAGAAGTCCGCTTGCCGTCACCATCACGCCGGTCGGGCTGACCACCTGGCCCTCCGGGATCGGCGTGTAGTTCGCGCCATTCTCGACCTGCGCCGTATAGACCCGGCACAGCGCGCTCATCAGCGTCTGCATCGCCTCTGCGGAAATCGCGTCGTCGCTTTTCTTGAACGCCTGCTCGATCTCGCCCGCGAGCTTGATCGCATCCGCCGAAAGCCCGGTTTGCGGCGTCTTGATCTTTGGCGCCACGGTTCGGGTGGCGGTCGCCTTCATCTTGGTGACCACCGCAGGCTTGCGCGCTGACTTGGTCGCCAGCGATTTGGCAGCCGCCGATCTGGCGGCCTTAGGCGACGACATACACCTCGTCCCCTTTCTGCACGACCTGGTATTTCTTCAGCTTCATCTTCCGGTTCGAGATGCACTCGCCGGTCTTCATGTCGTATTCCATGCCGTGCCAGGGGCAGACGAAGTTCATGTCGGTCTCGGAGAAGTAGAGACCCTGCGAGGTCTTGTCCGGGCGCAGCCGCTCCTCGACCTTGGCGATGGTCAGGCCTTCACAGGCGGGGCCGCCCTGGTGCAGGCAGAAATTGCTGTAGGCGTAAAACTGGCCGCCGTGCTTGAACACGCCGATTTCGTTGTCGCCGACGAACACGATGCGGCGGTCGCCATCGGTGAACTCGGAGGCCTTGGCTACAAGCTTCTCGGGCATGGGTTTTCTGCGCCTTTCCTCAAGCGGTACGTTCTTCCCGGCAGTGCTCGCTTTTTCAGCGGTTCTGGCCGGATTTAGACCGGTTCTCAGCTTGCGAATTTGCGCCGTTCCGGTTGCGAAAGCAACCAGCCGCCGGGCGGGGGAGGGATGCAAAAGACTGCGCCGGGCGGCCTGCCGGACCGCAGAATTTGCGATAAAATGGCTGCCACCACCCCCAATTTCCGCCGGAGTCCCCGACCATGACCGACCCCCGAATCAACGGCCTGCGCAGCATCGAGCTTGGCGTGCATGACCTGCACAAGTCGGCCGAGTTCTACCGCCGGGTCTGGGCGCTGGAGGACGTCGCCGCCGAGGGTGACACCATCCACATGCGCGGCACCAGCCGCGACCACCACGTGCTGACCTTGCGCGAACGCCCCCGCGCCGGCCTTCTGGGCGTGACTTTCTCGGCGCCGGACCGCGCCACGATCGATGCGCTGCATGCCAAGGCCAAGGCGATGGGCGGCAAGGTCGCGGACTCCCCGGAAACGCTCGAGAAGAGCGCCGGCGGCGGCTACGGCTTCCGCGTCAGCACGCCCGAGGGCCACCCGATCGTGATTTCGTCCGATGTCGCCGACCACGCCAGCGCGGTCGACGACAAGACGCGGCCGACCAAGCTCACCCACGTGGTGCTCAACAGCGCCCAGGTGGAAAGCCAGACAAAATTCTTCCTCGACGTGCTGGGCTTCAAGTGGAGCGACTCGACCTTCATGATGGATTTCGTGCGCTGCTGCTCGGACCATCACAGCGTCGCGCTGGCGCGCGGCAACGGGCCGTCGCTCAACCACATGGCCTATGAGATGCCCGACATCGACGGGCTGATGCGCGGCGCGGGACGCGTGCGCAAGAGCGGCTACGAGATCATGTGGGGCGTGGGTCGCCACGGCCCCGGCAGCAACGTGTTCTCCTACTTCGTCGAGCCGAACGGCTTCGTCACCGAATACACCACCGAGGTGGAGCAGGTCGGCGACAACTATGTCGGCCACGACTCCGACTGGTGGACGGCGCAGAACGTGTTTCCGTGCCGCTGGAACATGGCCGGCGCGCCGTCGCCGTTCGCCCGCAAGGCGATGGGCGGCGAACTGGTCGAGGAAGAGAACCGGCGCTGCGAAGAGGTGATGGCCAAGGCGTTGGGCCGCTAGATCGCTGTAGCTATGCCCTCTCCCCATAGCCCGTCGAAGACGGGCGTAAACGCCCTTATGGCGGGAGAGGGCTACACCGACCGTCCAACGATAAGAATGGGTGAGGGGTCACGGACTATCGATGGTCTGTGACCCCTCACCCATTCGAATGCATGGTAACTTCGGAGCGGTGCTCTCCCGACACCAGGGCGTTCACGCCCGTCTTTGACGGGCTATGGGGAGAGGGCACGAGACGCAAGTGCCGCGCGTGTTGTATCAGCGCGATTAAACAACGAGTCTGTGGGGACGGAAATGACCGAACTGAACGGCAAGAAACTCACCGGCCGGATCGCCGCTGACCGCATCCGCATGACCTCGACGCCGAAGCCGCCGGCCGGCGCGGTGGAACGCTTTCTTGCGCTCGGCGAATGCACGAGCCTCATCTCGGACGTGATGGACGACCTCGGCGTGCCGGAAGGCGCGATCGGTGCGTCGACGCTGCGGCCGACACTGCCCGGCAGGCTGGTCTGCGGTCCGGCGCTGACGGTCCGCAACATCGCCCGGCGCGCCGACCCGTTCGTGGCCGCCCGCGAGAACAAGAACGGCATGGCCGAGTTCGAGGCGCACAATCTCGCGGAGGACGGCGACGTGCTGGTGATCTCGGGGGTGCCTGGCGTCTCCAACATGGGCGGCATCTCGGCGCTCACCGGCCAGCGCCAGGGCGAGCGCGCCGCGATCGTGATGGGCGGCATCCGCGACGTCGCGCATTCGCGCGACGTCGGCCATCCGCTCTGGGCGAGCGAGATCACCCCGATCACCGGAAAGTGGCGGCTGGAGACCGTGGAGATCAACGGCGAGATCGACATGGCGGGTGTCCGCGTCAATCCCGGCGACCTCGTGGTGGCCGACGACACCGGCGTCGTGTTCATCCCGCGCGCCGACATCATGCGCGTGCTCGAGCTTTGTGAGGAGAAGAAGGGCGGCGAGGACAACCGCATCGGCTCGATCAAGCAGGGCGTGCCGGTGCCGGTGTTCTACAACAAGGGGTGACGCGCCAAGCCGCGCCGTTTCGTCATAGGCGCGGCCAGCCGGCTCGCTTGTGCTGCATGTCTTCAGGCGGCACACTCGCGGCAAGCAGATCAAAAGCTGCACGCGAGGGAGGTTCGATTGATCAGGCACGCCGCGCGCTCGCTCGTGATGTTATGCGCACTCGCTGCTGCGCCCGCGCTGGCCGCAGACCCGTGGCCGGTCCGGCCGGTGACGGTGATCTGCCCGTTTCCTCCCGGGATCAGCACCGACATCCTGGTGCGCGCCGTTTCGGCTGCGTTGAGCGAAGCGCTCGGCCAGCAGTTCGTGGTGGAGAACAAGCCGGGAGCGAGCGGCAGCATCGGCGGTCTCGCCGCGGCCAAGGCCGCATCGGACGGATACACGCTGTTTCTGGGCACGCTCGGACCGACCGTGACCAACAAGTTTCTCTACAAGAACATCGGCTACGATCCGGATCGCGCGTTTTCGCCGGTCGCCATGATGGGCGCTTCGCCCCTGATCATCGTCGGCAGCCCGAAACTGCCTGCCGCGAATTTCGCCGAGATGATCGATTACGCGAAGAAAAACCCCGGCAAGCTCAACGCCGGCACCGTGGGCGCAGGCTCGCAGGCCCATATCACGGTCGAGCTGATCAACAAGCTCGCCGGTATTTCGATCGTGCACGTGCCGTATCGGATCGCGACGCAGGCGCTGCCCGACCTGATTTCCGGCGATCTCCAGGTCGGCTTCAACTACATCCCGACCTTCGTGCCGGCCGTGCAGAGCGGGACCATCCGCGGGCTTGCCGTCACGACACTGGCGCGCCTGAGCGACCTGCCGCAGGTGCCGACGGTGAGCGAATCCGGATTTCCGGGCTTCGAGGCGAGCGGGTGGAACGCACTGTTTGCGCCGGCGGGAACGCCGCGTGAAATCATCGACAAGGTCAACGCCGCGGTGAATGCCTATCTCCGGAGCGAGGCGGGCCGTCAGCAGCTCGCCAGGATGGGCATGTCGGCCACGCTCGGGACGCCCGAGGATCTCAAGGCGCATCTCGAGCGGGAAACCGCGAAATGGGGCCCGATCATCAAGGAAGCCAACATCTCGCTGCAATAGCTCTGTCTGGTTGCTGGCGCCATCGACATCGCCGATCAAGAAAACAGGACAACGGCCATGCCGGATCGCCTGCCGAAAAACTCCTGCGACACGCATCTCCATGTGTTCGGAAGCGCGAAGAGCTATCCGGTCAGCAATCCGAACGCGCTCTACCAGCCGCCCGAAGACTGCAATTTCGAAGCGATGGTGGCGCTGCACGATGCGATGGGCATCGACCGGGCCGTGTTCGTCCAGCCGACGATCTACGGAACCGATCATCGCCTGATGGTCGATGTGCTCAACGCCGCGCCGAAAGGCAATTACCGCGGCGTTGCGATCGTCGATGACGGCGTGAGCGACGCCGAGCTGCAGCGGCTGCACGACGCCGGCGTGCGTGGCGCGCGCTTCAATTTCGGTGGCAATTTCAAGCTTGCGCCCAGTCTGGACAGTCTTCGCCGCTCGCTCGACCGGGTCCGCGCCATGGGCTGGTTCGTTAAGGTGTTCGGCTTCGGCGACGATTTTCTGACCGTCGAGGCGGAGCTTCGGAAGATCAGGCTGCCCGCCATCATCGACCACCTGGGCGGGCCGGACGTCCGCCGCGGCACGTCGGCGCCGGTGATCCGGTTCTTGCTCGAATTGCTGAAGAATGAAAACTGGTGGGTCGGGCTTTCCAACGGCGATCTGCGCTCGCAGACCGGAGAGCCGTGGGACGACGCCGCCGAGTTCGGACGGCTGTTCTACAACGCGGCGCCGGAGCGCTGCCTGTGGGGCACCGACTGGCCGCATGTGCATCGTTTCATCCGCCCCCAGGAGGCCGGGCATTCCGGTCAGGGCCTCGACCACGAGATGAAGCGGGTCGCGCTTCTCGAGCGATATGTTCCCGACCGGGCCGCGCGGGACCGCGTGCTGGTCGACAATCCCGCGCGATTCTTCGGCTTTGCCTGACCGGCGCTGGTCTGCTTCAGTTCACGCGATGACGAAGCCCGTCATATCGAGCATTGCCGTGGTCGGTGCCGGGGCCCTTGGCTCCTATTTTGGCGGCATGCTGGCACGCGCCGGCACGAAGGTGACGCTGATCGGCCGGAGCGCCCACGTCGATGCGGTCAACCGGGACGGGCTGCTGTTTCAGGGGCTCGACCGAGAGCAGCGCATTCCGGTCCCGGCCACGACGGACATTTCGGCCGTTCGCGATGCCGGCCTGATTCTGTTCTGCGTCAAAAGCCTCGATACCGAGGCCGCGGCGGCGGCGATGGCGCCGCACCTTGCGAGCGACGCCGTGATCCTCAGCCTGCAGAACGGCGTGGACAATTCCGAGCGCATCGGGCTGCACGCCGGCAACGAGGTGATCCCGGTGCTGGTTTACGCAGCCGCCAACATTCCGGCGCCGGGCCGCGTCAGGCACACCGGTGGCGGCAATATCGTCATTGGGCGGCTCAAGAAATTCCGTGGCGGCGGCGAATCCGACCGCGGTCACCTCAACGGAATCGCGGCGTTGTTCGCGGATGCCGGCGTTGCGGTGAAGGTCTCGGAAGACATCGAAGCCGATCTCTGGACCAAGCTCCTGATGAACTGCGCCTATAACGCGATTTCCGCGCTGGGCCAGTCGCACTACAGCCGGATGGTCGCGATGCCGGACGTCAATCGCCTGATGCGTGACGCCGCCGGGGAGGTGGTCCAGGTGGCGAAAGCCAAGGGCATCCGCCTGCCGGGCGACATCGTCGAAACCGCGATGAAGCTTGCGGACGCCATGCCGCAGACCATGTCATCGACGGCGCAGGACATCGCCAGGGGCCGGCCGACCGAGATCGCGCATCTGAACGGCTATGTGGTCCGTGAAGGCGAGACGCTGGGCGTGGCGACGCCGGTCAACCGGACGCTCAATGCGTTGATCAAGCTGCTCGAGCAACAGAGCATGCGACCTTCCTCGTCGGCCTGACCCTGCGGCCGGAACCTGTGGCGCTCGTTTACCATAACAACCACAGGTCGCATTTTTTCGGAGCATATGCTAAGTTCTCGCCGCGCTTGAAAGGGCGTGGGGGAGAGAAAAAATGCGTGTTGTTGCGTTGCTGGCCTGCGGGCTGGCCTTGAGTGCTTGCGCTTCGGTTACCCGGGGCTGGAACGAGCAAATTCAGTTCTCGTCGAATCCGCCGGAGGCGAATGTCAAAACATCGACCGGATTCCAATGCGTCACGCCTTGCACATTGCAGGTCGGACGCAAGGACGAGTTCACTGTGGTGTTCTCGAAGGCCGGATACATCACCCAGGAGGTATCGGTTCGAACGCAGATTGCGGGCTCAGGGGCTGCGGGCTTTGCCGGCAACGTGGTGCTCGGTGGCGTCATCGGCATGGGGGTGGACGCGGCAAGCGGTGCCACCCTGGAGCATTGCCCCAATCCGATCGGCGTGACCCTGCGGCGCGTCGGCAGCAAAGAGCCGCCCGTCAATCCCGCAGCACATTGCCAGCCGCCGGTCGATCCCGCGGTTTACGCCACGACGCGCGATCAGATCAATTGAGGAACCGCAGGGTTCAACCGATCTTGCCGCGTTCCATCGTGCCCCAGTCGTGCGTCGGCAGCACAACGGCCGCGCGTCTGCCGATGTCGGCGAGCGCACGCCGCATCTTTTCAAGGTCGTAATAGATCCCTGGCGGAATCGCCTGCTCGATGTTGAGATCGACCTTGCGGGCGATGTCGCCGACGATGGCGACGATGCCTTTCTCCGTCCGCACATAGACGCACTGGTGCCCGGGCGTGTGCGTGTTGTCGTAGAGCACGCAATCGAGGCCGGACGCGAGCGTCACGTCGCCCTCGATCAGCGCGACGCGGTCCCACAGCGGATCGACCAGCTCGGCCACGTCGGCGCGGTCGTAGAACAGGCTCTTGCCGCCGATCGGCAGCGCCGGAGGCCCCATCGGTGCCGCGGCCGCCATCAGCTCGGTGCGCTGCACGACGAGCCGCGCGTTGGGGAGCGCCGCGCACTGGCCGGCGTGGTCGTAGTGCAGATGCGTCAGGATCAGCGTTTTCACGTTTTCCGGCTTCACGCCGTGCAGCGCAAGCTGTGCGGCCAGTGACTGCTCGGGCGAGCATGAATGCGGCCCCAACCGATGCACGTCGATGGCGCGCTTCGGATCGCGCATGCCGCAATCGACCACGACAGGTTCGCCATCAGGCGCGATCAACAGGAATCCCAGGATCGGCACGCTGGAGCGTCCGCGATCGGTGGACAGGCTCCAGAACACGTCGAGGACGTTCGGGACCTCGGCTTCGCCGAGCAGGAGAGGGCGGATGCGCCAGTTCAAGATCGGGACTTCCTACCGTTGCAGCGAGCGAGATGCCAGCATCTGCGCCCTCTCCCCTTGCGGGAGAGGGCTACGCTGAACCTTCAACCGCTCGAATGGGTGAGGGTGCTTCCCTCACCCATTCTTTGGCTTTGATCGGATTGTGCAGCCCTCTCCCACAAGGGGAGAGGGCGCAGCAACCACAACCGTCTTCGCGGCTACTCCGTCGGCTGGATATTCGCCGCCTTGCCGACTTCGTCCCACTTCTTGATTTCGTCGCGCACGAACGCCGCGAACACGCCGGGCTTGCTCGCCACCGGCTCCGCGCCTTCGCCGGCAAGGCGGCGGCTGGTTTTCGGATCGGCATACATCGCCGCGGCCTCGGCCTGCAGCCGGTCGACGATCTCCTTCGGTGTCCCTGCGGGGGCGAAAAGCCCGAACCAGTTGAGCACCTCGTAGTCCTTCACGCCCGCCTCCGAGATCGACGGAACGTCGGGCAGCGCCCTGGTGCGCTGGAGCGAGGTGACGCCGAGCGCGCGGAGCTTGCCGGCCTCGATATGCGGCTTGGCGGAGGCGACGTTCGACACCATCGACATCACATGACCCGCGAGCGTGTCGGACATCGCCGGCCCCACGCCCTTGTACGGCACGTGCGTCACGTCGATTCCGGTGCGGAATTTCAGGAGCTCCATCGCCAGGTGCAGGTTGCTGCCGATGCCGGCCGACGCATAGTTGATCTTGCCGGGCGCGGCCTTTGCCGCCGCGATGTATTCGGCGAGCGTCTTCATCGGCTGCGAGGCGTGCACCACCAGCACGTTCGGCACCGACACCATCTGCGTCACCGGCACGAGATCGCGCAGCACGTCATAGGGCAGCTTCTTGTAGACCAGATGGTTGATGGTGATGGTGCCGGCGCCGAGCAGCAGCGTGTAGCCGTCGGCCGGCGAGCGCACGACCAAATCGATGCCCAGCACGTTGCCGGCGCCGCCGCGGTTCTCGATGTAGAACTGCTGGCCCAGCACCTTGCCGAGATGCAGCGCGAACATCCGGGCGGTGGAGTCCGCGGTGCCGCCCGCCGCGGTCGGCACCAGGATCTTCACCGGCTTGTTCGGCCAGTTCGATTGCGCCTGCGCGTTGAAGCACGCGCCCACAAAAGCGATCGCCGCGATGGCAAGTCGAAGCATGACGTTCTCCCATTCGATTGGCTTGCGCGGCCCGCTGTCCGGACTTCGTTTTATTCGGCCTGAATATTGGCCGCCTTGGCGATCCGCGACCATTTCTCCAGATCGGACCTGATCAGCGCGGCGAAATCCTCCGATGCGCCGCCGATCGGCTCGGCGCCGTCCTGCGCCAGCCGCTCGCGCACATCAGGCATGCGCAGCGCTTCGGCGATCGCGGCCTGAAGCTTGACGATGGCAGGCCGCGGCGTACCCGCCGGCGCCAGCACGCCGTACCATTGCAGCGCCGAATAGCCCGGCACGCCGGACTCGGCGACCGTCGGCACGTCGGGCAGCGCCGCGACGCGCTGCGGCCCGGAGATCGCGATGGCGCGAAGCTTTCCGGCCTCGATCAAGGGCTTCGCGGTGAGCATGTTGGAGAACAGCGCCGTAATGCGGCCGGCCAGCACCTCGGTCATCGCCGGGCCGGTGCCGCGGAACGGCACGTGCTGCAGGTCGATGCCCGTCATGTGCTTGAGCAACTCCATGCTCATGTGCGGCGAGGAGCCCGCGCCGGCCGAGGCGTAGTTGAGGCTGCCGGGCTTGGCCCTGGCGAGCGCGATCAGCTCCTGAAGGTTCTTCGCCGGCACGTCGGGATGCACGACCAGCACGTTGGAGATGCCGGCGACCTGGGTGATCGCGGCAAAGTCCTTGGTGGGATCGTAGCGCGCCTCCCTGGTCACCGCGGGCAGCACCGCGATGGTGCTCGGGCTCATCAGCAGCGTGTAGCCGTCGGCGGGCGAATTGCGCACTGCCTCGATGCCGACGATGCCGCCGCCGCCGCCGCGGTTCTCGACGAAGAAGTTCTGTCCGTCCTTCGACAATTTCTGCGCGAGAACCCGCGCCAGGATGTCGGTGCCGCCGCCGGGCGCGGAATTGACGATGAACTTGACCGGCCGCGACGGATAGTCGGCTTGCGCAAATGCGTCAGCGGCGAGCCCGAAGAGGCAGGCGAGCGCAAGCCCGGCACTCCGGCGTATCATGGTCGGCCTCCCGTTCGTTTTTGTTGTTCGGTGTTTTTTCTTTTTAAAGTGTCTTGTTTCTTGAAGTGCTTGGCCGCTCCCGTCGCTCACTTGCCGAAGCGCGCGGCGTAGCTCGTATTCTCGATGCCCTGATCGGTCACCCATTTCGCCACCTCGTGGTGGTGGGCGAACCAGACGTCCTTCTGGCCGCGGAAGTATTCGAGGATTTGCCGGAAGATCGCGGTCATCGCCGGCCGGCCGCCGAAATGGCTGTGCACGCCGAGATTGATCAGCGCGCCGGGCTCGGTGGCGTGCAGGTAGTCGAACATCTCCTTGTAGACTTCGAAATAGACGCGCGGGCTCGCGCGCAGCGTCCGGTTGTCGACGAAGTCGCTCCACGGGATCATCAGGATCTTGCCGGCCTTGGTCTGCTGCCAATAGGGAACGGTGGCGTCGAGCGCGTCCGAGCACCAGGCGAGCTTGGCCTCGGCGAGATATTCCAGCGTGTGCTCCGACCAGCCGTAGATCGGCGTCACCCAGCCGGTCGGGCGCTTGCCCGCGGCCTTCTCGATCAGGTCGAGGGTTTTCTTGATGGTCTCGCGCTCGCGGTCCGGGTTCATCGAGAACAGCGTCTGGTCCTGCAGGTAGCCGTGGCCCGCGACGTCGTGGCCGGCTTTGGCAAAGGCGGAAACCGCCTCCGGCCACACCTCGGCGCTGCGGCCGTTGCAGAACAGCGTCGCCGGCACGTCGAGGTCCGTGAGGTTGCGGGACAGCCGCCAGATGCCCTCGTTGCCGCCGAAGCGCGACCAGTTGATGCCGGCGACGTCCTTGGAGCCGGGCGGCAGCGGCGTCGTCCGCGGGAAATAGGTGGGCGATTTCCCCTCGCTCCAGGTCTCGAGCAACACGCTCACGACCACGGCCACGCGACGGCCATTCGGCCAGGCGAGCGCTGCATTGCTCATACGTTCGGTCTCCCACTCGACAGGGCCTGATTCCTGCATGACCCGGGTGCACAAGTCCATGCCGCACGGCGTGACATTGCGCCTGCCCTTGGCCACTATGCCGGAATGTCGGGAATGCAGAAAAATCCGGCCGCCCAGCCGTCGGTTTTTGTGACGCCGTTCGCAGGCCACCACCTGCTTTCGGATTCCCTGCTCAACAAGGGCACCGCCTTCACCGAGCAGGAGCGCGACGAGTTCGAGCTGCACGGGCTCTTGCCGCCGCGGGTTGCGACGCTGGACGAGCAGGTGTCGCGGCGGCTTCAGGTGCTGCGCGGCTTCGCCACCGATCTGGAGCGCTATTCGTTCCTGCGCGAATTGCAGGACACCAACGAAACCGTGTTCTTCGCGCTGCTCACACGCAACATCGAGGAGTTGCTGCCAATCGTCTATACGCCGACAGTCGGCGCGGGCTGCCAGAATTTCAGCCGCCTGTTTCGCAAGCCGCGCGGCCTGTTTCTCAGCCTGCCGCACCGCAAGCGCATCCGGCAGATCCTTGCCAATCCGCAGTTCGACAAGACCGAGGTGCTGGTCGTCACCGACGGCGAGCGCATCCTGGGGCTCGGCGACCAGGGCGCGGGCGGCATGGGCATCCCGATCGGCAAGCTCGCGCTCTACACCGCCTGCGGCGGCATCCATCCGTCCACCGCGCTGCCGATCCTGCTCGATGTCGGCACCGACAACGACGAACGGCTGGCCGATCCGCTGTATGTCGGCCTGCGCCGCGAGCGGGTGCGCGGCGCGGAATACGACGATTTCGTCGAGGAGTTCATTTCGGCCGTCAGCGAGCGCTGGCCGCACGTGCTGCTGCAATGGGAGGATTTCGCCAAGTCCAACGCCACCCGGCTGCTCGACCGCTATCGCGACCGGCTCTGCTCCTTCAACGACGACATCCAGGGCACGGCCGCGGTCGCGACCGGCACATTGCTCTCCGCCATTGCGGTCACCGGCGTCCCGCTGACCGAGCAGCGCATCGCTATCTTTGGCGCGGGCTCGGCGGGCTGCGGGATCGCCGGGCTTCTCAAAGCCGTGATGGTCGAGGCGGGCCTCAGCGAGAAGGATGCGGCCGGGCGCTTCTACATGATCGACCAGGACGGCCTGCTGGTCGGCGGCATGAATTCGATCGTGCCGTTCCAGACCCCGTTCGTGCAGGACCGCTCGGTTTGCGCATCCTGGCCGCTGGAGCAGCCGGGTCGGGTGACGCTGCTGGATGTTGTGAAGAACGCAAAGCCGACGACATTGATCGGCGTGTCCGGCCAGCCCGGCTCGTTCTCCGAGTCGGTCGTCCGCGGCATGGCCGAGACCAACCGCCGCCCGGTGATCTTCCCGCTGTCGAACCCGACCTCGCGCGCGGAAGCGACGCCCTCCGACGTTCAGCGCTGGAGCCAGGGCCGCGCCATCGTCGGCACCGGAAGCCCGTTTCCGCCGCTGGAACGCGACGGGCGGCCGTTCAAGGTCGATCAGACCAACAACTCGTATATTTTTCCAGGCGTCGGTCTCGGCGCCATCGCGGTGCAGGCGAGCCGCATCACCGACACGATGTTCATGGCGGCCGCCAAGGCGCTCGCCGCGATGTCGCCGGCGCGCAACGACACCGCCGGCAATCTTCTGCCGCCGGTCACCGCGCTCCGCGAAATCTCGATTGCGGTGGCGCGCGCCGTGGCTCTGCAGGCGATCAAGGAGGGGCTCACCCCCGACATCGGCGAAGACGAGATCGACGCGGCCATCGCCGCCAAGATGTGGACGCCGCGGTATCTGCCGTACCGGCGCGGCGCCTGAAACCGGCAAATACAGGGAGGATCGCCATGGCGGACCGCAGCAAGCATCCGATCGTTCATTTCGTCGGCAGCATTCCGCTGCCGGACAGCGAGACCGTGTTCCGCACGCTGTCCAAAGCCACGGGGCCGCACCTGATCCGCCTGCCGGACGGCGAGACCGGCATCCGCAAATCCTGGATCAGGTTCATTCAGGACGTGCTGGCCGGCAATTCCGCCATCGAGCTCGCCAAGGACGTGCCGCCGTTCAAGTTCACCCAGTGGGACGGCAAGGTGGTGCGGGAAATCCCGCGGCTGCGGGTCAAGCCCGGCGCAACGATCGATCCGTCCACGTTCGACACCGGCTATGCGGCGATGGCGATTGAATCATGGGCCACGTTCGAACGCCTGCAGAAGGCCGGCGATATCCCGGCCGGCGTGAAATTCCAGATCTCGATTCCGACGCCGATCGCGCCGACCTACAACAACATGCTGCCGGCCGACCGGCCGAAGCTCTTGCCGCCACTGACCCAGCACTTCATCGACGAGGTGCGCAAGATCGCCAAGGCTTTGCCCAACGACCGCATCGCCATTCAATGGGACGTCTGCCAGGAGGTGCTGGCCTGGGAGAATTACTATGAGAAGGGGCCGGTCGATGTCCGCACCGAGACCATCGACGTGCTGACGCAGGTCGGCGACGGCGTGCCGGCCGGAATCGAACTCGGCTATCACCTCTGCTACGGCAGTCCCGCCGACGAGCACATGGTGCTGCCCAAGGATTCCGGCATCATGGTCGAGATCGTCAACGCGGTGGCTGCGCGCGTGAAGCGGCCGATCCAGTTCTTCCATCTGCCGGTGATCAAGGCGCGCACCGACGACGCCTATTACGCGCCGCTCAAGAACCTGAAGATCGACAAGGACACCGAACTCTACCTTGGCCTGATCCACCACAACGATCCCGACGGCGACAAGGCGCGGTTTGCCGCCGCGCGCCGCTACGCGCGTGTCGACGGCATCGGCACCGAATGCGGCATGGCGCGCGGCGATCCGGCGCGGCTGCCGGCGCTGCTCGCCGCTCATGCGCGGCTGGTGGAGAGTGTGGGATAAGGCAAGCCGTTGCATGTGCTGCAATGCAGGCGGCGCGCTCCCTCCCCCTGAAAGGGGGAGGGTCGGGGTGGGGGTCACTTTATACGGGCGCGGGTAGAATCGCTCCGCCTTCGCGCTGACGCGCTTCGGCGGACTCAAGCTCACGGTAGCTCGCGTCGCGAGCCGCAGCGGCTCGGCGCGTTTTGGGGATCGGGCGGGAGTCGGCGTGCACAAGCGGACCCCCACCCCAACCCTCCCCCTTTCAGGGGGAGGGAGCGCACCGCCCGTGTCGCGCCTCTCTACTTTTGCTCCGGCTTGAACGCTTTCGCGTAGCGTTCCGCAATATCCGCCGGCGTGGCGACGATCTTTGCCACGATCTTGTCGATCTCCGGGCCGGAAACGAAATCGAACTCCATCTTGGCCTTTTCCATCTCGGCCAGGAATTCCTTGTCCTTCGCCAGCGACTCGATCGCCTTGCGCAAAAGCGCCACGCGATCGGCGGGAACCCCGGGCGGCGCGACCAGCGGCCGCGCCGCGGTCTTTTGCGTGAAGTGCAGCTCCATCACCTTGCGGTCGGCATCTTTCTTGATGAACTGCAGCGCGTTCGGCAGCGAGCCCAGCTCAGGGTCGTTTGTCAGTGCGCCCTGCATCAGCAGCCTGACCTTCTTCTCCGCGAGCCATTGCGGGCGCACCGCTTTGAGACTCGACCACGACCAGTCGCCGATGCCCTGCACCTCGCCGCGCTCGACCGCGCGCGCGACCTGCGCCGTGCTGCTGTAGCCGGTGACGACCTTGAATTTCGTGCCGATCAGCGCGTTGTAGAGCTGCGGCGTGGTCTCGGGATCGGCGCCGGCAATTCCGCCGACGGTCAGCTCCTTGTCGAACAGGTCGTTCGCCGTCTTGTGCGGGGCGGTGTGCCAGGCGAGCGTCACCGCGGTCTCGGTGTTGAGGCTGCCGAGCCAGTGGAATTTGGCGATCTCGAATCGCACGCCGGACGGATTGATCTGCCTGGCGAGCAGGATGGTGCGCTGAAGCAGCGCGATGGTCGTGCCGTCCTTCATTGCCGTGTTGTACATCACGTTCGCCGCGGTGATCCGCGACGGGATGTTCTGCACCACGATCGAAGGATGGCCGGGAATGTGCCGGCCGAGATGGCGCGCGGCGATCCGGGCTTGCAGGTCGTAGCCGCCGCCGGTGCCCGCGCCGACCAGCAGCGTCAGCTGCTTGCCGGCGTAGAAATCCTGTGCGCGGGCCGCTTGGGGGCAATCCGGGAGCAGCAGCAGTGCAGCGGCGGCATAGCCGAATTGAGCCATCCGAAGCCTGGTGCGCAGTGCCATGGCATCTCCCGAGAACAGCCAGTATCGCGCATCTGCGCGCGAATGCCTACGCTTGACCGCCGCCGTTCGGTGCGGCCTTATCGCCCACAACTTAATCGGGAGGTTCAAGTTGAAAGCGATTGTTGTCCGCGAGTTTGGTCCGCCGAACGTGATGAAATTCGAGGAGGTGCCGACGCCGGAGCCGGGGCCGGGCGAGGTGCTCATCAAGGTCCACGCCGTCTCGGTCAACCGCACCCTCGACACCGTGGCCCGCGCCGGCAAATACGCCCGCCCCGTCAGCCTGCCGATGACGCCGGGCGTCGATCCGTCCGGTGTCATCATCAAGCTCGGCCCGGACGTTACCACGCGCAAGATCGGCGACCGGGTGACCGTTCAACTTCGCTCGGGCAACGAAAGCGGCGCGGATTCCGTACGAAATCTTGGGATGCATGTCTGGGGCGGCTACGCCGAATACGTTCGCTGCGAGGCAAGCCGCACCGCGCTCGTTCCCGACGGCCTCGATTTCGCGACCGCAACTGTTGTCTCGCGTCACGCACCGACCGCGTTCACGCTGCTCCGTGAAAAGGCCAAGGTCGTTCCCGGAGAATGGGTGCTGGTGATGGGCGCGGCCGGCGGGCTCGGCAGCGCCGGTGTGCAGGTCGCAAAATATCTCGGCGCCAGGGTGATCGCGGCGGCCGGCAGTGCCGAGCGGGCCAAGATCGGCATCGATCTCGGCGCCGACGCTGGCGTCAACTATCGCGGCCAGGACCTCACCATCGAGACGATGCGCATCACCGAAGGCAAGGGCGTCAACGTGGTGTTCGAGAACATCGGCGACCCCGACCTCTTCCCGAAGGCGCTGGCGGCGATGGCGCGGCGCGGACGGCTCGTCACCGCGGGCGGCCATGGCGGCGGCATCGTGCCGCTCGACGTCAACCGGCTCTATCAGAATCATCTCAGCATCATCGGCGCGACCGGCGAGACGCCGGACGACGTGACGATGAGTCTCAAAGCCGCGGCCGAAGGCAAATTCAAGGCGCTGATCGATAAGGTGATGCCATTGTCGCAAGCGGTGCAGGCGCACGAATGGGTGGAAAGCCGCGGCGGACTAGGCAAGATCATCCTCGACCCGACGATGACGTGAAGCGCGGTTGGTGCGATGCCGTCCGCCGGATGCTGCGCGCTGCCGCCGTCACACCGCACGTCTCGTGTGGAACCAAAATTCCCTGATTAAGAAAATTTAACGTCAGGAATATTCATGTCGTCTTCCAATCGGAGGAGAGAATCATTTCATCGTTTTCCGGCGTGAACGAGTCGATGCGCAAATCGTGCCACGGCTCGCCGTTATCAACATGTCTTGATGGGCGATTGCGTACCGCTTCCCCGCCGCATAGGTCGCGCTATGTCGAAAACAAAACACGTCACGACTCGCTGGGAAGAATCGCTCTCGTTGGACGCCACTCCACTTATCGAAAGGCTATCACCATGAAGACACTTTCGACTTTCATCGCCGGTGTCGCGGTCCTGACCGCGCTCGCCAGCCCGAGCCTCGCCGCTCAGCGCTCGCGCGCCATCGTCTCCGGCGACGTGAACACGGTGCGCACCTACGGCGATCTCGATCCCGCCAACCCGCCCTATCGCGGATCGGCCACCAGCGTACAGAATTACTGGGGTTCGGTGGGCAACACCGGCCATCCGTACCGCTCCACGCCGGGTCAGAACCTGCCGTATCCGGACCGTCCCTATGGCGATCCGGACGTCGACTGATCCGACCGGCTCGAAAACGGAAAGCCCCGGCAGCGATGCCGGGGCTTTTCTTTTCAAGACTTGCTTCGAATTGCTGCAAATATGGATGCTGCAGGTGTGCGATTTCTCACAGCTTCGCTTCAACAGGTTTTGATCCGGTATTCCGCAAGCGGCGGGGCGCACTATCTCGACGTCATCGAACAAGAAACGAATTCGAAAACAGCCGGGAAGAATCGCTTCAGGCGGGCGTCGACCATGACGCAACGACTGAAGGAGTCGGACATGAAAAAGCTTTCCATCGTTCTTCTTTTGGGCATAGCGACGCTGGTGACGGTGACCGAGCCGACGTTCGCGGCACAACGCAAGCATCGTGCCTCCGATGCCTATGCGAGCGGCGCCGTGACGGAACGGGTCGGGCCGCAATATTCCGGCCAGGTTCGCGACGAGGCTCTGACCCCGGCCCAGCACATCTATAACAGCCGGGTCTATGGCGGCCAGAACCTGCCTTACGCGGACCGCCCTTACGGTGCTCCCGACCGCTGGTGAACACCGCAAACGAAAACCCCGGCAGCGATGCCGGGGTTTTCGCCGTATGCATTGTGCGGACTACATCTTCAGAAGCTTGCGCGCGTTGCCCTCGAAAATCGCCGCGCGGTCCTGGTCGCTGATCGGCGCGGCCTTCAGCCACGCGGTGCCGAGCGCATTGTTGATGTAGGGCCAGTCGACCGCGAACATGATGCGCTCGACGCCCATCTCGGCGATCGCGCAGGCCAGCGCCGAGTTCGAGAACGCGCCGCTGGTGGTGAGCCAGAAGTGCGTCTTGTAATAGTCGCCGAACGACTTCGGCAGTTTCAGAACCTTCTCCAGATTGTGTTCGGTCCGCCACAGCGTGAACGGCGCGGTTTCGCCGAGATGCCCGACGATGATCTTCAGGTTCGGATATTCGTCGAACAGGCCTGAGGTGATCAGCCGGAACGTGTGGGTCAGCGTCTCGAACCCGAAGCCCAGCGGCGACCCCTGAAATCCGCTGGCGTGATCCTTGAAGAACGCCTCGACGATCGCGGGCTTCACCGGCGACGGATGGATATAGACCGGAACGTCGAGCTTCGACGCGCGCTCGAACACCGGCCGGTACTTCTTGTCGTCGACGAAATTGCCCTGCGTCGTCCCCATGATCATGGCGCCGAGCAGCCCGAGCCTGGTCACCGCGCGCTCGAGTTCGTCGGCGGCGGCCTTCGGGTCGGGCAGCGGCAATGCCGCGAAGCCCTTGAAGCGCGCAGGATTGGCCTTGATCTGCTCGAAAAGAAAATCGTTCGACGCCCTGGCGAGCTCGACTGACGTCGCCGGATCGAGGTTGTGCGCCGCCGGGTTGTTCTCCGACAGCACCGCGATGTCGATGCCGGCCTCGTCCATGTCCTTGATGCGCTGGCCGGCCATGTCGTCGAGCATGGCCTGGATTACACCGGCTCGCGGCGCGATCTTGTTGCGCAGTGCGGGCGAGGTGAAATGTTCCTCGATGGCGATGATGGCCATGGGTTGTTTCCTCTTCTTCTCTCCTAACGAAGATGGCCGGGCAGGGGCCCGGCCATCCCGATTTCAGTCGTGTCGCTTCGTCAGACGCTGACGTGCTCGATGAACTTCTGCGGCGGCGGATCGCCCCACTGCGACACCAGCGCCTCTTCGGCCGACAGCAGGTTCGAGCCGTTCTTGACGTTGAGACGGTCGCTGTCCGCCCAGTGCTCGTGCACGCGGCGCCACGGATCGGCCCAGTAGTCATAGACCTGGCTGCCGAGCAGATGGCGGCCGATGCCCCACATGTGCTCGTACTTGCCGGTGTCGCGCATGTGCTGGTGGCCCATGAACACGTCGTCCATGTCCTGCACCTCGAACGACACGTGGTTCAGGCCGGCGTGGTCGTGGTTGATCGCGAAGAACACGTGGTGATCGACGAAGGTTTCGCCGCCGTCGATGCGGTTGAACGAGCCGATCAGGTTGTCCTTCTGCCCGGCGTAGACGTCGTCGGAGCAGATGAAGCCGAGATTGTGACGGAACCAGTTGACGGTCTCCTTCACCTTCGGCGTGCCGAGCACGGCGTGCGCGACGCGCTTGCAGCGGGACGGACCCTTCTGGATACGCATCAGGTCGCCGGCGCGGGCGAGCGGCGCGTAGCCGGAGTTGAGAAGCTGACGCGGCGCAGGGATCTCCGCAACCTTGTCCATGCCCCAGACCACCTCGATCTGATAGCCGTTCGGCTCGGTGAGCCGCACGCGCTTGCCGCCGCCGGGCTCGTCGAGGTTCTCGATGCCGGACGCCCCGGGCGCCTTGGCGAGAGTCTTGAGGTCGTCCTCGCTCGCCGCGTGATACGCGATGGCGAGGAACTTGGGGTCGCCCTTCTCGGTGATGTGGATGTGATGCACCGGATCGGTGCCGCGGTAGTAGATCGCCTTGCCGCTCTTGTGGCTCGGCACCAGCCCGAAGTTGTCGAGGAACTCCGCCTGGAGGTCGAGGTCCGGCGAGCGCAGACGCACATAGGCGATATCGGTGACCTTGATGACAGCCATTGTTGTTTCCTCACCCTGGCAATGCGGGGTTCATGTCTGACCCCAATCTGGCCGGACGATAACGCAGCCGCCGGGGGAAACGCAATTTCGCGGCGATCCGTCAGACCAGATATGCGCCTGCCCTGTACCGGCCGGTACGCCTGATCCCCTCGCTTTTCTTGGCGGCTGGCCGGGCCTGGGGGGATGTGCTGTATTCCGGCCAACCAAAAAGGGGAGGAATCCGTGAAGCTTGTGTTGTTCCAGTCGGCGCCGGACGGCGAAATCGCGCCCGGCCTGATGACCGGGCGGGGCGTCGTCGACGTCTCCGGTGCGGTCAAAAAGGGCCATACGCCGCAGCTCACGATGCAGGGCATCATCGACGACTACGACCGGCTGAAGCCCGCGCTGGAGAAGCTCGCCGCCGAAGGCAAGGCCGTCCCGGCCGACAAGGTGCAGCTCAAGCCCCCGCTGCCGCGGCCCGGCAAGATCCTGTGCTGCATCGCCAACTACTGGGAGCATGCGCAGCGCGAGGCGCGGCCGCTCAACATGTTCATGAAGAACCCGGACGCCGTGGTCGGTCCGGGCGACACCATCGTGCTGCCGGAATACACCGTGCCGTGGGCGTTCATGCACGAGGCGGAGCTGGCGCTCGTCATCAAGGGCCCGGCCAAGATGGTGAAGGCCGCCGACTGGAAGAAGCGCCGTGTTCGGCTACACCTGCCTGATCGACGTGTCGGCGCGCGAGCAGGGCCGCCGCACCTGGCCTGCGACGCCGCTGACCAGCTGGCTCGGCAAGTCGTTCGACACCTTCTCGCCGATCGGGCCGTGCATCGCCACCGCCGACGAGATCAAGGATCCGAACGACCTCATCGTCCGGTTCTGGAACGACGGCCAGCTTCGCCACAACTACAACACCGACGACATGGAGCACCGCGTGCCCGAGCTGGTCGAATGGGCGACCACGGTGATGACCATGAACTCCGGCGACCTGATCGCCTGCGGCACCAATCACGAAGGTCTCGGCTTCCTTCAGGACGGCGAGACGGTGGACATCGAGATCCAGAACATCGGCAAGATGACGCTCAAGGTGCGCGATCCGCTCAAGCGCAGCTGGGAGCGCGGCGTCTACATGGGCGTCGACTCGACCAACCCGGATGCCGTGAAGCGGCACCGCCCGCAGGGCGGCCCGACCGCGACGGGAGCGATCTGAGTCTTGCCGCGCTAGCTGATCCATCCCCGTCACCCTGAGGTGCTCGGCCGCAGGCCGAGCTTCGAAGGGCGACGGCCCGGTTGTTGCGAAAGCCGGATGTTGCAACAAAGGGGCCGTGCATCCTTCGAGGCGCGCATAGCGCGTCAAGGCGCGCGTAAACGCGCTGGTGGCGCGCACCTCAGGATGACGGGTCTGGGTTTGTGCCACTCGTTAGGGGTTTGTCTTTGAGCAAATTACCTCTCACCCTTGCGATCAGCCACTACGATCACGTCACCGAGCTCGTCACCGGCCGCGTGCCGGTCGAGGGCGTGGAGCTGACCGCGCTCAATCTCCAGATCGAGGAGATTTTCTTCCGGCAGTTCAACTACCGCGACTTCGACGTGTCGGAAGTCTCGATGGGCAAGTATTGCTCGCTGGTGTCGCAGGGCAATTCGCCGCTGGTCGCGATCCCGGTGTTTCCCTCGCGCGTGCCGCGGCACTCGTCGGTCTACATCCGGCGCGACGGTCCGGTGAAGAGGCCGGAAGACCTCGCCGGCAAGCGCGATCGGCATCCCGGAATGGGCGCAGACCGCGTCGGTCTATTCACGCGGCTTCATTCAGCACCAGTACGGCATCGACCTGAAGTCCATTCACTGGATTCAGGCCGGCGTCGACCAGCCGGGGCGGCTGGAGAAAGTGAAGCTCAAGCTGCCGGACGGCATCCGCTACGAATCGCGGCCGGACAAGAGCCTCGGCGGCATGCTGATCTCGGGCGAGATCGACGCCGCGCTGTCGGCGCATCCGCCGCTCTGCTTCGACCAGGGCCATCCGAATGTCGGGCGGCTGTTCGAGGACTATCTCGACATCGAGATGAAATACGTCAAGGAAACCGGCATCTATCCGATCATGCACGCGGTCGCGTTCAGGCGCGAGATCGTCGAGAAGCATCCGTGGGTGGCCGCGAACCTGTTCAAGGCGTTCGACGAGGCGCGGCGCATCAGCGTGGAACGCGCGCTGGCCTGCACCAGCTCGGCACTGCCGCTGCCGTGGGGCTACGAATTCGCGAAGCGGATGCAGGCGGTGGTCGGCAACGACCTGATGCCGTACGGCGTCGAGGCCAACCGCACGACGCTCGACGCGTTCCTGCAATACGCGTTCGAGCAGGGCGTGTGCCACCGGCGGCTTCAGCCGGAAGAGCTGTTCCCGCCGCAGGTGCAGAAGAGTTTCAGGGTATAGTCTAGTAAAGTTCTGCGTGGTTCTTGCCGCACACTCAGCTGTCATCGCCGGGCTTGACCCGGCGATCCATGAGATGGCTCGGCGAAGGAAACCTTACGTAAAACTTTCGGCGATGCGCTGATTGATGGATGCCCGGGTCATAGGCGAGCGAAGCGACGCCGTCCTTCGGACGGCTATGCCCGAGCATGACATCGCCTTGCGGTACCAGTGACGTTCAACCCAGCGCCGTCACGCCGGCCTGTGCGATCTGCTCGTCCTCGTGCGATTGCACGCCCGACACGCCGATGGCGCCGACACATTCGCCTTGATGGACCAGCGGCAGGCCGCCCTGGAACATCACGCCGGGCGTCGGAAACGTCACGAAGCCCGGACGCTCCTTCACGCGATCCTCGAAGAACTTGCTCGGCCGCTTGGTCAGCGCCGACGTCTGCGCCTTCTTGACCGCCACGTCCGAGCTGATCGCGCCGCAGCCGTCCTGCCGCTCCAGCAGCATCACCGCGCCGCTGTCGTCGACGATGGCGATGGCGACGTTCCATTTGTTCTTCTGCGCTTCGGCGATGCACGCGGCCATCATCTTGTGGGCATCGGAGTTGGTCAGGGCTGGCTTTTGACGCATGACGTTTCCTCGTAGGGTGATTGCGAATGCGCGGATAGAGTGACGAGAATTACGGTCCCGTCAATCGGGCCACGCGCCGAATTCCCGGTCACTCCGGCAGCGCCCCCAGCGTGTACGCCGACCCGAGCAGGAGGCCGGGCCGCAGCCCGATCCGGCCGAACCATTGGTTGAAGATCTTCAGCACCTCGCCGCTGCGATAAAGCTCCGCCAGCGCCGTGTTGACGGCAAGGCGAAGCTCCCAATCGCCACGCGGCAGCGCGATCGCATAGGGCTCGACCGACAGGTCGTCGGGCAGCATGCGAACCGACTGCATGTCCTTGAATTGCGTTCCGACCAACAAGAGCTTGTCGCTGGCGAACGCATCCGCCTTGCCGCTGTCGAGCGCCATGACCGCTTCATCGCGATCCTTGACCGGCACGAGCGTGACGTTGAGCTGAGCTTTCTGGTTGACCGCGGCCATCGCCTTTTCGTTGCTGGTGCCGGCGATGACCGCAACCTTCTTTCCCGAGATATCCTGGAGCTTGGCGGATCCGTCCGTAGACTTGACAACGAGGCCGGTGCTTTCGACGAACACGTAGTTCGAGAAGTCGACCTGCTTCATCCGCGATAGCGTCACGGTGCTGGAGCCGCATTCGAGATCGGCCTTGCCGCTCGTCACGGCGTCGAAACGCGTCTGCGTGGTGACCGGCACCCACTCCACCTTGAGCGGCTGCACCTTGAGCTGCTTCTCCAGCGACGCCACCACCGCCTTGCAGATGTCGATGGTGTAACCGATGACCTCCTTGTTCTCGACGTACGAGAACGGCATCGCGTCGCTGCGATGGGCGATCTTGATGGTCTTGCTGCCGGCGATGGTCTTCAGGCGGCCGCCTGTCGCCTGGGCCGATGCGCTGTCCGCCGGGACGGCGGCGGCAACAACCAGAGCAATGAATGCAGACGCTGTACGCAACATGACAATATCCCCCGAAGCTCGACGAAATCCGCGATCGTGACGGGAGGGTAGCATGCGGCCGGGGCGCCGGCCATTGGACCGGAGTGCAATAGACGCTCGGCCGGGACGACTTTTCGAAGCTACGCGCGCCGGACCAAGCCAACTCTTTTCGGCGTCAGTGCGAGGAGCCCAGCCAGACGAGCTGATAGATGGTGAAACAGATTTCCAGCAGGATGAGCACGACGATGATGACCTCCAGCCGCAGCGATCGTTCGGTATCGATGATGTCGGCGAGCGCCTTGGCGGTGTCGGAAATCACCGTAAGCTTGCGCGTGATGACGTCGGCGCGCTCCTTCAACTCATATTCGTCTTCCAGCCGGGCATAGACCCGTTCCAGGTCGGGCCGCTCCCACAGCACGTCCGGCTTCTCCGCGACCGCAACCAGGCCCGAGACGCGCTGCTGCACCAGCAGCGCATTGCCGATGTGCTTGAGGATCGAGCGGCGGCCGCCGGGCCTGCGCCCGTGTTCCGCCAGTTCGCGCGCCAGCGGCTCGATGGAATCGAAGACCGCGGCGACATTGCGTTCGTCGTGCGCCAGGATCACGCTGGTGGCCAGCGCGTCGGCGATCAACAGCGCGTGCTCGTTGGTCAGGGCTTTCAGCACGACAGCGCCGCCCGGCAGGATCTGTTCGTCCTTGTCGGGCGCGATCTCGATTCGCGTCGACTCCTCCTCGCGCCGTTTGGCCGGGCGGCTGATCCGGCCGGCAAGCTGGCGGATCACCTCGTCCTCCTCCAGCGCCGACATGCCGATCAGGACCGCGACGCCGTAGCGGAACAGCGCGACGATGCCGCCGTTGCCGGTGCGAAACGCCAGCGGCTGGGTCGACAGCACGTCGTTGCGTTCGAGCCCTATGGTGTCGATGCGGTCGCCGAGCAGCAGCGCGCGGGCCGTGATGCCGGTTCTGGATGGATGGGATACATCGCTCATCGGCACACATTGTACATACCGGGGCCGCGCACGGTCCGGCCCGCAACACCGGCCCTCGATCGACGGCAGCCGGTTACTCCAGCCCGGTCGGCACCTGCTTGTTCTCGCTTTCGAGCTTCATGCCCGACGACAGCGCCATCGTTTCCATCAGCGTGGTGAAGTCCCCGGCGAGATATTCCTCGGGATTCTTGTGCAGCATGGCATGGCCCATGTGCATCTGCAGGATCGCCCGGGTCGCCGCGGTGACCGGCATCGGCACGTCGACCTCGTCGGCGAGGGCCAGGCCGAGGTCGAGGTCCTTGCGCAGCAGTTCCGGCGTGAACGTCGTGGTCCAGTCGAGATTGACCAGCGCCGGCGACTTGTAGGCGGTGAACATCGAGCCCATCACGCCGTTGTTGAGGAACGCCAGGAACGCATGGCGCGGCACGCCCATCTTGTTCACCAGGAGCGTGATCTCGATCAGGTTCTGGATGACGACGCCGAGCATGACGTTGTGCGCGATCTTGCAGACGCGCGCGAGCTCGCCTTCGCCCACGTAAGAGACGCCCTTGGGCGCGAACACCTTGATCAACGGTTCGGCCTTGTCATACGCGGCCTTGGGACCCGAGCAGACCGACGACAGCTTGCCGGCCTTGATGACCTTGGCGTTGCCGCTCACCGGCGCGCAGACGAAATCGGCGCCGCGCTCCTTCAGCCGCTTGCGGATCTCGACCAACTCCTCGACCGCGATGGTCGAGCAGTCGACGAACACCGGCGGCGTCTTGTTGGTGGACAGCACGCCGTCCTTGCCGAAATACACCTGCTCGACGTCCTTGCCCTCGGCGACGATCGAAAAAACGATGTCGCAGCCGGACAGTTCGGAGAGCTTGTCGACGACCTTGCCGCCCACCTTGACCAGCGGCTCGGCCTTCGATTTGGTGCGATTCCAGATCGAAACGTCGTAGCCGGCCTTGAGCAGCCGTTCGGCCATCGGATAGCCCATGCGGCCCATGCCGATCCAGCCGACCCGTACATTCTGTGCCATCAAAAACTCTCCTCGCGCACTGCGCCCCAAATGGTGCGTTCTGCTAGCACAGGGGTGCGCGAGGCCGCAACGCGCAGGAGGTACGGTTGGGGGTGCTACTCCTTGACCGCGCCGGTCATGGCCGAGACATAGTGCTCGACGAAAAACGCATAGAGAATGACCAGCGGCAGCGACCCCACCAGGGCGCCTGCCATCAGCGAGCCCCAGCGGTAGATGTCGCCGTCGACGAACTCGTTGACGATGGCGACCGGCACGGTCTTGTTTTCGGTCGAGGACAGGAACGTCAGCGCGTAGATGAACTCGTTCCAGCACAGCGTGAAGCAGAAGATGAACGCCGAGATCAGCCCCGGCACCGCCAGCGGCAGCACGATCTTGGTCAGGATCTGCCAGCGGGTCGCGCCGTCGATCAGCGCGCATTCCTCGAGCTCGTACGGGATGGTCTTGAAGTAGCCCATCAGCAGCCAGGTCGAGAACGGAATGAGGATGGTCGGATAGACCAGGATCAGCGCCAGCGGCGAGTCGAACAGGCCGTAGTTGTAAATGACCGTCGAGAGCGGAATGAACAGGATCGACGGCGGCACCAGATAGGCGAGGAAGATCAGCACGCCGAGCATCTGCGCACCCTTGAAGCGCAGCCGCACGATGGCATAGGCCGCGAGCACGCTCGCAAAGATCGACAGCGCGGTCGCCGCCGCCGCGACATACATCGTGTTCCAGAGCCACAGCGGATAGGCCGACTCGAACAAGAGCTTGCGGATGTGCTGGAACGTCGGCGACCAGGTCCAGAACGGGCTCACCTTCTCCATGTCGAGCAGCTGCTCGTTCGGCTTTATGGCGGTCAATGCCATCCAGTAGAACGGGAACAGCAGCACGATCAGGAACAGCAGGAGCGGCAGATAGAGCGTGACGAGCCGCCGCGGAATCGACTCCAGATAGCTCATGCCCTCGGAGTCGTCGGCGGCCGCGTGCGGCTTGATCCCCGGTTTCCGGGCGGCCAGGTCAGTCATTGTCGTGCCCCTGCTGCCATTTCCGGCGTTGCAGGCCGAACCAGGAGATCATGATCGCGGCCAGCAGGAACGGGATCATCGCGGTTGCGATCGCCGCGCCCTCGCCGAGCTGCCCCGCGATGATCGCGCGCTGATAGGAGAGCGTCGCCATCAGGTGCGTGGCGTTGACCGGGCCGCCGCGGGTCATCGCCCAGATGAGCTGGAAGTCGGTGAAGGTGAACAGCACCGAGAACGTCATCACCACGGCGATGATCGGCGTGAGCAGCGGATAGGTGATGTGACGGAACATCTGCCAGCGCGAAGCGCCGTCGATGGTCGCCGCCTCGTAGAGCGAGGGCGACACGGTCTGCAATCCGGCCAAGAGCGTGATCGCCACGAACGGCACGCCGCGCCAGATGTTGGCGAAGATCGTCGAGGCGCGGGCATTGTTCGGGTCGCCGAGAAAATCGATGTTGGTCGCGATCAGTCCGAGCTTTCGCAGCGACCAGGAGATGATCGAGAACTGGGTGTCGTAGATCCACCAGAACGCGATGGCCGAGAGCACCGTCGGCACGATGAACGGGATCAGGATCGCGGCGCGGATGAACGCCTTGAACGGCAGGTGCTTGTTGAGCAGCAGCGCGAGATAGAGGCCCGCGCCGAATTTGATGATGCTGGCGACGATCGTGTAGAGCAGCGTGTTGAAGACCGACACCCAGAAGATCGAATCGCCCCCCAGCCACTCGTAGTTCTCCAGGCCGATGAACTCTCCGCTCCTGCCGATCTTGGCGTCGGTGAACGAGAGCCAGACGCCGAGCCCGAGCGGATAGGCGAGGAACAACACCAGGATCGCCATCGCCGGCAGCATGAACCAGTAGCCGAGCCAGTGACGGTTCGACTTGAGCTGGCTCCAGGCCGAGATTTCGGCCGGTGCTGCCTGCCGTGACGGGATCGAGACGTCGACCATGCGGCCGTTCGCTCCAACGCAGATGGTGGAAGATTCGGCGGCCGGCGCGAGCCGGCCGCCGGTGCGTGCCTTTAGCGATAGATGCGCTTCGCCTGCCGCTCGGCCACCGCGATGGCGCCCTTGGCGTCCTCGCGCCCGGTCGCGAAGTTCGCGAACATGTCCACCACGATGAAGTCGGCGATGGCGGCTGCAGCCTTCTCGCCGAGCGAGCCCTGGCCGCCGGGCGTCAGCGTGCGCTTGGAGACGTCGCGATAGGGGGTGCGCTTCGGATCGGCGGTCCAGACCGGGTTCGCGTCGTAGGCATTGAGGAAGTGCGACAGGTAGCCCTGCGCGGCCTCGACCCACGGGTTGAAGTTCTCGGCTTCCAGCATGAACGCGCTCAGCGCCTTGCAGGCCTGCGGCGCCTTGGTGAACTGGAAGGTCAGGATCGGGAACGCCAGATGCAGCTCGGTCGGCTTGCCGACCGGTCCGATCGGCATATAGGCGTGGTTCATGTCGTCGGCAACCGCCTTGTTCTCCTTCGTCGCGGTCACGTAGATCGAGATGCCGTTCGAGGTGAGGTGCAGGTCGCCGGCCACGAAGATCTTGTTGTTGGAGGAGTCGTTCCACGACGCCGTGCCGGGGATGAAGGTCTCGTACAGTGCCTTGACGTATTCGAGCGCCTTCACGGTCTCCGGCGAGTTGAGGATGACCTTGTCGTTCTTGTCGACCAGGTTGCCGCCGTGCGCCCACAGCGCCCAGTGCAGCCAGGTGTTGGCGTCGCCCGAGGCGTGACCGAGCGCGAAGCCGGACGGCGTGTTGTTCTTCTTCAGCGCCTTGCACAGCTCGAGGAAGCCCGCGGTGTCCTTGGGGAATTCCTTGAAGCCCGCCTTCTCCATCGAGGAGATGCGGTAGTTCATCAGGCCGCCGGTGGTCGCGACCGGAATGCCGATCCATTTGTTGCCGGACTTGCCGTAGGCCTCCGCTGCCGGTGCCCAGCCGCCGTACTTCTTGCCGAGGTAGTTGGCGACGTCGGTCATGTCCATGCACTTCGCCGGGAACAGGTGCGGCAGCGAATACAGGCCCCACACCATGTCGAGGCCTTGCCCGGTGTTGGCGACAACCGAGGCCTTCGGCTGGATGTCCTCGAACGATTCGTTCGTCACCACGACGTCGACGCCGGTCGCCTGCTTGAAGGCATTGATCATCTTCACGAAGGCCTCGTCTTCGGCCTGCACGAAGCGGCGCCAGCGCATCAGGTTGATCTTCGCGCCTTTCTCGGGCTTCCAGGGTGCGGCCTGCGCCCAGGCCTTGGCCCAGTCGAGCAGGGCCGGGCCGGTCAGCGCGCTGGCAGCGGCGACCGCGGTGCCGCCTTGCATCATGTTCACGGCGTGTAAACAGGCTCATGGTGGTTCCTCCGTCGGTTATCAGTTGTTCAGTCGCTGTCCCGTGGCTTCATCGAAAAGATGGACAAGCCGCGGGTCGGGTTTGAGCCGGATCTTGTCGCCCGGCTTGAATGGATGGCGCTCGCGAAACACGGCAATGATGTCGGCGCCGCCGAGCGTTGCGACGACCTGCGTCTCCGAGCCGGTGGGCTCGATCACCTGCACGGACGCTTCCGCGCCGTCGTCGGCGATGACGAAATGCTCCGGCCGGATGCCGTACACCACCGGCCTTCCGTCGGAGCCGGCAGGCGGCGTGTGCAGCGGCAGGTGCAGGCCGTTCGGCCCCTCGAACGAGGCCGCGCCGTTCGCGCGGATCGTGCCGCGCAGGAAATTCATCGCCGGCGAGCCGATGAAGCCCGCGACGAACATGTTGTCCGGATGGTCGTAGAGCTCGAGCGGCGCGCCGATCTGCTCGACCAGCCCATCGTGCATGACGACGATCTTGTCGGCCATGGTCATGGCCTCGATCTGGTCGTGGGTGACATAGATCGTCGTGGTCTTGAGCCGCTGGTGCAGTTCCTTGATCTCGATCCGCATCTGCACGCGCAGTTTGGCGTCGAGGTTCGACAGCGGCTCGTCGAACAGGAAGACCTGCGGATCGCGGACGATGGCGCGGCCCATCGCGACGCGCTGGCGCTGGCCGCCGGAGAGCTGGCGGGGAAATCGTCCCAGATAAGGGCCGAGTCCGAGGATTTCGGCGGAGCGCTTCACCCGCGCGTCGATCTCGGCCTTCGGCGCGCCGCGCAGCCGCATCGAAAAGCCCATGTTCGCCGCGACCGTCATGTGCGGATAGAGCGCGTAGTTCTGGAACACCATGGCGATGTCGCGTTCCTTGGGCGGCAGGTTGTTCACCACCCGGTCGCCGATGCGGATTTCGCCCGAGGTGATGTTCTCCAGCCCGGCGACCATGCGCAGGAGCGTGGACTTGCCGCAGCCGGACGGGCCGACCAGGACGACGAATTCGCCGTCGCGAATCGAAATATCGACGCCGTGGATGACGGCCGTCGAGCCAAAGGCCTTGCGGACATCGTGGATCGCGACCGACGCCATACGCTCTCCCGTGGCGCGCCGCGCCACACTGTCGCCTTCCACCGTCAGCATGTTGCAGCCGCCCCGATGAAATCAAGGGCAAATGCGATCACGCAGGCTCGTCTTTAGCCGCATGTGATGGCATTGACTTGACGCGGTTTGTGCCGGCAGGTTGCGCCGCAACACCGAACGATCGATATCGCGGAAAAAGTCAGGAATAGCGTGGGCGATTTTCCATCGAAGCGACAGTGGAATTGTTGAAGTGAAAGTAGAATTGTTGAAGCGAAAGGAGACTTGGCGATGGCCGACAAGGCCGACGTGGTGCTGATCGGAGTGCCGAAGAAACTGATCGTCGATGCCCTGAGCGGGCCGTTCAATCTGCATGTCCTGCCCAAGGACGGCAGCGCCGAAGCGATCGTCGCCAGGGTCGGCGCCAATGTCCGCGCCGCCGCCGTCACCGGCGCGCCGGACGTGATGCGCACGGACATGATCGCGCGCTTCCCCAGGCTCGAGATCATTTCGAGCTTCGGCGTCGGCTACGACAACGTCGATTTCAAATACGCCGCCGACAACAAGATCGTCGTCTGCAACACGCCCGAGGTGCTCAACGAAGAGGTCGCCGACACGGCGCTCGGCCTTCTGCTCTGCACGGTGCGCGAGTTTCCGCAGGCCTCGAACTTCCTGCGCGCCGGCAAATGGATGCAGGGACAGTATCGGCTCACGCGCGCGACGCTCCGCGACCGCACGGTGGGCATCGCCGGCATGGGCCGCATCGGCAGGGCGATCGCACGCCGTCTCGAGGGTTTTGGCGTGCCGGTGGTCTATCACAGCCGCAACCCGCAGGCCGGCGTCGCCTACAAGCACTATCCGAAGATGCTCGACATGGCGCGCGACGTCGACACCATCATCCTCATCACCCCGGGCGGCCCTTCGACCAAGCACCTCGTCAACGCCGAAGTGCTCGAGGCGCTCGGGCCGCGCGGCATCGTCATCAACATGTCGCGCGGCACCGTGGTGGACGACGCGGCGCTCATCAAGGCGCTGAAGGAAAAGAAGATCTACGCCGCAGGCCTCGACGTGTTCGTCAATGAGCCCGAGGTGCCCAGGGAGTATCTGGAATTGGACAACGTCACCCTGTTCCCGCACCTGGGATCCGCCACCGTCTTCACCCGCCAGAAGATGGAGCAACTGGTAGTCGACAACCTCCTGGCCTGGGCCGCCGGCAAGCCTTTGTTGTCGCCAATCCCCGAGACACCCTGGCCTCCACAAAAGCGGGCGTGATATTTTGCAGGCATGATCCGGAGCCTCCCCCTTGCCCTGATCCTGCTGGCGGCCTGCGCCGCGCCGCTCGCCGCGCAGCCGGCCGATCCGCCCGTCAGCATGCCCGAGCCCGCGGTGACCGAGCCGCCGCCTCCGGCGGTGCCGCGCACGATGGTCGGCACCTGGGAGTTCTCCAACGCCGATCGCGAGAAGACCTGCGCGATCACCTTCCGCAACGAGTCGAACCGGGTCGGCAAGCGCGTCGAATTCGATCCGGCCTGCGCCGGCCACTTCACCTTTGTGAAGGACGTTGCCGCCTGGCAGTTCAGCGACGGCGATTTCCTGAAGCTGCTCGACGCGCAGGGCAATCCGCTACTCGAATTCAGCGAGGTCGAGAGCGGCATCTTCGAGGCGCCGCGGCCGGGCGAGGGCATCCTGTTCATCCAGAACGCGTCCGTGCTCGGGCCCGCGCCCAAGACCGCCGAGCAGATCATCGGCGACTGGTCGGTGGTGCGCCGCACCGGGCGGGCGATCTGCGCGCTGTCGCTGACCAATACGCAGCAGGGCGAGGAGTTCGCCGTGCGGGTTGCGCCGGGCTGCGATCCGGTCGTCGTGCGGTTCGGGCCGGTGACGTGGCAGATGGATCGCGGCGAGATCGTGCTGCGTGCGGCAAACGGCAGGTCCATGCGGTTCGAGGAGGGCGAGGACCAGAAGTGGATGCAGGTGCCGCAGACCGCCAACCCGATGCTGCTGGTGCGAAAGTAGCCGCGTGCTGATTTCCGGCGCCCGCAAGCTCGAGCGGATGCGCGACGGCCGTGCGGTCTATATCGGCGCCGAGCGGGTCGATGACGTGACCGCGCATCCGGCCTTCCGCGAAGGCGCAAACACCATCGCCGGGCTTTACGACCTGAAAGCCGATCCGGGCAAACGCGAGCTGTTTTCATTCGATACCGGCGGCGAGCCGGTCAGTCTCTACTGGCTGCGCTGCCGCAACCGCGACGACCTCGCGCGCCGCATGCGCTGCTGCAAGGCGATCGCCGATTTCACCTATGGTTTCGTCGGACGCTCGCCCGATCAGGTGTCGGGGCTGATTGCCGGCCTTGCCATGAATCCGGGCCTGCTCGACGGATTGCACCAGGGCTTCGGACAGAACCTGCTGAAGTACTACGACTACGCGAGCCGGAACGACCTCTATCTCAGCTTTGCCGTGACGCCGGCGAGCGGCAGGAAAAGCGCCGACCTGTTTCCCGGCCAGCAGCGCGACGATCCGAACCTGCAGGTGGTCGCCGAGGACGATTCGGGCGTCACCGTTTCCGGCATGAAGATGCTCGCCACCAGCGCGGTCTATGCCGACGAGATCCTGATCGGCAATCTCACGCCGATCGACGAGAAATTGAAGAGCGAAGCGATCACCGCGGCGCTGCCGCTCAACGCGCCCGGCGTCTCGCTGTGGTCGCGGCAGCCTTACGCACAGCACGTTGCGCATCAGGCTGACTATCCGATGTCGTACCGCTACGACGAGACCGACAGCGTTCTGGTCTGCGATCGCGTGAAGATTCCGTGGGAGCGCGTGTTCCTGCACAACGACGCGGCGATGTCGCGGCGCATCTACATCGAGACGCCGGCGAACTGCTACCAGAACCACCAGTCCAACATCCGATTCTGGTCGAAGATGGGCCTGATCGTCGGCCTGGCGAGCCGGATCTGCCAGGCCAACGGCACCGACAGGATTCCGGCGGTGCGCGAGGTGCTCGGCCGGCTTGCATCGCTCGAGGCGCTGATCGGCGGCATGGTGCACGGACAGATCGACGCCTGGGAGGCGTGGCCGGAAGGCTACGCGACGCCGAACCGCCGCATCATGTATGCGGCGCTCAACTGGTGCCAGGAGCATCACACCGAGATCGTCGACATCCTGCGCACGCTGCTGGGCGGCTATCCGCTGGTGATGCCGGCCTCGATCGACGTCGTCACCGACGCTGCGCTGCGCGACCGCTTCGAGCGCTGGTGGAAGACGCCGTCGATCGAAGCCATCGAGCGCCACAAGCTCTACAAGCTTGCCTGGGACATCGTCGGCAGCGAATTCGCCGGCCGTCACATGCTGTACGAGAAGTTCTACGCGGGAAGCTCCATCGTGGTGCGCAACCAGAGCGACCGCGAGGCGCCGTGGCAGAATTTCCACGACATCGTCGACCGGCTGCTCGCGAGCATCGAGCTGCCCGAGGGCCGGCCCTAGCGCATGTCCCGGAAAAGTGGGCACCGGTTTTCCGAAAAGGACATGCGCAAACTCGGGAGTTTAGAGCGCATCCCGGTTCATCTTAACCGGGATGCGCTCTAGGCTATCCGGCGATCAATCTCGGCAGGAACAGGCTCATCGCCGGCAGCGTCACCACGAGCGTGAGCCGCACCACATCCGACATCAGGAACGGCGCCACGCCGCGGAACGTGTCGATCATCGGCACATCCTTGGCGAGCGAGTTGATCACGAAGACGTTGAGCCCGACCGGCGGCGTGATCAGCCCGATCTCGACGACCATCAACGTGATGATGCCGAACCACAGCTTCACGTCGTCCACCGGCAGGCCGAAGTCGAGCACCGAGACGATCGGCCAGAAGATCGGAATCGTGATCAGGATCATGGCGAGCGAGTCCATGACACAGCCGAGGAACAGGTACAGCACGATCATGCCGAGGATGATCACGTAGGGCGGCAGGCCGGAGTTCTGGAACAGGTCGGCGGTCCAGATCGGAAGCTGGGAGAAGCCCAGGAACGCGTTGAGCACGCCGGCGCCGAGCAGGATCAGAAAGATCATCGCCGAGGTCTCGGCCGTCTCCAGCAGCGCGTCGAGGAAGCCTTTCATTCGCATGCCGCCGTGAAACACGGCGATCAGGAACATGCCGAATGCTCCGATGCCGGCGCCTTCGGTGGGCGTGAAGGCGCCGGAATAGATGCCGCCCATCACCACCACGAAGACCAGCACCACGGTCCAGATGTCGCGCACCGCGGTCCAGCGCTGCTTGCTGCTGGCGCGCTCCGCGGCGGGGCCCGCGCTGGGGTCGACGCGGACCACGATCGAGATCACGATCAGGTAGCCGATTGCGGCCAGAATTCCCGGCACGAACGCGGCCTGGAACAGCTGGACGATGTTTCCCTCGACCATGATCGCGTAGATGATCAGCGGGATCGACGGTGGGATCAGCGCGCCGAGCGTTCCGCCGGCGGCGAGGGTGGCGGTGGCAAACGAGCCGGAATAGCGGTAGCGCCGCAGTTCCGGCAGCGAGACCTGTCCCATCATCGCGGCGGTCGCCAGCGAAGACCCGCTGATGGTGCCGAAGGCGGCGCAGCCGCCGATCGCCGCCATCGCGAGGCCGCCGCGCAGATGGCCGATGAACGCGCTCGCCGCGCGAAACAGGGCAGCCGTCACGCCCGCGCGGGTCGCGAAATTGCCCATCATCAGAAACAGCGGAATGACCGAAAAATCGAACGAGCTGAACCGCCAGTACATCTCGGTCTTGAGAAAGCTCAAGAGCGGCGTGATGCCCGCGATCTTGACGTAGCCGACCATGCCGACCGTGATCATCGCGACGCCGATCGGCACCCGGAGCGCGATCAGGACAAAAAGGGCGGCGAAGCCCAGTCCGCCAATGGCGAGATCGCTCATGACGCTACGCTCCGCCGCTGGCCGGCGAATTCGCCGCATCGCCGCCTCGTGCGGCGACGAAGTCCCGTTTCAGGGTGTAGAGAATCGCAAACAGCAGGACGACCATGCAGAAGATGTCGAACGGGATCGTCCACCAGCGGTAGAATGCGAAGGCGGCAATCTGCTCGGCTGACTGGCGCATCTCGATCGCGCCGTAAACCAGCCGCCAGGTGAACATCGCGGCGGCGGCGAGATAAAGCAGGTTTCCCGCCGCGTCGAGCCGGGCCTTTGTCCGGGGCGATGCGTGCTGCGTGAAGAAATCGGCGATGACATTGCCGCGCTTGAGCTGACAGTACGGAAGGAATGCAAAGATCGCGCAGCCGCACAGGATGCCGACGATGTCATAGTCGCCGTTGATTGGCGCAGAGAACAGGTACCGGCCGCCGACGCTGATGGTGACGACCGCCGCCATCGCGCAGCTCAGAAGTCCGCCGAGAATGGCCAAGGCTCTGGCCATGCCGTGAAGTGCGCGGCCGGCCGGATCGGCCGGCCGGCTTGTCACTGGTAGATCAGCCATCGACGCATCCCCCGATGTCGAAGTCTGCCCCCGGTATTCAACGCTACTTGGAGTACTTCGCCTGCAGCGCCTCGACCTCGGCAAGGATCTTCTTGCCGTCATCGCCGCCGTCGTTCAGCAGCTTGACGAACCGGTCGAACACGGGCTGCACCTTTTGCTTGAACTTCGCGGTCTCCTCGGCGCTGAGGCTGACGAACTTGTTCTTCGGCTTGCTGCGCATCACCTTCTCGCCTTCGACCTCGATATCGTCCCAGGTCTTGATGGCGAGATCGACGAGATTGGCGCCCGAATTATTGTCGATGACCTTCTTCAGATCGGGCGGCAGACTTTCATACTTCTGCTTGTTCATCAGGAACGTGAAGATCGCGGTCGACAGCCGCGGCTGCGGCGGCGCGAGCGTCGTGAAGTAGTCGGTCAGGTCCTGCATCTTCACCGCCGGCGCGATCTCATAGGGCAGGATCGAGCCGTTGACCGTGCCCTTGCTCAGCATCGGCGCGAGTTCCGGCAGCGCGACCTGCAGCGGAGCCACGCCCAGCGCCTCGAGAATCCAGGAATTGGTGCGCGAGTAGGCGCGCAGCTTCATGCCTTGGAAATCCTCGACCTTGTTGATCGGCTCCTTGGTCATGAACAGCGCGCCGGCGTGACAGTGCACCAGCAGCACGTGGTACGGCTCGAAGTCTTTCTTCATGTACTTCGGCACGTACTCCTGCAGCGACCGCACGGTGGCGTTGGTGCTCCGGTGCAGGAACGGCAGCTCGAATATTTCGAGCTTCGGCATCACGCCGGGCGTGAAGCCCGGCAGCGTCCAGGCCACGTCCACCACGCCGTCGCGCACCTGGGTGAGAAGCTGCTCGGCCTTGCCGCCGAGCTGCATCGACGGGAAAACCTGGACCTTGATGCGGCCGCCGGACTCCTTCTCGATCTTCTGCGCCCATGGCGTGACGTAATGCTTCATCGGATTCGCCACCGGCGGCAGGAACGAGTGCACGCGTAACGTCACCTCCTGTGCCGATCCGGCTCCCGGGATCAGGGCCGAGCACAAGGCAAAGACCCCGGCCGCTACCGTTTGAATGTGTCGGGTCATGCGTCCCTCCTGGTTTGGCGTATCCCCCATGTCCCTCTTGCAGTACTGCCCTGCATAATAGGACTGGCGAATTGACGCACACGAGTGCCCTTCGATCAAGTCCTGCTCGCTGTACCGCATTGTGGGGCACTTGATCGCAGCGGCCTTCCATCGCCTGATGCCGCCTTGAAGTGCTCTTCATTCCCACCCATTGCCAAACTTCATCGCGGCGTCGGGCTCCCGGCCCGGCATCATGAGCCGCTCCTCGGCGGTCCGGCGATCTACCATCGCAACATGCGGTGTCCGGCAAGTGCGCTCGCGATGCTCACTGCCGCAATCGCCAGGCTGTACCAGGTCGCGACGAACAACGGAGAGTCGTCGGTGCAATTGACGGCGTAGAGGGCGGCCGCAAGGCCGCTGGCGGTCAGCCCGGCCACGGCACCCGCGATCGGCGGCCGCGTCGGCGCGCCGTGGCGCAATGCGAACAGCAGCGCGGCGGCCAGCGGCAGGGACAGCAGCGGGATCAGGCCGAGGCACAAATACCAGTTGTCGCCAACCAGCGCTCCAGGCCAGCGGGATGGCGGCAGCGTCACGAGCTCTGCGGCTACCGCCACGGCCAGGACCGCCGGGATCGCGGCCAGCGCCAACAGGCGCACCGGTGCGCCGGGCCGCATCAGCCGCAGCAGCAACCAGCCGGACATTGCGGCCAGCGCCAGCATCAGCAAGGGCTTGAACAGAAAGCGCACGTGGGTGGCGGCCTCCGCGATGTCGGGGCGCGGTCCAAGCCAGATGGCAAACGCCATCGCAGACAGGGCGAAGCCGGCCGCGGCGGCGAGCACCAGCATCCGGCCGGGCGGCTGCGGTGCAGCGGTGCGGTCGGCGGCCAGCGCCCGGATCAGGTCGTCCGTTCTCATGGCTTTTCGGAATGTTTCGCAAGCGCGGTGAGGCCGCGATGCAGGGCGACGCGCACGGCTCCTTCGCTCATAGCGAGCCGCGCCGCCGTCTCGCCGATGGAGGCGCCATCGACCGCGATGCTTCGGAGCACGTCGCGCTGACGTGTGGGCAGCGCCTCGAGCGAACGCGCCACGTCGGGTCCGGGATCGGCCGGTGCGTCGTCGGCGGGGAGAATCTCGGCGAAATCCTCGATCGGCAGATAAACCCGCGAGCCGCGCCGGCGCAGCACATCGACGGCCTTGTAGCGGGCGATCGCGGCGACCCAAGGGCCGATCGGGCGCGTCTCGTCCCAAGTGTGCCGCTTCATGTGCACCGCCAGCAGAACCTCCTGCACCACGTCCTCCGCATGGTCATCGGAAAGCCCGATCCGCGCAAGCGCACGCCGCACGAACGGCCGCAGCGCCGTCGCCATGTCGCGCAAGCAGCGGTCATAGGCCGCGGCATCACCCGCCCGCGCCGCCCGCATCAGCGCGGCCCATTCGATTTCGCGGCGTTTCACGCGCCTGCTCTCACTGTTTCGCGCCGGACCGGGTCGTTGTTACGGAACATGACAAGAAATTGCTGCCGCGAAAGCATTTTACCCCGGTCAACACAAACTCGTGAGCGCGTAACACGGCGTTGCCGACCCGCGAAATGACGAGGGAGAGGACAGGTTCGCCCGGCCTCTCGCAACGATGCGTCAACCCCGAAAGGACATGTGATGACCACGAAATTCACCGCTGCCGCGCTCGCCGGCTCGCTTACCGCCGCGCTCGCGATGATCGCCTCTGCTTCGGCCGCGCCGGTGTCGCAGCCGGCCAATACCGAAAAGTGCTACGGCGTCGCCATGGCCGGCAAGAACGATTGCGCCGCCGGTGCGGGCACGACCTGCGCGGGTACGTCCAAGGCCGACTATCAGGCCAATGCCTACAAATACGTTGCCAAGGGCACCTGCGTCTCGATGAAGACGCCGAAGGGCAACGGCACGCTCACGCCGAAAACCTGACAGCAGCAAGCCCGGGGCGCGCGATCCGGCGCGCCCCGTCGCAGAGGAGCCACCATGCGTGCGAACAGCCGGCTGCCCGCGTCGGCGGGCGTGGGATTCAAGCCCGAGCATTTTGCAGGGCTCCTCGCGGCCGACCAGCCGATCGGCTTTGTCGAGATTCACGCAGAGAACTACATGGGCGCAGGCGGTCTGCCGCATGCGCAGCTTCATGCGCTCGCCGAACGCTATGCGCTGTCCGTGCACGGGGTCGCCCTGTCGATCGGTTCGACGCAGCCGCTCGATCGCGAGCACCTCGCGCGGCTGAAAGCCCTGTGCGAGCGCTATCGGCCGGCAGGCTTCTCCGAGCATCTGGCCTGGTCGTCCCATGGCGACGTCTATCTCAACGATCTCCTGCCGCTGCCGTATACCGAGGAAACCCTCCGCCGCGTGATCGAGCACGTCGATCTGTTGCAGGACACGCTCGGTCGGCAGATGCTGCTGGAAAATCCATCGACCTACGTGCGCTTTGCCGGGAGCACGATCCCGGAGACCGAGTTCCTCGATGCCGTCGCCCGCCGCACCGGTTGCGGGCTGCTGCTCGACGTCAACAACGTCTTCGTGTCGGCGCGCAACCACGGCAAGTCCGCGGAAAATTACCTCGACCGCTTTCCACTGGCGTGGGTGCGGGAAATCCATCTCGGCGGCCATGACGAGCAGCGCGATGACGCCGGTGCACCGCTGCTGATCGATGCGCACGGCACGCCTGTCGCCGACCCGGTCTGGGCGCTTTACACGGACGTCATCGCCCGCATCGGTGCGGTGGCGACCCTGATCGAATGGGACAATGACGTTCCGGCCTGGCCGGTGCTCGCGCGCGAAGCGCGAACCGCTGCGGGGATTCTCGATCGAACGAAGCTGCGACAAGCCGGGTGAGAAGCGCGATGTTTGCTCCGCTGCAGAATTCCTTTGCCGCCGCTTTGCTCGATTCGGATCGGCCTGTTCCCAAGGGATTGACCTCGCATGCGGCATCCGTGCCGACGAAGCGGTTCGCGGTTTACCGTAACAATGTCGTCGTGAGCCTCATCGACGCGTTGCGCCGCCGCTTCCCGGCCGTGGAGCGGATCGTCGGCGAGGAATTCTTCGCCGGGATGGCGCGCGTCTACGCCACGGCGCATCCGCCGCGGTCCAAGCTGCTGGTCGAATACGGCGACGACTTTTCAGACTTCATCGAGAGGTTTTCTCCCGCCGCGGATCTCCGTTACCTGCCGGACGTGGCGCGGCTCGAGGCCGCCCGCACCCGCGCCCACCATGCCGCCGACGCGGAGCCATTGGCAGCGGGTCGCGTTGCGGCATTGCATGAGGCTTCCCTGCCTTCGTTGCGCCTGGTGCTGCACCCGTCCGCAGAGGTCGTGCGCTCGCGCCACCCCATCGTCACCGTCTGGGCGATGAACGCCGGCGAGATGCCGCTTGGCCCGATCGCCGAGGATGCGGCCGAAGACGCTCTCGTGGTTCGGCCGTGTTTCACGGTTCAGGTGCGCGCGCTGCCGCCTGGTGGAGCGGCCTTCGTGCTTGCGATCGCAAGGGGCGCGACACTTTGCGAAGCCGCCGAGGCAGCGGCAGCGGATGATGGGCGCTTCGACCTTTCGTCCAACCTTGCCGGACTGCTTGGCGGCGGCGCCTTGGCCGGCATAGCGCCTGACAATACAAAAAAGGGTTTTGAGTCATGACGACAACCGTGGCGGTTTCCCCGCAGTCCGGGCCGGCCGGCGTCATCCGCCGCGCGCACGGCTGGATGGCCTGCATTCCATATTCCGTTGTGGCGCTGATCGCGCGGCTGTCGATGGCCGGGGTGTTCTGGCGGTCGGGTCAGACCAAGGTCGAAGGCTGGCACCTGACCGATTCTGCGGTCGAGCTGTTCCGCAGCGAGTACCAGTTGCCGCTGATCGATCCGGTGCTCGCCGCGTATCTCGCCGCTTTCGCCGAGCACCTCTTTCCGGTCCTGCTCGTCGTCGGATTTGCGACCCGCTTCGCGGCGCTGGCCCTGCTCGTCATGACGCTGATCATCCAGGTTTTCGTCTACCCGGACGCCTGGCCGACGCACGGAACCTGGGCGGCGTGCTTTCTGATCTTGATGACGCACGGTCCGGGCCGATTGTCGATCGATTGCGTCCTGGATCAAAAGCTCCGAAAGGCGGAAGGGCGGTAGGAAGCTGCGTGCGTCGGGAGGAACGGCGATCACTCGGCGCGTACACGCGGCAATCAATGCCCATGCAGATACGCGGAGTATAGGCTTAGCAGGTAAATGACCGTCAGTGCGATGCTGACCCAGCCCACCGTTCCGCGAAACCGGGTGGTCGGCTGGTATTGCACCGCCACCACAAATATCCCCGACATGACGACCGCGGCGAATGCCGTGACCGCATGAGCGGGTGAGACGGACGCGAAAAGTGGACCTTTGGTATAGACGATATCGTCCACTGCCAGAATCAACATGTTGAATAGATTGCTGCCCAGAAGGTTGCCGATGGCCAGGTCGACAGCACCAATCCGGAGTGCGCTGATCGTTACCACCAACTCTGGCAACGAGGTTGCACCCGCCACGAACAAAGTTCCCACAAAGGTGGTGCGCCAGCCCATCGCGTCGGCGATCTCCAGCCCGACAAACGGCAGCCAGGTGCCTGCTACGGCGACGACGACGGCGGCTGCGGCATAGCGGACAAGCGCCACGTTGAGGGTGATGTTTGGTTCTTTTCCAGTCGGCGATGGCGCGGGTCTCGTGCGCCGCTCATGAACGAAGGCGGCTCGCATGGCGACGAAGTACAGAACGACGATGAAGGGCGTGTATATGCTGACATGCATGAACTGAAGTGCAAGCCCGCTGCCGCTCAGCAGCAGCACACCGCCGGCCGATCCGACCAGGATCACGCCGAAGCCGGCTGTCAGCACATGATTTTGGTCGATCCGGCGATAGACTGGTTCGTCCCGGCTCAACGCGTCCAGCAGAACAAGCATAACGAGGTTGAATACACAGCTGCCCAAGGCATCGCCGACTGCAATGTTCGGCGCATCGGCGACGGCAACAGAACTGATACCCGTGAACAATTCCGGCACTGAGGTGGCGATAGCAAGCAGGAGCAGTCCGATCCAGGTCCGCGACAGTCCGGTCAGGCGCGCGATGGTATCCGCGTAACGGGTCAGCACCTGCCCGGCAAGCCCGATCAACGCAGCGCAGACCGCGAACTTCAGCCAGGGTAGGATCATGGTTGTCATCGCGCGGTCTCTCGTCGGTATCGCACCGCGATCCAGGCAAGAGATTGGACAACGAGCAATGGCGTGACGCTCATTCCAAGGATGACGGCCCACATGGCGTTGGTCGGGGGAACCAGGTGGAAGACGTGCGCCAGATGAGGCACGTAAGGCGGCACCGCCAGGAGCAGTGTGCAAAGGGCCAGGGCGCTCCAGAGCCATGGATTGCGCGTCACTTCGTTTTGCACCAATCCCGAGCGTGAATGGCGCATGTTGAAAACATGCCAAAGCTGGGCAAAGCCCAAAGTCAAAAACGTGACGGTGACGACAGCGCTGCCATCGAGTTCAAGCCAGAACCGACCGAGGGCCAGGGCGCCGAAAGTGGCCGCGGTCAGTGCCAGGCCATGCAGCACGATCAGCGTCCACTGCGAGCGGCCGAGCAGGGGCTCTTGCGGATCGCGCGGTGCCCGATTGAGGACGTCGCGATCGCCTTCGCCCATGGCAAGAGCAAAGGCGGGGAATACGTCGGTGACCAGATTGAGATAGAGGATCTGCAGGGGCAGAATCGGTAGCGGCAACCCGAACACGATCGCCAATCCCACCACCAGCACCTCGCTCAGATTGCATGACAGAAGGTAGGTGACGAACCGCCGGATATTGCCGAAAATCACGCGGCCTTCGCGAATGGCTTTGACGATGGTCGGGAAGGCGTCGTCGAGCAAAATCATGGCGGCAGCTTCGCGCGCCACGTCGGTGCCGCGCATGCCCATCGCCACTCCGATGTCCGCCTGCCGCAGGGCCGGCGCGTCGTTTACTCCGTCACCGGTCATGGCGACGACGGCGCCGGCGCGTTGGTATGCGCGCACAAGCTCGAGTTTCTCGGAAGGACTGACACGCGCAAAGATCCCGGTGCGCAGCAGTTCGTCTTGATGGCCGCCAAGAAGTCGCGCGAGCTCGCGCCCTTCGACGGCCTTTTCAGCCATTTCGCCGATTCCGACGGCACGGCCAATGCTGCGTGCCGTGATGGCATGGTCGCCCGTGACCATGACCACACGGATACCTGCCTGCCGGCAAGCCTGGATGGCTTGCGGCACATCTGCTCGCGCCGGATCCTCTAAGGCGACGAGGCCAAGAAAGGTCAGATTCCGGTAGGGATCGTCGTCATCGTGCGCGGTGGTTTTGGTCGCGCATGCGAGCACCCGTAGGCCATGATGGCCGAGATGGTCGACGCGCTCCAGCCATCTGGCGCGTGTGACATCGTCCATGACGGTGCCGCCATCGTCATTGGCGACCCGATCGGCAATGCTCAAAACGGCCTCGGGAGCCCCCTTGACTGCAAAAAGGACCTCGCCGTCCTGGCGATGCAGCGTCGCCATCATCTTGCGAGCCGCGTCGAACGCATACTTGCGGGCCAGGGGTTTTGCCTTGAGGAGTTCGCCACGCTCGATGCCGACCCGCCGGCCGACCCGAAGCAGGGCGATCTCCATGGGATCACCGCTCGGTTGCCTGGCTTCGTCGCCGAGACTTGCGTCGTTGCAGAGCACGGCAATTTCGGTCAGCCGCGCCAGCTGCGCATCTGCCCGCAGGGCAAGCGCTTCGCCGCCGGCGGCCAACTCCTGTTTCATGACGACTTCGCCGGACGAAAGCCAGAAGCGACGCACCGTCATGCGGTTTTCAGTCAAGGTGCCGGTCTTGTCCGTAAGGATGACGGTGGTCGCGCCCAATGTCTCCACGGCTGACAGCCGTTCGATCAAGGCATTCTGCTGCGCCATGCGCCACATGCCCCGGGCAAGTGCCAAGGTCGATACGATCGGAAGCCCTTCAGGAATGGCCGCGACCGCGAGCGCGATGGATGCCTGAACGATGAGAACGACGTCGTGCTGATTCACGGTCCCGGCCGCGATCAGCACCGCGGCCAGTATCAAGGTGGCCCACACGAGCTGGCCGGACAGGCGTGCGAGCTTCCGTTCCAGCGGTGAACTGCCCGGCTCGGCATCGGCGACGAGTTGTGAGATGCGCCCGATTTCGGTGGCATGGCCGGTTGCGGTCACCACGCCGATCCCGCTACCGCGGGTGATCGTGGTACCCTTGAAAACCATCGAGTTTCGCTCCGTGAGCCGCACTTCTTCGGCCACGGCTAGTGTGCCTTTCTCGACGGCAACGGACTCGCCGGTCAGCGTCAATTCGTCCGCCGCGAGGTTTGAAGCCTCGATCAGCCGCATATCGGCGGCGATTGAATCTCCGGCTTCCATCAAGCCGATGTCGCCGGGCACGAGCTCATCGGCTGGAATGATGCGAGCATGGCCTTCGCGGCGAACCCGCGAGGAGCGGGTGCCGAGCGCCCGCAGCGCTTCGATCGAGCGAGCCGCCTTGAGCTCGGTGAGGAAACCAATCAGCGCGTTCAGCAGCAGGACTGCAGCAATCGCAATTCCCTCTTCCAGTTCTCTGAAGTAAAAGGCAAGCGAAGCCGCCGCTGCCAGCAGATAGACAATTGGGCTCTTGAACTGATGCACGAGCACGATGTAGGCGCTGGTTCTTCGGCGCGACAAAAGAGCATTCGGGCCGTGAACGAACGCGCGACGCCGAACCTCTTCGTCACTCAGGCCGGCGCTGCCTGACACGTCCAGCAGCTTCAGGGTCTCGCCGACCGAGAGGGCGAAGTAGGGCTTGAGCGAGCCTGTCTGCGGTTTCGGTTCGGCGATTCCCATCGGTTTCCTGCATGGCGAGCAAGCGCTGGTCGGCAGAAAGGTGCGGGTCGATCTGTGTCGTTCGATCCGCTTGACCATCATTGCAGCCAACAGACCGGAACTTTTGCTGGATCCCGTTGAGCTAGATCAATCCCTGGTTAGTGCTGGCGTTCATGATGAGTGCGTGCCAGCCAACCGACGAAAGAAAACACGATGCCGAAGCTTCTTGTTCCGATTGACGGCTCGGAAAGCTCGACGCGAGCTCTCGATCACGCAATGAAAATTGCGAAAACCAACCCGTCCTATGAACTGCATCTCCTCACGGTCCATCCGGAGCCGATCATGTACGGTGAGATCCTCGTCTATGTATCGAGCGAGAAGATGCATGAGCTGCAAAGGGCACACAGCATGGATCTGTTGCGGCCGGCGATCGAAGCGGCTGAGAAGGCGCGGATCGCTCACACAAGCGAGATTGCCCAAGGTGAAGTAGCTTCGACGATCGCCAAGAGGGCCCATGAGCTTCATTGCGAGGGGATCGTCATGGGAACGCGCGGAATGACCGCGATCTCCAACCTGGTCATCGGTTCGGTCGCCACCAAAGTCATCCACCTGACGACCATACCTGTCACGCTCGTGAAATAGCCGCGGCATTGAACGCGGTTCGTTGCGGCGCCCTCGGTGCCGACCAACAACATCAAGGAGCTGGTGGAGCTTGCCAGAGCCGGCCGAACGGGCTCAACCACTCCAGCACGGGCTACGGTCTGCAACAGCACCTCGCCGCAGAAGAGATCGCGCAGCGGACCGGCGGGAAATTCACCCACGTCGCCTACCGCGGCGGCGGGTCGGCGATGACGACCTGATCGCGGCGCGGCAGCGGGCATCAACGCGGGCACGCATTTCATGGTGTTTGCGCCGGTGGCGACGCCAACGCCCACGATTGCGCTGATCGGCGCGGAACTGCACAAGATGATCGCTGCGCCCGCGCTGCGCGAGCGCTTCAAGCAGATCGGGCTTGAGGCGGCGCCAATGACTGCGCAGGAGGTGGCGGTCGAGATGCAGCGCACCGGCGAGCGCTACGCGCCGCTCATCAAGCGGCTCAATATCAGGCCGGAGTAGCACTGCGCCGCTTTTGCTTCTCCGTCGTGGCCGCGCAAGCGATGCTGCGATGAATACCGCACAAGCTTGTTTGTGCATCGGGGCGGTCTGCAAGTTCATGCCGCGCAAAGAAAAACCGCGCCGCTGCGCCTTGTGCATGTCGCGACGCGGGCTGCATAGCGGCGGCCCGGCCGAAAGGCCAGTATGCGCTCGCGATGGCCGACCACGCTGGGCCCCGCGTGACTGAAGTGTCGTCGAAATCTCAAGAAAAAATCAAGCTCCCCTCGAAGTTCCAGGCGCCGGAACATGCGACATTTCAAATGACGTCATTTTCATTGAGATTGGCATGAGCGACATTGTGCGCGAGCAGTTCGACGAGCATCCCTATGGCTGGGTGATCGTTGCCGTATCGACCGTCTGCCTTGCGCTCGGCTTCGGGGCGGGCGCCACGGTTTCGGTTTTCATCAAACCGTTCGAGCAGGAATTCGGTTGGCTTCGCGCCGACACGTCCATGGCCTACACGATGCATACCATCGGTGCGGCGGTCGGTGGCCTCGTCTGGGGCAGCCTTTCGGATCGCATCGGCGCGCGGAAGATCGCCGTCCTTGGCTCTGTGGGGATCGCTGCGGGCCTCGCCGCGCTGCCATGGCAAAGCGAGCTCTGGCTGCTTTACCTTCTCTATTTTCTCATCGGCGCCATAGGCTTTGCTTGCCTGTTCACCCCGGTGCTTGCGCTGACCGGGCTCTGGTTCAACGCGCGCAAGGGCCTTGCGATCGGCATTGTTACCGCCGGCGGCGCCATCGGCCAGGGCATCGTGCCCTATCTCGCGCAGCTCCTGATCAGCGAGCTTGGATGGCGCGGTGCCGCGCTTTGGCTGGGGGCCGGATATTTTGTCGTTCTCTTTCCATTGATGTTCCTGCTGCGGCCTGCACCGTCCGCCGGGGAGGCGCACGGTCGCTCCGCCCGATCGGATTCCAACCTTTGGGGCGTGCCGCACGCGATCACCATCCCGTGGCTCGGCCTCGCCGGAGCGTTTTGTTGCATATGTATGGCCGTGCCGCTGGTGCATCTCGTGCCGCTCGGCATCGATATTGGATGCAGCCCGCAGACCGCCGCGGGCCTGCTGCTGGCGCTGATGGTTTCGGGCGTCGTCGGCCGCCTGTTCTTCGGATGGCTCGCCGATCGCATCGGTGGCCTTCCGGCCTACTTCATCGCATCGCTGGCGCAGACGTCGGTGGTCTTCTGGTTTACCCAGACCAAGGACATCGCGACGCTGTTCCAGCTTTCCGTGCTGTTCGGCTTCGGCTTTGCCGGCGTGATGACCTGTCTCCTGATCTGCGCGCGCGAGGCGGCACCCCTGCGCATGTCAGGCACGGCGATGGCGGTCGTCTCCACCGTGGCCTGGATCGGAATGGGGATTGGAAGCTATCAGGCCGGCTATTTTTACGACATCACGGCAAGCTATTTGCTGTCCTATGCGAACGCCGCGATCGGCGGGGTCATGAACCTGCTGACCGTTGCGGCGCTGTTCTGGTTCCGGCGCCATCGAACCCTGCAAGGCATGACGGCGCTTGGGCGTGTCTGACTCCTGGATCAGCCGCAGCCCTTCAGGCTGGCGTCCGTCTGTATCAATTCGCGCGCGTGGACGGTAAACAAGGCCGGTCGATCGCGGGCAACGGGCAGCGTGCCATGGCAGAGCGCAAGCAAGCCGTCGTCGTCGGAGCGCTCGGGGTCATCGGGCGCTACATCGTCGAGCGGCTGCTCAAGGAGGATGACTGGTCGGTCGTGGGCTTGTCCCGTCGCGCGGCCGACGCTGCCTCGCGCTATCGTCACGTCTGCGTCGATCTTCTCGATCGGCGGGGCGCGGCCGCGAGCCTCGGCGAGCTCAAGGAAACCACGCATATCTTCTACGCCGCCTTTCAGCCCTCCACGGGCGCCGCCGCAGGCTATGCCTCCAACATCGGGCCCAATCGCGACATGCTCGTCAACGCCGTGACCGCAATCGACGCGGTGTCGCGCGTGTTGCGCCGGGTCGTGCTGGTGACCGGCACCAAGTACTACGGCTCGCATCTGGGGCCGTTCAAAACCCCGGCGCGCGAAAGCGATCCGCGCCACATGCCGCCCGACTATTACTTCGATCAGATCGACTGGCTCACCGGCTTCCAGCGCGGCAAAAGTTGGGACTGGGTGGAGCTGCGGCCGCAGACGTTGTGCGGCTTTGCGCCGGGCACGCCGATGAGTCTGGCTCCCGCCATCGCGGTTTATGCCGCGGTCAGCAAGGAGCTCGGGCTGCCGCTGCGCTTTCCCGGCAAGCCGGGGGCGTTTACGTCGATCTACCAGGTGACCGAGTCCACGCACTTTGCGAACGCGGCCTTGTGGGCGGCCAACGAGCCGCGCTGCGGGCACGAAGCGTTCAACATCACCAACGGCGATTATTTCAGGTGGAAGAACCTGTGGCCGAAGCTCGCCTCAGCCTTCGACATGCCGGCCGGCGATCCGCAGTCCATCAGCCTCACCCAGCACATGGCGGACAAGGAGCCGCTGTGGCGCGCCATGACGGCGAAGTATGGGCTCAAGCCCTACCCATACGACCAGCTCGTGGCCTGGCCGTTTGCCGATTACGTGTTCGGCTGCGACTGGGACGTGATGTCCGACGTCACGAAGTCCCGCCAGTTCGGATTCCAGGACGTGGTGGACAGCGAAGAGATGTTCGTCCGGCTGCTGGGTCGGTTTCGCAAGGAGCGAATCGTTCCCTGAACACCGATCCAATTGAGTCGAAGCGCGTGCCGCGGCGGCAGTGCGCTCCCTCTCCCCGCTTGCGGGGAGAGGGTCGGGGTGAGGGGGACTCTCGAGGTACAGACCGGGTAGATCCTCGACAGTTTAGACCGGGATGATTCCCGACAGTTTCTTGCAATCTGCATCGGAGGGAGGACCCACCGATGCCGTTCGAGGAGACCTGTCGGATGGAGCAGCGCATCCGGATGCTGTCGGAATACGAAACGGGGAACTGGAGAGTATCGGAGCTTTGCCGACGCTATGGGATTTGCCGGGATACGTTCTACGAATGGCGCAGCCGGAAGGCGTCCGGCGATCCGGAATGGTTCAAGGACCGCTCGCATGCGCCGCTGCATTGTTCGCAGACGACTGCCGGAGCGATCGCCGAGAAGGTGATCGCGGCGAGGCAACGTTTTCCCTATCTGGGCCCCCGCAAGCTGCTTGCGGTGCTCGAGCGCGAAGCGCCGGAGATGGCTTGGCCTGCGGCCTCGACCATAGGAGAGCTTCTCAAGCAAGCCGGTTTGGTGGCTCCCATCAAGCGTCGCCGCCGACCGCTTGATCAGCAGCGGCCATGCACGCCTGCAACGTCCGTCAACGACGAATGGGCTGCCGACTTTAAAGGCTGGTTCCGAACTCGTGACCACCAGCGGATTGATCCCCTGACGGTCACAGACAGCCACAGTCGGTTTCTGATCGAAGTGCGGATTACCGCTCCCACAATAGAGGGCGTCCGCCCATATTTTACAAAGGCCTTTCGCGAGTACGGATTGCCGCTTGCGATCCGCTGCGACAATGGGTCGCCGTTCGGCTCGCGCGGGCCAGGAGGGCTGACCAAGCTGTCGGCTTGGTGGCTCAAGCTCGGAATCGAACCGCACTTCATTCGTCCGGCCTCGCCGCAAGAGAATGGCCGGCATGAGCGCATGCATCGTACGCTCAAGGCGCAGACCTCGCGGCCTGCGGCACACAATGCTTCCGAGCAGCAGCTCCGCTTCGATGCGTTCCGTCGCCACTACAACGAGGAGCGGCCGCACGAAGCGCTCGATCAACGCCGGCCGGCCGAGCTCTATACCGCTTCGCCGCGTGCCATGCCGGAAAGTCTTAAAGACCCTTGGTATGACGCCGATCACCAAGTCCGCCGTGTGCGCAGCAACGGCGAGATCATGTGGCAGGGCGAACTTCTCTTCGTCAGCGAAACGCTGATAGGCGAGCTCGTCGGTATTGCCGAGTTGGAGACCGGCGACCATGTCGTTCGTTTCTGCGACCTGGATATCGGTTTGATTGATCGCCGGGGTCGGTTCGTCCGGTTCGCTCCGCCACGCGAGGGGCCTCGCGAACCGGACCCCACAAAACTGTCGGGGATCATGCCGGTCTGAAGTGTCGGGGATCATCCCGGTTGAACCCGATAAATCGTCCTCGTTGAGAGTCCCCCTCACCCGGCTCGCTTCGCTCGCCGACCTCTCCCCGCAAGCGGGGAGAGGTAAACGGAGCAAGCGGCACCAGCCAATTCAATCGGAGCGAACATCTACTTCTTCTCCGGCGCGTAGAACGTCCCCTCCACCTCCATGATGTCGTCCTGATTGAGCCGCTGAACCTCGACGATGGTTCGCGGCGGATAGGGCGGCTGGCCCCACAATTCTTCCTGCACCTTGTTCACGACCGGCCGGAGCCGCGGCATGTCGGTCACGTAGACCACGATGCGAACGCAATCACGCAGGCTTGCGCCCTCCAATTCCGCGATCAGCTTCATGTTGAGGAACGCCTGCCGGATTCGCGCTTCATCGCCTTGCACCAGCGTGTTGGTCCCGGGGTCGATGCCGCGCATGCCGGCGACAAAAATGAAATCGCCCGCGCGTGTCCCGAGATCCCATGGTCCGGTGGGTTTGACGGCGCCCGCGGGAGCGAGCGTCTTCACGCCATGCGGGGTTGGCGCGGATTTGGTCGGTGGTGCCATCTGTTCGGCCTGATTGTACCGTTGACCCGGCGAGGCTAGCCTTTCCGTGGATGCAGGAACGGACATCACGATGACGCAGGATCAGCAACCGCGGTCGACATCGACCTTCGATTACGTGGTCGTCGGGACCGGCGCCGCGGGGTCCATCGTCGCTGCCCGTCTGTCGGAAGACCCCGGCATCACGGTCTGTGCGCTCGAGTCCGGTCCGCCCGACCGGCACCCATACATTCACATTCCGGCGGGCTTCATCAAGATCATGTTCAACGAAGCCTACACCTGGCAGTTCAAGACCGAACCGTCACCGAACGTCAACGGGCGCTCGGTCGTGATCCCGGTGGGCCGCACCGTCGGCGGATCGAGTTCGATCAACGGCATGATCATCAACCGCGGTCAGGCCGACGATTTCAACAGCTGGGCGCAGCGCGGCAACGCGGGCTGGGGCTATGCCGACCTCCTGCCCTATTTCAAGCGGTTCGAGCGCCGGATCGGCGGCGGTGACGACCTCTATCGCGGCCGCGACGGCAACATCCCGGTGACCGACCTCGACTGGCCGCACGAGATCTGCGAGGCGTTCCTCGACGGCGCCGAAGGTCTCGGCATTCCCCGCAACGCCGACTACAACGGCGCGTCGCAGCCCGGCTGCGGCTATCTGCAGCGCTCGATCCACAAGGGACTGCGCCGCAGCGCGGGCCGCACGTATCTCCTGCCGGCGCAGAAGAAATCCGGGCGGATCGATCTGCGCACCCACGCGCGCGCCTTCAGGATCGTGTTCGAGGGCAGGAAGGCGGTGGCGGTCCGCTATGTCGACGAGCGCGGCCGCACCGTCCACGAGGTGCAGGCCCGCAAGGAGGTGATCGTCTGCGGCGGCACCGTCAATTCGGCGCGCCTCCTGCAACTGTCCGGCATAGGCAGCGGCAGCCTGCTCAAAAATATCGGCGTCGAGGTGGTTCACGATCTGCCGGCGGTTGGCGAAAATTTCCGCGACCATTGCTCGGTCCGCCTCGTAGCGCGCGCGAAGAATTCGACGACCATCAACGAAATCACCCGCGGCCCCGCGCTGGCCGGCCAGGTGCTGCGCTGGCTGACCGGCCGGCCGAGCGTGATCGGCGTGAGCCCTTCGCTTTGCTATTGCTTCTGGAAGTCCGATCCGAACGTCAGTGGCGCCGATCTCCAGCTGGTGTTTTCGCCGGCGAGCTACAAGGAAGGCTTCATCGGCATGCTCGACGACTATCCGGGCATGAGCTGCGGCGTCTGGCAGCACCGGCCCGAGAGCATCGGCTATGTGCGGGCGAAATCGACCGACATCTTCGTCGATCCCGCGATCCAGCCGAACTACCTGTCGCACGAGGCCGATCAGCGGGCGCTGGTCGGCGGCATCAAGCTCGCGCGGCGGCTTCTGGGGACGCCGCAGTTGTCGCGTTTCGTCGACCGCGAGACGTTTCCCGGCGACGGCGTGCGCACCGACGACGAGATCCTGCACTGGGCCCGCCAGTACGGCGGCACGGTCTGGCACCTGATCGGCACCTGCCGGATGGGCCCCGCGACCGACAGGTCGAGCGTGGTGAGCGACGAGCTCAAGGTCCATGGCCTGCAGAACCTGCGCGTGATCGACGCCTCGGTCATGCCGAGCATGCCGTCGGCCAACACCTATTCGGCCACCATGGTGATCGCCGAGAAGGGATCCGACCTGATCCGGGGCAACGCTGCGCCTGCGCCGGTGACGCTGCCGGCGTAGTGATCGACGCGCGCATTTATGAGCCAAGCCTACTTTGGCAATCGAAGGATCTAGGCCGCGGCCAGCACAGCTCTCTTGACCGCTTGCGGCAATGCGATCGAGCGAAAGAACGCTTTCGGATAGAGGTAGTCTTCTCCAAACTCATCGACGATCCGGAGCAAGGCATGCTTTTCGGCGGCAGTGTCGCGGAGCGCGATATAGATCTTGCGCTTCTCGAGCGAAGCCCGATAGCCCTCGTTGTCGACACACACGACCAAATGTTTGATTTGCGGTTTTGCCATGTCTTTTGCGTTTCAGAGCAGATGCTTGATTTTGAATTCTTTGCGCCCGAGTCCGACGCCGACGATTTCAAATAGCATTGTGGGATTGTCTCATTGAAGGGCGTCTCACCACAATTCGACCGGTTCAAATCAACTTCAGTCCCTTAAGACTCGCGTGCCCATCCTTGCCGACGATGATGTGGTCGTGCACGGCGATGCCGAGCGGCTTGGCGACGTCAATGATCGCCTGCGTCATCTGGATGTCGGCACGGCTCGGCGTGGGGTCGCCGCTCGGATGATTGTGCACCAGGATGATCGCGGTCGCCGACAGCTCCAGCGCGCGCTTGACCACCTCGCGCGGATAGACCGGCGTGTGGTCCACCGTTCCGGTCTGTTGCACCTCGTCGGCAATGATCTGGTTGCGCTTGTCGAGAAAGATGATCTTGAACTGCTCCTTGCTCTCGAACGCCATGGTGGTCCGGCAATGCTCGATCACTGCCGACCACGATGACAGCACCGGCCGCTTGCGCGCCTCGCCGCGCGTGATGCGCCCGGCCGCGGCCTGCACGATCTTGAGTTCGGTGACGACCGCTTCGCTGAGACCGCCTTCCTCGCGGAGCCGGTGGCGCGGCGCGGAAATCACCTCGGCGAACGAACCGAATATTTTGATGAGTTGCTTGGCGAGCGGCTTCACGTCACGCCGGGGAATGGCGCGAAACAGCAGAAGCTCCAGCAGTTCGTAGTCGGCAATGGCGTCGGCGCCGGCGTCGCAAAAGCGGGCCCGCAGCCGCTCGCGATGCCCGAGATAGTGCGGCGGCGGATCGTCGAGCGGGAGAATCTTTACAGGACTCTTGTGGGCGTGCGCCGCTTGGGCGTCCCAAGGCAGATGCTGCTCATCAAGGTCAGGGAGTCGCCGCATCGGCATTCACGTCTATTGACGATAGGAACATAACATGAACAAAATGATTGAGGCTGTCAAACAGAATTCGGGAAAGTGTGAATTTCCGCGTCCCGCTCAGGCCTGATACGGCGGCTTGTCGAAGCCCTTGGCCGAGGTCGTGAAGATCTCGACCCCGTTCGCCGTCACACCGACCGTGTGCTCGAACTGCGCCGACAGCGAGCGGTCCCGCGTCACCGCGGTCCAGCCGTCCGACAGCACCTTCACATGCGGCCGGCCGAGATTGATCATCGGCTCGACGGTGAAGAACATGCCCGGCCGCAGCACGATGCCTTCGCCCGGCCGCCCGACGTGGACGATGTTCGGCTCGTCGTGGAACAGCTTGCCCAGCCCGTGGCCGCAGAAGTCGCGCACCACGCTCATGTGCTGCGCCTCGACGAAGCCCTGGATCGCGTTGCCGATGTCGCCGGTGGTGGCGCCCGGCTTGATGACCGCGATGCCGCGCATCATCGCGTCGTAGGTCACCTCGATCAGCCGTTCGGCGCGCCGCGGAATTTCGCCGACCTGATACATCCGGCTCGAGTCGCCGTGCCAGCCGTTGAGGATCAGCGTCACGTCGATGTTGACGATGTCGCCTTCCTTCAGCGGCTTCTCGTTCGGGATGCCGTGGCAGACCACGTGGTTGATCGACGTGCAGGTCGATTTGCGGTAGCCGCGATACATCAGCGTCGCCGGCAGCGCCTTGTGGTCCTGCGCGTATTCGGACACCAGCCGGTCGATCTTCTCGGTCGGCGCGCCGGGCTTCACATGCGCGGTCAGCATGTCGAGGCAGTCGGCCACCAGCCGGCCGGCCTTGCGCATGCCTTCGAAGGCTTCCTTGCCGTGGAGCTTGATCTGGCCGGTTTTCCGGAGAGGGGCTGCGGCGGCTTCGACGTAGGTCATGGCGGCAATTTAAGGGCTTAAGACGGCAAAGCAAGCGCACGATTATGGCGTGCTTGCCGCCCATTGCTGCTGCACAAACAGGCCAATCCGCTCGATCGCCTGCTGACCCTCCGGCACCACGCGCGCCAGCATGTGCCAGACATGCGGCATGCGCGGCCAAAGCTCCAGCTCCGCCGGGACGCCTGCTGCCCGCAGCCGTTCCGCCATGGTCACGGCGTCGTCCCGCAGCATCTCGTCGTCGCCGGCCTGGATCAGGCTCGGCGGTAAACCCGCGGGGTCGCCGAACACCGGCGAGGCGTAAGGGTTTCTGCGGTCCGCGTCGCCCAGGTACCAGGCAACATAGTGTTTCGTATCGCCGAGGTTCAGCATCGGATCGGTTTTGGCGAACAGCCGGCTCGATGCGCTGGTGATGGTGAGATCGGTCCACGGCGAAAGGCCTGCCGCCGCGGCAGGCATCGGTTCGCCTTCGTCACGAAGCTTCAGGAGTGTGCCAAAGGTCAGGCCGCCGCCCGCCGAGTCACCCATGACCGCGATGCGCCGTGGATCGGCGCCCTGCGCCAGCAGCCAGCGGTAGGCGCACGCGGCGTCGTCGAGCGCCGCCGGAAACGGATGCTCCGGTGCGAGCCGGTAGTCGAGCATCCACACCACGGCTCGCGCGGCATCGGCGATGCGCCAGCTCAGGTCGCGGTAGAGCAGCGGCGAGCCGTAGATATAGCCGCCGCCATGCAGATAGAGGATGTGATGGTCGGGGCGCGACAGCGGTGTCGTGACGCGGACCGCCGGCCTGCCGCTCGCGTCGATTGTTGCGCTTCGGGTCGTGCGCGGTGGATTTCGCACCCACCCCGTCGTCCGGTCGACGCCGCGGCGGATTTTTACAAGGTCCGGCTCGTCGTCGCCCTTGCGCTTCAGGAACAGATGAAGCCCGGCCCGGACCAGTTCGGCGCGGACGCTCATCGTGCGGCGCCGTCGAAGCGCTTGCGGGCGTCCTCGATCGCGCCCTGATGCTGTCGCGCCCAAAGCCCGATGCCGTTCACCGGTTCGAGCAGCGAGCGGCCGAGCTTGGTCAGTTCGTATTCGACCTTGGGCGGAATGGTTGGAAACACGGTGCGGGTCACCAGCCCGTCGCGCTCCAGGCCGCGCAGCGTCAGCGTCAACATCCGCTGCGAGATGCTGCCGAGCGCGCGGCGGATTTCGTTGAACCGCCGCGGCCCGCGGCCGAGCTCGCCGACCACCAGAATGGTCCATTTGTCGCCGATCCGCGCCAGCACCTCGCTGATCCGCCGGCAATCCTCGGACACATGCAGGTTACCCGGTAACACCGGTGTGCCTTCTTGTTTGCGCCGTACAGTCATTTATCTATCCTCAGTATACATTCGTAACCACGTACTGAAAGGTAACACTGTTATGGCCGCTTTCAAGATCGCCGTGGTCGTCGGCTCAAACCGCCGCGAATCCATCAACCGCAAACTTGCGGAGGCTTTGGCGAAGCTGGGGTCCGGCAAGGCCGATTTCCGGTCCGTCCGGATCGACGACCTGCCGCTCTACAACCAGGACGACGAGGGGAACCTGCCGTCGAGCGTCGCCCGCTTCAAGGCGGAGATCGCGGCGGCCGACGGTGTCCTGTTCGTCACGCCCGAGCACAGCCGTTCCATCCCGGCGGCGCTGAAGAACGCCATCGACTGGGGTGCGCGGCCCTGGGGCCGGAACTCCTGGACCGGCAAGGTCGCGGCCGTCACCGGCACGTCGCCGGGGGCGATCTCGACGGCGCTCGCCCAGCAGCACCTTCGCCAGATCCTGGGTGCTCAGGGTGTCGTGCTCTCGGGTGGCGAAGCCTATATCCAGTTCAAGCAAGGCCTGATCGACGACAACGGCAATGTGCCCGATGAATCCACGCGCGGGTTCCTGAAGTCGTTCCTCGATCAATTCGCCACGCTGGTCGGCCGTCTGGCGCCGGCGCCGCGAGTTGCCGCCTGACTTGAGCTAAAATCCATGCAAACGGGATCGCTGCCTTTGGGGGCGATCCGGAAAGGCAAAGTGTCATGTCCATCCGTCCGGTGAAGAAGATCATCCAGTCCAAACCCACGCTCGAAGGGGCGGGCGTGCATCTGCGCCGCGCCTTCGGCTTCGGCGACACCAGGGAGTTCGACCCGTTCCTGCTGCTGGACGATTTCCGCAACGACAACCCCGAGGAATACCTCAAGGGTTTCCCATGGCATCCGCACCGGGGCATCGAGACGATCACCTATGTGCTTGCGGGCGAGGTCGATCACGGCGACAGCCTCGGCAACAAGGGAACGCTCGGCGCGGGCGACGTGCAGTGGATGACGGCCGGCTCCGGCATCATGCATCAGGAGATGCCGCGCGGTGACACGGCGGGCCGGATGCACGGCTTCCAGCTCTGGGCCAACCTGCCGCGCGCGCTGAAGATGACCGCGCCGCGCTACCAGGACATCAAGGCCGCCGACGTGCCGGAGGTGATCGACGACGACGGCACCAGGGTGCGCGTGGTGACCGGCGACTTCTGGGGCAGGAAGGGCCCGGTCGAAGGCGTTGCCGCCGATCCGCGCTATCTCGACATCTCGGTGCCGCCGGGAAAGAAGAAGACCTTCAAGGTCGAGGTCGACCGGCACGCCTTCGCCTACATCTTCGCGGGCTCGGGCGCGTTCGTTTCGGCGAGCTCGCCGTTCGGCGTGCTGACCGAGAAGGAGATCGACGGCCGGGAGATCAAGGTGCGCGAGCAGACCGGCAACCGTTCGCTCGTCGTGTTCGACCGCGGCGACGAGGTGACGGTGCAGGCCGGCGAGGAGGGCGTGCGCTTCCTGCTCGTCTCCGGCAAGCCGATCGAGGAGCCGGTCGCCTGGTACGGGCCGATCGTGATGAACACGCAGGCCGAACTGCAGCAGGCGGTGAGCGAGCTGCGCAACGGCACGTTCATCAGGAAGCAGTAGGGCACTGTCATTCCGGGGCACGCGCGAAGCGCGTGAGCCCGGAATCCAGAGTGAAACACCGAATGCTGTTCTGGATTCCGGGTTCGGCCCTTCGGGCCGCCCCGGAATGACGCCGGTGGGTTTTTGCCGCCGCTTGTTATGCGGCGGCGCCGCTCGCCCTCAACCGCGCAATAGCGTCGCGGTCCAATCCCGCCTCGGTCAACACCGCATCCGTGTGCTCCCCGAGCCCCGGCGCGGGCTTCTGCCAGCCGCCCGGCGTATCCGACAGCCGCGGCACGATGTTGTGCATCGGCACCTGGCCGAGCTCCCGGTCCTCCACGTCGACGATGATGCCCCGGCCGCGGAAATGCGCATCGGTCATCGCATCGGCAATCGTGTACACCGGCCCGACCGTGACGCTCGCCTCCCGCATCAGCTTCAGCGCTTCGTCGCGCGTGCGCGTTGCGAACCAGCCGCCGACCGCCGCGTCGACCAGCGGGCGGTGCTTCACCCGGTCGCTGTTGGTGGCAAACCGCGGATCCTGGATCATGTCGGCGCGGCCGATGGTCTCGAACAGGCGCTTTGCCATCGCCTGGGTCGAGCCGGACAGCGCGACGTAATGGCCGTCGGCGCAGCGGTAGACGTTGCGCGGCGACGAGGTGTTGGAGGCGCTGCCGACCCGCTCCTTGACGGCGCCGGTCTGCGGCATAGATCGCGGCCTCGGGGCCGAGCACCGAGAAGATCGATTCCAGCAGCGAAAGATCGATCACTTGTCCCTTTGCCGTGCCGCCGTCGCGGGCGCGCAGCGCCGTCAACGTGGCAAACGCGCCATAGAGGCCCGCGATCATGTCGGCGAGCGCCAGCGGCGGCAGCACCGGCTCGCGGTCGGCAAAGCCGGTGCGCGCGGCAAAGCCGCTCATCGCCTCGACCAGCGTGCCGAAGCCCGGCAGCTGCGGCGTAAGGCCCGGTCTGGCCGAAGCCCGACACCCGCACGACGATCAGCCCGGGGCTCGCCTTGTGCAGCACATCGGGACCGAGCCCCATCTCCTCCAGGGTGCCGGGCCGGTAGTTCTCGATGAATACGTCGGCGGTTCTGACCAGCCGCAGCAGCGCGTCCTTCGCAGCGTGCTGCCGCAGGTCGAGCACGATCGAGCGCTTGTTGCGCGCGTAGGTCTTCCAGTGCAGCGACTTGCCGCCGTCGCGCCAGTCGCGCAGCGGATCGCCGGACGGCGGCTCGACCTTGATCACGTCGGCGCCGAAATCGCCGAGCTGGAGCGAGACCATGTTGCCGGCGACCAGCCGCGACAGGTCCAGCACGCGGACGCCGTGCAGCGGGCCGCGCGTGTTGGGATCGAAGCGGATTGGCTGTGGCTCGGGACCGGACATGAGATGAGGATAGTACAATCACTCCATGATCGGCACGGGCGCGTCGATCTCGATCCCGCCTTCCTCGATCCGGCATTTCCAGGCGACCGCCTCGACGCCGCGCGAGCGAGCGCGGTCGAACGCCGCGCCGTATTTCGGATCGATGTCGCGGGCAAGCCCGAACGTCTTCGCCGAGCCGATCTGGATCAGATAGAGCATCACCGCCCGCGCGCCGGCCTCGACCGCGTCGCCCAATTCCTCCAGGTGCTTCGCGCCGCGCTCGGTCCTGGCGTCCGGAAACTCGGCAAGCCCCGCCTTTCGCATCAGGTGCACGTTCTTGATCTCGACATAGCAGGGCGGACGCTTCGCGCCTTCCAACAGGAAATCCACCCGCGAGTTCCTGCCGTACTTCACCTCGCGGCGGATACTGTCGTAACCCGCAAGCTCCGGGATCGCGCCGGCCGCGAGCGCAGCTCCAACCAGCGGATTGGGATGCCCGGTGTTGACGCCGACCAGTTCACGGCCGCCGCCGAAATCGACCTCGATCAGTTCCCAGCTGTGCGAAAGCTTGCGGTTCGGATTGTCCGACTTCGACAGCCACACGCGGGAGCCCGGCTCGGCGAGCCCGATCATCGAACCCGGATTGGCGACATGCGCCGTGATGGTCGTGCCGTCGGGCAGCACCACGTCGGCGAGGAAGCGCTTGTAGCGCTTCACCAGCGTCGCCGGAATCAGCGGAGCAGGGAAGCGCATCGTTCGCTGTCATTCCGGGGCGCATGCGCAGCATGCGAGCCCGGAATCCAGTTCAGAAGGCGGTGTGTGGGTCTGGATTCCGGGTTCGCTCGCATAGCGCGTCGAAGACGCGCGTGAACGCGCTGGTGCGCGAGGGTCCCGGAATGACCGAGTGGCATCATTGCGCAAACTTCCCGCCCAGGTCCTCGTCGATATGCACGCGGATGATCTCGTCGAACGTCTTCTCGACGGTGAATCCCAGCGCCGTCGCGCGCTCGCCGGCCAGCCGCTGCGGCCAGCCGTCGACGATCCGCACGATCAGCGGATCGGGCTGCCGCTTGATTCTTGCCGCGACCTTGTCGCCGGCAACCCGCTTCAGCGCCTCGATCTGCTCGCCGACCGTGCAGCAGACGCCCGGCATGGTGATGTTGATGTGCGGCTCGATTTTTTCGCGCGGCAGCTCCGCCCCGTGCACCAGAAAGCCCACCGCCGAGCGCGGGCTGGCATGGGTGTGCACCACGCTTTCCGAAACCGGCAGCACCGCGTCGGCGCCGGCAAGCGGCTCGCGGATGATGCCGGAGAAGAAGCCGGAGGCGGCCTTGTTCGGCTTGCCGGGCCGCACCACGATCGAGGGCAGCCGGATGCCGACACCCTGCAGGATGCCGCGCCGCGTATAGTCGGCGAGCATCAGTTCGACGATCGCTTTCTGGGTGCCGTAGGACGTGAGCGGCGTCAGGTTGAACTCGTCGGGAATGGCATGCGGGAAGGGTGCGCCATACACCGCCATCGACGAGGAGAACACGACCTTCGGCTTGTAGCCGTTGCCCGCCTTGCGGATCGCCTCCAGCAGGTTGCGCCCGCCGTCGAGATTGACGCGGTAGCCCTTGTCGAAATCGAGCTCGGCCTCGCCGGAGACCACGCCGGCGAGATGGAAGATCACCTCGGGCCGCTCCGAGATCGCTTTCTCGGCCACGCCCGGCTCGGCGAGGTCCGCGGCGCGGGTCTTGATATGGTCGGAAAAGCCCGCCGGCCGGCTGGGCGCCACGATATCGATCAGCGTCAGCTTCTCGACCGGCTGGCCGCAGAGCCCGCGATCCGTCACCAGCCGCTCGGTGAGCTTGCGGCCGATCATGCCGGCCGCGCCGGTGATGAGAACGTGCATGCGATCCCTCCCAGAACTCCGCCGTCATTCCGGGGCGCGCCGAAGGCGCGAACCCGGAATCCAGAGCCAAGCACGTTCTGGATTCCGGGTTCGCCGCTTCGCGGCGCCCCGGAATGACGCCGGTGGATTACGCCGGCGGCCTAGGAGCCGCCGAGTTTCGTTTTTTGCCTTCCATCCCTATCGAAATTTTCCGGCGCGAGCCAGCGCTCGAACGCGGCCCTGCGCGCCGGCCATTCGCTGTCGAGGATCGAGAACCACGCGGTGTCGCGGTTCTGGCCCTTGACGATCATGTGCTGGCGGAAGGTTCCCTCGTATTTGAATCCAAAGCGTTCCGCCGCGCGCTTCGACGCCGCGTTGCGGTCGTCGCACTTCCATTCGTAGCGGCGGTAGCCGAGCGTCTCGATCGCGTAGCGCGCGATCAGGTATTGCGCCTCGGTGCCGAGCGGCGTGCGCTGCAGCGCGGGGCTGTAGACGATGTTGCCCACCTCGATCACCCGGTTGGCCGGGCGGATCTCCATCAGCGCGAGAAAGCCCACCGCGTTCCCGCCGCGGTCGAGCACGGCGTAGAAAATCCGCTCCTTGTTCTTCTCGCAGGCCGCGACGTAGCCCTGGAAGCCCGCCTCGTCGAACGAGCTTCCTGCCGGAATAAAAGTCCAGATGTGGTCGTGCCCGCCCATCGCGGCCCACAGCGCCGTGCCGTGCCTTGCGGCGTCGAGCCGTTCGACCGTGCCGGTGCGGCCTTTCAGCGTCACGTTGCCCGGCATCGGCGCGGGTGTGGGATCGACCGCGATGCCCGCGGGCAGGGGGACGTTCATCGCGACCCTTTCCGGCTGTCGGCGAAGAACTTGTTGAGCTCCGCATTGGTCATGATGCCTCCGAAGCTGTCGAACTTGCCTTCGGTCGCGATGGCCGTGGCCGACTTGATGAAAGCGTCCATCGCCACGCGCGCCAGCGTGCCGCCCACGCTGATCCGCCGCACGCCCATGCCGGCAATATCGTTCACCGTGAAGCCGAACGGGCCGTGGTTGAGGAAGTTGATCGCCTTGCCGCCGACCGCCTTCACGGTCGCCTCGATCTGCTCGCGGGTCTTGATGCCCGGCGAATAGAGGCAGTCCGCGCCGGCATCGGCAAACGCCTTCAGCCGGCGGATCGTCTCGTCGAGGTCCGGCCGCCCGCGGATGAAGCCTTCGGTGCGCGCGGTGAACACCACGTCGCCGCCGGCCTTGTCGATTGCCGCGCGCGCGGCTTTCACCCGCGCCAGCGCCTTGTCGAAATCGTACAGCGGAAAGTCGCTGTGCTGCGGCGAATCCTCGATCGACAGTCCGGCGACGCCCGTGGCGATGCAGCGCGTCACGTTGTCGGCGACCGCGTCCGGATCGTCGGCGAAGCCGTTCTCGAAATCGGCGTTGAGCGGGATGTCGGTTTCGGCAACGAGCTCCTTGTAGTGCGCCAGCACGTCGTCGCGCGATTGCGCGCCATCGGGCCAGCCTTCGGAATGCGCGTGGCCGGAGCTGGTCGAGGCGATGGCCTTGAAGCCGAGCCCCTGAAGATAGCGCGCGCTGCCGACGTTCCACGGGTTCGGAATGACGAAGCAGCCGCTCTTGTGCAGCTCGCGGAAGGTCTTGCGCTTGTCGGCGGTAGACGGACGGGCGGACGGCATGGAAAACTCCCGGCAATTGGAGATGCGACTGGCAGCGTTGCTGAAAAGGCCCGGGCTGTCATTCCGGGGCGCGCCGAAGGCGCGAGCCCGGAATCCAGTTCAGGAAAAAGTCCCTGCGGAACTGGATTCCGGGCCCGCCGCTTCGCGGCGTCCCGGAATGACCGCGGGGCCACTTCAGCAGCCTGCTAGTGTCCCACGATGTCCGTCGGCGGGACAGCGCATTTCCGTGATGGATCAATGATCCGGCGTGATGCCGGGCGAAAGCAGGACAAGAAAATGCTGGTGGATTGCGTCGATCTGGATGCGCTGGAGCGCGAGGCGCGCCGCGTGATGCGGTCGGAGTCGTGGGTGTTCTGCGACACCGGCGCCGACGACGAGATCACCGCCAGGGAAAACATCGCGGCATGGCGCGCACTGAAGCTCCGCCCGCGCATGCTGCGCGACATCGTCGACATCGACACCGGCGTGACGCTGCTCGGCGACAAGGTGGCGACGCCGATCATGGTGGCGCCGACCGGGCGGCACCATCTGTTTCATTCGGAAGGCGAACGCGCCACCGCGCGCGGCTCGGCCGCGGCCGGCGCGCTCTATGTGATGTCCACCAGCGGCGCGACCTTGGTCGAGGACGTTGCGAAGGAACGGGGCCGCGCGCCGCAGTGGTTCCAGCTCTACATGCAGCCGGACCGCGAGGCGACCGGCGCGCTGCTCGACCGTTGCGTGAAGGCAGGCTTCAAGGCGCTGGTGCTGACCGCCGACCAGCCGGTGCCGGGCTGGAGCCCGCGTGCCTACCGGACCCCGGTGATCGCCTCGGAGAACATCCGCAGCGTCAACATGGTCGGCCAGCCGGTCGCGCGCACCGCCTACGATCCGGAGCGCAAGGGCATCGTGATGTTCCCGACCAGCTTCAGGGACCTGGAATGGCTGGTGAAGCGCTGCGCCATGCCGGTGGTGGTGAAGGGCGTCTTGCGCGGCGACGACGCGAAACGCTGCGTCGATTGCGGCGCCAAAGCCATCATGGTGTCGAACCACGGCGGCCGGCATCTCGACACGACCGTGACCACCGCCGAGGTGATCGCCGAGGTCGCGGGCGCGGTCGGCCGGAGCGCCGAGGTCTATGTCGACGGCGGCATCCGCCGCGGCACCGACATCGTCAAGGCGCTGGCGCTGGGGGCGCGGGCGGTGCTGGTCGGCCGTCCGCCGCTCTGGGGCCTGTCGGTCAGCGGCGCCGCGGGTGTGCAGGCGGTGATGGAACATCTGCACGACGAGATGGTAAGAGCGATGCAGCTCTGCGGCGCCAGCAGCCTCGCGGCGCTGACGCCGGATCTGGTCAAGGCCCCACCGCCGTCATTCCGGGGCGGCGCGTAGCGCCGAACCCGGAATCCAGTTACACATTCGGAAACTGCATCTGGATTCCGGGCCCGCCGCCATAGCGCGTCGAAGACGCGCGTAAACGCGCTTATGGCGGCGTCCCGGAATGACGGTTGAGAGAACAACTCAAGATGAAAGAACTCATCCCCGACGGAAAACTTCATGTCGGCGTCGCCTTCGCGCCGTCGCCTTCGCCGCTGTTCGTGGTCAAGGACAAGGACGGCACGCCGCGCGGCGTCACCGTCGACCTCGGCAACGAGCTGGCGCAGCAGCTCGGCGTGCCGGTCGAATTCATGATCGCGCCGAACACCGGCGAGCTGGTCGATGCGCTGGAGCACGGCCGCATCAACGTGTCGTTCATGCCGGTCGACGACGAGCGCAGGAAGCGCATCGACTTCGGTCCGGTCTATTTCCTGGTCGAGAGCACCTACATGGTCACCGAGGCGTCGGGCCTGAAGCAGGTCGAGGACGTCGACCAGCCCGGCATCCGCGTGGTCGGCATCGCCGGCACCACGACCATCCGCGCCGCCGCCCGCTCGCTGAAGAACACCACGATCACCGCGGCGCAGTCGATCGGCGAGGCGGTGGAGATGCTGACCGGCGGCAAGGCCGACGCCTTTGCGCTGTCGCGCAACTCGCTGCCGCCGTTCGTCGCGAAGCTTCCCGGCTCGCGCATCGTCGAAGGCGGCTTCCAGCTGACCGGCATCGCCATCGCGGTGCCGCGCGCGCGGCCCGACGCGCTCGCCTATGTGACGGCGTTTCTGGAGAAGGCGAAGAACTCAGGGATGGTCCGCAACGCGTTCAACCGCGCCGGATTGCAGCACCTGATGGTGGCGCCGTAATGGACGCACGCCGCGCGCATCGCGACGTGGCCCCGTAGGGTGGGCGAAGGCGCGAAGCGCCGCGCCCACGCATTCTTGCGCGGCGCGAAGACGTGGGCACGCCGCTTCGCGGCTTTGCCCACCCTACGCCACTGATGGTGGCGCCCTGACGGATCAGCCGCCCTTCGTCCCGAGGTTCGGCAGGAAGGTCGCGATCTCCGGAACGATGGCGATCGCTGCGATCACAAGCAGCAGCACGATCCAGTAGGGCGCGGCGCCGATGAAGATCTCGCTGAGCGGCACGGTCTTGTCGGAAATGGCGGCCTTGACCGTGAACACCAGCAGCCCGAACGGCGGCGTCAGCAGTCCGCATTCCACGGACAGGATGCCGATGATGGCGAAGGCGACGGGATCGAAGCCGAGCTGAGCGGCGATCGGCGCAAAGATCGGCACCGTCAGCAGGATGATCGAGATCGAATCGACCAGGCAGCCCAGCACGAACCAGATCGCGACCATGAGCATCAGGATGCCCCACTGGCCGAGCCCGGAGCCGACCAGGACGGTCTTGGCGGCTTCGGTGAATCCGGTCATCGACAGGACGCGCGAATAGAGCTGCGCGCAGAACAGCAGCAGCAGCAGCGGCCCCGAGGTCCGCCCGACCGACAGGATGACCTGCCAGACCTCGCGCACCGTGATGCCCTTGATCAGCGCCAGCACCAGCGCGCCGACCGCGCCCACGCCGGCGCCTTCGGTCGGCGTGCAGACCCCGAACCAGATCGCGCCGAGCACGCCGAGCACCAGCAGCACCACGAGTCCGGTGCTCGCCAGCACCCGGCCCAGCGGCTCCTCGGCTTCGACCGGCGATGTCACGGCCGCACCGAGCGGCGCAGCGCGGTTGACTGGAAAGCGCCGCGCCCCGCCCGTCAGTTCCGGCTTGATGATGGCGGCGATCACGACATAGGCGATCATTCCGCCGGCCGTGATGATTCCGGGAATGACGCCGGCCAGAAACAGCTTGCCGATCGAAATTTCGGTCAGCACCGCCCAGACGATCATCAGCACCGACGGCGGAATCAGCATGCCGAGGCAGGCGCTGCCGGCGACGCAGCCGAGCGCGAAGTCGCGCCGGTAGCCGAAGCGCTGCATCTCGGGATAGGCGATCCGCGAGAACGCCGCCGCCGCCGCGATGCTCACGCCGGTCACGAACGCGAACAGCGCGTTGCTGATGATGGTTGCGACCGCCAGCTGCGCCGGCAGCCAGCGGCTGAAGCGGTGCGCCAGCGCGTAGAGGTCGCGCGCCGCGCCGCATTTCGCGAGGAAGTCCCCCATCAGCATGAACAGCGGGATGACCGCGAAGACGTAGTCGCGCAGCGCCTCATAGGCGGTGTTGGCGACGAAGGTGCGGACGATCTCGATGTCGCCCAGCATCAGGTACACGCCCAGCACCGCGGTGATGCCGAGCGCGATGGCGATGTGCACGCCCGCGAACACCAGGCCCAGCACCACCACCACGATGGCGATCATGTCGAAGGACTGCATCAGAGCGGTCCCGGGGCTTCGGGCGATCGCGGCGGCTCCGGCACGGTGCCTCGGGCGAGGCCGATGGCAGCCGTGGCGGCCTGCCCGAAATAGATGACGGCCACCAGCAGCGAGCCGAACATGACGACAAAGCGCGCGGGCCACACCGGAATGCGCAGCGCGCCTTCGCCCTCGAATTCGCCGCTGTTCCACGCGTGCAGCGCGGGCTCGGTGCTGCCCCACACGATGAGCGCGAAGAACGCCGTCCCGAGAACGCCCGACAGCAGGCCTGAGATCAGCGGACCGCGCCGGCCGAGCACCCCGACCAGGACGTCGGCCTGCAGCATGCTGCCGGATTGCACCGAATATCCGGCCAGCAGGAAGCAGATGATGACGATGGACATCGAGACGATTTCGGGCGTGCCCTTGACCGGGCTGTTGAACACCACGCGCCCGATGACGTCGGCCACCACCAGGAAGCTCAGCGCGAACGTCAGCAGCGCCGCGATCGCGAGCAGCACATGGACCAGCCGGGCGTTGATGCGGTCGAACATTTGTTATTCTTACTGCGTCAAGAAACGTCGGCGTTCGTTGCTGCGCCCTCTCCTTTCGGGAGAGGGCTACGCTGACTGTGCAATACATTCGAATGGGTGAGGGGTTACGATCTATCGATGGGCTCTTACCCCTCACCCATTCTTTTCGCTGAGCGGTCGGTGTAGCCCTCTCCCAAAAGGAGAGGGCACAGCGACAAGCGCCTCGGCGCTTCTGACGCAGTAAGATTGAAGCATCACTTCAAATTGTACCGCACCGGCCACTTGTGGCCGTTGTCCTCGGCCGCCTTGAGTGCGATCTCCAGCACCTGCGTGCCGGGCAGGCCCTTGCCGTCGAGCTCCTTCGCCATCTGCGCCGGCCACTTGTCGAGCGACTGGGCCCAGTCCTGCGCGACCTTGTCCGGCAGCTTCCGCACCACCGCGCCCTTGGCCTTCAGCTCCTCGACCTGCTTCGGGTAGTTTTCCTTGTTCACCGTCCCGGTCTTCTCCTCGTATTCCCTGGCGACCTCCAGGATGACGTCCTGCACCTCCTTCGGCAGCTTCGCCCAGCGCGCCGAGTTGACGGTCAGGCCATGCCAGGTGATCGCCCCGAAGCCGATCTCGGTGTAGTACTTGCCCTGTTCGTAAAGCTTGAAGTTGACGTAGCCCGACGGGAACATGATCCAGCCGTTGTAGACGCCGGTCTGCAGCCCCGTATAGGCCTCGACCAGCGAGCCCTGCACCGGCACCGCGCCCGCGAACTCCAGCCATTTCAGATTGAGCCCCGCGCCCGCGAGCTTGACGCCCTTGAGGTCGGAGACGTTGTTCCACTCCATCGTGGTGCCGAGGTTGTAGCCGTTGTCGGCGATCAGCGCGATCAGCTTCTGCTTGAACTTGTCCTCGAACACCTTCGACATGTACGGAACCTTGTCGTAGACCGCGCGCGCGACCTTGAGGCTGACGACCGGGTCCATCGTGCCGAACGGCAGCATCACCTGGAATGCATGCAGCGGCAGGTTCGACGGCTCGAAGCAGAAGCAGAAGCCGCCGATGTCGATGATGCCCGATTGCGCGCCTTCCAGCGTGTCGGCGACCTTGACCATCGCGCCGCCGTAGCCTTCGACGAACTCGACCTTGTGCTTGGTCTTGGCGGCGACCCGCTTGGTCACCTCCGGCACGAAGAAGTTCTGCATCAGGTTGACGTAGGTGTTCGCCGGCGGATGGCCGGACGCGATGCGCAGCCGGATCGTCTCCTGCGCGCTTGCGGCGGTCGCTCCGGTTACGAGCGCGGCGCAAGCCAGCACCCGCAGCAGATTGCGTGCGTTCATGGTTTCCTCCCGTGGGCCGGCCTCCTGGCCGCCTCGTTTGTTTGACGGCAAAGCATCGGCCGCCCCTGCCGTCAGTGTCAATGCGGCCAGTCCACCGGCGTCATTCCGGGGCGCGCCGTAAGGCGCGAGCCCGGAATCCAGTTACAAAGGTGGCGCGTACGTCTGGATTCCGGGTTCGCCGCTTCGCGGCGCCCCGGAATGACCCGCTGAGAGAGCTAGTGATTGTCCCGCGGCTCGCTGACGTCTGCGCCACGCGCTGATATTTCACCGCGGGCTTCAGCACCATGCCGTCCGCGAGCTGGTCGACGATGCCGCGCTGGATTTCCTGCCATGGCGTCTGGTTGGCGGGGAAATCGTAGCCGCCGCTCTTCTCCAGGATCTTCCGCCGCTTCGCCAGCTCCGCCTTGGAGATCAGGATATCCGCCGAGCCCTTGTTGAGGTCGATCCGCACCCGGTCGCCGGTCCGCAGCAAGGCGAGCCCGCCGCCGGCCGCCGCCTCCGGCGACGCATTGAGCACCGACGGCGAGCCCGAGGTGCCGGACTGCCGCCCGTCGCCGATGCACGGCAATGACGTGATGCCCTGTTTGATCAGCCGCGCCGGCGGCTGCATGTTCACGACCTCCGCCGAGCCCGGATAGCCGATCGCGCCGACGCCGCGCATGAACAGCAGCGTCCGCGCGTCGATCTTCAGCGACGGATCGTCGATCCGCAGGTGATAGTCCTCCGGCCCCTCGAACACCACGGCGCGGCCCTCGAACGCATTCTTGTCCTTCGGGTTGGACAGGAAGCGCTTGCGGAAGTCTTCCGAGATCACGCTGGTCTTCATGATCGCCGAGTCGAACAGGTTGCCCTTGAGCACCTTGAAGCCGGCCTGCTTCTTCATCGGCTTGGCGTAGGTCTTGATGACGTTCGGATCGGCGATCTTCGCGCGCTTGACGTTCTCGCCCATGGTCTTGCCGTTGATGGTCATCGCGTCGGCGTGCAGGCGCCTGGCCTTCAGCAGTTCGCTCATCACCGCGGGCAGGCCGCCGGCGCGGAAATACTCCTCGCCGAGATATTCGCCGGCCGGCTGCATGTTGACCAGAAGCGGCACGTCGTAGCCGATCGTCTCCCAGTCCTCGATCGCGAGCTTGACGCCGACGTGCCGCGCGATCGCATTGATATGCACCGGCGCGTTGGTCGAGCCGCCGATCGCCGAGTTGGCGATGATGGTGTTCTCGAACGCCTTGCGGGTGAGGATGTCGGAGGGCCGCAGATCCTCGTGCACGATCTCCACCGCGCGCACGCCGGTCTCATAGGCGATCTGCGCGCGCTCGCGATACGGCGCCGGGATCGCGGCGCAGCCCGGCAGCGACATGCCGAGCGCCTCGGCGAGCGCGTTCATGGTCGAGGCCGTGCCCATGGTGTTGCAGTGGCCGACCGACGGCGCGGACGCCGCCGCGATGTCCATGAACTCCTGGTTGTCGATCCGGCCCGCGGCCAGCTCCTCGCGCGCCTTCCACACCACGGTTCCCGAGCCCGCGCGCATGCCCTTCCACCAGCCGTTCAGCATCGGCCCGCCGGAGAGAACGATCGCCGGAATATTCACCGTCGCCGCCGCCATCAGGCAGGCCGGCGTGGTCTTGTCGCAGCCGGTCATCAGCACGACGCCGTCGAGCGGATAGCCGTAGAGCACCTCGACGAGGCAGAGATAGGCGAGGTTGCGGTCGAGCGCTGCGGTCGGCCGCTTGCCGGTCTCCTGGATCGGATGGCAGGGAAACTCGAACGCGATGCCGCCGGCGTCGCGGATGCCGTCGCGCACGCGCTTGGCCAGCTCCAGATGATGCCGGTTGCACGGCGACAGGTCCGAGCCGGTCTGCGCGATGCCGACGATCGGCTTGCCGGAGCGCAGCTCCGCGCCGGTCAGCCCGTAGTTGAGATAGCGCTCGAGATAGAGCGCGGTCATGCCGGGATTGTCCGGGTTGTCGAACCAGAGCTGCGAGCGCAGCGTCCGGCCCCTGGGCGACAATGTTTTCTGTTTCTTGGCCATGGTGTTTCCCCTCATCCTGATGGAGGATGAAGTCGATGGGGGAAGGCCGCAAGTGGGTCTCTCGCGCTGTCATTCCGGGACGCCGCCATAGCGCGTCCAAGACGCGCGTGAACGCGCTGGCGGGCGCGCCCCGGAATGACGCCTGCATCCGAGTCACGCCGAGTTGATCGGCGCGCCGAATTTCAAGCCTTGTCCGGTGTTAGTCCGGCCAGGGAGCCGGCGGGCGGCTTCCGTTCCATTTCCGAAAACGCCCGCGCAGACCGCGAGGTCCAACATGCGCATTCGATATGAGTTATTGGTAGCAACTGCTGCGGCTTTTACGCTGTGTCTTGCATTGCCGGCCGAGGCGGCGAAGAAGCAAAGGGCCAGGGCCCCGGCTCCTGCCGCCTATGCGGCTTCCACAAGCTGTGCGGGATCGACATGGGGAACGGCCGGGAGAGGGCCGGTCTGCAACGGTCCCGATTACATAGGCCAGGATCCCGACCCCAACATCCGCGCCTACATCCTCAAGGATCTCGGCTCGCGTTACGGCGGCTCGTTCTGACGCGGACTGTTTGATTTAACTCCGGCGATGCGCTGAAGTGCCCGCGCCTGGGGGAGGCGCGGGACGGCATCATGTTGTATCAACTTCTGACCTGCGGGCTCGTCAGCCTCGTCAATTTCGGCCTGCACGCCATCATCACCGGCATCGTCGTTGTCGCGGCGCGGCACACCGCGGCGCGCACCGACGACCTGCACGTGTTTGCCCGCGTCACCGCGCTTCTGATGGTGACCATGGTCACGCTGATGCTCGCCCATCTGGTGGAGATTTCGGTGTGGGCCGCGTACTACGCCTCGCACGGCATCGAGACCACCAAGGCAACCCCGTTCGAGTTCGCCTTCGAGAACTACACGGCGCTGGGCTATGGCGACGAGGTTCCGCTGGCGGGGCTGCGCATCGTCGGGCCGATCACCGCGATCAACGGGCTGCTCCTGATCGGCTGGTCGGTCGCCATCATTTTCGAGGTCATGAAAATGGCCGACGTCCAGGTGGCGCGGAAAGAACCGTCCAGTTGACGGCAGGTCAATCGCATATGCGCGGCTGGTGCTGCGCTCCCTTTCCCGCTTGCGGGAGAGGGTTTCGCCGCTTGCTCCGTTCACCCTCCCCTGGAGGGGGAGGGTCGGCGGGCATCGCGTGAAGCGCGATGCTCGACGGGGTGGGGTGACTTTGTTGCAACGAAGAAAGGGTCACCCCACCCCGACTGCCTCCGCCATAGCGCGTCGAAGACGCGCGTCAACGCGCTTATGGCTCCGGCAGTCGACCCTCCCCCTCCAGGGGAGGGTGAAGAGCACCTATGCCGTGCGCGTATCCACCCCACATGCGATTGCCCTTGCAGTTGACGGGCGTAGGCGGTCCGGCACAAATATCGCCCGGACCGGCCCAAAACGCGCCAGAAAAGCACGAGGAAGCCCATGCTGAAGACCATCGCGGCGTTCGACCGCATCGGTGAGGAAAACGCCTTCGCGGTGCTGGCCCGCGCCAATGCGCTTGCGGCGCAGGGCCGCGACATCATCAGCCTCGGCATCGGCCAGCCCGACTTCCGCACGCCCGAGTTCATCGTCGAGGCCGCGATCAAGGCGCTGCGCGACGGCCATCACGGCTATACGCCGGCCAACGGCATCCCGGCGCTGCGCGAGGCGGTCTCGGCCGACCTGCACAAGCGCTTCAAGGTCGAGGTGTCGCCCGACAGCGTGATGATCATGCCGGGCGGCAAGCCCACCATGTTCATGTCGATCCTGATGTTCGGCGAGCCGGGCGCGGACATCCTGTATCCCGATCCGGGCTTTCCGATCTACCGCTCGATGATCGAATTCACCGGCGCGCGGCCGATCCCGGTGCCGATCCGCGAGGAGAACGGCTTTGCCTTCTCGGCCGACGAGACGCTGAAGCTGATCACGCCGCAGACGCGGCTGCTCATCATCAACTCGCCGGCCAATCCGACCGGCGGCGTGACGCCGAAGAGCGAGATCGACAAGCTGGTCGCGGGCCTGGAGAAATTCCCCGACGTCTGCCTGATGTCGGACGAGATCTACGACCACATGGTCTATGACGGCGAGCAGCACGTCTGCCTGCTGTCGTATCCGTCGATCCGCGACCGGCTGATCCTGCTGAACGGCTGGTCGAAGACCTACGCGATGACCGGCTGGCGGCTCGGCTATGCGGTGTGGCCCGGCAAGCTCTACGACTATGCGCGCAAGCTCGCGGTGAACCTGCACTCCTGCGTCAACGCCTCGGCGCAATACGCAGGCCTCGCCGCGCTCACCGGCCCGCAGGACGAAGTGCGTGAAGATGGTCGCCGAGTTCGACCGGCGCCGGAAGGTCGTGGTCGAAGGGCTGAACAAGCTGCCCGGCGTGTCCTGCGCGGTGCCCAAGGGCGCGTTCTACGCGTTCCCCAACGTGAAAGGCACCGGCTGGAAGGCGAAGGAGCTCGCCAATTCGCTGCTCAACGACACCGGCGTCGTCACCATCGGCGGCCCGGACTTCGGCATTCTCGGCGAGGGCTATCTGCGCCTGTCCTACGCCAACTCGACCGAGAACATCCTCAAGGCGCTCGACCGCATGGGCAACTTCCTCGCGACCCGCAAGGCCGCGTGAGGCGATAACAGGATGCCGAAAACTCTCCGCGGTCATCCCAAAAACTCTCCGCGGTCATTCCGGGACGGCCCGAAGCGGCCGGGCCCGGAATCCAGTTCGGAAGGCGGTCGCCTGCGTCTGGATTCCGGGCTCGCGCCTTCGGCGCGCCCCGGAATGACGGCCCGGACTTTTTCAGCAGCCTGACAGGGGCAGAGGAATGAAACGCATTGTCCTGACGCTTGCGATACTCGCGGCCGGTAGCACATCCGCGCAGGCGCAGACCTACCATCACTACGAATGCAAGGACGGCGCGAGCTTCGAGGTCGCGTTCTATCCGGAGACCAAGGCCGCGTTCCTGCAATTCGACGGCAAGTCGATGCAACTGCCCAAGCGCTTCTCGCTGACCACCCAGCGCTTCTCGAAGGACGGCGCGGTGTTCCGGATGAAGAAGGGCGGACAGGCGACGATCAAGCGCGCCGGCAAGACGTCGGTGGATTGCCAGGTGAAGTAATCGGTCGAAAGTAACCTGGTGAAGCAACCAGTGAAGCAGCGCGGTCCGCGAATGCTGCGGGATCTGCGCGGCCGGGAACGTGAATATCGCCGCCCGCATCCGGCGGCGAGCGGACGCGAACGCCTTGCATTGACGAACCACGGGTTGTCTCTCAATCTGCAGGCGGAGGAAGCATCCATGCACAACACATTTCGCCGCGCCACGTCTGCCGCAATTTTATCGATCGCCACGCTCACATCCGCTGTGGCGCAGGATTGGCCTTCGCGTAACGTCACGGTCATTTTGCCGCTCCCGGCCGGTGTCGCGAGCGATGTCATCTCGCGCGTGGTCTTCGAGCAGGTTGGCAAGCAGGTCGGGCAGACCTTCGTGATCGAGAACCGGCCGGGCGCCGGCGGGACCATCGGCGCCAGTATGGTCGCCAAGGCCGCGCCCGATGGCCACACCATCCTGGTCTACGGTTCGATTGCAGCCGCGAACGCGCTCTACAAGTCACTGCCCTACGACACGGTCAACGATTTCACGCCGACGGTGCTGTTCGGCCAGACGCCGCTGGTCGTGATCACCGGCGCCGGGCGCTACAAGACCCTCGGCGAACTGGTGTCCGCGGCCAAGGCCAAACCCGGACAGCTGAATTATTCGACCGTCGGTGTCGGATCGGCCGCCCATTTCGGCGCCGAGCGGCTTGCGGTGAGCGCGGGCTTCTCGGCGCAGCACGTTCCTTTCAGGAGCGGCGAATGGCTGACGGAAATCATTGCGGGGCGCATCGATTTCGCCGTTCCGCCGGTGGCGACCGCGATCGGCGCCATCCGTGACGGCAAGCTCGTCCCGCTCGCGGTCAGCTCTTCGACGCGCACCGTGTCGCTGCCAAACGCACCCACAATGCTCGAGGCCGGACTCAAATCCGACGCGATCTATCCGTTCTACACGGGCGCATATTTGCCGGCCAGGACACCGCCCGCCATTGCCGAGAAGCTGCACGCGGAGGTGACCAAGGCACTGGCGGTGCCGGCCGTGCGGGAGCGGCTGGTCGCGATCGGCGTCGATCCGATGCCGATGACGCTCGCCGAGTTCGGCGCGTTCTTCAAAAAAGACATTGCCGACAACCTGGAGCTGGTGAAGGCGGCGAAAATCCCGACGCAGTAGGCGCTTCAATCTCTCTCGCGGTCATTCCGGGGCGCTCGCGAAGCGAGCGAGCCCGGAATCCAGTTCCAGAGAAAATCCCTGCTCGTCTGGATTCCGGGCTCCCGCGCCGCGCGCGGGCCCCGGAATGACGGCGGGACGTTTGAGCAGCCTGACAGGGGCAGTCGAAACGCATTGTCCTGACACTTGCGATGCTCGCGGCCGGTGCCGCATCTGCGCAGGTGCAGACCTGGTATCACTACGAATGTAAGGACGGCACGACCTTCGAGGTCGCGTTCTATCCGGAGACCAGGGCGGCGTTCCTGCAGTTCGATGGAAAGTCGATCCAGCTTCCCTCCCGCTTTGGCGACCAGGGAGGAAGAAATGAAGGCGGGCGTTACGCGTCATGACGAGGCCTGGACAAGGCCGCCAAAGAACGAACATCACGATCAGCAGCAATCGGCGCCGCAATGACGGGAGTTACGTTTGGATCACGGGCGAAGATCTCGCGGCGCGCAACACCGCTTCCGGCAGATCGGCGTACCTTTGCTCGATCACCCCCCGCACGGCCTGCTTGAACAGCGCACGGCCGGCGTCATCGATATCGACGATGTCGATTCCCTGAGCCTCGAGTGCCGATCGCGAAGCGACTTCCTCATCGGCAGCAAGCCGCCATTGCGCGGCCGTGCCCTCGCGGACCGCGGCGCGCAGCATCGTTCGAACCTCGGCGGGCCAGCCGGCCAGGCGCTTTGCGTTGCAGAGCAGGAGCACGATTCCCTGGAAGTGGCCCGTCATCGTCACGAACGGATGGTATTTCTGCAGCCCGAACAGCGCGATGTTCGCAAGCGGATTTTCCTGGGCATCGACCGCGCCGCTTGCAATGGCCTGGACCATGTCGCCCACGTCGATCGTCACCGGCTCCATGCCGAGCGCCCGAAATGTATCGTGATACCCCGCGTTCGGCAGGGTTCGAATCCTGATCCCGGCGCAGTCTCCCGGCGAGCGTATCGGTCGCCTGGCGTTCGAGATATTTCGCAGGCCATTGTCCCAGAATGCCAGGACCTCGTACCCGGTGCGCGCCGCGACCTCCTGCCGGAGGATTGCGCCAAGATCTCCCTCCAGGAGCAGACGGGTATCCGATCGATCAGGGAACTGGAACGGAAGGTCGAACAGGCCCAGCGCCGGTACGTGACGTGTCAGATAGCTCGATGAAAAGTAACAAAGGTCCAGATCTCCGGATCTGACGAGGTCGAGAAGATCGGTAGCCTTGCAGCCTCGTTCGGTGATGTCGCTCTCGAACGCGACGCTGACCTGTCCGCCCGCTTCTTTGAGCAGAGCTTCGATCATGATGCGGACGGCCCGGGTGTGCACGGACCGTTCGCCTTGATATCCGGCAATTCGAATATTTTACGGTCATTTGCTGGCGGTCCGCGGTCCTGGTCCGGTTGTTGATGTCCGGTTCGTCGTTGTCTCAATTCCACGATTTCTGCTCCACCCCCGAAATCAGACATCGAGCAGAGTGGCCCGGATGCCGGCGAAGTGCCAACAGGCGACATCGCTTAAGGTCACCAGCTTGGGCGGCCTACGGCATGACGAGCCGAGCAGCGTAGAGACATGTGGTGGTACCACGAATATCGCCAGCAGCGATTTGAAACGCCGTCGAACCAAAACTGGGTACGCATGACAGCTCCCACCAAAGGGACTCGCTACTTGAGGCGATGAACCAATCTATTCGAACTGGCCCACTTATCCAGCAAGCTGACCGCATTGTCTCGCCGCAAGGCGTCCAACAGAGCTTCGGCTTTTGCAATTTCGGCCCGGCACCAGTCGCGCCCGTCATCGAGGTAAAGAGAGATTGCTTCACGTAGATGATCGGCGGAATCTCCGTTTCGTCCCAGCAATGCTTCGACTACCCCAATTTTGAAAAGCTGATGGTGGCGAGACCCCCACTTTTCCGAATTCAGCGTTTTTAGATGCCCCTCTAAAGTCGAGTTCTTGTCCAGCCAAGGTAAAGCCTGCTTCAAAGCTAGCGACCATGCGGTTTCAACTGAGTTCGTAGCTTCTGCTGCGGTTCGAGATGGAAGCCATAACTGACCGCCAACTGGCGTCTCAAGACAAAAGCCAGGTTGCAAAACAGGCAAGTGATTGCCGCTTAGCGTGAAGGCGGCAACATTTACGCAGAAATCGCGCGATCCCCATGCAGACACCTGAAAATTAAAGAGCAAGACGATCCCACACCGGACGGCGGCCAAATCGCGTTTGCCAACGCGTCGAAATCCCTTTGACCTCAGCCGGGGATTCCACACACGCGCCACCGCGCCGGTGAGTTCGTCGTTTCTGCCCATGGTGTCGCTCGATACGACGATATCAAAAAGCAGGCCGCGAGCTTAGCTTTAGCGGTCGGGCAGATTGCTGAACAGATCTTTGACGGCATCTCTGAAGTTTGCCAGGCTGCGCTTATCGCAAAAAGCTCTGATGTGTTGCTTCTGCTGTTCCAGTCGCCACCCACGTAAGTTTTTCCGAACGAACACAGAATTGTTTAAGCCGCTCAAATAGCCTTGAGCCCATCCAAAAAACTCATCCTCGGTGGACTGCGGGTTCTGCTGGTATGCTTTTGCAAACTCAGCGCACGTTACCCATCCAGCTCCAACAATAGTTGCCTTTTCTTCCTGAGCAAAACATTGTCCGCTTCCAAGGATCGTAAATACCACTGCCAGCAACAATCGCATCCTCGACCCCTCCCAGCGCATGGTGATCCGTCTTTCCTTATCAATACTTCGCTTCCCTCGAAATGTCCGTTGTGGGTCTTGGCTGTGTGAAAACCATTCTGCAGCTCGTTCTCGCGCAACATTGATTCGTGCAAACCGTTGATGGCGCATGAAAGATTCGCCGAGGCCGGAAGGTCGATTCGCTTGTTGCGCGTTGACGACTGCTTACGGCGTTTTCACACAGCCAGGGTCATTCGCGTCATGTCCGACCCGGTTCCGGGATGTCCGCTATTCCACCGATAGCGACCGAGGCAGGCACAATGCCCGCAAGAAGGCCGCCGGCGGTGAACCTTTGGCGGGCGGCCCGCGACAAACAACCGCCATCGTCGCGACGGCGGCGCGTGCCGCGCCGATCGCGCGCCGCCGATTGAGGTTGCCCATGTTGAGGTTGCCCATGCCGATCGTCAGAATCCTCCTGGTCCTTCTCGCGCTCGCTTCGCCGCTGTCGATGGCGGGAGGCGCTGTTGCGGGGCCGTTTGAGGATGCGCAGGCGGCGCATGGCAGAAGGGACTACGCAAGCGCGCTGCGGCTCTGGCGTCCGCTGGCCGGCCAGGGCAATGCCGCGGCGCAGTACGCAATCGGGTTCATGTACGCCGGCGGCCAGGGTGTGCCGCGAAACAACGCCGAGGCTGCAAAGTGGTGGCGCCTCGCAGCCGATCAAGGCCATACCTTCGCCCAGTACAACCTGGGGACCTTGTACGACAATGGCGAAGGGGTGCCTCAGAACAAGGCTGAAGCCTTGAAGTTGTATCACCTTGCCGCCGAGCGCGGTAACGATGGCGCGCAGTTCAGCGTCGCGGTCCTGCACTTCGCGGGCGTCGCCGTGCCCGAGAACCGGATCGAGGCTGCGAAGTGGTTTCGCCGCGCCGCAGACCAGGGTCATATTGGAGCGCAGGTATATCTTGGCCTCAGTTACGCTACGGGACTGGGCGTGCCGCAAGACAATACTCACGCATACATGTGGCTCAGTGTGGCGGCTGCGCGAGGTGACCCGGATGCGATCAGCAATCGAAATCGCGTCGCGCGGCAGATGACCCCGGCACAGATCGCCGAAGCGCAGAAGCTGGCGCGCGAGTGGAAGTCGAAACCGGAACGGTAGTATTCCCGTGCGTCGCGGAAGCAATGTCTCTGTGGATCAAAAGCAGACCTGACGTCTCAATTCCACGATTTCTGCTCTACCCCCGGTTCTCTGAAATGGCTGGGGTGATGTCGAAAGACGACATCGCCAAATCAGCTGAGAAGGGACGCTGGAAGGATGTGTCGATGCAACGAAAGGGAATGGCCCGGCTTTCCGACACCTCCGCCGTGATCACTTATGAATGCGAGGCCACACGGAAGAACGGTCAGCCCTATCACGCAGTCGTCAGCAGCGGCTATGTGAGCCGTCCGGATGGTTGGAAGCTGGCGTTTCATCAACAGACTGCACTGGCAAAATAGAGAATATCCACCGGGCGCTAACATCCTAGCTTCGGCGCGGAACCGGTCTCAGGGCCGCCCTCGGTAAACACGCGGCGGATGCGCCCCCAATAGAGCGCGCCCTGACACATCGGACAGGGCGTTGCCGTGGAGTACACGTCGCAATCAGACAAGTCCCGCGTCCGTAAGCGCCTCGCCGCGTCGCGCACAGCCAGCAATTCCGCGTGTGCGGTCGGGTCGCTTTCGAGCACCACGTAGTTTCTGCCCTCACCGACGATGACACCGTCACGCACGACCACAGCACCGTACGACTGATCGCCCTCCTTGACAGCCTGGTCGCGAAGCTGCCTCGCGCGCGCAAAGAAAGCAGCTCTGGTCCTTTCGCCTGGTTGCTGGATCGGCAGTTGCGCAGGGGGCTGCGCCGCAGTCGGCGAAGGGCTCAGAAGATTTGCGAAGGGAGCCAAAGAGACGGCCCCGAGCAGCGTGCGCCTGCCGTAGTCGCATGCACTCATTGGAGAAGCTCCTTCTGTTGCGTAGCCGCTCATTTTGGGCGAGTCCGGATATATCCACCCCTGGCGTCCGGGCAAGGCACTGCCCGGCTCAAACTACACGGTGGAGGCGGCTGAGTGTGCCTCGGACACAGATCGTTTAGACGCTGACCGATGTCCGCTTCGGGTCAATCACGTCGATTTCAGCCCATTGGCATGTCCGATGGTCCCCCAACGGCGACCAAAAAGCCGGACCTGCGAATTCGTCGTGCGGTGCCGGATGCAGACAAATCGCAGGACCCGGCTCATCAACGCGCCCCCATGGCGACGGAGACGTTGCTGCGCAGACCGGTTCAGCCGATCAATGTCTCGGCGAAGACGCCGTCGGAAGCGCCCGGGGCGTCACGTGAAACCCGGAATAACGTGGTCCGACTTGACCCGAACGACTTCACGGGTCGCGGGATTTCCGTTTTGAATTCCGTGCGTTTCCGGCGCCGTCTCCAGCAGGTTGCTGAAAAACTCTCCGCGGTCATTCCGGGGCGCGCCGAAGGCGCGAGCCCGGAATCCAGTAACGCAGGAAGTCCCGCTGGTACTGGATTCCGGGCTCGCCGCTTCGCGGCGCCCCGGAATGACAGTGCGGGCGTTTCCAGCGCCGCATCTGGCCGGTGAACCTTCCTCGACGAGCAGAAAAAGTTAAGCTCTCGAATCCGACTCCCCGAGGCCCCATGAACCAGCCCGTCGCGCCACTCCCACGCAGTGTTCCGGTCGCGGTGATCGGCGCCGGCACGATGGGGAGCGGTATCGCGCTCGTCGCCGCGACGGCCGGGCACCCGGTTCTGCTCTACGACTCCGCGCCCGGCGCAGCAGCGGCGGGCTGTCAGCGTCAACGCGCCGATCTCGAGCGCCTTGTCACCCGCGGCCGGCTGAGCGCGGACCAATGCAATGACCGGCTGTCGCGGATGCAACCCGTCGACAGCCTCGCCGCGCTGGCTGGCGCCGGACTGGTGATCGAGGCGATCGTCGAGGATCTGGACAGCAAGGCGGGGGTGCTGAGGCAGGTCGAGGAGGTGACCGGGCCGCAGACCATCCTCGCAACCAACACGTCGTCGTTGTCCGTGACCGCGCTGTCGTCCCGGTTGCGCCGGCCGGGCCGTGTGGCGGGCATGCACTTCTTCAATCCGGCGCCGCTCATGCCGCTGGTGGAGGTGATCAGCGGTCGCTTGACGGAAGCGGCCGCAGCCCAAACCGTCTTCGCAACGGCGCAGGCCTGGGGCAAGACCCCGGTGCATTGCATCTCGTCGCCGGGCTTCCTCGTCAATCGCGTGGCGCGGCCGTTCTATGGCGAGGCGCTGCGCCTTCTGTCCGAGCGGGCAGCATCCCCGGAGACGCTCGATGCCATCATGCGCGAGACGGGCGGATTCCGGATGGGCCCGTTCGCGGTCATGGATTTGATCGGTCACGACGTGAATTTCGCCGTGACGCGATCGGTTTACGAAGCCATGTCTCAGGACGCGCGCTACAAGCCATCTCTTGTGCAGGAAGAGCTGGTGAATGCCGGTCTGCTTGGACGCAAAACCGGACGTGGCTTTTACGACTACGCGAGGGAAGCGTCACAAGCTGTGCCGGTCGATGCCCCGGCCGGCCCAAAACCGGGTCAGATCGCGGTCGAGGGCGATCTGGGGCCGGCAACCGCTTTGGTCCAACTGGCCCGGGACGCCGGCATCAGGGTGATCGAACGCGAGGGTGGGGGCCTGATCCGGCTCGACAGCACGACCCTGGCACTCACAGACGGCCGGACCGCAACCGAGCGCATGGCGCTGGATGGATCGCCAATCGTGCTGTTCGATCTGGCGCTCGATTACGCTAAAGCCTCGCGGATGGCGATAGCGCGAGCCGATCAGGCTGACGACACCGCGATCGCGGAGGCTGCCGGTTTTTTTCAGGCGCTCGGCAAGGCCGTTTCAGTGATAGACGACGCACCGGGTCTCGTTGTCATGCGGACAATCGCGATGCTGGCCAATGAAGCCGCCGATGTCGTTCATCAGGGTGTCGCGAGCGCGGTGGATGTCGACGTCTCCATGCTGAAGGGCGTCGGCTATCCGCGTGGCCCGCTCGAATGGGCGGATTCTGTCGGACCGCGACGCATCGCCGGCGTGATCGACGCTCTGGGCCGTGCCTATGGAGAGGACCGGTATCGGAATTCGCCATTGCTGCGCCGCCGGGCGCTGTCTGGCCTTCTGTTTCGCCGTTCGAAATAGGCGCAGGCAACACCAGGCAAGCCGGCTAGCGGTGTTTCCTCGCGCGTTGCCGCCGTTGGGGCTGCGGTGTTGGACCAGCATGAGGAGATTCCCATAACTGAGGCATTTCTGGCAGGTCGAGTTTTCGAGGCAATGGCTCAAGCCCGTGACGCTGAAGGGCCCCAGAACGATATTGCGGCTTAGTGTCTCTGTAACGAAGGTGCACCGCGATTTTTGCGGCTTGTAATCGGCCTTCCTGAATTTTGTCTGCGTAGTCTCGGAGTTGGAGCAACCCGAACGATTGGTAACCAGAATCCAAAGTATACCTTCCTTTGCGTTTGATGATGTTGAACGCAATGTCATCCCTGAGCAGCGTTGGGTACACCTCTGCATGTAAGAGCATGTTTCGGATTTCTGAAGCCCAAGTGAAATATTCGGTCAAGTTTACGATCCGATCCTTCACCTTCTGTCGCTTCTCATACGCGCTGAAAACTTCGTTTATGAGCGTGAGGCGCCGCGATTGGTCCCTTGAAAGGAAAAATTGCGCGCTCAGTTGTTTCGGCACCTTGTTTCAATTCAAGTGGTGCAAATAGAGATCAAAAAGGATGCGCTCGAACGAATTGTAACAACTGGCGATAACGCCAACTGCATGAAGGTGCTTTGGCGGACCTGGATTAAACGTGCTATAGTTCGGCCACTTGTCGTCAACTTCAGGCGGATCGACGCTGTTGCCAAAGAAAGACATGAGCGACACCTATTCGAAGAAAGAAGCGAAAGCTCGCTTCGAGGCTGCGTTGCGCGGCGGCCTGAAAACACCCCCAAGCCGCTCAAGAGCATGACTGCGAAGCACCAAAAGGCGCAACGCGCGAAAGCCGAAAAGCCTGCCCAATAGAGGTCTGTCGCCCATCCTATGAGCCCGCTGAGAGTAACGTAGGCTTGGAATTACGGTGGGAATTACGGTGACAGTGCACTCAGTCATTGTGCAGTTCCTCGGCCGTCAAACGCGGGAATGTCGATAATCTCAGCGGTGGCTGCGCCTTCGCCCCACCGCAATTCCAGCCGACATCTCGATTATCCGCAAAATATTTTGAACGTTTTGCGAGATGGTGTCTTCTCGAACTGAGCTCAGAAACGTCGCATTACTTTTGCTTCGAAAAGAGAGGTCTCTCTCCTCTGGCTCAGACAGCATTGTGATGTGAACTTTCGGAATCGCCCGTGACAGTGCCCGTTTGCAACAGATGGCAAAATTGATCGAGTTTTTCGCTTCGCTCGCATGCAGAACCAGCAAATCAATGTCGCCGGGCGTGGCGTGCTCGCCAGAAAAATACGAGCCGAAACCATAAATTTTGACCGCCTCCGTCAAGGCCATCCCTTCTTGGCAAACGCTTCTTTTTCAGTCGCATTGAGATAACTCGACAAATCTGGCTTGTTCAGCGCGGCCATGAAGTCTTTAATTTTGAACAAACCGACCTTGTCGGTCCGACACATGCGCTTTGCGTCGGGTGTGTAGCCGCACCAGGCTGAGTTGATGATGATTGCATCAAGTTGTCCGAGCTTGGCGACTACTTCAGTATACTCGGCAACTCCGAAGCTGTAGCACTCGCAAATAAACACGCGAAGCGCTCCGCCTTTCTTCAGCCCCAGATCATAGACGCCATCGCCGCTACCCATAATGCTTGCGATGCGACTATGCGACCGCATTCGACCTTCGAAGAAGTCGAAATGTCCATAATACGACGGCCACGGATACGCTGCTGTCTCTTCAGGCACGAGCTAGCTCCGTTATGAGAGCGTCAAACGCCACGGGAAAACGCACGACGCCTTCATACGTTGTCTCATCCTTGACCCAACGCTCGTAGCCGCGCGCGTGCGTCTCGAACTCAGCGATGGTCTTCTGTTCATCGGGCGTGAACAGTCGAGAGTGGTTGCTCACCAATTCGCTGATTCTCAAATTGTTGGGCACGATTGTCGCCAAGCGCTCTTCCAACCACACTGAATGTGCTTCGCTCTCAGGGTTCTTGCGGGCAATCTCAGAGTGGGGGCCGTAGGCCTTGAAGACGGCGTGATTTTGAGCCAGCAACGGATGGACCAGCCGGGCGACCTCTTGCTTAGAGCCGCATTGGTGTTTCTTGAAACGATCCGACACATCGCGCTCGTGTTGCAGCTTGATGTTCATCAGCATGTTAACGGTGTAAGTAGCCATATTCTCTGTTTTGTCGATGATAGTGTGATCGGTCGGGCAAAGTAGAATGAGATTGGCATAATCATTACGCTGGGCCTCAGACTGCGCGGGGTCATGACGCGGTGCGCCCGGCTTTTCTCCTCGGATGTGCGCCATTTCGCCAATGATATGGGGAGCTGTCTTGCCGCTTTCCGGAAGCGATAGCCTGCGGCCGCAGCCGGGAAAAGAGCATCTTCCGGCGGCATTGCCCCATAGAAGCTTTATGGTCTTGTCAGAAAAGGCCATCGTTCCATCCTAGGCCGCCTCTTCGAACTTGTCGCCGTCGAGGTTCAAGGATTTCTGGCGGACATGAGGATTGATCCGCGAGCACGTCGCTATGTAAATGAGTTATCGGGGAGACAGCCTCATCATGATGACATTCGGTCGGCAGGCTCAGTTAGGCGCGTTTCTTGTTGGTAAGCGAGACGAGGCCATCAAAGCACTTTCGGCAGGCCAAGGATATCTCACCGACACGTCGTCACTGTCGTTGGCGGCTGATCGGCAGTCCTTTCACCTTCAAGCGTATCTTGGTGCAATCTAAGATTACGGTGACAGTGCACTTAATAAGCGCAAGGCGAGCTATTGTGTGCACTGTCACCGTAATTCTAGGCTTTGCCGCGAATGGGCTTGGGGGGATCATGTTGAGGAGGTTTTGGTTTGCCGCGCTGTTGGTGTTCGGCGCGGCGACGTTTGCTGCGGCTGAGGAATGGCCGGCACGTTCGCTGACCATGGTCGTACCGTTTTCCGCCGGAGGCCCGCTCGATGTGATCGCGCGCACGATGGCGCCGCCACTTGCGGAGATTCTCGGCAAGCCCGTGGTGATCGAAAACGTCGGCGGCGCCGGCGGCATGACCGGAACCAATCGCGTCGCGAAGGCGCCACCCGACGGCTACACGTTCGGCATCGGCACATCCGGTACGCTGGCCTACAATCAGACACTCTACCGCAAGCCACTCTACGACGCGGCCAACGACTTTGCGCCGGTTGGGCTCGTAGGCGAATCGTTCTTCGTTCTGCTGGTGCGCAAGGACTTCCCGGCCAATACCCTGCCGGAGTTTATCGCCTTCGCAAAAGCGAACGCCGCGCAGATGCATTTTGGGTCTGCGGGAACCGGCTCGGCGACGCACATCGCCTGTGAGCTCCTCGCCGGCGTTATGGGAACCCGCATCGCGCACATTCCCTACCGCAGCACGCTTCAGGCGGTGCAGGACCTGGTCGCCGGCCGCATCGATTTTGTCTGCGATGCCGGCTCGACCGCGTTGCAGTTGATTCGTGGCGATGTAGTCAAGGCGCTCGCCAATCTCGGACCGCGGCGCGTGCCTATGCTGCCGGAGCTTGCGACTGCGCGTGAACAAGGAGTTGCGGGCGTCGCGGTCTACGGCTGGAACGCACTTTATTTCCCCAAGGGCACGCCCGACCCGATCGTGCGCGCGATGAACAAGGCCGCGGGCGAGATGCTTGCCCGGCCTGCCGTTCAGGGGCAGCTCAATACCATCGGCGTCGGCATTCCGCCCCTCGAGAATCGCAGCCCGGAATTTCTTTCGGCCTTCATCAGGAGCGAGATCGAGACCTGGGCTGTACCGATCACGGCAAGCGGCGTGAAGATCGAGTAGCAGGCGTATCATGAGGGCGCTGACGCTGAACGGCTACGACGGGCTGGCGTCACTCAAATTCGAGGATGTGCCGGTACCCGAGCCCGGACCGAACGACCTCCTGGTGCAGGTACGGGCTGCGAGCGTCAATCCGGTCGACGGCAAGATCACGCGCGGCTATGGCGGCCTGTCGCAGCGTTCGCTGCCGCATGTGCTGGGCCGCGACTGCGCCGGGATCGTCGTCAAGACAGGCGGCTCTGTTCAGGGCTTCAAGATCGGTGACGAGGTGTTCGGCGTTGCCGATCCGACTCGGTGGGGTACGCACGCTCAGTTCGTTGCGATGCCGGCTGCGACTGCGGCACGAAAGCCGCTCAGCCTTGGCACCATCGACGCTGGATCGCTGCCGATTGCGGGTCTGAGTGCTTGGGCCGGGCTCGTCACAGCCGGCAGGCTTGTCGCCGGGCAGCGCGTATTGATCCACGCGGGCGCGGGAGGTGTCGGCAGCTTCGCCGTGCAGCTCGCCAGGCATCTCGGGGCGACGGTCGCGGCAACAGCCGGGACGATGAATATCGACTTCGTGCGCGCGCTCGGTGCCGACCAGGTGATCGACTATACCAAGACCGACTTCAGTGAGGCCATCAAGGATTGCGATTTGGTGTTCGACCTGATCGGCGGTGACGTGCGCTTCAACTCGTTTCGGGTGGTGAAATCCGGCGGCGTGATCTCGCACATTTCGGTGCCGCCGATGACACAGGCCCCGCCACGGACCGATGTCGAGGTCAGGTCGGCGCAAGTCAGGTACGACACCGTGCTGATCGAGCAGATTGCCAGGCTTGTGGAAGGCAAGGCGATCAGGCCGGTGGTGACCGCGGTCTTTCCGTTCGGCGACGCACTCAAGGCGTTCGAGCAGGTCATGACCGGCCACGCACGCGGCAGGGTCATGCTCGATCTCGGCAACGAGTCCTGAGCGCGATTTCACGCCGATCCGTCCGGCTAACAAATAGCCTCCGAATGGCTTTACTTGTGGGATAGGAAAGGAGGCGCGTTGAACTCGCATCCGCATCGGCATAATGACGATGCGCTTTGGCACAATCCGGATCGTCTAAGCGTGACTGGCCGCGCTTCTTGGTTTTCTGCTGGTTGCAATCGGAGAGATTGACGATGGCCGCGAACTTCCTGTCTTCCAAGGATATCGTCATCATTGCTTATGGAGAAGTGAAGAACGAATTGCACTCCGGCAAAACCGCTACCGAGTTGACTGCGGATGTCATGGTGCAACTTCTTGCCAAGACGGGTTTGACCAGCCGCGAGATCGACGGTTTCGCTCTTACATTGCCGCTGTCGGAGACAGGCTTCGCCTGGTACTCAAATGTTGTCGTCGATAATCTTGGAATCCAGGCGCGTTGGCTGCAGATCACCGACATTGGCGGTTGCTCGATACTCGGCAATATCGCCAGGGCGGCAGCGGCGCTGAAATGCGGCATGACCGAGTTCGCATTCTGCATCCATGCCGATGCGCCGAGCCGTCCGCACGTTGCTGAGTACTTCAACTATCGTTCGGAGTTTCAAGAACCGGCCGGATATCAGGGGCCGCTGGTCGCCTTTGGACTGATGACGGACGCTTACGAACAGAAATACGGTCTCAAGCCGGAAGCGCTTGGACGGCTCGCTGTTGCCCAGCGCAACGGTGCAGTGGCGAATGAAAACGCTCTCGAAAAGTTGCGCAAACCGATCACGGTCGACGATTATCTCAATTCCCGGATGGTTTCGGAACCCATGCGGCTTCTTGACTGCGTGATGCGCTGCGACGGTGCAAATGGTGTTGTCGTCACAACGCTCGAGCGTGCCAAGGCCATGGGCGTCAAGAAGATGGTGAGGCTCGCTTCCTATTCAGAGATCACGAACTACGATCCAACCAGTTCCACGCCTGACGCATTCGAGACCGGCTTTCAGGTGGTTGGCCCCGATGCGCTTAACAAAGCAGGAATGAGTCCGCGCGACGTGGACATGTTTCATCCGTATGACGACTTTCTGATCGCTTTGTTGCTCAAGCTTGAACAGATCGGTTTCTGCAAGCGCGGTGAAGGAAGTGATTTCCTGTTGAGCACCGATTTCTCGCCAACCGGAGATCTGCCTCTCAACACCGGTGGCGGGCAGATTTCGGCGGGGCAAGCCGGGCTGGCCGGTGGTGGGCTCAATGTCGTCGAGGCGGTGCGTCAGTTGATGGGCGAGGCCGGCAGTCGTCAGGTGCCAAATGCCAGGAACGCTTTGGTGACCGGCATCGGCGTTGTGACCTATTTCCGCAACTGGGGTTCGAGTGTGGCTATGGTGATGGAGGCTTGAAACCGCATGGCCCAAGAAAACATGGCCCAGGCAAAAATGCGACCAGTCCCGGTCCCGACGCGAACGTCAACGCCATTCTGGGATGCGGCGAAGCGCGGCAAGTTTCTGCTGCAATACGATCCCGCAGCGAAGAAGTACCAGTTCTTCCCTCGGCCTGTCAGCATCTACAGCGGCAGCGACAAGCTGGAATGGCGTGAAGCATCGGGCCGTGGAGTGCTGGTTGCACGAACCAACGTGCAGGTCCCGCACCGGGGTTTCGAGAACCTTGTCCCGTTTGTTCTTGCCGCAGTCGATCTGGAGGAGGGCGTGCGCGTCGTCGCCCGGCTGATCGGTGTGCCCTATGATCAGGCAAAGCATGGCATGAAGGTGCGGATATGTTGGGAAGAGCTTTCGGATGGTGCCCGCATGTTCGCTTTTGAGCCGGACAGATAGATCATCCTTGCCGACCGCTATGAGGTCAGCACCGGTTATCCGACGAGTGCGTCCTCAGCGCGACGCGTAAAACGGAAATTGTGGAACGTTCAGATCGCCGTGCCGGATTGTTGGATTGACAAGTTCTTGTTTTGTTCTATTCATGGCACCCGTCTTTGAACGTCGTCGATCGGACCCGCAGATGAAAATCGATCTGCATAGCTATCGCCCGAAGGATCTCAATCTGAACGGCTATCGACGGAAGAATCCCAAGGGCGATGGGCTCGCCAGGATTATCCAGCAGGCTTGGGAAACGGGCGCCGAAAAGCTCTGCCTGATCCACGGACACGGCCGAAGCCGCGGCAAGTCGCCCGGCTTCTACAACACGAAGACCGGACGTTTCGGCCTCGCCGTGCGGTGGCAGCTTCGCCACAACGTTCGCCTGCGCCAATGGATCAAGTACACGACGCTCGACTGCAGGGATTGGGGCGCCACGACCGTCAAGCTGAAAGGAAACCCCGCGCCGTCCCGGTCCGAGCTGGACTGGAGCATCTTGCCCGCGCCGGGCTTTCCGGAACGGAGAGTCGCCCGCGAACTGATCTACGGGCCGTGGCTGCCTCGGTGGATGAAGCGCCATAAAGATAGCAATTCCAATAGTTTGGGTCTTCCCGGAAATGCCGGCGTTTCGCGCTTGCTGACGGGTTGACACGCCATTTGTTCGCGATATGTTCCTGATGCCTGCTCAGTCGAAATCGCCGTCGATCGATCGCGGCGTTTGCAGACGGAGCAAGGTGCGGTGCCCGACAACGGCATCGCGTTGGAGCGCCGGGAGGCGCCGGGTCCTACGTTACTGGGCCCGCGCGCCCGAAAGCGGCAACCCCTGGTAACAGGGGACCTGCCGTGGCGCGCGCCGAACCCCGGATTTGGGTTCGGCAACCGGCGGCGATCCGCCGGTGGCGCCTCCCGGCGCTCCATCGCCTCTTTCGAGAGGGACGGAAAAAAGGGAAACGGGCCGGCCCGGGCGCCCGAGACCAAAGCCAGGGATCGCGAAGTCATGAGCAATGAATGGAAGGCGATGCGGCAGCGGTTGCGGCCACCCCCGCCGTCATTCCGGGGCGCGCGCCTCAGCGCGTTTACGCGCGTCTTCGACGCGCTATGGGCGAGCCCGGAATCCAGTTGAGAAGGCGGTGTCTGCGTCTGGATTCCGGGCCCGCCGCTTCGCGGCGTCCCGGAATGACCGCGGGAGAGTCACGCCGGCGGCGAGGGCTGGTCGAGGATCACCCGCGTCGGGCCGGGCTTCGGAATCGTAATCCCCTGCTGCTCGAACGCCTCCCACATCGCGATCATCACGGCGCTGCGCACCCGCGTCGGTCCTTCGGACGCGCTCTTGATCCACATCCACAGCACGTATTCCAGCGCGGTCGCACCGAACGCCGTGATGTGGCACGACGGCGCGGGATCCTTCATCACCTGCGCCACGCTCAGCGCCGCCTCGACCGCCGCGGCCTGCGTCGTCTTGATGTCGGTGTCGTAGGTCGTGTTGAACTTGATCTGAAGCTGCATCCGGTCGCTGGTGTAGGACCAGTTGATCACCCGCTGGGTGACGAGGTCCTCGTTCGGGACCAGCAGCTCGCGTCCGTCCCTGAGATCGACCGCCGTGTAGCGGGTGCCCATGTGGGTCACCCAGCCGAAATGCTCGCCGATGCTGATGACGTCGCCCGGCTTGATCGACTTGTCGGCGAGCAACACGATGCCGCTGACGAAGTTGGCGACGATCTTCTGCAAACCGAGACCCACGCCGACGGCGACCGCGCCGGTCGCGATCGCAAACACCGACAGATCGATGCCCGACGCGCTCAGCACGACGATGATGGCGATCGCCATCATGGTAATGCGAATGAGCTTGCCGAGCAGCACCTGCATGGATGGCGTCAGGTCCGGCGACGCCTGCACGCGGCGGTCGAGGAAGTTGCTGACCGCCGTGGCAGCCCAGATCGCCAGCAGCAGCAGCACGGATGTCTTGAGGATCAGAAGCGGCGTGATGCGCAGGCCGCCGAGCACGATCGCGCGCGAATCGAGCGCCGCCACCGTGCCGTCGAGCAGGCCCATGATGCTCAGCGCCGCGATGGTCCAGGCGGTGACCGCGACCACGCGATTGATGAAGTGGTTTCGGATCAGGCTCGTCAGGATCGCGATGGCCACCCAGGCGGTGGCGAGATTGTTCGCAACGATCAGCAGATAGGTCCGCGGATGGGAAACCGTCGGCCTCGATGCCGGTGCGGACGATGCTGATCAGAAGAATGAATGCCAGCACCGCGAAATTGTCGATCACCGCGCGGGCGGCGAGCCGCAGATAGCCCGGCCACCCCATGGTGACCGCGGCGAGGTCGAACTTCCGCCGCACCAGCGCCGAGAGCCCGACCGCGGCGATCGCCGTCAGCGCGATGACGCCGAACTGGATCGGCAGCCAGATCGACGACAGCTCGGTGCGCAGCGTCAGCCGGATCGTGGTGACGATGGCCACAAGGGCGTCCTGGAAATCCGTTGCGTCCATGAGCCTGCCGAATTCGACAATTGCGGGATTACGCGATTCGCAGCGAACCGCACAGACGCCAACGTTGCCGTCATTCCGGGGCGCGCCGAAGGCGCGAACCCGGAATCCAGAAAAGCAGGGATTCCCGCTGTTACTGGATTCCGGGTCCGCCGCTCCGCGGCGTCCCGGAATGACCGCGGAGAGTTTTTCAACAGTCTGCTAATTTCGCTGGGTCAGGCGGAATCCGGCCAAGACGATGACGAGGCCCAGAAGCTGCATCCAGGTCGGCAGGGTGCCGAGCGCGAGCCAGCCGATCAGCAGCGTGCTCGGCGGCACCAGCGTCGGGAACACCGAGGCGCGGCCGGCGCCGAGCATCACGATGGCGCGCGTGAACAGGTAGATCGCCGCGGGTCCCGCCAGCAGGCCCTGGATCACGGCCTGCAGCAGGTTTTCCCAAAGCCCGAACGCGATCAGCCGCTCGAAGCCGAACAGGCCCCAGTACACCGGCAGCACCGCCATCGACAGGACGCTGACCGCGACGGTGGCGCGCATCGGCGGCACGCGCCAGCGCCGCAACAGCGTGCCGAAGCCCGCGAACATCAGGCCCGCCAGCGCGAACATGGCGTCGCCGAGCAGACCGTGCGCGCCGATGGTCGCAATCGCCTCGGCGCCGATCACGCACAATCCCACGACGATCACGCCCGCGCCGGCCGCACGCCGCGGCGGCAGGCGCTCGAGCAGCACGACGGTCGCGAGCAGGAGCCCGAACAGCGCCGCGCTGGAGGGCTGGATCACGCCGCCATGGCCGAGCGGCACGAGATGGAATCCGGAATAGCTGACGAAGGCGATGCCCGGCCCGCCGAGAAACGTGAGCACGAGGCCGCGCCCCCAGCCGATGCCGTTGAGGTCGGCGAGCCCGTCGCGCCAGGCCAGCGGCAGCAGCACGAGGCCTGCCCAGAAGCAGCGGTGGAAGGTGATGTCCGACGCCGTCAGCCCGATGTCGATGCCGTGGCGCGCCGCGACGAAGCCTGCCGCCCACAGCACGGCCGCGCCGGCGCCGCAGAGGACGCCGACGACGGTGGTCCGGGATGCGGGCGCTGTCATCGCGCGAGCCTTACGCCGAGCCATCGATTGTTGCCAGCAATCTCTCCCCCGGTCATTCCGGGGCGCATGCGAAGCATGCGAGCCCGGAATCCAGTTGAGAAGGCGGTGCTTGCGTCTGGATTCCGGGCTCACGCCCATAGCGCGTCGAAGACGCGCGTAAACGCGCTGGCGGGCGTGCCCCGGAATGACGGCGGAGTGTTTTGCCGACAGCCTCTGAGTTAGGGGCTTCCGCAATCCGCCAATGTTTGCTTAAGCTTTGCCGCAAAACACCGAGGGAGTGAACCGTGGCCAAGAGTCCCAAAGTCATCATCACCTGCGCCGTCACCGGCTCGATCCACACGCCCTCGATGTCGCCGCATCTGCCGATCACCGCCCAGCAGATCGCCGACGCCGCGATCGGCGCGGCCGAGGCCGGCGCCGCCGTGGTGCATCTGCACGCGCGCAATCCGCAGGACGGCCGGCCCGATCAGACGCCGGAGGCCTTTGCGCCCTTCCTCAAGGTGATCAAGCAGCGCTCCCCCGTCGTCGTGAACATCACCACCGGCGGCTCGCCGACCATGTCGGTCGAGGAGCGGGTCAAGCCGGCCGCGACCTTCAAGCCCGAGGTCGCTTCGCTGAACATGGGCACGATGAACTTCGGGCTCTACCCGATGATCCCCCGCTACAAGGGCAAGTTCAAACACGACTGGGAGGAGCCGTATCTCGAAGGCACGCGCAAGGGCATGTTCAAGAACACGCTGGCCGACATCGAATTCATCCTCACCACCTGCGCCGGCAACGACACCCGCTTCGAGATCGAGTGCTACGACATCGGCCATCTCTACACGCTGAAGCACTTCCTCGACCGCGGCGTGGTGAAGCCGCCGGTGTTCGTGCAGTCGGTGTTCGGCATTCTCGGCGGCATCGGCACGCATCCCGAAGACGTCATCATGATGAAGCGCACCGCCGACCGGCTGCTCGGCGACAACTATCACTGGTCGGTGCTGGGCGCCGGCGCCAGCCAGATGCGGATCGCCGCGCAAGCCGCGGCGATGGGCGGCAACGTCCGCGTCGGCATGGAGGATTCGCTCTGGCTCGGACCGGGCCAAGCTCGCCGAAAGCAATGCCCAGCAGGTGAAGAAAGTGCGGCAGATTCTGGAGGGCATCGGCCTCGAAATCGCCACGCCCGGACGACGCGCGCGAGATCCTGTCGCTCAAGGGCGGCGACAAGGTGGGTTTCTAGCGCAAACCTCTCCGCGGTCATTCCGGGGCGCGCCGAAGGCGCGAGCCCGGAATCCAGACGCACGGTAGGGCCATGTACGTGTACCTCATGGCAAGCCGGAAGGATGGAACGCTCTATTTGGGCGTGACCCGGCATTTGGTTCAACGCGTCTATCAGCACAAGAACAAGATATTGAAAGGATTCACGTCGCGTTACGATGTTGACCGGCTGGTTTGGTTCGAAACCTACGACGATCCGGTTACGGCCATCACGCGGGAGAAAGAACTCAAGAAGTGGCGCCGCGAATGGAAAATACGACTGATTGAGGAGAGCAATCCCGATTGGCGTGACCTGTATCCGGAAATCTGCCGCTGAGCGCGCGGAGTTTTGGTCTGGATTCCGGGCTCGCGGGCTTCGCCCGCGCCCCGGAATGACGTGGTGAGGCAGCTGCGCCCACATGCGCGCTTGCGCGCCGCGCCATTGTGCTGTTCATCCTTCCGCATGCCGCATCACACCCCGCTGATCGCCACCATCGTCATCGGGCTCGTGCTGGCCTTCGTGCTGGGTGCGGTCGCGCACCGGCTCAAGGCCTCGCCGCTGGTCGGCTATCTGCTGGCCGGCGTGCTGATCGGCCCGTTCACGCCCGGCTACATCGCCGACCAGCACATCGCGGACCAGCTTGCCGAAATCGGCGTCATCCTGCTGATGTTCGGCGTCGGCCTGCATTTCTCGCTCAAGGACCTGCTGTCGGTCCGCGCCATCGCCATCCCCGGTGCGGTCGCCCAGATCGCCGTGGCGACGCTGCTCGGCATGGCGCTGGCGCACGCCTTCGGCTGGACGTTCGGCGCAGGCCTGGTGTTCGGGCTGTCGCTTTCGGTCGCCTCCACGGTCGTCCTGCTGCGGGCGATGCAGGAGCGCCGGCTGATCGAGACCGAGCGCGGCCGCATCGCGGTGGGCTGGCTGATCGTCGAGGACATCGCGATGGTCCTCGCTCTGGTGCTGCTGCCGCCGCTTGCCGGCATCCTGAAGGGCCAGTCCGGCGCCGATTTCGTGACGCTCGGCCTGCCGCTCCTTCTCACCATCGGCAAGGTCGGGGCCTTCGTCGTCGTCATGCTGGTGATCGGCCGCCGCGCCATCCCCTGGCTCCTGCACTATGTGGCGCACACCGGCTCGCGCGAACTGTTCCGGCTGGCGGTTCTCGCCATCGCGCTCGGCGTCGCCTACGGCGCGGCCATGCTGTTCGACGTGTCGTTTGCGCTGGGCGCCTTCTTCGCGGGCATGATCCTGAGCGAATCCGAGCTGAGCCAGCGCGCCGCCAACGAATCGCTGCCGCTGCGCGACGCCTTCGCGGTCCTGTTCTTCGTGTCGGTCGGAATGCTGTTCGATCCGATGGCGGTGATGCAGCACTGGATGCTGGTGCTGGCGACGGTCGCCATCATCGTGTTCGGCAAGTCGGTCGCCGCCTACGCCATCGTCCGCGTGTTCGGCCATTCTCACGCCACCGCGATGACGATCTCGGCAAGCCTCGCCCAGATCGGCGAATTCTCGTTCATCCTGGCGGCGCTGGGCGTGACGCTCGGCCTGATGCCCGAGCGGGGCCGCGACCTGATCCTGGCCGGCGCGATCCTGTCCATTATGCTGAACCCGTTCCTGTTCGCGCTGCTGGACCGCGTTCTCGCCGGCCCCGATGCGGCGAAGCCTGTCCCGGCCCCGGCCGCCGAAGCCGACGGACCGCGCGAGCCGGTGCCCGTGACGGCGCTGACCGGCCATATCGTGCTGGTCGGGCACGGCCGGGTCGGCGGCTTCATCGGCGAGGCGCTGCGCCCGGCCGGCGTGCCGATGCTGGTGATCGACAACGCCCCGGACAACGCCGAGCGGGCGCGCCAGCGCGGCTTCGAGACCATCGCCGGCAACGCCGCCGACCCCGAGATCGTCGCCGCGGCCAACCTGCCGGCCGCACGCTGCCTTCTGGTCGCGATCCCGGACGCCTTCGAGGGCGGACAGGTGGTCGATCAGGCCCGCAGGCTCAACACGGGGCTTCCGATCATTGCGCGCGCCCATTCCGAGGCCGAGATCGAGCACCTGAAGAAGCACGGCGCGACCGCGGTGGTGATGAGCGAGCACGAAACCGCCAAGGCGATGATCGAAGGCATTCCGCCGTTGTCCTGACGGTGAACGTCCCGCGGGTCATTCCGGGGCGCGCCGGAAGGCGCGAGCCCGGAATCCAGTTACGGAGAGAATTCCTGCGTGACTGGATTCCGGGCTCGCTCGCCATAGCGCGCCGAAGACGCGCGTGAACGTGCTGATGGCGAGCGCCCCGGAATGACCCGCGGAGAGATTTCGACACGTCGCCAAGATTTTTCGTTGCGTTCCGCCGTCGCGTCCCTTCAATAGAAGAGACGCAAGGACGGCAATGGAAACGATCGATTCAATCAGCCTGACGATCCTGTTCGGCGCGGTGCTGGTGCTGGCCGGCATCATGTCGAGCCTGGTTGCGTTGCGCTTCGGCGCCCCGTTGCTGCTGGTCTTCCTTCTGGTCGGCATGCTGGCGGGCGAATCCGGCCTCGGCGGCATCAAGTTCGACGACGTGCAGCTCGCCTACACCGTGGGCTCCGTGGCGCTCGGCCTGATCCTGTTCGACGGAGGCTTGCGCACCAAGCTCGCCACCTTCCGCAATGTGCTGGGCCCGGCCGGGCTGCTCGCCACCGTGGGCGTGCTGATCACCGCGGGGCTGACCGCGCCTGCCGCCGTCTGGGTGCTCGGACTCAACTGGACCGAGGCACTGCTGGTCGGCGCGGTGATGGCCTCGACCGACGCCGCGGCCGTGTTCTTCCTGCTGCATGCCAAGGGCCTGCGGCTTCGCCCGCGCGTCAGCGCCACGCTGGAGGTCGAATCCGGCATCAACGACCCGTTCGCGATCTTCCTGACCATCGTTCTGGTGGAAATCCTGCTCTCCGGCCACAAGGCCTGGACCGACATCGCCTCCTTCCTGGTTCAGGAGGCCGTCGTGGGCGCGGTCTTCGGCTGGCTCGGCGGTCTCGCGATGGTGCAGGTGCTCAACCGGCTGGAACTGCCGCAGGGCATGCACGGGCCGTTCGTCGCGACCGGCGCGCTCGTGACGTTCGGCCTTGCCGAGGCGCTGCACGGCTCGGGCTTCCTCGCGGTCTATATCGCCGGCCTCCTGGTGGGCAACCGGGAAACCCGCGCGCACGGCGCCATCGTCACGTTTCTCGACGCGTCGACCTGGCTTGCGCAGATTGCCATGTTCGTCCTGCTCGGCCTGCTCGCCTGGCCCGAACGGCTGCCGCAGCGGCTGCTGCCGGCGCTCGCCGTGGCGCTGGCGCTGATGCTGATCGCGCGGCCCGCGGCGGTGATGGTCTGCCTCGCGCCGTTCCGCTTCAGCCTGCGCGAGAAGCTGTTCGTCTCCTGGGTCGGCCTGCGCGGCGCGGTCTCGGTGTTTCTCGCCGCGATCCCGATGCTGGTCGGGTTGCCGGGCGCGCACTACTACTTCGACGTCGCCTTCGTGGTGGTGATGCTGTCGCTTTTGATCCAGGGCTGGTCCATCGGCGAGGCGGCGCGCTTTCTCCGCATCGGCCTGCCGCGCATGGACGTCAACGCCCGCCGCACCGAGCTCGACCTGCCCGGCACGCTGAAGCACGAACTGGTCGGCTATCCGGTGGTGGCCGACAGCCCGTTCCTGCGCCGCGGCATCACGCCGTCATGGGCCAAGTTGACGCTGGTCGTGCGCGACGACCGCGTCCAAACGCCGGAGGAGGCTTCGACCGTCCGCGTGGGCGACCACGTCTATTTTCTCGCTCCGCCGGACCGCGTGCAGGCGCTCGACCGTTTCTTCGCGGAGCGGCCGCCGCAGGCTTCGGCCGAGGCCGATCTGGTCGAGGATTTCTTCGTGCCGGGCGAGACCACGCTCGGCGCGCTGGCCGAGATCTACGGCCTGGAGATTTCGCCGGAAGACGCGCAGACGCCGCTCGCGGACTTCTTCGCGCTCTATTTCATCAAGCACGCGCCGCGGCCGAACGACGCGATCCCGCTCGGCCCGGTGAAGCTCGTGGCCCATACGGTGACCAACGACCGCGTCGTCACGGTCGGCCTGCAACTGGCGGACCCGGAGCCGGTGCCGCGCACCAAGATCGAGAAAGCGTTGGTGCTGGCGCGCCGGATCGCCCGGCGCCTGCGGGCGCGGCTGCGGCGTGCGAAGTCCTAGTAGGTTGCTGAAAAACCCTCCGCGGTCATTCCGGGGCGCGCCCATAAGCGCGTTTACGCGCGTCTTCGACGCGCTATGGGCGCGAACCCGGAATCCAGAACAGCGGGATTTCCTGCTTTTCTGGATTCCGGGTCCGCCGCTTCGCGGCGTCCCGGAATGACGGCGGAGGGTTTTCAGCAGCCTGCTAGACCTGCGAGGCGAGGGTGGCCGGCTGTTCCCGGTTCCGCTCTTGCCACCGGCGCAGCAGGAACGCGCCGCCGAACAGCGCCACGCTCCAGAACAGGTCGCCCGCGACCGTATGTTTCAGGAACGGCAGCGCCGCGACGTAGCATTCCAGCAGTCCCTTCGCGTCCGTGCTGTACAGCCCGGTGAGCGCCCAGACCGCGAAATTGGTCATCGCATAGAAGATCAGCGATGAGGCAAGCGCCCCGCCGATCGCCACCGGCCAGACGCGCTGGCCGCGCGCCAGCATGCCGATGACCGCGGGCAGCACGAGGGCTGCGTAGACCACGGCCATCATCCGCCAGCCGTAGCCTTCGAGGAACACGTCGCTCAGCAGCATCGCCGCGAGCGGGACTGCGATGGCGAGCCAGCGCCGGGAGAGCGTCATGCCGGCGAACAGCGCCGTGGCGGCGACCGGCGAGAAATTCGACACATGCGGCAGCAGCCGCATGCCGACGCAGAGCACAACCAGAAACAGCGCCAGCAGCAGGTCTTGGCGCAGGTCTTGGCGGAGCGCGGCGGCGGAATCGGTGCGTGGGGTCATCGGTCGGGTTCCATCGCGAAGCAGTGGCAGACTAGCACTTTTCGGCCGTTCAAGCGACCTTGGCTCAGGCGACTTGCTCGGACCGCTGCGCCGCCCACTCCGCCACAATCGCCGCCAGCGCATCGAGCCCGTCGGTCAGCGCCGCAGGTCCCGGCTGGAGAATCAGCGCCGATTTGACCTCGCGCAGGAACCCGTTCCGGACCGCCGGAATGGCATCGAAGCCCGGCCGCTCTGCGAATTTTTCCGGCACGAATTTCTTGCCGCACCAGGAGGCAATGACGATGTCGGGCCTGGCCGCGGTCACCTGATCGGCCGTGACGATGCGTTCCTTCGCGCCCTTGTGCGCCGAAAGCTCCTTGAACACGTCGATGCCGCCCGCGATTTCGATCAGCTCCGAGACCCAGCCGATGCCGGAGATCATCGGCTCGTCCCATTCCTCGAAATAGACCCGCGGCCGGTGAGCGAGGCGCTCCGCGCGCTGCCGCGCCGCGGTCAGCCGTGCTTCCAGCGACTGCACCAGCGCGTCGGCCCTGGCGCCCGCGCCGACGAGAGCGCCGAGCGTGCGGACCATCGCCAGGATGCCGTTCACGTCGCGCTGGTTGAACGCGTGCACCGCGACGCCCTTGCGGATCAGCTCGGCCGCGATATCCGCCTGCAAATCCGAGAACGTCAGCACCAGGTCGGGATCGAGCGCGAGGATCTTCGGCACGTCGGCGCTGATGAAGGCCGACACCCGCGGCTTCTCGCGCCGCACCCGCGGCGGCCGCACCGCATAGCCCGACACGCCGACGATGCGGCGCTCCTCGCCGAGGAGATAGAGCGTCTCCACGGTCTCTTCGGTCAGGCAGACGATGCGCTCGGGCGGGTGCATCGGCGGAGCCTAGCATTGTTTGTTCCAGGTCCCGCGCTGCGCGCGGGTTGGGGTCAGTGCGCCGCCTCGCCCAGCAACTCCAGCCCGCCGGATGCCTCGACGCGACCGTCCTCGATCCGCACCACCTGCGAGCACAGCCGCTGGATCTCGCCGGCCTGATGGCTGACGTAAATCATCGGCACCTGCGACTCGTCGCGCAGCCGCGCCAGATAGGGCAGGATTTCCAGCTTGCGGGCGCGGTCCAGCGAAGCGAGCGGTTCGTCGAGCAGGAGCAGCCGCGGCTTCATCAGCAGCGCGCGGCCGAACGCGACGCGCTGGCGCTCGCCGCCCGACAGATGGCCCGGCCGCCGCGTGAGCAGCCCGCCGATATTCAGCAACGCCACGATCCGCTCGCGTTCGGTATCGTCGGCCGGAAGCCCGCTCATCCTTCGCCCGTAGTCGAGGTTCTGCGCGACCGTCATGTGCGGAAACAGGCGGCCTTCCTGAAAGACGTAGCCGATACGGCGGCGATGCGCCGGCACGTCGATCCGCGCCGCGCTGTCGAACAGCACCGTGTCGCCGAGCGCGATGCGGCCGCGATCGGGCTTCAGCAGCCCCGCAATCATGTTGACGACGGAGGTCTTGCCTGCGCCCGAGGGGCCGAACAGCGCGGTGGCGCTGCCGGTGGTCGCAAATCGCACGGCGATCTGCACGCTGCCGAGCTTCTTCTCCACGTCGACCGCAAGCATCGTCAGTCTCCGTGATAGCGCATGCCGGCGCGCCGGGCGAACCATTCGCTGGCGATCAGCGCGAACAGCGCGATGACCACCGCGATCGCCACCAGCCGGAATGCCGCGGCGTCGCCGCCCGGAATCTGCGTGAAGGTGTAGATCGCGGCCGAAATGGTCTGCGTCTCGCCGGGAATGTTGGAGACGAAGGTGATGGTCGCACCGAACTCGCCGAGTGCCTTGGCAAAGCACAGCACCATGCCGGCGATCACGCCGGGCAGCGCCAACGGCAGCGTGACGGTGAAGAAGGTCCAGAGACGGTTGGCGCCGAGCGTGGACGCCGCATCCTCCAGCCTTCGGTCGATCGCCTCGAACGACAGCCGGATGGCGCGAACCAGCAGCGGAAACCCCATGATGCCGCAGGCGAGCGCGGCTCCGGTCCAGCGGAACGAGAACACGATGCCGATGTCGGCCAGGAACGATCCGACCAAACCTCTGCGCCCGAACGTCACCAGCAGCAGATAGCCGGTCACCACCGGCGGCAGCACCAGCGGCAGATGCACGATGCCGTCGAGCAGCGCCTTGCCCCAGAAGTCCTTGCGCGCGAGCAGCCAGGCGACGGCGAGCCCGAACGGCAGCGCCACGAAGGTCGCCACCAGCGCGATGCGCAGCGACAGCTCGACCGCAGTCCATTCTTCGGGCGTGAGGCTAAACACTGCGGATTACGGTCCCGCTTTCACCAGATAGGTGAAGCCGTGGCGCTCGAAGAACACCAGCGCGGTGCCCGAGCTGAGGAACGCGAAGAACTTCGCGCCATCCGGCTTCGCATTTGCGGTCAGCGCCGCCGGATAGACGATCGGCGGATGCGAATTGTCGGGAAACCGGCCGACGATCTTCACATTCGGCTCGATCCTGGCGTCGGTCTCGTAGACGATGCCGAGCGGCGCTTCGCCGCGGCCGACCAGCGCCAGCGCGGCGCGCACGTTTTCCGTCGGAGCAAGCTTGCTCTCGGCCGCGCCCCAGCCGCCGAGCTTCTCCAGCGCCGCCTTGGCGTATTTTCCGGCCGGCACCGCGCGCCCGTCGGCCACCGCGATGCGTCCGTCGCCGGCGAGCTTTGCGATATCGAATCCCGGCCCGATCTTCACCTCGTCGAGCTTGGAATCCTTGGGCGCGATCAGCACCAGCCGGTTGCCCAGGAGGTTGATGCGCGACTTCGGAACGATGAACTTCTTCTGCGCTGCGTAGTCCATCCACTCCTTGTCGGCCGAGACGAACACGTCGGCCGGTGCGCCTTCCTCGATCTGCTTCGCCAGCGCCGACGACGCAGCATAGCTCGCCACCACCTTGCGGCCGAAGTTGCGGCCGTAGGCGGCGATGATGTCGTCGAGCGCGTTCTTCAGCGACGCCGCGGCGAACACGGTGACGGTCTGCTCCTGCGTGCGGGCGGGCCAGGCCGTGATCAGAACGGCAAGCAGGGCGAGGGTGGCGCGTGTCAGCATGGCGGTTCTCCTCGGGCGCAATGGCCACCAGCGCGTTTACGCGCGTCTTCGACGCGCTATGGCCAGGCATCGAATGTCGTGGATCGACCTGTCGGAATCGCCGTTCCGGACAATCGCGGCGCACGCACGGAGCGCCGTGGGTCTGCAACCTGTTTAGCAAGCCCGGCGCGGCCTGTCACCGGGGCAGGGAGGAGGGCGGTTCGAGCAGGCGGCGATTGCGCCGCACCTCCCGGCACAGCACACTGGCGGCAAAATGCGGGAGGCATGATGTCCGAGGCGGCGCTGCTGGAAGGCGAATATGACTACATCGTCGTCGGCGCGGGCTCGGCCGGCTGCGTGCTGGCAAACCGGCTGTCCGCCGATCCGGGAAGCCGCGTGCTGCTGCTGGAAGCCGGCGGCCGCGACAACTGGATCTGGTTTCACATTCCGGTCGGCTATCTGTTCGCCATCGGCAATCCGCGCTCGGACTGGATGTTCAAGACCGAGGCGGTGCCGGGTCTCAACGGCCGGTCGCTCGCCTATCCGCGCGGCAAGGTGATCGGCGGCTCGTCGTCGATCAACGCCATGATCTACATGCGCGGCCAGGCCGCCGACTACGACCACTGGCGGCAGCTCGGCCTCACCGGCTGGGGCTGGAACGACGTGCTGCCGATCTACAAGAAGCACGAGCATCACTTCCTCGGCGACGGCGAGCATCACGCGGTCGGCGGCGAGTGGCGGATCGAGCATCCGCGCGTGCGATGGGACCTGCTGGACGCGTTCCGCGCCGCCGCCGAGCAGGCCGGCATCAAGCGCATCGTCGATTTCAACACCGGCGACAACGAGGGCTCCGCGCCCTACCACGTCAACCAGAAGCTCGGGCGCCGCTGGTCGGCGGCGCGCGGCTTCCTCAAGCCGGTGCTGCACCGGCAGAACCTGCGGCTCGAGACCGGCTGCATGGTCGAACGCGTGACGTTCGACGGCCGGCGCGCCAACGGGGTGCAGTTCATGCAGAACGGCGAGACGAAAGTCGCGCGCTGCAAGGGCGAGGTGATCCTCGCCGCGGGCTCGATCGGCTCGGTGCAGACCATGCTGCTGTCCGGCGTCGGTCCCGCGGCGCAGCTTTCGTCGCTCGGGATTCCGCTTGTGCTGGACAAGCCCGGCGTCGGCGAGAACCTGCAGGACCACCTGCAACTGCGGATGATCTACAAGGTCACGGGTGTCAAGACATTGAATGAAATGTACGCCTCGCTGTTCGGCCGCGCGCAGATTTTCCTCGACTATGCGTTGCGCCGGCGCGGCCCGCTGACCATGGCGCCGTCGCAGCTCGGGCTGTTCACCCGCTCCGATGCAAAGCGCGAACGCGCCAACATCCAGTATCACGTGCAGCCTTTGTCGCTCGACCGGTTCGGCGAACCGCTGCACGCGTTCCCGGCCTTCACCGCGAGCGTGGCCAATGTGCAGCCGACCAGCCGCGGCCACATCCGGCTGAAGACGTCCGATCCCGCGGACGCGCCCGCGATCCAGCCGAATTATCTGTCGACCGACGAGGACAGGCGCGTCGCCGCCGATTCGATCCGCGTGACGCGAAACATCGTCGCGCAACCCGCACTGGCGCCGTTCAAGCCGGTCGAATATCTGCCGGGCGAGAACGTGCGCAATGATGACGAAGCGGCACTTGCGAAGGCCGCGGGCGACGTCGGCACCACCATCTTCCATCCGGTCGGCACGGCGAAGATGGGGCTTCCGAGCGATCCGATGGCGGTGGTGGACGAGCGTTTGCGCGTGTTCGGCATCGAGCGCCTTCGCGTCGCAGATGCCTCGGTGATGCCGACGATAACCTCCGGCAACACCAATTCTCCGGTCATCATGATCGCGGAAAAAGCCGCGGGAATGATCCGGGAGGATGCCCGCCGGTAAGGCGGTATTTGCCTGAAACTATTGCCGGCCTGTGCCGTTGTCGTGGTCGGGATTTTGCAGGGACGCGGCAAGGCGTCCCCGGGGCCGCCTTTGAGGGGCGTTGCATGACAGCTGAATTTTTTGTGCTGCTTGCGGTCGGGTTTTGCGCGCAACTTGTGGATGGCGCGCTCGGCATGGCTTACGGCGTTCTCACCAACAGCGCGCTGCTGATGCTCGGCCTGCCGGCGGCGCATGCCAGCGCGCTGGTGCACACCGCCGAGGTCTTCACCACCGGCGCGTCGGCGGCCTCGCACATCTATCACCGCAACGTGGACTGGCGCTTCGTGATGCGGCTCGGCATTGCGGGCGTGCTCGGCGCGGTGCTCGGCGCGTGGATCCTGTCCAACCTCGATCTCGTCGCGGCGCGCCGCTGGGTCTACCTCTATCTGCTGGTGATGGGCTGCTACATTTTGCTGAAGTCGTTCCGCATCGCGCCGCAGCGAAGCGATCCGGCGAAGTGGTTGCCGCCGGTCGGCTTTGCCGGCGGGTTTCTCGATGCCAGCGGCGGCGGCGGCTGGGGCCCGGTGGTGGCGACGACGCTGCTCGGCTCGGGCCATCCGCCGCGCCAGACCGTGGGATCGGTCAATGTCACCGAGTTCTTCGTCACCACCGCGGCGGCCACCACCTTCTTCGTCGAGCTTGGCACCGCCCCGCTCCAGCATCTCCTGCCGCTGGTGCTCGGCGGTGTTCTCGCAGCCCCGCTCGGCGGCTGGGCGGTGAAAAAGATATCGGCCCGCGCGCTGATGACCGCGGTCGGTTGCCTGATCGTCACGCTTTCGCTGTTTCAGCTCGCGCGGGTTTTCAAGCTGATCTGAGACGGCGTGGCGAGCCTAGTCCTACTGCGTCAAAAAAACGCCGGCGTGCGTTACTGCGCCCTCTCCTTTTGGGAGAGGGCACCATGAACAGTGCAATACATTCGCATGGGTGAGGGGTTACGGTTCATCGATAGACCGTAACCCCTCACCCAACCCAGCCTGCTGTACGTTTGGTGTAGCCCTCTCCCAAAAGGAGAGGGCACAATAACAACGTCTCGGCTCTTCTGACGCAGTAAGACCAGCGCATGTCCCGGAAAAAGCCTGCCCGGACTCGATCCGGGGTGGCTACCGGTTTTCCGAAAAGGACATGCGCAAATGCAGGAATTTAGTTCGCCAGCAGGACCTGCTTGCAGGCCGCCGGCAGCGCCGACATCAGAAGCGGCTTTCGCACACCGCCCGGTGAGGGGGCGAGGTTCTTCTTCTCGAACCACCAGGCGAGGTCCGCGCCGCAGCCTTCGTCGGACGGCGGCACCGGTTGACCCTTGCACTCAGGGCTGTCCTTCGGGCAGCCGATGCGGATGTGGAAGTGATAGTTGTGGCCGTACACCGGGCGCACCTTGTGCAGCCAGGAGCGGTCGCCCTTCACGTCGCGGCACAGCGCCTTCTTGATCGCCGGGTTGGCGAGCACGCGCTCGACCTCCGGGTCCTTGGAAACCATCTTGTAGAGCGCGACGTACTTTTCCGACCACACCTTCGGATTGACGTCCATCCAGTCCTCGGCGACCACATTGGTCGCCATCATCTCCTCGCGCTCCTTGCGCGACAGCTCCCGCTCCGGCATCGGCGTCAGCCACACGTCGGCGTCGAGCCCGACCTGATGGCTCCAATGGCCGTTGAGCATCGGTCCGCCGCGTGGCTGGGCCATGTCGCCGATCAGCAATCCGGGCCAGCCGATCGATGGCGCCTTGTTGGCAAGACGCTCAAGCGTTTTCACAAGCTCCGGATGGCCCCAGTTGCGGTTGCGGGAGATCCGCATCACCTGCCAGGTCTTGCCGTTGATCGGCAGCAACACGCCGCCGGCAAGACAGCCGTGCGTGTAGTAGCCGATCGAACGCGCCGCCATGTTTGCGGGCTGCACCTTGCGGCCGAACAGGTCCTTGGCCGCCGTGTTCGGATCGTCCGGCTTGCCGAGCGGCGGCAGCGTCTTTGTTTCCAGCGTGCCGAGGTCCTGCGCGGCCGCGAGCCCGCTCCCTGCGATCAGCAGGGCAACGGTCCGTGCCAGAAAGGAAGCCCAATGGAATCGGGACATGCCCCATTTCTACTCAAGCCGGTCCGGCCCGGCAACGCACTTTGCCGCACTGTGACCGGGGAAGCACAGCGCAGTTTATGCACGTCATTCGAGCGAAGTGGCCTTTACAAGCGGCGCAGCCTTGCGAAAATCTTCCTCGGAATCGGGCAATTCGCCTTTATTGGAGAATGGAAATGCGTCGATTGATCGGCGCGGCGGCGATGGCGGGCGTTGGCTTCGCCGGCTGCCTTGCATGCTGCCTGATGTGGGCCGGACCGGCCGACGCTGAAGTCGTCATTGCGATCGACAAGTCGATCCAGCGCATGTCGGTGACGGTGGACGGCAAGGAACGGCACCTATGGAAGGTGTCGACCGGCACCGGCGGCGGGCCGAAGGCCGGCACCTATTCGCCGCAGCGGCTGGAGAAATCGTGGTTCTCGCGGAAATACGGCATGTCGCCGATGCCGCACGCGATCTTCTTCGACGAGGGCTACGCCATTCACGGCACGATCTATCTGTCGCGACTCGGCCAGCGCGCGTCGCACGGCTGCGTGCGGTTGCATCCGAAGGATGCCGCGGTTCTGTTCGATATCGTGAGGACGCAGGGCAAGGGCGCCACCACCATCGTCGTCACCAACGGCGGCTGGCCGGCGATCGCGAAAAAGCGCACGCCCGAAGCGCCGGCCAATTTGAGTGCGCCAGTGCCGAGTGCGCCGGCGGCAGGCGGTATGGTGGTAAGCCCGCCGAAGCTGAGTTCGGCCGGGCCGGTCACGCTGCCGGCGTCGGTCGTGCAGCCGCAGCAGGCGTCGCCGCGGACGCTGCTTGGGATGCATGACGATTCCGCGCCGGTCTCCACCGGCGCGTTGTTCATGCGGCCGGCCGAGCCGCCGTCGCTGGCGTCGGCGTCATCGCAGCCTGCGGCTCCCGCGTCCGCGCTGAAGGCGCCGCACTCGGAATTTCAGGAATAGTCAGCGGCCGCGTACAGCCGCTGACGCGCCGTCGTCACTCGATGACGATCTCACCCACCATGCCGCTGTCGGCGTGGGTCTTGCCGTCCTTGCCGACAATGCCGCAGCGCAGGTCGGTGACTTTTCCGGCCGCGACCGGCACGAACCACCATTCGGCGCTGTGGCCCGGATAGACCTCGACCTCGCGGATCGCGCCCTTGAACTCGGCGAGCGTCACAGGCTTGCCGTCGCGGGTCTGCACCACCTGGACCTTGCGCGTGAAAATCATCTGCGAGAACGCGTGCGAGGTGAAGTAGTGCGGGTCTTCGCTCGGGTTGCGCAGGATGAGTTTGTAGAGCTTGCCGGTTTCGAACTTGATGCTGTTGGGCACGAAGCTGTGCTGGCCGGGCTTGCCGAGGTCCACCGTGACCTCGATCGGCTGCTGGCCGGCGAGATTGCCGGCGGCATAGCCCGCCGCGGTCCCGGCGAGGGCCCCCGCCACGCCCGCCGCGATCACCTGAAGTAGGAAACGCATGACGCCACCCCTCTTGGAATTGTTCGATGCCAGGAGATTATTGCTATTGCGAATGAGTTGCAAATGCAAAAATCGCGCATGGCTGCCTTCGGCCAAGCGAAGCCGAAATCCCGCTAAACTCAAATGCATGCGGCTCGAGCGCCGCGGCTGGCAAAACGGGAGGATGCGGTAATGGCCGAGTACATGGGCAAATCCGAGCAGCAGAAGAAGCGGGCCTATTCGCCGGCCGTCATCACCCAGGGCGGCAAGACGGTCTGGCTCGCCGGACAGACCGCGACCCAGGACGAGCAGGGCAACGATATCTCCGGAAATTTCGAGGCGCAGGTCAAAACCATCTTCAGCCTGCTCGACAAGACGTTGAAGAACTGCGGCGGCAGCCTCGCCAACATGGTGACCATGACGGTCTTCATCATCGACCCGCGGCACGGCGACCGGTTCGTCGAGATGCGGGCCGGCTTCTTTCCGAGCGGCAATTACCCGGCAAGCGCGCTGATCACCGTCTCGAACTTCGCGCGCCCCGGAATGCTGATCGAGATCCAGGGCGTTGCGGTGATCGGCGGGTAGTGCAGCGCCGCGCCGCCGTGCTCGCGCTGGCCGCTCGCCATAGCGCGTCGAAGACGCGCGTAAACGCGCTGGTGGCTCGCCGGCGCGAGCCGCCTACAGGATGAAATCGGACCCCGTCAGCGTGACGTTGCCCCGCAGCAGGATCAGCAAATCCGGCGCGTGGTCGCCGTTCACGTCGGCGGCCACGACGGTGTTGCCGCCCGAGGCGTAGGCGCGCAGGTCGCCGGCATTCTGCAATGCCGCGGAGCCGACGAAGTTGAAAGCGCTGTCGCTGCCGCCCTGCACCGCATCGATCGCCGAGAGGTCGATTTTGTCGCTGCCTTGCGCGAAGTCCAGAATGATATCGCGGGCGAGTGCATTGCTGTCGGCGACCGACGCGAACACGAACTTGTCCGCGCCATCGCCGCCGGCCAGGACATCCTTGCCCAGGCCGCCACTCAGGGTGTCGTCGCCGCTGCCGCCGACGATGCGGTTGGCGAACTCGTTGCCGGTGAGCGCGAGTCCGCCTGATGCGGCGACATCACCGCGCGCAAACGCGCGGAGGCACACATCGCCTATATGGCGCACCACGACGCGCTGACTTCGCTGCCGAATCGCGTTCTGCTGCGGCTGCGCATGGAGGAAATGATCGCCGGCATGCACCGCGGCCCGGGCTTTGCGGTGCTGTGCATCGATCTCGACAACTTCAAGTGGGTCAACGACACGCTCGCCATTCGCTGGGCGACGTGCTGCTGCAAAGCGTCGCCGCGCGGCTGCGTCCGAGCTTTGCGAGCAGGACATCATTGCCCGGCTCGGCGGCGACGAGTTCGCCATTCTCCAGACCCGCGTGGAAAAGCCCGAGCAGGTGAGCGATCTCCTGGCGCGGCTGCTGGCTGCATTCAGCCAGCCGTTCGACCTCGAAGGCCACACCGTGACGGTCGGCGCCAGCATCGGCGCGGCGCTTGCGCCCGGCGACGGCGACGATCCCGACCGGCTGCTGAAGAGCGCCGACATGGCGCCTTACCGCGCCAAGGCTGACGGCAAAGGCGGGTTCCGCTTCTTCGAGCCGGAGATGGATGCGCGCGTGCAGGCGAGGCGGCGGCTGGAAATGGACATGCGCTCAGCGCTCCAGGCCGGGAGCTTCGAGGTGCACTACCAGCCGCTGGTCAATCTCGGCACCGGCGAGATCCACGCGCTCGAAGCGCTGATCCGCTGGCCGCACCCCGAGCGCGGGATGATCCCGCCGGCGGAGTTCATCCCGGTCGCCGAAGAGACCGGCCTGATCGCGCCGATCGGGCTGTACGTGCTGCGGCGCGCTTGCGCCGATGCGGCGCTTTGGCCGGACGACGTCAAGGTCGCGGTCAACCTGTCACCGATCCAGTTCAAGAGCAGAAGCCTGTTGCAATCGGTGCGCGACGCGCTCGGCGACGCGAGCCTTGCGCCGACGCGGCTCGAACTGGAAATCACCGAGGCCCTGCTGCTCGACAAGAGCGAACTGGTGACCGCGACGCTGCATGCGCTCCGCGCGCTCGGCGTCCGTATCTCGATGGACGATTTCGGCACCGGTTATTCGTCGCTGAGCTACCTGCGCAGCTTCCCGTTCGACAAGATCAAGATCGACCGCTCGTTCGTGCACGACATCGGCGCCAACGCCGATTCGCAGGCGATCGTGCGCGCGATCGTCTGTCTCGGAGCAAATCCTGGCGCTGTTGAAGAAGACGAACGGACGTGGCGTGCGCGCCGCGTAGCTCGCAAGGCGCGCGTCACACATCTACCTTCAAGGCGGCAATGAACGCTTCCTGCGGTATGTCGACCTTCCCGTACTGGCGCATCTTCTTCTTGCCCTTCTTCTGCTTGTCGAGAAGCTTGCGCTTGCGGGTGACGTCGCCGCCGTAGCACTTGGCCGTCACGTCCTTGCGCATGGCGCGCACGGTCTCGCGGGCAATGATCTTGCCGCCGATCGCCGCCTGGATCGGCACCTGGAACATGTGCGGCGGGATCAGTTCTTTCAGCTTTTCCACCATGGCGCGGCCGCGCTGCTCGGCGCGCGAGCGGTGCACCAGCATGGACAGCGCGTCGACCGGCTCCTCGTTGACCAGGATCGACATCTTCACCAGGTCGGCTTCCTTGTAGTCGGTCAGGTGATAGTCGAACGAGGCGTAACCCTTCGACACCGATTTCAGCCGGTCGTAGAAGTCGAACACCACCTCGTTGAGCGGCAGGTTGTATTTCACCATGGCGCGGCTGCCGACATAGGTCAGCTCGACCTGCGCGCCGCGCCGGTCCTGGCAGAGCTTCAGCACCGAGCCGAGATAGTCGTCGGGCGTGAGGATCGTCGCCTCGATCCACGGCTCCTGGATTTCGAGGATCTTCATCGGGTCCGGCATGTCGACCGGATTGTGAATCTCGATCTGCGAGCCGTCGCGCAGGCTCATCTTGTAGATGACCGACGGCGCGGTCGCGATCAGGTCGAGATTGAACTCGCGCTCCAGGCGCTCCTGAATGATCTCCAGATGGAGCAGTCCGAGGAAGCCGCAGCGAAAGCCGAAGCCGAGCGCCGCGCTGGTTTCCATCTCGAAGCTGAAGCTCGCATCGTTGAGACGAAGCCGTCCCATCGCCGCACGCAAGTCCTCGAAGGCTGCGGCGTCGATCGGGAACAGCCCGCAGAACACCACCGGAATGGCCGGCTTGAAGCCGGGCAGCATTTCGGAGACCGGCTTCCTGTCGTCGGTGATGGTGTCGCCGACGCGCGTATCGGCCACTTCCTTGATCGCCGCGGTGAGAAAGCCGATCTCGCCCGGCCCAAGCTCGTCCGCGGGCGTGAGCTTCGGCTTGAACACGCCGACGCGATCCACCTCGTAGGATGCGTTGGTGCCCATCATGCGGATGCGTTGGCCCTTCTTCAGGACGCCATCGACGATGCGCACCAGCACGACGACGCCGAGATAGGCGTCGTACCAGCTATCGACCAGCAGCGCCTTCAGGGTCGCGTCGCGATCGCCCTTCGGCGCAGGGAGCCGCGTGACGATCGCTTCCAGCACTTCGGGCACGCCGAGGCCGGTCTTGGCCGAAATCATCAGCGCGTTCGATGCGTCGATTCCGATCACGTCCTCGATCTGCTTTCTGACCTGTTCGGGCTCCGCCGCCGGCAGATCGACCTTGTTCAGCACCGGCACGATCTCGTGGCCGGCGTCGATGGCGTGATAGACATTGGCGAGCGTCTGCGCCTCGACCCCCTGGCTCGCGTCCACCACCAGCAGCGAGCCTTCGACCGCGGCGAGCGAGCGGTTCACCTCATAGGCGAAGTCGACATGGCCGGGCGTGTCGATCAGGTTGAGGACGTAGTCCTTGCCGTCGCGCGCCTTGTAGTTGAGCCGGACGGTCTGCGCCTTGATGGTGATGCCGCGCTCGCGCTCGATGTCCATGGAATCGAGCACCTGCTCGACCATTTCGCGGTCTTGCATGGTGCCGGTGAGCTGGATCAGCCGGTCGGCAAGCGTCGACTTGCCGTGGTCGATGTGGGCGACGATCGAGAAATTGCGGATGTTGTCGATGGCGGAGGCCGTCATGGGCCGCAGATAACACCGCTGTTGCGTTGCGGCAACCTCAACTCGTGCTGATAACGCCTATTCCATCAGCCCCTTGGCCCGGGTCGCCACGCCCTTCGGCGTCGCCAGCACCTTTTCCACGATTTTCTGCATTTTCTCGCCATGAATGGGATCGATCTCGAACCCAAGCTGGGTCGCCTCGGCCACGAATTCGCGGTCTTTCATGGTCGCGGAAAACGCCGCCCGGAGCGCGGTGACACGGTCGGCGGGCGCGGCATTGGTTGCCATCGGCCGGCCGAGCTGGGTGCCGGAGACCACGAGCTCGATCAATTGGCGCTCTTCGGGGGTGCGGGCGGCATCCTCGACCGACGGTGCATCGAGGTCCGGCGCCCGCGGACCGGCCTGGGCGATGACGCTGACCTTCTTCTCCGCGAGCCAGGCCGCTTTGGTGGCCTTCCAGCTCGACCAGGTGTTGTTTCGCGCCTCGACCTCGCCGCGCTCCATGGCGAGGTTGATCTGGTTGCCGCCGGGATAGCCGGTGACGATCTTGAATTTGGTGCCGAGGAACTCGTTCATCATCGCCGGATAGATGAACGTGATGGCGCCGCGCGCCGAGGCGCCGGCCACGATCTCCTTCTTCCGGGCGTCCTCGATGTTTTTGACGCCGGTGGTGTGCCAGACCGCCATGGTCTCCACACCCGGTGCGATCGAGCCGAGCCACTGCATCTGGGCCGCGTCGAACTGCACGCCGGAAATGCCGACTGCCTGCATCGCCGGGAATGCGTTGGCGATCATGCCGATCGCGGTGCCGTCCTTGGGCGCGACGTTGTAGAGGTAGTTGATCATGCGCAGCCCGCCGGCGCCGGTCATGTTCTGCGGCACCACCGTGGGATTGCCGGGGATGTGCTTGCCGATGTGCCGCGCCACGAGACGCGCCTGGATGTCGTATTCGCCGCCGACGCCCACGCCGATGTAAACGTTGACGGTCTTGCCGCGATAGAACTCGGCGACAGACTGCGCCTGGGCGCCATCCTGGGCGCCATGCGCGGCGAACAGCAGCGCCAGTGCGACGCAGGCAGCCTTCATCCCGTGTTGCCCATTCTTCATCGCGTTCTCCCGAATGTTGTTCTTACTGAGCTTTGTTATTGCCGAGTGTTGCTTTTGTTGTAGCGTCAGATCGTCTGCCCCGGCGTTGGTATGCGAGGTGGCGTCGCAAGTCATCATCCCGTGTTGTCGCGCTCGGGGGCCGGGCTGCGATCCCATTGGATCGATTTGTAATTGAATCCGGTCTCGATCGTCGGCTTCACCACCGCGAAGAACGGCGAAACGTCGAAATCGCGCGGCGTGTACAGCGAATGATGCCGGATGTGCAGGATTTCCCGGCGGCTCTCGCGGTCGACCCGGCGCACCTCCGGCAGGATCGGATAGCCGACCGCCTCGAACGCCTGCGCGATCAGGCTCGAGCAGATCGCTCGTGTCGGCTCGCCTGAGCCCAGCGCGATCATGCGCCGCCGCCAGCTCGCCGGCACCGGCGGGTTCGGCAGAAAGTAGCGCATCAGGTCGATGATGTTCTTGAGGTCGTAGGAATAACCGATGCGCTCGCAGACGTAACGGATCACGTTGACGCGGTCTTCGAGCGTCAATCCGACCGGGCGGCAGATGCGCGTGTTGAACGTGTCGTATTTCGACAGCGGCGAGGCGATTACGCCCTGTCCGAGCTCGGCCTCGACCAGCACCAGCGGCTCGCCGTCGCGCTCGCCCAGGCCCGCGCCCAGCCCGACATATATCGCCGAATGCGACCAGGTCGACTGCGTGAGATAGCGGATTGCCGAATTGATCTTGGAACGCGCACCTTCGACCAGCAGCACATCGGCCGGCCGGATGGTCATGGCGACCAGCTCGGGCCGCGCGGCGGCATAGGGCTCGTAGCCGCTGGTCGTTCTCGACAGCCGGCGAGCGACGAGCTCGCCGACTTTGTCGAGCAGTGTGATGGTCGCCGACATGCCCTCGCCAGCCTGTTTCGGGCTGAACGATATGGCCGGTCCGCCGCCGCGACAAGCACGGGACCGGCATATGGACCGCGTCGCTCCGGCCGTGTCATAGAGACGGCGCGTTGCCTTATTCGGCCCGCGCCGCGCGGGTTGATTTCAAGGGTCCGGGGACTGCGGCGCGAAAATCCGGCAGAAAACCCCACATGAGCACGGCTCGCCTGCTTGACCGACTGGCCGCGCCCGCCGAGCGCCTGCTCGCGGCGTTGAGCGATCCTGTCCGGCGCGATCGGACGGCCGCCGTTGCGCTCATCGCCTATGTGGCGGTCTGGACGCTCTACGCGGTGCTGGCGAAAGCGGGCCAGGACCTGCATTCCGACATGATCGAGATGCTGGCTTGGTCGCGCGAGCTTGCGCTCGGCTATCCGAAGCACCCGCCGCTTGCGGCGTGGCTCGTCGCGGCATGGTTCGCGGTGTTTCCGGTCGCCGACTGGTCATTCTACCTGCTGGCGGTGTCGGTCGCGGGCGCCGCACTCTGGATCGTCTGGAAACTGGCCGGCGACTATCTCGACGGCGAGAAGCGCGCATTGGCCCTGGTGCTGATGACGTTCGTCCCGTTCTTCAATTTCCACGCGCTGAAGTTCAACGCCAACACCATCCTGCTGCCGCTGTGGGCGGCGACCGCGTTCTGCTTTCTGCGCTCGTATGAAAAGAGGAGCCTGGGCTGGGCCGCGCTCGCGGGACTGTTCGCGGCGGGCTCGATGCTCGGCAAATACTGGTCGGTGTTCCTGCTGCTGGGGCTCGGCCTCGCGGCGCTGCTCGACCAGCGGCGCGCCGCTTATTTCAGATCGGCGGCGCCATGGGTGACGATCGGCATAGGCGCGATGCTGGTCGCGCCCCATGCCATCTGGCTTCTGTCGGCCGAGTTCTCGCCGCTGACGTATGCGACGACTTTCCGCTCGGGCGCCGGCGGCCATCCGCTGAAAAGCGCCGGCGGCTATCTCGCGGGCGCGCTCGCTTATTCGGCGGTCGCGGTGCTCATCGCGCTTGCTGCGACGCGCCCAAACCGCGCCGCCGCGGCCGACATGCTGCGGCCGGGGACGCCGGAGCGCCGGCTCGCTGCGATGGCGTTCTGGGCGCCGCTGCTGCTGCCCGCGGTTCTCGCGCCGATCTTCCGTTTCGAGATCACTTCGCTCTGGACCATGTCGGCATGGGCCTTGCTGCCGGTGGTGTTGCTGTCATCTCCGCGGATGGCGCTCGACCGCCGGCCGGTGGTTGCGGCCGTCGCCGCCGCTGTGGTGTTTCCGGTCGTGATGGTCGCCGTGGCGCCGCTGATTGCCGGTATGGTTCATCGCGGCGGCGGCACGCCTTCGGCGATGCATTCGCGGCTTTTGGGGCAACGGGTGGCACATGAGTGGCGCCGCGTTACCGACAGGCCGCTGCGGATGGTCGCGGGCGAAAGCGATCTGGCCTACGGGGTCGCCGCCTACCTGCCATCCCGGCCGTCGGCCTTCCCCGATTTCAACCGCAAGTTCGGCCCGTGGGTGGACGCGGCGCGGCTCAAGCGCGACGGCGTTGCGATCGTTTGCGTGGCGGCCGATGCAGGCTGCGGATTGCCGGCGACTGCGCTCGGGCTCAGCGGCACGCGCACCGAAGCCGATGTTTCGCGGACCTATTTCGGCACCCGGGGCCGCACCGGACGCTACACCATCATCATCGTCCCGCCGCAGCCGTAAACCGGTTTCACTGGATGCGGTTGCCGCGATGCTCGCGGACCCAGTTCTGCACCCGGACCGACGCCATCTGCACCTGCACCGGAGTCAATCGCCCGGCGAGGCTGATGCGCGCCGACGCGGCGCTGTCGCGCAGGCTGCCGAAGCCCTCCTTGGTGGCCAACTCGAACCATTTGAAGGCTTCGATCTCGTCGCGCTTGACGCCCTGTCCGAGCGTGTAGCGGATGCCGATGTTGAACATCGCCTGCGCGGACCCGTGCTCGGCCGCGCGGAAGAACCATTCCAGCGCCGCGGCATAGTCGGCGGCAACGTCAGCGTGTCCGAGATACACTTCGCCCGCGGCATTCATCGCGTCGGGCGAGCCTTGCTGCGCCGCGCGGCCCAACCAGTAAAGTGCGGTCTTGCCGTCCTTCGGCACGCCCAGGCCGTCCCGATAGATCAGTCCGAGCTGGAACTGCGCCTCGGTGCGACCTCCGACCGCGGCCAGCGTGAACCAGTGATACGCGGCGGCCTCATCGGAGGGGATGCCTTCGCCCTTGGCATACATGAAGCCGAGAATTTCCTCGGCCACCGGATCGCCGCGGTGGGCGAGCGGCAGGAGCATCTCAAGCGCTTTGGTGTATTCGAATTTGGAGTACCGCGTCAGCGCGTCCGACAGAAAGCCGGGTGTTTCCGCGCGGCAAACCGGCGTCATGACGGTGGTGGCGGCGAGCAATAGGGCTGCGAGTCTGATCGGGCGTTTCAAGGGTTCCTCCTGAGGCTGTCAGGGAGAGAGCGATCGCAACAGCAATGCCGGCGGGAGCCGCGTCGTGCGCGATCGAAATCGGTTGCGGTATTTGTGGTCCCTGGAATTCGGTCTCGAAAATCGGTCGAAAGATTCTCAACTCATGCCGCGAGGGTATGACGGTACGTTCAAATTGCGAAGTGAGAGAAGTCACACCGCGAACCAGGCGACCGGAGCCGCTTTTTGGCGGTCATTCCTGGCCGCTAAAGCGACTGCAAACGCGGCAAGGGCGGCGCGCAAAAAAATGCCCCGGCTTTGGGCCGGGGCATTTCGCTTCAAAACGAGGTTGTGCTCAGTAGCGGTAGTGGTCGCCCTTGAACGGGCCTTCCTTCGGCACGCCGATATAGCTTGCCTGGTCGGGACGCAGCTCGGTGAGCTTCACGCCGATCTTGGCGAGGTGCAGGCGGGCGACCTTCTCGTCGAGCGACTTCGGCAGCACATAGACTTCCTTCTTGTACTTGCCGTTGGCGTTGTGGGCGAACAGCTCGATCTGCGCCAGCGTCTGGTTGGTGAACGACGCCGACATCACGAAGCTCGGATGACCCATCGCGTTGCCGAGGTTCACCAGGCGGCCCTCCGACAGCATGATGATGCGGTGGCCGTCGGGGAACTCGATCTCGTCCACCTGGGGCTTGATGTTGTTCCACTTCAGGTTCTTCAACGACGCGATCTGGATCTCGTTGTCGAAGTGGCCGATGTTGCAGACGATGGCGCGGTCCTTCATCTTCCGCATGTGGTCGATGGTGATGATGTCCTTGTTGCCGGTGGCGGTGACGAAGATGTCGGCGACCGGAGCGGCGTCTTCCATCGTCACGACCTGATAGCCTTCCATCGCCGCCTGCAGCGCGCAGATCGGGTCGATTTCCGAGACCATGACGCGGCAGCCGGCCTGGCGCAGCGACGCCGCCGAGCCCTTGCCGACGTCGCCGAAGCCCGCGACCATCGCGACCTTGCCCGACATCATCACGTCGGTGCCGCGGCGGATGCCGTCGACCAGCAACTCGCGGCAGCCATAGAGATTGTCGAACTTCGACTTGGTGACCGAGTCGTTGACGTTGATCGCGGGCCACAGCAGGGTGCCCGCCTTCTGCATGTCGTAGAGACGATGCACGCCCGTCGTCGTCTCCTCGGAGACGCCCTTGATGTTCTTGGCGAGCTCGGCGAAGTAGCCCTTGGGCTTCTCCTTCAGGATGCGCTTGAGCAGCGCGAAGAAGACTTCCTCTTCCTCGGAGCCCGGCTTGTCGAGGAACGCGGTGTCGCCCTTCTCGGCGCGCACGCCGAGGTGGACGAACATCGTGGCGTCGCCGCCGTCATCGAGGATCATGTTCGGCGTGCCGCCGCCGTGCCAGTCGAACAGCTTGGCGGTGTAGTCCCAGTAGTCCTTCAGCGTCTCGCCCTTGACCGCAAACACCGGCACGCCCGCGGCGGCGACCGCTGCTGCGGCGTGATCCTGCGTCGAGTAGATGTTGCAGGACACCCAGCGCACGTCGGCGCCGAGCGCGACCAGCGTCTCGATCAGCACCGCGGTCTGAATCGTCATGTGCAGCGAGCCGGCGATGCGCGCACCCTTGAGCGGCTTCTTCGGGCCATACTCCTCACGGGTGGCCATCAGGCCCGGCATCTCGGTCTCGGCGAGCGAGATTTCCTTGCGCCCGAATTCGGCGAGCCCGATGTCCTTGACGACGTACTCTTTCGCGACGGCCATGACAGTCCTTGCTGGTTGGGGAAATGGCTATGGGCGCGCAGCGTCGCGCCGGCGCCTTCGGGCGTGGCTATAGCAGGGGCCGATGGTCCGCGCAACGCGGATATAAAGAATTCTTTATATGTCTGACCAGGCCCGAACCGGGCAGGCCGCGGGCGGGTTACTGCCCGGAATGGAGGCTGAATGGTCCGCCCGGTCCTGCCCGACGAGACGCCCACGGCCGCCTCGCTGGCCGCTTTGGCGAAGCTCGAGAACGCCTGCCAGCGCTGTCCGCTTTACCGGAACGCCACCCAGGCGGTCGCGGGGGAGGGCGCCCGCGGGGCTGCGGTCATGCTGGTCGGCGAGCAGCCGGGCGACAAGGAGGACCTCGCAGGAAGGCCGTTCGTCGGGCCCGCCGGCCGGCTGCTCGACGAGGCGTTGGCGGAGGCCGGGATCGCGCGGGACGCGGCGTTCGTCACCAACGCGGTGAAGCACTTCAAGCACGAGATGCGCGGCAAGCGGCGGCTGCACCAGAAGCCCAACGCAGGGGAGATCGAGCGCTGCCGCTGGTGGCTGGAGCAGGAGCGCGCACTCGTACGTCCCGCGGTGATCGTTGCGCTGGGGCTTACGGCGGCGCGCAGCGTGTTCGGCCGGCCGATGCCGATCGGCAAATCGCGCGGCACGAAGCACATGCTGGAGGGTGGCACGCCTGCCTTCGTGACGATCCATCCCTCCGCGCTGCTGCGGATCAGGGAGCGAGCCGACAAGGAACGGGAATATCGCGGATTTGTCGGAGATCTGCGGCAGGTCGCGGCGCTGCTGCGCCGGCAGGCGGCTTAGAGCGCATCCCGGTTCAAATGAACCGGGATGCGCTCTAAATTCTTGCGTTGGCGCATATCCTTGGCGGAAAACCGGTGTCCACCCCGGATCAAGTCCGGGGCAGGCTTTTCCGGGACATGCGCTAGTCTTCCTCGCCGAAGCCGCCGGTCACCAGCTTTTCCAGCGCGTCCGCGACCGCGGCGGCCTCGTTGCCGCTCGCTTCGACTTTGATCTTGGTGCCGATGCCCGCGCCCAGCATCATCAGGCCCATGATCGAGTTGCCGCCGACGGTTTCATTGCCGCGGGTGACGCGCACGTCGGCGTCGTAACGCTCGACGATCTGGCAGAACTTGGCCGAGGCGCGCGCGTGCAGGCCTTTCTTGTTGACGATCTCGAATACGCGGACTTCGGCGCTTTCGGAAGCCGGACCGCGCTTGCGATCACTGCCGCTGTCGTCGCTCATTTCCCGGCGAGCACGCGGCTTGCGATGGTGACGTACTTGCGGCCCGCGGCCTGAGCTGCTGCGACCGCTTCCTCCAGCGGGCACTCCTCGCGGATTTTCGCGAGCTTCACCAGCATCGGCATATTGATGCCGGCGATGACCTCGACATTCGGGCGGCCCATGCAGGAGATCGCAAGATTCGACGGCGTGCCGCCGAACATGTCGGTCAGGATGGCGACGCCGTCGCCGGTGTCGACGCGCTTCACCGCTTCGATGATGTCCTTGCGGCGCTGCTCCACGTCGTCATCGGGTCCGATGGTGACGGACTCGATCTGCCGCTGCGGGCCGACGACATGCTCGAGCGCCGCGCGAAATTCGACGGCAAGCCGCCCGTGGGTGACAAGGACAAGGCCGATCATCTTGAGGAAACCCCGGCGGGCGCGGCTGCGCCGCTCGAATGGGCGGCAATCATCATGATCCAAAGCCCGAGTTCAAGGGCTCGACGGGCAATTCTAGTAGTTTGCTGCATTGCGGTAAACGGGCGTGACCCGGTTTTTGGCAGCCCCGCCAGATCGCCCGATATATGGGGATCCCTGCCACAATTGCATCCCGTTTCGCAGCGCGAAAATCACGCTGGCTTATCAGCATTTTGCAGGTATGAGAGCACCAGCGACAGGGCATCCTGACCGGCTGCGACCGGAAGCCGCGGCAGGGTGATTCGCTCGATTTCGCAGGTCCGGCTCGCCGCCGCGGGTATTCGGGCAGCGTCGGCAGCGTCCAGATCGGCCACCAGGCCGACGACCGCCACCGGCTCGCAGGGAACCTGCCGGATGCCGAGACCGCGCACCTCGATCAGGCCGGCGAGGCGAGGGGCCGGGCGCACCAGCAGCCGGCCGTTGCAGGCCTCGACAAGGGCCCGGTCGTCGGCGACGAGGCGCGCGAACGGCAGCGCCCCGGACTGCGCCGCCTGCAGCAGCGCGAGCGCCAGCCGCGACTTGCCGGAACCGGACGGACCCCGGATCAGCACGGCGCGGCGGCCCACCAGCACGGCCGAGGCGTGAATGGTCGGCGGCATCAAATGGTCGGAAGCTGCAGCGTGAAGCGAGCGCCCAGCACGCGCGGCGCGTCATCCGCCGAGGCGGGCACGGCCGTGCGGTTTTCGGCCCACAGTTTGCCGCGATGCGCTTCGACGATCTGCTTGGAGATCGAAAGGCCGAGCCCCGAATTCTGGCCGAAGCCCTGGTGCGGCCGGTCGGTGTAGAAGCGTTCGAAGATCTTGTCGAATGCCTCCGGACGGATGCCGGGGCCGTCGTCGTCCACGACGATTTCAACGGCGTCGCGCAGCCTGCGACAGGTGACGCGCACCGTGCTGTCGGCCGGCGCGAACGAGCGCGCATTGTCGATCAGGTTGTTGACCACCTGGCCGAGCCGCGAGTCGTGACCCGGCACCACAAAACCATGTGGCCCGCTGCCCTCGAAACTCAGCGCCACCTTGGAGTGGTGCTTCAGCGTCTCGTTCTGCACCGAGACGACGGCGTTGAGGAGCTTGGCCATGTCGACCGGGCCTACATCGTTTCGTTGCAACTCGGCGTCGAGGCGGCTCGCATCCGAGATGTCGGAAATCAGCCGGTCGAGGCGCCTCACATCGTGCTGGATCACCTCGATCAGTCGCTTATGACTCTCCGGAGTCTTGGCGAGCGGCAGCGTTTCCACGGCCGATCGCAGCGAGGTCAGCGGGTTCTTCAGTTCATGCGCGACGTCGGCGGCGAAGCTCTCGATCGCCTCCATCCGGCTGTAGAGCGCACTGGTCATGTCACGCAGCGCGCCGGACAGATCGCCGATTTCGTCGCCGCGCGACGTGAGATCGGGGATTTCCACGCGCGAACGGGTGCGGTGACGGACGCGCTCGGCGCTCTCGGCCAGCCGCTTCATCGGGTTGGCGATGGTGCGCGCGAAGAAGACCGACAGCACCACCATGACGGCGAGCAGGACCAGGAACAGCTTGAAGATCTGGACGCGCTCGGCCTCGACCGCCTGGTTGATGTCGCCGCCTTGCGTCGACAGCATCAGCGCGCCGCGCACCGCGCGGAAGCGCTGCACCGGCACCGCGACCGAGACGATGACCTCGCCCGCATCGGTGATGCGCACCAGATAGGCGCTCTGCGCGCCCGACAGCGCCTGCGCGACCTCGGGATAGTCCTTGCCTGCTTCCGGACCGAGCTCGTGGTAGCGCGGAAGATCGCCGCGCCCGAGCCACACTTTCACGGCGTTCCAGCCGCGCTTGAAGAAGTTCGGCTTCTTCTCGTTCAGCGGCGGCAGGTCGAGGCGGAGCACTTCGCCCGGAATGTAGAGGTTGCGGCTGTCGAGGATCAGGTAGCCATTGCGGTCGTAGATGCGCGCGCGCGTCTTGGTCGGCGAAATGAGCCGCCGCAGGATCGGCGCCACGCGTTCGGGATTGATCGAGAACTCGAGCCCGGTGAGACCGTCGTCGGTGTAGTTCTCGATCGGCGGCAGGTCGAGCGTGCGGTCGCGGTCACCGTAGCTGCCATACGCGTCCGCGGTGGCGGATGCGGCAATCGCGCCGGCAATGATCTCGCCCTGCACCACAAGGCTCTGCACCCGCGCTTCGATCAGGCCGGCGCGGAATTGCGACAGATACATCGTGCCGATCACGAGCGCGACCAGGCCTGCGACGTTGAGCCATACGATGCGGCGGGTGAGGCTCGAAAAGCTCTGGGCGATGAAGAACTGCCAGCCGCGCTCGGCAATTCCCCGCACTCCGCTCTCGCGATAGATCCGCGCGATATGGGCGTGCAGCAGCGCCAGCGGGTTAGGCCGCGGACGCACCTCCGGCGGGCCGGGACGCTGCGTTCCGGCCTGCTCCGTTGTCGCTTCGGCGGTTCGGTCGAGCAATGGGATTGCTGCCGTTTATCGGTTGCCCCCGCAGGCCCTGTCTATCACATCGGCGGGGGTTCGCTCGACAGCCGGTTCCGGGCAAAATCCAGCCGGCCGGTTAAAGCGGCCATGCTTGGGTTGGCAGGGCCTGGGGCGGCAGTTTCGGTGGCCGGCCGTGCGTCGTCCCGGTGGGACCGGTCAGAGTTCCTTGAAGCGGTAACCGACGCCGTACAGCGTTTCGATCATGTCGAAATCGTTGTCGACCGATTTGAACTTCTTGCGCAGCCGCTTGATGTGGCTGTCGATGGTGCGGTCGTCGACATAGACCTGATCGTCGTAGGCCGCGTCCATCAGCGCATTGCGGCTCTTGACCACGCCGGAGCGGGCGGCGAGCGCCTGCAGGATCAGGAATTCGGTGACGGTGAGCGTGACCGGTTCGCCCTTCCAGGTGCAGGTGTGACGCTCCGGATCCATGCGCAGTTGCCCGCGCTCCAGCGCCTTGATGTCGATCTCCTTGGGCGCCGTGGCATCCTTCGGCGCGGTGCGGCGGAGCACCGACTTCACCCGCTCGACCAGCAGGCGCTGCGAGAACGGCTTGCGGATGAAATCGTCGGCGCCCATTTTGAGGCCGAACAGCTCGTCGATCTCCTCGTCCTTGGAGGTGAGGAAGATCACCGGCATGTCGGTCTTCTGGCGCAGCCGCCGCAGCAGCTCCATCCCGTCCATGCGCGGCATCTTGATGTCGAGGATCGCGAGGTCGGGCGGCGAGGTCTTGAATCCTTCAAGGGCGGACGCGCCGTCCGTGTATTGCATGATCCGATAGCCCTCGGCCTCAAGCGCGATGGAGACCGAAGTCAGGATGTTCCGGTCGTCGTCGACAAGCGCGATGGTCGGCATGAGCGGCAGTTCCCCCAGAGGGTTCAAGTACAGCCCATTTTCAAGCCCCTAAAGCTAGGCCGAAATGTGACAGGGCTCCGACAAATACGTGATTCGTCAAGCTGTTGCCGGTCTTTGAGACAAATGTTCCGTGCACGTTCGCGTTAACGGCTTGAAGCCGGCTGTCAGCCGGGCTGAAGTCGGCTCCAGCCCTGAAGAGGTGCATATATGAAGCCGACAGCCGAATTCGACCCCAAAGCCGCGGCCAAGAAGCTGATGCGCGAGGCGCGATCGGGCGCGCTCGGCACGCTGATGGCCGGCTCCGGCGACCCCTATTGCTCGCTGGTCAATGTCGCGACGCAGGCCGACGGTACGCCGCTGCTGCTGATCTCCCGGCTCGCCGTCCACACCAAAAACATCCTCGCCGACCCGCGGGCCTCGCTGATGCTCGACGAACGCAAGGAGGGCGACCCGCTGCAGGGCGCGCGTGTCATGCTGATGGGCACGGCGGTCAGGACCGAAAGCGCGGATGCGCGGCGCCGCTATCTCTCGTATCAGCCCGAGGCCGAGATGTTCGCAGGCTTCACCGACTTCGGGTTCTACGAACTGAAGCTCAAGGGCGCGCATCTGGTCGCGGGCTTCGGCCGCATCGTCGATCTCAAACCGCAGGATCTGCTCACCGATCTCACCGACGCCGAAGCAATGGTCGAAGCCGAGGCCGGCGCGATCGAGCACATGAACGCCGATCATGCCGACACCTGCCGGCTCTACGCGACGAAGCTGCTCGGTGCGCCGGACCGCGCATGGCGCTGCGTCGGCTGCGACCCGGAAGGGCTCGACCTGCAATGCGAGCGAACCGGCTTGCGCCTGCCGTTCCCGCAGCGGGTGACGCAGCCTGGCGAGCTGCGCGCGGTGCTCAAGCAACTCGCGGATCAGGCGCGGGCCGCTTAGCGATATGGCCGGTAGGCGTTGTGGTGGGCCGCCTCGGCAATACGGGCGCCTGACCGCGATCCCCGCTCGCAATCGAAATTCCAGTGCACGCCGAGGTGCACGCGACTCTTGTTGTTGTCTTCGATCATCTGGTCGATCTGTGTGTAATTGATCGGCAGATAGGGCCGCGCCTCGTTGCGGAAGTTGTCAATCGTGATGCCGTTGAGCTCATCGGACACGAACGGCCCTGCGTTGCGGATGTCGCCGGCGGCGTGCCGCGTCGGCTCGCGCTCCGCGCGCACGCGCTTGAGCACGTTGAAGCAGGCGCTGCCGAACGTGGCGTGGCCTGACGGATAGGACGGAAAGTTCGGCGTGAAGCAGGCGCGGTTGTAAGGCAGCGCGTTCTTGACCGGCTCGCCGAACCAGTTGCGCTCGCCGCCGCCGAGCATACTCAGCGCCGTCAGCCGCTGCGCGTCGCCGCCAAGCGCGAACTGCGTCGGGTTGGTTCGCGGCGCGCCGAACGGGCGCCAGCCAGGCTCTGGCCGGTATAGCGCGTTGGGAATGCCGATCACCGGCCGCCAGACCTGATAACGGTACTTGGCCTCCCAGCAGACGATGCCCGCGTCGGCCATGGCTATGTTGCAAAGCGCAAGGAGGCGCGCGAGTTCAGGCGTTGAGAATCGGTCGGCTTCGGCGATCTGGGTGACGATCTGGTTGTAGAAACGTGGCGGCGTGCCGAGCAGCCGAACTCCATCATAGGCCCAGTACACGCCGATCTTGACCTGCTCCGCGGTCGGCCCTTCCGGCCGGAATGCGCCGAGCTCCCGCACCTCCTCCAGATCGCGCACATAGTCGGGGTCTTGCTCCGGCGGCGGATCGCCGGGCCCGTAGGAGCGGATCGGCATGCCGGTCAGCAGCGGCGAAATCTTGCTCCAGGTGACGCCGTAGAATTTCTGGTCGGGGTTGAACGGATCGACGTCGTGCTCGCCGCGCCGGAGCGCCACCCCACGGCTGGTCGACGACAGCGCCGCGTTCTTGATCGTGTCCCAATGCCATTGCGACGTGAAGCGCTCGTTGCGGCCGAATTCCAGACCGGCATTCCAGGCTTCGAGTGCCCGCGCGTCGTAGTGCTTCAGGAAGTGCTGCCGCTGAAAGCCGATCAGGTGCGTATGCGCCGGCGTGGTGTAGATGTGTCCAAGGATGCGGGCGGCGGCTCCGCCGACGAACACGTCGGCAAACTCGTTCGCCGGTGCGCGTCCGCCGCGGAGGTAGAAGCCTTCGAAGCCGCAGTCATAGGCGGCAACGCAGGCATCGGCGATGACGATGTGCGCGAGCGCCAGCGCCCGCGATGCGGCGCATGGTCCCGGCGCGCGCGCATCCTTGGCGTCGACGCTGTGGTCGAGCGCATCGAGCTGCAGCGCGGTGTCGCTCCAGAACAGCACCGGGTCGATCCGTGCCGGCTGGACGCGCGAAATGGGTTCGGCTGGAGGCGGTGCCGCCGCGCGCGGAACAGCGACGCGCTGGCCCTGCGCCAGCAGCGGTGACGATCCGGACGCCGCACCGGCGGCACCGAGCGCCAGCGCAAGCGCCTTGCGGCGATCGAGCCCGCCGCGTCGGGAGGTTCGGATTGATCTGTCGATCGTCATCGAGACGCAAGAACGCATTGTCTTGGTGAAAGCGCTCCATTCTACAGTCGCGCTGTTCGATCCGTGTCGTCGCGAAGGCCAATCCACGGCATCGCCTCGATTCACCATTAACGGCGCAGGCGATGCGTTTGCAGGCCTTTCCGGCATCTCGCGCCGATCCTTGCCCACCCCTGCCCACGGATAGACGCAGCGGCCGGCGTTGCGGCAAACTCCCGGCCAATAACAAAACATTCCCGGGAGGTCATCGCCATGCGCCGATTGCTCACGACTGCGCTGCTCGTGCTCGCCGCCGCGCCCGCTTTCGCCCAGGCCAAAAAAGAGCCGATCGCGCTCCGCGACATGGGCTCGTTCCACATCGGCGGCCGCATCATCGAGATCACCGGCCAGCCGGTGAAGGAGGTCGTGTTCACGCCGGGCGGCGTGCCGGCCAAGGTCGACCCGAACGGCAAATACCAGGTCGAGCAGATGTACGTTCAGTACTTCCTGCCGCAGAACAAGAAAGGAAAGCTGCCGCTGCTGCTGTGGCACGGCGGCGGACTTTCGGGCGTGACCTACGAGACCAAGCCCGACGGCGGCGACGGCTGGATGCACTATTTCATCCGCAAGGGCTGGGACACCTACGTGTCGGACGCGATGGAGCGCGGCCGCTCCGGCTGGACCAGCACGTTCAAGGGCGAGGCGATGGCGCTGCCGTTCGGCGATCCGTGGGAGCGCTTCCGCATGGGACCGCCCGGCTCGTGGAACGACGACCCGGCCAAGCGCGTGTCGTATCCGGGCATGCAGTTTCCCGCCGACGCCTATCCGCAGTTCATGAAGCAGGGTGTGCCGCGCTGGGTGACGACCGACAACGAGATCATCAAGGCGTACATCGATCTGGTCGACAAGATATGCCCGTGCGCCGTGCTGGTGCACAGCCAGTCCGGCACGTTCGGCTACAAGGTGCTGGAGGCGCGGCCCGACAAGGTGAAGGCGCTGATTGCGGTCGAGCCGACGCTCGGCGGCGACAAGAACAAGATCGCCTCGGTGAAGGGCACGCCGATTCTCGTGATCATCGGCGACAACGCCAAGGATCATCCGCGCTGGAAAGCGATCCGCAACAACAGCGTCACCTATGCGGAGGCGTTCAAGGCCGGGGGCGGCAGCATCGATCTGGTCGATCTCCCCGACGCGGGCCTCAAGGGCAACTCGCACATGGTGATGATGGACAAGAACAGCGATCAGGTCGCCGACCTGATCGAGAAGTGGCTCGTGTCCAAAGGCTTGAGCGACTGAACCGATGTCCCGGGCGCAGCGCGGCATGAAATGACGCGCTGCTGACCCGGGACCGTCACACACACTGTATTTGGAACGGTCCCGGATCAGCGGTGCACCGCTATCGCGCTGCACCGCATCCGGGACACGAGCGGAGGAAGCTATGCGTCAGACTTTGATTGGGACCGCGCTTTTGGCTGCATGCATCGGAACGGCAGCCGCCGCCGAGGACATCGTGCTGCGCGGCATGGGCTCGTTCCATGTCGGCGGGCGGATCGCCGAAGTCTCCGGCAAGGAGGTGCGGATGATCCAGCGCCAGGTTGGCGGGCCGATGACCAAGCTCGATCCGAACGGCCAGTACATGGTCGAGCAGATGTACGTGCAGTTCTTCCTGCCGAAGACCAAGAAGGGCAAGTATCCGCTGCTGATGTGGCACGGCGGCGGGCTCACCGGCGTGACCTACGAATCCACGCCGGACGGCCGCGACGGCTGGATGAACTTCTTCGTCCGCAAGGGCTGGGACACCTACGTGTCGGACGCGGTCGAGCGCGGCCGGTCCGGCTTCGCGTCAAAGGACGTATGGACCGACGATCCGATCTTCCTGACCTACCAGGACCCCTACGAACGCTTCCGCATCGGCCAGGGCGAAGGCTCGTGGAACGCCGATCCGGCCAAGCGGAAGCTTCTCCCCGGCAACCAGTTTCCGGTCGAAGCCTACGAGAACTACATGAAGCAGGCGGTGCCGCGCTGGCTCTCGACTGATGCGGCGATCCTGCGCGGCTACCTCGCGCTGATCGACAAGGTCTGCCCGTGCGTGCTGCTGGTGCACAGCCAGGGCGGCAACTTCGGCTTCCTCGCCGCCGAGCAGCGTCCCGACAAGATCAAGGGCATCGTTGCGGTGGAATCCGCGACCGCGGGAAAAAAAGAGAACGCGGCGAAGCTGAAGGACGTGCCGGTGCTGATGGTGTTCGGCGACTATGTCGATCAGCATCCGCGCTGGTCGACCTTCAAGAAGGTCGACGGCGAATACGGCGACGCCATCAAGGCGGCGGGCGGCACGGTCGACTGGATCAACCTCCCGGACATCGGCATCAAGGGCAATTCGCACATGCTGATGCAGGACAAGAACAGCGACGCGATCGCCGAGGTGATCCAGAAATGGCTGGTCGGGAAAAACCTGTCCGATTGACGCCAAGGCCCGCTGGATTGTTGCAGCGCAGCGCGGATTCCGGTCGCCGGTAAGGTTACTTTGGACAGCCGGGCATTGACTTCGATCAATGCGGTTCCGGCCTGCCTGCTGCGGCATGGATAGACCTTGGCAGGGCGCAAGATCGCGACTAAAAGTCCGCCCACTGCGGGGCGGGGGGACCACCACCCAGAGGCCGCTAGGCGGACATTAGGTCAGAGACTCCGGCTTCCATTTCGGCCGGAGGCGTGAGGAGGAGTTTTCCGTGAAAGAAACCGGGCTGCGCAACGCCGCTTTCGGCGCCGACAAATTCGGTCTCAAGGATCTCGGCGCGGTTCACTGGAATCTGCCCGAGGCGCCGCTTTACGAGCACGCAGTCCGGAACGGGGAAGCCACCATCGTCGCGGGCGGCGCGCTTTGCGCCGAGACAGGCCACCACACCGGCCGCTCGCCGAAGGACAAGCACACCAAGGTCGACCCGCTCACCGAGAGCACGGTCTGGTGGGACGGCAATCGCAAGCAGAGCCAGGAGCACTTCGACAACATGCTCCAGGACTTCCTGGCGCATGCGAAGGGCAAGACGCTCTACGCACAGGATCTCTACGGCGGCGCCGACCCGAAGTACCGCATCAAGGCGCGCGTCTACACCGAATACGCCTGGCATTCGCTGTTCATCCGCCAGCTGCTGATCCGTCCGGAGCGCGCGGAACTCCCGGGCTTCACGCCCGACATGACCATCATCGACATGCCGTCGTTCAAGCCGGACCATAGGCGTCACGGCGGCCGCGAGGGCTCGGACACCCAGGTCGCGATCGACTTCACCCGCAAGATCGTCCTGATCTGCGGCTCGTCCTACGCGGGCGAGATGAAGAAGTCGGTGTTCACGACGCTGAATTTCTATCTGCCGGCGCAGGGCGTCATGCCGATGCACTGCTCGGCCAACGTCGGCAAGGACGGCGACAGCGCGCTGTTCTTCGGCCTGTCGGGCACCGGCAAGACCACGCTGTCGGCGGATCCGAACCGCACCCTGATCGGCGACGACGAGACCGGCTGGTCGCCGGACGGCATCTTCAACTTCGAGGGCGGCTGCTACGCCAAGACCATCAAGCTCTCGCGGGAAGCGGAGCCGATGATCTGGGACGCCACCAACCGCTTCGGCGCAGTCCTCGAGAACGTGGTGTTCGATCCGCAGACCCGCATCCCGGACTATGACAGCGACAAGCTGACCGAGAACACGCGCTCCGCCTACCCGCTCGACTTCATCCCGAATGCGTCACGCTCGGGCATGGCCGGGCACCCGAAGAACATCATCTTCCTGACCGCCGACGCCTACGGCGTGATGCCGCCGATTGCCAAGCTGACCCCGGCCCAGGCGATGTATCACTTCCTCTCCGGCTATACCGCGAAGGTCGCGGGCACCGAGAAGGGCCTGGTCGGCGTCGAGCCCGAATTCTCCACCTGCTTCGGCGCGCCGTTCCTGCCGCGCCCGCCGGCGGAATACGGCAACCTGCTGCGCGACTACATCGCCAAGTACAAGGTCGACTGCTGGCTGGTGAACTCCGGCTGGACCGGCGGCATCTATGGCGTCGGCTCCCGCATGCCGATCAAGGTGACACGCGCCCTCGTCACCGGCGCGCTCGACGGTTCGCTGAAGACCGTCCAGTTCCGCACCGACAAGTATTTCGGCTTTGCGGTCCCGACCGCGGTGCCGGGCATCGACACCAGGATCCTCAATCCGGATCAGACCTGGGCCGACCGCAAGGCGTTCGACGAGACCGCCTGCAAGCTGGTCGGCATGTTCCAGAAGAACTTCGCCAAGTACGAGCAGACCGTGGACGCCGAGGTTCGGGCCGCGGCGCCGGAAGTGCGGATGGCCGCCGAATAGCCGGCAGGAACGGCCAACAAACAGGAAGGGCGGCCTGTTGGCCGCCCTTTTTCATTCCGGGACTGCCGTCACTGGCTGGGGCGCGGCGCGGGCGGAGGGGGCGGGTTGGGCGACGGCGGCTCGGTCAGTTCGGCCGCAATCAGCTCCAGGTTGACCACGCGGTTGCGCACCGCGCGCCAGTAGCCCATGCGCGGGCCCGCGATCGTCGTGTCGCCGTAGAGATCGTTGGCGTCCTTGCGAAACCGCGTGACGTAGCGATCGCCGAGCCGTTCGCGCAGGTAGAGCTCCGACCGCTGCGCCCATTCGTCGGCGGGCCGCGATGGAAGCTCGCGCTGCGCGTCGCGGATCTGTCCGAGCAGCGTGCGGCCTTCGAGGATGTAGGTCTCGATCTGCTCGCGGACCGCGTTGCGGTCGGCCTGATGCTGCTCGGCCTGGATGCGGCCAGCTTGCTTGGCATAGTAGCCGGCGCCGACTGCGATGATGCCCAGCACCAGCGCGGTCACGCCCAGCCGCAATTTGAGGACCGACCGCCGGATCGACAGCAGTGCGATCACGATGGCAATGAAACCGTTGACGACCGCCAGGGCCGGCGCAACGAAGCCGAAATACTCTCGCCACATCGATACTGTCTCAGCCCGCCGCCAAACAGTGACGGAACGTAGCACTGGCTGTGGCCAAGCCTCAATGCGCGAGAAGCCACACCCGTCGGCGAAAATTTGGACGAAAATTGCGCTCCAAACGAAAAGGGCGGCCGAAGCCGCCCGTTCGCCGGTTTTTGTGGCGATCAGCCGCCCGATTGCGCGGTCTGCCGGCCGAGCCGGTTGAACTTCGCCTTCTGCTCGTCGCTAAGCGCCGCGTAGAAGTCCTCCAGCGCCGGGCGCACCGCATTGGCCGCCTGGATCATGGCGTCGAGCCGCTGCTTCATCACCTCCAGCCGCCCGACCGGTGTCATGGGGATGGTGTTCGGGCAGGCGTCGCGCAGGATTTCGACCGACTTCTGAATCGCCTCGTCGAGGCGGTCGAGGGCAGCCTCCTGCGCCGCCGTCGGCTGGATCGAGTCTTCGATCCGGTCGATGGCGATGTTGGAAAGCCCGGCCTTTTCGCTGCTGCAATTGGCCTGCGAGGACGGGGCGTTGCCCGCCTCGGCGGTCCGCTGCGGGCGCTGCGGCTTCACCAGCTGCGGTCCGATCTCGTTGAAGCGAGCCTTCTGCTCGTCGGTCAGCGATGTGTAGAACGCTTCCAGCGCCGGCTTGACGGTGCCGACCGTGTCGCTGGCGGCCTGCAGCCGCTGCGTCATCGCCTGCAGGCGGCCCGGCGGCGTCATCGGCACCGACTCGGGGCAGGAGTCCCGGAACTGCGCCGCGGCCTCCAGCGAAGCCTTGCGCAGATTCTCGAGCAGAGTCTTTTGCTCGTCGGTCGGGCGCACCGCGTCGGCGATCTTGCCGAGCGGCCATTCGGTGATGCCTGACGTCTGGTCGGCGCAGAAGTCCCGTGTCGCCTGGTTGACGCGTCCCGGTGCGCCGCCGCCGGCGCTGCGTGGAGCGGCCCCGGTGGTGGAGGTGCGGGCGTAGGAATTGTCATAGGGTCCTTCGGCCGCGTACTCGACGTAAGGCGCCCCGTCGGGGAAGAACACGCCGTCGAAGAAATCGTCATAGGCGTAGGCCCAGTAGGCGGAATCGTAGGCCTCGGGCCAGAACGTGTAATAGAACACGTCATTGTAGGCATAGGGCCAGTACACCGGTCCGCGCCACGGCACGTAAGGCGCAAGCACGCCGAGCTGCCACGCGGTCAGCGCGGCAAGCCTCGCGGCGCGGCGCCCGGCGCGGCGGCCGTTGTAGTTGGCCGAGAGGTTCGAGGCGAACCGGCCCTGCGACACCTGTTGCGCCGAAACCGCCTGCCGCTGCGCGCGCCGGCTTTGCCGGTCGGCCGCGGTCTGCGAATTCTGCTGCTGCTGCGTTTGCTGCTGCCGCTCCTGCAGGCGGGCGTTCTGCCGCTCGTCGCGTTGCAGCTGACGCAGCTCGCGCCGTTCGTTGCGCGTCAGCCGGCCTTTCGATTGCAGCTCCTGAATCCGCTGCTGGTTGCCGGTCGTCGCGGTCTTCTGCTGGTCGGCGGTCAGGTTCTGCTGCGCGTTCCGGCGTTCGTCGCGCTGAAGCGTACGGAGCTCCTGACGCTCGTTGCGCGTGAGCCGGCCTTTCGACTGCAACTCCTGAATCCGCTGCTGATTGCCGGTGGCCGCTGTCTTCTGCTGGTCGCCGGTCAGGTTCTGCTGCGCGTTCTGGCGCTCGTCGCGTTTAAGCGTGCGAAGCTCCTGACGCTCCGTGCGCGTCAGCCGGCCTTTGGATTCGAGCTGCTGCAATCGCTGCTGATTGCCGCTGACGGCCGTCTTGTTCGGGTCGGTGCTCTGGATTTTCTGCGCGCTCTGCCGTTGGTCGCGCTGCAACTGCTGCAGCTCACGCCGCTCGTTGCGGCTCAGATTTCGCCGCGACTCAAGCTGCTGCAGGCGTTGAGGCGGGACGCCGGTGGCCGCCGTGCTCGACGCCGGCGCGGACCGCGGCTGCACGCTTTGCTGGCGCTGCTGGATGATCTGCTGCCGCCGCTCGATGCGCACGGCGTCGCGCGAGGCCGGCGCCTGCCGCTGGATCGCCGGAGCGGAACGGGGAGGCGGGGCTGCAATGCGCGGGGCCGCTTGCGGGCGCGCCATCGCCGGCGCCTGCCGGACCACGGGAGGCGCAGCGCGGGCCGCCGGAGGCGGGGGCGCGGAGCGGACCATCGGCGGGGGTGCTGCCCGGGGCGCGGGGGCGGGAGGCGCCGCGCGGGGCGCCGGCGCTGCGGGAGCGGCCCGGGGCGCCGCAGCGGGCGCTCCCCTTTTGTCCGGTTGCGCCGCAGCACCGCCCAGCGGCGCCGCCAGCATGGAAGCAGTCAGCACGGTCGTTGCGAGACCGACACCCAAACGAAACATTGTTTTCAAAGCTCCCGCGTCGCCCCAAAGGCCGCCCCAAAACAAACGCCCGGCCACCGTTTTGGGTTCCATCGAAGGGGTCCCAACCGCGCCGATGACGACGTGGGATCGTCCGCCCGCTCTATGTTGAATTTGCGTTCCGGGCGTTCATCCGGCGTTCATGCATGGACGACGCTTTGCCGCAGGTCATTCCGGGGCGCTCGAGGCACCAGCGCGTTCACGCGCGTCTTCGACGCGCTGCACCAGCGCGTTTACGCGTGTTTTCGACGCGCTATGGGAGCGAACCCGCAATCCAGAATCTGGCTATGCGATGTGTGCTGGATTCCGGGTTCGCGCCTTTCGGCGCGCCCCGGAATGACAGCGGTGCGGTTACGCCACCGGCTCGCAGGCAAAGCAGATCTGCTCGACGTGGCGGAAGTCCGTGCCGCAGCAGCCGCCGAGCACGTTGACGTGGCGGAGCTTGCGGCGCAGGTCGGCATATTGCCGCCCGAGCTCGACCGGATTTCCCGCGTCGAGATCGGTCGCCTGGTCGAGCTCGGCGTGGCTGCGCGTCGAAGCGTTGGCGCGCAGGCCGCGCAGGCGCTTGATCCACGGTGCGCCCGATTCCAGCGCATCTTCGAAATGCGTCGGATGCGCGCAGTTGATCATGTAGTAGGCCGGCGCGTGGCCGGTCTCGGCGTCGATCTCGGCGATCGCCTCCTTCAGCGTCTGACCGGTCGGCAGCCGGCCGTCGGTCTCCAGCGTCAGCGAGATCACCACCGGCATGCCGGCAGCCTTCGCGGCGCGCGCAATGCCGATCGGCTCCGCCACGGTGTTCATCGTGAACGCGCTGACGAGGTCTGCTGCGGTGTCCTTGAACACCGCGATCTGCTCGGCGTGATAGGCCTGCGCCTCGTCGGCGCTCATCAGCTTGCCCGGCTGATAGCCGTCGCCGCGCGGGCCGATGTTGCCCGAGATCACCATCGGCGAGCGCGCCGTCTCGAACTCGTAGCGCAGGTCGGCCATCACCGCGATGGCCTTGCGGTTGATGCGGGCGAGCTCCTCGCGCGTGTAGCCGAGTTGTTTCGCCCAGTCGAAGTTGGCGCGCCAGGTGGGGCTCTCCAGCACGAAGCCCAGCTCCGCGTCGTGCGCGAGCTTGCAATAGCGCGCGTAGTAGCGGCGGGTGATCTCGATGCCCTCGTTGGACTTGAGCAGGTCGAACGACGCGAACAGCGGCAGCTCCACGCCCTCGTGGAAGATCAGCGTGGTTTCCATGCCGGCGTCGGTCAGGAAAATCTTGTCGGAAAGCTGCGGCAGGTTCGCGCGATACTTTGCAACGGTATTGGCGACGTTCTTGGCAATCGGCTTGTTCAAGATGCCTTCTCCCATTTGGCGACGAAATAAATCCGGTCGCGCTGCGCCGGAATGGCGAGCGCGGCTGCGAACCTCAGCCGGACATAGCCCCGTGCCTTGGTCGCAACCGGCCCGCCGGAGGTTCAAGCCGGTGGGCCAATTATTTTCTTCAGTTAAATCAACGGGTTGTCGGGCAGAAGGCCCCCGGATCTGGCTAGACCGGCCGGTCGACCGCGCCGCCGCTCTCGGCCCAGTCCTTGAAGGCGCCGAGGTTGAACACGCAACAGTCCTTGAGCGCCTTGCCGGCGAGCGCCGAGCGTCCGCCCGACGCGCAATAAAGGATCACCGTCTTGTCCTTGGCGAACGCCTTGTCGTGATACGGCGATTCCGGATCGGCGCGGAATTCCAGCATGCCGCGCGACACGTTTGCGGCGCCTGCGATCTTGCCGGTGCCGAACCAAGCAACTCGGACAGCAGGTCCATCGCAGTCCCGCGGTTTGGACGAACGCTCAAGCGATCCGGGGCGCTTAGCTCCGGACCGCACCTCCTGAATGTTGGCACGGTTGACACCACCCGTCACCGCGTCGTTCTGTGCGGCCCTCGATCGAGCGCGGGACACTCGCCTTCTGCATGCAAATCCTCGTTGTCGGCGCCGGTGTGGTGGGGCTTGCGGTTGCCCGCGCGGCGGCTCTCAAGGGCCATGACGTCATCGTCGCCGAGCAGACCAGGGGCATCGGCAACGGCGTCTCTTCTCGCAATAGTGAAGTGATCCACGGCGGCATGTACTACCCGACCGGCTCGCTGCGCGCCTTTCACTGTCCGCGCGGCCGCCGCCTGATGGTCGCGTTCTGCGCCTCGCACGGCGTGCCGCACAAGATCTGCGGCAAGCTGATCGTCGCGACTGAAGACGCCGAAGTCGGCAAGATGGAAGCGATCCTCAGGCAGGGCGAGGCCAACGGCGTCGAAGGCTTTGCGATGATCGACGGCGCGAAAGCGCGGGCGATGGAGCCGCACCTCAATTGCGTTGCGGCGCTGCATTCGCCCGCGACCGGCATTGTCGACAGCCATTCGTTCATGCGCGCGCTGCAGGGCGACCTGGAAGATCGCGGCGGCGCGATCGCGTTCGGCACCAGGGTCGATCGGCTCGTTCACACCCAGGCCGGCTGGCTGGTGCGGTTTTCCGGCAGCGAAAGCGGCGAGCTTGCGGTCGACGCGGTGGTGAACTCGGCGGGGCTCGGCGCGCAGGCGCTGGCGCGGCAGACCGAGGATTATCCGAACGAGCGCGTGCCGCGGCTGGTGCTCGCCCGCGGCAACTACTTCGGCTATGCGGGGCGGCCGGTGTTCTCGCGGCTGATCTATCCCGCGCCACGCATCGACGGCGGGCTCGGCACGCATGTCACGCTCGACCTCGCCGGCCGCATGCGGTTCGGCCCCGACGTCGAGTGGATCGACGAGGAGAACTACAACGTCAATCCGGAGCGGGCGAAGTCTTTCTACGCCAGCATCCGCCGCTACTGGCCGGGGCTGCCCGACGATTCCCTGCAGCCGGACTATGCCGGCATCCGGCCGAAGCTCACCGGTCCGGGCGAGGTCGCCGCCGATTTCATGATCGAAGGGCCGCAACAGCACGGGCTGCCGGGCCTCATGCACCTGTTCGGCATCGAGTTGCCGGGGCTCACCGCTTCGCTGTCACTTGCGGACGCGGCGATCGAGCAACTCGTTTAGCAGGAAGCTTGGCCGGGCTGCGCTTCGCGTCCGGCGAGCGCAGCTTCGGCCTGGCGTCTTCGCCCGCCGGCGCCACGATTGCGATCTTTTCCTCGGGCGGCGCGGGACGCACCTTGACCTCGGACAACCGGCGCGCCCACTCGCCCGACGAAGGATTGATCGGCGTCAACTCGGTGGACCTGGCCTTGCCGTGCACGGTGGCAAGCCCGCCGGTGGTCGCGACGATGTCGCCCGGCCGCAGCGTCGGATCGCCGGTCGTTTCCATGCGCGCGAGCCCGAGCCCGTCCCTGCCGTTGCAGGTGCAGTCCGGTACGACCTTTTTGCGATAGGCGAAGGCGCGGTCGAGATCGGCATAGCGGGCACCGTTGTGCGCCACCGCCCCCTCGATTCTCGAGCCGCTGAACACCAGGGTTTTCGCCGCCGGGCAGAGCGAGCGGCAGACCTCGGCGGGCGAGGCGCCCGCATGGCGCGGCAGCGGGAAGTAACGGCCGTCGCAGGTGCGCACGCAGAACGCCGTGCCGCGGCCGGTGCCGCCGCTGGTCGCGGCGCTGGTGCGGCGCCGTTCGCCGCGCTCGGGCGCGACGTGTGGGGCGGCATAGGAACTGGCGCGTGGCGGCGGCTGATCGCGCCGCAAGGCGCCGCGAAACGCGGAATTGAGGACGTTTTGCTTGCTTGGCTTGGCCTGCTTGCCTGGCTTGGCCTGCTTGCTTTGCTTGGCTTGATTGCTTGGCTTGGCTTGCTTGCTTTGCGCGGGAGCCGCATGCGCCGGGCCGTGCGCGAGCGCAAAATCAAGCACAAGCGCAGCCAACACGAGGGCGCCGCAACGGCCGATCGAACGGTCAAAGGCAAACACGGCCGTCCCCAATACGCCCGAAAACAACACAACACGGTGGCGCGTCCCCCCAGCGCAGCGCTGCGCCAAGGCTCCCCCGCCGTGCCCGGAAAATGGGCTCAACGGCGCAAACCTAGCCTGCTGGGGTAAACGCAAGGTGACCGGTTGCAGTTTTGGCTGAAATTGGCTGGGCTTGGGCCACAACAAGCGCGAATGGCCGCGCCGGGAGGACCATCGTGAGCAACCGTTTCTCGAATCCGAAGACCATGCCGGCCCCGCGCGGCTACACCCAGGTGGTCGAGACCACCGGGCCGGGCCGCACCGTCTATCTGTCCGGCCAGCTCGGCATGACGCCGGAGGGCGCCTTCGCGGGCGGGCCGGGCGATTTCCGCGCCCAGGCGACCCAGTGCTTCGAGAACCTGAAGGCCGGGCTTGGCTCGGTCGGCGCGGGCTTCGAGCACGTGGTGAAGATCACCAACTTCTTCACCGACATGGCACACCTGCCGGCGTTCTTCGAGATCCGCGACCGATACGTGAACACCAAGGCGCCGCCGGCCTCCACCGCGATCCAGATCGGCCGGCTCGCGCGCGACGGCGCGGTGTTCGAGATCGAGGCGGTGGCGGTGATCCCGGACCGCGCGGCGAAAGCCGTGCGCTCGAAGCGCGGCTCTGCGGTCAAGCGCGCAAAGCCTGCGAAGAAGACCAGGCGCAAAGCGCGGCGCTAACGATTCTCTTTCGCGAATCGCGCATCATCGCGTCATGCCAAGCTTCGTCTATGTCCTCGGCTGCCGCACGCCGGATCGCATCGTGACCTATGTCGGCTGGACCACCGACGTGCCGCGGCGTGTCGCCCAGCACAACGGCGGCACCGGCGCGCGCACCACGCGCGGGCGCGCCTGGATCCTGCTGCACACGGAGAAATTCCGCACCCGCCGCCAGGCGATGAGCCGGGAGTGGTACCTCAAGCGAGACCGGAAATTCCGCAAGCTCCTGGCACAGGGCTGTGGCCCGGTTGCGCCGGCCCCGGTCAGAGGTTCACGAACTGATCGCTGAACACCAGCGTCTCGACCGCGGTGACGCGCGCTAGAGGACGTGCGGAAGCAGGTGATCGCCGGCGTGGAGAAGCGCGATCGCGCCGGCAAAGACAGCGATCCGTCGACCGGGGCGCAGCCAGAACGCCGTGGCCAATGTCGCGACCATGACGGCCAGGCTGAAGACGCCGGATATCAGATAGACGCGTTTGTTGGCGTAGTGCCATCCGTATTCGGCGGCCCAGCCGGGACCCCAATAATAACAGTTCGGACCGGGCTGAATCGAACAGGTCTGTGCGTTCCAGGCCGCCGGCAATTCGAGAGCCAGCACGAGCAAAAACAGGACGAACAAAACCGCCAGCACCCATTCGAGTGCGATGAGTGCCCGCCCTAGCATCGTCCTAATGCGCCTCTTCCCAGTTCTGCGCGGCGCGGGCGTCGACCGCCAGCGGCACCGACAACGACACCGCCGGCATCGGCGCGTCCTCCATCACCGTCTTCACCAGCGGCAGCGTCTTCGTCACCTCGCCCTCCGGCACCTCGAAGATCAGCTCGTCGTGCACCTGCAGCAGCATCTTCGCCTTGAGCTTCGATTTCGACAGCGCCGGCTCGATCCGGATCATCGCCCGGCGGATGATGTCGGCGGCGCTGCCCTGCAGCCGCGCGTTGATCGCGGCGCGTTCGTTGAACGCGCGCAGCGAGGCGTTCGATGCCGCGATATCCGGATAGTGGCACTTGCGCCCGAACAGCGTGAGCACGTAGCCGTTCTTCTTCGCGAACGTCTTGGTCTCTTCCATGTAGTCGCGGATGCCGGGGAAGCGCTCGAAGTATTTCTTGATGTAGGTCCCGGCCTCGTCGCGGCCGATGCCGAGCTGGTTGGCGAGGCCGAACGCCGAGATGCCGTAGATGATGCCGAAGTTGATCGCCTTCGCGCGCCGGCGCACATCGCCCGGCATGCCCTTCACCGGCACGCCGAACATCTCCGACGCCGTCATGGCGTGAATGTCGAGGCCTTCGCGGAATGCCTTCTGCAGTTGCGGCACGTTGCCGATCTCGGCGAGCAGCCGCAGTTCGATCTGCGAGTAGTCGGCCGACACGAGCCTGGTGCCCGGTTCTGCGACGAAGGCGCGGCGGATCTTCCGGCCTTCCTCGGTGCGGACCGGGATGTTCTGCAGGTTCGGCTCCGACGACGACAGACGGCCCGTCGGCGTCGCGGCCAGCGCATACGAGGTGTGGACGCGCTTGGTTTCCGCATTGAGATAGTTCGGCAGCGCGTCGGTGTAGGTCGAGCGCAGCTTCGAAACCTGCCGCCAGTCGAGAATCCGCTGCGGCAGCTCGTGGCCCTGCTCGGCCAGCTCCTCGAGCACCTTTGCGCCGGTCGCCCATTGTCCGGTCTTGGTCTTGGTGCCGCCCGGCAGTCCCATCTGGCCGAACAGCACGTCGCCGAGCTGCTTCGGGCTTCCCGGATTGAGCGCCGCGCCGGCGAGCTTGTTGATCTCGTCCTCGAGCCCGCCCTGCCGTTGCGCGAACTCGCCGGACAGCCGCGACAGCACCTGCCGGTCGATGGCGATGCCGCGGCCTTCCATGCGCGCCAGCACCGGAACCAGCGGCCGCTCCAGCGTCTCGTAGACGGTCGCGACGTGCTCGGCCGGCATCCGCGACCTCAGCGCCTTCCACAGCCGCAGCGTGACGTCGGCGCGCTCGGCCGCATATTCGCCGGCCTTCTCGATCGTCACGCCGTCGAACGTCACCCGGTTCTTGCCGGTGCCGGTGACCTGCTCGTATGGGATCGGCTGGTGGCCGAGCCATTTGTCGGCGAGCCCGTCCAGGCCGTGGCCTCCTTTGCCGGCGTCGAGCACGTAGGACACCAGCATGGTGTCGTCGTAGGGAAACACCTCGATCCCGCGCCGCGCGAAAATCTGCCAGTCGAATTTCAGGTCCAGGCCGATCTTGGTCACGCCCGGGTCTTCCAGCAACTCCTGGATGATTTCGAGCGCCTGCTTCTCCGGAATCTGGTTCGGAGCAAGCTTCGCTTCCGGCGCAAACAGATCGCTGCCGCCCTCCTTGCCGCCGTCGCGGTGGCCGACCGGCACGTAGCAGGCGTCGTTGTCGGCGAGCGCAAGCGAGAAGCCGACGAGCTGCGCGGTGATCGGATCGATGCTGGTCGTCTCGGTGTCGAGGGCGACGAAGCCCAGGTCCCGCGCGCGCAGCACCCACGCCCTCAGCCGGTCGGGCGTGCGGACGGTCTCGTACTTGCCGCGGTCGAACTTGCCCGCGCGCGCGGCCGCCAGATGCGCGGCCGCGAGCTCGGCGGGCGTGTGCTCCTTGTCATTGGCGGCGCTGGTGCCACCCGGTCTGCCTCCCCCGTCTGCGGGGGAGGGTCGGGGAGCGGCCCCGCCAAACAGGTCGCTGCATCCTCCCTGATGCGAGTTGAGCGGGCGCCGCCGGACGCCAGCTTCGCGTCTGCCTCGATCTCGCCAGCCTCGAGTCCGGCCTTCTGCGCGACGCGCTGCGTCAGCGTTTTGAATTCCATTGCCTTAAGGAATGCGACCAGGAGCTTGTAGTCCGGCTCGTGCACCGCAAGCTCTTCGACCGGCACCTCGAGCGCGACGTTCTGGTCGAGCGTGACCAGCCGCTTGGAGATGCGCGCCAGCTCGGCGTTGTCGACCAGGGTCTGACGCCGTTTCTCCTGCTTGATCTCGCCGGCCCGCCTCAGCAGCGTTTCCAGATCGCCGTATTCGCCGATCAGCTGCGCCGCAGTCTTCACGCCGATGCCCGGCACGCCCGGCACGTTGTCGCTGGAATCGCCGATCAGCGCCTGCACCTCGATGACCTTGTCCGGTGGAACGCCGAACTTCTCGATCACCTCGGGAATGCCGATCTTCTTGCCTTTCCCGTTGTCCTTCATGGTGTCGAACATGACGACGCAGTCGTTCACGAGCTGCATCAGGTCCTTGTCGGACGACACGATGGTGGCGGTGGCCTGCGCCTCGCAGGCGATGCGGACATAGGTCGCGATCAGGTCGTCGGCCTCGAAGCCGGCCTGCTCCAGGCAGGGAATGTCGAACGCCTTCACGGCCTCGCGGATCAGCGGGAACTGCGGGATCAGATCGGCCGGCGCGTCCGGCCGATGCGCCTTGTATTGCGGATAGAAGTCGGTGCGGAAGGTCTTTTCCGATTTGTCGAACACCACCGCGAGGTGGGTCGGTTTGTCCTCTGCCGGCATCTCGTTGAGGAGCTTCCAGAGCATGTTGCAGAAGCCGAGCACGGCCCCGGTCTGCAATCCGTCTGATTTGCGCGAGAGCGGCGGCAGCGCGTGATAGGCACGAAAGATGAAGCCCGAGCCGTCGACCAGGAAGACGTGGTCGCCCTTCTTCAGCGTGCCCGCCGATGCCGCGGGTTTGGCGGATTTGCTCGGCGCGGGCTTCGCCTGTGCAGCCTTGGCCGCAGAAGGTTTGGCCGGCGCAGGTTTGGCGGATGCGGATTTCGCTGCGGATTTGGGCTTCGACGGTGCTGGCATGGCCCAAATGTGGGCCGTTGCCGGGCTCGAATCAATGCGGGACGGCGCGTCTGTGAATCATTCCGCCGGCTGCATGGCGGGCGCCCGCGCCGGCCGCAGCTTGGCCCAGTCCGGCCGCTCGAACAGGATGCGGGCCGGCGTCCGGCGCACCGCCCAGTACCAGCAGAGCGCGCCGATCACGCCCGCCGCCGTCACGATCAGCGAGACCGTGCCGAGGTCGGTGATGACGTTGGTCTTGAGCAGGATCGTCCGGGTCGCGGCCATCGGCAGGAAGAAGGCGAGATAGATGACGATGGAGTTCGCCCCGCAGTAGCGCAGCGACCGGAACAGCTCGGTCTTCGCCATCAGCGCCGCGACCGCGACCACGGCGGCCGCGCCGATCAGGCCGAGCCCGAGCGAGACGAACGGCAGGTCGCCAGTGCCCGCGAACACCATGACGCCATTGACGATGCCCCACAGGATGAGGCCGCCGAGCGCCGCGGCGGGCTCGCGCTGCACGCCCGCGGCAAAATCGAAGATGCGGGTCGCGAAGATATAGCCGGTGTAGAAGTAGACGAAGCGGCCGGCGAATTCGTCGATCACCATCCAGCCGGTGTGGATCGGCGCGATCTCCAGCGCGGCGCCGACCAGCCAGATCAGCATCCAGGGCAGGCCGCGGGTGAGCTTCACCACCACGAAGAAGATCGGCAGCAGATAGATGAACCACAGCGTGCCGAACGGCTCGATGAAGGCTTCGAGATAGGCGAGCCCCGCGCCGCGCCAGCCCATCTCGGCCGCGAACAACGGCGCCTTGAAGGCGAACTGGATCGTCACCCACAGCACGTAGAAATAGAAGAAGTGCACGACCTTCTTGTCGAGATAGTCGCGCCAGTCGCGGTCGATCACGCGGGCCAGGAACAGCCCCGAGATCAGGAAGAAGTCCGGCATGCGGAACGGCTTCGCGAAGGCGACCAGCGCATGCATCCAGCCCTCGCGCCCGGCGGCCGCCTCGACGCCGAGCGTCGAGTGCATCATCACCACCATGACGATGCAGAAGCCCTTGGCGTAGTCGACCCAGTCGACCCGCGAAGCCTGCGGCATGTGCATGACCCTCTCCATGTCGTCAGGGTGTTACACGGGCGTGGTTTCGGCTGCGTTTACGGGATCGGTGAAACAGGGGATGCCGGCCACGTTCTCCGCGTCATTCCGGGGCGCGCCGAAGGCGCGAACCCGGAATCCAGTAACAGCGGGATTCCCGCTTTTTCTGGATTCCGGGCTCGCTCGCTTGCGCGAGCGCCCCGGAATGACCGTGTTGGAGCAGCCGCCGTCTCTCGCCACCCGCCGAACCCTCTGCTAAGAGCCCGGAACCGGCGTATCGGCCGGATTCGTTAACCACGACGGGACCCGAATGCGCGTCGCGATGATCGGCACCGGCTATGTCGGCCTCGTTTCGGGGGCCTGCTTCGCCGATTTCGGACACCAGGTCGTCTGCGTCGACAAGGACGAATCAAAGATCGCGGCGCTCGAGCGCGGCGAGATGCCGATCTACGAGCCGGGCCTCGACGATCTGGTCGCCGCCAATGTCCGCGCCAGGCGCCTGAGCTTCACCACCGGTCTCAAGGGCCCGGTCGCCGAGGCCGACGCGGTGTTCATCGCGGTCGGCACGCCGTCGCGCCGCGGCGACGGCCATGCCGACCTCTCTTACGTCCATGCCGCGGCCCGCGAGATCGCGGCAGCCCTCGACGGCTTCACCGTGGTCATCACCAAGTCGACCGTGCCGGTCGGCACCGGCGACGAGGTCGAGCGCATCATCCGCGACACGCGGCCCGATGCGAAATTCGCCGTCGTCTCCAATCCCGAGTTCCTGCGCGAGGGCGCGGCGATCCAGGACTTCAAGCATCCCGACCGCATCGTGGTCGGCACCGAGGACGAGGCGCGCCGCCAGGGTGATGGCCGAGCTCTACCGGCCGCTCTATCTCAACCGCTCGCCGGTCCTCGTCACCGGGCGGCGCACCGCCGAGCTCACCAAGTACGCGGCCAACGCCTTCCTCGCCACCAAGATCACCTTCATCAACGAGATCGCCGACCTCTGCGAGCGCGTCGGCGCCGACGTGCAGGACGTCGCGCGCGGCATCGGCCTCGACAACCGCATCGGCGGCAAGTTCCTGCACGCCGGCGCGGGCTATGGCGGCTCGTGCTTTCCCAAGGACACGCTGGCGCTGATCAAGACCGGGCAGGACTTCGAGGCGCCGCTGCGCATCGTCGAGACGGTCGCGGCGGTCAACGAGACGCGCAAGCGCGGCATGGCGCGCAAGGTGGCGTCGGCCGTGGGCGGCAATCTGCGCGGCAAGACCGTCGCGGTGCTGGGGCTGACCTTCAAGCCGAACACCGACGACATGCGCGACGCGCCGTCGATCCCTTTGATTACGGCACTGCATGATATGGGCGCCAAGGTGCGCGCCTACGATCCGGTCGGCATGGAGCAGGCGAAGAAGGTGCTGCCGGAGTTGACCTATTGCGGGGACGAGTACGAGTGCGCGGCGGGCGCGGACGCGCTGGTGATCGTGACGGAGTGGGAGCAGTTCCGGGCGCTCGATCTGGATCGGTTGAAGAAGGTGATGGGCGAAAAGCCCGCGATCGTCGATCTGCGCAACATCTATCCGCCGGGCGATCTCACGCAGCGCGGATTTATCTATGAGAGCGTGGGACGGCCTTCTCGTAAGGAAAAGTAGGGAGCCAGTTCCCGCCTCACCCTGAGGAGCCGCGCGCAGCGCGGCGTCTCGAAGGGCGAGGCGGCCCCATGCTTCGAGACGCATTGCTTCGCAATGCTCCTCAGCATGAGGCCGACAGAAAGCTTAGTTCGCGGACACACTGAATGTGCTGGTTGCGCTACCGTACCGAAACATAAAATGTCCGCCGCATGTCCGAATTCTCCGAACGCCTGCCGATCGACGACGCGCTGCCGGCGTTGACCGCCGCGCTGCGCCAGAGCCACGCCGCGGTGCTGGTCGCGCCGCCCGGCGCCGGCAAGACCACGCGCGTGCCGCTGGTGCTGATCGACGAGCCGTGGGCTGCGGCCAAGAAAATCCTGGTGCTGGAGCCGCGCCGGCTCGCGGCGCGCGCGGCGGCCGAGCGGATGGCAGCGACGCTGAAAGAGGGCGTCGGCGAGACCGTCGGCCTTCGCGTGCGCTTCGGCTCCAAGGTGTCGCGCAAGACCCGCATCGAGGTCGTCACCGAAGGCATCTTCACCCGGCTCATTCTCGACGATCCGTCGCTCGACGGCATCGCCGCGGTGCTGTTCGACGAATTCCACGAGCGCTCGCTCGACGCCGATCTCGGCCTCGCGCTGGCGCGCGATGTGCAGTTGGGGCTGCGCGACGATCTCAAGCTGCTCGCGATGTCCGCCACGCTCGATGGCGCACGGGTCGCAAAGCTGCTCGGCGATGCGCCGGTGGTCGAAAGCGAAGGCCGGGCCTTTCCGGTCGAGACGCGCTACTCGGCCGCGACACCCGCGAACCCATCGAGCGCCAGGTCGCCGATGCGGTGGCGCGCGCGCTGCGCGCCGAGCCGGGTTCGGCATTGGTGTTCCTGCCGGGGCAGGCGGAAATCCGCCGCACCGAAACGCTCCTGAAGGAGCGGATCGACGATCCCGCGGCCGACGTGGTGACGCTCTACGGCGCGCTCGACGCGCAGACCCAGGATCGCGCGATTTCGCCCGCGCCCAAAGGGCGGCGCAAGGTGGTGCTCGCGACCTCCATTGCCGAAACCTCGCTCACCATCCAGGGCGTGCGCATCGTCGTCGACGGCGGGCTTGCGCGCGTGCCGCGCTACGAGCCCGATGTCGGCGTCACCCGGCTCGAGACCGTGCGCGTCTCGCGCGCCTGCAGCCGATCAGCGCCGCGGCCGCGCCGGCCGCACCGAGCCCGGTGTCTGCTACCGGCTGTGGGACGAGCCGCAGACCGCTTCGCTCGAAGCCTATGCGCGGCCGGAAATCCTCGCCGCCGACCTGTCGAGCCTGCTGCTCGATCTGGCGCAGTGGGGCACGTCCGATCCCGCGACGCTCGCGTTTCTCGATCCGCCGCCCGCGGGCGCGCTCACCGAAGCCAGGGCGCTGCTGGTCGAGCTGGGTGCGATCGACGCGCAGGGCCGCATCACCGACGAGGGCCGCAAGCTTCGCAGGCTGCCGCTGCCGCCGCGGCTCGCCCGCATGGTGGTGGATGCCGCGGCGCAGGGTGAGGGCCAGCGCGCCGCCGACATCGCCGCGATCCTGTCGGAGCGCGGGCTCGGCGGCGACGGTGTCGACCTGTCGCATCGTCTCGACCAGTTCCGCCGCGACCGCTCGCGGCGCGGCGAGGACGCGCGGCGCATGTCGAAGCGCTGGGCGGACGATGCCGCGGGTGGCGCGGCCAGAAACACAGCAGAGAAATCCGATCTGTCGGCCGGCGCCATTCTCTCGCTCGCCTATCCCGACCGCATCGCCAAAACCCGCGGCGGCAACGGTACGTTCCTGCTCGCCAACGGACGCGGAGCGAACATCGATCCCGCCTCGGCGCTTTCGCGCGAGCCGTTTCTGGCGGTCGCCGAACTGTCGGGCACCGCGGCGCAGGGACGCATTCTGCTGGCCGCCTCGATCACGCTCGAAGAAATCGAAGCGCGTTTCGCCGACCGGATCGAGAACCGCGAGGAGATCACCTTCGACACGGCGTCGGCGAGCCTGCGCGGCCGCCGCAGCGAACGGCTCGGCGCGATCGCGCTCGCCGAGCGGCCGTTCCCGGCCGGCTCCGCGCCGGACGCCGCCAGCAAGCTCGCCGAAGGCATCGTGCGGATCGGCCTCGACCGGCTGCCCTGGAGCAAGCCGCTGCAACAGTGGCGCGACCGGGTGATGTTCCTGCGCCGCGCCGAAGGCGACGAGTGGCCGGATCTTTCCAACGATGGCCTCGCGGCCAATGCCGCCGAATGGCTCGCGCCGATGCTCGACGGCAAGACCGCGCTGTCGCAGGTCGGCGCCGACGAGCTTTCGACCGCGATCCAGTCGCTGCTCGCCCTGGGATCTCAAGCGCCGCCTCGACGAGGAGGCGCCGACGCATTTTTCCGCGCCGTCCGGCTCGTCGGTGCCGATCGACTACGAGGCCGAGGAGGGGCCGAAGCTCTCGATCCGGGTGCAGGAGCTGTTCGGCCTCGACCGGCATCCGGGCATCGCCCGCGGCAAGGTTCCGCTGCTGGTGGAACTGCTGTCGCCGGCGCACCGCCCGGTGCAGGTCACCCGCGACCTGCCGGGCTTCTGGCGCGGCTCCTACGCCGCGGTGAAAACCGAGATGCGCGGCCGCTATCCGCGCCATCCCTGGCCCGACAACCCGCTGCAGGCGCCCGCCACCCGCCGCGCCAAACCGCGTGGCACATAAGGATTGGCACCTGATCGTTAAAATTTGAACGATTGGGTCAACCGCCGGGCGACCATCGACGGCGAAACGCCGTCCTGAACGGCCGGCCGTTAGCGCGGTTTTTGCGCAAACATGATGGGGTGCCGGCGGACGATCACGGAATTCAGCATGAGCCGATTTTTGTTCGTATTCATCCTGATGGCCATCGCCGGTCTCGGCATTGCGAAGTACTCCGACCATGCGAACAAGCCGGGCGGCTCCGGCAGCAGCGGCCACAACGCGATGGCGATGGCGACGAAGCCTGCGGCTGCGCCGCCTGTGTCCAACGGCTATCGCACCGTGACGGCTTGAACAGCGACGGCCGCGGCCATTTCCAGACCGACGTGCGCGTCGACGGCCGGACCATCGAGTTCATGGTCGACACCGGCGCGTCGCTTCGTGGCGCTGAACGAAAAGCTCCGCGGCCCGGCTCGGCATTCATCCGTCGGCCCGTCCGACTACAACGTCAAGCCGCAGACCGCCAACGGCGTCGGCAAGGCCGCGCCGCGTGCGGCTCGACCGGCTCGAGCTGAACGGCATCACGGTGCGCGACGTCGAGGCGTTCGTTATCCCCGATGAGGCGCTCAGCACCAACCTGCTCGGCATGACGTTCCTGTCGAGGGTGAAGTGGAGCCACGACCGCGGCCGGCTGGTGCTGGAGCAGTAGCCTTTTCATCATCAATTGCGTTATTGAGCGGGATGGACCGGTTGCGACCGCATTTCCGTCGCATCCGGCTTTAAGCTATGGCTGTTGCGCTGGCCTTCTTCGCCTTTTCGAGGATTCGATGTTTCCCAAGCCCAAACCGTCGCTGACCCCCAACACCTATGCCTACGAGTCCGAGCCGATGGTGAAGCCCACCGGCTTCCGCGAGTACGACGCGCGCTGGCTGCTGGCCAAGGAAATCAACCTGATGGGGATGCAGGCGCTGGGCATGGGGCTCGGCACGCTGATCCGCGAGCTCGGCCAGAAGCCCGAGATCGTCACCGGCCATGACTTCCGCGGCTATTCGTCGTCGGTGAAGAACTCGCTGGTCTCCGGCCTCCTCGCCGCCGGCTGCAAGGTGCACGACATCGGGCTGGCGATGACGCCGATGGCGTATTTCGCGCAGTTCGAGCTCGACGTGCCGTGCGTCGCGATGGTCACCGCCTCGCACAACGACAACGGCTGGACCGGCGTGAAGATGGGCGCCAACCGGCCGCTGACCTTCGGCCCGGACGAGATGACCCGGCTGAAGGACATCGTGCTCAATTCGCGCGTTCAAGCTGCCGGGCGGCGGCTCGTATCATTTCGTCGAGAATTTCCCGGCGCGCTACATCGCCGACCTGACCAAGCGGCCGAAGCTCAAGCGCAAGCTGAAGGTGGTCTGCGCCTGCGGCAACGGCACCGCCGGCGCGTTCGCGCCGCAGGTGCTGGAGGCGATCGGCTGCGAGGTCGTCCGGCTCGACTGCGAGCTCGACCACACGTTCCCGAAATACAATCCCAATCCCGAAGACATGGAGATGCTCCATGCCATGCGGGACGAGGTGCTGCGCACCAAGGCCGACCTGGGGCTCGGCTTCGACGGCGACGGCGACCGCTGCGGCGTGGTCGACGACCACGGCGAGGAGATTTTCGCCGACAAGGTCGGCGTGATGCTGGCGCGCGACATGTCGGCGCTGCATCCGAACGCGACCTTCGTGGTCGACGTGAAGTCCACCGGGCTCTACGTCACCGATCCGGTGCTGCAGAAGAACGGCGTGAAGGCCGACTACTGGAAGACCGGCCACTCCTACATGAAGCGCCGCACCCACGAGCTGAACGCGCTCGCCGGCTTCGAGAAGTCCGGCCACTACTTCTTCAACAAGCCGTTCGGCCGCGGCTACGACGACGGCCTCGTGTCGGCGCTGGCGATCTGCGACATGATGGATCGCAGTCCCGGAAAGAAGATGTCGGAGCTGAAGGACGCGCTGCCCAAGACCTGGGGCTCGCCGACCATGGCGCCGCACTGCGACGACGAGAAGAAATACGGCGTGGTCGCGGCCGTGGTGAAGCACTTCGAGGCCGCGCAGAAAAACGGCGACAAGGTCGCAGGCCAGCCGATCCGCGACGTCGTCACCGTCAACGGCGTGCGCGTCACCGTCGAGGACGGCACCTGGGGCCTGGTGCGGGCGTCCTCCAACAAGCCCGAGCTGGTGGTCGTGGTCGAAAGCCCGGCGTCGGAAGCGCGCATGCGCGAGATGTTCAAGGCGGTCGACAGCGTGCTGCGCACCCATCCCGAAGTCGGCGCCTACAACCAGACGATCTGATTTAAGCGCCTGCGACACCGGTGGTCCCATCCCTCCCCTCGCGGGGAGGGTGGCCGCGAAGCGCGGGGGTGGGGCAGTCACACCAAGACGCGCTCGCTCGCTCCTCAGGCGTGCGGAGTGAGCTGACCCGGCCGCTCCTACGCTGGCATCTCGCGGGAGTGGCACTGCCGATGCCGTCCAATCGATTTCCGCGATACAAACGATAACATCTATTCATCCGGTTTATTGAACCGGCCGGAATGCCCTCCCGACCAACGGTCTGAAGGAGGCTTCCATGCTCGAAGACATCAAGTTCGATCTGCAAACGCTCGATGTCCGGGCCCTGACCCCGATCCAATGGTCGGCGCTCAAGAACCAGCTCATCGAACAGGCCCGCCAGAACCGCAACGCCGAGCTCCGCAAGGCGATGGCTCATGTGTTCGCCGGACCCGAGCGGCTCCTGGAAGCATTCTCCCGCGGCTTCATCCGGCGGAAGCAGGCCTTCCTGATGTCCCGCCGGCGCAAGGCTGCGTTCACCGCGCTGTCCGCGCTCGACGACCGTGCGCTGCGCGATATCGGCCTGCGCCGGGGCGAGATCTTTTCGGCGGTCTACCGGCCGGAGTCCGGCCGGCGGCGATAACGATTTGAGGACCGGCGGCCGATTGCTTGGGCCGCCGCGTCTGCCATTTGCATCACGTATTCATTTTCATCGTTCGCGTTGTTGAAGGAGTTGCGATGACACCGGCCCAGAAGAAACTCGTCCAGTCCACGTGGGCGAAGGTCGTGCCGATCGGCGACGCTGCGGCGAGGCTGTTTTACGACCGGCTGTTCGAGATCGATGCGAGCACGCGGCCGCTGTTCCGCGGCGTGGATCTGGCCGAGCAGCGCAAGAAGCTGTTGCAGGTCCTGTCGGTCGCGATCGCGGGCCTCGACGATCTCGACGCACTGGTGCCGACCGTCGAAGCGCTCGGCCGCCGTCACGCCGGCTACGGCGTCAAGGACAAGCACTACGACACGGTCGGCTTCGCGCTGCTCTGGACGCTGGAGCGCGGCCTCGGCAAGGACTGGAATGCGGACGTGTCCGCGGCCTGGGCGGAAGTTTACGGCACGCTCGCCGGTGTCATGCGGCGCGCGCAGCAGCACGCGCTTGCCGAGGCGATGGCCTAGCCGGGGCGGCGCTCAAGTCCAACGCGCCCAGGCCCAACACTTAGCAAAGCTCTTATGCCCAAGACGCGAAGCTCATGCCGGTGCCGGTTCCGGCCGGGGTGCGATAGCCCGGGACATAGTCGAACCAGTTCATGTCCAGGTGCTCGACCGCGCCGGCGACCGCGACCCAGTTGAGGATTTCCGAACTGCCGCCGTTGAGCTTGTTGCGCGGCAGCGTCTGCAGGAACCCGGCGTTCTTGTCGGCGCAGGCCTTGAGGATGGCGCGGTCGAAATCCTCGTCGACCAGAAAGTGACTGAGGCCTCCCGAGGCGAGCACGCCGACACGCGCATCGCCGGGGAAGCTTTCGACCGCCTTGCGGATCGCCTGGCCCAACCGGTAGCAGCGCGCCGGCCGCGGCTGGGTCGGCGGGTAGTAGGTGTTGAGAAACACCGGCACGATCGGCACCGGCCTGGCCGCGTCCATCACGTGGCGATGCACATAGGCCATCGCGTGGCCTTCGCCTTCGCCCTCGCGCAGGCACTTCGACGCGGCAAGATCGAAATCGGCATCCATCAGGCGTTCGATCAGGTGCTGCGCAAGCCCTGAGTGCACCGGATAGTCGCGCGGCTTCTCCAGCTCGAAGAAGGCGGCGCGGTTCTTGATGTACCACTCCGGCAGGTGCGAATAGGTGCCGTGCTGCTTGTTGTCGTTGCGGATCGTCTCGCCGAAATAGACCGCGATGGCCGGCCGGCAATCCTCGAGGTAGCTTTCGTTCTGGTCGTCGCCGAACACGATCAGCGCGTCGAGGTTGGCGTTGCCCAGGACCTTGCGCACGTTGCTGACCGCGGCGCGCGCCTTGTTCTGCCGCTCGACCAGATGCGCCGGCGCGACCATGTGGGCCATTTTCGGGTCGGCCTTTTCCAGCAATTCGCCATAGGTGACCGGGCGGCCTTCCTTGTCGCGGTGCTTGATCTTCTGGTCGGTCTCGATGAAGCGCTCCAGCGTCTCGTCGGACGCGAGCAGCATCGGCGTGTGCGAGGTTCCCAATCCGAGCACGATACGGGCCATGAGCGATCCTCCGAACTGCATGCAATCAAGCCAACGGCACGCAACGCCGTTTGGCCGCGATCATACCGGATCGGCGGGCGTTGCGTCAGGCACGGACGCTGACCTTCGGCATCGGCGGCCGGAGGTCGTGATCGCCGAGGCGATGGCCTGATCCGTCACGCCTGCACGCGGGCGCAAACGGCATTCGCGCGCGCGGGATAGCTGATGCTGCCGTTCGGGGACGTGCGAACCCGCGCCCGTATCGCCTCTATCAATCTAAGGCGGGTGTGTTCCGGCAAGGCAGCGACCATGCTGGTGGTCGGCGCGTACCTTGGTGTCTGCGCAGCCCAGAACGCATCGAAATCCGGAAATTCAACCGTCACCTCGATCGTTCGCGTGACGATGTCGCCAAGCCCTGCGCGCTGGAACAGCGAGTGCAGCGTGCTCAGTTGCGAATCTTCGGCTCCGGGCAAAGCAGGGACGTCCGTCAGTACGTCTTTCATCCCGAGCCGGAAAGGTCCGCTCGGCGAGAGTTCCGACATGAAATCCCAGACGTAGCCCGCGACGATGCCGGCCGGCCGCGCGACGCGATGCATTTCCCGGAGCGCGCGCAAGCGATCCGGGATGAAGTTGATGGCCAGGGCTGACGCGACGACATCAAAGGTGGAGCTTGCAAAAGGAAGCGCCTGCGCGTCGCCGACGCGAAAGTCTGCCCGCCTTGCGACCGGTTTCCGTGTTGCGTGCTCGATCTGCGCCGGGGCCTGGTCGATCGCGACCACGGCGGACGGGCTTCGCGTCTCGACTATCAATTCGGTGAACAGGCCGGTGCCGCAACCGACGTCCAGCCAGTCCGCGCCGGCCGGAGGGTCGAGCCAGGCCAGAAACTCGCGGCCTGCGGTTCGGCCCCAGCTTCCGATGAAACGCTCGTAGGCGGCGCTGTCGGCAAAATCGAATCGCGTGGTGGTGTCGTCGGTCACGCGGGCGAACCGCCGGTCAATCCGGCTTGATGCCGGCTTTTCGGGCCAGATCCGCGTTCAGCGCGATTTCGGTGTGCACATAGGCGGCAAACGCATCCGGCGTCATGTTCATCGAATCGACGGCGAGGGCTGACCATCCGCTCCCGCACCCTGGGAGACTGCAAGGCCTTCACGGTCTCATGGTGCAGACGATCGACGATGTCGCGCGGAGTCCTGGCCGGAACGAAAAGGCCGAACCAGATGGGGTATTCGGCGTTGCTGAAACCGGCTTCCCGGGTCGTCGGCGTGTCCGGCAACGCAGCGGTCCGCTGGCTGCCGTTGGCGACCAGGGCCATGAGCTTGCCGTCCTTGACGTGCGGTGCCACCAGCGCCGGCGGTCCAAAGAAGAAATCGATGCGCCCCGCGATCACCTCCGACATGGCCTCCGCGCCGCCTTTGAACGGTATGTGCAGGGCATCGATGCCGGCGCTCATCCTGAAGCGTTCGGCGCTCATGTGCGTCGCAGTGCCGACGCCGACCGAGGAGAAGGTCAGCGAACCCGGCTTGTCCTTGGCGGCGCGCACGAGATCGCCGACGGTCTTGTAGCCTCTGGCCGGCGAAACGACGAGCACGTTGGGCGAGATGCCAAGCGGCACCACGGGTGCGAAATCGCGGCCGGGGTCATAGCCCAGCCTGGAATAGAGCGCGGGCGAAATCGTATGCGAGGATCCGCTGGCGAGGATGGTGTAGCCGTCAGGCTCCGACTTGGCCACCGACGCGGCTCCGATCGTTCCGCCGGCGCCGGTTCGATTTTCCACGACGATGGTCTGGCCGAGCTGTTGCGCAAGCTGCTCGAACACCACGCGAGGCACGATGTCGGTCGAGCTTCCGGCCGCGAAGGGGACGACCGCCTTCAGCGCCTTTGCCGGCCAGGATTGAGCGCCCGCCTCGGCGCCAACGAAGACACAACTCACCGCAGCGATTGCCGTCAGAACCCGCTTCATGACGTGCTCCTGTTAGCTCCCCGGCCGCGGCGATGTTCTGCTCGCCCTGTTCGTGCGTCCAATATATTATCGGGCTGGACTTCATACCTTTTCGGCATGAGGCGAGGCATGGACTTCCGGCATTTGCGCACGTTCGTGACCGTCGCGGACCTGGGCACGGTCTCCAAAGCCGCGGCACAGCTCGGCGTCGCGCAGCCCGCGCTGTCCCGCCAGATCAAGGACCTTGAAACCGACCTCGGTGTCACGCTGTTCGATCGCGTCCGGCGCAGGCTGATTCTGACCAGCGACGGTCAGGTGCTGCTGTCGGAATGCCGCAATGCTCTCGGGACGCTGGGATCCATCAGGGACCGGGCGCAGCTCCTGCGGAGTCCGGACAGCGGCGTCCTCCGGGTTGCGGCAACGCCCCAAACCATCGACGGCGTGCTCTCCATCTTTCTGGCCCGCTACGCGAAGCACCGTCCGAACGTTCAGATCAGGCTCAACGAGGCTTTTGGAGCCGAACTGCTCGCGCTGCTGGAGCGTGGCGAAGCTCACGTCGTCATAACGACGGGCGGAGCGCTCGAAGCGAGCAGCGGGCAGTTCGACATCACGTGGCTTCCGCCGCTCGAGTTTGTCGCGGTGTGCAATCCGTCTGCGAACATCGGAAGCGGGCAAAGCATGGACGTGCGGGAGCTGGGGTCGCATCCGGTGCTCTTGCTGAGAAGGAGCTTCGCAGTCCGGGGCGCGTTCGATGCGGCCTGCCGTGTCGCCGAGTTCAAACCCAACGTCTCGTTTGAAAGCGCGACGCCGCACACGTTGCTGGCGCTCGCAGAGGCCGGGCAGGGAATAGCGATCGTCCCGTCGGTGCTTCCGACCCATCGCTACAACGTGCGGGTGACCCGCCTGGAGTACAGGAAAAAGCCGCTGCGGGAGACCTATGCCATCGTCCGCAATCCGCGGCGGTCCGTTCCGCGGGCGGCAGACGAATTCTGCCGCTCGCTCTCGGCTCATGTGCGCGAGGTCTTTCCCATCTCGCGGCCGTCCACGCCTGCGGCGGCACGCAAAAGGAAAAGCAAAAGGTAGCCGCACAGACCCGACGGCACAATTCCCGCCGGACCGGAAATCTTCAGCCGTATTCGAGGGCCTCAACCGGTGCGTGTTGATTGGCGAAGTGGATCCGGCGCCGCGGCACGCGCGTAGGGTACCCCCGCGCCATGCAGGTCGTATCGACGATGGGGCACGCTTCGGCTTTGCCTACCCAATCGCCGATGCGCACGCCGGTCGCGGAAGGCCACAAGCACTTCCAACGGCCAAATCCATCATGCTCGCGAAATTAGCGCGCATGCAATATTCAACTATAAATTGTGAAAAGACCAAACGAACCCATTTTGCAGAACAAACTCATTTTATTGAGTGTTTTCAACGGCTCGCCGACCACGCATCGGCGCAAGCGACATGCGAACACGCTAGCGACCGAGAAAATCGCGCAATGCCTTCGTGAACATCGCCGGCTGATCCATGTTGGAGATGTGCCCCGCGCCCGGCAGCACGATGTATTGCGAGCCCGGCAGTTCGTCCTGCATCACCTTCATCGCCGCCGCGTTGTGGCCGTCCTTCTCGCCGCACATCCACAGCACCGGATGCCTGACCTTCGGCATCAGCGGCCGGAAGTCGTGATCGCCGAGCGCCGCCGAACAGCCGACGAAGCCGTTGACCGGCGTGGTCAGGATCATGTTGCGGATGACGTTCATGTGCGGCGGATCGGCCTTCAGCGTCTCCGGCGGAAACCAGCGCTGCATGGTCGATTCCAGAAGCGCCGGCATGCCGTCCTTCTGCGCGACCGCGATGCGCTCCTCCCACTGGCGATGGGTTTCCGGCGACGAGCGGCCCGGATTGTCGCACAGCACCATGCGGTCGAAACGGTCGGGATAGTTCTGCACCAGGCCCATGCCGGTGGCGCAGCCCATCGACACGCCGCACCAGTGCGCGCGCTTGATGCCGAGCGCATCCATCAGCGCGATCGACGTCGGCGCAGAGCAGTTCGAAGGTGTAGCGGCCGGCCGGCGCCTCGGTCTGTCCGTGGCCGCGCTGGTCGTAACGCAAAATGCGGAACGAACTCTTCAGGTCGTCCGCCTGCTGGTCCCACATGTGCAGGTTGGTGGCGAGCGAATTGGAGAAGATCAGCCAGGGCGCGTTGTCCGGGCCGTTGATCTCGGTGTTGAAGGTGATGCCGTTGGCCTTGGTCTTCATGCTTCAGCCCGCGACCGTCGCCTTGACCCGGTACAGCGCCAGCGGGTTGTCCCAGAACGCCTTCCTGGCGAGCTCGGGGCCGATCACCTTCTCGATCAGGTCGATGTCGGAGGCGAGGAACGGACGCTGCGCCCGCGTCGACGGAATGTCGGTGCCGAACACCAGCGCGTCGGGGCTTTTCTTGGCGACCGCTTCCAGCACCTTCGGCACGTCCATTTTCACGCGCCCGAAGCCGGTCGCCTTCACCTTCCAGCCGGCGGCGACGAGGTCGAGCAGCACCGGCAGGCCTTCCTCGGTCATGCCGAGATGGTCGATGCTGAACTGCGGCAGCTTGGTGAGCTTGTCGACATGCGGCTTCAGCGCCGCGGCGTCGGCGTAGATTTCCGAATGCCAGCCCGCCACCGCGTGCGCGCGTTTCGAGAGCGCCGCAATCTCGTCGACGCTGTCGATGCGGCCGCGGAACACGTTGAAACGCACCGCGCGGATGCCGATGGCGTTGAGCTTGACGATCTCCGCGTCGGGATAGTCGTTGGGGATCTGCGTCACGCCGACCCAGCCGGTGCCGAGCTTCGGCAGGATGTCCATCAGGTAGGTCTGGTCGTTGGCCTGGAACGAGCCCGACACCACGGCGCCGGCGACGACGCCGAGCGGCTTCACCTGCGCGAGATAGTCCTCGAGCGGAAAATTCGGCGGCGTGTAGCCCTGGTTGGGAACGATCGGGAAGCGGTGGTCGATGATGTGGCAGTGGCTGTCGAACAGCCGGCGCGCGGGTTGCGCTGCGGCACGATCGAGCGCCGAGCCTGCGACGATGGCGGCCGCGCCGCCGAGCCATTCACGCCGGTTGAGCCTCATGGAGCCGCTCCCTGGTCAGAATTTTTTGCGGAACGGATGGGCCGGATAGACGCCGAGGATTTTCATGGTCTTCGGCTGGCAGACGAAGTCGAGCTCCTGCAACGCAAGCTCGAGCCCGCGCTCTGACGGATGGCCTTCGACATCGGCATAGAACTGCGTCGCCGAGAAGCTGCCGCCGATCATGTAGCTTTCCAGCTTGGTCATGTTGATGCCGTTGGTGGCGAAACCGCCGAGCGCCTTGTAGAGCGCCGCCGGAATGTTGCGCACCTCGAAGACAAAGGTCGTGACCACCTTCTGCCTGGGCTTGGGCCTGGCCCATTTTGCCGTGCGCGACAGCACGACGAAGCGGGTGGTGTTGTGCTTGGCGTCCTCGATGTTGGTGGCGAGCACCCGAAGCCCGTAGATTTTCGCCGCGAGCTTGGTGGCGATCGAGGCGCGCGTCTTGTCGCCGGCTTCCGCGACCTCGCGCGCCGAGCCCGCGGTGTCGGCGGCGACAACCGCCTTGATGCCGAGCTTGCGGATCACGTTCCGGCACTGGCCGAGCGCGTGGACGTGGCTCTCGACCGTTTTCAGCGTCTTCAGGCTCGCGCCCTTCACCGCCAGAAGCTGATGGTGCACCGGCATGAAGTGCTCGTCGACGATATGCAGCTTCGACGTCGGCATCAGATGGTGAATGTCGGCGACGCGTCCGGCGACCGAATTCTCGATCGGAATCATCGCGAGTTCGGCGCGGCCGGTGCGCACCGCCGCAAAGGCGTCCTCGAAGGTTGCGCAGGGGATCGCCTGCGCGCCCGGATAGGCTTCGTTGATGGCGAGATGCGAATTCGCGCCCGGCTCGCCCTGGAAAGCTATTTTCTTCTTGGTTGCCATCTTGAATGTCTCGATCCGGTTTCGTTTTAAAAAACTGTTCAGTTGCGGCGGCCGAGCAGGGCGCGCGCGGTTTCCAGGTCTTCCGGCGTGTCGACGCCGAGCGGCACGCTGCCGACGATGGTGACGTCGATCCGCATGCCGGCCTCCAGCGCGCGAAGCTGCTCGAGCTTCTCGCGCTGCTCGAGCGGCGAGGGCGGCAGCTTGACGAAGCGCTCCAGCGCGGCGCGGCGATAGGCATAGAGGCCGATGTGATGGTAGAGCGGTCCGTCGCCGTGCGGCGCGGTGGCGCGCGTGAAGTAGAGCGCGTGCAGGCGCCCGGGCGTGACCGGCGAGCCGACCACCTTCACCACGTTCGGATTGCTGCGCTCCTCGGGCTTTCTGATCTCGGCGGCGAGCGTCGCGATGTCCACCGCGGGGTCGGCGAGCGGGCCGAGCGAGGCGGCGATGTCTGCGGGGCTCACGGTGGGAAGGTCGCCCTGCACGTTGACGATGATCCTGGCGCTGGCCCTTCGCGTCGGCGATGCCGAGCGCCTCGAAAATCCGGTCCGAGCCGGACGGGTGATCGGCCCGCGTCATGACGGCGCGGCCGCCGGCCTTTTCCACAGCCGTGGCGATGGTCTCGTCGTCGGTCGCGACCACCACCGGGCCGAGTTTCGCCTCCTCGGCCCGCCGCAGCACCTGCACGATCATCGGCAATCCGGCGATATCCGCCAGCGGTTTGCCGGGCAGGCGGGTCGAGGCCATGCGGGCCGGGATCAGGATCAGGACGTCGTCGGCCATCGCCTTCATGGACTCTGGATTCACCGGAAGCGGTCGTGCCGAACGATGATGGACGCCCGCGTTATACGGGTTGCCAGAGGTGAGGAAAACCGGGTATTTCTGCGCCGCCGCAGCCTCTGCGGTTCACCCCGACGGCGCCTCGTTCCTCGAACCTGGCCAAGCACAGAGCCTTCTCGCGATGGATTCCTTCGAACTCAACAAGATCATGGGCGCCGTGCTCGGCACGTGCCTCGCGCTGCTGACGCTGAATATCGCAGCCGGCGCGATCTTTTCGACCCATGCGCCGGCAAAGCCGGGTTACGAGGTCGCGGTTCAGGAGGACGCCAAGGCCGGCGCGCCGGGTCAGGCCGCGCCTGCCGCCGACGAGCCGCTGCCGGTCCGGTTTGCCAGCGCCGATGTCGGCCGCGGCGAGGCCTCGGCCAAGAAGTGCGCCGCCTGCCACACCTTCGGCAAGGGCGAGCCCAACCGCGTCGGCCCGAACCTCTACGGCGTCGTCGGCCGCCAGAAGGCATCGGAGAACTTCAACTACTCGGCGGCGATGAAGGGCCAGAAGGGCAACTGGACGCCGGAAGACCTCGACACATACCTGACCAATCCGAAGGCCATGGTTCCCGGCACCACCATGAGCTTTGCCGGCATTCCGCGCGGCAAGGAGCGGGCCGACCTGATCGTTTTCCTCAACGAGCAAGTCGGACAAGCCGGTGGACCTGCCCAAGCAGGCGGCCGAAGCGCCCAAGGCCCAGTAGGCTCGGCAATCGAACGACGTTTGCCGCGTGATCGCGGCTTCGGGGACGAGAACCTGCGCCAATCCCGCAGAATTGATGTTCATGGCGGGTTCCCCGCCGGTGGCAGGACACCGGAAAACCGACATAATCGGGTGACCATCGTGGCCTTAATTGAGGCCACCCGGAGCATCGCATGCGCCTGACCCGCCGAGCCATCCTGCAATCCGGCGCCGCGGCGCTGGCGGCCCCTGCGGTGACCGGCCTCCCGGTCGTGTCCCCGGCGCAAGCCCAATCCGCGGCGACATCCCACACCTGGAAGCACGGCCTGTCGCTGTTCGGCGAGCTGAAATATCCCGACAGCTTCAAGCGGTTCGATTACGTCAACGCCGAGGCCCCAAAGACTGGCATCGCCCGCCTGGGGGTGTTCGGCACCTTCGACAATTTCAACCAGGTGGTGTCCGGGGTGAAAGGCTCGATCGCCGCCGGCATCGACCAGATCTACGACACCCTGATGGTCGCGGCGCTCGACGAGGTGTCGACCGAATACGGGCTCCTGGCGGAAGCCGTCAGCCACCCGGCGGATTTCTCCTCGGTCACCTACCGGCTTCGCGCCAATGCCAGATGGCACGACGGCAAGCCGGTCACGGTCGAGGACGTGATCTACTCGCTCGAAGCGTTCAAGAAGAACCACCCGCAATGGTCGGCTTATTACAGCCACGTCACCAAGGCCGAGAAGACCGGCGAGCGGGAGGTGACCTTCACCTTCGACGGCCCCGGCAACCGCGAGTTGCCGCAGATCGTCGGCCAGCTCACGGTTTTGCCGAAGCACTGGTGGGAAGGCACCGACAGGTCGGGCAAGAAGCGCGATATTGCTGCGACCACGCTCGAGCTGCCGCTCGGCTGCGGCGCCTATCGGATCAAGGAGTTCGTCGCCGGCCGGACCATCGCCTACGAGCGCGTGCCCGACTATTGGGGCAAGGATCTCAACGTCAATATCGGCCGCGATAACTTCAACGAGCTGCGCTACGAATACTTCCGCGATCCGACCGTGGCGCTCGAGGCCTTCAAGGCCGACGCGATCGACTGGCGCACCGAGAACAGCGCGAAGAACTGGGCCACCGCCTACGACTTCCCCGCGGTGAAGGACAAGCGCGTCGTCCTCGAGGAGTTTCCGAACAACAGCTCCGGCGTGATGCAGGGCTTCGCATTCAACATCCGCCGCGCCAAGTTCCAGGACTGGCGGGTGCGCCGCGCGTTCAACTACGCCTTCGATTTCGAGGAAATGAACCGGCAGATTTTCTACGGCCAGTACAAGCGCATTGCGAGCTACTTCGAAGGCCTGGAGCTCGCCGCGCGCGGCCTGCCCGAGGGCGCGGAGCTCGCGATCCTCGAAACTGTGCGCGACAAGGTGCCGGCCGATCTCTTCACCAAGCCCTACACCAATCCGGTCGGAGGCAGCCCGGAGAACACCCGCGCCAATCTGCGCGAAGGCGTGCGCCTCCTGCGCGAGGCCGGCTACGAGATCCGCAACCAGCGGCTGGTCAACACCAAAACCGGCGAGCCGTTCTCCGTCGAGTTCCTGCTCTCAAGCCCGGACTCGGTTCGCTTCGTCGAGCCCTACAAGCCTTCGCTGGAGCGTCTCGGCATCGCGGTGAGCATGCGGATCGCCGACGACGCCCAGTACGAGAACCGGCTGCGGCAGTGGGATTACGACATCGTCACCGCGGTGTGGGGACAGTCGCTGTCGCCCGGCAACGAGCAGCGCGGGTTCTGGAGCTCGAAAGCCGCCGACCAGCCCGGATCGCGCAATCTCGTCGGCATCAAGAATCCGGCGGTCGATGCGCTGATCGAGCGGCTGATCTTTGCCACCAGCCGCGCCGATCTGGTCGCCGCGACCAAGGCGCTCGATCGCGTGCTGCTGTGGAATGACTACGTCGTGCCGCAATGGACCTACGGCAAGATCCGCAGCGCGCGCTGGGATCGCTATGGCCGTCCCGACCCGCTGCCGAAATACGGCTTCTCGGCATTCCCGACCGTGTGGTGGTGGGACGCGGCGAAGGCGTCCAAGGCAGGGACGCGCTCGTGATCGGACTGTCGCGCCGGAAGCTTCTGGGCTTTGGCGCGGGCGCCGTCGCGGCCGGTGCGATCGGAAGCCGGTTATCCGCCCAACCGGCGGCCGGCGTGGAACGCCACGGCATGTCGGCGTTCGGCGACCTGAAATATCCGGCGGATTTTCCGCACTTCGACTATGCCGATCCGAAAGCCCCGAAGGGCGGTGCGTTTTCGCAGATCGGCCCCGGCACGATCTTCAATCAGAACCAGCTCACCTTCAATTCGCTCAACAGCTACATCCTGCGCGGTGACGCGGCGCAGGGCATGGAGCTGACCTTCGCCACCTTGATGGTCCGCGCCGAGGACGAGGCGGATGCGATGTACGGGCTCGCCGCCCGGTCCGTGAGCGTCTCGCCCGATGGTTTGGTCTATCGCTTCGCCATGCGGCCGGAGGCGCGCTTCCATGACGGCAGCAGGCTCACCGCGCACGATGTTGCGTTTTCGCTGACCACGCTGAAAGCGAACGGCCACCCGATCATCACCCAGTTTCTGCGCGACCTGGCCGGCGCCGAGGCGCCGGATGACGCAACGGTCGTGGTTCGCTTCGCGGCGGGACGCGCGCGCGACGTTCCGCTGTTCGTGGCCGGGATGCCGATCTTCTCCAAAGCGTATTATTCGAAGCAGGCCTTCGACCAGACGACGCTGGAAACGCCGCTCGGCAGCGGGCCCTACAAGGTGGGCCGTTTCGAAGCCGGGCGCTATATCGAATACCGCCGCGTGCCGGACTGGTGGGGCGCCAATCTGCCGGTCGCGCGCGGGCGCTACAATTTCGAGACCGTGCGCTACGAGTATTATCGCGACCGCGAGGTCGGCTTCGAGGGCTTCACCGCCAGGAGCTACCTGTTCCGCGAGGAGTTCACCTCGCGCATCTGGGCGACGCGCTACGACTTCCCGGCGATCAAGAGCGGCCGCGTCAAGCGCGAGGTGCTGCCCGACGAAACGCCGTCCGGGGCGCAGGGCTGGTTCCTCAACGTGCGGCGGGCCAAGTTCAAGAGTCCGAAATTGCGCGAAGCGCTGGGCTGCGCGTTCGACTTCGAATGGACCAACAAGACCGTCATGTACGGTTCGTACGATCGGACCCATTCGGTCTTCCAGAACTCCGACATGATGGCCAACGGCAAGCCCGGCCCGGACGAACTGGCCCTGCTGGAGCCGTTTCGCGGCAAGGTGCCCGATGAAGTGTTCGGCGAGCCGTTCGTGCCGCCGGTGTCCGACGGCTCGGGCCAGGACCGCGCGCTGCTGCGGCGGGCGTCCCAGCTCCTGCAGGAGGCCGGCTATGTCATCAGGGACGGCCGGCGCATCGGCCCGGATGGCGAGCGTATTTCAATCGAATTCCTGCTGGCCGAGCCCTCGTTCCAGCCGCATCACATGCCCTACATCAAGAACCTTTCGACGCTCGGAATCGACGCCAAAATTCGCATGGTCGATCCGGTGCAGATCCAGCAGCGCCGCAACGAGTTCGATTTCGACATCACGATCCAGCGCTTCGGATTTTCCTCCACCCCGGGCAACTCTTTGCGCAGCTTCTTCTCGTCCCAGGCGGCCGCGCTGAAGGGTTCGCAAAACCTCGCGGGCATCGCCGATCCAGCGATCGACGCCATGATCGAGCACGTGATCGCCGCCCGGTCGCGGGCGCGAACTCACAACCGCCTGCCGTGCTTTAGACCGGCTGATCCGCGCCGGGCGCTACTGGATTCCGCACTGGTACAAGGCGTCGCATTGGATCGCGTATTGGGATACGTTCGGCCGGCCCGCGACCAAACCGCGCTACGCGCGGGGCATCTTGGAAACGTGGTGGCACGACCCGACCAGGGCGGCCAAAATAGAGCAACCCGGCTAGCTAGAATCGGCTCAATGGAATGACCGCCTACATCATCCGACGCCTGTTGTTCATGATCCCGACGCTGCTCGGAATCCTGCTGGTATCCTTTGTGGTGGTTCAGTTCGCCCCCGGCGGGCCGGTCGAACGGGTGATCGCCCAGCTTTCCGGGGCCGACACCGGCGCGAGTTCCCGCATCCCGGGCTCCGGGCAGGGCGGCGACTTCGGCGGGCGCGGCGCCCAGGGCGGGTCGGCGGTCGACGCCTCCACGTCCAAATACCGTGGCGCCCAGGGGCTCGATCCGGAATTCATCAAGAAGCTCGAGGTCCAGTTCGGCTTCGACAAGCCGGCCTATGAACGCTTCTTCCTGATGCTGAAGAACTTCCTGCTGTTCGACTTCGGCAAGAGTTACTTCCGCGACGTCAGCGTGATGCAGCTCGTCAAGGAAAAGCTGCCGGTGTCGATGTCGCTCGGCATCTGGATGACGCTTCTCACCTACCTGATCTCGATTCCGCTCGGCATCCGCAAGGCCGTGTCGGACGGCTCGCGCTTCGACGTGTGGACGTCGGGCGTCATCATCATCGGCTACGCCATCCCGGGCTTCCTGATCGCGATCTTCCTGATCATCCTGTTGGCCGGCGGCTCGTATTGGGACGTGTTTCCGCTCCGCGGGCTTACCTCGGACAACTGGTCCGCGATGTCGTGGTGGCAGAAGATCCTCGACTACTTCTGGCATCTGACGCTGCCGATCATCGCCATGATGCTCAGCGCCTTCGCCACCATGACCCTTTTGACCAAGAACTCGTTCCTGGACGAGATCAAGAAGCAATATGTGCTCACCGCGCGCGCCAAGGGTTGTACCTCGCACCAGACGCTGTACGGGCACATTTTCCGCAACGCCATGCTGATCGTGATCGCGGGCTTCCCCGGCGCGTTCGTGCACGCCTTCTTCTCCGGCTCGCTGCTGATCGAGACGATCTTCTCGCTCGATGGGCTCGGCCTGCTCGGATTCGAAAGCGTGCTCAACCGCGACTATCCGGTGGTATTCGCGACGCTTTATATCTTTGCGCTGATCGGCCTCGTCGTGAACCTGATCTCCGACCTTTGCTACACGTGGGTCGATCCGCGGATCGACTTCGAGACCCGGGAGGTCTGAGTTGGACGCCCGCACGACCGTAAACGCCCCAGGCCCTGAGCCTACGGCGCCGGCCGCTCCAGCGGCGGATGCGCCGCCGCCGAAGCGTGGCCTGTTCAACCTGTCTCCGCTCAACCAGCGCCGCTGGCAGAACTTCAAGCGCAATCGCCGCGGCTACTGGGCGATGTGGCTGTTCATGGTTCTGTTCCTGGTGTCGCTGTTTGCGGAATTCATCGCCAACGACAAGCCGTTCCTGATCACTGTTCAACGGCCGCGCCTATTTCCCCGCGGTGTTCACCTATCCGGAGACCGCCTTCGGCGGCGATTTCGAAACCGCGGCGGACTATCGCGATCCGTTCCTGCAGAAGCTGATTGCCGAGAAGGGCGGCCACATGATCTGGCCGCCGATCCGCTATCGCTACGACACCCACAATCTCGATCTGCCGACGCCGGCGCCTTCGCCGCCGACCTGGCAGCTCACCGAGGCGCAGTGCAAGTCCGTGGTCGAGAAGAAGAAGCTCACCGGCTGCAAGGACCTCGAATACAACTGGCTCGGCACCGACGATCAGGGCCGCGACGTGGTGGCGCGGCTGATCTACGGCTTCCGCATCTCGGTGCTGTTCGGGCTGATCCTGACCATCATTTCCTCGGTCATCGGCGTCGCCGCAGGCGCCGTGCAGGGCTATTTCGGCGGCTGGACCGATCTTCTGTTCCAGCGGGTCATCGAAATATGGACGTCGGTGCCTTCGCTCTACCTGCTGCTGATCATCTCGTCGGTGCTGGTGCCGGGCTTCTTCGTGCTGCTCGGCATCCTGCTGCTGTTCTCATGGGTGTCGCTGGTCGGCCTGGTCCGCGCCGAGTTCCTGCGCGGGCGCAATTTCGAATACATCCAGGCGGCCCGCGCGCTCGGCGTGTCGAACAGCACCATCATGTTCCGGCACCTCTTGCCGAACGCGATGGTTGCGACCATGACGTTCCTGCCGTTCATCCTGTCCTCGTCGGTGATGACGCTGACCGCGCTGGACTTCCTGGGCTTCGGCCTGCCGCCCGGCTCGCCGTCGCTCGGCGAACTGCTCTCCCAGGGCAAGACCAACATCCAGGCGCCGTGGCTCGGGCTCGCCGGCTTCTTCTCGGTGGCGATCATGCTGTCGCTCCTGATCTTCATCGGTGAGGCGGTGCGCGACGCCTTCGATCCCAGAAAGACGTTCCGGTAAGCCGCATGGACATGTCCGCCGAGCCGCTGCTCTCCGTCAAAGACCTTTCCATCGCGTTCCGCCAGGGCGAGCGGGAGGTGCTTGCGGTCGACCGCATCTCGTTCAGCATCAAGAAGGGCGAGACGCTGGCGATCGTCGGCGAATCCGGGTCGGGCAAGTCCGCGACCGCGCTGTCGATCATGAAGCTCCTGCCGTATCCGGCGGCGAGCCATCCGTCCGGCCGCGTCTTCTTCAAGGGCCGCGATCTCCTGGGCTTGAGCGAGCGCGAAATCCGCGAGGTGCGCGGCGACGACATCACCATCATCTTCCAGGAGCCGATGACGTCGCTCAATCCGCTGCACACCATCGAGCGGCAGATCGGTGAAATTCTCGAGCTGCATCGCGGCCTCACCGGGCTCGCGGCGCGCGTGCGCGTCATCGAGCTGCTCACCCAGGTCGGCATTCCCAATGCGTCGCAGCGGCTGAAAAGCTATCCGCACCAGCTGTCCGGCGGCCAGCGCCAGCGCGTCATGATCGCGATGGCGCTCGCCAACGAGCCGGATCTGCTGATTGCCGACGAGCCGACCACAGCGCTCGACGTCACCGTGCAGGCGCAGATCCTCAAGCTCCTGAAGGAATTGCAGGGCCGCCTCGGCATGGCGATGCTGTTCATCACCCACGATCTCAACATCGTCCGCAAAATCGCCGACCGGGTCTGCGTGATGAAGGACGGCAAGATCGTCGAGGAGAACAACGTGGGCGACATCTTCAAGTCGCCGCAGCATCCCTACACCAAGGCGCTGCTGGCCGCCGAGCCGCGCATGCAGGCGGCGCCGATGAATCCCGCCGCCAAGGTGATTCTCAAGACCGACGACCTGAAGGTCTGGTTTCCGATCAAGCGCGGCGTGACGCGCAAGGTGGTCGGCCACATCAAGGCGGTGGACGGGGTCAGCATCGAGGTGCGCAAAGGCGAGACGCTCGGCGTGGTCGGCAAATCCGGATCGGGCAAGACCACGCTGGGACTGGCGCTGCTGCGGCTGATCTCGTCGGACGGCCCGATCGTGTTCATGGGCAGCGAGTTGCAAGGCCTGCGCTTCAAGGAAATGCGCCCGCATCGCCGCCATATGCAGATCGTGTTCCAGGATCCCTACGGGTCGCTGTCGCCGCGCATGTCGGTGTCCGACATCATCCAGGAAGGCATGCACATTCACATGCCGCAGATTCCGCGCCACGAGTGCGAAAAGTACGTGATCAAGGCGCTGGAGGACGTCGGGCTCGATCCGGAAACCCGGCACCGCTATCCGCACGAATTCTCCGGCGGCCAGCGCCAGCGCATCGCGGTGGCGCGCGCCATCGTGCTCGAGCCGACCTTCGTGGTGCTCGACGAGCCGACCAGCGCGCTCGACATGCTGATCCAGGCGCAGATGGTCGATCTGCTCTGCGCGCTGCAAAAGCGCCACGACCTGACCTACATGTTCATCTCGCACGACCTGCGCGTGGTCGCCGCGATGTCGAGCCGGCTGATGGTGATGAAGGACGGCAAGGTGGTCGAGGCCGGCCCTGCTCCGGAACTGTTCAAGTCGCCGAAGAGCGACTACACCCGTGCGCTGTTCGCCGCCGCGTTCAATCTCGAGACCGCGACCGAGGGCGTCGTCGCGGAGTAGGCAACCGATGGCCGACACCGGCCTCTCCGATTCCGCGGCCGAGGTCGCGCTCGACGGCCCCGAAAGCCGCGGCGGCGGCAAATATCGCTATGAGCGCTATCGGATAAGGGCCGGCAACCAGACCGTCGAGCGCGATGTCGTGCGCGTCGGTCCGGTCGTGGTGGTGATCCCGGTCGATCTCGGTCGCGGCGAAGTGGTGATGCTGCGCCAGTTCCGGCTGGGCGCGCATCTCGCCATCGGACGCGGCGAGCAGGTGGAATTGCCGGCTGGGCACGTCGAGGCCGGCGAAGCCGCGATCGATGCCGCGCGGCGCGAGTGCCTGGAGGAAATCGGCGTCGCGCCCCACGCGCTGGTGCCGCTGTTCGGCATGCTGCCGTCGCCCGGCATGTCCGACGAGCACCAGACCTTCTTCCTCGGCGTGGTCGATGCCGCGAAGGTCACCGAGCGTGCCGGCGCGGCGGACGAACAGGAAGACACGCGGCCGTTTCGCGTGCCGATCAGCCGGGCCATCGAAGCGCTGGAGCAGGGCGGGTTGCAATACGGAGCGACCGTGCTCGGCCTGCAATGGCTGGCGCTCAACCGCACGCGGCTCGCCGAAATCGCGCGCGGCGATCAAAAATGACCGCCATTCTGGTTGCCGTCGACGGCCCGCAGGCGGCCGAATGGCTTGAAGCATTGCGCGCCAGCGCGAAAGGCCGCGAGGTGCGCACGTGGTCCGCAGCGGCGCAGAACACGCGCGGCGTGTCTTACGCCTGCGTCTGGCTGCCGCCGCACGGCTTGCTGGCGCGGCTTCCCGATCTCAAGGCCGTCATCAATCTCGGCGCGGGGGTGGATCATCTGCTCGCCGATCCGGCCTTGCCCGCGGTGCCCATCGCGCGCGTCGCGCATGACGACTTGACCGCACGGGTGACGGAATATGTCGTCCTGCACACGCTGATGCATCACCGGCGACAGCGCCTCTACGATTCGCAGCAGCGCGAGCGCGCCTGGCGCGTCCACGACCAGCCGGCGGCAAGTGAAGTCGCGGTCGGGGTCATGGGCCTTGGCGTCATCGGCAGCCATGCCGCCGATGCGATCGCGCGGCTTGGCTTCAGGGTCGCCGGCTGGAGCCGTTCGCCGAAAACTCTGTCCGGCATCGAGACCTTTCACGGGTCGGCAGGTCTCGACGCGTTCCTCGCGCGAACGGAAATTCTGGTGTGCCTGCTGCCGCGAACGCGCAAGACCGAAGGCCTTCTCAATCTCGCACTGCTTCGCAAGCTCAAGCGCGACGGCGCGGCTGGCGGCGCCTGGCTCGTCAATGCCGGCCGGGGCCAGTTGCAGGTCGATGCCGACATTGTGAGTGCGCTCGATGAAGGAATGCTGGCGGGCGCGACGCTCGACGTGTTTCAAGAGGAGCCGCTGGCAAGTGACAGCCCGCTCTGGAGCCATCCGAAGGTCACGATCACCCCGCACAACGCAGGCGACATCTCGCCGGGTCTGTTCGCTCCGCAGGTGATCGCCCAGATCGAACGCTTCGAGCGCGGGCTGCCGCTGGACAATCTGGTGGACCGCGCCCGCGGATACTGAGAGGCCGCTTCGATGATGGTTCGCCTGCTTGTCGCCGTTCTCCTGCTGGCCGGCTTGTCGGCGGCCTCCGCACAGCGGATGGGCGGCGCCCAGTTTCCGATCAAGGGCATGGACGGCACCACCGTCGCCAATCACGCGCTGTCTGCCGCGCAGATGGCGCAGGTCGAGCGGCTTCCGGGTCTCGTGGACGCGACGGTCGCCAAGGGCGACGTCACGATCTATCAGTTCTACGATCTCAACTGTCCCTATTGCCGGCAGGCCACGGCCGATATCGGCAGGCTGATCGCGGCCGACTCCGCGCTTCGCCTCGTGTTCGTGCCGTATCCGGTGCTCTCCGTGCAGTCGATCGAGGCTTCGCGGGTCGAACTCGCCGTGCGCGAGCTCGACCCGAAGCGCTTCTTCGAATTTCACCGCAAGGTCTACGAGGGCCGCGGGGTCATCGATGGCGCGCGGGCCATCAGCGTGACGGACGCCATGGGCCTCGACCGCGGCAAAATCCTCGAAATCGCCAACAAGCCCGGCATCACCGATATCATGAAAACTCACGCCCGCGTCGGCGGCGAGCTGAAGCTGATGGCCACGCCGGCCTACGTGATCCGGGGCGTGGCGATCGTCGGCCATCCGGGCTTCGAATCGTTGCGCAAGGTCGTCGCCTCGGTGCGGAGCTGCAAGAAGGTCGCCTGCTAGGCTTTGCCGCCGGTCACGCCTTCAAACGCCGCACGCTGGTGACCGGGCTGCCGCCTGCGGCGATCCGCGCCACCGCGTCGCCGACCGGCTCGATCGTCACGCTCATATGGAAGGCATTGGCGTGGATCATGCTGTTGCGGCCGCGCGCGATGGCGACGTGGCCTTTCCAGAAAATCAGGTCACCGGCTTGCAGGCCGGCAAGGTTGGCCGCCTTGCCGAGCGCCTTCTCCTGCATGTCGCTGTCGCGCGGACATTTGATGCCGCAGGCGGTCAGCGCGACCTGCACCAGCCCCGAGCAGTCGAGGCCCATGCTGGACTTGCCGCCCCAGAGATAGGGGGCGCCGACAAACCGCTCCGCCACTGCGACGAAATCGGCTTCCTTGGCGTCGAGCGCCGCGAGATGCAACTTCGGCACGTAGCCGCCTGACGCCAGCACCGCGAAGCTCTCCTGTTCCGTGGCAACGCTCACCTGCGCGCCGAGCGGCAACGCATCGAGCGGCGGCGACTTGATCGAAGGCCCGGGAAACACCAGGGTCCGCAGTGCTGTGACCTTGTGGGTCGGCGATGCGTCGGGCGTCAGCAGCGCCGCCGACGGCAGCCAGCCGACATAGCCGTCGGACGCGAGCTGGCCCCAGGACCAGCCTTCTTCATCGGTTTCGTAGACCGTCACGCGGTCGCCGCGCAGCGCCTCGGTTACTTGCGTCGCGTCGTGCGAGGGCGAGTTGCGCACCGGCGCGATGCCGGCGATCACCTCCTGCTCGCTGCCTTCCGCATAGCGCGCCGCCTGGACCTTGCCGCGCAGATGCGCGGCGGCGAGATCGGGGCGGGCAGGGGTCACGCGGGGATCGAAGCTCACGGTCTTCAGCCTTTCGTCAGCGGCACCATCGAAAGCTGCGGATCGGCGGCGGGAATATAGGCTTCCGGCAGTCCGAGCTCCTTGCGCACGATGTTGGCGCCGCGCACCAGCGCGATCATCTTGTAGGTGGCGTGCATCCGGCTCATCGATTGCCGCCCGAAGCCGCAATCGCTGGTGAGGATCAGCCGCTCCGGCTCGATGTGCTTGAGCGCGCGGCGGATGAAGTCGGCGACGTCCTCGGGCCGTTCCACCTGCAAGGTGCGGTGGCTGATGACGCCCAGCGCGATCTTCTTGTCCTTGGAAATCATCGAGCCGAAGTGTTCGAGGTCCATGCCGTTGTTGAACGCACCCTCGACCGTGATGACATCGATGTCGAGCTGATCGAAATAGGGCAGCGCCGCCTTGTACGACTGGTTCCGGCTCGCGACGCGTTGCGCCGCGGGGCTCCCCCAGCAGGTGTGGCACCAGACCTCGCACTTGCCGCGCAGGCCCTTGATCTCGGTGTTGAACGCCTCGACCCACTTCTCGGGTTTGATCTTCTGGTTAGGGTCGGCGATCACCTGGTGGATGGCCGGCTCCTCGATCTGGACCAGCGGCGCGCCGGCGTCGGCCAGCGCGTGATATTCGCGGTTGAGCGCGACCGAAATGTCCATCAGAAGCTCGAGACGATCCTTGTAGTGCTCGTCGGTCAGCATCAGCGCGAGAATCTGCGCCGAGATCGAGCCGATCTTCACCGGCCGGTCGGTCATCGGCGCGATCGCCTTGTAGGCGCGGTCGAGCTGCAGCGTGGTCTTGCCGATCCGGCCGGTGACCGGCGGCGTCATGCGGGTCTCGATCACCTCCCACATCAGGTCGCCCGGTCCCTTGTCGGCCATGAAGCCCGCCGGCGGCACCTCGACGCGCGGGGCGCCGATGCCTTCGATCCGTTCGGTCGCGTAGCTCACCCAGCTTCGGCCCGCGACGTCGTCGTCGAGCCGCGCATCGCCGTCGACGAAGATGTCGATGCCGGCGCGGTGCTGGGCCGCGACATGGCAGGCGAGACAGTCGAGATGCTGCTCGCGATAGGCCTGCTGCGAGAAGCCCTGCGACAGCGGCAGGCCGCGGAGATTGGCGGTGTACCAGCTCGGGCGCGGCAGCGCGCCGGTCGTGGTGGTGAGCAGCGCCTTGTCGCTCGTGACGGTGAACATCAGCCGTATCTCTGTTTCAAAAGGGCGTAAAGCGTGCGCGCGGCCTGGCATTCGCCGCCCTCGGGCCGTCCGGGTTTGGTCGACGGTGTCCAGGCATAGATGTCGAAATGCAGCCAGCGCGTCGCGGCGGTGACGAAGCGCTTGAGAAACAGCGCGCAGATGATGGAGCCCGCCATGCCGCCCGAGGCGACGTTGTTCACGTCGGCGACCTTCGAGTTGATGTTCTGGTCGTAGCGCATCCACAGCGGCAGCCGCCACAGCGGGTCGTTCTCCGCGGCGGAGTGCCGCGCCACGTCGGCCGCGAGCGCCTCGTCGTCGGTGTAATAGGGCGGCAGTTCGGGCCCGAGCGCGACGCGGGCCGCGCCGGTCAATGTGCCCATGTCGACGAGCAGATCGGGCTTTTCCTCGCAGGCGAGCGCCAGTGCATCGGCGAGGACCAGCCGGCCCTCGGCGTCGGTGTTGCCGATCTCGACCGTATGGCCCTTGCGCGAGGGATAGACGTCGAGCGGCCGGAAAGCATCGCCCGCGACCGAGTTTTCGACCGCGGGAATCAGCACCCGCAGCGCGACATCGAGTTTCGCGCCCATGATCATGTGGGCGGCCGCGAGCACGGTCGCCGCTCCGCCCATGTCCTTCTTCATGATCAGCATCGCGCTTTCGGGCTTGAGATCGAGCCCGCCGGTGTCGAAGCACACGCCCTTGCCGACCAGCGTCACCTTGGGATCGCCCGCCTTGCCCCAGCGCAGCTCGATCAGCCGTGGCGCGCGCTTTGCGTCGGCGGCACGGCCGACGGCGTGGATCAGCGGAAAGTTCTGCTTGAGCAGGTCGTCGCCGACGATCGAGCGGAATTTCGCGCCGTGCTGCCTGGCCAGCGCCTTCGCGGCGGCTTCGAGATCGGCCGGCCCCATGTCGTTGGCCGGCGTATTGATGAGGTCGCGCGCCAGCGTCACGCCCTCGGCGATGCGCGAGAGCTCTTCGCCATCGACGCCGGCCGGCAGCACAAGTTTGACCGCCTTGTCCTTCGCGCTCCGGTAACGCGTGAAGCGATAGGTCCCGAGCGCAAAGGCAAGCGCCGCAAGCCGCGTATCGTGCGGCTCGTTGGCAAATCGATAGATGCCGGCCGGCAATACGCCCGGCAGTAGCCCCGGCAGGAAGGCATTCTTGTCGGCCTTCTCGGCCTCGATGCCGAACAGAACGCCGCCCGTTCCGCTGTTCGAAGGAAGGACGAGATGGCGGCCGGGCCGCGGCTCGAAGCCCGCCGCCTTGATGTAGGCACGGGTCCGCTTGTCGAATTTGGCGGTGATTTTCGAAAAGTCAGTGGGCGTCACGAACCAGATCGGTTGTGCCGCCTTGCTGCGGGCGATGTATGCGGGATGCATGGGTTCCGGTTGTTCAGTCGGCTTGGATCTTGAACCTGCGTGGCATCGGTTCCGGCGATTTCGGCCCGAACCATGTATCGAAAATTCTGGCGGCGTCGCCCGACGCTTCGACGTCGAGCAGCGCCTTGTTGATGGCGTCCTTGAAACGCGGCTCGTCCTTTTTCAAGGCAAAGCCCACGTTCCGCGATTTGGTGAAGTCGGGCAGGAACAGGTAATCGTCGGGCTTGCCGCTTTGCTGAACGATGGCGCGCAGCACGCTTTCGTCGGTCGGGAAGGCGTCGACCTTGCCCTCCTTGAGCATGTCGAAGGAGATGGCGTAATCGCGGACATAGACGATTTCGACGCCAGGCACGGCTTCCTTGAGATTGCCGCCGGCGGTCGACGAACTGGCCGAGGCCGCTTTCTTGCCCGCAAGCTGCGCGACCGAGGTAATCCCGCTCGATTTCTTCACGATCACGGCGTGCGGGGTGACAAAATAGATATGACTGAAGTCGATCTCTTTCAGGCGCTCCGGCGTGCGGGTCATCGACGTGGCGACGAAGTCGAGCTTGCCGTCTTTCAGCGACGGGATCCGGTCGGCGCTGGTCACCGACACGGTCTCGACGGTGGCGCCGAGGCGCTTCGCGACCGCATGAACGATGTCGAGGTCGTAGCCGACCACCGTGGTTTCGCCCGGCCGCTTGAAGCTGAACGGCGGCGTCGTGTCGCTCACCCCGACAAATAGCCTGCCGCGCGCCTTGACGTCATCCAGCCGGTCCGCGGCCACAGGCGCAATTGTGGCAAGCAGCACGGCCGACACGGCAGCGGCGGTTTTCGCGAGGCTTTTCACGGATTTGGCTCCCCGGCAGACCGCAAAAGCATGTCATGGCGGTCGACCGCCAACAAGCGCGGCACCGGCTACCTCTCCCGCGGCGCCAACAGAGCTGTGTGGGCAGGCCGGTTAACCTCCCATTAGGGTTAACGTTTTATTGATCGGACCTTGTCCGGCGGCATAAGCCGCTCCGAACCGGTCAGGGCTTCCGCGCGATGCATCGACCCCCGGCGCGTTTCCTCGCTTACGCGGCGATAAGCGTCGCGCTGGCCGGCGGCGGCTGCTCGACCATCACGTCAGGTTCATCGTCCGACACCACCGGATCGATCCGCGCCGAGGCGGCGCCGCGTTCCAACGTCGAATGGCGGCAGGAGATGGAGTCATGGGGCGCGCGCTACCGCGCGAACCCGGCCGATCCCGACGCCGCGGTCAAATACGCCCAGGCGCTGCGCGCCATCGGCCAGCGCGCGCAGGCCGCCGCCGTGCTCGAACGGGCGGCAATCAACAATCCGGATGACCGCGCGGTGCTCGGCGCCTATGGCCGGGCGCTGGCCGACAACGGAAGTTTCCAGCAGGCGCTCGACGTGCTCAACAGGGCGCACACCCAGGATCAGCCGGACTGGCGCATCCTGTCGGTGCAGGGTGCGGTGCTCGACCAGATGGGGCGCCACGCCGACGCGCAGCGCTACTACGCGAGCGCGCTGCGGCTGAAGCCGGACGATCCGTCGGTCCTGTCCAATCTCGGGCTGTCCTACGCGCTGTCGAAGAATCTGCCGCAGGCCGAGGCGACGTTGCGCCGCGCCGCCGAGCAGCGCGGGGCAGAGCCCAAGGTGCGCCAGAATCTTGCGCTGGTCGTCGGCCTGCAGGGCCGCTTCCAGGAGGCCGAGGCGATTGCGGGCGGCGACCTGTCGCCCGCCGAGGCGCAGGCGAACGTTGCCTATCTGCGGCAGATGCTGGCCCAGCAGCAACAATGGAAGAAAGATCAGCGCCGCTCGCCGCTGACGCCGTCGACCGGCTCATAGCCTGAACCCGGCTTGCCGGTAGCTTGTTTTTCACCGGCGCTCCGACGTTCTGTGGCTATTGGACCGCCATCACGCGGATCACCGCGGGTCCCAGGATCACCACGAACAGCACCGGCAGGAAGAACAGGATCATCGGCACGGTGAGCTTGGGTGGGAGTGCGGCGGCTTTCTTTTCCGCTTCAGTCATGCGCAGGTCGCGGTTTTCCTGAGACATCACGCGCAGTGTTTGCGCGAGCGGGGTTCCGTAACGCTCGGACTGCTGCAACGCCATGCAGACCGACTTCACGCCATCGATATCGGTTCGCCTGGCGAGATTGTCATAGGCCATCTTCCGGTCCGGAAGATACGACAATTCGGCGGTGGTGAGCGTCAGCTCTTCGGCCAGCGGTATGGATTGCGAACCGATCTCCTCGCTGACCCGCTTGAACGCCGCTTCGATCGACATGCCGGACTCGCAGCAGATCAGCAGCAGATCCAGGGCATCGGGGAATGCGCGTTTGATCGACAACTGGCGCTTGGCGATGCGGTTCTTCAGGAACACGTAGGGAACCTGCATGCCGCCATAGGCGGCGGCAAGGCACACCCCGATCTTGACCGCCGCCGGTTGATCGAGCTCGAGCACCACGAAGACGTAGAAAGCCGCAAACAGGAACAGCGCGAGGGGGGTTACCATCCGGAAGAACAGGAATGCGATGTAAGGCGCGTGGCCGCGATAGCCGGCCTGTACCAGCTTCTCGCGCGCCGATTCCTGGGCAAGCCACTTGGTCAGGTTGAGGCGTTCGACCGCCCGCTGCATGTACTGCTTCGGGCTCTGCCGCAGCGCCACCTTGTCCTTTTCGCGCGCCAGCCGTTCGCGCTCGCGCTGGCGGATTTTCTCCCGCTCGAGTGCGACCGACCTCATGCGCTTGTTGAGCATGTTGGGCGAAAGCAGCGGCATGGCGAGCGTGATGACGGTCGCGATCGCCGCCACGCTCGCAAACATCATGGTCAGGAACCTGGTGTCGTGCATCTTGGCGATGATGAAATCGATCATGACACCGCTCAAAAGTCGAAATTGATCATCTGCTTCATGACGAAGACGCCGATGCCCATCCACATGGCGCAACCGGCCAACATCATGCGCCCGAGATCAGCCGTAAAAAGCAGCTCGATGTAGTCCGGGCTGGTCAGCCAGACGATCACGCCCACTGCGATCGGCAGGGAGCCGATGATCGACGCGGAGGCCTTTGCCTCCATCGACATCGCCTGGATTTTCGCCTTCATCTTCTTGCGGTCGCGCAGCACCCGCGACAGGTTGCCCAGCGCTTCGGAGAGATTGCCGCCGGCCTTCTGCTGGATCAGGATGACGATGCCGAAGAAGTTCGCTTCCGGCACCGGCATGCGTTCGTAGAGCTTGCCGCATGCCTCGCCGAGCGGCATGCCGATGGTCTGCGTCTCGATGATGGCCCTGAACTCGCTCTTGATCGGCTCCTGAGCGTCGTTGGCGATCACCTTCAGGCTGTCGGCCAGCGGCAGGCCTGCCTTGATGCCTCGCACGATGACGTCGACCGCATCGGGGAAGTGGTCGAGAAATTTCTTCTCACGCTTGTTCTTGAGATATGACAGGATCCACAGTGGCAGCCCGGCTCCGGCGGAGAAACCCGCGGCGAGCGCCGGAAGCAGGGCGCCGCTGAATAGGAACACGGCGGCGAAGGCGAACAGGCCCAGTCCGGCCGAGATCATCAGAAACTGGTTCTTCGACCAGGACAGTCCGGCCTGTTGAATCTTGATGTGCAGCGGCGGCCTTTTCAGCTTCTGCTTCTTGATTTCGAGGTCCTTCAGCGTTTCCTCGACCTGCTCGCGCCGCGATCGCGGTACGCGACCCGCGGTCCTTGCGGCAGCCGGCTCGGTGCGGGTGACGCTCGCGCGCCGTTGCTCGGCTTTGCGCTCGCCCGAAAGCAACGGATAAAGGAAAACCCAGGCCACGCCGCCGACCGCGGTCGTTACCATGCCGATCAGGGCCAGGGTCTGCATTTTCATTGCGGCCCCTATCGCGTCGCTGCGTTCAATTCGACGTTGGAAGCATCCAGCGCCGCCGCAAGCCGCTTGTCTTCGCCGTAGTAGCGGGCGCGGTCCCAGAACTTCGGCCGGCCGATGCCGGTCGACTTGTGCTGGCCGATCAGGTTCCCGTTGGCGTCTTCGCCGGTGATCTCGTAGACGAACAGATCCTGCGTGATGATGACGTCGCCTTCCATGCCGACCACCTCGGTGATGTGGGTGATCTTGCGGGAGCCGTCGCGAAGGCGCGCCGCCTGCACCACGACGTCGACCGAGCCGACGATCATTTCGCGGATGGTTCGCGACGGCAGCGAATAGCCGCCCATCGTGATCATGGATTCGACGCGCGACAGCGCCTCGCGCGGGCTGTTGGCGTGCAGCGTGCCCATCGATCCGTCGTGGCCGGTGTTCATGGCCTGCAGCAGGTCGAAAGCCTCGGGTCCGCGGACTTCGCCGACGATGATCCGCTCGGGACGCATACGCAGGCAGTTCTTGACCAGATCGCGCATGTTGACCTGGCCCTCGCCCTCGAGGTTGGGCGGGCGGGTTTCGAGACGCACCACGTGCGGCTGCTGCAGCTGAAGCTCGGCCGCGTCCTCGCAGGTGATGATGCGCTCGTCGTCGTCGATGAACTGGGTGAGGCAGTTCAGCAGCGTGGTCTTGCCCGAGCCGGTGCCGCCCGACACGATCGTGTTGACCCGGCAGCGGCCGATGATCTTCAGGACATCGGCGCCTTCCGGCGTGATGGAGCCGAACTTGACCAGATTGTCGAGCTTCAGCTTGTCCTTCTTGAACTTACGAATCGTGAGCGCGGGGCCGTCGAGCGACAGCGGCGGCGCGATGACGTTGACGCGGGAGCCGTCGGGGAGGCGCGCGTCGCAGATCGGCGAGGATTCGTCGACACGGCGGCCGATCTGGCTGACGATGCGCTGGCAGATGTTGAGAAGCTGCTGGTTGTCACGGAAGCGGATCCCGGTCTTCTGGATCTTGCCCATGACTTCGATGTAGACGGTGCCGGAGCCGTTCACCATGATGTCGGCGATGTCGTCGCGCGCCAGCAGCGGTTCGAGCGGCCCGTAGCCCAGAACGTCGTTGCAGATGTCGTCGAGCAGCTCTTCCTGCTCGGAGATCGACATCACGATGTTCTTGATCGCGATGATTTCGTTGACGATGTCGCGGATTTCCTCGCGCGCCGCGTCGGCATCGAGACGCGCGAGCTGCGCGAGATCGATCGCCTCGATCAGCGCGCCGAAGATCGTGCCTTTGGTTTCGTAATAGGTTTCCGAATGCCGGGTGTCGGTCGCCATCGCCGGCGGCTGTGCGGCAAGGCGAGCGGGCGTAGCCGGCGCCGACACGACCGGCGCACCGAGGCCGGACGAGGACAGCGGCTGGAGCCGCTCGCTCGGCGGACCAGGTGTCGGCGCGGCGGCTGGCCGCGGCGCTGCCGGCGCGGGAGCGCCGGATGAAGGCCTTGTATCGGTGGTGGCGCGCTTGCCGAACACGTCCTGTTACCTCACGCGAATCTCAAGCAGATCGACATCGGGTTATTTCTTCATCAGCTTGCCGAGCAGCGGCGTCAGCAGGCCGGACTTGGCTTTCTTGACCTCGGACCGGCCGGTCAGGAGCTGGGCCAGCTGCAGAAAGATTTCCGCGTTCTTGTGCTTCGCTGAGACCTCGGCGATCATCTGGCCGTTGTTGGCGGCCGTGCCGAACAGTTGCGGATCGAACGGAAGCACCGCCACCGGATCGGCTTCCAGGGCTTTGGCGAAATCGGCGGTCTTGATCTCCGGCCGTTTCGGCACGCCGACGCGGTTGAGGCAGTAGAACGGACGATGATCGTTGAGGCGCGACGTCCGCAGATAATCGAACAGATTCTTCGCGTTCCGCAGGTTGGCGAGATCGGGCTCCGCCACGATGAGAATGTCGTCGGCGCTGATCAGCGTGCGCTGGGTCCAGCCGTTCCACTGATGCGGTACATCCAGAACGATGCAAGGCATGGTGGCGCGCAACGCATCGAAGATTCCGTCAAACGCTTCGGTGCCGAAATCGTAGGCGCGCTCGAGCGTTGCCGGCGCAGCCAGAAGGCTCAGATGATCCGAGCATTTCGACAGCAGCCGGTCGATGAAGGCGGTGTCGATTCGATCCGGCGAGAACACCGCGTCGGCGATCCCCTGCGGCGGGTCCTGGTTGTAGTCGAGGCCCGCGGTGCCGAACGCCAGATCGAGGTCGGTGACGACCGAGTCCAGCGCCAGGTCTTTTGACACGGCCCAGGCGACATTGTGTGCGACGGTCGAAGCGCCGACTCCGCCCTTGGCGCCGACCACCGCAATGATCCGGCCGACCGGTTTGGCGTCCGGCGCCGAGAACAACCCGCAGATCGAGCGCACCACGTCGAGCGTAACGACCGGCGAAATCATGTAGTCGCTGACGCCGCGACGGACCAGCTCGCGGTAGAGCACGACGTCATTGGTGCGGCCGATAACGATGACGCGCGTTCCCGCGTCGCAGAACTCGGCCAGCGCATCGAGACCGGTCAGAATGGAATCGCCGCGGCCCTCCGTCTCCAGCATGATGACATTGGGCGTCGGCGAACCGCGATAGGCCTCGATGGCGGCGGCGACGCCGCCCATCTGGATTTTGACGTGCGCCTTGCCGAGACGGCGGTCTTCGCCGGCGGTCTGGATGGCCGCGGCGGTTTCCACCGTTTCGCAGAACGCCTGGACCGAGACGCGCGGCGCCGGAGCGATATGCTCGTCGCGCGCCGGCGCCTGCGGCGCTTCCGGCTCAGGTGTGACGGTTTGGAGTGCGGTTCGGATCATTTGCCCAGATCGCTGATCGCGCCCTTGTTGGAATCCGTGTAGGTGGTCGCCGGGCTCTCGCCCTTTCGCCATTTGTCGACGCCGAAGGTGCGCTTGGCCGTGTAGGGCGGGCTTTCGGCGCGCGGCTGCACGATGTCGTGCGGGTTCTCCACCATCGCGGCGAGATTGCGCTGCGTGGAGCAGCCGAGGTTGTAGTACGGCCGGTTCTCGAAGTGCCTGGGGTCGTTGCTCGGGCCGAGATCGTCGGGCCACAGACCGCAGGGACCGGCCTGTGCGACCATCAGCGGATAGTTCATCCGCAGGGTCGGGGTTTTCTCGCCGCCCGCCTGATAGGGCTGGACGCCGATGCCGCTGTTGGGCACGCCGGCCTGCACGATGATCGACAAAGCTTCCTTGAGCGTGTCGTTGATCGCGCGCTCGTTGGCGCCGCCGACCGGCCGGTCGATGGTGACGCCGCCGGTCGCATCGCGCTTCCAGTTCTGCGCGAAGGCCAGAACCTCGGCGCGCTGCATCGCCGAAAGCCCGCCGCGGCCGGCGCCGACAAACAGGGTGAGCGACTTCTTGCCCTCCTTCACCGCGATCGGATGGCGGTCGCGATAGTCGATCGGAATGCCGCCGGTGGTGTCGGTGGCGGTTGTTTTGTTGCAGCCGGCCAGCGCCGCGGCCAGTCCCGCGATCAGCAGGCCTCGCGTGCAGAACCGTGCGGCGTGGCGCCGGGCGACGGTGAATGCGAGATGATGCATCGATTGTTCCTCGTCGCCTGCCTCAGTCCAGGAAGAAGCCGACATTGCCGCGATAGGTGTTGGTCGGGCGGGGATCGTTTTGGCCCGGCGTCCCGTAGAGCAGATTGAAGCGCCCAAGCAGCGTGCTCGAGGCATCCGACGCGTCGGCATAGCCGTCGTCCGGCTTCGACAGGTCCTTCTGCGCCACGGCACGAACGATATACGGCGTCACCATCACCATCAGTTCGCTCTGGCGGTTGACGTAGTCGCGGCTCTTGAACAGAGCGCCCAGCACCGGAAGATTCATCAAGCCGGGCATGCCGTTCAGCTGCTGCTTGGTCTGCTCGTGGATCATGCCGGCCATGGCCAGCGAGCCGCCCGAGGGAATCTCCACGGTGGTCTCCGCACGGCGGGTCTTGATCGACGGAATGGTCTGCGTGGTCCGTTCGGTTGCGCTGACGGACTGCGTCAGCGTCAGCGCGTTGTCGTTGGACAGTTCGGACACCTCGGTCAGCACCTTGAGGCTGATTCTGCCTTCCGACATGACGACCGGCGTGAAGTTCAGGCCGACGCCGAACTTCTTGAACTGGATCTGGGTTTGGCAGTTCCGGGTGGTGGGATCGCAGGTAAAGCCGGAGGGAATCGGAAACTCGCCGCCGGCCAGGAAGTTCGCAGTCTCACCGGAAATCGCGGTCAGGTTCGGCTCGGCCAACGTTCGGATCACGCCGGCACGCTCCATCGCGCGCAGCGTCGCGGTGACTCCGCGGTAGCTCGCAGTGATGCCGCTGCTGTTCAGCGGCGCTCCGAACACCGGGAACGGATTGATGTTGCTGAAGTTGACGACGCTCTGGCCGCTGCTCAGCGTGCCGCTCAGATCGATGCCGAGCTGCTTGACGATGTCGCGCTGCACCTCCGCGACGGTGACCTTGAGCATCACCTGATCGCGCCCGCGCACCGAGATTCCGTTGACCACCTTTGCGCCGTCGCCGGCAAGGCGCGCGGCGAGATCGTAGGCCTGCTGCGCCTCGGTCGGGGTCGCGACCGAGCCGCTGAGCATGATGCCGTCGGCAAGCCCCTCCACCTCGATGCCGGCTGCCGGGAGCGCGCGCTTGAGGCCCGCGCGAATGCCGTTGAGATCGCGGGTCACCGCGATATCGAAGCCCATCAACTGACGGCCTTCGCTGTCGAAGAAATAGACGTTGGTCTGTCCGATCGCGACGCCGATGATGTAGGCGCGCCGCGACGTGCGGACCACCGCGTTGGCGATCTTGGGATCGGCCACCAGCACGTCCTTGATGTCGCCGGGGATGTCGACGACGATGCTTTTCCCGACGCCGAGCGGCAGAAACTGCGCCGCCTTGTCGCCGTGAATCTGCACGGTCGGCCCGGCGACGATCCGCCCTCCGGGATCGGCAGCCGCGACCGGAGCAGAGCTGCCGAGCAAGGCCATGACGACCAGCGCCGCCAGCGTAGCGGTGCGGATGAGCGTCGTTGGGGTCATGAACCTGCTCCTCTGAAGCCTTACCGGTTGGTACTGATGCCGTATCGGACGGTGTTGATCTCGCCTTTGCCGCGCTCTTCCCGGACTTCTTCGGGCTTGCTGGCGTCGAGCAGGCTGCGCAGCGCAAGCGACAGCGAGCCGAGCTGCCGCGATTGCGCGAGCGACTCGGCCTGGCGCGGCGTGAGCTCGATGGTCGCGGTCTTGCCGACCACGACGCGCTGGCCGTTCTTTTCCTCGACGGTCTGGTCGATTGCGAGAACGCGCACATTGGTGAGAATGGTTTCACTGGTCGGCGATGCGTTGGCGCCCCTGTCGCCTTGTGCGCGCCGCGACAGGATCACGTCGACGCGGTCGTTCGGCAGGATGAAGCCGCCGGCGCCGGTCTCCGGCGAAATCTCGGTCGATACCGCGCGCATGCCCGACGGCAGGATCGCCGCCATGAAGCCTGCGGCGCCGTTTGCCCTGATCAGCTTGGCTTCGCGGATCGGTTCGCCCGCGGTGAACGGCGCGCGGGTGATCGCGCCGGCGAAGTCCTGGATCGCATTCGGCCTCGATTTCCGGGTGACGTAGGTGTCGCCGGTGGTGGCCTCGGGCCAGGCCTGCCAGGTAAAATTCTCCGCCGCGACGGCGGTACCCATGCCGATATCGCCCTTGGCGATCAGGACGTCGACGGTCGGCAGCTGCTGGACGACAGGCGCCGCCGGCGCCTCGGGTTTCTTCTCGTCTTCACTGCCGACGAGGAATGCGGCCGCACCGCCTGCGGCAAGCGCGATACCAAGCACCAGAATACGCGCGGCTTTCATAACGCTTCACTCACTCTGTTACGGGACTGAACGGCCGTACGGGCCGTCCTTTCACTCACCTAAATGGGGCTCCGCGGTGCTGGAGCCGAACCCTCACGGATTTCATCAGGGAAAGGTCAATTCGTGGTTAACGGGGCGTATCCAAATGCGGTTAAAAATGCGTTGAGTGAAAAAAGACGCGGCCGCGCAGAGACATGCGCCACGCTACAAACTGGAATTGGGTCGAGAGACAACGCCGGCCCGCCGTTGCCGCGGTTCGGACGTTCGCCGGAATTCTCAAGTCTGCTCCGAAGCGAACTTCGGTCCAGGACCTTAGCCGGGCTGCATCCAGAAGGTTTCGGGATAGATCAGCAGCGCCGCGGCTGCGAGCGCGATGCCATAAGGCACGCCGCCGTCGAGCTTGTGCAGGCGCTTCACCCAGTCTTGTTCGGCGAGTGCTGCAGGCAACGGCGTCAGCCTGAACTTGATGATCGCGAGCGTCAGTATGCCGCCGAAGATCGAGGCATAGAGCACGTAAGGCAGCAGGTGGTCGAAACCGAGCCAAAGCGCCGTCGCCGCGGCAAGCTTGGCATCTCCGCCGCCGATCCAGCCCTGGGCGAAGAACGTGAAGGTAACGGCCAGCACCGCGGCCGCCGCCGCCATGTGCCACAGCACGGCGTCGAGGTTCATCCCGGTGAAGAGCGCCAGCGCAAAGAAGCCCGCGACCAGGACCAGCGTCACGCGGTTGGAAATGGTCATCGTCAACAGGTCGCTCGACGCCGCGAACGCCATCAGCGCCGGAAACAGCAAGAGCCGGATTGCGTCCGCCAACATGACCATTCTCCTGGAACGGCGAGGACTCTAAGCGATATGCGGTTGCGGTTTCGTTATCGGCCGCTCCGAAATGCAATTCACCTCCGCCGCGGTCATCCGCAACGGAGGTGAATTGTCAGCCCCGATCAGGCGCCAGCGCGCCCGATGCGCTTCAATTACTTCAGATTGTCCGACACATTCTGGAAGGCGGTCTTCAACTTGTCGCCGATGCCGTACACCAAGCCGATGATCACCACCGAGATGCCGGCGGCGATCAGGCCGTACTCGATGGCGGTTGCGCCGGCTTCATCGCGAAGAAAACGAGAGAGAAGGGACATTTTATTGATCTCCTGGACTGAGCTTGCACCGGCGTTTTGCTCGGCACGTCCGTTGTTCTAGGGAACAGGTTTGAAGATGCTGTAAGATGGAACCATTGCCTTTTCAGCAATTACCGCAGCGATTTCTCAGCAATTACCGCAACGATTTCGTATCAATACATGCGTAAATCCCGGCATCGATGGATCTCGGGCTGCGCCACGGAAAACAAAAAGGCTCCGGCGATCGCCGGAGCCTCGCGGCAGTACCGCAGATGACGCTGGACTACTTCAGATTGTCCGACACATTCTGGAAGGCGGTCTTCAACTTGCCGCCAATGCCGTACACCAAGCCGATGATCACCACCGAGATTCCGGCGGCGATCAGGCCGTACTCGATGGCGGTTGCGCCGGCCTCATCGCGAACGAAGCGAGAGAGAAGGGACATATTTCGATCTCCTGGCTGAGCGGGCGTTTGCCCCACACGTCGGCAGTTCTACCGATCAAGCTTGAATTTGACGTAAGATCGAAGCATTGCATTTTAGGCAAAGGCCGCGGCGGTCTGGTGGAGCCACCAGAAAAACGAAAGGGCTCCGGCGATCGCCGGAGCCCTCGCAGCGTTGCGAAAGACGACGCTGAATTACTTCAGGTTGTCCGAGACCTGCTGGAACGCCGTCTTCAGCTTCGAGCCGAGGCCCTGCACAACGGCGATGATGGCGACGGAGATACCCGCGGCGATCAGACCATATTCAATGGCGGTCGCACCGGACTCGTCCTTCACGAAACGCGAAACCAGGTTCGTCATCTTGGTAGCTCCTTCGATCCACACGTGGCTGTCTGAGCTGGCCAGCGACCGTTGTTGACACCGGCCGATCCAAGCCATGCGAAAAAGCTAGCAGCGCCGCATTGCGGCGGAGTTAATTCGATCGGTGAAACACCGGGCATTGCTGTGCAATAGCAACGTGGTTAACAGTGAATTGCGCCGAAGTGCAAAAGTATAATCAGCCGGTCTGATCGAGGATAACTGCCGAATATTGCAAACGCGTTCGAATACTACTTAAAACTTGCAACAGATTTTCCGGAGCAGGATCGCGGCCCGTGCCGCGTTGGATTATCGGCATACTTCCGCAGGCGGCCTGAAGGACGCGTCTGCACCTGGGTTTCGACTTCATTCACCATTTTGCGTTCAACTCCGGCTGTGAGTGCTGCGCGGCCGTGTGTGTTGGCTGGCAGTTGTAAATGCGTGCGGAGAGTTCGATGACGGCGTTCGCGTGCCACCGCGGCCCTTGGCCCGGCCTTTTCCTCGCTTTTGCGTGCACGGTCTTTGCAGGAGCTTCAAACACCGCATTCGCCACGGAGCCCGTCCCGGTCTCTGCGGCCGGCGGGATGGTCGTGTCATCTCGATCAGGCGAAAATCGTCAAACTGCCGGAACGCACGGCGACGCTGGTTATCGGCAACCCGCTGATCGCGGACGCGGTCGTGCAGCCCGGTGGCGTCGCCGTCATCACCGCCAAGAGCTACGGCGCCACCAACCTTGTGGCGCTCGATCGCAACGGCGCGACGCTGTCCGACCATTCGATTCAGGTGGTTGGACCGGCCGACAGAGTCGTCGTGGTCTATCGCGGCATCGACCGTGAAACCTATAGCTGCATGCCGAACTGCGAGCGCCGCATCACCATCGGCGATACGGCCGGCTATTTCACGGCCAATCTCGGTCAGCTCGGCGCGTTCAGCTCGCAGGCCCAGGGCGGTGGCGCCGCTCCCGCGAAATAGCGGCTCTTACGATCTGACGCGATACACGGCGAGAGCGCCGGATCGCGGCATGGCTTCGAGCCAGTCCGGCACGGCGTTTTCTTGAAGGCTGTTCCACAAGCTGTTGCGGCGCTCGGCGTCGGAAAGCCCTTCCGGCGGCCGGTCGCCACACATCAGCACGTATGAAACGCCGGCGGTCCTGAGCAGGTCACGTGCGTGCTGCGGCGGACTCGCGAAAACCCGGTGGCCGCCGACGATTGCGGCCGACAAGCGGTGATACGGCGCGGCGAGCACTGCATGCGGCGTCAAGGCAAGCACGAAGGACCCATAGTCGACATCGGCCGCGACGATGCCCTTGGGAAGCCGGGCCAGTTCACCGTAGCCGGCAGACTGGAAACAGGCCGCGTTGGCGCGCCCGGCGACCGGCGGTGCGCCGGCCGCATCGGCGATGACGATCGCGCCCGCTGAAACCACCGCCGGCGCGAGCAGGATCATCACGGCAACGCGCGAGGCCAGCGATTTGAAATTGAACCATGTGTTCAGCCGCAACGCCGCGGCCGCGATGACCGGAATGCACAGCCACATCGCATACGGTGCAGTTCTGATCGCGGCCACGGTCATGGCGGTCGCCAGCACCAACGCAACGACGATGACGGCGAATGCAGGATCGCGGCGCACATCCGCGTCCCTCGCCAGTGCGGCCGCCGCCACCAGCGCAGCCAGGGGATATGCGGCTATGGCGGCGCCCACGACCCATTGTTGCCGGCTGATGGCGACCAGCGACTGGATCTCTCGAACGTGCGAGTGCCAGATCGGCCACACCGCAGGATCGAGGGTCGCGAACGGCCCGCCGAGACAACGCGGTTCGAGCATCAAGGCTGCGGCGATGGCGATTGCGCCGATGGCCGATACCGCTGCGCATCTTGCTCCTGCACCGGCGTTCTCGAACCGCAAGGCGAAAACGGCAAGCCCGATGCCGCCAACCCATGCGGCCGCCAGCAAATTGACGGCGAGCGCGTCGCACGCAGGCTTCAGCCAGAAGGCAGGCGAGGTGCCGGCGACGAACAGGATTGTCATGCTGGCAACCAGCGCCATCGCATAAGCCGTGAGCGCATGTGCTGTCGTGCGGCCGGCAATCCAGCGCGCCACAAATGCGGTGCCCGCCACGGCGACGAAGGGGGCGCCCTCAAGTCCGATCGCGACGGCCAGTCCGGACAGCAGCCCGGCCGCCCAAGCGGCCCATGGTTTCCGATCGGCCCATACGGTGGCCGCGAGAACCAGGAGAGCCAGCGCGATCTGGACATTGTGGTGATCGATACGTCCCGGCCTGAACTGCTGGAACGCCGGAAGACCGACGACGAGAAGCAGCAGCGCGGCGTATGCTGCGTGACGGCCGGCGAGCCGCCAGCTCATGGCCGTCACGCCGATCATGGCCGGCAGCAGCCAGAGCAATGGCCAGACCACCCGCATCAGGCGCTCGGCGAAAGCCGCATCGGTGAAGGGCCGGGTCATCGCGAGCAGCAGCCACAATCCGCCGTCGATCAGGCGCGACCAATGCGTATCGAAGCCGGTCGGCGGTGCGATGCGGGGTTCATGCAGATCGAACCAGCCGCGGCCGTCAAGCAGCGCCCGGACCTCGACGAGCCGCATGGCATCGTCGCTGTCGCCCAACGTCAGCGCCGTGTTGGCCCAGTTCTCAAACAGCAGTTGTGCGATGACGACAAGCCAGGCGACGCCCAGCAGGAGAGCGACGCTCATTGGCTTGTGAACCTGGCCGGCCAAGTGCCGCTCGCAAACGGTGGGCTTCAGGGCCAGCACATGGCGGAATAGCGTTTAGTTTTGATTAACACTCGGTCCGCTGGCCTGAACAACGGCATTGCGACTTGCGTCTGCGGGTATGCCCATTGGTTAGCGAAGCATGAATGACCGAGGGCCCGGGTCTGTAGCCCCGGAAACAATTCGAAAACGCCTTTTGACTAATAATCGGCCACGAAAAAAGTCCGCCAGGGGCGCGTCCTATGAGCAGTTGCAAGATCGTACGCTTCATCGGTGTGGCGGCCCAGTCGCGAATCGCGGCGGTGCTTCGCCGCTTCGGGCGGCGCCAGGACGGGACGGCAGCGATTGAATTCGCGATGGTCGCTGCGCCGTTCCTCGGGATGATCTTCGCCATCATGGAAACCGCGATGGTGTTCTTCGCGGGGCAGGCCCTGGAAACGTCGGCCTCCGACAGCGCACGTCTGATCATGACCGGGCAGGCGCAAACGCAGGGCTACGACCAGGCCAAATTCAAGGAAGCGGTCTGCAGCAAGGTCTATGCGCTTTTCAATTGCACGGGCGGCCTCTACGTCGACGTGAAGAGCTACACTTCGTTCGCGAGCGTCAACACGTCGAAGCCGCTCGACAGCAGTGGCAATCTGCAAACCGGAAGCTTCGGCTACCAGCCCGGCGGCCCCGGCGACATCGTCGTCGTGCGGCTGATGTATCAATGGCCGGTCTACGTGTCGCTGCTGGGGCTCAATCTCTCCGACAGCGCCGGAAGCAAGCGGCTTTTGATATCGACGGTCGCGTTCCGCAACGAACCGTATATGTGAGGCGCGCCATGACCTTCAGTGCCATGACCTTCAGCGCCATGACCTCTGTCGTGAACCGTGCCCGCCTGATTCTGGAACGGTACGGGCAGCGCCTTTCGAGCCTTGCCGGCGACCAGCGTGGCGTTTCCGCGGTCGAATTTGCCCTGCTGTTGCCGCTGATGCTTGCGCTCTATCTCGGCGTTGTCGAGGTTTCGCAGGGCATCGGCGCCGATCGCAAGGTGACGATGACGGCCCGCACCATCGCGGACCTGGTCGCTCAGACGTCGAACGTCAGCAACAGCGACATGACCAATTCGCTCAACGCCGCCACGGCGGTGATGGCGCCGTTTCCCGACTCCAACCTCAAGGTTGTGGTGACCAGAGTGGACGTCGACGCGAACGGCAACGCGACGGTGGCCTGGAGCGACACCAAGAACGGCACCGCCAAAAAGAAAGGTGACCCGGTGACGCTGCCGGCGGCGCTCAACATTGCCAACAGTTCGCTGGTCTGGAGCGAGGTCGAGTACGCCTACAAGCCGACCATGGGCTACGTCATCAGCGGCACGCTGACGCTGAAGGATCAACTCTATATGCGGCCGCGGCTGTCGGTCTGCGTCGCCCGCGAAAACGTCGTGGCAGCCTGCCCCTCCTGAAATTACGGGATCGGCAGCGACGTCGTCGACTTGATCTTTTCCATCGCGAAGCGCGACGTCACGTTCTTCAGCGGCACGGTCGCAATCAGCTTTTTGTAGAACGTGTCGTAGCCCGCAATGTCGGGCACGACCACCCGCAGCATGTAGTCGACGTCGCCGGCCATCCGGTAGAACTCCATCACCTCCGGCATCGCGCCGACCATCTCGGCAAACCGGCCGAGCCATTCCTGCGAATGGTCGCCGGTCTCGACCGAGACAAACACCGTGATCCCGAGCCCGATTTTCGTCGGGTCGATCAGCGCGACGCGCTTGGTGATGACGCCGTCGGCCTCGAGCCGCTGGATGCGCTTCCAGCAGGGCGTCGAGGACAGTCCCACGCGGGTGCCGATTTCGGCGACCGAGAGCGAGGCGTCCTCCTGAACCACGGCGAGGATTTTCCGGTCGATGGCGTCCATGCTGTCAAACCTCAAGGAATTAGGAAATCTCATTCGATTAAGCGCGTATATGGAGAAGATATTTTCTTTTTATCCGCTGATACTGTCTTTATAGAGTAAAATATTCTATTTCAAGGGCCAAGTTTCTCGCTTCACGAGCCAGGTTTTCTCGCCGGGCTGTCCGGCTGCTTCCCCAGGAAGCGTCTGCAGGAGTTCGTCATGTTCCGGTTTGCCGCCTCGTATTCGCGCCGGGCCTTGCTGGCCGCGGCGGTGGCCATCGTCTCCATGGTTTCGATGCCGGCATTGGCCGCGCCGGCGGAGCCGCTGGTGACCCCGCAGTGGCTGAACGAAAACCGGTCCAAGGACGACGTGGTGGTGCTCGACATCCGCTCGGCGATCGATGGCGGCGGCGTCGAGGCCTATCTCAAGGCGCACATCCCCGGCGCCGTGCACAGCGACTACGACAAGGCCGGCTGGCGGGTGACGCGCAACGGCGTGCCGTTCATGCTGCCGACCCCGGCCGAGATCGAGAAGCTGGTCGGCGAGACCGGCATCGACGAGGACAGCCACGTTGTGATCGTGCCGGCGGGCGTCAGCGCCACCGACTTCGGCTCGGCCGCGCGCGTCTACTGGACCTTGAAGGCCGCGGGCCATCCGGCGGTATCGATTCTCGACGGCGGCTTCGCCGCCTGGCAGGCGGCGTCCTATCCGGTCGAGTCCGGCAAGAACCCGCCGTCGCCGAGGATCTTCTCCGGCAAGATCGACAACTCGCTGTTGGCCGAGATCGAAGCGGTGGAGCGCAATTCCAATGCGACGCTGCTCGACGCGCGGCCGGCGAGCTTCTTCGAAGGCCGGCAGAAGGCGCCGGCGTCGAAGACCTATGGCCACATTCCCGGCGCGATCAGTCTCGACAGCGCGGCGTTCTACGATCCGGCGACCAACAAGCTGCGCTCGAAGGACGAGCTTGCCGCGATCGCGAGCAAGCTGCCGGCCGGCCCGGTCGTCGCTTACTGCAACACCGGTCACTGGGCGGCGACCAACTGGTTCGTGCTTTCGGCGATGCTCGGCCGGCCCGACGTGCGCCTCTACGACGGCTCGATGGTCGAGTGGACCGCCGATGCGCGCCGTCCGGTCGCCTCGTCGCGCACCCGCTGGGACGATGTGAAGAAGGCGCTCGGCTTCGGCTCTTGAGCCGCCTCGCAGGACCAATCATAAGCTGACAAAGCCATGAGCCTTGCTGCCACCGAAGCCCGTGCTGCGGCGCCATTGCCGCGCCTCGACTGGCCGTTCCTGATCGCCTCGGTGCTGGCCGCCGCGGTGCTGATTGCGCTTGTTCTGATCGACGGCCAGCCGGCCGCCGCCGCGTTGATCGGGCTCGGCTTTGCGCTGGGCGTGGTGTTCCTCAAGGCCGAGTTCAGCTTCACCGCGTCGTGGCGGCGGTTGATCGTGCGCGGCCAGGCCGACGGATTTCTCGGCGGCTTGCTGCTGATCGCCATTGCGGCCGCCGCGATCGTTCCGGTTGCCAGGCTGGTGCCGGGCTTCGGCGGCGCGATCGCGCCGCTCGGGCCGTCGCTGCTGATCGGCGCGTTCGTGTTCGGCATCGGCATGCAGCTCGCCAACGGCTGCGGTTCCGGCACGCTCTACACCGTCGGCGGCGGTTCCGGCCGCATGATCGTCACGCTTGCGTTCTTCATCGCCGGCAGCGTGATCGGCAGCCTGCATCTGCCCGCGTTCCTGCGGCTCGGCGGCGTCGATCCGATCCTCGCCGCCGACTATCTCGGTCCCTGGGGCGGGCTCGCCGTCACCTGGGCGAGCCTCGCCGTGGCCGCTTTCGCGGCCATTGCGATCGCGCGCCGCCGCGGCGCGTCATTTGTGCCGTCGCGTCGTATCGTCATCGGCGCGGTGCTGATCGGATTGCTCTCGATCGGCGTATTTGCCGCGGGTCACCATCCGTGGAGCGTGACGTTCGGTTTCACGGTCTGGGGCGCGAAGCTTGCTGCGCTCGCGGGTTTCGACTTCTCCGCCGCTGAATTCTGGCAATGGCCCGGACCCAAGCGCGCCTTGGGCGACTCGATCCTCAGCGACACGTCGAGCCTGACGGACTTGGGCATGATCTTCGGCGCGATGGCCACTGCCGCCGCGACCGCGCCGTTCGCGCGCAATCCCTGGCCGCCGCTGAAATCGCTGGCCGCAGCCGCGATCGGCGGCCTGCTGATGGGCTGGGGCGCGCGGCTCGGCTTCGGCTGCAACATCGGCGCGTTCGTCGGCGGCATCGCCTCCGGCTCATTGCACGGTTGGGTCTGGTTCGCCGCGGCGCTGCCCGGCTGCCTGATCGGCATCAGACTCAGGCCGCTGTTCGGCCTGTCGCGCGAGTAGCCCGATGCGAGTGGTTTACGCCCTGGTGTTTCTGCTCGGGGTCACCGCGGTGCTGGCGGATCATTTGACCTCGCCGTCGAGCGGGCGTCCGATGTCACCGGAAGATTTCGCCGGCGCCTGCGCGCCCTGCGGCGCGCCGTGCCCCTCGACGCAGAAAAAATAGCCGCTTAGCCCCCGCTCCTGGCCAGCAGCGCGTCGACCTCGCCCCGCGACGGTGCGCCCATGCTGCCGCCGAACCGGGTGCATTTCAGCGCCGCTGCGGCTGCGCCAAAGCGCATCGCGGCAATCTCGTCGCGGCCCTCGGCCAGCGCCAGCGCCATGCCGGCGTGGAACACGTCGCCCGCGGCCAGCGTGTCGACCGCATCGACCTTGAACACCGGCATGGTGCGGACCGCGCCGGAGGCGACGTAACGCACCGCCCCGGGCCCGTCGCTGACCGCCAGGAACGCACTGGTGTGCGCCGTCATCCGCAGCAGTCCCGCCGCGAGATCGTCCTGGCCCGTGGTGGCGCGCAGGCATTCCGACGAGAACACCACATGGGTCGGAATGAGAAACAGCGGATCGTCCTCGACGGTGGGACGGTCGGCGTCGAGCACGACGGGAATACCCTGCCGCCGCGCGGCCTCGCAGATCGGCAGCACGAAATGCGGAAAGCGGTTGTCGGCGAGAACAAGCGACATGCCGGCGACCAGCCTGTCCGGATCGGCCATCCGTGCGCTTTCGATGCGCTTGTCGCGATAGGTCGCGATCATGCGCTCGCCTGCACTGTCGACCATGATGCCGGACACCGGCGCCGTTGCCTCGGGCACCCGCACGACGCCAAGCGTGCCGACGCCCTCCCGGGTCATCTGATCGATGAGCTGGTTGCTGATGCTGTCGCCGGGATGACCCATCGGACCCGCGTAGGAGGCCTTGCCGCCGAGCCGCGCCACCGCGATGGCGGCGTTCACCGCACACCCTCCGGCGACCACGGCGAATTCATGGGTCATGCACTTGCCGCCCGGCGGCGGGAACTGCGCCACGCGGAACACGAGGTCCTGCACGGCGATGCCGACGCACAGGATGGCGGGCGGGCTAGAAGACGGGGCCATCGCTTTCGACCCAGCTTCGGATGATGTGATGGGCGATGGCGACCGGAGGCGGGCAGGTCAGACCCTCGGGATGTTTTCGCATCAGCATGGCGGCGCATTCATCCTTGCTGAACCAGCGGAGCCCGACGAGCTCGTTCTGGTCCATCGTCAGATCGTCGTTGAGCGCCTCGGCATGGGCGCCGATCATCAACGACATCGGAAACGGCCACGGCTGCGAATAGAGATATTTCACGCGCCCGCATTTGACGCCGGCTTCTTCCAGGGTTTCGCGCCGCACCGCGTCCTCGATCGCTTCCCCCGGTTCGACGAAACCAGCAAGGCATGACCACATCGTGGCGGCGAAACGGCCCGATCGGCCGAGCAGGCCCTGGTCGCCACGCACCGCGAGCATGATCACCACGGGATCGGTGCGTGGAAAATGCTCGCCTTTGCAGCCCGGACAGGCGCGTTTCCAGCCGGCTTCGACGAGGTCCGACGGAGCGCCGCAGTTCGAGCAGAAGCGGTGCCGCGCGTGCCAGTGCAGCATGGCCTTGGCTTCCGCGAGCGGCGGCAGGTGTTCGGGCGTGACCAGGCCCTGAATCGCGATCGATCGCAGGTCAATCACCACGAGATCGTTCCGCGCCTTCAGCGCCTCGGCGCTGGCCGGCGCGATGCCGATGCCGAAACGCGCCGCGCCGTCGAACAGACCGAGGAACACCGTCTCGGTAAAGCTGCCCAGCGCGTGCGCCTGCTCGAGCGTGAAAGCGGGATCGTTCACGCCGTCGCCGGCCTTGAGCACGATGAGCTCACCGCCGATCACATAGGCGCGCGTGTTCGCGTCGGCCATGCGCGCTTCGAGCCAGTCGCGGTCGAGCCTGCGCTCGGCGACGCGATCGATCAGGCTTTGGGTGTAACCCAGGTGCGGCCGCGGGCCGAGGTCGAAGGGCAGGGACATCGGCGGCGACATTGAAGCGGCCGGCAAATCCGGTCAAGCCACGGCCGCGCGGGGCGGCGACTTCGCCAAGGCCTGGTCGACCGCGCCGAGCACCTGCTCGGCGGTCAGCTCTTCGAGACAGACGCTGGCGCTGCCGATGTGCCGCTCGCAGCCCTCGAAGGTGCACGGCAGGCACGGCAGCGGATTTTGCACGATCCACACATTGCCCCGGTTCTGGATCGTGCCGCTCGCGTTCCACGGCCGGTCCAGGCCGCCTTTCGGCCACGGGCCCCAGACGCGCGGGTCCATTGGACCGAACAGCGTTACGGTCGGGCAGCCCGTTGCGGCGGCGAGATGGCTCACCGAGGTGTCCGGCCCGACATAGACACGCGCGCGCTGCAGAAGCGCCGTGCTCTGCGACCACGAAGCCTGATGCACCGGCACCAGGCCCTGCCACACGCTATCGAGATACCGCTGTTCCTCCGCGCCCGGGCCGCCGATCGCAACCACGCCGAGGCCGCGCTGGCGCAGCCCCGCGGCCAGCGCCCGCCAGCCCTCGGCGGTCCACTGCTTGTAGCGGAACATCGGCGCGGCATGGATCACGGCATAATTCTCGCCCGGAGCGATTCCCTGCGGATCCGCCGCCGCCGGACAAACCACCTCCGGCACGCGGGCGATGCCGAGCGCGTCGGCAAGCCGCAGCACCTGCTCCACCTGGTGGGTGTTCGGCGTCATCGGCGAACTGCGGTGGAGCATCGCCCGCTTGAGCCTGCTGCCGAGGTTCGATCCGTCCTGCGCCACCAGCCCCGCGTGCCGGCGTCCCGACAGAACCGCGAACAGCGTCGGCCGGTCGCCGGTCTGGGTCGAGACCGCGAGGTCGTAGCGCTTGAACAGCTGCAGCGCGAGCTTCAGCGATTGCCCGCTTTGCATGACGTTGATCCGATCGATGTCCGGGTTGCCTTCGACGATCCCCCGGGTTCCAGGCAGCACCAGCACGTCGATCGATGCACTCGGCCAGGCCCGGCGCAGGCTGCTGATCAGCGGCGTGGTCAGCAGCAGGTCGCCGATCCGGCGCAGCGATATCACCAGAATGCGCGGCCGGTCGGGCAGCGCCGGTGGCGGGGTCGCATGCGCATTCATCGCGATTTGGCCGCCGGTCTCTGGGTTTCGTTGGAAGATTTCACGGGCCGTTTTATTCTATGGTATCGCAACTTTCAAAGAGTTCACCGGGAGCGCCTTTTGAATTCGCCCGCACCGCCGCCCGTCCGCACCATGCCGGCCATCGAGGTTTCATGGGGCGAACTGGTCGACAAGATCACGATCCTGGAGATCAAGCAGCAGCGGCTCACCGCGCCGGCCGCCGTGGCGAACGTGCGAAAGGAGCTTGCGGCGCTGACCCGCGCCTTTGCGCAGCTCGATCCGGCGCCCCCGGCCCTCGACGGCCTGAAGCGGGAGCTGAAGGCGATCAACGAGGCGCTTTGGGATATCGAGAACCGTACGCGCGCCAAGGAAGCGGCCAAGGCGTTCGATCAGGAGTTCATCGAACTCACACGCTCGGTCTACCAGAACAACGACAAACGCGCCGGCATCAAGCGGCGGATCAACGAGTTGCTGAACTCGGGCCTGATCGAGGAAAAGCAGTACACGTCGTATTAGCGCATGTCCCGGAAAAGTGGGCACCGGTTTTCCGAAAAGGACATGCGCCAACTCGGAAGTCTAGAGCGCATCCCGGTTCATCTTAACCGGGATGCGCTCTAGAGGCGGCGGCTGGGGCGCGGACGCCCGTGCATGTTATGGTCCCTCAACAACAGAAATGCGAGGGGACATTCATGACGTCGATAACCACAAGCACGATCAGCCGTTTGATCGCGGCCGGCATCGCAGTGGCGCTGCTGACGGCTGCATCGCGTGCCGAAACCGTCGAGCAGCTCTACGAAAAGGCGAAGGCCGAAAAGTCGCTGGTGTTTTATGCCGGCGGGCCGACCGCGCCGTACGAGGCGCGCATCAAGCTGTTCCAGGAGAAATTTCCGGGCATCCAGGTCTCGGTCGAGGGCGGCTTCAGCAACGTGCTCAACCAGAAGATCGAGCAGCAACTGTCCGCCGGCAAACTGGACGTGGATTTCGCCTTCTTCCAGACCGTGCAGGACTTCGTGAACTGGAAGAAGCGCGGCGTGTTGCTTCCGTTCAAGCCCGACGGCTTCGACCAGATCATCCCGAACCTGCGCGATCCGGACGGCGCCTACATGGCGTTTGCCGCCGTCACCATCGCCTATGCCTACAACACCAGTCTCGTCCGGGCCGAAGACGTGCCGAAGTCGGCGCCGGATTTCCTCAAGCCGGCGTTCCAGGGCAAGCTGATCAGCGTCTATCCGCACGACGACGATGCCGCGCTCTATCTGTTTCATCTGATCGTGCAGAAGTACGGCTGGAGCTTCATGGACCGCTACATGGCCAACAAGCCGCAGTTCATCCAGGGCCATCTGCCGGTGGCGCGCGCCATCGCCGAGGGCAAGATGGCGGCGACGCTCGACGCGACCGTCACCACGGCCGGCGGGCTCAAGCGCCAGGGCTTGCCTATCGAGATCGCGTTCTCGGCCGAGGACGAGACGCCGGTGTTCACCGTCACCGGCGGCATCTTCAGGAACGCGCCGCATCCGAACGCTGCGAAGCTGTTCCTGACCTGGTATCTCGCCAAAGAGCAGCAGGCGCGGCTCGGCACCTTCTCGCCGCGGCTCGACGTGCCGCCGCCGCAGGGCTTCAATCCGCTGACCTCCTACAAGATCGCCAATTCGTTCCGCGAGTTCATCACCAACGACGGACTGATCGCGGACCTGCGCAAGCGCTTCGAGGCCTATACCGGCCCGGCGGTGAACGCGGGCGGGGTGCGGTAAAACCTATTCCACGAACGGCTCGATGCCCGCCTTGCGCAGCACCGGCTCGGCAGCGGGAGCGGTGAGGAAACGCACCAGCGCCCGCGCCGCGTCGGGCTCCCTGGTCGCGCTGCTGATTCCGGTGGTAAAGCCGATATTCGCCTGCACCTCGGCGGGGATCAGCCCGATGAATTCGACGCCCGGCACGCCGACGATGCGGGAGGCGACCACCACCACCATGTCGGCCTCGCCGCGCGCCACCACCTCGACAGTATCCTCCGCCGCCATCGGCCGCATTTTCGGCTTCATCTGCTCGCCGATGCCCATGCGTTCGACGAGGCTCGCGAAATACCGGCCGCTGGCGCCTTCGCCGGGATAGGCCACGCCTTTGGTGGCGAGCAGCGCCGCCTTGAACCGGTCCACCGTGGAGATGTCCGGCTTGGGCGCGCCGGCCTTCACGGCTGCACCAAGCCCGATGCGCCCGATTACAGCGCGCGAGGCCGCGACGATCTTGCCGTTCCTGATCGATGCATCGAGCGGCTGCGGGTTGAGCACCGCCACATCGAAGGCTTCGCCGGCTGCGATTTTCTTCTCAAGCGCCGCGTTCACCTCGAAATGAACGGTGACCTTGTGCCCGCTCGCGCGCTCGAACTGTTCGCACAGTTCGCGCACCGCCGCGCGGGCGCCGTTGCCGCTCAGCACTTTCAGTTCAGCAGCCTGGACGGACGTGAGCATGAAAACCGAGAGGGCCACTGCCAGCGTCGTGCGCATTTGCACCTCCTGCGAGGCCGCGCGTCAATTGATCGGCGCGGCGATGGCCGAATAGCGGCGGCGCTGCGCCGCGGCGTTTCCGAACTGCGACGATAGCAGCATGGCCCGTTTGAGATAGAGGCCGATGTCGTGCTCGTCGGTGAAGCCGATCCCGCCGTGAAGCTGGATGCAGGCTTGCGTGACCGTGAGGGCGTCCTCCGAAGCCTTGGCTTTCGCAGCGATGGCGAGCGCGGGGTCGATCCGGTAGGCGTCGTTGTTGGCGGCGATCTGGTACACCAGCGAGCGGACTGCTTCGGTCTTGATGTAGATGTTGACCGCCTGGTGCTGCAGCGCCTGGAAGCTGCCGATCAGCTTGCCGAACTGCTTGCGGACGCGCAGGTAGTCGAACGTGATCTCCTGGGCTTTTTCCATCACGCCCAGCAGTTCGCAGGCTGTCGCCAGCAGCGCGAGGTTGTGCAGCGCGTCCACCGCGTTGCGCGACGACGGCGGAGCCGGCAGGAGATCGGCCGGTGCGTCCTTGAGTGCCAGCGTCGAAAGCTTGCGGCCGTCGACCGTCTGCGTCGCCGTGAGCGTGCAGCCCGGCGCGTTGCGCGCCACGTAGAACAGTGCGGGTCCGTCGCGTCCACCGGCGCTGACCAGAAAGCCGTCGGCGCCGTCGGCGCACACGAACAGCTTGGTTCCCGTCACGCGCCATGCGCCACTTTTTTCGACGGCTTCGGTGCGCGGGGCGAGCGGATCGTCGGCGTGCGCGCTTTCCGGCAAGGCGGGCACCACCAGTGCTTCGCCGGTCATCACCCGTTCCAGTATTGGATGCAGCTTGGGCCCGTGCGAAAGCGCCGCGGCCGAGATCGCCGCAAGCCCGACCGGTTCGCAGACCAGACCGCGCCCGGCCTGGTGGAGCATCAGCGCCAGTTCGGTGAGACCGAGGCCCAGGCCATCCGCCGAAGCCGGCACCAGGATGCCGAGCCAGCCGAGTGCGCCCGCCTCGCGCAACCGCGCCGGGGCGAAGGCCGGCTCCTGTCCGCGAAATCCGCGCGCCACCTTCGGGCCCGACCCGGCGATGAATTTCGCCGCGCTGTCGCGCAGCAAGGCCTGTTCGGATGTGAGGTTCAGTTCCATGGTTCGCCGCCTAGTTCGGGAGGTTCAGCACGCGGCGAGCCACCACGTTGCGCTGGATTTCCGACGAGCCGCCATAGATCGTCACGCGCCGGGCCTGCAGGTGCGACGTCGAGACATCCACGTCGCCGAATTCGGTGGAGATCGGTTGCTCGGCCGGCGCATGGCCGCCGGCCGCCTCGATCAGCAGTTCGTTGAGCGACTGCAGCAGCTCGCTGCCGTAGATCTTGATGATCGACGCTTCGGGTCCGGGGCTCCGTTCCTGATTGGCGAGCTCCACCGCATGACTGAACAGCGCCGACAGCGCCGTGACGTTGATACTCGCGGCCGCAAGCCGGTCCTGGAACGCAGGATCGGCCATGATGCCGGTGGCGCGCGCCATGGTGCGGACGCGCTCCAGCGCCATCAGCGAGTATTGCGGGTTCGAGGTGGCGATACGCTCGTGTCCCAGCAGCGCATTGGCAATGCGCCAGCCGTCATGCAGCTTGCCGATCAGGTTGCCGGCCGGCACCTCGACATTGTCGAAGAACACCTCGGCGAACTCGTCGTCGCCGGCGATCGTCTTGATCGGCCTGACCCGGACGCCCGGGCTGTGCAGGTCGATCAGGATGAAGCTGATGCCGGCGTGCCGCGGCTGCGCCTGTGGATCGGTTCGCACCAGCGCGAAGATCCAGTCCGAATGATGCGCCCAGGTGGTCCAGATCTTCTGTCCGTTCACCACGAAACGGTCGCCCTGCAGTTCGGCGCGGGTCGAAAGGCTCGCAAGGTCGGAGCCTGCGCCCGGCTCGGAATAGCCCTGCGCCCAGATCACGCTGCCTTCGACGATCGGCGGCAGGTGCTGCGCCTTCTGCGCCTCGGTTGCGAACTCCATGAGAATGGGGCCGATGTGATTGAGGCCCTGGGCCGGCAGCTGCGGCGCACCCACGTGCGCCAGCTCCTCCGTCATGATGATCTGCTGGTTCAGGGTCGCGCCCATTCCGCCGTACTTCTTCGGCCAGTGCGGGGCGACCCAGCCCCTGCGGGAGAGCGCGTGATACCAGGGCATCAGTTCCACGGGCGGCGGCCGCGTCGTGCGGTTGCGCAGCGGATGCGGAAGATTGGCCTCGAGCCAGGTCCGGACCTCGGTGCGGAACGCGGCTTCCTCGGGCGTGTCGCGACGGAACATGGCGGTGGACTTTCGCTCCCGATGCCGGCGGTCGGGATTGCGCTCCCGCCGCCTCGTTTTTCATGAGTCCATCGTAGCGGCCCGGTTTGGCCTATTGGAAGGGCCCGGACGCGCCCGGGCTATGCGTTGCGCTCACCGGTCCGCGACAATCGGCGTCAGCGTCAGGCTCTGGCGCAAGGTTGCAACGAGCTTGTCCCGCGCGGCGGGCTCGTAGTCCTGCGGCGGCGCGACGTTCCACACCGGCTTGGGCCACGCGGCGTCGCCGCGCGTACGCGCGATGACATGCACATGCAGCTGCGGCACCACATTGCCCAGCGCGGCCACGTTGATCTTGTCGCAGCGGGTCATAGTCTTGAGCGTGCGCGAGGCATGGCTGACCTCGGTCATGAGCTGCGCCTGCTCGACATATTCGAGGTCGATGATCTCGACCGTCTCGTGCCGCCGCGGCACCAGCAGGACCCACGGATAATTGGCGTCGTTGATCAGCAGCACCCGGCAGAGCGGCAGGTCGCCGACCGGCGTGGTGTCGCGCTGGAGCAGGAGATCGAGCGCCCAGCCGTCGGAACGAGGGTCGTAGGTCATGGGTAACTACTAGCAGATTTCCACCGCCGTCATTCCGGGACGCCGCGAAAGCGGCGGGCCCGGAATCCAGTTCCGGAAAGACTGCTTGCGATGCTGGATTCCGGGTTCGCGCGCTTCGCGCGCGCCCCGGAATGACGGCCCCCGGCTTGCTTTGGCCCGCCGGACAGCCGATATAGGGGCCGGGAGGTTGGCGGTGGACGAGCCACTCGCCAACCGGGTCAGGTCCGGAAGGAAGCAGCCCTAACGAGCACGGATCGGGTCGCTCGTCAGCCTCCCACCCATTTCACCGCCACATTGTCTGGCGCGTGCGATCGCCCTGAACGGATCGGGGATGACCCGCGCATTCATGCGGCGCATTGGCCTGTCACGGCGTAAGATGAACGGCCGGGCCAGGCCCGGTTGTTGTGACGGACAATCGACAGGGCATGAACGACGCCACCAAGCGCGACACGGCCGCCGAAGGCGGCCTCGATCTGGGCGGACCGGGCGGCGGCGCGCCGGCGACGTCCTACCGTGTGCTGGCGCGCAAATACCGCCCGGCCAATTTCAACGATCTGATCGGCCAGGAGGCGATGGTTCGCACCATCTCCAACGCGTTCGAGACCGGCCGCATTCCGCAGGCCTGGATCCTCACCGGCGTCCGCGGCGTCGGCAAGACAACCACCGCCCGCATCCTCGCCCGCGCGCTCAACTACGAATTGCCGGACGGCTCGGTGAAGGGGCCGACCATCGAGTTGCCGAAGTTCGGCCTGCACTGCCAGGCGATCATGGAAAGCCGGCACATCGACGTCATCGAGATGGACGCCGCCTCCCACAACGGCGTCGACGACGTGCGCCAGATCAACGACGCGATCCGCTATGCGCCGGTCAACGCGCGCTACAAGGTCTATATCCTCGACGAAGTGCACATGCTGTCGACGGCGGCGTTCAACGCGCTGTTGAAGACGCTGGAGGAGCCGCCGCCGCACGCCAAGTTCATCTTCGCCACCACCGAGATCCGCGAGGTGCCGGTGACGGTGCTGTCGCGCTGCCAGCGCTTCGACCTGCGCAGGATCGACGCGGCCACTCTTGTGACGCATCTCGGCAGCATCGCCGGCCAGGAGAACATCGAGGTCGAGCCGGAGGCGCTGGCGCTGATCGCGCGGGCGGCCGAAGGCTCGGTGCGCGATTCGCTGTCGCTGTTCGATCAGGCGATCGCGCATGCCGCGGGCAAGGTCCGCGCGGATGATGTGCGGCAGATGCTGGGGCTCGCCGACCGCACCCGCATCATCGATCTGTTCGAAGCCTTGATGAAGGGCGATATCGCGGCGGCGCTGAAGGAATTGCGCGAGCAGTACGACATCGGCGCGGATCCCGCGGTGGTGATCGCGGATCTGGCCGAGTTCACGCATTTCGTCACCCGCATGAAGGTCGTGCCTTCGGTCGCCGACGACGTGTCGCTCGGCGAGACCGAGCGCACCCGCGGCCGGGCGCTGGCGCTTGCGCTGTCGATGCGCGTCCTCTCGCGCACCTGGCAGATGCTGCTGAAGGGCGTGGCCGAGGTCGAGGCGGCAGGACGGCCGCTCGCCGCCGCCGAAATGGTGCTGGTGCGGATCGCGTATGTCGCCGATATGCCGACGCCGGACGAGGCGATCCGGGCGATCGACAGTGGCGAGAGCGGCGCTGCGCCGCGGCCGCAGGGCAACGGCGGCGCGTCGGCAGGTTCGGGTTCGAGTTCCGGTTCAGGTGCCACGTCCACGGCTCCGGCGCAGGCGCCCCGCTATGATGCGCCGCGCGGCGCGCCGCGGGCGATGGCGATGGCGCAGCCCGCGGGAGATGCGGTGGCCCAGACCCAGGCTGCGCCGGCCACAGCCATCCGCACCTTCGCCGACCTTGTGGCGCTCGCCGCCGACAGGCGCGATATCCAGATGAAGCTCGCGCTGGAGCGCGACATGCGGCTGGTCCGTCTCGAGGACGGCCAGCTCGAAATCTCGCTCGAGCCGACCGCTTCCAAGGTTCTGGTCAACGAACTTTCGCGCAAGCTCCAGCAATGGACCGGCCGGCCGTGGGTGGTGGTGATCTCGCGCGAGCAGGGCGCGCCGACGCTCAAGTCGATCGCCGACGCGCAGAAGGCCGAGCTGGAAATCGGCGTGCGCGCCGATCCGCTGGTGAAGGCGGTGCTGGAACGATTCCCCGGCGCGGAGATTGTCGGCGTGCGCGGCCAGAAGGACATTGCGCCGGAGCTGCCGGCGTCGGATCCGGACCTTCCGCTGCCCGACGAGGACGGCCTGGGCGACAACTGGGAACGCGACGATTAGGACGGAGCGAGCGAGACCATGGCACTCGGCGACATGATGGGCCTGATGAAGCAGGCGGCCCAGCTTCAGACCAAGATGCAGGAGATGCAGGCCGAGCTCGACCGGATCGAGGTCGAGGGCGCGGCGGGCGGCGGTATGGTGACGGTGACGCTCACCGCCAAGGGCGAGCTGAAAGGCGTCAAGATCGACGACTCGCTCATGAAGGCGGAGGAAAAGGAAATCCTCGAGGATCTGCTGGTCGCGGCCCATGCCGACGGGCGCCGCAAGGCCGAGGCCGTCATGCAGGAGAAGATGAAGTCGCTGACCGGCGGAATGCCGCTGCCTCCGGGGCTGAAGCTTTTCTGATAATTCTGGCGGGGCTCCGCGATTCGCCTGCGGAGCGGGACGCAATCATCACCGATGCCGAAATCCACCGCCGGACCCGAGATCGAGCGCCTGATCCAGCTGCTGGCGCGCCTGCCGGGGCTCGGCCCCCGCTCGGCCCGGCGGGCGGCGCTGCATCTGATCAAGAAGCGCGAGCCGCTGATGGCGCCGCTCGCGGCGGCCTTGCAGACCGCGATCGAGAAGGTCGTGGTCTGCAAGACCTGCGGCAACATCGACACGGTCGATCCCTGCACGGTGTGCACCGACGTGCGGCGTGACCGCTCGGTGATCGTCGTGGTCGCGGATGTCGCCGACGTGTGGGCGCTGGAGCGCGCCGCGGTGCTGAACGCGCGCTATCACGTGCTCGGTGGCACGCTGTCGCCGCTCGACGGCGTGGGACCTGCCGAACTCACCATCGACGCGCTGGTTTCGCGCGCGCACGATTCCGAGGTGAAGGAGATCGTGCTGGCGCTGAACGCCACCGTGGACGGCCAGACCACCGTGCACTACATCACCGACCTGCTGCACGGCGCGAACGTCACCGTGACGCGACTCGCGCATGGCGTGCCGGTCGGCGGCGAGCTCGATTATCTCGACGAAGGCACGCTGTCGGCGGCGATGCGGAGCCGCACGCCGGTCTAACCTCCGACCCATCCAGTTTGGAGCGCCGGCGCTTATGTCCCTGGGTCCCCGCTTCCGCGGGGACGAACGGGGAGAGAGTTCGCCGGACCATCAGCCGTTCGTCCCCGCGGAAGCGGGGACCCAGAGCTGCACAAACCCATTCAATCATGTTGATCGCAGTCTAGTCGTCTGCGCCCGCGACCTTTACGGGCCCGAGCCGGTCGAAATGACCGCGCGCCTGGAGCCACCACAGCAGCGCGAGGCTCGGCAGCGCGGCGAGCGCGCTGAGCGTGAAGAACCAGGCCCAGCCGGCGGCCTCGGCGGCGAAGCCTGCACCCGACGACAGGTATGTCCGGCCGACCGCCGAGAGCGCGGTGAGCAGCGCGTATTGCGTCGCGGTGTGAAGCGGGGACTGGCAGAGCGCCGACAGATACGCGACGAAGATCACCGTGCCGATCGCGCCGGTGAAGTTCTCGGCGATGATGGCCGCGGTCAGCGCCCAGTAGCTGTGGCCGGCTAAAGCCAGGCCGGTGAACACCAGGTTCGACGCCATCTGCAGGAACGCGCCGATCCAGAGGCTCGTCGCCAGCGGATAGGCCCGGGCAACGAAGCCGCCGGCAAAGCCGCCGATCAGCGTTGCGGCGAGACCCACGCCCTTGACGATGGCGGCGTAGTCGTTGCGGCTGAAACCCAGATCGATAACGAACGGCGTCGTCATTGCGCCGGCGAAGGCGTCGCAGAACTTGTAGAGGACGACGAAAACGAGCGCGATCAGCGCCATCTCGTGGGTCAGGAATTCGGAGAACGCGCTGATTGCCGTTCGCGTGACGCGCAGCAATGGATTCTCGCCGGCATGCTTCTCGTGCTCGGCGCGGATCGCCGCCGAGCGTGCCGGCTCGGTCGCGAGCAAGGTCGTGACGATGCCGATTGCGACAAAGGCCGCCATGGTGACGTAGCCCAGCGACCAGGCGAGCTCCTTGCCGAAGCCGAAGTCCTCGAAGCCGGTGACGATGAACAGCGCGCCCGCGGTCGAGACCAGCATGCCGACCCGGTAGGCCGCGACGTAGGACGCCATGCCGGCGGCCTGCTCGCTGGCGTCGAGGCTTTCGACGCGGAACGCATCGATCACGATGTCCTGCGTGGCGGAGGCGGCGGCGACCAGCAGCGCCGCGCCGAACACCAGGTACCACGGCGAGAACTTCGGATTGCACAGCGCGAGCAGCACGATCGCCGCGATCATCAGCAGCTGCGACAGCACCAGCCAGCCGCGGCGGCGGCCGAGCAGCGCGGACAGCACCGGCACGTCGAGCGCATCGACAACCGGCGCCCAGAGGAACTTGATGGTGTAGGGCGTGCCGACCAGCGTGAACAGGCCGATGGTGCCGAGATCGACGCCGGCCTCGCGCATCCACACCGACAGCGTGGACGACGACAGCGCCAGCGGCAGGCCGGCGGAGAAGCCGAGAAACAGCACGATCAGCACGCGCGGCTTCAGATACACCGCGAAGGCCTCGTGCCAAGCGGGCTTTGCCGCTTTCGTCTCAGCCGCTGCGGTCATTCCGGAGTTCCCCGCGGGTGGGCTGCTGTTCTAGCCAATTCGCGGCAAAACTCAAATCTCACTCCGCCGCACCCAGCCTTCGCATCGGCCCGATGTCGTCGCTGGCCTCCTCCAACCCGCCAACCTCGACTTGCCGGATGCGCTCGCCGCGCGCCTCGATCTTCTCGATTGAGACCAGCGCCTGCCGGATGTCCTCGTTCGACTGGTTGAAGTGCTGTTGCAGCTTGCGAACCCGGTCGCCGAGCCGGCCGACGTCCCCCATCAGGTGCCCGACTTCGTCGCGGATCTGGTCCGCCGCCTCGCGCACGCGCGCGTCCTTCTGGATCTGCTGCACCACCTGGATCGAGAGCATCATCAGGGCCGGCGACACCATGATGACCCGTGCACGATAGGCCTTCTGCACCAGATCGTCGAAGTTGTCGTGAATCTCGGCATAGACCGACTCCGACGGCACGAACATCAGCGCCATCTCGTGCGTCTCGCCCGGGATCAGATACTTCTCGGCGATTTCGCTGAAGTGCCGGGTCACATCCTGGCGCACCCGTTGCGTGGCGAGCCGCTTCTCGTCCTCGGTCTTCGCCTCCCGATATGCGGTCACGCCCTCCAGCGGGAACTTGGCGTCGATCACCAGCGGCCGTTTGTCGGGCATGAAGATGCAGCAGTCCGGACGGGTCCGGTTGGAGAGGGTGTATTGGAATTCGTAGGCGCCCTTCGGCAGACCGTCCTGCACGATCGCTTCCATGCGCGCCTGGCCGAACGCACCGCGCGACTGCTTGTTGGTCAGCACGCTTTGCAACGAGGTCACCTGCGAAGCGAGGTCCGTCAGGTTCTTCTGCGCGCTGTCGATGACGGCAAGCCGCTCGTTGAGCTTCTGCAGGTTCTCGGTGGTCTGCTTGCTCGACGCCTGCATCGAGGTGCCCAGATGCGCCGTCACGGCGTCGAGCCGCTCGTGGACGGAACTCTGCAACTGGGTCTGCGCCTTGGCGAGCAGTTCGCCCATCTGTTGCACGCGGGCGCCGAGTTCGACGATCCGCTGGTCGGCCATCTGGGCGGCGGCGGTCTGCTCGGCGATGCGCTGCGCTGCGGCGGGATCTTCCGCGGGCGTCCGCGGACGCGCGATGAACACCGCGAGGCCCGCGATGGCGAGCCCCACGACCAGACCGAGCGCAACCAGGATGGCGGTTTCCATGAGTGTGTCTTACGCGATTCGGTTTTCGCCATTCCGCCCGGCGCGGGCCCTGTCGACCGGATTCTCGGGATGCGTCATCGCCGTCCCCGATTCTCGACAAGAACGAACAGGGAACACATTGACCCGCCGAAGTCCAGCCCTTAAATCGCGGCCAACAGGTGCGGACATTGGCGTGCGGGATATGGCGCTGCGGGACATTCTCATTTTGCCGGACAAGCGGCTGCGGCAGGTTTCCAAGCCGATCGCCAAGGTCGACGCTGCGACCCGGGCGCTGGTCGAGGACATGTTCGAGACCATGTACGCCGCGCCGGGCATTGGCCTCGCCGCGATCCAGATCGGCGAGGCGGTGCGGCTCGTCACCATGGACCTCGCCAAGAAGGACGAGCCCAAGCAGCCGCAGGTGTTCATCAATCCGGAGCTGGTTGCGGAATCGGAGGCGAAGAACGTCCACGAGGAGGGCTGCCTGTCGATTCCCGAATACTACGAGGAGGTCGAGCGCCCGGCCGAGGTCAAGGTCAGGTATCTCGATCTCGACGGCAAGGAGCTGGAGATCGAAGCGGACGGATTGCTCGCCACCTGTCTGCAGCACGAGATCGACCACCTCAACGGCGTACTGTTCATCGACCACATTTCCAAACTGAAGCGAGACCGCGTCATCAAGAAGTTCACCAAGCAGCTCAAGCACGCCGACAAACGCGCAGCGGAGTAGTTCCAATGCCGCTGCGTCTCGTCTTCATGGGCACGCCCGATTTCGCGGTGCCGACCCTGCTGGAGCTTGCCGGCAGCGGCCGCGCCATCGCTGCGGTCTATACCCGCGCGGCCAAGCCCGGCGGTCGCCGCGGCCTCGAACTGGTGCCGACGCCGGTCGAGCGCGAGGCGAGGCGGCTCGGCATTCCGGTGTTCACGCCGGCTTCGCTGAAAGGCGTCGACGAGCAGGCGAAGTTCGCAAGCCACAACGCCGACGCCGCGGTGGTCGTCGCCTACGGGCTCATTCTGCCCAAGCCGATCCTCAACGCGCCGCGGCATGGCTGCTTCAACCTGCACGCCTCGCTGCTGCCGCGCTGGCGTGGCGCCGCCCCGATCAACCGCGCCATCATGGCGGGCGACGCCGAGACCGGCGTCACGGTGATGAAGATGGACGAAGGGCTCGACACCGGCGCCATGGCGCTGATCGACCGCATGCCGATCGGCGCTGCGATGACCGCGGGCGAGCTGCACGACATCATGGCGCCGCGCGGCGCAAAACTGATGGCGCAGGCGATCTCGGAGCTGGAGCAGGGCCGGCTGACCTTCACGCCGCAGCCCGAGGACGGCGTCACTTATGCGGCCAAGATCGACAAGGTCGAGACCCGTATCGACTGGGGCCGGCCCTGGAACACCGTGCACGATCACATGCGCGGGCTCGCGCCGTTTCCCGGCGCGTGGTTCGAATTGGGCAAGGACCGCATCAAGGTGCTGCGCAGCGCCAAGGGTGAGGGCAGTGCCGCGCCCGGCATCGTGCTGGACGACCGTCTGACGATCGCCTGCGCCAGCGGCGCGGTGCGCATCGTCGAACTGCAGAAGGCCGGCGGCAAGCCGATGCGGGCGGAAGACTTTCTGCACGGTTCGGCCGTGAAGGCCGGAACGCGGCTCGCATGAGCCGTGCACTCGACATCCGGCCGGAGCGGCCGGAGGACGCCGCGGCCGTGCGCGCGCTGCTCGATGCCGCGTTCGGCGGCGACGTGGAATCGAAGGTGGTCGAGCGGCTGCGGGCCGACGGCGATTTCGTGCTGTCCCTGGTCGCCGACAACGGCGGCGGCGTCACGGGCTATGCCGGGTTTCCCCGGCTGGTCCTGAGAATCGATGCGAGGAACGTGCCGGTCGTGGGTCTTGCGCCGGTCGGCGTATCGCCGTCCCTGCAGCGGCAGGGCATTGGCAGTGCGCTCATTCGCGAAGGCTTCGTGCGCCTGCGCGATCGTGCCGAACGCCTCGTATTCGTGCTCGGCGATCCGGCCTATTATGGCCGCTTCGGCTTCGCTGTGATGGAAGGCTTCGTGTCGCGTTACGCCGGGCCATATTTTCAGGCGCTGATGCTCGCTCCGGACGCGCCGAAGGCCGGCCGGGTGTCGTATCCCAAAGCCTTCGACGATCTCGGCTGAAATCATGCCGCGCTACAAGATCATCGTCGAATATGACGGCGCGCCGTTCGTCGGCTGGCAGCTTCAGGAGAAGGACCTGTCGGTGCAGGGCGCGCTGATGGCCGCGATCGAGGCGTTCAGCGGCGAGAAGGTCATGCTGCAGGGCGCGGGCCGCACCGATGCGGGCGTGCATGCGATCGGCCAGGTCGCGCATTTCGATCTTGCGGCCGAGCGCGAGACCGACACCGTGCGCGACGCGATCAACGCGCATCTGCGGCCGCATCCGGTGGCGGTGCTGTCGGCCGAGAAAGTCCCGGCCGATTTCGACGCGCGCCGCTCGGCGCTGCGTCGCCACTATCTTTATCGCATCTGCAATCGCCGGCCGGACCTGGCGCTGGAGCGCGGCCGGGCGTGGCGCGTGCCGCGCCGGCTCGACGCCGAGGCGATGCATGCGGGCGCGCAACGGCTGATCGGCAAGCACGATTTCACGACCTTTCGCTCGACCGAATGCCAGGCCAAATCGCCGGAAAAGACGCTCGACCGGCTCGACGTGTCGCGGGTCGGCGAGGAGGTGCACATTACGGCGACCGCGCGGTCGTTCCTGCACAATCAGGTGCGCTCGATGGTCGGCTCGCTGGTGCTGGTCGGCGACGGCAAATGGCGGCCGGACGACATGGGGCGCGTGCTCCAGGCCCGCGACCGCGCGGCGTGCGGGCCGGTCGCGCCGCCGGATGGGCTTTATCTGGTGCGGGTGGACTACTAAACCTGTCCGGCAAACACATTCAGGGTGGAGCGCGCATGATTTCCCGCAGGCAGTTGCTCGTGTCGACCTTGGCGGCCGGTGCGGCCTGGCCTGCGATGGCCCAGAACTTTCCGGGTGCGCTCATCCGGATCGTCGTTCCGGCCGCGCCCGGCGGTGGCACCGATATCCTGGCCCGGGCGATGAGCCAGCAGTTGCAGACCATGTGGGGCCAGACCGTCATCGTCGAGAACCGCTCGGGCGGCGGCGGGTTGATCGGCACCAGGCAGGCGATCGCGGCGCCGGGCGACGGCCACACGCTCCTGATGGCGGCGACCAGCGCGATCATGTCGCTTGCGGCCAACACGCCGTCGCCGTTCGAAATCTCGCGCGATCTCGCGCCAATCTCGCTGGTCTCCGCGCCGCCCTACATCCTGGTCGCGCATCCGTCGGTCCCGGCGAAGAACGCGGCCGAGCTGATCGAGCACGCGAAGAAAAGTCCGGGCGTGTTGTCCTATGGCTCTTCAGGCGCGGGCGCGGCTTCGCATCTGTCGGGCGCGCTGTTCGCGCAGATGGCCGGCGTCGAGATGCTGCACGTGCCCTATCGCGGCACCGGGCCGGCGGTGACCGATCTGCTCGGCGGGCGCATTCAGCTTCTGTTCTCGCCGGCGCTGACCGTGACGCCGCATATCGCCGCCGGCACGCTGCGCGCCATCGGCACCACCGGTGCGGCGCGCTCGGCGCTGTTCCCCGATTTCCCGACCATCGCGGAGTCCGGGCTGCCGAAATACGACTCGCTCGGCTGGTTCGGCCTGTTCGCGCCGGGGACGACGGCTCCTGCACTCGCGGAGCGCATCAGCAGGGATGTCCGCACGGTGCTGGTGTCGGACGACCTGAAAAAGCGGCTGGCGGAGCAGGGCGCCGAGCCTGCGCCGACCACGCCCGCCGAGTTCAAGTCGTTCGTGAATGCCGACATCACGAAATGGCTCGATCTCGCCAAGAAGGCGGGGATCACGCTGGGCGGTTAGGTCAACCGCGTCATAGATTGTCGGGGCTTCGCGCAGCGCACCCGCTCGAATGCGCTGGTGCGGGCAGGCCGGAGATGTGCTCCCAAACCGACGCGTTGCCGTCTTCCGCACGGCCTAACCGGCGCGGGACCACTCTCCTGATCCAGGTCGCTACCGCCCTGCATCATCGACACATTGCCTCGAGAAAGCGGCCGGGCTCAGCCGTAACGCAAGCTGATGAAGGCGAAGCCGCTGCCTGCAGATCGCCAAGTTGCATTTTATTCTCGCTTTATATGCGACGGATCATTCGGTTCATTCTCCGGAACGCGGGAGACGATCGCGGCGTTCTGCGTGTATGCACGCATTTGCAGGCCTTTTTCTGGGCGCTGTTGCCTCGATCCCCGCTGGGGATCTCATGGTGACCGTGTGTCTGGCGCTCCTGTTCGCCGTGGGTTGCGGAATCACCGGCTTCATTTGCACCGAGATCGAAAAGGCCCGATAGCATGGCGCTAATCGGCCGGAACCGACGAGTTCCCAGCGCCGCCCTCACCTTATCCATCGCGAGCGTGGCCCTGATGTGCAGGCCGATGCGTCGAACGACAATCGCGACGAGCACTGTCTGAAAAAAAAGCAAATCTGCTGCGCAGTCCGGGGCCGGAACTCGGGCTCTTTCCGCTTCGGTTTGAGCCAGGTCAAGGATGCCGGCAGCCGGCTCGGTTAACTATGGGCCTCAACCGGAGGCGCGCCATGAAAACCTTCAACGCGAAGTTCTTCAAAAACCTGACCAGTTCCGACGGGCATGCCTACAAGTGTCTGCAGAACTCCATCGAAGTGACGGGCGAGGACGCCGGCGATGCGCTGCTCTCGGCCAAGCGGGAGTTCGAGCACCTGACGCACGCAGCCGACTGGCGCCATCGTGCCGACGTCGTGGAGCTGGAAGAAACCGCCTGATGGCGTGAATGGCGGTGATACTTCCTCGACCGTCCTGCATCGAGACACGAACTGCGGGGCGAGTAGGAAGGCTCGGACACGAGAAAATGAACGGCGCGCAGCCGAGTGACCGCGCGCCGGCGATAGCTACTTCTTTTTCTGAAACACCAGCAGCGTCTTGAACTCGCCAATCCGCTTGACCTTCCCCTTCTTCTCCCACTTGGCGATGATCGGCTCCGCCTTATGGAAGGCCATCGACTTTGTATAGAACAGGATGTAGCCGCCCGGCTTGGTCTTGGCAGTGAACATGTCGAGCAGCTTGGCGTCGTCCATCCCGCCATAGGCCTTGCTCGCCGTGTTCGGGAAGAAGAACTCGCACAGGTGGAACATCGTCACGATATCGAAGTCGGGCAGGAGCTTCGGGTTCGACAGATAGATGTCGCCGAAATAGGTGAGGTAGCTCTTGCTGATCTGGGCCTTGGTGGTCGCGAGATCGACGTAGGAATCGTACTCCTCCTTCGACGCCGTGATCGCGAATACGCCATTTCCCGATTTATTGGTCGCCTGCTTGATGCCGAGCACGTGATGCAGGCCGGTGCCGAAATGATAGATCAGCTTGTTCTTGAGCTTCTTCTTGGCGATCCAGTCGTTGCAATGGACGTCGCAGGGGCAGACGTCCTCATGCAGGTTCCAGCTGTCGGTCCAGTAGTTCATCTTCAGCATCGTTCTCTCCCGGGATGTGATTTTCAGGTTGCAGCCGCAGCGCCGGCAGGCGCGGCGGCGGGTGGAGGTCTGTTGGAATTTTGCGCCGATCCGCCGAGATCGAAGCTGCGCCGGTGCAGGCCGGCGAGAACCGAGGAGCGCCCGACCGATATGACGGTCGCCTGCGGCAGCTTCTCGAACAGCATGCGATAGAGATCGCGCGCGTCGGCGTCATCGAAGGTCGACACCGCCTCGTCGAGCAGGATCAGGTCGGGCCGGTGCAGCAGCACGCGGGCAAAGCCGATCCGCTGCTGCTCGCCGCCCGACAGAACCATGCTCCAGTCCGCCTCTTCCTCGAGCCGATGCGCCAGCCGCCCGATCCCCGCGGCCTCCATCGCCGCGCCGATCTCGGCATCGGTAAACTGTTCCGCGGGCGTCGGGTAGGTCACCGCTTGCCGCAGCGTGCCGAGCGGAAAGTAGCGCCGCTGCGGCAGTGCGAGAACCCGCATGCCGGGGGGCCGCGACACCGAGCCCTCGCCGAACCGCCAGATTCCCGCAATCGTGCGCAGCAGGCACGATTTGCCCGAGCCCGACGGCCCGGTGACCAGCAGGTGCTCGCCCGGCGCGATCTGCAGGTTCGGGACCCGTGCGACGTCGTTGTCGTTCGCCACCCGCAAGACCATGTTGTTGACGGCCACCTGGCCGTCCGGCGAGGGGGTCAGCCGGATCGCCATTCCGGGGCGGTCGGTGCGATCCACCTCGACCATCGAGGCCTCGAACTGCGCCAGGCGGTCGATGATCGCCTTCCATTCCGCGATTTTGCGGTACATCGCCAGAAAAAATCCGAACGCGCCCTCGACGCGATTGAACGCGAGCCCGCCCTGGATCAGCGTGCCGAGCGGGATCGCGCCGGCGAGATAGGCCGGCATGCCGATCAGCGTCGGCACCGCGACCGACACCTGCGCATAGCCCGATGTGAAGCCGATCAGCCGGGTTTCCCGCTTGATCAACTGCACCCAGTTGATCACCAGCGCCGCAAAGCGCCGTCGCAGCTCGGCGCGTTCGACCGGCTCGCCGCCCATCAGCGCGACAGGTTCCGCATGGTCGGTGACGCGCGCAATGGCAAACCGGAAGTCGGATTCGTAGCGTTGCCGGTCGAATTGCAACGGGATCAGCGGCTTGCCGATCCAGTGGCCGATCAGCGTGCCGCTCGCGGCAAACACCATCGCCAGCACGATCAGGTAACCGGGGAACGCGAGGTTCATGCCGAACAGCGGCAGTGGCATGATCGCGGAGATGCCCCACAGCATATAAGCGAACGACAGCAGCGCAACGACGCTGCCGAGCAGTCCGGTGCCGAGCTCGTGCGTGCGCTGGATGAACAAAAATACGTCATTGGCGATACGCAGATGAATATTGTCGACGGAGCGGTCGACGAAGCCCTGGCGGTAGTGGCGGCCGTCGGCCATCCAGATACCGACGTAGCGCGTGGTCATCCACTGTCGCCAGCGGATGGTCAGTGCCTGCCCGAAATAATACTGCGCCATGTTTGTCAGAATGACGCCGACGACAATGAGACAAAAATTGAGCAGCTCGGGCGTCATCAGGTCCCAGCTTCGCTGCTCGAGCGCGTTGAAAAAGCGCGCGTTCCAGTACGTCACCTCGACTGCCACGTAGACGAGGCCGAGTTCGGCCGCGATGACGCCGGACAATAGCGCGCGGCCCGGCCAGCGATCGTCCGACCGGAAGTAAGGCAGGGCCAGGACCCAGAAGGTCCGCATGGCAAGGATGACATCACGCATGGCGGGCACCCGGCGACAGGGACGCGCACTATAGCGGACAATCCCGGCACCTGGCCGCGCGTGTGTGCGGCGCTAAGTCCCGGTCGGCGCCGGCGGCGCCATGAACTGCGCCCGCGCCAGCTCCGCGAAACGGCCGTTGGCACGCACCAGCTCGTCGAAGGTCCCGGTTTCGACGATGCAGCCGTCCTGGAACATCAGGATCTTGTCGGCTTTGCGGACGGTCGCCAGCCGATGCGCGATGACGAAGGTGGTGCGCCCCTTCATCACTTCGTCGAGCGCCGCCAGCAGCATGGTTTCCGTCTTGGCGTCGAGCGCGCTGGTGGCCTCGTCGAGGATGAGGATCGGCGCGTCCTTGAGCAGCGCGCGGGCGATGGCGAGGCGCTGGCGCTCGCCGCCCGACAGGAGCCGGCCGCGCTCGCCGACCCGGCTGTCGAAGCCGTGACGGTCGCTCTCGATGAAGCCGAGCGCCTGGGCGCGCTCGGCCGCAAGCCTGATCTCTTCGGTTTCGGCCTCGGGCTTGCCGATCTTCAGGTTCTCGACAATCGAGCGGTTGAACAGAAGGCCCTCCTGGAACACCACGCCGATGTTGCGGCGCAGCCCGGTGAGCTTCATGTCGCGGACGTCGATGCCGTCGATGGTGATCGAGCCGGACTGTGGATCGAACGTCCGGTGCAGCAGCGCGAGCGCCGTGGATTTTCCCGCGCCGGTCGGACCGACCAGCGCGATGGTCTCGCCGGGGGACGCAGTGAACGACAGGTCCAGCACCGCCGGCTGCCGCCCGTCATACGAGTAGGACACGTCGTGGAATTCGACCCGCCCGTGCAACCGCCCGGGATCGGTGGCGTTCGGGCGGTCGTGCACCGCAGGCTCGGTGTCGAGCACGCCGAAGAATTCCCGAAGCCGGGGCGCCTCGGTGAACAGCCCGTTGACGAAAGAGATGGTGCTCTGGAGCTTGTCGATCAGCAGTCCCGAGAAGCTCATGAACGTCACGATCTCGCCGACCGTGGCCTTGCCCTGGAAATTCAGATACGCGCCGATGGTGATGATCAGGAGGATCGCGATGGTGGTCGATGCGCGGGTGAGCATGTAGATCACCGCCCACCACGACAGCACCGGGATCTGCGCCGCCAAGAGCTTGTCGACGACGCCGCGCAGCCCGGACACCTCGGCCTCGGCGCGGGCGAAGCTGTGCACCAGCGCGATGTTGCCGAGCGCGTCGGAGGCGTGCTCGGCCAGCCCCGAATAGTGCTCCTCGACCTGTGACTGAAGGCTGTTGGTCTTGCGGACCACGAACACGGTGAGCGCCGCGAGCACGAGGGTGAGCACGATCAGCACCAGCGCCAGCCGCCAGTTGAGGAACAGCGACAGCGGCAGCAGCACGAAAAACAACACGAAACTGGTCAGGTGGTCGCGGAAGAAGCCGAGCCACAGGCTCCACAGCGCATCGGTGCCTTGCAGCATCACCTTCATCAGCCGGCCGGAATGCGTGTCGCCGTGGAATTCCTGCGGCAGCTGCAGGATGTGCTGGAAATAGTCGCTCAGCGTGCGGTAGCGCTGCCGGTAGGCGAGCCGGTCGGAATACATCGCGATCAGGGTGCCGGCGGTGATGTTGAACAGGCCGAACACGATCCAGGCGATCAGCAGCGGTGCGAGTGCGCCCCAGTCGCCGGGCTTGCCGGTCAGCGAATTGATGACCCGGCCGAGCAGCATCGGTTCGATGAATTGCGAGCCTGCGATCGCGAGGTTGAACGCAGCGAGAAGCAGCGCCACGCGCCTCTCGTTCCCCAGGAGCGCGAGCACGCGGGCGTAGATTCGGACCAGGTTCATCGCGCGGTTCGGCCCCCAGCCTGTGCGCCTACGCGAAATACTTGTCGAGAATATGCCGGTAGACCTCGGTGAGCTTGGCGAGATCGGCGACCGGCACGCGCTCGTCGGTGGCGTGCATGGTGGTGCCGACCAGCCCGAACTCGACCACCGGGCAATAGTCCTTGATGAAGCGGGCGTCGGATGTGCCGCCCGAGGTGGAGAGCTTCGGCTTGCGTCCGGTCACTTCGGCGACCGAGCCGACCACCACGTCGGTGAACGGACTCGGCTCGGTGTAGAAGACGTCCGCGTTCGACGGCTCCCAGTCGATCCGCCACTTCACCTTGCCCTCCGCGGCCTTCCCGGCGCGCTGCTCGACCAGCGCCTTCAGCGATGCATAGTTGTGGCAGTCGTTGAAGCGGATGTTGAAGCGGGCGCGCGCTTCGCCGGGAATCAGGTTCACCGTGGAATTGCCGATGTCGATCGAGGTGAACTCCAGGTTCGACGGATCGAACTTGTGGCTGCCCGCGTCGAGCGGCTCGTCCATCAGCGCCCACATCAGCCTGACCAGCCCGCGCACCGGGTTATCGGCGCGATGCGGGTAGGCGACGTGGCCCATCTTGCCGGTGATGACGAGAACGCCGTTCTGCGAGCCTCTGCGCCCGAGCTTGATGGTGTCGCCGAGCTCCGCCACGTTGCCGGGCTCGCCCAGCACGCAATGGTCGAACTTTTCGCCGCGCGCGGCCGCCCATTTCAGGAGCTTCGGGCTGCCGTTGATCGCGACACCTTCCTCGTCCCCGGTGATCAGGAACGAGATCGACCCTTTGGGCTTGCCGCCGTTGGCGGCAAGATGGTCGAGAGTCGCCGCGATCTTGCAGGCGATCGCGCCCTTCATGTCGACCGCGCCGCGGCCGAACAGCACGCCGTCGGCAATATCGCCCGAGAACGGCGCATGCGACCACGCCTTCGGATCGCCCGGCGGCACCACGTCGGTGTGGCCTGCGAACATCAGGTGCGGGGAGGCCGTGCCGATGCGGGCATAGAGGTTCTCGACGTCGGCGGTGCCGGGCTCGGAGAACGTCATCCGATGCACGGTAAAGCCCGCGCTTTTCAGCACGGCTTCGAGGAAGGTCAGCGCGCCGCCTTCGGCCGGCGTGACCGAGGGGCAGCGCAGCAGATCGCGGGCGATGGCGACGGGGTCGGCGTGCTTTGTCATGCGCAGGCTTTATCCGGCGCGAAAGTGTCCGCGTCAATGCGACGGGAGTGGCAGGCGTGCCGGATCAGGCGTGGGTCCGCACCGGCGGCGTGAGGATGTCCGGGGCGAGCGGGTCGGGACCGTACTTGTTCTGGCCGATGGTGCCGCGCAGACCGCCCAACTCGATCAGGCTCCAGAGGCCGATGGCGAGCGCAAGAAAACCGACGATGTTGACCATGATCTCCGGGAGGCCGCCGGCAAAGCCGACCGACAGCATCACGAACGGCGCGAGCCAGTACAGCAGCACCCACCAGCCGGACTTGTTGCGGTCGTGCAGGCGCTTAATGCCGACGAGGATGCCGGACGCGGCGACCAGAAGCGATATGATTCCGTTGAGGATGATCAGCGTGTTGCTTCCGCTCGCCAACACCATCCCGGTCGAGAGGACATTGAGCACGGTGAAAACCAGGATCGCGATCCAGAATTTGGCGCGATTGATGCGGCCGCTGGGCGAGATGAACAAATTGACAAATTTCATTGCCTGCTCCCGTGTCGAGGCAGCAATGGGAATCTAACCGCTTTGGCCTGCAGGGCGGAAGTGGCTCGTCGCGATTGCCGCCGACTGTGGTAGCTCAGTCACGCAGCAGTTCGTTGATGCTGGTCTTCGACCGCGTCTTCTCGTCGACGCGCTTGACGATGACGACGCAATAGAGGCTCGGGCCGGGCTCGCCGTTCGGCATCGGCTTGCCCGGCAGCGTGCCGGAGACGACCACGGAGTAGGGCGGCACCTCGCCCTGGAACACCTGGCCGGTCGCGCGGTCGACGATCTTGGTCGATGCGCCGATATAGACGCCCATCGACAGCACCGAGCCTTCGCGCACGATCACGCCCTCGGCCACCTCGGCGCGCGCGCCGACAAAGCAGTTGTCCTCGATGATCACCGGGTTGGCCTGCAGCGGCTCGAGCACGCCGCCGATACCGACGCCGCCGGAGAGATGACAGTTCTTGCCGATCTGCGCGCAGGAGCCGACGGTGGCCCAGGTGTCGACCATCGTGCCCGAGTCCACATAGGCGCCGAGGTTCACGAAGGACGGCATCAGCACAACGTTCGGCCCGATATAGGCCGAACGGCGCACCACGCTGCCCGGCACCGCGCGGAAGCCCGCTTCCTTGAAGCGGTCGTCGCCCCAACCCTCGAACTTGGTCGGCACCTTGTCCCACCACGACGAGCCGCCAGCCGCGCCCTTCATCTGCGCGTTATCGGCGAGGCGGAACGACAGCAGCACGGCCTTCTTCAGCCACTGGTTGACGGACCATGCGCCGTTGGCGCCGCGCTCGGCGACGCGCGCCTTGCCGCGGTCGAGCAGGTCGAGGGCAGTGTCGACCGCCTCGCGGATCGGGCCCCTGGTCGCGGGCGTGACGTCGGCGCGCTTCTCGAAGGCGTCGTCGATGATCTTGGCAAGGTCGGCGTTGGACATAGAACTCCCCGGAAGATGCGAGGTTTTGTCGGGTTCTGTGCGAGTGATGTCAAGGCCGAGGTCGGGTCACGGTCCACGTTATCGGATCAGGCACTTTGCCCGCAGGAAGCCGGTCAGGTCGTCGGTGACGTGATCGACATGGGAGGCCTCGCGGCCCTCCATCTCCCAGCCCTCGCGGATCACCTCCTTGGTGGCCGGCGGCACCACCAGCACCGTGGTCATGCCGAGCGCGTGCGGCACGCTCAGGTTTCGCGCCAGGTCCTCGAACATCGCGGCCCTGGCGGGATCGACGCCGTGCTTGCGCAGGAAGCGGTCATAGACCTGCGGGTGCGGTTTCGGATCGAGGTCGGCGGCCGCGATGTCGAACACGTCCTCGAAATGATGGTCGATCTCCAGCCGCTTCATCACGTTCTCGGCGTGCTGGCGCGTGCCGTTGGTGAGGATGAGCTTCCGGCCGGGCAATTTCTCGAGCGCGTCGCCGAGCTCCGGGTTCGGCAGCAGCGGCGAATGGTCGATCTTGTGCACGAACTCCAGGAAGTCGTCGGGCTTCATGTTGTGCTCGGCCATCAGCCCGCGCATCGTCGTGCCATAGCGCTTGTAGTAGTCCTTCTGCAGCCGGAAGGCGTCGTCCTTGGTCACGCCGAGAAATTCGGAAACGAACGAGCGGATGCGGTCGTCGATCTGCTGCCAGAGATTGAGGTCGTGCGGATAGAGCGTGTTGTCGAGGTCGAACACCCAGGTTTCAACCGCATCGAACGCGCGTGGCACGGGCTTGGGCGGGGAAGGATTGGGGGCTGTGGTCATGGCGAGACGAATGCACCGTCCACGCGCCGCCCGCAAGGCGGCTTTTACTTGAACTGCACCGTCGTTGCGCCTGTGCCGGACATTTCCACGGTGGCGAAGCCGGTGGCGGTGAGGCCGCTGCCGCCGCAGTCCCTGTGATCGCTCAATTCGAATTTGGAGTTGCGCGTGCACAGGATGGTGGAACCGCCCCAAGATACCGTGGAGGACACGGTGGAAGACGCCGCGTCGCCCGGCGGGCCCGCTTGCCCCGCAGGCCGCGCGCCGTCGCGGAGCGGCTGGTTGTCCGGCCCGACCGCCTCGCCGAAGCTGTAGAGCCGCCGCGGCTTGCCGGTGAGGTCCGGCCGCAGGCATTTGCCCGGGGCCACGCGATACCAGCCGCGCGTGACGATGTTGCCCTGATCCTCGAAGCCGAGCGCGGCCATCACCATGTTGCGCGTCTCGTTGCACCAGGCAAAGCCCGCGCCGGACGGCTTCTGCGCCCCGGCCATCAGCATATCGAGGAAATCGGCACGGCCGGCGGCGGTGTTCTCCAGCCGGTTGTCGGCGATGAAGCGTGCGATCGCGGTGTCGGTTTTCTCGCCGCGGATGCCGTCGATCGGATTGGCGTCGTAGCCCGCGATCACCAGGAGGCGCTGGATCGCGGCGTCGCGCGCCTGCTCGTCGGTGTATTCGGCGTCTTCCGCGAGGTAGGCGGTCATGCCCTTGTCGGTCTGGCTCGGTTTCACCGCGGTAAAGCGCGCCATGCGGAAGCCCGAACGGTTGCAGGTCTGCGCCGCGGCGAGCGTGAAGGAATCCGCGCCGACGCAGAAATCGGCATGGCCGCCCTGCGGCAGCGGCGAGCTGCCGTACACCGGCAGCGCGCGGGCGTGGATATAGAGCTGTTCGGTTCCGGAGTCGCCCTGGATCACGGTGCGGCACTGGGCCGGATCGATCCGGTACCAGCCGCGGGTCGCCGCCGTGCCCTTGTCCTCGATCGCAACCGCGACCTCGACCACGTAGCTCATGCGGCTGCAGATCTGCACGTCCGCGCGTGCCGATGCGGTGCCCGCGGCCAGTGCCGCGAGCGCGAAGGTCAGGCGCGTGAGGGTTCGAGCCGTCATGTGCGAATCGGCTGTGAAATTATCACGGGGCTGGTGTCGCGGTTCGGAAGTTCGCCGGAGTTCTCAGCTTGTCCGGAAGCGAACTTCCGAACCAAAGCGACACCAGCAGTTACATGATTTTAGCAGTTTGCTGAAAAACTCTCCGCGGTCATTCCGGGACGCCGCGAAGCGGCGGACCCGGAATCCAGAAAAGCAGGAAATCGCTAGGTTCTGGATTCCGGGTTCGCGCCTTCGGCGCGCCCCGGAATGACGGCCAGGAGTTTTTCAGCAGCCTGCGAGTGCCCCTTTGGACCTGAAATTCGCATAGGTGCGCGCTGAGAAAGTGTGCGAATTTCAGGTCCAAAGGGACACTCGCTAAAGTCGCACCGCAACGGGAGAAAGACATGGGCTCGATTACGCTGGAACAGGCCAACAAGATCATCGAAGCGATCCTCAAGCGCGGCGCCGAGATGGACTGCCGGCCGATCAGCGCCGTGGTCGTGGAGCCCGGCTGCATCGTCAAGGCGTTCCAGAAGGAGGACGGCGCCTCGATGGTCCGGTTCGAGATGGCGCTGGGCAAGGCCTATGCGGCGCTGGCGCTCAGCCGCAGCTCGAAGCTCGTGCGCGTCCGCCACGAGGAGAAGCCGAACTTCATGCGCTTCCTGATTGCCCAGAGCGACGACCTGCTGTTTCCGGAGGGCGGCGGCATGCAGATCCGCGGTCAGGACGGCGAGGTGATCGGCGCGGTCGGTGTGACCGGCGACACCGAGGACAAGGACGAGGAACTCGCCGTGCACGGCATCCATTCCGCCGGCCTCAAGACCGACGACGACGTCCAGCACATGGGCCGCAAGTTCAGGACCAGGCTGACGGCCGCGGCGGACGGGCGGTAAAGGACTTGCGCGGTCATTCCGGGGCGCCGCCCAAGCGCGTCTGTGACGCGCTATGGCGGCGAGCCCGGAATCCAGAGCCAAGTTCGAACCATCTGCCGTATGGCTCTGGATTCCGGGCTCGTGCGCTGCGCGCACGCCCCGGAATGACAGCAGAGAGCACACCTCATCGATTGTTCATCGCGATTTCCAGGATGAGCTTGCGCACGATGGCCTGCGAGAAGTTCTCGTAGGAATCCGCCGGCACGATGAACGCGCCCGGTCCGCCGATCACATTGTCGAAATAGTATTTGTCGAGGCCCCATTCCAGCGCCACGATCGGCAGGCCGTTGATCACCACGCCCGCCTTCACCGCGTCGTCGCGCGCCTCGCGCACGTCGCGGCCGCGGTTGTTGGAGCCGTCGCCGGAAATATCGATCACCCGCTTTAGCCCTTTGAACGGTGCGTTCGGCAGCAGCAGCATGGCGTGATCGATCGCGCCGCTGATCGAGGTGCCGCCGCCGAACAACTGGCGCGGCGCGGCCTCGATGGCGTTGGCGAAGGCATTGGCGGAGGCTTCGTCCTTGATCAGCGTCCACGGCACCGCCTGGGCCTGCATGTTGTAGCCGGTCCACTGCACCATCATCGTGGCGATGGAGCCGGTCGAGCCGCCGCGGATGGCGTTGAGCACCTGCCTGTTGCGGAAGGCATCGGCATAGCCGCGCCGCTGCAGCTCGAACCGCTGCTGATTGACGCTGCCGGAGGCATCGACCATCAGCGCCAGCAGCAGGTCGGTGGTGGGAAGCGTCGCGGTTTGTGCATGCGCCGGCGACACTGAGCCAGAGCAGCGCTGCGGCAAGGGCGGACAGCAATCGCGACATCGTCGGTTCCTGCAGGGGACTCGTCACCTTGCGCGCGGGCCTGCGCTCCCGGAGAATAGCGCAAACGGAGGAAAGCAATGATCGGAAAACTCACTTTGATGGGTCTGATCCTGGCGTTGGGCACGTCTGCGGCGCATGCGCAGGCGCAGTATCCCGACAGGCCGGTCAAGATCGTGGTGCCGGTCGCGGCCGGCGGCGGCGTCGATGTGATGGCGCGCCTGCTCGCGCTGAAGCTCTCCGAGCGCCTCGGTCAGCAGTTCGTGGTGGAAAATCGCGCCGGCGCCGCCGGCGTGATCGGCAGCAAGGCGGTGATCGCCTCGCCGGCCGACGGCACGACATTGCTGTACACGCCGTCGAGCCTGTCGCTCTCGGTGGTCATCAACAAGACGCCGCCCTACGATCTCGCCAGGGACTTCACGCCGATCATCAACGTCGCGATCAGCCCCTACGCACTGGTGGTCAATTCCGCCGTTCCGGCCAAGGACCTCAAGGAGTTCATCGCCTACGCCAAGGCCAATCCCGGCAAGCTTGCCTATGGCTCGGCCGGCGTCGGCAGCGCCTCGCACCTTGCGGGCGAGCTGTTCAAGGCCAGGATCGGCTTCGACATGGTGCATGTGCCGAACAAGGGCATGAACCCTGCGATCATCGACCTGATGGGCGGGCAGGTGCAGGTGCTGTTCGCGAGCGTGCCCGGCATGATGTCGGAGAAGTCCGAACGGCTCCGCCCGCTGGCGATGGCGGAAATGAAGCGCTCGGCGCTGCTGCCCGATATGGCGACCATGGACGAGTCCGGCCTGCCGGGCTTCGCGGTTGGCAACTGGGCGGGTCTGCTCGGTCCCGCCGGCCTCGATCCGAAGATCGTGGCCAAGCTCAACAGCGAGATCATCGCGATCCTCGGCGCGCCGGATGTGAAGGAGCGCGTCAGGGCGCTGGGCTTCGACCTGATCGCCAGCACGCCGGAGCAGTTCGGCAAGCAGTTGCAGGAGGACGTCGAGCGCTGGGGGCCGGTTGCCAAGGCTGCAAACGAGGAGAAGAAGTAGCCGCCTGCCGATGCCGGTCAGGCGATCGGCATCCTGAACGTGAAGCACGTTCGCTCCGGCGTCGAAGTCACGTCGAGCGTGCCGTCGTGCGCCCGGGCGATTTCGGAGGCGATATACAATCCGAGACCCAGGCCCTGCATGGCGTTCAAGCCGCGGTGAAACGGCTTGAACAGATTTTTCATCGCCGCCTCGGAAATCGCGGCGCCCGCGTTCGTCACCGACAGCTCAAACCGGCCGCCCGATGTCGCGGCGCCGACCTCGATCGGCTTGCCCTTCTCGCCATGCGTCGCCGCATTGGCGAGCAGGTTGGCGAACAGTTGTCCGATGCGTGAGCGGTCGCACCGGATCCGCTCGGGCAGGGCGACATGGCTTTCGATCGCGCAATCGGGATAGCTCGTCCGCACCTCGTCGATCACCTGCTCGAGTGCCGGCGCGAGATCCTCCAGCGCCACGTCGAGCGTCAGGCCGCCGCCCAGCCGGCCCCGCGCGAAATCCATCACGTTATCCACGAGCTTCGACATGCGCGTGATGCTGTTCTGCATCATCGTGACAATCTCGGCCGCCTTCTCCGGCGGCCGCGTCTTGGGCAGCAGCCGCAACCCCGCCTGGATCGAGGCCAGCGGATTTCGCAGGTCATGGCCCAGCACGGCGATGAACTGTTCGCGAAGCTCGGCATCGCGCCGCTCGCCGGCCAATGAAGTCTCCGTGCGGTCCAGCCGCTCGACCGCGTTCAGATGTGTGGCGATCAGTTCGGCGAACAGCTTGAACATGCCCACGGTCTCGGGCGTCTTCAATTTCGCCGGACGCGGATCGATCGCGCACAGCGTGCCGAAGAAGGTCCCGTCCGCCAGAACGATCGGCATGGAAATGTAGCTTTGGAAGCCGTACATCGCCGGCGTCGGATGCTGGCAATAGGCCGCGTCCTGCGAGACCTGGTCGATCACGACGGCTTCGCCGCTGTCGCGGATTTCGTCGCAGATGGTGGTTTCGACCTTCAGTTCGCCGCCGGGCGCGAGGCCGAACTTGATTTCGTCGCGGACCGCGCAGCAGATCCAGCGGTCCTCGGTCACGCGCGCGACCGCCGAGAAGCCCATGCCGGTGGTCCGGCAAATGACCTCCAGGATGCGGGGCACCGCGTCGATGCGCTGGACCGCGTCGATGTCCCGCTGAAAGTCATTTGACATATGGATGGTCATGGGTTCCGGGCCCGAGCGCGGCAAAGCAGCCCCCACATAGGAACGCGTCCGCGACTTTGCACTAGTAAACCCGGTGCAGCGGCGGCTGACCGTTCAACGCCCGCTCGACGTTCCGCCATGCGGTCCGGAACAGCGAGGTCCAGGACTGCCGTGTGATGCCGGCGATGTGCGGCGTCAGAAGCAGCCGTGACGCGGCCTCGCCGGACAATTTGAGCAATGGATTTTCGCCGTCCGGCGGTTCGGTGGAATAAACGTCCACCGCCGCCCCGCCGAGATGACCCGACGTGAGGCTCGCGGCCAGCGCCGCCTCGTCGACGACGCCGCCGCGCGAACCTTGAATGAGAATCGCGCCGCGCTTCATGCGCGAAAGCTCCTTCGCGCCGATCAGGCTCTGCGTCGCGGGCAGCAGCGGCACATGCAGCGAAACCACGTCGGAGGTCGCGAGCAGTTCGTCCAGCGTCACGGCGCGCGCGCCGAGCGAATTCGCCAGCGCGGCGTCGCCCGCTGCCGGATCGAAGAAGCAGAGCTTGGCGCCCATGCGGTGGAACGACTGCGCCACCGCGCGGCCGATGGTTCCGAACCCGACCAGTCCGACTGTCAGCCCCTCGATGCCGGCGAGATTGTCGGCGACCATGCGGGCGCGGAATTTGGCGTAGTTGCCCGCCTTGATCTCGGCGTCGGCCCAGCCGAACCGCCGCAGCAGCACCGACGCCGCGGTGACCGCGTATTCGGCGACCGCGCTGTTGCTGCCGCCCGGCACGTTCGCCACCGGAATGCCGAGCTTCGTCAATGCGGCCTGATCCAGCCGGTCGACGCCCGCGCCGGTGACCTGCACGAGCTTGAGCCGGGTGCCTTCGAACAGTTGCGGCGCAAGCTTCGGCCCGACCGCGGGGATCACCAGCGCGTCGTTGTCTTGCATCAGCGCGGGTACGTCGGCATCGGCCGGCCCGCGATAGGCGACGCTCAGGACCGTGGGTGCAGCCGCATCGACGCGCGTGAAATCGGCTTCGGGGCGAAGGCAGAGAACGCGATGGGTCATGGGAGATATTTCAGAAGCTCTTGAACTCGGTCGTGCCTTTGGTCACATCCGGCTCCGCGAAGAAGCACAGCAGCACCAGCGGCTCATTCCCCGTGTTGCGCGTCATGTGCTTTTCGTTCGGCGGGATCAGCACGATGTCGCCGGGCTTGATCGGGATCTCGCCGCTTTCGGCGACCGTCGTGCCGGTGCCCTTGAGCACGTAGATGCACTCCTCGAAGCCGTCGTGCAGGTGCGGGCCGCGCGGCGGATCGCCGGGCTTGGGCACCGCAAGTTCGGCAATGCGAATGTCAGCCTCGAGCCGATCGCGCCACTTACTGGCTCCAGCGAGGTGCGGCCGGGCAGGCCGAGCTTCCTCGCTTCGGATTGCTTGAGCAGCCGCGCCATGAGGTCCTTGTTCTGCGAACTAAGGGGTTTGCACCGATAAGACCCTAACAGCGGTCATGTCGGCAAGCGGGGGTGACCTTCTCGGCCGTTCGCCGAGTGGTCATGGCGGGTCGTTGAATTTGAGCACCTGACCCGTTTCGTACACATATCTCTCTTCAGGGCCGCCTGCCTCGCTCTCGCCAGAGCCGCGCGGTTCGACGTCCCTCACCCTATAGCGTTTCGCCTTGTCGTCGTAGCTCACCTGCGCAACGCGAAATGCGAAGGCAGCGGGTTCATTATCGTACTTGGTGTTGTCAACGTCGGTTCCGGCAGCATGAACGCCAATTTTGAACGTCGCCGCGGGCCCTCCGTCCGCACTGGCGGCGCCTTCTCCTTTTGCGCTCGTGCCGCGCGACATCTCGATCTTGCGCGCATATAGGAAATCATACGCGATGTGCACGCGGCCAGCCGCGAAATCGTCGTTGTCTCCGAGCTTCTCCGGCTTGACGCCGGACTGCAGCGCGCTCTCGATGGGGCCGGTCAGGACGGAACGAACGATCACATCCTGAAAATTGAACGTGTTGTTGCGATCCGCCTCCGCGCTCACGTCAAGTTTCGGCGCGCCGAACACTTTGCCAATGCTCTGCAGAAATCCGATGCTGACCTGTCCGCCGGATTTCGAGATCTTGGCCTGGTTGAACTCGGGTGCCGGGGCCTCGGTGAAATCCAGCCCGGGGGCAGGCCGAGTGAGCAGATTGGCAAGCTTGTTGCGGAACTCGTATCGGCCGCGCTCGCTGTCCAGCAGGCAGACCATCGGCGGAACAATCCCTCCGCGCGGCACGAGGATCGGCTGGTAGCCACGGTCGTTCAGGTAGCGGATGAACCTGTCGCTCAGGTCTCGCGGAAGCTGCTGCGGTTTGCTGTCTGGGGTCGTCACGATCGGGCCTCCTCTACAAATGTGATAGCGGTCCGTCCGGGATCCGAAATCTGCGCGAGCAGGGACGGAAACAGGTCGATCAACTGCCTGATGCCGTCGTCGTTCCGGTAGGTCGGCTGCTCTTTGGAGAAGATACGCCGGCAGGTCGCTGCGGTGCCGTCGACGACGTGCGGCTGTGCCAAGCGCAGGACGTGCTCAACGTCCTGCGCCACGGTGGTCAAATCTCGCCGCTTGTGGCGCACTTCGATCAATTGCGAGACGATCATCGAGGTGAATTGCTCCTGATAGCTTGGCGGCAGCAGAACGTTGCCACCAAGAGCATGCTCGACGGCTTGCATGCGCATGTCGGTCGTGGCGATGATCGCGGTGTCAATGTAAAACCTAAGCTCATCGGCAAGGACGTTCCGGACCACTCCGAGAAGTGCTTCAAAGCGTCTGGCTGATGGCGGATATTCCTTCAACTCGACGCTGAAGATTCGTTCCCGCGCGGCTAGGGCTCGCACGTTGACCAAGGCTCCCGCGAGGGCGATGCCCACCTGTCCGGTTGGCAAAGCGAAGACTTCAAGTAAAGCCCTGGCGGCCCATTCGTCGGCCTCAAGCTCCTGCGTTGCAGGATCGCGGCGCTGGCCGCCATGCAATGCGGCATGACCAAATTCATGCATTATCGTGAAGACCAAGGCCATGATGAACAGCGAGTCTGCGAGCTGGTCGGCAGAATCGGTGAGGGCGACGGCCGAGGGCTCGATATCCTGAAGGTCCCAGCGCGCCTGCCATTGCTGCAGGGTCTTCAGGAGAAGCTGATTGACTCCGTCCGGGCGAAGTGAGACCGCCGTGCCTTCGCTTGTCGCCAAATTGGCGGAGGCCGCAAGCGCGTGGCAGACAGACTTCAGGTACAGGACCAAGCCATCGTAGATGCGGATCAGGGAGCTGCCATCAGGATTGAGTGTCGTATCCGCAAAGGGCTGGTTCTTGCCGACGCCGAGAAGGACGGTTTTTAGCGTCGCTGGAAATTGGGCTTTGTACGTTGCCCACTTGCGGTAGCTGAGGTGATCCCAGGCGCGCTTCACCTCTTCGACCGGGCCTCGAGACGGGAACTTGCGTTGCTCGACCGTCCTGTCGTGTTCGGCCTTTGTCTTTTGACGTTCGATGTTGGTCTGATGCTGCGGCCCGGCTTCGGGTGCTTCGGACGAAGTCATTGCAGCCTCCCCACTCGCCGAGAGGCGCGCAAACCGCCGTCCGGGCGTCGTGCCGGAAGCGTGTTGGATGCTTATGACACGATTGTGGCGCGCGGTTCAGGAGGAACGCATCAGGTACTAAGGTACCGTCCGCACTTGTTGATTCAGATAATTCGATGCGAAATCGCGACGAACAACGCACTCAACCGGCCTGTCGCAGTTGCTTGATCTCGCGCGTGCCGCCCTGAACCGCGTCGAGCTGGCGATAGATTTCGCGGGCCTCCTTGGCGATCGCATCGGCGATGTCGGTCAGCATCCTGGCGCCCTTCTCGGCGGTGGCGTGCTGCGGGCTGCCGAACCAGCCGGTCGCCGCGATCGAGCGGATGTCGGTCAGCACCGGCTGGTAGCTGCGCGTTCTCCGCAGCTTATCCATCTTGTGGCCGAGCGCGTGGTCGGACGAATAGTCGATGCGGTCGAGATGCACGAGATTGGGTTGGTGCGCCAGCACCGCCAGCGCCTCGATCTCGCCGCCATGCGTCAGCCCGTTGCAGGAGTGGCCGTAAAGCTCCTCCGCAACGTAGCAGGCCTGCACGGTGAGCACGCTCATGCCGTGGTCGCGGTGCAGCGACTCGGCCGCGATCGCCAGCGACGGAATGTTGCCCTCGTGCCAGTTGATGATCATGAGCTGCTTTGCGCCGTGCTTCGCCGTCGACACGCAGGTCTCGGTCTGCACCCGCATGTAGGTGTCGGGCGTGAGCGTGATGGTGCCTTCGAACGGCATGTGCATCGGCGTGACGCCGAACGGCGTCGCCGGCAGCACCAGCCCGTCCATCCGCTCCGCCACCGCGTGCGCGATCACGTTGGCGGCGAGCGTGTCGGTGCCGGTCGGAAGATGCGGGCCGTGCTGCTCGACGCTGCCGCACGGCAGGATCACGAACGGGTTCTTCTTGAGCTGCGCCGCGATCTCCGGCTGCGTCAGGTCGGCGAAATAGCGGCTAGGCAACATGGCGGCTTCCCTTCGCCACGCGCTCGTGCGCCTCGGCGATGATGTCGGCGAGCTTCACCGCCGCGCCGTTCTTCTCGATCGAGCGCAAGCCCGCATAGACCACCGCCAGCGCCACGTTGCCGTTGCGTGCGCTCAGCTCGTTGGCTTTGCCGCTGCGGCAGCTGTCGGCGAACATGTCGAGCTCGGCGCGGAACATGTCGCTTTCCGGAACCGTCAGCTCCTCACGCTTGCCGTAGCCGTCCTTGCCGCGCTGGATGTAGAGCGTCGAGGTCTGGTGCAGCTTGTCCGGCGTGTCCCAGGTGCCGAAGTCGATCTCGTAATGCATCAGGCCCTTGGAGCCGAACACGCGCACGCAGAACACGCCCGGCGACGTCCAGGAGCTGCCGACATAGCCGATCTTGCCGTCGGCAAAACGCAGCACCGTCATCGACTGGTCGTCGACCTCCGCGCCCACGGGCGACAGCTTGGATGCAATGGAATTGGCCTCGACGATCTCGCCGCCGAGATAATGCAGGATATCGAACTGGTGGATCGCGAGCTGCGACAGCGGGCCGCCCGGCGCGCGGTCCTTGTACCAGCGCCATGTCTTGGGCGTCAGCTCCAGCGCCCGCTCGTTGGAGAAATTCGCCTCCATGAAGCCGACCCGGCCCAGCTCGCCGGCTTCGATGGCCTTGCCCATCACGCGGATGCCCGCCATCAGCCGCGCGCTGTGGCCGACCGTGACGCTGACGCCGTAGGTCTTCTCCAGCGCCTCGATCTGCAGCCCTTCCTCCAGCGTCGAGGCGATCGGCTTCTCGGTGTAGACGTGCTTGCCGGCCTTGGCGACCTCGCGCGCGAGCGGCAGGTGCTGCTCGTTCGGCACCGTGAGGATCACGCCCTTGATCTCGGGATTGTTCAGAAGCGCCGCGAGCTCGGGCGCGCTCGGGACCCCGAACTCCTTCTCGAAGCCGGTCCGGCTTTCTTCCGAGCGGCTGAAGCCCTGCACGATCTCCAGCGCCGTGGAGGTCTTGGCCGCGCGGGTGAGAACCTTGGCCCAGCGGCCGAGACCGACGATGCCGACTTTGACGCGATTGGAACTCATGAGCACCTCGTGTTCTTGTTGCCGGACCCTAGCACGGCCGGAAGGGCCGCCGACATAGGCGGCGCGGCTTAGAAAGGGCCGTTGAGGATGCGGTCGCTGGCGCCGATGCGGGCCGATGCGTTCGCCGTCAATTCGGTCCGGGCCGCTTCCAGGTCCTCTGCCGTGCGGACGGATTGCTCGTCGTGGAGCCATTGTCCGGAGAACGTGTAGACGAAAGCGCAGCGCGGATAGCGCTTCATCGAGTAGCGGATCAGCCGGTCTTCGACCGGAACGTCGTCGTCGAGCACCTCGCGCACCAGCACGAATGCGTCTTCTGCCGCCATGGCGGCGCCCTGCGTCAGATGCGGCGCGAAGGTGTGCGCGGCATCGCCGCCGATGACGACCCGTCCGCGGCACCACGGCCATGGCAGCATCAGCGGCTCGATCGGGCTGTAGACGATGTCGGAACTGGCTGTGAGCGAGGCGGCGATCTCGGCCACGTAGCTGCCGTACTGGACCAGGCGCTCTCTGAAGAGCCGCACCTGATCCTGTCCTGCGAAATTCGCGCCCGGCGCCTCGGGGCGGATGTGGAACAGATACATGATGTCGTTGCCGAGCGGCATCGCGCCGGTCTTGCTGCCGATGCCCTGCAGGAACTCCATCCCGCGCACATAGTCCGGCCGCGGCGCCTGCACCCGCCAGGCGCCGTAGCCCGAAGGGCGCGGCACGAACGCGGTCCCGAACAGGTGCTGCCGGACCTGGGAGCGGATGCCGTCGAAGCCGGCGAGGAGATCGAACGAGGCGTGTTCGCCGGTCGAGAACACGACGTCGACGCGGTCGCGCTCCTCATGGATTTCGCTGACCGTGACGCCGAGGCGAATCCTGGCGCCGGCACGTTCGGCGGCGCCCAGCAGGATTTCATGCAGCTGCAGGCGCGACAGCGCGCAAAACGCCGGCACCCGGTCGTCCCCGAGCAGGAATTTGTGCTCGACGATCAGCCGCCGGTCCGGGTCGAACAGATACATCCGGTCATAGCCGAAGCCCGTGTCGAGGATCTGTTCGAGCACGCCGAGCGTGTCGTAGACGCGGAGCGCATTCGCGGGCTGTCCGAGCCCGACGCCGGGGATGTCAAACGCCGGCCGCCGCTCGATCAGGACGACGTCCACGCCCTGCCGCGCGAATGCCGCGGCGGCGGTCAGTCCGCCGACACCGCCACCGACCACCAGAACGCGTCGGATGTCAGCCACGACCGGCCAGCCGGCTCGTCGCAACAGGCAAGGAGAAAACGCTCACGTCGAAGTCTCGAAGCTCGAGTGGATGAAGGCAAGGCGCGCGGTCGCCTGGAAGACTATGCCTTCGTGCGGGACGCCGCTATCGAAACGTTGCCGAGTCTTGTCATGCCGAGCCATGTCATGCCTGTTCGTCGGTGCCGCATAGCCGTCCGAAGGACGGCGTCGCTTCGCTCGCCTATGGCGGCGAGCGTCCGGTCAGCGGCGCAACTGAAACGAAACCAGCGCCGCAAGCATCACGGCGCCGCCGAGCGCCTGCACCGGCGTGATGATCTCGCCAAGGACGGGCGCGCTGAACACGGTCGAGAGCAGCGGCTCGAGAAACATGATCAGCGCGGTGCGGAACGGGCCGATGCGCTTGATCGAGATGAACAGGGCGAGCACCGAGATGGTCGTGCCGAGGCCGACGACGGCAAGCGCCGCCCAGCCGCCCACGCTGTGCGGGCCCTGCCAGTTCAGCGTCACGAGCGCGGCAAGGCCCAGCACCGCGGTCGAGCCCAGCAGGGTGTACCAGGTGGTGAGCTGCGGGTCGGCGTCCTGCAATGTGGCGCGCGTGATCAGCAGGATCGCGGTGCGGCAGAGCGCCGAGCCGAACGCAAAGGCGACACCGGCGAGCGCAATGTCTTCGGGGTTGGCGCGGATCATCAGTGCGAGGCCGGCAAACGCCGCGAGCGCCGCGAGCGCTCCCCGCCAGGTGATCCGCTCGAGGCCGAACAGCACGCCGAGCAGGCCCGTGATCAGCGGATAGACGAAGTAGCTGAGAATGGCGACCGGCACCGAGACGCGCGCGAAGGCGGCGAACAGGCCGTACACCACGCCCGCGAAAATGACGCCGAGCCCGAGGCTGATCCATCGCGCGCGCGGCGTGTGCGGCACCGGCGGCGTGCCGATCTTCAGCCACGCCGCCACCAGGACGACACCGACCACGCCGCGGAACACCGATATGGTCAGCACGTCCGCGCCGTCGGCCAGCACGATCTTGCTCAGCACGTTGCTGATCGCAAACGAAGTCGCTGCGACGACGCCGGGCAGCAGGTCGGCGAGCCGGCTCGGCGCGGCGGTCTGGGATGGAGCGGTCAAGGAAGGTCCGGCAATGCTGGGGACAACACGCGCCGCAGACTAGGGCTTCGTCCCCGGCGTGGCCACCCGAAAGCTGTGCGAAGACTTCAACCCCCTCGCTGCATTCGGCACCCCATCCTTCGAGACGCGCAGCTTCGCTGCGCTCCTCAGGATGAGGTGGAGCAAGAGCGGAGTGGCCAGTCGAAAGAACCTATCGGTGAATCAGCGTGCCGGCGCCGTGGTCGGTGAACAGCTCCAGCAGCACGGTGTGCGGCACCCGGCCGTCGAGAATCACCACGCCCTCGACGCCCTTTTCCAGCGCGTAGAGGCAGGTCTCCACCTTCGGGATCATGCCGGCCGTGATGGTGCCATCGGCGATCAGCCGGCGCACGTCGGCGGCCGACATCTCCTTGATCAGCTGCTTGTTCTTGTCGAGCACGCCCGGCACGTCGGTGAGAAGCAGAAACCGCTTGGCCTTCAGCGCGCCGGCGATCGCGCCCGCAAACGTGTCGGCATTGACGTTGTAGCTGCCGCCGTCGGCCGAGGCCGCGACCGGCGCCAGCACCGGGATCAGCTCGCGGCCGAGCACGGTGTCGAGCACGGTGGTGTCGACCTTGTCGGGCTCGCCGACGAAGCCGAGATCGACCACCTTCTCGATGTTGGAGTTCGGATCGATCACCTTCCGGGTCGCCTTCCTGGCCAGCACCATGTTGCCGTCCTTGCCGCAAAGCCCGATCGCCTTGCCGCCGGCGGCGTTGATGTAGCCGACGATCTGCTTGTTGATCGAGCCCGCCAGCACCATCTCGACGATTTCCAGCGTCGGCGCGTCGGTGATGCGCAGCCCCGCGGCGAACTGCGACTGCACGCCGGCGCGCTTGAGCATCGCCTCGATCTGCGGCCCGCCGCCGTGCACCACCACCGGATTGATCGCGGTCTGCTCCAGGAGCACGATGTCGCGCGCGAACGAGCGCGCCGCGCCCTCGTTGCCCATCGCGTGGCCGCCATACTTGATGACGATGGTTTCCTCGTCGTAGCGCTGCATGTGCGGCAGCGCTTCCAGCAGGACCCGGGCGGCTTCGAGCGGGTCTGTCACGCTTTTGTCATTCATGATCGGTCTCGCGGGGCGTTGAAGCGCGGTCCTTCTAGCAGGCTCGCCGAAATCTCTCCACCGGTCATTCCGGGGCACGCCGTCAGGCGTGAGCCCGGAATCCAGGGCTTGATGCGCTATAGAAATGGGCTCTGGATTCCGGGTTCGCTCGCTGACGCGAGCGCCCCGGAATGACGCTGCTGGACTAGCGCGCCAGCAAGGCCGCGAGCGCGAGGACAAGCCAGCTCGCGATCAGGATCATGCCGCCGGTCGGCGCGGCCATCGGGAACAGCCGCGCGCCGATGAAGGCGCGCGCCGCGACGTCGCCCGCGAACAGCGCGCCGCCGATGACGAAGCCGCCGAGCGCGATCAGGCCCACGGTCCGCGACAGCATCGCCTGGTGCAGCAGCGCCGTTCCGCCGAGCAGCGCCGCGGCGTGGAACAGCAGGAGGTATCCCGCGCTGTCGAGGCCCGCGCCCGGCGCGCCGTGGGCCGACGCCGCCGCGAGGCCTACGCCGGCCGCGCCCATGACGCCCGCGAAGATCAGCAATGCAGTTTCCATGTTGGCCTCGTTACCCCCGTGAAACATTCAAATTTTGCAATATTCCGCCGGAAGTTTTCCCCTGTCAGGTTCTCACTGACATGCAGTGCGACCGGGTTCTGTCTAGCCTCTCTCCACGTAATCGGAATGAGCCGGTTGCGACACAATCCATCCCGTAAGTTCTTCGGGGCCTTGGCGTCGCCCATTCCGCCGGGGCCCCTTTTTTATCCGGATTTGCCCCGTTCCTTTTTGAGCCGCGCAATGGCCGCGCGCAATTCGGGAATTCCGTCGCCGGAGCGCGACGACGTCGGCAGCACATTCGGAAACGCGGCGGGGCGCTTCTTGAGCGCTTCTTCGATCGCCGCGATCCGCTCCTGCAGTTCGGACGCCTTCACCTGATCGGCCTTGGTCAGCACGATCTGGTGGCTCACCGCGCTTTCGCCAAGCGCGTCGAGCGCAGGCGCGTCGGCGTCCTTCAGCCCGTGCCGCGCGTCGATCAGCACATAGACCCGCGCGAGGTTGGCGCGGCCGCGCAGGTAGTCGTGGATCATCCGCGTCCACGCCTTCACCTTGTCCTTGGGCGCGGCGGCAAAGCCGTAGCCCGGCATGTCGACGATCGTCAGCGCCGGGTCGGCGGCGAAAAAGATCAGCTCCTGGGTGCGGCCCGGCGTGTGCGAGGTGCGGGCCAGCGCATTGCGGCCGGTCAGCGCGTTGATCAGGCTCGACTTGCCCACGTTGGAGCGCCCGGCGAACGCGATCTCGACGCCGCGCGGCCGGGGCAGCGACTCGATCGAGCCCGCCGCGGTGGCAAACTGCCATTCCTGGGCGAACAGAAGGCGGCCGGCTTCCCGCTCGGCGGCAGAAAAACCAGATGAAAAATCGGATGTAGTGCTCACGGGATTTAAGCTAGGCTCACGGCCTTCGATTGTCATCCAACGTGAGGCGTATTCCATGCCGGTTTCCATGTATTCGGTGTCTATCCCGGTTTTCATGCAGCACCTGAACGGCCTGTCCGGCGTGCTCGACAAGGCGGCGGCCTGGGCCGCGGCCCGCAAGGTCGCCGAGGCGGACCTCCTCAACATGCGGCTGTCGCCGGACATGTTCCCGCTGCTGCGCCAGATCCGCGCCGCGACCGATCACGCCGCCAACGCCGCCGCCCGCCTGTCCGGCAAGGAACTCCTGAAGTTCGCCAATGACGAGACCACGGTCGCGCAGCTCAAGGACCGCATCGCCAAGACCATCGAGTTTCTCAAGGGCGTGAAGCCCGCCGAGGTCGACGGCACCGAGGGCAAGGAGATCAAGATCACCTTCCCGAACGGCAACGTCCGCGAATTCACCGGGCAGAGCCTGCTGCTCGGCAACGCCCTGCCGAACTTCTATTTCCACGCCACCACCGCCTACGACATCATCCGCCAGTGCGGCGTCGAGATCGGCAAGCGCGATTTCATGGGTTCGCCGCCGGCCTGAGTCTGTCAACGACGCGTACGGCTGTCGTCACTCCCGCTCTCATCCCGAGGGCAGGAGAGTGTGTGGTCGCTGATAACAAGTGGCCGAGAGACAGGCGCGCGCGCGGCGCAGCCGGTGGTGCGATCTTCGGCGGCGATGCCGCGCGAGGGGCCGCGGCCGGCGCGGCCATCGGCGCAGCGCAGCCGCTCATACCAATCTACCACAATGCATGTATGAGTCGCTGAGCCGGAAGTGCGTGAATCGCGGATTGCCGTCGGGGGGAGAGTGGTGGAATTCATCGACAACAATGTCGTATTGGACTGGTTCTACGAACTCTCGCCCGCCACGACCATGCTGTCGTGCTCGGCGCTGTTCGTCGCGCTGGCGTGGGCAGGCGCCGTTTTCCTGCGGCCGTGGCTGTCGATTGCTCTGCGCGGACAGCCTGATCTCAATTTCAGCATCGGCTATTTTCTGTCGTTCTTCAACCTGGTCGATGGTCTTCTGCTGAGCCTGCTTGCGGTGGCCACCTATCAGAACCACGCCAATGTCGAACGGATCGTCGTCCGCGAAGCGACGGCACTGTCCGTCCTCTATCACAATGTGTCGTCGCTGCCGGATCCGCATCGCACGGAGCTGCAACGGCTCCTGCGCGATCATACGCAGGAGATCGTGCACGTGGTCTGGCCGCTGCAGCAGCGCGGGCTGGCTCCCCGGAGCCATACGGCCATCATTGACGAATTTCAGCGGCGCTTTCTCGCCTTCGAGCCGCAGACGAAGACACAGGAGGCGATCTTTGTGGCCACGCTCCGGCAACTCGGCGAATACGTCGAGGCGCGTCAGCAGCGGCTGTTCAGCGTGCGCTCAAATCTGCCGATGATCCTGTGGTATGCGGTCGGTATCGGCATCGTGGTTCATTCGATATTTCTTTGCGGCCTCGATCTTCGCCTGCGGCCGTACTTCATTTTCGCGACGCTGATATCTTTTTTCAACGGGACGGTGATTTGCATGATCCTGCTCCTGAACCATCCGTTCCGGGGGCCGTTCGCCGTGTCGGCCGCGCCGTTTGTGCTGCAGCAGGACCATATGCCAAAAGCCGCGGCGGCCGGGCGGCATTGACCTTGTCCCGGCCGTCCGCACGCCGCCGGGAGCCGGAACGAAGATGCCCGGCGCAAGGCCGGGCATCGGGCAGTCGGATTGCGTCGGCTGCGGACGCTATTTCTTGTCGTCACCGCCGTCTTTTTTCTTCGCGAACATCGATTTGAGATTGTCGAACAGCTCGATCTTCGCGCCGTGCTTCTTCATGATCACGCTCTGCTGCAGCACCGACAGCGTGTTGTTCCAGGCCCAGTAGATCACCAGGCCGGCCGCGAACGACGCCAGCATGAAGGTGAAGATCAGCGGCATCCAGTCGAAGATCATCTTCTGCGTCGGGTCCGGCGGCGCCGGATTGAGCTTCATCTGGAACCACATCGTGATGCCCATGATGATCGGCCAGATGCCGAGATGCAGGAACTGGCCGAACACCGGAATGACCGTCGGATCGAACGGCAGCATCCCGAACAGATTGAACAGGTTGGTCGGGTCCGGCGCCGAGAGATCCTTGATCCAGCCGTAGAACGGCGCGTGCCGCATCTCGATCGAGATGAACAGCACCTTGTAAAGCGCGAAGAACACCGGAATCTGCACCAGGATCGGCAGGCAGCCGGCCAGCGGATTGATCTTCTCCGTCTTGTAGAGCTCCATCAGCGCCTGCTGCTGCTTCACCTTGTCGTCGCCGTAGCGCTCGCGGATCGCCATCATCTCCGGCTGCACCGCCTTCATCTTCGCCATCGAGGCGTAGGACTTGTTGGCGAGCGGGAAGAACACGAACTTGATCAGGACGGTGATCAGCAGGATGGCGATGCCGAAGTTGCCGACGTGGTGGTAGATCCACTCGATCGCGTAGAACATCGGCTTGGTGATGAAGTGGAACCAGCCCCAGTCGATCAGCAGCTCGAAACGGTTGAAGCCGTGCTGCTTGTCGTAGGCGTCGACCACGGCGGTTTCCTTGGCGCCGGCGAACAGCCGCGTGGTGTGCGCCGTGGTGGCGCCGGGCGCGACGGTCTGCGCGTCGCCGAGATAGTCGGTCTGGTAGGTCTTCTGCGCGCCGATCAGCTCGAAGGAGAACTTGGCCTGGATGGCGGCCTTCGGATCCGGCAGCAGCGTCGCCGCCCAGTACTTGTCGGTGAGGCCGAGCCAGGCGTTGGTCACCTTGAAGCTGATGTTCTTCTTGTCCTCGACGTCCTTGTAGCTGAATTCCTTCAGACCCTGGTCGCCCAGCACGCCGATCGGGCCTTCGTGCAGGATGTAGTAGCCGAGCGTCTCCGGCAGGCCGTGGCGGCGGATCAACCCGTAAGGATAGAGCGTGACCGGGGCGCTGCCCTTGTTGACGACCTGGTTCTCGACCGTGAGCAGATACTTGTCGTCGATGTTGATGACACGGCGGAACTCCAGCCCGTCGCCGTTGTCCCAGGTCAGCGTCACCGGCTTGCCGGTGCCGAGCGTGCCCGAGCCAAGCTGCGTCCAGACCGTGCCGCGGTCGGGAAGCTTGACGGTGGCGCCGGCGCCCGCGACCCAGCCATACTCGGCGAAGTACGGATGCGGGCTGCCGAGCGGGGACAGCAGCACGATCGGCGGCGATTTCGGATCGACGGTTTCGCGGTACTTGATCAGCGAAAGGTCGTCGACCTGCGCGCCGCGCAGCGCGATCGAACCGCGCAGCGTCGGCGTGTCGATCTGCACGCGCCGCGAGGCGGCGAGCGCAGCCTCGCGGGTGACCTGCATCGTCGGCGCGGACGGAGCGCTTTGGCCGGGCAGTTGCGCCGGTGCGCCGGCCTGTCCCGGCTGTGGCGTCTGCCCCGCCTGCGGCGCCGGCACGCCCTGGCCCGGCTGCTGCACCTGTTGCTGCTGCTGTTGCTGCTTGAGCTGCGCCTCCTGCTTCTGCTTCTCCATCTGCGGCATGCCGACGAAGTACTGCCAGGCGATCAGCACGACCGCGGACAGCACGATGGCGAGGAGGGTGTTCTTCTGGTCGGTCATATCCGGCTCTATCTGGTCCCACGATGTGGGGTGTTTTTCGGGCGCGCGCCATCGCGCTGTCCCAAGTCTGCACTTTGACTATGCCTGCCGCCGTTCCTGGCGGTTCCGTGCACCCGTCCGAGCGCACGGCTGAAATCCTCGACCAGGCGTTCGAACGGCAAATCCAGCGCCGTCCGCCGTCCGATCAGCACGTAGTCGTAGCCGCGCCGCATCCGGTCGGGCGGCGCAAGCCGCACCACCTCGCGCAAACGCCGGCGCACGCGGTTGCGCTCGACCGCGTCGCCGACCTTCTTCGAGCAGGTGAACCCCACGCGCACCGGTCCGTCCTCGTGGCGATCACGCGCCTGCAACACGAATCCGCTGACGGGAGCCTTGGCCCCGGCCGTTGCGGCCAGAAAATCTGCGCGTTGCTTGAGCCGTTCCATGTCGCCAGCGGGGGTGGCCCGCGCCGGCCTCAGGCGCTGAGCCGCTTCCGTCCGCGCGCACGCCGGGCGGCCAGAACCTTGCGGCCACCCGTCGTCTTCAGGCGGGCGCGAAATCCATGACGGCGCTTGCGCACCAGCTTGCTGGGTTGATAGGTCCGCTTCACGAGATAGTTCTCCGTTCGCCGCCGCGTGCGGGCTTATACGGAGGCCGGGCAGGGGCGTCAAATGGGCCCCGTCCCCGGTTGGCAAGGATCACGATTTGCCTCAAATATCAGTGAGATGGCTTCGTCCGGCCGGGGCCTCGTATATACCTTTGGTGCCGCATCGACCGGCATTAAGTTTTGTCCGTGAGTTACGCCTTGACCGACCCCGCCGAACATCGCCGCACCCCGGGTGTGCGCTGGAGCCTGCTCCGCAGGCTTGCGCCGCTCCTGGTCATCGTTGCGCTGGTCGCGCTGGCTTACGGATTGGGCCTGCACCGCCACATCTCGTTCGAGACCCTGGTCCGGCACAACGCCGAAATCGAGCGGTTCATCGGCCAGCACACGGCCGCGGCGGTCGCGGCCTATGTCGCGCTCTATATCCTTGTCGTCACGTTGTCGCTGCCGGGCGGCGCGATCCTGACCGTCATCGGCGGGCTGCTGTTTGGCGTGCTGGTGGGTAGCATGGCCGCTGCGGTCGGCGCGCTGACCGGCGCCACGGCGATCTTCCTGATCGCGCGCAGCGCCGCGGGCGAGTTCCTGACCCGGCGCGCCGGACCCTTCGCGGCGAAGCTTGCCGAAGGCTTTCGCGCCGATGCGTTCAGCTACCTTCTGTTCCTGCGGCTGGTGCCGTTCCCGTTCTGGCTGGTCAATCTGGCGCCGGCGCTGTTCGGCGTGCGGCTTTCCACCTACGTCGCCGCGACCGCGATCGGCATCGTGCCGGCGACCCTGGCCTTCGCGGCGTTCGGCGCCGGGCTGGAGAGCGTGATCGTCGCGCAGGAGGCGATGTACAACACCTGTATCGCCGGCGGCGCCGCCGGCTGCCGGGTCGAGTTCGGTCTGTCGAACGTGCTGACGCCGGCCCTGCTCGGCGCGCTGGTGGCGCTGGGCGTGCTGGCGCTGGTTCCCGTGGTGGCGCGCCGGGTGTTCGGGCGCAGGCTCGGCGCCGGCACAGCGCCCGAACGGTTATGATCCCCACGCTTCAAGGCATTGCGAGACGAGGATTTTGATGGCCGAGCTATTGACCCCCGACCTTTGTGTCATCGGCGCAGGTGCGGCCGGCCTTTCGGTTGCGTCCGCGGCGGCGACGCTCGGCGTGCCCGTCGTGCTGATCGAGAAAGGCCGCATGGGCGGCGAATGCCTCAACACCGGCTGCGTGCCGTCGAAGGCGATGATCGCCGCGGGCAAGCGCGCGGATGCGTACCGCAACAGCGGGCCGTTCGGCGTCAAGCTTGCGAAGCCCGCGGTCGAGTTCGACCAGGTCAACGACCATGTGCACCGCGTGATCGACGCGATTGCGCCCAACGACTTCCGCGAGCGCTTCACCGGCATGCATGTGCGCGTCATCGAGGGCGAGGCGCGGTTCCGCGACGGCCGCACCGTGGTGCTTGGGCCCGAGGAGGACGTCAGGTTCGAGATCCGGGCGCGCCGCTTCGTGATCGCCACCGGCTCGCAGCCGGTGGTGCCGCCGATCTCCGGCATCGACGCGTGCCCGTATTTCACCAACGAGAACATCTTCGACGCACGCGAGCGGCCGAAGCACCTGATCGTCATCGGCGCGGGCTCGAGCGGGCTCGAGCTCGCGCAGGCGTTCCGCCGGCTCGGCTCCGAGGTGACGGTGCTGGAGGTTGCGGCGCAGCCGCTGGCGAAGGAAGACCCGGAATGCGTCGCCGTCGTGCTCGACGAGCTGGCGCGCGAGGGGATCACGGTCCGCAGCGGCGTGAAGGTCGAGCGCGTCCGCGCGCTCCGCCAGCGCGTCGAGGTGGTGCTGGCCGGCACCACCGAGGAGACCATCCAGGGCACCGAGCTGCTGATCGCGGCCGGCCGCAAGCCCAACATCGCGGGCCTCGATCTCGACGCCGCCCGCGTCAAGCACGAGGAGCACGGCATCACGGTCAACAAGCGCTTCGCCACCAGCAACCGGCGGATCTATGCGATCGGCGACGTCACCGGCGTGTCGCAGTTCACCCACAGCGCCAGTCACCAGGCAGCCCTCCTGATCAAGCACCTGCTGTTCCGGCTGCCGGTCGCCATGAAGGCCGACGAGATCCCGCGCGTCACCTTCACCGAGCCGGAACTCGCCCATGTCGGGCTCGCCGAGGCCGAGGCGCGCGAGCAGTACGGCAACGTGCGGCTGCTGCGCTGGTCCTACCACGACAACGACCGCGCCCAGGCGGAGCGCGAGACGCGCGGCCATATCAAGGTGGTGACCGATCCGAAGGGATTGATCCTCGGCGCGACCATCGTCGGCGCCGCAGCCTCCGAGCAGATCAGCACCTGGACACTCGCCATCAACCATGGCCTCAACATCCGGGCGTTCGCAGAGCTGGTGGTGCCCTATCCGACCTATAGTGAGATCGGCAAGCGCGCCGCGGTGTCCTTCTTCACGCCCAAATTGACGTCATCATGGGTGGGACGCCTCCTGAACGTGCTGCGGCGTCTGGGGTGACGGTCGGGACGACGATGACTGAGATCGAGACAGCAACCGCGACCCCCGATCCGGGCGGCAAGGCGCCGGCTCCGGTGCGGCTGGGCCTGTCCGGCAAGCTCCTGATCCTGACGATCCTGTTCGTGATGATCGCCGAAGTGCTGATCTACGTGCCGTCGATCGCGAACTTCCGCCTGAACTGGCTCAACGACCGCCTCGCCGCCGCCCACACCGCGGCGCTGGTGCTCGATGCAGCGCCGAGCGGCATGGTGCCGGACACTCTGGCGCGGCAGATTCTCGGCAGCGTCGGCGCCCGCTCGGTGGCGATGAAGACGGGCACGCAGCGCCGCCTGCTCGCGGCCTCCGACATGCCGCAGGTGGTGCATCACGAGATCGACATGCGCAACGTGCCGTGGCACCGCGCCATCGCCGACGCGTTCGACACGCTCTTCTGCCACGACGCCGACGCGATCCGCGTGGTCGGCGCGGCGCCGCGCGGCGGCGACTTCATCGAGATCGTGCTGGACGAGGCGCCGCTGCGCCAGGCGATGCTGCGCTTCTCCACCAACATCCTGCTGCTGTCGCTGCTGATCTCCGGCATCACCGCGATGCTGGTCTATTTCACCCTGCATTATCTCCTGGTGCGGCCGATGCGCCGCGTCACCGCCAACATGATGGCGTTCCGCGAAGACCCGGAGAATCCGTCGCGCGTGATCGGCGCCTCGGGCCGCCGCGACGAGATCGGGCTCGCCGAGCGCGAACTCGCCTCGATGCAGGCCGACCTCGCCTCGATGCTGCAGCAGAAGAGCCGGCTCGCCGCGCTGGGTCTCGCGGTGTCGAAGATCAATCACGACCTGCGCAACCTGCTCACCTCGGCGCAGCTGTTCTCCGAAGGCCTCGCCCACCTGCCGGACCCGCGCGTGCAGCGCTTCGCGCCCAAGCTGATGCGCGCGCTGGAGCGCGCCATCGCGTTCTGCGAATTGACGCTGTCCTACGGCCGCGCCCAGGAGCCGCCGCCGGACCGCCGGCCGGTCGAGCTCGAGCCGATCGTCGAGGAGGTGCGCGACACGCTGCAGCTCGCGGACAGCCGGATCGGCTGGATCACCGCGATCGAACGCGGGCTGATCGTCGACGCCGACGCCGACCAGCTGCTCCGCGTCATCCTCAATCTCTCGCGCAACGCCGTGCAGGCGCTGGAGACGCGGGCGCCGAACGATCCGTCGCGCGACCAGGTGCGCATCACCGGGCGGCGCGAGGGCGCGGTCGTCGTGATCGAGGTGTCGGACACCGGGCCGGGTTTCCCCGCCCAGGCCAAGGCGCATCTGTTCGAGCCGTTCCAGAGCTCGGCGCGCGAGCGGCGGCACGGGGCTCGGCCTCGTCATCGCCGGCGAGCTGGTCCGGGCGCATGGCGGCGAGATCACGCTGGTCGAGGGCACCATCGGGGCGACCTTCCGGCTCACCATCCCCGACCGCGCGGTGGACCTCGAAGCGCACAGGCCGGCGCGGGCAAGGGCCTGAGCCTGCCGTCATGCGGGCGGTGCCATCCCTCCCCGCGAGGGGAGGGTGGCCGCGAAGCGGCCGGGTGGGGAGATGTCAGCGGCGGGGGATCGTCTCTCGGCGCGAGCCTGTTCGCCGAATCTGTTGATTTTGCCGCTGCTTCTGGCGAAGTCGGCGCTCTCCGCCCCGCCCTTGCCAATGGGGGACGAAATCGTTAGCTCTAGCCGCGTTTCGCGCCCTTGGGCCGGAATTTCCCTCGTGGAACGGCAAGCGCCCGTAGCTCAGCTGGATAGAGCACTAGACTACGAATTTAGGGGTCGGGAGTTCGAATCTCTCCGGGCGCGCCAGCTAAGCATTTACAAATGCAAATAATTTTTGGAAACGCGGATATTTGCCGGTCGTCCGTGGTTGCCTAAATCGCCACCGTGTCGCCACGAGCTCAGCGCGTAAGCCATGAGTAGCCACAGCATGTCTCACGCCTCTGACCGTTACACCCTCACTTGTCAACCGGTTCGATCTCGACGACTTCGACCTTCACATTGCGCCAAGCTGCTCATTGATAAGTGAGTCGAAGATGAGGTTCCGCGGAATGGGACTTTCGGAGCCTGCCGCGCCTCTTGGGGCAGAGCACGACCTTGCCAAGGTCGGGGGGCGTCGGCGCGAGCTGCCTGGTGACGGCTTGGCCTGGACGCGCCAGTGGTCTCGATCTCTGCGCACGTCGTGCGCAGGCAGCGACTTCGCAGTTCACGCAGCACCGCGAATCTGCACATCCAAGGCGGCAGCAACGGGTGGTGCGTTTGCGTTGCCTCGTTGCCCCCGTCGCTGCGCAGCTCCACCGGCGGATAAACACGGTGCACCTCGGCGGGATCGACCAGCCAGGTGCCTTGTTTGTCCTTGGTACCAGAAACCTGGCTAATCGCCCGCAGGATCGTCGTCGTGTTCCTGCCGGTAGCCTTGGCCACATCGGCGAGGGTGTAGGGCATCGCGTTGCGTCTCGCTGCATTGATGGCGATGCACCACGCTGCGCTGCGTCGGTCAAATCCGCTCACTAACTATGGGTGCCTGGAGAGGGACGCATAGGATGCTTCCCAGAGCCGTAGGAAGCCAGTGGATTCGACGCCCCAGGTGGCCGGATGTCCCGTTTACAGCCGTGGTCGAAGCGAGGGCCGCGGCGATGGCAATTTTCGGGATGCTGTCACGGTTGGCACGGTTGGCACGATAATTGGGTCAATTGGGACAAACGCTGACTAAGGCTGAGTCAGTTGGGTCAGCCTCTCAGGCGATCAAAGGGCGCAAACCAGTTCGCTAGCTCTATGCAAAATCCGTTGCCTCTGGGCTTCTCCGGGGCAAGCCCCCGAAGGGGCCTTCGGTATCCGAGACACTTAGTGAGACCCGAGACCGCGAGAACAAACTGATGGGCTAAACCGAACACTCTGCTGAATTGGGAAAAAGCCGGTTGAGCCACGTTTAAGCAGCTATTTTCTGCAAGCCCGTCGCGGGCCATTCGCAGGTTGATAGGTGCAATCGGATGCATCGAATGAGCGATACGCATTTTCGCACGCCTGTATATGGCATTTCGGGCCTTGGACTGCGTTTGATGCAGTCGTTCTTTGAGCTTCAACTACGGTTGATCCGGTAGGTTTTCGAGCGTCGTTTGTGGACCGCTCGACACCTTGTGTGTTGTTCAATCTAGAAGCTGAAGTTGAACCCAGCGATGGTGTCTGCGCAGTTTCGGTCGTCGGAACTATCGGTGCTGCCGGTTTCGATAAAGATGCGTCATGGCGGACTGCAAATGGAGGGGAAGCAAGTGGCTGATCCGTGGACTGAACTTCGCGTTCAATCGTAGGCCCTGCGGACTGAACTGCGCGCTCGGGCGTCTGCTCGCCATACATCATTCCGACATAGCCAGCCAATGCTGCGCTCGCGCCAAAGATAAGAACCAGCAGTGCCAACGAGCGAAGTTGCATGTTTTGCTCCTCGAATCGAAGACAGACAAAGCGAGCCTGCTGGCCTTGCCCTATCAACAATCGCTTACAACAGCGCCATAGGGGAGATAGAAAACATGGCCGTTTAGAGGAAACGTGAAGGACCTACAATGGCTTGCGCACCAATGGCACGAACGTGATAGCCAAACTCGGAGGTATGATCGTAGCGTTGGGTTGCGGCGCATCACAAAAGTGAATTGAAATTTGTCACTTGATAGCGCCTACTCTGATGCAACAAAAAAGAAGTAATAATTGGGAGGTGCACAGTGCGAAACTCTTCGCAGGATTCTGCATATTGTTATCACCGTGCTGCCGAATATCGGCTATTGGCAGCGCGCGAGACAAACCCAAAGAGCAAGCAAGAATATCGGGAACGCGAAGCCCACTGGATGAAGCTCGCTGCTAACAATTATTTTTCAGAGCAGTTCAACGGTTGGCTTGCCCGTTTAAACTCCGCGCAGATCGCGCCCGCGTGACCCCGTCATGGAAACGCGGCCAAAGTGTCCCGGATGCGGAAAGCCAATGTGGCTACTCGTCATCGTCGAGGCCGCTGACGGCGGTGCAGTATCTCACTTTGAGTGTGTCGATTGCGATGAAGCGAACCTAGAAGCGCAAGGCAGCCGCTCGCTGATATTGAACGAGTGTAATCACCAACAAGGTGGATTTTAGGTCTCAAGGCGCGGAGGAGTAAAATCCACTCGAAAACCGGGACCGCCAAGGCGCTCGGCCTCGCCGTGCCCCGACGCTGCTCGCCCGCGCCGACGAGGTGATCGAATGAGGAGGAGGGAATTCATCAGTATGGTCCGAAATTTCCGTAACAATGGACGAACCGCACGTCGGTATTAAGGACAGTATGGCTTGGGTCTGACCCCCATAGTCTACGATCCACGTGAGCTTCGCAGGGGTTATATCCAAGTACCACCTCACCATCAACCTCAAGACTGCCAAGGCACTCGGCATCACCATCCCACCGTCCGTGCTCGCCCGCGCCGACGAGGTCATTGAATGAAGCGGCGGGAGTTCATTGCGGCATTAGGCGGTGCGGCGGCGTGGCCGCTCGCGGCTCGCGCGCAGCAGGCAACGTTGCCGGTGATCGGCTTTCTTCACAGCGCGTCAGCTTCGGCATTCGCAGAGCCACATGCCCGCGTTTCATAAGGGGCTGAGCGAAGCTGGATACGTCATTGGCCAAAACGTGACGGTCGAATACCGCTGGGCGGAAGGTCACAACGAGGCCTTGCCGGCGCTGGCCGCAGATATGATTCGCCGGCGTGTGGCTGTGATCGTCACGCCGATCAGTACTCTTGCTACGCTTGCGGCCAAAGCGGCGACGTCGACAATTCCTATTGTTTTCGTCATTGGAGCGGACCCGGTGAAACTCGACCTCGCTGCCAGCCTCAACCGACCGGGCGGCAACACCACCGGGATCAGTGACATTGGTGTGCAGCTCGGAGCAAAGCGGCTCTCGATCTTGTACGAGTTGCTACCGAACGCCGCGCGCTTTGCCGCGCTCGTCAATCCCGACAGCCCGGGCATTACCAAGTCCTTTGTCGCGGAGTTGCAGGCGGCGGCTTCAGCGATCGGACGGCAAATCGAAATCATCACCGCTAGTACGAACAGTGGCATCGACACGGCCTTTGCGACGCTCGTGAAAATGCGGGCGATGCATTTCTCATCAGTCCCGATGCATTGTTCGTGACCCGCCGTTTCCAATTTCTTACGCTAGCGGCACGCCATGCGCTCCCCGCGTTATATCATCGGCGCGAATTTACCGACGCCGGTGGTTTGATGAGCTACGGATCGAGCTTTGCAGATCAGTTTCGCCAGACTGGTCTCTATGCAGGACGTATTCTCAAGGGCGAAAACCCAGCCGATATGCCAGTCCAGCTACCGACCAAGTTTGAGTTCGTCATCAACCTGCAAACGGCCAAGACGCTCGGTATCCAAATTCCGGCATAGCTGGTGAATGGCAATTGGTTATTAACTCTGATCTCCGCCTGTAATTGGTCGTCCGTTAAGAAGCCTGATTGAGCGCTGATTTGATAACGAAGGCGCGCAAGATTGCGATCAGGATTTTGCGCAAGAGAGCCCTCAGCCAGGCGAGGATGCGTCGGAAGTTATAGCCGACCGCGGTGAGGATGGTGTTGGCGGCATCGCCGGCACGGCCTTTGAGGTAGCAGCGGCCGAGATGACCTTCGGCTTTCATGTGGCCGATCACGGGCTCGATGGCGGATCGACGTCGCAGTTCGCGTTTGATCGCGCCGAAGACGCCGCGCTTCTGTCCCGAGATGAAGACGCGGCCTGGATTTTGCGCATCATGGCCGCGGTAACCCTTGTCGACGTAGGCGCGCTCGATCTCGCAGCCGGTGAGCTTTTGGGTGTCCTCGATGACGTCCCGCAGGGTGTGGCCGTCGTAAGGATTGCCCGGCAATGACTTGGCGTGCAGCACGAACAGGCCGCCGGGGGCACGGCGGTTAGTGGTGACGATGGAGGCCTTGACCCCGAACTCATAGGGCGCGCTGGCCTTGCCTTTGCCGATGCACTCGGTCTCGGGGGCATGGAAGGAATAGAGCTTCCAGCCGCGCTGGCGCTGTTGCTGGGAGCGGATCTGGGAGGCACGAGCGAGCGGGGCTTCGAACACCGCCGCGGTGTGCTCCTGGCCATCGATCTTGCGGCGGATGTCACGGATCAGCCGGCCGAGCCGGGTGCGCAGGATGCGCAGCTGCCGACGGTGGCGGTTAAACTGTTTGGCATGGGCATAGCGTCCCGCCATCATCGCCGCGCGCTTGGCGATACGGATGTAGGATTGCCGCAGCCGCACCCCGTGCTTCTGGGCCAGGCGGTTGAGCCCTTTGATCGCCGCGTGCAGCAGTTTGGCATCGGTCGGGAAGCTGATGTTCTTGGGCTGCACCGTGGTGTCGACCGTGACCCGCGCCAGGTCGCGGGTCCGCAGCGCGCCGCTGGCATGGGCCACCCGCAGGCTCTCGGCCAGCAACAGTTCCAGCTTGTCGCCGAGGCGCTTCCTCCAGTGGCTCAGGTCCGAGCGCTCATGCGGGAAGCTGTGCTGGAAGAACTCCTCGCCGGTGAAGTGCTGGAAGTACGGATCATAGACCCAGCGCTCGCACACGCCTTCGTCGGACAGCCCATAAATGTGCTTGAGCAGCAGGAGCCCGATCGCAAAGCGCGTCTCGATCCCAGGTCGCCCCTTGTCGCTGTAGAGCGGCGCGATCTCGCCATCGATCCAGTCCCAGTCGATCGCACCTGCGAGCTGTGCCAGTTCGTGCCGGAGGTTGATGATCTGGTCGAGCCGTGCCCGGAACAGATCGTCCGATCTCGTTGTCTGGAGCTTCTTCGGCCGCATCGCTCGTCCTCCGATCGTTGAGCGAGAGCGAGAGAATCACGGCTTCAAATTCGAGGAAACCCTGAAAACGAGATTGCAGGGTTCCGGGGCTTCAATCCCCAAAACCTTGCAATTCAAAACCGACCTGTTCGTCAAAAACCGACTCTCAATCAATGGCCTAGCCGTAGTTCACAGACGACTAATTGCCGCGGCGACGGCTGTGGCATCTTCACGTCGCCCACAACGCGGATAGTCGATGATGGATCGAGCCTTACCGTCGCGTCTTCAGCGAGTTTAACGGTCTGACGGGAGGCAAGCTTCAATTCCGTAGCCGGAGCCAAAGCCATCGTCCCCGAAACGGAGGTCTTGACCTGCGCGTTCTGCAACGCAGCAGCTAGCGCCTTGGCAGATTGATCTGCTGCCGATTCAATCGAAATAAGATGGCTGTACCCGAGCAGTGCGGCAGCCAGCCCCAGACCGCGTGAGGCCGTTGGGCTTGAGGCGCTAGCGGATTATCGCGGACGTGGTCTGCCCAAACACGAAGCGTTGGATGCCGCGGGCCAGCTTCATGCCGCCTTGTACCGATGGCTCTATTGGATTGGCAAAGTCGCCGTCCTCGCTGAACATCACTCGAAGGTCCATCAGAGTCATGTCGCGGGCGAACGCTTCCCGGGTGATCACGTCATTGATCATCGAGAGCGCGAGCGATGAAAGGCGTTTGCGTAGCGGTTCTGGATATCGCGGGTCATAGACGGTGCAGACCGCAGTGGGAAGTTTGTGTCGTGCGGCCGCATCCATCATGGCTGCGTAATCTGTGCGAAAGCCGTCTTGTATTGCGGCCAGCCGAACAAGCGCGCTGGCCACGGAATTCGCTGTTGCGTCCAGCACACTGGATTGACCGAGTGCATCATTGCCCCCGGCGCTAATGACAATGTGCGTTATGTCCCTCGGAAGGCGTTCCAGTTGTCCAAGTACCCCCGACGAAACTGCACCATCCAACGCGAGACGAGTGATCTTCCACTCGCGAGGCGCCAGATTGCCCAGCTGTTCGGTCACATCAGGACCGCCGCCAACATAAGCTTTGTTGTCGATCACAGAATCGCCGAGTAGTGCGACATGAGTCATGGGCACTCCGCCTTGAACTCTTGAGCTTGCAAGCCCTGCCATGCCGGCCAATAGCGCGGTTCTTCTGGATAGCACTGGCTCACCCTGGTGCGTCCCTGAGGAAAGGTGGCGCGGCTGGTTCTTTGCCGGCAGTTCCTAATGCATCTCGGATCGCGGTGGCTTCACCTTGTGAACCAACTCCGGCCATAGCTCCTCAACAAGCTTTTTCAAGCCTGGCGGTCCTTCGACCACGTCTGCTTCCGAGAGCAGTTCAAACATCTCGTCGAGGTCGTCCCACACCAGTTCGACTGCAGCAGGTTCGTCCATGACTAGGCGGCGTTTGGAAATCGCTTCTTGAGCAGGATAGCGAGAGCAGCTTTGCCCTCCTTCATGGCTTCGGACATGGTTGCGAAACTCTTCTCCGAGCGCTGAACGGCTTTCGTTCTGGCAGCGGCCCAGATTTCCCATCTCCAAGGCTTGGCGGTGTATTCGCGACATTTCACGACGACGTGAAAGTCGCGCGGCTCGAGTTCCGTATCTTCAAACCTCATCGGGTGAGCGTGCGGGCGCACGGCTGTCGGCTCGTTGTCCTAGCGGAATGGCCCGGGACCTCGAAACGTGAAATATGCTTCGCCGCGCAGTAAGGAAGGGCCCAGCATGTTAAAATCTGCACGAGCAAGGCAGATGTGGGAGGAGCAGGGCTCGCTGCTCTTGACAAATTACGAGATCGGCCCCGACGCCTTTTGAACCGTCAGAAGTGTCCGGCCGTTCAAGGCGGGGTCAACGATGTCTGGCGCAAGCAGGTTCAGCCGCATCGTGACGTAATCCGTTCGGCTTTTGCGAGATCGTCCACCGTGGCACCAGCCGCTGCTCCAACGAAGTGCCCATGTGGGAAGGCGTCTTCGACCCTCAGCGCGATGCGAGCAGAGGCATCGCCAACTGGCGACTACGACGTGGGTCCGGTTGTCTGTCCAGCAACGGACGGGTCTGGGAGCCGGAAGCGAGGATCAAGCTGCTCCGTTTGAAACGTGATAGCCTCAGGCGTCTATAGCACGGAACAAAATCTCCATGCATATTGAGGCCTTACCAGTTCCGACCTGGGATGAAAAGCATCTGCGGGCTGCAAACCAAGCCGCGGGGGTCGCCCTGTGGTCATGGAATGTGGACACAGATGCGATCATTTTGGACCCGCGAGCATATGAACTGTGGGGGGGTTCAGAGCATCAGGCGAAGGTCACCTTCGAGATTTTGTCGAAGAATATTCACCCTGCAGATCTTGAGCGCGTCAGATCAGCATTCGAGCGACACGGGCGGTAGTGGGAGCTTTACGAGATTGATTTTCGTGTTCTGGTGCGGAAGCGACATCAGGTGGATTTCGGCGCGCGGCCAAGGGAATGATGCTGACATTGACGACCGAGTAATGTTTGGAATTTTCCTTGACGTCAGCCAACGCAAGCAGGCCGAGGAAGCCAACGAATTGCTGGCCGGCGAGATGAGCCACCGCGTGATGAACCTATTACATATCGCAACGGCCCTCACTCAGATTACGTCACGGTCGGCGGCTACAAAAGAAGATATGGCGCGCGAACTCACCAGTCGGCTGATGGCTTTAGGGCGAGCCCAAGAACTCGTTCGTCCAATCACCGGGAAGGAGAAATCAAGGAGCGCTGCTTGGGGACTTGATCTCCATTTTGCTTGCCCGATACGACGAGAAGGGGGCCAGCGTCCGGATTCGCGTCTCTGTGCGACAAAGATGAATGTTGGAGAAACATCCAGTACGACGCTGGCACTCGTTATTCATGAACTGGCAACGAACTCAGCGAAGTACGGCGCGCTCTCACTCGCTAGCGGAACTCTGGATGTGTCATGCAATGCAAATGACGATGAGGTCGTCGTGATGTGGACAGAACGAGGCGGGCCGCCCGTCATGCCGCCGATAAAGAAAGACGGCTTCGGAGGCCAAATTGGTACAACGCAGTATGGCCGCTCAACTTGGCGGGAGTATCACTTTCAATTGGTCCGAAGAAGGCGTCGTGGTTACTTTGCGGATGAGCAAACATCGACTCGCGAACTAACCCGCTTTGACTCCACAATCGATTGGGAACGTAATAAAAGAAGGGTGATCACAATCTGCCTATGAACGGGAGTGATGCCCACATGAAGCGCAATCTGGCAGCAGGCGCTTCCGCTCTCATTGTGCTCTGTGTCCAAGCTGTCGCCCAGAGCGACGAAGTAGAGATTGATCCCGGAAGCCGAGCCCGTATCAAGGATTATGTGGTGAGGGAGAGGGTAGTTCCTGTGCGTGTCCGCGAGCGCGTTGATGTGGGCACCATGCTTCCCGACGATGTAGTGTTACGCGAGGTGCCCTCCGATTGGGGTCCGTGGGGTTCCCGCTATCGGTTCGTCTACTCCGCCGACGGCAAGGTGTACTTGGTGGAGCCGTCCACTCGCCGTGTGGTCCGCTCGATTGATTGATTGAGCTGGTTGCGGACCGCCTCAGGCTGTGTAGCGCATCCGGAGCGGGCCTGGCCCTAGCGCTTGCGGTCGTGCTGTTGATCGCGGCGGGCTATTGAAGGCACCCAAGGCTCCGCGGATCGAGGCTTCCCCGGCTGTCTATTTAGTCTATCGCCGTTTAAAATAGATGGCGCGGGCCACGTACGGGGCAAACGCCAACCTGCGAGGACAACCAGCATGACAATCAGAGAAATACACGGTCTGCAAAAGCGACAAACCAGACCGCTCTGGGCGGCCGCTGCCATCATCACGACCTGCGCCGTGGTGCTGCTGTTGTTGTTTGGCACCGGCACGCCTTCGCAAGAGACACGACAAGGCCCTGAATTCGCGGAAAAAACCGCAGGGTGACCCGGTCGTGTCTCCCCCTTGTCAGCCGCGCGGCGGCGGGAACGCGAACGCGGCTACTAGGTTGAAGTCGTGCCGCCGGGTGGCTCGGTTGTCCTTCCAAATCCACAATCCGCAAACAGCCGGTGTTATGCGGCCGGCGCCCCACTCGCGGAATTGGTGCCGGAACGAGAGCCCTCCCGCGTAGTTTGATCTTTGCCGTCGCGTGGTCAGCGTCAGCTCCCCTATATGCCCCCCGCTCAACAGGGAGTTGGCGAGGGCGCGCGGCGGTACCCCAGAGTAATCGGCCTTGGCGCTGGGTGCATCCGCCAGTCACCGGAGCCGCTCCCCCACCGTGCGCGTTGCGCGCCGGTAAATTCGGGTAATTTTCCCCTAGGCGATTGGCTGTAGCGTGGGCTCTAGGGAGGCGATGTCGTTCGTCCAAAGAATGATGCACCTCTGCCCGCCATCGACACGGGGTTCATCGTTCCAGTCCACCATGGGATCAGACACCTCAAGCTCCAAGAACCTATCGAGGTATCGAGTATGCGCGGCGAGGGACATTCGCCCCACGGCCAGCGACCAATTGGAACCCGGCCAAGGGGATTCGATCAATACAATCGGGCATTCGAGCGGAGGCTGGGTGTATGTGATCAGCTCTGTCAGGACTTCGCGGGCTTTTCTCATACAAATAAGTTGGCTCATTACGCAGTACAGGTCAAT